>CAWEKG010000004.1:0-1005537 GCA_963809595.1 uncultured Chloroflexia bacterium | reverse complement strand
GTCGTCACGTTCCAGGATGCGCGCTCAGCGCGATCCGCCACGTCAGAGCGGTAGCGTCGCCAAGGTCAGCGAACCGAAGCTCCAGGCTTCGTCGCTTTGAGCGAGAAGAAGAGCGGGAGGTCGCCCTTCGAACCGGTGGGCAGGCGCCAGCGCCCGTCCTCGCCCTCGACGAGGAACTCCACCGGCCAGCGGACGAAGTCGAACTCGTGGAGGAACTCGATCCGGAGGCCGGCGTCGGCGAGCGAGGTCACGATCTCACCGAGCGAGTGGTCCCAGCCGTACTCGACGAGCCCCTCGGTAGCGGCCGAAGGGTCGGCGTACGAGCCCTTCACCTCGAAGCGGAGCGGTTCGGGGTGCGACCAGTACGGAAAGGCCAGCCGGAGTTCGCCGGGCTCGACGCCCTCGTCCTTGAAGACCTGGGCGACCGGATGGATCTCGGTCAGATAGAGGAAGCCGCCCGACCGGACGAAGTGTGCCGCGACCCGCCCCCAGCCCGCGATGTCCGGGAGCCAGCCGAGGACGCCGCACGAGGTGTAGACGATGTCGAACCGCTCGTCGAGCACCTCGGGAAGTCGGTCGAGCTCAGACCGGATGAACGTCGCCGGGATCCCGACCTCGGCGGCCAGCTCGCGCGCCGCCACGATCGCTTCCTCGCTGAAGTCGATCCCCGTGACCGTGGCGCCCAGTCGCGCCCACGACATCGTGTCCAGCCCGAAGTGGCACTGGAGGTGGAGGAGGGTCTTGCCCTCGACGCTTCCGACCTCCTCGCGCTCATAGTCGGCGACCCGGATCGGCCGCTCGCCGTTGCGGAACGACTCGACGTCGTAGAAGGCGGACCCGACGTGGATCCTCGTCCAGGCGTCCCAGAGCTCACGGTTGCTGCGCAGCGCCTCGTCCACGGTTCGCGGAGTCTACGACGTGCCCGGGAGCGGGGCCGCTCTCGACTGTGAGCGCGTACTCGCATGTCGCCGGGTCAGCGGCCCTGGTGACCACCATTGCGAGCGAGGCGCTCGCCGGGGAGGGCGGTGTGGCCGTGGGTCGGGCCGTCGCGGCGGGGCTGGGCCTGTGGACGGGCCGCGGGAGCGTAGCCGCCGATCGACTGGCCGGGACGGCGCGGGGCACCGCCCCGACCGGGTTGGGCGGGACGGCCGTGGGGCGTCGGCTGGGGTCGGCCCCCGCCGGTGTTCGGACGTGCACCAACGTGAGCGTTCGCCGGCCGCGGGCCGTGGTTCGGTCGGGCGAAGCCGGCCGACGACCGGGCGCCGGGACGTCCACCGGCCCCGCCGCCGGAACGCTGGAGGATCGGCTCGGGCCGGATCGAGCGGTCGGGCTCGAAGCCCGCGACTGACCTCGGTCGCGATCTTGCGCCGGAGCAGACGCTCGATCTCCCAGAGCAGCTTGTGCTCGTCGACGCAGACGAGCGAGATCGCGTCGCCGTCGGAGCCGGCCCGGCCGGTCCGGCCGATCCGGTGGACGTAGTCCTCGGCCACCATCGGCAGCTCGAAGTTCACGACGTGGGGCAGCGAGTCGATGTCGATCCCGCGCGCCGCGATGTCGGTCGCGACGAGGATCGTCGCCGCGGCCGCGCCTTGAAGTCGTCGAGGGCGCGGACCCGCTGGGACTGGCTCCGGTTGCCGTGGATCGCCGCGGCGGCGATCCCGTCCCGCCCGAGCTGCTCCGCGAGGCGGTTCGCGCCGTGCTTCGTCCGGGTGAAGACGAGCGCCTGGTCGATCCGGCCCGAGCGGACGAGGTGGCTCAGGAGGTCGCGCTTGCGCTCGCGGTCGACCGGGATGACCAGCTGGCGGACGAGCTCCGTGGTCGTGTTGCGCGGGGTGACCTGGACGTGCGCGGGGTGATCCAGGATGCCGTCGGCGAGTCGCCGGATCTCGTCCGAGAAGGTCGCCGCGAAGAGGAGGTTCTGGCGACGCGGCGGGAGCGAGCGCGAGGACCTTGCGGATGTCGCGGATGAAGCCCATGTCGAGCATCCGGTCGGCCTCGTCGAGGACGAGGATCTCGACCTTCGAGAGGTCGATCGTCCGCTGGCCGACGTGGTCGAGCAGTCGACCAGGGGTGGCCACCACGATCTCAGGACCGGCCCGCAGGGCACGGACCTGGGGGTCGAAGCCGACGCCGCCGTAGATCGTGGTCGAGCGGATCGGGCGCTGGGCGCCGTAGGTCCGGACGCTCTCCTCGACCTGGAGTGCCAGCTCGCGGGTGGGGGTGAGGATCAGGCAGCGGATCGGCGAGCGGGTGGCATCGCGGCGATCGGGCCGGGCTCCGTTGGCGGGCGCGCCGTTGCCGGGCTGGCCGGCCGGGCGGGAGCCATGGAGGATGCTGGAGGATCGGCAGGACGAAGGCGGCGGTCTTGCCGGTCCCCGTCTGAGCGCCGGCGAGGACGTCGCGACGCTCGAGGACGAACGGGATCGCGGCAGCCTGGACGGGGGTGGGCTGGGTGTAGCCCTGGTCCGCGACGGCGCGGAGGAGCTCGGGCGCAAGCCCGAGTGGTGCGAAGGACACGATGTGCTCCTGGCGGGGCCCTCCCGCGGGACGCGGGGCCCGGTCAGGGCGAGGGATGGTTCGGGATCGGCGGTTTCAGAGACCGGGGCGCAGACCGGAGGCGCCCGTCGAGCACGAGATTCGAATCATAGCCGATGCGGCGGGAACGCGCCGACGACCGATTGAGACGGCGGCAGGCGCGGCTTGCTGTCAGGCTTCGAGGAGCGCCCTTAGCTCCGGCGCCCGGCCGATCGTCTCGAGGTCGTACGGCTCGGCGAAGACCATCGTCGGGTGGGTGAAGCCGGCCTCGACGTACGGTCGGAGGTCGGCGGCCACCGCCTCGGGCGAGCCGAGGAACGGACCCCAGTCCTCGACCGCCGGATCCATGCCGTGCGCGCGGATCGCCACCTCGTGGACCCGTCGCGCCGCCGCGGGATCGTCGCGCAGGACGACGTGGCAGTAGAGGGTCCGCTCGATCGTCTCGGGGTCCCGGCCGATCTCGGCACAGCGCTCGCGGAGGATCGCATCGTGGCGAAGCATCGTCTCGAGATCGTCGCCTTCGTTCCACATGTCGGCGTGGCGGGCGAGCGTGGGGAGAGTCTTCCTCGGTCCCGAGCCGCCGATGAGGATCGGCAGGTGGACCTGGATCGGCCGGGGCGAGAGCCAGGCATCGTGGAAACGGTAGAAGCGGCCCTCGTGCGCGAACCGCTCGCCGTCGAGCAGCCGGCGGATCAGGACGATCGCCTCGTCCATCCGGTCCAGCCGCTCGCCCATGCTCCCGTCGAAGTCGATCCCGAAGGCGTCGTGCTCCCGCTCGAGCCAGCCGGCGCCGATGCCCAGGATCGCCCGACCGTCGCTCAGGTGGTCGAGGGTCGTCACGATCTTGGCGGTCAGGGCCGGGTTGCGAAAGGTGTTCGCCGCCACCATCAGGCCGAGTGTCGGGCGGGTCGTGATCGGGGCGAGCGCGGCGAGGAGCATCCAGCCTTCGAGGACCGGCTGATCCGGGGGCCCGTCGCTGGCCAGGAGGTGATCCCAGGTCCAGATCGAGTCGAAGCCGGCGGCCTCGGCCGCCTGGGCGGCATCGCGGAACGCGGGCCACGTCGTGCCCTGGTGGGAGAGGACGGCGCCGAACCGGAGCGGGAACACAGATCGATGATGAGGCGTCGGCCGGTTCCGCGCCTCGACGGTCGCTGCCGACGACTCAGCGGGCGGACGCCTCGGCCGGCGTCGTGGAGGTCGTGGCCCGCCCGACGAGCGAGACGGCCCGGGTCAGCCAGGACGTCCTGGGGGTGTGCCGTGGCCGACGCGCGACCCAGGCGATGACCGGGATCAGTAGCAGAGGCACGTTGCCCAGGTTCACCGCCGAATAGCCCTGCGCGTTGAGTGTCAGACGGATCCAGTCGATCGTCAGCGGCAGGGTAACGAGCGAGAACGCGCAGACTGCGGCGAGCGCGACCCACCAGCCGCGCGACCGGATGCCGACCAATGCGAACGGCAGCAGGCTCGGCTTCAACATCGCCAGGGCGCCGGGCCAACCCCAGCGCGTGCCCAGTCCCACCGCCGCGGCAGCCCACAGCGCGGGATTGCCGCAGGCGATGAGCTGCCAGGTCGGCGGAGCGGCGAGGCAGGCGAGGATGCCCACCCAGCCCCAGAGCGACGGGCGATGGTAGCCGACCATCGCCGTGATGATCCCGAGCGGGATGGCCCACCAGAGGAAGTCGGGCAGCAAGGCCATCGGTACGAACAGGCCGAGAACCACGAAGGGCGGGTACATCTCCGGGTGCGCGAGACCGTCGGGGGTGACCACGTAGGGGCCCGCCAGCTGCCACGCCTGGTACATGGGACCGCCCGACAGGACGCGATGTGCCTGGGACATGTAGATCGCGTGGTCGGTCGAGCTGACGAACCAGGCGACGGTCGGGCCCATGTAGGCGATCCAGTCCGCAGCCTTCATCAGGAGGTAGACCGCGATCCCGTCGAGCAGCGGAATCCCCACCCAGCGCCGCACCGTTCGCGCCTGCGCTGTCGGGACCCGTACGAAGGTCCGGTCTAGTAGCACTGCGTGGTGCCTCTGAAACACCGGCGCGGAGTAACGCCATCCTTCCGCCACGCCTCGATGCGTCCTCCGCCTGCCCGGACGAAAGCTCGGTCACGCGGCAATGGTTGATTCCCCATAGGGGCTGTCCGGTGTCGGCAATGACGTCGTCGAGGCCCTCTGGCGCTGACAGCCCAACCAGGCGACGATCGGGATGAGCATCAGCGGCACGTTGCCCAGCGAGTAGGTCCATCCGGCGTTCGTCGGGTAGAAGATGGCGGCTCTCGCCCAGTCGACCCACAACCCCCCGAACGGCAGTGAGATCGCGATCAGCACCCCAAGGGCCACCCACCATGACCGGCGGTTCGCTCCAACCAGCGCGAAGGGAGCGAGAGTCGGCTTCACGAGGATGAGGATGGCCGGCCAGCCGAACAGGAGCCCCAAGCCCTCGGCAGCGACGAGCCACATCGTGGGATTGCCCCACAGGTACGTCGTGACCGTGGCAGGCCAGACGGCGAGGGCGAGGATCACGGGCCAGGTCCAGGGCGCGGGGCGAAGTCGCACCAACGCGCCGGCCGTCAGCGCCATCGGAATCGCCCACCACAGCGTGGTGGGCAGGACCCGGAACGGGACGATGAGCCAGAGGACAATGGGTGGGTAGAGGACCGCCCCGTCCGCGCCACCGTGGATGGAGTACGGTCCCGCGAGCTGCCAGGGCTGATAGAGCGTGGCGCCGGCCATCCACCTGTCGGTCCCCCGGCGCAGGGTCTCGAGGTCGACCCCGATCTCGAGTCGGTCACGCCCGAGGATGAGGACGAGTACGAGGGCAAGACTCAGGACGGCGAGAGCCCCGAGAGCCGCGCGGGTGAGGGTGAAGTAGCACGCGGCTGCCAGGTGTCCTGGACGAAGGGCGACCTTGCGTCGGTGGCCGGTCGGGACCCGGACGTAAGTCCGGTCGAGCAGCAATGGATCATCCCCCAGAAGTACCAGCGAATGGCGCCATCATGCTCCGACCGCGTCTCGCTGGGTCATCTCCGGCGACGGATGTGGTGCCCGCTGGCAACCGCCGGCGGGATCGGCCGTCGAGCGGCGCTCGCTACCATGACCGGGTGCCCGATCCGCGTCCCACGCCGACCCCCACTCCGCGAGACGACCTCCTCGCCGACCTCGATGCCGCCCAGCGGCTCGCCGTCCTGACGACGTCGGGGCCGGTCTGCATCCTGGCCGGGGCCGGCACCGGCAAGACCCGGGCGATCTCGCGCCGGGTGGCGTATGCCGTCGAGACCGGCGCGGTCGAGCCGGGGCACGTCCTGGTGGTGACGTTCACCGACAAGGCGGCTGGCGAGATGCGCGAGCGGCTGGTCGCGCTGGGCCGACCCGGCATCGCCGCGGCCACGTTCCATGCGGCGGCCCTCCGCCAGCTCCGCCACTTCTGGCCCCGAGTGACCGGCGGCGAGCTGCCCGGGATCCTCGAGTCGAAGGTCGCCCTGATCGTCGATCTCGCCCGGACCCTGCCCGGCGGTTATCGCTACGTGGCGGCCCGCGACCTGGCCGGAGAGATCGAGTGGGCGAAGGCGCGTCGGATCCCGCCGCCCGCCTACGAGGCGTCGGTCGAGCGCGAGGGTCACGACGGTCCCCTCCCCGCCCGCCTCTTCGCGCCGCTCTACCGGGGATACGAGCGGGCGAAGGAACGGGTCGGGCGGATCGATTTCGAGGACATGCTCGAGATGACCGTCCGTCTCCTGGAGGACGAGCCGACGGTGGCCGTCGAGGTCCGCGACCGATACCGCTGGTTCAGCGTCGACGAGTACCAGGACACGAACACGCTCCAGCAGGCCGTCCTCGACGCCTGGCTCGGCGGACGGCAGGACCTGGCCGTCGTCGGCGACGAGGACCAGACGATCTACACGTTCACCGGGGCGTCATCCGAGTGGCTGACCGGGTTCACCGGCCGCTACCCGAACGCCAAGGTCATCCGGCTCGAGACGAACTACCGGAGCACGCCCGAGGTCCTCGGGCTCGCGAACCGCCTGCTGGCCCGGGCGCCACGGGCCGTGGTCGGACCGCCGAAGCGGCTCGTGCCGACCCGGCCGAGCGGTCCGGTCCCGACGATCCGCCAGTTCCCGACGAATCTCGACGAGGAGCGTGCGGTGGCCGCCGAGACGCGGCGGCTCATCGACGAGGGGCTTGCGGCCGAGCAGGCGGCCGTCCTCGTCCGGACGAACGGCCAGCTCGTCGGGTTCGAGGCCGCCCTCCGGGCGGCGGGGGTCCCGTTCCAGCTCCGCGGCGAACGCTTCTTCGGGCGCCCCGAGATCCGCCGCGCGATCTCGGCGGCACGGGCGGACCGAAGGCGACCACGACCCGGCGACATCGAGGAGCCGTCGCATCGGGCCGCCGAAACGACGCCCGAGCCGTCGTCGCCGCCGGCGGACAGCGCCGCCGAGCCCACCCTCGTGGCTCGGCTGGCCGAGATCTGGCGGCGGGCCCTCGACTTCGACCCCGAGACGGTCCCGCCGGGCGAGGAGGCTCGTCAGCGCCATGGTGCCCTGCTCGCCCTGCTCGAGATCGGACGCGAGGTCGCGGCGGCCGACCCGGCGGCGGACGTGGACGCCCTCCTGGACGAGGTGGCGCGGCGGACGGCGGCCGAGGCGGACGGATCCGCCGGCGCCGGTGTCGAGCTGCTCACCTATCACCGGGCGAAGGGGCTCGAATGGGACGCCGTCTTCCTGCCGGCCCTCGAGGAGGGTCTCCTGCCGATCCGCCAGGCGACCGAGCCGGCCGAGATCGAGGAGGAGCGCCGACTGCTGTACGTCGGGATCACCCGCGCCCGGGTCCATCTCTGGCTCTCGTCGGCCCGCCACCGCGACGCCAAGTCGACCGAGCGCCGTCGCTCGCGCTTCCTCCTCGAGGTGATGCCGCCGATCGAGCGCGGAGGCGCTCGGGCGCCCGGTCGGACCGCGTCTGCGGGACGCGGCGTCGGCGCGAGGGTCGGCGCGGGCGGTCTTGACAGGACCTCGGGCCCGAGCCCGAGCAGCCGCGGTGCGGCCCCGAGCTCCGGGGATCCACTCTTCGACGCGCTCCGGGCCTGGCGCCTCGAGCGAGCCCGGAACGACGCGATGGCCCCGTACATCATCTTCCACGACTCGACCCTCGCGGCGATCGCCACCGCCCGCCCCCGCTCGCTAGCCGACCTGGCCGCGATCAGCGGTGTCGGACCCACGAAGCTCGAGCGCTACGGCGAGGAGGTCGTCGGGGTCGTGGTCCGGGAGGGCTGAGGACCGCCTGATCCGTTGCCGGCGACCGTTCCGCGCAGCACCGTCCTTACCGAACCAATGCTAGTGCCTCGCATCGGCCACACCGATGGATCGGGACGGTTACGAGGGCTGTGCCCGCCCTCCAGGACCGAAGCTGGAGGCGTCCATCGCCTTGAGCGATGGACGAGCGGGTTTCGTGCCTCGCTCGACTAAGCCAGCGCGTCGAACCGGCCGAACCTATCGGTGCGGACGATGCCGTCCCAGCCAGTCAACCTGGCCGCTGGGTGGTCATCCGGACCGCGATCGCCGTCGTGATCGGGACCGTCGGCAACGATGCCCATCGCCCCGACCAGGGTCCGAACCACCTCGACCGCGACGATCTCCTCGCTGAGCGGGAAGCCGAGGCCGCGGACCTGGACCGCGAACAGGACGAGCAGCGGCAGGGCGGTCCCGAGGTAGGCGAAGAAGAGCGTGTTCACGCTGGCCGAAAGGTGGGCGATCCCGACGTTCATCGTCCGTCGGTAGAGGACCCCCGCGCCCAGCGTCGGATCGACCGAGCGGAGCTCGTCGACCGTCGCCGCCTGGCTCATCGCGACGTCGTTGAGGACGCCCAGCGCGCCGAAGACGACCCCTGCGAGGAGCAGCCCGGACAGGTCGATCCGCGACCCGGCCAGCTGGCCGATCGCCACCACTTCCTCGGAGCCCTGGGCCGGCGTGAATCGGGCGAGGGCCGTGACGAGCGCGGCCGCGACCCCGGTGATGAGCAGGCCGGCCAGTGTCCCGGCGATCGCCGCGCCGGTCGTCCGGTTGAGCCCCTGGGTCAGCACGAACGAGAGAACGGTCACGGCGGCCCCCAGCCCGATCGCCAGGACGAGGGGGTTCCAGCCCGAGAGGAGGAGCGGGATGAGGACCCGGACGGTCATGGCGATCGTCAGCGCCAGGGCCACGATCGAGCGGACGCCCCGCCAGCCGGCCACCGCGATCGTCAGGACGGCGAAGGCGAGGGCCAGCCCCCCGATGAGCGGCAGCCGCCAGCGATCGATGACCGAGAACGTCGTGGTCCCGTCCGGTTGGATATCGATCGAGACGACCACCTCGTCGCCGACGACGTAGTCGGGCAGCTCGAGCTGACCGGACGGACCCTCCACGGTGGCCTGCTCCTGCTCGCCACGACGAGCGCCCTCGAGGAACTCGACCGTCGCCGTGGGCGCCAGCTGGTCGGTCGCCGGCACGACGGCCACCACCCGGGCGTGGATCCGCTCGGAGATGAGGCCACGGGCGGCGGGCGGTCCCAGGTCCGGGAGGAGGAACAGGATGACCGCGATCGCGAACAACCCGAGGGCGAACAGGACGATCTCGCGGTCCGAACGGCGGCGGTCGGGGCCTGTCATCCCCGGGAGCCTAGCATCGGCCGGGCCCACCCGGACCATCGGCCGTTTGACAGGATCTTGGCCGGGCCCCATCCTCTTGGGGTCAACGCCCGAGCGGCGTCGCAGGTCAGAGCATCCGAAACCTTTGCTCCCGCGACGCGCCGGACACATCAATCCACCGCACCGCCTGTGTCGGCGCCTCAGAGGGCGCCGAGGCGGTAACCATCGGGAATGGCGCCGGACACGAAACCGTCCGTGCGACACCCGGGAAGACCAAGGAATCCATGCTCTCGCGAACCATGACCCACTCGACCTCGGCACGTGCCGGGTCCATCCGCCGGATGCGCAGGCGCACCCAGTCAGCCGCCAACGGCCGCATCTTCTGCTCGACCAACGGCTGCGCCAGCTTCCTCGAGCTCGATCCCGCCACCGGGATCGCCACCTGCCCGATCTGCGGGCTCACCCGCCACACGAACTAGGCGCCCAGGAGGGGGCCGCGCCCGCCCGAGCGCCGTGGCCCGGGTGCTCTGCCGGAGAGTTGTCCCCCCAGGTACCACGGGTATGGGTAAGTAGGCGCCCCCGCGGCCGTCTGGGCTCGTCCCGGGTGCCTTGTGAAGCGCTCTCACCATTGCCCGTCGTATCCGGTAGCGTAGAGCAGTCACCGAGGCCCCCACGGAGCGCCGCCGGGGCAGCTCCACCATTGCCCGTTGTATCCGGTGGCACTCCCCGATCGGCGCCCTGCGGAACCCGGTCGGACGACGGCCGGGGCGCCACTAGCCACGCCGCGCACCTGTCTCAGCGAGCGAACCGCACCGACCCTCGAGCGCGCTGAAGCGCAAGATGACGCCGTACCTGCCGAACGCGGAGCCGCGGACCCCGACCACGCCGGCACGAACCTCGCGACCCGTCATCACGGAGGCCCACCGCGTGCCCGCGACCCGCACCCTCGACCGATCGCGTCTCGTCCGGCTGATGGGACGTGAGCTGGCGACGTTCGCGGCCGACAACCCGCGCTCCCACGCCCTCCACGAGCGGGCCAAGGGCTCGCTCCTCGACGGCGTCCCGATGAACTGGATGGTGAAGTGGGCGGGGAGCTTCCCGCTCTTCGTCGAGTCGGCCGCCGGGGCCCACTTCACGGACGTGGACGGCCACGACTACATCGACTTCTGTCTCGGCGACACCGGGGCGATGGCCGGCCACTCGCCAGCCGCGACGGTCGAGGCGGTCGAGCGCCAGTTCGGCGCCGGGATCACCCTCATGCTCCCGATCGAGGACGCGATCGCCTCAGGCGAGGAGCTCCGCCGCCGCTTCGGGCTCCGGTACTGGCAGTTCACCCTCACCGCGACCGACGCGAACCGCTTCTCGCTCCGGCTGGCCCGGCACATCACCGGCCGTTCGAAGGTCGTCGTCCACGACTACTGCTACCACGGCTCGGTCGACGAGACCTTCGCCACCCTGCTGCCCGACGGAAGCGTGGGCCCCCGCCAGGGCAACATCGGCCCCCAGGTGGATCCGGCCGAGACCACCCGGGTCGTCCCGTTCAACGACATCGCCGCCCTCGAGCGCGCCCTCGCCGACCGGGACGTGGCCGCCGTCCTGGTGGAGCCGGCCCTGACCAACATCGGGATCGTCCTGCCCGAGCCGGGCTACCTCGAGGCGATGCGCGAGCTCACCAGGGCGACCGACACCATCCTCATCAACGACGAGACCCACACGATCTGCGCCGGTCCCGGCGGGGCGACCGGGGCCTGGGGACTCGATCCGGACATGCTCGTCATCGGCAAGACGATCGGCGGCGGGATCCCGGTCGGCACGTATGGCTTCACCGAGACGATCGCCGACCGGATCACCGGGACGATCCCCCTCGAGGACTCCGACGTCGGCGGGATCGGCGGGACGCTGGCCGGCTACGCCCTCTCGATGGCTGCCGTCCGGGCGACCCTGACCGAGGTCATGACCGACGAGGCGTTCGCCCGGATGACGACGCTGGCGGAGCGCTGGACGGCCGGGGTCGAGGCGGTGATCGAACGCAGCGACGCGCCATGGCACGTCACGAGGCTCGGTTGCCGCGCCGAATATCACTTCATGCCGACGGCGCCGCGCGACGGAGCCGAGCAGTCCGCCGCGGCGGACCCGGAGCTCGAGCGGTTCCTCCACCTCTACGCGATGAACCGGCGGATCCTGATGACCCCGTTCCACAACATGGCCCTGATGTGCCCGGACACGGTGGAGGCCGACGTCGACCGCCACACCGAGGTCTTCGCCGACGCGGTCGACGAGCTGTTCAGCTGAGGAGCCTCCTATGCCGAAGACCGTCCCCGTGCTGCCCGGGATCCAGCCCGGCCGCTCCGCCTACAGCCAGGTCGTGGAGGCGAATGGCCTCGTCTTCGTCGCCGGGCAGGTCGGTGAGGACCATGCGACCGGCACGGTGGCTCCCGGCGGGATCGAGGCCGAGACCAGGACGATGTTCGCCAACGTGGCCGGCTGCCTGGCGGCCGTCGGGCTGACCCTCGCCGACGTCGTCAAGACGACCGTCTACCTGGTGGACATGGCCGACTGGGCGGCCTACGACGCGGTCTTCCGGACGACCTTCCCGACCGAGCCGCCGACCCGGGCCACGGTCGCCGTGAGCGGCCTCGTGCCGCCGTTCCGGATCGAGGTCGAGGTGGTCGCCGCGCGTTGAGGGCTCCGGTGCGTGCCCGCACCTGAGTGCTGGCCATCTGAAGGCGCGTCCAGTACTGTGGCGAGCCCCAGTGTCCGAGGAGCCACCATGCGCCGTCGTCCCATCCTCGCGTTCGCCCTGGCCGTTGCCGCCATCGTCCCGCTTGCATCGGGAGCATCGGCGATCGGGCCTGGGGGCTGGGACCACCTGGGCGTGGGCGCCACCTCCGCGCTGGCGTCGCTCGACGGCGCCGTCGACGCCCTCAACGCGGACGACCCTGGGGTGCTCCTCGTGGGGGGCGCGTTCACCTCGGCCGGCGGCAACGCCAACGCCGCGCGGATCGCGACGTGGAACGGCACCGCCTGGAGCGCCCTGGCGGGCACGGGCATCTCGAACGGAGCCGTCTTCGCGATCGCGTACCACGCCGGCAAGGTCTACGCGGGCGGCACGTTCCTCAATGCCGGCGGCAACGCCGATGCCGACTTCCTGGCCGTCTGGGACGGCGGCGCCTGGGCGCCGTTCTGCAACTCGACCGTCCCCGGGTCGGCCATCACCGCCAAAGTCAACGCCCTCCAGATCGTGGGCAACACCCTCTACGTCGGGGGCCTGTTCGCGAACGGGGCCGGGCTCACGTCGGCCGACTTCCTCCTCGCGTGCGACCTGACCACCGGGGATGCGCGGTCGACCGTCTCCGCCGACGGCGACATCAATAGCGGCATCGTCGCCCTGACCGCCGACAGCAACGGGGTCCTGTACGCAGGCGGCACCTTCATCAACCTCGAGGGAATCGCCGCGGCCGACCACGTCGCCGCCTATGACGGCGTCGCCTGGCACGCCATGGGCGCGAGCGCGGGCCCGGCCTTCGGAGCCGTCGATTCCGCCGTCCGCAGCCTGGCCGCCCACGGCACCGACGTCTATGTCGGGACCGACGCCGGGAACGTCGGTGGGATCGTGCAGGCCGACCACGTCGTGAAGTGGGATGGCGCGGCGTGGAACGCCGTGGGCTCGAACACCGCCGGCACGGACGGCTGGTTCCCGGTCGGGACGTCCATCAATGGGCTGACCACAGCCGGGTCGCTCGTTTTCGCCGCGGGCTCGTTCCAGAACGCCGACGGCGTCGCGACCGCGGACCAGATCGCCTACTTCGACGGCGGCGCCTGGCGGCCGATCGGCTCGAACGGGGCCGGCAACGGCCCGACGAACTCGAGCCTGAACGCGGTCGCGATCTTCAGGAGCAAGGTGGACGTCGGCGGAACCTTCACCAATGCGGGCGGCGACGCCCGGGCGCAGTACCTCGCCGCCTACGCGCTCACGCTGCCGGACGCCCGGATCGGCGTGAAGAGCGTCGGGCCGTTCACGGGCAACTCCGTGTACAGCCCGACCGCCGTGGGCGAGACGAAGACCATCTCCGTCAAGCACCGCAAGACCGGGACCTTCTACGTGAGCATCCAGAACGATGGCCTGGTGGCGAGTGCATTCACGATCAAGGGCAGCGGCGGCGCTCGCGGGATCACGGTCCGCTACTTCCGGGGGACGACCAACGTGACCGCGAAGGTGAAGGCCGGCACCTACTCGACCGGCGCGATCGCCGCGCGCGGATCCATCAACCTCAAGATGGTGGTCAGCGTGGCGGGGTCGAGCTCGACCAAGGGAACGTTCCTCATCAGGGCGACGTCCGGGGCGGGCACGCCCGCCGATGCCGTGAAGGCCATCGTCAAGGTCAGGTAGTCGTCGGGCGGGCCGCCCCATCGCCCTCGCCCTCCCGATGTGACGGAGTCGCGGCGGCGCCCGCTGAGGGCTGTAACGGTCTGCGGTCCCTGCGCGTCTCATCGCCACAGAAGACGATCGCCTCCGCGGCGCTGAGCGTCACGGGACCGGCGGTCATGAGGCCGGACCGTGGTCGAGACACGCGAAACCGCGCTGATCTCCGGGTCGTCCCGTCGGTGGCGGCACCCCGCCGCACTCATGGCATCGCTGCTCCTCGTCGCCGGGACCCTGCTCTCGGGCTGCGAGGGCGGGATCCTCAAGCCGACCGGGTCGACCGGCCAGCCGTCGCTCGGCGCCTCGCAGAACCCCGGCGCCACGTCGCCGGCCGGACCGACACCGGCCGGTGAGGGTGGCGCCTGGACGTCGATCGAGTCGGTCGCGGCCGCGCCTGAGGCCACGCTCCGGGCCGCCAGGACCGACGCCGCCGGGGTCTTCGGCGACACGACGTTCGTCCTGACCGCCACCGGCGGCACTCCGGCCGCCACGCTCGCGGCGCGTCTCGCCTCCACGCCGGCAGCCCCGTTCAAGGTCGGCGCGGGTCCGGACGCCGGGTCGGTGACCCTGCGCCCCGATCGACCGCTCGCGGCCGGAGGGACCTACCGGTTCGATCTGAGCGGGTCGGACGGCCTGCGGACCGCCTCCTGGGCGTTCCAGGTCCGGGGGCCGATCCACGTCCAGAGCACGATTCCCGGCGATACCGCGACCGCGGTCCCGACGACGACCGGGATCGAGGTCACCTTCGACCAGGACGGCGTCGCCGACCTGTCCCCCTACTTCACGATCTCGCCGGCGACCCAGGGCCGGTTCGAGCGGAACGGACGGACCCAGGTCTTCGTGCCGTCCGGGCTCAAGGCGCGGACCGTCTACACGGTCACCGTTCGCAAGGGTCTGCCCGGGGTGGCCCCGAGCCTGGCCCTGGAGCGCGACCTGCGCTTCCGGTTCGAGACCTCGGGTCCACCCGCCGCTGAGCCGGTCAGGATCCGGATCGGTCGGGACATCCTCCAGGCCAGCCCGACCGAGCGACCGGTGATCGGGCTCGAGGTCATCCTCCCCGACGTCGAAGGCGTGACCACGGATCCGCCGCGGTCGGTCCCGGTCCGCGTCTACCGCTACCCGTCCGGGGACGCCGCGATCCGCCAGCTGCGGCTCCTCTTCGACCAGCCTGCGTTCGCCGAGTGGAGCGAGCCGAAGGTCCCGACCAGTGGGCTGCCCCGCGTCCTGGGCTTCAGCGCCCGGCTGCGGATGGTCGAGAACGGCGGGGTCATCGCCTTCCCAACGCGGCTGCCCGCGGGCTGGTACCTCGTCGAGGTGGGCTCGACCCGACGATCCCAGGCCATCCTCCAGGTGACCGGCGTGACCGCCTGGGTGGCCGTGCTGTCGGACCGGACGGTCGTCTGGGCCAACGACGCGGTGACGGGTCGACCGGTGAAGGGGGCGGTGGTCCGTCTCCACGGCGGTGCGACCCTCGGCCGGACCGACGCGACGGGCCTGCTCGTCTCCCGGACCCCGGCAGCCCTGGTCCCGCCCGAGGCGATCCCGGACGGCAAGTCCGGCGGGTCCGGCCAGCCGGCGAGGGTCACGTCTCCGATCCTCGACGTCCGGGCGCCGAACGGGACGTCGGTGTCCGTGCCCTTCGACGTCAACGATCGGGGCGGCACCTACCGCGGCGAGTGGGCCGGCTACGAACCGGCGACCTCGCCCGGCTGGTGGTCCCTGCTCTCCACGGACCGCGAGCTCTACCGCACGACGGACAGGGTCGACGTCCTGGGTCTCCTGCGCACTCGAATCGGACGGACCGTGCCGACGACCGTCGAGCTCCGCCTGGTGACCTCGGCCAACGACCAGGTCACGGATCCACCGGTCATCACCCGGATCTCCGTCCATCCGGACCTCGCCGGGGCCTTCAGCGGTTCGCTCCGGCTGGACGGTCAGGCGGTCGGGACGTACATCCTCCAGGCCGTGGTGGACGGCACGGTGGCCCGGCGGGCCATGGTCGAGGTCGGTGTCATCCGGAAGCCGCTCTACGAGCTCGGCGTGACGCTCGACCATCACGCGGTCGTCCAGGCGCCGCCCGTCGGATCCGCGCTGGCGTCGGACGAGGGCCGGATCGCCGCGACGATCACGGCCCGGTTCTTCGACGGTCGTCCGGTCCCGACGGTCCCGTTCCGGGTCGCCGACCCCTACGAGGACACGAGCGGGACGAGGACGGTGACCGCGCCGACCGACGCCAACGGGCAGGTGGTCTTCGCCTGGAGCCCCGTTCGCGAGGAGTCCTCCGAGGGCGAAGGCGATGTCTGCATCTCGATCTCGCCCGCGCGTACCGAGGAGGGTGAGATCCAGGCCTCGAGCTGCGCCCTCGTCTTCCCGAGCGCGGTGACCCTGCGGGCGGAGAGCGCCCTCACGGGCCGGCGCCTCTCGCTGAGCGGCGACCTCCACCTCGTCGACCTGGCCGGGGTCGAGCGCCAGCTGTCAGCCGGTCTGGCTGACGAGGCGACCCTTCGGATCGACGGCCCGCCGGTCGCCCGGACCAAGGTGACCGCCACGGTGACCGAGCTCATCTCGGTCCGTCACCTGGCCCGCTACCTGTACGACCCGATCGCGAAGCAGGTCGTTCCCCAGTACGAGTACGACACGACCCGCCGGCCGTTCCGGACGCTGACCCTGCGGACCGGTGCCGACGGGCGGTTCCGAACATCGCTTGCCGTCCCCAGCGGGAAGCACGACTACGAGGTCGTCCTCCGGGCGGTCGACGAGCTCGGTCGGACCGAGCGCCACACGGTCTACGCCGGCCCGGCCATCGCGGGCATGGAGCCCGCCGTCCGGCTCCCCCAGTTCGAGACGATCGTCGGCGAGCGCGAGGTCGCGGCGAGCTACGACGTGGGCGACGCCGTCCGGCTGACGATGACCGACGGCGTCCGGGCCCTGCCGAGCGGCGGGTCGAACCGATATCTCTACATCGTCGCGCGGCAGGGCCTCCGCTCCGCGAAGGTCACCACCTCGAGCCGCTTCGACCGGCGCTTCGCCGAAGGTGACGTGCCCGGGATCTTCGTCATCGGCGTGCGGTTCACCGGCCGGACCTACGCACCGAAGGCGGCGACCTGGGCGGATTTCGATCCCGCGAACCGCCGGATCACGGTCGGCCTGACCGCCGACCGGTCGCGCTACGCACCGGGTGGGACCGCCAACGTCGCGATCCGGACGACCGACGCTCGGGGGCGTCCGGTCGCAGCCAGCGTGATCCTCCGCGCGGTCGACCAGAAGCTCTTCGCGATGGGAGCGGCAGCCGCCTTCGAACCCCTGCCGGTCATCTACGAGCGGGAGCCGAGCGGCATCCTCCGGCTGACCGCCACCCACCAGGCGCCGGGCGGGGGGACCGAGGGCGAGGGCGGCTCGGCCGGTGGAGGCGGCGGGGACGAAGGCCTGCGCAGCGACTTCGTCGACACGCTCGCCTTCCGGCAGGTCCGGACCGATCAGGCGGGTCGGGCGACGGTCGCCCTCCCGCTCTCCGACGACCTGACCTCGTGGCACCTGAGCGCGACCGCCATCACGTCGGCGCTCGGGGCCGGCGAGGGAGACCTGCTGCTGCCGGTGGGGCTGCCCTTCTTCGTCGAGGCGACGATCGCGGACGAGTACCTCGCGGCCGATCGGCCCACGATCCGACTGCGGGCCTACGGCGACGGCCTGGCCACCGGGGACCCGGTGACGTTCACGGTCAGCGGCGCGTCGCTCGGCCTGGCGCCGACCCGGTACGACGGTCGTGCTTTCACGGATGTCGACGTCCCGCTGCCGGCCCTGGTCGTGGGTCGTCACACCCTGGTCATCGAGGCCAGCTCGACCCGGGCCGGCCCGGACGGCCGTCCCCTCTCCGACCGGCTCGCCCGGACCGTCGCGGTCGTGACCTCGCGGCTGACCTCGACGGCCACCGACTGGCGAGTGCTGACCACGGGCGGTCGGCTCCCCGGCGGCGCCGACCTGACGAGCTACACGTTCAGCGACGCTGGACGGGGTCGCTACATCTCCCTGCTCGAGGAGCTCGCGTCGGAGGGCGGGGCTCGGATCGACCGGGCGCTCGCCCAGGGGATGGCGCGCGACCTGCTCGTGCGCGCCTTCGGCCGGGACCCGGCCGCGCTGCCGCCGGCCGCCTTCGACCCGAGCATCTACCAGATCGCGACCCGGGAGGACGACAACGGGAACACGGTCTCCGCCGGGGTGCCGCTCCTGCCCTACTCGGGTCCGGACCCGATGCTGACGGCACGCATCGCGATCGTGGCGCCCGACCGCCTGGACCCCGACGGCCTGCGCGACGTCCTGCTGGTGATCGACGGCCTCCCGACCACGAGCCGCGAGCTCCACCTGGCAGTCACCGCCGGCCTCGCCTCGCTCGGCGTGCCCCGGCTGGCGGAGGTCCGGGCGGCCGCCGGGCTCCCGGACCTGACCGTGCGGGAACGGCTTTACGTGGCCCTCGCCGCCGAGGCCTCGGGCGATGACGAGACGGCGAGGTCGATCGAGGGGGCCCTCCTGCGGTCGTACGGCGAGCGGCTCGGCGAGTGGGCGAGGCTACGGACCGGATCGACCGCCGACGAGATGGTCGAGCTGACCTCCCTGTGCGCCCTGGTGGCGGCCGGCCTCGGCGACCCGCTGGCGCCGGCGCTGCTCGACTACGTTCGGGCGAACCCGGCTCGGGCCGAGCTCCATGTCCTCGACGAGGTCGGTGTCGTCGAGCGGACCCTCCCCCGCACGCCGAGTGCCGCCGCCAGCTTCGCCTACACGCTCGACGGTGGCCGTCACGTCGTAGACCTTCCGCCCGGCGGGTCGTTCGGCCTCGACCTGACGGCCGCCCAGCGCGACGCCATCCGGCTCGAGACGCTGACCGGCTCGGTCGGGGTCGCGGCGTCCTGGACGACGCCGGTCGCAGCGGCGGGCCTCCGCCTCGACCCGGACCTCGGGCTGACCCGGAGCGTGACGCCGGCCGGCACGATCCCGGCCGACACGGTGGTGGTCGTCGAGCTTCGGCCGACGTTCGGCGGGACGGCCGTCGATGGCTGCTACGACGTGGTCGAGACGGTCCCGTCGGGTCTCGCCCCGTTGACCCGGACCGACGCCCTGGTCGGCGACGACGGATCCGTCAGCCCGTACGCCGTCGTCGGGCAGGAGGTCCGCTTCTGCGCCGACCGCGCGACGACCCCCAGGATCCCGCTCGTCCTACGCTATCTCGCCCGGGTCATCACCCCCGGCACGTACGCCTGGGAGCCGGCCGTGATGCGCTTCGCCGAGGCGCCCGGCGGGGTCGCCGTCGTGCCGACCGGCAGCGTCGCGATCGGCTCGAGGTAGCAGCCACCGGCCGAGCCATCAGCGCAGTTCGTCGGCGAGCAGCTCCATGAGCAGGCCATCGTGCCAGGTGCCGTCGGCACCGCGCTCGTACCGGCGCATGACCCCGACCGGCCGGAAGCCGACCCGCTCGTAGGCGCGGATCGCCGCCACGTTGTCGGCGGCCGGGTCGATCGTGATCCGGTGGTGCCCGCGCTCGTCGACGAGCCAGCGGACGGCCGCCCGGATCGCGTCCGGCCCGAGACCCAGGCCCTGGCGACCGGTCGTGAGGAAGAGGTCGATCCCGGCGTGGCGGTAGTCCGGCTCGAGCTCCTCGTACACCTGGAGGTAGCCGATGACCTCACCGTCCCCCGGGTCGACGATCGCGAACTGGATCTCGGCGAGGTCGGCCTCCTCGATCCAACCTCGCAGGTCCTCCCCGGTGTCCCGCCACCAGCGGGTCACGGCGGGCTCCTCGATGATCCGGGCGAGGGCGTCCACCTGGTCCGGCCCGACCGGGACCAGCAGCACCTTCGCGCCGATCAGTTCATGGGCCACGTCCCGCCCGGGGCCCCGGCCTCGGGCGGGCGGCTCCTCAGGCGGTCCCGAGCTCATCGATCACCCACGCCGCGAGGACGCGCGCACAGGCCTCCACCTCGGCCAGCGAGACCCGCTCATCCGCGCTGTGCGCCACCCGGACGTCGCCGGGCCCGAAGATCACCGTCGGCGTCCGACCTTCGTTCACGAGCAGCCGCATGTCGGCCCCGTACGGTTCGCCCAGGAGCTCGGGTCGCCGCCCGGTGACCCGCTCGGCCGCCCGGGCCAGACCGGTCGGGAGGGGATGGTCCGACGGGACCCGGGCCGAGCCGAACCGTCCACCGAGGCACTCCACCACCGCCGGATGGTCGCGCAGGAAGTCGTCGGCGGCGCAGGCGGCCGCGATGCAGTCCCGGAGCTCGGCCTCGGCCTCGGCCGGCGTCTGACCGAGACGCACGCCGTAGCGACCGTCGGCCACCACCCGGTCCATCACGGTCGAGGCCCAGTCGCCGCCCCTGACCATCCCCAGGATCGTCGGGTAGGGCATCCCGAGGACCGTCATCAGGGGATCGGTCTCGGCGGCGTTGCGGCGCGTCTCGTCGGTCTCGAGGGCCCTGGCCAGGACCCACAGCTTGTCGAGGGCGGAGATCCCTTCCCGCCGCTGCGAGGCGTGGGCGGCTCGACCGGGCACGGTCAGCCGAAAGGTGAGCGCTCCGGCGTGGGCGACCACCACGTCGAGGTTCGAGGGCTCGGCGATCACCGCCATGTCACCGGTCAGGCCGGACCGGATCGCGGCCAGCATCCCCTGCCCACCGTCCTCCTCCGACGGGACGAAGACGGCCAGGACCTCGCCCGCGAGCGCAGCCGCGGCGCCATCGGCCGACAGCGCCCGGAGGACCCCGAGGATCGCCGCCACGCCGCCCTTCATGTCACAGGCCCCACGGCCGTACAGGTCGCCCTCGCGGATCGTGCCGGCCCACGGGTCCACCGTCCAGGTCGCCGGATCGCCCTCCGGCACGACGTCGGTGTGGCCGACCAGGACCAGCCGCCGCCCGCCCGGACGACCGAGCCGGCCGAGCACGATCGGCAGTGACGACCGGGCCATCTCCTCGCCGGGCCAGTCGGGATCGGCCCGGACCGACGCCGGCTCGGGGTCGATCCGGGCGACGTTCACCCCGGGGATCGCCCGGAGGGCCGCCGCCAGCCAGTCCGCGACGGCATCCTCGGAACCGGTGACGCTCGGGATCCGGACGAGCTCGATGAGGTCCTCGACCAGCCGGCCCCGATCGACCGCGTCGGCGACGGCTCGGACGCCCGTCACCGGTCCCCGCCGGGTCGCCGGGCGACCACGATGATCTCGTTCCCGTAGGCCGGTGGCGACCCGGCGTAGTCGCTGTATTCGGCGATCGGCTCGAACCCGGCCAGCTCCAGGAGATGTTGGAGCTCGTGACGGTACGTCCAGCGGAGGACGAGCGTCTCGGACTCCTCGCGGACGATCGACCCGTCGTCGTCGATCTCCCGGAACCGCCAGCGTTCGCTGAACCGCTGGTGGACGGGGTCGTTGACCCGTTCCACGGCGGTGACCCGGACGAGGCGGCCCGTCACCGGATGGCGGCCCTCGTCGATCTCGCGGAGCGAGCGCGATGGTTCGGCCAGGAGATCGAGCCGGGGGTCGAACAGGTCGAGGACGAGCGACCCGCCCGGCCGCAGGTGGCGCCTGATCGTCGCCAGGGCCGCCCGCTGGCTCTCCGGGTCGGGCAGGGCCATGAACACCCGGAACGCCGCGAAGACGAGCCCGAATCGGCGACCCAGCCGGAAGTCGGCCATGTCCCCCTCCACGAAGCGGAGCCGACGCCGGACATCCGGGGGGAGGGACCGTCGTCGTTCCTCGGCCACGTCGAGCATCGGGCGGGAGCGATCGAGTCCCACGATCGGGATCCCGGCCTCGGCCAGCGGGACGGTCACCCGGCCGGTCCCGCAGCCGAGCTCGAGGACCGGACCGCCGACCCGGCGCGCCAGGTCCCGGAGGAACCCGATGTCGTCGCCGCCGGGGACCTCCCGCTCGAGCACGTCGTACATCTCGACGTGGAGGCTCGGTCGCGAGTAGAACGGCGGGGCCTCCGGCGTGGGTCCCGAGGCGGTCATCCGATCGTGTCGCGCAGGATCGGGCGGGTGAGACAGGTCGGCCCGCCCGAGCCGTTCAGTCCGATCTCGGTCGCCGGATAGCTGTGGACCTCGCAGCCCGCCCGGGCGAGGGCGGCTGCGGTTGCGGGGTTGCCCTCGGCCATGATGACGACGCCGGGGCGCACGGCCAGGACGTTGCAGCCGAGCGTCGGGAACTCGTCGTCGGGCACCTCGACCAGCTCCATCCCCAGGTCGACCAGAAGCTGCCACAGGCCGACCGGCAGGAGCGGGGGGTAGACCACGGCCAGGTCGTCGGCGACCGGGGAGATGACCGAGAGGAGATGGACGAGCTCCCCGGGGCCCTTCCAGTACGGGAGATCGAACAGGCGGACGTCGCCCTGGACGATCGCGTCGAGCTGGCGGGCACCCTCGGAGTTGGTCCGGAGCGAGCGGCCGATGCACAGGATGTCCGGTCGCAGCCAGAACGTGTCGCCGCCCTCGATCGTGCCCGGGGCTTCGATCCGGGCGACCGTCGGAACCCCTCGCTCGTTGAGCCAGGCCTCGACCACGAGCTCCTCGCCCTGTCGACCCGGCTTGCCCGGTCGGAGCGGGATCGCCCCCTGGTCGGAGACGAGGAGCGGGTCGAACTGGTAGACGAGATCCGGGGAATCGGTCTCGATGCCGAGCTCGTGGACCGTCGGCCCGAGGCTCGCCAGGAGCTCGCTGAAGATGTCGTGCTCGCGTCGGGCGACCTCGAGGTCGACCGGTCGGAGGAATCCGTTGGCCGGATCGTCGAAGGCCCGCCCGAAAGCCGGGCCGGGCCGCTTGACCAGGACCTCGACGAGCGGTGCCGTCATGCTCTGGGCGCCGTACGCGCGGATCGTCGTCTCCATGCCCGCAGGATAGCTCCGGGGGCTGGCGTCCGACGACGTCGGAGCGTATCGTCCGGCGATGGCCGGCTACGGCGCCACCGCGCGCCTCGTCCCCGATCTGGCCCTGGGTGGGCGACCGAACGAGCTGGACCCCGCACGGGAAGCCCGGTCAGTGTGGCCCGAGCCCGACCCCGATGCGTTCGAGGAGCTCCGGGCCATCCGTGCGCCGTCGCCCAAGGCCATCTTCGAAGGGGTCGCTCGGCTCCGCGCGGTCTGGGCGCAGACGACCTTCTACCTGTTCAGCCCTGAAAGCTGGCGCTGACCGGGATCAGGAGCCGGGTCGGGCGAGCACCCGGGATCAGCCCTTGCAGTCGGCCTGGGTCGCCAGCTGAGTCCCGGCCGTGTTGACGATGACCACCTTCGACGCCCCGAGACCGGCCGCCTTGAGGGCGTTCTTCACGTTGGAGCAGAGGAACAGCTTGGCCATGTTCGCCCCGCTCGCCTCGGTCAGGGTGATCCGCAGGGTGTCGCCGTTCTCCACGGCGCCCGAGATCATCGTGTTGCCGAAGGCGGCCTGGGAGACGGCGATGACCGAGTCGTAGTCCCTACTGCCACCGGCCCCACTGCCACCGCCGCCGCTGCCCGCGCCGGCCGCCGCGCCCCCGCAGGCAGCGAGCAGCGTGACGAGGGCGAGGCCCAGCACGAGGTGGATCGACGCGGTCGAGGGGCGGCCCGAGGGTCCGATCCCGTTCATCGTGGTCTCCAGTTCCCGGCAGGACCGTGCGCCCCCACGTGAGGCGGCCGTTCCGCGGATGATAGACGCGCCGTGGGGGCGAGGGAAGAGGGCAGCCGACCCGGGCCGGGAGCGACCCCGACCCGGGCCGTCGAACGCCCGACGGAGGGACCGTGGACTACCGCCGCATGCCGATCGAGGCCGAGTCGCCTGAGCAGTTCGGCTACGACCGGATCCGGTTCAACCTGGCCGAGAGCTCGGTCGCCGACACGCCCCTGCGCGACCTCGGGGTCGAGCTCGACGATCTCGTCCTGATGTACGGCGACCACCTCGGCCGGCCGGGGCTCCGGGCGGCGATCGCGGCCGGCGGACCGGGCGCGGTCGGCGCCGACGACATCCTCGTGACCCCGGGCGCGGCGGCGGCCCTCTTCGTCATCCACACCACCCTGCTCGGCCCCGGCGAGGAGATCGTCGTGGTCCGTCCGAACTACGCCACGAACCTCGAGACGCCTCGGGCGATCGGCGCGGCCATCCGCCACGTCGACCTGCGCTACGAGGACGCTTGGACCATCGATCCGGCGCGGATCGCCGAGCAGATGACGCCGCGGACCGTCCTGGTCTCGATCACGAACCCACACAACCCAACCGGCCAGGTGATGCCCGAGGCGGCCCTCCGGGCGGTCGTCGCCCTGGTCGAGGCCCACCCCACGGCTCGACTCCTGGTCGACGAGACGTACCGCGAGATGACCTTCGGCGGCCCGCTCCCGCTCGTCGCCTCCCTCTCGGAACGGGCCATCGGCGTCTCCTCACTGTCGAAGACGGACGGATTGCCGGGGATCCGGATGGGCTGGCTGATGACTCGCGACCGGGCGTTGCTCGGCCGGTTCCTGGCTGCCAAGGAGCAGATTCTCATCACGAACTCGGTGGTCGACGAGGCGATCGCCGAGGTCGCCCTGCGACGGCGGCCCGAGCGTCTGCCGGTCATCCTCGCCGGCATCGCCGCAGCGCTCGGGACGGTCCGTGGCTGGATGGCGGAGCAGGACGTCTTCGAATGGGTCGAGCCGCGGGGCGGGGTCGTAGGCTTCCCGCGATTCCGGGACGGTGTGAACGTCGACCTCGAAGGCTTCTACCGGCGCCTGCTGGAACCCCATGGGACGGTCGTGGGTCCGGGCCACTGGTTCGAGCAGCCCGATCGGTCGTTCCGGCTGGGCTACGGCTGGCCGACCCCGGCCGACCTCGAGCGGGGGCTGGCCGGGCTGGCCGCTGCCGCGCTCGAGAGCCGGTCGGGTCCGCGGTCCTAGGCGACGGCCTCGACCGGCTCGGCGAGAGCTGGGGCGACCTCGTCGGCGGCGACGTCGATGTCGACGGTGATGTCCCGGCCGACGAGCCAGCCGCCCTTCTCGAGAGCCACGTTCCAGTCCAGGCCCCAGGCCTCACGGCTGATCTTCCCGCTCAGGTGGAAGCCGGCGTGGCGACCGCCTTTCATCCCGCTGACCACACCGAGGTACTCGGCGTCGAGGACGACCGGCCGGGTGATCTCGCGGATCGTGACGTCGGCCGTGACCCGGTAGGCGTCGCCGGCCGGCTCGATCGCAGTGATCGTGGCGATGATCCAGGGGTGCTGCTCCGCATCGAAGAAGTCGGCCGACCGGAGATGCCGGTCGCGCTGGTCCAGCCCCGTCGAGAGGCTGGCGGCGGCGATCCGGAGCTGGCCCGAAGAGCGCGTCGGCTCGGCCTCATCGAGGCTGATCTCGCCCTCGACCCGCCCGAACTTGCCTCGGACGTTGGTGATCATCATGTGCTTGGCGGAGAAGTTGACTTCCGTGTGCGCCGTGTCGAGCTTCCAGGTGGCCATCGGTCCTCGGTATCCCTTCGCGCGGTCGGTCCCGGCGGACCCGCCCGCCGGAGACTCGTTGATGATTGACTCGGCAACTATATTCCCAAATCGTTGCATTGTCAACCAGTTGCCTGCCGGGGTATGATGCGCCCCATGACCGAGACGACCGAGCGCCCTGTGACGGCCGGGAGCGACCGCCCACTGACCGCGAGGGACGCCCGACTGGGCCCCTGGCGCGCCTTCATCACGGCCCATGCGCTCGTGACCCGGCGGCTCGACGACGACCTGCGCACCGAGCAGGGCATGACCCTGGCCGAGTACGGCGCGCTCCTTCACATCGCCGAGGCGCCCGGTCGACGCCTGCGGATGAACCAGATCGCGGATGGCATCCTGCTCAGCCGGAGCGGGGTCACCCGGCTCATCGACCGGCTCGAGGCGGACGGGCTGGTGGAGCGGAGCCACTGCTCGTCAGACGGGCGCGGCGCCGAGGCCGTCCTGACCGAGGCGGGAGTCGACCGGCTGCGGGCGGCCAGCCGGACCCACCTGCGGGGGATCGAGACCTACTTCCTCGGTCCGATCGACGACGAGGACCTGACGGCGATGGCCGACGCCTGCCGGAGGATCAACGACCGCGCCCGTGACGACGGCCGAGCGTCGGAATGCGAAGAGGTGGCCGTGATCGCGGCCGAGACGCGACCGGTCTGATCCGTCCTGCGCGCGTGCGATGTGACCGGCGGCGACGTGGTCCCCGTTCTCCGAGGGACGCCGCGAGTCGGCACGAGCGGGTTCTCGTACCCGGGCTGGGCGCCGCTGTTCTACCCGCCCGGCCTCCGCTCCGATGCGCTCCTGGCGACGTACGCCGAGCGACTGAACGCGTGCGAGCTCAACAACACGTTCTACCGCCAGCCGAGTGCTTCGACCGTCGCCGGCTGGCTCGCTCGGACGCCGGACACCTTCCGGTTCGTGGTCAAGGCCCAGCGCAGCGGGAGCATCCGGGCCCTCCTCGGCGACGACCAACCCGAGAGCGTTGCCTGGCTCACCCGACCGCTGGCGGACTTCGGCCCGCGGCTGGGGTCCGTTCTCTACCGGGTGCCCGGCGAGATCGCCCGTACCGATGAGCGTCACGAGCGCCTCGCCCGGCTCCTGGGGCTGTGGCCGCGGCAGTACCCGTTGACCCTGGAGTTCCAGGACATCTCGTGGCACGTCGACGAGACCTTCGCCCTGCTCCGCGACCACGGCGCGGTCCTCTGCGCGACCGACCTCGACGAACATGCCGGAGCCGCCGTTCGTCCGGCTCACCGGACCGTCCCTCTACCTCCGGCTTCGACGGTCCGCCTATGACGACGCGGAACTCGACGCGTGGGCTGGGCGGATCGCCCCCTTCCTCGAAGCCGGGCACGACGCGTACGTCTTCTTCCGCCACGACGAGACCGGCATCTCGCCGAACCGGGCGGTCGCCCTCGCCGAGCGCCTGGCACGCCCCCGGGACCGAGCGTAGGCCCCGCGGCTACCGGGCGCCCGCGAGCGAGTACTCGGCCGGGGCGAAGACCACCAGGACCTCCATCCGCTCGGTGACCTCGTGGAAGCGATGCGGGACGGTCGCGGCCACGTAGACGATCGAGCCTGGACCGACCTCGCGGACCTCGTCGCCCACGCTGATCCGACCCCGCCCGGTCATCACCACGTAGACCTCGTCCTCGGTGTGGGGCGACTGCCCGTCCAGGCGCGCCGGCGTCGAGGGTGTAGAGCCCCACGCTCATGGCGGGCACCCGCAGGAACTCGAGGTATGGGGCGGCGGTCGCGGCGCGGCGCGCCTCGAGGGTGGCGAGATCGTGGGCGTCCATCGGGGACCTCGGCTGCGGTGGGGTTCCGGGCGGACCCACGATAGCGGCTGGGCTACCCTGTCGGGCATGATCCGATCCGCGTCCCAGCTCCGGACGATCGCCCGCCCCGGCCCCGCCCTCCTCGCAGCCGTGCTCGTCACGGCCGTGCTCGTCGCCGCCTGCGGCAGCGGATCCCCCTCACCGCCGAGCTTCGCCGGGGCGTCCGTCACGGCGACTCCGGGAGCCACGACGGCGTCCGGGCCCGTCTCGCCCTCCCCCACCGCGAGCCCGACCGCCGTACCGACCGGGCCGTCGCCATCGGTGCTCGTCCCGCCGAGCCCGGCGACCCCGTTCGACCCGACCCGGGCGAAGATCCGGCTGGAGAAGGTCGTCGGCGACCTGAACAGTCCGCTCGCGGCGGTCAACGCCGGCGACGGCAGCGGACGCGTCTTCGTGGTGGAGCAACCGGGGCGGGTGAAGATCGTCCGCGACGGCGCGGTCGGGGACCCGCCGTTCCTCGACATCCGGGACCGGATCGCCTCGGGCGGCGAGCGAGGGCTGCTGGGCCTCGCCTTCGCGCCGGGCTTCCCGGCAGACCCCCGGGTCTTCGTCGACTACACCGACCTGAACGGGGACACCGTCGTCTCGTCGTTCAAGGTGCCGGCGGAGACCCCGGACCGGGCCGATCCGGCGAGCGAGCGGATCCTCCTCCGGATCGACCAGCCCTTCCCGAACCACAACGGCGGGGCGCTCGCCTTCGGGCCCGACGACGACCTTTACATCGCCACCGGCGACGGCGGCTCGGGCGGCGACCCGATGGGCAACGGCCAGAACCTGGACACCCTCCTCGGCAAGCTCCTCCGAGTCCGGCCGACCGCCGACGGAGCGACCGGCCCGCCCTACACCGTCCCGGCCGACAACCCGTTCGTCGGCCGGTCGGGCGCCAGACCGGAGATCTTCGCCTACGGCCTGCGCAACCCGTGGCGCTTCTCGTTCGACCGGGCGACCGGCGACCTGTGGATCGGCGACGTCGGACAGGGCGCCTGGGAGGAGGTGGACCATTGGCCGGCGAGCTCCGCTGCCGCGACCGGGCCGGACTTCGGCTGGAACGTCATGGAGGGCCGGCACTGCTACGACGCGACATCGTGCCGCGAGGACGGGCTGGTCCTGCCGGTCGTCGAGTACGGTCACGACCAGGGCTGTGCGATCGTCGGTGGTTACGTCTCGCGCGATCCGGCCGAGCCGTCGCTGTGGGGCGGCTACCTCTACGGCGACTCGTGCACGGGCCGGATCTGGGGCCTCGACGCGTCGGCCGCGGGCCCGAAGGCGGCCGTCCTGCTCGACTCCGGCCGCTCGATCTCGTCGTTCGGCGAGGACGAGGCAGGCCGGATCTACCTCACCGACCTGGGCTCGGGCGAGCTGTACCGGATCGTCCCCGCGAATCAGTGACCGGCGGCCCGATCCTCGCGTCAGGCCGCCGGTCGGAGAGGGGTGGCGCCCCGCGGCGCCACCGGTTCAGCGGATGAGGTAGCTCACGGCGACGGTGACGGTCACCTCGTTGGTGCCGGCCTCGATCGGGGTCGAGACGGCCTTGTCGGGGGCGGCGAGGGCGCCCGCGGTTCGCTCGGCGTACGGGATCGGGGTGGGGATCGTCCCGCCCGACTCGCTGATCGAGGCGACCCCGGCGATCGTGACCCCGGCGCTCCGGGCCAAGGTGTCGGCACTCGCCTTGGCCTGGGCCATCGCGGCCTCGCGGGCCTGGCCGAGGGCCTTCGCCGGGTCGTCGACCCGGAAGGTCACCCCGTCCATCGTCGTCGCGCCGGCGGCCAGCGAGCCGTCGATCGCGTCACCGACCTTGTCGAGGTCGCGGATCGTCACCGAGACCGCGTTCGACAGCTGGTAGCCGGTGATCTTCGGTGGGTTCGTGTTGTTCGTGTAGTCGTAGACCGGCTGCAGATAGAGGGTCGAGGTCTGGATGTCCTTGTCGGCGATGCCCAGGGCCTTGAGCGCGGCGACGACCTTGGTCATCGACTCGGCCGCGACCTGGCGGGCCGCCTTGACGGTGGGACGGGTGGCCTGGACACCGAGCCGGAGATCGGCCACGTCGGGGCTGATGATGATCCGGCCGGTCCCGGTGACACTGATCAGGTGCTCCGGAGTCGTGGTCGTCGGGTCGACCGCCCGAATCCCGTGGGGGGCGAAGGCCGGCCAGGCGATCGCGGCGCCCAGAAGGCCGATGGCGATGCCGAGGGCGAGCCAGCGGGCCCGCGAGCTCGGGAGATGGATCGTGACCGTCGTGCTGGACATCGGGCTGCTCCGTCGTGATCAAAGGCCACCGACCGAGGAGGCGGTGCTGGAACGGAGACGCCGGCGAGCGGCCCGAGGTTCCCCGGGTGCCGGTGGCGCCCGACGCTCGGTCGCGAGAAGCCCGCGGAACGTCCGGGATCAGCCGGCGTCGACTACCGCTTCGACGGGCGGCTGCTCGAGGGAGCGGTCGAGCGGCGACTCCAGCGGTTCGGCCGTCCTCGACGGGCCGGGGCGGAACGGTCGCAGGTAGAGGGGCAGGGCGATGACCAGGTAGGCGAGCCAGGCCACGAAGGTGATCACCTCCGGGCTGGGGTTGTAGCCGAACAGCGATCGCAGGACCATCCCCAGGACGTTGCCGCTCTCGGGGTCGGCGGGCAGGACCGCCGAGATGTCGAAAAGGGTCTGGGTGCCGAACGCGATGACGCCGGCCTCGACGAACTCGCTCATGGCGTGGGAGACGAGCCCCGCGGCGATGAAGATGAGGGCCACCCCGGTCCACCGGAAGAAGCGGGCGAGGTCGATCCGTCGGCTGCCCTGGTAGAAGCCGACGCCGATGGCGACCGCGAGTCCGAGCCCGACGAGGGCGCCCAGGACGACGCTCAGGGCGCCGGTGGCCGACTCGGCCCGGGCGGCGCTGGCCTGGGCGACCAGGAAGAGGGCGGTCTCGAGGCCCTCGCGGATCACCGCCAGGAAGGCCAGGGCGGTCAGCCCGACAAGGCCGCCGTCGCTGAGAGCGCGATCGACCGCGGCCCGGAGCTCGCCGCTGACGCTGGCCGCCTGGCGTCGCATCCAGAACAGCATCCAGGTGACCACGACGGCCGCCAGGAGCATCGTGGAGCCCTCGAAGATCTGCTCGTACGGGGCCTGGAACTCGCCGATCGTCACGAAGATCAGCACGCCGAGGACCACGCTGAGGATCAGGGCGCTGCCGACGCCCAGCCAGATCCGCCCGGCGTACCGCCCTTTCCCCGTCCGGACCAGGTAAGCCAGGATGATGCTGACGATGAGGGCGGCCTCGACGCCTTCACGGAGGCCCGTGACGAGGCCGCTGACGAACGCACCGAAGTCCAACGGATGGGACGCCTTTCTGTGGGGATCGGACGCGGATCGCCCGGATCGTGGGCATCCTAGCGGAGGCCGCGGTGCCTGGTCAAGTACCCTTGAGTCTTAGACGTAAGGCTGCTTGCGAGGTCCTGCGGCGGGTGCGAGCCGGGGCGGGCTGCTATCGGCCAGGGCACGGCGGGGGGCGAGACGAGGCGGGTCGGGTCGGCGGCGAGGGCGTCGGGGCCGCGGCGGGCTGCTATCGGCCCCGATACAACGGTCATTGTTCGAAGTCGGTCTTCGGTGCGGGCGGCGATCCAGGACAGCCTCCCTGACCGCCGAGACACGCGTGTAGGTGGTATTCGGTGCCATAGAGGGCGACCCGGAGACCCCACCGTGACTCGATCGCGACGAATGACCCGCCGGCTAACAATGCCGGTAGTAAGAAGACACTCGGGGTGCAGCGGGACGCTCAGCGGGACGCTCGGCGCCGGCGCCGGGACGCTCAGCGGGCGGCGCCTGGATGGGCGGCGCCGGGATCGGGCCGTCCCCGGGTCAGAGCGCCAGCGGGTCGAGCTTCTCCGGGTCGATGCCGAGCTCGGCGACCCCCGTGGCGGCTCGTGCAGGCGAGAGCAGGCCGCCGCGAGCGAGTCCCGACAGGGCCGCCGCCGCGATGCTCGGGCCGTCGATCTCGAACAGCGCACGGAGCGCCTCGCGGGTGTCGCTCCGACCGAAGCCCTCGGTGCCGAGGGTGATCGTCCCGGTCGGCAGCCACGGCCCGACGAGGTCGGGGACCGCCTTGAGCCAGTCGGAGGCGATGACGACCGGACCGCCGTCCGGACCGAGGACACCGCTCACGTAGGGGATCCGGGGCGTCTCCGCGGGATGGAGCCGGTTCCAGCGCTCGGCCTCGATCGCGTCGCGGCGGAGTTGCTGGAACGACGGCGCGCTGTAGACCTCGGCCGCGATGTCGAACCGCTCGGCCAGCAGACGCTGCGCCCCGAGGACCTGCTGGAGGATGGAGCCGCTCCCGACGAGCCGGACCCGGCCGCCCTTCCCCGCCCCGTCAAGCGGACCGGCGAAGCGGTAGATGCCCCGGACGATCCCCTCGTCGACAGCCCTCGGGCTTCGGCGGCTGCGCGTAGTTCTCGTTGTGGATCGTGACGTAGTAGAAGACGTCCTCGCCCCGGACGTACATCGCCTCGATACCCGCCCGGACGATCGTCGCCAGCTCATAGGCGAACGCCGGGTCGTAGGCCCGGATGGCCGGGATCGTCGTGGCAAGCAGGTGACTGTGACCATCGTCGTGCTGGAGACCCTCGCCGTGGAGGGTGGTCCGGCCGGCCGTGGCGCCCATCATGAAGCCGCGACCGCGGGCGTCGGCCAGCTGCCAGACCTGGTCGCCGGTCCGCTGGAAGCCGAACATCGAGTAGAAGACGTAGAACGGGATCATCGCGGTGGCCTGGGTCGAGTAGGCCGTCGCCGCGGCCAGGAAGCTGGCCATCGAGCCGGCCTCGGTGATCCCCTCCTCCAGGACCTGCCCGTCGCGCGCCTCGCGGTAGCTCAGCACCAGGTCCGAGTCGACCGGCTCGTAGCGCTGGCCGTGGGCGGCGTAGATCCCGACCTCCTTGAACAGGGGGTCGAGCCCGAACGTGCGCGCCTCGTCGGGGACGATCGGCACGATCCGCCGGCCGAGCTCCGGGTCCCGGATGAGGTTCCGCAGCAGCCGGGCGAAGACCATCGTGGTGCTGACCGGGGTGGAGCTGCCGGCGGCGAACTCGGCGTCGACCGATGGGGCGACCGCCTCGAACAGCTTCGCCCGGACGATCCGCCTGGGCAGGGCGCCGCCCAGGACGCGACGACGCTCGAGGAGGTACTGGATCTCCTCCGAGTCGGCGCCGGGGTGGTAGTAGGGCGCTTCCTTGAGCTTCGCGTCGGGGATCGGCAGCTCGAGCCGATCGCGGAAGATCCGGACCTCGGCCTCGGACAGCTTCTTGGCCTGGTGGGTGATGTTCCGGGCCTCGACCCCCGGGCCGAGGGTCCAGCCCTTGATCGTGTGGGCGAGGATGACCGTGGGCGCCCCCCGGAACTCGGTGGCCGCCTTGTAGGCGGCGTGGACCTTGCGGTAGTCGTGGCCGCCACGACGGAGCTTGGCGAGCTCGTCATCGCTGAGGTGCTCGACGAGCCGGGCGAGCCGGGGGTCCGGGCCGAAGAAGTGCTCGCGGATGTACGCCCCGCCGGCGACCGAGTACTTCTGGAACTCGCCGTCGAGGGTGTCGTTCATCTTCTCGACCAGGACGCCGTCGACGTCGCGGGCCAGGAGGTCGTCCCATTCCCGGCCCCAGATGACCTTGATGACGTTCCAGCCGGCGCCCCGGAAGAGACCCTCGAGCTCCTGGATGACCTTGCCGTTGCCGCGGACCGGACCATCGAGACGCTGCAGGTTGCAGTTGACCACGAAGGTCAGGTTGTCGAGCCCGTCGCGAGCCGCCAGGGAGAGGCCGGCGATCGACTCGGGCTCGTCCATCTCGCCGTCGCCGAGGAACGCCCAGACCCGCGAGGCCGACGTGTCGACGAGCCCGCGGTTGTGGAGGTAGCGGTCGAAGCGGGCCTGGTAGATCGCGCTGATCGGCCCAAGACCCATCGAGACGGTCGGGAACTCCCAGAAGTCGGGCATCAATCGCGGGTGGGGATACGAGCTCAGGCCCTGGCCGGGCACGGTCTCGCGGCGGAAGTGGTCGAGCTGATCGGTGCTCAGGCGGCCTTCGAGGAACGCCCGGGCATAGATCCCGGGAGCGGCGTGACCCTGGTAGTAGACGTGGTCGCCGGGACCCTCGTCCTTGCCCCGGAAGAAGTGGTTGAAGCCGACTTCGTAGAGGGTCGCCGCGGAGGCGTAGGTGGCGAGGTGGCCGCCGATCCCGGGGTAGTCCGTGTTCGCCCGGAGGACCATCGCGACCGCGTTCCAGCGGATGAGCCGGCGGATCCGCCGCTCGAGATCCTCGTCACCCGGGAAGAACGGTTCCTGCTCCGGGCTGATCGTGTTGATGTAGCGGGTCTGGGTCAGCGGCGGCAGGCCGACGTGGAGCTGGCGGGCCCGCTTGAGCAGCTTGAACATGAGGAAGCGGGCCCGGATCTCGCCGCCCTGGGCCACGACCTGGTCGAGCGAGGTCAGCCAGTCGGCCGTCTCCACCTCGTCGATGTCGGGCAGCTGCTGTTTGAACTCGTCGGAATACATGCGAGGCGCGCTCCGTGGGCGAGGGCCGGGACGTCGTCGGACCCGTCCGGACTGTAATCCATCGCCCCCGGGCCGTCCCGCAATCCGATCGCCACCGGTCCGCAACCGCCCGGCGGTCCGGAAGTTCCTGCCGTCGGGGTGGGTTAGCCTTGAGCGGTGCAGTTGTACGGTCCCTCGACCGCGCTCGTGGTGGTCGACGTCCAGAACGATTTCGCCGACCCGGCCGGGAGCCTCAGCGTGGCCGGCGGATCGGACGTGGTGGCGATCCTCAACCGCGAGATCGCCCGGGCCCGGGACGCCGGATCGCTGGTCGTCTACACCCAGGACTGGCATCCGCCGATCACCCCCCATTTCGCCCGGGACGGCGGCGTCTGGCCGGTCCATTGCGTGGCCGGGTCGTGGGGCGCCGAGCTTCACCCGCGCCTGGTCGTGGACGGGCCGACCGTTCGCAAGGGAGCGAACGGCGAAGACGGCTACTCGGGGTTCACGATGCGCGACGCGACCGACGGCGAGGAGGTCCCGACCGAGCTGGACGAGCTCCTCCGGGCGAACGGCGTGGAACGGGTCGTGGTCGGCGGGCTGGCCACCGACTACTGTGTCCGGGCGACGGCGCTCGATGCGGCTCGCCTCGGCTACGCGACCAGCCTCCTGGCCGACGGGATCCGGGCGGTGGACCTCGCCCCCGGCGACGGCGACCGGGCGGTGACCGAGATGATGGACGCCGGGGTGGCGATCATGCGGGAGAGTGAACGATGATCAGGCGACTGGCGGCCACGGCGATCGGCGGGCTCGCCGGTGCATTCCTGATCGACCGCTGGCTGGGCGGGCTCAGCGTGGACGAGGAGGGTCGACCGGTCCGGATGCCGATCCGCAGCCGGGTCGAGGTCGACGCCCCGATCCAGCGGGTCTGGGAGATCGTGGCCGACGTCGAGCGGCAGCCCGAGTGGATGACCGAGATGAAGGCGGTCCGCCTGCTGACGCCCGGCCCGGTCGGGATCGGATCCCGCTGCGAGGCCGACGTCCGGATCCTGGGCATCACCGTGAGCGACCCGGTCGAGGTGGTGGAGTTCCTCCCGCCGCACCGCTACGCCATCCGCCACGAGGGCTGGTTCAAGGGCAGCGGTCTCATCGCCCTCGACACGGCCGATGGCGGCCGGAGGACCCGGGTGGAGTGGTCGGAGACCCTCGTCCCCCCGCTCCTGGCCAACCTCGGCTCGATCGCCCAGGCGCCGGTCCTCGGGCGGATCTTCCAGGCCGACCTCGAACGGCTCCGGGCGATCGTCGAGGAGGAGCGGGCCGACGCCGCCCGCGACCCGGCGATCCCCGGCGAGCCGCTCGAGCTGGAGCGCGCCGCCGCTCCGACGAACGGCCACGGGGCGAGCGCGGCCGGCTGAGCCCGGCGTCGGCCGCGCTCCCGGCCCCTCGACCCGTGGACGTCCATCTCGTCGACGCCACCTACGAGCTGTTCCGGGCGCATTTCGCCCCGCGCCCGCCGGTCCGCGGTCGGGACGGGGCGATCCTCTCGGGCGTGGCCGGGCTCGTCGACCAGCTTCTCTACCTCCTCCGGGAGGAGGGTGCCAGCCATGTCGGGTGCGCCACCGATCACGTCATCCGGTCGTGGCGCAACGACCGATTCGCCGGCTACAAGACCGAGGCCGGGATGCCCCCCGAGCTGCTCGCCCAGTTCCCGGTGGCCGAGGATGCGATCCGGGCCCTCGGGCTGGTCTGCTGGCCGATGGTCGAGTTCGAGGCCGACGACGCGATCGCCGCCGCGGTGGACCGCTTCCGGTCCGCCCCGGGGGTCGAGCACATCCTCGTCTGCACCCCGGACAAGGACATGGCCCAGCTCGTCGAGGGCGATCGGATCGTCCTCTGGGATCGACGTCGCCGGATCGTCTACGACGAGGCCGGGGTGGTCGCCAAGTGGGGCGTCCCGCCCGCCGCCATCCCCGACTGGCTCGCCCTCGTCGGCGACGCGGCCGACGGCTACCCCGGACTGCCCGGCTGGGGGGCGAAGTCCGCCGCCGCCGTCCTCGCCCGCTACGGCTCGCTCGAGGCCATCCCCCGCCGGGCGTCCGCCTGGGAGGTGGCCGGTGGGGTCCGCAACGCCGTGGGTCTCGCCGCCACCCTGACCGAACAATGGGAGGCGGCCCTCCTCTACCGCGAGCTGGCCCGCCTCCGTCCGGACGCGCCGATCGACCAGGTCGAGGTCGAGGAGCTCCGCTGGCAGGGTGCGCCGCGCGACGCCTGGGAGGCCTTCTGCGACGAATGGGGCCTGGCCCGGTTGCGTGCCCGTCCGCACCGCTGGCGGCCGAGCTGACCGACCTCAGCCGGGCGGGCGGACCAGCTCCAGCAGGCGGCCGTGATGGGCCGGCGGCGCAGCCACTACCCCGAACGTCGTCGTGCCCCGGCCGAGGTCCAGCCACGGCCCACCGGCCTGGTCGGTCACCCGCACGCCGGCCCGCTCGGCGATGAGCCCGGCCGCGGCGACGTCCCAGGCCGACAGGCCGTGGGTCTGGGCGAAGGCGTCGAAGCGACCGTTCGCGACGTAGGCCAGGGCGAGCGCTGAGGAGCCGATCCGCCGGGTGACCCGGATCGCCTCGCGGACGGCGGCCAGACGCTCGGCCAGCCGTGGGCCGTCGATCGTCAGGGAGATGACGAAGTCGGACATGAGCGGCTTGGGATCGAGTGCGATCGGCGATCCGTCCAGGGTCGCCGAGCCGTCGGCGGTGGCGGTGTAGGTCTCGCCGCGGACCGGATCGTGGACGACCCCGACGGACGGCCGACCTTCGACGACGAGGGCGATCGAGACGCAGAAGATCGGGATGCCGTTGGCATAGTTCACCGTGCCGTCGAGCGGGTCGACCACCCAGACCCGATCGCTCCGGCCGACGCCCGGCCCGGATTCCTCGGCCAGGACGCCGTCGTCCGGGAAGGTCGCCCGGATGGCCTCGAGGATGAGCGTCTCGCTCAGATGATCGACCTCGGTGACCACGTCCTTGGGGCTCTTGTGGCTGATCCGACCGACCCGTCCGAGACGATCGACGAGAAGCGTTCCAGCGCCGGCGGCCACCTCCCTGGCGAGCGCGAGCTCGGCGGCGAAGACCGAGGGCCCGCCGTCGGAGACCACGGTCGTCACGGCCCGGTGCACTCGACGGCCAGCGGCCTGACGGTCGTGCCCAGCCCCACGACCGGCTTGGTGAAGGTGACCTGCGCTCCGGGCTCGATCTCCGGGCTGAGCACGAACGCGGCGTCCGGTCCGAGTCCGGGCGTGCTCGGGTCGTAGACCCGGCAGGTGGTCGAGCCGCGAGACGTCCCGAGGTTGTCGACGGTCAGGGTGATCGCCAGGCCCCTGTCGGCCGAGGCCACCCCGCCGATCCGGCCCTGGAACGGGCCGACCCCGCCGAGCGAGGCCTTCCCGAGGATGGCCAGGACCACCACGGCGACGACGATCGCCAGGACGGCGGTCCCGTGGGCCTGGGACGGGGCCGGCTGCTTCAGGCCGAGCGGGTTGCAGCGCTCGCACATCGCGGTGCCCAGCGGGACGACCGCCCCGCACCGGACACAGTGTTGGGTCGGCTCGTCGAGAGGGGTGGCCGGGGTCATCGGGACGCGGGCTGGTTCATGGGCCCCCGAATGGTGCCACGGACGGAGCGATGAAGCGCCGGACGACGGGTCGTGCCCGGACCTACCAGCGCCCGGTCGCGGCCACGAGCGCGTCGATGTCCGCGGTCGTCCGGGCGGTCACGACCGCTCCGTCGGCGCCCGCCGCGCGCCAGCGCTGCCAGGTCTCCCGGGGGGCGTCGATCCAGGGGCTGGCGCCGAGGGCGTCCTGGCCCGACCGGCCGCCCTGGAACCCGACGAGGACGAGCTGGTCCGCCCGCTCTCGACCGGCCGTCTCGAGCGATGCGAGGTAGAGCGGCAGGCTCGTCTCGAAGGTGTTGTCGAAGGCGGTCCAGCCGTCGCCGATCCGACCGGCCAGCCGGGCCCCTGCCGGGGTCTCGCCGCCGATCAGGATCCGGGGAACGGGACGAGGCGCCGGACGGGCCACGGCCTCCTCCAGTGGATAGAACGGCGACGGTCGGCTGACCGGGCCGCCGGCCCACAGGGCGCGCAGGACCGCGACGGCCTCCTCGAGCCGGGCGGCCCGCTCGGACGCCTCCGGGAACGGGATGCCCAGGGCTCGGTGCTCTGCCGGATGACCACCGATCCCGATCCCCAGGATGAGGCGACCGCCGCTCAGCTCCTGGAGGGTCCCGGCCATCCGGGCGAGGACGGCCGGCGGCCGATTCATGACGTTCGCGACGAACGTGCCCACCGTCACCCGATCGGTGATCGCGGCGGCGGCGCTCAGGATCGTCCAGGCCTCGACCACCGGGACCGTCCGATCGCCCCGACCCATGAAATGGTCCCACGACCAGACCCCGGCATAGCCGGCCGCCTCGAGCCTCCGGGCGCTCTCGAGCCACCAGGCCGCGCTCGCCCCGATCGAGCCGATGCAGACCCCGATCGGCAGCCCCGCCCGACCCGACCCGGACACGCCCTAGAGTCCGGTCTCGAAGATCCGGATGTCGCCGGGCGAGATCGTGTGGCCGTCGCCCCGGGTGTGGCGCAGGGCGTCCCGGGCGCCGAGCCCGTCGAGATCGGCCGGGAAGCGCCGGATCATCTCGAGGACCACCTTCTGGATCCGGGCCGCGTTCTGCTCGAAGACCGCCAGGACGTCGGTCGCGTTCACCGCCTCGGTCCCCTCGAGGACCCCGGCGTCGTAGTCGGTGATGAGGCTGATGTTCACGACCGCCATCCCGAGCTCGCGACAGAGATACGCCTCGGGGTACTGGGTCATGTTGATGACCTCCCAGCCGGCGTCGGAGAACCACTTCGACTCGCTCCTGGTCGAGAAGCGCGGGCCCTGGATAACCACCACCGTGCCCCGCTCGTGGACCGGGATGTCGTGCTCCCGGATGACGGCGATCGCGATCGCTCGGAGGGTCGGGTCGTAGACCTCGGCCGACGAGACGTGGCTGACGATGGGGCCGTCGAAGAACGTGTCGGCTCGCCCGGTGGTCCGGTCCACGAACTGGTCGGCCACGACGAAGTCACCCGGTCGCACGTCGAGCTGGAGGCTGCCGGCCGCGCACGGGCTGATGACGGCCTTCACCCCGAGCGAACGCATCGCCCAGACGTTCGCCCGGAAGTTCACCCGGTGGGGCGGGATCGTGTGTCGCCGGCCATGACGGGGCAGGAAGGCGACCGACCGGCCCTCGACCGTGGCCAGGAAGAAGCTGTCCGACGGCGGGCCGTAGGGGGTGTCCACCTTGACCTCGCGGACGTCGTCCAGGAGCGAGTAGAAGCCCGACCCGCCGAACACCCCGATCTCCGCCTGTCCCGTCACCCTCGCATCCTCCTGTCGGTCGTCGCGTCATCCGGTCGACGTCCATCGTAGACGGGCGGCGCCGGGCGGGCGGATACTCGCCGCCATGACCGTGGGACCCAGCGAGGAGCTCGAGCTGGCGGACTGGCGCAGACGGGTGGCCGAGCTCTACGCGGACGTGCGGGCGTTCGCCGAGGAGGACCCCGAGATCGCCTGGCGGCACTGGTGCGACGTCCGGGAGCGGCTCTATCGGACCCATCCGCAGTCGCCCGTCCCGGCCGCCGATCGCCCGACGTTCCGGGCCCGGCACTGGCCATACGATGCGGCGCTCCGGTTCGAGCCGACGGTCGAGCCGGAGCCGACGGTCGAGCCGGAGCCGCCGGCCGCGGCGGCGGCTCCCCCGTCGCTGCCGCTCGACCTGCCGAACAGCGGCGCCGACCGCCTCGCCTTCCGCCGGATCGGCCGCGTCACCATCCCCTTCGCGACCGGAGCGCGGACGCTCAGCCTCTTCTGGATGGAGGGCTACGCGGGTGGCCTCTTCCTGCCCTTCCGCGACGCGACGAACGGGACCGCGACCTACGGCGCCGGCCGCTACGTCCTCGACGGAGCGAAGGGCGCCGACCTCGGAGGCGATCCGGCCGAGCGCCGGCTGGTGATCGACCTCAACTTCGCCTACCAGCCGTCGTGCGCCTTCGACCCGACGTGGGCCTGCCCGCTCGCGCCGCCCGAGAACCGGCTGGACCTGGCCGTGCCGGCCGGCGAGCGGCTGGCCTGACGGCGGCGCCGCCGCCGGGTCGACCGCCGGCCTACCTAGCCGTTCAGGGTGATCGTGCCCGTCGCCGCGTCGATCCTGATCGGCAGCCGGGCAAGCGGAACGTCGGTCGGTCCGGCCACCGGCTGGGCGTGGTGACCGGGATCGAACGTGGCGCCGTGACAGGGACAGATGAGCAGACCCGAGCCCCGGTCGTAGTCCACCGTGCAGCCGGCGTGGGTGCAGACGGCGTCGTAGGCGACGACCGAGCCGTCCGGGAGCTTCAGGAGATAGGCCGGATCGCCGGTCGCGGGGTCCCGGAACGCGAACGCCCGACCGGTGCGGACCTGGCCGACCTGGGCGATGACCTTCCCGGCCGTCTTCGTCCCCCCGGCGCTGGGGGCGGCTGTGGAGGGTCCGCCGGTCGCAGGGGTCGATGGGCTCGGGCTCGGCCCCTGGCCACCGCCGACCGAACTCCCGGTGGCCCCGCCGCCGGCGACGCCGCTCGAACCGCTGGCGCCCGTACGCGGGGTCTCGCCCGACCCACCGAGGCCGAGTGCGCTGACCAGGCCGTGGCGGTGGCCCAGCAGCCCGAAGATGCCGGCCAGCCCGACCGTCACGCTCCCGATCAGGGCGAGCTGAAGGAACCCACGGCGGCCCGGATCGGCCGACCAGGCGTCGAGCTCGGCCGGCGGCACGTAGTCGCCGTAGCGGGCGCGGACGATGCGTCGGCCGGCCCAGCGATCCCAGGCGCCGTCGAGCACGTACAGGCCGCCGTGACCGGCCAGTCCGATCGTCAGCCAGCCGAGGGCGTAGGGCAGGTCCGGGCCGTAGTAGTAGGGCTTCGTCGCCCACGACGCGGTCAGCCAGAACATGACCGACAGGGCGAACCCGCCGGCGGCGGCCAGCCGGTAGAGGAGACCGGTCAGGGCCGCGAGACCGATAGCGATCTCGGCCAGAGCGATGAGGAACCCGACAAGGACCGGCGCCTGGAGCGCCGTGAGCTGGATCAGCGGTGAGAGCGGGGAGACGTGGCTGAACCCGATGAGCTGCTCGCCGATCGAGCCCGGACCCGCATCGTGGAGGAAGCGCGGGTCGACGAGCTTGTCCAGACCGGCGTAGACGAACGTGGCGCCCAGGAAGAATCGGAGAGGCAGGAGCGCCCGGTACGCGCGGAGCCCGGAAACCCCGGCGCCAGCCACGTCCGAGCCCGATCGACGTCCGCGCTCGCGGCTCGACACGCCGTCGTCACCTTGCGGGAGCGGGCGACCCTCGCCGTACGGACGATCTCGTCGCCGGGCGGCGCGGTCGGAGCGAACGGACGAACGTGGTGGCATCGACCCTCCGGCGGCTGGGCGACCGACGGCCGGACGCGTCCGGAGCATCGTCGTCCCGGGTTGCGCTCCGGGGCGGGATACGGCCAAGGTATCGCAACATTTGAAGAGTCTCATCCAGCCCCGTTCGAGCGGATGGCGGGGTCAGTCGACCGGCAGGAGCTCCGCCACCGAGCCCACGATGACGTCGGCGAGCGGCTCGAGGTCGCGCCGCGAGCCGACCCCCGACAGGACCCCGACGCAGCGGGCGACCCCGGCCGCCCGACCCATCGCCAGGTCGGCGATGGAGTCGCCGACCATCGCCGTCGCCCCGACCGGCACTTCGAGGATCGCGCACAGATGGCGGAGCATGTCCGGAGCGGGCTTCACGACGAGCCCGTCGTCGGCGCAGACCACGCCGTCGACGAGATCCGCCAGGCCAAGACCGGCCAGGGTGGCCTCGGTCGGCCGGCGATCGTCGGAGGTCGCCACCGCGACCCGGAGCCCCCGGTCCCGAAGACCGCCGAACAGCCCGCGCAGGTCGGTCAGCGGGTGGGCCAGGGTCAGCGGGTCCGGGGCGTGCCAGGCCACCTCGACGGCCGCGGCGGCCGCCGTCGGATCGATCCCTGTCTCGCGGAGGACCGCGAGGGTCAGGTCCCGGAGACGGGCCATCGGCATCGCCGCGACCGGTCCGCCGGCGGTCGCCCGCCCGGTCGCCGGGTCGTAGCCCAGGGCCCGGTAGAGCGGCACCTGGATCGCCCGGCCGGTCGCCGCGGCCAGGCGATCGCCCAGCTCGGTCGCCCAGCCCGACCACATCGCGTCGAAGTCGATGAGCGTGCCGTCCTTGTCGAAGACCACCAGCCCGAGACCGTCGAAGTGGTTCTCCCGTCGGGGTGGCCCCGCCCGATCGCTCGCCGTCACACCTCCGCGACGATGTCGGCAGGCTCCGCCGCGACCACGGACTGGTCGAGCATGAGGCAGGCCTCCTGGGAAAACGCCACCCGGGTCGTCTCACCGATCTGCGGGACCGACAGGCCGGGGTTGTTGAACGTGTCGAACATCACCATGCTGCCGTCGCCGAGACGCATCCGGATCCGGACGATCGAGCCGAGGAAGGTGATGTCGTGGATCACGCCGGTCAGGTGGTTGTAGCCCTCCGGCCCCTCGTCGAGACGCACCCGCTCGGGTCGGAGCGCGACCGCGGTCTCGCCGGCGGCGGTGCTGGCCACCGGCTTCCCGGTCTCGATCTCCTGGCCGTCGATCGAGATCCGGCCGGCCGACCCGTCGATGACCTTCGCGGTCAGGACGTTGAGGGTGCCCACGAACTTGGCCACGAAGGTGGTCGTCGGGAAGTTGTAGATCTCGAAGGGCGTCCCGACCTGCTCCATCCGGCCCTCGCTCATGACCACGACCCGGTCGGACAGCGAGAGCGCCTCCTCCTGGTCGTGGGTGACGTAGACCGTGGTGATCCCGAGCTGGCGCTGGATCGCCCGGATCTCGTTGCGCAGCGAGATCCGGATCTTGGCGTCAAGGGCGGACAGGGGCTCGTCGAGGAGAAGGACCTGGGGCTCGATGGCCAGGGCCCGGGCGAGGGCGACCCGCTGCTGCATCCCGCCGGACAGCTCGTAGGGGTATTTGCTGCCCTTGCCCGCCAGGTGGATGAGCTCGAGCAGCTCGCCTACCCGCTTGCTGATCGCCTCGGTCGGCCGCTTGCGCACCTTCAGCCCGAAGCCGATGTTCTCGGCCACGGTCATGTTCGGGAAGAGGGCGTAGGACTGGAAGACCATCCCGACGTTGCGCTGGTTGGGAGCCTTGTTGGTGATATCGGCGCCTTCGACCGTGACCGTCCCGGCGGTGGGCAGCTCGAACCCGGCGATCATCCGCAGTGTCGTGGTCTTGCCGCAACCGCTCGGGCCGAGGAACGAGACGAACTCGCCGCGCTCGACCGCCAGGTTGAAGTCCTGGACGGCGACCGACTCGCCGAACTGCTTCTTGATGCCGGTGAGCTCGAGGTATGCCATCTGCCCTGCCTGCTAGTGAGCCCCGACGAGCTCGACCTTGCTCCGCGAACCGCGACCCAGGAGGGTGATGGCCCCCATCGCCAGCCAGGTCAGAGCGAAGCTGATGATCGACACCGCGGCCGGTTCATAGGCCCGATTGTTGCCGAGGTGCGAGAGGTACGGCCCGAAGGCCGGACGAGCGAGGTAGTTCGCGATCGTGAACTCGCCGATGACGATCGCCAGGGTGAGGAACGCGCCGCTGAGAAGGGCCACCCGGAGGTTCGGGAAGATGACCCTGACGATGATCGTGAACCACCCGGCGCCAAGGACTTGGGCCGCCTCGGTCAGGCTCCGGATGTCGATGGTCCGGAGACCGGTGTCGACCGCTCGGTACATGTACGGCAACGAGAGGACCACGTAGGCGGCCACCAGCAGGGCGCTCGAGCCGATGTCGGTCGAGGTCATCGGGAGCGGCGGCTTGCTGTAGGTCCGGATGAGCCCGAAGACGAGGACGATCGGCGGGATCACGAACGGCAGCAGGGTAACGAACTCGACGTAGGGCCGCAGCCGCGGGATCCGCAGCCGGACCCAATAGGCGGTCGGCACGATGAGCCCGATGCTGACCACGATGGTCAGGATCCCGATGATGAACGAGTACCCCAGGCTGGTGATGAACTGGGGGTCCTTGATCGAGTTCGTGTAGGCGGCCCCGAACGGCTTCGCCCGGAAGGAGAACTCCAGAGTGGCGGCCAGCGGCAGGAAGAAGTACAGGAAGCCGACCATGAAGACCAGCCAGGAGCCCGCCCGCCGCCAGCGGGTCAGGGCGCCGAGCAGGACGATCATGAAGGCCAGACCGATCGCCTGTCCCGGACCGACGAGGAACAGGACGGCGAACTCCACCACGATGGCCAGGCCGAGGATCACCAGCGAGCCCATCAGCGCAGCCACCGCTCGGATCGGCGCTGGAGAACCGAATAGATCGCGATCGAGACTCCCATGATGACGACCATTCCCATCGCCATCGCGTAGCCGAGACCCGGCTGGTGGAGGACGTCGCCGCTGATCTGGGCGCCGATGATGACCGGGACCACGGGGATCGTCCCGCCGGTGAGCTGGTAGGCGGTGGCCTGGGCGCCGAAGGCGTTACCGAAGAGCAGGATGATCGTCCCGAGGATCGTCGGCGTGAGGATCGGCAGGGCCACGTGGCGCCAGTACTGGGCGGAGCTCGCGCCCATGTTCTCGGCCGCCTCGCGCCACTCCTTCTTGAGGCCGTCGATCGCCGGGGCGATGATCAGGACCATGAGCGGGAACTGGAAGTACATGTAGACGAGCTCCAGCCCGAGCTTCGTGTAGAGGCTGAAACCCGCCTGGTAGAGGTTGATCCCGAAGTTGTCCCTCAGGAAGACCGTCAGCAGGCCCACCTGGCCCAGGGTGAAGATGAAGGCCAGGGCGAGCGGGACGCCGGCGAAGTTCGAGGCGACCCCGGAGAACGTCATCAGGGCGTCCCGGAGGAACGGCGGCAGCCCGCCGAGGATCACGGCGTAGGCGAGGAGGAAGCCGAAGATCCCGCCGCCGATGGCGGTGATCAGGCTGATCTCCAAGCTGGTGCGGAAGGCTTCGAGGTATCTGGCCTGACTGAGGTCCACGTAGTTCTGGAGGGTCACGTTCCCGGCGGCGTCCTGGAAGCTGCCGACGACCAGGAACATGACCGGCAGCAGGATGAACAGGAGCGCGAACAGGAAGAAGGGGACGACCCCCAGCCACGACAGGCGATGACGAGACCCAGGGCGCGCGCGGGGCGCGCCCTGGGCCGTCGGTGACGTCGCGGTATCAGCCACGACGCGGTGCGTCCTGGTTACGGAGCGTCAGCGCCTACTTGACGTTGACGCCGACGACGGTGTCCCACCCCTTGGTGATGACGTCCTTCGCCTTGTTGAGCTGATCGAGGGTCGGGAAGACCGCACCGGTCGCGTCCGGCAGCTTGGCCAGCTGGTCGGCCGGGATCGCCCCGCTCGTCTTGAGATCCTCGAACCGGATCGGGTAGCAGTACCCGGACAGCCAGCCGAGCTGGCCCTCGTTCGAGTAGAGATACTCCATCCAGAGCTTGGCCGCGTTGGGATGCGGCGCGTATGCGCTGATCGCCTGGACGTAGACGCCCGCGAAGGGCTTCTGGTCCGTCGGCACGGTCACCACGATCGGCGGGTTGCCGTTGGCGGTGTCGCGATGGGACAGCGCGTTGTAGGTCCAGCGGATGGTGATCGGAGTGGCGCCCTGGTCGATGGTCCCGGGCTTGGCGATGACCGGGACGAAGTTCCCGGCGTCGTTGACCTTCTTCCAGAAGTCGAGACCGGGCGCGGCGTCGTCGAGCGAGCCGCCGTTCGAGAGGGCGGAGGAGTAGACAGCCTGGATCGCCTGGTTGGAGACGCGCGGGTCGCCGGCCAGGGCGATCTGGCCCTTGTAGTCGGACTTGAGGAGATCGGCCCAGGTGGCCGGCGGGGTCTTCACGATGGCGTTGTTCGTCTCGAAGGCGAGCACACCGTAGTAGTCACCGTACCAGTAGCCGTCCGCGTCCTTGGCGCTATCCGGGATCGAGTCCCAGGTCGACACCTTGTACGGCTGGATGAGGCCGTCGGTCTTGGCCTGCGGGCCGAACGACAGGCCGACGTCGACGACGTCCGGCGCCTGTGGTCCGGTGTTGCCCTTGTTGGCCTTGATCGCCTCGATCTCGTCACCGGACCCGGCGTCCGGCACGAGCTCGTTGACCGCGATACCCGGGTACTTCGCCTTGAAGCCGTCGATGACGGCGCCATAGTTGCACCAGTCGTGGGGCAGGGCGATCGTGGTCAGGTTGCCTTCCGCCTTGGCGGCGGCGTAGAGGGCCGTCAGATCGGCACCGGCAGCAGCGCTCGGAGCCGTGCTGGCCGCCTCGCTCGCGGCTGCCGAGGGCGCGACGCTGGCCGCAGTCGATGGCGCCGCGGAGGGCGCCGTGCTGGCGCCGCCGCTCGAGCACGCGGCGAAGATGATGACCGCTGCCGCCCCGAGGGCCGTCAGGCGGAGTGTGGATCGGCTACCAGTCAAGTCGTCTCTCCAGCTTCGAGGGATTGGGTCGAGCGTCCTGCGCCAGCCATCGGCACCCCTCCTCGCAGGGACGATGGCGGATGCGCGGGTCGGGCGGGGCCGAACGGTCACCTGCCGGCTGCCTCCGTCAGGCGCATTTGACTGCCCCGTCAACACGACGTCAAGTGGATTCTCGGTGAACGGACGGTCAACGTCGGTCCGCGCAACGGTGACAGGTCCGTCGCCCGACCGTGCGGCTGCGGCGACAGGACGGTCGGCGACCCCTCGTCGAGCATCCGACTACCATTCCCGGTCATGACCGACGATCCCGCCATGGGGAGCTCGCCCGCCACGCCGACCCGGTTCGGCGCCCAGCTCTGGTCCCAGGCCAGCGACTGGCCCGGGATCCGGGCCGCGGCTCTGGCGGCCGAGGCAGCCGGCTGGGACAGCCTCTGGACGTGGGACCACCTGCTGGCGATCCAGGGGCCGTGGCGTCAGCCGATCTTCGAGGGCTGGCTGAGCCTGGCTGCGTGGGCGGCCCTGACGAGCCGGGTCAGGCTCGGCCTGATGGTCGGGGCGAACACCTTCCGGAACCCCGGCCTGACCGCCAAGCTGGCCGCGACCCTCGACCACATCAGCGAGGGACGGGCCGTCCTGGGCATCGGCGGCGCCTGGTTCGAGCGCGAGCACGAGGCCCACGGGATCGACTTCGGGTCCGGCTTCGGGGAGCGCCTCGACCGGCTCGACGAGGCGGTCGGGATCATCCGGCGGCTGCTCGACGGCGAGACGGTGGACCACGACGGTCCGACCTACCGGCTCCACGACGCCGCCCAGCTCCCCCGCCCGATCCAGCCCCACCTGCCGATCCTGGTCGGGGGCAGCGGCCCGAAGAAGACCCTCCGGACGGTCGCTCGCTACGGCGACGCCTGGAACACGGCCGGGACGCTCGAGGAGGTCGCCGCCCGGCTGGCGATCCTCGACGAGCACTGCCGCGCGGTCGGGCGGGACCGCTCGGAGATCGAGCTGACCGCGAGCTTCCCGATGATCGTCCGCGACCGGCGGGCCGACGCGGAGGCGGCCTACGAGGGCGTCATGGTTCACAACGGCCTGGTCGGCGAGGCCGCCCTCGCGGCCTTCCGGGTCCCCACCCTGCTCGACTCGCCCGACGCGATCGCGGAGACCCTGCGCCCCTATCGCCGACTCGGCTTCGGGACGTTCATCGTCCGGCTGCCGGCGCCCTACGACGCGGAGACGATCGCCCGGATCGGCGAGGTACGGGCGGCGCTCGACCGGCCGGGCGGGTGAGCAGCGAGCGCTCGCGGATCCGGCCCGCCCCGGCCGGACGCCGAAGGTCGCAGCCGAGGGTCGTCGTCCTGGCCGGCGGCGTCGGCGGAGCCAAGCTCGCCCACGGCGTCCAGGCCCTGATCAGGGGCCGGCTGACGGTCGTCGTGAACACCGCCGACGACCTGGAGCGGCATGGGCTGCTCGTCTGCCCCGACCACGACACCGTCCTGTACAACCTGGCCGGGCTCGACGACCGCGAGCAGGGCTGGGGCGTCCGCGACGAGAGCTACGCCGTCTCCGCCCAGCTCGCGGCCTATGGCGAGGAGACCTGGTTCCGGCTGGGCGACCGCGACCTGGCGATCCACATCGCCCGGACGACCCGGGTGCGGGCGGGTGGCCGCCTCACGGAGGTCGTCCTCGGTCTCCAGCGATCGCTCGGGATCGCGGCCCGGATCCTGCCGATGACCGACCGGCCGGTCCGGACGGCCATCCTCAGCGACGAGGGCTGGCTCGACTTCCAGGAGTACTTCGTCCATCGCCACCAGGCACCCGAGGTCCGGGCCGTCCGCTTCGACGGGATCGCCGAGGCGGCGCCCACGCCGGAGGTGCTCGACGCCCTCGCGGGGGCCGACCTTGTCCTCATCGCCCCTTCGAACCCGATCGTCTCGGTCGAGCCGATCCTGGCCGTCCCAGGGATGCGGGCAGCGCTCCAGGCGGCCCGGAGGCGAGGGACCCCGATCGTCGCGGTCTCGGGGATCGTCGGCGGCCGCGCGCTCAAGGGCCCGGCCGACCGGATGCTCGCTTCGCTGGGCCACGAGCCGAGCGCCCTGGGCGTCGCCCGGCTCTACGCCGACCTGGCCGACGGCTTCGTCATCGACGAGGTGGACGGCGCGCTCGCCGCGGCGATCGAGGCACTCGGTCCCAGGGTCATGGTGACCGACACGATCATGACCGACGACGCCTCCCGCCAGGCGGTGGCGGCGACCGTCATGTCCTTCGCCGGGTCGCTCCGGACGGGCTGACGGCCGCCGGGCGAGATCGACGCCGCGATCCCGCCGGTACCCCGCTCAGGAGCCGGCCGGTCCCCCTACCGCCGGCCCATCGGTCGCCACTGCCGCCTCGCTCGGCGCCGACGCGACGGCCTCGCCCGACGGCGGGGTCCCGAGCCGGTGACCGGTGGACTCGATCCAGCGCCGGAGCTGGCGATAGACCGCTGGCGCGCCCACGATCGGCTCGTCGATCGGCCAATCGGTCGGGTGGAGGAGCATCGGGTGGGTCTGCATCCCGCCCAGCCCGCCGTGCGAGCCGATGAGCTCCTCGAAGGCGGCCACCTCGTCGAACTCCTCATCGAGGAGGCTGATCACCAGGACGTCCGGGACGTGCTCCATCCGGTCCTCGCGGATCAGGCTCTCCTTGGCGTAGTCGCCGAACTGGGCGACCGGGTCGACGCCCTCGACCCGGTCCTCGTCGAGGTAGTTGATCCCATCGCGCCCGACGGCGATCGCCCCGTGGGCCGCCGAACGGAGCATCAGCAGTCCGATCCCGGGATGGTTGGCCAGGGCGTCGACGAGCCCCGGATAGGTGGCCTCGACGTCCTCGACCGTCATCCGCTCGTCCATCGCGGTGAACGAGACGAGCCCGAGGTTGCCCGAGGCGACGACCACGACGTCCGGGATCGGGGCGGGCTCGCCCTTCTTGCCCTTCTTGTCGCCCGACGCGTCGGGCGCGCCGTCGCTCGGTCCCAGCTCGACGATCCCGTCGTGGGTCCGGCCCCCGAGGGCCGTCCGGGCGACGGCCGCACTGGCCCCGCCGGACTTCTGGAACTCGGACAGGAAGGTGTTGATCGGGCCCCACTCCTCCACCCGGGAGGTCGCAGTCTCGACCGACGCCTCGCCGCCCATGAGCGAGCGGACGACGCTCTCGAGGGTCTCGCCGTAGCGCTGGAGGAAGGTCGCGCCAAGGCTCTGGCCGTGATCGGAGACCACCACGAAGCGGTACGGCCGGGGCGCGTCCTTGGCCGCCCGCTCGAGGATCCCCAGCTGGCGGTCGACCCCGTCGAGAGCGTCGAGCGATTCGGATCGTTCCGGTCCGCTGTGATGGGCGATCTCGTCGTAGTCGGTGTAGTCGATGTAGATGACCGGGGTCCCGCGGTACATCTCCTCCATGACCAGCGAGGTGCCCAGGGCCCGGAGGGCGACGTTCGTGGCGGCCCGGGCGATCGGGTAGACGCCTCCACGGTGCATCCGAGGGACGATCCCGGCCCGTCGCTGGCGGCGGGCCTGGATGACCTCCTTGATCATCTCGGCGAAGAACTGGACGGTCATGTGGAGATAGCCGTAGGGGCTGACGAAGAAGGCGGTGAATGCCCGACTGTCGCCGAGGCCGTGCTCGGAGCCCTTGATCGTGGCCATCGTCAGGTAGGCCCGGCTGGCGTCGCCCGAGACGAGGTTGTTGATGCTGGCCCCGCCGTTGCTCAGCAGGCCCTCGCCGTTCGAGACCCGCCGGACGAGCTCGGTGGCGTCCTCCGGGTGGTTCGAGACCATCAGCTTGTTCGTCTTCTTCTCGTACCAGCGGAAGGCCGGGATGCCGTCGTTGTTGCCGTGGAGGATCCCCGCCTGGCTGGCCGAGGTCTGGGAGGGCAGCATCGCGGTCCAGCCGTCCAGGCGGTGGCTCCCCTGGCGGACCCAGCCGCTCATCACCGGGACCCGACCGGCCCGGACCTGGCGGAGGATGACCGGGTGAGGCAGGCCGTCGATCTGGGCGATGACGACACCCGGCCGGTCGCTGTGGGTCACATCTTCTCGGCGGGTCGCCAGCTGCCGGACGAGGGTCCCGTAGAAGGAGTCGTCCTCGTCGACCGATACGAGGGCCGTGAGGATCGTGTTCACGATGGCGAACACCCAGGACGCCCAGAAGGCGCCCCAGACACCGCTGACCGTGACCCCCGGCAGCACGGCGCTGATGACCATGAAGACGAGGACCTGGAAGAGGATCGAGACGATGGCCACCGCCACGACCGAGATCCCCGATACGAGGCCCACGAAGATCGGCCGGACCAGGGCGTTCAACAGGCCGAGGATCAGGACGGCCGCGATCAGGGCCCCGACGCCGGAGATCGTCACGCTGGGCAGCAGGGCCGCGGTCACCAGCAGGGCGATCGCGGCCATGAGCACCGTCAGGATGAGGCGGACCACCAGCCGGCCCGGGCTCGCGCGCCACGACCAGAGCAGGCGGAACTGGGTCCGGTAGTAGTTCACGAGTCGGTCGATCATGGTCATCGCCAGATTGTGGCACCTCGGAATGAGCGGCGACACCCATTTCGGCGCGGTTCGCCGGGCACCGGCCGGCCCGTCTACGATGCCCTCGTGCAGTTACCTGTGGCCGATCTGCGCCACCTCGTCGCGATCGTGCCGGTCCGCTCCCTCGAGGGTGCCAAATCCCGGCTGGGTGGATCGCTCGACGCGGAGGAGCGGGTGGTCCTCGCCGCGAGCCTCCTCGACCGGACCGTGCTGGCCGTCGTCGGGGTCGCCCGGATCGAGTCGGTGGTCGTGGTCAGCCCGGACCCGGCCGTCCTGCGCCGGGCCTCCGCCCTCGGGGCCACCCCGGTCCGCCAGTCCGACGGGGGACTCAACGAGGGGCTTCGGGCGGCCGTCCGGTGGGCCGTCGCAGACGGCGCCAGCGCGATCCTCGTGCTGGCAGCGGACCTCCCGGGCGTGGACACCGCAGCGGTCGAAGCGGTGGTGACCGCCGCGGCCGGTTCGGCGGCGGCCGGCCCGCTCGTCGCGATCGTGACCGACCGCCACGGGCGCGGGACCAACGCCCTCCTGGTCAGCCCGCCGGACGCCCTGCCGTTCGCCTTCGGTCCCGACAGCCGGCAGATCCACCTGGCCTCCGCGCGAGCGGTCGGGGCCGTCATCGTCGAGCTCGACGGGCCGCTCGCCTTCGACCTCGACCTGCCCGAGGACCTCATCCGGGCCGAGGAGCTCGGCCTCCTGGACCCGGCCCGTGGCGGCTGACCCGGACGGCCGCCCGGTCATCGCGCTCGGTGCGTCGGACCTGTCCGTGCTCGCCCTCGACGGGATCCCCGAGATCCGGCCCGGCGACGACCTGCCGGCGCTCCTGGCCGACGCCCTCGCCCGCCTCGGCGACCGGCTCGCGTGGACCGGGGGCGCCCTCCGCCCGGACGACGTGCTGGTGGTCACCCAGAAGGTCGTCTCCAAGGCCGAGGGGGCGATCGTCGACCTGGCGACGATCGAGCCTCGACCCGAGGCGGTCGCCTTCGCCGAGCGCTGGGACCGCGATCCCCGCCAGGTCGAGGTGGTCCTGCGCGAGGCGGTCCGAGTCGTCCGGATGGCCAACGGGGTCATCATCACGGAAACGCGGCACGGGTTCGTCTGCGCCAACGGCGGGATCGACGCCTCGAACGTGGGGCCGGCGAGCGGCTCCGTCGTCACCCTGCTGCCAGTCGACCCGGACGCTTCCGCCGCCCGGATCCGAGCGACGGTCCGGGAGCGCCTCGGCGTCGATCTCGCGGTGATCGTCTCCGATTCGTTCGGTCGCCCGTGGCGCTGGGGGATCGTCGACGTCGCGATCGGGGTCTCCGGCCTGCTGCCCCTCGAGGATCTGCGCGGGACACCCGACGCCGACGGGCGGGTCATGCGCTCCACCGTCCGGGCCGTGGCCGACGAGATCGCCTCGGCCGCGGAGCTGGTCCTCGGCAAGATCGCCGGTCGCCCGGCGGCGCTCGTCCGGGGTGGGCGACCGCCCCGCGGCGAGGGGACCGTCCGCAAGACGCTCATCCCGGAGGCGATGGACCTCTTCCGCTGATCGTCGGGTGAACCGGGCCGGCGCGACCGGTCCGCGGATGCCGCGACGGCGGCGTCCCGGCAGGGAACGGACCGCCGACGTACCCTCGGGCCATGAAGGTCGGTCTCCAGATCAGCTCGTTCACCTGGCCCGGCGGCGGCGCTGCGATCGGGCCCACCCTCGCCCGGATCGTCCGGGCCGCCGACGACGTCGGCTTCGACTCGATCTGGGTCATGGACCACTTCTTCCAGATCCGGGGCATCGGACCCGAGGAGGAACCGATGCTCGAGGGCTGGACGACCCTCGGCTTCATGGCCGCCCACTCGACCCGGGCCCGGCTCGGGCTGATGGTCGGCGGCGTCCACTACCGTCAGCCGGGGCTGTGGGTCAAGGCGGCCACCACCCTCGACGTGCTCTCCGGAGGTCGGGCCTGGCTCGGGATCGGGGCGGCCTGGAACGAGTCGGAGAGTCGCGGTCTCGGGTTCGCCGTTCCCACCCCTCGGCGAGCGGTTCGAGCTGCTCGAGGAGACCCTCCGCCTGGCCCACGGGATGTGGCAGGGCGAGCGCGGCAGCGAGGCGCCCCTCGAGGGACGGCATCTCCACGCCACCCGGCTGCTGAACTCGCCCCAGGCGCTCACCCGGCCCCACCCCCCGATCATGGTCGGCGGCGGCGGCGAGCAGAAGACGCTCCGCCTCGTCGCCCAGTACGCCGATGGCGCCAACGTCTTCGGCGACGGCCCCCGGATCGCTCACAAGTACGCGGTCCTGCGCGAGCACTGCGAGCGGCTCGGCCGGCCGTACGACGAGATCGAGCGGACGACCCTCCAGTCGGTGAACATCAGTCGCGACGGCAGCGGGGGGACGGAGACCCCGAGTCGGGTCGTCGACCGCTTCGGCGAGCTCTGCGACGCCGGCGCCCAGCACGTCATCTTCGGCCTTCGCGGCGTCGACGACGTCTCCCGTCTCGAGCTCATCGGGCGCGACGTGATCCCGGCCCTTCGGTCGCTCTGAGACGGACCGGCGGAGCGGGTCCCGGGCGACCGTCGAGTTCCCCGGGATACGCCGCCGCGATACTCCCAGGGGGTATCCGAACCGTGCTACGATGAGAGCCGGCGCTACCATGGCGCCGACGCGACGACACCACCCGGCGCGACCCTGCGCGAAGGAACCCCGGCGATGACCGACCAGACCACCCCAGAGACCCCGGAGACGAGCGGACCGAACGGCAGCTCCCCGGTCCCCACGACCCCGGCCCCATCCTTCGGCGGCCTGGCCATCGACTTCAGCGCGGACACCGGAGCCGTCCCCCTGGCCGCGGCGGTCACGCCGATCGCCTTCGGGGCCGAGGACGTCGGGGCGGCGACGGCGTTCGACGGGTCGGGCTCGGTCGGATCGCACGGCGGCCGAACCGCGGCGAAGGTCGTCATCGTCGGCTCCGGACCGGCCGGTCTCACCGCGGCCGATCTACGCAGCCCGGGCCAACCTCGATCCGATCGTCCTGGCCGGGAACGCCCCCGGCGGCCAGCTGATGATCACCAGCGACGTCGAGAACTACCCCGGCTTCCCCGAAGGGATCCAGGGCCCCGACCTCATGGCCCGCTTCCGCGAGCAGGCGGTCCGATTCGGGACCCACATCGTGGACGTGGATGTCGACAGGGTCGACTTCTCCGGTCGGCCGTTCCGGCTCTGGGCCCGCGGGGTCGAGTACCGGGCCGAATCGGTGATCATCGCCACCGGGCGCCAGCGCGATCTGGCTGGGGCTCGAGAGCGAGACCCGCCTGCGCGGTCGCGGCGTGAGCGCCTGCGCGACGTGCGACGGGTTCTTCTTCCGGGACAAGGAGATCGCCGTCGTCGGCGGCGGCGACACCGCCCTCGAGGAGGCCACCTTCCTGACCCGCTTCGCCCGGAAGGTCCACCTGCTCCATCGGCGGGACGAGTTCCGGGGCAGCAAGATCATGGTCGAGCGCGCCTACGAGAACCCGAAGATCGAGATCCACACGAACACGACCGTCGCGGAGGTGCTCGGCGAGGCGCACGTCGAGGCGCTCCGGCTGCGCGACACGGCCACCGGCGCCGAGCGGACGATGCCGACCGAAGGCCTCTTCATCGCCATCGGCCACAAGCCCGACAGCGAGGTCTTCCGGGACTGGCTCGAGGTCGACGCCAAGGGCTACCTCGTGGTCCACGACCACACCGCGACCCGGATCGAGGGCGTCTTCGTGGCCGGCGACGTCCACGACCACCGCTACCGCCAGGCGGTCACGGCGGCCGGCGACGGCTGCCGCGCGGCGATCGACGCCGAGCGCTGGCTCGAGGCTCAGGGCATCACCGAGGCGAGCACCGCCGCCGCGTGGTGAGCGCGTCCCGCCCGGCGACGATCGGTCGCCGGATCGCCGCCTGATGGGGCCGCGCGGCGGCACGGGCCGAGGCGGGCGCAGCTTCGGTCGAGCCGAGGCCCCCGAGCATCCGGTCCCGCCCGAGCGTCGGAACCGGACGATCCGCCGGATCGCCGGGTTCTTCCGGCCCTACCGGCCGCAGGTCGCGATCGTCGTCGTGGCGATCCTGGCCACGAGCCTCCTCGGCCTGATCAACCCGCTCCTGCTCGGGGTCCTCTTCGACCAGGTCCTCGTCGGCCAGGACTACAGCCACCTGAACCTGTACGTCGGGCTGATGATCGTCATCCCGATCATCACCGGGCTCATCGGGGTGGGTCAGGCGTACCTCAACAACGTCGTCGGCCAGAACGTCATGCAGGACCTGCGCAACGCCCTGTACGCCCATCTCCAGCGGATGCCCCTGCGCTTCTTCACGGACACCCGGACCGGCGAGATCCAGAGCCGGCTGGCCAACGACGTGGGCGGGATCCAGGCGGTGGTGACCGACACGGCGGCGAACCTCACCAGCAACCTGGCGGTCGCCGTCAGCACCGTGGTCGCGATGTTCATCCTCAGCTGGCAGCTCACCCTGCTCTCGCTGGCGATCACCCCGTTCTTCCTCTACCTGACCTTCCGGGTGGGCAAGGTCCGGCGGACGGTCTCGACCGAGACCCAGAAGTCGCTTGCCGACCTGTCCGCGGCGACCGAAGAGACGCTCAGCGTGAGCGGCATCCTGCTTTCGAAGACGTTCGGCCAGCAGCAGACCTCGATCGTCCGGTTCCGCGACCTCAACCGGCGATTGGCCGTCCTCCAGATCCGCCAGGCAATGGTCGGACGCTGGTTCTTCATGATCATCGGGACGATCTTCAGCATCGCCCCGGCGTTCGTGTACTGGTTGGCCGCGACCCTGGCCCAGAACGGGGTCGCGTCGGCGCCGAGTCCCGGCTCGGTGGTCGCCTTCACCACCCTCCAGAGCCGGCTCTTCTTCCCGCTCGGCTCGCTGCTCAACGTCCAGGTCGAGCTCCAGGGCTCGCTGGCCCTCTTCGACCGGATCTTCGAATACCTCGACCTCGAGCCGGGGATCGTCGACGCGCCGGCCGCGATCGCCCTCGACCCTGCGACAGTGACCGGTCGGGTGACCGTGCGCGACGTGGCGTTCCGCTATCCCGCGTCGGCGGCGAGTCTTGCGGCGGCCGAGGCCGAGGCCACGACCGGCGCCGAAGGCGACGCCGATCCCGGCGACGGGCGGGCGGGCGACGACGCGATCAGCGCGCTCCAGCACGCCGAGCGGCGCGACGAGGCCGAGACGACCGGGATCGCCGTCCTCCAGTCCGGCGACGCCGCCGATGCAGCCGGCCTGGCCGTCGAGGCCGCCGACGAGCGGGCCGCTCAACGCCTGGCGCTGGAGGCGATCGGGGCCGGCCCGACGGTCGACCAGCCGACGACGCGGCCCTCCGGGTTCGCCCTCGAGGACGTGAGCTTCGAAGCCGCGCCCGGCGAACTGGTGGCCCTCGTCGGGCCGTCCGGGGCGGGCAAGACCACCACGACCTACCTGATCCCGAGGCTCTACGACGTGGACGCCGGCTCGATCGAGATCGACGGTCACGACATCCGCTCGGTCACCCTCGAGTCGCTCGGCCGGGTCATCGGCTTCGTGACCCAGGAGACGTACCTCTTCCATAGCTCGATCCGGGACAACCTCCGCTACGCCAGGCCGGAGGCGACCGACGCCGAGCTCGAAGTGGCCGCCCGCGCCGCCGCGATCCACGAGCGGATCAGCGAGTTCCCGGACGGCTACGACACGGTCGTCGGCGAGCGGGGCTACCGGCTGTCGGGTGGCGAGAAGCAGCGGATCGCGATCGCCCGGGTCCTCCTCAAGGACCCCCGGATCCTCATCCTCGACGAGGCCACCTCGGCCCTCGACACGGTCAGCGAGCGGCTCATCCAGGCCGCCCTCGAGCGGCTCATGGAGGGCCGGACGACGATCGCCATCGCCCATCGCCTCTCGACGATCCTCCGGGCGGACCGGATCCTCGTCTACGAGCGCGGCCGGATCGTGGAACGCGGGACCCACGCCGAGCTGCTCGCCCAGGACGGCCTCTATGCGAACCTGTACCACGAGCAGTTCGAGACATCGGCGCCGGAGCTGGCCGAGGCCGGCGTCGACGGATGAAGCGACGCCCGATGCCCCCGGTCGCCGGCCGCCGGCCGACCAGGTTCCGATCCCCGAACCGCAGAGCGACCCTAGGAGTGAGGCGACGATGACGACGATCCGCAGCGCGACGCTCCGCCACGGCGGCGAGATGCGCTTCGAAGCGACCACCGGCACCGGGCGACACCCGGTCTTCGGCGACGCGGCCGGTGACGAGGAGCTCAGCCCGGTGGAGACGGTCGTCGCGGCGCTCGCGGCGTGCAGCGCGATGGACGTCGTCTCGATCGCCCTCAAGAAGCGCCAGGACTTCACCCGCTACGAGATCCGGGTCCGGGGCGAGCAGCGCGACGAGTACCCCCAGGTCCTCACCCGGGTCGAGGTGGTCCACGAGGTCGAGGGCCCGGGGGTCAGCGAGTCGGCCATCCGACGCTGCATCGAGCTGTCGGCCACGAAGTACTGCCCGGTCAACGCGATGCTCTCGGCCGGCGCGACCGAGGTCCACCACGGCTACCGGGTCATCGGGACCGGCCCCGAGCCGTTCGACGTGACCGGCGAGGTCATCGTCACCGGCCCGTACCGGCGACCGGACGTGCTCGCCGACTGAGGCCCGAGTTTCCGCGCCGCGCACGACTCTTGCATGACTATGCACGGATCATGTATAGTCATGCGGACCATGACGGCGATCCACCGCGACCGACAGACGAGACGGCCGACCGCGAGCGGCCGAGCGCGCCCGTGAGCGCGGATCTCGAGACGACGGCCGAGGCGGATCGCCGGCCTGGCGACGGCGCCGCGCCCCGCGATCGCACGCGGATCCAGGTCGCCGTCATCGGGGCGACCGGCTACGTCGGCGCCGAGCTCGTCCGCCTCCTCGACCGCCATCCGGCCGTCGAGATCGTGGGGCTTGTCGGGCGTGGACGCGAGGACGAGCCGGTCGGGTCGATCCACCCGCACCTGGCCACGACGCCGCACCTCGTCGACGCCGACCTCCCGGCCGCGGACGCCGTCTTCCTCGCCCTCCCGCACGGCGTCGCCGCGGAGCTCGTTCCCGGGATCGCGGCGAGCGGCGCCACGGTGATCGACCTCGGTCCGGACTTCCGGCTCCGTGACCCCGCCGACTATCCGCGCTGGTACGGGTTCGAGCACCCGCATCCCGAGCTTCTCGCGAACGCCGTCTACGGGCTGCCCGAGTTCCATCGCCGCGACCTGGGGAAGCTCGCCGATGCCCCGGTCCGGATCGTCGGCGCGCCGGGCTGCTATCCGACGGCCACCCTCCTCGCGCTCGCGCCGCTCGCCTGGACCGGGCTCATCGGCGACCTGGTCGTCGACGCCAAGAGCGGCGTCTCGGGAGCCGGTCGCGACCCGAAGGCGGAGCTCCACTTCGGCGAGGTCAACGAGAGCGTCCGGGCCTACGGGCTGGGCGGCCACCGCCACGTCGCCGAGATCGAGCAGGAGCTGGCCGAGATGACCGCCGCCGGCGAGCTGCCCGAGGGCTCCAACCCGGGAGCGAGCGGGGTCGACTTCCTGCCCCACCTCATCCCGATGAACCGCGGCATCCACGCGACGTGCCACGTCCGGCCGACCCGTCCGGTCGACCAGGCCGACCTCGACGCCCTCTACGCGGCGGCCTACGCCGACGAGCCGTTCGTCGACGTCGTGGCGAGCGCCCCGGCGACCCGCCACGTCCACGGCAGCAACTACGCCCGGGTCCACGTCCGCTACGAGCCGCGATCCGGGCGGATCGTCGCGATCGGCGTCATCGACAACCTGGTCAAGGGCGCGGCCGGCCAGGCGATCCAGGCCTTCAACCTCGTCCATCGGCCTGCCCGAGACGCTCGGCCTCGAGCAGCTCCCGCTCGCGCCATGACGACGAAGACCGACGACCGGACGACGAAGACCACCGACGACCGAGCGGGACGGGCGGCCGGGTCGACGACGCCCTCCCTCGCCGCCTGCCCCTCGTCGAGCGACGAGCGCTCATCCCGGCCGGCTTCGCGCCGGCGGCGCGACCGCCGGGATCAAGGCGTCGGGGCGACCCGACCTCGCGGTCGTGCGACCACCCACGGCGCGGCAGCCGCCGCCGCGGTCTTCACGCCGAACACCTTCGCCGCCGCGCCGGTCCGCCTGTCGAGGGCCCACCTGGCGGCGACCGGCCCGGGCGGGAACAGCGGCTACGGCTGGGCCGAGGCGATCGTCTCCACGAGCGGCTGCGCCAACGCCGCGACCGGCCCCGCCGGCGACGCCGACCAGCTCGAGGTCGCCGTGGCGCTGGCGGAGGTCGCCGGTGTCGCCGTCGAGCGGACCCTGCTCCTCTCGACCGGGGTCATCGGGACCCGGCTGCCGCTCGACCGCGTCCGGGCCGGACTGATCGCACTCGTCCCGGACGGGCTCTCGGCGACCGAAGCGGGACTCGAGGCCGCGGCCGTCGCCCTGCGGACGACCGACTCGCGGACAAAGATGGCCACCGTCGCGCTGGCGCTGCCCGGGCCGGACGGGATGCCGGTCGCGGTCCGAGTGACCGGGATCGCCAAGGGCGTCGGCATGATCCATCCCCGGATGGCCACGATGCTGGCGATCGTCCTGACCGACGCGACGGTCGAGCCGGCCGTCCTCCACGGGCTCCTGGGACCGGCCGCCGCCCGGACCTGGGACCAGCTCAGCGTCGACGGCGACACGAGCACGAACGACACGGTCTTCGTCCTCGCCTCCGGGGCCGCCGGCGCCGCGCCGGTCGAGGCCGGGACTGAGGCGGCGGTCGTTCTCGGCGCGGCCCTCGAGGCCGTGGCCCGCGACCTGGCCCGCCAGCAGGCCGCCGACGGCGAGGGCGCAACGACCCTGATCACCTGCCAGGTCTCCGGCGCCGTCGACGACGCCGACGCGCGGGCGGTGGCCCGGGCGGTCATCTCGAGCAGCCTGGTCAAGGCGGCCGCCCACGGCCGCGACCCGAACTGGGGCCGGATCGTGGGTGCGGCCGGCAACGCCCGGCTGGCCGACGCCGCCGTCCTCGTGGCGGGCGGCCTGTCGCCGGCAGAGGCGAGAGAACGAGCCGGTGGACCGGCCGCCGTCGACCCGTCGCGACTCCGGGTCGCGATCGCCGGCCATCTCGTCTTCGACGGCCCGGCCGGCGGGCCGGTCGTCTTCGACCGAGCGGCCGCCCGTGAGGCGATGGATGCCCCGGAGATCCTCGTGAGGCTGGACCTCGGCCTCGGGGACGGCACGGGCGAGGCCTTCGGCTGCGACCTCACCGAGGCCTACGTCATCGAGAACTCGGAGTACACGACGTGAATCGCCCCCTCGGCGTCGCGCCGAGTGGAGGCCAAGGCGGCGGCGAGCACGCGAGCGAGCGCACTCCGACGTGCGTGAGCGAACGCGCACAGCCGCCAACGCCGGCATCCGCCGGCGAGGCGCCGACCGATGAGTGAAGTACTCGTCGTCAAGCTGGGTGGGACGACGATCGCCGACCAGCGCCAGGTGCTGGTGGAGGTCGCCGCGGTCGCCCGGCGGCGGCCGGTCGTCCTCGTCCACGGCGGCGGCAAGCGGATCAGCGAGTGGCTCGAGCGGCTCGGCGTCCCGTCTCGCTTCGAGGGCGGGCTGCGGGTCACCGACGCGGCCTCGCTCGAGGTGGCGGCCGCCGTCCTCCGTGGCGTCGTCAACAGCGAGCTCGTCGCCGGGCTGCGCGACCTGGGTGTCGACGCGGTCGGCCTGTCCGGCGTCGACGGCGGCCTGCTCATCGCCGAGCGGGTGCCCGGGATGGGGCTGGTGGCCCACGTCGTCGGCCTTCGCCGCGACCTGCTCGACTCGCTCCTCGTCGGCGGCCAGGTCCCGGTCGTGGCGCCGCTCGCCCGGGACGAGGAGGGCATCGTCTGCAACGTCAACGCGGACGACGTGGCCGCCGGGATCGCGGCCGGGCTGGGTGCTCGCCAGCTCGTCCTGCTGACCGACGTCGACGGCGTCCGCGACGCGGACGGCGAGCGGCTCGACACGCTCACCGTCGGCGAGGCCGAGGCGCTCATCGCCGACGGCACGATCGCCGGCGGGATGGTCCCCAAGATCCGGGCCGCGCTGGCCGCCCTCGGTTGGGACGGGGCCGAGGCGATCATCGCCGACGCCTCCGCCCCCGACGCCCTCGCCCGGGCCCTCGACGACCCGACGTTCGGGACCCGGCTGACGGCCGGCCGATCGCCCCGGGTCGGGGCGGCCTGAGGCCCCGCGATGCGCAACGGGACCTCGGCCGGGACGCGTCACGACCGCCAGCGGGTCATCCGCGAGATCGTGACCCGGACCTCGATCGGCAGCCAGGGCGAGCTGGCCGAGGAGCTGGGCCGGCGCGGCTTCGTCGTGACCCAGGCCACCGTGAGCCGCGACGTCGCCGAGCTCGGCCTGGTCAAGGTCTCGCGCGGCGAGCGTCACGTCTACGTCGCCCCCGAGGACGTCGCGGTCCGGATCCCGGCCTCGGACGAGCGGCTTCGTCGCCTCCTGGCGGACATCCCGGTGACGGTCGGTCGGAGCGGGCTCATCCTGCTCCTGATCGGGACCCCGGGCACGGCCTCGTCGATCGCCCAGGCCATCGACGAGTCGACCCTGACCGAGCAGGAGGGGACCCTGGCCGGCGACAACACGCTCCTCGTCCTCTTCGCCGACGAGTCCCGCCTCGAGCGCTGGCTCGAGCGATTCCGGGCGATCCAGGCCGCGGCGACCCCCGGCTCCGGCGTCCCCCTCCCCATGCCATCCATCCCCGCAGCACCGGAGGCTCGCCCATGAACAAGGTCGTCCTCGCCTACTCGGGCGGGCTCGACACCTCGGTCGCCGTCGCCTGGCTCAAGGAGCAGTTCGACGTCGAGGTCGTCACCCTGACCATCGACGTGGGCGGCGGCTCGCTGCGCGAGGGCGTCGAGCGCCGGGCGATGAGCGCCGGCGCGACGAAGGCCTACGTCGTCGACGCCCGGGAGCGCTTCGTCACCGACTTCGTGTGGCCCCATCTCCAGGCCGGCGCGCTCTACCAGGGCGCCTACCCGCTGGCCACCGCCCTGGCCCGACCGCTCATCGCCCAGCTCCTCGTCGAGGTGGCCCAACGGGAAGGCGCCGACGCGGTCGCCCACGGCTGCACCGGCAAGGGCAACGACCAGGTCCGCTTCGACGTGGCCGTCCATGCCCTCGATCCCGGGCTCGAGGTCATCGCCCCGATGCGGGTCGGGATGGGGCTGTCGCGCGACCAGGAGATCGACTACGCGATCGCCCGGGGGATCGAGATCCCGATCACGAAGAGCTCGCCCTACTCGATCGACGTCAACCTGTGGGGGCGCTCGTGCGAGACGGGCGTGCTCGAGGATCCCTGGACGACGCCGCCCGACGACGCCTACGAGTGGACGACAGCGCCGGCGGCGGCGCCCGACCCGGTCGAGGTCACGATCGGCTTCGAGGGCGGGATCCCGGTCTCGCTCGACGGCGAGCGGCTCGACCCGGTCGAGCTCGTCGACCGTGTCGGCACGCTGGCAGGTCAGCACGGTATCGGCCGGGTCGACCATGTCGAGGACCGCCTGGTCGGGATCAAGAGCCGCGAGATCTACGAGGCCCCGGCGGCGACCGTCCTCCACACCGCCCACCGCGCCCTTGAGGGGCTGACCCTGACCAAGGACACCCTCCGGTTCGACCGGCTGGTGGCCGACGAGCTCGCCCAGCTGACCTACGACGGGCTCTGGTTCAGCGCCCTCCACCGCGACCTGCGCGGCTACGTGGCCTCGTCGCAGCGGGTCGTCAGCGGGGAGGCCCGGATCCGGCTCGACCACGGCACGGCGGTCCTGGTCGGGCGCCGCTCGCCCCTCTCGCTGTACGACAGGAGCCTGGCGACCTACGACGAGGGCGACGCCTTCGATCACGCGGCGGCCGTCGGCTTCATCGAGATCTTCGGGCTGCCGCTGCGGGTCGAGGCGGCCCGTCACGGCGCCGTGGGTCGGCACCACGGCGCCGCCTGGGCCTGGACGGACCCGCTCCTCGATTCGCTCCCGACCACGGTCGAGGAAGCGGAGACGGCGCCCGCCGGCTGAGCGTGAGACGGGCCGATTAGGCTGTCCGGCATGACCGACACGCTGCGGGTGATCCTCGAGATCGGCAAGAAGCGCCGGGTCGTCGCGGGTGCGCTGGACTGGCCCGGCCTGGATCGTTGGGGGACCTCGGAGGATGACGCCCTCGACAGGCTGTCGTCGTACCTCCCGCGGTACGCCGGGGTCGCCGAGCGGGCGAGCCTCGGGAGCGCCTTCGCTCGGGCGCGCGCCGTCGAGGTGGTCGAACGCGTACCTGGATCGAGCTCGACCGACTTCTGGGGCATCGCCCACGTGCCGTCGCAGATCGAGCGTGACGTGCTGTCATCGACCGAACTTGAGCGGCGGCTCGACCTCCTGCGCGCCTGCTGGGCCTCCTTCGACGATGTCGCCGGACGCGTCTCCCACGAGCTCCGCCCCGGATCTCGCAGCGCCGGGCGCAGCCGCGACCAGATCATCCGCCACGTCTACGGCACGGAGCCGGAGCAGTTCTCCCGCAAGATCGAGGTCCGGACGCCGCTCGACGTCGTGCTGACCCCGGACGGCCTCGCGAGACATCGGCCGGCGTACCTCGATGCCATCCGCGCCTACAACGGACAAGGCAGGCCGGCGCGCAGCTGGCCGATCCAGTTCCTTGTCCGCCGCACCGCCCACCACGTGATGGATCATGCGTGGGAGATGGAGGACCGGGACCTCGGAGGGCTGCCCGCTCCGTGATCCGGCGTTCACGACGCGCCGTCTGCGCAGCGCGGAAGCAGCAGCCCGACGCGACGCGATACGGGCGTTTCCGCCGGGGCGGCCAGGCGCTCAGGGGGGCGCCCAGAGCCCCCCGGTCGACTCGAGCCAGTCGGCGATCCGCTCGCACGTCCCGGCGAGATCGTCGTCGCTGACGTCGAACTCCCGGACCGGGAGCCGCGAGTCGGCCGCCAGCCCCCGGAGCAGGTCCTGCTCCGCGATGAAGACCCCCAGGTCGTCGTACTGGGACGGCTTGCCCGAGACGGTCAGGCGCTCCGCCCGGGCGGCCTCGAACGTGTCCGGCCGGCGAACGAGCAGGGCGACATGGAACCCGAGGGGCAGGAGCCGCTCTTCGAGCCACTCGAAGTCGACGTCCCTCCCCCGCTCGGCCAGCTGGAACGCCCGGGTCGAGAGGTGGAACCGGTCCACGATCCAGCTGTAGTAGCGCTGGAGCTCGAAGAGCCGCACCCAGGTGGCGTAGGTCTCGATGGCCAGCGCTTCCTGGTCGGGGTCGAAGTCGATCGGCCCGCGGCCCCATGGGAACGGCGAGAAGCCGCACCACTCGGCTGAGATGAGGGGCGAGTGGTAGCGGTAGCGTCGCGGGCCGACGATCCGGGAGTGCTCGTTGAGGGCGAACGCCAGGTCGGTCTTGTGGGTGAGCCGAGTCCCCTCGAGGATGATCTTCGGGGTCATCTTGGCCCGCCGCTCGGGCGTGATGTCGAGGTTCATGTGGCGTCTCGACCTACCCGGCCGCCTCGCGCCGCAGACGGGCGTAGCCGGGCTTGATGACCTCGTCGATGAGCCGGAGCCGCTCGTCGAAGGGCAGGAACGCGCTCTTCATCGCGTTGAGGGTCAGCCACTCCATCTCGCCCAGGCCGATTCCGAAGGCCGCGTCGAGGGCCGCGAACTCGCTCGACAGGGTCACCCCGGACATCAGCCGGTTGTCGGTGTTGACGGTGACCCGGAAGCGAAGCCGACGGAGAAGGTCGATGGGGTGCTCGGCCACCGAGGCGGCCAGCCCGGTATGGACGTTCGAGGTCGGGCACAGCTCGAGCGGGATCCGCCGGTCGCGGACGTAGGCCGCCAGGCGGCCGAGGCGGGCGTGACCGCCCGGCACGACCTCGATGTCGTCGACGATCCGGACGCCGTGGCCCAGGCGTTCGGCACCGAGATCGATCGCCTCGCGGATCGACGGCAACCCGTAGCCCTCGCCGGCGTGCAGGGTCAGATGGAAGCTGGCGTGGGTCAGCCGGTGGAACGCCTCGGCGAAGCGACCGGGCGGATAGCCGGCTTCCGGACCCGCGATGTCGAAGCCGACGACGCCGTCGTCGCGGTGGCGGAGGGCGAGCTCGGCGATCTCCAGGGCGCGATCCTCCTGGCGCATCGCCGTGACGAGCTGGCGGACGATGATCGTCCGCCCCAGGATGGCGGCCCGATCCGATCCCGTCCGGAACCCGTCGCGGACCGCCTCGACCACCGCGTCGAGCGGTCATGCCCGCGGCCGGTCGACAGCTCCGGCGCGTAGCGGACCTCGGCGTAGACGACCCCGTCGGCCGCCAGGTCCTCGGCGCACTCGGCGGCGACCCGGGCGATCGCCTCGGGCGTCTGCATGACCGCCGACCGTGTGGGCGAACGTCTCGAGGTAGAGCTCGAGCGACTTCCGGTCGGCGCCCCGACGGATCCAGGCGGCGAGCTCGTCGGCGTCCGTGGTCGGGCAGGCCGCCGTAGCCCGTCTCGGCCGCCAGCTCGACGATCGTGCCCGGTCGCAGCCCGCCGTCGAGATGATCGTGGAGGAGGACCTTCGGGGCGCGCCGGATCGTCTCGAGCGGGATCGTCATGACGTCATCGTAGCCGTCGTCGGCCGCGCCGACGTCAGGTCGCGGTGAGGCCGCCTTCCGCTTTCAGGCGGGCACGAGCGGTCGCCAGAGCCGCCGCGACCCGTTCCGGCGCGGTCCCGCCCACGACGTCGCAGGCGGCAAGCGCGCCCTCGATCGAGGCTGACGCCCGGATCAGCTCGCCGACGCCGCCGTCCGCCGCCATGACGACCGCGGTGGGGTCCTCGCTCGCCAGCAACGCCGCCTGGATCGTGGCGTCGTCGAGCTCGACGAGGCGCACCCCGGCCCGCTCTGCCTCGGCGACGAGCGCGCCGACCACGTGGTGGGCGGACCGGAACGGGACGCCCTCCCGGACGAGCGCGTCGGCGACGGCCGTCGCGGTGGTGAAGCCCTCCTCGGCGGCGTCCCGCATCGCGGCCGCGGTCGACCGCCAGGGTGTCGACGATCCCGGCCATCACCCCGAGCGAGGCCTCGAGCGTGGCCGCCGCATCGAACAGCGAGCGCCTTGTCCTCCTGGAGGTCGCGCTGGTAGGCCAGCGGCAGTCCCTTGAGCAGGGCGAGCATCCCGGCCAGCGAGCCGATGACCCGGGCGGCGCGACCGCGGACGAGCTCGGCCGGGTCGGGGTTCTTCTTGTTCGGCATCATCGAGCTGCCGGTCGAGAAGGCGTCGGCCAGCCGGACGAACCCGAACCGCGGGTTCGACCACCAGGTGAGCTCCTCGGCGAAGCGGCTGAGGTGGACCATCGCCAGCGCCGCTGCCGGCCAGGAACTCGACCGCGAAGTCCCGGTCGCGAGACCGCATCGAGCGAGTTCGCGGTCACCCCGTCGAACCCGAGCTCCTGGGCGGTCGCCGCCCGATCGAGCGGAAAGCCGGCCCCGGCCAGGGCCCCGGCCCCGAGCGGGCGAGACGTTCGCCCGGCGTCGGCAGTCGGCCAGCCGGCCGCGATCGCGCTCGAGCATCTCGACGTAGGCCAGCAGGTGGTGGGCGAGGAGGACCGGCTGGGCCGGCTGGATGTGGGTCGTCCCCGGCAGGACGGCGTCGCCGTCTCGCTCGGCCAGCCCGACGAGCGCCCGTTCGAGGTCGACGACGGCAGCATCGAGCGCGTCGATCGTCCGGCGCAGCCAGAGCCGCAGGTCGGTGGCCACCTGGTCGTTCCTGGAGCGGCCGGTGTGGAGCTTCCCGGCCACGGGCCCGATCCGCGCACCGAGGGCGGCCTCGAGGTTCATGTGGACGTCCTCGAGGGCGGGGTCCCAGGCGAGCGTGCCGGCCTCGACCTCGGCCCGCAGGCCACCCAGCCCGGCGACGAGCGTCTCGACCTCGGCGGCGGTCAGCAGTCCCGCTCGGCCGAGCCCGCGGACGTGGGCGATCGAGCCGTCGAGGTCGTCGAGGGCCAGGGCGGCGTCCACCTCGATCGAGCGGGTGAAGTCGGCGACGCGCGGGTCGTTGCCCTCCGAGAACCGGCCGCCCCAGAGCTTCATCGTGCCTCCATCGTCGTCAGGTCGCTCATCGTACCGGGACGGGGATGCAACCGATGGCGCGGCCGGCGGGTTCCTCTACCAGGCCCAGCTGCCACCAGCATTTTGGCCTATCCAGTTAGGCCAACGCACGCTATCATCTGTCGATCACCGCTCGAGGAACCCGATGACGTCCCGACCGACCACCCGCGACTGGCTCCTGTTCGGGCTGCTCTCCCTCTTCTGGGGCAGCAGCTACCTGTTCATCAAGATCGGGATCGAGACGCTCGCCCCGTTCACCCTGATCGCCTGCCGGCTGTTCTTCGGCGCGCTGGTCCTGGCCGTCGCGCTCCGCTACTCGAAGGCGCCGCTGCCCCGCGAGCGGTCGACCTACGGGAAGCTCGTGGTCATGGCCTTCTTCAACATCGTCCTGCCGTTCAGCCTGATCACCTGGGGCGAGCGCTTCATCGACCCTCGAACCTGGCGGCGATCCTCCAGGCCACGACGCCGCTGTTCACGATCGTCATCGCCTCGCTGGCCCTGGCCGAGGAGGCGATCACCCTCAACCGGCTGGTCGGGCTGATCATCGGCTTCGGCGGCGTCGTCATCCTGCTCGGCCGCGGTCTCGGCGGCGGCGGCAGCGACCAGCTCATCGGGCGAGATGGCGATCGTCCTGTCGTCGCTGTCGTACGCGATCGGCAACGTCTTCGTCCGGCTCAAGATGCGCGGCCTGCACCCGACCGTGCCGGCGTTCTTCCAGGTCGGCGATCGCCCTCGTCGCGGTCACGCGTCCTGGCCCTCGTCTTCGAATCGCCGATCCAGCTGCCCGACGACGCCCTCGGCCCTCTTCGCGGTCGTCTGGCTCGGGCGTCTTCGGCTCGGCGCTCGCCTACCTCATCTACTTCCGGCTCGTCCACGTCCTCGGGCCGACCCGGATGTCGCTCATCACCTACGTCATGCCGATCGTCGGCGATCGTCCTCGGGCTTGCTGGTCCTGGGCGAGGTCGATCGACCTCCGGACGATCGTCGGGACGGCGGTCATCCTGACCGGTGTCGGCCTGGTCAACAGCCGCTTCGGGCGGCGCAGCTCTTCGGGCGGAGCCCGGTCACGCCCCCTCCCCGGCCCAGGTCACGGTTCCGGCCGAGGGTCCGCCGAGCGCCTGACCCGGAGCCGGCGTTCGCCGCGACCGGGCCGCCCGGGAGGGATCCGTCGTCAGCCCTCGGTCGCGAGCAGGAACGCGCCGACGACGATGACGGCCGCCGGCGGCGAGCCGGCGCCAGGGCGGCCCGACGTGAGGCCGCCTCGCCGAGCCGGAACGAGCCCCAGCCGGTGACCGAGGACGATGGCCGACTCGCGGACCGGCGCGACCGCCGTCAGCGGGGCGAACACGTAGGCGACCAGGACGAGCAGGTAGGCGACGACGGTCACGAGCCCGCCGACCGCGGCTCGTCCCCAGCCGGACGGCCCGGGCCGGCGGTCCCGGGTCGGCCGGATCCGGCCGACGGGTCGGCCGTCGGGTACGTCGTCGGGTCGAGCGTGTCGGTCTCGGTGACCGCGGCGACCGAGGCCAGGGCCAGCTCGGCCGGCGCGCGGCGTCGGCGGTCGACCAGGGCGATCCCGCCGACGCAGGAAGACCGCGGTGAAGGTCCAGATCAGCGTCGCGTAGAGCCACGGCGGGATGAGCCGGGCGCCGATCAGGTCGACCGCCGAGTAGGAGGCGATGGCGACCCCGGTCGCGACCGCCAGCCAGACCGCCTCGCGCGTCCGGCGGGACATCGTGGCCGAGCCGCGGAGGACGGCCCACGGCCGCTGGAGCGACGAGGATCCCCGCCAGCAGGAGCGCGACGCCGATCGTCCCCTGGACGCCCAGGCGCTCGCCCAGGAAGACGATCCCCACGAAGACCGCGATGACCGGCGCCGTCCCCCGGGCGATCGGGTAGACGAGCGAGAGGTCGCCCCGCGAGTAGGCCCCCGAGAGGAGCCCGAAGTAGATCGCCTCGAGCACCCCCGAGCCGATCGCCAGGAGCCAGGCCTCGGTCGGGATCGCCGGTCGACCGACCGCCAGCCAGCCGACGGCCCCGACCGGCAGGAGGACGATCGCCCCGACGAGCATCCCCCGGCCGGCGGTCCGGAGCGGATCGCTGGCGGTCTTGAGGAGGATGTTCCAGCCGGCGTGGAGGATCGCCGCGGCGACGAGGAGCCCGAGGACCGCCGGGGGCATCAGCGGCCGCCGGCGGCGATCATCGAACGCCGCCCTCGGCCATCTCCTTGAGGATCCGCAGGTGCGTCTCGACCAGCGAAACGGCCGAGCCCCGACCGAGCCGGACGAGGCTCTCCACCCAGCGACCGCTCGTCTGGAGGTCGGCGGCCGCGATCACCCGGGTGCCGCCGGCGGCGCCGGTCTCGATCGCCCAGCGAGCGCTCGAGCCGGATCCCGTCGCCGACGAGGATCCAGCGGAAGCGGCTCTCCGGCCGCGCCTCCAGGCTCTCGAGCCGGACGCTCGTGCGCAGGAGACCCAGTACGCAGTCGCGCCGGGCGGGTCGCACCGGCGGCCGGCCAGCTCCCCGCCGGCGGGCCGAGCCGGAGCTCGGGGTAGAGGACGTCCTGGGCCGCCGGGTCGTGGAGCGTCGCCCAGACGGCCCGTGGCGGGACGTTGACGTAGGTCCGTCGCTCGACCCGAGCCGCCCCGGCCACCCGCGCCCCGGCCGTCTCAGGCGCCGATCGGATGCCAGACCGTCTTCATCTCCAGGAAGGCGGCGATCCACTCGGGACGCTGGGCGGCGCGGTCGTCGGTCCAGTCGAACCGGGCGTCGGCGACGCCGCGCCGGCCGGCGGGCGAGGCGCTTGACGCTGTCCGCGGCGGCGACCTCGATGGCGGCCTGGGCGTCCGGGTCGACACCCCAGGTGTCGATCGCGTCGACGTCGACGTGAGCGGCCAGGACCGGTCCGAGCTCGGCCTTGAGCCCGGTCACGATGTTGACGCACGCCGCCGGGCACGTCCGAGGTGGCGAGGACCTCGGCCAGGGTGACCGCGGCGAGCGGCCGGGTCTCCGAGGCGACGACGACCGCCACGTTGCCGCTGACGATGGCCGGGGCGAGCCGGCTGACGAGCCCGAGCAGCGACGACCGCTCCGGCGCGACGACCCCGACCACGCCGGTCGGCTCGGGGATCGTGAAGTTGAAGTACGGCCCGGCGACGGGGTTCGAGTTGCCGAGGACCTGGCCGAGCTTGTCGGCCCAGCCCGCGTACCAGACCCAGCGGTCGATGGAGTGGTCGACGACGGCGCCCGGCGCCCGTCCGGGTGAGCCCCTCCCCCGCGGCGACCTCGGCCACGAACTGGTCGCGCCGGCCCTCCATCAGCTCGGCCACCCGGTAGAGGATCTGGCCGCGGTTCATCGCCGTCCGGGCGGCCCACGGCTCGAACGCCTTGCGGGCGGCCCGGACCGCGTCCCGGACGTCCTTGCGCGAGGCGCGGCAGGCGTTGGCCAGCGGCCGTCCACCCGGTCCGCTCACGAGGTACGTCCGACCCGACTCGGTCCGCGGGAACGCCCCGCCGATGTACAGCTTGTAGGTCTTCCGGACGTCGATCCGGGAGGTCGTCCCGCGCCCGTCCGTGGCCACGGTCAGCGGTCCTCCAGGCGGACGTAGGCGAGCAGGCCGTGGAGCCCGCCCTCGCGTCCGAACCCGGACTCCTTGTAGCCGCCGAACGGGCTGGTCGGGTCGAACTTGTTGAACGTGTTCGCCCACACGACGCCGGCCCGCATCCGCTGGGCCATCATCAGGATCCGGCTGCCCTTGTCGGTCCAGATCCCGGCCGAGAGCCCGTAGGGCGTGTTGTTGGCCTTCTCGATCGCCTCCTCCGGCGTCCGGAAGGTCAGGCTGGCGAGGACCGGCCCGAAGATCTCCTCCTTGGCGATCCGGTGGCTCTGGGCGACGTTGGTGAACAGGGTCGGGCGGAAGAAGTACCCGCGCTCGGGCAGGTCGCAGGCGGGCTGGTAGAGCTCCGCGCCCTCGGCCACCCCGCTGGCCACCAGCTCGGTGATCTTCTCGAGCTGGGCCTTCGAGTTGATCGCCCCGACGTCGGTGTTCTTGTCGAGCGGGTCGCCCACCCGGATCGTCGAGAGCCGGTCCTTGAGCTTCTCGATGAGCGTCCCCGCGATCGACTCCTGGACGAGCAGCCGCGAGCCGGCGCAGCAGACCTCGCCCTGGTTGAAGTAGATCCCGTTGACCACACCCTCCACGGCCTGGTCGAGGGGAGCGTCGTCGAAGACGATGTTGGCGGCCTTGCCGCCGAGCTCCAGGGTGAGCGCCTTGCCCTGTCCTGCGATGCCCTTGGCGATGAGCTTGCCGACGGCCGTCGAGCCGGTGAAGGCCACCTTGTCCACGCCGGGATGGGTCACCAACGTCATCCCGATCTCGCCCGGGCCGGTCACGATGTTGACGACACCCGGGGGCAGGTCGGCCTGGCGACAGACCTCGGCGAAGAGGAGCGCGGTGAGCGGCGTCGTGCTGGCCGGCTTGAGGACCACGGTGTTGCCGGCGGCCAGGGCCGGGGCGATCTTCCAGCTGAGCATGAGCAGCGGGAAGTTCCAGGGGATGACCTGGGCGGCCACGCCGAGCGGCCGGGCGGCCCGGCCCGGGAAGGCGTAGTCGAGCTTGTCCGCCCAGCCGGCGTAGTACCAGAAGTGGGCCGCCGCCAGGGGCACGTCGACGTCGCGGCTCTCCTTGATCGGCTTGCCCGAATCCATGCTCTCGAGGACCGCGAACTCGCGGCTCCGCTCCTGGAGGATCCGGGCGATCCGGAAGAGGTACTTTGCCCGCTCCCGGCCGGGCAGCCGGCCCCAGCTGCTCCCGGTGGCCCGGCGCGCCGAGCGGATGGCCCGGTCGACGTCGGCGGGGGTGGCCCGGGCGACGTCGGCGAGCGTCTCCTCGGTCGCGGGGTCGACGCTGGCGAAGGTCGCCCCGTCCGACGCCGGGACCTCACGCCCGCCGATGAACAGGCCGTAGCGCTCACGCAGGTGCACGATCTCGCGTGATTCGGGCGCCGGCGCGTACTCCCAGGGGATCGCCTGCCCGTCGCCGAAGCCCCAGCTGTTCGGGGCGCGCCCGCCGTCGCGGGTCACGGGGGAGGTCGACGGGCGTCGGGTCTCGGTGGTCATCGTCCGGGTCATTATGGCACCGGGTCCGGGGACGCCGGACGGGGCGCCGGACCCCGGTCGTCGGCGAAGGCCCGTGGTCGGGTCGCTCGCGGCCTGGTGTAGACTCGGAGCACAACCGAATACGCCTCCGGGGAGCGCGAACGCGCTGAGAGTGTGGCTCGACCACAGACCCGCCGAACCTGATCCGGCTCGTACCGGTGTAGGAAGCAGGCAGATCGCCGACTCGACGCCGTTCCCGGACCACCCCGGGAGCGGCGTTCTCGTTCGCATCGGAGGTCGTCGGCCGCGTGTCTCGTCCCTCGCTCATCGGCGTCGTCGCCGTGCTCGTCCTCGTCGTCGCGGCCTGCTCGCCGAGCGCCGGCACGTCGCCGGGCGGCCCTTCCGGCACGGCGCCCGCGTCACCGGTCGCGACCACGTCCGCGGGGGCGATCCCGCCTGCCGCGAGCGCGACCGTGGTCCCGCCGACGGCGACCGTTCGCCTCGCCCTCGACTGGACCCCGAACACGAACCACACCGGCTTCTACGTCGCCCGGCAGAACGGCTGGTACCGCGATGGAGCGATCGACCTCCAGGTGCTGCCCTACGCGAGCACGAGCCCCGAGACGCTCGTCTCGGCCGGTGGCGCCGAATGCGGGATCAGCACCCAGGAGGGCGCGACGTTCGCGATCGCGGCGGGCGCGAGAGAGCGCTCGGTGATGGCGATCCTCCAGCACACCGCCACCGAGATCGCGGTCCGCGACGACGGCTCGGTGACCCGGCCGCGCGACCTCGACGGCAAGCTCTACGCCGGCTTCGGGTTGCCCCAGGAGGTCCCCGAGCTCCAGGCCGTCATCAAGGCCGACGGCGGCAAAGGCGACTTCCGGACGGCCACTCTCGACACGGCCGCGTACGAGGCGCTCTACGGCGGCAAGGCCGACTTCACGATCACCTACAGCGCCTGGGAGGCCCTCGAGGCCGCCGAGCGCGGGGTCAAGCTCCGGACCTTCGCCTTCACCGACTACGGGCTGCCCGATTCGTATGCCGTGGTCCTCGTCTGCAACGACGACTGGCTGACGACTCACCCGGACGTGGCCCGACGCTTCCTGGCCGCCACGGTCCGCGGGTTCGAGCTCGCGGCAGCGGATCCGGCGGCGGCCTCGGCCCTGCTCATCGGGGCGAACCCGGGCGTCTTCGACGCGAACCCCAAGCTCCCGACCGACTCGGCCACCTACCTCGCCGAACACAAGCTCTACGTCGACGGCGACGGACGGGTCGGACGCCAGACGGCGGGGCGGTGGGCCGGCTTCTCCGGGTTTCTCTACGACACCGGGCTGCTAGCCGGTCCTGACGGCAAACCGCTCCCGGCGAAGCCCGACTTCTCGACCTGGTTCACGAACGACTACCTGCCGTGACCGGCGGCGCGGGCGACGGGTCGGGGACGGACGCCGACATCCGCGACACCGGCGGGCAGGCGGTGCGTCGGGCGGCCCCGGCCCTCGGGCTCCTGGCCCTGCTCGTCCTCGCCTGGGAGATCGGCTGCCGCTGGCTGGCGGTGGATCCGCTCGTCCTGCCTGCGCCGTCGCGGATCCTGTCGGCCCTCTGGGATGCTCGCGCTGCGGCAGCCGGCCACACGCTGACGACCCTCGTCGAGACGGTCATGGGGTTCAGCGTCTCCGTCGTCTTCGCCGTCGCGGTCGCGCTGGTCATGGACCAGGTCGGCTGGGTCCGGCGGGCGGTCTATCCCGTGCTCGTGACCTCGCAGACGATCCCGATCGTGGCGATCGCCCCGCTCTTCCTCCTGTGGTTCGGACTCGGCCTCCTGCCCAAGGTCCTGGTGGTCGTCCTGGTGACCTTCTTCCCGGTCACGGTCGCTCTTCTCGACGGGCTCGCCGGCGCCAGCCGGGAGGCGACCGAGCTCCTCTCCTCGTTTGGGGCGAGCCGTCGCGACCAGCTCCTGAAGCTGCGTCTTCCGGGGGCACTCCCGGCGTTCTTCACGGGCCTCCGGATCGCGGTGACCTACGCGGTGGTGGGGGCGATCTTCGGCGAGGCGGTCGGGGCCGTCGACGGCCTGGGGATCTGGATCGTCCTCTCGAAGAACCTCTTCCGGACCGACCTCGTCTTCGCCGCGATCCTGCTCACCGCCCTCCTGACCCTGGCCCTCTGGGCCCTCGTCAGCCTGGCCGAGCGACTGACGATCCCGTGGTACCGGGCGGCCCGGTCGGCCGGTCGCTGAGCCGAGCCCTCAGGCGAAACGGTAGCGCTCCTCGCCGAGCTCGCACGGCCGGCCGAGACCGTAGCGGATCTCCCCGGCCGTGACGTCGGCGACCGACCAGAAGACGGTCACCGAGTCGGCGTCGCCACCGTCCGGACGCGGGTGCCGGCAGAGCGAAGGCTCGGTGGCGTGGTCGGCCAGCATCGCTCGGAGGGCCTCGGGGGTGACCGCGCCGGGGCTGCCCGGGTCGGTCCCGGTCGCTTCGTCGAGCAGGGCCAGGGCCCGCCGGTAGCGCACGTCGGAGCTGAGGGCGTAGGCCGGGTCGCCCTCGTAGCCGAGCATCGCCGCGCAGACATAATGGTTCGTGTGGGCGAGCGTCCCGCGGTCCGAGGCGCCGACCACCGCGGCGTCCGTCGCCGAGCCCTCGACGTCGGCGACCCGCCCGGCCCGGTCGACGAAGACGGTGTTGTACGAGGAGGCCCGGTCGGGTCGGAGGGCCATCGTCACGGCCTCGTCCACCGTTCGGGCGGTCAGCTGTTCGCGGACCATCAGCAGCCGGGGAATGCCGATCCGCTCGTCGTTCGGGGCCAGCTCGTTGCCGGTCAGCGAGAGCCCGGCGTCGTTCCAGCCGACGCTGATCCACGGCCCGATCCCGAGGCTGAACACGACCGGTTCGTCCGGAACCCGCCATTCCACGGCGACGACGTGCGCCTCGCTGGACGGCGACAGGTCGTTGTTGTGGGCCACCCAGGCGTGACCGTCGGCGGTGGCCGGCGGGACCGCGACGAGGTCCGAGCAGCGACCCCGGACCGGACGCATCCGGCCCATCCCACCCACCCCGACCTGGGACGGCCGGACGGTCCAGATCTCCTCGATCGAGGCCGCGAAGAGGGCGAGCGGGTCGACCTCGGCGCCCTCGGCCGCGCCGTCGATCTCGGCCACCAGCCAGGGGGTCGCTCCGAGCGTCGCGGAACGGTACCGCTCCGCCAGGGCCAGCTGCTCCGCCCGGCTCCGGCCCGCCGGGAGCGCGGCGTCGAAGGCGACCGCCTCGCGCAGGACCGCTGTGGTCGCCGCCCCGAGGGCCCGTCCGACCTCGTGATGAGAGCCGGTCACCCGGAGGAGCGGGATCGTCCGGCGGGCGACGGTCATCGGCGGCGCTCCTAGTCGAGGGTGAAGTGGTCCGGGCCCTGGTAGCGGCCCGTCCGCTCCTTCTCGATCTGCATCAGGACGTCGTTGAGCAGCGACGAGGCGCCGAAGCGGAAGCGGTCCGGGGTCATCCAGCGCGGCCCGAGCGTCTCGTAGAGGACCACCAGGTACTGGATCGCCTCCTTGGCGGTGCGGATCCCGCCGGCCGGCTTCATCCCGACGACCCGGCCGGTCGCCCGCTCGAACTCGCGGATCGCCTCGAGCATGACCAGGGTGACCGGGAGGGTCGCCGCCGGGCTCACCTTGCCGGTCGAGGTCTTGATGAAGTCGGCGCCGGCGGCCATCGCCAGGACGCTCGCCCGGCGGACGTTGTCGTAGGTCTCGAGCTCACCGGTCTCGAGGATGACCTTGAGATGGGCCGGCCCGCTGGCCTCCTTCACGGCGACGATCTCCTCGAAGACCGTGTAGTAGTCGCCCGACAGGAAGGCTCCCCGGTCGATGACCATGTCGACCTCGTCGGCGCCGGCCTCCACCGCCTGGCGGGTCTCGGCCAGCTTGACGTCGAGGAAGGTCTGGCCGCTCGGGAAGCCGGTCGCGACGCTGGCGACCCGGACCCCGGACGTCCCCAGGGCCTCGCGGGCCTCGGCCACGAGCGCGGGATAGACGCAGATCGCCGCCACGTGGGGAATCGTCGGATCGCCGGGCTGAGGGTGGATCGCCTTGACGCACAGGGCCCGGATCTTGCCCGGGGTGTCCTTCCCCTCGAGGGTGGTCAGGTCGATCATCCGGATCGTCATGTCGAGGGCCCACAGCTTGGAGGCCTTCTTGATCGAGCGCTTCTGGAGCGCGGCGACCCGCTCGTCCACCCCGACTCGGTCGACCGGCGGCACCCGTCCGAGGAGGCTGCCCAGCGAGCCCGCCCGCCCGTCGACGGCCCGGATGAGCTCGTTCGCCCGCTCCCGGGCGAACGTGTCCCGGTGCTGGATCGTCGTCACGCTGCGGCCCTCGTGGTCATCGGGTCGTCAGGATACACCGGGCCCCGGCCGGCTCCCGGAACGGCCCCGCGGCGCCGTATGGCCCGCTCGCCCGGCCGTTCCCGGCCGGCTCGCACCACGTCCGGATCACTTCCCGGCGCGTTCTCGCGGCTTGGCCGGCAGACCCCGCTTCCCGTCGACGAGGAAGTGGCGGAACCAGGCGCCGATCTGGACCAGGTTCTCGACCCGCCGGAAGGGCGTGCCGGACCGGGTCAGCTCATGGGTCTCGACCGGGACCCGCATCATCCGGACCGGCCGGCGGAGCGAGCGCAGGATCGTGAACAGCTCCTCGCCCTGGCCGATCGGCGTCCGCAGGTCGTTCTCGGCGTGCTGGATGAGGAGCGGGGTCCGGATGGCCTCGGCGTGGGTGATCGGCGACAGCTCCCGGTAGAGGTCCCGGTCCTCCCACGGTGCGGCGCCCAGCTCCATCCGCCCGAACTCGGGGCCGGCGATGTCGCCGGTCATCATCTGGCTGGTGAGGTCGTTGACCGAGCGGCACGAGATGGCGGCCCGGAAGCGCTGGTCGTGGCCCACGATCCAGCTCGTCAGGTAGCCGCCGTACGAGCCGCCGGTCACTCCGAGGCGGTCCGGATCGGCGATCCCGTCCGCCACCAGCGCGTCCACCCCGGCCAGGACGTCCCGGGTCGGCCCGTATCCCCAGTCTCGGAAGTTGCCGGCGTTGAACGCCTGCCCGTAGCCTTCCGACCCTCGCGGATTGGCATACCAGACGCCGATCCCCGCTCCGGCCAGGCACTGGAACTCCCAGGACGGCGACCAGCCGTAGAGGGTATGGGGGCCGCCGTGGATCTCGAGGACCAGAGGCGCCGGGCGTCGGGCCGACGCGCCGGGCTCCCCCGCTGACCCGGCCGGGACGTGCCAGCCCTGGACCCGCCAGGCCTCGACGGTGGACCAGCGCGTCTCCGGCTCGACCAGGGCGACCCCGGCCAGCGCCTCCCGGTTCAGGTCGGTGACCCGGTGCGGGGAGCGGCTCCCGCGGGCCCGCCCGGCTCCGACGTCCAGGACGTGGACGTCGGGCAGCTCGGTCGGCGAGGAGCGCACGACCGCGATCCGGTCGCCCCCGGGCGCCCGGCCTCGACCGACCGAGGGAGCAGCCACCGCGTGCCAGCCGGAGAGGTAATGGCGACCCTCGGTGAGCCGCTCGACCGAGCCGTCGGCCAGGGTCAGCCGCCAGAGCTCGTAGGCGCCCTCGATGGGGGCGCTGAAGAGGATCGCGCTGCCGTCGGAGGTCACCGCCAGGTGGGCCTCCTCGCCGATCGTGAGGTCGCTGTTCATCGCCGAGCCGGGCATCAGGTCGTGCCGGGCGGAGAGGTTCCGCCCGTCGGTCGGGCCACTCTCGGAGCCGTCCGCCGCGAACAGCCACAGGTCGTTCCGACTGCCGGCGCGGGCGGGCAGCCGGTTCCCGATCACCGCCAGCCGCTCGCCGTCGGGCAGCCAGACCGGGGCGCCGAAGATGCCGCCATCGGTGATCCGGGTCCGACCGCCGGTCGTGACGTCGACCACGTGGACATCGCTCCGCCAGCGCAGGTCGCGGTTCCGGTCGAGGTCGGCCGCGAAGGCGATCCTCGTCCCGTCCGGCGACCAGGTCGGCGCCTCGGCCGAGGCCGGCAGGTCGGTCAGGCGGCGGGTCTCGCCCGTCTCCACATCGACGATCCAGAGCTGCTGGACGAGCGGGTAGACGAACCCGGCGCCGTTGAGCATCGAGCGCAGCCGGTCGAGGTAGTGGTAGTCGGACGGCGGCGGCGATCCCGGGGCCGGTGGCCTGGACGACCGGCCGCGACGCCGGGCGTCCTCCGCCCGGGTCGCCCCGAGCGAGGCGCTGAGCACCGCCAGCCGACGACCGTCGGGGGACCAGGCCAGCCCGTCGACGCCGCGCGGGAGATCGGTCAGTCGGCGCGCCTCGCCCGGCCCGTCGAGCGGGAGGAGGTGGACCTGGACCGCATCCTCGCGATCGTCCGGCGCCCCGGGGAGCTCCTCCGCGATGAGCCGGCGGTCGGACAGGAAGGCCAGGGTCCGACCGTCGGGTGAGAACCGGGCGGCCCGGTCATGCCGAGCGCCGATGGTCAGGCGCCGGGCCGAGGCCGATCCGTCGGCCGGCACGGCCCACAGGGCGTGGCGGTAGCCGTCCCGGGCCGGGGCCACGGTCTGGAGGGTGAAGACGACCAGGTCGCCGGCCGGCGAGAGCCGTGGGTCGGTGGGGATCGCGAACCGGTAGAGGTCGTCCGGAAGCGGGGCACGGAGCGTGGTGGGGTCGGTCATGGCCCGAGTCTAGCGACTACCATCGGGCCACATGAGCGACCGGACGGACCAGCTCAGCCTGGATCTCGATGCCGAACGCCCGGGGCTGCCCGCCGACCTCCGGCCGATGCTCCCGCAGACCGTGGCCGAGCCATTCGACGACAGCGACCACCTGTTCGAGCCGTGGTGGGGCGGCGAGCGCGCCTTCGCCACGGTCGAGCTCGAGGCAGCGACCGGAGCCGGCTCGGTCCGGATCGCGGTCCGCCGGGGCGAGGACGTCGCCGGGGTCCTGCCGGAGCTGGCCGGTCCTGGCGGGCTCATCGGCCGCCTGGGCGGACGCACGGCGGTCATGGACGGCTGCCTGGTCGCGGTGGACGGGGCCGGTCGACCCGATGCGCGGACCCTGGCCGAGCGGTTGGCCGGGCGTCCGGGCGGCCCGGTCATCTACCTGGCCTTCGACCTCGTCGCGCTCGACGGTCGGCCGCTCCTCGGCGAGCCCCTCGAGCGACGTCGCGATACGCTCCGGCGGATCGTCGAGCCCGGCGGTCCGCTCCTCGTCGTGCCGGCGATCCCGGGCGAGGGTCGGGCCCTTCACGCGGCGGCCGGCGTCCAGGGCATCCCGGCCACCATCGCCCGTCATCGGCGCAGTCCGTACCTGCCCGGGGTCCGGAGCCGGCTGTGGCGCCTCATCCCGACCACCGCCGCGCCCGGTGAGGCCACGGGGCGGGTGCCCGCTCCGGATCCGACCGGGTCCTCCGAGGGCCCCGAGCCGGCCACGGCGCCCATCCTGGCCCTCATCCAGCGCCTGCCCCTCGAGGGCGATTAGGGCTCGGGCAGACCGGCCTGTCCCGATCCACCGGCCCGGGGCGATCAGCGCGGGGCGACCCGGGCAGCCCGCAGGAAGTCCCGGAAGCTCGGCCGCTGCCCGTAGAGGATGACCCCGTTGGCGTAGATCCGGGTGGCGATCGACAGGACGACGACGCTGCTCGCGACCAGGATCCCGATCGACAGGGCGACCTCCCACGGAGCGACGTGTCCGAGCATGATCCGGGCGAGCATGACGAACGGGCTGGAGAAGGGCACGAACGACAGGACGACCACCCAGCTCGAGCCGATGCTGCCGAGCGCGGCGATCGCCGCGACGTAGCTGGCCATCGACAGGAGGCTCAGCGGCAGGGCCAGCTGCTGGACGTCCTCCTGGCGGCTGACGAAGGACCCAGCCGCTGCGTAGATGAGGGCGTACAGGATGAACCCCAGGATGAAGAACGTCCCGTAGGCGGCCAGGATCGGCAGGCTCAGCCCGACCAGCGGCGCCCCGGCGCCGGCGCCCCCCGATCCGAGGACGGCGCTGGCCAGACCGTCCTGGAGGGCGATCACGATCGACGCCGGGATGACGATCGCCACGTACTGGGTGAGCCCGGCGCCGCCGACCCCGAACACCTTGCCGACGAGGAGCTGACGGGCCGTGGCGGCGCTGATCAGGAGCTCCATCACCCGGCTGCTCTTCTCGGCGGCGACACTGGTCGCGACCCACATCCCGTAGATGGTCAGGGTCACGAAGATGAGGACGATGAGGACCGTCGCGAGAACGGTCCGGCTGGCCACCGCGACCGCGTCCACCTTGGCGCCGGCGGCCTCGGTGGTGCTGATCACCTCGTAGGACGGCAGGGTGAACTTCGGACCTGAGCTCTGGTCGACCCGAGCCGACCAGTCGAGGACGCCCACGCCGAACGAGCCGAACTGGAGGAGCTGGCTCAGTGCGCTGGTCGACGACTGAGGGGTGCGCAGGGTGAAGGCGAGACCGCCGTCGGCGCGCCGCTCGGCGATGAGCAGGGCGTTGAGGGCGCCCCGTTCCAGCTCGCCGACACCCGTCTCGATATCGGCCTGGCGGTCGAACCGATAGTGCTTCGGAGTCGTCGCCGGATCCGATCCCGGCGGCGTCGCGTCGAGGATCGAGCCTAGGGTCTCGATCGTCCGCTCCGCGACGGCCGCCTCGCTCGAGACGATCCCGATCCGGACGATGGACCCGCGATCCAGGTAGCGCAATCCGAGCGGGGCCAGCGAGATCCCGATGGCGATCACGGCCAGGATGGCCGAGGCGACCACGAATGATCGGGTCCTCACCCGGTCGAGGTACTCGCGTCGCGCGATGAGCACGGCATTGCGCCGGTCGCCACTCACCGACCGCTCTCCGAAGGCGCAGCGACGACGCTCGCGCCGGGACCGTCGCCGGCGACGACGCTCGGTGCGAGCATCGGGCCCGGCGTCGCCAGCTCGACCTCGTCGCCCGGTCGGATCCCGACCCGTTCGATGAAGATCTCCTCGAGCGACGGGTCGGCGATCTCGAACCTGGTCACCCGGTCTCCGCGTTCCATGGCCGCCCGGAGGATGAGCTCCGGGTCGAGCTCCCGGGGAACCGTCAGCTCGACGTACTCGGCCCCCGGCCGGGTGACCCGGACCCCGGGGAAGGCGTCGAGCCAGGCCAGCCGGTCGTCGGCCCGGCCGTCCCCGTCGACGGCCAGCCGGACCACCTGGCGGCCCGATGCTCGCTTGACCTCGCGGATCGTGCCGCCGACCACGACCCGCCCGCGGTCGACGATGACCAGCGTCTCGCACAGCGCCTCGACCGTCTCCATCTGGTGGGTCGAGAAGATGAGCGTCTTGCCCCGGTCGCGCATCTCGTGGAAGGCGGCCCGGAGGAGCGAGCTGTTGACCGGGTCGAGTCCGCTGAACGGCTCGTCCATGATCAGGACCTCGGGATCGTGGACGATCGCCGCGATGAACTGGATCTTCTGCTGGTTGCCCTTGCTCAGCTCGTCGGTCCGGCGACCCGCGGCGTCGGCGATCCGCAGCCGCTCGAGCCACTCGAGGACGGTCCGCCGGGCGGCCGCCGGCTCCACCCCGTGGAGTCCGGCGAAGAAGACGAGCTGGTCCAGGACCCGCATCCGGGGGTACAGGCCGCGCTCCTCGGGCAGGTATCCCCAGGTCCGTCGGGGCAGCTCGGAGGTCGGCGTCCCACGCCAGCTGGTCGACCCGGAATCCGGGTGGAGCAGCCCCAGGACGATCCGGATCGTCGTGGTCTTGCCGGCCCCGTTCGCGCCGAGGAACCCGAAGATCTGGCCGGGCTCGACACGGAAGTCCATGCCGTCGAGCGCGACGACCGTACCGAACCGCTTCACCAGGCGGTCGACGATGAGGGTCATGGGGCGAGGATAGACCCGGCGCCCCGGACCGTCCCCGGGACGTTCGGGTCACCTCGAGGGCCGGACGGCTAGGTCACCCGGCTGGCCTACAATCGAGCCATGAGCCCCGACGCCACAGCCCAGCCCCCCTCGACCGCGCCCGCCCTCGCGACACCGGCGCGGATCCACGCCGACCGGGCCGCCGGCAGCCTCGCGATCGCCTGGCGCGACGAGCACCTGACCGCCTACGACGCGGTCACCCTGCGCTGGCTCTGCCCGTGCGCCTATTGCCGGGGCGAGGCGGGCCTGCCGGGCTGGCTCGACAGCGCCCCGGAGCTGACCACGGACCAGACCCGTCTCGTGGATGTCCAGCTCGTCGGCCAGTACGCCCTGGCGCCGACCTGGGGCGACGGTCACCATACCGGCTACTACCCGTTCACCCTCCTGCGCTCGATGTGCCCCTGCGCCGAGTGCGCCGCACGCCGAACCGCGGAGGGTCGCCCGACGATCGGTCGTCCGGACCACGTCGGTCACAGCGGGACCGGCGAACCCGGCCCCACGCCAGGAGGATCGAGATGATCATCACCACCACGCCGTACGTCTCGGGCCATCGCGTGGTCGAGACGAAAGGCCAGGTCTTCGGCCTCGTGGTCCGGAGCCGGGGTCTGGCCGGCAACCTGGCGGCCGGCCTGCGCTCGCTCGTCGGCGGCGAGATCCACGAATACACCTCACTGCTCGAGGACACCCGCCGCCAGGCGATCGACCGGATGGTCCAGAACGCCAGCCTGACCGGGGCCAACGCGGTCATCTCGATGCGCTTCGACTCGTCGGAGCTGGGCGGCACGATGTCCGAGATCGTGGCCTACGGCACGGCCGTGGTCATCGAGCCCGACGCGGCCGCGACCCAGCCCGTCCTCGAGTAGCCGGAGGGACGCCCGATGATCGGCGCAGCGCGGCTCGTCCTGGTCGTCTTCGGTATCGCCCTGATCGTCCTCGGCCTGGTCGTCCTCGTCGAGGGTGGCAAGGGCTCGGTCACGGGCTCGCTCTTCCTGTTCGTCCCGGGGATCGTCTGTCTGATCGTCCCCTGGTTCGAGCGCTTCCGTTATCGCTCGAACGATCATGACCGGGCGAACCCGCCGGTGGGGCCGGGGGGCGGCGAGCCGTCCGGTCCACCGGAGCCGCGCTTCCAGCGGACCGGCGAGGTCTTCATCGACCCGACGAGCGGGCTCCGGATGCGGGTCTTCGTCGACCCAGGCTCTGGCGACCGGCGGTACGTGCCCGAAGGTTGACCGTCCCGGAGCCGACGATCGAGGACTGACGGCGACCGGGCCCCGGACCTCCGGCCACCCGCGGAGCGTCGTTCCCCTCGTGCTACGCTTGTCGGCCAGGGGTGAGGGTGTGCGCGCGTGCCACGGCCACCTCCACTCACCCGCGCCGAGGAGCCGAACGCCCGATGTCCGCCGCCCGGTCCGCGAAGGCTGAAGCACGGCCGACCAGGCTGCGACGCGTGCCGACCAAGGCGGGCCTGCGCTACATCAACCGCGAGCTCTCCTGGCTCGACTTCAACGCCCGGGTGCTCCACGAGGCGAAGGATCCGCGCAACCCGCTCCTGGAGCGGGTGAAGTTCCTGGCCATCTTCGCCAACAACCTCGACGAGTTCTTCCAGGTCCGGGTGGCCGGGCTCCGCCAGCAGGCCGCGGCCCGCTCGGCCCGGCTCTCGCCGGACGGTCTCTCGGCGGCCGAGCAGCTGACCCGTATCCGGACGGTCGTCCGCCATCTCGTCGCGGAGCACTCGGTGGCCTTCGCCGAGATCCGCCGGGCGCTGGCCGACGAGGGGATCTCGATCGTCCGCTACAACAAGATCCCCCAGCACCACGCCCGGCTGCGCGAGCGCTTTCTCGAGGAGATCTTCCCGGTCCTCACCCCGCTGTCGGTGGACCCCGGTCACCCGTTCCCCTACATCAGCACGCTGAGCCTTTCGATCGCGGTGGGTCTGCGCGACCCGGAGACTGGCGAGCGACGCTTCGCCCGGGTCAAGGTCCCACCGGTCCTGCCCAGGCTGATCGAGGTCGAGCCGCACACCTGGGTCCTCATCGACCAGGTCATCGCCAACAACCTCGACGCCCTGTTCAGCGGGATGGAGATCACCGACGCCCACCTGTTCCGGGTCACCCGGAACGCCGACCTCGCGATCGAGGAGGACGAGGCGGACGACCTCCTGCTCGCCATCGAGGAGGAGCTCCGCCGTCGGCGCTTCGGCGAGGCGGTCCGGCTCGAGGTGGAGCGGAGCATGCCCGATTCGACCCGGCGCATCCTCCTCGAGGGGATCGGTCTCGGCGAGGACGACTGCTACGAGGTGAGCGGCATGCTCGACCTCACCGGGCTGTGGGAGGTCGCCGGCCTGGACCGACCCGACCTCCAGATCCCCACCTGGACCCCGGTGGTCCCCTCCCGGCTCATGCCTCCGGACGAGGATGAGCCGGCTGACGTCTTCGCCGCGATCCGGACCGGGGACATCCTGGTCCACCACCCGTACGACTCGTTCGCCGCCTCCGTCGAGCGGTTCATCGCCCAGGCCGCCGAGGACCCCGACGTCCTGACCATCAAGCAGACCCTCTATCGCACCTCGGGCGACTCGCCCATCGTCCACCAGCTCATCCGGGCGGCCGAGCGGGGCAAGCAGGTCGTCGTCCTGGTCGAGATCAAGGCCCGCTTCGACGAGGAGGCGAACATCGACTGGGCGCGCAAGCTGGAGCAGGCCGGTGCGCACGTGGTGTACGGGCTGGTCGGCCTGAAGACCCACTCGAAGGTGGCCCTGGTCGTCCGACGCGAGGGCTCGATCCTGCGGCGCTACGTCCACATCGGGACCGGCAACTACAACCCCAAGACCGCCCGGATCTACGTCGACCTCGGTCTGCTCACCTGCCGGCCCGAGCTCGGGGCGGATGCGACCGACCTGTTCAACGTCCTGACCGGGCTCTCCCGGCAGCGCGATTTCCGGCGACTGCTCGTCGCGCCACACAGCCTGCGGTCGCGGATCCTGGCCCTGGTCGACCGGGAGATCGGCTTCGCCCGGGCAGGGCATCCGGCCCGGATCGTCCTGAAGGTCAACGCGATCGTCGACCCGGCCTCGGTCGAGGCGATCTACGCGGCCAGCCAGGCCGGCGTGGAGGTCGACCTCATCGTCCGGGGGATCTGCTCGGTCCGGCCGGGCGTGCCCGGTCTGAGCGAGCGGGTCCGGATCCGGTCGGTGGTGGGCGAGTTCCTCGAGCACTCGCGCATCTTCGGCTTCCTCAACGGGGGCCAGGAGGAGTGGTACATCGGGTCGGCCGACCTCATGGAGCGCAACCTCGACAGGCGGGTCGAGGCGGTCGTGCCGATCGAGGACCTCGAGGCGAGGGCGCGCATCGCCGAGATCGTCACCGTGATGCTGGCCGACGATCGGCGCTCGTGGCAGCTGGGCACGGACGCCGTCTGGCGGCGGACCGAGACGCTCAGCGGCGCCGAGGGCGCCACCGATACCTTCGCCGCGATGAAGGCGATCGCCCTGGAGTCGGCTCGCGAGCCGGCCGCTCCCCATCGACCGGGGGCCGGCGTCGGCTCCCTGGACCCCCGGGCATGACGGAGACGGCGATGGAGATCGAGCTCAAGTACCGGATCGTCGACCGGGCGATCGGCGAGCGCCTGCTGAACGCCGAGACGCTCGGCGGCTTCCGGGCGACCGGCGCACCGCGACCGACCCAGCACGAGGATCGCTACCTCGACACGGTGGACGGGCTGCTCGCCCGGGCGGGCTACGCGGCGCGCCTTCGGACGTCGGCGAGCGGTACCGTCGTGACCGTGAAGTCGCTCGGCAGCAGCGGCGACGCTCTCCACACCCGCGAGGAGCTCGAGGGAGGGGCGGACCGATCGACGGACCCGTCGGGCTGGCCGGCCTCCGGGGCGCGCTCCCTCATCCTGGAGCTGTGCGGGGACGCGCCGCTCATCGAGCTCGTCACGGTCCGCCAGTTCCGGCGCAAGCGAGACCTCATCGGGCGGGACGACGAGGCGGCGATCGAGCTGAGCCTGGACGAGGTCGACGTCGTCTCGCGCGGTCGCGTCGTCGAACGATTCCTCGAGCTGGAGCTGGAGCTCACCCGTGGATCGACCGCGGATCTGGCCCCGGTCCAGGCCCTTCTGGACGGGTATCACGGGCTGACCCCGGCCACCGACTCCAAGCTCGAGCGGGCGCTCCAGGCGGTCCCCCGGCCGGCCGGCCAGCCGACCGCGATCGAGCCGACGCCGGAGGCCGGAGCCGAGGCCGGGGCCGAGACCTCCGACGAGGAGCAGCCCGCGTCCGAGATCGAGGCCGAAGCCGCAGCCGAGCCGGAGGCCGAGGTCGAGCCGGCGGCTGAGGCCGAGACCGATCAGATCGAGCCGGCCGAACCCGTCGAGCCCCTCGCGGTCGACGTCGCCGCGACCGATATCGAGCCGGCGGCTGACGCCGAGGCCGAAGCGGAGATCGAAGCCGAGGCGGCGGCCGCGGCCGAGGTCGAGCCAGAGGTCGAGGCCGACGCGCGCCGAGCCGGAGGCCGAGGTCGAGCCAGAGGTCGAGGCCGAGACCGAGGAGGCTGACGTCGAAGACGAGGCCGAAGAGCCCGCGCCCGAGGATCGCGAGCTCGAGAATGCCGAGCGCCTGATCGCGGCGATGACCTCGAGCCCGGAGGACGGCCCGGTCGAGGGCAAGGTCATCGACATCGAGGCCCTCGACGACACACCCGAGCTCATCGAGGAGGCGGAGGCCGTCGACGCGGTCGTGCTCGGCACGCCACCCGCCGCGGCGGTGCTCGAGATCCCGGTCGGCAAGACGCCCGGCGTCAGCGCCGACGACCTCCATGCCGAGGCCGGCCGCAAGGTGCTCCGGTTCCATCTCGCCCGGATGATCGCCCGCGAGCCGGGAGCCCGCGAGGGCGACGACCCCGAGGAGCTCCACGCGATGCGGGTCTCGACCCGTCGGATGCGGGCCGCCTGGCGCGTCTTCGGCGACGGGTTCCGGCCGGAGCGGACCCGGCGCTACCGCCGCCGACTCCGCCTCGTGGCCGCCCGGCTCGGCACGGTCCGCGACCTGGACGTCCTCCTGCTCGCCACCGAGGCCTTCGCCGAGACCCTGCCGGTGACCGAGAAGGGCGGTCTCGAGCCGCTCCTCGGGTCGTGGCGGGAGCAGCGCGACACCGGCCGGAAGCTGCTCGTCCGCGAGCTGGACTCCGCCGGGCATCGGCGCTTCGTGGAGGCCTACACCGAGTTCGTCATGACCCCGGGGCTCGACGTCCAGCCGGTCGACCCGACCCGACCGCACCGGGTCCGGGATACCGCCGGCTCCCGGATCTGGCTGGCCTACGAGCAGGTCCGGGCCTACGAGGCCGTCCTGAAATGGGCCGACGTCCCGACCCTCCACCAGCTCCGGATCGAGGCGAAGCGGCTGCGCTACACGCTGGAGTTCGTCCGCGAGGCGCTCGGACCGGAGGGACCCGCCCTCATCTCCCGCGTCGTCGCGCTCCAGGATCACCTCGGCGCGATGAACGACGCGGAGGTCGCGGCCCATATGGCCCGGACGTTCCTCGTCGAGCACAGCGGCCAGCTCAGCGACGCCGAGAGCGCCGCGATCGGACGCTATCTCGTAGCCCGCGAGCGAGAGGTGGCGCGGCTCAAGCGGACCGTCGGGGTGCCCTGGCGGGGCATCGCCGGGCTCACCTTCCGCCGCGCGCTGGGCCGGACCCTGGCGGCCCTCTGACCGAGTCCTACCCGGATCGGTCGGGTCGCGTGATCGCGGTCAGGCGGTCACGCCAGGCGCGGCCGTCGCGGGCCGTCGCCCGGACGAGCCCCTCGCGGATCCCGTACTCGGAGATCCGGATCCGTTCCAGGCCGTAGCGTCGAGCGATCCCGTCGAGGATGGCGGCGCCGGCCGGCAGGATCCGCGCCCGCCTGGGGTTCAGGCCGAACAGCTCGGCGACCCGGGCCGATCGCTCACGACCGGCGATGGCGACCGCGAGGTCGATCCCCTGGCGGTCCACCAGCCGCTCGCCGAAGCCGGGACCGGTCGCGACCCGGCGACGCCGTAGGCGGTCCCCCCGACACCCACCACTTCGCCCAGCTGGAGGTTCGGCGCACCGGCGAGGACCCGCTCGACCTCGTCGCGCAGGGCCGCGACCTGAGCGGCCGTCGGCGGGTCGTCCGGGTCCACGACCGCGTGGAGTCGCGAGGCGCCGAGGCGCAACCCGACGACCTCCCGGATGCCGTTCGGCCCGGCCAGCACGATCTCCGTGCTCCCGCCGCCGATGTCGACGACGGACAGGTCCCCGTGGCGGTCATAGCCGGCCACACCGAGCAGGGTGAGCGCCCCTTCCTCGGCCTGGTCGAGGACGTGGACCGGGACGCCGGCCGCGCTCTCGATCTCGTGGGCGGCGCGTGCGGCGTCGACCGCCTGGCGGAGCGGGTCCGTGCTGACGAAGACGATCTCGCTCGCGTCGAGCCGCCGCGCCTCCGCGGCATAGCTCGCCATGACCTCGGCGAGCTCGGCCCGGACCACCGGCCCGAGCAGCCCCTCCGCCTCGATCCTGGCGCCCAGCCCGAGCAGCTCCGAGAGGTCGAGCAGCGGCCTCAGGTCCCCGTCCGCGACCTCGCCCACGAGGAGATGGACCGAGGTGGAACCGATGTCCACGGCAGCGGCGCGGCCGACCCGACCGGTCATCTCCAGGCCGGTCGCAGCCTCGACGATCACGGCTCCGCGGGCGGGGCGGGCGGGCGACGTCGACGGGTCGGCGGCTTCGCGGCGGACGTCGAGCTCGCCCCGGCGTGCGGCTTCCGGGTCGCCGGCTTCAGGGTCGTTCGCCGGTGCGTGTTCGCGACCGCCCGGGCGGGCTTCGGCGCCCGTCCGCGGATCGACCCCCGTCCGTTCGTCGGGGTGCCGTCGGGCCAGCCGTCCGGCTCGGCCGCGGCATCGGCCCTGATCGACGCGGCGACCTCCCGGGCGACGTCCTGCACGAGCTGCCCCGACTGGGCCTGGGTGGTCGAGGCGATGAGCCCGGTGAGCTCGGTCAGGAGCCCCTCGATCTCGGCGATCTCGGATTGCGCCGCCTCGAGCTGGGTGAGTCGTTTGGCGGTCTTCGGGCCGGTGCCGTCGCCGAGCTGGCGCGTCCGGCGCTCCTCCTCGGCCCGGGCGGCCACGAGATGACGCTCGAGTCGTCCGAGGAGTCTCCAGGCCTTGCGAAAGGCCCGATCGGCCTCGTTGCGATGGTGCTTCGACGCGTTCACCGGGTCGTCGTCTCCCAGGGGTGGTCAGGGGCTGGCCGGGCGGACCGGACCCGGTCGCCGTCCCCATCATGCGCTATCGTCCGCCCGTGCATCTCGTCCTCATCGGACTCGGGGGTTTCGCCGGCGCGATCGCCCGCTATCTGGTCGACGGCTGGGTCTCCGAGGCGTCGCGGGGCGGGTTCCCGTGGGGCACGCTCGCGGTGAACATCAGCGGTTCCTTCCTGCTCGGTCTGCTGGCCGCACTGGCGATCGACCGATCGGTCCTGAGCCCGGAGATCCGGGGGCCGGTCCTCATCGGGTTCATCGGCGCCTACACCACCTTCTCGACGTGGATGCTCGAGGGCTGGCGGCTGATCGAGGCCGGCTCCTGGCTGGCGGCGGCCGCGAACCTCGGTGGGTCGGTCGCCCTGGGCCTGACCGCGGTCTTCGTCGGGCTGGCCCTCGGCCGAGCGATCGCCTAGGAGACGAAGACCATGCGCATCGACGGACCGGCGCTCCTCGCCCGGATCTACATCGGCGAGGCGGACCAGCACCATGGGCGACCCCTCTATCAGGCCATCGTCGAGCTCCTGCGTGAGCGCGGCATCGCCGGGGCGACGGTGCTCCGGGGGATCGAGGGTTACGGGGCGAAGGCGCGTCTCCACACCGCCCGGATCCTGCGCCTGTCGGAGGACCTGCCGATCCTCATCGAGGTGGTCGACCGCGAGGACCGGCTCCGGGCGATCCTGCCCGAGCTCGATGCCATGGTCGTCGACGGCCTGATCACCCTCGAGTCGATCGAGGTCATCGCCTACCGTGGGACGCCGCCGGGCCATTGAGGTCACCGGCCGGAACCGCTCGCCCCGCGGACGACACCGCCCCTTCTGTTAACGGGTCCGCAATCGCCCGCTGACGATCCGTTCATCGCTCCTGGCGACGATGGGCTCGCAACCGAGCCATCACGGTGGGCCGATGGCGCCCGCCACCAGGAGGACCCCCGCCCGTGACGATCACGACCCCCCGGCGTCTTGGACTGCTGGCGGTCACCGCCCTCTTCGCGGCCGCCGCCTGCTCCAGCACCGGTGCCTCGAGCGCGCCGTCGTCCGCCGCCTCCGAACAGCCGAGCGCGACCCCGGCCTCCGCCGGCACCTCCGCCGTGGCTTCGGCGCCCGCCGCGGCGCTGCCCGAGCCGGCCGCTGCCAACACGACCCTGCAGGGCGCGGGCGCGACCTTCCCGGCTCCGCTCTACAACGTCTGGTTCGAGACCTACACCGGGAAGTACCCGCAGGTCCTGTTCAACTACACGGCGAACGGCTCCGGCGCGGGGATCAAGGCCATCACCCAGCAGACCGTCGACTTCGGCGCATCCGACGCGGCGATGAAGGACGAGGAGGTCGCGGCCCTGCCGGCCGGCACCAAGATCCTCCACGTCCCCACCGCGCTGGGCGCCGTGGTGGTCATCTACAACCTGGACGGCGTCGACAAGCTCCAGCTCGACGCCGCGAACGTCGCCGGGATCTTCCTCGGCACGATCACCAAGTGGAACGACCCGGCGATCGCCGCGAACAACCCCGGCGTGACTCTGCCTGACGCGGCCATCAACGTCGCCCACCGGTCCGACGGCTCGGGCACCACCAACGCGTTCACGACGTACCTCGACACGGTCAGCCCGGACTGGCACTCGAAGGTCGGCAAGGGCAAGGAAGTGAAGTGGCCGGTCGGCCAGGGCGCGCAGGGGAACGACGGCGTCGCCGGCGCCGTGAAGCAGACCCCGGGGACGGTCGGCTACGTCGAGCTCCAGTACGCGACCCAGGCGAAGATCGCCTCCGCGCTCATCAAGAACGCCGACGGCCAGTTCGTACCCGGCTCCACCGACGGCGTCACGGCCGCCGCTGAGGCGATCGCCGCCGACTTCCCGACCGACGCCCGACAGGCACCGATCATCAACGGCGCCGGCCCGACGACCTACCCGATCGCCTCCTACACCTACCTCCTCGTCTACGAGGCCCAGACCGACCAGGCGAAGGGCCAGGACCTGGTCGCCTTCATAGCCTGGGCTCTGACCGACGGCCAGGCGATGGAGAAGGACCTCGGCTTCGCGCCGCTTCCGTCCTCGGTCCAGGAGGAGGCGCTCGCGTCGCTCCACGCGATCACCTTCAACGGTTCGCCGATCTGGCCCTGATCCACGATCACCGAGACGAGGGGCCCGCTCGTGCCGGGCCCCTCGTCCTGGAGGAGGACGGGTGACCGCCCTGTCACGACCCAGCCGGATCGCCGCCGGCGCGACCTCCCGACTGCCCGACCGCGTCTTCCGCGGTGGTTCCGGGTTGCTCGCCTTCGGGGTCATCGTCCTGCTCGGCGCGATCGGGCTGATGCTGTTCGTGAGCTCGATCCCCACCTGGCAGACGTTCGGACTGGCCTTCATCACCGGGACCGAATGGGACCCGGTCGCCTCGGTCTACGGCGCGATGCCGTTCATCGTCGGGACGCTCATGACGTCGCTCCTCGCCCTGCTCTTCGCCGCGCCTCTCGGACTGTTGACCGCGATCTTCCTGGCCGAGCTGGCCGACCGCCGGATCGCCGTTCCGGTGAGCTTCCTCATCGAGCTGCTGGCCGCGATCCCCAGCGTCGTCATCGGCCTGTGGGGCGTCTTCGTCCTGAGCCCGACGTTGCGGAACACGATCGAGGACTGGATCGCCAGCACCATCGGCCAGTACATCCCGTTCTTCGCCGGGCCCACCTTTGGAGTGGGGATCTTCGCCGCCAGCGTGATCCTCGCGATCATGATCATCCCGACGATCGTGTCCATCTCACGGGAGGTCATCCTCGCCGTTCCCGACAGCCAACGCGAGGCGATGCTTGCCTTGGGCGCGACGCGCTGGGAGATGGTGACGAAGGCCGTCCTGCCGTTCGCCCGGTCGGGGATCGTCGGGGCGATCATCCTCGGTCTGGGTCGCGCCCTGGGGGAGACGATGGCCGTGACGATGGTCATCGGCAACAAGCCGCAGATCCCGACCCGACTGTTCGACCAGGGCCAGACGATCTCGTCCCAGATCGCCACCACCTTCAACGAGGCCCAGGTCGGACTTCAAACGTCGGCTCTCATCACCCTCGGCTTCATCCTGCTGGTGATGTCGATCGGACTCAACATCGTGGCCCGGCTGCTCGTCCGGCAGGTCGCCGGCGACGGTGTCGGAATGGCCACGGGAGGCTGACCGATGACCGTCGCCAGCCGAACGATCCCGGTCTCCCTGGTCCGTTCCGGCAACGATCGGCGTAGGGCCTTCGTCGATCGCTTCTTCCGCGGGTTCGCGTTCGTGGCGGCGGTCGTGTGCGTGATCCCGCTCTTCCTGATCATCGCCTACGTGGTCATCAACGGGATCCAGGGCCTCAGCCTCGACCTCCTGACGAAGCCGCCGAAGGCGCTCGGCGTCGGCGGCGGTGCGGCCGCGGCGATCCTCGGGTCGATCCAGATGGTCGGGCTCGCCTCGCTGATGGCGATCCCGACGGGGATCCTGGCCGCGGTCTACGTCAGCGAGTTCAGTCACCGCCGGTCGGCCACGGTCATCCGGTTCTCGGCCGACGTCCTCGTCGGAATCCCGTCGATCCTGATGGGCGTCTTCGTCTTCACGATCCTCGTCCTTCCGTTCCACCAGTACAACGCCTTCGCCGGGAGCGTCGCCCTGGCGTTCCTGATGATCCCGGTGATCATGCGGACGACCGAGGAGATGCTCCGGCTGGTGCCCCGCGACCTGCGCGAGGCCTCCTTTGCTCTGGGAGTCCCGACCTGGCGGACGACCCTGTCGATCGTCATCAGGACGGGCCTGCCCGGGATCCTCACCGGCGTGATGCTCGCGGTCGCCCGGGCGGCCGGAGAGACGGCTCCGCTGTTGTTCACCGCCCTCGGCAGCCGGCTCGTCAACGTGGGTGACTTCAGCAAGCCGATGGACGCGTTGCCGATCTTCGTCTACACCAACGCCCGCCAGCCCATCGACGCCCTCAACCAGCAGGCCTGGGGCGCGGCGCTCCTCCTGCTGACGTTCGTTCTCGTCGTCAACATCCTCGTTCGTGCCCGGAACCTGGGCAAGCGCACCCGATGAAGGAGTCCGAGCCGATGGCCATCGACACGATGACCCCAGAGACCGAGTCGGCGTCCCCGCCGGTCGCCCCGGTCCGAGCGGCCGAGGTCGAGATCGAGGCATCCACCGGCGCGATGGCCGTCAGCGGTCTGAGCGTCTACTACAGCGCCTTTCGGGCGGTGCAGGACGTCACCCTCGACATCGAGCCCCACTCGGTGACCGCCCTCATCGGCCCATCCGGCTGCGGGAAGAGCACGTTCCTGCGGACGCTCAACCGGATGCACGAGGTCATCCCGGGAGCCCATATCGAGGGCCGGGTCACCCTCGACGACGTCGACGTCTACGACCCGTCGATCGACCCCGTGCAGCTGCGTCGGGTCATCGGGATGGTCTTCCAGCGCCCGAACCCGTTCCCGACGATGTCGATCCGGGACAACGTCGTGGCCGGTCTGCGGCTGACCGGTCGGCACTCTCGATCCGAGCTCGACGAGGTCGTCGAGGGATCCCTCCGCCGGGCAGCCCTCTGGAACGAGGTGAAGGACAAGCTCGCTCAGCCCGGCGTCTCCCTCTCCGGCGGTCAGCAGCAGCGGCTGTGTATCGCCCGGGCCCTGGCCGTAGAGCCTGAGGTCATCCTCATGGACGAACCGTGCTCCGCGCTCGACCCGGTGGCGACCCTCAAGATCGAGGAGCTCATCCAGGAGTTGCGGGACCGGTACACGATCGTCATCGTCACCCACAACATGCAGCAGGCCTCCCGGGTGAGCGACCGGACCGCCTTCTTCAACATGGGTGACGATCGGGCCGGCTACCTGGTCGAAGAGGGCACGACGACGGATATCTTCACGAACCCGAAGAACCAGATGACCGAGGATTACGTTTCCGGCCGCTTCGGCTGAGAGGAGCACGATGACCGACCGGCACATCCCCAACGACCTCGACCTCCAGGCCGACGCCGTAGCCGCCGCGACCGTCCACTCGGTCCGGCCCGAGCTCGACCGCGGCGAGCGGACGGTCAAGGAAGGCGTCCTCCGGATGGGCGTCCTCGTCGAGGATCAGATCCTGGCCGCCCTCGACGCGCTCGTCCACCATGACGCCGAGCGGGCCCTCCGGGTCATCCAGGACGACCGGCGGATCAACGAGGCCCAGTTCGAGCTGTCGTCCCAGATCGCCGGGGTCATCGCCACCCAGCAGCCGGTCGCCCGCGACCTGCGCTTCCTGCTCTCCCTGGACCACGTCAGCTATGAGCTCGAGCGGATGGGCGACCACGCCGCGTCGGTCGCCAAGCAGGCCCGCAAGCTCGCGCCGTACCCGCCGCTCGGCCCGTACGAAGGCCTGCCCGAGATGGCCCGACTGGTCGCCGCGCTCGTGCGCGGCATCCTGGGCGCCCTGGTCGACATCGACGAGCAGGCCGCGCGGGCGGTGGCGGCCCGCGACGACGACGTCGATGCGCTCTATCACCGGACGTTCGACGAGACGCTCGCCCTGATGCGGGCCGACCCGGACAACGTCGATCCCGGGACGCGTGTCCTGTTCGCCGCCCATTACCTCGAACGGATCGGCGACCGGGTCACGAACATCGCCGAGGACATCGTCTTCCTCGCCACGAGCCAGATCGTCGACCTCAACCCCTGACACCCGGTCGCGGCGCGACCCGGTTTGCGGCCGGGGTCGCGCAGGCCGTAGGCTTGGGCCGATGACCGTCGAGTTCCACCTGCTCCGCCACGCCCACGCCGGCGACCCGGCCAAGTGGCGCGGGTCGGACGATGACCGGCCGTTGTCGTCCAAGGGCCGAGACCAGGCCGAGCGACTCGGGGCCCACCTCGCCGCGACCGGCTTCGCCCCCGACGCGATCGTGACCTCGCCCAAGGTCCGCGCGAGGGAGACGGCGGAGCTCGTGGCGGCCCGTCTCGGCTGCGGCTACCGCATCGACGATCGACTCGCCGAGCCGCTTTCGCCGGCCATCGTCGAGCGGATCCTGAGCGATGCAGGCGACCCGGTCCGCCCGGTCCTGGTCGGTCACGATCCGGACTTCAGCGAGCTGCTGGCCCTGCTGACCGACGCCGGCGAGATCCCGATGCGCAAGGGCGCCATCGCCAGGGTGGATCTCGAGCGCCCGCTCGAGATCGGGCGGGGCGTGCTGCGCTGGCTCCTGCCCCCGGAGCTGGTCCCCGACCGACGCTGAGGTCCGCTCCCCGCGGACGGCCGTTCGTAGGGCCTGCCGGCCGGGGCGCTCAGGGACGGGTTCAGGCCTGGGTCGCCCCCTGGCCGGTCGGCCGCCCGGTCCGACGGCGGATCTCGGCGACCGGGACGAACCCACCGGGGACGAGGTCGCGGGCGAGCAGGGTCAGCCGTTCGCGCAGCATCGGGTGCCAGGCGGTACCAGACCCAGGTCCCCCGCCGTTCCCCGACGATGATCCCGGCCTCGCGCAGGACCCGGAGGTGGTGCGAGACCGTCGGCTGGCGGACGTCGCAGCACGAGGTCAGCTCGCAGGCGCACGACCTCGCTCGACCCCGAGAGCTCACGGACGATCGCCAGCCGAGTCGGGTCGGCGAGCGCGGCGAGGAAGCGCACATCGGGGTCGAGGGTCCGTTTCACGGCACCATGATATCGATGAACTTCTATATTGACAAGTGTCGATATATGGTCCAGGATGAGCGCCATCAAGCCCGACACCGTCGCGAGACGAGGGAGCACGAGAGATGAGCACGGATCTGATGGCCTGGATGATCGCCGGCTCGATGGCCGAGGAGCGCGAGCGCGAGGTCCAACGCGGTGCCCAGGCCCGCGAGCTCCGGGCGGCCCTGGCCGCCCAGCGGTCCGCGATGACCGGCCCGACGGCCCTGGAACGTCTCCGGACCGCCGTCCTGAAGCTCGGCCGACCCGACCGGTCGGTCGAGTCCGCCTGCTGCGTCGCCTGACCGAGGAGCCGTTCGATGACCGACACCCAGCGAATCCACGACGAGGTCCGCGCCCGCTACGCCGCGGCGGCCCTCGAGGTCCTTGACCCCAGCGCACCCCCGAGTGAGGCGCTCGCCTCGAACCGGCGGGCCGACGCCGAGCCGTGCTGCGGCCCGAGCACCGACGCCTCGGGCGGCTCGTGCTGCTCGAGCGCCGACGGCCCCGAGGTCTTCGGGGCGGCCCTCTACGCCCCGACCGACCGGGCGAGCCTGCCCGATGCGGCGACTCTGGCCAGCCTCGGCTGCGGGAATCCGACGGCCGTCGCCGAGCTCCGCGAGGGCGAAACCGTCCTCGACCTGGGCTCGGGCGGGGGCATCGACGTCCTCCTCTCGGCCGGTCGGGTCGGGCCCACCGGCCGGGCCATCGGCCTGGACATGACCCCCGAGATGCTCGAGCTCGCCCGACGCAACGCGGCCGCCGCCGGTGCGACGAACGTCGAGTTCGTCGAGGGGACCATCGAGTCGATCCCGCTGGGCGATGCGACCGTCGACGTCGTCATCAGCAACTGCGTCATCAACCTGGCGGCCGACAAGGGCGCGGTCCTGGCCGAGATCGCCCGCGTCCTGCGACCTGGTGGTCGGATGGGCGTGAGCGACATCGTCGCCCGCGACGACCTGACCCCCGCTCAGCGGGCCGAGCGGGGCAGCTACGCCGGCTGCATCGCCGGCGCCCTGTCGTTCGCCGAGTACGAGCGTGGTCTCGCCGACGCCGGGCTGGTGGACGTCTCGGTCCGACCGACCCACGAGGTCGCCGACGGGATGTTCGCGGCGATCGTCCGGGCCGCCAAGCCGGCCTGACGCCGCGGACCACGGGTCCGGGCCCGTTCCCCGACGATCAGCCGGTGAGCGCCTCGCCCTCGACGCAGATCGCCGTCACTCCCAGCCCGACGAGCCGGAGGTAGTCTGCCCGCTCGGTCACGGTGTACGCCGCGACCTCGAGACCCGCGGCCTGGGCCGCGGCGCAGGTCGGGCCGTCGATCGCCGGCCATTCGACCGCCACCCCACGGCAGCCGAGGTCGAGCGCAACGGCGATCGTCCCCGGCGCCAGGTCGTGGGTACCGAGCCAGCGCGGCCAGCCCGGCACGAGACCCCGGAGCCGCGCCGAGGGCGGCCGGGTCGAACGAGGAGAGGACGGCGTTGTTGAGGTCCGGTCCGCGCCCGCCGGCGAGGATCTCCACGAGCCCCCTCCCGAACGACTCCTTGAGCTCGATGTCGAGGAACGCCCGGCGTGGGAGCACGGGCAGGACGGCCGACAGGCGCGGGATCCCGAGTGTTTCGAGCTCCTCCGCGTCGAGCTCGGCGACCGCCTCGGGGCGACCCTGGACCCGGGCGAGGGTGGCGTCGTGGACGACCATCGGGACGCCATCGCGCGACGCCCGAACGTCGAACTCGACCCCGTCGCAGCCGGGCACTTCAAGCGCGGCGAGGATCGCCTCCAGAGAGTTCTCGGGGTGGTCGGCGGTGATCGCCGCGGTGGGCGAGGCGGAGGGTCGTCGGTCGCGGTCATCTCAGCCGACGAGGATGTGGGCGGCCAGCCCGAAGTGATCCGACGGGTAGACCGTCGGATCGGTGGCCGAGGGCCGGTCGAAGACGAGCCGGCAATCCTCCACGGCGATCGCCCCGCGGACCCAGATGTAGTCGAGGCACTCGGCGCCGCCGTCGGTGTCCATCGCCGGCGCCTGGAGGCCGGACGGCCAGGTGACCGCCGGCTCGGCACCGTTCGCCTCGTGGTGGGCGGAGCGGAAGCCGGCGGCTCGCATCCGGGCCGTGGGTCGGCTCGTCCGGGTCCGCGTTGAAGTCGCCGACGACGATCTGGCCGTCGGATGCCGGCGCGCCGTCGAGCCAATCGAGGAGCGTCGCCGCCTGGCGCGTCGCGGATCGGCCTCGTCCGGTCCGAGGTGGTGGAGATGGGTGACCGCGAAGACGATCGAGCGTCCGCCGTCGGCAGGCCGACCCGGACGCGATGAGCGGACCGCTGGGCGCCAAGGTCGACCCGGTCCGCGTCGGTCGGCTCGAGGGGCGACCCGGACGAGGATCGAGTTGCCGTACTCAGGCCGCCCGGCCCAGCCCCGGACCGCCCGGTACTCCCCCGCCCCGGCCGCCCCGATGAGCCGGTCCTGCTGCATGACGTAGACGACCTCCTGGAGCCCGATGAGATCGGGCTGGAGCGTCGCGAAGTCGGCCAGCAGGAGCGGCAGGCGCTCGTCCCAGCGGTCGGCCAGGTTGAGGATGTTCAGGGTGGCGACGTGGAGCCGGTGCGGTTCGCTCACGGGACCTCCAGGCTGGCTGCGGTCCCGGGCGACCTCCTCGGGCCGGCCCGGCGGAGCGGGGTGTCGGTCGGGCCGGTGTCCTGCGGCCGGGCGTCGTCACCTGCGGCGGCCGGGATCGCGAAGGTGAACGTCGACCCGTGGCCCTCCTCGGACTCGACCCGGATCCAGCCGCCGTGGGCCTCGACCACGTGGCGGGCGATGGCCAGCCCGAGGCCGGTCCCGCCGCCGCGCCGACGGGCCTTGTCGGCCTTGTAGAAGCGCTCGAAGATCCGGGCCTGGTCGGTCTTCGGGATACCGATCCCATGGTCCTCCACCGCCACCGACGACCTCCTCCGCCTCGGCCCCGACACGGACGACGACCTCGCCGCCCTCGGGACTGAACTTGACCGCATTGTGGAGCAGGTTCACCAGGACCTGCCCGAGCCGGTCCTCGGCGCCGCGGACCGGCGGGACGGGCGTCCGGCGACCGCCGTCCGGAGCTCGACGCCCTGGCGCTCGGCGAACAGCCGGAGCCGTTCCGTCGTGGCGACCGCGAGCCGCCCGAGGTCGACCAGGTCGAGGAGCAGGAGCGGCCCGCCCGACTCGATCCGCGAGAGGTCGAGCAGCTCGGACACCATCTGGACCAGGTGATCGGTCTCGACCTCGATCTTGGCGATCCGGTCGCGCATCCGGGGCGGGATCGGCTTCGCCGGCCTCGTCGGCCTCGCGGACGAGCGTCTCGGCCAGCAGGCTCACCGTCGTCAGTGGCGTCCGCAGCTCGTGGGACAGGTTGTCGATGAACTCGGCCCGGATACGCTGGAGCCGGCGCAGCTCGGAGACGTCCTCGAAGACCAGCCAGACGCCCTGGACCGGCGACCGGCGAGCCCGGACCACGAGGGTCGGGCCACCGTCGCGACGGAGCGTGAGCTCGCCGTTGGCCGACCCGGTCTCCCGGGCCGTGGTCGACGATCGCCTCGATCGTCGTGTCGATGAAGGCCTCGATCGCCGTCTCGCCCGACCAGCGCGCCGGCGGACCGGCCGAGCAGCTGATGGGCGGTCGCGTTCGCGACGTCGACCCGCAGCTCGTCGTCGAGCTGGACGATCCCGACCCCGATGATGTCGATCAGGGCGGCCCGATCCCGGCTCGCCTGATCGCGCGCCCACGCGGCCATCCCGGGCCTCGCGCCTGGACGGTCCGCACCGCGTCCTCGAGAGCGACCAAGGAGCGCCGCTCGGGACCGGGGGCGGTCCCATCGTCGCCGCCGACGGCGGCCCTGATCCGCCCCAGAGCCCGCCCACGATCGATGGCGATCGCGAGAGCGAGGGCGAGGGCCAGGGCGAGGGCGACCAGGAAGGCGACGACGAGCGTGTCCACGTTCTGAGCATCGCACAGGACGAGGCGTCGCCGGGGCCTCCACCGGCTCCACGACCGATCAGCGGCCGCGTTCGGCTACGCTGTGGGCCCGCCACCCCGCCAGCCTGACGGAGGCCGCGCCGCCGATGCGGATCATCCCCCGCGAAGAGCCGTTCATCGACCTGTTCGTCGAGAAGTCCACGATCGTGCTCGGAGCCGCCCGATCCCTCGAGGCGATGCTCCGCGCCTTCGACGACGTGGAGCGGCGGACCGCCGAGCTCCGGTTCGCCCAGCATCGCGGCCACGAGATCGGCCGGGACATCAATCGGCGTCTCGAGAACACGTTCATCACCCCGTTCGACCGGGAGGAGATCCACGCCCTCGGGATCGCCCTGCGCGATCTGCTCGACCTGGTGGAGGAGATCGGCGACACCTTCGGACTGTTCCCCATCGAGACCCCGACGGCGACGTCGATCCAGGGGGCCTCGATCCTCGTCCGCCAGTGCGAGCAGCTCAACCACGCGCTCCCCCTGCTCCGCGGCTTCGAGGGCCTGGAGACGTACTGGCTCGAAGTCTCGCGTCTGCGCGAGGAGGCGGAGGCGGGCGTCCGTCGGGCGATGGCCGAGCTGTTCGCGGGAGGGACCGATCCGCTCGAGGTCGTGAAGTGGAAGCGGATCTACCAGCTGGAGCTGGACGCCGTCGAGCGGGCCGCCGACGTGGCGATGGTCATCCGGCGGATCGTGGTCAAGAACGCCTGACGGTCAGGCGCCCGTCAGCCATGCCTCGACCTCGGCCAGGGGACGTACGGACCGCTCGCCGGTCGCCCGCTCGGTGACCTCGACCCCACCGGCCGCCAGCGAGCGCGGGCTGACGGTCACGATCCAGGGCATCCCGAGCAGCTCGGCATCGGTGAACTTCACGCCCGGCGACTCGGGGCGGTCGTCCCACAGGATCTCCCGCCCGGCCGCTGCGGCCGCGTCGTGGAGCCCGGCCGCGACCTCCAGGACCCGCGGCTCGCGTTCGGAGCCGATCGAGACGAGATGGGCGCGGTAGGGCGCGACCTCCTCCGGCCAGACGATGCCCCTCTCGTCGTGGTGGGCCTCGACGACGCAGGCCACGTTCCGCCCGAGCCCGATCCCGTACGAACCCATGACGATCGGGTGGGCCGCCCCGTCCTCGCCGAGGTAGGTGGCCCCGAACGCCTTCGTGTACATCGTCCCGAGCTTGAAGATGTTGCCGACCTCGATGCCATTGCGCAGGATGACCGGATCGCCGCAGGTCGGGCAGGGGTCGCCCTCGCGGGCGTTGTCGATATCGGCCACCACGTCGGCCTGGTAGTCCCGACCGAGGTTGACGTCCCGCAGGTGGAAGCCCTCGCGGTTCGCCCCGGCGACGAGGTTCGGGGAGAGCGCGGCGAGCTCGTCGACGACGACCGTCGTGCCCCTGGCGCCGACCGGCGATCCGTAACCGGGTTCCATCCCGGCCGCCTTGATCTCGTCGACCTGGGCGGGCCGGATCCCCCCGAGCGCGCCCACCGCGTTGACCAGCTTCGTCTCGTTGACGTCTCGATCGCCCCGGACGACGGCCGTGACGAGCCGACCGTCGCCGGTCACGAAGAAGGCGGCCTTGGCCGTCCGCGCCTCCTCGACCCCGAGGAACGCCGCCAGGCTGGCGATCGTGGTGGTGCCCGGCGTCTCGATCTCCTCCATCGGCAGGAGCGCCTCGGCCGGGGGCGCCGGATGGCGGACGCTGGCGACCTGGCGGTTGGCCGCGAAGCCACAGGCCTCGCACAGGACCAGGACATCCTCGCCGGCCGGGTTGATGACCATGAACTCGTGGGCCCCCGTGCCGCCCATCATCCCGACGTCCGAGGAGACCGGGATCGCCTCGAGCCCGAGCCGCTCGAAGATCCGGACGTACGCCTCGTACTGGAGCTGGTAGCTGAGGTCCAGGCCGGCCTCGTCGAGGTCACAGCTGTAGGCGTCCTTCATGACGAACTCGCGGACCCGGATCAGCCCGCCACGGGAGCGGGGCTCGTCCCGGAACTTCGTCTGGAAGTGGTAGACCATCATCGGCAGCTGGCGATACGATTTCACGATGTCGGCCAGGAGGCCGGCCACGACCTCCTCGTGGGTCATCGCGATGACCATGTCCCGGCCGGCCCGGTCCTTGAAGCGGGCCATCTCGGGACCGACCGCCTCATAGCGCCCCGAGGCGCGCCAGACATCGGCCGGGTGGACGACCGGCATCTCCATCTCCTGGGAGCCGATCCGGTCCATCTCCTCGCGGATGACCTGCTCCACCCGTTTGGTGACCCGGAAGCCGAGCGGCAGGAGCGAGTAGAGCCCCGCGCCGAGCTGGCGGACGTAGCCGGCCCGGATGAGGAGACGGGCGGAAGGCATCTCGACGTCGGCCGGGTCGTCGCGGAGGGTCGCGAAGAACAGGTGGCTCAGGCGCATGGGGGGAAGGATAGCCGGGGACGGCCTCCGGCTGCGTCTGCCCGCCCGTACCGGATCGCCGACGGCCGCCGACGGCCCCGGCGCTGAGGCGTTCTTGGTATCGTTGGCCGAGCGCCCCCGGCACGATCCGGCCCTGATCCGACGCGCTCGGCGCGACGGCGTCTCGTGACCGAACGGCGCCGCAGCCGTCCACGACCCGAAGCAGCAGGTGCCGTCCGACGTGCCCGAGGGGTTCACGCTCGCCCTGATCGTCGTCATCGCGCTGGCCGTCGTCTTCGACTACATCAACGGCTTCCACGACACGGCGAATGCGATCGCCACCTCGGTCGCCACCCGGGCCCTCCGGCCGCACTACGCGATCCTGATGGCCGCCTCGTTCAACTTCATCGGCGCCTTCGCCGGCACGGCGGTGGCCAAGACCATCGGCTCCGGGCTGGTAAACGACGCCACCACCACGCAGGCCGTGGTGGCGGCCGCGATCATCGGGGCGATCGTCTGGAACCTCATCACCTGGCGGCTGGGGCTGCCCAGCTCCAGCAGCCACGCCCTCATCGGTGGGCTCCTCGGAGCGACGATCATCGCCGCGGGGTTCGGCGCCCTCAACCTCTCCGGCATCTGGAACAAGGTCCTCGTGCCGCTGGTGACCTCGCCGCTCATCGGCTTCGGCGGAGCGATGCTCCTGGCGATCATCCTCTACCGGATCTTCTTCAAGGCGGACCGGCGCAAGGCCTCGGCCGGCTTCCGTCACGTCCAGGTCCTGTCGGCCGGCTACATGGCCTTCGCCCACGGCTCGAACGACGCCCAGAAGACGATGGGCATCATCACCCTGGCCCTCTTCTCGGCGAAGGTGATCCCCTCGGTCGAGGTGCCGAGCTGGGTCATCGTCCTGTCGGCCACGGCGCTCTCCCTGGGGACCGCGATCGGCGGCTGGCGGATCATGAAGACGATGGGCCAGCGAGTCGCCGACCTGGAGCCGGTCCATGGGTTCGCCGCCGAGATGACCGCCGCCACCGTCCTGTTCGGGACCGCGACCCTGGGCATGCCGGTCTCGACCACCCACGTCATCTCCAGCGCGATCATGGGCGTCGGCTCGAGCCGCGGCACCCGCGGCGTCCGCTGGGGCGTCGCCCGGAGCATCCTCATCGCCTGGGTCCTGACGATCCCCGCCGCGGGCTTCATCGGGGCGGCCTGCTGGGCGGTCCTCAACGCACTCGGCGCCAGCTGAGCCACAGGAGATCATGGTCATGGTCCGATTGGTCCCGAAGGACGAGAACTTCATCGCCAGCTTCATCGAGGACGCCGAGAACCTGGTCCTGGCGGCCCGGGAGCTCGACGCCATGATCGGCGCCTACGATCGGCTGGACGAGCGGGTCGCCGAGATCCAGCGCCTGGAGCACCGCGGCGACGAGATCGACACCGAGATCCAGGTCAGGCTCGAGCGGGCGTTCATCACCCCGTTCGACCGGGAGGACATCCACGAGCTCGTGGTCCGTCTGGACGACGTCGTCGACGGGATCCAGGAGGTCGCCGAGGCGATGGTGATCTACGTGGTGGAGGCGCCGACCGCGGAGGCCAAGCAGCTGAGCGGCATCCTGGCGGCCCAGGGCGAGCATCTTCTCGAGGCCTGCCGGAGCCTCGACGGCTTCAAGGGGATCGAGCCTCACCTGCGCGAGATCCACGAGCTCGAGAACCGGGCCGACGGCCTCTCGCGGGCCGCCATCGCCTCGCTCTTCCAGGGCGGTCACGAGCCCCTGTTCGTGATCAAGTGGATGGAGATCTACAAGGATCTCGAGGAGACCATCGATGCCGCCGAGGACGCCGGCGAGGTGATCGAGCGGATCGTCGCGAAGTCGAGCTGAGCCCGCAAGGCGGCGGAGGCCACCGGCGTGGCCCAATGTCAGGCGGGTCGGCGGAAGACGTAGCCCACGCCGCGGACCGTGTGCAGGTAGGCGGGTGAGGCGGGGTCGGTCTCGATCGCGCTCCTGAGCCAGTGGACGTGGACGTCCACGGTCCGGGTCTCGCCGGCGTAGTCGTAGCCCCAGACCCGCTCGAGGAGCTGGTCCCGGGTGAAGACCTGGCCCGGGTTGCGCAGGAGGAAGGAGAGAAGCTCGAAGGCCTTCGGCTTGAGGGGCACCGTCTGACCGTCCCGGAGGAGGCGGTGACCGGCCAGGTCTACCTGCACGTCGCCCAGGTCGACGGCGGCCGGTGGCTCGCTCTCGGCGACCCCGCGCTCGAGTCGACGCAGAAGGGCCCGGATCCGGGCGATCAGCTCGCGCAGGCTGAATGGCTTGGTCACGTAGTCGTCCGCCCCGAGCTCCAGACCGACGACCTTGTCGAGCTCGGAATCCTTGGCGGTGAGCATCAGGATCGGGACCGGCGACTCGGCCCGGATGATCCGGCAGACCTCCACCCCGGAGAGCTCCGGGAGCATCAGGTCCAGCACGACGAGGTCCGGGCGTTCGGCCCGGAAGCGGCTCAACGCCTCACGACCGTCGGCGGCCACGACGACCCGGAAGCCCTCGGCCTCGAGGCCGTCGGCGAGCGTCTCACGGAGGGTAGGTTCGTCGTCGACGACGAGGATCGTGCGGGCCATCGGGTCGATGGTAGCCCGGCCCGGTTAACACGCGGTCAACGGCCGGATGAGCCGCCGGTATGCGCGCGATGAACCGCAGGTGCAGGCCCGCTGAGCCGCCGGTACGTGGCCCGATCAGTCGCCTGCCGCCTCGGGCGGACGCTTGACCCAGTACTCGGTGAACTCGGCGCAGCGGCCGTCGGCGTCGAAGCGCATGACGTAGCAGTTGTCCCAGGCATCGGCGACCGCCCCACCCGGCCCGTCGAGGTAGATGCTCGAGCCGATCGCCACCGCCCGATCGCCCTCGACGGCGAACGGCCGGTAGGCCGCCCGGACCGTCGCCGGGTCGTCGTGGAGCTCCGGGTCGAGCCATCCGGCGACGATCGCGTCACGCCCCCGGAGGACCCGTTCGCCCTCGTGCCACGGCTGAAACCGGTACATCGCAACGGCGCTGAACAGGTCGCCGATCCGGACCGGGTCGTAGCTCAGCCAGGCCTCCACGTAGCGGTCGAGCCAGGCCTGGACGTCGTCGTGGGTCATCGCGCGCTCACCGTCCCTTTCGAGACTCAGCCGGCCGCGTCGAGGACCTCGACCGCCGCGTCGAGGCGCTCGAGTGTCCGCTCGCGGCCCAGGGCGACGATCGTGTCGAAGAGCGGTGGCGTGGCCGTCCGCCCGGTGACGGCCACCCGGATCGTCATGAACAGGTCACCGGCCTTCCAGCCCCGTGTCTCCGCCAGGGCGCGCAACGGCGGCTCGAGCTCGTCCGCTTCGAAGACGACCGGCGGGACCGCGGCGATCGTCTCGCGCGCGGCGAGGAGGCCCTCCCGCGCGGTCGGCGCATCCCAGCGCTTGGGGACGAGGATCGCCGGATCGACCACGAGCCGGTCGACGAACAGGAAGCCGACCAGGTCGCCGATGGCCCCGAGGACCGGCAGCCGCTCCTGGACCATCGGGACGAAGGTCGCGATCTCGTCGTCGGTCGGCACGCGGTCGATCCGGCCGGCCGCCGCGTCCGCCGCGAGGAACGGCCGGAGACGGTCGACCAGCTCGCCGGCCGAGAGGCGGCGGATCCACTGGCCGTTGAGCCACTCGAGCCGTTCGAGGTCGAAGACCGCGCCGCCCTTGTGGACCGCCTCGAGCTCGAACCTGGCGACGAGCTCGTCGAGGGCGAGGACCTCCTCCTCGGTCCCGGTCGCCCAGCCCAGCAGGGCCAGGTAGTTGACCAGGCCCTCCCGGACGAAGCCCTGGGCGATGTAGTCGTCGATCGCCGTCTGGCTCTTGCGCTTGCTCATCTTCGAGCGATCGGGGTTGAGGATGAGCGGCAGGTGGGCGAAGCGCGGTTCGGGCTGGCCCAGCGCCCGGAAGAGGAGGATGTGCTTGGGCGTATTGCTCAGGTGGTCCTCGCCGCGGATGACGTGGCTGATCCGCATCGCGGCGTCGTCGACCACCACGGTGAAGTGGTAGAGCGGGGTCCCGTCCGCCCGGACGATGACGAAGTCGCCGCCGATGTTGGCGACGTCGATCTCGACGTGACCGCGGACGATGTCGTCGAAGGCGACGACCCCCTCGCCGATCCGGAAGCGGATCGCCGGGGTCCGGCCCTCGGCCTCGAACGCCGCCCGCTCGCCGGCGCTCAGCCGGGCGCACCGGCCGCCGTAGCGCGGGGGCAGCTTGACCGCCTCGAGACGCGTGCGCTCGGCGTCCAGCTCCTCGGGCGTGCAGTAGCAGGGGTAGGCCGCATCTGCCGCCAGGAGCCGTTCGGTGGCCTCGGCGTAGCGCGGCAGGCGCTCCATCTGGCGATACGGCCCGTACGGTCCGCGAGCCGCCTCGCCGGCCACCCCGGGCCCCTCGTCCCAGGCGAGCCCCAGCCAGTGAAGCCCGTCGAGGATGTCCTTCTCGTAGGCCAGTGACGATCGGGCGACGTCGGTGTCCTCGAGCCGGAGGACGAACGTCCCGCCCAGGTGGCGGGCGAACAGGAAGTTGAAGAGCGCCGTCCGGGCCGTGCCGATATGGAGCGGGCCGGTGGGGCTCGGGGCGATCCGGACGCGGACGTCCGGGCGCGTCGGAGAGGTGTCGGTCACCGGCCGATTCTACGGGGCGCAGGACGGCGACGGGCGAGCTACCCTCCGCGAGCCGGCGGCCGGGTCGTCCGGGCTCCCCGCCGGTCAGGGGCGCGCGGCGGGGACCCGGTGGAAGAGCGACGGATCGGCCTCGCCGGGGAGGACTCGGATGAGCGCCGCGGGCCGGAGCCCCAGGGTCGCCCGACCGCGGGGTCCCTCGAGGGTGAGCGAGTCGAGCGACTCGGAGCGGGCGAGGATCGTCACGTGGGCGCCCGGCGTGAGTGCCCGCGCCTCGAGATACGAGAGGAGTCCGGGATCCTCCTCGGCTTCCTCCGTGATCCGATACACGGTGGCCCGCTCACCGGCCTCGCACAGGCTCAAGAGGGTGCCCGGCGGGCGACGACGGGCGGTGGCGGCATCGATCGGGTTGCCGTGAGGGCAGGTCTCGGGGTGGCCCAGCATCTCGTCGAGCCGCGCCTCGACCCGGGGCGAGATCGCACCCTGGAGGCGGGCCGCCTCCTCGTCCGATTCCGCCCAGCCCAACCCGACCACCGTCGTGAGCAGCCACTCGAGGAGGGCGTGACGACGGAAGATCCCGTCGGCTGCGGCCCGACCGGCCTCGGTCAGGACGAGCTCGCGGCCGCCCGTCCCACCGGCCTGGCTGACCAGCCCGTCGGTGCCCAGCCGGCGGAACATCTCGCTGGCGGCCTGGGTGCTCACCCCGAGGTGGCGACCGACCTGGGCGGCCGTCACCCGGCCCCCGTCGACGGCCATGACCCGGAGGGCGAGCAGATACTGCTGGGCCGCCGATGACAGGTCCCGGGGGTGGTCGCTGCGGGGGCTCACCCGCTCATCGTACGCGAGGGGGCCGGCCGAACGCGGCGCGGATCCGGCCCCCGATCGTCGCATCGGTCCGTGGCGCACCGCCGTGCGGATCGGGCTGAGGGCCGCCCGCGTCGGCGCCGGACGGCGATCCATCCTCCGGGAGCGCCGGTGCGTCGGTCGCCGCGGCCGTCCGACGCCGGTTCACGCCCGGCCGTCGCGAACGGGCGAGGTATTCGGGACCGTGCTTCCGAGGGTCGGCGTACTCCTTGGGGTTGACCGTCCAGTAGGTGCCGCTGCCCGCGCCGTACCAGGTGGCCCCGTCCCAGGCCGGATCGAACGGCTCGCGGTCGGCTCCGTCGTAGCTCGTCGAGCCGATCGTCGCCTTCGGGCGCCGACGCGATCGCCCGGACGCCCCGGAGCCGCCCGGCGCGCCCCCGGGGGCACCCGCCGGTGCGGTCTCGCCCGCGCCGTTCGCGGAGCCACGCCGGCTGCCCGCATCTGCCCGGTCGTCGGCACCCGACCGCGTCCCGGCCCACGACCCGAAGTCCCTGGTCGCCCCGCCGGCCGGACCGTCGGTCGCCGAGCCGCGCCGCCGGGTCCGGTACGCGTCGCGGGTCGCTCGTGCCCGATCGGAGTCGGCCTGCCACGCGGGCGGCTCGGTCGGGCGGGTCCCGGACCGCGCCACGCCGCCTCGGCGGGCGGTCGAACCTTCCTCGACGAGGGTCTCGTAGGCGGCCTGGATGGCCAGGAACCGCGACAGCTGGCGCTCCCCGGCCGAGTCGGGGTGATACTGCTTGACCAGCCGGCGATAGGCGCGCTTGATCTCGGCCTGGCCGGCATCAGGGCCGACCCCGAGGGTGCGATGCGGATCGAGCTCGGTCATCCTGGTTCGGTCACGCTTCCGTGGGTCCCCCGGCGGGCGATCGTCGGTCGACCGTTCCTCCCGATCTTCAGCCGATCAGCTCGCCGACGGGAGCGAGCTCGAACTCCGGGACGGCCTCGGCAGCCACCCGGCCGTGGGGATCGAGCGAGACCGGTCGGTGATAGCGGGCCAGCTCGCGGAGGGGTGCCCCGTCGAGCACGCCCGATTGCCGGAGGGCCTCGACGGTGGCCGCCCAGGTCCCGCGGTCGTAGCCGTCGCCGTCCTCGATCTTGACCGCCATCCCGGTCGGGCCCGCGGCCGCCGAGTCCTTGCCCGATCGGGGACCGTCGAGGATGGCCAGGCCCCGGAGGGCCTCCATCCCGCCCTTGCTCACGATCCGGCCGGGGAGCGCCTTCATCAGCGAGGTGTCCAGCCGTTCCCGATTGCCGCCCACCATCTCCGGGTTGGCGAGCATCGCGTCGCGGATCACGGTCAGGGCCGGGGCCAGGCTCCGACGCGGGTCGGCCGCCGGGATCCGATCCGGGGCGCCGAGGATGGCGTACGCGCGGGCGACCTCGCGGAGCGGGAAGGCGAACGTCTCGACCCCGCAGCCGTCGATCGCGGTGACCAGCCGATCCGGCCGGCTGGCGAAGGCGGCCGCCACGGCGGCCCGGTAGGCGATCTGGGCCGGATGCCCCACGGTCCAGTAGTCCTCCTGAGGCCAGCCCCGGAGGCGGGCGAGGAGGATCATCGAGGAGTGCTGGCCGGAGCACATGTGGCGGAGGGGTCCGGGCTTCTCGCCGTCGCGGGCCAGGCGGGCCGAGGTGAGCGCGTCGAGGGGCATCCCCTCCGACCCGCAGGCCAGGACCGACTGGCTCACCCCGGCCCGGCGGTACAGGGCCTGGATCGTCCGGACGTGGATGTCCTCGCCCGAATGCGAGCTGGCCATGATCGCGAGCTCGGGTGAGGTCAGCCCGAACGCCTCGATGCCGCCGGCCTCGACGAGCGCGATCAGACCGAACGGCTTGACGCAGGACCGAAGGGTCACCGGCCGGTCCGCGTCGCCGAGGAGGCGGATCACCCGGCCGGTCGGGTCCACCTCCACGATGTCGCCGCGATGGACGCTCTCGACGACGCCGTTGCGGATCTGCCGGACGAGGACCGGCGACACGGACCGGCGGACGGTCGTCGCCGAGCGCGACGAGGGTCGGCGGCCGGCCGACGGACCGGACGTGGAGCTGCTGATCGCCAAGGGCCGGGCCTCCGGTGAGGACGCTGGGAAGCCGAGGATAGCGCGCCGCCGAGAGATGCGAGGACGGTCGGGCGTGGAACACCCGGACCACCGCGGGTGGGCACCCCCTGCAGCCGTCCGATCGCCCCCGTGGACCGACCGTCATGCGGACGGTAGGCCCCCACCTGGTCGCCGTCAATCCGCGCCGCTGGACCCGGCCGAGGTCGGCGATCCGCTCGCCGGACCGATCCCGGGTGGGGCCGGATGCTACGATGCCGGTGACCCACCGAAGACCCCGGAGGACCCCGTGTCGGACCCCGCAGCGACCGTCTCGACCCCCGTCCCGGGGACCACTTCCTGGCCGAGCCTCCACGTCTCGACCCACCCGGCCGTCCTCCACAAGCTGGCGATCCTGCGCGACGTCGGGACCGAGCCGAAGAAGTTCCGGGAGATCGTCCGGGAGCTCTCGTGGCTCCTCGGCCACGAGGCGCTGGCCGACGCGCGGGTCCGGCCGATCGAGGTCGAGACCCCGCTGGAGACGATGCAGGCCTACGAGCTGGCCGATCGGATCGGGCTGGTGCCGATCCTCCGGGCCGGGCTCGGGATGGTCGATGCGATGCTCGAGCTGATGCCCACCGCCGAGGTCTGGCATCTCGGCCTCTTCCGCGACGAGCGGACGCTCCGCCCGGTCGAGTACTACAACAAGCTGCCCGACTCGGCGACGGTCGACCTCTGCCTGATCCTCGACCCGATGCTGGCCACCGGCGGCTCGGCCACGGCGGCCATCGAGGTCCTCAAGCGCTGGGGCGCGTCCCGGATCAAGCTCATCAACCTGATCGCCGCCCCGGAGGGGGTCGAAGCGGTCACGGCGGCCCACCCCGACGTCGAGATCTACTGCGCGGCCCTCGACCGTCAGCTCAATGAGAAGGGCTACATCATGCCCGGCCTCGGCGACGCCGGCGACCGCCAGTTCGGCACCGGACACTAGGCCGCGGCTCGCCTCTTCTCGCGGAGTCGCTACCTCGCGCGTCCGGCTGTACGGGATCGCGGCAGCCAAGGTCGACCGCCAGGTCGCTTCAGTCAGCCCAGCGGACCCGGATCCGCGCCTGGACGCCGGGCAACGGCAACGACTCCGCCTCGGCCTGGACGGCATCACGCTCCGCAGCCGAGAGACGGCGCCACGGCTGGACCGTCAGCTCGGACTCCGCACGTCGCCACGTCCCGGCGATCTCGCCCCTCACGAGGACGGCGCCCGGCCAGACGCGCGGGGTCCAGAGCTCTCCCCGACGGCCGGCCTCGGGCACGAGCAGGTCGCGATCCGCTCCCTGAAGGAGGAAATAGGCGTCGCCGCTCGGGAGGAGTCGTGCGTCCGCGACCGGCCCGGGCTGGGCGCGGAACGTCGGCTCGTCGCTGGCCAGGATCCAGCCATCCCCGAGCGGCGCTCGCACCGGCGTCAGCGATCCGTCGAGCGCGACGAAGGTGGAGCGGCCGATCGCCGGCGCGATCCCGGCCCACTGGGCGAATGCGGCGGGGGTCGTCGGGCCGAAGACGTGCAGGTACCGGCGGGCGAGCTCGAGGCGGGCGTCGACGGGGTCGACGTCCGGCCGCGGCACCGTCCAGACGGTCGGCTGACGGCCGCCGTCCCAGCGGATCAGGACCCTGCCGGTCGGCGCCGCGTACCTGAGCCGGTTCGGGTGGACGCCGAGCCCGCGACCTGCCTCCCCGTAGGTCATCGTCCTGCCGCCGAGGAAGGCGTGCAGGCTGTCCGCGGTCTCTTCCGCGAACCGCCGGCCAGGTTCGTCGCCCGGCAGCCTGCCCAGGGAGAAGACCGCCAGATCGCGGGCCGCGACGACATAGGCGCTGAATCGCGGCCCCCACAGCTGGGCGAGCGATCGATCTTCCCAGGTGGACGGTCGCGTTCCATCGACGCGCGCATGGATCGACAGGAGCGCGGCTCGCGGCATGCTGTCCTGGAGACCGGCCCACGCCGCACGCCGCAGGGAGCGAGCGCCGGGCGGCAGCCGCTCGTCGAGCCCGGCGACGGTTCGGCGATACGCCAGGATCCGCTCCCGCGTGAGGTCCAGCCGGTGCTTCTTCACGGCGCCCATCGCCTCCTCGATCCTGTGGGCTGAGGCCCTTGTGCCTCGTGGCGGTAGCCTCGCACACCCGACGCGAGATCCGGGCTTGACATCGTGGCAGGGCGGTGTATTGTACCAATAGGTTATATAACCTCTTGGTAATGGTGATGCAGCAACCCGACCACCTCAGCACCACGTTCGCGGCCCTGGCCGACCCGACCCGGCGGGCGATCCTGGCCCGTCTCGCCGCGGGCGAGGCTTCGGTCAAGGACCTCTCGGCACCGTTCGCGATGAGTCAGCCGGCCATCTCCAAGCACCTCCGTGTGCTCGAGCGGGCGGGGCTCATCGAGCAGGGCCGGCAGGCCCAGTGGCGACCGCGACGGCTCCGGGCGGGACCGCTTCGGGAGATCGCCGACTGGGTGGGCCAGTACCGCCGCCACTGGGAGGCGAGCTTCGAGCGGCTTGACGAGTACCTCCGCGAGATCCAGGACGAACCAGGGCAGGAGCAAGGAGAGGACGATGACGGCGACACGGACCGATCGAGGTAGCACCGCCACGACGACCATCTACTCGGAGGGCGGGGACCTCGTCTTCGAGCGTACCTTCGACGCACCGCGAGAGCTGGTCTGGAAGGCCTTCACCGACCCGGAGCGGATCCCCCTGTGGTGGGGTCCCCAGGGCACCACGACGACCGTCGTCGAGATGGACGTCCGACCGGGTGGCAGGTGGCGCTACGTCAGCCACGCACCCGATCGCGAGGACGTGGCGTTCTTCGGGGAGTACCTGGAGGTCGACCCGCCGAACGGGTTCAGCTGGACCTTCATGTTCGATGTCGAGGGGATGGGCCCACAGGGTGGCCCGGAGACGTTCGTCCTGGAGGACGTCGGCGGTCGGACGAAGGTCACGTCCACCTCGCACATGGGGTCGCCCGAGGTCGTCGACGGCGCCCTGGGGAGCGGCATGGTTCGCGGCGCGATCGAGACCTGGGACCGCCTCGAGGCCCTTCTGGCCGAGGGCTGACGCGCCAGGAGGCCGGGCGTACCGTCGTCGTGGGTCGCCCGGCCGCCTCGTTCGACGGGTGTCCGTCAGTCCTCGGGTGGCAGAGCGCTGAGCCGCCGATTCGCCCGTGCCTGTCGCCTCAGGAACTCGCTGAGGAATGCCTGGTCCCGGGCCGTGATCAACCAGCGACACCGACACAGGCCCCTGGGACAGCCCTTGTGGGGCAGGCTCGGCGCGCGGAGCTCATCGACGATCCGGACGATCCGGCCCTGATCCGTGCCGCAGGCCTCGCAGCATGGGGCGCCGCGAAGCTCCGCGTCCTTGGCGACCTCGCCGATGCCGTGCAGGGCTGCCGCCAGGCCCTCGCGATGGAGCTTGACGACCGCGTCGGAGGGCGTGGCCGGGGAGCCGGCGATCCGGTACAGGGCGAGCGCCTGCTCGTAGCGGGACGAGGCCGCCTCCTCCCATCGGCGGTCGCTCCGGGCGACCCGGAACGATCGGTCGACGGTCGACATGTAGAGAGCCCGAGAGGCGACCACGCCTGCTTCGGAGGGCGGTTCCTTCGCCGAATGGGTCACCCGGTCCGCCGACGCGCCGGCCTCGCGGGCCAGGTCGAGCCAGCGATCGCGCTCCCGGCCCCATCGCTCCGCGTTGGCCGCCCGCCGACGTTCCGCCTCGAAGACCGGCACCGCCGCCTCGGCGAGGTAGACCATCCGGGTCTCGAGACGTCTGACGACGATCCGCTGGTGACAGCGTGAGCAACGACGGGTCGTGTCCGGTGGTGGCTCGAGGACCGTGGCGCAGTACGGGCAGTATGCGGTGGCGTCGGTGGGTCCCGGTCGCGTCGGCGAGGGTGGCGTCGTGCCACGATCCCCCGTCGAACGAGCCGGCCCGGCCGCGGTGGCTCGTGACGACCGCGCCGGTCGCCGGGGCCCCGGTCGCGGCGCGACCTCGCTCTGTGCCTGGACCGACGGGCGCTCGGCGACGGCTGGACCCGACGGCTCCGAGGGTGGGTCCGCCTCGATGACCGCGGGCCCGACCGCCTCGACCGTGAGGATCGTATCCTCGTCGATCGCGAAGAGCACGGCCTGGGCCGGCGGGCCTGCTTCGATCACGGTCGCCTCGAGCACGGTGAGGGCCTCGGCCGGCGGGTCGGCTTCGATCACGGTCGACTCCTCCGCGGCGCTGGTCTCGGCCGGCGGGACGGCCTCGATCGCCGGCGGGTCGGGGATGGCCTCTGTGACGGCCGGTCGGGCCTTCCGGGTCGCAGCCAGGGGCCGGGCCGGCGGGCGGACCCGGATGACCGGGGCATCGGTCGCCACCGCCGCGCGGGCGACCGCCGGCGCGGTCGATCGATCCTCGTCCCAGCCATCGTCCTCGGGCGCCTTCATCGAGTGGGCCACGTTCGCCGGGCGGGCGAAGCTGACCAGCCGCGGTGCGGGGGCGTCAGTCTCGGCGGGCGCTCGACCCGACGTGGGCGGGGCGACCGCCGCCCCGGACTCCTCGGTGTCGTCCAGGAGCGGGGAGATCGTCACCGTCGGCGACGGGGCGTCGGGCACGACCGGGACCGCCGACGGGTCGAAGCGGGCGGCGTCGGTCGGCGGCGGGATGACGGTCGCGATCGGCTCCTCGGAGCCGTCCACGAGCGGCGGCTCCGGTGCCGGTGCATCTTCGGGCGACTCCGCACCGCCACGGCTCATCGCCGCGAGCCGGACCAGTACCCGGGATCGGACGGCCTCGATCTCGGCCTCCTCCACCCCCGGCTGACGCTTCAGGATCCGCTGCAGATTTGCCATTCACCCGACCTCATGCGGGCCCATGCCCGTCCCCGCCACGCCGCCCGACCGGCGGGCGTGCGCGAAATCGCACCGCCGTGGGACCGTGGCCTGCCCTCATCCGTGACGCTAGCATCGGTACCACCCGAATGGGTGGGTCCGACACTGCCGAAGGTACCAAAACGGTGCCTGTCCGCACCAGCAGGTGGGGCATGTTTCGTCCCGGACCGCACCGGACGTCTGCGGACCACTCCGGACCGTGCAGGACCGGTGACGAACTGTCCGGCACCTCATCAGGCACGGTCGATCGACCGCGCCGTCGGGCGAAACGGGACCGCCCGGGCATGCCTCGGGTATCCTCGGACGGACGACCCCTACCCGACCGAGGAACACCTCGTGACCCACGCGCGACGGACCGGCCGACGAACCGCCGGGAGCCAGGCCGATCCCGGTCTGCCGACGAGCGGTGACGCCCGGCCGGGTGGCGGGTCCGTCGGTCCGGTCGATCCGGCCAGGTTCCCGGACCTCGCCGCTCGCCGGGCGGTCGACGGCGGCCTCGCCGCCGCCCGCTGGGACGCCCTGCTGGCCGAGGGCGGATCGATCCTGGCCGACGGGGCGATGGGCACGATGCTCTTCGCCGCCGGACTCCAGTTCGGTGACCCGCCCGAGGTCTGGAACCTGACCGAGCCCGACCTCGTCCGACGGATCCACCGCGGCTACCTCGAGGCCGGGTCGCGGATCGTCCTGACCAACACGTTCGGGGGCAATCGGCTGCGGCTCGGTCTCCACGGCCTGTCCGACCGGGTCGCCGATCTCAACCGCACGGCGGCGATCATCCTGCGGGCGGAGGTGACCGCGGCCGGCGGGAGAGCCCTGGTGGCCGGCGACATCGGGCCGAGCGGCGAGATCGTGGCCCCCCTCGGGAGCCTCGACTACGACGTGGCGGTGGACGTCTTCGCCGAGCAGGCCGCGGCCCTGGTCGCCGGCGGCGTGGACCTCGTCTGGATCGAGACGATGTCCGACCTCCAGGAGATCAAGGCCGCGATCGAGGGTGTCCGTCGGGCCTCGGCGGGGATCCCGCTCATCGCCACGATGACCTTCGACACGCGCGGCCACACGATGATGGGCGTCTCACCCGAGCAGGCGGTCGAGGCGCTCGCGGCCTGGGGCGCCGACGCGATCGGCGGCAACTGCGGCAACGGTCCCGACGAGATGCTCGGCGTCATCGAGCGGATGCATGCCGCGGCGCCGGAGGTGACGCTCGTCGCGAAGTCGAACGCCGGGATGCCCGAGCTGGTGGAGATGCGGGCCGTCTACCGGGCCGACCCCACCACGATGGCCGGCCAGGTCCTCGAGATGCGCGACGCCGGGGCCCGGATCGTGGGCGGCTGTTGCGGCAGCACCCCGGAGCACCTGGCGGCGATCACCCGGGCGCTCGCGACGCGGGGTTGACGCCCGCCCTCAGTCGCCTCGGTTCGGCGACGCGACGGTCACCCGGGGCAGGTCGGGCCTCCCCGACGGATCCGACCGGCGAAGCGCCTCGCGGACTTCGGTCACCAGCTCGAAGAAGCGGGTCGACTCCCGGGTCTCGACGTCGCGCAGCCCGGGCAGGTCCACCTCGACGATCCGGGCGACCCGGCCGGGTCGGGGCGACATGACCACGACCCGGGTCGAGAGGAAGACCGCCTCCGGGATCGAGTGGGTGACGAACAGGATCGTCGTGCCGGTCTCGGTCCAGATCCGCAGCAGCTCGAGGTTCATCCGCTCGCGGGTCATCTCGTCGAGTGCACCGAACGGCTCGTCCATGAGCAGCAGCTTCGGGTCGAAGGCGAGGGCCCGCGCGATCGCCACACGCTGCTGCATCCCGCCCGACAGCTCCCACGGGTAGCGCGCGCCGACATCGCGCAGCTCGACGAGGTCGAGCAGCCGGGCCGATCGGGCGGATCGGTCGGCGGCCGGGTAGCCCATGATCTCGAGAGGCAGCTCCACGTTCCGGGCGACCGTCCGCCAGTCCATCAGGACCGGTGACTGGAAGACCATCCCGTAGTCGCGATCGAGCCGCGCTCGCTCGACCGGCTTGCCGTTCACGAGGACCGAGCCGGCGCTGGCGGCCGTGAGGTCGCCGATGACCCGCAGCAGGGTCGACTTGCCGCAGCCGGACGGCCCGATGATCGAGACGAGCTCGCCCGCCTCGATCCGGAGGGTGAACCCGTCGAGCGCCGCGACCGCGTCCGGCGGCGTACCGAAGACCTTGCCCAGGCCCTCGATCTCGACCGCCGGCGGGACGACCGTCGTCACAGCCGGCCGGCTAGCCGCGGACCGCCTCGTCGGCGATGTCCAGGGCGGCGTCGATCACCTCGAAGCCCTCGGCCAGCTGCTCCTCGGTGATGCACAGCGGCGGGTTGGTGTGGATCGAATTGTTGGCGATCATCGTGTACAGCCCGTGCTGGCGGAAGTACTTGCCGATCGCCTTCATCTCGTCGCTCGTGCCGTTGAACGGGGTCAGCGGGGTGAACGGGTCGCGGCTCCGGACGAGGTCGATGATCCCGAACAGGCCGAGGTTGCGATGGGCGCCGACCGAGGGGTGCTTGGCGTAGAGCCGCTCGTGGTGGGCCCGCATGACCGGTCCCAGCCGGGCCGCATTCTCGATGAGGTGATCCTCCTCGTAGACCCGGATCGTGGCCAGGGCGGCGGCCAGGCTGACCGGGTGGCTGCTGTAGGTCAGCCCGCCGTAGAACATCGTCGAGTCGAACTTCTCGGCGACCTTGTGGTTCATGGCGACCGCGCCGAGGGGCAGGTACGAGCTGGTCAGGCCCTTGGCCATCGTCATCAGGTCCGGGGTGACCCCGGCGTGGTCGACGGCGAACCAGCGACCGGTCCGCCCGAAGCCGGCCATGACCTCGTCAGCGACCATCAGGACGTCGTACCGATCGCAGATCTCGCGAACGCCCTGGAGATAACCGTCGGGCGGGATGAGGATGCCGTTCGTCCCGACGATCGTCTCGAGGAAGACCGCGGCGATGGTGTGCGGCCCCTCGTAGCGGATCACGTCCTCGAGCCCCTGGAGCGACTCGGCCACCGGCCGGGGCTCCTTCTCGCCCCAGCGATGGGTATCCGGATAGCGCACCACGCCCCAGATCCCGGGCTCGTTGGCCCAGCGTCGCGGGTCCCCGGTCAGGGTCATCGCCCCGAGAGTCGCACCGTGGTACGAGCGATACCGAGCGAGGATCTTCGTTCGACCCGTGTAACCCCGGGCCAGCTTGATGGCGTTCTCGATGGCCTCGGCGCCGCCGAGGGTGAAGAAGACCTTGTCGAGGTCGCCGGGCAGGATCTCGGCGAGCTTCGCCCCCAGTCGCGCCCGCGGCTCGGTCGCGAAGGCCGGCTGCACGTACTGCAGCTTGAGCGCCTGCTGGGTGATCGCGTCGACGACCCGCCGGTCGCCGTGACCGATGTTGACCGACATCAGCTGGCTGTTGAAGTCGAGGATCCGGGCCCCCTCCGGGGTGTAGAGGTAGACACCCTCGGCATGGTCGATGGCGATCGGATCGATCGCTCCCTGGACGGACCACGAGAAGAAGGTGTGGGCCCGGGAGAGCGCGACGATCTCCTCGCTCGACATGGTCTGGGTGGCTTCGCGGACGGTCATGGTGCTCCCTCTGGCGACCCGGCGGTGCGAAGGGGTCGCGCGTATCGGCAGACGCACGGTGTGCGGCCAATTACAGCACAACGCCGCCCTGGCCGGACGAGCAGGAGCCCCGACCGCTCGACGGTCGAGGCTCCCGGTTCGAACGCGGGCGGCGGGACCGCCCGACCGGCTTCAGGGCTCGAGGTGGCGGATCCGTCGCTCGCAGGAGCCGTCGGCGATGTCGTACCGGCCGAGGTAGACGACGTCCCAGCCGGGGCCGCAGTGGACCGCGTCGGCGGCCCGGTCGCCGCCCACGTGGATGACGTCGTTGCCCGCCCCGCCGTAGACGATGTCCCGACCGGGTCCGCCGTACACGATGTCGCTTCCGTTACCGCCCCAGATCGCGTCCGCGCCGGCACCGCCGTGGATGACGTCGCGACCATCGCCGCCGGACAGCCGGTCGGCCCCATCGCCGCCGTAGAGCACGTCCGCCCCCGTCCCCCCGCGGATGCCGTCGGCGCCCGACCCGCCGAACAGGACGTCGCGCCCGGCGCCGCCGTACAGCAGGTCGTCGTCGGCGCCGCCTTCGAGGACGTCGTTGCCGGCCAGGCCTTCGAGGATGTCGTTGCCGGCCAGACCGGAGATGACGTCCGCGCTGGCGGTCCCGACGAGATGATCCGGACCGGGGGTCCCGGTCAGGTTCGCAGCGAGCGCCGTTGCCGGGATCGCGAGCGCCGCGACGACGGCCAGTCCGGCCGCGACGCGACGGGCGGCGTGGCCCGAGGTGCGATGGAACATGGCTGGTCCTCCTGGTCCGCTGACGGCCACGGCACGCGTGGCGCCGATCGGGTCGACCGTACCCGACCCCGGACGCCGCTGCGCCCGGCCGGTCCGCCTCGACTGTAAGCCACCGGTAAGCCGGGATCCGGTCGACCCGTGGCCGAGGCATCGCCGGGAGACGGTCGTGCGGTGTACCCTCGGCCTTCATCACCCCGGAGGCTGAGCGAGGGTCGAGATGGCAAGGATGGTGCGAGGCGCGCTGCTCCAGGCGACCTGGACCGGCGACCAGGAGTCGATGATCGTGAAGCACGAGGGCTACGCCCACCAGGCGGCCAAGGCCGGGGCCCAGGTGATGCTCTTCCAGGAGCTCTTCTACGGGCCCTACTTCTGCCAGGTCCAGGATCCCGTGTACTACGCCTACACCGAGCACATCCCCGACGGCCCGACGACGAAGCGGATGTGCGATCTCGCCAAGCAGACCGGGATGGTCCTCGTCGTGCCGATGTACGAGGAGGACGCGACGAGCGGGATCTACTACAACACGGCCGCGGTCATCGACGCCGACGGACGCTACCTGGGCAAGTACCGCAAGACCCACATCCCCCACGTCAAGGGCTTCTGGGAGAAGTTCTACTTCCGCCCGGGCAACCTGGGCTACCCGGTCTTCGAGACCGCGGTCGGCAAGGTCGGGGTCTACATCTGCTACGACCGCCACTTCCCCGAGGGGGCCCGGGCCCTGGGGCTCAACGGGGCCGAGATGGTGTTCATCCCCAGTGCCACCAGCCGGGGCCTCAGCGAGTACCTCTGGCGGATCGAGCAGGTCAGCCACGCGGTCGCCAACGGCTACTTCGTGGGCACGATCAACCGGGTCGGGATCGAGGCCGAGCTGGGCGACGACGACTTCTACGGCCAGAGCTACTTCTGCGACCCGCGCGGCCAGTTCCTGGGCGCTCTCGGCGACGCCCACGCCGAGGAGCTCATCGTCCGGGACATGGACCTCGACATGGTCGAGCAGGTCCGCCAGACCTGGCAGTTCTACCGCGACCGCCGGCCCGAGGCCTACGGCGACCTCGTCCGGCCCTAGGGCCGTCCGACCAGGCAGGGGCTCGATCCGAAGCGTCCGGAGGCCACTCGATGCAGTTCGGTTTCACGCTCAAGCCCGACCACACGGTCGAGCGGACGCTGGCGCTCACCCGCCAGGCCGAGGCGGCTGGGTTCGCCTACGGCTGGCTCTTCGACTCGCACGTCCTGTGGCGCGATCCGTACCCCCTTCTGACCCTGATGGCCGAGGCGACGACGACCCTCCGGCTCGGGACCTGCGTGACGAACCCGGCGACACGCGAGCCGTCGGTGACGGCCTCGGCCCTGGCCGTCCTCGACGAGGTCAGCGGCGGACGGATGGACCTCGGGATCGGACGGGGCGACTCGGCCCGGCGGGTCCTGGGCAAGGCGCCGACCTCGATGAAGGACCTCGAGGAGGCGGTCCACGTCATCCGGGCGCTGGTCGAGGGCCGGCCGATCGAGTACCAGGGGACGATGCTCGAGCTGACCTGGACCCGGGGCGATCGCCTGCCGATCTGGATCGCCGGGTACGGGCCGGTGGCCCTGAAGCTGACCGGTCGGATCGCCGACGGGGCGATGCTCCAGATCGGCGACCCGGACCTCGTCCGCTGGTTCGTCAGCCAGGTCCGCGGCTCCGCGATCGAGGCCGGACGCGACCGCGACTCGGTCCGGGTGATGGCCGCGGCGCCGGCCCACGTCGGCGACCGGGCCGAGGGCCGCGACCGGGTGCGCTGGTTCCCGGCCCTCGTCTCGAACCACGTGGTCGACCTCGTCAACCGCTATCCTCGGGAGGACCTGCCCGAGGAGCTCACGACCTACGTCAACGACCGGGCGGGCTACGACTATCTCCACCATGCCGAGGTCGGCAGCTCGAACGCCGGCTTCGTGACCGATGAGATCGTCGATCGGTTCGCCCTCGTCGGGGGCGTCGACGATCACATCGAGCGTCTCCGGGCGCTGGCCGCGGCTGGGGTCGACCAGTTCAACCTCTACCTGATGAACGGGGACGAGGAGGAGCAGCTCGAGATCTACGGTCGGGAGATCATCCCGGCGCTCCGGGACGTGTCGGTCACGCCCTGGTGACGACGGTCCGCATCCGACTGCTGGGCCGACCCTCGATCGAGGTCGACGGGCAGGTCCGTCCCCTCGCCGGTCGGAAGCCCTGGGTGCTCCTCGCGATCCTCCTGCTCGACGGCGCGGGGACGAGCCGCAGGCTCCTCGTCGAACGAGGGTGGGCCGATGCGGACGACCCGTTCGGTGCGTTCCGCTGGAGTCTCGTGCAGGTCCGCCGGGCCATCGCACCGGTCGCCCTGGTCGAGCGCGACGGACGCCTCCTGATCGCGGACCGCCGCCGGGTCGATGTCGACATCGACGACCTGCTGGCGGGACGGTGCGACGCGACGGCGACCTGGATCGACCTGGGGGCGGACCTCCTCGAAGGGATCGACTTCGCCGCTGCCCCCGATCTCGACCGCTGGCTCACCCTCCAGCGGTCGCGGGTCCGATCGGCGGCCGTCGAAGCGCTCCTCTGGTCGGCCACCGTCCTGGCCTCCGACCGACCGGCCCCTGCCCGCGCCCTGGCCGAGCGGGCGCTGTCGATCGATCCCTTCTCCGACCCCGCCCACCGGCTCATCGTCGACTGCCAGCTCCGTCTCGGTGACCGGGGCGGAGCGGCTGCCTACGCGGACCATATCAGCCGGCTCTACCGGACCGAGCTCGGGATCGACCCCCCGGAGATGCTCGTCCGCCTGCCGGGCAGGGCGGAGGATCCGACCGATCCCGACCTGGTCGTGGACACGAGGCCGTTGGGTGCCATCGAGGCGCGGACCCTGATCGAGCTCGCCCGGGCCCGCCTCGATGCCGGGGACCACGGATCGGCACTCGACCTCGGACGGCGGGCCCTGGCCGAGGCCACCGAAACCGGCGATCCCGGGCTGGAGGCGCGAGCCTCGGTCGAGCTGGGCACCGCCCTCGCCCACACGATCTGCGGCAAGGATCGCGAAGCGGACATCCTGCTGAGCCAGGCGCTCCGCCTGGCCCTCGCCCTCGACGACCGGAGCCTGGCGGCCGAGGTCGAGCGCGAGATCGGGTACCTCCACTTCCTGGAGGCCGATTACGGGGCCGCCGAGGCGGCGCTCGAGCGGGCGATCGCCCTGGCCCGGGAGGCGGGCGACGACCTCCAGCGCGGCCGGGCGTTGGCCATCCTAGGGGCCTGTCGGTCGGACCGGGCCGACTTCGACGCGGCCGAACCCACCCTGCGAGCGGCGATCGAGACGATGGCGGTCGCCGGCGACGAGCGCTGGCCGGCCTACGCTCTGACCTTCCTCGCCCGCCTCCAGACTCGGACCGGGCGTCCCGGCCTCGGGAAGGCGAGCGCCGAGGAGGCCGTGGCGGCCGCTCGGGCCACCGGTTGGCTGTCCCTCCTGCCCTGGCCACTGGCGGTCCTCGGCGAGTCGCAGTTCGAGCTCGGCAAGGTCCGGGCGGCATCGACCACCTTCGGCGAGGCCTACGCGCTCGCCCGGGAGATCGACGACCCATGCTGGCTGGGGATCTCGCTCCGGGGTATGGCCCTCGTCGCGCACAGCGACGGCGACGAGCCCCGTGCGAAGAGCCTGCTCCGCGAGGGCATCCGCTGTCTGCGCGGTCAGCCCGGAGCCTACGCCTGGGCCGAGGCGGTCCTCTTGACCGACCTCGTCGACCTCGAGGGTGGCTCCGACGCGGGTCACCTGGAGGAGGCCGAGAGGATCGTCACCCGGGGTCCGATGCCCGACCTCGCGGCCCGGCTCGCGACGGTGGTTCGCCCCCAAACGCGCGGCCAAACGGTCGCCCTCTAGCATCGTCCCATCCGGGCTCCGACCGTCCATCCGCCCGGCCAGAAGGAGACGCATCGTGAAGTACATGGATGTCCACAACGGGTTCGTCGGGGTCACCGAGGCCCAGCTCGCGGTGGCCCACGCTGCCGACCTCGCGATCGAGGCCGACGAGGGGGTCCATTTCGAGCACGCCTGGCTCGATCCGGTCTCGGGCAAGGTCTTCTGCCTCTCGGAGGGGCCGAGCGCCGACGCGGTCCGGCGGATCCACGAGCGGGCCGGCCACCCGGCTGACGAGGTCCACGAGCTCACCGTGATCGTCTGACGACCCGCCTCCGACGATCCGCCCGGACCTCCTGCCCACGGACCTCGTCTCACGGGTCACCCGACCGCCGGTTCGGCCCGTGAGACGACGCCATTCGGCCCGCGGCACCCGGCCCCGCTGAGGGCTAGGATTCGGCACGTCCCCGAGTCCACGCGCCCCTCGTCGCGTGCGGTCGAGCGCGGGCCGGTCCGGCCGGGTCCCGTGACAGGAGGTTCTGGTGATGCGGATCCTGGTGGTGGGCGCCGGCGGCGTCGGCAGCGCGGTGGCCCCGATCGCCGCCCGGCGGTCGTTCTTCGAGCTGATGGTCATCGCCGACTACGACCTCGGCCGGGCGGAGCGGATCGTCGCCCGGCTCGCCGACCCGCGCTTCGTCGCGGTCCGGGTCGACGCCTCCGACCCGGACGCCGTCGAGGCGCTCTGTCGCGAGCACCGGATCAGCCACGTCCTCAACGCCGTCGACCCGCGTTTCGTCATGCCCATCTTCGACGGGACGTTCGCGGCCGGGGCCGACTACCTGGACATGGCGATGTCCCTGTCCCACGCCCACCCGGAGAAGCCACACGAGCTGACCGGCGAGAAGCTCGGCGACCGGCAGTTCGCCAAGGCCGGCGAGTGGGAGGCGGCCGGCCGGCTCGCCCTGGTCGGCATCGGCGTCGAGCCGGGTCTCTCGGACATCTTCGCCCGCTACGCCCAGGACCACCTGTTCAGCGAGATCGAGGAGGCCGGCGTCCGCGACGGCGCGAACCTCACCGTGGAGGGGTACGACTTCGCCCCGTCGTTCAGCATCTGGACGACGATCGAGGAATGCCTCAACCCGCCGGTCGTCTACGAGGAAGGCCGAGGCTGGTACACCACGCCGCCGTTCAGCGAGCCCGAGGTCTTCGAGTTCCCGGACGGGATCGGGCCGGTCGAGTGCGTGAACGTCGAGCACGAGGAGGTCCTCCTCATCCCGCGCTGGGTCAAGGCGAAGCGGGTCACCTTCAAGTACGGGCTGGGCAACGAGTTCATCAACGTCCTCCAGGTCCTCCATATGATCGGGCTCGATCGGACCGAGAAGATCCGGGTGGGTGGGGTGGAGGTGTCGCCGCGCGACGTCGTGGCCGCATGCCTGCCCGATCCGGCGACCCTCGGCGACCGGATGCACGGCAAGACCTGCGCCGGGACGTGGGTCAAGGGGACCGGCAAGGACGGTCGCCCCCGCCAGGTGTACCTGTACCACGTGGTCGACAACCAGTGGTCGATGGCCCAGTACGGCTCCCAGGCCGTCGTCTGGCAGACGGCGATCAACCCCGTCGCGGCCCTCGAGCTCATCGCGGCAGGCACCTGGTCGGGCGCCGGGGTCCTCGGCCCGGAGGCCTTCGAACCGGTCCCGTTCCTCGACCTGCTCGTCGCCTACGGCTCGCCGTGGGGCATGCGCGAGATGTGACGAAGGGGTCGGCCCTTCGCCGACGGGCCGACCCCTCCCCTAGCGCGTCCGGGGGAAGCCCAGGTCCACCTTCGACGTGCCGGGGTCCGGCCAGCGGGCGGTGACCACCTTGGATCGGGTGTAGAACGAGACGCCCTCCGGTCCGTACATGTGGGTATCGCCGAAGAGCGACGCCTTCCAGCCACCGAAGGAGTAGTAGGCGACCGGCACCGGGATCGGGACGTTGATCCCGACCATGCCCGCCTCCACCTCGAACTGGAACCGGCGCGCCGCTCCGCCATCCCTGGTGAAGATCGCGGTCCCGTTGCCGTAGGGGTTGTCGTTGACGAGCTGGACGGCCTCGGCATACGTGGCGACGCGCATCACCTCGAGGACCGGGCCGAAGATCTCGTCGCGGTAGCAGTCCATCGATGTCTCGACCCGGTCGATGAGCGAGACTCCCAGGAAGAAGCCCTCGCTCTCGCGGTAGAGGGTGTGCTCGCGGCCGTCGACGACCACCTCGGCGCCCTGGGCCGCCCCGCTCTCGAGATACGAGGCGACCCGGTCGCGGTGCTCGCGCGTGACCAGGGGACCCATCTCCGACGAGGGGTCGGTGCCGGGCCCGACCTTGATCCGGGGCAGCCGGGCCTTGACCGCCTCGACGAACGGGTCGGCCACGCCGCCCACGGCCACTACGACGGAGACGGCCATGCAGCGCTCGCCGGCTGATCCGAAGGCGGCCGAGACCGCGGCGTCGGCGGCCATCTCGATGTCGGCGTCGGGCAGCACGATCATGTGGTTCTTCGCCCCGCCGAGCGCCTGGACGCGCTTCCCATGCCGGGTCCCGGTCTCGTAGATGTGACGGGCCACCGGCGTAGAACCGACGAACGACACGGCGGCGATGTCCGGGTGCTCGAGGATCCGGTCCACGGCCACCCGGTCCCCGTGGACGACGTTGAAGGCCCCCTCCGGCAGGCCCGCTTCGGCCAGCAGCTCGGCCAGATAGTTCGAGGCCGAAGGGTCCTTCTCGGAGGGCTTGAGGACGAACGTGTTCCCGCAGGCCAGCGCGTTGGCGAACATCCACATCGGGACCATCGCCGGAAAGTTGAACGGGGTGATCCCGGCGACGACCCCCAGCGGCTGACGGATCGAGTAGACGTCGACCCCGGTCGAGGCCTGCTCGCTGAAGCCGCCCTTGAGCATCTGGGGGATCCCGCAGGCGAACTCGATGTTCTCGAGCCCGCGGGCGATCTCGCCGAGGGCGTCCGAGGGGACCTTGCCGTGCTCGGCGGTGAGGAACGCCGCGATCTCCGCCCGGTGTGCGTCCACGAGATTCCGGATCCGGAACAGGATCTCCGAGCGACGGCCCACCGAGGTCGCCCGCCAACCCGGGAAGGCTGCCCTGGCGGCCCGGACCGCGGCGTCGACCTCCTCGACCGAGGCGAAGTCCACCCGTCGAGCGACGTGGCCGGTCGCCGGGTCGAAGACCGCGCCGTCGCGGCCGGACGTGCCGGCGACCGGGCGGCCGCCGATCCAATGGCTGACCCGCTGGGCTGGGGACGATCCGGCCGCGGCGCTCCGCGGCTCAGCGACCTGCGTCATGACGACCTCTCGTGAAGGGGCTCATCGAGGTGTGGAGGATACCCCCTCGGTCCGCCAGCCTCGCCGGACCGCCGGGGCCACCTCGCCGTCAGAACGGGTGGCGCGTATCAGGGTCCGGCCAGGCCAACCCGGACCCGGTCCCGTCCGGGGCGGGTAGCGCCTCACGACGCCGGGAGCCCCAGCGCTGGATCCCGAGATAGACCGCCAGGGCCAGCGCCACGATCGCCAGGTCCAGGAGCTGCTCGCCGTTCAGACCGCCGATCAGCGGCGCGTCACGCCAGGTCCCGGCGACCACCAGCCGGACGGTCGCCCACAGCCCGAGCCCGACGGCGAAGACCCGTCCGTCGGCCCGGCCGAAGGCCCCCAGGAGGCGGGCCAGGCCGAGCACGCCGACGACGACGAGCACGCCGACCGCCTCGTACGCCTGCGACGGATGGGACGGCACGGCCGGGCCGAGGCTGCCCCACGGTCCGGGTCCCAGGTAGCGGGTGGCCCAGTCGAGGACCGAGGGCAGCCCCTGGCCGGAGCCGCCGAGGACCATGGCCGCCTTGCCCAGGCCGAGGACCAGGAGCATCGGCACGACCGCCAGCCGGTACCAGCGTCCCAGGGGCGCGTCGAACAGGCGGGCGACGAGGCCCCCGGTCAGGGCCCCGAGCAGGACCGCACCCGACAGGGCCAGTCCCCCGGAGGTGATGTCAAGGGCGGCCTGGCCGTTCGACCGGTAGTAGTCAAGGTGCTGGATGACGTACGCGATCCGACCACCGATCACCGCGCCCGGGACGATCCCCACCACGATCAACAGGAGGTCGTCCCGCCGGAGATGACGCTCCCGAGCGGACGGATCGTCGGGGTCCGCTGGCAACCCGGCCCGGCCGGCCAGGACGCCCGCGACGACGAGCGCCAGGAGGACGGCTCCGGCGATCGCCACGGTCTCCCACCGGACGACCCGATCGCCGAGCCGGACGAGCGGGTCGAAGTCGAACGTGACGATCGCGAGCGGCACCCCGGCAGTGTACCGAACCGAGCTGCCCCGACGGTCGCACGCGGATGTCGCCGGTCGCATCTGCGTTCGATCCTCGAGGTGTCGGCCAGCCGACACCTCGGCTGTCGACTGGTCGCTCCGGTGGCGTCTGGCGGGCTCCGATAGTCAGGTCCTGCGGCGCTTCGTGAACGGCCCGCTTGGGGGAGCAGACCGGCGCCCAGGTTCCGGCTCAGCGTCCGCTCGATCGACGCCCCGCGGAGCGCCGGCCGACGTTCGCGCAGTGGTTGCCGACGACCGGTGCCCGACCCTCACAGGGGGGAGGTGGGGCATCGGTCCCGGCAGCGTCTGGAGAGTGTCGTGGCCAGACCAGCGTCCCAGCTGTCCAGGGCAGACGCCCAGACCCGCGAGCCAGCGACCGGCGCTCCGCTCGTCGTCGGTTTGCTGGGCCGGGTCGAGCTGAGGGTCGGCGAACGCGAAGTCCGCATCCCATCGCGCGGACCCCAGTCGCTGCTGGCCGTCCTGGCTCTGAAGCCCCGGGTCCGGACCCGGGAGGCCGTGGCCAGCGAGATCTGGCCGGACGGCGAGGGCAGCGGGGTTTCGGCGTCCTTGCGTCAGGCCCTGTGGCTCCTCCGCTCCGCCTTCAACGCGACCGGGCTGGATCTCGACGAGTACCTCGACATCGACGCGGAGGTCGTGGGGTTCCGCCCGACCGTCCAGCTCGACCTCGATGTGGCCCGCTTCGAGCGATTGCTCGAGATGCGACCGGCTCGCCCCGAGGAAGCCATCGCGCTCTACCGCGGTGATCTTGCCGAGTGCCTGGCCCTGGAGTGCTTCGCCCTCGAACGGGAGCGCCTGTCCGACGCCTACGAGGACGCCCTGGCGCTGGCGGCCGAGGGACGGATGATCGCCGGAGACGTCGATGATGCCCGGTCGGCGGCTCTCCGTCTGCTGTCCCGCGATCCGCTCCGGGAGGAGGCCCATGCGGTCCTCATCTGGGCCCACGGGCTGGCGGGCACGCGCTCGCAGGTCGTGCGCCAGTACCGGCGACTGGCCGAGATGCTCGAGCGCGAGCTCGGGGTGGAGCCGCTGCCGGAGACCGTGGCGGTCTTCCGGGCGTCCATCGCGGCGACCGTCGAGCGCTCGCGGACGCGGAGCGCGACCGCGGTCTTCGCCGGGCGGCCGCGGAGTGACCGCGGTCGCGAGCCGACCGGGATCGTCCGCCGGATGCCGGTCGCATCCGTCTCGGATCGAGGGATCGGCGTAGCATCGACCGGGTGAGGCACCCCGTGATCGGCGTCGCGCTCCTGGCCCTCGTCGCGAGCTCGTGCACCGCGTCCGGCGAGGGGCCTTCGGGCGGAGGGGCGTCGGGCGGAGGGTCGTCGGGCGGTGCGTCGCCGCCGGCCAGGACCTCGTCCGGCACGCCCGAGGTCGCCGGTCCGGGATCGCTCGCGCCGGCGATGACGCCCGGCGGGTCGGTCGGGAACCTCTCGGCGTCGATCATGGACCCGATCCTGGCCGACGCGGCCGAGCGATCCGGTCGGGCCATCGGGGACCTCGTCGTGGTCTCGGCCCAGGCCCGGACCTGGTCGAACGCGGGTCTCGGCTGTCCGCTGCCCGGGGTGGCCTACATCCAGGTCCCGGTCGACGGCTACCAGGTCGTCGTCCGAGCCGGCGGCGTGTCCTACGACTATCGAGGCTTCGGTCCCGGGCGGTTCCGCCTGTGCACGGCAGCGCCGGGCTGACCGGTCAGCGGACCGTCAGCCGGACCACCCGGACGGCCGTCCCACGGACGACATCGGCGGTCATCGAGGCGGGGACGGTGTACCGCCCGACCCGAGTCGAGGATGCCCGGTAGGTGATCGTGACCGAGCCACCCGGCGTCGGCGGCGAGGTCGTGATCAGGTAGTCCTCGGCCGTCGGCGCGCCGGTGAGGTTGACCCCCGACGATCCGTCGCGGTTCTCGGCGCCGGTGTTGAGCAACGCTCCGCCGGCCGGTCCGTCGAGGGTGTCGAAGGTGTACCAGATCCCCTCGGTGTCGCCCGTCCGGATCCAGATCTGGAACGTGTTCGCCCGGCTGGTGCCGTAGGCGTGGGCGGCTTCCCATTCGAGGATGAGGTAGACGTTCAGCCCGTCGTCGAGGGTGGCGATCTTGAACGCCCCGCCGCCGCTCGAGCTCAGGTCGAGATCGGTCCAGTACGGCGCCAGGACGTTGTTCGGCCGGGTGGGATCGGGGAACGTCTGGACGTTGCAACACTCGTTGTCCTGGGAGCTGCCGCCCCCGAGGACGGCATATCCGTTCGAGTCCACGCCGATGGTGGTGTAGGTCTCCGACCCGAACTTGAACGCCGGCACGCCGTAGTTCACGAGCGTCTCGTCCCCGAATCCTGCTTGCGCCGGAATGTCGTAGTCGGCCAGCGGGAGATACCCGCCCGCCGGACTGGTGCCGCCCGCGTCGGCGATCGAGTCGACCGTCGGTGCGATCGCCGCGGACAGGCTGCCCTTCCAGGAGAGCCCGCTCGAGCTGGGAGCTCCCGGTGCGGAGACGCTCGAGATGTCGAGGTGGGCGGGCGCCCGCACGTCCAGGCTGACGGCTGCGGCCACCGACGCGAGGTTGGTGGCCTTGACGGTGCACTTGGTGGACGCGTTGCGGCGGAGCGTCGACGCGGCGCAGCTGTGGCTGAGCGTGACCTGGCCCTGGGAGCGATAGAAGGCGACCGGCAGGACGGCGCTGGTGGCTCCTGCGCGCTTCGGGTCGAGGGTGATCTGCCCGAAGTACCAGCCATCCTTCGCCCCGGACGCCCGGATCCGGATCGTCAGCGTCCGCGAATGGCCGCGGGCCAGGGTGAACGTCGCCGGCGAGACGAGGATCTGGACGCCCTTGGGCTGGCTGATCCGGACCTGGAACACCTGCCGACGCCCGGACACGTTCTTGACGGTCCGGGTGGTCGCGATGCCGCCCGGCATCGGGTCGGCATCGATGCTCGGGAGGTTCAGGTCGAGTCGGCTGCCCGAGTCGCCGACGCTGGCGTAGTACGCCGCAGCGGGGACGTCGAACGTGACGGTGGGATGGACAGCCCGGTTCACCCGGATCGAGCCGGCCCCCCGATCGAACGGACCCGACTTCTTCCCGTTCTCCTTGAGGACGTCCTGGACCGACGAGGTCATCAGGGCGGATTTGATCTGACCCGGGGTCCAGCTCGGATGGGCCGCCTTGATGAGCGCCGAAACGCCCGTCGCGTGGGGGCTCGACATCGAGGTGCCGGAGATCGCCTGGTAGAGCTCACCCGTCGGCCCGGTGGCCACGTCGATCGAGGCGGGGGTGTGCCCGGCCAGGATCTGGAGACCCGGGGCGGTCACGTCGGGCTTGAGGAAGTCGCCCCCGGGGCCGCGCGACGAGAACTGGGCCATGACGTCGCCGCGGACCGGCTTGAGGGTGCCGGTCGACCAGCGGGCGGTGACCCCGTGGTGCGACCGGATGAAGGCCAGCATCCTGGCCGCCGGCTGGCGGCCCTCGATCATCACCGACGGGACCCAGAAGTTGTCCGTGAACAGGCTCTGGAGGGTCGGGTTGTAGAGGATCATCCCGGCGGCGCCGCCCTGGAGAACGTTGAAGCTCTTCTCGTTGCGGCCGATCACGCCCCGCTCGCAGACGACGACCTTGCCGGTCACGCTGCCGGTCGGGAACGGATCGTCGCAGGTGGACGGCTGACCCACCGCGCTGGCGAGGACCACCGAGGTGGCGTGGGTCAGGCCGGGCACGATGTCCGACCCGCTGATGTTCAGGGTCGCGCCGTTGCTCGCCCGGAGGCGAAGCGTGGTGAGGTACATGTGGTCGTAGGTCGACGCCGCGACGGTGGTGACCCACGGACCGTTGTGCTCCACCGTCGAGGCGCCCGGGCCGTCGTTGCCGGCCGACGCGTTGACCGAGATCCCGTTGGCGTAGGCGTCGAGGAAGGCCAGCTCGACCGGATCGGTGAACGCGCTGGTGCCGCCGCCGATCGAGAAGTTGATGACGTCCACGCCGTCGAGGATCGCCTGCTGGATGGCCGCCACCGAATCAGACTGGAAGCAGCCCTGGGTCAGGCAGACCCGATAGGCGATGACGTGGGCCCCCGGGGCGATCCCGCTGACCGGACCGCGATCGACGCCCAGCAGGGGTGCGTGGGCGACCGGCGAGCCGGCCGCCGTCGTCGCCGTGTGGGTGCCGTGCCCGTCGGCATCGCGGGGCGAGCAGGTGGCCGCCGGGACGTCGCAGAACTCACCTGTCTCCGGGTCGTAGACGCTGAGGTAGGTGTCGAGGAACGCATAGGCGCCGATGAGCTTGTCGTTGCAGGCGAACGGGGCGCCCAGGAGCGGGTCCGATCCGTCACCGAACTGGCAGCCGTAGGTGCCGCCGGGCGGGGCGATCCCGGGGTCAGCGAGCATCGGGTGCTCCGGCCAGATCCCCGTATCGAGGATCCCCACGGTGACCCCCTGGCCGGCGGTCCTCGAGCCGCCGAGCGAGCTCCAGACCTTCGGCGCGCCGACATAGTCGACCGAGCTGGCGCCGGTGGTCCCGGCGAGCTGCTCGAGCCGGTCGGACTGGACGGCGACCACGCCCTTGACCTTGAGCAGGTCCTTGGCCCGGTTGGCCGGGAGGCGGACGGCGACCCCTCCGTAAGCGGTCGTGAAGGTCCGGCCGAGTCGGGCCGACGGGACTCGGGCCTTGATCCCCGTCTCGATCGTCGTGCTGACGCTGGCCAGGTGGCGCTCGTAGGCGCGGACGGCCGACCGGTTCTGCTTGAGGGTCTTGCCGGTGACTTCCGGGCTGGTGGCCTTGAAGCCGTCGACGCCGCCGTCGTAGGACGCGACCGCGTCCGCGTCGAACTTCACCATCACGGTGACCATCTTCGAGTCGGTCCGGGCGATGAGCGCCGGGTCGCTCCTGGCCAGCTTGCCGGAGCGTGACTTGACCCCCTGGTACGTCGCGCCTCTCGTGATCGGGGCGTCGGCGAGCCGGAAGCCGTGGATCGTCGGCCCGGCCGCCGTGGCGCCCGCCGGGGCGATCGCGCCCACGAGCAGGGCTACGATCGCGGCCATCACGGCTGCACGTTTCATTCCGGGGAACCCTCCTCTGGGTGCGACAGGTCGCCCGGACGCTGGGGCGAGGGATCCCGGTCCCTGTGGACCGTCCGCCTGGGAGACCGTGTGAGCCGACGGCGGCTGGTGGGACGGTACCGCGCCGATGCCGACGAGGTCAAACGCCTCCGCCGCCGGCTGCCCTCGTGGTGGGTAGACCCCCGGGTGATCGTCCGGCGGCGCAGCACCCAGCGCGGCGCGGAGGTCAGGCGAGCTTCGCGACGAGCTCGCGGACGGCCCCCGTCGAGCGGTCGAAAGCCGCCCGCTCGTCGGGCGTGAGCTCGATCTCGAAGACCCGCTCGAGACCGGCGGCGCCCAGCACGCAGGGCACCCCCACGAACAGCCCGTCGACCCCGAACTCGCCCTGGAGGAGGACCGCGCAGGGCAGGACCCGCTTCCGGTCGAGGAGGATCGCTTCGACCATCTCGAAGGTGCTGGCGGCCGGGGCGTAGTAGGCGGACCCGGTCTTGAGCAGGGCGACGACCTCGGCCCCGCCGTTCGCCGTCCGGTCGCACAGGGCCTGGACTCGCTCCGGGCTCATCAGTTCGGTGATCGGCACGCCGGCGACGGTCGAGTAGCGGGGCAGCGGCACCATCGTGTCGCCGTGCCCGCCGAGGACGAAGGCGTGGGTGTCCTCGACGCTGACCCCGAGCTCCGGCGGCGATGAACGATCGGAACCGGGCCGAGTCGAGGACGCCGGCCATGCCCAGGACCCGTTCCCGCGGGAAGCCCGAGGCGCTGAGCGCGACATGGCACATCGCGTCGAGAGGGTTCGTGACGATGATCAGGATCGCGTCCGGGGAGTGCTTGGAGGCCTGCTCGACGACCGAGCGGACGATCCCGGCGTTCTTGGCCAGGAGGTCGTCGCGGCTCATGCCCGGCTGGCGGGCGAGCCCGCTGGTCACGACCACGATGTCCGAGCCGGCGGTGTCGGCGTAGTCGTTCGTGCCGGTCGACCCGCGCGTCGTGGCCGACGACCGGGGCGGCCTCGGCCAGGTCGAGCCCCTTGCCCTGGGGCAGACCCTCGACGATGTCGATGAGGACGACGTCGGCCAGGCCGGCCTCGGCGATCCGCTGGGCGGCGGTGGCGCCGACGTTGCCGGCGCCGATGACGGTGACCTTGTTCCGGGACATGGCTGGCTCGGCTCCTTCGGGCTGTCTGCTTAGTCCTGGACGCGTGGCCCCGCCGTGCGGACGCCTTCCGAGGCGCCGTCGTGGTAGTTCGCGAAGTTCTCGGCGAACATCGCGGCGAGTCGTCGGGCGCTGCCGGTCGTAGGCCTCCTGGTCCTGCCAGGTGGTGCGCGGCTGGAGGAACTACGCGGGCACGTCCGGACAGGTGGTCGGGACCGCGACCCGGAAGATCGGGTCCTCGACGAACTCGACCTCGTCGAGCCGGCCGTCGAGCGCCGCCCGGACCATGGCCCGGGTGTGATTGATGTTCATCCGCTCGCCGGTGCCGTACGGGCCGCCCGTCCAGCCGGTGTTGACCAGCCAGACCGGGACGTCCCACTTGGCCAGGCGCTCGACGAGCATGTCGGCGTACTCGCCCGGGTGGCGCGGCATGAACGGGGCGCCGAAGCAGGCGCTGAAGGTGGCCTTCGGCTCCTTGACCCCGATCTCCGTGCCGGCCAGCTTGGCGGTGTAGCCGCTGATGAAGTGGTAGGCCGCCTGGTCGTGGGTCAGCCGGGCGATCGGCGGCAGGACTCCGAACGCGTCGGCGGTGAGGAGCACGACGTGCTCGGGCTGGCCGGCGATCCCGGTCGGGTCGGCGTTGCCGATGAAGTGGAGCGGGTAGGCGCCCCGGGTGTTCTCGGTGAAGCGCTCGGAGTCGAGGTCGAGCTCGCGGGTCCGCGGATCGAGGTCGACGTTCTCCAGGATCGTCCCGAAGCGGCGCGTCGTCTGGAAGATGTCCGGCTCGTACATCGGGCTGAGGCGGATCGTCTTGGCGTAGCAGCCGCCCTCGAAGTTGAACACCCCGGCGTCGCCCCAGCCGTGCTCGTCGTCACCGATGAGGCTGCGCAGCGGGATCGGCCGAGAGGGTCGTCTTGCCCGTCCCGCTCAAGCCGAAGAAGATGACCGAGTCGTCATCGGGCCCGACGTTGACCGCCGAGTGCATCGGCAGGACGCCCTCGTCCGGCATCAGGTAGTTCATCACCGTGAAGGCCGACTTCTTGATCTCGCCGGCGTACTCGGTCCCGACGATGATGATCTCCATCCGCTGGAGGTGGACGAGGATCGCCGTCTCGGTCCGGGTCCCCTCGGTGGCCGGGTCGGCCTTGAACGAGGGGACGTTGATGATCGTGAAGTTCGGCACGGAACCCCTCGAGCTCGCGCGACGCTCGGCCGGCGGAACAGGTTCTCGGGCGAAGATGCTCGCCCAGGCCGTCTCGGTGTAGACCCGCAGGCTTCGACGGTGCGCGGGCGCCGCCCCGATGAAGCAGTCCTGGGCGTACAGGACCTTGTCCGCGATGTAGTCGATCGACCGGGCCCGGAGCCGGTCGTAGTGGGCCTCGCTGATCGGCCGGTTGACGGGACCCCACCAGATCTTGTCGCGGCTGGAGGGCTCGTCGACGATGAACTTGTCCTCGGGACTCCGACCGGTGTGCTTGCCGGTCCGGACGACCAGTGGACCGTCGGCGGCGACGATCCCCTCGCCCGCCCGGATGGCGTCCTCGTACAGCTCGGCGGTGCTGAGGTTCGCCCGGACCTGACGGGCCTGGAGGAGCCCGGTGGCGCTGGTGGGCCTGGTGATGCGGGTGGCGGTCACTTCGTTCGCTCCCTGGTCGGCGGCAGGGCGGGTCGGTCCCGCGCCCTTCTCATGGGCCATCGGTCTCGACCGGCCGCGCGTGCCTCGGTTCCGGCCTGGCGGCCGGCGGAGGGAGTCGGCTTCCGCAGTCGCGGGGATGGTACACCCCGGACTCCCGGATTGCAGCCCGGTTGCAGCCCGGTTGCGATCGGGCCGCTCCTGGCCCTCGGGCGGCGGGATCTTGACGGGACCTCCGGGCCATGGGCGACGGGGTCTCGTGTGGCATAGTCCGCGGAGCGACGGGTGGCAGACGCCATGTCGTCGAGTGGAACGGACAGGAGGAACCACGCCCGAGTGCCAGCCCCGAAGCGCAAGACCGTCTATCGGAAGCCACCCCAGACGAAGCCGCCGATCCCCGGCGTGACCGCTCCCGAGCCCTACGTGCGACCGACCGTCGCCGAGATCAACACGGCGGCCCTGCACGGGCGGACCGATCTCGCGGTCGGCGACCGGGTCCGGATCAGCGGTTCCGGGCTCTACAACGGCGAGATCGCGACGATCGAGAAGTTCGCCGGACAGGCGATCCCGACGGCCGTGGTCCGGACCGAGGCCGGTCGGACCCGCCAGGTCCGGACGATCGATCTCGAACCGATCGTCGACTGACCCTCTGAAACCTCGCGGCGACCCCGTGCCTCGATAAGAGTGCGCCCCGCGGCAGGACCAAAGGACCGTCGTCGATCGAGACCAAGGTTCTGATCGGACGGACCCTTCCCCCGCTATGGTGGGGCGCAGGTGTGCTCATCGGAGCGTGCTTGAGCGATCGGCGGACCCCAGAGTCGGACCCACCAGGGTCCGCGCCCGCCACGTGTCGAGGAGACGAAGCCGCATGATCAACCTCCCCAACTGGATCCCCGCCCAGCGTCCCGTCCGCGCCGCCGGCCTCGCCGTGATGGCCCTGCTGCTGGTCTTCCCGGCGGCCGTGTCGGCCAATACCAACGGCCCCATCGCCCAGACCGGTGGGATGACCGCGACCCTGCCGCTGCTCGGCAGCTCGCTCGAGGTCGCCGTGACCCTCGACGGCGTCGGCAACATCTCCGGCGTCGCCCTGAGCCCGACGGGTACGCTCAGCGCGACCTCGACCTCCAAGGAGGTCGTGAAGTTCTCGAACACCGCCGGTACCGCCCGGGTCACCGTCCGGGCGAGCGGGGCGAAGCTCACGATCAAGGCCAGGGCCAAGCTGTCCGACCTCGTCGGTGCCGGCACCTGGTCGGCCGACGTGTTCGGGACCGGCGCCAAGTCGACCGTCGCGTATACCATCGGCACCTCCGCCGGCGGCGCCCCGACGGTCGCCATCGGGGCGGTCGGGACGCCGACCGGTGTCACCTCAGCCGCGATCGCCCCGAAGGCGAAGAGCGGATCCAAGGGCAGCTCCGCGACCGCGGGCGTGACCTTCAGTCATGACGGCTTCATCAAGCGCCTGACGATCTCCGTGGGGACCAAGGGCTCGGATGGCACGGCCAGCCTGCGGATCACCCTGAGCGGCCGGGATCGGCAGAAGCTCACCGGCTCGCTGACCGATCTGGCCGGCCCCCGGACCTGGGCGGCGTCGCTGTGCGACGGCACCCCGGTCAGCGTCAAGTACCACGTCACGAGCGACGGGACGATCGTCTACGACGGCGCGACCGGCGCGCCGGCCACCCAGAAGACGAAGCCATCCGACAAGGCTCCGGACAAGGGCAGCTGGCTGATGGTCCGGTTCACCAAGACCGGTGTCGGCGTCGCGGTCAGCCTCCGCCCGAACGGCGACGGCAGCTATGCCCTCAAGGTGATGGGGCGGTCGGGTCATTGCGGCGACCACCGCGGCCTGCGCCACCCGATGACCGGGGTGAAGCCCGCGGCGAAGGCCGGAGCCGGTCAGGCGATCGCCACCCGCGACCAGAGCCACCGGTCCCGGCAGCGTCACCCGCGCTCGCACCACTGATCAACGCTCTCGTCCCGGCGCCGGTGCGCCGGGACGGTCCGATCGATCGAGGACGACTCCGCCACGCCGGCGGGGTCGTCCTGCTCTGCCTGACCGCCATGCTGGCCGCCTGCGGCGGGGGCTCCGGAGTCGCCTCGGCCGGTCCGGTCGGCAGCGGCGCCCTCGCGTCCGACGCCGGCGTCGGATCAGGTGCGGTCCCGGCCGCCACCTGGCTGGCGGATGCGCTGAACGTCCTGGACGCCGGCTACACCTTCGAGTCGACGATCGGCGTCGGTGACAAGGTGGCCACCCGCGCCAAGGGCCGCTGGACCGCCGGTTCGAGCGAGGTGACCATCGAGTCGAACGGGACCTCGGTCGTCTACCGGACGATCCCGCCCAAGTCGTGGGTCAAGCAACCGGGCAAGAGCTGGGTCCAGGTCGAGAGCGCCGCCGACGACGCGGCTCCGCTCGACGCCCTGCGCGAGCCGTCGTCGGTGTCCGTCGTGGCAGACCGACCTGGGTCTCTCGAGCTCAGGGCGACTTACCCTCCCGAGGCGCTCGGGCTGCCGTCCGGGACGCCGGTCACCGTCGAGCTGCTCGTCGGGCCCGAGGGATCCGTGGTGGCCACCTACTCGTCGACGACCGCCGGCGGTCGGGCGACCTCGACGACGTCCCTCCGCCCGAGTCCCGGCCAGGCCCCGATCGCCGCTCCGTAGCGATCGCCGGGTCCGGCCGGCTACGCCTCGTCGAGGGCGTGGCGGAGGTCGGCGATGAGGTCGTCCGCCGCCTCGATCCCGACCGACAGCCGGACGAGGGCGTCCTCGACCTGGAGGCTGCTCCCGGCGACCGAGGCATGGGTCATGATCGCCGGCACCTCGATGAGCGATTCCACGCCCCCGAGCGACTCGGCCAGGGTGATGACCCGGGTCGCCTCGCACAGGGCGATCGCCCGCTCCCGGGCGGTCCGCCCGTGTCGGCCGCCGTCCGCCGGCGCGAAGGAGACCATCCCGCCGGTGAGACGCATCTGGTGGGCGGCCAGGGCGGCCTGGGGATGGGCCCGCGGCCCGTCGGCCAGACCGGGATAGCGGACCCAGGCGACATCGTCCCGCCCGGCGAGGAAGCGGGCGACGGCGAGGGCGTTCGCGGCGTGACGCTCGGCCCGGATGGCGAGGGTTCGCAGCCCGCGCAGGACGAGGAAGCAGTCGAACGGGCCGGGCACGGCGCCCATCGCGTTCTGGAGGAAGCGAAGGCGCTCGTGGAGCTCCTCGCTCCGGGTGACCACGACCCCGTTGATGACGTCGGAATGCCCGGCCAGGTACTTGGTGGCGGAGTGGAAGACCAGGTCGGCCCCCAGGGTCAGCGGGCGCTGGCCGGCCGGCGAGGCGAAGGTGTTGTCGACGACGACGATCGGCCGGACGCCGCGGGCGCCGGCATGGTCGGCGACGCCCTCAGCCACGGCCCGGATGTCGACGATCCTCAGGTGCGGGTTGGACGGGGTCTCGAACCAGACCAGGCGGGTCCGATGGGTCAGGTTCGCCGCGAGCGCAGCGGCCGGGTCGGCGCTGAGGTCCACCCAGCGGGGCTCCACGCCGCGCGGCCGGGCCACCCGCTCCAGGTAGCGCCAGGTTCCGCCGTAGACGTCGTCGGAGGCGATGATCTCCTCGCCCGGCCCGGCCAGCTCGGCGATCGCGGCGGTCGCCGCCGAGCCGCTCGCGAAGGCGATGCCGTGGCTCCCCTCCTCGAGGGCCGTGACGGCCCGCTCGAGGCGCTCCCGGGTGGGGTTCTGGCTCCGGGCGTACTCGTAGCCCCGGGTCGGTCGCCCGACGGCCTCCTGGGCGTAGGTGCTGGTCTGGTAGATCGGCGGTGCGACGGCGCCGGTCGTCTCGTCGGGCTCCTGCCCGGCATGGACGGCGAGCGTCTCGAACGAGGGGGTCGAGTCGTGGTCGTGCATCGGTCTATCATCGCGCATCGTCCGGTGGCGGGCGCGTCGCCGGACGGGCCGGCCGGACCGACCGCCGGCCTCAGTCCGGGTGGTGGCTGAGGTACTCGAGCAGGTCGAGCTTGGTGACGATCCCGACCGGGCGACCGGCTCGGACCGCCACCAGTGCCGGAGCGGCCCCGCTCAGGAGGGCGAACGCCTCGGCCAGCGAGGCATCGGCGTCGACCTGGGGAAGCGGCGGGTCCATCACCTCGCCGACCGTCCGCTCGACCACCGCCGGATCGTGGAACGCCCGATCGAGCAGGCCCTTCTCCCCGATCGCCCCGACGATCGCCTCGATCGCATCGCCCTCGGGCGCTTCGGAGACGGGCATCTGGCTGATGCCGTACTCCTGGAGGGTCGCGATCGCCTCGCCGACCCGCTGGGTCGTCCGGGCCAGGACGAGCGCCGGCAGGGTGCCGGCGTGGTGACGATCGGCGAGCAGCTCGGTCACCCGGACGATGGCTCCGGGGCGGTCCATCAACCCGTTGGCCCGCATCCACTCGTCGTTGTAGAGCTTCGAGAGGTAGGACCGGCCGCTGTCGGGCAGGATGACGACGAGGACCTTCGCGGGAGCGCCGGCCGGGTCCTCGGTCATGATCCGGCGGGCCTCGTCGAGGGCCGCGACGAGGGCGGTCCCGCACGACTCGCCGGCCAGGATCCCCTCCTCGCGGGTGATCCGACGCGCCGCGGCGAAGGCGTCCCGGTCGGAGACCCGGACCCAGCGGTCGACCGTGGCGGGATCGTAGGTGCCGGGGAAGAAGTCCTCACCGACGCCTTCGGTGAGGTACGGCCGAGCCGTGTCGCCAGACAGGACGCTCCCCTCCGGGTCGGCCCCGACGACGACGATCGACGGGTTCTGCGTCTTGAGGTAGCGAGCGGCCCCGCTGATCGTGCCCCCGGTCCCGGCGCTCGCCACCAGGTGGCTGATCCGGCCGTCGGTCTGGCGCCAGAGCTCCGGCCCGGTCGTCCGTTCGTGGGCCAGCGGGTTCTCCGGGTTCCAGTACTGGTCGGGCTTGAACGCTCCGGGGATATCCCGGGCGAGCCGAGCCGCCACGCTGTAGTAGCTTTCCGGGCTCGCCGGGTCGACGTTGGTCGGGCAGAGGACGACCTCGGCGCCGTACGCCCGGAGGAGCTGTTGCTTCTCGGCCGACTGCTTGTCGGCCATCACGAAGATGCAGCGATAGCCCTTCAGGGCCGCGGCGATCGCCAGACCATGACCGGTGTTCCCGCTGGTCGGCTCGATGATCGTGCCACCCGGTCGGAGCAGGCCGGCCCGCTCGGCCGCCTCGATCATCGGCAGTCCGATCCGGTCCTTGACCGAGCCACCCGGGTTGAGCGCCTCGAGCTTGGCCAGGATGAGCGGCTGGCGCTCGGGCGGCCCCAGCTCGCGGGTGACTCGGGTGAGTCGGACGAGCGGGGTGTGACCGACGAGGTCGAGGATCGACTCGGCATACTCCATGGCCGCCGAGTATGCCCGACCCGCTCAGAGCGCGTCGGGCGATCAGTGGAACAGGTGGGTCAGCCCTCGCAGCGGCCGACGAGCGCCCGGGGTCGGCTCGACCAGCCGGTGGCACTCCGCGACGTCGGCGGCGACGTAGCGCTCGAGCCCGGCGGTGACGGCGTGGGCCACCTCGCGCTCGGCCGTCGAGTCGGGTGCCGGTGGCCAGTCTCCGCCGGTGACGCCGGCGGCCTCGGCGAGCTCCCGCGCGGTCAGCGGCGGCAGCGCGCGCAGGACGATCCGCCGGCCGAGGAACAGCTCGTGCGTCCCACCGAGCACCAGCGGGACGACGGGGGCCCCGGAGCGCAGGGCGAAGTAGCCGATCCCGCCGCCGAACGGTCGGGCCCGGTCGACCGGGACGGGTGGGCCGACTTCGGGGAAGAGGGCGAAGACGGCGCCGCTCGAGAGGACGGACCGGGCCGCATCAAGGTGGGCGACGAACGCTCGCCGGCCGCGACCGGGCCAGATCGGCACCACCCCGCCGATCCGGGCGAAGACCCAACGCCGGAAGCGCGAGCGATAGATCGCCCGTCCGTCGCCCAGGAAGACGAGCCGCGGCTCGGGCGGCAGGAGCATCGCCAGGACGAACGGATCGATCCACGTCCGATGCGGGAGGCCGAGCGCGATCCAGCCACCGGCCGGCCGGCCGGCCGGGTCCCGCGGGAGGTGCTCCGCGCCCTCGAGGCGGAGCCGCAGCCCCAGGCATCGACCGATCGCGCGACAGGCGGCCAACAGGAAGCGATAGAACCGGGGTGCCGTCGGCTCCGGACGCCGACTCGACGCGTTGCCGGCCGGGTCGACCCTGGCGCCGCCATTGGACCCGGGCTGCGTCCCCTCAGACCCGGTCATCACTCCCCTCGTCCGTGACCGCCGCCTCGGCCCCGACGTCCCGGTCCAGGCGTCCCCGTCGCAGGAGGAGCCAGGTGAGTCGTTCGCGGAGGCGCCGGGGATGGTCCGGCCCGTCCACCGTCCACGGGTAGAGCGCCTCGACGGCGGGACCCAGCCGCTCGGCGAACCGATCGGTGAGGGCCCGGGCCAGCTCGAGCTCCTCGCGCGAACCCTCGTCCGGGACGCGTCCGTCCCAGCGATCGCCCAGCAGCTCGGCGACCGTGGTCGGGGGCAGGATCCGGGCGTCCATCCGACGACCCAGGTAGAGCTCCTCGGTCCCGGCCATCGCGAGGAGGACGATCGGCGCACCGGTCCGCAGGGCGATGAGCGCCGCGCCCACCCGGAACGGTCCGATCCGGCCCGGCGGGCCGCTGACGGTCCCCTCGGGCATCTGGGCGAAGACCGCCCCGTTGTCGAGGACGGCTCTGGCCGCGGCGACGTGCTTGTCGATGCCGACGCCGCCTCGCCAGACGGGCATCAGCCCGCCGATGCGATGGAGGAGCGCCTCGCGCCAGCGAGGACCGAAGGCGGATGGGCCGGAGCCGAGGAACCAGACCCGGGGTTCCAGCGGCAGCGCGTGGAGCACGACGAACGGGTCCATCCAGCCCCGGTGGGCCGCCGATACCACCGTGTACCCGCCCGTCCGGGGGAGGAGCTCACGTCCCTCGACCTGGACCTTGAACCGGAAGATCCCGAAGAGGACGACCCGGGCCACGATCGCCAGCGATCGGACGAGGAGGCTGGCCCGGGTCTCGGGCGCCCGCCCGAGCCAATCGAGGCCCTCGACCGCGCCACCGCGCTCGGCCGCGAGCGCCTCCGGCGCGATCCGGCCTGGGGGAGGACGTCGGCCGCTCCCGGACCGGCCGGCTGGGGCCACGGTCAGCCGCCTTCGGGCGGGGACGACGCTACGGGCTCGGCCGGGGACGACGCTTCGGGCTCAGCGGCGGACGACGCTGCGGGCTCGGCCGGCGACGACGCTTCCGGCTCGGCGGCGGACGACGCTTCGGCCACCTCGGCGGCCTCCGCCGCCTCGATCTCGGCCACCGTGGGACCGCCCATCGCGTGGCGCGCGACGAGGATCGCACTCGCCCCGATGATCGCCGCCCCGGCGAAGATCTGGGCCGTGGGGATGCCGCCGACCGTCCAGTTGTAGCCGGAGCGGAGGAACTCGAGCAGGAACCGGGTCGTCGAGTACCAGATGAAGAAGATGAGCAGCAGGTCGCCCGGTCGGAGCCGGTCCGAATGGCGTCGCCCGAGCCACAGGACGAAGAGCGCGCCGAGGATGCCCGACAGCGACTCGTACAGGAAGAGCGGGTGGAAGTGGTCGCCCAGGATCGCGTTGGCGTCGGAGCCCGGCGGGCAGGCGTAGGCCGCCACCCGGTTCTTGCACTGGATCGCGATCCCCCAGGGCAGGCTCGTCGGCGGACCGTACAGCTCCTGGTTGAAGAAGTTGCCGAACCGACCGACCGCCTGCATCGAGGAAGAGAGCCGGCGCGATCACGTCGGCCCAGCGCCAGAACGGCTGATGCTTCCAGCGGATGTAGGCCAGTGCCGCGAGCGTCCCGGTGATGAGCCCGCCGTAGACCCCGAGCCCGGAGAAGCCGGCGAAGAAGTAGGCGCCGTCGGCCCCGCGCCGGATGGGCAGCAGGATCGTGATCGGGTCGTCCCTGTACAGGACCCACTGGTCGACGACGTGGTAGAGCCGCCCGCCGATGAGTGCGGCGATCGCCACGACGATCAGGCCGTTGATGATGATCTCGCTGTCGAGGCCCTTCCGGCGGGCCTCCCGGACCATCACCTGGTAGGCCACGAAGAGCCCGAGGGCGTAGCAGATCCCGTACCAGTAGACGGGCAGCGGGCCGAAGCGCAGCGCGATCGCGTCCGGGGTGATGTCGATCATGGTCGTGGAGTGTAGACGCTCGAGTCGGCGACCCATGACAGCCGGCGGTGGACTCCGGCCGCCGTCCATATACTTCGGGACGATGAGCCCCCTTCCCCGCCCCAAGAGCCGCCGCGCGTGAACGCCGAGTTCCAGTGGTGGCTCCTCATCCTGGGGATCGTCATCGGCGGGGCGCTGGTCTACCTCGTCCTGGCCGACATGCGCGCCGACGACGAGACCCAGGAGTGGCTCGGCGACGACGAACCGGCCTGGCCCGGCGACCTGGAGCCCCCCGAAGTCGACGATGACGGACGGGCGACCGGCGAGCCCGAACCGATCGAGTCGGTCCGGACGACCGTCGCCGACCCGCCGGGCGGCTGACCGCGGCTCAGCGCCCGACCACCCCGATGTGGAGGGCGACGGCCCCGAGGGCCAGTCGCCGGAAGGCGACCTCGGTCAGTCCGGCGCGCTCCATCGTGGCCGCCAGCGCGTCGGCGTCCGGGAAGCCGTCCAGTGAGGTCGGGAGGTAGCGGTACGTCGCGCCGTGACCGAAGATCGATGCGGCCAGCGGTGCGAGCGCGCGGAAGGTGGCGTGGTAGACGGCGCCCCAGACTCGCGGCCGGGGCACGGACAGCTCCAGGCAGACCACCCGGCCACCGGGTCGGACGACCCGGGCGATCTCCCGGAACCCGGCCTCGAAGTCGGCCAGGTTACGCAGGCCGAAGGCGATCGTGGCCGCGTCGAAGCGATCGTCGCCGTACGGCAGGGTGAGCGCGTCGCCGACCACGAACTCGAGCTGGACGAGGTCGCCTGCCACGGCCCGGGCGTGCTCGATCATCGCCGGCGCGAGGTCCAGCCCCACGACCGTCCCGAACGGCCCGACCCGTTCGGCCAGGGCGACGCTCAGCTTGCCCGTCCCGCAGGCGACGTCGAGGGCCGAATCGCCCGCTCGCAGCCGCGTCGCGGCGACCGCCGCCCGACGCCATCGCCCGTCGCCGCCGGCCGTCATCACCGTGTTGAGCCGATCGTAGACGGGGGCGATCTCGTCGAACATCGCCGCGACCTCGGCGGGCGGCACGGGGTTGCCGGACCGAGGTTCGTCGGAACGCGTCATGATGGCCGTACCGCCGCCCGAAGGAGCCTTCGATGTCCGCCGAGACCGAGCGATCCCACGACGCCTGTCCACGCTGCGGCGAGCATCGCCTCGCCGTCCTTGACGTGCCCGATGTCGAGCTGACCGGCTACCAGCCGGCGAACGCCTCGATGGGCATCGCGACCGACGTCCGACTCGAGGGCGCTCCCGGGATCGGCTGCCTGGCCTGTGGTGCGCAGTGGCCCGACCTCGAATCCTACCGGGCCGAGCAGACCGGCGGAGCGATCTGAGCGCTCGATGATCAACCGTCCGTCACCACGCCGGTGAGGACGTCGCCCGGGCCCACCGGCGCGCCGGATCCGTCCACGAGGGTCACCCCGAAGGTCGTCCCCGGCCTCGCCCCGGCCAGCTCCTCGGACCAGCCCGCCCAGTAGGCCAGGTCGCCGTCCAGGCTCATCTGCCCGATTCGGGTGCGCCGACCGTCCGGGCCGGCGATCCAGCAGGCGTAGACGCGGTCGTCGCCGACCGCGCCGAGACCCGATGCGGACACGACCAGCTCCTGGCTACCCGGCGAGAAGACGAGCGTCCCGTGCGCCGCACCGCCGGCCGCCGCGAGCGCGACCCGGGTCGCATCCGGGCGAGACGCGAGCCGCTGGGTGGCGGCCGCGAGCGCGGTCAGCTCGGCGACCCGGGCCTCGGCCGATCCGGTCCGTTGAGCGAGCGGGACCCCGACCAGGACGCTACCGGCGACGAAGGCGACGAGGACAGCCGCGGCGGCGAGCGGCCAGGCGAGACGTCTCCGGGACCGTTTCGTGGCCGTCCGCGGGCCGGCTGGTCGGGCGTCGGCAGCCGCCGCCTCGGCGACCGCCGGCCCCGGGTCGGCGCCGCGCACATCCCCGATCTCCTGCACCAGCGTCAGCGTGCGCGCCCGCAGGTCGTCGGGCGGCATCGAGCGCACCGCGTCTGCCAGGAGCGGGCCGACGATCGCCAGGCGACGGGCCTCCTCGGCGCAGGTCGGGCAGCCGGCGAGGTGCCCGGCGATCGCCGCCGACGTCGCCGTGTCACCGGCGGCCAGCCGCTCGAGACCGCCCGGCTCGAGAGCGGCCAGCTCCAACTCCTCGCGGACCGTCGCGTGATCGGTCATGGCTCGAGCCCCGCCGACCGTCCGATCGAGCGGGTCCCGCTCCGGGCCGGCTCGGGATCGAGGTGGGCGTCCGACGAGAAGGTCGCCGGGCTTGCCGGCGCCTCGGAGAGAACGTCGGCCGGGTCGGGAGCGCCCGGTCCGGGAGCGGGGCCGTACTCCGGACCGAGGACCTGCCGGAGCTTGAGAAAGGCCCGGCGGGTCCGCGTCTTCACGGTCCCGATCGGCCAGCCCAGCCGGGCCGCGATCTCGCTCTGGCTGAGCTCGTCGCGATAGGCCATGAGCAGGACCCGGCGCTCCGGTTCCGACATCCGGGCGAGGGCGTCGGCCAGGACCGCCCCGAGCTCCGCCCGGTCGAGCTCGGCCTCGGGGCCGCGATCGACGTCCGACCCGCCGACGACGACTCCCGTCCGGGCCGCTCGCTCGAAGGCCGCCGCATCGGTCTCCTCACTGCCCCGCGCCGCCGAGATCGAGACGAGCGTCGGACGACGACCGGCTGCCCGCAGCCGATCCACGGTCCGATTCCGAGCGATCGTGAGAAGCCACGCCGAGAGCGTTCCGAGGCTGGGCTGGAACTGGTCCGCACGGTTCCACACGGCGAGGAAGGTCTCCTGAACGACGTCTTCGGCGAGCTGCGAGTCGGAGCTGAGGCGACGGGCTGCCGCGAAGACCGCGCCGGCATGGCGGTCGTAGAGCGCGGCGAGCGCGTCCTCTGAACCGGAGGCCACGGCGCGCACGAGGCGAGCGTCCTCGACCGGGTCGCTTCGCGGTCCCGTCATCGCCTACGAGCCTGGGGCCTCGCCGGTTTCACGGACGAGCCGCAGCGGCCGATGCTCGAAGGCGGTCGAAAACACCACCTCCGTCTCGGTGGTGTAGACATGCTGGATCGCCTGGAGACGATGGACGATCCGCTCGAGGTCGAGGGTATCCGCCGCGCGGATCTTCAGGAGATAGTCGGCCTCGCCGGCCACGTGGTGGCACTCCTCGACCTCGGGGATCGCCGCGAAGTCGTGGGTCAGGTCCACCGTCGACGTCTCCGGGGCCTGGCGGATCCGCGTGAAGGCCAGCACGCCGAGACCCACCGCGGCGGCATCCACGAACGCCGTGTGGCCCCGGATCACCCCACGAGCCTCGAGCTTCTTCACCCGCTCGTGGGCGGAGGGAGCGCTCATCCCCGCCGCCGCGCCGATCTCCGCGTAGGAGGCCCGGCCGTCGCGTTGGAGATGGTCGAGGATGCGGAGATCGTTCTCACTCAATCGGTCCCGACTCACAGGAGCCCCACTACGTTAGGCATCGTACGTTTGACAGTTCATATTCATTAGGCGATAATAGCCCCTGAGAAATGATCTGTAGCCGGAGGCTCCAGCCATGGTGCTGTTGACCGTCCTCGGCCTGGCCACGCTCTTCGCGGTCCTCGCCATCTTCACCGTCCCGTCCGATCAGCGCCACACGCCGCGCGATCCTCGTGACGACCTGTCCCTGTGGGGCTGGATCGGCCGACGCTGACCCACGACCGGAGGCCGACCACGGCCTCCTAGGCTACCAGTCCCCGGCCGGATGGCGACGCAGCGGGCTCGTCCGGCCGGCCGGTCGATGGGCCTCGAGACAGGTCACGCCGTCCGGGCCGACCACGGCCTCGTGGACGGTCCCGGCCGGCAGGTCGAGCCGATCGCCCACCCCGAGCTCGATCGGGGTGGCGCCCGTCGCGACGATGAAGTCGATGGACCCGCGGACGACCACGATCACCTTGTCGTAGGCGTGGCTGTGGGCGGCATAGGCCTCGCCCGGACCGTTCGACCAGGTCTGGGCGATCAGTCCCTCGCCGGCGAGCCGCGCCAGCAGGGTCCCCTCGCTCGGTCGGCCCTCGCTCATCCAAACCCCTCCTAGGTGACGCTCACCCCGATGATCCGGCCGACCAGGAAGGTCACCCCGGCGGCGCTCGCCCCGATGGCCACCTGGCGGAGACCGGAGAAGATCGCGCCTCGGCCAGTGATGAGGCTGACGGCCACCCCGACGAAGAACATCGCGACGAGGCTGAGGACGAGACTCGCGACCACCGCCGGTGGCCCGCTGGCGACGAGGAACGGCAGGACCGGGATGGCCGCCCCGACCACGAAGGCCGCGAACGAGCCGGCTGCCGCCCGCCACGGTGAGCCGAGCTCGTCGGGGTCGAGCCCGAGTTCCTCGCGGATGAGCGTGTCGAGAGCGTGCTCCGGGTCCCGGAACAGGCGCGCGGCGATCGTGTCCGCCTCCTCGGCGGTGAACCCCTTCGCCCGGTAGACCGCGGCCAGCTCCGCCTGCTCCTCCTCGGGCATGAGTTCAAGCTCGGCCCGCTCCAGCTCGATCTGGCGCTCGTAGAGCTCGCGCTGCGACTGCATCGAGACGTACTCGCCCGCGGCCATGCTGAACGCTCCGGCCAGCAGCCCGGCGATCCCGGCCAGGAGGATGAAGCGCGGCTCGTTGGTGGCGGCGCCGGCCACGCCCATGACCAGGCTGGTGTTGCTGACCAATCCGTCGCTCACCCCGAAGATGACCGCCCGGAGGGTGCCCGACTGGCCGGCCCGGTGCCAGCGCTCATCGCGTCCGATCGATCCCGGGGCGCGGTCCGCGTGCCCGGCCCGGATGGTCTCCGAGACCTCCGCGTCGATCGCCGCCCCGGCAGCCGTCGGCGCGCCGGGCAGCGGCGTGGTCGCCGTCGTGTCCGCGGCGGTCGGACGGGCGTCGTCGAGCCGACGCCAGATCTCGGCGTGCTCCCGCTCGTCGGCGGCGATCGCGGCGACCTCGGGCGTGGTCTGCTCGGCGTAGATCCCCTCCTCGTCGCCCTCCAGTGCCTGGACCATGTCCGAGACCGCCCGGGTGCCGAGCAGCCGGGCGAGCAAGATGATCGTCCGGACCCGCATCCGCGGCCGGCCGACCGGGGGCACCTCCGCGCCCAGCTCGTGCAGGCGGTCGGCCCAGATCCCGGCGTGGCGACGCTCGTTGCCGGCGATCGTCCGGAAGGCCGCGGCCCGGTGCGGGTCGCGCTCGATCGAGGCGAGCGCGTCGTAGAGGGCGATCGCGTCGCGCTCCAGCTTGAGGTTCTCGAGACTCTGGGCCGTGTCGAGAGGGGACATGGTCGGGATGGTAGTCGTCGTCCGTCCCGGACGCGGCGTTAGACTTGGCTCGTGAGCCTCCCCCCGTTGCGCTATCTCTCGGCCGCCGACGTCGCCGCCGCGATGCCGCCGGTGGAGGAGCGTCTCCACCTCGCGGAGCGGACGCTGGTGGCGCTCGCGGACGGATCCGCGGAGCTGCCCGCCAAGATCGCCATCCACCCCCGCGGCCCGTCGTCGTTCGGACACGCCATGCCGGCCCACCTGCGGGGGGCCGATCCGGCCGGCCCCCAGGACCTCGTCGGGATGAAGTGGGTCGTCGGCTACCCGGGCAACGGTGCCCACGGCGGTCCCGGCCTGCCGACGATCTTCGCGACCGTCGTGATGAACGACCCGCTGCTGGGCTACCCGCTGGCGATCCTCGACGGCGGGCCGATCACCGCCGCGCGGACTGCCGCGATCAGCGGGGTCGCCCTCCGACGATTCGCCCCGGACCTCGGACCGTCGGCCGGGCGAGGCCACCGGGTCGGCCTCATCGGGGCCGGGGTCCAGGGCCGGAGCCATCTCGAGGTCATCGCCCACGTCCTGCCCGGCGCCGACCTGCGGGTCTTCGACCGCGACCGCACCAGAGCGGAGACGCTGGTGCTGGCCGCCCGGACCACCCCCGGGATCGCGGCGGCACGGGTCGCTCCCGGCGCGCGCGAGGCGGTCCTCGACGCCGACGTCGTCGTCACCGCGGCCTCGTTCGGGCCCGTCCACCAGGTCATGACCGACGAGTGGCTCGCCCCCCATGCGCTCGTCGTCCCGGTCGACTACGCCACCTACTGTGCGGCTGAGGTCGCCCGCGCGGCCGGCTTGTTCCTCGTCGACGAGATCGGCCAGTTCCTGGCCAACCGCGAGGCCGGACTCTTCGACGACTACCCGGACCCGATGACGAGCTTCGGCGCGGCCATCCTCGACGGCGTCGAGCGACCCGAGACCGGCCGGGTGGTAGCCACCCACCTCGGGACGGGCCTCGCCGACCTGGTCTTCGGCCGGGCGATCATCCTGGCGGCCGAGGCCGCCGGGCTCGGGACGATCCTCCCGCGCTGAGCGAGAGGCCGCACAGCAGAGGGGATCCATGCGCAAGCTCACCCTGGTCGCCCTCGCCGTCGTGGTCACGCTGATCGTCGCCGCCTGCTCGAGCGGTGGAGGCCTGACCGGCAAGACCTGGCAGCTGACCGCGATCACCGAGAAGGTCCCGGCCTTCCAGGGCGTGGTCCCCGAAGCCCAGCAGTCGAACTACACGATCGAGTTCAAGACCGACGGCTCGTACAAGGCCAAGGCCGACTGCAACCAGGTCTCAGGCACCTACACCACGACCTCGTCGGGCGGCCTGACGATCGTCCTCGGTCCATCCACCCTGGTGGCTTGTCCGGAGGGCTCGCTCTCCGACCAGTACGTCCAGGCCCTGGGCAACGCGGCGAGTTACGCGGTCGCCAACAACCAGCTGACGATCACCCTGAAGGACGAGGGCACGCTCGTCTTCAAGTAGGGCGTCGTGGCGCCGGTCACTCGTTGACGGCGAGCGGCCCCTCCGGGACCTCGATGAGCACCCGGCCGTCCTCGAGGACCACCGGGTAGCGCGCCAGCGGCAGCTCGGCCGGTGGGTCGAGCGCCTCCCCGCTGGTGAGGTCGAAGCGCGAGAGGTGGAGGGCGCAGGTCAGGCTGCCGCCGGTCAGGAAGCCTTGGTCCAGCTCGAAGTACTCGTGGCTGCAGATGCCCTGGAAGGCCCGGACGTCCCCGTCGACGTTGACCACGAGGACCGGATCCGTCCCGTCGACCCAGGCCATCGCCATCGTGCCGGCCGGGACGTCGTCGAGGGCGAGGAGGTCGATCCGCCTCACGCCGCGTCGCGGGTCGCGGCCGGCGAGGCCTCGGCCCACTTCTCCTCGAGCAGCGCCCGGAGTCGGTCCCGGGCGGCCTCGAGGGGCACCCGGGCGACGACCGGCTCCAGGAAGCCGAGGACGATGAACTTGCGTGCCTCGTCCGGCTCGATCCCGCGGCTCTCCAGGTAGAAGAGCTGGGTCTCGTCGATCGGCCCGACCGAGCTGGAGTGGGCCGCCCGACGGCAGTCCGGCTGGTCGATCTCGAGGCTGGGGATGGCGACCGCCCGGGTCTGCTTCGAGAGGTTCATCCCGAACTCGCCGAGGAAGCTGTCCGTGCCGACGGCGGTCCGGTCGATGACGATCAGGCCCTTGAGGTAGCTCCGGGAGGCGTCCATGAGGGCGCCCTTGCTGAGCAGGTTGCCGGTCGTGTCGCGCCCGATGTGGCGGGTGTACGAGGTCAGGTCGAAGAGCTGGTCGCCCGAGCCGAAGACGATCTCGACCTGCTCCACCGTGCCCCGGTCGCCCTCGAGGCGGTTGTCGACCCGGGAGCGGACGAGGCGCCCACCCAGCTGGGCGAGCGCCCAGTCGAGGGTCGCCGCCTCCCCGATGGTGGCGTGGCGGTGCTGGAAGGCGACGACGCCGACGGGGAGCTCCTGGATCGAGGCGACGGCGAGACCGGCCGAACCGCTCGAGGACGACCTCGAGGGTGGCGCCGAAGAGCGACTGAGGCACCGTCTCGCCGGCGGCGCAGTCGACGACCGGCCCCGAGGCAACCAGCTCCTCGACGACCGCCGCCTCGGCCGCCCTCGCCGAGCCGGATGACGCGTCCGCGAGATGAGAGCGCGCTCGGGGTTGCCGACCGCCCAGCGAACGAGGAAGGGGCGATCGAGTCGGACGCCCGCCGGGACGATCAGGCGGACGCCCTGGCTCCAGAAGCCGCGAGCGAGCTGGGCGAACTTGTCGTCGAGGGGCAAGGTGCGCCCGCCCTCGAGGTCGGCCCGGAGCCCGTCCGGATCGCGCTCGAGCGCGGCCGCGAAGGTCTCCAGCCGGACGCCGGCCGTCTCCGCGTCGGCCGACAGGACGAGGGCAGCGACGCCGTCCTCGCGGAGCTCGATCAGCCCGGACGTGCCGTCGGGTACGGGAGGTATCGAGGCCGGCCGGCCGGCCGTCGCCACGTAGGGTCGGACCGTCGTCAGGTCGGCGGCCCGAAGGTCGACATACGGCGTGTAGAGGCGGTTCGATTCGACCGGCAGCGACTCGTAGGCCGCCAGGGCGGCCAGTCGCTCGTCGCGCAGCCAGTCGGGTTCGCCGCGCTCGGCGACGAGGGCGTCGACCAGCCCGCGGTCGGCGAAGTCGAACGGGAGGTCGGCCGGACCCCGACGCGACGCCCGGGCCGGACCGCCGACCGGGGCCGCCGGCGTGGATGCCTCGGCGGCATCCTCGTGGGTGGGCGTCGTCATCCGAGCGACCCCTCCATCTCGAGCTTCACCAGCCGGTTGAACTCGATCGCGTACTCCATCGGGAGCTCCTTGGTGAAGACCTCGAGGAAGCCCTGGACGATGAGGTTCGTGGCCTCGTTCTCGGTCAGCCCGCGGCTCATCAGGTAGAAGACCTGGTCGGCGCTGACCTTGCCCACGGTCGCCTCGTGGGTCATCGTCGTGTCGTCTTCCTGGATGTCGATGTACGGGTAGGTGTCGCTCCGGCTGATGTCGTCGAGCATGAGCGCGTCGCAGCGGACGCTGGCGACGACGTTGGTGGCCCCCGGCGCGACCTTGAGCTGGCCGCGATAGGTCGCCCGGCCGCCGTCCTTCGAGACCGACTTGCTGACGATCCGCGAGCGGGTGTTCGGGGCGAGATGGACCGCCTTGGCGCCCGTGTCCTGGTGCTGGCCGGCGCCGGCAACGGCGACCGAGATGATGTCCGCGGTGGCATTCTCGCCGCGCAGATAGATCGCCGGGTACTTCATCGTGAGGCGGGAGCCGGTATTCGCGTCGATCCACTCGACCGTCGAGTTCGCGTACGCGTGGGCCCGCTTCGTGACGAGGTTGTAGACGTCGTTCGACCAGTTCTGGATCGTGGTGTAGCGGACCTTCGAGCCGGGCAGGGCGATGACCTCGACGACCGCCGCGTGGAGCGAGTCGGTCGCGTAGATCGGGGCCGTGCAGCCCTCGATGTAGTGGACCTTGGCGCCCTCGTCGACCACGATGAGCGTCCGCTCGAACTGGCCGGTGTTCTCGCCGTTGATCCGGAAGTAGGCCTGGAGCGGGAGCGGGACCTCGACGCCCTTGGGGACGTAGACGAACGAGCCGCCCGACCAGACGGCGCTGTTGAGCGCCGCGAACTTGTTGTCCTCCGGCGGGACGACCGTCCCGAAGTACTTCCGGAAGATCTCCGGGTACTCGATCAGGGCCTGGTCGGTGCCCATGAAGACGACGCCGATCTTGCTCAGCTCCTCGCGGACCGAGTGGTAAACGACCTCGCTGTCGTACTGGGCGCCGACCCCGGCCAGGAACTTGCGCTCGGCCTCGGGGATGCCCAGCTTCTCGAAGGTCGCCTTGATCTTCTCGGGGACGTCGTCCCAGGACTTCTCCTCGCGCTCGGAGGGCTTGCGGTAGTAGACGATCCGGTCGAAGTCGATGTGCCCGAGATCGCCGCCCCACTGGGGCATCGGCCGCTGGAGGAAGTGGTCGTAAGCCCGCAGCCGGAACTTGAGCATCCAGTCGGGCTCGTTCTTGAGGGCACTGATCTCCTCGACGGTGTCCCGGGTCAGGCCGCGCTTCGTCTGCTGGAGATAGACGATGTCGTCCTTGAAGTCGAACTTCGAGCGGTCGTTGTCGACGACGGGCTTCTTGACGGCCATCCGGTGGTCTCCAAGGGTGTGGCGTGCAGCCGGCGCGCGTGGTCTGGCGAATTCCGACTCATATTATCGGAATTACCCGCCGAACCGTCAACGTGGGTTGCGACCCGCGTTCAAGTTCGTGCGAGCCGGCCTTCGTACCACGGCGCGGTTGCCACAGTCGACCGACGCGCCGCTCGGCACGGTGCCACAGTTGGCGCTGCACGATCGCCACCAACGGAGACTCGCCCGATGACCGACCCGACCGCGCTCGCCGATGCCGCCCGCTCGATCCTGCCCGACGTGGTCGAGGTCCGACGACGACTCCACGCCCACCCCGAGATCGGACTCGACCTGCCGATCACCCAGGGCGTCGTCGCCGAGAGCCTCGCCGGACTCGGGTTGACGCCGAGGTTCGGGCGCACGGTCAGCTCGGTGACGGCCCGGATCGACGGGATGCGACCAGGGCCGACGATCCTGCTCCGGGCCGACATGGACGGACTCCCCCTCCACGAGGACACCGGCTTGCCGTTCGCCTCGACGGTCGACGGGACGATGCACGCCTGCGGCCACGACACCCACGTGGCGATGCTCCTCGGGGCGGCCCGCCTCCTGGCCGAGCGTCGGGATGAGCTGGTCGGCTCCGTGCTGCTGATGTTCCAGCCCGGCGAGGAAGGCTTCCACGGGGCACGCTCGATGATCGAGGAGGGCCTCCTCGATCAGCCCGGCGCGGCACCGGTGACCGGCGCCTTCGCGCTCCACATCTCGACTCGCTACCTCTCGGGCACGATCAACGTCAGGCCGGGCGCCCTGCTCGCCTCGAGCGACACCCTCCGGATCACCGTCCGCGGTCGGGGTGGTCACGCCTCGGCGCCCCACCTCGCGGTCGACCCGATCACGGTGGCGGCCCGGGTCCTCATCGATCTCCAGACGATGGTCACCCGGCGGGTCGACGTCTTCGACCCCGCAGTCATCACGATCGCCCAGGTGATCGCCGGCACGACCACCAACATCATCCCGGAGACCGCCCACCTGGGCGGCACGATCCGGACCGTCTCGGCCACGACCCGGGCTGCCATCCACGAGCGCATCCGGGAGGTCGCCGCCGGGGCGGCCCTGGCGACCGGCGCGGCGGTCGAGGTCGCGATCGAGCCGGGCTACCCGGTCACCGTCAACGACCCGGGTTTCACGGCGTTCGCCCGGGAGACCGCCGCCGAGCTCTTCGGTGGCGATCGGGTGACCGTGCTGGCCGCCCCGATCATGGGCGCCGAGGACTTCTCGTACGTCCTCGAGCGGGTCCCGGGCACGATGGCCTTCCTCGGCGCGAGCCCGGCCGGGATCGACCCGGAGGCCGGGCCGCAGAACCACTCGAACCTGGTCGTCTTCGACGAGGCGGCGATGGCCGACGGCGTGGCGACCCACGCGCTGGTCGCCCTCCGGCACCTGGCCGGCTGAGGGGGCGGTCGGGAGATCCGACCCTCGACCGCGCGCGGGCGGGGTCAGCCGAAGCGCGAGCCTTCCGGATCGAGGACATAGGTCATCGTCGTCCGCATCTGGGCCCCGATCCCGGCCCCGGCGAGGACGAGCGCGACCAGGAGCCAGAGCAGTGATTCCCGGATCTCGGCGGCCACCGCGCCGTCGTGCAGATCGGACGGCTTGAGCACCCCGACGATGAGCAGGACGCCGGCGATGAAGGTCGTCGCGCCGGCGATCGCGGTCAGGACGATCACCAGGTACTTCGGGACGGCCAGGACCATCGCGACCACGGCCAGGACGATCGCGGCGCCGGGCGGCGACTAGGAGCGTCAGCAGCCCCGGGTCGAAGCCGAGCCAGCTCATGAACCCCGACCCCAGCGAGGCGCCGACGGCGCCGGCCAGGATCACCACGCCGACGTAGTAGAAGAAGTACGAGAGGACGGCGAAGGCGACTCCGCCGACCAGACCGACGAGCCAGCCGGTGACGGTTGACAGGAACCCGTCGCCGAACAGGGCGGTGATCGCCGCCGACCCGACGTAGAAGCCGGCCACGAAGGCGAATATCGGGAGCAGGATCAGGAAGAAGCGGTAGCCGGCGAAGGTCAGCGCGGCCCCGACGAGGAGCGCGACGACGCCGCCCAGGAAGCCTTCCAGGCTCACGGGCTCGACCTCCCTCGGACTTCGGGGCGGACCGCCCCGACACCTTCCTCGAACGGCGCCGCCGAGCGAGGTGCAGCCCCGGGGTGGGCACGACCCGGTCGGCCGAATCCTAGCGCGCGCCGTCCACTCCGGAACGGCTAGGCTGTACCCGGCCGGGCCGACGATCGGTCCGACCCATGACCGGCGGACCCCCGGGACCGCGTCCCTCGCCCAGGCCCGTCCGCCCAGGAGGACCGCGACCGTGACTGCCGATCCCAGCCCCCGCCGCCACTCGCGCGGCCGTCGCTACATGACAGGACTCGTCGCGGTCCTCGCCTGCATCAGCCTGCTGGCCAGCGTGCTGGTCACCTGGGCGCACCAGTCGGTCCTCAACACCGATCGCTACGTGCGGATCGTCTCGGAGGTCCAGCAGGATCCGGCCGTCCAGGCCGAGATGGCCGCCTTCATCTCGAAGCAGGTCGTCGACGCCCTCGGGGTCCAGAGCCGGGTGGCCGACGCCCTCCCACCGAAGGCCGGCTTCCTGGCGGTTCCGGTCGCGGCGGCCGTCGAGCGGACCCTCGACGAGCAGCTCGCGAAGGTCATGGCGAGCCCCCAGTTCGCCACCGTCTGGGAGGAGGGCAATCGTCTGGTCCACGCCCAGCTGGTCCGGGCTCTGCGGGGCGATACCACCGTCCTGACCGTCAACGATGGGATGGTCACGTTCAATCTCTATCCCCTCGTCGGGAAGGCGCTGACGGCCCTCCAGGAACAGGGCTTCATCCCGGCCGGCGTGACCCTGCCCGAGTTCAGCGGCACGGCGGTCCCGGAGGAGACCCGGACGAAGCTCCAGGCCGCGCTCGGGATCACCCTCCCGGCGACCTTCGGCCAGATGCCCCTCTTCCGGGCCGAGCGGCTGGCCGGCCTCCAGACCGCCGTCAAGGCCTTCGACATCCTGATGGTCGCCCTCTGGATCGTCACCGCCATCCTCGTCATCCTGGCGATCTGGCTGGCCGCCGCCCGGCTCCGGATGGTCATCTACCTGGGGATCGGCACGGTCATCACCTTCCTGGTCGCCAGGCTGATCGTGGCCGCCGTGCAGACGACGATCGTCTCGTCGATCTCGGAGAGCACCGGTCTGGCTTCGATCAAGGACACGGTCCAGGTGTTCGTCCACGACCTGTTCGGGCTGGTCTGGATCCTCGTCATCGGCGCGGTGATCGTGACCCTCGTCGCCTACTTCGCGGGACGACCCCGCTGGGCCGTGTCGGCAGCTGCTTCGGTCTCCGCCGCCGGTCAGGCCGGTGCGGCGGGGACGACCGCCGGCGCCACCGGGACCGCCGCCGTGGTCGCCGGGGCGGGTGCCTTCACCCGGACGCATCGGTCCGAGATGCGGCTGGCCGGCGTGGCCGTCGTCGCGTTCGTCATCATCTGGATGGCGGTCGGGATCGAGGTCGCCGTCCTCGCCGGAGCGTTGATGACCGCCTGGTTCATCCTGCTGGGACGCGGGGACGAGGACGAGGAGGCGCCGGGCGACCTCCCGGCCGGGACGGGCGCCCAGGCCTGAGCGACCTCTTCCAGGCAGCCGTACGCGGCTAGCTCCGGCTGATCTCCCGGACATTGTCGAAGAGGGTCAACGCGGCGAGCCCGACGATGGCCGCGAAGACGATCAGCGTGGTGAACTGGTAGAGCAGGATCAGGGCGCCGATCCCGGCCAGGACCAGGGTGATCCGCAGCATGAGGGCCGTCAGGCGGCGCCTGAACGCGGCTTCGAGGACCGCATAGACCGCCAGGGCGGCGACCAGGGCGGCATACCAGGGCACCGGGGTGAGCCAGATGAGGGCGACCGCTCCGACCAGGACGAGGCTGATGCTGACGGCCGACCAGATCTCGATGACCCGGCCGTAGCGGGTCATCTCCGGCGGCACCGGGTGGTGAGCGCCGTGGAGATGGGCCCGGGGATCCCCGAAGTCCCCGACCCGCAGCCGTTCCAGCTCCCGGCGTCCGGCCCGGATCGAATCCGCTAGGACGGCCTCGCGTGAGCGGCCCTTGTTCACCTCGGCCTCGCGCTGGGCGAGCTCGCTCGCCCGCGTCTCGTGGATCGCGGCGAAGCTCTGGTCGGTGGACAAGGCCCGAACCTCGAGGTCGAGGCCGTCGAGGCTGGCGGCCTTCGCGTCGTTCTCGGCCCGGAGCGTGGCGAGCTCCGTATCGAGCTCGGCCAGCCGAGCCTCGAGCGCGGCCGGCATCCGGGACGGCGGGGCCGTCTTGGCCAGCCCCGCCCAGCCGATCGGGTCGTTCCAGGACTGGCGGACGGTCCCCGAGCGGGTGTACTTCGGCCCGGCCGGCGCCCGTTCGCCGGCGAACCGGTCGAAGGTGTCGAGGCCCAGCAGGCCGCGGTAGCCGTCGACCCACGGCACGGAATCGTCGATGAGGATCGGGGTCCACGCCTCCCCGCCGTTGCCGCCGATCTGGACGCCGTCGCCGCGGGCGTAGTCGATGAACGGGATGCTCAGCGCCCGCTCGAGCGAGGCCGCCAGGTCGCCCGGGTCGGGCTGGCGCAGCGTGTCCCGCCACAACGACCGGACCGCGTCGAGGATCCCGTGCAGGCGACGGGCGCCCGGCACCGGCGCCGCGGTCATGTACTCGCCGGCCTCGAAGTAGGCAGCGTGTGAGCCGGCTCCGGCATGGATGACCGGGTGGTCACCGACCTTGACCAGGAACGGGTCGTCCCAGCGGCGCCGGAGCTGGTCTCCGGAGTAGTCGTGGGCGGCACAGGCGAACCAGACCGGTCGCGGACCGTCCGGCCCGTCCTCGAGGAAGACGAACGCCTGCTCCAGATCGGATTCGTGGTCGTTCGCGCCCGAGAAGGTCGAGCGCCAGTCGTTCATGAAGTAGAAGTACATGTAGTGGAGGACGATCCAGCCCTCGGCCCGCAGGACCCGCCCGTGGTAGACGTATCGCGCGTCGGTCGCGCGGACCTTCTCGTACTTCACATGGGCGGCCGCCGTCGTCCCGCCGGGGACGGTGCCCCGGAGCAGGAGCGAGGCGGTGAAGGCCGTGTCGATGAGCCTTGCGAAGATCCCCACCCGGGCCAGGCGGCTCGGGGCATGGAACACGGGCCGGTCCGGTCGCCGGTTCCAGCGGGCGAGGTCGAGCCCGCCCAGCGGTCTCTGGGCGAGACGCATCGAGAGGGTCTCGCCGGGCGGCGCGACGTAGGAGACGAGGCGCTCCTCGGTCAGCTCGCCGTACGGGACCAGGAGGCTGCGCTCACGCTCGGACCGACCCACGAAGAGGTCGCACTCGGGGATGTACGAGTCGACCGCGGCCGGGAAGAACAGCTCGCCCTGGGTGTAGCGGACGACCGGCTCGTAGGCGCGCAGGAGCTCCTCGTCGGTCGTGTTGGGCGCCGTGGCCGCGGTGGTCGGGGCGTCGACCTCGGTCATCTTCGGTCGTCCTCCTCGACGGCCAGGACCACGCTCTCAGGCTCGTCCGGTGGGGCGAGGAAGATCGTCTTCACCTCGTGCTGGTTGAGGTAGAAGGCCGACACGACGAAGATCGTCAGGTTGATGAAGTTCGGGGTGGCCCAGACCCAGAAGACGATCTGGAGGAGGAGGCCGAGCCCGGTCAGGAGCATGATCGCGTACCACCCGAACCGGCTGAGCCGCCACAGGGCCACGGCCCCGGCCAGCGAGAGGATCGCCAGGCCGATGAAGAGGTAGTCCAGGATCGGCGTGCCCTTGCCGAGGAACGAGACGAGGCTGCCCTGCCGGGGACCGAGCACCCCGGCCAGGGCGAGCAGGCTCGAGCCGACGTTGAGGACCTGGAACAGGACGAGCAGGACGATCCCAAGCGGGCGGGTGCGTTCACGCTCGTCCGCTCCGGTCGGGGCGGCGCTCTCGGCGACCTCGGTCACGGTCGGGCTCCCTCGGCGGATGTCGATGGGAGTGTAGACCGCGGCCCGGCCCGCCGGAAGGTCGCCCCCGGTCTCAGGCTGGCGCCGGCGATCCGGTCTCCGGCTCAGTCCCCGGGCCACCGCTGTCGGCACCCGTCGCCGCGGTCCGACCGAGCCGCTTCCCGAGCCCGACCTTGCCACCGTCGACCAGCGAGTAGACCACCGGGATGACGAGCAGGGTCAGGAACGTCGAGCTGAACAGCCCGCCGATGACGACCGTGCCCAGCTCGGCCGCGATGATCGAGCCCTGGTTGAACCCGGCGGCGAGCGGGATGAGGGCGAGCATCGTGGCGATCGCGGTCATGAGGATCGGCCGCACCCGGGTGTGCCCGCCCTCGATGAGGGCGTCGTAGGTGCTCTCGCCCTGCGAACGCAACCGTTCGACCAGGTCGAGCAGGACGATCGCGTTGGTGACCACGATGCCGATCAGCATCAGGAAGCCGATCAGGGCGCTGATCCCGATCGGCCGCCCCGTGACGTAGAGGGCCACGAAGGCGCCGATCGTCGCCAGCGGCAGGCTGAACAGGATGATGAACGGGGTGACCAGCGAGTTGAAGGTCAGGACCATCATCACGTAGACCAGCAGGATCGCCACGCCCATCGAGGCGAACAGCCCACCGAAGGCCTCGTTCTGCTGCTGGGTCACCCCGGCCAGGGTGACGTCGACGCCCTTGGGGATCGTCCCGTCGGCCTTGAGCCGGTCGATCTCCCTGGCCACGGCCTGCGAGACGGCGCCCGTGTTCGTGCTCGTGATCTCGGCCGAGATCGAGGAGGCGGGACGCTCGTCGATCCGGGTGATGCTGCCCTGGGTGTCGATCTGCTCGACCGCCGCGATCGCGCCGAGGGGGACCGTGCGGACGGTCCCGACCGGGAGCTTCTTGAGGGCTTCGATCGAGCCGACCTGGGCCGGGTCGATCCGGACGTAGAGGTCCACCGTCGGCTGGTCGCCGATGGTGATCCGGGTGGCCCGCTGGGGGACGAGCACGTTGCGCAGCTCGCCGGCGACCTGGGCGGTGGTGAGCCCGGCCCCGACGGCCTTGTTCGGGTCGACCTTGACCACGACGGTCGGCGCGCCCTGGGCCAGGTCGCTCTTGACGTTGATCAGGTCCGGGTTCGCCTCGAGCGCCGTCACCACGGCATCGCTGACCTTGGCCACGAGGGCCCGATCCGGCGAGCTCACGATGACGTTGATGCCACCGCCGGAGAAGCCGGTGGCCTCCGAGACGGCGACGTCGTAGCCGTCGGTCTTGAGCGGGGCGAGGGCGTCGGCCAGCTTCTTCGAGTAGTTCTTGAGGTCGACCGCCGGGTCGAGTCGGACGATCAGCGAGGAGGAGTTCGCCGCCCGGCCGAGGAACGCGGCCTGGAGGGTCTGGCTGCTCGTGTCGCCCTCGCCCGGGACGGTCGCCTGGATGAGCTCGACCGCCTCGTCGGCCTGGAGGATCTTCTCGGCCGCGATCGTCCGCTCGAGGACGGCGGCCGAGCCGGTGCCTGGAGGCGGCTGGACCGAGACCCGGACGATCTTCTCGCCGCCGGCATTGATGAACTGGGTGGGGATCGACGGGACGAGCGCGAAGGACATGACGAACAGCGCCCCGGCGAACGCCACGAGACCCCACTTCGTCCAGCGGTTGCGCAGGACGAACCGGATCGCCGGGGTGTAGGCCCGGATCCAGATCGAGCGCCGCGGCTCGCCGTCCTCGTCCACGTCCATCCGCACCCGGTCGACGAGGAAGTAGGCCAGGACCGGGACGACGGTCAGGGCGCACAGGAGCGAGGCGAGCAGGGCGAAGGTGACGGTCAGGGCGAAGGGCAGGAAGAACTGGCTGACGAGCCCGCCGACGAAGCCGAGCGGCAGGAAGACCGCGACGGTGGTGGCCGTGCTCGCGGTGATCGCCCCGGCCACCTCGTGGGCGCCGTCGAGCACGGCGGTCCGCCGTTCCTCGCCCCTGGCCCGGTGGCGGTAGATGTTCTCGAGGACGACGATCGCGTCGTCCACCACCCGTCCGACCGCGACCGCGAGGCCGCCCAGGGTCATGATGTTGATCGAGATGCCGAAGACGAGCATCAGGGTCAGCGCGGCGAAGATGGAGAGCGGGATGCTGACCGCCGCGACGAGCGTCGAGCGCAGGCTCATCAGGAACAGGAAGATCGTGATGATCGCGAAGAGGGCGCCGAGCCCGCCCTCCCTGACCAGGCCGTCGCGCGACTCCTTGATGAAGCTCGACAGGTCCTGGACCGTGACGATCCGGAGGTCGGGATTGGCGACCATGGCAGCGTCGAGCTCGGCCTGAACGGCGTCGGCCACGGTCACCGTGTTCGCGCCGGATGTCTTCGAGACGCTCACGGTGATGGCCGGCTGACCGTCCGTCCGGGCGTAGCCGGTCGTCGGGACCCCGACGAGCTCCACGGTGCCGAGGTCCTTGATGGCCACCGGGACAGGGGCGACCGGGGCGGGAGTCGTTCCCGGAGCCGCGCTGGACCCCGGAGCCGCGCTGGCGCCGGGCGTTCCCCCGGCCGGGGCGGCGGTCCTGACGCCCACGACCAGGTCCTCGATGTCGGCCAGCGACCCGAATGCGCTGGTCGTCGAGACCGGGATGTTCGCCCCGTCTGCGGGCAGCTGCCCGGCCGGCAGGGTGAGGTTGTTGGCCGCCAGGATCCCCTGGATCTGCTGGACCGAGATACCGCTGGCGGCCAGCTTCGCCGGATCGAGCGTGACGACCGCCCGCTGCTCGAGCCCGCCCGTCACGTCCACCGAGCCGACGCCCTCGATCCCCTGGAGGGCCGGCACGATGTCGGTCCGGGCGATCCGGGCCGCCGTCTCGAGCCCGCCTTCGCCCGTCCCCGAGATCGAGGCGATGATCACCGGACTGGAGTTGATGTTGAGGGCGGTCACCTGGGGCGTGACGCCCTGCGGCAGGCCGACCGTGGAGAGGTTCTGCTCGATGGCGGCCCGGGTCTCCTTGACGTTCGTGCCGTAGGAGAACTGGGTGACGACCAGGGAGACCGAGTTGGCCGAGGTGGACTGGATCCGGCTCAGACGCGGCACGCCCGAGATCGCCCGCTCGATCGGCTTCGTCACCTGTTCGGTCACATCGGCCGCGCTCGCGCCGGGGTACGGGGCGATGACCGTGATGACCGGGAACTCGATGTCCGGCAGCAGCTCCTGCTGGAGGTTGCTCCAGGCATAGACGCCGCTCAGGAAGACCGCGAAGGCGAGCAGCAGGATGACGCTTCGGCGACGGACGGCGAACTCGGTAAGGCGGCTCAAGCTGGGATCCTTTCGCTGGTCGCGCTGGGCGTCGGGTCGGGGGTTTCGTTCGCTTGGCGGAGGAGCAGGCCGAACGCCCGGTCCACCACGGCGAGATCATCGTCGGACAATCGCTCGAGCAGCTCCCGGAGCTGGCGCCGGTTGAGCTCGCGGAACCGCTCGATGAGGGTCTGGCCGGCGGGCGTCACCGAGACGAGGACCTGGCGCCGGTCGAGCGGGTCGTCCCGACGGGCCACCAGCCCGGCGTCGACCAGCCGGTCAACCAGGCCGCTGACCGTGGAGAGGGTCACCCGCAGTCGTGCGGCGAGGACCGACATCCGCAGCCCGCCGTCGGCGGCGGCCAGATAGAGCACCTTGGCCTGGGGCATCGTGATGCCGATCTCGAGGAACTCCGCAGAGTGGCCCTCGGACAGGCGGTGCATCAGCTCGTCGCTCGCGTCGAGGACGCGGCCGACGCTTACGGCCCGGGGCGAAGGGTCGTAGGTTCGCTTGGTCTCAGGCAAATCGTTCGGCCTCACCGGACTATCTGGTCGTGGCACAGCATACGGTCTCGACGGAAGATCCGCACGGATCGCCAGACCCGAAGGTCGTGCGTCGGATCCGACGCACGCCGTGCCGGCTCCGACCGCGCTCACCGGCCGAGCCCGGCCGGTCGCCGCGCGGCTACCATTCGCCCTCCGATGTCAGACCCCATCCACCTCGATCGGACGACGGCTCGGCGGTTCTTCGCTCGCCGCCACTTCCTCGCCCCGCCGCGAGCGCTGCCGGCCGACCCGGCGAGCGTGATGACGGTGGTCGACCGCCTCGGGTCGCTCCAGTTCGACCCGCTCGAGGTCGCCGGGCGCAACCACGACGTGCTGCTCCTCGCCCGGATCGCGGGCTACCGCCGAGCCTGGACCGACGCGATCCTCTACGAGGACCGGCTCCTCTACGAGACCTACAACAAGGGACTCAGCCTCGTCCCGACGGCAGAGATGCCGTGGTACCGGGTCACCTGGGACCGCCACCGGACCGACCACGAGGGAGACGCGTTCGACGAGCACGCTCCGCTCGTCGAGGAGCTCCTGGCCCGGATCCGGGAGCACGGCGCCCTCAGCTCCACCGACCTCGAGCCGCGGGCCGCGATCGAGTGGTACTGGCGCCCCACGAACCAGATCCGGGCGATCCTGGAGGCCCTCGGCGAGGCCGGTATCCTCGGTCTCGAGCCGGCGCGAGGGCAACCGGCGGGTCTACGACCTGGTCGAGCGACTCTTCCCGGCCGACCTGCTGGCGCGGCGCGAGACCGAGCGCGACCAGCGCCGCCACAAGCTCCTCTCGCGCTACCGGGCCCACGGCCTCCTCGGCCGGAGCGGCTCGGCCGAGATCTTCCTCGGCGTCGGCAAGGTTCGGGCTCCGCGCGACGATCCCGGCGCGATCACCCGGGCGGCGCTGCTCGAGGATCTGCTCGAGACGCGTGCACTCACCCCGGTGACCATCGACGGCGTCCGCGGCGAACGCTTCGTCGTGACCGGTGAGCTGCCGATCCTCGAGTCCCTCGTCGGTACACCGCCCGGTGACCCCGTCGAGAGTTTCGGCGCCGACGCGGGCGTCGCGTTCCTGGCGCCGCTCGATCCCTTCGTCTGGGACCGGGATTTCCTGCGCAGCCTGTTCGAGTTCGACTACGTCTGGGAGGTCTACGTCCCGGAGAAGAAGCGCCGCTGGGGCTATTACGTCCTGCCGGTCCTATGGGGCGACCGGCTGATCGGCCGGATCGAGCCGCGGATCGACCGGAAGGCGGACGCCCTCCGGATCCTCGGTCTGTGGTGGGAGGAGGGCTTCGACCCGCTCGCCGTGGAGGGGTTCGTCGACGCCTTCGTCGAGGCGCTCCGGGCCCACCAGCGCTTCGGGGCGGTTCGTCGCATCATCCTCCCACGGAGCCACGCCCATCGTCCCTTCGTGGCTGCCGTCCGCGAGCGTCTCAGCAGCAGTGGAGCGGATCCCATGCGGATCCCGAAGGAGTGACCGAATGAGCGCCATCCGTCGTGCCGACGCCACGTGGCAGGGCGATCTCCAGACCGGTCGGGGAACGGTCAGCGCCTCGACCAGCGGGGCGTTCACCGACCTGCCCGTGACCTGGGCGTCGCGGACCGAGACGGCCGACGGCCGGACCAGCCCCGAGGAGCTCGTCGCGGCGGCTCATTCCGCCTGCTACGAGATGGCCTTCTCGGGCGCGCTGGCCCGGGCCGGCACGCCGCCCGAGCGGCTCGCCGTCAGCGCCACGGTCACCTTCGACAAGACGGACGCCGGCTGGCGGGTCGTGTCGAGCGCCCTGACCGTGGTCGGGCGCGTCCCGGGGATCGACGCCGACGCTTTCGTGGCCGCCGCCGAGGCGGCCAAGGACGGCTGCCCGATCTCGCAGGCCCTCAAGGGCAACGTCGCCCTGTCTGTGGTGGCGACGCTCGAGGGGTAGGTCCCGCAACCAGCGGGTGCTCGGCCTCATCGCCGCCAGCGATGGATCCAGCCGGTTCGAGGGGCTGAAGGGCGTTCGGGGGCGTTGATCCGCCGCGATCCATCGCCGGGAGCGATGGGTCGAGCGGGTTCCAGACGCAGGAACGCGGGAGGTTGCCGCCTACCGGCCCACCCTATCGGTGGGAGCGATAGCCCCAGCCGGGCCCCGCTTGGCCGCTTGGCCGCTCAGCCCGGCTCGGCCCGCTCGGCCGCTCGGCCCGCTCGGCCGCTCGGCCGCTCAACCCGGCTCGGCCGCTCAACCCGGCTCGGCAAGGGTGAGGATCCGGGCCGGGTTGTCCACGGTCATCGTCCGGATCGTCGGCCTCGGCGATGCCGGCCTCGCGGAGTCGGGGCAGGAACGTCTCGAGCAGGTAGACGTAGCCGTTGCCGCCGTACGGGCGGAGCTGCGAGTTGTGGCAGACGTCCTGGCTGAGCAGGACCCGGTCGGCGTGACCGAGCGCGACGAGCTCGCCGAGGAGGCCGATGACCCGCGCCTCGCCGTGCTGCTCCATCACGGTGAAGCTCATCCCGAGGAAGTCGAACTCGAGGTTCGCGCCCCGGCGGACGATCTCCAGGTAGTGCTCGAGGACGGGATAGGAGTCGGCATGGCCGATGACGACCCGGCCCGGGTCGACACCCTCCTCCTCGAGGACCCGGAGCTGGGCGAGCCCGACCGGCGACATGACGGCGTGGGTCGAGATCGCCATCCCGGTCCGACGGGCCGCCCGGGCGACCGCCCGGAAGACCCGTTCCTCCTGGGCGCTGAGCCAGGGCTTGTCGGTGCCGATCTCGCCGAGGATCCCGGGCCGCACGCCCGTCTCTCCCACCCCGTCGGTGAACTCACGGACGAGCTCGTCGGCCAGGTCGTCGACGGAGCGTCGGTCGACGCGGGTCTCGGGCGGGTAGTAGGCGGTCCGGTACCAGCCCGCGCCCATGACGATGTTCAGGCCCGTCACGGCGGCGTAGCGGCGGAGGCGCTCCGGGTCGCGTCCCACCCCGGGCAGGGTCAGGTCGACGAGGGTGCCGCCGCCGGCCGCCCGGTACGCCTCGAGCTCCGGCACGACGACGGCGTCGTCGACCGTCAGCTCCCAGTAGTCCCAGCGGTCCTGGACGTGCCACAGGGCGATCCCGGTGTGCTCGTGGGGCAGGACGAACCCGAGCCGGTCCGGCGAGATCGGGCCGGCGACCGTCATGACCTGGGACATGGCCGGATTATCGGGGTTCGGGCGGCGGCTCGCGCCGGCCGTCGACGGTCCCGCCGGCCAGGTCATACGGACGAGCTGGCGCGATCGGGATCGACGGGCGGGTCGAGTCCCGGGGCACCGCCAGGAGCAGCTCCAGGAAGGCCCGCGCCCGTCGCTCGGCGGTGGCCCGGCGGTAGCCCGCACCGTCCTCGACCCGTTGGAGAAGAAGACCGTCGAGGAGCGCCTGGACGGCGAAGCTCAGGCCGTCGGCATCGACCCAGGCGGGCATCTCCCCGGCAGCCATCGCCTCGCGGATCAGGAGCTGGGCGACCGTCGCCAGCTGCTCGCGCCGGCGGACGAGCATCTCCCGGACGGGCGGCTCGGAGTCCGCCTCGGCCCATGCCTGGACGAGGAAACGGGCGAGACCCGGGGTGTCCCCGACATCGTCGACCCCGTCGAGGAAGTAGCCGACCGCGATCGAGATCCGCTCGGAGATCCCGTCCGCGTCCGCCAGCCGGGCGCCCAGCTCGCCGATCCCCTGCCCCGTCGACAGGTCGCACGAGGCGAGGAAGAGCTCGTCCTTGCCCCCGAAGTAGGTGTAGATCGCGCCGACCGAGAGACCGGCCTCGTGGACGACGTCCTGGATCGTCGCCCGATGGAAGCCCTTCTCGGCGAAGACCCGCAGGGCGCCCGCGACGATCCGGGCGCGGACCTCCTGCTCATGGGCGGCGCTGACGCGGGGCATCGCTCGGGGCAACCTCAAAAACGAACATTCGCTCTCCTGAGCATACGACGGGCCGTCGGGCACCGCAAGGCTTGTGCGTCGGTCGTTCGCATCGTCTCGCTTGACAAAACGAACCATCATTCCCTATCGTTCGGCGACCGAGATGTCGTCGACCGACGGCCGCCGCCACCCCCGGCGCATCCGGGTCGTCCTGAGGCCAAGCGAAAGGATCGCGATGTTCAGCCGCTGGGGAGCGTTCGTCTACCGCTTCCGCCGTCCCGTCGCCCTCGTCAGCGTCGCCATCGCGATCGGTCTCTCGGTCTTCGCCGCGCAGGCCTCGAGCCACCTGAGCTCGGGTGGCTGGCTCGACACGAGCTCGGAGTCGGCCCAGGTGTCCGACCGCCTGGCCAGGGACTTCGGGGCCGGCCGGAGCAGCCTGATCGTCCTCTTCTCGCTCGACGGCGGCGGCGGACGCGACCTCGCCCGAGTACCAGGCGGCGATCGCCTCGGCCCTGGCCAGGGTGAAGGCGGACCCGCACGTGACCGGGATCGTCGGCTACGCCGAGACGGGCGACCGCCGGTTCATCAGCACGAAGGGCGACCGGGCCTACGTCCTGGTCCAGCTCGATGCGACCGACGAGGGCTCGGTCGAGCTCGTCGACCCGATCCGCGCGAAGATCGCCGCGCCGGCCGGCTACGCCTATCAGCTGACCGGCTACGGCCCGATCACGAAGGACTTCGGCCGCCCTGTCCGAGAAGGACCTCCAGCGCGCCGAGACCGTCTCCCTGCCGGTCGTCGCGATCATCCTCATCCTCGTCTTCGCCTCGCTCGTCGCGGCCGGGATGCCGCTTCTGGTGGCGGCCTGGCCATCCCGTCGACCCTGGGCCTGATCTTCTTCGTGAGCCAGCAGCTCCAGATGAGCATCTACGTCCTGAACATCGCCACGATGCTCGGGCTGGCCCTCGCGATCGACTACTCGCTCTTCATCGTGAGCCGGTTCCGCGAGGAGCTGGCCCGCGGCCGGACGGTCGGCCAGGCGGTCGAGAAGGCGGTCGCGACGAGCGGCAAGGCGGTCACCTTCTCCGGCCTCGCCGTCATGATCGGGCTGTCCGGGCTCCTCCTCTTCCGGGCCTCCGCGATCTCCTCGATCGGGATCGCCGGCGCGCTGGTCGTCGTCAGCACGCTCTTCTTCGCCCTGACCTTCCTGCCGGCCGTCCTCGGGATGCTCGGCCACCGGGTCAACGCGCTGAGCCTCCGCGGTCTCTTCGCCCGGCTCGGGGTCCGACCGCTCGGTCACGGCCGGGCCGGCTGGTGGGAGCGGGTCGCCCGCCAGGTGATGCGCCACCCGATCGCGGTCCTCGTGCCGGTGCTCATCTTCCTGTTCATCCTCGGCTCGCCGTTCTTCCGCCTGGTCCAGGGCGTCCCGGACGCGGCGATCTACCCGGCCGGCCTCGAGAGCCGCGACGCCTACGTCGCGATCCAGACCGAGTTCCCGCAGGGCGAGACGAGCCCGATCGTCGTCCTCGCCCGGGTGAAGGGCGACCCGACCGATCCGGCCAACGCCCTGGCCCTCGCCCGGTACGCCGAGGCGCTCGGCGAGGTCGAGGGGATCGACCACGTCGAGGGCGCCTACGGCCTGACCGACCCGGAGACCGGGGCCGCGCTGACGGCCGAGCAGGTCGCCGCGCTCTACGCCCTCCCGGCCGCCCAGCGTCCGCCCGAGGTCGCGGCCGCGATCGACGGCGCTCCAGAAGGCCTACGTCCGCGGGCGACGCGTCCGGTTCGACGCGATCAGCCCGCTCGACCCGGCGCACGCCGGCGGCCACGGCGCTGACGCCCTCGATCCGGGCGCTCGCCGCGGACGCCGGGATCACGGCCCAGGTCGGTGGGCAGGCCGCCGGCCGGCTACGACTTCCTCCAGTCGCAGGCCGAGCGGATGCCCTACGCGATCGGGCTGACCCTGTTCGCCAGCGCGTTCGTCCTGTTCCTGCTGTTCGGCTCGATCGCCATCCCGATCAAGGCCGTGATCATGACCCTGCTCTCGATCAGCGCCAGCTTCGGCGCCCTCGTCTGGATCTTCCAGGAGGGCAACCTGAGCGGCCCGCTGAACTTCACCCCGCTCGGCTACACCATCGCCGGCAACCCGATCATCATGTTCAGCGTGATCTTCGGGCTGTCGATGGACTACGAGGTCCTGCTCCTGTCGCGGATCCAGGAGGCCTACCGGCGGACGCGCGACAACACGGCCTCGGTGGCCGAGGGCCTGGCCCGGACGGCCGGGGTCATCACCGGCGCGGCGCTGATCATGGTCTCCGTCTTCGCCGCGTTCGCCCTGGCCGACATCATCACGATCAAGAGCATCGGGGTCGGGATGGCCATCGCCGTCCTGATCGACGCGACGATCATCCGGGTCCTGCTCGTCCCGGCCACGATGCGCCTGCTCGGCGACTGGAACTGGTGGGCGCCGGGTCCGCTCAAGCGGTTCGCCGACCGGCTCGGCTTCGACCACGTGGAGGACGATCCGGACGGCTCGGTGACCACCGACCATCGGCCGGGGCTGGAGGGCGCGGCGGGATGACGGAGGCCGGTGGCGGATCGGGCGCTACCGGGTCGGGCGCGCCCGGGGCCGGCGCAGGCGACGATCGACCGGTCCTGGTCGGCGAGGTCGAGGAGCCCGGCGCGGGCTTCGGTCGGGGTTCGTTCCGGTTGGAGACCCGGACCTGGACCTGGGGCGACGAGGACGTCCGCCGGGGCCTGCCCTGGATCGGCGTCTTCCTGGTCGTCTTCGGCGCGATCCTGCTCCTCGGGCAGGCCGTGCCCGACGCCCATGTCCTGGGCTCGGCGCTCACCACCGCGCTCGGGGTCGCCCTCCTCGTCTCGTGGGCGACCGGGCGCGGCTGGGGGCTCTACCCGGGCCTGCTGATCACCGCCTACAGCCTGCCGGGCCTGCTGGTCGACCTCGGGGTCCTGCCCGGCCGGCGCGGGCTACGGGACGTTCCTGTTCGGGGTCGGCCTGCTCGGGGTCGCGGTCATGCGCTGGAGGGCGCGACATACCTGGGGCTGGCAGCTGGTCGTCGGCGGGATCCTGGCCGTGGCCGGTGGCTCGGGACCTGGCCGGGCGGCTCTACCCGAGCCTGCCTTCGTTCGGTCAGCTCCTCGGCCCGATCCTGCTGGTCCTGCTCGGGCTGGTGATCCTCAGCCGGGCCGGCAGGCGCTGACGATCGTTCAGCGGGACCCCTGGCGTCCGTCGCTGGTCGCCTCGACCGACCCTTCTCCGCGCCGGGGCTCCCCGCCGGGTCGCTCCGCGGCGACCTCCAGGCTGACCCGGCGCGCGATGGCCTCGATCCGCTGGTCGAGCTCCGCGAGATCGATGGGCGTGAACGGCGTCACGTCGGTGGCCGACCACGCGGGTCCCGGGTGCGATCCGAAGCGATGCTCGGCCAGGGCCTCGAGGCGACGCTTGATCGGCGTGAAGGTGGTGGCCAGGACGAGCGTGGTCAGGACGAGGGCCGATCTCCGTCGACTGGCCGGAGACATCGACGAAGACCGCGTTGAACAACCGGATGAGCGCCGAGTACAGCCCGGCCAGGAGCGCGGTCAGCACACCGTACACGAACGTCCGGCTGATCAGCCGGTCGATGTCGTAGAGGCGGTCCTGCAGGATCGCGATGAGGGCGGCGATCGGCAGGGTCATCGAGGCCACCGCGAACAGGACCCAGCTGAGGTCGATCGCCCGGCTGTCTGCCTCGGCGGCGAGCGCGGCGACGATCAGGACGACCCCTCCCGCGATCGTCAGGCCGGAGCCCCAGGCGAACCAGCGGAGCTGGCGGCGCTCTCTGGAGCCGGCCCGCCGGTAGCGGACGGATGAGGCCCCAGAGCGACAGGATCCCGACCAGCACGAGGGCGAGGAGGGCCAGGTCGATCGCGATCGCGACGAGCGGCTCGAGCGCGACCGGCACGGATCGGGGGTTGTCGATCACCTCGAAGAGGCGCATCGGACCGGGCTCGATCGCCAGGCCGACGGCGAGCACGATCGACGCGGCCACCGTCGCCACGACCGCTCGGTTCCAGGCGCGATCGAGCGACCGTCCATCGGGGAACAGGAGGATGAGCAGGATCGCGAGCGCCGCCCAGGTCGAGTAGGTGAGCGCGTTGTTCGACCAGGCGACCTCCACGACCGCGAAGGGTCCGGGCGACGACCCCAGCGTCGACCCGAGCCAGACGTAGCCCCAGGCGTAGTTCGACAGACCCGCTACGACGCCGATCCCCAGGAACAGCCAGCCGACGATCAGCCCAGGCCGACGCAGGACGAGCAGCAGACCGACCGTCGCGTAGGTCGCCGCGATCAGTGCACCGGCGAGGCCCGAGACGGGGGTCTGGGTCAACACCGGGTGCCCGGTCCCCTGGTCGGTCGCGACGTAGACCGCGCCGATCGCACCGGTGACCACCGCGACGAGCCAGGCGGCCCAGGCGAAAGCCGATCCGAGTCGATGGGTCGCCGCGGTCGCGACGCCCGACAGGCCGCGGCCGCCCGCGGCGGGATCGCGAGGTGGATCCGGCGAACGTGGGACGCTCATGGGTCAGGCGCGGGCGACTCGCGCTCGTTCGACCGTGTCGCTGGGACCGGCGGACGCCGTGGCGGGTGGGTCATGGACGGTCTCGAGCGCCATGACGAGCGCTCCCGCGAGACCGTCGGCGATCCGGGTCAGCTCCGCGTCGGTGACGACGAACGGCGGCCCGAGCAGGATCGAGTCGCCGTCGACGCCGTCGGCCAGGCCGGTCCCGCTGTAGAGCAGGAGGCCGTCGGCGCGGGCGCTCCGGACGATCGCCTCGGTCAGGCGGGCGGACCGCGGGAACGGCGCCCGGGTCTCGCGGTCGGCCACCAGCTCGACGCCGACCATCAGGCCCCGGCCGCGGATCTCGCCGACGTTCGGGTGGTCGCCGAGCCGCGCCCGCAGGAGGGCCTGCAGACGCTCCCCCTTCGCCGCGCTGGCCGCGACCAGCTCCTCCGGCTCGAGGATCCGGAGGACCTCGCGGGCGACGGCCGCCCCGACCGCGTGGTGGCTGTAGGTGAAGCCGTGGACGAAGCCGGCGCCGGGCGCGGTGACCGTCTCGTGGACGACCCCGGTCGCGGCCACGAACCCGAACGGCCAGTAGCCCGACGTGGCGCCCTTGGCGGCGACGAGGAGGTCCGGCCGGACGCCCCAGTGGTCGACCCCGAACCAGCGCCCGGTCCGACCGAACCCGGTCATCACCTCGTCGACGATGAGCAGGACGCCGTACCGGCGGCAGACCTCGGCGATCGCCGGCCAGTAGCCGTCGGGTGGGACCGCGGCGGCGAGGGTCGCGCCGACGATCGGCTCGGCCACGAAGGCGGCGACGGTCCCCGGGCCGGCAGCCTCGATCGTCCGCTCGAGCTCGGCGGCGAGCTCCTCGGCGGTCCCCAGGGCGTGGGCGCCGGGCTCGCCGGCGCGGTACGGGTAGGCGGCACTGACATGGCGGAACCGGCCGAGCCAGCCCTCGTACGGCCGGCGGAGCGGCTTGCGCCCGGACAGATCGAGCGCCCCGAGGGTGTTGCCGTGGTAGCTCCCCCAGCGGCTGAAGACCACCCAGCGCTCGGTCTCGCCCCGCGCGAGGTGGTAGGCGCGGGCCAGCTTCAGCGCCGATTCGATCGCCTCCGAGCCGCCCGAGACCGGGTAGATCGCCGGGTCGTCCAGCGGGAGGTGGGGGCCGATCTCGGCCGCGTAGCGCTCGAGGGCGTCGCTCGTGAACGCGCTGCCGTGGGCGTAGGCGACCCGCCCGGCCTGATCGGCCATCGCCGCGGCGATCGCCCGCCGACCGTGCCCGACGTTGACGACGATCGCGCCACCAGCGGCGTCGAGGTAGGCGCGGCCGTCGGCGTCCCAGATGGTCGAGCCCTCGGCGCGCACGGCGACCGGGGGATCGGGATCGAGCGAGCGACGGAAGACACGGCCGGTCACCGGTGGAGTGTAGGGTCCGTCGCGACGGCCGGGGCGCCTCGGCTAGACGCGACCCTTCGGGACGGTGTGCCAGTAGGTCTTGTTGAAGACGATCTTGCCGAGGTGCCAGATCCGGTTCGGCTTCGGTGGCTTGGGCGGATGGTCGTAGTCGAACTGGAGGAGGGTGCCCTTGCCGTCGCCGATCTCGAAGAAGCACATCACCTTGCCCTTGTATTCGGCGTGCTTCCCGGCGGGCTCGCGGCCCTCGATCGCGGCGGCGATCCGCTCGGCCACGACCGGCGCCTCGAAGTGGGCCGTCGAGCCGGCCTTCGAGAGCGGCAGGTCGGTGGCATCGCCGAGGGCATAGACGTTCGGACGGCCGCCGACCTGGAGGGTGTTCCGGTCGGTCGGCAGCCAGCCGCCGGGCGCCGGGGCGATCCCGGAGTCCATCAGGAACTGCTGGCCCTTGTGCGGCGGCACGAGGATAAGCAGGTCGTACGGGAGCTCCTCGCCCTCGAGGCTGAGGACCTGCTTCCGGTCGGCGTCGATCGCCTCGACGTTGAAGAACGTGTGGAGCTCGATCCCCTTCTCCTCGAGGATCGGGGTGGCCATCTCGCTGACCGACTCGATCGTGAACGCCCGGCCGATCGGCGAGCAGAAATGCATCTCGCTCTTCTCGCGCAGGCCTCGCTCGCGGAGCTCGGCCTCGATCAGGAAGGCGACCTCGAGCGGCGCCGGCGGGCACTTGTAGGGCATCCCGGCGATGCCGATCACGATCCTGCCGCCCTTGAAGGCGTCGAGCGCCGTCCGCAGCCTGGCGGCGGCCTCGGCGGTGTAGAAGTGATGGGCCTCCTCGTCGAAGTGCTCGATCGCCTCGGGCACGATCCGCGAGCCGGTGGCCAGGACGAGCTGGTCGTAGGCCAGCTCCATCCCGTCCGTGAGGGTGACGGTCCGCGTCTCCTCGTCGACCCGGGCGACCTGGCCGACGACCAGCTGGACCCGGTGATCGAGCAGCGAGCGCTCGGGGCGGGCTAGCTTGGCCGCCCGCTCGCCGCCCATCGCGATGTACATGAAGCCGGGCTGGTAGACGTGGCTGCCGGTCGCGTCGACGACGGTGACCTCGGCCTCGCCCTTGTCGATCTCGCGCTGAGCTTGCGCGACAGCAGGTTCGCGGTGAGGGTCCCCCCGACGCCGCCGCCGAGGATGAGGATGCGCTTCATCGAGGGCTACCGCATCTTCTCGACGACGATCTCGTCGTAGCCGTCACGGGTCTCGACGGCGATCAGCCGGTGGCCGGCCTTCTCGATCCACTTCGGGATGTCGATCTTGCTGCCCTTGTCGGACGAGTAGACGGCGAGCACGTCGCCGACCTGGCCCTCGCGGATGGCGCGGATGAGCTCCATGAGGGGGCCCGGGCAGAAGCTCCCGCGGGCGTCGATCGTCCGGGTGATCTCGGGGAGGGCGGTGGTCTCGGTCATCGACGGTTCCTGCTTTCGGTGGTGCGGCGGTCGAAGGGACGCTGGAGGATCAGATGAACAGCGGAGCGGACTGCTCGGTCATCAGGCCGATGACCGTGGCCGCGCCGACCGGCTCGCTCATGCCCTCGATCATGTCCTCGGGCTTGAGCCCGAACATGTCCATGGTCATCTGGCACGGGATGAACTCGACGCCCATGAGCTGGGCGGCCTCGAGGAGCTCCTTCGGGCTGGCGACGTGGTACTGCTTGGCCAGCTGACCCATCATCCAGGGGCCCATCCCCAGGAAGTTCATCTTGGTCAGCTTGCGGTGGCTGACGCCGGGCCGCTGCATGGCCGACATCATCTTCTGCATCCAGTTCTGGCCGGTGATCCGCCTCTCGTCCTTGACGAAGGCCTGGAGGCCCCAGAAGGTCACGAACACGCGGGTCTTCACGCCCATGGCGCCGCTCGTGGAGGCCAGAATCATCGTGGCCCAGATCTTCTCGAGCTCGCCGCTGTAGTCGATGATCAGGACGTCCTTGGGCTTGACCTCGGCCTCGGGCTCGAGCACGGCCTGGGGGGTGGGAACGGGTGCGTCCTCGCGGACGGGCGCCTCGGCGACGGTCATCTCGACCTCACTTCTTGGCGATGACGAAGCGGTAGACCGCACCGTCGGAGGTGGACTCGACGAGGTCGTTGCCGGTCGACTTCGACCAGGCGGCGAAGTCCTTGACGGATCCCGGGTCGGTGGCGAGGACCTCGAGGACCTGGCCGGGGGTCATCGTCTTGATCGCCTGCGCGGTCTTGACGATCGGCATCGGGCAGGAGAGGCCTCGCGCGTCGACCTGCTGGTCGACCTTCACGATCGGGGTCATGGGTGCGCTCCTTCCTTCGGACGCGGTGTTCGTGCTCAGATGAAGACGATCTGACCCTCGCCGGCGCTCAGGTAGAAGGCGGTCACGCCCTCCACGCCGTCGACGAGCGGGTCGAGGTCGGACTGCTCGATGCCGAGCAGGTCCATCGACAGCGAGCAGGCCTCGATGTCGATCTCGCCGAGCTCCTTGGCCTGGCGGAAGGTCTCGGCCCAGCTGGCCTGGCCGGCCGCCCGGAGCGCATCGACGTGGACCCGACCCTCGGGACCGGCCTCCAGGGCGAGCCCGTGGTCGAGCCCGATCCGGTCGGCCCGGAACGAGTCGAGCGCCCAGTACTGGAGGAAGACGTTGACCGGCTTGCCGAGGGCGGCGGCGCCGGCGGCGAGGACCGCGGCGGCCTGGAGCTTGTCGTCGGTCCCGGAGAAGAGGACCAGGTTGAGGGGTTCGTCCATGACCTGCTGAACCTCAGTTGGTGGTGGCGGCGAGAGGGTCGCCGGAGGCCGTCGAGGACACCGCGGGTGCGGCCTCGACCGGGGGCGCCGCGTCGTCGGAGATACCGGCGAGTCGCCGGATCCGGCGCTGGAGGACGCCGCGCATGATCGAGCAGGCGACCATGACGTCGGGGTCGGCCAGCCGGTAGCGGACCTCGCGACCGTCGCGCTCGGCCTCGACCACCCCGGCGGACCGGAGCACGGCGAGGTGCTGCGAGACGTTCGGCTGGCTCAGCCCGAGCTCGTCGGCCAGGCGGCCGACCTCACAGGGACCTTCGGCCAGCCGGTGGAGGATCTCGAGCCGGCGTGGGCTGGCGAGCGTCTTCAGGACTTCCGCCTGGAGCTGGTAGATCTCGTCCATGCCCGGACTATCGACGTATGCGCAGATGCTGATGAGTGCCGTGGGTCCCGCTCAGGCGGGGCCGCCGGTCACGGCGACGGGGGGCCGGTGGTCCCGAAGGACCGTGGCGGCCGCGGCCCCTCAGCAGATCCGGGGCAGCTGCTCCCCCACCAGCATGTCGACGATCCGCTCCGAGCCGACGATGGTCCGGATCGTGACCATCGCCGGATGGTCGGCGACGACCTCGCCGATCCGGACCGCCTCGGCGCCCTCCGGGCAGGCGCGCATCGCGGCGAGGACCGGGTCGGCTCGCTCGGCGGCCACGATCGCCACGCACTTGCCCTCGTTGGCGACGTGGAACGGGTCGAGCCCGAGCATCTCGCAGGCGGCCCGGACCGGACCGGGGATCGGCACCGCGGCCTCCTCGAGGACGATCCCCACGCCCGACGTGGCCGCGATCTCGTTGAGCGCCGAGGCGAGCCCGCCGCGGGTCGGGTCGCGCAGGACGTGGACGTCCGGGTCCACCGCCACGATCGCGCCGACCAGGCCATGGAGCGGCTGGCTGTCGGAGGCGATCTCGACCTCGAAGTCGAGTCCCTCGCGGACGCTCATGATCGCCACCCCGTGGAGGCCGATAGCCCCGGACAGGAGGACCGCGTCGCCGGGCCGGGCCCGATCGGCTGCCGGCCCGACCCCCACCGGGACCACGCCGATCCCGGCGGTGTTGACGAAGATGCCGTCGGCGGCGCCCCGGTTCACGACCTTCGTGTCGCCGGTCACGACCGGGACCCCGGCCCGGGCGGCCGCCCGCGCCACCGACGCGGTGACCCGGCGAAGGTCCTCGATCGGGAGCCCCTCCTCGATGACGTAGGCGAGGGAGAGGGCGATCGGGGTCCCGCCCATCATCGCCAGGTCGTTGACCGTGCCGTTCACGGCCAGGTCGCCGATGTCGCCGCCCGGGAAGTCGATCGGGCTGACGACGAACGAGTCGGTGGTGAAGACCAGGCGCTGACCGCCGATCTCGACGATCGCGGCGTCGTTGAGCGGCCCACCCGGGCTCACGCCGGCCAGGGCCGGGGCGATGACGTCGCGCATGAGCGCGGCGGAGAGCTGCCCGCCGGACCCGTGGCCCAGGAGGACCCGCTCGACCTCGGGGATCGGCGCGGGGCAGACCGCGCCGGCCGGATCGGGCAGGGCCGAGGTCGGGTCGAGCCTGGCCTCGGAACCGGGCGAGGACGCCGTCGCCGGAAGATCGTCGCCGTCGCGCAGCCTGGTCATCGGATCGCCTCCGGCGAGCGGGTCAGCGGCTCGACCATCGGCAGCGGCCGGGCCGGGGCGCCGATCCCCCGCCCCGCCGAGTAGAACGCGGCGCAGGTCCCCTCGGACGAGACCATCGGCGCGCCGAGCGGCTTCTGGGGGCTGCACAGGACGCCGTAGGCGGTGCAGTCGAGGGGCGACTTCCCGCCGGTCAGGATCGCTCCGGCGATGCAGGCCGGATGCTCCCGGGTGTGGATCGCCTCGACCGAGAACTTCGTCTCGGCGTCGAAGCGGGCGAAGTCGGGCTTGAGGTGATAGCCGGAGTCGGGGATCTCGCCGATCCCCCGCCAGGTCCGCTCGCCGACGTCGAAGACCCGGAAGATCGTCTCCTGGGCGAGGGCGTTGCCACCGCGCTTCACGGCCCGGACGTACTGGTTCTCGACGACCGCCCGACCCTCCTCCAGCTGGCGGATCGCCATGAGGATCCCCTCGAGCAGGTCGAGCGGCTCGAAGCCGGTCACCACGATCGGCACGTGGTACTTCGCGGCGATCGGCTCGTACTCGGTCCAGCCCATCACCGCGCAGACGTGGCCGGCGGCCAGGAACGACTGGACCTGGTTGTCGGGCGACTCGAGCAGGGCGATCATCGCCGGCGGCACGAGGACGTGGGAGACGAGGATCGAGAAGTTGTCGACCCCCAGCTGGGCGGCCTGCCGGACGGCCATCGCGTTGGCCGGGGCGGTCGTCTCGAAGCCGACCGCGAAGAAGACGACCTGGCGGTCGGGGTTGGCCCGGGCGATCCGGACCGAGTCGAGCGGCGAGTAGACGATCCGGACGTCGGCCCCGCGGGCCTTGAGCGAGAGGAGGTCGGTGGTGGAGCCGGGCACCCGGAGCATGTCGCCGTAGCTGGTGAAGATGACGTCCGGCCGGGCGGCGATGGCCAGGGCCTTGTCGACCTGCTCGAGCGGGGTCACGCAGACGGGGCAGCCCGGTCCGTGGATCATCCGGACGCCGGCGGGGAGCATCTCGTCGATGCCCTGCTTGACGATCGTGTGGGTCTGACCGCCGCAGACCTCCATGAGCGTCCACGGCCGGGTCGTGATCCGGTGGATCTCGACCATCAGCTTCTTCGCGAGCACGGGGTCGCGGTACTCGTCGAGGTACTTCATGCCGGCGTCCCTCCGGCCGAGGCGCGCGGGTCGTGGACCGGATCGTCCATCACCGCCGGCAGGCTCATCCCCGGGCCCATCGTGGCCAGCTCCTGCTGGACGAGGTCGCCCATCGTGCTCAGGAGCTCGAGGGTGCGGAGTGCCTCCTCCTCGTCGACCTTGCTGATGGCGAACCCGACGTGGACGATGACGTAGTCGCCGAGCTCCACCTCGGGGGCGTAGGCCAGGCAGGCTTCCTTGCGCACGCCCCCGAAGTCGACGCGGCCCATCCGCAGTCCCGCCTCGTCGCGGATCTCGATGACCTTGCCGGGGATGCCGAGGCACATGGCGGTGGTCCTCCTCAGGGGTTCCGGGTGAGCGCGACGGCCGGACCGACGGCGCGCGCGGGGGGCGAGTCGGCAAGACGGGCGGCGGCGACGGCCGCCTGGCCGTAGCAGATGCCGCCGTCGTTCACCGGGACCCGTTCGTTGATGTGGACGTCGAAGCCATCGCGGGCCAGACCGGCCAGGAGGGCGTCGGCCAGGCGGCGGTTCTGGAAGACGCCGCCCGACAGGCAGACGACCTCGATCCCGGTGGCCCGGCGCGCCTCGGCGCAGAGCTCGCGGGTGACGGCCGCGATCGTGGCCTGGAAACGGGCGGCCAGCACGGCCGGCGTCGTGCCCGCGGCGAGCCCCTCGAGGAGTCCGAGCAGGGTGGGTCGCGGGTCGTAGACGAGCAGGCCGTCGCGCCGGACGAGGCGGTACGGCAGGCGACCGCGGGCGGCCGGATCGGCCGTCATCTCGAGGTCGATCGCCGCCTGGGCCTCGAACTCGGCGACGTCGCGAAGGCCGAGCAGGCTGCTCGCCGCGTCGAAGAGCCGACCGGCGCTCGAGGCGAGCGGGGCGTTGAGCCGGCGCCGGAGCTGGACCCGGACCACCTCCACCTCGCGTGGGTCGAGCCGGCCAGGAACGCCCGCGGCGGCCCCGTCGGCGATCGCCGTCGCGAAGGAAGCTTCGACGGAGCTCGGGCCGTCGGCCGTCTCGCCGTCGGCCGCCTCGCCGTCGACCTCCGCGCCGAACAGGTAGCCGAGGGCCATCCGGTAGGGCTTGCGGACCGCGATCGCGCCACCGGGCATCGGCGCCAGCCCGAACCGGGCGAACCGGCGGTACCCGAGCAGGTCGGCGATGAGCAGCTCGCCGCCCCAGAACGTCCCGTCGTCGCCCATCCCCAGGCCGTCGTAGGCGATCCCGAGGAACGGCCCGGCGATCCCGTGCTCGGCCGCGCACGAGGCGACGTGGGCGTGGTGGTGCTGGACGGCGATCCGCCGGTCGGCCGTGAACTGCTCGACCGCGTACTGGGTCGAGAGGTAACCCGGATGGAGGTCGTGGGCGACCCGTCCCGGCTCGAGCGCGAGCAGCCGCTGAAGGTGGGCGAGGTTGTCCTCGAACGCCTGGTGGGTGGCCAGGTCCTCGAGGTCGCCGATGTGCGGTCGCGACATGGGCCCGCGAACCCGCGGCGAGGGCGAACGTGTGCTTGAGCTCGGCGCCGGCGGCCAGGACCACCGCGCCCGGCGGCAGTGCGACCGGCAGGTCCAGCGGGTCGGGGGCGTAGCCGCGTCCGCGCCGGATGATCGACTCGCGAGCCGTCCGGCCGCGACCCACCACCCGGGTGACCGAGTCGTCGTAGCGGGCCCGGATCCGCCGGTCGTGGGCCAGGAACGCGTCGGCGATCCCGGCCAGCCGGACGAGCGCCTCGTCGTCGTCGGTGACGAGCGGCTCGTCGGAGAGGTTGCCGCTGGTCAGCACGATCGGTCGGCCGACCGCCTCGAGCAGGAGGTGGTGGAGCGGCGTGTAGGGCAGGAAGAGCCCGATCCGGCGATTGCCGTTCATCACCACCGACGCGACCTGCGGGCGCGGCCCGCCGGCGGACCGTCGCCAGCACGATCGGCCGGGCCGGCGAGGTGAGCAGGTCGATCTCGAGCGGGGTAAGGCGGGCGATCGCCCGGGCGGCGGCGAGGTCCCGGACCATGACCGCGAACGGCTTGGCCCAGCGACGCTTGCGATCGCGCAGCCGGGTCACCGCGACCCCGTCCGTCGCGTCGCAGGCGAGGTGGTACCCGCCGAGCCCCTTCACCGCGACCACCTGTCCGTCGGCGATCGACCGGGCCGCCTCGACCAGGGCGGCGTCCCCGGTCAGGGTCGGCGCCGCGTCGGCGGGTCGCCGGAAGGCCAGCCGTGGACCGCAGGCCGGGCAGGCGACCGGCTCGGCGTGGAACCGACGATCGGCCGGATCGCGGTACTCGAGCTCGCAGGCCGGGCAGAGCGGGAAGTCGCGCATCGAGGTCTGAGCGCGGTCGTAGGGCAGCTCCTCGATGATCGTGGCCCGCGGCCCGCAGTTCGTGCAGTTCGTGAACGGATAGCGGTAGCGCCGGTCGGCCGGGTCGAAGAGCTCGGCCAGGCAGTCGTCGCACGTCGCGATATCCGGCGGGAAGAGCCGGACGACCGAAGACGCGGCGACGCTCTCCTCGATGGCGAAGCCGCTGCCGGGCGCGGGGGCATCGGCGACCAGGCCCGTGGACACCCGCTCCACCCGGGCCCGCGGCGGCGCGTCCGTTGCCAGCCGCTCGATGAAGCGCTCCAGCGCGACCGGGTGGCCGGCGGCCCGGATCTCGACCCGGCCCGCGGCATTGCGGACGACGCCGTCGAGCCCCAGCTCGTGGGCGAGCCGCCAGACGAACGGCCGGAACCCGACCCCCTGGACGACTCCCTCGACGATCACCGAGCGGGCGAGGCGGTCGGGCGCCGTGAGGACAGCGTCGGACGACTCCGGCCCGGGAGGCGAAACGGGATCGGGATCGGGATCGGGACGCGCCTGGCTCGGGACGCGTGTCCGCTCAGGGGTCGGTGGCACCCGGTCGTACCAGCTCGATCTCGACGCGCTCGCCCGCCTCGGTCGGGAGACCCACCGAACCGCACTTCGGGCAGGGCTCGTCGGCGGTGATCGCGGCAAACGGGCGGCCGCAGCCGACGCACAGCCGGTCCGTAGGCAGGTGGACGATCTCCAGCGGGACCTCCGCGAGATCGGGCGCCGCGGCGACGAGATGGAAGCGGAACGCCGCGTCGAAGTCGAACGGGTCCACGTGGCCCCCGCTCACCAGGAGCCGCACCCGGGCGCCGTCGAGGCGTTCCTTCCGGAGCGTGTCCGCGACCGCGGCCGCGAGTCCCGACTCGTGCATGACCTGCCGGTCGACCTCCTGCTTGGATCCGTCGTCGCTATCTGACCACAGCCCGGCCGGGCGACCGCGTGCCGATCAGCCCGTCACCGTGGTCGGAACGGCCCCGGCATTTGCCGCATCCGGCCGGGTCGCGGCCGGGTCCACCCGGCCGAGCTCCTCGATCGCGGCGATCGCGGCCTCCACGGCCCGAGGCACGGCCGCAAGGACCGGTGGGCTGAGCTCGAGACCGACGGCGATCTCGAGCGGCTGGACGCCGACCAGGATCACGGCGTCGGGCAGGGTGCCCATGAGCCGGGCGGCCGCGATGAGGTCGCCGATCCCGACCTGGTGGGGCGAGGCCTGCCCCGACGACGCGCCCTGGATCTCTGGCCCTCGGAGGATCCGGATCGTGCCGGGCTCGTCCCGAATGTCGATCGCGTCGACCAGGAGCAGGGCCCGGGCGTCAGAGATCCGGGGCAGGAGATCGAGCCCGAGGGTGCCCCCGTCGAGCAGCTCGGTGTCGGCCGGCAGGTCCAGCTCGCCGCGCTCGGCGAGCGCCTCGAGCTCCCGGATGACCCGGATCCCGACGCCTTCGTCCCGGAGCAGGACGTTGCCGATCCCGAGGACGAGGAGGGGGCCGTCGGACGCGCTCATGCCGGCGTCCCGCTCCATCGACTCGGTCGCTTCGTCCTGCGCCACGACGTTCTCCTCAGACACCGGCTCTGCCCGGATTACGAGGCACGATGGCTGACGGCCGGACCTGCCGAACGGCCCGCTCCTGAGGGCCCGACGGCCTCGGGCCCGGTCGCCCCAGCGCAACACGGCCCCGGTGGGGCCATCCTGCCCCCGCCGGTCGGGTCGGCGGACCCTGCCGACCGGTCTCCCCGGGGCCCATCCTGACGATGGCGTCCTGGGGAGCGCACCGGCGTTCTGGCCGTTCGCGCCCCGGAGCCGGAGCCGCCGCGGACACGGCGAGGAGGTCGACGATGACCACGCCCACGATCGAGCGACCCGGGATCGACGGGCCACATGCCGGTCTGCTCGACTGGCTGGCTCTCCACCGCGTCGAATACGAGGTCCACGAGCACCCGATGGCGCTGACGGCTCTCGGCACCGCCGAGGCCGACGGGGTGGATCCACGCCGCTTCGCCAAGACCCTGGTCGCCGAGAAGGACACTGGGGCCCGGGCCCTGCTCGTCCTCGACGCCGTCGACCGGCTCGACCTGCGCAAGGGGGCGGCGGCCCTCGGGACCACCCACATCCACCTCGTCAGCGAGGCCGAGCTGGCCGAGCTGGCGCCCGACATGGACGTCGGCGCCCTGCCGCCGATCGGCGACCTGGTCGGTCTGCCGGTCATCGCGGATCCGGCCATCCGCGAGGATACGACGATCACCTTCCCGGCCGGCAGCCACCGCTTCTCGGTGATCGTCGACCGAGCGGCCTGGGCGCGGGAGGTCCGGGTCACCTACTCCGACCTCGCCGTCCAGATCGACCGTGGACCCATCTGGGCGCGTTGAGGAGATGCCGTCATGATCAGCTCGGTCATGGTCGAGACGTGCGCCGTCTGGATCGACGAGGAGCAGGCGGTCATCGCGACCTGGGACGGCCACCCGGACGTCCGCCGCCTGGTCTCGGAGGTCCCGCCGCACCACCGATCCACCGGCCACGTGCGTCACGATCCGCGGACCCGGCACGGGGGTGGCGGTGTGCCCGACGACTCGATCGCCAGGGACCGAGCCGGGCACCTCCGGGACTTCCTGGACGAGGTCGCCCTGGCGGTGCCGACGACCGGCGACGTGGAGATCCTGGGTCCCGGCTCCGTCCGCGATCAGCTCGCCGCGTGCCTGGTCCGGGCCGATCACCACCGGGGGCGAGTCCGGGCCATCCGGACGACCGCCGCCGGGCCGATGACCGACCGTCAGCTGATCGCCTGGCTCCGGGGCCGCTCCGGGGATCCGCCCCGCCGGCGCGGGATCGAGCGCGAGGCCTGACCGGCCGACGGCGACACTGCGCTCTGGCCGGCGAGGGAGCCGGGAGGCTCAGGCGTGGATGTCCGCCGGTGGCGCGCCGCGAGCGTCGAGGAGCGGGACGAGGAACCGCTCCTCGCGCTCGACATGGCAGCGGACCAGGGCATGGAGGCCGTAGAGGCGGGCCCGGATATCGCCGAGATGGCGGTGGGTGGGCTCGTGGCGGAGGAGCTCCCAGTCGATCTCCAGCCGGTCGACCAGCTCCCGGATCTGACGGTGGTCGAAGCGCATCGACCGAGTGGCCCAGGGGGTCCCGGCGATCCGGTCGAGCTCCGGATACAGCCACGAGTCCTCCCAGTCGCAGTGCGGCAGGTAGGTCCGGCGAAGCCAGTCCAGGACGTTCCGGAGAGCGGCCGAGAGATCGGGCGCGGCGAGGCTCCCGGCGAGACCGGCGACGTCCTCGATCCGGCCGATCCCGGTCGCCATCTCGCGGTGCTCGTGCTCGATGAACCGGCGCTCGACCTCCGCGCCGAGGCGCAGATCGCTCGACATCGCTCGCCTCCCGGGTCGTCCTGGTCCGCCGTGCCCGCCGACTCCGGTTGGGCCGACCGGGCAGGGTCATCCTCGGGCCGCCGGACGCGTCGCGATAGGGCGATGAGTCACGACGCCGACGGCGGACCGGCCCGGGCCGAACGGTTCCCATCGGGCGCATCCGCCCGCGACGACGCGCCGTTCGGCACTTCGTCGGCATCCCGGACCGGACCAGCCTAGGGTCCGGAGGTGCGTTCATGTCCATCGCCCTCGCCGAGGTGGAGCGGCCCGTCGAGTGGGCGCCACTCGAGATCGCGACCGACCGCTGCAAGGGCTGCGAGCTGTGCATCGCGGCCTGCCCGCCGGGCGTGCTCGAGCTCGACACCGGGGTCGTGAACCGCCTCGGACATCACCCGATCCGCCTGACCGATGCCGCGGCCTGCACCAGCTGCGCACGCTGCGCGAGGGTCTGCCCGGATGCCGTCTTCACCATCTTCGCCCGACCCAAGGAGGCCTGACATGGCCACCCTCGCCGTGGACGAGCCCGCGCCGACGAGCGGGCTGCCCGAGGTCCGGCGTCCGTCGCGGATCCTCATGAAGGGCAACGAGGCGATCGCCGAGGCGGCCATCGCCGCCGGCTGCGACGCCTACTTCGGCTATCCGATCACCCCGCAGGCCGAGCTGCTCGAATGGATGGCCCGCCGGATGCCCGAGTTGGGCCGGGCCTTCGTCCAGGCGGAGAGCGAGCTCGGGGCGATCAACATGGCCCTCGGCGCGGCGGCCGCCGGCGCGCGGGTCCTCGTTTCGAGCTCGAGCCCCGGGATCAGCCTGATGGCCGAGGGGATGAGCTACCTTGCCGGCCAGGAGCTCCCGGTCGTGCTGGTCAACGTGATGCGCGGAGGACCGGGGCTCGGGTCCATCCAGCCGTCGCAGAGCGACTACTTCCAGGCGACCAAGGGTCACGGCCACGGGGACTACCGGGTCCCGGTCCTGGCCCCGAGCTCGATCGCGGAGGCGATCGAGCTGGTCCCCGATGCCTTCGAGCTCGCCGAGCGCTACCGGACCCCGGTGATGATCCTGGCCGACGGCATTCTCGGCCAGGCCATGGAGCCGGTCGCACCCGACTTCCGGTCGCTCCCCGCGCCGGATGCGCCGTGGGCCCTGACCGGGGCCGCCGGACGCCCACCGCACGTGATCCGGTCACTCCACCTCCGGGCCGACGAGCTCGAGGCGCACAACCGCGACCTCCAGGCCAAGTTCGGGCGGATCGAGGCGACCGAGGTCCGCTGGTCCGGTGAGCGGCTGGCCGACGCCGAGATCGTCATCGTCGCCTACGGGACCGCGGCCCGGGTGGCGCGGACGGCGATGGCCCATGCCCGCGACGCCGGGATGCGGGTCGGGCTCCTCCGGCCGATCACCCTCTGGCCCTTCCCGAGCGACGCGATCCGGGCCATCGCCCCACGCCTCCGGGCGATCCTCGTGGTCGAGCTGTCCGCCGGACAGATGGTCGAGGACGTCCGCCTGGCCGTCGAGGGCGCCACCCCGGTCTTCTTCCACGGCCGGATGGGTGGGATCGTCCCCACCCCCGACGAGGTCGGGCGTGCCCTCCTGCGGGCCTACGGGCTGACCACCGGGGTCGCGGGCGAGGCGCCACCGCCCGATGACGCCCAACCGCCCGATCCGGAAGCGGATACGGGGCCCGGGCTGCTCGCCGGGCTCTACGCGTCGGAGGCCGCCCGATGATCGCCGCCGAGCCACGGGTCGTCTACCACCGCCCGGAGCTGCTCTCGGAGCGCTCCACGTCCTACTGTCCCGGCTGCGGGCACGGGGTCATCCATCGGCTCATCGCCGAGGTCCTCGGCGACCTCGGGCTCGGCCCTCGAACGATCGCGGTCGCCCCGGTCGGCTGCGCCGTCTTCGCCTACGACTACCTCGAGCTCGACTTCTGCGAGGCGCCCCACGGTCGGGCCCCCGCCGTGGCCACCGGGATCCGCCGGGTCCGACCCGACGCCTTCGTCCTGACCTACCAGGGCGACGGCGACATGGCGGCGATCGGGACCGCCGAGATCGTCCATGCGGCGGGCCGGGGCGAGCTCATCACCGCGGTCTTCGTGAACAACGGGATCTACGGGATGACCGGCGGCCAGATGGCCCCGACCACCCTGCTCGGCCAGAAGACGACCTCGACCCCGAACGGCCGCGACGCCGCGCTTCACGGCTATCCCCTGCCGATCACCGAGATGCTGGCGATCCTGCCCGGCGTGGCCTACGCCGCCCGCGGCTCGATCGTCGACCCCGCCGCCATCGGCAAGACCAAGGCGTTCCTGCGCAAGGCCTGCGAGGTCCAGCTGTCGGGCGCCGGCTTCGCGATCGTCGAGATCCTGTCGAACTGCCCGGTCGGCTGGGGGATGACCCCCCAGGAGTCGATCGAGCGACTCGGCGAGGCGGTCGCGGCGGTCTACCCGCCCGGCGTCCTGGTCGACCGGACCCGCCCCCCGGCGACCCCGGGCCCTGCCCCGATCGGCCCCACCGCCACCACCGTCCCGGAGGGTTGACCGTGGAACGCTCGATCGTCATCGCCGGCTTCGGTGGGCAGGGGATCCTGTTCACGGGTCACGTCCTCGCCGAGGCGGCCATGGTCGACGGCCTCGAGACGCTCTGGATCCCCTCCTACGGACCGGAGATGCGGGGCGGGACGGCGTCGTGCACGGTCATCGTGGGTGACGGCCCGATCGGCTCGCCGGTGGTGGACCGCGCCGACGCCGTCATCGTCATGAACCCGCCCTCGCTCGAGCGGTTCGGATCGGTCGTGAGTCCCGGCGGCCTGCTCATCGTCAACGCCACGCTGATCGCCGGGAGTTCCGGGCGGAGCGACATCGAGGAGCTCCGGTTGCCCTGCGCCGAGCTGGCCGGTCCGGCCGCCGACGAGCGACTGGCCAGCGTCGTCGCCCTCGGCGCGCTGGTCGAACTCCTCGGCCCGGTGACCATCGCCTCGATCCGGACGGCGATCGGGACGATCGTCGGGCCGAAGCGGCCCGAGGTCCTCGAGGCCGACCTCGCCGCGTTCGAGGCGGGTCGCGCCGCCGCCCGCCGGCCCGCCGGCGAGCTCGCATCGGCGGTCGCCGGATCGCGCCCGGCCCGGTCGGCCGGGGCCCGCTGATCCGCCGCGCCGAGGGGAGGCGCACCATGGAGCCGCTCGCGGCGACGCGTCTCAGACGGACCTGCGACCCGGCCGGCCTGCCCTTCGAGACGACCGCCGAGCTGCCCGACGACGGCCGGATCGTCGGCCAGGACCGGGCCCTCGAGGCGGTGGCCTTCGCGATCGGGACGCGCCGCCCGGGTTACAACCTCTATGCCCTGGGGCCGGAAGGGATCGGCAAGCAGACGGTCATCAGCCAGCGGTTCGCCGAGCAGGCCGCCGCCGAGCCGAGCCCGCCCGACTGGTGCTACGTCAACGACTTCGCGACCCCGCAGCGTCCGCGCGCGCTCCGGCTCCCGGCCGGGATGGGCGGCCGGCTGCGCGACGACATGGACAAGCTCGTCCAGGAGCTTCGGAGCGCGATCCCGGCGGCCTTCGAGAGCGACGCCTACCGGGGTCGCAAGGAGGCCCTCGAGACCGAGCTGAAGAAGCGTCGGGACGCGGCGATGGAGGAACTCGATGAGCGGGCGGGCGGGCTCGGCGTGGCGGTCATCCGGACGCCGGTCGGCACGGCGATCGCCGCGGTCCGGGACGGCGAGGTGCTCGACGGCGAGGGGTTCAAGGGCCTGCCGGCTGCCGAGCAGGAGCGCCTGAAGCATGGGATGGAGACCCTCGAGGCCGCCCTCCAGGAGATGATCCGGACGATCCCGCGCTGGGAGCGCGAGAGCCGCGAGCGGGTCCGGGCGCTCGACCGCGAGGTGACCGGTCTCGCCATCAGCCACCTCCTAGACGAGCTCCGAGCCACCTACCGGGATCTGCCCGAGGTCCTCGCCTACCTTGCTGCGGTCGAGGCCGACCTCGTCGAGCACGCCGTCGAGGCGATCGCCGGTGAGCAGGCCCTCCAGGGGCCGTCGGCCGGCCGGCTGGTCGGCGGTGAGCCCGGGCCGTTCCGCCGCTACCAGGTCAATCTCCTCGTGGACAACGGCGGGTCGAGCGGGGCGCCGGTGGTGGCCGAGCTCAACCCGACCTACCCGAACCTCGTGGGGCGGGTCGAGTACCTCGCCCACATGGGCGCGCTCGAGACCGACTTCGGCCTGATCCGGGCCGGGGCCCTCCATCGCGCGAACGGCGGATACCTCGTGCTCGAGGCCCGCCAGGTCCTCAGCCAGCCCTACGCCTGGGAGGCGCTGAAACGCGCGCTCCGGTCCGGTCAGATCCGGATCGAGTCGCTCGCCCAGGCCCTCGGCCTGGTCGGCTCCGTCTCGCTGGAACCGGAACCGATCCCGCTCGACGTCCGGGTCGCCCTCGTCGGCGACGCCCGGATCTACTACCTGCTGTCGGAGCTCGACCCCGAGTTCCAGGAGCTGTTCAAGATCCCGGCCGACTTCGAGGACCGCCTGGAGCGGACGCCCGAGACCGAGCTCGTCTACGCCCATCTGCTCGGATCGCTCGCCCGGCGCGCGGAGGTGCGACCGCTCGACCGGGGCGCCGTCGCCCGGATCATCGACGAGGCGGCACGAACGGTCGGCGACGCCGCTCACCTGTCGACCCACATGGGCGACCTGACCGACCTGCTCCGCGAGGCCGACCAGCTGGCGGGCGACGGAGAGCGGACGGCGATCGCCGCCGGGGACATCGATGCGGCCGTGGATGCCCGGGTCCGGCGGGCCGGCCGGATCCGCGACCGGGTCCAGGACCAGATCCGGCGGGGGACGCTCCGGATCGAGACCACGGGCTCGCTCGTCGGCCAGGTCAACGGCCTCGTCGTGGCCGGGATCGGTGGCGTGGCCTTCGGCTGGCCGGCCCGGATCACCGCCCGGGTCGGACCGGGCGCCGGAGAGGTCGTCGACGTCGAGCGCGAGATCGAGCTCGGCGGACCGATCCACTCGAAGGGGGTGCTGATCCTGCGCGGCTTCGTGAGCGGGCGGTTCGGCCGGGAGCGGCCGCTGACCCTGCGGGCCAGCCTCGTGTTCGAGCAGTCCTACGGACCGGTCGAGGGCGACAGCGCCTCGCTGGCCGAGACCTGCGCCCTGCTCTCGGCCCTCGCGGAGGCGCCCGTCCACCAGGCCCTGGCCGTCACGGGGTCGATCGACCAGTTCGGCCGGACCCAGGCCGTCGGCGCGGTCGACCAGAAGATCGAGGGGTTCTACGACGTCTGCCAGGCGCGCGGCCTGACCGGCGCCGAGGGTGTGCTCATCCCGGCCGCCGACGCCGATCGGCTCATGCTCCGACCGGATGTCGTGGCGGCGGTCGCGGCCGGCCGGTTCAACGTCTGGGCCGTCGACACGGTGGACGCCGCCCTCGAGCTCCTCACCGGCGTCCCGGCCGGCGAGCGTGACGAGGCTGGGGCCTACCCCAAGGAGTCCGTCAACGGTCGGGCCGAGGCCCGTCTCCGGGCCCTCGCCGACGCGGCCCGAGACCTTGCCCGGCCGCGTCGCGCGAAGGGACGCGGCAAGACCCGGCGCTGAGGGCCTTCACCCTTCGGTCGATGGTCCGGGGCGGTCGGCGAGCCCGGCCCTCGACGATCAGCGGTGGACGTACCCGGCCGGCAGCCAGCCCGTCACGCCGTGGAGGGTGAGGACCCGGTACCAGACCTTCCCGGCGGCGTCCCGTCCGCTCGACAGGAGGACCAGGCGGGTCCGTGCCCGAAGCGTGCTGACGGGGGCCGAATCGGACCCCGCCGCGACGCGGAGGGTCACCGAGCGGACGGTGTGCCGGAGCGACCGGATGTGGGTCGCCACGAGGAGCCGCCAGAGGGGCGCCTCGAGCCGGTTGAGACCGGTGTGCAGGTATGCGGTGAAGTTGGTGAACACGGCGTGGACCCGGTGGACGCGGACCCCCTGGGTCAGGGCGCTGATGGCGTAGCCGCGGCCGATGTAGAGGCCCACGTGGCTGCCCCGGCCCCAGATGACGAGGTCGCCGACCTGCGGGTTGTGACGGGAAGCGAGACCGTGTCGCCGGTAGCTCAGGTAGATCGCCCGGGCACTCGTGCTGGTCACCTTGCCGCCGAGCCCGGCCTCGTGGAAGACCCGCCACATGAGACCGCTGCAGTCGAACGCGCGCGGCCCGGTGGAGCCGTGGCGATAGGCGGCGCGCAGGTGGGTCCGGGCGTAGGCGGTCACGATCGCCGCGAGGGAGACCTCTGGCTGGGCGACGGAGGTCGCGACGGCCGCGGCCGGCGGGGCCGGCGGAACGGGCGTTCCGGCCGATGGATCGGGGCTCGACGCGGCGGGCGTCAGGGTCGGCTCGGCGCTCGGCGCCTGACTCGGGTCGGCGCTCGGCGCCTGGCTCGCGTCGGCGCTCGGCGCGGTCGTCGGGACCGGGCTCGGGACCGGGTCGGTCGCGAGGGTCGCCTCGGCGGACAGTGCCGTCAGGATGGTGACAGCCGCGAGGCTCGTGATGGCCAGCGCCCGGAAGCGCGTTCGGATCCGGCTCAATGTGCTCCTCTCTACCAGGACACCGCGCATGACGCGATGGCGATGGGCTGAGCCGCACGACGGCAGGAGTGGACCCGCTGAGGAGCCGCGCGAGGCGCGGCGGGTGGGGACGGGCCAGCAGGGCGGGCTGGCACGGGACGACGACACGAGGTCAGCCGTTCGGCGGCGATCTTCGGTTGTCGTGTCCCTGCGTGAGTTCCCCCGGCGACCCGCAAGATACCCCGGATCGCCGGAATGCGCCTCGGACGAGGTCAGGCGACCGCGTCGACCGGATCCTCCGCCGGTTCGTCGACCGGGTCCTCGATCGGTTCGTCGAGCGGGTCGCCCGGCACGAGCCCGGCCTCGCCCGGCGCCCCGATCGGCTTGGGCAGGAGGAGGCTGAAGAGGAGACCGAGCAGGACGAAGCCCTCAGCCACGAAGCCGGCGGCCCGGGCGGCCGTGACGAACGCTTCGTCGGCCGCGGTCACGTACGGCTGCAGGAATTGCCGGGCGGCGGACGTGCCCAGGAACTGCGCGGCGACGGGCGGCAGCCGCCCGTCCCCGGCAAGGGACGCCGGATCCTCGCGCAGGGCCGTGAGGGCCTGGCCGGCCGAGCCGTCGATCGCCGAGGCAAGGCCGTCGCGGAGCGTTTGCGAGACGGAAGCCGGCACCCCAGGAACCGGCGGGACCGCGGCGAAGCCATCGCGGACGCCGTTCCCCAGGCTGGTGAACAGGACCGTCCCCAGGATCGCGATCCCGAGGGCCGAGCCGACCTGGCGGACGGTCGAGTTCGTCCCCGAAGCGAGACCGGACTCGCGGACGGGCACGTCCGATAGGACGATCGAGGTCAGCTGGGCGGTCGCGAACCCGACGCCCACGCCGTAGATGAACAGCGGGATCGCCAGCTGCAACCCGGTGACGCTGGTGGAGATGAGCAGCGTCGTGCTCAGGATGCCGATGGCCTCGAGAGCCATCCCGGTCGTGACCACCCGCCGGCCGCCGAAGCGACGGGTGAGCGTCGCAGCCAGCGGGGCGGCGAAGAACGATCCGACCGCGAGGGCGAGGAAGACCATCCCCGTCTCGAACGCGTCGTAGCCGATGACCGCCTGGAGGAAGAGGGGCAGCACGAACAGGAGGCCGAACTCGCCGAGCGAGACGGTCGTCCCGGCGAGGTTCCCGTAGCGGAAGGCGCGATAGCGCCACAGGTCGAAGTCGAACAGGAACCACCTGCCGGCCCGCTTGCGACGGATCTCGACGAAGGCGAACGCGACGAGGGCGAGCGCGCCGCCGGCGATCAGGAACGGGATGATCGAGATGTTCTCCAGCGGCCAGGTCCAGCCGAAGATGGTGAACGGGCGCTTCGGGGTCCACCAGCCGTAGGTGTAGCCCTCGATGAGCCCGAAGACGATGGCCCCCAGCCCCAACGTGATGAGCAGGAACCCGACGGGGTCGAAGCCGCGGCGAGCGTGCGGGTCGCGCGACTCGCGGATGTACCGGAGGGTCCCCAGGATGGCCAGAACGCCGATCGGGATGTTGATGAAGAACGCCCAGCGCCACGACAGGTAGGTGGTCAGCCAGCCTCCGAGGAGCGGTCCCAGCGCGGCCACGCCGCCGATGACGCCGCCCCAGATGCCGAAGGCGATCGCCCGCTCCCGACCCCGGAAGTTCGTGTTGAGGATCGACTGGGTCGAGGGCAGGATCATCGCCCCGCCGACGCCCTGGAAGAGCCTGGCCAGGATGAGGATCTCGCCGGTCGGGGCGAGGCCCGCGCCGAGCGACGCGAGCATGAACACGACCAGGCCACCGAGATACATCGCCCGCCGGCCGAGGACGTCGCCGAAGCGCCCGAGGGTGATCAGCAGGGCTGCGAAGACCAGCGAGTAGATGGAGTTGACCCACTCCGCCGCGGTCCCGTCCAGGCTGAGCTCGCGGATGACCGCCGGGACGCTGACGTTCACGATCGTCGCGTCGACGATGATCATCGCCACGCCCAGGCTGAGCATGGCCAGCCCGAACCATCGGCCGCGACCGGAGTCGCCGGGGCGCTCGGCGGCGGCGGCCTGGGTCGTCGACGTCATGCTCGTCCTCACCTGCCGGGATGCTCGGTCGGGGCCGCGTGGGGACACGCCTCGAGAAGGGTACCCGACAAGACCCGTACCCTCACGCTGGTCCTTCGCGCCGGCCCGCCGGAAGGATGGGTCCCCGGAATCACGAAACCGCACCCGTTCGGTGCGGTCCTGGTGCCCACGAGTATTCGGGGTGGACGCCGGGCGTCCCCTCCGGCGCCCACCTCGCCGGCATCATCCGTGCGCGGCCGGATGGCGCGGAGAGCCCAACGGCCCATCCTTGTGGGCACATCGTCCCGATCCTCTCGTGGTTGAGAGGTTTGTCGAGGGACCGGATCTCGGGCCTGGTGGCTCCTAGATCTCGTGAAGCCGGCGGGCGGCGGCGGTCAGCTCGTCCCGCGCGCTCGGATCGGCGATCGCGATGAGCCGCTTCGCTCGCTCGCGCAGACTCTGGCCGTACAGCTCGGCGACGCCCCACTCGGTCACGACCGTCTGGACATGGGCCCGCGTGGTCACCACCCCGGCCCCCTCGTGGAGCGCCGAGACGATGCGGGTGGCCCGGGCCGCGCCGGCGGTCGACGGGAGGGCGATGATCGCCCGTCCTTCGCTGGCCAGGGCCGCGCCCCGGACGAAGTCCATCTGGCCGCCCACGCCGCTGTACATCCGGTGCCCGATCGAGTCGGCGCAGACCTGGCCGGTGAGGTCCACCTCGATCGCCGAGTTGATGGCGGTCATCCGGCTGAAGCTCCGGATCACGTGGGTGTCGTTGGTGAAGTCGGTCGGGCGCATCTCGACCATGGGGTTGTCGTCGACGAAGTCGTAGAGGCGCTGGGTGCCCATCATGAACGTCGCCACGATCTTGCCCCGGTTGCGCTCCTTGGCCCGACCGGTCACGACGCCGGCCTCGACCAGGTCGACCACGACGTCGGTCATCATCTCGGTGTGGACGCCGAGGTCCTTCTTCTCGTGGAGGGCCATCCCGACCGCGGTGGGGATCGCGCCGATCCCCATCTGGATCGTGGCCCGGTCCGGGATCAGCTCGGCGACGTACTCGCCGATCCGTCGCTCGACCTCGCCGATCTCGGGCGGCCGGTGGATGTAGGGGGGCTGATCGACCTCGATCGCCAGGTCGATCTCGTCGACGTGGATGAACGACTCGCCGAGGGTCCGGGGCATCGACCGGTTGAGCTGGGCGATGACGGTCTTGGCGGCCGGGATCGCCGTGCGCATGGCCACGACCGAGGTGCCCAGCGAGCAGTACCCGTGCTGATCCGGCGGCGAGACATTGATCAGGACGGCGTCCAGCGGGATCAGGCCGCTGGAGAACAGGTGAGGCACGTCGGACAGGAAGACCGGGATGTACTCGGCCCGCCCCTCGGCGATGGCGGCCCGCGCATTCGGTCCGATGAACAGGGCCCGATGGAAGAAGTGACCGGCCATCTCCGGCGCCAGGTGCGGACCGGGACCCTCGCAATGGAGGTGGACCACCTTGACGTCGGTCAGCTCCGGCGCCCGGGCGACGAGCGCGTCGAGCAGGAACGACGGCGTGGCGGCCGCGCATTGGACGTAGATCTGCTGGCCGCTCTTGATCCCCGCGACGGCCTCGGCGGGCGTGACGATACGCATCACCAGGAGTGTAGGTGGAGGCGGGCGACCGACGGGGTGCCCGACGGACCGTTCGGATGGGCCGCCCGGCACCGCGATGGACCGTGCCCGGCGGAGCCGTACCCGGCGGCGGTTCTCAGCTGTCGCGCGAGATCCTGTGCTTTGCGACGAAGGCGGCCGCCTGGGCGCGGCGTTCCAGGTTGAGCTTCGAGAGGATCGAGCTCACATAGTTCTTCACGGTCTTGTCCGACAGGTAGACCTCGGCCGCGATCTCCTTGTTCGTCTTGCCCTCGGCCACCAGGAGCAGGATCTTCTGCTCCTGCTGTGTGAGCGAGGCGAGCTCGTCGGTGAACGTCCCGGTGGCGATCCGGCGGACCCGCTCCAGGACCTTCTCGGTGACCGCCGGGTCGAGCAGCGACTCGCCCCGACCGACGGCCTCGAGGGCGGCCACCAGGTCGCGCGCCCGGATCTGCTTGAGGAGATAGCCGCTGGCCCCGGCGATGATCGCCGACAGGACGGCTTCCTCGTCGGGGTAGCTGGTCAGGATGACCACCTTGGTCAGCGGCAGGTCGGCCCGGATCTCACGACAGGCCTCGATCCCGGACCCGTCCGGCAGCCGGACGTCCATGATCACGATGTCCGGCTCGAACTTGCGGGCCATCTCGAGCGACTCGGCGACGGTGCCCGCTTCGGCGACCACCTGGAAGGCTTCGCGCCGATCGAGCAGGGCCACGAGGCCCTGGCGGACCACTTCGTGGTCGTCGACCACGAGCAGGCGAAGCGGTCGGGTCACGGCGCTGGCGTCGCGGGGGGTGGCGTCGGGCACGCGGGCGATCCTTCCGTTGGGGCCGGTTCAGACGTCCCGGCGACCGGGCACTCGGACGATGATACGCGTCCCGCCGTCCGGCTCGCTGTCGAGATCGAACGTGCCGTCGAGCGCCTTCGCCCGCGCCCGCATGTTCGCCAGTCCGTGATGACCCGACCCGCGTGTGGCGTTCGGCGAGAAGCCACGCCCGTTGTCGGAGATCTCGAGGACGAGCTCGTCGGCCCCGGGATCGCCCGACCGCTCCACCCGCAGGACGATCCGGGCGCGGGTCGCGTTGGCGTGGCGGGCGACGTTGCTGAGCGCCTCACGGGCGATCTGGAGGAGCTGGATGGTCGCCTCGTCGCCCAGCTCGGGGATCGCATCCTGGGCGCCCTCCAGCTCGACGTCGACCATCGTGTTGAGCCGGAACTCGTCGGCCAGGCCGGCCAGGCCGCCGAGCAGGCCGACCTGGTCGAGCAGCTCGGGTCGGAGACCGAAGATCAGGTTGCGGATCTCGCGGATGGTCAGGTTCAGCCGCTCGATCGCCCGCTCGATCCGGGCTCGCGCCTCGTCGGGGTCGTCGTCCATGAGCTCCGGGACGTCCTCGAGGGAGAGGCCCACACCGTAGATGCCCTGGATGATCCCGTCGTGGAGATCCTTGCCGATCCGCTCCCGCTCCTCGACGATCGCCAAGCGCTGGACCTGCTCGTGGAGCCGGGCGTTCTCGATGGCGATCCCGGCGTGCAGCGCGAACATCTCGACGAGCGCCTGGTCGGCCTCGCTGAACTCCCGCGCCCCGCGCTTGTTCGTCAGGTAGAGGTCGCCGACGGCCTTGCCCTTGACCGTGATCGGCACGCCCAGGAACGAGGTCATCCGGGGATGGTGGGGCGGGAAGCCGTAGCTCCGGGGATGGCCGACGATGTCGGCGATCCGGAACGAGCGCCCGCCCCCGATGATCAACCCCAGGAGGCCGTGACCCTCGGGGAGCGCTCCGATCCGCTCGCGGTCGGCCCGACTGATCCCGCTGGTCACGAAGCGCTCGAGGACGCCGTCGGCGTCGGCGATCCCGAGGGCGGCGTACTCCGCCCGGACGAGATCCCGGGTCCGGTCGCAGATGAGCTGGAGGACCCGATCGACCGAGAGGACCCCGGCGATCCCCCGGGTGGCCGCGTCGAGCGCCTCCAGCTGGGCGGCGCTCCGTCGGGCGCTCTCGCTCGACCAGGCGGTGTCGAGGCCCAGCTCCACCGCCCGAAGGGCCGCGCGAACACGGTCGTCGGTCAGCGGGTCCGGCGCTCCGGGCTCGTCGCCGGCATCGAGCCAGATCCGTCCGGCGAGCCGGCGTCCCCGGTCGACCGCCAGGTCGATCTCGCTGAGCGCCGCCCGTCGCGGGCCGGTCGGCGCCTCGAGGAGGCTGCCGATGCCGAGACGAAGTGGCGGGATCGGGTCCGCGTCCAGGTCGATCCAGGCGCCGACCAGGCCGGCCCGCTCGAGGGCTCCGGCGATGACGTCGCGGAGCGCCCTGAAGTGGGCCGGTCCCGGGTCACGCTGCCAGTCGGCGAGAGCCGCCAGGAGATCGTCGACGCGATCGGTGGACGCCGATGGCCGCGTCGTGGGACGTTCGCTCACCTCGTGAGCCTAGCAGCCCGGGCAGGTAGGCTTCTGCCGTCCGGCCCGCGAGGACGGGCCGGAGGTCCCTACCCCCCATCAGGCCGCACCGGGAGACTGCCCGCCATGGAAACCAGCGTCTCGCACGACCCCCTGCTCCCGGCGACCTCGACGGATCCGTCCTCGGACGGCCTCGACCCGATCAGCGCGAACGGCCTGTCGCGGCGCGGTTTCCTGCGTGGCGCCGCCATCGCCGGCGGCGGGATCGTCGCCGCGACGATCGCCGCCTGCGCTCCGGCCGCCGCCCCGACCTGGACCTACGGCCCGACGGTCACGAGCGCCCCGTCGGCGGGCGCGTCGAGCCCGCCGGCCAGCGCCGCCGCCTCGTCGGCCGCGAGCGCCGTGGCCAGTCAGCCACCGGCCTCGACCGCTCCCTCGGCCGCAGCCTCGGCCGCGGCGTCCGCGCCTGCCGAGGTCATCCCGCCCGGCTGGACCATCCACGACGTCGACGCCCGGCGGCGGGTCCGCCGGTACATCGGGGACCTGGCGCCGGCCTTCAAGGACATCTACGGCCCCGTGGTCTTCGCCAAGCTGGTCGAGATCCTCGGGGCGGCCGACGGCTACCCCGAGCTCAGCCAGAAGCCGGCCTTCATGCAGGTCGGCACCCAGCTCGTCCTCCAGGACATCCTCGACCCGCTCAAGCCCAAGCTCGTCGGAGACGTCAAGGTCTTCGACCTGACCATCGACCCGCTCTTCCAGAAGATCGACGAGATCCTGCCGCCGGTCGCCGCCGTGGGCTACAACAAGCAGTGGCCGGGCCCCACCATCCGGGTCGGCGAGGGCGACAAGGTCAAGGTCAACTTTACGAACAACCTGACCGAGACGACCGGGGTCCACTTCCATGGCGTTGAGTTCGACGACTTCTTCCAGGACGGCGTCCCGTTCGTCACCCAATTGCCGATCACTCCGGGCGAGACGTACAGCTACGAGTTCGTGGCCAAGAGCACCGGCTCGCTGATGTACCACTCCCACCACAACGCCACCGATCAGGTCGGCCGCGGCCTGCTGGGTCCCTTCATCGTCGACCCGAAGGACGGGTCGGAGAAGGCGGACCGCGAGTACACCTGGATCTCGAACGACGAGCTCGGTGGGTTCACGATCAATGGGCACGGCTTCCCGGCGACGGTCCCCGTCCTGGCCGCCATGGGCGAGACCGTTCGGGTCCGGTTCATGAACGAGGGGATCATGATGCACCCGTGGCACCTCCATGGGATCCGGATGAAGGCCGTCGCACGTGACGGCCTTCCTCTTGGCTCGGCGGCGTTCGAGTGCGACACCCTCGGCGTCAATCCCGGCGAACGCTGGGACGTCCTGATCAAGGCCACGACCCTCGGGATCTGGGCCTTCCACTGCCACATCCTCCCCCACGTCGAAGGCCAGAACGGCATGTTTGGCATGGTCAACACCCTCATCGTCGTCCCCAAGGCATCGGACATCGACACCATCGTCAAGGCCCTGCTGGCGTAGGGACGGGCCACAGACCCCAGACCGCCATGGAAGCGATGACCGTCATGCCGCGTGTCGAGACGATCCTCCTCGCGACCGACCTGACCGGCGCCTCGAGCGCCGCGACAGAACACGCCATCGACCTGGCGGTCCGGCTCGAGGTCAAGCTCCTCGTCGTCACGGTGCTCGAGCCGGCCAAGAGCGCGAGCCCGGGTAGGCGGAACGACCGGGACCCGCGTGAGGTGCGCGCCCGCGAGGCCCAGGCGGTCGTGAACCGCGCTCGGGCAGAGGGAGCCGACGCCCGGTTCCTCCTCTGGGAGGGTGATCCGGGCGACGGCATCGTCGCGGCCGCGGACGCCGAGGGCGCCGATCTCATCGTGGTCGGGACCCACGGCCGGAGCACGGTCGGGCGGTTCCTGCTCGGCAGCGTCTCGGACCACGTCGTCCACCGGGCCGGCTGTCCGGTGCTCGTGGTGCGCCAGGCCGAGGACGAGGTCCCGTCACCGCTCAACTAAGGGCGATCCCTGTGCTCAGGGGGCCGGCGTCGGATCCGGCGTGGGCTCGGGCTGCGGTTCCGGCGTCGACGTGGGATCGGGCGTCGGTCCGGGGGTCGGATCGGGGGTCGGTTCCGGCGTCGGAGCCGGGGTCGCCTCCGGGGTCGGGTCGGGCGCACCGGTGGGCGTCGCCTCCGGGGTCGGCTCCGCGGTCGGGGCCGGCGTCCCATCTGGTGTCGGTTCGGGCGTGGATCCCGGGGTTGCCGTCGTTTCGGGGGTGGGCTCGGCCCCTGGGGTCGTCTCGGCAGACGGAGTTGGCTCGGCGGACGTCCCGGGGGACTCGTCCGGGGTTGGCTCGACCTGATCCGTGCCCGGCGACCCTTCCGGGTCGGGCGCGGCGGTCGGAGCCAGCAGTTCGGTCTGGGCCCCTCCCGCGGGAGCGGCTCCATCGGTCGACATCGTCTCGCAGCGCTCGAACTGGTCCTTCGACGTGCCGTAGCAGGCGTCCGTGCCCGCACCTCCATCGAGGAGGTCCTTGCCGTTGCCGCCGAGCCCCGCCCCGTCCCTGCGGTCGCCGATGAGCGTGTCGTCACCGTCCTCGCCGAGCAGCACGTCCTTGCCGTTGCCGCCGAGCAGGAGGTCGTTGCCCTCGCCGCCGACCAGGCAGTCCTTGCCGTTGCCGCCCTCGATCGTGTCGTTGCCGCCGAGCCCGAAGATGAGGGCGCCGCCGTTCGCCGCCACGATGTGGTCGTCACCGGGCGTTCCGACGATGGTCCTGCCGAACTTCATGCCGGCGCATGCCTCCGGAGTCGGCGGGGCCGGCGGCTCCGGCGGCGAGATCGCAGTGAGGTACCGCTGCACGTACGTGATCGAGTCGGTGAAGTAGGCCGTGCTCGTGCCGACGCCGAGGGCCAGCAGGCCAACCAGCGCCCCCATGGCAAGGAATCGCCGGTCAGGGTCGATCCGCATCGGCGGTCCTCCCCTGGCCACGCATCCGGGCGACCTCGGCCGCGATCGTCCGGATCGCCCCGACGACGAGCAGTCCGCCCGTCCCGAGAAGAAGCACTAGGAAGGCGACGGGTTGCTGGAAGGCATGGATCGCGAAGCCGGCGAAGGGGATCGACACGACCGCGCTCCCGTAGACCTCGTCGGTCGTGCGACGCGCGGTGTCAGCGGTCCGATTGGCGTCCCCCTGGGTCACGTAGCGGCCGCCATCGAGCCCCACCACACGGTGGGTCACGATGCCGGTCCCTGCCTCGCGGAAAGCCATGATCGACCCGATGGTGGGCACCCGGGCTCCCCGGTCGACGATGACCACGGACCCCAGATGGATGGCCGGCTCCATGCTCCCTCCCCGCACGACGAGCACGTCGAACGGGGTGAACCGGGGGATCGCGACGAGCGCGAGGAAGCCGAGCAGCAACGCCCAGAGGGCGAGCTGCCCGAGGCGCCCGACCAGGAGCAGGAGCCGACGCATGGCGAGTGAGGAACGGCCCGGCGGGATGGTGCCCGTCCCGCCGGTTTCCGAACCAGTGAGATCCGTCAGTCGGTCTTGCCGTCGACCTTGGTCGTGAGCTGGATCCAACCACCTTGGAGGTAGTTCTGATCGCCGCTGCTGTTCCAGCGGTTGTACAGGACGAGGTAGAGCCGGCCACCCGGCGCCAGATCACCGAACGCGAACGGGCTGTTCGTCTCGCCGGTCGCGGCGGACTGCCAGCCAATCAGCGTCGAGAGCGGGTTGCAGAACGAGTTGGCCTTGTCTGTCGCCACCTCGAAGAAGACGGCCATGATCGGGATGGCTGTAGGCCGTGACGTCCAGCCCACCGGTCAGACGTGGAGCAGGAAGTTGCCCTTGTTCTCGACGACGAGGCAGCCGGAGGATTGGCGATGCCCCGGACCGGTCAGCTCGAACGGGCCACCCGACAGGTCCAGCGTGTCGGAAGTCGCCGGCGTCGTCAGGCAGTTGTCCCCGATCTCGCCGCATTGCCCGAACTTGAGGTCCGCGGAGCCGGTGGTGAACGTCTGGCCGGTGATGCTGACCGTGTCCGCTGAAGTAGGCGCTGGTGGCGAACACGCCAACACCTACGACCGCGACGATGACGAACAGGCTAGAGGACGCGAAGATGCCTTCGCACGATGGGAATCCTCCCTGGGCGCCGCTGGCCGCGATGAGACGCAGCGACGGCGGCGCAGCCAGACGCTGATAGGCGGATCGCATGGATCCCGGGACGCCCTCGCCCGTGGACGCCGGCGTCTGCTCGGCGAGACGGGTGCGCGGCCAGCGCCGGGCGGTCTCGGCCAGCGCCTCCTTGGGCGGTCGCTCCTGTATCGGGGGCGGAACGGAGCGCGACCGGCCAAAGGTACTAGCGCGATCCCCCGACCGCATGTGACCTTCGGCCTATTCTCACCGCCCGCTCACGCCCAGACGGTGCGTTGACGCACCACTCGTCCCGGAGCCGCCCTACTTCGTGTAGGCGCCCTCGGGGTCGAGCTCGACCCGGATGAGCCCCAGCTCCTCGGCGGTCGGCTCCGGCGTGGTCGCCAGATCCTTGGCGACCCTCGGCTCCCAGCCGATCGTCTCGCGGACGGCCTCCAGGGTGGCGCCGGGATGGAGCGAGTCGAGACGCATCTCGCCGTCCTCGTCGAAGTGGTAGATGCCCAGGTCGGTGACCACCACGCTGGGACCGCGGCCCAGCCAGCCCTGCTCCCGGCGGATCCGGGCGGCGTTCTCGGCCCCGCCCAGGTTTCCGGGGCTGGTCCGGAAGTCGATCGTCTCGACGAACGAGCGCTTCGATTGACGCATGATCACGAAGACCTGCCGGGCGTTGATCGCGATCTCGCAGGCGCCGCCCGAGCCGGGCAGCCGGGTCTTCGGATGGTCGTAGTCGCCGATGACCGTCGTGTTGATGTTGCCGAACCGGTCGATCTGGGCGGCGCCCAGGAAGCCGACGTCGATCAGCCCGCCCTGGAGGTAGAAGCTGAAGAGCTCGTACATGCTGGTCACGGCCGTCGCGCCGGTCACGATCGTCGGATCGCCGATGCTCAGCGGGAGGCGGGCCGGGCGGGCGCCGAAGACGCCGGCCTCGTAGACCAGCTCGAGCTCGGGCGCAACCGTCCGCTTGGCCAGGTTGACCGCGATGTTCGGGAGCCCGACGCCGACGAAGCAGACGTGCTGGCCGGCCAGCTCACGGGCCGCCGCGACGATCATCATCTCGGACTTCGAGAAGCTGGGGTCAGTCACGCCGACCTCCCGAGTGGCGCCGCGGGACCCGCCCTGATGCATTCATTGGCATCACCGACGGAGCCCCGCGCCCGCGGCCGGGCGCCGCTCACCGGTATTCCCCGTAGTCCACCGACCCGGAGGGGGCGGGCCCGCTCGGCCGCAGTGAGGCGACCCGCTCGGTTCCGAGCTTTTCGATGTAGGCCGCTCGCCCGTCGAGGTCGAAGACCCAGTCGCGGAGCCAGGCCTGGACGGCGGCCTCGTCGCGGCTGATCGGGTCCCAGTCGAGGTAGAACCGGTTGTCGCGGTCGTAGGCGCCCTGGACGTACGAGGGATGGGCGCCCCACGGCTCCACCACCACCGCGTCGACGATGAGCCCCGGGATGATCGTCCGGTTCGGGTCCGCCCGGACCACCGCCTCGTCGACGAGCTCCTCGACCACCACGATGACCCGCTCGGCCGCGAAGGCGGCCTCCTTCTGGCAGCCCAGCAGGCCCCAGGCCTGGGTGTCCCCCGCGGCGTCGGCGCGCTGGGCGTGGATGATCGTGACGTCGGGACGGAGCGGCGGCACCGCGTAGACCTTCCCGTCCCCGTAGGGCGACTCGATCTCGCGGATGAGCGGGTTCGCCCGGGGCAGGTCCGTCTCGAAGTACGAGCGGAGCGGGTAGAAGGGCAGGTTGGCGGCCCCCGCCGTGTACCGGCCGACCATCCCGAAGTGGCTGTACTCCTCGACCTCGAGCGGCGCCGGGTCGGCGTCCTCGATCCGGCGCCGGATCGCGTTCAAGCCGCCGACGCCGGGGTTGCCGAGCCAGCGGAAGACGAGCTTCCGGGCGACGCCGGCGGCGATCATCTGGTCGTAGATGACGTCCGGGGTCAGTCGGGCAAGGGTGAGGTCGCGCCGACCCTGGCGGATGATCTCGTGCCCGGCCGCGAAGGAGATGAGATGGGTGAAGCCCTCGATCGCGACCGTGTCGCCGTCGCGGACGAGCTCGGCCACGGCGTCGTGCATCGTGGCGACCTTCGAGGACATCCACCCTCCGGAGGCGACCCGGGCGCCGGTCCCTCCGGCACCGCCCGGTCGTCTCGAGTCTAGCGCAGGCGGGGTCTTCCCCGGGCCCCGGGCGCTCGCTAGGATGCGTCGAGGAGGTGCCCGTTTCGGCTGGTGAGCCTCGGCGGTGGGCGACCTCCGGAGGGAGACACCAGCGATGTCCGGAGCGGATGCGGCCGGCTGGCCGCGGCTGTCCCGCGCTCTGTACAGCGTGGCCCTGGCGATGTTCGTCATCACCGTCGCCATAGGGATCCTCAACGGGCTCGACCTCGTCGACTTCAGCCCGCCCGAGATGCGCAACACGCTGCTCACCCACGTCCACGCCGGGACCCTCGGCTGGATCACCCTGGCGATCATCGCCAGCGCCTTCTGGCTGGCGGGGTCGGGCGATCGGACCCTGGCCTGGACGTTCATGATCATCGTCCCGGTCTACGTGCTGGCGTTCTACAGCGGCAACTACCCCGCCCGGGCCTGACCGGCACCCTCCTCCTCCTGGCGATCCTGTGGCTCCTCGTCTGGGCCTGGCGGATGACGCTCGCCCAGCGCTCGCTGCCCGCCCTCGCCCTCGCCCTCGGCCTGACGACCTTCGCCTACGGCGCGGTCATCGGCGTCCTCCTCCAGGTCCAAGGGGCGCTCGCCACGAACCTCTTCCCGGCCAGCGGCGACGCGATCGGAGCCCACGCGGCGACGATGGTCTTCAGCTATCTCATCCTCATCGCGATGGGCCTCATCGAGTGGCGGTTGATGGGGCTGACGCCGCGGTCGCGGGGCGGCCTCGTCCAGGTCGGCGCGCTGTTCGGCGGCGGCCTCATCCTCGCGGTCACCCTGCTCTTCCTGGACCAGAGCGTCGTCCAGGCGGTCGGCGGGATCTACCTGCTCGTCGAGCTCGTCGCGGTCGGGTTCTTCGCCCGGCGGGTCCTCCCCCACGCCCTGCGCTCGGACTGGCGGAGCGGTGCGCCGGGCCGGCACGTCGCGATGGCCGCGGTCTTCGTGATCATCGCGACCGCGATCTTCCTGTACGTCGTCTTCCTGTTCATCTCGACCGGCGACCCGAACAAGATCCCGACCGGCGTCCTGGTGGCGAGCGACCACGCCGCGTTCATCGGGGTCATGACGAACCTGATCTTCGGACTCGCCCTCGGGCTGGCGGCCGATCGTCGGGATCGCTGGCCGTGGGCCGGTCAGGTCGTCTTCTGGGCGGTGAACCTCGGGCTGGTCGTCTTCCTGCTCGGGCTCATCGCGGTGTCACCCGAGCTCAAGCGGATCGGCAGCCCGATCATGGGCATCGGCATCCTGGTCGGGCTGGCGACGATCGCCCTCCGACTCTGGTCGTCGGACCTGAGCGCCGCGCGGAGGACGCCAGGAGCTGATCGCCGGGTCGTGGAGCAGTTCGGCCGGGGAGCGGCTGCGGCCTCGGCGTGTCGTGGGCCACGGAGCATGACCCGGGAGCGACTGGGAGGTGCGTCGGACTTCGGCGCGCCCTCACATCAGCTCGAGGAAGGCGTCGGAGCCAAGTCGTGGCCCCCCAGCAGCTCGCCCCAGTGGCCCCGCCGCATCACGAGCAGGAGCACCCACCCGATCGGGATCGGGGCGAACCACTGGGCGATCCGGAACAGCGTCACGGCGGCGGTGACCTGGTCTGTCATCCCCGACCCGGCCACGCTCGACAGGATGCCGATGTAGGCGACCTCGGAGACGCCGACCGCCCCCGGCGTGATCGGCACCAACGAGACGATCCCGACGACCGCCATGGCCGCGAGCGCCGCCGACGGCGGGAGGACGTCCGGCCCGACCCCGACGCACCAGAGGGCGACCTCGAGCACGACGAACCAGGCGAGCTTGGCGACCACGGCTGCGGCGAACCCCAGCAGACCGTGCTGCGTGAGCATGGCCTTCGAGCGCTCACGCAGGTCCAGGATGCGCTCGGCGATGCCCGTTGGCGGCGTCTTGCGGAACAGCCTCCAGATCCGCTGGGCCACTCGGTCGAGCCAGCCGCCCAGCCTCCGCGCGAGGCGCTCCGACCGCACGATCGACACCAGCACGACCGCCGCGGCGGCCAGCACGACGAGACCGACCAGGGCGAGCACGAGCGTCTCCGACCGGGTCGGGTCACCGACGACGAACACGGTGGCGGCGGCGATCGCCGGCAGGACGAGGCAGGCGAGCGTCTCGAACAGCGCCGCGAGGACGATCCCGGCGCCCGCCGCGTCGGTGGGGATCGACCACTGACGGTACAGAACGAACCGCGTGGCGCCGGCGGCCCGGGCGCGGTGCTGACGACCGCGCGCGCGGCCAGGTCCGATCCGATCGCCCGCGGCCAGGACAGCCCGGGCACGAGGACCCGGTAGGGGCCGGAGTTGGCGACATAGGCGACCGCGCTGACCGCAGCGAGAAGCGCGAGTTGCCCCGGGGTCAGCGCCGCGAACGCGGCGATGACGGCGTCGTAGTCGACCAGTCTCGGCAGCACGAACCCGAACACGAACACGAGGAGACTGACGAGCACGACCGCGCGGCCCAGGATCGCTCGGCGGCTCAGGCTCGGCTGGTCCGGCGTCCCGACCGGCGCGCCCGGGATCGTTCCTTCGGATGCGAGATCCGGCATGACGCTCTCGCTCACTCCGCGGCCGCTCGTCGCACCGCGGCTGCATCATCGACGATCCCGGGCTGCGGTTCGACCTTGTTGCGGAGCAGGCGCGCGAGGCGTTGCGTGGACGGGAACGTCTCGAGGACCATCACCAGCGCGACCGTCAGCGGGACCGCCAGGAGCGCGCCGGGCGCGCCGAGGATCCAGGCCCACACGACGACCGCGACGAAGACCACCAGCGGGCTCAGGTTGAGTTCGCTGCCCATGACGACCGGCTGGAGGAACTGGTCCTGGGCGAAGTTGATCAGGGCATAGCCGATGACCACCATGGCCGCCGTCCCCGGCCCGCTGTCAAGGTAGGCGAGGATCATCGGCGGAACGACGGCGACGACGGTGCCGATGTTCGGGATGAAGCTGGCGGCGAACACGAGAATCGCCCACAGCACGGGGAACGGCACGCCGAGCACGAACAGGAGCAGGAACGAGAGCACCGCGGCGAACAGCCCGAGCTCGGCGCGCACCACGAGGTAGCGACGCAGGTCGGTGCCGAATTCGTCCATCCCGAGCAGGAGCTCATGGTGCTCTCCGAACGCCGCAGCCGCTCGTGCCCGGAACGACGTCCCGCCGGCGAGCGCGTAGATCATCGTGAAGGCGAGGACGAACATCGCGCCGCCGGTCTCGGAAACGGCCGACGCCACCGGCTTGACGAATCCGAAGATCTTCTCCGGCGAGATGATCGCAGTGATGGCGCCGAGATCGTGGCTTGCTGCTCGCGCAGCGTAGCGAGCCGCGCCTCGAACTCGGCCTTCTCCTGGGCGAGCGTCTCTGTCGATGCGATCGTTCAGGGCTTCCAGCTTGCGCCGCTGCGCCTCGATCGCTCTTCTGCACGTTCGCCTTCGCCTCACCCGAGGCCTCGCCGAAGCTCGGCCCGGAGCTGCTCGAGCTCCATCCGCGCGGCGTCGGTCTCGCGGATCAGCTCGTCATCGATGACCTCGCCCGGGAAGCGACGGAACGTCGTCCCGCCCAACGCCCCGAGGCGGATGTCGAACGGCGTCACCCCGGTCTCGTCGACGTCGGCGATGACGGCGGCCTTGCCCGAGATCAGCGAGGCTCCGACCTCGTCGACGAAGTCCAAGCTCACGCCGGCGTGGAACATGTCGTACATCAGCCCGCCGAAGCCGCCGACATACGCGCCCACCGCGACACCCGCCGGGCCGCCGAGCAGCCCGACGAGGCCGCCGGTGACGATGCCCACGAGGGTGCCGCCCGGATCACGTAATGGGTCGGCCGTAGGTGTTCGTCCATCCGCGCAACGTCGTGGCCGGCGGGATGATTGCGCATCCACCGGATCGGGTGAGTGACCACCGGCCGGGTCGTGTGGGCGACCGCGCGCGCGGACGTGGTCGATCTAGCGACCCGACCGCGTCGATGGTCCGAGCAGCCCCAACTCGCGCGCCCGAGCCACCGCCTCGCTGCGCCGATGGGCGCCCAGCTTCTCGTAGATGTGGCGCATGTGGGTCTTCACCGTGCTGGTGGAGAGGTAGATCTCCGCCGCGATCTCAGGCGCCGTGAGGTTGCTCGGAAGGTAGCGGAGCACCCGTAGCTCACTCGCGGAGAGCGCTTCCTGCAGCTCACCCGGCTCGCCGTTGCGCGCCCGCAATGGCGACCCGGCGAGGACGTCGAGGACATTCGCGAGAAGGGCGGCGTGCGCGGTGCGGTGCCGCGGATGCCGCTCCAGGAGACCAGGCGCCGGCGCGATGAGGAAGGGGAGGATCAGCGCGTCCGGCTCCGCGAGGTCGAGAGCCCGCTCCACGTCATCCTCCGCCGCCTTCGCATCACCGAGCGCGTCGTGCGCGAGGGCGTCGAGGAGGACTGCGTCGACGACGGTGAGGTCGCGAACGATCGGTGCCGTGCCGGCGAGCACAGGTGCGAGATCCTCGATGGCGCTTCGAGCGTCCTGCTCGGCCAGATGGATCGCGGCGCGCGCCGCTCGCATCTCGGCGTGGTCGCGCTCGGCGTTGGACGCGACTGCCAGCGCGGCTTGAGCCGCCGGCAGATCGCCCATGCGTACGAGCGTCTGCACCCGGAGCCCGCGGGCCTGGACCGCCAGTGGGTCGGGCGTCACCATCAGGGATTGGAGCCGTTCCGCTTCGAGGAGAGCGGCGACGGCCTGCGCGAGGCGTCCCTGTCCGAGACGCAGGACCCCTTGCGAGTAGCGCACGGCCAGCTCCTTGGCGGGCTCGGCGCTCGGACGAAGCGCCTGCTCGGCGCGAGCCAGCCACGGCTCCGCGTCGTCGAACCGGCCCTGCCAGACGTCGACCTCAGCCATCGTCGCCAGCACCATGGGGGCGATCGGCTCGGACATCCACCCGAACCTCTCCATGATCTCTAATGTCTGCCCGGCGAGCTCCCGCTGCGCGGTCAGGGAATGCCGTCCGGCCGCCGCGGCGAGATGGCCGAGACAGCCCATCTCCACGTACGGCCGCCCGTTCCGCCGTGCAAGCGCCAGGGCTTCTTCGAGGTGCAGTTCGGCATCGTCGCCGGCGCCGGCCCACAGCTCGACGATGCCGAGGGTCATGAGCCCCACGGCTCGCACGTCGTTGGCGGCCGCGACGTCGCTCACGGTTTCGGCCTCGATGGGCTCGAGCATCGGCCGCACTTCGCTCAAGGCGGTGCCCAGGTCGCCGCGCCAGCGGGCGAGGGTCAACCGCGCGGTCGCGAGCATCGCGTCGAAGGCACGCCGGCGTTCTTCGGGCACCTCTGACGCATGGCGCTCTGCCAGCGCGATGTACGCAGCGGCGGTGTCTAGCGAGGGCCGGATCACCTCCCCATAGGCCAGGAACGCGGCCAGCTCGGGATTCGCCAGCTCGTCCGGCGGGAACGATTCGAGGAGCGCGGTCATCGTCGCGAAGCTGCCGTCGAGCGCGATGCTGAAGCCGTATCGCCCGATGAGATCCCCGGCGAACCGCCAGTCCGTGGCGGCTTGCGCATGCTTGATCGCATCGATCACGAAACCCTGCTCGGCGTACCACTCGGCTGCGGCGTGGTGCAGCCTGGGGACGGAATCGGGCTCTCTGCGCCGAAGCTCGAGGAGCAGGAGATCCGCGAACAGCGGGTGATAGCGGAACCACGACCGCTCAGGATCGACCGAAACGACGAATGCGTTCGCGTCCTCCAGCTCGAGGAGCGTCCGCTCCGAGCCGCTCGTGTCGGCGAGGCGGTCGGCGAGCGGGCCGCAGACCCGCTCCAGGATCGACGTGCGGAGCAGGAGCTGCTTGACCCCTTCGGGCTGGCGCTCGAGGACCTCGGCGAGCAGGTAGTCCGCCACCGTCCGTTCGCTGCCGGCGAACGCGGCCACGAACCCCTCGGGGTCCGGGTGACCGGCGAGCGACATCGTGGCGAGCCGCAGGCCCGCGGCCCACCCCTCGGTCCGTGCCAGGAGCTTGGCGGCGCCCTCGGTGGACAGCTCCACCCCGGACGCATCGAGCACCTGCCGCGCCTCCTCGGCCGAGAACCGGAGGTCGACGGCACGGACCTCGGTCAGTTCGCCGGCCAGGCGGAGGCGATGGAGTCCCAGGGAAGGGTCATGGCGGGTGACCAGGACCACGTCCAGCAACCGCGGCCGCCGCGCGAGCAGGAGCTCCAGCTGCACCTGCGCATCCGGCGCGACCAGCTCGTGCAGATCGTCGATCACGAGCACGACGGGCTCATCGAGCGCCTCGAGCTCCGAGATGAGACGCCGCACCGACCCTTCGCCGTCGAAGTCCGGCGTCGGCGCGAGCTCCTGCACGAGCGCGTCGCTGCCGACCGCGGACCGCAGCCGCTCGACGACGGACAGCCAGAAGCGCTGGGCGTCGCGTTCGTGGCGCTCCACCTGCACCCAGGCGGTGCGTGGGCCGAGCCCCGCCTGATCGATCCACGAGTGAAGCAGAACGGTCTTTCCGCTGCCGGGCGGCGCCGAGACGAGCGTCACTCCCGCGGACATCCCGGCAGACAGGCGCGCGTACAGCGCTCCTCGTGCCACGACGCCGGCAGCATGAACGGCGACCGTCGCCTCGGGATCGCCCATGCCGCCATGGTTGCACGCGGCAGCACTGCCGACAACGGCCACGGGCGGACCGGATCCCAGAGCGGCCCGCGATGGTCGCCGGACGACCGCTGGAGGCCGTCTCAGAGCATGCCCGTAATGTGGCGCCATGGAACGACGCCAGGTTCGGCCGCTGCGGAACGTCGCCGCGGAGCCGACCGCGCGGAACGATCCGTGATACAACGGGCATTGGTAGCGTGCGGGTCGCGAGCTGGCGGATCCGCGCGAGAACTCCCGTGGTAAGGCCGTAGTCCGACCGAATACGAGCACCATGCGTATGCGGCGCCGTAGCCGCACGGGACCATCGTCGAGGGCCGGCGAAGCCTGTCCACTAACAATGCCCGTTGTACGGTGGCGGCTTGGGAGCCGCAGAACGAGCGAGGCGCCTCCGGAACGAGGGAGTGGCGTGCGGGAGGAGGCGAGGAGCTGACCGCCGGACGGGACCGCCGGACGAGTGCCCTAGATCCCCGCCTCGACCCCGGTGATCGCGCCGGCCTCGGTGGCCGCGTCGAGGATCTCGCCGTGCTCGCCGGCCACGGCCGCGACGGCCTCGCCGAAGATCCGCAGGGCGGTCGCCATCTCGGCTTCGCTGACGGTCAGGGCCGGCGACATCCGGACGCTCCGGCGACCGCACTCGAGGACCAGCAGGCCGCGCACGAAGCAGGCCCACTGGACCTCCTCGGCGTGCTCGGCCGTGTCGAACTCGACGCCGATCATCAGGCCCATGCCGCGGACGTCGCGTCAACAGCCCCGGGTACCGCGCCTGGAGCAGGGCCGAGCCCGGCGAACGCCTGCGCCCCGCGGACGCCGGCGTTCTCGATGAGCCCGCCCTCGAGCAGGTCGATGGTCGTCAGCGCCGCGGCACAGGCCACCGGGTTGCCGCCGTACGTCGAGCCGTGGGCGCCGGCGCCCCAGGCCTCCAGCAGCGACGCCCGGGCGATCATCGCCCCGAGGGGCATGCCGCTGGCGATCCCCTTCGCGCTCAGGAGGATGTCCGGCTGGACGCCCCAGTGCTCGACCGCCCACATCTTCCCGGTCCGCCCGGCGCCCGACTGGATCTCGTCGGCGATGAGGACGATCCCGTGCCGGTCGCAGAGCGCCCGGAGGCCCTGGAGGAAGCCGTCCTCCGGGACCAGGTAGCCGCCCTCGCCCTGGATAGGCTCGACGATGATCGCCGCGATCTCGCTGGCCGGGGCGAGCTTGTCGAAGAGGACCTCGTCGAACCAGCGCAGGTCCTCGACCCGCCCGTACGGAGCGTGGAAGACGCCCGGCAGGAGCGGCCCGAAGCCGGCGTGGTACTTCGCCTTCGAGGCGGTCAGGCTGACCGAGCCGTAGGTCCGGCCGTGGAAGGCGCCGAGGAAGGCCACGACGTACGGCCGATGGGTGGCGTAGCGGGCCAGCTTGATCGCCGCCTCGACGACCTCGGTCCCGGAGTTGCCCAGGTAGACCCGCTTCGGGCCGTCGATCGGGGCGATGCCCGCCAGCCGCTCGCAGGTCTCGGCGTAGATCGGCAGGTAGAAGTCCGACGCGCTGAAGTGGATGAGCTCGGCCGCCTGCTCCTTGATCGCGGCGACGACCTGGGGGTGGCTGTGGCCGGTCGAGTTGACGGCGATCCCGGCGGCGAAGTCGAGGAACAGGTTGCCGTCGATGTCCTCGACGGTCAGCCCATCGCCCCGGACGGGCACGATCGGGTAGGCCCGGGGCAGGCTCGGCGACGTCCACTGCTCGTCGTAGGTCACGTGCGCGCGCGCCTTCGGACCGGGGATCTCGGTCACCAGGTGCGGGACGGGGCGGGTACCGGCGAGACGCGACGGAGCCTGGGTCACGGGACACCTCTCGATGCTGTGGCCGGGGCGACGACGGGCCCGCGGACGAATAGAAAGTATGCAGAGTGGATACTGGAGCGGAGTCTACCAGACGCTCATCGGGCGGGCGGCCGGATCCGCGAGAAGGAGACCACGTCGACGACCGCGCCGCGGTGGACGTAGCGCGCCCGGAGCGTGCCCTCGGGCTCGAAGCCGCAGCGGGTGGCGACCTTGCCGGACGCCACGTTCCCGGCGAACGTGTCGAGGTCCAGCCGGACGACGTCGGTCGTGGCCAGGGTCCAGTCGACGATGAGGGTCAGCGCCCGGGTCCCGACGCCGCGACCTCGGGCCTCACGGGCGACCCAGTAGCCGAAGGTGGCCCGGTGACCGCCGTGCTCGAGGTCGCGTCCCGGGCCGTACCGGGTGATCGAGCCGACGACCCGGTCGGTCGCGACGTCGACCATCGCGAAGTGGGCCGACGTCCCGTCGCGCCAGCCGTCGGCCGACGCGTCCAGGAGCGACTGGGCGTCCGGCTCGTGGTACGGCCAGGGGATCGGCACCCAGCGCGCGATCTCGGGATCCTGGCAGGCGGCGAAGACCGCCGGGGCGTCGTCCTGCCGCCACGGCCGGAGGAGCACGACGCCGTCGGTCAGCACCGGCGGCCCGGCCGACGACGTCCCGCCCGCCAGCTCGCCACCGCCGGTCGCCATGCTCGCCGCCCGATCGCTCGCGGCTCGACGGACCGTCGTCAGTCGACGACGGTGTGGCTCTGCTCGCGCATGAACTGGGCCACGTAGTACATCGAGAGGCCGGCCTTGCCGGTCGAGCCCGAGCCCTTCCAGCCGCCGAACGCCTGGACACCCGGCCAGGCGCCGGTCGTCGCCCCGGCTCGCCGGTTGACGTACAGGACGCCGGTCTCGATCCGGTCGAGGAAGGTCTGGACCTCGGTCGGGTCCTCGCTGAAGATCCCGGCGGTCAGGCCGTAGACGCTCTCGTTCGAGAGCCGGATCGCCTCGTCGAGCGAGTCGACCGCGGCGACCGCGGTCAGCGGCGCGAACAGCTCGTCGCGGAAGAGGCGATGGCTCGCCGGCAGGTTCCCGACGACCGTCGGCTCGACGTAGAAGCCGCGGCCGAGTGCGCCGTCGGTCAGCCGCTCCCCGCCGGTGAAGACGGTCCCGTCGCGACGGGCCTCGGAGACCGCCGTCTGGTGACGGTCGACCGCCCGCTGGTCGATGATCGGGCCGAGCCAGTTCTCCCGGGGGAGCGGGTCGCCGATCGTGAGCTTCTCGGTCTTCTCGACGAGCAGCCGGACGAGCTCGTCGTGGACCGGTCGCTCGACGTAGACCCGGCTGTTGGCCGAGCACTTCTGCCCGCCGAAGCCGAAGGCCGAGCGGAGGATCCCCTCGGCGGCTTCCTCGAGATCCGCCTTCGAGGTGACGATGGCCGGGTTCTTGCCGCCCATCTCCACGACGCACGGCCGCGGATAGACCGTCGAGAAGCGCTTGAACAGGTCGAACCCGACCTCGTAGGAGCCGGTGAAGACGATCCCGTCGATGCCCGGGTTCGTCTGGAGCTCCTCGCCGACGGTCTCGCCCGGCCCCATCACCAGGTTGATGACGCCGTCGGGGACGCCGGCGTCCCGGTAGGCCTCCATGAGCTTGACGGCCGACCAAGGCGCCGTGCTGGACGGCTTGAACACGACCGTGTTGCCGGCGATCATCGCCGCGCTCGTCGGGCCGCCGGCCAGGGCCATCGGGAAGTTGAACGGGCTGATCACCGCGAAGACCCCGAACGGACGGAGGATCGTCCGGGTGTGGACGGTCGGGTCGCCGAGGTTGTCGAGCGGGTGGTCGTAGCCTTCGTTCCGCTCCATCACGTCGCTGTAGTAGCGGAGCAGGTCGGCCGTCTCCTCGACCTCGCCGAGCGCCTCGAGCCGGTTCTTGCCGACCTCGATGGCCATGCAGCCGCCGTACTCCATCTGGCGCTCGCTGATCAGGTCGCCCGCCCGGCGGATGATGGCCAGGCGCTCCCGCCAGGGGGTCGCGGCCCAGGCAGGCTGGGCCGCCCGGGCGACCGCGATCGCATCGACCACGTCGGCCCGGGTGCCCCGGGCGAAGGTGCCCAGGACGATCTCCGAGTCGATCGGCGAGCGGACCGTGCTGACGGCCTCACCGTCGCGCGGCTTCCCGCCGATGACGTTCGGGTGGTACTGGCCCAGCCCTGCCTTCGCCTTCGCGAGCCCCGCCTCGTAGGCGGCGTGGAGCTCCTCGTTGTCGTTGCGCAGGGTGGCGTAGGTGATCTTCATCCGCGGGGTCGCGTCGGTCGTCATCGTGATGCTCCGTCTGCACGAGCGTGGGGCTCCCGGTCGAGCGCGAGGGGGCGGCGGGCGGCCGGTGTCGAGACCCCCAGTGTAGCGACTCGCCGTGGCCGTTCCCCGGCCCGCCACCGCCCATCCGACCGCTCAACCGAGCGCGGCGACGACCTCGAGGAGCGATGGGGCGATCGCGTCCGGACGACCGCCGGCGCGCCCGGCCGCCGCCGCGAGATCGCCGAGACCGTGCTTGCCGGTCAGCACGAAGACGCCCCGCAGACCCACCCGCTGGGCCGCCAGGACGTCCGACCGGATGTCGTCGCCGACCATCGCGATCTCGGCATGCCGGAGGGGCGATCCGCCGCGGGCGGCGACCTCGTCGGCCAGCTCGGCGGCGGCGGCCCGGAAGAAGGAGGCGCCGGCTTGCCCAGGATCCGGGCCCGCCGGCCGGTGGCGAACTCCAGGCCCCGGACGTAGGCGCCCGAGTCGATCGTCGGTCCGTCCGGGGTCAGCCACCACGGGTTGCGGTGCATCCCGATGAGCTCCGCGCCGGCCCGAACGAGACGGAACGCCCGGTTCATGTTGGCGTAGGTGAGCGCCTCGCCACCGTCCCCGACCACCACGGCCGCCGCGGTCACCCCCGGGGCCGAGGCCTCCGCCTCCGAGAGGAGACGCTGGCCGGCGAACTCGGTCAGGGCGTCGGGTGCCGCCAGGACGAAGAGCGGTCCGTCGGGGTGACGCCGACGGGTGTAGGCCGCCGTCGCCGACAGCGCGCTGATGATCCGCCAGGGCGCGATCGGCGCCCCGACCCGCTCACCCCAGCGGGCGAGCCCGGCCCGGCTGACCAGCGAGGTGTTCGTGACGATCCGGAAGGGGATCCCCAGGCGCTCGATCCCGGCCAGCGCCTCGCCCGCCCCGGGTACCAGCCCGCCCCGCACCACGACCACCCCGTCGAGGTCGAGGAGGAGGGCCCGGACCCCGCCCAGGGCGGCAGCGAGTTCGGCGGGCGGGTCGACGGGCGGCATCGTCCGATGGTAGCCGTCTGCTAGGCTCGCGGGGGGTCGAGGGTCGGCAGGCGTCGCGACGGAGGTCGCCACGGGACCCCGAGAGGAGTGGTGATGGGTCTTCTCGATGGCCGGACGGCCCTCATCTTCGGGGTCGCCAACGACCACTCGATCGCCTGGGGGATCGCCGAGGCGTTCCACCTGGCCGGGGCCACGGTCGGCTTCAGCTCGATCGAGAGCCTCGTCGAGAAGCGCGTCCGACCGCTGGCCGAGTCGATCGGCTCGACGTTCGTGGAGCCGTGCGACGTCCAGTCCGACGAGGAGATCGCGGCCGTCTTCGCGAAATGGGGCGCGGCCCACGGCCGGCTCGACATCCTCGTCCACGCCCTGGCCTTCGCCCGGCGCGAGGACCTCGAAGGCGGGTTCGTCGACACCTCGCGCGACGGCTTCGCCCTGGCCCTGGACGTGAGCGCCTACTCGCTCGTGGCGCTGACCCGGGCGGCCCGCCCGTTCCTGGCCCCGGGCTCGAGCGTGATGACGCTCTCCTACTACGGCGCCGAGAAGGTGGTCGCCAACTACAACGTGATGGGCGTGGCCAAGGCCGCCCTGGAGGCGTCCGTGCGCTACCTCGCGGCGGATCTCGGTCCCGATGGCGTCCGGGTGAACGCGATCAGCGCGGGGCCGGTCCGGACCCTGGCGGCCTCGGGGATCGCCGGCTTCAGGAAGATGTACGGCTCCTTCGCCGACGTGGCCCCGCTTCGAGCGAACATCACCCCCGGGGACGTCGGACGGACGGCGGTCTACCTGGCCAGCGACCTCTCGAGCGCGGTCACCGGCGAGGTCATCTACGTCGACGGCGGGTTCAACATCCTGGGAGTCCCGAGCGCCGACTGAAGGCCCGCCCGCAGCCCAGCCTCAGGTCGCCGCCTCGAGGCAGCCGGCGCAGCGGCCCACGATCGTCACGTGGCTGAGGTCGACCGCGAAGCGATGGCTGGCCGCCAGCGAACCGAGGAGCGCGGCGCCCTCGTCGCGACCGATCTCCCAGGTCCCGCCACACGTCCGGCAATAGAGATGCCCGTGCTCGGTCGCCGGCAGGACGTGGAACTCCTCGCGTCCGTCGGCCCCGTGGCCGTGGCGGACCAGCCCGAGCTCCTCGAGCACGTCCAGGGTCCGGTAGACCGTGGACGGGGTCGTCTCGGGTCGATCTCGCGGCAGCGCTCGACGAGCTCGCTCCCGGTGACGTGACCCTGGGTCCCGGAGAGGACCTCGACGAGGGTCCGCCGCTGCGGCGTCCAGCGCAGACCGCGGGCGCGGAGGTCGTCCCGGATGGACGCCCACTCCGGTCGCCGCCCGGCGGTCGATCCGATCGCTTCCACGGGGCGAAGTATAGGCGGAGGACCTTGTCGGCTCGGCTCGCAGTCGCTATCGTTCTCTATCGCAACGAGTAGCAACAACGGTCCGGACGTCCGCCCGGTCCGAGGAGTCGCGCCCCATGCACATCCCCGACGGATACATCAGCCCGATCATCTCGGTCGGCGTCGGCGTGGCGACGCTGCCGACCTGGGCGATCGCCACCCAACGGGTGAAGGCCGTCCTGAACAACCGGACCATCCCGCTCCTGGCGATCTTCAGCGCGCTCAGCTTCACGATCATGATGTTCAACATCCCGGTGCCCGGCGGGACCACCGCCCACGGCGTCGGGGCCACCCTCATCGCGATCGTCCTGGGGCCGTGGGCGGCGGTGATCGCGGTCAGCACCGCCCTCGTCATCCAGGCGCTCTTCTTCGGCGACGGCGGCGTCCTGGCGATCCTCATCAACTGCTTCAACATGGCCATCGTCATGCCCTTCGTGGGCTACGGGGTCTACCGGCTCCTGAGCGGTCGGGCGCCGATCCTTTCGAGCCGTCGGGCCTGGGCGGCCGGGATCGCAGGCTGGGTCGCGATGACCGTCTCGGCGCTGTTCGTGGGGATCGAACTGGGGATCCAGCCCGTCCTGTTCAGCGAGAACGGCGTGGCGATGTACAGCCCCTACGGCCTGGCTGAAGCGGTCCCGGCGATGCTCCTCGCTCATGTCTTCGGCGCCTCGATCGTGGAGGGCCTCATCAGCGGCCTCGGGATCGCCTACTTCCAGAAGCGACATCCCGAGTACCTCACCTCCCTCAAGGGCATCTTCGCCGAGGGCGACGCCCCCGTCGGGGAGGCCACCCGCCGACCGCTCTGGCAGATCGTCGCCGGTTCGCTCGTCCTGGCCATTCTCGCCCTCGGGGCGATCGGCCTGGTCCTCGGCGGAGGCGATCCGACCCGTCTCTTCGGCGCCGACTGGTCGAGCGTCGACTGGCCGGCGGTCGCCTCGATGCTCCTGGTCGTGGCCGTCATCGGGGCGATCCTCATCCCGCTTGCCTGGTTCCTCCTGCCCCGCGACCTGAAACGCGTCGGCACGGCGTTCACGGCCCTCGCGGTCGTCGCGCCGCTCGGCCTCATCGCACCCGGCTTCGCCTACGGCGAAGGCAGCGCCGAGGACGTCCAGGCCGCCTTCGGCTACGTGCCCAAGGGGCTCCAGGACCTGTCGTCCGTCTTCAGTGCGCCGCTCGGCGGGTACAACATCCCGCTGCCCTTCTTCAGCGACGCGAACGCCGAGCTGTGGCATGCCGCGATCGGCTACGAGATCACGGGCATCCTCGGGATGCTCCTGTGCGGACTGTCGATCTTCGGCATCGCCCGGCTCCTGCGCGGCCGCGGGGTCGACCGCTCCGCGCCGCGGGACGCCCCGGCATGACCACGTCCGCCGCGACGCCGCCGACGGCCCGCTCCGGGGCCGTCCCGGAGGGCAGAGTCGGCTGGGTGGAGAAGACCCTGGCCGGGATCACCGCGTCGATCGAGCAGACGGTCTTCACGGAGCGCCACGCCCGGAGTGCCGGCTGGCTCCAGCGGACCGACCCGCGGGCCAAGCTCGGGATGTTCCTGCCGGTCATCCTGGCGGCCAGCCTGGTCGGCTCGCTCGCTCCGCTCGTCCTCATCTACGGAGCCCTCCTGATCGCCGCGAAGGCGAGCCGGATCCCGTTCGACTTCTTCGTCCGACGGGTCTGGTCGGGGGTGCCGTTCTTCGCCGGGATCGTGGTCATCCCGGCGATCTTCCTCGTCCAGGGTCCGCGGCTCTTCGAGCTGACGATCGGCCCGCTCACGATCGCGCCCTCGGCGCCGGGCGTGGCCGGAGCGATCCTCCTGGTGAGCCGGGTCGGGGTCAGCGTCTCGGTCGCGGTCCTCCTGGTCATGACCACGCCGTGGGCCGACCTCCTCAAGAGCCTCCGATCGATCGGCGTGCCCCAGATCTTCGTCCTGGTCCTGTCGATGACCTATCGCTACATCTTCCTGTTCCTCCATACCGTCAACGGGATCTTCCTCGCCCGGAAGAGCCGGATCGTCGCCCGGTCCACTGGGGCCGAGCAGCGCCGCTGGCTGTCCGGGACGATGGGCAACCTGATGAGCCGCTCGTTCAAGATGAGCGGAGACGTCTACACCGCGATGCTGGCCCGCGGCTTCGGGGGCGAGATGCGGGCCTACTCGGCCTACCGGATGCGGCCCGCCGACTGGCTCGCCCTCGTGGGAGCGCTCCTCCTGTCGCTGGCCGCCCTCGGCCTGGACCGGCTTCGCCCGTGACCCCGGACCCGGAACCCCTCTTCCAGCTCGAGGGCGTCCGCTACGCCTATCCCAACGGCCAGCTGGCTCTCGATGGGATCGACCTCGAGATCCGCCGGGGCGAGCAGGTGGTCCTGCTCGGGGCCAACGGCTCTGGCAAGTCGACCCTGCTCAAGCTCCTCGACGGGATCCTCGCCCCCGCTGAGGGGTCGATGCGGGCGATGGGCTCCGATGTCGCCGCAGTCGCCGCGGGCTTGGACGCGTTCCGCTTCCACCGAGCCGTGGGCCTGGTCTTCCAGGATCCCGACATCCAGCTCTTCAGCGCGACGGTCTTCGACGACGTCGCCTTCGGGCCGCTCCAGTTGGGAATGACCAACGAGGAGGTCAAGGCGCGCTGCGACGAGGCCCTCGCCGAGATGGACATCGCCGGCCTCGCGGATCGGGCCCCGTTCGAGCTGTCCGGTGGCGAGAAGAAGCGGGCCGCCATCGCCTCGGTCCTCTCGCTCCGGCCGGAGGTGGTCCTGCTCGACGAGCCGACGGCCTCGCTCGACCCCCGAACGAAATGGGTCCTGGTGAACCTCATCCGGCGTCTGGGCGCGGCCGGCCGGACGGTCGTGACCGCGACCCACGAGCTCGACATCGTGCCGATCATCGCCGACCGGGTGGTGGTCCTGGGTGAGGAGCGCCGGGTGCTCGCCGAGGGAACGCCCTCGGCCATCCTCGGCGACCGCGACCTGCTCGTCCGGGCGAACCTCATCCACGAGCACCTCCATGAGCACGGCGGCGAGCGGCACAGCCATGCCCACGTCGCGGGCGAGGACCACCACCACGGCGCCGGACCGGCCGCCCACGACCACGAGCCGGTGGGCATCGCGGTCGACTGAGGTGGGGTCAGTCGTCGGCTCGGCCGATCTCGAAGACGGACAGCCGACGCACCGCGACGACCGTCGCGAGGACGACGGCGACCGCCGCGAGCACGAGTGCGGTGCGCACGTCAAGGCGGTCGGGGTCGGTGACCCCGGGATGGCTGATCGCCTCGGAGATCGCGAGCGTGTACTGGCGGATGCTCAGGGTCCGGATCCCCTCGAGCAATCCGGCCAGGACGCCCTCCCAGACGAGGACGTAGACGAGGCCGATGGCCAGGGCTCGCCCGGTGACCAGGCTGAGGGCGAAGAAGACCGTGGCATAGACCGTCGCCCCGACCGCCGTCCCGACCGCGGCGCCGATGGCCCCCGACAGCCCGGTGCCGCCCGGCTGGAGGATGGCCCCGGCGATGAACGACGCCGGGGCGACGAGGGCGATCGACAGCCCGACGGCCACGATCAGCTTGGCCACCACGATCCGCCAGCGGTCGATCGGCTTGGCCAGGAGGAAGACCGCGGTCCCGTCCTCCAGCTCGGCGCCGAGGGCCGCCGTGCCGAAGACCAGCCCCACGATCGGCAGCAGGGTCGTGACGATCAGGCGGTCCATGATCGCGGTCGCCACCTCCTCGCCGCCGATCCCGGCCCGGCCGGACAGCTGGACGAGGACGGCGATCGCCACCGGAAGGAGCGCCAGGAGGACGAGGAGCAGGCTCCGCCGGCGGCCGAGAAGGCTCCGCGCGGTCAGCGCGGCGATCGTGACGATGACCGAGCCGTGACCGGTCGCGACCGGGGCCTCGGTCGCCGGGCCGGGGGTCGCCGGGCCGGGGGTCGCCGGGCCGCTCATCGCTGCACCAGGTAGCCGAAGACGCTCTCGAGGTCCTCGTCGGTCGGGCGAAGCTCCAGGATCGACACTCCGCCCGCCCGGGCGAGCACCGGGAGCGCCCGGGCGAAACCCGCGTAGTCGGAGGTCCGCACGGCGAGCCGTCCGTCGTCGAGCTGGACGCCGTAGACCGAGGGGTGCCCGACGAGGGCCGAGGCCAGCCGCCGGTCGTCCGACGAGCGCATCGTGAACGTATGGGGCCGGTCGGTCATCAGCCGCCGGATCTCGCGGAAGTCACCCGACGCGGCGAGCCGGCCGCTGACGATGACGAGCACGTTCTGGGCGAGCCGCTCCACCTCCTCGAGGATGTGCGAGCTGAACAGGATGACCCGACCCTCGTCCGCCATCCGCCCGAGCAGCTCCATCATCTGGAGACGCTGGCGGGGGTCCATCCCGTTGAACGGCTCGTCGAGGAGCAGGATCGACGGGTCGTGGACCAGCGCGCCGGCGATCTTCGCCCGCTGGCGCATCCCCTTCGAGTACGTGCCGACCGCCCGGTCCGCGGCGTCGGTCAGGCCGACCGTGGCGATCGCCCGCCGGGCGGCGGCGTCTGGGTCGGGCAGGCGCTGGAGCCGGGCATTGAGCCGGGCGAACTCGAAGCCGGTCAGGAACGGGTGGACCGACTCGCGCTCCGGGACGAGGCCCAGCTCGCGGTAGACGGCCGGGTTCCGCCAGGCCGGGGTGCCGCGGATCGCGACGACGCCGTCGGACGGCCGGAGCAGCCCGGCCAGCATGTGCAGGATCGTCGACTTGCCGGCGCCGTTCGGTCCGAGCAGCCCGGTCACCCCGGGGCCGAGGATGAACGAGATGTCGTTCACGGCCACCACGTTGCCGTACCAGCGAGAGACATCCAGGAGCTCGACGGCCGCTCCCGGGCTGAGCTCGCGCGCTCCCGGCGGGCGGCCGGCCACGGCGGCGGCGGCCGGCCCCCACAGCGGAGCCTCCTCGCGCCGGCTCATACGGCGATCGTCCGGTAGCGCTGGACGAGGATCGCGCCGGAACCGACGGCGATGACGAGCGCGGCGACCGAGGCCGAGCGAGACGGGCAGGCCCGTGACCGGCCAGACCCCGTTCGTCGGGACGATCCCGAAGAACCAGGCGTTGGCCGCGTCGAGGACCGTGCCCACGTCGAGCAGCACCAGGTAGCGCGAGGCCGTGCCGAGCTCGAGCGCGATGATCACCGCGGCGATGATCCCGGGCACGATGAAGACGCCGAAGATCGTCACGGTCGCGTAGGCCCGGCGGGCGATGAAGGCCGCGATCACGAGAGCCACGCCGGCGGTGACGACGGCGGTCAGGACGGTCGACCCGAGGATCGCCGGCCAGCACCCGGCCTCACGGCCCAGTGCGCCGAGCAGGTCCGCCGTGAGCAGCAACGCCCCGACCGTCAGGATGACGTGGGGCACGAGGAGCAGGAGCAGGACCGCCGCGCTCAGGGCCGCCAGCTTGGCCAGCGCGTAGTCGACCCGCAGGAGGGCCCGCGAGAAGTAGAGGCTCAGGACCCGGTAGCGGACGTCGCGGCCGAGAAGCTCGGGCGCCTGGACCGCGACCAGGATCGTGGCGAAGACACCGACTGCGCCGGCCATGTCCGAATGACCCGGGATCGCCCCCACGTCGCTGACACCGAACCGGGCGGCGAACGCCGTGAAGCGCCACGATGATCAGGGCGGTGATCACCGGGAGGGCCAGGCAGAACGCCGGCAGGATCTTCGCCCGACCGGACCGGCCCAGCCCGAAGGTGGCTCGGACCCCGTGGACGAAGAGCGTCGTGACCGCGTGGCGACGACCCAGCCGAGGACCGTCGTAGCCCCGGTAGCCGAGGTCGTAGATGCTGCCGGTCGGCCCGGGTCCGGCGGTCACCCGGTCGCCTCCCCCGGTCACGACCGCCCACCCGAGGTCGGCCCGACCGAGCTCGCCCCGGCCGCGGCCACGGGACCCGAGATCGCGCCGGCCGGCAGGTCGTCCCGGAACAGGTCCTCGAGCGAATGCCGACCGCGCTCCATCCGGACCAGGGGCAGACCCAGGTCGGCGACCGTGTCGCGCACGAGGTCGAACGGCGCCCCGCCGTCGAGCGCGATCCGGACGCTCCGCTCCGCGTCGTCCGAGCGGTCGAGGACCCGCAGCCCGTGGGCGGCCAGGGCCGCGGCCAGGGCGTCGCGGCCGTCCTCGACCTCGACGGTCAGGATCCCCGTCTCGGCCGTGAACTCGGCCATCGGCGCCGCCCGGAGGAGGCGCCCGCCGTCGATCGCCACGAGGTGGTCGCAGACCGCCTCGATCTCGCCGAGCAGGTGGCTGGCCAGGACGATCGCGATCCCGAACTCGGTCCCCGTCCGGCGGATGAGCCCGAGCATCTCGTCGCGACCGGCCGGGTCCAGCCCGTTCGTCGGCTCGTCGAGGAGGAGCAGCCGGGGGTCGTGGACGATCGCCTGGGCCAGCTGGACCCGCTGGCGCATCCCGGTCGAGTACCCGCCGATCGGCCGGTAGCGCTCCTCGGCCAGCCCCACGTGACGCAGGACATCCGCGGTCCGCTCCCGGGCCGCCTTCGCCGGCAGCCCCGAGAGCTGGCCGGCCTGGGCGACGAACTCGGTCGCGCTGATGTCCGGCGGCAGGGCCGGGTGCTCGGGCATGTAGCCCACGAACTGCCGGAGGTGGGTGCCCTGCGTCCACGGGACGTAGCCCATCACCTCGACCTGTCCACTGGTCGGCCCGAGCAGGCCGAGAAGGATCTTGATGAGGGTGCTCTTGCCGGCCCCGTTGGCCCCGACCAGGCCGACGATCCCGGGCGGCAGGTCCACGGTGAGCGCATCGAGGGCCACGACACCCGGGAACCGCTTGGTCAGGGCTCCGATGCGGATCAGCGGCGCCGGGGTCCCGGCGATGGGCTCGAGCATGGGCCCTGATGGTAGTCCGGCGAGCCGCGTATGGTGCGGCCATGACGATCAGGGTCTACCTCGGGCACGGCGCGTCCGGCTCGGCCGTCACGATGCAGCCGTTCGTCGACGGGCTCCGGGCCCGCGGGATCGAGGCGATCGCCCTCGACCTGCCCCGTCGGAAGGCGGAGGACGTCGTCCCGCGCTGGCTCGAGCTGGCGCCGCCCCGGCCCGGGGTGGTCGTCGGGGGTCACTCGTTCGGTGGGCGGGTGGCCAGCCTGGCCGCCGCCGCGGCCGCCGACGGACCGGAAGGCGCGGCCGGCGGCTATCGCGGTCTCGTCTGCTTCTCCTACCCGCTTCACCGGCCCGGGACGCCCGAGCTGGGGCCGCGGGTCGGTCACTGGCCGGACATCCCCTGCCCGACCCTCCTCCTTTCCGGCGAGTCCGACCCGTTCGCCCGGATCGACCTGCTCCAGGAGGCCATGGCCGGCCTGCCCCAAGGCGAGCTGGTCACCTACCCGCGTCTGGGCCACGGCCTGAAGGCGGTCCTCGACGACGTCCTGGACCGGACGGCCGCGTTCATCGCGGGGCTCCCGGAACCCGGCTGAGGATCGGGAGTCGGTGCGGGTATCGACCAACGGCCCTACCGGAAGTGATGCCCCGCAGGGCAGACTCGGTCGGATCGGAGGTCTGGGATGAACGAACGACGACGCCGACTGGATCTCGGCGCGATCTTCTTCGGGGCGATCCTCCTCTTCGTCGGCGGGTACTACCTCCTGACGAACACGTTCGAGATGGACCTGCCGGAGCTGAACTGGGATCGGTTCTGGCCGGTGATCGTGATCGGGCTCGGGGTCGTGGTCCTGGTCAAGGCGCTCCAGGAGCGTCGCGCGGCGCCACCCTCCTGAGCGCGCGCCCTCCCGGGCGCACCGCCCTTCGGCGAAGCAGGTATACGGCTACGGGCTGAGCCGCTCGGCCAGGTAGCGGATCGCGATCGGGTAGCGGTACTCGATGCCGCCGTGCTTCGCGTCGAACAGCTCGAAGAACGGCTCGGGAGCGCCCGCCGCCTGGCAGGCCCGGCGGAACGCCTCGGCGCCCAGGTCCAGGAAGTACTCGTCCCGGTTCCCCGCATCGATGTAGATCGCCCGCATCGACCGGAGAGCCGCCGCGCCCTCGGGCGTCCGGGCCATCCGGACCGGGTCCCAGCGCAGCCAGCGGGCCCAGACCTCGGGGATGAGCTCGCCGGTCGCCGGATCGAAGGGATGGCGGATCGTTCCGTCGTCATCGGCGGAGTAGCAGGCGGCGTAGCCGTGTGACTCGAGGAGGAACTCGTCGGCCGCCTTGGTGAACGCCGGGCGCGACCGGAAGTCGGCCAGCCAGCGCTCGATCGAGCCGTCGTAGCCGTCCCGGAGCGCCCGGGCCGCCCCGGCGAACATCGGCCCGTAGCAGGCCTCGAAGAGAGCGTCGCCGGCATGGGTCGCAAGACCGCCGAAGAGGTCCGGCCGGAGCATCGGGGTGATCATCGCTCCGTACCCGCCGCTCGACTTGCCGGTGATCCCGCGGTGGTCCCGGTCGGCCAGCGTCCGATAGCGGCCGTCGACGAACGGGACGATCTCGTCGCACAGGTAGGTGTGGTAGTTCCCCGTCCCGGGGGAGTCGAGGTACTGGCTGCCCCCGAACGAGGTCCAGCAATCCACGAAGACGACGATGGCCGCCGGCGGAGCGCCCTCGCCCGGTCCCTCGCCCGCGAAGAGGGCGTCGAGGTTCTCCGGGGTCGTGGGCCGGAAGGCGGACCGGTTGCGCCACATGTCGATCTGGCCGGTCATCCCCTGGATGAGGTAGATCGCCGGGTAGCGGCGGTCAGCCTCGTCGTCGTAACCGGGCGGCAGGTAGACCCAGACGGGTCGCTCCGACGGATCACCGAGCGGGTTGCCGGCCAGGGCGCGGCTCTCGATGGTCAGCTCGTCGAGGCGACCGCGGAACGTTCTCGACCAGGGGCGCACGGCTCTCTCCCGGGGGGTCCCGTCCGGCGTCTCGGTCGGCGGGATCGGGCCCGATCGGCATGGTACGGCAGCGCGCCGTCACGCCGGTTCGGCGACGTCAGGCGGGTCCGGTCCGTGCACGGATGCATCGTCTCGCAGGAGGTCTCGGCCGATACCGGCTATGGTGGGCCGGATCGGTCTCGTCGACCGCCGTCGTGGCGGTCGGGGATCTGTCCCCCGATGGAGCTGCGGACGAGATGACGATGGATCAGGGCACCCGGCCGCCCGAGGACGGCGGAGCGGGCTATGACGAGCGGGCGCTCCTGCTCGAGCTCGAGCCCGAGGCCGGTCGCCTGCTCGACCGGCACGAGAAGGTCGCCCAGGAGTGGTTCCCCCACGACTTCATCCCGTACCGGCTCGGCCGCGACTTCGACACGGAGCCCTGGACGCCTGACCAGCCGCGGCTGACAGGGGTCGCCCAGACTTCGTTCGAGATCGGCCTCCTGACCGAGGACAACCTGCCCAGCTATCACCGGCTCATCCACGGGATGTTCGGCGACGGCGACGGGGCCTGGCTCAACTGGGTCGGCCGCTGGACGGCCGAGGAGGGGCGCCACGCGATCGTCCTGCGCGACTACCTGACGGTGACCCGGAACATCGACCCGGTCGCCCTCGAGCGCGGTCGGATGACCCAGCTCCAGACGGGCTACGACCACGACTCCCCGGATACCCTCCACGGGCTGGCCTACGTCACCTTCCAGGAGCTCGCGACGCGGATCGCCCACCGCAACACCGGCCGCTACTCGGACGACCCGGTGGCCGACCGGATCATGGTCCGGATCGCGGCCGACGAGAACCTCCACATGGTCTTCTACCGGGACATCATCTCGGCGGCCCTGAAGCTCGAGCCGTCGGCCGCCGTGCGGGCGATCGTCGACGAGGTCCTCGCCTTCCAGATGCCGGGGGCGGCGATCCCGGGCTTCCTGCGCAAGGCGGCCCAGATCGCGAAGGCCGGGATCTACGATCTCCGGGTCCACCGCGACGAGGTCCTCATGCCGGTCATCCGGCACTGGGGGATCTTCGAGCTGAGCGGTCTCGATGCGGCCGCCGAGGACGCCCGCCGTCAGCTGGCCGAGCATCTCGAGAAGCTCGAGCTCGCGGCGCGACGCTTCGAGGCGAAGATGGCCGAGTCGCCGTTCCCGAGGATGGCCGGGGCGCGCTGACCGCGATCGCGGGCCTGGTCAAGGCGACCCGAGGGCCCCAGGTCGACCGTGGCTCAGCGGTGGGCGACCACCACCGCGAGAGCCGGGCCGTCGATGCCCGACCGACCCACCGGCGTGGGAGTGCCCGGGGTCGACGGGTTGCAGGCGGCCAGGAGGAGCGCGACGGCTGCGAGCGCGAGCACGGCTCGACGCCGGGATGATGCGAGTGTCGGCCGGATGTTCGTCACCGCGTCACACTAGCCGAACGCGGCACGGGAAGGAAGGCTCGGGACGTCGGCGACCAGACCCACCCGGTCAGGGCTCGAGCGCGGCCGCCAGTCGGTCGAGGAAGGGCGTCTGGGCCTCCTTGAGGTGGGCCCGCCCGTCGGACAGGTCGAACCAGGCCACCCGGTCGATCTCGGGGAAGGCCTGCCACTGGCCTGAGCGGGGCGGCCACTCCAGCTCGTAGGTGTTGCTGATCGCGTCGGCCGGGTCGAGGTCGCCCTCGATCGCCCAGGCCACGACCCGCTTGCCCGACTTCTGGACGATCTCGCCGAGCTCGATCGGTGGCGCGTCGCCCGGCGTCCTGCCCGGTCTCCTCGCGGAACTCCCGTCGGGCGACGGCCAGGAGCGGCTCGCCGGGGTGATCCAGCTCGCCCTTGGGGATCGTCCAGTGGCCGCGGTCCCTGGCCGCGAAGAACGGACCGCCGGGATGGGCGAGGAGGACTTCGAGCCCGCCGGAGGCGTGCCGGTAGAGGAGGATGCCGGCGCTCGTCCGACCGCGCTTGTCGACGGTCATCGGATCGTTGACCCGTCGCCCCGCCGGGCCACGACCGAGAAGGACAGCGGGATCCGGCCCCGCTCCTCGGGCAATGCGTCGCCGTGTCCGGACCACCAGTCGGTCGGGTGCTCGGCCAGGCGCTCCAGCCGGAGACCCGCCCCGACCAGGGCCGTGACGATCTCGCCCAGGGTCCAGCTCCGGGCGAACTTCCAGCTCTGGTCGGCCTCGTCGATCGAGAGCCGCTCGATGTAGCCGGGAGCCCAGCCCTTCGAGGCCTCGGGCCCACCGAAGTAGTCGTAGTCGGTCGCGAACCAGTGGCCGTCCTCGTCCACGTCGAACAGCCATTCGACCGGGTGACCCTCGAAGATGACCAGCCGTCCGTCGGGGGCGAGGAGGCGGGCGAGGACCGCCGCCCAGGCGTCGAGGTCCTGGAGCCAGATCAGCGAGCCGCGACCGGTGTAGAGGAGGTCGGCCGTGCCGTCCAGCTCGTGGGGCGTCTCCAGGACGTCGGCCAGGATCCAACGTGCCGGGGCACCCGTGGCCGCAGTCAGCCGGGCGGCGAGGTCGAGCATCCGCGGGCTGAAGTCCACCCCGACGACCTCCTCTGCGCCGAGGTTCCAGAGCGAAAGCGTGTCCCGACCGCCGGCGCACTGGAGATGGATCGCCCGACGGCAGCGACCGTGGAGATCGCCGATCGCCTCGAGCTCCGGCGGCAGGAGGTTCGTGCCGCCGGCCCGGATGAGCTCGATCGCCTCGGCCAGCCAGCCCTCGTAGCGCTCGGCCGCCTCGTCCCAGGCGGCCCGGTTCGCCCGGTGCATCGCGCCGGGGTCGGCCCGCTCCGCCGGGGTCGCCGGACGGACCAGCTCGGACGATGGTTCGGGTGTCGCGCTCATCCGCCGAGTCTAGCGACCGCCGCGGATCCGCCCTGTGGTGGCCTACGATGATCCGGTGAAGACGCCCGATGCGCGCGATGCGGTGGCCATCCTCGACGAGGGGCAGGCCGTGACCCGATCCCTGATCGACCGCCTGACCACGGCCCAGCTCGAGCGGCCCGCGACGATCGGCGGCGGCGACTGGTCGGCCCGCGACCTCCTCGGCCACCTGACCTCGTGGGAGGCTCACGCCCTCGATGCGCTCGAGGCGTGGCGCGAAGGGCGGACCGCACCCGTGCTGCGTGAACTCCGGACGATCGGGCTCACGGCGATCAACGCCCGGACCGCCGAGGCAGATCGGCGTCGCTCGACGGCCGAGGTCGTCGCTCGCTCGGACGAGATCCATCGCCTGCTCGTCGAGGCGATCCAGGCCCTCGGCGAGGCGACCTGGAGCGAACCGCCCACTCCGCGCAGCCGACGGTCGACGGGAGCCGTGCTCGGCTCGATCCTCGGCGGACCCGGCGGGCACTTCCGACACGCCTGGGCGCACCTGTCCGACCTCGAGCGCTACTCGACCTCCGTCGCGGGCTGAACCGTCCGACGATGGCCTCCTCGTCCCGCGCCTTCGTGCTCCGTCACACCCGTCTGCGAGCGGTGCCGGGGCTCGAGGAGATCCGGCTCCACCTCGCGGACGAGGTCCTGCCGCTGTGGCATGCCGTCCAGGTCGAGCTGGGCGACCCGGACGCCGCCCTGCCCTACTGGGCGTTCGCCTGGGGTGGCGGGCTGGCCCTCGGGCGGTACCTGCGCGAGCACCCCGAGGCCGTGGCCGGTCGACGGGTCTTCGACCTCGCCTCCGGCTCCGGGCTGTGCGCGATCGCCGCCCTTCGGGCCGGCGCGGCCGAGGTGACCGGCGCCGACATCGACGTCTTCGCTGCCGCGGCGATCGAGCTCAACGCTCGCGCCGCCGGCGGGCGGGTCACGGTCGTCCGCCGCGACGTGCTCGACGAGACGCCGCCGGAGACCGACATCATCCTGGCCGGCGACTGCTGGTACGACGCCGGACTCGCCGAGCGGGTCCTGCCCTGGCTCGAGCGGGCCCGCGCTCGGGGCATCGACGTCCTCGTCGGCGACCCCGGTCGCCGCTACCTGCCGACCGACGAGCTGGTCGAGCTCGCCGTCTACGACGTGCGCACCACGACCGACCTCGAGGACCTCGCCCTCAAGCAGGGCCGGGTCTACGCCCTGCGGCCGGTCGGCCGGGGCGAGCCGACCCCCGATCAGCCGGCCACGCCCGGGGCGAGGGCCTCGAGGAGCTCCTCCCAGCCGGCGAGGTAGGCGTCGACGTCCTCGTCCGTGCCCGGCACCGGGACCACGGGACCGGCCCCGACGATCGCCTCCCAGACGCCGCGGTTGGCCAGCCAGATCCGGGTGAGCCGGGTCAGCAGGTCGTCCTGGCAGGCCCGGGCCTCGTCGGCGTCCCGGACGGGACTCGGCCGAAAGGTGTAGCCGGCCCGCGGGCCGAGGTGGTGGATGTGCCAGGGAACCCCGGCTCGGGTGACGGCCTCCCGCATCCCGTCGGCCAGCCGGGCGCCCAGCCGGGCTGTGCTCGCGTAGGCCTTCGGGGTGAGGATCTCGAGCATCGTCGCCCGCGCGGCGGCCATCGCCAGGGCGTTGCCGAAGAGCGTCCCGCCGATCGCCACGAGGTTCGAGCGCTCCCCGTCCGGGCCCTTGACCTGCTCGAGGAGCTCGGCGATCGGCTCGGTCATCCCCCAGGCGCCGAACGGCACCCCGCCGGCGATCGACTTGCCACAGGTGACCAGGTCCGGCTCCAGGCCCCATCTCGCGGTGAGTCCGCCCGGACCCACCACCTGGGTATGGGTCTCGTCGACGGCCAGAAGCGTGCCCGTCTCGCGCGTCAGCCGGCGGAGCGCTTCGTGGAACCCGGGGTCGGGCAGGATGAGCCCGAAGTTGTTGGTCAGGGCGGGCTCGGTCAGGACCAGGGCGATCTCGCGGTCCTCCAGCGCCCGGGTCAGCGCCGCGAGGTCGTTGAGCGGCACGAGGACCGTCCCCTCCACGACGTGCCGGGGCATCCCCCGCTCCTCCGGGACGAGCCGACCGTCGGGTCCGCGCTCGACGAGTGCCGCATCGAAATGGCCGAGGTACTTCCCGTCGAACAGGAGGACCTTGTCGCGCCCGGTGGCGACCCGGGCGACCCGGACCGCCTCGGTGTTCGCCTGGCTGGCCGACGACGTGTACTGCCATTTCGGCAGGCCGTACCGGCGGGCGAGCTCCTCGGAGACGACGATCGCGTCCTCGTTCGGCAGGAGGAACTGGTGGCCGCGGGCCATCCGATCGGCCACGGCCCGGACCAGTGGCTCCGGGGCGTAGCCGCAGAACATCGACATGTCGGCGATGTTGAAGTCGCTGTAGGTGTGGCCGTCGACGTCGCGGAAGCGGGCGCCGTGGCCCTTCGTCCACCCAGGGCGGCAGGTGGTGATAGCTGCCCCGGTGCCAGGCCATCGGGACGCCGTTGGGCATCGACCGCCGGGCCCGCTGCCACAGCTCAAGCGACCGGGGATGGGCCTCACGGTAGCGGGCGTCCTCGCGGTCCTTCAGCTCGCGGACGAGAGCGTGGTCGACGGTGGGGAGAACGGCCATGGCGGCGAGTCTAGCGAGACGCGGGCGGGCGGGCCGCCCGTCGCGTTGAGACATCGTTGAGACCCGCGACGGCGACCCGCGGTCCGGCCTCTTGGACCTCGGACGGATGCTGGATCCATGGAAGACCGCGAACCTACGCTTCCCACCGCGACCCGACGCCGGCCGTCCGGGGGCGGCCGTCTCGATGCGTGAGCCGCACGCAGAGGCGAGCGACCCGGCCGTCCGCGCCCTCGACCGGGAGATGGAGCTCGTCCGGAACGCGATCGAGCTGGTCGCCTCGGGCGGGGCTCCGCGTGTCTCGATCGGCGGCCTGTCGTTCGGCGAGGAGCTGATCGAGCCGGCTCGCCGGATGGCCCTCGAGGCCGGCGTGCGGATCGTGCCCCTGTGGACCGCGGACGACGTCGGAGCCGGCCTCGCGGTCGAGCGGATCACCGATGACTGACGGCCTCGGCACGCTGCTGCTGGTCGAGGATGACGAGAGCCTGCGGCGGATCCTCGTTCGCCACCTGCGGAAGCGCGGCTACCGGGTCGAGGAGGCAGCCTCCGCGGAGGTGGCGGTCCTCGCCCTCGACGCCGGCCTCCGCCCCGCGCTGGTGCTGCTCGACCTCAATCTCCCCGGCGACACGGGCTGGGACCTGCTCCGCGGGCCGTCGCTGGCCGCGGCCGGCTCGCCGCCGGTCGTGATCACCAGCGCGACCAACGTCAGCCCGCATCGCCTCGCGGAGTTCGAGGTTGCCGGCTACCTGCCCAAGCCGTTCCCCCTCGAAACCCTCGTCTCGACGATCGATCGTCTGCTCCACCCAGAAGGAGGAACCGAACCCGAATGAACGACCTGCAGATCCTGCTCATCGCGATCGGCTGCGTGATCGCCCTGAGCGCCTATCTGGTCCTGTGCGACCGGGTCCGTTCATGAACCTCCTCGAGATCATCACCGGCCTGGCGACGGTCTTCGTATTCATCTACCTGTTCTGGGCCCTGCTGCGCCCCGAGGACTTCTGAGCATGTCTCTTGGTGATTTCCTCACCCTTGCCACCATCGCGATCGCGGTCCTCCTGATCACGCCGCTCCTCGGCGGCTATATCTACCGGGTCATGGAGGGACAGCGGGTCCTCCTGAGCCCGGTGCTCGGCCCGGTCGAACGCGCCGTCTACCGGGTCGGCCGGATCGACCCCACGTCGGAGCAGGACTGGAGGGGCTACGCGATCTCCGTCCTGGTCATGGCCGTGGTCGCGATCGTCGCGGGCTTTATCGTCTTCCGCCTGCAGGACGTCCTGCCCCTCAACCAGGGTGGCATCCCGGCGATGTCCCCGGACCTCGCGTTCAATACCTCGGTCAGCTTCGAGACGAACACGAACTGGCAGAACTACTCGGGTGAGACCGGCGCGACCTATCTGACCCAGTCCGCCGTCCTGGCCGTCCGCAACTTCACCTCGGCGGCGACCGGCCTGGCCGTGGCGATCGCCCTGATCCGTGGCCTGACCCGGCGGAGCACCCGCACGCTCGGCAACTACTGGGTCGATCTGACCCGCGGCGTGCTCTACATCCTGCTTCCGATCTCGATCGTCGGTGCCCTCGTCCTCGTCTGGCAAGGGGTCCCCCAGACCTGGGATCCGTCACACACCGTGACGACGCTGCAGGGCGCCCAGCAGACGATCGCACTCGGCCCGATCGCCTCCCAGGAATTCATCAAGGAGCTGGGCAACAACGGTGGCGGGTTCTTCAACGCGAACTCGTCCCACCCGTTCGAGAGCCCGACGCCGCTGACGAACTGGCTGGAGATCCTCGGGCTGCTCATCTGCTCGTTCTCGCTGACCTACACGTTCGGGAAGTACGCCGGCGACCAGCGCCAGGGTTGGACGATCTTCGGCGCCATGGCGGCGATCCTCCTGGTCGGCGGCGTCCTGGCGATGCACACCGAATACGCGGGCAATCCTCTCTTCCCGGGCGGCGTCGACCAGGCGACGCTCGGCAACATGGAGGGCAAGGAGACCCGCTTCGGGGCGGCCGTCGGTGGCCTGTTCATGGCGGCCACCACGGGCACCAGCACCGGGGCAGTCAACTCCTGGCACGACAGCGCCCAGCCGATCGCCGGTCTCGTCCCGCTCTTCAACATGGAGCTCGGCGAGGTCACCCCGGGTGGGATCGGCGCGGGCATGTACGGGATGCTCGTCATCGGGGCGATCCTCGCCGTCTTCATCGCCGGATTGATGGTCGGTCGCACGCCCGAGTACCTGGGCAAGAAGATCGAGAGCTACGAGATGAAGATGGCGATGCTCGTCGCCCTCGTCCTCGGGGCCAGCATCCTCGGCTTCACCGCCCTCGCGACGGTGACCCCTGAAGGCCAGGCGGGACCGCTGAACGCCGGACCTCACGGGTTCAGCGAGATCCTCTACGCCTTCTCCAGCCAGACCGGGAACAACGGCTCGGCCTTCGCCGGCCTGACCGGCAACACGCCCTTCTACAACATCACGGGCGGCCTGGCCATGCTCGTCGGGCGCTACGGGATGATCGTCCCGATCCTGGCCCTGGCCGGCTCGATGGCCGCCAAGCGGCGGGTCGCGCCATCCCTCGGGACGTTCCCCACGACCGGCGTCCTGTGGAGTGTCCTGCTCATCGGGGTCGTGATCATCGTCGGCGCCCTGACGTTCTTCCCCGCCCTGGCGCTGGGACCGATCGTCGAGCAGCTCCTCCAGAATGCCGGGAAGGTCTTCTCATGAGCCTCACTCGTTCACTGATGTCGGTCGACCTGGGCCGTGGCACGCGCCGCTTCCAGCGGTTCGTGGTCGGCGGCGGCCAGAAGCCGACCGGCGAACCACAGCGGCCGCGGGGTGTCCTCGACCCGGACCTGCTCCGGGCGGCCCTCCCCCAGTCGATCCGGAAGCTCGACCCGCGGCTCCTGATCAAGAACCCGGTCATGTTCGTGGTCGAGATCACGGCGGTCATCGTGACCCTCACCGTGATCGCCGGCCTGACCGGTCTCCAGGCGACCAGCGGCCCGGCGGGGCTCGGGTTCCAGGTCCAGATCGGCTTCTGGCTGTGGGTCACCGTCCTCTTCGCGACCTACGCCGAGGCGGTCGCCGAGGCGCGCGGTCGGGCCCAGGCGGCCACCCTCCGCAAGACGCGCTCCGAGACGACGGCCCACCGACGGCTGGCCGACGGGACCCTCGAATCGGTCGGCTCGTCCGAGCTGCGCAAGGGCGACATCATCGTCGTCGAGGAGGGCGAGACGATCCCGGGCGACGGCGACGTCCTCGAGGGTGTCGGCTACGTCAACGAGGCCGGCGATCACCGGTGAGTCGGCGCCGGTCCTCAAGGAGCCGGGCACGGACATCCGAAGCTCGGTCACGGGCGGGACCACCCTGGTCAGCGACCGGCTGGTGGTGACCGTGACCGCCGACCCAGGCGAGACCTTCCTCGACCGGATGATCGCCCTGGTCGAGGGTGCCAAGCGCCAGCGGACCCCCAACGAGATCGCCCTGGCGATCCTGCTTGCCGGCCTGACCATCATCTTCCTGATGGCCGTCGTCACCCTCCGGCCGTTCGGCCAATACGCGGGCATCACCGTGGACACGGTCGCCCTCGTGGCCCTTCTCGTCTGCCTCATCCCGACCACGATCGGCGGTCTCCTCTCGGCCATCGGCATCGCCGGGATGGACCGGGTCGCCCGGTTCAACGTCCTGGCGATGAGCGGCCGGGCCGTCGAGGCCTCCGGCGACGTCGACGTGATCCTGCTCGACAAGACCGGCACGATCACCTACGGCAACCGGTTGGCCGCGACGATCACCCCGGCAGCCGGTGTCCCCGAGGCCGAAGCGGTCCGGGCGGCCCTGGTCGCCTCGATCCGCGACGAGACCCCGGAGGGTCGCTCGATCGTCGAGCTCGCCCGGACCCGTCTTGCCGCGCTCGGCCAGCCTGCCGGTCCCGACGACCAGGCCGGGTTCGACCGGGTCGCCGCGGAGATCGAGGAAGAGATCGCCTTCCGGGCCGAGACGCGGACCAGCGGCGTCGTCACCGCCACCGGGGTCACGATCCTCAAGGGCGCGGTCGACGCGATCGAGAAGAAACTCGGCTCGCTGCCGGCCGAGGTCGTCGCCGAGTCCGATCGGATCGCCGACCAGGGGGCCACCCCGTTGATCCTCGAGAGTGGCGGTCGCGCGCTCGGTGTCATCGAGCTCAAGGACACCGTCAAGGAGGGTCTCGTCGAGCGCTTCGCCGAGTTCCGCAGGATGGGCATCCGGACCGTGATGATCACCGGCGACAATCCGCGGACCGCGGCGACGATCGCCCGCGAGGCCGGGGTCGACGACTTCATCGCCCAGGCCACCCCCGAGGCGAAGATCGGCTTCATCCGCAAGGAGCAGGCCGACGGTCACCTCGTGGCGATGACCGGCGACGGCACGAACGACGCCCCCGCCCTCGCCCAGTCCGACGTCGGCCTGGCCATGAACAGCGGGACCTCGGCGGCCAAGGACGCGGCCAACATGGTCGACCTCGACTCCGACCCCACCAAGCTGCTCGAGGTCATCGCGATCGGCAAGCAGCTCCTGATCACCCGCGGCTCGATCACGACCTTCTCGATCGCCAACGACGTCGCCAAGTACTTCGCGATCGTCCCGGCCATGTTCGTGAGCGTCTACCCGGAGCTCAACGCCCTCAACGTGATGGGCCTGTCGACGCCCCAGAGCGCGATCCTCTCGGCGGTCATCTTCAACGCCCTGGTCATCGTCGCGCTCATCCCGCTGGCCCTCCGCGGGGTCGGCTTCCGGGCGGCGCCGGCCAGCGTCCTCCTCCAGCGCAATCTGCTCATCTACGGCCTCGGCGGGATCATCGCCCCGTTCCTCGGGATCAAGGCGATCGATATCGTCATCACGGCCCTCAACCTCGCATAGGACGACAGGACATGACGAACTTCCTCAGACACCAGCTCTGGCCCGCGATCGCGATCCTGCTTGCGCTCACCTTCGTCACCGGGATCGTCTATCCCGCGGCGGTCACCGCGGTCGCCCAGATAGCCTTCCCGAACCAGGCCAACGGCTCGTTCGTCGTGGCCTCGGACGGCCGGACGATCGGCTCGAGTCTGATCGGCCAGGCGTTCAGCGACCCGAAGTACTTCACGGGTCGGCCCTCCGCCGCCGGTAAGGACGGCTACGACGCGAGCGGCTCCGCCGGCTCGAACTTCGGCCCGACGAACAGCGACCTCATCCAGCGGATCACCGACCAGGTCGCCCAGATGCAGGCGACCTACGGGAACGCCCCGATCCCGGTCGATCTCGTGACCACGTCGGCCTCCGGCCTCGACCCGGACATCAGTCCGGCGGCGGCCCAGTATCAGGTCGCGACGGTCGCGAAGGCGCGTGGGATGTCCGAGACCGACGTCCAGGCGGCGGTCGCCCGGCACACCAGCCAGCCCTTCCTGGGCTTCCTCGGCGAGCCCCGGGTGAACGTCCTGCTGCTCAACCTCGACCTTGACGGGCTCCTGAAGTGAGCGATCCGGAGCGCGACGCGTTCGACGTCAGGCCCTCGGCGGACGAGCTCCTGGCTCGCTTCCGTTCCGAGGAGACCGGCGGGCGCGGTCGGCTCCGGATCTACCTCGGGATGGCTCCCGGGGTCGGCAAGACGTACCGGATGCTCGACGAGGGCCACCGCCGGGTCGCCCGGGGGACCGACCTCGTGGTGGGTTTCGTCGAAGCCCACGGCCGGGAGCACACCCTGGCCCTCCTCGACGGGCTCGAGATCGTGCCCCGGAGGCGGATCGAGTACCGGGGAGTGGTCGTCGAGGAGATGGATACGGACGCCGTGCTCGCCCGCAAGCCCACCGTCGCCCTGATCGACGAGCTGGCCCACACGAACATCGCGGGATCGACCCGGACGAAGCGCTGGGAGGACGTCGAGGTCATTCGCGACGCCGGGATCCACGTGGTGACCACGATGAACGTCCAGCACCTCGAGAGCGTCGCCGACGCGGTCGCGACGATCACCGGGGCGCCGGTCAACGAGCGCCTGCCCGACGACGTCCTCCTTGGCGCGGACGAGATCGAGCTCGTCGACATGAGCCCGCACGCCCTTCGCCAGCGGATGAAACACGGCAACGTCTACCCGCCGGAGCGGACCCAGGTCGCCCTGGAGAAGTTCTTCACGGAGGGCAACCTGACCGCCCTCCGCGAGCTCTCGCTGCGGCTCGTCGCCCAGCGGGTCGAGGGTCAGCTCGAGGGCATCAGCGCCGGACAGCAGCTGATGCTCGTCACCGATCGGGTCCTGGTTCTGGTCGACGGCAGCCCGGCCTCGTTGCGGGCCGTCCGCCGCGCTGCCACCCTCGCGTCCGCGATCCACGCCGCGCTCGTTGCGGTCGTCGTCGAGACCCCCGAATCGGCTCGCCAGTCGTTCGACCGGAGTCGCGACCTCCAGGAGACGGTCGACGACGCGGTCGATCTCGGCGCCGAGGTCGTCCGGGTCGAGGCGAAGGACCTGGTCTCCGGCCTCGAGGGCGTCGCCCGGTCGCGTCGCGCGACGCATCTCGTCCTGCCCTACCGGCAGACGGCCGGCCTCAAGCGCGTGCTTGAGCGGCCGCTCCTCGACCAGCTCATGGACCGGCTGCCCGACGTCGAGATCCACCTGGTTGGTCCGACCGGCCGCAGGAACTAGCGGTCGGCCACCCGGTAACCGACCCCGGGTTCCGTCTCGATCAGCTCGTCCACCGGGATATCCGGGTCGACCGCGACGAGCTTCCGGCGCAGACGGTTCACGTAGACGTGGACGTAGTGGCTCTCCTCCGCGTAGCCCTGCCCCCAGACGGCTCTCAGCAGGCGGCCCTTCGTGACGAGCCGGCCGGGGTTGGTCATGAACACCTTGAGCAGCTCGTACTCGCGTGGGGTGAGCTGGACCGGCGCACCGCCGACCCGGACCTCGCGCCGGACCGGGTCCAGCTCGATCGAACCGAGGTGGAGCGTGCCGTCGGGCGCGGCTTCGAGGCCGCCGACCCGTCGGAGGACCGCCCGGATCCGGGCGTTCAGCTCGTCGGTCGAGAACGGCTTGGCCAGGTAGTCGTCGGCGCCCGCCTCGAGGCCGGCGATCTTGTCGACGTCCTCGCCGCGGGCCGAGAGGACGATGATCGGGACGACCGACTCGCGCCGGACCCGTCGGATCACCTCGAGCCCGTCCCGGTCGGGCAGGCCGAGGTCGAGCAGGATCGCATCGGCCCGATGCGCGTCCCAGAGCCGGAGCGCCTCGGCCGCCGTACCGGCCTCATCGACGTGGTAGCCCCTTCGCTCGAGGTATGTCAGGAGGTGGTGCCGGGCGGGTTGGTCGTCCTCGACCAGCAGCAGGCGCGGGCCGTCGGCGGTCACGAGGGCGCCCCCGCGGTCCCGCCAACACCTCGATCGACCGTGTCCTCGGCGGGCAGATGGTCGACCGGGACCCGGACGCACATCGCGAGCCCGCCCAGCTCACTCTGCTGGGCGGTGATCTCCCCGCCCATCGCGCGGGCCAGTCCGCGGGCCACGGTCAGCCCGATCCCCATCCCCCGGCGGGCGCCCTCGCCGGGGCGCCGGATCCGGAAGAACTTGTCGAACAGGTGGCCTCGATCGGTCTCCGTAACGCCGGGCCCGTCGTCCTCGATGACGATCTCGACGGTGGCCGGATCCGCCTCGGCGGCCCGGATCCGGACGACCCGGCCCCCGTACCGCTTGGCGTTCTCGAGGAGGTTCGTCAGGACCTCGTCGAGGTACGTCGAGTCGACCAGCAGCGGCGGGAGGTCGTCGGGGACGAGGACCTCGACCGTCTCGGCCATCGCCAGCCGCCGGAGGATCGCGCCGAGGAACTCGTCGAGGTCGTGCGGCTCGAGGTCCGGGTGGAGCGCCCCGCCCTCGATCCGGCTGAGGTCGAGCAGGTTGCGCACCAGTCGGTTCATCCGCTCGGCCTCGCTGTCGATGGCAAGGAGCGACTCCGCCCGCTCCTCGTCAGTCCAGCTCACCGATGCGTCGAGCATGCTCCCGGCTGCCGCCCGAATCGTCGCCAGCGGGGTTCGCAGGTCGTGCGAGACCGAGTCGAGCAGGGCGGTCATCAGGGCCTCGCTCCGACGGGCCACCTCGGCCTCGAGGGCGTCCGCGACCAGCCGATCCCGTCGGGCGGCCTGTCCGAGCTGGTCGGCCGCGGCGGCCAGGATCCGCGTCTCGGCTCGATCGGGCTCGGGCCGGTCGCGACCGCGGAGCCCCCAGAGCGAGCCCAACTGCTCGCCCGGCGCCTCCAGTCGGATCCGGTAGACGGTCGACCCCTCCGAACCCCGGCGGCGCACCGGCGTCGACGCGACGTGGGTCCGGGTCCATCGAGCGGGCTCATCGCCTGCAGTCCGCTGGAGGACGACCTGCCACGAGGGGACCGGCAGGGGATGCCCGGGGGCGGTGTCGGCGACGATCCGCTCATCCGCCGGGGTCGGGCCGAGGCCGAGCCAGATCCGGTCCATCGCCCCGGACACCCGGAGACGCTCCAGCACCGCGTCGGCCGCCTCGGTGAGGTTCCGGCTCGTCGCCAGCGACCGGCTGACTCCGAAGAGGTCTTGGGCCTCCCGGGCGCGCTCGGCGACCTCCTCGGCATGGGCGGCCTGGATCGCCGCGAGACGCCCGATGGCCAGGGCCACGGCGAGGAGCAGGAGCAGGTTGAGCCATTCCTCCGGGTCGGCGATCGTCAGCGTGTAGTAGGGCTCGACGAACAGGAAGTCGTAGACGAGGAACGAGGCCACGGCCGTGGCGACGGCCGGAGCCGTGCCGGCGAGCAGCCCGACGGAGAGCACCGCCAGGAGGTAGACGGGCGCGGCCGAGAGGCCCGGGACGAGCGTTTCGAGGACGGCTACCACGACCGTGGCCAGGCCCAGGCCGACGACCATCGCGACCCCGGCGCGGCCCGGCCGTGGGATCCTCGCCCATCGTTCCTGGAGTCGCTCCATGACCATCCCCGCGATGGTAGTCCCGGACGGGCCGCCTTCGGGCCGAATGGCCCGCCCTCGCGGCCCGGCCGGACCGGTCGCGGCGGCCTCGCCGGTCGTTACGATGACCGGCGATGCGACCTTTCAGGCCCCCGCTCGACGCGGCGATGACCGGCCGACCCGCCCCGATCCACCGCTACGGATCGGCCCTCCTGAGCAGCCGCCTCCTGACCAAGGATCTCGCCTTCCCGCCCGCGGAGCGCGATGTCTTCCGGCTCCACGGCCTGCTCCCGGACCGGGTCCTGACGATCCAGGAACAGGTGGACCTGGAGGTCGAGCACCTCCGGCGCAAGGGCGACGACCTCGAGCGCTACATCGGTCTGGCCGCCCTCCAGGACCGGAACGCGACCCTCTTCTACCGGGTCCTCACCGAGCATCTCGAGGAGTTCCTGCCGATCGTCTACACCCCTACCGTGGGCCGGGCCTGCCAGGAGTTCAGCCACATCATCCGGCGGACCCGGGGGACCTGGATCACCCCGGCCGACCGCGACCGGATCCCGGAGCTGCTCCGCAACGGACCGTTCGACGACGTCCGCCTGATCGTGGTGACCGACAACGAGCGGATCCTGGGGCTGGGCGACCAGGGGGCCGGGGGCATGGCCATCCCGGTCGGCAAGCTGGCCCTGTACACCGCCGCCTGCGGGATCCACCCTTCGCTCACCCTGCCCGTCTCGCTCGACGTGGGTACCGACAATCCCGAGCTGCTGGCCGACCCGCTCTATCTCGGTTACCGCGCTCCGCGACTCCGGGGCGAGGCCTACGACTCCCTGGTCGAGGCGTTCGTCGCGGCCGTGGACGAGGTCTGGCCGGGCTGCCTCATCCAGTGGGAGGACTTCCTCCATCACAACGCGCTGCGCATCCTCGACCGGTACCGGGATCGGATCTGCAGCTTCAACGACGACATCCAGGGCACCTCGGCGGTCGTCGTGGGCGGGGTCCTGGCCGGGCTCGGCGGGATCGACGGCCTCATCCAGGCCCGGTTCGTGCTCGCCGGCGCCGGCGCCGCCGGGGTGGGGATCGCCCGGCTGCTCCGGCTGGCCATGCGCGAGGCTGGCGCGAGCGAGCAGGATGTCGCTCGGGCCCTCGTCCTCGTCGACTCCCACGGCCTGGTCCACGCCGGCCGGACCGACCTCGACCCGACCAAGCTCGAGTTCGCCCGGTCCCTGGCGGACTGCGCGACCGACGGCTTCGACCTCGGATCGACCGACATCCCTGGTCTCCTCGCGACCGTCGAGCGCGTCCGGCCGACGGTCCTCGTCGGCACGACCGGGACGGCCGGCACGTTCCCCGAGCCGGTCATCCGGGCGATGGCCGCCTCGTGCGAGCGACCGATCGTCCTGCCGCTGTCGAACCCCACCAACAAGACGGAGGCCACGCCCTCCGACATCCTGGTCTGGACCGACGGCCGCGCGATCGTCGCGACCGGGAGCCCATTCCCGCCGGTCGTCGTGGATGGCGTGGAGCACGTCATCGGCCAGGCCAACAACGTCTTCGTCTTCCCCGGGCTCGGGCTCGGGGCGATCGTCGCCGAGGCTCGGGTCGTCACCGACAGGATGGTCCTGGCGGCGGCCCGGGCACTGGCCTCGGCCGTCGCTCCCGAGCGCCTTGCCGCCGGCGCCCTCTACCCCTCGGTCGAGTCGCTCCGCTCGGTCTCCCGCGCGGTCGCCGTCGCCGTCGTTCGCGAGGCCGTCGCCGCCGGGATCTCGCGGCTGCCGGCCGGGACCGATCTCGAAGCCGAGGTCGATCGATCGATGTGGTGGCCGGATTACGTGCCCTACGTGGCGGCCGCCCCGGGCCTCGACGCCTGATCTCGGTCGACCCGATCGCGGCCAGCGCCGCGTCCTTGCGCCGGCGCCTTGCTGTCGGCTCTCCCCGCGCTGTACCCTTGGGGCCGCAATCGGCGCCGGGGACGCCACGATGGTGTTCCTGCAGCCCAGCCGTAGACGCGAGTATCCCCGGGACCCCTGGGGACGAGGAGGAAGTCCGTGTCGAGTCCATCCGCCATCCGTGAGGCGCTGAAGAAGGGGCCGATCGCCCTGCTCATCGCTGCCACCACGGTCTTCCTGGCGGCCTGCAACCAGGTCGGTACGGACCACATCACCTTCTGGGACATCGTCTTCTCGATGGTGTTCTTCTTCTTCGTCTTCCTGGCCATCTGGATCTTCATCGCGATCTTCGGGGACATCTTCCGGCGCAACGACCTGTCGGGCGGCTGGAAGGTGATCTGGATCATCGTGATCTTCTGGATCCCGTTCATCGGCATCCTGGCCTACATCCTCATGCGGCCCAAGGTGACCGCCCAGGACGTCCAGATGATGGCCGCGGCTGAGGCCAGCCAGAAGGCCGTCACGAGCGTCTCGAAGGCCGACGAGCTGGCCAAGCTCCAGGCCCTCAAGGACGCCGGCACGATCACCGACGCCCAGTTCGAGGACCTCAAGGCCAAGCTGATGGCCTCCTGACCCGGGGCGGCCAGCGGGCCGCTTCACTCGGCATCACGATCCCGCGTCGACCCGGTCGGCGCGGGATCGCCGATTCCGGGGCCAACCGGGTCCCGAGGTCAGCCGGTCGCGTCGACCATGGCCGGCGCCGCCAGTGCCGGCGCGCCGCCGCCCGGAGGGTTGTCGCCGACGGGCCCGTCGGCGAAGACCCGGAGCCCCATCCGCCAGGTGGTCGCGATGACCCCGATGACCGGGACCACCAGGAACATCCCGGCGATGCCGGCCAGGGCCATCCCGGCGGGGATCGCCAGGAGCACGATCGCCGGGTGGATGTTGACCGCCCGGCCGTAGACGATCGGGGCCACGAAGTTGCCCTGGACGATGTTGAAGACGAGCGTGTAGATACCCATGATCAGGGCGTCGGTGGGGGTCCCGAGGGCCACGGTCACGAGGAAGGCGAGGCCCGTCGTCAGGAAGCTGCCGATGTACGGGATGAACCCGCCGAAGAAGGCCAGCACCGCCAGCGGCAGGGCCAGCGGGATCCCGAGGAGCCACATGATGAGGAACTGGGTGACCGCCCCGAAGAGCGAGATCGCCCCGGTCCCGATCATGTAGCCGCCCAGGATGCTGACCGCCCGACCACCGGCCGCGTCCACGTCCGCCCGCCGCCAGTCGCTGAGACGGGCCGTCGCGAAGGACCACAGCCGTGAGCCGTCGCGCAGGAAGTAGAACGTCAGCAGGACCCCGATGACCACGATGACCGCCAGCCCGACCGACCCGGCGACGAGGGCGTGGGCTGCCTCGCGGAGGACGTCGCCCGACGACTCGACCACCGGCTGGAGCCAGGCGAGGGTGTCTGAGCTGGAGTCGACCAGCTGCTGCGCCCCGGCCATCGCGCCCTGGACCACCGGCTCCATCTCGGTCGCCAGGCTGGCCACGGTCAGGATGACCACCACGGTCGTGACCGCGATCGTGGTCACCGTCACCGTCGCGGCGGCGTTGGTCGGGCTCCAGCCCCGGTCTCGGAGACGGCGATAGACCGGCGCGAAGGTCGCGGCGAGGATGATCGCCAGGGTCACCGGGATGAGGACCATCGGGACCTGAACGGCGAGGAGGACGGCCACCAGCAGGAATCCGAGCCCGATGAGGATCCGCCAGCTCCACTGGGCCAGCCGGTCGAGCCAGACCGGCACGATCGAGTCGGAGACCTCCGGAGCGTCGCTCGGGCTGAAGCCGATCGCGTCGATGACCGCACCGACGATCGCGAACCCGAAGGCCACCATCGGGACCGCCAGGAACAGGCCGACGAACCCGGCCACGGTGGCACCGATGGGCAGGGCGATGAGAACGACGGCCGGGTGCATCCAGACCGCGCCCTTGAAGACGCGCGGCGCGAGGACATAGGTCTGGAAGACATTGACCACCATCACGGCCACGAACAGGCCGCCGGCCGCGCCGAGACCGCCGGTGGCATAGGCCGCCAGGAGGAGGACGGCCATGACCAGGATCCCGCCGAGATACGGGATGAAGCTGGCGAAGAAGACGAAGATCGACAGGGCTAGAGCGGCCGGCACGCCGAGCACCACAAGGAACAGGAAGTCGGTCACAGCGTCGACGGCCGCCTGGACCGCCGTGCCGCGGAGCCAGATCCCAACGCCGCGCAGGGCCGAGTCGCCGCTGTCCATGATCCGCTCGCGCTGCCAGTCGCCGGCCGCCTGGAGGGCCCAGACCCACGCCTTGTCGCCGTCCTGGAGCAGGAAGAACGTCGTGATGCTGCCGAGGATCGTCACCGTGACGGCCATCCCCACCCAGCTCGCGATGCCCAGGAGCCGATCAGCGATCCAGGCCTCGGCATTGGACTTCGCCGTGGCGACCGTCTGGTCCAGCTGGCTGGACTGACCGGACGCGGCGACGTCCGCCTGGAGCCGGGCGATCCCCGCCTGGAGGGCGTCGACGATGTGGGGCACGAACGGCAGGACCGCCAGGGCCAGGACCACGACGATGAGCCCGATCACGAGGATCGCCAGGAGGGTCACCGCTCCGGCGGTCTTCGTTCGCGACCAGCCGCGGTCCCGGAGTCGGGCGGCAACGGGTGCGAAGAGGACCGCCACGATCGCCGCGAAGAGGATCGAGGCCACCACCGTGCCCAGGATGACCGTCAACTCGGCGAGGACCACGACGAGGACGAAGACGACGAGGATCCGCCAGCCGAGGGCGGCCGCGTTGCCCAGCCAGACGGGAGCGAGGGGCGGGCGACCGTCGGGTCGGGTGATCATCGCGGGCGGATCCTCCGTGACGGGAGCCCGGATCCCACCGCGGTCGGTGTCGTCCGGGTCGTCGACGGTGGACTCGCCTCCTTTGAGCCCGCGCGCCTTCGACGCCGTCGGCACATGGTAGGGGTCGGGGACCGCTGCGGGCAACCCGTTCCTGCACCCGCCCGGATGGCGGATGATGACCCGGTGACCACGATCCAGTCCTCCGAACCGGACGCCGCGCCGGCCCCGGGCCCGCGCCCGTCCCCCGGTGCCGCCGCCCGGCTCATCGCCGGGGCCGCCTCGTGGCTGCCCGGGCTGACCGTCCTCCGGACGTATCACCGCTCGTGGCTCGCCAACGACATCGTGGCCGGCATCGTCCTGAGCGCACTCCTCGTCCCGGCCGGGATGGGCTACGCGACCGCGGCCGGCCTGCCTGCGATCACCGGGCTTTACGCCACGATCTTCCCGCTCATCGCCTACGCGATCGTCGGCCCCTCGCGGATCCTCGTGCTCGGACCGGACTCGTCGCTCGCCCCGCTCATCGCCGCGGCGATCCTGCCCCTGGCCGCCGCCGGGTCGCCCGAGGCTGTCGGCCTGGCCGGGGTCCTGGCCCTGATGACCGGGGCCCTGTGCATCGGGGCCGGACTCGCCCGCCTGGGGTTCCTGACGGACCTCCTGTCCAAGCCCGTCCGCTACGGCTACATGAACGGGATCGCGCTGACCGTGCTCGTCAGCCAGGTGCCCAAGCTGCTCGGCTTCTCGATCTCGGCCGAGGGGCTCATCCCCGAGGTCGTGGCGACCGTCCGGGGCATCGTCGCCGGTGAGGTCGTCCCGGCGGCGCTGGCCATCGGCGGAGCGAGCCTCGTGGTCATCCTCGGCTGCCGCTTCTTCGCGCCGAAGATCCCCGGGGTGCTCATCGCGGTGATCGGCGCGACCGCAGCCGTTTCGGTGTTCGGTCTCCAGGACGTGCTGTCCGTGGTCGGCGCCGTCCCCCAGGGCCTGCCACCGTTCAGCCTGCCGCCCATCCAGCTCGGCGACATCTCCACCCTGATGGCGGCCGCGATCGGGATCGCCTTCGTCTCGTTCGCCGACACCAGCGTCCTCTCCCGGACCTATGCCGTGCGCGGTGGTTACACGGTCGACCCGAACCGGGAGCTCGTGGCGCTCGGGGTGGCGAACGTCAGCGGGGCGATGTTCCAGGGCTTCTCCGTGAGCAGCAGCTCCTCCCGGACGCCGGTCGCCGAGGCCGCCGGCTCGAAGAGCCAGCTCACCGGGCTGGTGGGCGCCGGGATCATCGTGCTCCTCCTCCTGTTCTTCCCGGCCCTCCTCGCGAACCTGCCCTCGACCACCCTGGCCGCGGTGGTCATCTCGGCCGCCCTCAGCCTGTTCGAGGTGACCGGCCTGCGCCGGCTCTACGACATCCGGCGGTCCGAGTTCCTCCTCTCGATGGCCGCCTTCCTGGCGGTCGCCTTCTTCGGGGTCATCGCCGGGATCGCGATCGCCATCGGGCTCTCCCTGCTCGACTTCATCCGGCGCGCCTGGCGCCCCCACGACGCGGTCCTCGGACGGGTGGACGGGCTGAAGGGCTACCACGACGTGACCAGCCACCCGGACGTCCACCAGATCCCCGGCCTCGTCCTGTTCCGCTGGGACGCCCCCCTCTTCTTCGCCAACGCCGACCTGTTCCGAGAGCGGGTCCGGGAGATCGTCGGCGCGGCCCACCCGCCGGCCCGCTGGGTGGTGGTCGCCGCCGAACCGATCACCGACGTCGACTCGACCGCCGCCGACATGATCGAGGAACTGAGCGAGGAGCTCGACGACGCCGGGATCGAGCTCGTCTTCGCCGAGATGAAGACCCCGGTGAAGGAGTGGCTCCGCCGTTACGAGCTCGAGGCGAAGATCGGCCGCGAGCAGTTCTTCTCGACGACGGGGGCGGCGGTCAAGGCCTATCTCGGCTCCCACGACGTGGCCTGGGTCGACTGGGAGGACACCGCCGACGAGGCAGCCGAACGCGAGGCTGCCGAGCGAGACGCCGCCGCGATCGACGATGCCGAGCGCGGACCCGGAGTGGCCGGGCCGGACTGACAGCGAGGCCTCCGTGGCGGACGGACCGGCCGGCGGTGGGTCGGCCCAGCCGGGTTGCATGACTGGAGTAGAGAGGAGCGCGGGGTGAGCGGTTTCCGCGAGATCTTCCATGGGGGCCCGACCACCGCCGTCGACCTCGAGCGGCTCCAGGACAAGCTCCTGTTCAGCCTGCCACCCGTCCGCGACCGCTACGCCCGGTTCTTCGTCCTGCTCGTCCTCTCGACGATCATCGCCGCCGGCGGGCTCATCGGGAACTCGACCGCGGTGATCATCGGGGCGATGATCGTGGCGCCCTTGATGACCCCGATGATGGCCGCCTCGGTCGCCATCATCACCGGCGACGGCCGGAACGTCGTCCGGTCCGTGGCGATCGTCCTGGTCGGCGTCGCCGTCGTCATGACGATCGGCTACCTGACGGCTGCCATCTTCCCGGCCGGGTCCGCGATCACCCCCGAGGTGATGGCGCGGACCTCGCCCCGGATCCTGGACCTCGTCGTCGCCCTCGCGGCCGGCGCCGCCGGGGCGTTCGCCCTGGGTCGCGAGGACGTCTCCGACGCCCTGCCGGGCGTGGCCATCGCCGTCTCGCTGGTCCCCCCGCTGACGGCCGCTGGGATCTGCCTGGCGGCCGGGGAGCCGGATCTGGCCGGGGGTGCCTTCCTCCTCTTCCTGACGAACTTCGTGGCGATCGTGGGGGCGGGGGTGGTGCTCCTCGCCCTGATGGGCTATCCCCGGGTGGCGCTGGCGCAGGTGAGCACGGCCGCGCGACGACGCTCGATCGCGGTCATCGTCCTGTCCCTGGTCCTCGTCAGCATCCCGCTCGGGATCCAGAGCTATCACGTGGCGAGCGACGAGATCCTCCGAGGCCAGGCCGACGCGGCGATCGACGACTGGCTCGCCGGTTCCGGCTACCAGGTCATCAGCCTCCAGGCCGAGAGTGACACGGTCACGGCGGCCATCCAGGGCGAAGGCCCGATCCCGCCGATGGCGACCCTGATGGCCGAGCTCCGGGCCGAGACCGATCGAACGATCGAGGCGACGGTCACCGTGTTCCCGACGACGACGCTGGCGGGCTCGACGCGACCTTGACCGAGCGCCGGGTCCGGCCGCCCCCGGCGGTCCCGCCGCGCGCGGTGAACCTGCGGGCTACTTGAAGCTCGAGACCACCTTCTCGACGACCGTCTCGTCCGAGGTCACGAGGTCGACGACGGCATCCCCCTGGTCCCAGACGTAGTCGCGGGAGCTCCCGTCGCCGTAGTCGATGACCGTCACCTTCCGGCCGGCGATCGTCTGCTGGGTCGTCGTCACGCCGGACGCACCGGCAGTGAGCCAGCTCTGGGTCAGGGCGTCGTGGAGGGCCGCCGCGGCAAGACCCTTGACCCGGAACGCGACGATGTCCGCGTCCACGGTCCCGTTCGGGTCATAGGCCTCAGCGACCTCGACGTCATCGGCGCTCTTGCCGAGGGCCTGGAGCCGGGCCACCAGCGCCTGGGTGGCCGAATCGTCGCCGAGGCCGTTCAGGCCCTTCGTGCTCTGGCTGGTGAGGGCGGCGCCGGCCACCGTCTTGGGCAGGAGCGCTTCGAGGTCGGGAGCGTCGTGCGATTCGGGGATGTCCGAGGCGAGGTCACCCGAGGCCCCGGCGTCGCTCGGGATGACGTCCGACTCGGCCGGACCGAGGGTATCGCCCGGGACCTCGGCGCCGGCGCCTGCCGCGCCCTGGGCGGCGACCATCGCATCGTCCACCGCCTGGGCCGCCTGCTCCAGGTCGGCCGCATCCACGCCGGACGATGCGGCGATGCTCGCGACGAGCGGTCCCCGACGGATATAGACCGAGGTCGAGGCGCCGTTGGCATCCTGGGTCGCGATCGACTCGTCGCCGATGTCGGCGAAGGGGACCTCGCTCCCACCGGCGGCGACATCGCCATCGCGTGAACGGACAAGCGCCAGGTGGCCATCGGCGCCGAAGCAGCTGACCCGCAGGGTCACGGCCGGCGCGACGGCCGGGCTGGCGGATGCCGCCGGCCCGGCGAAGGAGGCACCGTAACCATCGGAGTAGAAGCCGCTCGCGGAGATCGCCCAGCCGGCCGGCAGGGTGTCGGCCGCCGGGAGTGCTCGCCAGGCGATCGTCCGACACGAGGCGTCCCCGGACGCCGATGGGCGACCGAGCTCGAGGAAGAGCGCTGCGCCAGCCAGAGCGATGGCGGCGAGGGCGGCGATCCCCACGAGGATCAGGCCGGTCGAGCTACCGGAACCCGATCCGCTGCCCTGGGCCGCGCGCCGCCGGCCTCGGCGGCCGCCGCCGGTCGAGGTCTGGGAAGGCGCGCCCGATCCGCTGCTCTGGGTCATGTTCGACAAGGGTAGCCGACCGACGACCGGACGGCTGGCGAGGCCATCGTTCCGGTGGGTTGGAGCGGGAGACGGGTCTCGAACCCGCGACATTCAGCTTGGAAGGCTGACGCTCTACCGACTGAGCTACTCCCGCCCGCGCCCGAGACGGTATCACGCTCATGCCGGGTCGGCCATGGCGCCCACCAGGTCGACGCCGGTCGGGGCCGTCAGGGCACCGGCACCACCACGACGTACTTGCCGTCCTTGTCCGGGTAGCTTCCCCGGGGGCGCTTCCAGGCCAGGAAGTCGTCCGACAGGTCTTCGACCTTGTAGCTGGCATCCGGTTTCCGGGAGTAGCCCCAGATGGTCGAGAACCGCGGGTACCAGACGTCCTCGATGTTCACCGCGGTGATCTGGTAGTCGCCGGCCGCCGGGTCCGCAGTGGCGTCGAATCCGGACATCACCCAGGAGTGGGCGCCACGCCAGACCATCAGCCCGGCCGGCCGGCCGGTGAGCCGGATCTGCCGAGCGGCGATCCGGACCGCCCCCTTGATCGAGCCGGCGACCCGGACCTCGTAGTTCCCGTAGCCGAGCTGGGCCAGGCCCTGAGCCCAGGCCTCGGGCTCGGACGCGCCGTCGGGCGCCGGGGCGATCGATCGGCCGAGCTTGAACAGCCGGCTCTGGAGCTCGCGCGACCGGTCGGCCCCGGTGTCCATGATGTTCATCGAGGTCTGCATCGCGGCCGCCACGCACCAGGTGTCGGTGAACTCTCCGACGAAGTCGCCGGGCTGGTAGAGGTCCATCGAGAAGGGACCCGGCTTCGGGGTCGGCGAGGCGGGCGTTGCACTCGGCTCGGAGCTGGCCGGCGACCCGCCCACGGAGCCGCCGCTTCCGCTCGGTCCCGGGCTCGCGGTCGGACCGTCGCCGCTCGCGGCCGGGCTCGGACTGACCAGCGAGACCGGCGGCGTCGGGAGGTCGCTGGCCGGCGGGTTCACCCGGGCCCACGGCGTGACCGCCGGCCCGACCCCGATCGAGACACCCGAGACGGCCCGACTGGTCGCAAAGATCGCGCCGACGGTCAGGGCCACCAGGGTCGTCCCCATGATCGCGGTCGCCAGCCGCCCTCGGACCGGCTCGGTCAGGCCGGGCAGCAGGATCGGTCGGCGACGGGCCGCGCCCGGCGGGGCGATCCGGGCCATCCGGGGCGCCAGGACGATCGCCAGGATCGCCAGCTTCACCGCCATCCCCGCCGCGAAGCCGGCCGGGATGGCCACGATCCCCGAGGGGACGAGCCACGCCGCCACGGCGACCGTGACGATGAACCCGAGGACCGAGGCGATCGAAGGCAGGAGCGTCTCATGGGTCGCGTAGACGGCCCGGCTCAGGAGGTGGGTCAGGCTCTCGAGTGGGACGGCCACCGCGAAGAGGGCCAGGACCATCCCGGTCCGGGCGATGTCCTCCTCGTCGAAGGCGCCGCCACCCAGGAGGAGCCGGATGGCCGACTCGGCGATGACGAACAGGACCACCGACCCGACGACGGTGATGACCGTGATCGACAGGAGGGTCGTCCCGAACGTCCGGCCGAATGCTCGGCGGTCGCCCAGGGCGAAGTGCGCCGACAGGGCCGGGAAGGCGGCGATCGCGAACGAGGCGCCGACCAGGCTGACCGGCACGCTGGCGAAGTTGCGGGCGAAGCTGACCGAGCTGACCGAACCGGGGACCAGGGTGGAGGCGAGGGCGGTGAAGAAGAGGAAGGTCAGCGGCTCGATCGGATGGCTGACCATCTTGGGGATCATCAGCCGGACGAATTCGGCCAGGCCCTTCGTCCGCAGACCGAGCCGCACCCGCGGCCTGAACGACGTCCGGCTGATCCCGACCAGGCGGATGCCGAGGTGCGCCAGAGAGCCGATCACCGCGCCGATGGCCGCCGCGTAGATCCCGTACTGGTCGGCGAACAGGAGCGTCCCGAGGACGATCCCGGCGTTGTAGAAGAGCGGGGCCAGGCCGTACCAGAAGAAGCGCCGCTCGGCCACCAGGATCTCGCCCAGCACGATCGAGGCGGCGAAGATCACCGGGGTCACGCACATCAGTCGGAACAGCTGGATGTAGAGGTCGCGCTGGGCGCCCTGGAACCCGGGGGCGATGATCGCCGTGGTCTGCGGGGCGAAGATCGCCAGGAGCCCCGTGGCGACGGCCATCACGATGACGGCGTAGGTCAGGATCGTCCGGCCGAACTCGCGCGCCTCGCGACCCGCCTCGTTCGCCAGCCCGGTGAAGATCGGCACGAACGGCGCCACCAGCCCGCCGGCGATGAGGACGTCGAGGGCCAGCTCGGGCAGGACGAACGCGGCGTTGTAGGCGTCGAGCTCGCCGCTCGCCCCGAAGCTGTGGGCGAAGACCCGGTCCCGGACGAGGCCCATGACGTAGCCGGCCAGGGTCAGGATCGAGAGGACGATCGCGCCGCCGGGGATCAGGCTGAAGAACAGGGCCCGGGCACGCCGGAGACGGCTCGTCGGTCGGGCGGCCGGCTCCTGATCGTTCACCGTCTCCATCGGTCACCGTCGATAGTGCAGGAGCCGGCGGAAGCCCGCCATCCCCCCGTTCGTCCGGGCGGACGAGCGGTCCCGTGGCGCACACTCTCGGGTGGCGCTCGCGTCGTCGTGGACTCCGGAGCTGAGAGGCGTGTGATGTTCGTTCCGTTGTCGGTCCTGGAGTTCCGCGACCGCGCCGCGACCTTCTTCGGCGACAAGGTCGGCGTCGTGGACGGCGACCTCTCGTTCACCTACCGGGCCTTCGGCGAGCGGACCCACCGGCTGGCCCATGCCCTGCGCGGGCTGGGGGTCGAGAACGGCGACCGGGTCTCGTTCATCACCTACAACACCCATCACCTCCTCGAGGCGTACTACGGCGTCCTCGAGGCGGGGGCGGTCCTCAACCCGGTCAACATCCGGCTGGCGCCGCACGAGATCGGCTACATCCTCGACCACGCCGGATCGTCGGTGGTGGCCTTCCACCGCGACTTCACGCCGCTGGTCGAGTCGATCGCGCCCGGCCTGAGCCGACGACCGACCTTCGTCGTCCTCGACGGCGAAGCAGGGGCGCTGGCCGGGCACGAGTACGAGGCCCTCCTGGCGACCGGCTCGACCGACCCGATCGAGACCCACATCGACGAGAACGCGATCGCCGAGCTGTTCTACACGAGCGGGACCACCGGCCTCCCCAAGGGCGTGGCGATGACCCATCGCGAGCTCCATCTCCATGCCCTCTACGCCCAGCTCGGGATCGCGTTCGAGGAGGACGATGTGGTCCTTCACGTGGTGCCCCTCTTCCACGTCAACGGCTGGGGGACGCCGCACTTCCTGACGATGATCGGCGGGCGCCACGTGATGCTCCGGAAGTTCGACCCGGTCAGCCTCATGGAGCACGTCGAGCGCTACCGGGTGACCCGGCTGCTGGCCGTGCCGGCGATCTTCAACGCGCTCCTCCACCACAGCGGGCGAGCCTCGCACGACCTGTCCAGCCTCCGCCAGGTGATCATCGGCGGCTCACCCGCCTCGCCGGCCCTGGTGACCGCGCTCGAGGAACAGCTCGGGGTCTCGGCGATCTGCGGCTACGGCCTGACCGAGACGTCGCCGATCGTGACCCTCGCCACGCCGCGGCGGTATCTCACCAAGGCACAGCCCGAGCGGCGGCTCGAGCGCCAGGCGATGACCGGCTGGCCGCTGCCCGGGGTCAAGGTCCGGGTGGTCGACCCGGAGGGCCGCGACGTCCGACCCGACGGCGAGCAGATCGGCGAGATCCTCGTCCGGGGCAACACCGTGATGGACGGCTACTACCGCGACCCCGAAGCGACCGCCGCCACGGTCCGCGATGGCTGGCTCTACACCGGCGACATGGCGATCATCGACGAGCACGGCGATGTCCTCATCAAGGACCGCTCGAAGGACGTCATCATCCGGGGCGGCGAGAACATCTCCTCGGTCGAGGTGGAGAACGCGATCGCCGCCCACCCGGCCGTCCTCGAGGTGGCCGTGGTCGCGGCGCCCGACGAGAAGTTCGGCGAGGTGCCGATCGCCCTGATCGTCCTCAAGCCCGGTGCCGAGGCCAGCGCCAGGGACCTCAAGGCCCACTGCCGGGCGCACCTGGCCCGGTTCAAGGTGCCCAAGGAGTTCCAGTTCCGCGAGGCCCTGCCCAAGGGCGGTACCGGCAAGATCCTCAAGGCCGAGCTGCGCGAGCCGTTCTGGAAGGGGATGGCCTCCCGGGTCCACTGACCGGGGCGGCCGGATGCGGTCGAGACGAGGCCGGGCTATCGTTCGGCCATGCGCTTCTTCCGCCAGACCCCGTCGATGCCCTCCCCCGCGGAGGCCCTGCCCGGTCATGCGACGCCGCTGGCGATCCCCGACCGTCATACGGTCCTCGGCGTGCCGATCGCCCCGCCGTGGCCGCAGGGCATCCGCACCGCGATCTTCGGGCTCGGCTGCTTCTGGGGCGCCGAGAAGGCGTTCTGGAAGACGCCCGGCGTCTACTCGACCGCGGTCGGCTACGCCGGCGGCGCCACCCCGAACCCGACCTACCGCGAAGTCTGCTCCGGCCGGACCGGCCACGCCGAGGTGGTCCTGGTGGCCTACGACCCGGCGCGGGTGACCTACGAGCAGCTGCTCAAGGTCTTCTGGGAGGACCACGACCCGACCCAGGGGATGCGCCAGGGCAACGACTCCGGGACCCAGTATCGGTCGCTCATCGTCGTCGGCGACCAGCAGGAGCGCCGGATCGCCGAGACGTCACGGGACGCCTACGCCGAGGGCCTCCGGGCCGCCGGCTTCGGCCCGATCACCACGGAGATCGTCGACGCCGTGCCGTTCTACTACGCCGAGGACTACCACCAGCAGTACCTCGACAAGAACCCGGGCGGGTACTGCCCGAACCACGCGACCGGCGTGAAGCTGCCCGATGACTTCGTAGTCACGCCGCTGCAGTACGTGGACTGACCTTGGGGGGCGGCGCGGTGACCGACGACACGGCGAGCGTGGAACCCGCGGCGAGTGCGCTGACCTGCGACGGATGCCACCGCAAGCTGGTGGCCGAGGACCATGGGCATCGACCGCCGCGTGTCCGGCACTCGTTCCGCGCAGCGCGCCCGCCGGGTGCTATCGGGTCACTCGAGAACTGGGGTAGGCAGCTGGTCGACCTTCTCGCCCGGGGCTGACCGCGGCTATCATCGCCACGTGGCACAGGCAGTCCGACCGGATCCGAGCGGGGCGGAAGCCGCCGCAGGCGAGCGATACCTCTTCCTGGCCGACATCTCCGGCTATACCGGCTTCATGTCGGGCGTCGAGGAGGAGCACGGGTTCGACTTCAGCGGCGGCATCCCCGCTGCGTATTCGATCCTGGGCGACCTCCTGGGCTCCGTCATCGAAGGCGTCAAACCGGATCTCGCGCTGGTCAAGCTCGAAGGCGATGCCGTCTTCGCCGCAGCCCCGGCGGCCGGTCTCGACGGCCAGGGCGATCGTGTCCTCGAGACGATCCACGGGACGTACCGGGCGTTCATCGACGCCCGGACACGGGCGATCCCCGCGCACGATCACATCTGCGTCGCATGTCCCGCCGTCGCGCACCTGGACCTGAAGGCGGTCCTCCATCGCGGACCGGCCGTCCGCCAGTCGGTCGGATCGGGCAGCGACCTGCTCGGGCCCGCCGTGACCGTCGCCCATCGGCTGCTCAAGAACACCGTGCGCGACAGGATCGGCGCCCGCCCCTACCTGTTCATGACCGACGCAGCCGCGACAGGGCTCGGATTGCAGGGGATCGGGCTGGCGCACGGCGAGGAATACCCTGACGCCGGGCCGATCAAGGGTCGCATCGTCGAGCTCGGCGGTTAGACGCCCGAGCCAGGGGACGAAAGCACGAACTCGCTCCGGCAATACAGTGACCCGTGTGTCAGATGGGTCAGGGTATTGCCCGAACCGCTCGACCGGCGTGAGGTTTCCGGATTACTTCGCGGTCACGCCGCTCCAATACATCGACTGAGCCTGGGCGGTTACAGGCGGGAGCTTTCCGGCGGAGCCCGTCGCTACAAAGCCTGCCGGCGTAGCCGCGGGTCGGCCGGACCGAGGACTCGGAGGGAGGAACGCCACGGCGGTCAAGGTCATCGTCGAGCTGAAGGCCAAGCCGGGGCGTCGGAACGGGCTGCGATCGGTCATCGAGCAGCTCGCCGCACGCGATCGACCGAGCAGCTACCACGGCAGCACGTATTACGAATTGCTCGATGACCCCGACCTGCTCATCGATATCGCCGACTGGGAGTCGCCAGAAGCACGGACGACGCACCTCGAGAAGAGCATGGCCGCTGGTGCCTATGGTCCGGTGCGCGAAGTGCTGGCGGGGCCCTTTCGGGCCACGGTCATCCGCCCGCTGCCCTGAGCTTGCGTCGAGGCCGAGGTGGCGTTGGTGCGCCTCATTCAATGCTCGGCCGATCGGCCTCGGCGTGCGCACCTTTCTCTGGCGGTGCGGACCAGTCATCCTCCCGCGGCCTGTCGCGCGTAATCCTCGGCGTCATACCAACCGCGCGACGACTTCACGCGGAGGTCCGCGTCCACGTCCCACTCCTCCCACCCGACGACCCGCAGCGGATTCCCGCTCGCGGAGTGGCTCCCCGTGAAGGTCCACAGGTAGACGACGTGATCGCCGGCGACGCGCAGCCCGTCGCAGACGAGACTGAGGTCGGGGACATCGGCGTAGAAGCCGGCCGCCATCCGCGCGACGCCCGCACGCCCCTCCCAGAGTTCGCCTCGGTTGATGACGATCCGGCCATCAGCCGCATAGAACTCCGCGACGGCTTCCGCTGACCCGGAGTTCCAGGCAGCGGTGTAGCCGTCCGCGACCTGCTTCATCCGATCATGATCGATCATGGGCCCGGCTCCTACTCACATCCAACAGCGACGGGTCACCCTACACCCGGTCGTCAATGACGCTCGGCGCCCGCATCGGCGGGGTTCGACGGAGCTCGCATGCGTGGTGCCTTCGCCCACCAGGAACCCCGGGGGCTACTGCCCGAACCACGCGACCGGGGTGAAGATGCACGATGACTTCGCAGTCACGCCATTGCAGTACGTCGACTGATCCGAGGGAGGCCTCGCTCCGAGGCATCTCAGCTCCGCTGAGTCGCCACCATCAGCTGGAGATGACCCGACCGAGGACGGCCGTTACTCGCGAGCCAGTCGGACGTGGCTGTTCCGGCCGATCGCCTCGATGTCCCAGCGCGCGCCGAACGCCTGGAGCCCGTGGATCGCGACTCGGCCGATCTCGTCGGGGAGTGCCGGATCGAGGGTGACCTGCCCGTCGCGAGCCTCCAGGCCGAGCATCGCCCGTCCCAGGAGGAGCGGCGCCCCGGTCGCCCAGGCCTGCGGGCTGCACGCCGTCGGGTACGGGACGGGGAAGCGGCCGAGCGCGCGCGGGTAGCCCGAGAACGCCTCCGGCAGCCGATACGCCGAGAACGCCGCGGCGTCGAGCATCGCCAGGGCGATCCGGTTCGCCTCGTCGCGGAAGCCGTACCGCGCGAGGCCGTGGGCGATGAGCGAGTTGTCGTGGGGCCAGACCGTGCCGCGGTGGTAGCCGATCGGATTGAAGCCCGCGTCGTCGGTCGAAAGGGTTCGCACGCCCCAGCCCGAGAAGAGCGCGTCGGACATCAGCTGGCGAGCCACGATGGCGGCGCGTTCCTCGGACACGATGCCCGTCCACAGCAGCTGGCCGATGTTCGAGGTGAGCGAATTGATCTGGCGCTTGTCACCGTCGAGCCCGATCGCGTAGTAGCCGCCGCGAGCGTCGATCCAGAAGTCGCGCTCGAAGCGCTCGCGCAGGCTCGCGGCCTCGCTTCGGAGTCGGGTCGCCAGGGCAGGATCGGCGAACGGGCCGTCGGCCAGCTCGGCGAGCCGGAGCTTGGCGTCGTAGACGTAGCCCTGGATCTCGGCCGTCGCGATCGGCAGGACCGGGATCGTCCCGTCGGCGAACTGCACTCCGTCGTACGAGTCGCGCCAGCATTGGTTGCCGAGCCCCTGCGACGAGCGCGTCCCGTATTCGACGTAGCCGTCGCCGTCCCGATCACCGGACTCGTCGATCCACTTGAGCGCCGCCAGCGCGTTGTGGCGGAGGGCGCCGACCAGCTTCTCGTCACGCGTCCAGCGCCAGTACTCGGACAGGAGGATCAGCCACAGCGGCGTCGCGTCGGCGCTCCCGTAGTACGGGCTGTGCGGCTTGAGCCCGAGCCTGGTGAGCTCGCCCATCCGCAGTTCGTGGAGGATCTTGCCGGGCTCCATGTCGCGGAAGTCGTCGGTCTTGTCCGCCTGGAGCGCGGCCAGGGCGACGAGCGCCCCGCGAGCGAGCCCGGGCCCGAACGCCACCGTCTGGTAGGCGCTGAGGAGCGTGTCCCGCCCGAACAGGGTGAGGAACCAGGGCAAACCGGCGGCCGGCAGCCTGATCGTCTCCTTCCGGTACTTCACGTCGATCCGGAGCCCGATCAGGTCGCGTGCGGTCCGAGCGACCACCTCGCCGAGCAGGTGCGAGTCGGACTCGAGCCGCGGCAACCGGGCGAGCCAGCTCTCGACCGGATCGTCGGCGTCGGGCGCGAAGACGTCGCCGAAGCCTTCATGGATCGGCTGGAGCTCGTGCGGCCCGAGCTTGAGCGGGACATGCAGCTCGCAGATCCAGCGGCCGCGAGCCGGCAGCTCGATGGTCCAGGTGAACCCGTCGGCGTCGATCCGGGTCGCCGCGGCCGACATCGCGATCGTCGTCTTCGCCGTGAAGGTCCTGTTCGTGTAGCGGAAGGTCAGGCCGGTCCGGTCGGGCGCCGGCGTGCGGACGATCTGGTCCGAGCGATCCCGGACCCGGTCCTTGATCTCGAACAGGTCGGCGAAGTCGTTGTCCACCGCCAACCGAAGCTCGATCTTGACGGGCTCGTCGCGGTAGCTTTCGAGCTCGAGCCGCTCGTGGAGGCCGTTGCCGACGAAGCGCAACCGGCGCAGGCCCACGTTGTTGGCCTCGAGGCCTTCGAGTCGCGGGTTGGTCAGGAAGAACTCGGCCGAGTAGTAGTCGACGGCGCCGCCACGCAGGACGAGGAACGGCGCTCCGTTGATCGTCAGGGTCCAGCGACTCAGGAACCGGGTGTCGGCGTGGACGAGCCCGCCGATCGAGCCCTTCGGGACGTCCCCGACGGAGTCGGAGTACATGAACGTGCGGCCCTCGAGCACGGCGATCGCGTCGGGGCCGAGCTCGGGCGGGAGCGTCCGTTTCGGACCCGGGATGCTGCGATCGACCGACACGCCGGGCAGCGGATCGGCCGGCGTCGGTCGCTGGTCGATCAGGGCGGATGTCTTGCCCACGGCTGGACCTCCGATGGGGCCGGCGAATGCTCATCGGGGCCGCTCTGTTCGTCGACCTGACGCCAGTCTAGGCGCCGAGTGTGACCGTCGTGCTTCCGGGCGACGGCTGATCGGGTGCTACGCCCACACGAGGGCCGCGAGCGCGGTCAGGCGATCGCGCGTGGTGAACAGGGGTGACCGCGTATCGTCTCGGTCGCTACGTCTGGCACGTCTGAAGGGCCGCCCGATCGTCGACGGACCTCGACCTGCAGGTAGGAGAGCACGATGAGCAACGAACAGGTGGCACCTGAGACGAAGGGTGTCGCGGTGGAGATCCTTGCAACGGTCGACCTTGCCCGCGAGATCGAGGGTATGGAACGGCGCCAACTTCGTATGCGTATGGTGACCATCGAGCCGGGAGGCGTCTTCGGCCCGATCCACGACCACAAAGGCAGACCAGGCACCGTTTATATCCTGCAAGGAACGATCACTGACCATCGAAACGGGGTCGCGACCGACTATGGGCCGGGAGTGGGCTGGCCCGAGGATCGGAACACGACCCACTGGCTCGAGAACAGGGGAACGATCCCGGCGGTGGAGATCTCGGTCGATATCGTCAGGCAAGAGTGAATCGAGGCATTGCTGCCCGCTGCTATCGGGCGCCCTCGCCAAAGGGCTAGACTGCCGTCTTGCCTGATCGGTGACTCGGAGGTCGTCGCGTGGCTCGTCGCACGATCGCCATCCTTTACCTTGTGCCCGGCCTCGGTTTCGCCGTATCGACGCTCGCGATCCTCGCGTATCACGACCGGCGCGGTGAGTTGCCGATGACGCCATTCGGCTGGCGCCTCCTGGGCAGCACGATCCCCGGGATGGGCGCCGACCGGCTGACTCCCCTTGGCCGGTCCCTCGCCTGGGTTCTGATCGGTGTGTCTGCGGTTGATGCCGTCACCGGCTTCTGGCTGTGGAAGCGGAACCGTCACGGCAGGGTAGTGGGTCTCGTGACGACTCCGGTCACGATTGGCCTGGCCGTGCTGTTTCAGCTTCCCATCCCGCTCGTCGTGGCACCGCTGCGTGCTCTCCTTCTCATCGTCGCTCCAGCGAGGTAGGTTGGCGCCCGGCAGTAGCCTGACCCATCTGGGAATCCCCTGGGCTCCTGCCCGGACTATTCGACCGGCGTGAGCTGTCCGGTCGGGCTCGGCGTGATGGTCGCGGACGAGGAGCCCGTCGACCGACTCGGCGATGCGGCAGCGGGCCGATCCGAGGCATGAGCGAACCGGATCGATCCAGGCAGTTCCAGGAAGCGGAGGCGACGGTCCGATGTCGAGCGTCACGAACCGGATCACGATCCGCCGACCGATCGAGGACGTCTTCGCGGTCCTGACCGACGTCGAGACGACCGGGATCTGGTTTCCGGGCGACGTCGAGGAACACTGGACCTCGCCGCCGCCGCACGGGGTCGGTTCGACGCGGCATGCCGTGGTGCGGATGCTCGGCAGGCGATCCGAGAACGACGCCGCGGTCACCGAGTACGACTCGCCCTTCCGGGCGGTGATCGCGGGCACGTCGCCGAATGCCCCCTTTATCGGCACGCTCGTCTTCGGGCGCGAAGGCGATGGGACGCTCGTGGAGGTCACCACGGAGTTCGCGCTCCGGGGCGCCTCCCGGATCGCCGGACCATTCTTCGCCGCGTGGTACGGCAGGGCGTGGGCTCGCGGTCTCGAAACGCTCAAGCGAATGATGGAAGCGGGGGAGTTGTAGGTCGCCGCGCCGACCGGCGACAGGCTGACTCACCGAGAACCCGACGCTCGGTCTATCCGACACCTCCTGGTACGCAGCCGAGTCAGTTCATGACACTCGATCCGTTTGACGGGCCGACCCCGCTGCGCCTAGGCTCAGGGCACGGGCGCTGCGCCGCATCCGCGAGGCTGCCCGAGGGATGGAGGGCTCGCAATGATTCGGCGGATCACCGGGATCATCCTCGGAGTGGTGGCCTTCTTGATCGTGTACTGGCTCTCCGGCGGGATGGCGACACCGGCCACGCCCAACTGGGCACTGGCGATCCTCGTCGGCCTGGTGGTGGCGCTCATCTGGCCGTGGATCATGGGCCTGATCGTGGTCCGGCGCGCTCGGCAGCGCCGCCAGAACGAGATCGACCAGGAGGTCCAGAAGCAGCTCGCGCAGCAGCAGAACAACCCGCCACCCTCCTGATCCCCGGGCAAAGCGCGAAGCTTGATTCGCCCGGCGGGCTGACCCTAGGGGCCGCCTCCACCGAGCCGGCCGGACCGGGTCGCGACGGTATCATGCATGGCATGTACCTCGACGCACCCGGATTCCTCGACGAGGAGCGTGACGCCTTCCGGCCGTTCGAGGCCCTCGCCGACCTGACCGACGACCAGCTCAGCGTCCCGATCGCGGGCGCCCACGGCTGGTCGGGCCGCCAGCTGATGGGCCACCTGTTGTCCGGGCACGAGGTGGCCCTCACCGTCGCCACCGAGCTTGCGGTGAACGAGACGAGTCCAGCCAGGGAACGCGCGGACGCGGATTGGGATACGCGCGGCGGAGAGGTCGTGAACGCCGAGATCGACGCGCGCTGGGCATCGCTCTCGATGGACGACCTGCGCGCCCAATTCGCCACGCTGCCGGGGCAGCTCCGCGGCTATCTGACGGTCGTACCCGAGAGCCGCTGGCTCAAGCATGGCGATCACCAGCGCTTCTTCCTCACCGAGACGACCGAGCACTACGAGGACCACGTCGACGACCTCGCGGCGATCCTTGCCGCGGCCGGCCGATGACGCTTCACGACGTGCTGGTTGACGCCGCCAAGTCCGACGGAGCGCCCGGCCGTGATCCAAAGGATCCCGGCGATAGCCCAGTGACGCCATGACCGACCCCGCTGACCGAGGATCGGGGGCCGGCGGTCGAACGTCGCGAGCCGCCGATGTCCTGCCGCTCGACCGCTTCAACGCGTTCACCGACGGCGTCTTCGCGATCGCGATCACGCTGCTCGTCCTCGAGCTCTCGGTCCCGGCTGTCGGCGGTCGACTGGTGCCGGCTCTCGCCGAGCAGTGGCAGGAGTTCCTTGGGTATCTGATCAGCTTCGTGTTCATCGGCGGGATCTGGGTCAGCCACGCCGGGATGACGAAGCTGATGCGGCACGCCGACACGTTGGCCTACGGGATCGACCTGCTGATGCTGCTCTTCGTCGGCGTCCTCCCGTTCTCGACCAACCTGATGGTCACCCACCTTTCGGGTCCGGACGTGGAGGCCGCGGTCGTGATCTACGGGATTAACGTGCTCCTGGCGTCGCTCTGCCTGAGCCTCCTCATGTTCTACATCGCCAGCGAACGCTCACTCGTCATCGACGGTGTCGCCGACGAAACCCTGGATGCGAAGGTCCGTCAGCGATGGATCCTGATCGCTGTGAACGTCGCTGCCATCGCGCTTGCCGTCGTGGCACCGGTCGCTGCCGTCGGGGTGTATCTGGTCATGACGTTCCTCGCGCTGGCCCTCCCGCTGATCCACCTTCGCCGGCGCCGGCATTAGGACCGCGCGGTGAGCAATTCGACCGGGGTGAAGCTGCCGGATGACTTCGTCGTCACGCCGTTGCAGTACGTCGACTAGCCGTGTCGCCTGGAAACGAAGAGACCCTCCCCACACGGGGAGGGTCTCTGTCTGTCTCGTGAGGCGGCCTCGGCCTTGGGACGGCCGCCCCGTCTGACGCTACTTGCGGCTGTTGTAGGTCGCGAGGCCCGCCCAGTCTCCCCGTACCGCATACGACGCCTGAGTCGGCCATGTATCGAGGCTCGAGGGTGGCAGTGCCCCGCCTTGGGCGATGATCTTGCGCAGCTCCGAGGGATCGGTGTGCTCGAGCTGTGCGTAGGTGGTCACGCCGCCATCGGACAGGATCGAGGAGATCCGTGGCCCGATGCCATTGAGCTGGGTCAGATCGTCGGGCGCCGCGGCCTTGGCCGCCTTCGACTTGGTCGCGTCGTGATGTGGCGGGCTCGGAGCCTCGCTTGTTGTACTTCATCAGGCCCTGCCAGTCGCCCTTCGCGGCATAGCTGGCCTGCATCGGCCACGACGCCACGTTGGCGGGCGGCACCATGTCCGCCTCGTGCAGCGCATGCCGGAGTTGCGGCTCGTTGGCCTCGGCCAGCGCCGCATAGGTCGTGATCCCCGCCGTCGCCAGCGCCGCGCTTGCCTTGGGCCCGACGCCGGAGAGCTGGGTCAGGTCGTCGGCGGTCACGGCTGGCGCGGCAGCCTCAGCCGGCGCTACCGCCGCGACCGGCGCGGCAGCCTCAGCCGGCGCCTCCTCGGGAACTTCTACCTCGTAGTCCGACACGACCTCGGCGCCGCCGAGCTGCTCCACCGCCGGGTCGACGAGCGCCTTCAGCGCGGCCGCCTTCTCGGGGGGCAGCGTGCTCGAGATCAGCAGGGCCTTATCGGTCGTGATGGCCTGCTCGATCATCCCGATGGATCCGGCCCAGTTCCCTTCATACAGGATGAAGAGGGCGCTCTTGCCGTGGTCGAGCTCCTTCGTGACCTGCCGCATGAACTTGTCGTCGATCCCGATGTCGTGCATGCGATTGCGCAGGCCATTCAGGACGCCACCCGCCGCGCCGCCGACGACCGCGCCGGCCGGCCCGAGCACGATGGCGCCGACGACGACACCGAGCCCGGCGCCACGGACGGCGCCCTTGGCGCCGCCGAGATCCGCGGTCTGATGGACTTTGACCCGGAACCTGGTCCGGTCGGCGATCGCGGCATCGACGATCTTGACGTTGGGGTCGACGTCGTCGATCTCCTGGAGCCGCTTCAAGAGTCGCCGTGACTGCTTGCCCGTGTCCAGCACGAATGCGGCAAGGGTCTGACCGTACTCTTCGCTCATCTATCCAGTCTCCTCTCGTCCGGGACTGACGCCTACGGTTGTGGTTACGCGACCTTCGTCTGAGCTTGGATCAACCCATCGCGACTCCACCTGTCGGACCTCTTCATCAGGGTGGGGGTCGACGAGGGCGGTGGGAGGTCGGTCACATCGGGATCAGGGTGTCGCGGCAGGCGCCCGACGATGCTAGGCCTCGGCGGCCCGTCACGCAACAACCATCGAGACCAAGGATCGTGTCTCCGAAGGCGAGATACCAGAGATGAAGGTACCGATGGCACTTGTCCGGCTGCCCGTCGAGGCGGATGCTGTCTCACCGGCGTGGGGGACGATGACGCGCGGTTCAGATCCTGGCCGCCGGGATCGCGCCGAGTCACTGGCGAACCCGACCCGCTCGCAGTATGAGGAGTGGGTCATGGATCACTTCCGCGACGAGATCCGGATCGAGGCGCCCGTCGATCACGTCTGGGCGTTCCTGTGCGACACGTCGCACTGGCACGACTGGTCCCCGCGGGCGGAGTACACCGACTGGAGTGGGCCGCTCGACCGGGTCGGGACGACGTACGTCCAGAAGTTCAAGATGATGGGCTTCGAGATGAAGGGGACGTATACGGTCGTCGAGGTGGAGCCGATGAAGCTCTTCCACGAGCACACCGACTCCGGCCCGCAGGACAACTTCTTCCGGTTCGAGCCCGAGGGCGACGCCACTCACCTGATCATCGAGTCCGACTACGAGATGCCGGGGCACATGCCCGGGTTCATCAAGAGCCTGATGACCAAGAACTGGATCGAGCGCAACGTGCGCCAGATGCTCGGAGACTTCAAGGCGCTTGCCGAGGCGACCGTCGCGGTTCCGGCCTGAGGCCCGCATGGTGAGCTACGGCGAGCCGGTGGACTGAAGGCGACGAAGTGGCCCCGGTTCCCGGTCTCTGGGCTGGCCGGGGCCGCTCTGGAGCGGCCGGAGCCGCTCGCCAGCGCATGGTCCGGCGGACCCTCGTCCCGGCGCATGAAATGGAGCGCACGGGCATACTCCCGCCCAAGCACTGGGTCGGCGTCCTCGGCACTGGGCCTCGAGGCGCGCCTCCCGAAGGAGAGGGCATGCCGAAGATCGTGGTCACCGCGGCGGTCAAGGATGTCGAGGCCTGGCTGAAGTTCAAGCCGGAGATGGTCGCCCAGATGTCCGCCGTCGCGTCGGACGGGACCAGCTACGTCGCGATGGACGGCAGCAACCGCGTCGCCAGCACCTGGGACGTCCCCGACATGGAGGCCTTTCAGGCAGCCCAGACCGCAGTCTCTCCCGAGATGGCGGCGGCGATGGAGCGGTACGGGATGATCCCGCCGGTGACGATCTACATCGAGAAGTAGCCAGAACGCCCAGGATCGACGTACGGCTACAGCCGAGCTTCCGGTTTCGCCGCCGTGCTCGAAGACCGCCGAACACTGACTTCGAGCGAGGGCCGTGCACGTGGAGCCGAAGCGGTCGACCCGGGTTCCCCGGAAATCCTGGCTCGCTGTCGCCCTCGTCGTCCTGGTTGTCCTGCTTCTGGCCCAGAACTCGACGGTCCTCGTTCCCGACATGGACTCCTACGTGGTGGTCGACCAGCGCACCATAGCGCTGAGGGTCGCCGTCGCCCCTTGTAGCTGGACGCGAGTCACCAACGTCGCGGAGACGCCCACCGAGGTCAGGGTCAAGGTCGAGACGTGGCCCTGCCCCATCCCGCTGCCCGGTACTGCCGAGCTCGCCGCTCGAGACCTGACGGTCTCGTTCGCCGCCGACCTCGCCAGTCGGGTCGTGCGGGACGCGAACGGCCAGGCGGTTCCTGCGCGGTAGCCGGACGAGCGAGGCGCCGCCTCTAGGCCGGAGGGCCGGCCGGCGCCAGACCGAGCTGCTGCATCATCGCCATCAGATCGATGACACCCCAATGCTCGCGCACGAGACCGTCATCGCCGAAGCGGAACATGTCGATGAGCTGCACGTCGACGCTCTTCCCGGTCGCCGGCATGCCCATGAAGTCGCCTCGGTGGGTCCCCGTGTACCTGACCCGTGCGACGCCCTTGTCACCACTCGCGAGGACGTCTTCCACGTTCATGCGCAGGTCGGGGAATGCCGCGCGTTGCATCTGGAAGAAGGTCTTGACCCCGTCCTTCGTCGGCGCCAGGCCCGGCGTCACCTCGTGCTCGACGAAATCGGCTGCGAGATGGCTGGCGAACCCCTCGATGTCTCCCGCGTTGATCAACTCGTACAGGCGTCGCGCTGTCGCTGCGTGATCCATCGTGCACTCCATCGGCAGGTTGAGGGGTCCACAGTCTACAGCCGGCCGGCTACGGCTCTTGGGGAGGCATCCGATGACCAGGTTCGTCGTCGACGCCAGCGCCGTCCTTCACCTCGCGAGCGCGGGGGGTCGAGGTCTCAGTCGACCCGGATCGCTCTGCTCGCTCCAGGTTCTCCCCGTGCGTCGTGGCCAGGGCGGTCCCCGCGGTCAGGGCATGGTACCGGAGTGACGAGCGTCAGAATCCCGTCGAGGTCGCCACGTGTCAGGCCGCCGGCTATTCGCGGTCCGAACGAACAGGAGGAGTCGATGCCCAGAACACCCGAGCCGGTCCGCCGCTTCTACTCCGACTGGTCGCAGTACCGGTCGCGGCTCGTCGACGGGGTGCGCGATCTGACCGCGGACCAGCTGGCGATCAGCGCCGGTCCGGATCACGCGCCGATCTGGGCCTTGGCGGCCCACTGTGCCGGCACGCGCACCTACTGGCTGTGCGGCGTCCTGGGTGAGCCCGGCGCCGAGACGACGCCGTTCCCGGATCCGTTCGCCGAGCTCGGCTGGGAGGACGACCTCGACCATCCACGTTCGGCCGCGGAGTTGGTCGTCGCCCTCGAGACGACGGGCGCGATCATCGAGCGCTGCCTCGACTCCTGGACCGCCGACATGCTCGAGGTCGAGTTCGAGCGGCGGTACGGTGACGTCCGCCAGATCCACACCCGCCGGTCGATCTTGCTGCGGCTGTTGAGCCACGACGCGTTCCACAGCGGTGAGATCTCGCAGCTCCTGGGCGCCAATGGCCTGCCGGCGATCGACCTCTGGGCCCGGCGCACCTCCTGACCCGGGCCCGTTCGGCGCACCCCCCGGACCGGGGGACGCACGTGCCGGGCCGCTACCCCTCCTACGGCGCGATGTTGTGGTTCAGGCGGAAGACGTTGTCGGGATCCCAGGCCCGCTTGAGCGCCGTCAGCCGGGCGAGCTTCGCGTCGCCGTAGATGGCCCGGCTCTCCTCGGGTCCCGTCTCGGAGATCTCGTTGACGTAGCGGCCCGTCACGGCGTCCGGCTCGACGATCGCCATCGCCCGCCGGACCCAGTCGCGGTTGGCGTCATCGTGGGCGGGGTCGTCCCACTCGGCTGTCGGCGCTCATCTCGAATCGAGCGTCACGCCCGGTGAAGGCCATGGCCTCGTCCGGCACCCGCCCGATCGCGCCGCCCTGGAACGGTGATCGAGAACGAGCTCCCATCGGGCGCGACGGCCGCGTGCTCGACGAGCGCATCGAGGGCCTCCGGGCGGAAGTCGTTCGCGTAGCCGCCCTTGATGTACGACCGGTGACCCCAGCCCATCGCCAGGTCGTTCGCGGTCTGGACCTCGAGGTACGGCTGGCTGCCGTCCGTGCTCGAGGCGGGCACGGGTCCCGAGCGCAGCGGGGCGACGTCCCGTTCGACCGCCGAGACGTCCCCGCTGTGGTTGTAGGCGACGATCACGATCGGCTTGCCGGCGACCGACTCCGGGTAGTCATCCTCGGGCACGGCCCGGCCGATGGACAGGATCAGCGCGACCTCGTCCGGCGCGACAGCGGCGAACTCCCCGGACGATCGGCCAGACCTCATGGACCTGGGCGGCAGGGTAGATGCGCACCCCCCGGTGGAGCAGCGGGCCGAACTCGCGGAGCCCGAACTCGAAGGCGGTCACCACCCCGAAGTTCGCACCCGCTCCTCGGATCCCCCAGAACAGATCGGGCTCCTCCGACTCGCTCGCGCGCACGCTCCGACCGTCCGCGGTCACGAGCTCGACCGCGCGGAGGTTGTCGATCGTCAGGCCGAAGTGCCGCTGGAGCCGGCCCATCCCGCCGCCGAGGGTCAATCCGCCGACGCCGGTATGACCGATGACACCGACCGGGCAGACGAGGCCATGCGCCTGGGCGGCGACGTCGAGCTCGCCCAGCAGTGCGCCCCCGTTGGCGCGGGCGATGCGGCGTTCGGGATCGACGGTCACCCCGCGGAACCGCGAGAGGTCGATGACGAGCCCGCCGTCCGTGGTCGAGTGCCCCGCGGCGCTGTGGCCACCGGACCGGACGGCGATCTCGAGGTCGAGTTCCCGACCGAAGCGGATCGCCGTCGCGACGTCCTGGACGCCCGTCGGGCGGACGAGGATCGCCGGTCGCCGGTCGAACACCGCGTTCCAGACGCGACGGGCATCGTCGTACCGGTCATCGCTCGGGGTGATGACCTCACCGCCGAACGTCTCGCGGAGGCGATCGATGTGGCCGGGCGTGAGCCCCGTGGGCGGTTCGGTCATGGGCCTGGGCCTCCCTTCCATCGCCGGGGTCGGACGATCGTGACGACCTTACCCCTTGCGACGCACGCGAAGGTACGGTGACCCACGCCGGATCGGCTGGCCAGGGCTCGCCGCACCGCGGGCGCGGGCAGCGACGCGGAGGTCGCGGGGGTCAGGCGAGACCGCGAGCCGCCCAGGCCAGTGCCGTGATCACGAACGGTCCAGCCGGGAGCATCGCTCGGCATGTCTCGCGCAGCTCGGCCTGCCGTTCCGGGTCGAGGCTGACCACGTAGGAGCCCGCGGGACCGACACCGTGGGTGAACGGCTCCCACCAGGCTTCGAAGCTCGCGTGCTCGAGGCTGGCCGCCAGGGTCGTCTGCTCGATCTCGCGCAGCCCGGCCGCCCCGAAGAGCTCCCCGAGGTGGCCCTCGCGGACGCCGGCGAGTCGCGATTCGTCGTCCACCTCGGGGTCGAGTGCACGCGCTGCCTGCCAGAAAAGACCGAGCGGGCCCTGGCCGCCACCGTGATCCCAGACGCACGCGGCGACGACCCCACCTCGACCGGTCACCCGGGCCATCTCCGCCAGTCCCCCGACCGGATCCGACATGAAGTGGACGACGAGCTGGGCAAGGGCCGCGTCGAACGAGCCGTCCGGGAACGGCAGCTGTTCGGCCGACGCCCGGTGGATCTCGACACCGGGGTACCGCGCCCGAACAGCGTCGACGAAGGACTCGGACGGGTCGACCGCCGCCACGGCCGCGGACCCGAGGCGCGCGACCAGCTCGGCCGTGAGTGCCCCGGGGCCGCAGCCGACGTCGAGTGCCCGCTGACCGCCGGACACCCCGGCGAGGTCCGCCAGCCGCGGCGAGAGCTGGGACGAGTACCTGCCCATGAAGCGGTCGTAGGACTCCGCCGCGACATCGAAGCTCATCGAGCGAGTCTAGCGCCGCGTGTCGACACCGGAACGGATCACGGTTCGGTCAGTGGGCGATCTCCCAGATGTGACCACCGGGATCCATGAAGCTGGCGGTGCGGACCCCCCAGGGACGATCCATCGGGCCGTTCAGCAGCTCCACACCACGACTCGCCAGCTCCGCGCACGTCGCATCGACATCCTCCACATCGATGGTGAGCTGGAGACGCGAGCCGCCGTCGCGTGGGGCCACGAGGGCGGGTTCGATGAGCTCCCGCGCTGCCGTGGTCCTCAGCAGGTTCACCATGGTGGGTCCGAACCGGAACACGGCCGAGTCGTCGTCCTCGAACGCGATGGGGAGGCCGAAGACGTCCCGATAGAACCCCTTGGCGGCCGCCAGGTCCTCGACGAACAGGGTGATGGCCCCGATGCCTCTGGACCATCCGGCGGATCCCGATCGTTCCATGAGACTCCTTCAGCCAGCGTCGATCACGCAGAAGCGGTTGCCCTCCGGGTCCGCGAGGATGATGTAGTCCGCATCCGGCGGTCGCTTGTCCCAGTGCACCTCGGTGGCTCCGAGCGCGACGAGGCGCTTCACCTCGGCGGCCTGGTCCTCCGCGTAGAGGTCGAGGTGGATGCGTGGTGGCACCTGGAGGGTCGAGCGCACCCGGTCGAGCGACAGGTTCGGGCCGACGCCGTCCCGAGGGTGGAGCAGCGCGAAGTCGTCGCCGTCTCCCTCGCGCGGCAGGTAGTCGAGGGCGGCGGTCCAGAACGCCCGCTGGCGCGCCAGGTCGTCCACCCGGAGAACGATCGAACCGACACGGATCATCGAGCCACCCCTGTCGACCAGCAGCCACCCGTCGGAACGTAGCATGGCGTCCGCGAGGCTGCCTACGGGAGGTCGGTCAACCCCCTGCCGTTCGCTCGAACCAGACCTCGCGGACGAGCTCGCCCTTGAACGGGGCCTCCTCGACCCGGGTCCGGGCGAAGCCGGCCCGTTCGAGGACGCCGATCGATGCCTGATTCCGGGCGTCGGCGATGGCCACGATCCTCGTCGCGCCGAGCGTCCCCTCGGCGTAGGCGACCACAGCCCGGACCGCCTCGGTGGCGTAGCCGTGCCCGTGGTGCCGGCGCGCCAGACTGAAGCCGAGCTCGACCGTGTCGGAACCGTGGGCATCGGAGCCGAGCGCGACGTCGCCGATGACCAGCCCGCTGGACCTGAGCTCGATCGCGAACTGGAACCAATCGCCCGGTGTCCCCGGAGTGGCGTCGACCATCTCGCGGACGAAGGCTTCGGCGGCTGAGACGCTGAACCTGGCCGGGTCCCAGCTCTGGTAGCGGGCGACCTCGGGGTCGGTCCGATAGGCATGGACGACCGGGGCGTCGTCGAGACGGAACCGGCGGATGTGCAGCCGGGCGGTCTCCAGCCCGGTGAAGTCAGGATCGGGTGTGGTCACGCGGCCCAGTATGGCGCCCGGTCCTACGCCGGACGAACGAAGGCGGGACCGTCGGCGATCGACGGTCCCACCCGGGTGCGAGGGTGATGCGAGAGGTTACAGATCCGTCGGCCGGGTCCCCAGGGTGACCGAGACCTGGCTGGTCTGGCCGTTCCGGAGCACGTCGAGCGAGACGGTCTTGCCGGGCGCGTACTGGCTCATGACCAGGTCGAGCGGGTGGGTCGCGTCGAGCGCCGTGCCGTCGACCTTGGTGATGATGTCGCCCGCCTGCAGACCGGCCTGCGCGGCCGGACCGCCGGCGACGACCGAGTCGGGGACCTGGGTCGGGGCGCCGCCCCCGCTGTTGGGCAGCAGGCCCTGGCCGAAGGGATCGGTCCCCTGGCCACCCTGGGCGTTGGGGTCCTGGACGCCTGTCGAGCCCTGGCCGGAGAGCGCCGCGGCCGAGGGGATCCAGGCGCCGTTGTCGACCGGCAGGCTGTTCTCCTTCTTGACCGTCGGGTCGATCGTCTGGAAGCGGATCCCGAGCCACGGGCGGGCCAGCGGCTGACCGGCCGAGGCCTGGGCCAGCAGTGGACGGGCGATGTCGATCGGGATCGCGAAGCCGATGCCCTGGCTGCCGCCGGCGACGGCGGTGTTGATGCCGATGACCTTGCCGCTCGGGTCGAGCAGCGGGCCGCCGCTGTTGCCGGGGTTGATCGCGGTGTCGGTCTGGATGAGGTTGGTCAGTTCGCCGCTCGCGACCGGGATGCTCCGGCCGATGGCCGAGATGATCCCGCTGGTGACCGAGTCGGTGAACTCGCCGAGGGGGCTGCCGATGGCGATCGCGGTCTGGCCGACCTGGATCGTCGAGGAGTCGCCGATCGGGGCGGTCGGCAGACCGGTCTGGTTGACCTTCACGATGGCCAGGTCGGTCAGGGTGTCGACACCGTAGACCGTCGCGTCGAACGTCCGGCCATCCTTGAGGTGGACGGTCAGCTTCGAGGGGTTCCCCTCGACGACGTGGTGGTTGGTCAGGATGAGGCCGTTCGCGTCGAAGATGACACCCGAGCCGGTTGCGGTCCCCCGGCCGGTCTGGCCGGTCGTGGGATCGGTCTCGGTGACGCCCTCGGCGACGATCGTGACGACCGCCGGGCTGACCGCCTTGACGATCTCGACGACCGAGGTCTGGCCGCCGACCGGCGCCACCGGGGCGACCGTACCGGGTGCGGGCGAGGCGGCGCCGGCAGCCGGGGCCGGGGTGCCGTCGGCGACGGCCGGGGTGATGACCGGCGCGGGCGTGGACGAGGTCCGGCCGACACCGGAGGCGCTCACCGCCAGGTAGGTCCCACCCGAGGCGAGGGCGGCCGATGCGAGGACGGCGGTCAGGACGAAGCCCGGGCCGACCGACCGACGCTCGGCACGGGAGCGGGTAGCCGGAGTCGGGACCGGGCCGTCGACGGGGGCGACGAACGCGGCCGGGGGCCAGGCGACCGGCTCGGTCGCGGGCTCGGGGACGGCCGGTGCCGCAGGAGCGGTCGTGGGGGCGGGCTGGCCGGAGGCCGGCTGCGACGCGCCCGGGTACGCGGACGGGGACTGGGGATCGTACATCCAGGGTTCCTTTCGGCCGGACCGCATCGCCACCTGCGAGCGCCTAGAGCCCGGACCACCGAACCCCGATGGTGAGACGAACACGTGTACGAACGGGCGAGAAAGCGGTGAAGACTCCGCTACCTTGCGATTCCTTAGCCGACTCGCAGCCGCACGGCAACCGATGACGTCATCGGCGGCGGGTCGAGCCGGTCGTCAGTCGTTCGGGCCCGCGCCCGCGATGGCCCGGTCGATCGCCTCGGCCAGACGCTCCCCGGTCGGCGCACCCACGAGCGGGGTGACCCGATGGTCGCCGATCGTCTCGATCCACTCGGGTTCCATGCCGGTCGCGCAGAGGACGACGGGCACGTCCGGATGGATCTCGCGCAGGCCCTCGATGAGAGCCTGGGCGCCGTCCGGCTCCCCGGTCACCCAGGCGTCGTAGACGAGGACGTCGGCCTCCGCGGCCAGGGTGCAGGTCCGCCCGGAGAGGATGGGGCAGTGGGCGCCGATCGGGCCCATGCATTGCTGGACCTCGTAGCCCCGCCGCCGGAGGCTGTCGGTCTCCTGGTCGGCGAGATCGATGTCGTGATGGACGAGGAGGACCCGGGTCATCGCGCCACCTCCGTGGGACCCCCGGAAAGGGGCAGTCTGGAAGGCGACCGTGCGTGGGCGGCAGTGCCGGGAGTCACCCGGCGCCGGGCCGTGCGGCTCAGCGGCTCAGCGGCTCAGCGGCTCAGCGGCTCAGCGGCTCAGCGGCTCAGCGGCTCAGCGGCTCAGCGGGTAGACCATCTCGGGACGCTCGGGCTCCATCTGGCTGTCGTCGAGCCGCCAGTCGAGATCGGCATCCACGGCGACGACGCCATCGACCTGGCCGATGAGCGACTCAAGCACCTCGGCGGTCGATCGCCGATCGACCGTCCCCACGATGTTCACGATCCCGTCGGTGACGTGGACCTGGAGCTCATAGGGCTCGATCCACAGGGCCCGACGAAGGATCTCCTCGCGGACGATCCGCTCCAGCTCCGGGTCGGTCCGGGTGAAGGCCCGGACGACGTCGGCCCGGGTCACGATCCCCAGCAGCTCGCCGTCGGGCCCGACGACCGGCAGCCGGTTCACCTTCCGCTCGATCATCAGGTCGGCCGCGTCACGGAGGGGCCGCTCGGGGGCGATCGTGATCGCCGGCGACGTCATCGCCTGGTTGGCCAGCCCGGCGCTGACCTTGTCGCGCTGGGCCTTGGTGGCCTTCGAGTCGCCGAAGAGCCCGGCGAGCGGGCGACGGTGGATCGCTTCGGCGCCCCGCTCCTTGACCAGCAGGTCGGCCTCGGACACGACGCCGATGACGGTCCCGGCACGATCGACGACGGGGATCCCGCTGACGGCATGGTCGATCATCAGGTGGGCGACATCCTTGAGGGGGGTCTCGGGAGTGGCGGTGACGACCTCGGTCGTCATGACGTCGCGGACCTTGAGCGTGATCATGGCGTGTTCTCCTTGTCCCCCTGTGCCACGATCGTGCGCGCCGAGGCCCGGCCGCGCCATGGACCGTTCGGCCCGTTGGGCCTGCCCGAAACGCCCGCAGTCGGCCCCTCCCCTCGCCCGGGCGCCGGGCCGTTCGGACGATGGCGCTTCCGGCTCAGCTCGGTGGACCTGCCTCCGGCTCCGTCCAGTAGTGCTCGCTGACGATCGCCGTCTCAGGCAGTCCGTGCTCGCGGAGGCGCCGGGTCACGGCCTCGATCATCCCGGGGTTGCCACACAGGTACGCCACGGTCGTGGCCGGGTCGATCCGATGGCGATCCCAGATCGCTGGCAGGGCGGCATCGATCCGACCGGTCGCGCCCCGCCAACCGGCGTTGTCGGGACGATCCGGACGCGTGATCGCCGGGACGTAAGCCGTCGTCGACCCCTCGGCGGCCCAGCCTTCCAGTCGATCTCGATAGGCCAGCTCGGCGATGTCGGCGACGCCGTGGACCACGATCGAGCTGGGCCCGCCCCGGCGCGATCGGAGGGCATGGGTCATGGCGATGAACGGGGCCAGCCCCGTGCCGGTCGAGATGAAGAGGTGGGTCCGGGCATCGTCGGGCTCGAGCGTGAACAGGCCCTTGGGCCGCCCGATCCGGAGTCGGTCGCCGGTCCGGAGCTCCCACAGCCGCGGCGTGAAGGCGCCGCCCGGCACGAGCCGGACGAGGAACTCGAGCTCGTCGAGGGCGGCCGCCGGGCTGGCCGTCGAGTAGGGACGTTGAAGGATCCGGCCGTCGACCGGCAGGCCAAGGGCGAAGTACTGTCCGGGCTGGAACACCGGGACGCCACCGTCAGGTCGGATCGCGAACCGCGCGACGGACCCGGTCAGGTCCCATCGCCCGACGACGATCGCGTTCGGCTCGAACGGCGCGGCCACGCCGGCCCGGACAGGCGGCAGGGTCCGGGCGGCGACGGCGACCCGCACCTCGCTCATGCCGCGACCGCCGGGATCAGCTCGTCCACGACCGACCGGGCAGCCTCCGGATCGACGTACCAGGTCGCGTCGACCCAGGCGAAGTCGACCCACTCGCGGGGCAGCCGATCGGCTCGGAAGATCGCCTCGTTGGGACAGGCGCTCTCGCACGAGCCGCAGTCGATGCAGCCGTCGGGGTCGATGTAGAACTTCCGGTCGAGCCCCGGGTCGGCGGTGATGCAGTCGACCGGGCAGACCGAGACGCAGGCCTGGTCGTTGTTGTCGACACAGGGGGCGGCGATGACGTAGGCCATGACGAGATCTCCTGCACGAGGGCCGCCATCCGATTCGAGGGATGGTGCCGCGCGGAGGTCTTGGACGGGAGGACGTCCCTCGGCGACCGCGCGGTCAGGACCTACCTTCGACCTCGTCGATGTGGACCGCGTGTGCCGAGGATGTGAGTTCGCCAACGGTCAGGCCGCGGCGCCGCCTCCGGCCGGAAGGGTGACCGTGAACCGCGCGCCACCGCCGGCGCCGTCGTCGACGGCGATCCCACCGCCGTGCGCCGCGACGATCCGCCGGGCGATGGCCAGCCCGAGCCCGGTCCCCTCCGACCGGTCGCGTCGGACGCCGGGCAGCCGGGTGAACGGCTCGAAGATCCGCTCGCGCTCGCCGGGCGGGACGCCCGGACCCTCGTCCTCGACCGAGAGCTGGGCGGTCCGGCCGGGATGGGCGACGCGCACGGTCACCCGACCGCCGGGAGGCGAATGGTCGATCGCGTTGTCCACCAGGATCACGATGAGCTGGACCAGTCGGTCGCGGTCGGCAGCGATCATCACCGATCCGTCGACGTCGGCGACGAGCGCGACCTCGTGCTCGGCGGCCAGGGCGGTCAGGCCGCGGACCGTCTCGCCGGCCAGGGTCGCGAGGTCGACCGAGGTCCGCTCGAGGACGAGCCCGGTCGCATCGGACGAGGCGATCGCCAGGAGATCGCCCACCAGCCGTCCGAGGCGGTCCGCCTCCGAGACGACGTCCTGGACGAGGGGCCGGCCGTCCTCGGCCACGAGATCCTCGCGCTGGAGCACCTCGGCGTTGGCCCGGATGAGGGCGGCCGGCGTCCGCAGCTCGTGCGAGGCGTCGGCGACGAAGCGCCGCTGGGCCTCGAACGACCGCCGGATCGGGACGAGCGCGCGGCCGGTCACGACGAGCGTGACGAGCGCGGCGGCCACCAGACCGACCAGGGCGACGAAGGCCGTCGCCGCCACCAGGCTGGTCGACTGGCGATCGTGGAGGTCCAGGACGAAGCCGCCCTGGGCGAACCCGGCGATCGCAGCCGACTCGTGGGCGAGGATGGGCACGGTCAACAGCCGGACGGAGGTGGTCCCGGCCCGCACCGTCCGGAGGTCGCGGCCGTTCAGCCGGGCCGCCGTCGCGGCGGCGATGTCGGGGAGGCCGGCCAGGCCGACCCGCGACGGGTTGGCGACCTCCCTCCCGGTCGGGTCGAGGAAGAGCACGAACGTGTCGGCCGCCGCCGGCGCCGATTCATCGGTCTCGTCGCCGGACTCGGTCGGGAGGGTGCCCTCGATCCGGCCGGCCGCGGCCTCGACCGCGGCCTGGAGCGAGCGGTCGACGTCCGAGTCGAGGGCGCGCAGGCCGGCCACGACCGTCGTGATGCTGGTCCCGACCACGAGCAGGGCCACCAGGCCGAAGGTGATGACGAAGAGCCGGCGTCGGGTCGCCGCGAGCAGGCGGTCGGTCGGGTTGGTCATCCGCGTGTCGTCTCCGACCGGAGCGTGTAGCCGACGCCGCGGACGGTCCGCAGCCGGTCGGCGACGCCGAGCTCGGCGAGCTTGCGCCGGAGGTAGTGGACGTACAGGTCGACCACGTTCGAGTAGACGTCCGGCTCGGCGCCCCAGACGGCGTCGAGGATCTGCTGCCGGGTCAGGACCTGGCCGGCATGACGGATGAAGTAGCCCAGGAGAGCGAACTCGCGGGCCGAGAGGTCCACGCTCCGGTCCCCGACCTGGGCCACGTGACGCATCTCGTCGAGGGCGAGGTCGCCCGCGGTGAGCCGCCCGTCGTCGCTGCCGGCCGGGCGACGACCGAGGGCCCGGATCCGGGCGATGAGCTCGGCGAAGGCGAACGGCTTGGGCAGGTAGTCGTCCGCCCCGGCGTCGAGTCCGGCGACCCGCTCCTCGACCGAGCCGAGCGCGGTCAGCAGGAGGATCGGCGTGCCGACCTGCTTCGACCGCAGAAGACGCAGGACCGTCAACCCCTCGACGTCGGGCAGCCCGCGGTCCAGGACGATGACGTCGTAGGTCCCGTCCTCGCCCAGGGCGATCCCGCTGACCCCGTCCGGCGCGAGGTCCACGACGTGGCGCTCGGCCGTCAGGACCCGCTTGATGAGGCCGGCCATCTTCGGTTCGTCTTCGATCACCAGGATGCGCACGGGCGGCATTGTGGTCCCCCTCGCGGTCGGCGTCGAGGTTCGGACGGCCTTTCTTTGAGGGTTCTCATCCGGGCCACAGGCCGCTCCCATCGGCAGGGACGAGTCTTCGGTCATCCACTTGATCCCCAGCTGGGAGAAACCCGCCATGATCAGCAAGGCCGCCCTCTTCGTCGCCTCACTCGCCGCCGCCCTGACCCTCGCCTTCGCCCTCGCCGTGGCCGGGTTCGCCCCGGGTTCGGTCCAGGCCGACACGGCCACGACCGCGGCATCGGTCCAGGCCGACCCGGCGGCCGCCGACGTCGTCGCCCCCGATCCGGTCCAGGTCGACACGGTCTACGTGGCACCGCCGGCGAAGCAGCAGACGATCACCGTCCACAAGGTCGCCGCGTCGTCCGGTGGAGAGAACGAGAACGAGGGGGACGACTGATGAGCGACCTTCGAGCCGGCGGGCCGCCCCGCGCGCCGCGCCCCTCGGCGGCGGCACCCGTCGCCCGCCCGGTCGTCGCGCGGCCGGCGGCGACTCGCCCGTCTCTGGCGGACGCCGACCGGCCGGACGGAAGCGCACCCCGCCCCGCGCCCCGACCGGCCACCGCCCCGAAGAGCCGACCCGACGCCGGTCCCATGCGGATCGCGATCGGGATGACCGGGATCGCCGCCGCCAGCGCGATCGCCACGGCCCTGCTCGCACCGGCCACGGCAGTCACCGGCAGCTCGACGGCTCAGACTACGGTCGTGCTCCCGGCCCAGCCGGCGACCCCGGTCCGACACGTGACGAAGATCGTCCAGCTCAAGCCCGGCCAGACCGCCCCACCCCAGGCGGTGGTGAGACAGGCTCCCGCGCCGAAGCCGCGAGTCGTCGTGGTGACGACCCGCCAGTCCGGGGCCAAGCCGTGACGGTCGCAGCCGAGCCATCGATCATCTCGGCGTCGCGGCCGATGATGGGCGGGACGGTCGGGGTCCACATCCGGGCCGATCGGTCGGGCGACGGCCCGACCGTCCGCGAGGCCGAGGGCGTCCTCGATCGTCTGGCGGCCTGGGCCGACCGGCTGACCCGGTTCGAGACGGGCTCCGACCTCTCCGTACTGAACGCGGACCCCCGCTCGGCGGTGCCGGTCCGGCCGACCCTCGCCTCGGTCCTCGACTGGGGTCGCGAGGCCGAGGGCCGCACCGGCGGGATCGTGGACATCGCCCTGCTCGACGAGCGGCTCGCGGTCGAGACCGCCGCCCGCGCGGACGACGAGGGCGAGCCGGGGCCGGGTGGCCATCCGCGTCCTTCCCCGGCGTCGCGCGGCTGGTCGTTCGAGCGCCGTGCCCGGGGCGCCATCGTCCATCGCCCGAGCGGTCTCCGCTTCGACCTCGACGGCGTCGCCAAGGGCTGGCTGGCCGACCGGGCTCTCGAGCTGCTGAGCGGTCCCCGCTCGGTCGTCGTCGACGCCGACGGCGACATCGCCATCCGGCTGGCTCGCGGGGACCGCTGGAGCGTCGGGATCGCCGACCCCGCTGCTGCCGGTCACGACCTCGCCGTCCTGGAGCTGGTCGCCCGCGACGACCGCCCGGCGACCCGGTTCGGGCTGGCGACCTCGGGCATCAGCGTCCATCGCTGGGTCGGTCGGGACGGCGTCTCTCGGCACCACCTCATCGACCCGCGCTCAGGGCGGCCCGCTGTCACCGACGTCGTCCAGGCCACCGTCCTGGCCGGCAGCGCGAGTCAGGCCGAGGTCTGGGCCAAGACCGCGGTCATCCTCGGCACGGAGGCGGCCGTCGAGACGCTCGACCGACCCGGGATCGAGGGCGCCGTGCTCCTGACCGACCGGGCCGAGACGATCACCCTCCCGTCCACCCAGCGGTGGCTGGCATGAGGTTCCGCGGTTTCCATCCCCGGACCCAGCTCGTCCGGTGGGGACTTCTCGCCGTCGCCGTCGGGATCATCCTCGGTGCGACGGCCCCGACCGCGCTCGCCCAGCTCCACGTCGCCTGGGAGGCGAACCGCTCCAGCCTGCCCTGGGTCTTCGAGCGGCTCTTCGCCTTCCTCGCCTACTTCGCGATGGCCGGCTCGGTGATCTACGGGCTCCTGCTCTCGACGAAGATCCTCGACGCGCTGGCCCACCGGCCCATCACCTTCACCCTCCACCAGGATCTCGCCGCGATCGGCCTCGGCTTCGCCGGGATCCACGGCGTCCTGCTCGGCCTCGACCACAGCATGCCGTTCACGCTGGCGCAGATCGCGGTGCCCGGTCTCGCCCCGTATTCGACGTTCTGGGTCGCGGCCGGGCAGGTGTCGTTCTACCTCATGGCGGTCGTCATCGGCAGCTTCTACGCCCGCCGTCGGATCGGGCAGCGGGCGTGGCGGACCCTCCACTACGTCACCTTCCTCGCCTTCGTGGCGGCCACCGGGCACGGCCTGGCCGCGGGGACGGACAGCGGCAACGCCTGGGCCTGGTGGATCTACGTCGGGTCGACGACCGCGGTCGCCTTCCTGCTCACGTACCGGATCGCCGTCTCGGTCATGGCCCGGTCCAGCCGGACCGCACCGGTCGCGGCTCGCCCCACCCCGGTCCTGCGCGCCGCAGGCCGGCCGGCCGAGATCGATCGCGAGGTCAGCGCTGCCTGACCTCGGCCAGGCAGCGCCCGACGAAGTCGAGGATGAGCTCCGCCTGGCGGATCCGCTCGGCGACATCGTTGGTGTGGTGGCCACCCGGGTAGAGGTGGACCTCGACCGGCTGGTTCCGGGCCCGCAGCGCGTGGGCGTAGGTCATGACCTGGCCGAGTGGGCAGCGGCTGTCGCTCTCCCCGGCGAGGATCATGACGGGCGCCCGGACCGCGTCCACGTAGGTCATCGGGTTCCGCTCGCGATAGCGCTCCGGGACGGCCATCGGGTCGCCCCCGAAGACCGCCTCGTCCCAGGCCCGGAGGGCCGGCGCCGACTCGTAGTGAGCGGCGACGAGGTCGCCGACGGGGATCCCGGCCACGATCCCGCGCCAACGCTCGGGTCGGAGACCGGCGTTGAGCGTCGCTAGATAGCCGCCCCACGACCAGCCCTCGAGGATCACCCGCTCGGGATCGACGACCCCGGCGGCCACGAGGTGGTCGAGCCCGGCCACGACGTCGGCCGACTCGGCGAACCCGATGTCGTCCCGAAGCGCCTCCCGGAAGGCGGCCCCGTAGCCCGTCGACCCTCGGTAGTTCACCGTCAGCACCGCGTAGCCGGCGTCCGCGTAGGCGAGGTGGAGGGGCGAGAAGGCGTCGGTCTCGTGGTACTCGGGGCCGCCGTGGACGGAGACGATCGTCGGGTGGGGCGGCGGGCCGTCGGGTCGCAGGAGCCAACCCTGGAGCGACGCGCCCGACGGACCCACGAACCGGATGTCCTCCCACGGTCGTCCGGCCGGGGCTGGATCGGCCGGCAGGACGACGACCGCGACGCCCGACGAGTCGCGCCAGGTGGGCGGTCGGGCCCCGTCCTCAGATCGATACCAGACCGACCCGTCCGGGCGCACCCCGGCCTCGGCGATCGTGCCCGACGCGGCGACGACCTCGGTCAACGTCCCCCCGGTCAGCTCGAGCCGGTGCAGGGAGCCCCGGGCATCGTGGTCGTGGTGGAGGAGGAGGGCCGCGCCGTCCGGGTACCACCAGACCCGGGCGACGTCCCCCGGCAGGTCGAGGGCCAGCTCCCACAGCGCCCCCGAGGCCAGGTCCCAGAGCCACGGTCGCTGACGGTCCCCCGTCTCCCGCCCGATCACCAGCCGCTCGTCGCCGGTGACCGGCGACCAGGCGAGGGGCCAGACCGGTCGCCCTTCGTCGAGGATCTCGCCCACGGCCCGGCCGTCGGAGAGCCGGATCACCCGGACCGCCGGATGGGCGATGTCCGATCGTTCGGCGTGACGGATGGCCAGCAGCGAGGCGTCGGCGGAGAGACCGCCCGGGCCCTGCGGCCACTCCGCGCCGACCCCGGCCGGCCGGGCGTGCCGATAGACCGTGGTGGCCGGTCCCCCGCCCCGGGCGACGACGATCCGGTAGTCCTCGTCGGTGGCGAAGCCGGCCGCGACGGCCCCGGTAACGAGCGAGATCCCGGCCATCCAGGCGTCGGGAACGCCCGGCAGGAGGGGCCGCGCCGGGCCGTCTTCGAAGGGGGTCGCCATCCAGCGGCCACGCTCGTCCCCGGTCGGGTCCAGCCACCAGACGACCTGCTCGCCGTCGGCGGTCAGGTGGACCTCCTCGGCGCCGACCCCGCCATCCGAGACCCGGCGCCGGACGCCGGACGCCAGGTCCCACGCCCAGGCCTGGGTGGAGCCATCCTCGGTCGAGACGACCGCCAGCCTATCCGGCGCCGTCCCGACCCAGCGAACCTCGTCGACCAGGGGCGCGCTGAACCGACGACGCCAGGTCTCGCCGGACGGGGTCGGTCGCAGCGGTGCCGCGCGGAGCGTCAGGGCTTTCGCTCGAGGATCGGTCGGGCTCGGTCCGGGTCGTCCACGACGAAGGTGAACATCGCCCGATCGCCCCAGCGACCGAGGAACAGGTGGCCATAGATGTTGACCCCGGCATCGGCCAGGTCGCGAGCGACGCCGGCCATCCCGCCGGGCTGGTCGCCGACCTCGGCGATGATCGAGTCACCCTCGACGAAGGTGTAGCCGCCCTCCTCCAGGACCGCCCGGGTCGTGTCGTCGTCGGCGGTGGTCATGATCACGTGCCCGCTGTCGCCGATCCCGCCGCCGCCGATGGCCCGCAGGTCCACGCCGCGCCCGGCCAGCGCCTCTGCGAGCACGGCAAGGGCCCCCGGCTGGTTCTTGAGCTGGACGACGAACTGCCTGGCCATGGGCTCCTCCGGGCGCTCCGCGCGTGGTGGGCGGGGACGTCCGGATTCTAGCCGTGCTCCGGTCCGACCGTGGACCGGGTCGCGGCTGTGCTACGTTCCGGCGATGAGCGACGGCCGGCCCGACTCCGATCGGACGCGGTTTCCCGCGCCGATCCGGGCGACGACGGCGGACCTGCCCGCGGCCGCCGCCGCGGCGCTCGCCGAGGTCCGAGCCCTGCCCGAGACCGGCGCGCGGAGCTGGATCGAGCTGCCGACCAGCGACGGAGCCTTCCGGCTCTCGGCGCTCTCCTGGGGTCCGGTCGACGGCCGGCCGCTCCTCCTCGTCCACGGAGTGACCTCGTCGGCCAGGACGTACTGGCGGCTCGGACCCGCTCTCGGGGCGCTCGGCTGGCGAGCCGTCGCGGTCGACCTGCCGGGTCACGGTCGGACCGGCGGCGGCGAGGACGGCCGCGGCTTTCGGTTCGAGGCAACGGCCCGGGTCGTGGCCGGGTTCGCCCGGGCGGCGTTCGTCTCGGAGGACTCGCGGCTCGCCGTCATCGGACACAGCTGGGGCGCGGTGCTGGCCGCCCATCTCCCGACGGTCGGTCTGCGGCCGGCCCGGATCGTCCTGCTCGATCCACCGGTGATGGACCGGGCGGCCCTGCGGGCGATGGTCGACGACCCGGACTCGCAGCCTGACCGCTCGCCCGAGCACGCGCTCGCCACGATCCGGGCCCTCAAGCCCACCTGGAGCGAGGGCGACCAGGTGGTCAAGGCGGAGGCGCTCACCCAGCTCAGTGGCGAGGCCGCCGCGGCCGTCCTGCTCGGCAACGGGGAGTGGGACGGTGGTCTGGGTCCACTGACCGACCCGAAGGCTCGCGGGGTCCCCATCTGGATCGTCCGAGGCGAGGACGCCACCGGCAGCCTGACGCCCATGTCGTCACTGCCCCGGTTCGCGGCCATCATCGGCCCCGATCACATCCTGACGATCGCCGACGGCGAGCACTCGCCGCAGCGCCAGCGGGTCGAGGCGACCGTGGTGGCCCTCATCCGAGCCTTGGGGGAGGCCGGCCCGGGCTAGCCGACCGCGTCGAGGACCCGGCGACGGCGGGCGATCGCCCGCCGGTAGGCCGTCACGTAGCGCGGCGCGGAGCCGGTCTCCCAGCCGAAGTCGAGAGCCATCCCCCGGGCCACGATCGCCCGCCAGGCCTCGCTCGAACCGTCGCGACCGCGGAGCGCGAAGGCCCGCTCGCAGGCGTCCACGAGCGCGCCGGGGGTCGGCTCGTCGAAGACGAACCCGGTCCCCTCGCCCGGCCGCTCGGTCTCGTCGACGACCGTGTCGCCGAGCCCACCGGTCCGCCGGACGATCGGCGGGGTGCCGTAACGCTGGGAGATCATCTGGCCCTGGCCGCAGGGCTCGAAGCGTGACGGCATGAGGAAGGCGTCGACCCCGGCGTAGATCCGCCGGGCGTTCGCCCGGTCGAACCGCTCGACCAACGCGACCGAGGTCGGCCGCTCGGCCGCCAGCGCCCGGAACGGCTCGGCCAGCCGGGCGTCCCCACTGCCCTGGACGATGATCCGCGCCCCCCGCGCCACGAGGTGGCCGGCGGCGTCGGCCAGCAGATCGAAGCCCTTCTGCGGGTCGAGCCGGCCGATCATCCCGAGGACCGGCGCCGGATCGGCCGGGTCCATCCCGTGCCGGGTCAGGAGGTCCGCCCGACAGGCGGCCTTCCCGGTCGGGTCGGCCGCCTCGTAGCGAGCCGCGAGATCCGGGTCCGTGGCCGGGTCCCAGAGCTCGTTGTCGAGGCCGTTGAGGATGCCCACGAAGCGTGGCGACCCGTCGCCGGCGGCCGGTTCGGCCCGCTCGCGAAGGAGCTCGTCGAGGCCCATCCCGTAGCCCCGGGTGAGGGCCTCGGCGGCGAAGCCGGGGCTGACGGTGTTGGCCATCTCGGAGCGTTCGATCCCGGCCCGCAGCAGGTCGATCCCGTCGGCCTCGGCGGGTACGACCCCGTCGCCCGGGGCGAGGCCCATGTCGGCCAGCCGCTCCAGGGGGACCCAGCCGTGATAGGCCAGGTTGTGGAGGGTGATGAGGGCGGCCGCACCGCCGACGATCGGGTCGTCCCGGTAGAACCGGTCGCGCAGGACGACAGCCGGGGCACCGTGCCAGTCGTGGACGTGGAGGACGTCGAGCGGACGGCCGTCCGTCCGGAGCGTTTCGAGGGCGGCCCGGGCGAAGAGCCCGAAGCGCCAGCCGTTGTCCGGGTAGTCGCCCTCGTGGGGATCGCCGTAGAACCCGGCTCGGTCGAAGGCCGGCGGATGGTCCACCAGCCGGAGCCGATAGCCGTGGCTCACGACGTCGACGATCGTGACCTCGGTCGTGCCGATCGGTGAGAGCGGGTCGGGCACCCGGATCCGACGGCGGGGGTGCTCGCCGTCGGGCAGGGTCATCGCCCGGTAGCGAGGCAGGAAGACGTCGACCGGCGGCGTCGGCCCGTCCGGGATCCGGCCCAGCGCCCGGGCAAGGGCGTCCACGACGTCGCCCAGCCCGCCGGTCTTGGCCCACGGTTCGCATTCGGCGGCGATGAAGGCGACGCGCATCTCCCCGATGGTAGCGGTCGCGGCGCCTCGAGGAACGGGCCTAAACCGGTTCACAAGGCCCGCCCGGCCCGGCTATGATGCTGGGCCTATGGAGCCCCTCGTCCGCGTGCCCACCCTGCCGGGCGTCCCCTTCCGCATCCCACCCCAGCTCGAGGGCCTGCGTCGGCTGGCCTACAACCTGTGGTGGAGCTGGCATCCCGGGGCCCGGGTCCTGTTCAGCCGGCTCGACGGGGCGGCCTGGGCCCGCTACCGCAACCCGATCCCGCTCCTCGAGGGCGGCGTGCGCTGGGCCGACGTCCTCGACGACCCGGCGTTCATGGCCGAGTACCAGTCGATCATCGGCGCCTTCGACCGCTACATGGCGAACGGGGCGGACCACTGGTTCCACCGCCAGTACGCGTCGGCGCTCGACGGGCCGATCGCCTACTTCTGCGCCGAGTACGGCTTCCACGAGTCGCTCGGGATCTACTCGGGCGGTCTCGGGGTCCTCGCCGGGGACCACATGAAGTCTGCCTCGGACATGGCCCTCCCGTTCGTCGGGGTCGGGCTGCTCTACCGGAAGGGCTACTTCCGACAGACGATCGACGCCGACGGCCACCAGGAGCACGCCTACCCTGACTACGACTTCGCCCGGCTCCCCCTGCTGCGCGCGGCGGACGCCAACGGGGACCCCCTTCGGGTGACCGTGCCGCTGCCCGGCCGCGACCTGGCCGTCGAGGTCTGGGTCGCCCAGGTGGGTCGGGTCCCGGTCCTGCTCATGGACACCGAGCTCCCCGACAACGACCCGGCCGACCGGCCGATCACGAACATCTTGTACGTCCGGGGACGCGAGATGCGACTCCACCAGGAGCTGGTCCTGGGGGTCGGCGGCGTCCGGGCGATCCGAGCGCTGGGGATCCGGCCGTCGGTCTGGCACCTCAACGAGGGGCACTCGGCCTTCCTCCTGGCCGAGCGGGCCCGCGAGCTCGTCGCGACGGGCTCGGAGCTCGAGACGGCCCTCGGCGAGGTGCGCCGGAACAGCGTCTTCACGATCCATACGCCGGTCTCCGCCGGCAACGAGCGGTTCGACGCCGATCTGGTCCGACGGGTCGCCGGCCCGCTCCTCGACGGGGACGGTCGCCCCGACAGCGGCGGTGTCCCGGTGGAACGCGTCCTCGAGCTGGGCCGCGGGGTCGACGACGACCCGACGGTCTTCGACATGACCGCCTTCTCGCTCCGGCACACCCACGGCGCGAACGCGGTCAGCCAGCTCCATGCGGTCACCGCGAACGGGAGCTGGCACGACCTGCTCGATGGGCGGATCCTGGGGATCACCAACGGCGTCCACGCCCCGACCTGGGTCGGCCAGTCGATGAGCGAGCTCTATCGGCGCTACCTCGACGCCGACCTCGACGACATCGACCCGCAGACCGAGCGCCGCCGGTTCTGGGAGCGTCTGTCGCGGATCCCCGAGACCGAGCTGTGGCGCGCCCACATGCGTCAGAAGCTCGAGCTGGCGATCTTCGCCCGGGGCCGGCTGCGCAACCAGTTCGCCCGGCACGGCGAGGCGCCGGCGGTCCTCGAGGAGCTGGAGGCGGTGCTCGACCCGGAGGTCCTCACGATCGGCTTCGCCCGCCGGTTCGCCACCTACAAGCGGGCCGCCCTCCTGTTCAGCGACATGGACCGGCTGGCCCGGCTGCTGTGGGACGCGGATCGCCCGATCCAGATCGTCTTCGCCGGGAAGGCCCACCCGGCGGATCGTCCCGGCCAGAAGGTCATCCAGGAGATCTTCACCCGCTCCCGTTCGGCTGAGCTGCGCGGTCGGGTCCACATCATCGAGGACTACGACATGCGGATCGCCCGCTTCCTGGTCCAGGGCGTGGACGTCTGGCTCAACAACCCGCGCCGCCCGCTGGAGGCCAGCGGCACCTCGGGCATGAAGGCCGCCCAGAACGGGGTCGTCAACGTGTCCGTCCTGGACGGCTGGTGGGACGAGGGCTGGAACGGCCAGAACGGCTGGGCGATCGGCGGTCGCGAGAGTCTCGCCGACGAGGGCGCCCAGGATTGGGCCGACGCCCAGGACCTGTATCGGATCCTCGAGGAGGAGGTCCTCCCTCGCTGGTACGAGCGCGATGCCGAGGGCGTCCCGCGCCGCTGGACCGCCCACATGCGGGCCGCGATCGCCGGCGCGATCTGGCCCTTCTCGACCACCCGGATGCTCCACGAATACACCGAGCGGCTCTACCTCCCGGCCGCCGGCGTCGCGGTGGCCGTCGAGACCGGCCCCGGCCGCCGCCAGCCGATCGTCACCGAAGCCGGCTGAACCGGACGAGGCCGCGATCGCGGGGGGCCTGTCGAGACATCCCGGTCAAGGCCACCGCCGCCGAGGCCTCGCCCTAGACTGGGGAGATCGCAGGACTGCCAGGTCGCCGGTCCGGTCCGGTCCGGCCAGCCGTCCGTGACCAGGTCCGTACCGCCCGACGACATCAGGAGGTCGAGCATGCCGGTCCCTTGGGTCGCCCCAGAGCTCACCTCACTGGGCCGCCTCCCGATGCACGCGGTGCCGCACGACGATCGGCTCGAGCTCGACGGTCGGTGGCGCTTCCAGCTCCTCGCCAGGCCCGAGGCGGTGCCCGGCGCCACCTGGGACGAGATCGCCGTCCCGGGCGCCTGGACCATGCAGGGCTTCGCGGACCGGCCGCAGTACACCAACGTCCAGATGCCGTTCGCCGGCCGGCCGCCCGACGTGCCCGTCGAGAACCCGACCGGCATCTACCAGCGCACGTTCGAGCTGCCGCCGCAGTGGGCCGGCCGACGGGTCGTCCTGCACGTGGGCGCCGCCGAGAGCGTCCTGATCGCCCGGCTCAACGACCACGAGATCGGCCTGAGCAAGGACTCCCACCTCGCCGCCGAGTTCGACGTGACCGACATCGTGCGGGCCCGTGACAACACCCTCGAGCTCCGGGTCATCAAGTGGTCCGACGCGTCGTACGTAGAGGACCAGGACCAGTGGTGGCACGGTGGGATCACCCGCTCGGTCCACCTGTATGCCACGGCCCCCGTCCATCTGGCCGACGTGAGGGTCGATGCGGGGCTCGCCGAGGACCTCACCACCGGGACACTCGACCTCGAGGTCCTCGTCGGATTCGGGCCAGCGGGGCCGGAGCCGGGCTGGATCGTCGAAGCGGACCTCGAGGGCCTCCCCGGGGGGCTCCGGACCGAGGCGGCGGTCGCCGACCTCGAGGCGACCCGCAGCTGGACGCTCGCCGACCAGGCGCTCCACTTCCGACACGCCGCGGGCCAACCGCTCTCGGCGGACGAGGATGCCGCCTGGATGGATCTCCACGAACGCTGGGTCCCACCGCCGGACGGGTTGGCTCGGTGGCGGATCGAGCTCCCGGGCGTGGCCCGCTGGTCGTCCGAGGAGCCCCATCTGCACGGCCTCCGGGTCGTTCTGCGCTCGCCGCTCGGCGACGTCGTCGAGGCGGTCTCGTACCGGGTAGGGTTCCGGCGGGTGGAGATCCGCGGGGTCGACCTCCTCATCAACGGGCGCCGGGTCTTCATCCGCGGCGCGAACCGCCACGACTTCGACCCACGCACCGGCAGGACCGTCACCCTCGATTCCATGCGGGCTGATCTCGTCGCGATGAAACGCTTCGGGTTGAACGCGGTCCGGACGTCCCACTATCCCAACGAGCCGACCTTCCTCGACCTCACCGACGAGCTGGGCCTCTACGTGGTGGACGAGGCGGACATCGAGTCTCACGCCTTCTGGGGGACCCTGTGCGACGACCCGCGTTACGTCGGCGCCTGGGTCGATCGCGTGTCACGGATGGCCACCCGTGACCGGAACCACGCCTCGGTCATCGCCTGGTCGCTCGGTAACGAATCCGGACATGGCCTCAACCACGAGGCCGCCGCCGGATGGCTCCGACGCTACGATCCCTCGCGCCCGATCCAGTACGAGGGTGCGATCCGGTTCGACTGGGCGGGCGGGGCCACGGTCAGCGACATCATCTGTCCGATGTACCCGCCGATCGCCTCGATCGTCGCCCATGCCCGATCCGGCCGCCAGCGCGCGCCGCTGATCATGTGCGAGTACTCCCACGCGATGGGCAACAGCAACGGGACGCTGGCCGAGTACTGGGACGCGATCGAGTCCACGCCCGGGTTGCAGGGCGGGTTCATCTGGGAGTGGTGGGACCACGGGCTGGAGCAGGTGCTCCCGGACGGAACCCGCCGATGGGCGTATGGGGGGGACTTCGGCGACACACCGAACGACGCGGACTTCTGCGTCGACGGCCTGGTATGGCCCGACGGTCGCCCGAAGCCCGCCCTCTGGGAGCACCGCCAGCTCGCCGCCCCGGTGCGCGTCACCGCCGATCCCGACGACGTCCGCAGCGGCTTCGTGACGGTGCGCAATGCCGGCGACTTCCGGGACCTCGGCTGGCTCCGCGCCAGCGCCGAGCTCTCGCTCGACGGGGAGATCGTGGGGGCGGCCTCGGTCGACCTGCCGGCGCTCGCGCCGGGCGCCTCCGCTACGGTCCGGCTGCCCGACCTCGGGTCGCTCGAGCCGCCTTCGGATGGCGAGACGTTCCTCACCCTCCGCTTCAGCACGGCCCGGGCCGAGGCCTGGGCCCCGGCCGGTTTCGAGGTCGGCTGGGCACAGATCGCGCTCGGCGGTCGAACAGGGGCCATCGACGCCGGCGCAGATCCGGGCACGGCCGCGGATCCGGTTGAGCTCGACGGGGAGGGAACCCTCATCCACCACGGTCTCGCCGCCGGTCCGCGTCTCGCACTCTGGCGCGCCCCGACCCAGAATGACCGGATCGGGGGGATGGCCGAGCGCTGGGCCGCCCTCGGTCTCGATCGACTCGAACGTCGCCTGCTGGGGGTCGATCGCGACGGGGCGGTCACCGCCATCCGAAGCGAGTACCGCCTGGCCGACGGGAGCGTCATCGAGCACCGACAGACGTTCCGGCCGCTGTCAGACGGCGGTGTCGCGGCCGAGGAGGTCGCGACGATCCCGGAAGGGCTCACGGACCTGCCCCGGGTCGGGACCGTCCTGGAGGTGCAATCCGGTCACGAGCGGCTCGCCTGGTTCGGCCGCGGCCCCCACGAGACCTACCCGGATCGGCGACGGGGTGGCCGGATCAGTCGCTGGGCGACGACCGTGGGCGAGGCCTACGTGCCGTATGTCAAGCCCCAGGAGAACGGCGGCCGGGCCGACGTCCGCTGGCTGGAGCTGACCGACGACCTCGGTCGCGGCCTGCGGATCATCCTGGACGGACCGCGCCAGGTCTCGGCGCTCCACGTCGACGCCCACCAGCTCGCCTCGGCCACCCATGACGTGGAGCTCGTTCCCCGCCCTGAGGTCGTGATCCATCTCGACGCTGCGCACCGCGGCCTCGGGACAGCCAGCTGCGGGCCGGATACCATTCCGGAGTACCTGGTCGGACCGGGGGTGTATCGCTGGTCGTGGGTCCTGCGCCCGATCGGCGGCCGGTGAGCGATGCCGATCGAGTGGCTCGAGGAGCCTCGCCAGCTCCATCTCCACAACCACCGGATCAGCTACGTCGTCCGGGTCCTCGGCGATGGGTCGCTCGGGCTGGTCCATTTCGGGGCGCCCCTGGCCACCGGCCGTTCCTACGCCCACCTGGATCCCCGGCCGTTCGCCGGTTTCGCGAACCGGGTCGGCGACCCTGTCCCGCTCGAGGCCCCCACGGCGGGCAGCGGCGACTTCCGCGTGCCGGCCCTGGGCCTCGAGGGACCCGACGGATCCGGCGTCCTCGCGCTGGTCTTCGGCGGGCATCGCATCGTCCCGGGCAAGCCGGGGATCCCGGGGCTGCCCTCGACCTACGTGGAAGCTGAAGACGAGGCCGACACCGTCGAGGTTCGCCTGGTCGACGGCCGGACCGGCGCGGAGGTCACCCTCGCGTACACGATCTTCGCCGACCTGCCGGCCGTCGCCCGGGCGGTCCGCATCCGGAACGGGGGCGGGGCGGCCCTCCGTCTGACCTGCGCGATGAGCGCCAGCCTGGATCTGCCGGACGCCGACTGGGACCTCCTAACACTGAGTGGGGCCTGGGCCCGGGAACGCCACCTCCGGACCGCCCGGCTTCGTCCCGGTCGCCAGTCGGTCGGCAGCCTGCGCGGGGCCTCGAGCCTGGAGCACAACCCCTTCCTGGCGCTCGTCCGCCCGACGGCGACCGAGGAGACCGGCGAAGCGTACGGCTTCAGCCTGGTCTACTCGGGCAATTTCTTGGCCGAGGCCGAGGTCGACCCCTTCGACACGACCCGGGTCCGGGTCGGGATCCATCCCGATGCCTTCGCCTGGCTGCTCGAGCCGGGCGACACGTTCGCCACGCCCGAGGCGATCCTCGTCTACAGCGACCGCGGGCTCGGCGCTCTCAGCGAGGCCTACCACCGGCTCTACCGAGACCGCCTGGTCCGCGGGACCTGGCGCGACCGACCCCGGCCGATCCTCATCAACAACTGGGAGGCGACCTACTTCGACTTCGACGAGGCGAAGCTGCTCGACCTCGCGACCGTCGCCCGCGACCTCGGGATCGAGCTGTTCGTACTCGACGACGGCTGGTTCGGTCGGCGCAATTCCGACGATCGCTCTCTGGGCGACTGGTCCGCCGATCGCCGGAAGCTCCCGAACGGCATCGACGGGCTCGCCCGGTCGGTCGAGGCGCTGGGCCTCCGGTTCGGTCTGTGGATCGAGCCCGAGATGGTCAGCGAGGAGAGTGAGCTCTTCGTCGCCCACCCGGACTGGGCGATCGGGGTGCCCGGCCGGTCACGGACGCCGAGCCGCCAGCAGCTCGTGCTGGACCTGTCGCGACCGGAGGTCGTGGAGCACCTGTTCCGAGCGATCTCGGCGATCCTCGACGGCGCTCGGATCTCGTACGTCAAGTGGGACATGAACCGCTCGATCACGGAGCCGTACGGGGGCGCCCTGCCTCCAGACCGCCAGGGCGAGTTCTTCCATCGCTACATCCTGGGCGTCTACGAGCTCTACGACCGCCTGACCCGGGCCTTCCCGGAGGTCCTGTTCGAGTCCTGTGCCAGCGGCGGGGGCCGCTTCGATCCGGGGATGCTCGCCTACGCCCCGCAGACGTGGACGAGCGACGACACCGACGCCGTCGAGCGTCTGGCGATCCAGTGGGGGACGTCGCTGGTCTATCCACCAAGCACGATGGGCGCCCACGTCTCGGCGGTCCCGAACCACCAGACCGGGAGGCTCGCCCCGCTCGGGACGCGGGCCGCGGTCGCTGCCTTCGGCATCCTCGGCTACGAGCTCGACGCGGCCGCCCTGACCGCCGCCGAGCGGATCGAGGTCGCCGACCAGGTCGCCTTCTACAAGGAGCATCGCGAGCTCCTGCAGCGGGGCCGCTTCCTGCGCCTGCGAGGGCCTTGGGACGGAGACGGCAACGAGACCGCCTGGATGACGGTCTCGGACGATGCCCGGCGCGCCGTGATCGGCCTGTACCGGGTCCTCAACCGACCGAACCCGGGAACCGGTCGGCTCCGGCTCCGCGGCCTCGACCCCGATCGTTCCTATCGGGTCACGGTCCGTCCCGCGACCGGCGATCCGGTCGACCGGGCGAACACCGGCATCCGCGGCGGCGACGAGCTGATGCGAGTGGGGCTCATCCTCGAGGCGGAACGGCACGAGGCCGCCGAGTGGGGCGACTTCCGCGCCTGGCTCTTCATCCTCGAGGCGGTCTGACCACGAGCCCGACCTCCGGCCTCCGATCACCCCTCGACGATGCCGGCGCCGTCGACCGGGTGGACCTCCCAGACCCGCGGCGTGCGTCCGGTCAGACCGGGATACTCGGCAAGGATGCTCGCCCGAAGTCGGTCCACCGCCTCCGGCCGGACCAGGCTGACGGTGCAGCCGCCGAACCCCGCCCCGGTCATCCTCGACGCGACGACTCCGGGTACTCTGCCGGCGATCTCGACGAGCGCGTCGAGCTCCGGTGAGCTCACCTCGAAGTCGTCGCGGAGCGAGGCGTGACTCTCGGCGAAGGACCGGCCGACGACGTCGAGGTCACCGGCCGCAAGCGCGCCCTCGACCTCGAGCACTCGGTCGTTCTCCGTGACCACGTGGCGCGCTCGCCGGTAGGCGACCTCGTCGAGCTCATCGGCGTGACGCTCGAGCATCAGCCGGTCGACGTCGCGCAGTGAGCGGACGCCATGCTCGCGCCGGCTGAGGAGCCGCACGGCTCGCTCGCAGTCGTCACGGCGGGCGTTGTACTCACTGGTCCCCAGGCTCCGCGGCCGGCCGGTATGGGCGACCACGAGAGCGGCCGACGGTGGCAGCGGGACCACCCGGTGCTCGAGCGATCGGCAATCGAGGAGCAGCGCGGCTCCGGCCGACCCACTGGCCGACGCGAACTGGTCCATCAGCCCGCACATGACACCGACGTACTCGTTCTCCGCCCGCTGGGCGATCAGGGCGAGCGATAGGGCATCCGTCCCGGGAGACGCCGGATCGCCCAGGGCCCAGGCCGCCGCGAGTTCCAGGGCTGCCGATGACGACAAGCCGGACCCGGACGGCAGGCTGCTGCTGAGGACGCCGTCGAAGCCGCCGATCCGGAGGCCGGCCGCCTCCATCTCACAGGCGGTCCCGGCGACGTAGTCGAGCCACCGGCCGCGAGCCGGCCCGATCCGGTCGAGGTCCAGCTGGGCCAGCTCTCCCGTCGCCGTGAGCAGCAGGCGGACGCGCCGGTCCGATCGTGGGCGAACCGCGATCCGCACCTCCAGATCGATGGCCGCCGGCAGAGCGAATCCCTCGTTGATGTCGGTGTATTCGCCGATCAGGTTGACCCGACCGGGCGCCCGCACGACCCGGATCGCGGCACCCTCGGCCGCTCCATCGTGGACACCTGCCGGAAAGGCGCTCGCCAGGGCGGCCTTGAGGATCGATGGTTCGAGATCGGCGACCGTGGCCGTCGTCGGACGGATCAGCCTGTCCTCCTTCCCGTTCCTGCCGGTGAACTCCCCGGCCATCGTACCGGGCGCACCGCCGCAGGCCCGAGCTCAGGCCGAAGGGACCTCGGCCGCCGCGCTCAGGTAGTGGATCGGCGAGACCTCCTGGAGTCGCTCGGCGGCCTCCTCGGCGCCGAGATCTCGCTGGGTCTCCGCCAGCAGTTCGTATCCGACCATGAACTTGCGGACCGTCGCCGACCGGAGCAGCGGCGGATAGAAGTGCGCGTGGAGCTGCCAGTGCTCGTGCGATCGGCCGTCGAACGGCGCCTGGTGCCAGCCCATCGAGTACGGGAACGGAGACCGGAACAGGTTGTCGTACCGGCTCAGGAGCTCGATCAGGGTCGCCGCCAGGGAGTCCCGTGCGGGCGATCCCAATTCCGAAAGACGGGTCGCGGGACGCTTGGCGAGGACGAGGGTCTCGAACGGCCAGAGCCCCCAGAACGGCACCACCACTAGCCACTCGTCGTTCTCGACGATCTTCCGGGGACCACCGCTTTCCTGGCCCGCGTAGTCGAGGAGGAGCCGGCGTCCCGTGGTTTCGTGGTGCCGACGCTGCCCGGAGTCCTCCCGGGCGGCTTCGCGAGGCAGGGCCGTCCCGGCCCAGATCTGGCCGTGAGGATGCGGGTTCGAGGCCCCCATCGTCTCACCCCGGTTCTCGAAGACCTGGACCCACCGATAGGTCGTGCCGAGCTCGTCGGTCTGCTCGGCCCAGAGGTCCACCGTCCGGCGGACTTCCGGCTGGCTCATCCGGGCCATCGTCAGGTCGTGGCGCGGTGAGAAGCACAGGACCCGGCAGGTCCCCTGTTCGCCCTCGGCGATGAGCAGCCCGTCGGCGACCCTGGCGTCGCTGCTGTCCGGGCTGAGGGCGGCGTAATCGTTGGTGAACACGAAGGTGTCCGGATAGTCCGGGTTGTGCGCCCCGTTCGCTCGGACGTTGCCGGGGCAGAGGTAGCAGTCGGGGTCGTAGCGAGGTCGCCGGTCGTCGGCGCGGGCATCCCGTCGACCCTGCCATGGCCGCTGCGTCCGGCCGGTCGAGACAAGCACCCACTCGTCGATGAGAGGGTTGTATCGACGATGAGGCTGGTCGGCCAGCGGTCCGAGACCCGGTTCGTCGGCCCGGAGCTCCGAAACCCGGCTCGCCTCGTCAGCCACGCGTGTCGACTCCGGCGAGACGCAGACGGGCGGGCTCGGCGACAGGGCGACGACCCGACACGATGTCGACCGCCGGGACGGGGCCGGCCGCACCACTGCGGGGCTCCACGACGATGGCCTCCCGGACGCGCGCCTCGAGGATCTCGCGTGCTTCGCGGGTGATGTGCGAATCCGTGATGAGCACGTCAGCCTGATCCAGCCGGGCGATCGAGCTCAGCCCGATGATCCCCCATTTCGTGTGGTCCGCGACCACGACGAGCCGTCGACCCGCCTCGAGCAGGGCCTGGTCGGTCTCGGCTTCCTGGAGGTTCGGGGACGTGAACCCGGCGTGGGCGTCCATCCCGTGGACCCCCAGGAAGACGAGGTCCAGGTTCACGCTCCGCAGGGCTGAGACCGCGAACGGCCCGACGAGCGCATCGGAGGGCGTCCGCACACCACCGGTCAAGATGATCGTCTGTCCCTTGCGGCCGGCCTCGTGGAGGATGTCCGCCACCCGCGGCGAGTTCGTGACGACGGTCAGGCCGGGGACATCGACCAGCCGGCGAGCCAGGGCGTAGGTGGTGGTCCCGGCCGAGATCCCGATCGCCATGCCGGGCTCGGCCAGGGCGGCCGCCGCATCGGCGATCGCCTCCTTCTCCCCCTGCTGGAGGGCGGACTTCGCGGCGAAGCCCGGCTCGAACATCGCGCTGCCCGGCAGTGCGGTCGCACCGCCGTGGACCTTCTCGAGGAGGCCCTGGTCGTGGAGGATCTCCAGGTCCCGCCGGATCGTCATGTCGGAGACGCCGAGCTCGCGCACGAGGTCGGCCACCCGGACCCCACCATCCTCACGGACCCGGTCGAGGATGTACGCCTGTCGTTGGCGCGCTAGCACTCCGACCCTCCGTCGCCCGTCACCACGGGTCACACATGGGCCCGTCGCGTCGCCTGCCAGATTGCACCACCAACCAACACAAGTCAACGTACTCGCTCAAGTTATCCACAATCATCCCGGATTTCCCTTGACATCGGCTGAGGACGGAACCACAATCCGTGCGGTTGTGTCGGTTTCTGTTGGTCGCTGACCACGACGTCGGCACTGCACAGGAGGATATCGATGGTGGCATCCATTCCGCGCCCTAGCCTGGCGCTCAGGGGCCTCGCGGTCGGAGCCGCGGCCCTCATGCTGTTCTCCGCGTGTAGCTCGTCCGGCAGCTCGCCGAGCGCCGCGGCGGCCGCGCCTGCCGCGACCCCGGCCCCACCACTCAAATACACCTCGGGGCCGGCCACCGCCGGCAGCCTGGGCTCGACGACGATCCGTTCGAACGAGCACGAGAAGGTGCCGGCCGCATCCGTCAAGGCGATGGTCGACTACTGCACCGCGAAGACCGGGGCCCAGGCCGAGGTCTCGACCACGAATCACAACGACTTCCAGGACCAGTTCAACACGTTCATGCAGGGCACGCCCGAGGACATCGTGAAGTGGTTCACGGGTGAGCGCCTCCGGTTCCCGGCCCGCAATGGCCTGCTGACGCCGATCGACGACGTCTGGCAGACGATCGCCGCGAACTACACGGACGGCATGGCCAAGGCATCCCAGGGTGACGACGGCAAGAAGTACGCGGTGCCGATCGTCTCCTATCCGTGGGTCGTCCTCTACCGGAAGAGCTTCTTCCAGGAGAAGGGTTACACCGTCCCGAAGACGTGGGACGAGTTCGTCACCCTGGCCAAGAAGATCCAGGCCGACGGCCTCATCCCGCTCGCCTTCGCCGACAAGGACGGCTGGCCGGCCATGGGTACGTTCGACATCCTGAACATGCGCCTGAACGGCTATCAGTTCCACGCCGACCTCCTGGCCGGCAAGGAGAAGTGGACCGATCCCAAGGTCCAGGCGGTCTTCAAGAAGTGGGCGGAGCTGCTGCCCTACACCCAGCCCGATCCGCTCGGTCGGACCTGGCAGGAAGGCGCCCAGACGTGGGCCAACAACAAGGCCGCGATGTACTTCCTGGGCACGTTCGCGTCCCAGCAGGTGCCGGCCGAGAACCTCGCTGACGTCGACTTCTTCCCGTTCCCGACCCTCGGGACCCAGTATGATTCCGAGATGGGTATCGACGCCCCCGTCGACGCGTGGATCCTGAGCAAGGCTCCGAAGAACCTCCCGGCCGCCAAGGCGATGCTCGCCTGCTTCGCGACTCCCGAGGCGCAGCTGGCCTTCCTCGGCCAGGACCACAGCCAGATCCCAGCGTCGAAGGTCACCGACACCAGCTCGTTCACCCCGCAGCAGACGAAGATGGCCGAGATCATCGGAGCGTCCGGTGGTGTCGCCCAGTTCCTCGACCGCGATACTCGCTCCGACTTCGCCGGGGCGCAGGGCATGCAGGCACTCCTGCAGGACTTCATCAAGAACCCGTCCCAGGATCTGGCCGCCTACACGGCCAAGATCCAGGGCGTCTACGACTCGCTTCCCAAGCAGTGATCCGCTGAGCCGGATCGAACGCCGTGACGTCTGACGTCGCCGGATCCGCAGCCCCGACCCCGGATGGGGTCGGGGCTGCTCCCGTTCCACAGCGGCTGAAGGCTCGCGGCCTCCTCACCCGCCGCGACTGGGTGGTCCTCGCCCTCCTGCTGGGGATCCCCGTGTTCGTTCACATCTTCCTGGTCTGGGTCCCCACCCTGTTCTCGATCGTGCTCTCGTTCACGAGCTGGAACGGGATCGGCGGCCTCGACCGGATCAAGTTCGTCGGGATCGACAACTACCGCGTGCTGGTGACGACCTATCCGCCGTTCTGGCCGGCGATCACCCACAACCTGATCTGGCTCGGGGTCTTCCTGTTCATCGCGACGCCGCTCGGGATCTTCTTCGCGGTGCTCCTCGACAAGGAGATCCGCGGCACCCGGTTCTACCAGGGCGCCCTGTACCTGCCGGTCGTCCTCTCGCTGGCCATCATCGGGTTCATCGCCCAGCTGTTCCTCTCGACCGACCAGGGGCTGGTGAACGGGGTGCTGGCATCATTCGGGGTGAGACCCGTCGACTGGCTCGGGAACTCCAGCCTGAACCTGTGGGCCATCCTCGTCTTCGCGAGCTGGCGCCAGGTGGGCTACGTGATGATCCTCTACCTCGCGGGACTGAAGGGGGTCGACCCCACCCTGCGTGAGGCAGCCAAGGTCGACGGCGCCTCGGAGACCCAGACGTTCTTCCGGGTCGTGTTCCCGGTCATGCGGCCGATCAATATCGTGGTCCTGGTGATCACGGTCATCGAGTCGCTCCGGGCGTTCGATCTCGCGTTCATCATCAACCGCGGTCTCAACGGACTCGAGCTGCTCTCGGTCCTGGTCACGAACAACATCATCGGCGAGGCCAGCCGGATCGGGTTCGGTTCGGCCATCGCCGTCGTGCTGCTCGTGGTCGCGGTCGGGCCGATCATCTTCTATCTGACCCGGACGTTGCGCGAGGAGTCCCGATGACCGCCCTGAGCTCCGAGGTGGCCGCCGCCCAGGTCAAGAAGAAGACGGGGTTCCGCTGGCGCCGGACCGCCCTGCACATCTTCCTGTTCACGATGGCCCTGGTCTGGCTCTTCCCCCTGGTCTACGCGTTCTACACGTCGCTACGGCCGTATGAGGACACCGCCCAGCTGGGGTACGTCTCGATCGGCGGGTCGTACAACTTCGACAACTACGTGAAGGCCTTCACCGATGGGCAGCTCCCGTCGTACTTCGTCAACACGTTGATCGTGGTGGTGCCGGCGGTCTTCCTGACCCTGCTCCTGGCCTCGATGGCGGCGTTCGTCCTGTCACGCTTCAGCTGGCGCTTCAACCTGCTCTTCCTGATGATCTTCACGGCGGGCAACCTGCTGCCCCAGCAGGTCATCATCACGCCCCTGTTCCGGATGTACCTGCTCCTGCCGCTGCCGTCGCTGCTCAGCGACAACGGCCTGTGGTACGACCAGTACTTCGGCGTCATCGCCATCCACGTCGCATTTCAGCTGGGCTTCTGCACGTTCGTGCTGAGCAACTACATGAAGACGCTGCCCCACGAGATCACCGAGGCTGCGGTGGTCGACGGCGCGGGCGTGTTCCAGATCTACTACAAGGTCATCATGCCGCTGGTCCGGCCGGCATTCGCGGCCCTCGTCGTGCTCGAGACGACCTGGATCTACAACGACTTCTTCTGGGCCCTCCTGTTGATGAAGAGCTCGGAGCGGATGCCGATCACGTCCGCGCTCAACAACCTCAAGGGCAACTTCTTCGTGGACAACAACCTCATCGCGGCGGGCGCGATCATCGTCGCCCTGCCCACGATGATCGTGTTCTTCGCGGCCCAGAAGCAGTTCATCAGCGGCCTGACCCTGGGCTCGACGAAGGGCTGAGGCTCAGCTCCTCCCGATCAGGACCAGCGCGCCCTGCTCTGGCAGGTTCACGAGGCCGTCGGTCCAGGTCCCTGGCGCGAGACCCGGCAGCGCCAGCGGCCGGAAGGCGACGTCGGCCGGCAGGACCGCCTCGAACGACAACGGGGTCGAGCCGACGTTGACGGCGACCGCCGCGACCCCGCCGTCGGCCTCGCGCAGGTAGGCCAGGCCCCCGGCGGCCGCCCCTAGGATCCGCACCGTCCCTCGCCGGAGCGGGACGTGCTCGCGCCGCGCCGCGATGGCGGCCCGCATGAACGCGCGCAGATCCCGATCGCCGGCCGCTGGGTCGACCGGATACGACCGCCGGTTGTCGGGGTCGTGGTCGCCCTCGAGCCCGATCTCGTCGCCGTAGTAGATGCAGGGGGCCCCGGGCAGGGTGAACTGGAGGAGCATCGCCAGGCGGACCGCCTGCCGGTCCGCGCCCATGATCGTCAGCGCCCGCGGCGTGTCGTGGCTGCCGATGAGGTTCAGCTGGACCGCCACGGCGTCCGGGTCGTAGTTGCGCATGAGCGCGTCCAATCGTGCCGCGAACGCCGGTCCGTCGAGGGCGTGGACCATCCGCCGGTACGAGTCGTGGCGGCCGATGACCGCCCAGTCGGTGTGCTCGGCGCCGGCGTAGCCGAGGATCGCCGTACCGAGCGGGTAGTTCATCAGGGCGTCGAAGCGGTCGCCCCGGAGCCAGTCGGGCGCCTCGTCCCAGATCTCGCCGACGAGGTAGGCCTCCGGGTCGATCGCCCGGCAGCGGCGTCGGAACTCCGCCCAGAAGGCCGGGTCGTCGATCTCGCCGGGCACGTCCAGTCGCCAGCCGTCGATGCCGAAACGGAGCCAGTGCTCAGCGACCCCGAGGAGGAACTGCCGGACTTCCGGGTGATCGGTGTTGAACTTGGGCAGGGCGGGCAGGCCCCACCAGGCCTTGTAGCCGAGGGCTCCGCCGCTCGCGCCGCCCCGGTCGGGATAGGCGTTGAGCTCACGGGTCCCCGACAGGACGGCCGGGTCGAGGTGGAACCAGTCGCGGTAGGGCGACGACGCGCCGTTCTCCAGGACGTGGTGGAACTGCCACAGTCCGCGACCACAGTGGTTGAAGACCCCGTCGAGGATCACCCGGATCCCCCGCTCGTGGGCCTGGTCCAGAAGCTCCCGCAGGGCGGTCTCGCCGCCCAGGAGCGGGTCGACCTCGAGATAGTCGTAGGCGTGGTAGCGATGGTTCGAGGCCGAGCTGAAGATCGGGGTCAGATAGAGCGCCGTGATCCCGAGCTCCTCGAGCTCCGGCAGCCGCTCGGCGATCCCGAACAGGTCGCCGCCCTTGAACCCGTGGTGGGTCGGCGAGTCCTCCCAGGGCTCGTATGGGCCGGCCGGCACGAGCCGGGCGCTCCGGGCGAAGCGGTCCGGGAAGACCTGGTAGAAGACGGCGTCACGGACCCACTCGGGCGTGTCGATCGGCATGGGACTCCCGTTCGGCTGGCTAGGGATTGAGGGCGATGACGGTGACGCTCCGGGGCGGGAGCGTTGACGATGGACGATAGCCGGTGAAGCCCCCCGTCTGCGTGACGAGCGGGGCGACCGCGGCGCCTGCGCCGGGAGCGCTCCCCGTCGGGCTCGCACCCGGACCGCTCCCCGTCTCCGGGGCGAGCACGACCTGGGCGCTCGGCGTGCCACACAGGGGTCCCTCGGCCAGGTCCAGAGCGTAGTCGGCCACCGGAGCGTCGGAGACGTTGGCGACGAGGAGGAGCGTCTCGGTCGGCCCCGATCGGATCGTGGCGACCACCTCGTCGGCGGTGCTCCTGATCGGGACGATCGATCCCGTTCGCAGGGCCGGGTGCGCCGCCCGCAGGACGATGAGGTCGCGGTAGCGTGACCAGAGCGAGGTCGGGTCGTCCCGCTGGGCGGCGACGTTGACGGTCTGCCAGTCGTCGGACAGAGGCTCCCAAGGCTTGGCCGCGCTGAACCCGGCGGCCGGCGCGGTGGCATCCCACTGCATCGGCGTCCGGATCCGCTCGTCCGGCTTCTGGCCGGTCATCCCGATCTCCTCGCCGTAGTAGACGAAGGGGACCCCGGGCCCGGTCAGCAGGAGCCCGGCGGCGAGCCTGAGCAGAGCCGGGTCGCCGTCGAGTTGGCTGGCGATCCGGTCCATGTCGTGGTTCGTCAGGAACGACCCGAACGCCCCCGAACCCTCGACCCGCGAGATCTCAGCCAGGGCGTCGGTCAGCGGACCGGCGTCGCCGCGGCGGAGGGAGTCCAGGTAGGCCGTCGCGAGCCCGAACTCGAACGTCAGGTCGAGGTCATCCGGGACGTAGCTGGCACTGACCGCCGAGAGGTCCCAGACCTCACCGATGAGGAGCGCATCCGGCGAGGTCGCGTGGATCGCCCGGTGGAAGGAGTCCAGCCAGGCATGCGTCTCGGCCGTGTTCTCGACGACGAGACCGTCCTCGATCAGGTGCTTGGCCGCGTCCAGGCGGAACCCGTCCACGCCCAGGTCGTCGAGCCAGTACCCGGCGATCGCGTTCAACTCCGCGGTGACTGCCGGTTCGCGCAGGTTCAGGTCCGGGAAGGCCGGTCCGAACCTGGCGAAGTACCAGCGGTCGCCGTCGGCCTGCCAGCCGGGACCACCGGGCGGGGCGCTCGACCAGACGTACCAGTCGGCGTGAGCGGGGCCTGCCTTCCGGCTGTCCTCGAACCAGGGGTGCTGGTCCGAGGTGTGGTTGATCGGGAAGTCGACGATGACCGCCATGCCGCGCTGGTGGGCCGCGTCCACGAGCGCCTTGAAGTCTGCCGAGTTCCCGTAGTCGTGCTCGATCTTCCGGTAGTCGACCACGTCGTAGCCGTGGTACGACGGCGATTCCATGACCGGCATCAGCCACAGGCCGGTCACCCCGAGGTCGGTGGTGGTGGCCGGGTCGCCGTCATTGAGGTAGTCGAGCCGAGCGGTGAGGCCGCGCAGGTCACCGATCCCGTCGCCGTCGCCGTCCGCGAAGCTGCGGACGAACGCCTCGTAGAAGACCCGGTCGCCCCACCAGCCGTGCCCGGCGCCGGTCGGCGCGGTGGTGGATGTCGCCGCCGGACAGGTGGGCGGGGACGCCGCGGCGATCTGCGAGGTCGGCGAAGGGACCGGACCGGTCGCATCGGAGGATGGCGGTGCCGGACCCGACCCGCAGGACACGGCGACCAGGGCGAGCGCACACAGGACCCCGAGTCGGAGGCGACCGCGGATGCTCGCCCCGGTGGCGCCGATCAGCGGAGATGCGGGTGCAGCCGCTCGGTGGTGGGGCGTTGACCCGGATCGCCGTCGTCGATCTCGCCGCCAGGCTCCCGACCGCCGGGCGACGCCAGCCTCCGGATCACCGGATGGTCGCCGGCCCAGTCGCCGAGGCCGGATACGAGTCCGGGCAGGATCGACCCCCGCAGCTCCGTGAACGACCGGTCCAGCAGGTGAACGAGGAGCCCGAAGACCGCGAACATCAGCGATAGGAACGCCGCCGCCAGGAGCGCTCCGGTCCAAAGGAATGGGAACGGCATCATGCCCTCCCGACCATCCGGTCGGCGGCGCGCCGCGACTCCGTGGTCCGGTCCGCGCCGGGTCCATCGTCCCATGCTCGACCGGCGCCGTCGAGGGCCGTCCGGACCCCGATCCTGCCGGGCCCGTCAGCCCGTCCAGCGCTCGTCCGCTAGCCCTTCACGCCACCGATCGCCAGACCGCCGACGATGTAGCGCTGGAAGACGAAGAAGACGAGCGATACCGGCAGGGCGAACAGGATCGCGAAGGCGGCGAAATCCGACCAGGGCGTCTGGCCGAACGCGCCGACCATCTTGTTCAGGGCCAGCGACAGGGTGTAACCCTGGCTCGGGTCGTTGAGGAAGATCGAGACGAAGTAGAACTCGGTCCAGCCGGCCACGAAGCCGAGGAACCCGGTGACCGCGAGGGCGGGGGTCGCCAGCGGGAGGATGATCTTGACGAATGACTGGTTCCGGGTGCAGCCGTCGACCGCAGCTGCCTCCTCGAGATCCTTGGGGATCGTGTCGAGATAGCCCTTGAGGTTCCAGATCGCGAACGGCAGGGCACCCGAGATGACCGCCAGACACACCCCGAGCAGTGACTGGCGAAGGTTGAACTGGCCGAGGATCGGCAGGTCCAACTTGATGCTGTTGAGCATGATGAACAGCGGCGCGATCGAGGCCACCGCGGGCAGCATGAGCACGCCCAGGATGGCGATCATCAGGAACGCCCGGCCACGGAACTGGAGGCGTGAGAACGCGTAGGCGGACAGCACCCCGATGAGCACACTGAAGATGGCCACGCTCGAGGCCAGGATGAAGCTGTTGCGGGCGAGCTCGAGGAAGCTGATCGGATCAGACGTCGGCTGGGCGAGCACGCGGGCGAAGGCGTCCAGCGACGCTCCCGGCGGGATGAACCCGTCGGGCCGCGGCAGGTTCCGCGGATCGAGCGCCATCGAGAAGATCCAGAAGATCGGGAAGAGGACGGTCAGCGAGATCCCGATACAGACGAGCTGGAGCAGGATCTGGGTCCGCATCCGGAGCCGGGGACCGCGGTCACGCTTGGTGGTCGCGCCGACCTCCGCTCGGGCCCGCACCGGCGCCGCGACCGCCGTCATCGGACCGCCTCTGGTCGGACGTATCGGTCAGTCGGCATAGCTGGCCGTCGCCTTTCCGAGCCGGTTGGTGATGAGAGTGATCACCAGCAGCAGGAAGAACATGATCACCGAGAAGGCAGCCGCCACGCCGTACAGCTGGAAGTCATTGACCAGCTTGTAGGCCTGGGTGACGAAGAGCTCGGTCCGACCGAACGGCCCGCCGGCGGTCATGAAGAACGACAGATAGAACAGGTTGAAGGTGACCACGAACCCGTAGATCGCGTACGGCAGCATCGCCGGCCGCAGGAACGGCAGGGTCACCGTCTTGAACTTCTGCCAGCTGTTCGCCCCGTCCATCTCGGCCGCCTCGTACAGGTCCGGCGGTACGCTCTGGAGGGCTCCGGTCGCCACGACCGCGTTCAGCGGCCAGCCCAGCCAGCTGTTCGCCGCGAGAAGGGCGAAGAACGCCAGCGGCAACGGGATGAAGGAGATCGGGTCGTTGACCTGGTTGAGCCAGTCGATCTTCAGTGCGTCGGGCGGGATCTTGAAGAGTGCCCCGATGCCCATCAGGAGCATGTTCACCGCACCGTTGTCCTTGTCGAACATGCTCCGCCAGACGACGGCCACGATGATCGGGGGGATGACCACGGGCAGGATGAACATCGCCCGATAGAAGCGCTTGAACCAGAGTCCCGGCGTGTTGAGCACGAGCGCGACCGACACCCCGACCACCACGTGGATGGTCACATTCGTGAAGGCCCACACCAGGTTGAAGAAGAGCAGCCTCAGGAAGTCGAAGTTCGGGATGTTGAGGTCGCTCTTGAAGATCCGGAGGTAGTTATCGATCCCGACCAGGTTCGGGGCGACCTTCCCGCTCAGGTTCTTGAGCTGGAAGTCGGTGAATGACATCCACGTCTGGTAGATGAGCGGGTAGAACGTGATGATCCCCATCACGATGAACGCGGGCGTGAGGTAGAGCAGGGCCGTCCTGGTGTCGGGGGAGATGCGTCGGCGACGGGGCGCCTTGGCCACTGGCGGGGCGGTCGCTACGGACGGGGTCGCGGTAGCGCTCATGGTCGGCGGTCTCCTGGCTGCCGAGGTGAGGGTTGGCGCGAGTCGGACGGCGGACGCGTGGTAGGGGTGGAGATCGATTATCGGGTCCGCCACGGCGGCCTGTCGAGTCGATCAGACCGCCGATCGGTTCGCTGCAGGCACCGGGCGAGCCGGCGCCTGCAGCGGGTGATTCGTCAGAAGTGCCTTACTTCTTGTTGGCGGTGTTCATCGCCGCGCAGGCGGCGGTCGCCGCGGCCTGCGGGTCGGTGCCCTTCTGGACGACTTCCTTGAGGGCGTTGTCGAAGTTGGCCCAGAAGTTGTCGAGCTCCGGGACCTGCGGGCGCGGAACGCCCGTCTTGACCGCGTCGGCGAACTTCAGGGTGATCGGGTCGGTGATCGCGATCGTCGTGTCGGCCGGGATGTGACCGGCCGTGTCGACGAAGACCTGCTCGTTCTCAGCCTTGACCATCTCCAGCGCGAAGTCGGTCGCCAGCTGCGGGTTCTTGGCGTTGCTGTTGATGTACCAGCCGTCGACACCGGTCAGCGGACCGGCGGCACCCTTCGGGCCGGCCGGCATCGGCGCGACCGCGAGGTTGTCCTTGAGGGCGTCCTTGTAGCCGCCCGAGGCCCACGGGCCGTCGACGATGAGGTCGATCTTGCCGGTCTTGAAGTCGGTCGCCAGATCGTCGTACTTGTCGTACCACTTGGCGCCGGCCTTCTGGATGTCCTGGAAGTACTTGTAGGCATCGGCGACACCGGTCGTATCGGCGACGCACTTGCCGGTCTCATCCATGAGCTTTCCACCGAAGCCCGACCACCAACCGAAGGAGTGGTAGGACGAATGGGCGTCGAAGCCGGCCTTGATCTTGCCGTCCTTGACCGCCTGGAGAAGCTCGTCGGTGGTCGCCGGCGGGGTGGCGATCTTCGACTTGTCGTAGTACATCGCCACGGCCTTGAGGGACTCGGGGACCATGTACAGCTTGCCGTCGACCTTGCTGCCCTCGACCGCGGTCGCGGAGTCGTTGCCGAGCTTGTCCTGGATCATCGAGGTGACGTCGAGGAACAGGCCGGCGCGGGCCTCCTTGCCGAGGCTGTCGTTGGGGGCGATGAACAGGTCCGGCCCGCCGCCGCTCGCGGCCTCGAGCTCGAACTTCTTGAACAGGTCATCGAACTTGATGTCCTGGATCTTCAGATTCAGGCCGGGGTTGGCGGCCTTGATCTTGTCGGTGACGGTCTTGAGGGCGGCGGCCTCGGTCCCGGCGCCGGATCCGTACGAGTGCCAGAGGGTGAGGTCGCCGGTGAGGCCGGCCGCAGCCGACGGCGCGACGCTTGCGGGCGCCTCGCTCGCGGCGGTCGACGGGGCTGCCGCCGACGGTGCGCTGCTGGCCGTGCCGGTCGAGCAGGCGCTCGCCACGATGGCGAAGCCGGCGACGAGCGACGCGAACCTGATCTTGGAGTTCATCGGTCTTCTGTTCTCCTCCTGGTGGATGAACCAGGTCCCATTGACCTGGTTGGACGGCGGAGCCGGCCATGGGAACGGCGTCCGCGGACGATGCGGCACGATTCGATACGCGATCGTGCCGGCGCTGCCGCGGCGTCGGCGATCACAAGGTCTCGACCCCGCTCACCTCCCTTGTTCGGTGGGCGCCGAACCGGTCGACGCCCTGACGACGATGTGGGTCTCCAGCCGGCGGTGCTCGTGTGCGTCGGCACGACCCTCCACGACGGCGAGCAGGAGGCGGACCGCCTCCTCGCCCTTGCGCCGGACGGGTTGGTGGACCGTGGTCAGGGGTGGGTTGACGTAGGCGGCCACATCCACGTCGTCGAAGCCGACGACGCTGAGCGAGCCGGGGATCGCGATCCCCAGCTCGGATGCGGCGCGCATCACCCCGATGGCGATGGCGTCGCTCATGGCCAGGACGGCAGTGGGTCGGAGGCCACTCTCCCAGGCCCGCCGGAAGGCGACCGCCCCACCGGCGACGGTGGCCGGCGCGGTCACTACCCTGTCGTCGGGCAGGGTCAGCCCGGCGGCGCCCAGGGCCCGTCGGTAGCCGGCCAGCCGGCGACCGGTGACGCTGTCCGTCTCGGCCAGCTCGAACGGCACCGGCGGGTCGATGGCCACGGCCAGGAAGTGGCGGTGGCCCAGGCCGAGGAGGTGCTCGGCCGCCTGGGCCGCGCCGGCCTCGTCGTCGATCGAGATCGATGGATAGTCGGGCATCGCTGTCGAGTCGACGAGGACGATCGGCAGGCCGGCCCGCCGGACCTGCTCCACCTCGGGGTGGACCGCCGACAGACCGATCGCCACGAAGCCGTCGACCGTGGCCCGCCCGACCGCCCGAGCGAGCGATCCGTGGAGCGGCGAGATCAGGTAGAGGGCGAAGCCCGACTCCTCGGCGGCCAGCCCGATGCCCTCGGCCAGGGCGCCGAAGAACGGGTTCGAGAAGACGACCGCGAGCGGCTGCGGGGTGAGCACGCCGATCGTCATGGTCCGGCCCTGGCTGAGCATCCGGGCGACCGGGTCCGGCCGGTAACCGAGCTGATCGGCGATGTCCCGGATCCGGGTCGCGGTCTCGTCGCTGAGGCGCTCCGGATTGTTGAACGCGAAGGAGACCGCGGTCTTGCTGACCCCGGCCGCCTCGGCCACGTCGGCGATGCGCACCCGGCGATTCCGTTCCGTGGTCATCCCTGCCTCGTGCGAAGGGGCATGATCCCGACACCCGGCCTGCGGCCCCGGCCACCGAGGGGGGACGGCCCCGGTGTATGATGTGTGAACCGTTTTAGAAAACCGGTTTAGCGAAGGCTAACAGGTGGCCCGGACCACGTCAATACGAGCGGCGCGTTCTCCCTCCGGAGCGCGGCGATCGGTGCATCGAGCACGAGGGAGCGCAAGCAGGGTGGGCGATCGGATCTCACTGGCGATGGTCTTCCACAACCACCAGCCGGTGGGCAATTTCGGCTGGGTCATCGCCGAGACCTACGACCGGGCCTACCTGCCGATGGTCGCCGCGCTCGAGCGCCATCCCTCGATCCGGGTGGGCCTCCACTACACCGGGCCGCTCCTGGAATGGGTCCGAGCCGAGCGACCAGACTTCCTGGAGCGCCTCCGGGTGCTGGTCGGACGCGAGCAGGTCGAGCTCCTCGGCGGCGGTTACTACGAGCCCGTCCTGGCCTCCCTGCCGGAGCGCGACCGGCTCGCCCAGCTGCGCCGGATGGCCGACGAGATCGAGCGTCTCGGAGGACGCCGCCCGAGCGGCGCCTGGTTGGCCGAGCGGGTCTGGGAGCCGGACCTGCCTACCTCGATCGTCGACGCGGGCTACCGCTGGACGATCCTCGACGATGCCCACTTCCGGGCCGCCGCCATCGACGACACCCAGCTCTGGGGGGCCTACAGCACCGAGGACCAGGGCCGCCTGCTGACCGTCTTCGGCTCGGACAAGGCGCTCCGCTACGGCATCCCGTTCGGCAGCGTCGACCAGATGATCGACCACCTCCGGGCGAACGCCACGGCCGACGGGCGGCGGATCGGGTTCATGGGCGACGACGGCGAGAAGTTCGGGGCCTGGCCGGACACCTACGAGCACTGCTGGGGCGCGGACGGCTGGGTCGACCGGTTCTTCGGCGCGCTCGAGTCGAGCGCCCCCACGATCACCACGACCACGCCCAGCGACTACCTGGCCCGGCAGGCGCCGGCAGGTCGGGTCTACCTGCCCACCTCGTCCTACTTCGAGATGGGCGAATGGGCGCTGCCGGCCGACCAGGGCCTGGCCTTCGAGGATGCCGTCCGCTCGGGGACCGCGGCCGGGGCGCCCTGGGTCCGCTGGCTCCAGGGCGGCTTCTGGCGCAACTTCCAGGTCCGCTACCGGGAGATCAACGACCTCCACAAGCAGATGCTCCGAGTCTCGTCCGGCGTGGACGCGATGACGCCCGGCCCGGAGCGCACCCTCGCCCTCGACCACCTCCACCAGGGCCAGTCGAACGACTGCTACTGGCACGGCGTCTTCGGCGGGATCTACATCTCCCACATGCGCCTGGCCACCCTGGAGCACCTCATCGCCGCCGAGGACCTGGCGGACCAGGCCGGGCGGGCGGCCGGGGGATCGGTCGACGGGATCCGGTCGGTGGATACCGACCTCGACGGGACCGATGAGCTCCTCGCTACGTCACCCGGTCAGGTCGTCGTCATCGACCCGGTCGAGGGCGGCGGCGTCGGCAGCTGGGACATCCGGGCGGCCCGCCACGCCCTGACCGCCGTCATGCGTCGGCGACCGGAGGCTTACCACGCCCGGCTGATCGCCCACGAGCGAGCGGCCGCCGAGACCGCCGGGACGGACGATCCCGCGTCGGGCGGCGGGGCGCCGACGATCCACGACGTGGTCCGGAGCCGCGAGCCCGGTCTCGCCTCCCGCCTCCAGTACGACGCCTACGAGCGACGCTCCGGCCTCGTCCACCTCTACCCCACCGGGACGACCGCCGATGCCTTCGCCCAAGGGTCGGCGCGGGAGCTGGGCGACGCCCACGACGGCCGCTACGAGGTGATCGACGTCGAGGGCGACGTCGTCCGGCTCCGACGCGACGTGGAGCTCGCTGGGACCGCAGGTCCGGCGGTGGTCCGGGTCGACAAGCGCTTCATCCTCGATGGCGACCGGGTCCACCCGTCGCTCGAGCTCGAGGTGACCGTCGAGAACCGCGCGGCGGAGACGGTCGTCTTCGATCTCGCCGTGGAGCAGGCTCTGACGATGCTCGGCGGCGGTGGCAACCCATCGGCCTACTACCGGCTCGGCGAGGAGGAGTTCCGCCACGACACGAGCGGGGAGCGACCGGGCGTCGCGCGGATCGTCTCCGGCAACCGCTACCTCGGTCTCGAGCTGACGACGACCCTGGAGCCGGCCGCCACCGCCTGGTGGTCGCCGATCGAGACGATCTCGAACTCCGAGTACGGGTTCGAGCGGGTCTACCAGGGCAGCGCCCTCGTCGCGGTCTGGCCCACCGAGCTGGCCCCGGGCGCCCGGCGGACCGTGGCCGTCCGAGGCCGGGTCACCACCTCGGTCGATCGCCTGGCGGGCGAGCTCGCGGGCTGACCCGTCCCTCTCCCGCCCCGGGGATCCGTCAGCCTGCGGCGTGGCCTACGATGTCGGCAGGCATGCGTGGCCGCTCCGACTCCCTGAAATGGAAGAAGGTCTTCGCGGCGGGACTCGTGCTCCGCCCGATCCTCATCGTGCCGATGGCCCCGAGCGGACCCCTGGGTGGCTCGCTGCTCCCGATCGGGCTGGCCTTGGTGTTCGCCCTCAGCATCCTGCTCGCCGTTGGCGTGTTCGTCGGCTATCGCCTGGTGATCGCGTTCGGGATCCTTACCGCCGTGGCCGGACTCCCGCTGGCCGTCCTCGGTGCCTACCTGGGCTTGCCGATGCCGTGGCCCCTGGCTCTCGCCGGATACAACGTCGGGCTCGCCACGGTCGGCATCAAGGCATGGCGGGAGCCCCGGGTGGCGACCGGCGGCTGACCGCGGGCCCCGGGAATCCGTCAGCCCGCGGCCTGCGCGCCACGGGCTGACGAGGGAGAGCGCGAGAGACGTCCGGTGGAGGGCCGGACCCCCGCGCAGGGATGGGCGTTCGCTGGACGACCGTCTCCGGTCGCCCTGTGGATCAGCGCAGGTCGAGACCGACCGGCTGGCGAGGACCGCGGCCGTCGACCGACTCGTATCGTGAGTCGACGCCCCAGCGGAGCGCGGCACCGGCGAGAAGTGCGAGGATGGCCAGCAGCGAGAGAACGACGAGGATCGCCATGGGACTGCACCTTGACATTGATATAGTTGACTAGGCCAAGTGAGATAGTAGTTGGACTATCGGACTATGTCAAGTGACGCGGAGGTCCCGTCCCAGCCCGGTTCGGGGGTCGGCGAGGGGACGGCCTCGAGGACGGTCGGGACGCTCGACGTCGAGCGCGATTCGGACGTCCCGATCTCGACCCAGATCTACTGGCAGATCGCCTACCAGGTCGACTCCGGGCGGCTCCTGCCGGGCGCCCGGCTGGCGCCCGTCCGCGAGCTGGGTGCCGCCCTCCGGGTGAACCCCAACACGATCCGGGCGGTCTACAAGCGGCTCGCCGACGCCGGCTACGTCACCAGTCGCCACGGCGCGGGCACCCACGTCACCGACCGGCCACCCCAGCGTCGCGGCGCGGAGGCCCTGGCCGGGATCGTCGCCGAGATGCTCCGTCGGGCGGCGGCGGCCGGCTTCACCGCCGACGAGGTCGCCACGGCGACGTTCGCGGCGGCGACCGAGCGGCGCCGGCCGGGACCGCTCGTCCGGGTCCTCTTCGCCGAGTGCACCAAGGCGGACGCGACCTACGACGCGGAGCGGATCGCCGAGGCGTTCCCGGGGGCCATCGAGGCCGAGGGCACGCTTCTCGACGAGATCACCGAGCGGCTCGAGCGGTTCCATTACGACCTGATCGCCACGACGACGTTCCATGCCGACGAGGCCCAGGTCTATGCCGCCGGTCGCGTGCCGGTCGTGGCGATGCTCGTCGGGCCCGGCTACATGGCCCTGGTCCACGAGATCGCGGCGCTTCCGCCCGGCGCCCAGGTCGGGCTCGTCTGCGCGTCGGCCGTCGGGACGGACAACATCGCCGAGACGCTCCGGCTGTCGGGGACCACCGGTGTGGAGATCGTCTCGGCGACCATCAGCGACCCGGACTCGATCTCCGCGGTGGACGCGGCGGCCGACCTCATCCTCCTCTCGCGGGAGGCCCTGGCCCTGGGGCTCGACGAGCGGTTTTCCCACCCCGACCGGGTCCGCGAGTGGCTCTACGAGTTCGACCCCTCTGGGCTGGAGCTGCTCCGGCGCGCCATCGAGCACGTCCAGGCGGACCGGACGCTCGCCGAGCCCATGCCGGCCGGGGGCTGACCCGTGGCAGGGGTCCGCGGGACGGCCGACGACTTCCGGTTGGCCAGGCTCGCCCGGACCCGGTATCGCCTCGCCGACCTGACCCTCGCCGCCGACCTGGCGACCGCCCGGACGATCGCCGCCCGGCTCAACGCTGGGCGCGAGGCGGCCACCCCGCTGGACGCGGCCGGGCCCGAACCGGTCACCGCCGGCCAGCTCCACGCGGCCGGGCTGCTCGTGGCGATCCTCGGCCGGATCGTCGACCGGTACCGCGTCGAGGCCGATCCGGTGGTCCTGGTCGCGGCCGCCACCTGGCTCCGCGGTCGCCTGGGCGAGGCGACCATCGACCAGGCCGTGACCCGTTTCGCCAGCGAGTTCCCCGCCCGGTTGAGCGTTCCCGAGATGCCCGAGCCGTCGACCGCCCTGGCCCAGCTCCTGCTCCTGGCGACCTTCGACGAGAACCCGGCCGTCGACCCGTTCCGCGAGCTGGTGGACCTCGGCCCCGTCCGCGACGGCTCCGCCCTGACCGAGATCGCTGAGCGGCTCGATGCCTTCTTCGGGACCCGGCCGGGCTTCGGGCCGGAGGGCCGCAGCCTGGTCGAGCTCCTCCGCCAGCCAGCGGCGGCCGCCCCCGGCTCACTGGCCGAGCAGCTCCGCTGGATCCGGACGCACTGGGCCGGCCTGTTCGGCGGCGAGCTCGACGATCTGCTCGAGCGCCTGCTGGTCGCCCTGGACGTCCTGGCCGAGGAGAAGATGGCCGCCGACCGGGCCTGGTTCTCGGCCCACGACACCGGCGCCGGCGGCCCGTCCGAGGTCTATCGCTACGAGCCGGGCGAGGAGGAGCGCTTCAGCGAGGACCGCGACTGGATGCCCAGCCTGGTCCTGATGGCCAAGAGCACCTACGTCTGGCTGGACCAGCTCTCGCGACGCCACGGCCGTGAGATCCGGACCCTCGACGCCATCCCCGACGAGGAGCTCGACGCCCTCGCCCAGCGGGGGATCACCGGGCTGTGGCTCATCGGGCTGTGGGAGCGATCGCGCGCATCCGAGCGGATCAAGCGCCTGCGGGGCGACCCCGAGGCGGTCGCCTCGGCCTACTCCCTCGACGACTACTCGATCGCCCTCGACCTCGGCGGGCCGGAGGCCCTGGCCATCCTGCGCGACCGGGCGGCGGCCCGGGGCATCCGGCTGGCCAGCGACATGGTCCCGAACCACATGGGCATCGACTCGCGCTGGGTCATCGAGCAGCCGGACCGGTTCCTGTCGCTACCGGACAGCCCCTTCCCGGCCTACAGCTTCAACGGGCCGGATCTCTCGTCGGACGAGCGGGTCGGGATCTTCCTCGAGGACCACTACTACGACGCCACCGACGCGGCCGTCGTCTTCAAGCGGGTCGACCGCTGGTCCGGCCACGTCCGCTACGTCTATCACGGCAACGACGGAACGAGCTTCCCCTGGAACGACACGGCCCAGCTCGACTACGCCCGGGCCGAGGTCCGCGAGGCGGTCATCCAGACGATCCTCCACGTCGCCCACCAGTTCCCGGTCATCCGCTTCGACGCCGCGATGGTCCTCGCCCGGAAGCACGTCCAGCGGCTGTGGTTCCCCGAGCCGGGGCACGGCGGGGCGATCCCCAGCCGGGCCGGTCACGGCCTGACCCGGGCCGAGTTCGACCGGGCGATGCCCCGCGAGTTCTGGCGCGAGGTCGTCGACCGGGTGGCGGCCGAGGTGCCCGGGACGCTCCTGCTGGCCGAGGCGTTCTGGCTCCTCGAGGGCTACTTCGTCCGGACCCTCGGGATGCACCGGGTCTACAACAGCGCCTTCATGAACATGCTCCGCGACGAGCGCAACGCCGAGTACCGGCTGGTCATCCGGAACACCCTCGAGTTCGACCCGGCGATCCTCGGCCGTTTCGTCAACTTCATGAGCAACCCCGACGAGCGGACGGCGGTCGACCAGTTCGGCACGGGCGAGCGCTACTTCGGCGTGGCGGCGGTCATGGCCACCCTGCCCGGGCTGCCGATGTTCGGCCACGGCCAGTTCGAGGGCTTCACCGAGAAGTACGGGATGGAGTTCCGCCGGGCTCGGCTCGAGGAACCCGTCGACGAAGGACTCCTGGCTCACCACGAACGGACGATCTTCCCCCTCCTCCACCGCCGGGCCAGCTTCGCCGGCGCCGACGGCTTCCGGCTCTACGACGTGGTCGCCGACGACGGCTCGGTGAACGAGGACGTCTTCGCCTACTCGAACGTCGGTCCGGGCGGCGAGCGCTCGCTGGTCGTCTTCAACAACCGCTACGCCGAGGCCCACGGCTGGATCCGCGATTCGGTCGGGTTCAACGCCCGCGACCCGGACGGCGAGCGGCGCATGCGACGAGAGACGCTCGGCGCGGGACTCGGCCTGAGCGGCGCCGACGACCGGTTCGTCCTGCTCCGGGACGCGATGTCCGGCGGGGAGGGTCTGCGCTCGTCGGCCGAGCTCGTCCGCGACGGCTTCCGGGTGGACCTGTCGGCCTACGAGTGCCGGGTCTACGTGGACCTCGGTGAGCTGACCGACGGCCCGCGGCCGGTGCGCCGGCTGGCCGAGCGGCTCGGCCACGGGACCACACCCTCGGTCGACGAGGCCCTCCTCCTCCTCGAGCTGGAGCCCGAGCACGCGGCGATCCAGGGGCGCCTGGCGGCGGCGCTCGACGTCGAGCGAGCGTCCGGCGAGGGTGCCCTGCTCGCCTCCGCGGTCCGGGTCCTCGACGACGGGCCGTTCGACGAGCGACGCCTCTGGCCGGTGGTCCGGGACGCCCTTGCCCGAGCCGGCTATCCGTCCGAGCGCATCGAACGAGGCGTCGGGGTCGTCCGCGGACTCGTCGTCGGGGCCGTCGCCCTGCGTCGGCTCGACGACCGCTCCGTCACCGGCTGGTTCGCCGATCCGCCGCTGCGCGACGCCCTTGGCGTCCACGATGCCGAGGGAAGCGCCTGGTTCGACCGCGACGGGTTCGAGCTCCTCGTGGCGGCCGTCGGCGCCCTGGCGGCCGACGGCACCGTGGCGGCCACCACCACTCCGGGACGGGGGCCCGCGACGAAGCCGAGGAACCGGGTCGGCGGCGGGCGAGCGCCCGCCGCGCCCGCCGAGCCTGCGGCCGCCGGCCGGCGACTCGTCGAGCTGGCCGCCGAGGTCGGCTACCGCGTCGAGGCGCTGCTCGCGGCACTCGACCCGGGTACCGATCCGGACCCGGCGGGCGGTCGCGCCGGAGGCTCGACCCGGGCATGACCCGCCTGCGCTGGGCGACGGTCGTCCTGGTGGTCGCCCTCGTCGGTGTCATCGAGTTCCTCAGCGACACACTGCTCGATCCGTTCCTCCCCTACCAGGGCGACACCCTGCTGGTGATGCTCGTCGTGGCGATCGGGGCGGTCGGGTTCTCCAGGATCGCCTTCAAGCGGATCGACCGCCTGAGCGTCGACCTGCGCGCCCGGAACGTCGAACTCGAGACGCGCGACGCCGCCCTGCGGGCGCTCCAGGAGACGAGCGTCGCCATCTCCACCCTGACCGACCTCGAGCCGATCCTGCGACTCGTGGTCGAGACGGCCCGGGACCTCCTGCACGCCGACATCGCCTTCATCCTGACGGTGATCCCCGTCGGTGGGACCCGGCTTCGCGCCCGAAGCGGCCCCGCCGAGCTGTTCGCCCCGGAGATGTCCGGCGGACGGGGCCCCGCGACGACCGCCCTGGGATGGACCTGGGACGACCCGGCGGCGTTCGTCCGGGCCGACCGGATCCGGGCGACCATCGGAGTCCCCGTCCGTCGCGGCGAGCGGATCATCGGGACGCTGGCCGTCGGGAGCGCCCGCGACCACCATCCGGACGCGGCCGACCTCGAGACGCTCCAGGCGCTGGCCGATCAAGCCGCCGTCGCCATCGAGAACGACCGACTCCACCGCGAGCTCCGGGCCATGGCCGTCCAGGACGAGCGCAACCGGATCGCACGCGAGCTCCACGACGGCCTGGCCCAGGTGCTCGGGTACGTGAACACGAAGTCGCAGGCGGCGACCGAGCTCCTGGCCGCCGGCCGGGTGGCCGAGGCGCGCGCCCAGATCGATGAGCTTGCGGCCGCCGCCCGGTCGATCTACGTGGATGTCAGGGAGGCCATCCTGGGTCTGAGCAGCCCGGTCGAGCCGGCCGGCGGCCTGGTCGCCGCGATCCGCGACTACGCCGAGCGGTTCGCCGAGGCCTCGAAGCTGGCGGTCCATGTGGAGGCCCAGCCGGATGCCGGGTCGGCCCTCGAGCCGGAGGTCGAGGACGACCTGTTCAGGAGCGTGCGCGAGGCGCTGACCAACGTGCGCAAGCACGCCGAGGCCCAACGGGTCACCATCCGGGTACGGCACGAGGACGAGGCGGTGACGGTGGAGATCGAGGACGACGGTCGGGGCTTCGACCAGGACCTGGCGAGCGTCGCCGCGAGCGACTGGCCCCATCACGGACTGGCCGGGATGCGCGAGCGGGCAGCCGCGGCGGGGGGAACCGTCGACTGGCGCCGGGCCGGCGATCGGGGCACGCTCGTCGCGCTGACCGTGCCGTGCGGACCGAGGGCCGGTGTCGGGACGGTCGTGCGATGAGGGTCCTCCTCGTCGACGACCACGCCCTCTTCCGGGACGGCGTCGCCTCGCTGCTCGGTGCCTGGGGGCACGAGATCGTCGGCCTCGCCTCGAACGGTCCCGACGCGGTCGAGCAGGCGCGACGTCTCTCGCCCGACCTCGTGCTCATGGACGTCCGGATGCCCGGTGGGTCCGGTCTCGACGCCACGGCCCGGATCAAGGCCGACCGACCGGATACGGCCATCGTGATGTTGACCGTCAGCGAGGACGAGGACGACCTGTTCGCGGCGATCAAGGCCGGCGCCAACGGCTATCTCCTCAAGAACCTCGAGGGCGCCCAGTTCCGCTCGATGATCGAGGCGGTCGGTCGCGGCGAGGCCGCCATCGCACCGGCCACCGCCGGCCGGATCATCGAGGAGTTCCTCCGGCGCGACCGTCCGCCCGATCGTCCGTCGACCGGCCCGGGGGCCCTGACCGAGCGCGAGATCGACGTGCTCCGCCTGGTCACGGCCGGTCTCCGGAACAAGGAGATCGCGACGGAGCTGGGGATCAGCGAGAACACCGCCAAGTTCCACCTGCGGAACATCCTCGAGAAGCTCCACGCCGAGAGCCGGACCGAGGTCGCCACCCGGGCCGTCCGCGAGGGCCTCCTGCCGCCCGAGCCACCCGACCGGGCCTGACCCCCGGCCTCCGACGGCCGAAAGTGACCCCCCGCGGGCTGCCGCGGGCGGCGCGGTAAGGGCCACCCGGCTCGTCGGCCCTATCCGGTCGAGTGGGCCGCGTCCTGCTCGCCTGCGTATTACCGCCCCGGGGGTCGTCGGCCACGCTGGTCGGGACAACCCGCAGCGGAGGCAGCCATGGGCTACCGGATCCAGGTCGACCTCGGCAACTGCATCAACTGCGGCGTCTGCATGGACGTCTGCCCGGTGGAGGCGCTCGACATGAGCCGGCCGGATCGGCCGGGCGTCGAGGCGGGCCCGGGCGGCAAGCCGCTCCGCTGGATGATGGAGTACCCGGTCCAGGTCGGCGAGTGCATCGGTTGTTCCATCTGCATCCAGCAATGCCCGGTCGTGGTCATGACCCTCGACAGCATCGACGGGCCGACTCCGCTGGCGCCACGCCAGGGCCGGATCGAGCGCCCGGAGCCCACCGGCGGCTGGATCCCGCTGTCGGCGGTGACCCGCGAGGCGCTGAAGCCCACGAAGGTCTCGCCGTTCGACGACGTCAGCCGCTGGACGCATCGCAGCCGGCCGAACCCGTGGCAGGTCTGGACCTCGATGGTCGACGCCGACGTGCCGCCCCCCGGCGCGCCCTGCCAGGCGGCCTGCCCGGCCGGCACCGACGCCGGTCGCTACATCGGGCTCATCGGGGCCGGCCGGTACGACGACGCCTACGCGGTCGCCGCCGAGGTCAATCCGTTCCCATCTGTCTGCGGCTGGATCTGCACCGCGCCGTGCGAGACGGCCTGCCGTCGCGGCACGCTGGACGAGCCGATCGCGATCCGGACCCTCAAGAGGTTCGCGGCGGAGCACGGCACCCTGCCCAAGGTCGACCCGCCCAAGGTCCGGCGGGCCGAGAAGGTCGCGATCGTCGGCGGAGGACCGGCCGGCATGTCGGCCGCCTACTACCTGGCCCGGATGGGCTATGGCGTCACGGTCCTCGAGGCGATGCCGGTCCCCGGCGGGATGATGGCCATCGGGATCCCCGAGTACCGCCTTCCCCGCGAGGTCCTCCGCGAGGAGATCGACCGGATCGTGGGGCTCGGCGTGGAGCTCCGGCTCGACGCCGTGATGGGCCGCGACTACACCCTCAACGACCTCGAGGCCCAGGGCTTCAAGGCCGTCTTCCTGGCCACCGGCGCACCGAAGAGCCGGCGCCTTGGCGTGCCCGGCGACGACCTCCGCGGGGTCATCCCCGGGACGGTCTTCCTCAAGCAGGTGAACCTGGGCGAGAAGCCCCGGCTCGCCGGCCGGGTCGTCGTCGTGGGTGGCGGCAGCACGGCCATGGACGCCGCCCGGTCGGCCCTCCGGAGCGGCGCCGACTCGGTGACCATCCTCTACCGCCGGGGCTTCAAGGAGATGCCCGCCCAGGCCGAGGAGGTCGAGGCGGCCCGACGCGAGGGCGTGGACATCCGGATCGGCGTCACGATCGGCGAGGTCGTCGGCGCCGAGGGCCGGGTCACCGGGCTCAGGGTCACCGAGCAGGCGCCGACCGGCGCCCTCGAGGGCGGACGGGCCGCCTGGGCGCCGGTTCCCGGGTCGGAGGCCGTGATGACCGCCGACGTCATCCTCGTCGCCATCGGGGAGGAGCCGGATCCGTCGATCCTGCCCGAAGGGGCCGGCATCGAGACCAGCGCCTGGGCCGGCATCGCGGCCGATCCGCGGACCCTGGCCACCGGTCGCCGGGGCGTCTTCGCCGGCGGCGACGTCGTCACCGGACCGAAGACGATCATCGACGCGGTGGCCGCCGGTCGGCGCGCCGCCGGAGCCATCCACGAGTACCTGGCCGGGGCCCGGGACGGCGAGGCCGAGATCCTCGCGGCCGTGCGCTACCGGACCGCACCCGAGACGAGCCTCAAGCTCGATCTCGAGCCGCGGCCTCGGGCCCATGCCCCGCTCCCGGTGGTCGACGCCGGCTCGTTCCGGGCCGGCCAGGCCGGGTTCGACGTGGCGGTCGCTCGCCACGAGGCGGACCGCTGCTTCCGCTGCGATGCGGTCTACAGCTGCCCGACGGTGAGCACCGTCACCGGGCGCGGCCCGGGCGACGGGCCGGGTCGGGCCGCCCCACCGCCGGCGTTCAGCGCCCCGCCGACCACTACCCACCCCGCGATCGACGCGACCCCGTCAGCAGGAGGAGATCGATGACACCGGATCAGGTAGGAGGCCTGTTCGACGCAGGCGAGAGCTTCATCGAGGGCACGATCGCGGCCGTCCTGGTCGTGCTCTGGGTCGTCGTCCTGTCGCTCTTCATCGCCCGCCCGTACATGGTCGCGAACCTCAACAAGTTCACCCTCCGGCTCGGCGCCGACCTGTGGTGGATCATCTACGTCGCGATCCGCGACCTGCTCCTGGTGAACCTGTTCCTGGGCAGCTTCATCTTCTTCTACCCCGATGTGGTGAGCGGCAAGGACCTGCCGATCACCGGCGGGATCGCCGCGGTCTGCGCCTTCGCGGTCATGCTCATCAAGCTGATCAAGGGCGACCACGATGTGAACTGGTTCCGGGCCCAGGTCCTGCTCCTGGGGCTGGGCGCCGTGCTCTACGTCTTCCCCTACCTGCTAGGGGTCCAGGTCACCGAGATCGGGACCGACCAGTCGAGCCAGCTCGCCTCCGTCCTGGTCTCCAGCCAGAACGTCGACGTCGCCCTCGCCCTGTGCTACCTCTCCGGGGTCCTGGTCGGGATCATGGCCCTGGTCGCCGTCGTCTACAACTTCATGCAGGCCAGCGGCCGCCCGAGCAAGGAGCAGACCCGATGAGCGCCGACGATCTCGCGACCGCGATCACCACCGGCGGTCAGGGCTGGCTCGTCCTCTCGGTCGCGGCTGTCCTGCCGATCCTGTGGTCGTTCGCCCTGATCCTCCACTTCGCCCGGCCGTACATCGTCCGGTTCCTCCAGTCGCTCACTCTCCGCTTCGGCGGCGACGTCTGGTGGCTGTCGTATGTGCTCTTCCGGGACGCCCTGCTCGTCGTCGTCCTCGGGCTGAGCCTCGTCTTTCTGATGCCGAACCTGTACATCGGGTTGGGGCTGCCGCTGACCGCCCCGCTGGCGGTGGTGGTCCTGCTCTGGGCCCTGTGCGTCAAGCTGCTCCGAGACGCCGATGACGATCCGGGAGCCTTCCGGCTGGTGAGCGTGCTGCTGGTCATCTCCTCGGTGCTCTACATCGTCCCCCAGATCTACGGGCTCGAAGCTGCCGACCAGGTCGAGAGCCTGACGGTGTACGGCCTCGGCGGACTTCCCGGCGCGCTCATCGCCGCGAACCCCGACGAGCAGACGGTGAACGCCCTTGCCTGGCCGATCCTCAACCTGAGCCTGATTCTCGTGGCGGTCACCGGCGGAGCGATGTTCCTCCGCTTCCTGGTCCGCCTCGGCCGACCCGGGGGAGGCCGTCGAGCCCAGCCTCTGACCGACCCGATCCGCGTCGCACCCGACCCCGCCCCGGCCTCGCGTCGGCGGCGGGGTCGGGGCGTCCGGGCTCGTCTCGCCGAGCGCGCCCGAGCGGGCGGGTCCGGTGCGGGTCGAGGCTCAGTCGCCGTCGAGCACGAGCCGACGGAGGAGCGAGACCGGCGGGGAGCTCTGGGCGAGCACGTCCTCGAGGTGATCGCGGTAGGCGAAGCCGGGGGTCTCGCCGTAACCGCCGGGGAGGTCCCGGGCGGCGACCGCGTCCCGACCGCGCGGGTCGCCGGCTGCGACGGCGCAGCGGCGGCGGACCTCCTCCTCGAGCTCCCACATCGCCATCGAGCCGACGAAGTAGGTCGACAGCTGGGTGGACGAGAGCCGTGCCCGGTCGAACTTGTTGCGGGCCTCGGCCTCCTCCTGGAAGCCGCCCTCGACCATGAGCCGGACCGCCTCCTCGCTCGGTCATCGGGCCGCCGTAGGCCTCCCCGGCGTGGATCCGGACGTCGATGATCGCGTTGATCACGGCTCGCAGGTAGAACTTCCAGTGGACCAGCAGGAGAGCCGGATCGTCGGCCCCGTAGCCGACGTCCATCATCACCTGGGTGACGTAGACCGCCCAGCCCTCGGCGAAGACCCCGCTCCAGAAGACCGCCCGGGCGATCGACGGGTTGCGGTTCGCCCAGGCCCCCTGGAGGTAGTGCCCGGGGACCGCCTCGTGGATGGTCAGGACCCGGAGCATCCGGTCGTTGTCCTCGCGGAGGTAGCTCTCGGCCTGCTCTTGCGATCCAGTCGTCGGGGATCGGGGTGATCGCGAAGAACGCCCGCTGGCCCCGGTCGAGCGGCCCCGGTGAGTCGAGCATCGCGCCACCGAACGCGCGCAGGAAGACCGGGGTCCAGCGGATCTCGAGGGGATCCTCGGCCAGGCCGACCAGGTCGCGCTCGCGGCAGAAGGCCTCGATCCGGGCGAGCTCCTCGCGGCACCAGTCCAGGAGGTTCCCGGCCGGCTGATGCTCGACGGCGATCGCGTCGAGGACGGCCCGGACCGTCGTTCCGTCGTCGGCGGGCGGCTCGCGATCGGGGCACCAGGTCGGCCACAGCTCGCGGGCGATCCGGATCATCTCGGCCCGGACCGCGACGTACTCGCGCTCGGCGCGTTCGAGGATCCGGGCCGGGCTCAGGTCGGCGTCCTTGAGGGTATGGCGCATCTTCGTCGTGAACAGCTCCGGGCCGAGGCGACCCTCGCCCTCGGAGCCCGGCAGGACGACGTCGCGGAGATGGACCTCCAGGTCGGCGAGGGCCCGTCTGGCCGTCTCCGCGGCCGCCCCGAGGCGATCCAGCAGGGCGGCGACCTCCGGGTCGGTGGAGGCCGACGCCTCACCCGCAGCCACGGCGTCGTCGACGAGCTCGACGATCCCGGCCAGCTGCTTGAGGGCCGTCTCGGTGTGGAAGCGAGAGACGGCACGGCCGGGCAGCGCCCCGAGATCCGCGCGAGCCGCCGCGACGACCACAGGGATCCCCTCGAGGCGTCCGGCCGCGGAGGCGAGCCGGTCGGCCGGCGGAGCGAACTCGCGGGCGAGGAGCGGGAAGATCCCGGCGCCGAGGAGGTAGATCCACTCGAGCGGGTCCCAGGCCTCCTGGCGCAGCTCCGTCTCGCCGAACCGGAGCGCGTCGAGCTCCATCAGGACCAGGTCGCGGTCGACCCGTTCCTCGGCGCTCAGGTCGGCGTCGGCGAAGCGGCCCAGCTCCGTCGTCCAGCGATCGGCGAAGGCCAGGCGCTCGAGCCGGCCGGTCTCGGTCAGGTCCGGCCATTCGGCGTCGTGGGCGTGCATCCCGGCGGCGGTGGCGTGGATGGGGTGGAGTCGGAAGAACTCGGCCAGGAATGCGTCGATGGTCGGGCCGAGGGCCGTCGTGTGGTTCATCGTCCGAGTGTAGCGAACGATCCCTTCTCCGAGACCGGCACGCCCGGATCGGACCGCCGGCCGTGGACCACCCTAGACTGTCGGGGTGACCGATCCGGAGACGGCCTGGCGCACCTCCCCGACGCTCGAGGGTGAGTCGGTCCGGCTCGAGCCGCTGTCGTGGGGCCATCTGGACGGCCTGGTGGCCGCCGGGTCGGATCCGGCGATCTGGACCTGGATGCCGGCCGACGGCGCCGGCCCGGAGGGGATGCGGGCGATCGTCGAAGCGGCCCTGGCCGGCCGGGCGACCGGGACCGAGCTCCCGCTCGTCACCGTGGATCGCGCCTCGGGCCGGGTCGTCGGCAGCACCCGCTACCTGGCGGTGACCCCGGCCCACCTGCGCCTGGAGATCGGCTGGACCTGGATCGACCCGGCGTTCCACCGGACGGCGGTCAACAGCGAGGCCAAGCTGCTCATGCTCGGGCATGCCTTCGAGACCCTCGGAGCCCGTCGGCTGGAGCTCAAGACCGACGCCCGCAACGAGCGCTCGCGGGCCGCGATCCTGGGCATCGGGGCCACCTTCGAGGGCATCTTCCGCAAGCACATGATCATGCCCGACGGCCGGGCCCGCGACTCGGCCTGGTACAGCATCCTCGACGACGAGTGGCCGGCGGTCCGCGGTCGACTGACGAACCGGCTCGAGCGTCACCGGACCGCGACCTGAGATGGGCGGCCACGAGATCCCCCTGCTCGTCTCCACGGTCGACTACCACGCCGGCGGCGAGCCGTTCCGGATCGTCGTCGACGGGGTCCGCCCGCTCGAGGGCACGACCGTCCTCGAACGGCGCCGGTTCGCGACCGAGGTCCTCGACCGGGTCCGTCACCTGGTCGTCGACGAGCCCCGCGGCCACGCCGACATGTACGGCTGCTTCGTCACCGAGCCGAACGACGCCGGCGCCGACCTGGGGGTCGTCTTCTTCCACAACGAGGGCTACTCGACGGCCTGCGGGCACGGGACGATCGCCCTGGTGACCTGGGCCATCGAGTCCGGCCGCGTCCCCATCCGCCTCCCCGACGCCACCGTGACGGTCGACGTGCCCTCGGGGCGCCTGGCCTGCGTCGCCACGATGGATTCCGACGGAAGCCACGTCCGGTCGGTCCGGTTCCGGAACGTCTCGGCCTTCGTGCTCGCCCGGGGCGTGGTGATCGAAACGTCCCGGGGGCCGGTCGCCCTCGACGTCAGCTACGGCGGCGCCTTCTACGCCAGCGTCGACGCGCGGGCACTGGGGCTCGACGTCTCGGTTGCCAGCCTCCCGGCGCTCATCGCCCTCCAGCGCGAGCTGCGGGCAGCCGTCGACGCGACGGTCGACCCGGTCCACCCCGAGGAGCCCGAGCTGCGCGGGATCTACGGGGTCATCTACTGGCAGGAGGAGGCGACCGCCGACGACGACCGGGCGCTCGGGGTCGTCCTGACCCAGCGCAACGTCACTGTCTTCGCCGACGGGGAGGTCGATCGCTCGCCCTGCGGCAGCGGCACCTCGGCCCGGCTCGCCCTCCTCGCCCTGGACGGCCGGCTGGGCACCACCGCCGGCGGCGCCCTGCGCCACCGGAGCATCGTCGACTCGGCCTTCCTCGGCCGGGTCGTCGGTCCCGCCTCCGTCGGCGGTCGTCCGGCCGTGATCACCGAGGTCGAGGGTTCGGCCTTCCTGACCGGTCGTCACGAGTTCGTCCTCGACCCGCGCGACCCGCTTGGGACGGGCTTCCTGCTTCGCTGACCGCACCGGAGGGACCATGCCGGCCGACCTGATCGTCGTCCACGCCCGCGTCTTCCGCGCCTACGCACCGGACGCGTCGCCGGCCCCAGGCTCGGACCTGGGCCCGGCCCCCGCCGGGGCGCCGACGGCGGTCGCGCTGAGCGGCGGGCGGATCGCCTTCGTCGGCTCCGACCGCGACGCGCTGCAGGAGCATCGAGGCCCCAGGACCGAGGTCGTCGACGCCCGCGGTGGGCTCCTCACGGCAGGGTTCGACGACGCTCACACCCACGTCCTCTACGGGGCGCGCGCCCTCGACCTGGTCGATCTCTTCGGCCTGGAGACAGTCGAGGCGATCGGCGCCGCGATCCGGTCGTGGGCGGCCGCCCATGCCGAGCGGCCCTGGGTCGAGGGTCGGGGCTGGTTCTACGCCCCGTTCCCGGGCGGCATGCCGACCCGGGCGATCCTCGACGAGCTCGTCCCGGACCGGCCGGCCTGGCTGGAGGGCTACGACGGCCACACCGGCTGGGCGAACTCGCGGGCCCTGGCGGCGGCCGGGATCGATGCTGCGACCGCGGACCCGCCCTTCGGCGAGATCGTCCGCGACCCGGCCACGGGTGAGCCGACGGGCGCGCTCAAGGAGTCGGCGATGGGCCTCTTCGACGGCGTCGTCCCGCTGCCGTCCTTCGAGGCGGACCTGGCCTCGATGCGCCGGGCCCTCGCCGCCTTCCACCGCCTCGGGCTGACCGCCGTCCAGGATGCGATGGTCGTGCCGGCCGAGGTCCCGACCTGGCGCCGCCTGCTGGTCGACGGAGACCTCGGGCTCCGGGCACGGCTGGCCCTGACGATGGTCCCGGCCGTCGACCTTGCGGCGTGGGAACGTCGGCTGGACGAGTTCGAGGCGGCCGTCGGGGACCTCCGCGGCGGTCGCTGGCTCGACGCCGGGATCCTCAAGGGCTTCGCCGACGGCGTCATCGAGTCACGGACGGCATCCATGCTCGAGCCTTACGAGGGCAGCGACTCGCGGGGCGTGCCGGAATGGACCCCGGCCGAGCTCGACGCCCACGTCGCGGCCGCGAGCCGACGGGGCTGGCAGATCGAGGTCCACGCCATCGGCGACGGCGGGGTCCGGATGGTCCTCGACGCCTACGAGCACGCCGCCCTGACCGACCCGCGGCCGGTCGCGGACCGCCCCCGCCACCGGATCGAGCACATCGAGACGGTCGCCGCGGCGGACATCCCGCGCTTCGGCCGGCTCGGGGTGATCGCCAGCATGCAGCCCTTCCACGCCGACCCTTCCCCGAATCAGATCTCGGTCTGGGCCGGCAACATCGGTCCGGAACGGGCCTCGCGAGCCTGGCCGTGGCGATCGATCCGGGCCGGTGGCGGGGTCATCGCCCTCGGCTCCGACTGGCCGGTCGTCCCGTTCGACCCGTTCATCGCCATCCACGGCGCGGTGACCCGTCAGAACCTCCAGGGCGAACCGGCCGGCGGCTGGCTGCCCCAGGAGCGACTGAGCCTGCCCGAGGCGCTCTCGGCCTACGGGCACGGATCGGCCTTCGCGGCCCACGCCGAAGGCCGTCGCGGCACGATCCGGGTCGGCGCCGACGCCGACCTCGTCGTTCTCGACCGGGACCTGCTGGCCCTCGACGCGTCTGCCATCATCGGGACCGGCGTGGCGCTGACTGTCGTCGACGGTCGGGTAGTCCACCGCGCGGAGGACGCACCGTGATCGGGTTGCTCATCCGGATCGGCCTGAACGCCATCGCCCTCCGTCTGACGGCGTACATCCTGCCCGCCATCAGTTTCGGCAAGGACGACAGCATCCTCGGGATCCTCGCCGTCGCGGTGATCTTCGGCCTGGTCAACGCCTTCGTGAAGCCGGTCGTCAAGCTCCTGTCGCTGCCGATCAACCTGGTGACCCTCGGTCTGTTCGGGCTGGTCGTCAACGGCGCCCTGCTGCTTCTCGTCGCCTGGCTGGCCGGGCAGGCCGGAATGACCTTCAAGGTCGGCGACTTCCCGCCCGACATCACGATCTCCACGATCGAGGCGGCCCTCGCCGGCGGGATCATCCTCAGCCTCGTTTCGCGGGTCATCGACCTGCTGCCGATCGGCAGCAAGCGGATGTGACGACGAACGCGACGATGGCGGCCCGGGGAGCGGACCGGCTACCGGCCCTCGTCGCCGACCTCCGGGTCGCCGCCCGTCGCTTCGGCACGCCGCTCCAGCTGACCGACGTCGTCGCCCTCGAGACGGCGACCGAGGAGCTCCGCGCCGCCTTCCCGGACCCCTGGATCCGGCAGTACTCGCTCAAGGCCAACGACGTGGCCCCGATCGTCGCCCGGCTGGCCGCCCGGGGCCTCGGGGCGAACGCGGTGTCGCGCGGCGAGTGGGCGATCGCCCGGCGAGCCGGTGTGCCCGACGCACACATCTCGCTCGAGGGGATCGGCAAGACGACCGCCGACCTGCGGGCCGCCGTGGCGGCGGCCGTCCACGGAGCCCCGCTCCGTTGGGTGTCCGTCGAGTCGATCGACGAGGCCGCCGCGTTGGCCGCACTCGCCCTCCGGGCCGGCCTCGGCACCCTGGATCACCGCGATGGCCGCCACCGGGTGAGCCATCTGGACGTCCTGCTCCGGTTCAACCCGGCGGTCGAGCCGGAGACTCATCGCGGGCTGGCGGTCGGCGCGGCCTCGAGCAAGTTCGGGCTGGCCGACGACGAGCTCCAGGCGGCGATCGAGGCCGGCGGTGGCGCGCACGGACCCCTCCGCTGGCGGGGGATCCATCTCCACGTGGGTTCGCAGCTGGGCGCCGTCGACGCCTGGCGAGACGCCGTCCGGCGGTCGCTCGCCCTGGTCGCCCTCCTCCGGGGCGGTCTGCCCCACTTCGACACGCTCGACATCGGGGGTGGCTTCCCGGTCGCCCCGGACGACGGCGCGGTGCCCTCACCCGACCGGTTCGCCCGAGAGCTGCCCGAGCTGTTGGCGGCCATCCCGACCGACCGTCGCCCGGCCCGGCTGGCCATCGAGCCCGGTCGCTTCCTCGTCGCCTCGTCGGGCTGGATCGTGGCCTCCGTCCTCCACGTCCGGGATCGGGACGGCCGGATGGTCGTCCTCGACGCCGGGATGACCGAGCTCATCCGGCCGGCGCTCTACGGGGCGGAGCACCCGGTGGTCGCGCTGACCTCGCAGGGGCGGCCCTGGGACGGGAGCCCCGGCGATGCGGAGACCACGGTGGTCCACGGTCCGATCTGCGAATCCACCGACGAGCTCGGGCGACATCGGCTGCCCGTCCTCCGACGAGGTGACCTCGTCGCGATCCGGTCGACGGGCGCCTACGCGGCGTCCTTCTCGTCGACGTACAACGGGCGACCTCGCCCGCCCCAGGTCGTCCGCGAGCCGGACGGCCGACTCGTCCTCGTCCGACGACGCGGATCGGTGATCGGCCTGGGTTGAGGGGCGCTACCCTGTGGGCATGACGTCGAGCACTGAGGCGAGTGGGGCCGAAGCCCGGGCCGAGGGCTCCTTCCGTTCGCTCTTCCTCGCGCTGGCGGCCGTCCCGTTCGTCGTCCTGTCGCTGGCCGGGCTGCTCGTCCCGGCCGCCGAACGGGCGGATCTCACGAGCGCGACCCTGCTGGCCGAGTCGGTCGGGATCGTCCTGGCGATCGCGGCGATCTGGGCCGGCGACGAGACGACCCGGCGCGGCCGGGCGGGCCGACGGCTGGGGATGGGCATCGTGATCGCGACGGTCGGCTTGAAACTCTTCCAGGGAGCGCTGCTTGGATGATCGGGGTCCCGCGGCCCCGACTCACACCTCGCCGGCGACCGGGCCCGGCCCGCGCGGTGCTGTCCACGATCGCGATCATGGGCGTCGGCCTCCTGCTCGCGCTCGGCCCCGTCTCGCTCGCCCTGGCCGCCGGGCCGCCGTTCGCGGAGCCGGTCGCCGGGACCCGGGTCTACGACACGGCCGGGATCCTCGGTGCCGAGACGATCGCCCGGGCCGACCAGGCGATCCGGCGGATCGAGGATCGGACCGGCGCCCAGGTCGTGGTCTACACCCAGAGCGTCGACTACGGGATCACCGGCGAGGAGGCCCGGGCGCACGCCAAGGCGCTGGGCGAGCAGTGGGGGGTCGGTCGGAACGGCTTCAACGACGGTCTCGTCGTCATGTTCGACATCGACCCCAGCGGCAGGCACGGCCAGGTCGCCATCGTCGGCGGCGACGGCTTCCGGAGCGCCTACGTCGACGACACCGAGGCGCAGAAGATCGTCGACCAGGAAATGATCCCGCAGCTCGTGGGGGGCGACCCGGACTACGGCGGCGCGCTCCTCGCCGCACTGGCCCGGATCGACACCGACACCACCCCCGAGCGGGCCGCCAACCTCTCCCGGGCCCGGACGTTCAACGCGATCCTGGGGGTGATCCTGGCGCCGCTCCTGGGGCTCGGGCTCATCGCCTTCGCGGTCTTCCAGTGGCTGCGCTACGGACGCGACCCGGTCTACCTCGACGACCCGTCGATCCTCATGCCGGCTCCGCCCGACGGCCTCACCGCCGCCACCGGCGCCCTCGTCTACGACGGATCGACCTCCCGGCGGGCACTGACCACGGCCCTCCTGGACCTGGCCAGCCGCGGCCAGCTCGCGTTCCAGCAGGAGCAGCATCTCCTCTCGAAGAAGGTCGGCATCCTGACCTCGGGCACGCCGCCGGCGGACGCGGAGGACGCCGCCCGACGACGGCTGAACGACCGGCGGCCGATCGGCGGCGCTGAGGCGATCGCCCTGAACCGGCTGCGCGAGCTCGGTGCCGGTGAGCCGGTCCTGGAGGGCGACGAGCTCCTCAAGTTCGGCAAGGACGTCGCCAGGTTCGACACCGCCCTGGAGGACGGCGCGGTCGCCAACGGCTGGTTCCGGGAGCGGCCCGGCAAGGTGAAGACCCGCTGGGTCGGCGGCGGCGTCATCGAGATCGTGGCCGGTGTCGCCGCGCTCTTCGGCGGGGCCAACATCCCGATGTCCGGGCTCGTGGTGGTGGGGGTCGCCCTCATCGTCGCCGGCGTCGTCACCCTCGTGATCGGTCAGTGGATGCCGGCCCGGACGATGGCCGGGGCGACGATCCGGGCGATGCTGGCCGCCTATCGGCGGACCCTCGACCGGACGATGGCCCAGGCCCGCTCGATGACCCAGGTCGTCGAGGAGGCGAAGCTGCCCTGGCTCGAGACCCCCGACCAGGCCCTGGTCTGGGCGGTGGCGCTGGGGCTGGAGAGCTCGGCCGAGGACGTCCTCCGCCGGAGCATGGAGGACACCCAGGCCGGTCGCGCCCAGCCCGGAACCGTCTGGTTCCCGGTCTGGTACGGCACCGCGGCGTCGTTCAGCGGCGGCGGGTCGCCGACCGGTGGCGGCTCACTCTTCTCCGGTTCGGCCGTTCCCGACTTCGGCGGGATGTTCGGCGTCCTCGGCTCGGTCGGCAACTCGCCCTCGTCGAGCGGTGGCGGCGGGGGCGGCTTCGGCGGGGGCGGCGGCTTCGGCGGGGGCGGGAGCGGCGGCTTCTAGGGTCGCTCCAGGCGGTCGGGGCGCCCCGCCGCGTCGGTCGAGCGGCTCGCGTACACTCCGGGCATGGGTGCTGCCGACACGATGGAGATCTTCTTCGAGAAGCTGAACGCGGGCGACCGCGAGGGCGCCGTCGCGCTCATGGACGAGCGCACGGAGATGCGCGTCCACGTCGGCGATTCGGTCCAGACGCTGCGTGGCGTCGATCGGGTGGGCGGCTGGTTCCTGCGCAGCGACCGCGGGCTGAAGATGATCCCGGGCGAGGTCCGCGACATGGGCAACAGCTACGAGGCGGACATCCTGGTGGTCCGACCGGGCGCCCCCTCGCAGCACCTCGATGCGACGTTCCGGGTCGAGGCCGGCAAGATCACCTCGATCAACCTCGCCCCGCGCTGACCCGCGGCGGCGGCCGACCCGCGGCCACGACCGACCCGGCCGACCTGCGGCGACGATCGACCCGACCGACCCGTCCGGTCACCACGTCCCGGCGCTCAGGGGGTGGGCGACGACCCCTCGTTCGTGATCTCGGTGGGGGGCGGCGTCGGGATCGTGATCTTGTCGCCGGGCTTGATCTTGTTCGGGTTCTTGATCGCCTTGTTGGCGGCCAGGACCTCGTCCACCGTCAGGCCGTACTTCTTGGCGATCTTCGACATCGTGTCGCCCGTCTTGACGACGTAGATGACGGTCGCCGGGGCGGGCTCCGCCGACGGCAGCCCGGCCGACGCCCCCGCCGAGGCCGACGGTGACGGGCTCGGGGCCGACGCGCCGCCCTCGCCGCCGGACTTGAGCAGGAACGGCACCGCGAACAGGATCCCGGCCGCCACCAGGACGGCGAGCCCCGCCAGCGCCAGACGTGGGATCGAGGGCAGGCCCATCCGGGTCCTGATCGTCGGGTAGGCCTCGTAGCGACGGGGCTGCTCCCAGGCCGGACCGGCCAGGTCGCGATCGACCGAGCGACGGCGGGTCGACGAGACCGGTCGGGCCTGCGACGACGCGCCCCGTCGCCCGCCCTGGGTGGGCGCCGACCCGCCGCTCCCGGTGGTCGCCGCGGCGGCTTCGTCGTCGAACGCGGCCTCCCCGGCCGAAGCATCCATCTCGACCGACGCGGCCGCCACGCCACTCGGCCCGCCGGTTCCACGATCGAGGGCCAGTCGCTCGCGGGCGGCCCGGTCGGCGGCCAACGCCCGCTCGAGCTCCTCGTCGTCGGGGTCGGGGGGTCGCGGCGTGCCCGCCTTCGAGCCGTCGTCGAGCCAGCGTGACGACGACAGACCGACGGCGTCGACGGGGGCGTCGTCTCCGGCCGCGGATCGCGCGGACCTGGTGAGGAACGCCGGCGCGACGGGCTCGGACGCGGGCCGCGACCCGGCAGCGCCGGGATCCCCGACCCACGGAGGCGGCGCGGCCCAGTCGCGATGCGGGTTGCGTTCCGGGTGTTCGTCGATGTCGTCGGCCGGTCCCTGCGCGGCGGCGGCCGCGGCGGCGGCGTCCCGCGACCGGGCCGCCTCGCGCCGGGCCCAGTCCTGGAAGGTAGGGCAGGCCGCGAACCCGCCAGACAGGCAGAAGGCGGCCTGGTGGGCGATCGCCCTCGGCGCCGGGCGGATCTCGGCGTAGCAGCGATGCCGGTGGTCGGGCTGGTCGGCCCGCTCGTCGCGGTCGTCGTCGAATGCGACGAAGGGACAGGCGAGGGTGCCGGCGTCGGGGGCGGTGCGCTCGGTCATCACCTCGATGATACCCGGCCGCGACCGGGCGTCGACGCCGCGCTTGGGGCCCCGCACGGCTGCTAGGATGCGTCCATGGCCGACGAACCGACCAGGGTCCGAACGATGACACGATGCCCCGTCCGCGGCTCGAGGGTTCCGGAGGTTCTGCAGGCATGAAGGACCAGGCAGCCGTGCTGCGCAAGCCCGGCAACTCCTACAACATCTTCATCCTGGTCCTGACGATCTTCTCGCTGGCCCTCATGGTCCTGCTGCTCCTGCCGGTCACCCCGGCCGAGCACGACCTGCTCATGCTCTACGACAACGTGGTCTGCATCATCTTCCTGATCGACTTCGGGATGAACATGGCTGCAGCGAAACCCAAAGGGGCGTACTTCATCGGCCAGCGCGGCTGGCTGGACCTCATTGGGTCGATCCCCAGCATCGGCATCTTCCAGATCGGCGCGCTCCTCCGCCTCGCCCGGCTCAGCCGGCTGGCCAGGATCACCCGCCTGCTGCGCGGCCAGGCCGGCAAGGACCTCGTCCTGGACGTGCTCAAGAACCGCGGCCAGTACGCGACGTTCATCACGGTCCTGCTGGCCGGGATCGTGCTCAGCACCGGCAGCATCCTCGTGCTCGAGTTCGAGAGCCGGTCGCCCGACGGCAACATCACGACCGGCGGGGAGGCCATCTGGTGGGGTCTCGTGACGATCACCACGGTCGGCTACGGCGACTTCTACCCGGTGACGACGCTGGGTCGCCTCACCGGCATCTTCGTCATGTTCGCCGGCATCGGCATCATCGGCGCCCTCGCGAGCATCCTCGCGAGCCTGCTCGTCTCGCCTTCGGCGCCCGATGCGCCTGCGCCGGAGGAGCCGTCGGCCGCCGAGCCGCAGGTCGCCCAGCCGCAGGTCGCCCAGCCGCAGGTCGCCCTGGCCACGACCGGAACGATCGCCGAGGAGCTGGCGGGCCTTCGCTCGGAGATCGCAGGCCAGCGGGCCGAGATCGAGGCGCTGCGAGCCACGCTCGGCGCCAGCGGGGACTGACCGCCGCACCCTGCTATTCGGTGCCCGCGGGCACCGCCGGTCGGTGCATGATGTCCACGAAAGGGAGGTGCCACCATGGGCTGCGTCATCACCGTCGTCGGGATGCTGTTCCCGCGTCTGCTCATCCTGGTCGGCTGGCTGAACGATCCTGCGACCTGGGGATCCGCCTTCGACTCGCAGATCTGGCCGGTCCTGGGGTTCCTCTTCCTGCCCTGGACGACGTTCTTGTTCGTGATGTTCTCGGCCGGCGGCTTCGACGCCTTCCGCTACTTCATCCTGGTCTGCGCCGTGCTCGGCGACCTCGGCACCTGGGGCGGTGGCATCTTCGGCAACCGCAAGAGGGTCGACTCGTACTACCGCGGGACGTAGGCGCCCGAGGCGCGGGTCGCCCAGCCCGCGTCTGACCGGGCGACCGTTTGACACGATCCGGCGGCCCCCGGACACTTCGGGGACCGTCCAGATCCGCCGCGCCCGAGGTGCCCCATGTCCCGTCTCACCGACCTCCTCGCCCCGAGGACCGTGGTCCACGCCCACTGCGACATCCCCTGCGGGATCTACGACCCGGCCGGCGCCCAGCAGGCCGCCCGGACGGTCGCCCGGATGGTCGAGCTGATCGGCCAGATCGACCCGTCCACGACTGCGGTCGCCGACCGCAACAAGTTCATCCGCTGCGTCGCCGTCAAGGAGCAGCACGCCGAGCTGGTGAAGCGCGAGGTCCAGGTCATCTGGTCCGATTACTTCAAGCCGGAGCACCTCGAGGCCCATCCCGACCTCCACGCAAAGGTCTGGCAGATCCTCAAGCTCGCCGGCAAGAACAAGCAGAGCGTCGACGCCGAGGCGGCCGCCCAGCTGGAGGCCGCGGTCAAGGACTTCGGCGAGATCTTCTGGGCCACCAAGAAGTAGCCCGGCTCGTCCGGCCACGGCGGTGCGGGACCGGCTCCAGCCGGCGCTGACCGGGCCCTGGCGGGCGGCGGTCGAGGACGACTCGATGCGCCCGGCGCTGGAGCCCGGCGACTGGCTGCTCCTCGACCCCACCACCGAGGTCTGGCCCCGGCGGGGCACGATCGTCGTGGCCAGGGAGCCCTGGAGCGACCTCCTCGTCGTGAAGCGGGTGGCGGCCCGACCCGGGGACGTCATCCGGACCCCGGAAGGGCCGATCCGCCTCGGCCCCGACGAGGCCTGGCTCCTGGGCGACCAGCTGGCCCGGTCGCACGACTCGCGGGCCTATGGACCGGTCGAGCTGGATCGCCTCGTCGCCCGGGCCTGGTTCCGCTACGGCCCGGGGTGGCGCTTCGGCCGGCTCTGAAGGCTGGGCCGGGACCGCGCCGTTGGGCCCTCGCGCGTCGGCCGTCTGCGCTGAGCCCGAGCCCGCGCCTCAGCCGTGCCCTTCGAGCGTCACCCGCGGCGGGGTCATCCCGTCCGGGACGAAGGCGTCCGGGACCGGCTCACCCGTGCTCGTGATGAGCGGGATCGTCCCGGCCCATGCCGGCCAGGTCTCGTCGCCCGGCTCGTCGTGGGCGCCGATGTCGCGGATCTTCGCCGACGCCTCGGTCAGCTCGGTCCACAGGACGGTCGTCGCCTTGAGCTCACTGGCCCGGGCCGGCCGGAGGGTCGCCCAGCGGCCCGGGTAGAGCCGCTCCATGAACGCCCCCAGGGCGGCGAGCTTCTCCGCCTCGTCCTCCACGAGATGGGCCGTCCCGAGGACCACCGCCGAGCGATAGTCGACCGAGTGGTCGAACCCCGACCGGGCCAGGACGAGCGCGTCGATCCGGCTGACGGTGACGCAGACGCGGGCGCCGGCCGTGGCCCGGAGCATCCGGCTCGCCGAGGAGCCGTGCCAGTAGAGCCGGTCGCCCTGGCGCCAGATCGAGGTCGGGATGACGTACGGCTGGTCGTCGAGGACGAAGCCGACGTGACCCACGAGCGCCCCGTCGATGATCGCGTCGATCGTCGAACGGTCGTAGCGCCCTCGCTCGGGCTTCCGCCGGACCCGGACCCGGTCGCTGGGCGCCGGGGTCGGGGTCGGCGGGGTGGCCGGCGCGCTCATCGCTCGCCCGCCACGGCCACCTCTGCCCGGACCCCCTCGACGGGGAGCGCGTCGCCCGGACCGGCCATCTCCAGGCCGGCCGCCCGACAATCCTCGGCGAACCGGGCCTGGGTCTCGAGCTCGGTCGACCAGCGCCCGGGGAAGCAGACCACCCGGCTGAGTCCGAGCTCGCGGAACGCCCCGAGGACGTCGACCCGGGCCTGACCCGCCTCGCGGACGTCGTTGTCCCGGGTGTAGAGCGAGATCGCCAGGGTCGCCGGGTCCCGGCCGATCTCCTCGCAATGCGACCGGATGAGCGGGAGACGCTCGGCGACCTGGCCCGGATCGAGGAAGACGAGGTTGAGCTCGTCGGCGAAGCGGGCGGCCAGCCGGGACGTGACGTTCGGGCCGTTGCCGCCGACGATGATCGGGACCCGGGGCGACTGGAGACCCTTGGGCAGGTTGATCGCCCCCTCAACGGAAGCGTACGACCCGTGGAAGGTGGCCCGGCCCGGCCCGAACATCCGGGTGATGATCTCGAGGTGGTCGCGCAGCGCCCCGAGTCGCTCGCCGATCGTCGGGAAGCCGTAGCCGTAGGCCAGCCACTCCTCTTCCTTCCAGCCGGCGCCGATCCCGAGCTCGAAGCGACCGCCCGAGATGACGTCGATCGTCGAGGCGAGCTTGGCCGTGAGGGCCGGGTTGCGGAACCCGGTGCAGACGACCATGTGGCCGAGCCGGACCCGCTCGGTCGCCATCGCCAGGGCGGTCAGGACGCTGAACGACTCGAAGGTCATCTCATCGGTCGGGACGGGGACCGTGTGGAAGTGGTCGAACGCCCAGAGCGACTCGAAGCCGAGCCTCTCGGCGTCCCGCGCCAGCTCGACCGTCCGGGCCCAGGCCGCCGCCGGTTCCCAGCCGTCGTACTCGCCCTTCCAGCCCTGGGGTGCCATCAGCCCGACCTTCATCGTCGCCTCGTGCTCGTGGGTGCCGGTCGCGGATCGCCCGGTCCGGCCGGGTCCGCGCGGTTGGTGGGATCGGTCCGACCCTGTCGCGTCCGACCCGTCGCGCTGGACGGACCCGCTCCGGGGCGGTGGTGCGGCCAGCCTATCATCGGCGCCATGAGCGAGCCGCCCGTCTCCGGGTTCGACCCGGAGCGTCCCCTCCCCGGACCCCCCGAGCCGTGGCACTGGGCCGAGCAGCCGGTCGATCGCGGCGGGCCGCCGTGGTTCATGACCGAGATGATCCTGGCCGAGCCGGCCTTCGCCGAGCGTTGCCTGGCCCGCCTGGCCGCCGACGGCTCGGCCGCCCGCCTGGCGGGAGCCCTGCGCGACGCGGCCGAGCGCGGCGTCCCGGTGCGGATCGTCGGCTGCGGGACGAGCGAGCACGGGGCCCTCGGAGCTGTCGAGATCCTGGGCGAGGCGTGGCGGACAGCCGGTCTGCCCAAGCCCGGTCCGGTCGCCGTCCAGGCGTTCGAGGCGTCGCTCGACCCGGCCGGCGGGCTGTGCATCGGGGTGAGCCACGACGGCGGCACGTGGGCGACGAACCAAGCCTTGGCCGCGGCCCGGGCTCTCGGCGCGACCACGGCGCTCTTCACGGTCAGCGGTCGGGCGCCGGGCGCGACCGCCGTCGACATCGTCCTCGAGACGGTCGAGCGCGACCAGAGCTACTGCCACACGATCGGCTACACCTCGCCACTCCTGGCGGCCGCCGCCGTGGGGGCGGAGTTGACCCGGGGGGCCGGCGGTGGCTCGAGTGCCCTCGGTGGTCGGCCGACCGGTGCCGCGTCCAGTGCCGGTCTCCCTGGTGCCGTGGGTCACGGACCGATCGACGGCGCCGCCGTCCGGTCCCTCATGGCTGCCGGGATCGACTCGACCGCGACCGCCGCCGCCGAGTCCATCGCGGCCGGGACTGGCCGGGATGCGGCCCATCCTGACCGTGGCCTCCGGCGCCGACCGGACGGCCGCCCGGGAGCTCGTGCTCAAGCTCGAGGAGGGGACGTGGATCCCGGCCGCGATGCGCGACCTCGAGACGTTCCTCCACGGGCACCTGCCGTCGACCGACGGCGTGACCGGCCTGGTCCTCATCCTGGCCGAGCGGCGCGCCCGGGCCGAACGGGTCGCCAGGACGCGTCAGGCCCTCGAGGCGGCGAGCGTCATCGGGATCCGGTCCGCTGCGATCCTCTCCGCGGATGCCGCTGCGGAGCTCGATCCGGCGCTCACGCCGCTGGGTCGGGTCGTGGTACCGGAGGCGCCGGGGCTCCCGGCGGCCGTCGCGGCCCTGCTCGGGACGGCGACCCCGCTCCAGCTCATCGTCGAGCGGCTGGCCCGGATCGTGGGCACGAACCCCGACCCGATCCGCCGCGACGACCCCACCTACGCCGCAGCCGCCGCGAAGGCCGAGGGCTGATCGCGGCCGGCGCCCATGCGTGGATCGACCACGGCCCACTGGGTGATCGACCACGGCCCGCATCCATCGTGGCCCGGCCGTGATGACCGACCAGGGCGATCGATCCGGACGGTTGCAGATCGCCAGCCTGGCTTCGAGGAGTCCGAACCGGCCGTTCGATCGAGGACGCTGGTCAAGATGTCGGATCCACCTTGTCCTCCGGGTCCGATCGAGCCGTAACCGGCGGGATCGATCGACTGGAGAGATCAACAGGTCCCGGCGGCGCGATGCTGGCCGCGGCGCGTTCCTGGCCGGGCCCCGTTCATCCGACTATCGCTCGGAGCGATCGGTTCGGGCGGTTACCTCGCACTGACCCGGCCGCGGCGACTCATGACTGACGATTCCATCGGTGCCGGCGATCGTTTCGCCGGTTCGAGGTGATCACCGCCCTCCACTCGCGTGGTAACCGGCGGAACCTATCGCCCGGAACGATGAGCGAGACCGATCCAAGGACCCGACGACACTCGTGAGGTCGAGGCCGCAGCCGCCGGAGCGCCCCGTCCCGGGTCAGACCCGACCGATGAGCTCCGCACCCAGCAGGTCCACCATCTCGAGGTCGTGAGGCAGGAAGTCCTGGAGCATGAGCCGCTCCACGCCGGCGGCGGCGAACTCGGCGACCTTCGCCCGGGCCTGGTCGGGCGTGCCGACGATCCAGCGCTCCGCGCGCGTCGCGAACCAGTCTTCTCCCTGCTCCTCGATCGTGAACTCGCCCAGCACGGCTCGCTTGCGCTCGGCCAGCTCCGCCTCGTCCCAGCCGACCAGGGTGCCGACCATGGCCGAGCGTCCCATCGTCGCCGGGTCGCGACCGATCGCGCCACAGGCCGCCGCGAGCCGCTCGATCCGGTCCGCGACCCGGGCCGGACCCGACGAGGTCACGTTGAACTCGTCGGCATACCGTGCCGCGATGCGGAGCGAGCGGGGCGAACCCTCGCCACCGACGATGATCGGTGGATGGGGTCGCTGGACCGGCTTCGGGGCGAAGAGGGCGTCCTCGAGCCGGTAGTGACGGCCCTCGAAGGACCAGCCGTCGGGCTCCTCCCAGAGCCCGTGGAGGATGGCCAGCTGCTCCTCGAGCATGTCCGCCCGCTCGCCGATCGGCGGGAAGGGGAAGCCGTGACGGCGGTGCTCGGAGTCGTTCCAGCCGGCGCCCAGGCCCACCTCGATCCGACCGCCGCTCATCTCGTCGACCGTGGTCACCGTCTTGGCCAGGTGCCCGGGCTGGCGGACCGTGACCGGCGAGACGAGCGCGCCGAGGCGGATCGTCGAGGTCTCGCGAGCCAGACCGGCCAGGACCGCCCAGACGTCCGTGGTCGGTCGGCCGGCCGGACCCGGGAAGCTCTCGTAGTGGTCGGAGCGGAAGAACGCCTCGAACCCGGCGGACTCGGCCCGTCGCGCCAGCGCCAGCTGGTCGGCATACGAGAGACCCATCTGGGCCTCGATCATGAGAACGAAGCGCATCGTCGCCGATCCTCCTGCGTTGGTCGACCATCAAGGTTGACAGGATAGTCCGTGCCCGTATGATAGTCCATGTGACACGAACTTCTTTGTCCACGCATCCGGGCGCGGCCGCGGTCGGCGACGCGGCGGCCGACGCCATGGCGATCGACGCCACCCCGACGGCTCCCCCGGCCGGTCCCGCCGCTGAGCTGCTGAGCCCGACCTACCCTGACCTCCGGCACCGCCACATCGCCGGGATCAGCCGGGAGATCCACGGTTCCGTGCGACTGCTCCGCTGCGCGGCGACCGGCCGCCTGGTGAAGCAGGGCGTCAGCATGACCCATCTCCACGTGATGTGGCTGCTCGAGGAGCACGGTGAGCTGCCGATGAGCCGGCTGGCCGACCTCCTGGACGTCTCCCTGTCGAACGCGACCGGGCTGATCGACCGGATGGAGGAGCGCGAGCTCATCGCCAGGCTCCGCGTCCCGGACGACCGCCGGGTGGTCCTGGTCCGGCTGACCGAGACCGGCCAGACGCGTCCTCGACGAGGTCCAGATCATGCGCGAGGACCTCACCCAATCCATCCTCGAGCGCCTCGACGACGGCCAGCTCGAGCGACTTCATGCGTCCCTCCAGGATTTCCGGACGGCAGTCCGCGCGGAGGCACAGACCAACACGGGCCTGTTCGAGGCCTATCACCGCCACGCGAACCACCGCGCGGAGACTGGAAGGGAGCCCATCCGATGATGGAAGGCACGATCGATCACGAGGACGAGGACGTCGTCCCGACGCTCGAGGAAGACCCGGCCCTGGGACTGTCCCAGCGGGCGAAGATGGAGATCCTCTTCGCCGTCCTGCTGGGGCTGTTCCTGGGCGCCCTCGACCAGACCATCGTCGGGGTCGCCCTGCCCAAGATCGTCACCCAGCTCAACGGCAACGACCTCTATGTCTGGGTCGTCACGATCTACCTGCTGACGAGCACGATCACCGTCCCGTTCTGGGGAAAGGGCTCGGACCTCTACGGTCGCAAGCCGATCTTCATGCTCGGCATCTCGATCTTCCTGATCGGCTCGGCCCTGGCCGGGCTCAGCCAGAACATGGCGATGCTGATCGCCTTCCGGGGGATCCAGGGCATCGGCGCGGGCGCGCTCTTCCCGGTCGCCCTGGCGGTCATCGGCGACCTGTTCACCCCGCAGGAGCGAGGCAAGTACCAGGGTCTCTTCGGGGCGGTCTTCGGGATCGCCTTCCTGATCGGGCCCGCGCTCGGCGGGATCCTGACCGACACGGTCGGCTGGCACTGGATCTTCTACGTCAACATCCCGATCGGGCTGGTCTCGCTGTACTTCGTCGGTCGCCTCCTGCCGACGGTCAAGCGGACGAACGCATCGAGGAACTTCGACCTCATCGGCGGCGCCATCTTCACGGTGTCGATCACGATGCTTCTGATCGGCCTCACCAACAAGCAGACGAACGCCTGGGAGGACGGTTCGGTCGGCGGGCTGATCATCGCCAGCCTGATCGGGATCGCGCTGTTCATCGTGGCGGAGTTCCGGGCCAAGGAGCCGATCATCCCGCCGCACCTCTTCCGGATCCGGACCTACAGCAGCTCGATGGTGGCGACCTTCTTCGCCAGCTTCGGCTTCTTCGGGGCCCTGATCTTCCTGCCCCGGTACTTCCAGTTCGTGCTCGGTGAGAGCGCGACGGAGTCGGGCTACCAGACCCTGCCCCTCCTTGCGGGCCTGATCTTCAGCTCGATCGTCTCGGGCCAGATCGTCGCCCGGACCGGCCGCTACAAGTGGCTGACCGTCGGCGCGATCCTGACGATGGCCGTCGGGCTCCTGATGATGACCCAGCTGACCGCCGAGACGCCCCTCCCGGCGATCTGGTTCTGGATGCTGGTCCTCGGACTGGGCATCGGGCCGACCCTGGCCACGTTCACGATCATCGTCCAGAACGCGGTGCCCTTCCACGAGCTCGGCGTCGCGACGTCCAACCTCACCTTCTTCCGCCAGATCGGTGGGTCGGTGGCCCTGGCGATCACCGGAACCCTCTTCGCGACGTCCTTCGCCGAGCGGGTCCCGACCGAGATCGTCAAGGCCGGTGTCCCGCAGCCGATGGCCGACGCGTTCACGAAGGCGGGTCCGGCGATCGACTTCAACAAGCTTGCCGGCGTCGGGCAGGACCTCGGGCAGACGATCCTCGCGAGCCTGCCGGCCGAGGCCAGGGCCGCCGTCGCGCCGTTCATCACGGCGATCGTCCAGGGGATCCACGAGGCGTTCGCCCTCGCCATCACCCAGGCCTTCTGGGTGGGGATCATCGCCGCCCTCATCGCTGCGGCCTCCGCCGCGACGATGCACGAGCACGCGCTCCGGACCTCGCACGGCCCGGCGACGGTCCCGGTCGCTGACGGCGCGGCCGAGGCGGGGATCCCGGCCGGCGGGACCGGGTTCGCCCCAGGGTCGGCCGCGATGGACCGGACGACCGGGGACTGACCCTCGGCGGCACGAGCCGCCTCATCTTCGCTCCTCCTCCTCCCGGGATCGACCCCGACGCGGCGACGCGGTCGGGGTCGATCCTTGTCCGGTATATGCCTTCCGTCGGGCAGGGCCGCCGGTCGCTTGGGTCGCGTCGGAGCCAGGTCAGGGCAGCATCCGCTACGCTGGCCCGATGGACGACCGACCCGGCCCCTTCCGCCCCGAGCTGCTTGCCCCGGGCACCGTCGGGGCCGTCTTCGAGCCGCTGCTCGCCCTCGACGAGCTGCCGTCGGGTGAGATGCGCCGAGTCTCGCGGGGCGATCTCGACCTCCTCGTCGCCCGGACACCTCAGGGGATCTTCGTCGTGGACGATCGCTGTCCGCACATGAGCGCGCCGCTCACGATCGGCGAGCTCGACGGCTGCGTCGTCGCCTGCCCTCTCCATAACGGCACCTTCGACCTGGCCTCGGGTGAGCCCGTCCAGATGCCGACCACCGGCGGCCTCGACCCGGACGGCCGCTACCATCCGACCTGGTCGGCGACGGGACTGGCCCCGAAGGAAGACCCGCCGGGCAAGAAGGCCGAGGCCCGCCGGCTGACCCGGGTCCGCCGCTTCCGCTACTACCCAGTCCGGATCGTCGAAGGCATGATCGAGGTCGCCCTGCCGGGCTGAGGCTCAGCCGGGCGCGGTCGGCCCGCCGAGGTGGTTGGCCCGGGCGAAGGCGCGAACCACCCGGCAGACCTCCTCGGGATCGTCGGTGATCGTCAGCAGGTCGAGATCGGCCTTCGAGACGGTCCCGTCGGTGAGCAGCGTGCCGCGGACCCAGTCGAGCAGCCCGCTCCAGTACGCGGTCCCGACGAGAACCACCGGGAAGTGCCGGATCTTGCCGGTCTGGATGAGGGTCAGTGCCTCGAACAGCTCGTCGAGCGTGCCGAAGCCGCCGGGCATGATCACGAACGCGTCGGCGTACTTCACGAACATCGTCTTGCGAGCGAAGAAGTAGCGGAACTCGACCGAGAGGTCGACGTACTGGTTGACCGACTGCTCATGGGGCAGCTCGATGTTGCAGCCGATCGACAGGCCACCGGCCTCCTGGCAGCCGCGGTTCGCCGCCTCCATGACCCCGGGGCCGCCACCGGTGATGACCGCCCAGCCATCCCGGGCGAGGCTCCGGCCGATCTCGCGCGCCTGCTCGTAGACCGGCGAGCCCTCGACCACCCGGGCCGAGCCGAAGACCGTGACCGCCGGGCCGACCTCGGCCAGGGCGTCGAACCCGTCGACGAACTCGGACAGGATCCGGAGCACCCGCCAGGGGTCCTCCTGGAGGAAGGCCGGTCGAGCCGAGCGGGTGAAGAGTCGTTCGTCCTCGGTGACCGTCGGGTCCTTGGACAGGCGCTCGGCGGCGGTCGGCTTCATCGTGACCCGGCCGCTGCGGTGTCGGGACGAGGACGGTCGGGACGGTTGGTCGCTCACTCCCGTAGGATGCCACCGTGGACCCGAGGGCGTTTCGACTGCGTCTGGTGGTCGCCGGCCTGTTCGTCGCCGTCGGGTCGATCTGGGTCGGCCAGGGGCTCGGCCTGATCCCCGGCAGCTTCATGACCGGCGACCGGTTCTGGGCCGTGGCGGGCGTAGCCGCCATCGCGATCGGCGCCTTCATCGCCTGGGACGCCTTCCACCCCGGCGACTGACCGGGCGACTGACCGGGTCGGAGTCGGGGGTCGGGTCGGGGCTCAGCGGCCGGCGGCGAGCCAGGCCTTCCAGACGGCCTCGGCGCGACCGACCGTGACCTCGTTGCCGAACCGGACGAGCGGTAACCGGAGCAGCCGGACGTCGGCCAGGAGCCGCTCGACGATCGCGGCGTCGTCCATCCGGAGATAGCCCAGGCCGGCGTCGCGGTAGGCCCGGCGCTCGGTGTCGAGGAGGGCGGCCGGGCCGAGTCGGTCGGTGAACCGGCGCAGCTCGCCGGGCGCGATCGGCTTGCGCCGGAGATCCACGAAGTGGACCTCGACCCGGCGCTCCTTGAAGAAGCGCAGGGCGGCCCGGGTCGGCTGGTCGTTCTCAAGCCCGAAGATCTGCACACGGAGCCGATCGGTGGACGGCATCGCCCAGAGCCTAGCGCTCGGGCGGCGGTCGCACCGGCTACCATCCACCCGAGGAGGTGGCGCGGTGACCGTCTGGTTCACGGTGAAGCTCGAGGATCGGCCGGGATCGCTCGCCCGGGTGGCGGCGGCGCTCGGTGAGCGCGGCGTGAACATCACCGGGATCGTCGGGGTGGCCGAGGACACCGACGGCGCGCTCATGCTCACCACCAGCGACCCCGTCGCCACCCGCCAGGCGTTCGCCGGGCTGGGCCTGGCCTACGAGGAGCACGACCCCACCGGCGGCGTCGAGCCGGACCTCGTGACGATCGCCGACCTGAGTCGGGGCGGCTCGGGCGCCTGACCCGCGTGCCACGCCGAGGGACGTCCGCACCCGACACCGTCGCCCTTCGGATCGGGCTCGACGACGGGCCGACCGCGCTCCCCGCCCTGCTGACCCGGATCGGCGCCGCCGGCGGGACCCTGCGCACGCTGAGCACGGTCCGCCGGGTCGAGCCGGCCTCACCGGACGCCCCGGCCGGCGTCGAGCTCGAGATCGAGGTCGAGGGGCTCGACGACGAGCGGCTCATCCGGGCCATCCACGGGTCGCCCGGCCTGCGTGCCCAACGCCTGACCCGGAGCCTCCAGCGCGTCTTCGGCAAGCGGATCATCGTGGTCGGGGGCGGCGCCCAGATCGCCCAGGTCGCCCTCGGCGCGGTCAGCGAGGCCGACCGGCACAACCTCCGCGGCGAGCGGATCAGCGTCGACACGATCGCCCTCGTCGGCGAGGAGAACATCGCCGCGGCGGTCCGGGCGGTGGCCGACCTGCCTCGCGCCCGGCTCCTCGTCCTGGCCGGTTCGATCATGGGCGGCGACATCAGCCGGGCCGCCGACGAGCTCCGCCAGACCGGCATCCCGATCATCGCCCTGAACATGGCCGGCTCGATCACGAAGCACGTCGACCTCGTCGTGAGCGACCCGGTCCAGGCCGGCACGATGGCGGTCATGGCCGTCGCCGACACCGCGGCCTTCGACCTCACCCGCCAGCGCGGGCGGCGCTACTGACCGCGTACCGCAGCAGGACCCATCCGCCATGCGTATCGCGACCTGGAACGTCAACTCGCTCAAGGCCCGCCTCGAGAAGGTCGAGTGGTGGCTGGAGCGGGCCGCCCCGGATGTCCTGCTCATGCAGGAGACGAAGCTGACCGACGAGGACGCGCCGGTCCTGCCCTTCGCGATGCTCGGCTACGAGCTGGTCCATCACGGCGAGGGCCGCTGGAACGGCGTGGCGATCGCGACCCGGGTCGGCGCGGACGCCGTGATCACGAACTTCGACGGCCGGCCGATCCGGGACAGCGGGCCGGGTGCCGCGGTCTCGCTCGAGGAGTCCGACTTCGACCCGCTCGACGAGGCGAGGATGGTGAGCGCCGTGGTGGACCCGACCGGGGCGGCCGGCGGGCCGATCCGGGTGGTCAGCCTGTACGCCCCGAACGGGCGCGTCGTCGGATCGTCGTTCTACACCGGGAAGCTGGCCTGGTTCGAGCGGCTGGCCGCCTGGCTCGACGAGACGGCCGTGGCCGCCGGATCCGGCCCGGCCCGCGTATTCGCGATCCCCCTGGTCCTAGGCGGTGACCTCAACGTCGCGCCGACCGACGACGACGTCTGGGACCCCGTCGCCGCCCACGGCGGGACCCACGTCTCGGAGCCGGAGCGGGCGGCCTTCCAGGCGCTCCTCGACCGCGGGCTGACCGACGCCTACCGGACCCGACATCGCGAGGCGGGCCGCTTCACCTGGTGGGACTACCGGGCGGGCGCCTTCCAGAAGAACCTGGGGATGCGGATCGACCACCTCCTGGTCGGCCCCGGGCTGGTCGACCGGATCGAGGACGTCGAGATCGACCGCGAGGCCCGGAAGGGCAAGCCGGTCCCCTCCGACCATGCCCCGCTGGTCCTCGACCTCGATGCCCCCGGACGGCCCTTCGACCCGGGCTGGGCCGGCGCCGAGGAACGGATCGCCGCGCGTCGGGCGGGCTCGGGCTGACCGGCCCGGCGGAGGTTGCGCAAGGCGGGACGGTCCGCGCGCGGGGCGAGCGCGGTCCCGTAAGGTCGCCGCGACCATGACGGCCACCGCGTCGCTTGCCGAGATCCGCCTCGCCAACGTCACGAAGCGGTTCCGCGACGTGTGCGCCGTGGACGACATCTCGCTCGATATCCGGCCCGGCGAGTTCTTCTCCCTGCTCGGCCCGTCCGGCTGCGGCAAGACCACGACCCTGCGGATGATCGGCGGGTTCGAGATGCCGACCGTCGGCCGGATCGAGCTGCGCGGCGTGGACATGACCCTCGCCCCGCCGGACAAGCGGCCCGTCAACATGGTCTTCCAGAGCTACGCCCTCTTCCCCCACCTCGACGTGGGCGACAACGTGGCCTTCGGGCTGCGCCGCAAGCACGTGGCGGCGACCGAGGTGACGCGCCGGGTGGCCGAGGCCCTCGACCTCGTCCATCTCACCGGCTACGACAAGCGCAAGCCGAACCAGCTCTCGGGCGGCCAGCAGCAACGGGTCGCCCTGGCCCGGGCGCTGGTCAACCGGCCGAACGTCCTCCTCCTCGACGAGCCGCTCGGGGCGCTCGACCTCAAGCTCCGGCGGGCCCTCCAGATCGAGCTCAAGCGGATCCAGATCGAGGTCGGGATCACCTTCGTCTACGTGACCCACGACCAGGAGGAGGCGCTCACGATGAGCGACCGGATCGCGGTGATGAACCAGGGCCGAGTGGAGCAGGTCGGGCTGCCCGAGGAGCTCTACGACCGACCGGCGAGCCGCTTCGTGGCCGACTTCATGGGCACCACGAATCTCCTGACCGGGACGGTCGAGACGTCGGAGGACGGGCGGGTCGCCGTCCGCCTCGTCGGTGGCGACGCCTGCCCGATCGCCTCGGAGACCGGCGCGGCGCGCGGCGACCAGGTCGAGATCTCGGTCCGTCCCGAGGCGATCGCGGTCGAGCCGCCCGGCGGCGGCAGCGTCCGGGCGATCCAGGGTCGGGTCGAGCAGGCCGCCTACCTGGGGGCGAGCGTCCAGTACCAGGTCCGGACCCAGGGTGGCGAGCTCATCGTCGCGGTCACCCCGAAGGTCGGCCGGCGGTTCGCCGCCGGCGAGGATGTCGAGATCGAATGGCCACCCGAGGACGCGCTCGTCGTCGGGTCGCCCGTTGCAGCGATGGGAGAAGCCTGATGAGCCACGACCACGACGGGTCGAGCCTCGATCTCGAGCGCGAGCTCGTCCGCTACCTTGCCGAGCGGCGGCTGACCCGGCGCGAGCTGCTCCGGCGGATGTCGGTCATCGGCGCGACGGCCGCCCTGGCCCCGATCGTCGCCGCGTGCGGGACCTCGCCGGCCAGCGCCAGCCCGGCCGGCGCGATCACCTCGACGGGGCCGACTGCCCTCCCCTCGGCAGGGTCTGTCGCGCCAAGCGCCGCGCCGGCGACCCCGAAGCCCTCGCCCGAATCGGAGCTGTTCGTCTACAACTGGGACGCCTACATCGGCGAGGAGACGGCCAAGCAGTTCGAGGACATGTACGGGGTCAAGGTCAAGTACGACAAGTTCCCCGACGCGGACACCCAGATCGCCAAGATCCGGAGCGACGCCAAGGGCGGCGGCTACGACATCACCTATCCCGTCTCGGTCGAGCTGCCGGGTCTGATCAAGGACGGGATCGTCCAGCAGCTCGACCAGTCGCTCGTCCCGAACCGGGCCAACCTCGGCCCCGAATGGGCGAACCCCGGCTACGACCCCGGAAATGCCTACTCCATGCCGTACATGTGGTGGACCACCGGCTACGCCTGGGACGGCGACCGGATCAAGGACGACCTCACCTCCTGGTCGGCCCTCTGGGACGAGCGCTACAAGGGCCACCTGGCGATGCTCGACGACAGCCGCGAGGTCTTCGCCGCGGCGGCCTTCAAGCTGGGCCTCTCACCGAACACGACCAGCGACGCCGATCTCGACGCGATGCTGGCCGAGCTCGAGAAGCAGAAGCCCCTCCTGCGCCGCTACACCTCGGACGACATCGGCGACCTGACCAGCGGCCAGGTCTGGATGACCCACGCCTGGTCGGGCGACTACTTCCAGATGCTCCAGGACAAGCCGAACACGAAGTACGTCGTGCCCCAGGAAGGCGCGGTCCGGGGCTCGGACACGCTGGTCGTCCTGTCGGGCGCGCCCCACCCGGTCGCGGCGAACCTGTGGGTCGACTTCAACCTCGACGCCAAGGTGAGCGCGGCCAACTCGAACTTCATCGGCTACATGGGCCCGAACGCCGCCGCCCAGCAGTACATCGACCCGGCGATCCTCGGGAACCCGGCGATCAATCCGGCCACGGCCGTGACCGACAAGCTGACCGAGCTCCTCCAGCTGGGAGCGGATCTCGACAAGTATACGAAGCGCTGGAACGCGCTCAGGGCCTGAGCGACGACCGGCTATCGCGCCCCGCTCCGGGAGCGACTCTCGGCAGGCGTCTTCGTCGCGCCGGGCGTCGTCTGGCTGGCGGCCTTCTTCATCCTGCCGCTGTTCATCATCTTCATCGTCAGCCTGGGCACGAAGGACGCCTCGGGTCACGTCAGCCTGGCGGCCCCGAACCTCGACAACTACCTCGAGGCGACCCGACCGGAATACCTGCCGGCCTTCGCCAACTCGCTCCGTTACGCCGCGGTCACGACCATCCTGTCGATCCTCATCGGCTACCCGATCGCCTACTGGATCTCGCGTCACGGCGGGAAGCGCAAGGTCCTCCTGCTCATCCTGGTGATGCTCCCGTTCTGGACGAGCTACCTCATCCGGACCTACGCCTGGATGATCATCCTGCGCGACAACGGGGTCCTGAACTCGATCCTCCTGGCGACCGGGCTGATCAGCGACCCGATCCCCCTCCTGGACTCGGACTTCGCGGTGATCCTCGGGATGACCTACGGCTTCCTGCCGTTCGCGATCCTGCCCCTCTTCGTCTCGATCGACCGGATGGACCAGAACCTGGTCCAGGCCGCCCGCGACCTGTACGCCAGCGGGCGGAGCGCGTTCCTCCACGTGACCCTGCCGATCACGATGCCGGGGATCGTGGCTGCGGCTCTCCTCACGTTCATCCCGGCGATCGGCGACTACGTCACGCCGGACATCCTGGGCGGCGCCCAGACGACGACGATCGCCAAGGTCATCCAGGTCATCTTCACGAGCGGCCGTGACTGGCCCTACGGCTCGGCGCTCGGGTTCCTCCTGATGGTCGTCACCCTGGCCGGGACGCTCCTCGCCCTGCGGACCCTGCGCCGTGAGGTCCTGACCTGATGGAGCGCGAGAACAATCGGATCCTGGGCGCCTTCACCGCCTTCATCTACGCGTTCCTTTTCGCCCCGATCGTGGTCCTCATCATCTTCAGCTTCAACGCGTCGCGGCGGAACTTCGTCTGGCTGGGCTTCACCACCGACTGGTATCCCAAGCTCCTGGCGAACTCCGACCTGCTCGACGCCCTGTCGGTGACGATGCGGGTCGCCGTCATCGCGGTCATCGGCTCGACGATCCTGGGAACGCTCCTGGGTCTGGGGCTGGCCCGCCTCCGCTTCCGGGGCAGCGGTGCGACCGAGACGCTCATCCTCCTGCCGATGGTCACCCCCGAGATCATCATGGGCATCAGCCTGCTCATCCTCTTCGCCCAGCTGTTCGCGATGAACGGCTCGCTCCTCCAGATCTCGATCGCCCACATCACGTTCTGCGTGTCGTACGTGGCGGTGACGGTCCGGGCCCGGGCGGCGGGGATGGATCCGCGGCTCGAGGAGGCGGCACGTGACCTGGGAGCGTCGTCGATCGGAGCCTTCTGGCACGTCACCCTGCCGCTCATCGCGCCGGCGGTCGTGGCGGGGGCGCTGCTCGCGTTCGCCCTCTCGTTCGACGACCTGGTGGTCACTGCGTTCAACGCCGGTGTCGGCTCGACCACCCTGCCGATCTACATCTACAGCTCGATCAAGTTCGGCGTCTCGCCCCAGATCAACGCCATCTCGACGATCATCGTGGCCGTCGTCTCGATCGCCCTGTTCATCGCCTGGCGGCTGGGCGCCTTCCGCGGCGAGGAACAGCGGGTGGTGACGGAGGATGCCTAGGCGGTTCGGGTCGGTGGTCCGGGTCTCAGGCGACCTCGCGCCGGATCGTCCCTGAGGCCAGGATCACGAAGAAGGCGGCGATTGCCGCCAGGACGGCCAGGTCGAGCTGGATCGTGGCCGAGGCGAGTGTCGCGCCGGCCAGGATGACCTCGCGCAGCCCCTCGACGGCGTAGGTGAGCGGCATCAGGTGGGCGATCGGCTGGAGAGCGGCCGGCAGCGAGTCGACCGGCCAGAAGATCCCCGCGAGGAGCGCCTGGGGGACGATGACGATCGGGATGAACTGGATGACCTGGAGCTCGTTCCGGGCGAACGTCGAGAGGAAGATCCCGAGACTGACCGCGCCCAGGGCAAGGACCAGGGTGATCAGGAAGGCCAGGAGCGGGCTCCCCGCGCACGGGACGGCCAGCCCGATGTGGAAGGCGGGCAACGGGCCGATCGCCGGGATCGACAGGTCCATCAGCGAGAAGGCCAGGAGCACCGCCACCTGGAGCGTCGCGAAGATGCTGAAGCCCAGGCTGTAGCCCACCACGATCTCGCCTCGGGTGATCGGCGTTGCCAGGAGTCGCTCGAGGGTGCCGCCGATCCGCTCGCGCAGGAAGCTCACGCCGGTCAGCAGGAAGACGAAGAAGTAGGCGAAGTAGCCGATGAAGACGGGCGCCAGCAGGTCCAGGGTGTCCGCGTCGGCCGAGCCGAAGACCGTCACGTGGGTCACCGTCGGCGGCTGAGGGCTGAAGCCGGCCGGGGCGAGTGCGGCGAGGGTCGAGGCCAGGACGGGTTGGAGCGCCGCGATCCGCGCGCCGTCCTCGCCCGGATTGAGACCCGGCGTCTCGATGATGATCGCGGCGGCCCCGCCGCTGGCCACCGCGCCCGCGAAGCCGGCCGGGATGACGACCGCGACATCGGCCCGGTCGTCCTTGATCAGGCCCCGAGCCGCGGCATCGTCGGCGGCCCCCTCCACGATCTGGATCCCGGCGGCGGACGCGGCCGTCGCCAGAGCTCCGGCGAACCGGGCCGAACCCGACCCGTCGACGTTGACGATGACCGCCCGGGTCACCGGCTGGCTCTGGTCACGCAGGATCCAGCCGAGCATCGCCGTGATCACGACCGGCACGACGAACAAGAGCGCCAGGGTCCGCGGATCGCGCCGGAACTGCTCGACGATGCGCCGGGTGAGGGCTCGGATCCGGGCCGGCTTCACGAGCCCGCTCCGGAGGCGCCGGCGGGACCCGCGCCATCGGCGCCAGCCGGACCCGGGGGAGCAGCCGCACCTGCGCCGTTGACCTCGGCCGCGAAGGCCAGGAAGGCCGCCTCAAGGTCGTCGGTCCCGGCCCGATCCTTCAGCTCCGCGGGCGCGCCCCGGGCGATGACCCGACCTGCCCGGATGAACAGGAGCTCGTCGCAGCGACCCGCCTCGTCCATGACGTGGCTCGAGACGAGGATGGTCGAGCCGGCCGCCGCCAGCGAGCGGAAATGGGCCCAGAACTGGACCCGCAGAGCCGGATCGATCCCGACCGTCGGTTCGTCGAGGAAGAGGACCGACGGGTCGTGGGCGAGCGCGCAGGCGAGCGACAGTCGGCGGCGCAGCCCGCCCGACAGCTCGAAGGCCGGCGTGTCCCGGCGGTCGGACAGCTCGACGAGCGCGAGGACCCGGTCCAGGGCCGCCCGGTCGGTCAGCCCGAAGAGGGCGGCGAAGAAGCGCAGGTTCTCCCAGACCGAGAGCTCCGGGTAGATCCCGTCGGCCTGGGTCATGTAGCCGATCCGGGACAGGACGGGTCGAGACGGCATCAGCTCGCCGAGGACCCGGACCTCGCCCGAGGTCGCCCGGGCGAGACCCATCATCAGCCGGATCAGGGTGGTCTTGCCCGAGCCGTTCGGGCCTAGGAGGCCGTAGACCCGCCCGGGCACCAGTTCGAGGTCGACGTCGTCGACCGCGACGAGTCCATCGAACGTCTTGCCCAGACCGATCGCCTGGACCGCGGGGGTCACCGGTCGGCCGGAGGCCATGGGGTCGCTCCTGATGGGAGTCCTTCACGACGCCACGCCATTATCGCGCGCCGCGGCGACCGGCCGTCCCGCCTACACTCCGACGATGAGCGATCACCCTCCGATGGTCCCCGACCTCCGCGCCCGGCTGCGATCCGACGACTTCCTGCTCGGGACGTGGCTGACGATCCTCGACCCGACCGTGCCGGAGCTCCTGGCCGGCTCCGGCTTCGACTTCCTCGTGGCGGACGGCGAGCATGGACCGGTGGCCACCTCGGACCTCGTGGCGATGCTCATCGCCACCCGGGCGGCCGGGGTGCCGCTCCTCTACCGGGTCGCCGCGAACGAGCCGGTCCGGATCATGCACGCCCTCGACAGCGGCGCCTCGGGCGTCGTCATCCCCCAGGTCAGGACGGTCGCCGACGTGACCCGGGCCGTGGCCTGGTGCCGCTACCCGCCGACCGGGCTGCGTGGGGTGGCGCCGCGTCGCGCCTCCGGGTACGGGCGGGGCACAGCGGCCTACCTGGCGACCGCGGACGATCTGGTGATCTGCTGCGTCCAGATCGAGACCCGCGAGGCGCTCGAAGACATCGACGCGATCCTCGCCGTGCCCGGGGTGGACACCGTCCTCGTCGGCCCGAACGACCTGGCGGCGGCGATCGGCCATACCGGGGACCTCGGTCACCCCGACATCGAGGCCGCGATCGCGCGCATCGTCGAGCGGGCGACGGCCGCCGGCATCCCCGCCGGGATCTGGACCGCCTCGCCAACCCAGGCTCGCTACCGGCGAAGCCAGGGATACCGCTGGGCCACCGTCGGCGCCGACTACGGCTTCGTGCTGGCTGCCGCCGACGCCGCCGTCCGCGAGGCCCGCGAGGGCTAGGTCAGCGCCCGGCGCCCGGGACCGCGAACCGGCCTCCCGGGTCGGGCTACGCCAGTTCGACCTCTTCGTGCCAGGCCGGGATCGCGGCGTCGAGGCCGAGCGCCCGGACTTTGGGGAGCAGTGCGGCCTGCGCGTCGGGATCGCCGTGGACCAGGAAGACCCGCCGCGGGAACCCCGGGTCGCCCGGCCGCTTCCCGCGGGCGAACGCCCCGATCCAGTCGAGCAGCTCCGACTCGTCGGCGTGGGCCGAGAAGCCGCTGATCGAGCGGACCTGGCAGCGGACCCGTCGGACCTGGCCGTCGATCTTCACCGTCTCGGCTCCCGCCTGGAGATGGGCCCCCATCGTGCCGACGCCCTGGTAGCCGACGAAGAGGAGGACCGCGCCGGGATCGTCGATGAGGGTCCGCAGGTGGCCGACCACCCGACCGCCGGTGAGCATCCCGTTCGAGGCCACGATCATGTACGGCCGGGGCGCCCGGGCGATCGCCTGCGAGTCGCGGACGTCGTTCGTGACGATCTGGTTCGGGTAGTCCAGGGGCGACTCCTGGTTGGCCAGGAGACCGGTGGTCTCCGCGTCGTAGTAGTCGGGGTGGGCCCGGTAGACGCCGCTCGCCTTCGAGGCCATCGGCGAGTCGAGGTAGAGCGGCAGGAGGGGGATCTTCCCGGCCGCCAAGAGCCGGTCCAGTTCCCAGACCACCTCCTGGGTCCGACCGATGGCGAAGGACGGCACGAGGAGCACGCCGTCGTGATCGGCGACCAGCCGGACGGTCTCGGCCAGGATCCGCGTCGCCTCCTCCCCCGGCTCGTGCTCGCGTCCGCCGTAGGTCGACTCGACGAGGACGTAGTCGGCCTCGGTCACGACCGTCGGGTCGCGCAGGATCGGGGTGTCCCGCCGACCGAGGTCGCCCGAAAAGACGATCCGGACCTCGGGGCCGCCCTCGCGGTCGGCGGCCCTGAGCCGGATGATCGCCGAGCCGAGGATGTGCCCGGCGTCGACGAAGGTGGCGTGGATCCCGGGCGCGACCTCGATCTCCCGGTCGTAGTCGATCCCGCGGAAGCGCTCGAGGGCACGCCGGGCATCGCGCTCGTCGTAGAGGGCCTCGTCGAGGTCGACCTCGAGGGTCGGCGGTTGGGCTCGAAGCGCCGCCTCGGGGTCGAGCTCTCCCGCTCCGGCCTCGGCCAGCTCGACGGCGGCCTCGAGCGCGGCCTGGTCGCGGGCCTCCTCGACGGCGGCCTTCTCCGGGTCGCGACGCTCCCAGCGAGCCTCGCGCTTGGCGAACTCCTCCTGGAGCTTGCCCGAGTCGAGGAGGACAAGGGTGGCCAGCTCCACGGTCCCCTTGGTGGCCCAGATCGGGCCGTGGAAGCCCTCCTTCACGACATGGGGCACCAGCCCGACGTGGTCGAGATGGGCATGGGTGATGAGCATCGCGTCGATCGCCGCCGGGTCGTAGGCGAGCGGGATCCGGTTCCGGATCGCCTCGTTCGGGCTGCCCTGGAACATCCCGCAGTCGATCAGGATCCGGGCCCGCTCGGTGGTCAGGAGGAACTGCGAGCCGGTCACCGTGGTGGCGGCCCCGAGGAAGTGGAGGTGCATGGCCCGGAGTGTGCCACCGCCGCCGGCTGCCCGTCGCCTACCATCCCGGGGATGCGCGAACGCTGGTTCTCCCGATCGGTCCTCCGTCGCCTGCCGATGCTCCTCGTCGGGCTCCTCTGCTTCGGGCTGGGCATCGCGCTCATGGCCCAGGCCGGTCTCGGGCTCGGCCCATGGGAGGCGTTCCACCAGGGCATCGCCCTGCACACGGGCCTCCAGCTGGGCACGGTGAGCATCCTGCTGGGGATCCCGATCCTCCTCCTCTGGTGGCCGCTCGGCGAGCGTCCCGGGATCGGGACGCTGCTGAACGTGGCCGTCATCGGCACCGCCACGAACGTCGCGATCGCCCTGCTGCCGACCGCCCAGGGCGTCGTCGCCCAGGTCGCGATGATGGTCGCGGGCGTCGTCGTCATCGGGCTCGGCTCCGGGCTCTACCTGGCAACCGACCTCGGGCCCGGGCCCCGCGACGGGCTGATGACCGGGATCCACCACCGGTTCGGCTGGTCGATCCGGCGAGCCCGGACGGTCATCGAGATCAGCGTCCTCATCGCCGGTTGGGCGCTCGGCGGGACGATCGGGATCGGCACGGTCGTCTTCGCCCTCGGCATCGGGCCGATCGTCCAGGTCTTCCTGGGGATCTTCGATCCGAGCGGTCGCACCCAGCGGCGCCGCGCACGAACCCTCGAGGCGGACGTGACGGGCGCCGAATGACCGACCCGGGCATCGCCGAGGTCGAGACCCGTTTCGCCGACGCGTGGGCCGCCCACAACCGAGCCGAGGTCGCGGCGATCGTCCGGCCGGCGGACGCGCCGGGTCTGGAGCGAGCGCGGGCCCGGGCCGCCGAGGCGCTCGCCGCCGCGCTGGCGGGCCTGCACCGGCTCGAAGGGGCGACGGGCGCCGAGGCGACCGGAGTCCAGACCGACGAGGACCGCCGGGCGGTCGCCGCGATGCGAGAGACCCTCGACCTGCTGGCCGCCGACGACCCGGCCCTGAGCCTGGCCGTTGCCCACGCCTCGAGCGACGACGGTCGCACCGCGGCCGACGTCCTGGCGTCGGATGGCCTGGCTGCCCTGCTGGTCCGGACCACCGCGGCATACGGCGCGGCAGCCGAGTCGATCGTCGTCGACGGCGAGCCCCTCGACCGGCTCGAGGTGCTCGCCCGCCTGGCCGCCGAGCCGGATCCAGCGACCCGCCGACGACTCTTTCTCGCTCTCGAGCGGCTGTGGCGAGCCGTCGACGGTGACGGCGGCCCGACGAGCCCGTACCGGGTGGCCCTGCGGGCGAGTTCCGACGCCTGGCGGCGCCACGGATCGCCGGTCGACGCGAACGCCCGGGCCCTCGGGATCGACCCGGCGGACGTCGAGCCGTGGCTCCGGAGCATCCTCGAGACGTGGCGGCGGGTCGCGGTGCACGAGCCGGTCGAGCCCTGGGATGAACGCTTCGTCGGCGGCGCCTTCGCCCGGGCGTTCGCGACGCCGATCACCCTCGACGAGCTCGGGCGGATCGACCGGGAAGCCTACGCCGCGCTGGGCGCCGACCCGGTCGAGCTGGGTGTGCGCTACGACCTGGCGCCGCGACCGGAACGCGGGCCCGTCCCGGTTGCGTTCATGCTCGACGTCGACGTCCCTCGCCGCGCCGGCGGCGGCTGGACTCCGGGCGAGCAATGGGTCTTCGCCAGCTACGGTCGTCCGAGAGTCGGCGACCTGGCCGAGCTCCTCCACGAGACCGGTCACGCGATCCACTCCCGGGCGATCCGGACCCGCCCGGCGTTCGCGGTCCTGCCCGAGCGGCTCACGACGCTCATCGAGGCCCTCGGGGATCTCGTCGCCTGGGATGTCCACGAGCCGGCCTGGCAGGCCCGCTGGCTCGGTCGGAGCGTGCCGCTCGAGGTCGGGCTGCGCGCCCGCTACGCGGACGTCGCCCGGGACGTGGCCTGGTCGCTCTTCGAGATCGAGCTCCATCGTTCCCCGGACCGGACCCCGAACGAGGTCTGGACCGAGCTCACCGAGACGTACCTGGGGATCCTGCCCCACCCGGAGTGGTCGTGGTGGGCGATCCGCGGCCAGCTCGTCCAGTCGCCCGGCTACATGGTGAACTACGGGCTGGGGGCGATCGTCACGGCCGACCTCCGGGCCAGCCTCCGGGAGCTCCGCGGCTCGTGGCTCGACGGCGACCAGGGCTGGTATGCGGCGGTCAGCGAGGCGATCTACCGCTGGGGCGCCGAACGCGACGCGGGCGAGCTGCTCCGGGAGATCCTCGGCCGGGGCGTGTCGCCGGACGCCCTGCTCGCCGACCTCGGTCGCCTGGGCGGCCGGACGACCGACGCGTCGACCTAGATCGCGACCGGGATGAGGATCAGGGCGTCGACCGCGATGGCCAGGAAGAGCAGGCTCAGGTAGGTGATCGAGTAGCGGTAGAGCCGGATGGCGCCGGCGGTCGAGCGCTCCTCGGATGAGCCTTCGCGCCAGAGCCGGTAGGCCTGCCAGACGAAGACCGCCCCAAGGAATACTGCGGCCCCCAGGTAGATCAGGCCCATCCGGGCGACCGAGAAGAGGACCAGCGAGACGGATACCAGGAGCAGGGTGTAGAGCCCGATCTGGCGAGTGGTCTCCGGGATCCCCCGGACCACTGGGAGCATCGGGATGCGGGCCGCCTCGTAATCCTTGCGGATCCGCAGCGAGAGCGCCCAGAAGTGGGGCGGCGTCCAGTAGAAGACGATCGCGAAGAGGATCACCGCCGGGAGGGCGACCGAGCCGGTGATGGCGGCCCAGCCGATGACCGGCGGCAGGGCGCCGGCGGCCCCGCCGATGACGATGTTCTGGACCGACGAGCGCTTGAGCAGGATCGTGTAGACGACGACGTAGAAGCCGATCGCGAGGAGGGTCAGGAAGGCCGCCACGAGGTTCACGAACCAGGCCATGACCACCAGCGAGATCGCACCCAGGACGATCCCGAAGACGACCGCCCGCTCCGGATCGACGGTGTGAGCCGGCAGCGGACGCCGCCGGGTCCGAGCCATGAGCTCGTCGATGTCGCGGTCGAGATAGCAGTTGATGGCGTTCGCGCTGCCGGCCGCCAGCGACCCGCCGACGAGCGTCCAGACGACCAGCCAGGTCCACTCGCCGATGCCGATCCCCGGCACCTCGCGGGCCGCGAGGACCATCGCCGGCACCGTGGTGACGAGGAGCAGCTCGATGATCCGGGGCTTGGTCAGGGCGATGTAGACGCGGATCGTGGAGCCCAGGCCGGGGCTCGGGGTCGTCCCGGCGGCGGTCTCGTCACCGACGCCTCGACCGGAGCTCCCGCCCGCGGTGAGGCCCGACCCGACGACCGGGGTCACCCTGGCGGTGTAGTAGGCGCTCACGGCGAGGGCGCACATCAGCGTCCAGACCCCCGCACCCAGGGCCACGTGGAGGGTCTGGGTCCAGCCGGCGAGCTGGGTCAGGACCTGGAGACCGCCGACGACCGCCTGGACCAGGTAGAGCCCGGCGGCTCCGAGCGCCAGCCGGACCAGGACCGGATGACGTCGCTGGGTCCGCCAGGCGGCGAGGGCGACGGCCGCCACGATGAGCCCGACCACGACCGCCACCCAGCGATGGAGGACCTGGCTGGAGGTGAGATCGGTCAGCGGCGGGAAGAGCGTCCCGCCCATCAGCGGCCAGTCCGGGAAGATGAGCGCGGCGTCGGTGGCGGTGACCTGCGAGCCGAAGAGCAGGAGAACGTAGGTCGCCGCCGCCCCGAAGGCGGCCAGCAGGGTGAACCGCTGGCTCGATCCCCGTCCACCGATCCGGGCCGGGAAGAACGAGCGGACGAGGATGTAGACGAGCAGGCCCAGGAGGGCCATCGCCGCGGCCAGGTGGGCGGTGACCGACGGGCCGGAGTTGCCGAGGAGGACCGTCTGGCGGCCGAGGTAGGCCTGGAAGCCGACGAGGAGGACCGCCCCGACGCTCGGCCACAGGATCGAGCGGCGATCGCGGTGATCGACCCAGGCGAGGACAGCCTCGGCGAGGATGAGCAGCCCGAGGATCGCGGCCACCCCGCGGTGGATCCATTCCAGCCAGGCCTTCGTGTCGCCGAGCTCGGGCAGGATCCGGCCGTAGCAGAACGGCCAGTCGGGACAGCCCAGACCCGAGTCGGTGGCGCGGACGATCACCCCGATCGTCACGAGCAGGAGGGTCCCCGCCACGGTCGTCGCAGCGAGCTTCTGGAAGCGGGTCACCGGCGCATTCTAGCGGCGAAGGCGTCGATGAGCGCCCCCGGGTACGATGCGCCCGTGCTCCCTCGCCGTCGTGCCGGTCGGTCGCTGCGACCGGTCTGGATCGTTCCGGCCGTGGCCCTCGTGACAGGCCTCATCGTCGGTTGCTCCGGTCCGGCCGGGGCGGCGGGCGGCAGCGCCCCCGGAGCGGCCGCGAGCCCGGCGGCTTCGGGCGGCGTCAAAGCCCCGTTCATCCCCTCGATCATCTCGTCCGAGGCGGTCGTCGGGCCAGATCGCTTCCTGTTCGGGATCCTCGACAGCTCCGCCACGAAGACGATCGCCCGCCCCGACCTGAAGGTCAGCGTCGGCTTCCGGGAGACGCCCGTGGTCGGCGCCGGTCCGTCTCCGAGCGGGACCCTCGCCGTGATCCCGCCGGCGCCGGCCGAGTTCATCTGGGCGATCCAGGACGACCGTGGCGTCTACCACGTCGACGTCGACTTCCCCAGGGCCGGGGACTGGACCGCCGACTTCCGGACGAGCGGTGGCGGCCTGCCGGACAAGACCGTCAGCGTCCAGTTCCAGGTCAGCGAGACGGGCGCCGCGATCCCGATCGGCGGCAAGGCGCCGGCCACGAAGACGCCCACCCTGGCCGACGTCGGCGGTGACGTCCGGAAGATCGCGACCGACCCGAAGCCGGACCTCGCCTTCTACCGGACCTCGGTCGACCAGGCCCTGGCCCGCCACGAGCCGTTCGTCCTCGTCTTCGCCACGCCGGCCTTCTGCGTCAGCCGGCAGTGCGGGCCGACCCTCGACGCGATCAAGGTCATCGCTGCGGACCACCCTGGGGTGACCTTCATCAACGCCGAGCCCTACCAGCTCGCCTACAAGGACGGCTCGCTCCAGCCCGTCCTCGACGCCAAGAGCCAGCTCCAGCCGACCGACGCGGCGCGCGCCTGGGGGCTGCTCTCCGAACCGTGGACCTTCGTCGTCGACCGCGACGGGGTCGTCCGTGGCTCGTACGAGGCGGTCGTCTCGAAGTCCGAGCTGGACGCCACTCTCGGAAGCTTGAAGTAGCCCCGGCCCAAGGGTCGGCCTAGCCGGCGTCCTCGAGGTGATAGACCACGAGCCGGCCGTTCTCCTCGCGGAAGAAGACGAGGACCGGATCGGCGGTGGCCTGGTGCTCCTTGAGATGTCCGGGCGGGAACTCGCTCCCGTTGTCGAGGGTCCCGATGACGAACGTGAGCTCCTGGCCGGTGTCGGCCTGGAGGGTGAAGCCGCTGACCTGGTCGAGCCCGGATGTCTCCACCTTCACGACGATCCCGGCGACCGGCGACACGGGGGCCTCCGAGGCTGCGCCGGCGGTCGGCTCATCGCTGCTCGCCGGTGGCGGGGTGAAGGCCGCCACCGGCGGGGTCTCGGCCGCGCCCGCGCAGGCGACGACGACCGTGCCGATGACGATCGCCGGAAGGATGACCGCGAGAAGTCGCCGACGCGCGCTACGGATCAAGCAGCTCCCCCGACTGCTCCGGTGCTGCCTGGCGCGTGGAGCGCGACACCGGCCCGACAGGCCGGACAGGTCTCCGCCCCGGCCTCGTAGGTCGGCAGCTCGAGGACCCACAGCGCGCTGAGCGGGTAGACCTGGCCCGTCGCCGGCGAGGTCAGGGTGGTCATGCCCCCGGATCGATCCACCAGGACGTGGACATCGACGATCTCGCCACCGGCCGCCTCGACGGCCGGGACCATCGCCAGGAGCGACCCGCCGGTCGTGAGGATGTCGTCGACGAGGACCACTCGCTCCCCGGGTTCGATCGAGAAGCCACGCCGGAACTCGCGCCGGGCGGTCCCGTCGTCGCCCCGGACCTCTTCGGCGAAGATCGCCCGGGTCCCGAGCTGGCGACCGGTCTCGAAGGCCAGGATGACCCCGCCGGTCGTTGGTCCCGCGATCAGGTCGACGTCCCGGGCGCCCGTTTCGTCGCGATGGGCGGCGGCCCAGAAGCCGCACAGCTCGCTCGTGGCGACGGTGTCCTGGAGGACCTGGAACTTCTCGAGATAGGCCTCGGAGTGACGCCCGCTCTTGAGCAGGAAGTGCCCCTCCCTGAGCGCGCCGGAACGGCGGAAGAGCGCTTCGGTCCGGGCAGCGACCGCCGCCCGCGCGGCGGCCTCGACGGCGGGTCGGATGGTGGTCATCGCGAGCGGAGTGTAGCCGGGGTCCTCACGGTCGGTACTCGACGCCCTTCGCCGATGATGCGCCGGCCTTGCGCGGGAGGGCCGTCCCGACGAGCGGGCGGTAGCCCTCGAGGCCGCGCCGGCGGCATTCGGCGGTCAGCTCGTCGATGAGCCGGAGCGGCAGGATCGGATCGGCGAAGAGGGCAGTCCCGACCTGGACGGCGACCGCGCCGACGGCCAGGAAGTCGAGCACGTCGCCCAGCTCCGAGACGCCGCCGATCGCGATGATCGGGATGTCGACGACCTGGGCGGTCTCGTAGACGACCCGCAGGGCGACCGGCTTGATGGCCGGCCCGGACAGCCCGCCGTAGACGTTCCCGAGGAGCGGCCGGGTCCGGTCGGGCCGGAGCGCGATGCCGGACAGGGTGTTGATCGCGCTGATCGCGTCGGCGCCGGCGTTGGCGATGGCCCGGGCGATCGGCCGCACGTCGGCCACGTTCGGTGAGAGCTTGACCAGGAGGGGCAGGTCCGTGACCCGACGCACGGCGGCCGTCACCGACCCGGCGGCCTCCGGGTCGATCGCGAACTGGAGCCCGCCCTTGCCCACGTTCGGGCAGCTGATGTTCAGCTCGATACCCGCCACACCGGGGACGCCGTCGAGCCGCCGGGCGACCTCCACGTAGTCCTCCACGGACTCACCCGCCACGTTGACGATGACCGGGACCTGCCAGTCCTGCCAGGTCGGGGCGTAGCGCTCGATGACCGCGTCGACCCCGGGGTTCTGGAGTCCGATCGAGTTGAGCATCCCGGCCGGTGTCTCGGTGACCCGCGGCGGGGGATTGCCGATCCGTGGCTTGAGAGTCGTACCCTTGCAGCAGATCGCCCCGAGTCGCTGGACGTCGACCACGTCGCCGTACTCGATCCCGTAACCGAAGGTGCCCGAGGCGACGAGGATCGGGTTGGCCAGGACCAGACCGCGGCCGAGGTCGACCGAGAGGTCGAGCGCCCGCGGTTCGGCCGGCGGTCGGTCCGACTCGCGCATCGAGCCGCCCTTCCCGGGCGAAACAGGTCGGACCGAGCCTCCACCGACCGGACCCGGCGCCGCGCTCGTCCTCGGGCCGGCCGCTCGAGGCCGGTCGATCGGTCGCCCGGCGGCCTTGCCCGAGCCGGACCCGCCCGCCCGACCGGACCCGCCCTTGCCGCCGAGGACGACCTTCCGCTTCGCCTTCACCCTGCCTCCGTCCGCCGGAGCGCCCGGAGCCGCCACACCCACCCCGTCACCACCCGCCCTCCCAGTCGATCTCGTCCGAGGCGAAGACGGGCCCCTCGCGACAGACCCGCAGGGGTGGACCGCTCATGCCCATGACGACGCAGCCGAGGCAGGCGCCGACCGCGCAACCCATGTTCTGCTCCATGGCCACCTGGAGGTACGACTTGCGGCGAGCCGCCGGCGAGCCCGGTGGATCGACCCGGCCGCCGCCCTTCTTGCGACCCAGCTTGGCCACCCCCAGTCGCGCCCGTCGGCCGGCGGCCAGCCGGGCCAGGACGGCGAGCATCGGCGCGGGTCCGCAGGCGAACGCCTGGTCGGCCCAGGCCTCGTACTCCGTCACGAGGTCCGTGACGTAGCCCGGATGACCCAGCGAGCCGTCGTCGGTCGCCACGATGTACTCGACCTCGTCCGGCAGGAGGCTCGACGGATAGACCTCGGCCGCGCTCGCGGCGCCGAACAGGAGGACGACCTTGCGTCCCTCGCGGATCGCCTCGTCGGCCAGCATCCGGACCCCGGCGATCCCGAGCCCGCCGGCGATCAGGAGCAGGTGGCGGCTCCGGGGATCCACCTCGAACGGCCGCCCCAGCGGACCGAGCATGTCCACGGTGTCGCCCGGGCGGAGATGGGTGAACCAGTCGGTCCCCCGCCCCACCGTCCGGAAGTGGATCGTGACGATCCCGGTCGCCGGGTCGACGGTGTTGAGCGAGAACGGTCGGCGCAGGATCAGGCCCGAGTAGTCGCCCGGTCGGACGTGCACGAACTGGCCGGCCCGTGAACCGCTGGCGAGGTCCGGTGCGTGATAGGCCTGGAGCCATTGCCGCGGCAGGATCTCTCGGCTCTCGACGAGCTCCGCCGCGACCAGGCGCATGCTCACGCCCGGGTGAGGCCTCCGAGCCCGTCCGGGTCGCTGGGTGGCGCGGCGCCGTCGCCACCGCCGGCCGCGCCCTGGTCCTCGTCGCCCGCCTCGAAGTCCGGGGCGACCGAGGGGAACGCCTCGGCCAGCGCGTCGGCGAGATCCCCGAAGACGTCGGTGGGGTCGTAGAACTCGACCAGATCGTCGGACGACTGGAGGTTCCGCCACTCGCCGGTCCCGTCGTCCGGGACCACCTCCGCCCGGAACCCGGCGCCGGCCTTGAGGATGAGCCGCTCGTCGTCGTCGTCGACCACGGTGATGTCACCCAGGATCGCGCTCATCCGGGCCGAGACCTCGGCGAAGTCATCGAGCAGGCCGGCCTCCGAGCGCTGGCTCCGCTCCTGGAACGTCAGGGCGAGGTCGTACAGGCGCTGGGCGGCGCTCTCGTCGTCGTCCGGCTCCGGACCGGCCTCGCTGCCCGCGGCCCACTGGTCGGCGGCAGCGGCATAGGCGTCGTCGAAGCCCACCCCGTCGGACGGCTGGACGTGGGCGACCCCCAGCAGGTCCTCCGCCCCGGTCGGCTCCGGGGCGAGACCCGCCGCGGCGCGCGCCGCCTCGGCGAAGGCCGCATAGAGCTCGGCCGGGTTGTAGAGCTCGACGAGCTCAGCAGCGGTCTCGATGATCTCGGTCTCGCTGACCCATTCTCCGGTCGCGTCGTCGAGGAAGCGGGTCCGGCTCCGGAACGTGAGGTCCGGAGCGATCGACAGGAAGTCCGGGTCCTCGTCGATCAGGGTCAGACCGCCGACCGCGTCGATCCGGTCGCGGTTCGCGTCGAGGAAACGCTTGAGCTGGTCTGTCGAGCTGACCAGGAAGTCGGCCCGCTCCAGCCCGGCGTCCGAGGCGAGGGCGCCCAGGAGCTCGTTGCGGTTGGCATCCATCGATCGGCCCTCCCTACGGGTGGTATTCGAGGTCGGTGCCCATCCGCTCCCGGAGGAACATCGAGTGGTGTCGTTCGAAGATCCATTCGCCCGCCCGGTGCCCGAGGGCCCGGGTGGCTTCGTCGGCTTCGAGCTTGTCGAGGGTCGCGTAGTCCGGCAGGTCCAGCAGGATGACGTTGTCGAAGTCCCAGCCGTGGGCCACGTTGTACCAGCCCAGGAAGCGGATCCCGAACTTCTCCTCGTACTCCTTCACCTGCCTGGGGAAGATCGTCCGCATGAAGAACTTGAAGAAAGGATCGCGGCCGCGGCGGACCGAGAAGTAGGTCGCGAGCACGGGCACGGCGGGCGATCCTCCTCGCTGTCGACTGACCGGGACCGGGCTATTGTCGCACGGGCCCGCCGGTCGGCGGGTCGATCGGCGGCTCATCGGCGGACGGCGCGGCTCGTTCGTCGGGAGCCGACTGCGCCTCCCCGGTGGCGGCCGGCCCCTCCAGCTGGCCGACCGTGGGCGAGCGCGGGGCGAGCGGTTCGCGACGACCCCGCCGGTCGGCGGCCACGATCCGGAGCAGGAAGATGATCGTCTGGCCGCTGACGAGGAGGAGCCCGATCGTGGCGAAGAGAAGGAGAGCCGTCACCACGTCCGGGACCCGCCCGACACTGAGCGGGGTCAGCACGATGAGGACCACCAGGGCGACCATCTGGGACCAGAAGCAGCCGAGCCCCGGGCCGCGCCCAGGCTCGAGCGGGGCGCCCTTATAGGTCACCGGGCCCCGGTTGATGGCCCCCGTCGGTCGGTGCTGAGCCGGCGCCGGCGGGACCGGCGCGGGGGCAGGCGTCTCTCCGGGTTCGGGCGTCGGTTCCGTCGGGGTCACGAGGCGCAACGATACGGGACCGACCGCCATCGCGCCCGGGTCAGGCCGCGCCGGGCCCGGGGGAGCAGACCGGAGCCCTGGAGACCCGAAGGCCAGGCCCGTCGAGACGCGCCGTCGGCTAGAGGATCTGCCAGGGAATGGTGAGGCCGTTCGAGTCGCCGACGAAACTCCCCGATGTCGACTGGTAGACGCAAGGCGACTCCGTCGGCTGTCCGGTGTGGCAGTTCAACATCGTCGGATCCACCGCAGCGAGGATGAACGTGTGACCGGCGATGAGGCCGACGTCCTTCTGCGCCTGGTAGGCGACCGTCCCCTTGTTTCCCCAGGTCCCCGTGTTGTAGTCGAAGAGCCACAGATCCATGGGCTTGGCGCGATTGGATTGGTTGCTCACGACGATCTTCTTGACCCCGGTCTGGGCCGCGATCAGCGAGGCGGTCAGATAGACCGAATCCGTCAGCTTGACGACGGTGCCGGCCGTGGGGCTCTGGGCGTCGACCTTCTGGTCGGCCGCGACGATGCTTGGGCCGAAGACGAAGAGGTTCTTGAGGCCGAGCCCGTAGAGGGTCTTCATCGCCACATCAAGGTGCTCTCCTACGACCGACGGCAGGGTCGTGGTCGCGGGAGGCTGCTGGACCGGTGCCGCTGGCTTCTTCACCCGGAAGGTGACGCTGCTGCCCTGTCGACTCCACCCCCAGTTCCCGCCCGGCGGGTGGATGTAGCAGTTCGGGTTGATGCTGAAGGCGCTGAGTGACAAGGCGACGTTCTTCGACAGCCACGCGGTCGACCCCGGCCGGATGACCACTCTGACCTCGGTGAGTCGGGACGGCTTGGTTGGATCGATGGTGCCGTCGGGCTTCGTAAGGATGTAGTCGAGCGTCCACCAGCCTTTGCCTGCGGCTTCCAGGGCATACCTCCGGCCCGGAGCGTCGCCGGGTACCTGCTCCAGGCTCAAGCCATTCTGGCTGACCATGATCTCCGCGGGGAACGGCACGACGGCAGTCAGGTGGAACCAGCGAGGGGTCTGCGTCCAGAACGAGGTCGGCCTGAGGAACTCGGCGATCGTCGCCCCGGGTGTGAGCGCGCTCGTCGCCAGCGGGGTCAGTGTGTGGTTTCCGCTGTAGCCGATCGAGGTGACGCTCATCAGGGACGTCGTCAGCGGGCCTGGGAGGCTGAGCGGGTACGGCGGTTCGACGCCCGCCAGCGGGCTGGGCATGTCCGGGAGGGCGTCCAGATTGTCGGCGAGGACGCCATCCGGGGAGGTCGTGAGGTACTTCCTGCCGCTGGGCGACGTCTTCACCACGACGCCCACCATCTGGCCGACCGGCACCTCGACGAAGAAGGAGTACATCCTGGATTCCTGGAGCGCGACGGCCTCGGCGACGGTCAGGCCCCAGGGGACTCCGTCACGAGTCGAGCCACCGACGTGGGTCAGGACGCCGGTTGAGTCGCGATGAACGCGCTGGATCGGGACGCACATGACCTTCTCCTCCTGGAGGGAACCTCGCCGCCCTGCTCTCGCGTATCCGGGTTCATCCCCACGGGGCAGGTCTACTCCTGGCGAGCCGGTCCGTCTAGCCGTTCCATCTACCTACGCTGCCACGGCGCAGGTCCCGGACCGCGGCCGGCGCCCGCTACCATGACCGCGTGCCGCCCCGATCAGATCCCCGCCCGTCGGCCGCCTCGCGCTTCGGCTGGCACCCCGAGCCGGGTCTCATCGGCGTCGACGACGCCTCGACCTCCCGCGAGGCGCTCGATCGGCTCGGCGAGGCGGCCTGGGCGGCCGGCCTCGACTACCTCTTCGAGGAAGGCCTCCGGCGGTCGATGGGCGAGCCGGCCGGGTACGCGGCGTTGCGTCGGACCTACTACGGGCCGGACGCCGAAGGACCCGGCCCGGCGCCCGTGGAACCGACCGCGATGACCCGGCTCCTCGAGGAGTTCCGGGTCCGGCTCGCCCCGTACCAGCTCAACGCCTGGCACCCCCGGACGCTCAGCTACTTCACGCCGCCGCCGCTCGTCGCCTCGATCGTCGGCGAGCTGCTGACCCAGTTCACCAACCAGGGCGTGGACGTCTGGCACGCCGGACCGAGCGGCGCCTTCGTGGAGGAGGAGATCGGGCGCTGGCTGTGCGACCTGGTCGGTTACGGACCGGACAGCTTCGGGGTGCTCACCTCGGGCGGGGTGATGGCCAACTTCATGGGCATGACCGTGGCCCGCGACGTCCACCTCGCCCGGGTCCTGGGGCTCGAGCGGCCGCCCCGTGGTCGCCGGCTCGAGGGAGTCCGGGTCTACGCGTCGGACCAGACCCACTTCTCGATCGCCCGGGCCCTCGACGAGCTCGGGTTCCCGCCGGAGACGCTCCATCTCGTCGCGGCAGACGAGCGCTTCCGGCTCCACGGGGCGCCCCTGGCGGCGGCCGTCGCCGCGGATCGGGCCGCCGGGTTCACGCCGTTCGCGATCGCGGCCGTCGTCGGCTCGACGAACACCGGCTCGGTCGACCTGACCGGCGAGCTGGCCGACGTAGCCGATCGCGAGGGTCTCTGGCTTCACGTCGACGCGGCCTACGGCGGCGGTGCACTCCTGTCGGCCCGCGATGCGTTCCGCGTCCCCGACCTGGCCCGGGCGGATTCGATCACGATCGATCCCCACAAGTGGTTCTTCCAGGCCTACGACATCGGGGCGCTCGTGGTCCGCCGCGGCGGAGCGCTGCTCGAGACGTTCCATCGCAGCCCGGAGTACTACCGCGGCGGCGAGGGTTCGGCCGGTCGGGCCGCGACCGGCACGGGCGAGTCCGCCGAGCCCGATGACGACGACGGCGGCCAGCTGAACTATTACCAGCGCTCGATGGAGGGCTCCCGGCGCTGGCGGGCCCTCAAGCTGTGGTTCAGCTGGAAACACCTCGGGACCGACGGCCTCGGCCGGCTCGTCGCGGCGAACATCGATCTCGCGGCCTACCTCGCCCGTCGGATCGCCGCGTCGCCCGACTTCGAGGCGCTCCCGCCCGAGCCCGAGCTCTCGGTCGTCTGCTTCCGGCACCTGCCCGGCGCGGCTGCGGCGGCGGCGGCGCTCGAGCCGGCGGTCCTCGACGCCCACCAGGACCGGCTGGCCCACGGGCTCGAGGCCTCCGGTGACGGCTGGGTCGGGACCACCCGGCTGCGCGGCGCGACCTGGCTCCGGGCGGGGATCGTCAACTACCTCACCACAGAGTCCGACGTCGACCGGATCCTCGACGACCTGCGGGCGATCGCCGCCGCTCCGCCCATCGCGTCGGACCAGGACCGATGACCGAGACCGTCCGGCCGACCGGCCGCGAGCTCGCCGAGCTCAACATCGCCCGTGCGGTGGCCCCGCTCGACCACCCGGCGATGTCCGCGTTCGTGGCGAACCTCGACCGGGTCAACGCCCTGGGCGACGCGAGCCCGGGCTTCGTCTGGCGGCTCCAGGACGACTCCGGGGCGGCGACCTCGATCCGGGCCTTCGATGATCCGCGGATCATCGTGAATCTCACCGTGTGGTCGTCGGTCGAGGCCCTCCGCGAATACGCCTACCGGTCGGCCCATGTCGAGGTCTTCCGTCGCCGGCGGGACTGGTTCCTGCCGCTCGACGGACCGAGCCTCGTCCTGTGGTGGGTGCCGGCCGGTCATCGCCCCACCGTCGCAGAGGCGAAGGAGCGGCTCGGGCACCTTGCGTCCGAGGGACCCACGGCGGCGGCGTTCACCCTCAAGGCACCGTTCCCACCCGACGCCTGAGTCACGCGATGCCCTCCGATCCGCTCGTCTACCTCGTCGTCGGGTCGATCGTCCTGGCGTTCGCGGCCTGGGCCGGCTGGAGCGTCGGCGGCTGGCGTCGGGATCGCCGGCACATCCTCCCCGACCAGGTCTGGCTGTGCGAGGGATGCCACTCGTTCAACGACCCGACCCACGAGACCTGCTACCGCTGCCATCGCGAACGAGCGGACGATGCCCGGGTCGTGGAGCCCGATCCCGAATTCCACCTGGACCAGCAGCTCGGAAACACGAAGACGAGCGTCTCCTGGGGTGCGTCCAGTCCGTGGCTGGCCGCCGACGAACCGCTCCGCGACACCTGGCTGGCCGAGCGTGCGCGACCGGCGGAGGCGACGCCAGCCGGAACCGCCGCAAAGCCCGAGGCCGGCGACGCGTCCGGGGTCGGAGCCGCGGCGGACATCGAGCCCGAGCGCGACCTCACTCCATCGGTCGACGAACCGTCCTGAGCCGTCTGTCCCGGGTCCCGACACTCACTCGTGTCAGGCGCCCACCGCAGGCGGACTCCAGACCATTCCTCTCGACGTAGGGCCGCGGGGTCCTGCCCTCGCGGCCCTACTGCCTGCCCTTGGACTACGAACGCTTCAGGCCGGCGCGGGGACCGTCGCCTCGGCGAGCGCCTTGAAGTCCTGGAGCATGTGGCGCATCTGCCGCTCGAAGAAGCTCTTCGTCATGAACCCGGGGATGTACCCCGGCGTCTCATAGTCGCCCTCGACGATCGCCCGGGTCGCGTTGCCCTCGGGCTCGAACCGGTAGTAGTCGTCCTCCGGCCCCTCGTCGGTATGCTGGTGGATGAGCTTCAGCGGCTCCACCTCGACGACCGTGTTCGTCTGCTTCATCTCGAAGCCCATCATCTTGACCGTCGAAACGTACGTCGTCCCGACCTGGTCGAGCGGCCCGCTCCAGTTCGAGGTCTCCAGACGCGGGGCCCAGTCGTGCCAGCGCGACGTGTCGCAGAAGAGCGCCCAGACATGCTCGACGGGCGCCTCGATCCGGATCTCCTCTTTCACGTGATCCATGGCTCGCTCCGAATACGGGCGGGTCGGGTTCGCCAGTGACTCGGCGCGGTCCCGGCGGCCAGGATCTGGGCCGCGCGTCGTTGTTCCCCGTGCAGCGCCGAGCATCCGCCTGCTCGATGGGCGAGGGCAAGTGCCAACGGTCCCGATCGGTCCCTCAGGCCGGCGCCGGCTCTGTCGCGAGCCCCTCGACGACCACCGCGTTCGGGAGTGCGGCCAGGATCCTCGGCGCCGCGATCACCTTCCACGAGCGACTCCCGCCGCCGAGCACGATCCGCTCACGGGCCATGACCCGGGAATCCACCAGCACGGGCAGCTCGGGCGGCAGGCCGAAAACGGTCACTCCCCCGATCGCCATCCCGGTCAGCTCCCGGGTCTGATCCGCGGACGCGAACGACGCCTTGCGCGTCCCGAGCCGGTCCCGGACGGCCCGGTTCACGTCGAGCCGGGTCGTGGCTAGCACGAGGCACGCCGCGAAGACCGGCGGATCGGACTTGCCGATGACCACGATCGTGTTCGCCGACTCCTCCGGCGCGAACCCATACGCGGCACAGAAGGCGGCGGTGTCGGCCAGGGCCGGGTCGCACGGGAACAGCTCGTATGGGACGCCGAGCCGCCCGACGTGCGCGTCGAGCCACGCCCGCGGGTCCGCCTCGATCGAGACGCCCTCGCGATCCGAGGAGGTCACCCCTCGGCGTCCTCCCAGGCGATCCGGCCGCCGGCGACGGTCAGCAGGACCCGGCCCGCCAGTGCTCGGCCGAGGAGCGGTGAGTTCTTGCCCTTCGAGCGGAGCGAACCGTCGGCGACCGTCCACGAGGCCGACCGGTCGAACACGACGAGATCCGCCAGTGCCCCTTCGACGAGCCCGCGAGCCCCCGACCGACCCCAGCCGGCGAGCACACCGGTCGGTCCGCTGGTCAACGCGGAGATCGCCCGGGCCAACGGCAAGCGCCCGGCATCGACGGCCGCCAGGAGCACCCCGAGGGCGGCCTCGATCCCGGAGATCCCGTTCGACGCCAGCCCGAACTCGACCTCCTTGTCGACCCGGGTGTGGGGGGCGTGGTCGGTGGCGATCGCGTCGGCGGTGCCGTCCACGAGGGCGGCCAGGACCGCGGCCGCATCCGGGGCGGCCCGAAGCGGCGGGTTCACCCGGAGGGCCGGGTCGTACGGCCCGGCGGTGAGCGCGCCGTCGGCCCACGGATCGCGGGCCGCACCGTCGGCGCCGACGGCCTCCCAGGCCCAGCGCCGGGCACCGGCCAGCCATTCGTCGGTGAGCGCGAGGTGATGGGGCGTGACGTCGCAGGTGATCGGCAGGCCATCGGCCTTCGCCCGCCGGACCAGCTCGAGCGAAGCCGCCGTCGAGAGGTGGGTGAGGTGGAGTCGGGCACGCGGCTCGTCGTGGAGGACGTCGGCCAGCACGGCCAGGTCGCGGGCAACTGCCCCGGCCTCGGCTGCGCCGGGCCAGCCCTTGAGACCGAGCACGGTCGCCACGAGGCCTTCGTTCGCCTCTGCCCCGTCTGTCAGCGCGAGGTCCTCCGGGTGGTCGACGACCGGCAGGCCGAGCATCCCCGCGTAGAGCAAGGCGTTCCGCAGGATCGCCGGCGAGCGGACCGGGGCGCCGTCGTCGCTGAAGCCGATCGCCCCGCCGTCGGCCAGCTCCCCGAGCGCCGCCAGCGTCTCGCCCTTCCGACCGACGCTTACCGCGCCGTAGACCAGGACCTCGACCGGCGAGCCGGACCGAGCTGCCGCCTCCCGGACACGGGCGAGGACGCTCGCTTCATCGATCGCCGGCGACGTGTTGGGCATGACGCAGACCGTGGTGAAGCCCCCGTGGGCCGCGGCGGCCGAACCGGTCGCGACGGTCTCGGCGTCCTCGAATCCGGGCTCGCGGAAGTGAGCGTGGAGGTCGACGAAGCCGGGCGCGACGACGACCCCGCGGTCGTCGATCCCCTCGGCCTCGGAACCCTCGAGCCAGGTGACCGAGGCCAGCCGCCCGCCCTCGACGACGATCTCGCCGGGGCCCTCGCGGCCGCCGGCCGGATCGACCAGCCAGGCCCGGCTGATCTCGAGGTCGCCGACCAGCCGACCCACGACTCGTCGGCGACGCCGGCCGCGAGACCCGGGGCCTCAGCCACCGCTCACCTCGTCGTGATGGCCGGCCGCCCCGGCGAGGAGGTAGAGCAGGGCCATCCGGACCGCGACGCCGTTCGTGACCTGGTCGGTGATGACGCTGCGCGGGTGGACCGCGACCTCGGGGGCGATCTCGACCCCCTCGTTCATCGGGCCCGGGTGCATGACCAGGGCGTCCGGCCTGGCGCGGGCCAGCCGCTCGAGGGTCAGTCCGTAGCGGGCCGCGTACTCGCGCAGCGACGGCAGGAGCCCGCCGCTCATCCGCTCACGCTGGATCCGGAGGGCCATCACCACGTCGGCGTCCCGCAGGGCCGCCTCGAGGTCCGAGGTGACGGTGAACCGGCCGTGTCCGGGGATCGCCGCGCTGCCCGCCGCCCAGCGCTCGAACCCACGAAGGAGGGTCGCCGGGCCGCACAGCCAGAGGTCGGCCCCCGCCGCGGTCAGGGACCAGATGTTCGAGCGGGCGACCCGTGAGTGGAGGACGTCGCCGAGGATGACCACCTTGCGTCCCCGGAGGTCCGGCCCGCCGGGCAGGTGCTCGCGGATCGTGTACAGGTCCAGGAGTGCCTGGGACGGGTGGGCGTGCCAGCCGTCGCCGCCGTTGAGGATGCTCCCGCCGAAATGCTCGGCCGCAAGGTACGGCGCCCCGGAGGTTCCGTGGCGCATGACGATCATGTCCGCCCCGAGGGCCTCGACCGTCCGGATCGTGTCGACGAGCGACTCGCCCTTGGTGACCGAGGAGCTCGACGCGGCGATGTTCACGACGTCGGCCGAGAGATTCTTGGCGGCGACCTCGAACGAGACCCGGGTCCGGGTCGACGCCTCGTAGAAGAGGATCGTCACACCCGTCCCGCGCAGGGCCGGGACCTTGGCGATCGGCCGGGCGAGGACCTCGCGCATCGCATCGGTCGTGCGCATAACCAGCTCGATCTCCGGCCAGCTGACGACGTCGAGGTCGAGCAGGTGACGATGGTGCCAGCGGACCGGCTCGCCGCCGCCGAGCGAGGGGCGGTCCACGACCGGCACGTCAACGCCGGTTCCCTCGGGCGCCACCAAGCTCATCCGATGACCGGCTCCGGGACCGCCTCGGCGACCCGCTCGATGTCGACGCCGTCCTCGCCGTCGGTCTCGGCCAGGTGCACCCGGACCAACTCCTCGCGCGAGGTCGGGACGTTCTTGCCGACGTGGTCCGCCCGGATCGGCAGCTCGCGGTGGCCGCGATCGATGAGGACGGCCAGGCGGATGGCCTGGGGTCGCCCGAAGTCGACGAGCGCATCGAGGGCCGCCCGGATCGTCCGGCCGGTGTACAGGACGTCGTCGACCAGGACCACGGTGGCCCCGTTCAGGTCGAACGGGAGATCGGTGCCCTTGACGATCGGCTGCTGGGCGATGAGCGAGAGATCGTCCCGGTAGAAGGTGATGTCGAGAGCGCCGACGGGGATGGTCGCCCCCTCGTGCTCCTCGATGGCGGCGGCGATCCGCCGGGCGAGGGGGACGCCGCGACGCTGGATGCCGACGAGGGTGAGACCGGCCGTGCCGGCCTGCTTCTCGACGATCTCGTGGGAGATCCGGACCGTCGCCCGGCGGATCTCGTCCGCCGTCATGATCTGGCGCCCGGTCATCGGGTCCGGCCGTCCACTCGCTGCACGCTCCTTCCCGGCCTCCCGGGCCGGTCCTTAAAGGGTCGCGACGAGTCTACTCCGAACGACTCGGCCGGGCGGGCCCGGCGAGGCCCAGGGTGTCGGCTGCGAGCGGCTCAGGGGACGCCGTAGACGTAGACCTTGACGTTCGTAACCCCGGACCACGACGCGCAGCCGCAGACCTTGAAGAAGTCGGGCCGATAGAGGTCGATGATCCGGCCGGTGCCGGCCTTGGGGCCATAGTCGTTGACGACCCGCTGGATGCAGCCGCCCTTGCCGCAGACCCGGATGACCGTGCCCCTGGGCAGGCGCATGGCCGTGGTCCCGTTGTCGTAGAAGGTCGCCTGCCCGGACAGCACGTACTTGGCCGGACGGGCCACGGCGCGGGGCTTGGGCTGGGACTGCTTCACCGAGCGGGGCGGCGCGATGACCGCGGCCTCCCTGGCGACCCCGGGGATGGCGAAGACGACGTCGTCGGCCAGGCGGCCGGCCGAGTCGTAGGCGCGGTCGAACGTAGCGACCGATGCCGTCGATCCTGCGTTCGCGTCGATGTCAAGGGTCTGGAGCGCCGCTGCGGGGACCGGCTGGTAGGGAGCCGGTGTCCTGGACCCGGCGAGGCCGGGAGCGGCGACCAGTGCGAGAGCGGTGGTGAGCACCACCCCCGCAACGATGGTCTTTCGGGGCACGAGACAGGGAGGATAGCCCATCCGGCGGGATCGCGCAGTACCGTCGTGGGGGGCGAGACGCCATCAACGCACCAGTGCGGCCCGTTTCGGAGGGTCAGGTGGGGCGCCGAGGCCCGGCTCCGCGGCCGGTCGGCCTCAGCGGACGACGACGATGTCCTCGTTCGGACCGGCGGCCTCGGTCCGGATCCGACCGGCGTCGGGGCCCTTCCAGGCGAGGACCGTCAGCCGGCTCCCCTCGCCGTCCTGGCCGTCGGCGGTCGCCCAGGCGATGCGACCGTCGCCGATCGCGAACCCGGGCCGGGACGGCACGTTCTTGAGGGTCGGCTTGGCGTCCGGATCCACCAGACCGGTCTCCCGGTCGATGGCGACCAGCGAGAGCCGACCGAGGGTCGGCATCAGCGGATCGGCGATCCAGGCACCGACGAACCGACCGGTGGGATCCCAGCGGACGTCCCAGTCGTGGACAACGGCGTCTGGACGACCGGCGAGGAGCGGCTGCGGATCCGATGGCGCCGCCGGGTCGGAGCCGTCCCAGGCGGCCCAGCGATCGACGACGAGCGCTCCGTCATCCGGCACCCAGGTCCGTGCCTCGGCGTCCCAGGCCAGGGTCCCGCGCCAGTAGACGACCCAGGTCCCCGACGGGTCGACGACCGGTCGCCAGCCGCGGAACCCGTCCATCGGACGTTCCTTGCCGGTCGCCGGATCGAGCAGGAACGAGGTCGGGCGCGCCAGGGCGTCGGTCGCCACGCCGTCGACGATCGCGGCCTGGCCCCGGCTGGCGAGGATCCGCCCGTCGTGCCAGCCCGAGAACACGGAAGCGTGGTCGCGGGTCAGCGGCCGGGCTTTGGCATCGCCCAGGTGCCAGACATAGACGTCCGGACCGGTCTGGCCGTGGGCGGGCCGGGCCGAGAAGGCGAGCCACTCGCCGTCGGGCGAGTAGATCGGGGCGGCGCCGACGATGACGACGTCGCTGATGATCGCCAGGGCCCGGGCGAGGGTCGGCGCCGGCGTCTCGCTCGGGATCGCGGTGGACGGCGTGGGGAGCACCGACGGGGTCGCGCTGGGCGGCGCGCTGACGCCCGGTGTCGCCTCCGGGCTCGCCGAGACCGACGGGACGGCGGTCGCGGACGGACCCGCCGAGGCCGGGGCGCTCGGACTTGCCGCATCGGACGGTCCGGCCGACGCCGGCGGGGTCGGGCTGGTGGTGACCGACGGCGTCGGCGAGCCCTCGGGTGAGGCGGCGACGGTCGGGGCTGCGCTCGCGGCTGTGTCGGCTCCTGCCGGGGTCGGGCTGGCAGCGGGGCTCGGCGACGCGGTCGCCATGGCGTGGTGGGTCACCGGGACGATCGAGATCGAGCCACCGGTCGCCGGGGTCCCCGTATCGACGACGGCGGCCTGGTCGACGGTCGGCGCGAGGACCACGGAGTCCGGGCGTTCCTTGAGCGAGGTGATCCGCTGGGCCGTGCTGTCGAGCGGCGCGCAGTCCGACGACGGCGCGGTGTCCTGGGCGCAGACGGCGACCACGTTGGCCACGTTCATGGCATACGTCCCGTCCGACGATCGACCGACCCAGGCGACCTGGCCCGGTGGGACGGCGATCGGGGTGGCCTCGACGAGCGCAGAGCCGGTCGGGCCCGGACCGAGGGTGACCGCGGGGCTGGCCAGGCCGGTCGACGGTGTCGCACCCGAGGGCAGCAGCGTGCGACCGACGATGACCCCGACCACGAGGATCGCCACGATGCCCGCCGCGGCTTCCCAGCGTGGGAGCCGGGACCGGGTGACCGGCACAGAGGCGCGGCGACCACGCTCCCGATCCAGGGCGACCGACGTCCGGGCCCACAGGTCCCGGGGCGCCTGGGGTGCGGGCATCGAGCGCAGAAGCCGGCGGTCGCGGGCATAGGCCTCGACGACGGTCGAGCAGTCGGGGCAGGTCGCCAGATGACGCTCCAGCCAGGCGACGTCGTCGACGGTCAGGGCCATGTCGAGGCGATCCGAGCCGAGCGTCCGGGCCCGCTCGTGCGGGGTCTGCGGGTCGTTGTGCCGGCGGTACATCATCGGACCGTCCCCGTGGGACCGGGCGTGCCCGAGCCGCGAGCGCGTTCGGCGGCCGCCTCACGTTCGGCCTCGAACGTCTCTTCGGCGGCGAGCGCCTGGCGCAGGCTCTCGCGGGCGCGGGTCAGGAGGGCCCGGGCGGCGACGTGACTGACCCCCAGGGCGGCGGCCAGCTCGAGACCGGTCAGGTCGTGGACCTCGGCGAGCAGGAGGGCCGCCCGCTGCCGCTCGGGGATCTTCTCGAGGGCCCTGGCCATCGGACCGGACAGGCGGCCGTCCATCGCCAGATGCTCGGCGGACGGCGAGGAGCCGTGCGATTCGCCGGTCCACGGCAGGAACCGGACGATCTTCCGACGACGGATCTCGTCGAGCGCCACCCGGTGGGCGATCTGGTACAGCCAGGCCCGGGCGTGGGTCGGCTCGAGGAGCGTGTCGTGGGCGCGATAGGCCTTGACGAACGCATCCTGGGTGAGGTCGGCGGCCAGCTCGGAGTCCCGGACCATCCGCACCAGGTAGGCGTAGATCTCGTTGTGGTGACGCGCGAACAGGTCCTCGATGAATGCATCGGCATCCGTCCGGGACGAAACGGTCGTCATCGGGCGGTCCGCGCGGATGGTGAGCGTTCCGGTCGGGTGCACGCGCCAAAGACGACGCGGCCCCGGGCCGTGTGACGGTGCGCCATCAGGATCGGCGGCGGCGCGTCGCTCGGCCGCCTCCCGACGCTCGGCTACGGCCCGTCGCTCGGAGGCCAGCAGCTCCTCGACGGCGTCCTCGGGTGAGACCGGGTTGACCGGCAACCCGGTCCCGAGCTCCAGCCCGGCGATCTCGCGCAGACGCGGGTGGATCTCCCAGTGCCAGTGGTACGTCGCCTCGATCCGCTCGCCGACCGGGGCCGTGTGGAGGACGAGGTTGTGGGGCGGCGCGTCGAGATGGGCGAGCCGACCGAGGACCTGGCGGAGCGCCTCGGCGCTGGCCGTCACGTCGGCGTCGCCGGCGGCCCCGAAGTCGGACGCGTGACGTCGCGGGACGACCCAGATCTCGAACGGGGAGCGGGAGGCGAACGGCGCGAACGCGACCGTCGTCTCGTCCTGCCAGACCATCCGATCGGCGGTCCGCGGCTCCTCGCGAACGAGCCGACAGAACGGGCACTCGCCCTCGCGGATGACGAACCGAGCGGCACCGCCGATCTCCTCGGCGACCCGATGCGGGACCTGGGGCAGGTCGTACAGGTCGAGGCACAGGTGGTTCGTCCGGGCGCCGGCCTGGGCGCCCCAGTTCTGGACCACCTGGACGTAGGCGGTCTGGGCGGTGGCCGAGGCGGCCGCCACTGCGTCCCTGCAGGCCATGAGCATCTCGCCGACGATCGCGCTCCCGGCCGCCTGGAGGGGTCGGTGCTCGCGCGGCGGCGCGACGACGGTCCGCCAGCTGCCCGAGGCGCGGGCCTGCTCGATGGCCACCTGGGTCAGGCTGCGCTCGAGCTGGCGGGCCTCCTCCTCGGTCCCGACCACGTGGAAGGCGAAGTCCTTGAGGGTCCGGACCCGGACCCCGTCGCCGGCCGGCTCGGCGCAGTTCCGGCAGTCGCCGCCGTCCTCGATCGGCAGGGCCGCCAGGGTGAACCGGTCGCGGTGGAAGGCGCGGTCCACGACCGTGGCGACCCACCAGCCGGTGATCGCGTCTTTGCGCAGCTCGAAGAGGCCGGCCGACATCGATCAGGACGCCGGGGCGGCGCCGGCGAGTCGCCGGGCGAAGGCGGCCGCGAACCGCTCGCCGGCGGCGGCCACGCTCGCGGTCGAGGGCGACTCGACGATCCGGCCCAGCTCGCGGGCGATCGAGGTCGACTCGACGTCGGGCAGACCGCACGGGTCGATGAGCCCGAAGTCGGCGAGGTCCACCGTCACGTTGAGCGCGACCCCGTGGTAGCTGATCCCGCGTTCGACCCGGAGGCCGAGGGCGCCGATCTTGCGCGGCCGCGCTCCGTCCGGGTCGACCCAGCAGCCGGGATGGCCGTCCCGACGATCGGCCTCGACCCCCAGCGCCCGGCAGGTGTCGGAGAGGGCGGCCTCGAGCGCCCGGACGAGCGGTCGCAGGAGCAGGTCGCGGGCCGCCAGGTCGACGATCGGGTAGGCGACCAGCTGGCCGGGGCCGTGATAGGTCACCTCCCCGCCGCGCTCCACCCGGACGACCTCGATCCCCCGGGCGGCGAGCTCGGCAGTGGTCGCCCGGACGTGCGTCTCGTCGGCGTGCCGGCCCAGGGTCAGGACGGCCGGATGCTCGAGGAGGAGCAGCGTGTCGCCGACCAGCGCCCCGGCACGCTCATCGACGAGCCGCTTCTGGAGCGCCCAGGCCTCGCGGTAGTCGACCCGACCGAGCCACCGGACCTCGATGCCCGGCGACGGGACCGGCCCGTCGTCGACGGCGCCCGCGGACCCAGCGTCGGGTCGCGGACCGGACGGCGCGGCGCTGGGTCCCACGAGGCTCCTCACGCCTCGCACGATAGCAGGGTGGCCCGCCTCCGCCGGCCGGCAGGTCGCCTGGGTGGCGGGTCGGCCCCGGGCTCCCGGCCGCCCCGGGCGGCGGGCCTGCTACCCGGCGCGTGGGCGCCTCGCCCCTCCCCTGGGACGCACGACCGCCCGGCCGTGTGGGACCGGGCGGTCGTGGAGGTGGTCGGGTCGGGTGGCCCGGTTACGGCTGGGCGAGCCAGGCCTTCCAGACGTCGGGGTGGGCGTCGACCCACTTCTTGGCCGCGTCGTCGTCACTCAGGCTGTCCTGGGTGATCGAGGCGGCGACCGAGTTCTGGTCCTCGTTCGTCCACTTGAAGTTCTTGACCAGGTTGTAGAACGGGCTGCCGCTGTCGGCCAGCTTGGCCGAGACGATCTTGTTCAGGTGGTAGGGCGGATAGTCGCACTTGATCTTCTTGGGATCCGCCGTGTCGCAGCCCTGCGTCCAAGCGGGCAGGGCGATATGGGTCAGCGGGACCGTGGCGCTGAACCAGTTCGGCTCGTAGTAGTAGGCCAGGATCGGCTTGCCCGCGTCAGAGGCCGCCTTGATGGCCTTGTTCGAGGCCGCCTCGCTGCCGGAGAAGACGACCTTGTAGTTCAGACCCATGCCGTCGATCATCGCCTGGTCGTTCGTGACGAACGAAGGGTCGCCGTCGAGGATCTGGCCCTTGTCGCCGGACTCCGAGGTCTTGAACTGGTCGGCGTACTTGTTGAGGATCGTCGGGTCCGTCGAGGCCGTCAGGATGTCCGGGTTGGCGTCGGCGAAGGCCTTCGGGACGTACCAGCCGATGATCCCCTCGTTGCCGGTCAGACCGGCGTCGACCGCGACCTTCTTGTCGGTGATGTACTTGGCGACGAGGTCCTCATGACCCCAGTTCTCGACGATCGCGTCGACGACTCCGGTCTCGAAGCCCTGCCACGAGGTCTGCTCGTCGAGGCTCTTCGTGACGACCTTGCAGCCGAGCTCCTTCTCGGCGATGTACTTGATGACGGCTGCGTTCGCCTCGTAGCCGACCCACGGGTTGACGGCCAGGTTCACGGTGCCGCAGGGCGCCTTGCTGGCTGCCGCCGCTTCGCTCGGCACGGTGCTCGAGGCCGGGCTGCTCCCGCCGCCGGTGCTGGCGGCCGGGGAGCTTCCCCCCGACGACGAGCAGGCCGACAGGACGATGACGAAGGTCGCCGCGATCCCCGCCAGTCGCGCCGGCTTGTTGCTCCAGGGACTCACTCGTGCTCCTTTCCGGGATCGACCGCCCGATGCAGGCCGGTCCGCTCCTCCACGCCTCGGCGGCCGGCCGGCAGGACGCCGTCCGGTCCATTCAGGTTCAGGATCTGTGCATCCTACTCATATCTACCGAGCCCCATCATCTGGGCTTGATCGGGTCAGACTTCGAGCGACGGGCGAAGAGCTTCGCCGGCGCGCCCATGATCGCCATGGGCATCGAGACCATCCCGAGCGGCATGCCCGACGTCTCGCGGCTCTTGTCTTGGGCTCCGGCCCCCTGGGTGATCCGGTCGAGGAGGACCCCGAGGAGCACGATCGAGAGGGCCGCGGCGATCCCCTTGCCGAAGTCGTTGAGCTGGGCGAACCCGGCGACCACGTCGTAGCCGAGCGCCCCGGCCCCGACGAGGCCGGCCACCACCACCATCGAAAGGACCAGGACGACGCCCTGGTTCGTGGCGACGAGGAGCGACCGACGAGCCATCGGCAGCTGGACCTTGCTGATCATCTGGTAGCGGGTCGAGCCGGCCGCCGTGGCCGACTCGATGGCCGTCGGCGAGACGTTCTTGATCCCGTCCTCGACCAGCCGGATGACCGCCGGCGTGGCGAAGATGACCGCGGCGACGATCCCGGTGAATCGGGTCGCCCCGAACAGGGCGACGGCCGGCAGGAGGTAGACGAAGGCCGGCATCGTCTGGGCGGCGTCGTTGATCGGCCGGACGATCGCCGCGAGACGGGCGCTCCGGGCCGAGCCGACCCCGACCGTGACCCCGATGGCCATGGTCAGGGCGACCGCCACCAGGACGAGGGCCAGGGTCTGCATCGAGTGCTCCCAGAGCTGGAGGGCGGCGATCGCCAGCAGGGCGACCCCGGCGACCAGCGCGGCCCGACGGCCGCTGACGATCCCGGCGATCCCGACCGCCACCGCGATGACCAGCCAGAATGGTGCGCTGGTGAGCACGGTCTCGAGCGGGTTGACGAGGACCGTCGTGATGACGTTCTTCAGGCCGTCGGTGACCGGGTAGAAGGTGGTCTCGACCCATGACACGGCGTCGTTGACCGGCTTGGCGAAGGAGAAGCGCCAGTCCTCGGGGAAGTCCTGGCCGGCCGCGAAGACGATGCCGCCGACGACCAGGCCGATCCCGATCGCCCAGGCGGCGACGACCAGGTAGCGCCGGCGGTCGGGCCCGACCGGGTCGAGACCGCGGGAACGGCGATCGCTTACTCGACTGGCCCGGGCGGTCAGCCGATCCAGGATCATCGCCAGCAGGACGATCGCCACGCCGGCCTCGAACGCCTTGCCGACGTTGAGCTTCTGGAGCGCCTTGAGGATGTTCTGGCCGAGACCCGGGGCGTCGATGAGGGCGGTGATGACGATCATCGACAGGGCGAACATGATCGTCTGGTTGACCGCCAACCCGATCGTGCTCCGGGCCATCGGAAGCTGGACCTTGAACAGGACCTGGGACCGGGTGGAGCCGAGCGACTCGGCGGCCTCCACGGTCTCGTGACCGACGCCCCGGATCCCGAGGGCGGTGATCCGGATGGCCGGCGGCACGGCGTAGATGAGGGTCGCGACCGTGGCCGCAGCGGGTCCGATCAGGAAGATCAGGGTGAGCGGGGCGAGGTACGCGAAGGTCGGCATGATCTGCATGAAGTCGAGGATCGGCGAGACGATCCGCATGAACCGGTCGCTCCGCCCGGCCAGGATCCCCAGTGGGATGCCGATGAGCAGGGCGATGACCACGGCGGCTGAGATCAGGGCCAGGGTCTCGATCGTCGAGGGCCACAGGCCGAGCAGGCCAAAGGCGAGGAAGCTCAGGACCACGAAGAGCGCCGTCCGCCAGCTGACGAAGACCAGGCCCATGACCCCGAAGATCGCCGTGACCCCGAGCCAGGACATCCCCTGGAGGACCGCCAGGAAGGCGTCGACGAGAGCGGCGATGCCGGCCCGGATCGGCTCGAAGATGTAGACGAAGACCGGGAAGGTCGTCCGGTTCTCGTCGACCCAGTCGCGGAACCCGTTGAGCGAGATGAAGAGCTGGGAGTCCTCCGTGTGGGGCAGGGTCCACTGGCCCCGGAAGACAAGGTAGACGGCCGCCGCGACGACCAGCAGGATCGCCAGCCGCTGGCCCTTCGAGACGTGCCACTCGGTCGCGCGGCCGACCGGGACGCTGACCGCGGTCATCAGCCGGCCCCGGACCCCGGTCCGCCGGCGGTCGCGTCGGGCGTCGGCGCGAGCGCGGCATCGAGGGCCCGACGCTCCGCCTCGGCCTCGGCGGCCACGTCGGCGGCGGCGATCTCGGCGAGGGTCCGGCCGTCGTCGACCGGCGTCACGGCGACGTCGGCCTCCGCCTCGTCCTCGAGCCCGGCGATCGCGGTCAGGATCTGGACCCGGTCGACGACGCCGATCAGCCGGCCGTCCTCGACGACCCGTAGGGGTCGCTCACTGGCGGCGGCCTGGTGGATGACCGTCCGGATGACCGTGTCCGGTGGGAATTCCGGGCCGGTGAGGGGGTCGTCGAAGCGCGGCTCGCGCATGATCCAGCGCAAGGTCAGGACATGTGACTTGGGGACGTCGCGGACGAAGTCGGCGACGTAGTCGTCGGCCGGCGCACCGACCAGGTCCTCCGGTCGGCCGGCCTGGACGATCTCGCCGTTGCGCATGATCACGATGTGGTCGCCCAGCTTGAGCGCCTCGGCCAGGTCGTGGGTGATGAAGATCATCGTCTTGCCGACCTCGCGGTGGAGCCGGATGACCTCGTTCTGCATGTCCCGGCGGATGAGCGGGTCAAGGGCGCTGAACGGCTCGTCGAAGAGCATCACCTCGGGGTCCACGGCCAGGGCCCGGGCCAGCCCGACCCGCTGCTGCTGGCCGCCGGAGAGCTGGTCCGGGTAGCGGTTCTCGAAACCGACCAGCCCGACGAGCTCGATCGTCTCTCGCGCCCGGGCATGGCGCTCGGCCTTGCTGACGCCGCGGATCTCCAGGCCGTAGGCGACGTTGTCGATGACCTTGCGATGGGGCAGCAGCCCGAAGTGCTGGAAGACCATCGCGAACCGCCGCCGGCGGAGCTCACGGAGCCGCTTCGCGTCGGCCTTGCGGATGTCCTCGCCATCGAGGAGGACCTCGCCGGCGGTCGGCTCGATGAGCCGGGTCAGGCAGCGGACCAGGGTGGACTTGCCGCTCCCGGAGAGACCCATGACCACGAACACCTCGCCCGGCCAGACGTCGAAGGAGACGTCCCGGATCGCCACGTTCGAGCCGGTCTTGCGCCGGATGTCGGCGTTGCTCAGGGTCTCGTCGGGCGTGCCCACGATCTTCTGCTCGGCCGGCCCGAAGATCTTCCACAGGCCGCGGACCGAGATCGTGGGCCGGGCGCCGGGGGCCGGCGCCTCGCCGGGCGCAGGACGGACGGCCGCGGGGGCCGAGGCGATCGGCGCCACGGCGACGCCCGCCGTCGTCGCGGTCGCCGAGGGGGTGCTCGTCCCCGTCGGGGGGACGCCGGCGGGGTCGGCCATCAGGAGCCGAACCAGTGCCCGGGGCCGGGCGCCGTGTTCTGGTAGATGTGCTTCGCCTCGCGGTATTCGTCGAGACCCATCGGGCCGAGCTCCCTTCCGATCCCGGATTGCCCGAAGCCGCCCCATTCGGCCTGCGGCAGGTAGACGTTGTAGTCGTTGATCCAGACGGTCCCGTGGCGGAGCCGCCCGGCGACCCGCTGGCCCCGACCGGCGTCCTGCGTCCAGACCGCGCCAGACAGGCCGTAGGTCGTGTCGTTGCCGAGGGCGATCGCCTCCGCCTCGGTGGTGAACCGCTCGACCGTGACCACCGGTCCGAAGATCTCGTCTCGGACGATCCGCATCCGGCGATCGGCGTCGGCGAAGACGGTCGGCCGATAGAAGAAGCCGCGGGCCAGCTCGGGCTCGTCGGGGCGGCGGCCGCCAGCGACGAGCCGGGCACCGTCCTCGAGCCCGAAAGCCACGTAACGCTCGACCTTGGCCCGGTGCTCGGCGCTGATGAGCGGTCCGGTCTCGGTCGCCTCGTCGAGCCCGCTCCCGAGGCGGATCCGGTCGGCCCGGCTGGCCAGCTCGGCCACAAGGTCGTCGTACATCGGGGCCTCGACGATGACCCGACAGCCGGCCGAGCAGACCTGGCCCGAATGGACGAAGGCGCCGGTCAGCGCATTGTCGACGGCGGTCTCGAAATCGGCGTCGGCGAAGATGATGTTCGGGCTCTTGCCACCCAGCTCGAAAGCGATCCGCTTCACGTTGCCGGCCGCCGCGGCCATGATCGAGCGACCGGCCTCCGTCCCCCCGGTGAGCGAGATCATGTCCACGTCGAGGCTCTCGGCGAGCGCCTGACCGACCCGGCTGCCGGGCCCCAGGACGAGGTTCACGACGCCCCTCGGGGCACCGGCCTCCTCGAGCGCCCGCACGAGCCGGATCGTCGTCAGCGGGGTCACCTGGGCGGGCTTGAGGACGACCGTGTTGCCGGCGGCCAGGGCCGGGGCCACCTTCCAGGCGATCTGAAGGAGCGGGTAGTTCCAGGGGCCGATGAGGGCGCATACCCCGATCGGCTCATGGACGATCCGGCTGATCGCGGTCGGCGACTCAGTGGCCACCAGGCGGCCGGCGTCCTTGTCGGCCATGGCCGCGTAGTAGCGGAAGACCTTGACGACGTCCTCGACGTCGATCCGGCTCTCGCGCAGGGCCTTGCCCGTGTTCATCGTCTCGTCGAGGGCGATCGAGTCGAGGTCGCGGACCAGGATCTCCGCCGTCCGGGTCAGGACGGCGGCGCGCTCGAGCGGGGCGAGCCACGGCCAGTCGGTCGCGTCGAAGGCCCGACGGGCGGCGCCGATCGCCCGCTGGACGTCGGCGTCGTCCGCGACGTCGACCGCCTGAAGGGTGCTCGCATCGTAGGGGTTCACGACCGGGCTGGTCGCTCCCGAGGCGGCGCTGGTCCACTGCCCGTCGATGTAGAGACTCGACACGGTCCCTCGATCCTGAACGGCGGTGACGCGACGCGACGCGATGCTGGCCGGTGATGTCGGTCGACGCGTGCCCGACAGCATCGGGCGCGGCTTCGTCCGGCGTCAAGTTCGTTGCGCGCCGAGGACTGTCACGGGGAGCCGCGGCGGGTCCCGTGGGCCGCGGCGGGGGTGCGGTCGGCCGCGGCGGATCCCGTCGGCCGTGCCGACAGCCCGCGCTCCAGTCATGTGACCACCAGGCGATCGCTCGTCACCTCGATCGAGGAGGTCGCCAGTCGGATCCCGGGCGAAGACGTACCGGGCCACGCTCAGCCCGGAACGGATTCGGAGCTGTGGATGCCCCGATCCGGCCCGGATGGGGTGCAGATGTCGTCCAATGACCGGGTCGTGGGCGTCTGACAGGCACCAGCCCGTCGTGCGGGCTCGAGGCGCGACCGAGACGCGGGAACGAACGCGGAAACGACCCCGGCTCCGTCCCGTCAGCCGGCCTGGCGGAGGCTGGCCGAGATCCGGGCGGCGGTGGCCACGATCTCGGCCGCGACGCCGTCCCGGGTGACGGGCTCGGGGAAGCGATACGACGGCCCGTGGATGTGGATCGCCCCGATCACCTCGCCATCCTCGTCGGCCAGGGCCGCCGCGACCGAGCTGATCCCCTCGGCGACCTCGTCGCGGGTCCAGGCGAACCCGTCGAGCTGGGCGCGTCGAAGCCGCTCGCGGATGAGACCCGGGTCGACCACGGTCGACGGCGTGAACCGCTCGAGCGGCCCGGCGAGGAGGTGCTCGACATCGGCCGGGTGCATGTGAGCGAGGATCACGAGACCAGACGAGACGGCATGCATCGGCAGGCGGGTCCCGGTCCAGTCGCGGACGCCGACCGGGTGGGGACTGTCGACCTGGTCGACGTAGTGGACGAGGAATCCGTCGGGGATGGACAGGCCGGCCGCCTCGGCGATCGAGCCGGCCAGGGCGACGAGGTGGGGTCGGGCCAGGGCGACCAGGCTGCGGGTCGGCCGGACGCCCGCGGCGAGGGTCACCAGCCGACCGCCGATCCGGTAGTCGGTGCCGCCGGGGAGCTGCTCCACTGCGCCCTCCGAGGCGAGCGAGGCGAGGAGCCGGGCGACCGTGCTCTTCGGGAGATGGACCCGGTCGGCGACCTCGGTCACCCCGAGCGGCCCGTCGCCGAGTGCCCCGAGGACGGCGAAGGCTCGCTCGATGGACTGTACTCTGGACACTCGAGTCTCCGTCGGCTACGCTGCGGATGACGCGCGTTCCATCATACGGCACCGTTCCGCATCGTGGAACCACCCGCCAGCAGGCCGTCGAACGAGGGCCGCAGGAGGCCGCACATGACCGACGAGCAGGAGCTCGACCTCTCCAGCCTCAACGACGAAGAGCTCGTCGAGCAGATGCACAACGACCTGTACGACGGGATGGCCGACGAGATCACGATCGGGACGAACCTCCTGCTGTCGCGCGGCTGGGGTCCCGACCGGGTCCTCAACGACGCCCTGGTCGAGGGGATGCGGATCGTCGGGATCGACTTCCGCGACGGGATCCTGTTCGTGCCCGAGGTCCTCCTCGCCGCCAACGCGATGAAGTCGGGGATGGCCATCCTCCGCCCGCTCCTGGCCGAGACGGGCGCCAAGCCGATCGGCAAGGTCGTCATCGGCACGGTCAAGGGCGACATCCACGACATCGGCAAGAACCTGGTCGGGATGATGCTCGAGGGGGCCGGCTTCGAGGTCGTCGACCTGGGGATCAACACCGACGCCGACAAGTTCCTCGCCGCGCTCGAGCTGCACAAGCCGGACATCCTGGGGATGTCGGCCCTGCTGACCACGACGATGCCCTACATGAAGGTCGTGATCAACGCCCTCAAGGAGCGCGGGATCCGCGACGACTACATCGTCCTGGTCGGCGGCGCGCCGCTCAACGAGGAGTTCGGCCAGGCGATCGGGGCGGATGCCTACTGTCGTGACGCCGCCGTCGCGGCCGAGACGGCGAAGCGTCTCGTCGACGAACGCCGTGCCGTCGCCTGAGACGCCCATCGACGCTGCCGGGACCGGTGCCCGCGAACCGGGCCGGGTCCTGGTCATCGGCTGCGGCGCGCTGGCCAACGAGCTGGTCGCGCTCACCCGTCGGAGCGGCTTCAGCGGCATCGACGTGACCTGCCTGCCGGCTTCGCTCCACATGCGGCCGGCGGAGATCCCGGCCGCGGTCGAGCGGAAGGTCCGCGAGCGCGGGGCCGGCTACGAGACCGTCTTCGTGGCGTACGCCGACTGCGGGACCGGCGGCCGTCTCGACCAGGTCCTCGAGGGGACCGGTATCGAGCGGATCCCCGGTGCTCACTGCTACGAGTTCTACGTGGGTTCAGCGGAGTTCGAGCGGCTCTTCGAGGAGGAGCCGGGCAGCTTCTACCTGACCGACTTCCTGGCCCGCAACTTCGAGCGGCTGGTCATCGGCGGGCTCGGACTGGACCGCCACCCGGAGCTGCTGCCGGCCTACTTCGGCAACTACCGGCGGGTCGTCTTCCTGTCGCAGACCGCGGACCCGGCGACCATGGCCGCCGCCCGCGCCGCGGCGGACCGGCTGGGCCTTGAGTTCCATCACCATCCGACCGGGTTCGGCGGACTCGGCGCGGCGATCGCCGGTCTGGCGCCGACCGCGGCGAATGCCCCGACAGCCACGACCTCGCCCGACACCCTCCGGAGGACCGCCTGACATGGCCGGCACGCTGACCGTCATCTGGTGGCGCGACATCCCGTCGCAGGTCGTGGCCGGACAGGGTCGAGGGGCCCGACGCGTCGCCTTGAACGACCGCTTCCAGCTCGCGATCGACCGGGCCGCCGCCCGGGCCGGCCTCGAGGCCGAGGACGCCTACCTCGCGGAGTGGCGACGGGTGACCCGACCCTGCGGGGACGACCTCGAGGCCGAGGCCGCCGCCGAGGCCGCCCGGCTCGAGACGGCCTATCCGGCCGACCGGCTCAACCGCCTGGCGGTCAACCACGGCCTCAACGACGCATCGACCGAGACCCAACCCGAGCCCGGGATCTGACCCCGGGACCCAGCCACAGGAGCGGACCTTGGCCCACACCGTCATCAGCTCGGCGTCCCGTGAGGTCGTCATCGGCGACGACCGCCCGTTCGTCATCATCGGCGAGCGGATCAACCCCACCGGTCGCAAGCTCCTCGCCGAGGAGATGCGCAACGGCGACTTCAGCCGGGTGGAGCGGGATGTCCTGGCGCAGGTGGAGGCGGGCGCCCACATGCTCGACGTCAACGCCGGGATCCCCCTTGCCGACGAGCCGGCGATCATGGCCCGGACGGTCCAGCTGGTCCAGTCGCTGACCGACCTGCCCCTGTCGATCGACTCGTCGGTCGTCGAGGCGCTCGAGGCGGGGCTCGCCGTCTACCAGGGCAAGGCGCTGGTGAACTCGGTGACCGGCGAGGACGAGCGCCTGGAGCGGGTCCTCCCCCTGGTCCGCCGGCACGGGGCGGCCGTCGTGGCGATCTCCAACGACGAGACCGGGATCTCGGAGGACCCCGACGTCCGGTTCGCCGTCGCAAAGCGGATCATGGAGCGCGCCCTCGACCACGGCATCCCGCGTGAGGACATCCTCGTCGACCCGCTGCTCATGCCGATCGGGGCGATGCCGACGGCCGGGCGCCAGGTCTTCCGGATCCTCGGCCGGCTGCGCGACGAGCTCGGGGTGAACAGCACCTGCGGCGCCTCGAACGTGAGCTTCGGGCTGCCGAACCGGGAGGGGATCAACGGCGCCTACCTGGCGATGGCCATCGCCAGCGGCCTGACCTCGGCGATCACGAACCCGATCGCCGCGGGCGTCCGCGAGTCGGTCATGGCCGCCGACGTCCTGATGGGCAACGACCAGGACGCGGCGCGCTGGATCCGGGCCCACCGGGTCGCCCCGGCCGCGGGGGAGCAGGGCCGACGGACGAACCGGCGACGCGACGGCGGGGCGACGCCTGAGCCCGCCCCGGTCGGCTGAGACCCGCCCGATGACGGAGTCGCCGGCGAGCGGCGCCGGGGCCGACCCGCTGGTCATCTTCACGCCCTCCGGGCGCCGGGGCCGGTTCCGCACCGGGACCACCGTCCTCGACGCGGCCCGGGCCCTGGGGGTCGACATCGACTCGGTCTGCGGGACCCGCGGGATCTGTGGCCGCTGCCAGGTGGTCCAGAGCGTCGGCGCGTTCCCCAAACACGGGGTCGTCTCGAGCCCGGGCCATCTCTCGCCGTTCGGTGAGAAGGAGGCGGCCTACCGCGAGCGGCGCGGGATGGAGGCCGACCGCCGGCTGAGCTGTACCGCCGAGGTCCTCGGCGATGCGGTCATCGACGTACCCGCCGAGAGCCAGGTCCACCGCCAGGTGGTCCGCAAGGGCCTGGACCTGCGCCGGTTCCGGGTGGACCCGGTGATCCAGCTCCGCTACGTCGAGGTGACCGAGCCGGACCTCGCCTCCCCCACCGGCGACCTCGCCCGTCTGCTCGAGGCCCTCGAGCGGGAGTGGGGCCTGGTCGGGCTGTCGGTCGACCTCGACGTGGTCCGCACACTCCAGCCGGCGCTCCGCGACGGTGGCTGGGCGGTGACCGTGGCGGTCCACGACGGGCGCGACGTCATCGCGGTCTGGCCCGGCTTTCACGATCGCGCCTTCGGCGTGGCGATGGACATCGGCTCGACCACGATCGCCGGGCACCTGGCCGACCTGGCGACCGGCTCGGTCAAGGCCTCGGCCGGGGTGATGAACCCGCAGATCCGCTTCGGCGAGGACCTGATGAGCCGGGTCTCGTACGCGATGATGCATCCCGAGGGGGCCGGCGAGATGACCCGGGTCGTCCGCGAGGCGCTCGACGGCCTGATCGGCGGGCTGATCGCGACCGCCGGGGTCGAGCGCGGCGAGGTTCTGGAGCTGGTCCTCGTCGGCAACCCGATCATGCACCACCTGGTCCTGGGGATCGACCCGGTCCCGCTTGGCTCGGCGCCCTTCGCCCTGGCCACCGACCGCTCGGTCCGGACGACCGCCGCGGCCCTCGACCTCGCCCTCGTCCCGGGCACCCGGGTCTACGTCCTGCCCTGCATCGCCGGTCATGTCGGGGCGGACACGGCCGGGGTCATCCTGGCCGACGAGCCGCATCTCGCCGAGCCGATCCGGCTCCTCGTGGACGTGGGCACGAACGCCGAGATCGTCCTGGGCAACCGGGACCGGCTGCTCGCGGCGTCGAGCCCGACCGGACCGGCCTTCGAGGGCGCCCAGATCAGCAGCGGGCAGCGAGCCGCGCCGGGGGCGGTCGAGCGGGTCCGGGTCGACCCGATCTCGCTCGAGCCGCGGTTCAAGGTCATCGGCTGCGACCTGTGGTCCGACGATCCCGGCTTCGCCGCGGCCTCGGTCGAGGTGGGGATCACCGGCATCTGCGGTTCGGGCATCATCGAGGCGATCGCCGAGCTGTTCCTGGCCGGAGTCGTCACCGCCGAAGGGGTCGTCGACGGCGAGCTTGCGGCACGGACCCCGCGGATCGTGGCCGATGGCCGGACGTTCTCCTACCTGCTCCACGACGGTTCCCCGCGGCTGACGATCACCCAGAACGATGTCCGGGCGATCCAGCTGGCCAAGGCCGCCCTCTATGCCGGCGCCCGCCTGCTGATGGACCACCTCGGGGTCGAGGTCGTGGACGAGATCCGCCTGGCGGGGGCCTTCGGCAGCCACATCGACGTCCGTCACGCGATGATCCTCGGACTCATCCCCGACTGCGACCTGGCCAACGTGAAGTCGATCGGCAACGCGGCCGGCACCGGGGCCCTCATCGCCCTGCTCTCGAAGGCGTCGCGGACCGAGATCGAGACGGTCGTCCGGCAGGTCGAGAAGATCGAGACGGCCGTCGAGCCGCGCTTCCAGGAGCACTTCGTCGAGGCGCTGGCGATCCCCCACCGTACCGCCGCGAACCCGAACCTCGCCCGCACAGTCGTCCTCCCAGAGCGACGCCCGGTCGTCCGGGCCGATGCCGACGGCCGGGCCGAGCGCCGCCGGCGCCGAGCCGTCGCGAATGACCGCAGCCCATCCCCCACCGCAGCCGCCCGTCCGGAGGACTCCCCATGATCGAGGACACCACCCACCGCCGGTCCGGCGGACGTGCCGCCCGCCAGGCGGCCCGGGCCAGCCTGGCCGCCCGGCACATCCCGTTCCTCACCCGCAAGCTCGCCCCGTTCGAGGTCCTCGACGAGGAGGGTCTCAGCCTCATCGAGCACAACGCCGACACGATCCTCGGGGAGGTGGGCCTCGAGTTCCGGGGCGACCCCGACGCCCTCCGGCTCTTTCGTGAGGCCGGCGCCGACGTGGCGGGCGAGCGGGTCCGCTTCCCCCGCGGGATGGCCCGCCAGATCGTCCAGGCGAGCGCCCCGCACGAGTTCATCCAGTACGCCCGGAACCCCGAGCGGAGCGTCCGGATCGGGGGGCCCAACACGGTCTTCGCCCCGGCCTACGGCTCGCCCTTCGTGCGCGACCTCGACCGGGGCCGACGCTACGGGACGATCGAGGACTTCCGCAACTTCGTGAAGCTCGCCTACCTGAGCCCCTACCTCCACCACAGCGGCGGGACGGTCTGCGAGCCGGTCGACCTGCCGGTCAACAAGCGCCACCTCGACATGGTCGAGGCCCACATCCGCTACAGCGACAAGCCGTTCATGGGCTCGGTCACCCACCCCGAGCGGGCCCGCGACACGGTGGAGATGGCGAGGATCGTCTTCGGGGCGGAGTACCTCGAAGACCACCCGGTCCTGCTCAGCCTGATCAACGCCAACTCGCCGCTGGTCTGGGACTCGATCATGATCGGGGCCGCCCGGGCCTACGCCGAAGCGAACCAGGCGACGATCCTCACCCCGTTCATCCTGGCCGGGGCGATGTCGCCGGTGACCGCCGCCGCCGTGTGTGCCCAGACCCTGGCCGAGGCCCTCGGCGGGATGGCCTTCGTCCAGCTCGTCCGGCCGGGTGCCCCGGTGATCCTCGGCTCGTTCGCCAGCTCGATCTCGATGCAGTCGGGCGCGCCGACCTTCGGGACCCCCGAACCGGCCCTGGTCCTGTACGCGATGGCCGCTCTCGCCCGCCGGCTGGGGGTCCCGTTCCGCTCGGGCGGCAGCCTGTGCGCGTCGAAGGTGTCCGACGCCCAGGCGGCCTACGAGTCCGCCGCCACCCTCCAACCCACGGTCCTCGCGGGCGTCAACTTCGTGCTCCACGCCGCCGGCTGGCTCGAGGGCGGGCTGGCGATGGGCTACGAGAAGTTCATCCTCGACGCCGACCAGTGCGGGATGATGGGTGTCTTCGTCAACGGGATGGACCTCTCGGAGAACGGTCAGGCCCTCGACGCGATCCGCGAGAACGGCCCCGGCCAGCACTTCCTCGGCACGGCCCATACCCTGGCCAACTTCGAGACCGCGTTCTACCGCTCCGAGGTCGCCGACAACAACAGCTACGAGCAGTGGCTCGAGGCGGGATCCCTCGACGCCGCCCAGCGGGCCAACGCGATCTGGAAGCGGATGCTCGCCGAGTACGAGGCGCCACCGCTCGACCCAGGTGTCGATGAGGCGCTCCGGGACTTCGTCGCTCGGAAGAAGGCGTCGTTCCCGGATTCGGACGTCTAGCGATGGCTCGCGGTACGACCGGCCTGGACCCGACCGCCCGGGATGCCCTCATCGGGCTGCTCACCGCGCCGAAGTTCGAGCTCATCCCGCTCAAGAACGTCCACGAGCAGGCCGCCTTCCTGCCGGCCGGCGCGACGGTCTCGGTGACCGCCTCGCCGGCCAAGGGGATCGAGGCGACCGTCGAGCTGTGCGAGCAGCTGACGGCGCAGGGATTCGACGCCGTCGTCCATCTCTCGGCCCGGATGATCCGCGACCGGGCCCATCTCGCCGAGCTCCTCGCCAGGCTGAAGGCCGCCTTGGTCGACCGGACCTTCGTCGTGGGCGGCGACGCCGACGACCCCGGCGCGTTCCCCGACGCCCTCTCGCTCCTGCGCGAGATGGCCGAGCTGGGCCACCCGTTCCGCGAGGTCGGTGTGGGCTGCTACCCACAGGGTCACCCGACGATCCCGACCGACCGGCTGATGACCGCCCTGGCCGACAAGCAGCCCTACGCCCAGTACATGACCACCCAGATGTGCTTCGACGCGAAGGCGATCACGACGTTCATCGCCGGACGGCGGGCCGCCGGGATCACCCTCCCGGTCCAGATCGGGCTGCCCGGGGTGGCCGAGGTCCACAAGCTGGCGATGATCTCGGCCCGGATCGGGGTGAAGGACTCGAAGCGGTTCCTGTCCAAGAACGTCCGCCTGGTCGGCCAGCTCGTCCGGCCCGGCGGCTATCGGCCGGATGGGCTCCTCGAGAGCCTGGGCGCGGCCCTGGCCGACCCGGTCGCCGACATCCGCGACCTCCACGTCTACACCTTCAACCAGGTCGAGACGACCGAGGAGTGGCGCGGGCGCTACCTCGCCGCCCTCCGGGCCGAGACCGGCGGGTGACCGTCGAAGTGCGAGCCGGAGCGACCTGACCCGCGGCCGGTCCCGTCAGGATCGAGGCGCGCTCAGGGAGAGCGCAGCGCGAGTGCCGCGGTGAGCTGCCCCAGCCAGCGCGGGCGCGCCGCATCGGCCGCGCCGATGTCATCGAGGATCTCGAGGATCCGCACGATCGGGTAGGCATGCAGGAGCCCGTCGATCGTCGGGTCGCTCCGCTCGATCCCGGCCTCGGCCGCGAACGCCGCCCACGCCGCCGGCTCCTCTCTCGGATGGTGGTACCGGACGATCCAGTCGAACCAGGCGGCATCGAGGAGCGGGTCGGCCAGCCGGGCCGCCTCGAGGTCGAGCAGCGCGACCAGCCGTCCGTCGGCGACCAGGATGTTGGCCGGCACGAGGTCGCCGTGGACGACGCCGGCCGGGCGACCGACGAGGAGCTCGGGCAGCGTCCCGAGGACCGCGTCGAGTCGGTCGCGGTCGGGAGCCGCGAGGTCGTGCGAGACGATCGCCGACCAGCCGGCCGCGAGGACGAGGAGCCGGTCCGCAGAGGTCCAACGATCGGGCAGGCCCGTGCCCGCCGGGTCAACCGTCCCGAGCCGTCGCCAGGCCGAGCCCAGCAACGTCCCGATCGCGGTCGGACCGTCCGCACGGCCGAGGATCTCCGGGCCCGGGATCCCGTCCACGAACTCGGCGATCACGACATCGGCAGGCACCCCCGGCCCGGCATCGATCGGCGCCGGGACCGGCAGGCCGGCCGCGACCAGACGTGGCCGAACGACGGCGATCAGCGCCCGCAGCCGCTCGGCGGCGGCAGGGTCGGCCAGGAGTGTCGCCGCGACCCGACGGCCATCGGGCAGGCGACCGGCCCAGGTCTCGTTGGCGAAGCCCCAGCGGAGCCGGACCGCCTGGGCGGCGGCCCCGCCGAAGGCGCCGGGCAGCCAGTCGGGCGTCTGCGACGAGCCGGGAATGCGTCGTTGTGTCATACAACCCGCTTGTCTATCATCACGAGACGGTTCACGGTCAGGCGGACCAGGCCGCCGCGACGAGGTCTCCGATGATGAACCCCCGGGCAGACGAGCGGGAACCACTCGGCCGCGTCTCGACCACGGAGGCCCTCGTGATCGCCCTCCGCCGGGGCATCCTCAACGGCTCGCTCCCGCCCGGGACCCGACTCGGCGAAGTGGAGCTGGCCGAGAGCCACGGTGTGAGCCGGCAGTCGCTTCGGGCGGCGCTGGCCGAGCTGGTCCACCGTGGCCTCGCCGAGGCCCACCCCCACCGCGGGGTCTGGGTCCGACGGCTCGACCGCGCCGACATCGACGACCTCTACCGGGTGCGCGAGGTGCTCGAGGGCACGGCGATCCGTCGAGCCGCCCTCGATCCCACCACCTGGCCGGCGATCGAGGAGGCGACCCGGCGACTCGATCGATTCCGACCGGAGACGCCCTGGATCGAGATCATCGACACGGATATCGACTTCCATCGGGCCCTCGTTGCGGCCGCTCGGAGCCCGCGCCTGAGCCGGGTCCATGCGGCGCTCGAGGGCGAGACGTGCCTCTCGTTCATGCGCTCCGACGGCGATCTCCCGGCGAACGTCGCCCGGATCCACCGCCGCCTCCTCGAGGCGATCCGGTCGGGCGATCCGGAGACGGCGTTCGGCGAGCTCCAGCGCCACCTTGAGTTGGGACGAGCTCTCGTCCTGCGCAGCGCCTGACGCAGGCTCAGGACGCCCCCACGGCGAGGTCGGCGATCTCGGCCGCGTCGAGAGCCCGACCGTAGAGGCGCGCTTCCGCCAGCTCCCCGTCGAACGCCGCCCGCGGGCCACCCCCCAGGACGAGCGGCGGGAGCGAGCCGAGATCGAGCGTCTCGCCGCGCTCGTCGCCCCAGGCGGCGGCGAGTCCCCCATCGACGTGGAGCGCGACCGTTCCCCCGGAGCGCACCGCGACGACGTGGTGCCAGCCGCCCGTCAGGGCGCGGTCCACCGTCACCCCGGCCCCGGTCCGCATCGAGTGGACGCGGCCCGACGGCAGCGTTCCGCAGTAGAGCTCCCCGCGGTAGACCGCCATCGAGGCGGCCCGCCGGTAGAGGACGTCCGGCGTCCGGTCGAGAGTCCCGACCAGTTGCCAGCGGTCGTCCCCGTCGAACCGGTAGACCTCGGCCTTCGGGAGGGTCCCGGCGTAGAGCATCCCGTTGTAGGCCAGCAGGTTCATGACCTCGGTCTCCCGACCGAGACGGCCGGTCGAACGCCAGCGCTCGTCGCCCTCGTGGCGGAGGACGAGGCCGTTGGGCCAGGTGCCGATGAACAGGCCGTCCTCGTAGGTCTCGATCGAGTAGACCTGGGTCGTGTCCGGCTGGAGGCCGAGGCTGGTCCAGGCGCCGTCACCCACGTACTCGAACATCCCACCGCCACCCCGGCTCGACCGAGCCGGGACGACGATGCCGGCCGCCGTCTGGGCGATCGCCGAGTCGACGTCGGCGTGGTCGTTGCCGGCTCCGTAGAGGCCGCCGGCATGGACCCCGAGCGCGAGCAGACGCCTGCCGGGGGAGCCGCACGAGACCCAGTCGCCCGGCGCCCGCATCCGGAAGACCCCTTCCGAGTACATCGGGATCGCGTACAGCTCGCCGGCGAACGGCACCAGCCCGGCGATCGAGTCGGCGCCCTCCAGCTGGCCGCAGTCCGCCCATTCCCGACCGCCCTCGTAGCGGAGGATCCGGCCACCCGGCCCGCGGTTCGCCGAGTCGGGCATGCCCGATCCACCGCCGCGCAGGCGGGAGACCCCCGCGTACAGGCGGCCGTCGTGGACGGCCAACCGGCTGACCGCATTGGCATCCCAAGGCGCGCCGCAGTCGACCCAGCCGACAGCGCTCCGTCGGTAGACGTGACCTCGATCCGACGGCCCGCCCTCCCAGGTCGCCGCATAGAGACCGTCATCGTGAACGGCGAGGGCGCAGACCATGATCGTCTCCGGGCTGGGGCGCCCGTGGTCGGTCCAGCGCGGCTCGGTCGCGGCATCGAGCCCGAAGAAGAGGTTCCGGTCGTTGCCGTGGTTGCCGCATGGGGCGCCGTGGTGGAACCCGACCGAGAACCCCCGTCGCTCGGGCCGTTCGAACGCAGCCGCGATATCACCCAGCCCTGTCGTCGGGCGGTCATTCGTCCGGATCGTCAGGGCCAGGCTGAAGTCCATCAGGCCGATGGCGAGCGGTCCCCCGGCGCCGAACGAAGCTCGGTCGCCCGTCGCCGCCCCGACCCATCTTCCGAGGAGTCCATCCTGGATCGACATCCGGCGCCTCCCTGCCCGATCGGACCCTGCCCGGCTCATCCGGCCCGGCGCCCCCGGCCAGACCGACGCTAGGGCCGGTGCTATTGTCTGTCAACCGGACATTCCGGCGTCGCGCGAGCCGTTCGCCGTGGTCCCGGGCGGTATCCTCTGGCGACGAGGAGGATCGACGATGGCGGACGGGTTCCGGGTCCCGGTCGGCGGCGAGATCGACCTGCTGTCGCTCGGCGCCGTGGTCTGCCGGCTCGATCCCGGCCTCGTGCCGTTCCGCAAGGCGCACGAGTACCAGGTCCACGTCAGCGGTGGCGAATTCAACGTCGCGGCCAACCTGGCCGACTGTTTCGGACTCCGGACGGCGATCGCGACGGCCCTCGTCGACTACCCCATCGGCGATCTGGTGGCGGAGCGCGTCCGGGCGATGGGCGTCCGGCCCTTCTACCGTCGGTTCGAGCACGACGGGGCGACCGGTCCGAACATCGCCACCGTCTACAGCGACCGCGGGCACGGGGTCCGCGGCCCGGTCGTCTTCTACAACCGGGCCAACGAGGCCGCAGCCCGCCTCCGGCCGGGCGACTTCGACTGGACCGCGATCACGGCCGGGGGCCTGCGCTGGTTCCACAGCGGCGGGATCTTCGCCGCCCTGTCGGAGACGACGCCTGAGCTCATCGTCGAGGCGATGACCGCAGCCCGGGCAGCGGGCGCGGTCATCTCGTTCGACCTGAACTACCGGGCCAAGCTGTGGCGGATCAGCGGTGGGTCCGAACAGGCGCGGGCCGTCATCGGCCGGATCGTCGAGAACGTTGACGTGCTCGTCGGCAACGAAGAAGACCTCCAGCTGGGGCTCGGGATCCCCGGTCCGGAGGTCGGCGAGCGATCGGCCCTGGACCCGACTTCGTTCCTCGAGATGATCGACCGGGTCGTCGAGCGCTTTCCGCGGGTCCGGGTGGTCGCGACCACGCTCCGCGAGGTGCATTCCACGAACCGCCACAGCTGGAGCGCCGTCGCCTGGGTCGACGGGCAGGCGCACGTGGCCCCGGTCGCCGAGCTCGACGTGCTCGACCGGGTCGGCGGCGGCGACGGCTTCGCCTCGGGCCTGTTCGCCGGCCTGCTGACGGGCGAGGACCCGGCCGCGGCCCTCCGTCTCGGCTGGGCACACGGCGCGCTCCTGACCACGTTTCCGGGCGACACCACGATGGCGACCGCCGAGCAGGTCCGGAGCTTCGCCGACGGCAGGTCCGCCCGGATCCAGCGGTAGCTTGTCGGTCCCGGTGGGACCCTCTCGATCGAGGGCTACCCGGCCACGTAAACGGTCTGCCCGGCCACGACCGTCCGGAGCACCTCGACCTCTCCGGTCCCGATCGGCTGGCGGAAGACGGTGAGGTTCGCGCTGGCCCCGACCTGCAGACGCTCGTGGCCGGCGCTCGCCGGGAGCCCCAGGAGACGCGACGGATTGAAGGTCACCATCCGGACCGCATCCGCCAGGGTCACTCCGGCATGCCGCACCGCGTTGGCGAGGCAGACCGGGAGAGGCGAGACGGCGCCGGCGAGGTAGGGGGTGCCCTGGAGCTCGAGGCGCCCCGTGGGGAGGAGCTCCACGGGCGCGCCATCGGGCAGCGCGTAGACGCCGGGCGGGAGACCGGCGACCGAGACCGCATCGCTGACCAGGATGCTCCGCTCGATGCCCTTCGCCCGGATCACCGTCTTCATGACCGCGGGTGGCAGGTGATGCCCATCGAGGATGAAACCGGCGCTCAGGCGATCCTCGGCGAGCTGGTCCCAGACGTAGTTGGGATGTCGCCTGATGAGGGCATGGGCTCCGTTGCCGAGATGGGTCGACCAGCTCGCTCCGGCATCGACGGCGGCCCGGATCTGGTCGCCGTCGGCTGAGGTATGCCCGATCGAGGCGACGATGCCGTCGGCGACGATGGCCCGGATGTAGCCGATCGCCTCGTCGTACTCCGGGGAGAGGGTGACGATCCGGATCCGCCCGCCGGCGGCCTTCTGCCAGCGCCGGTACTCGGCGACGTCCGGCGGCCGAACGTGACGCAAGGGATGGGCGCCCCGTGGGCCGTCCTCGCGGGAGATATGCGGGCCTTCGACGTGGATCCCGACGATGGTCGCCGCGACGAGCGGATCCGCCTCGCAGGCGGCGGCGACCGCCCGGAGCGAGGCCAGCATGTGAGCTTCGGACTCGGTGCAGATCGTCACGCAGGCGCCTGTCACGCCGGTCCGCCAGAGCGCACGGGCCATCGCGGTCACGACACCGGCGGAAGTCCCGGTGGCGTTGGGATCGTGGCCGTCGTAGCCGTTGATCTGGATGTCCAGCCAACCCGGCCCGATCCAGGCCGCGGCCGGGTCATCATCGCGACGCTCGATCGCCATGACGATCCCGTCGCGGACCGACAGGCGAACGGTCCCGCCGTCCTCGATCCACCGTCCGACCAGTACGGACTCCGGCGGCCGGACGGCAGCGTCGCTATCGACCGCATGCGTGACGTCCATGTCCATCCCTTTCCGGGACCGGACCATCGCGGAGTCTCAGCTACCCCTTGAGGCCGGTGAGCGTGATCCCCTCGACGATCCGTCGGCGGAGGAGAAGGAAGGCGATGATCGTCGGCAGCATCGCGACGACCGCGCCCGCGCTCGTCACGCCGAAATCGACGGAGAAGTTGTTCGCGAACTGGGACAGGCCGAGCTCCATCGGGAAGAACTTGGGATCGTTGAGGATGAGCAGCGGCCAGATGAAGGCCGTCCAGGCCTGGATGAAAGCGAGGATCGCCAGGGCCGCCATCGCCGGGGCGAGCAGGCGCGGCACGAAGCGGAGCATGATCGCGAACTCTCCCATCCCGTCGATGCGGGCAGCGTCGAGGAGCTCGTCGGGCACGCTCGTGATCGTGTTCTGGCGCATGAAGAAGATCCCGTAGCTCAGAACGAGGAACGGCAGGAACAGCCCGATCGGGTTGTTCACGAGGTGCAGTGCGTTCATCTGCAGGAACAGCGGGACCATGTAGATCTCGAACGGCACGATCGCCGTCGCGAGGACCAGCATGAACAGCACGTTGTTCCCGGGGAACCGGAACTTGGCGAAGACGTAACCGGCAGTGACGGACGTCACCAGGATGAACACGGTCGAGATCGTCGCGAACACCAAGCTGTTCCACAGGTAGGACAGCATCGGCGCCTTGGCGAATACCTTCTCGAAGTTGGCGATCGTCCAGTGCTGCGGCAGCAGCGGCGGCGGCATCAGGTTCAGCTCCGGCGCGGGCCGCAACGACGTGCTGACCAACCAGAACAACGGGAAGACCATGATGATCCCCCCGATGAGCAGAAGCGCGACGACCACCCAGTAGACCAGGTTGGCGCGCAGCCCACGCCGCCTCGTCCTCATTGCGCGCTCCCCCTCAGGAATCGGAACTGGATGATCGTCAGGGCGAGGATGATCACGAAGAGGTACATCGCCTCCGCGGCGGCGTAACCCATGTTGAAGAAGCGGAACCCGTTCTCGAAGATGTCGTAGACGAGCACCCGCACCAGCCGTCCCGGTGACCCCTGGACGTCCGATGCCAGGACGTAGACCTGGGTGAACACGTTGTAGGACGAGATCGTCGTGATCACCACCACGAACAGGGTGACCGGCGCGAGCAGGGGCAACGTGATCCGTCGGAACTGCTGCCAGGCGCCTGCGCCGTCCACGGCAGCGGCCTCATAGAAGATCAGCGGGATCGCCCGCATGCCCACGATCAGGATGATCATGTTGTAGCCGACCTGCTTCCAGACCGACAGGATCACGACCGCGGCCAGCGCCATGTTCGGATCGCTGAGCCAGGGCACCTTGTCGATGCCGACCAGCCCCAGGGCGGCGTTCAGGATCCCGTGCTGGTAGTTGAAGATGATCCGCCAGCCCAGGGTCACCGGCACCATCGGCACGAGGACCGGTGCGAAATACAGGAGTTCGATGGCTCCGCCGAGGCGGCCACCCACATATCGTGCCAGCAGGGCTGCCAGCCCGAGCGCGATGAGGACCGAGAAGATCGTGGTGGCCACGGCGAAGATCGTCGTGTTGAACAGAGCCTGCCGGAAGTTGTTGTCACTCAGCAGGTTCGTGTAGTTGTCCAGGCCGACGAACTGATCGGCCGGCTTGACGAGCTCCCACTTGAAGAAGCTCATCAGCAACGCCTGCGCGGTCGGCACCACGCGGAGATAGATGAAGAGCGCCATGACCGGCGCCAGGGCGAGGAACACGAAGCGATAGCGGACCCACGTTCGCCGGGGCACGCGTCGGACCGCAGCCAGCGGACTCGTCATCCGTGGACCCTTCGTCTAGCCGTCGGTACCGTGGTCGCGCGGGCGCCGAGGTGGTTGCCTGCGGCGCCCGCGCGCTGGACGACTACTCGCCGTAGTGGTTGGCCTTCTTGAGGATGTCGTTCGTCTCGGCGGCCCACGTGTTGAGGAGCGCCTGGATCTTGTCGGGATTGCCGGCCAGGTTCTTGTAGTCCGCGTACCCCTCGACGAGATGGGTGGCGAGCTTCGTCTCGATCTCGTCGAACTCGGAGATCGGCGGGGTGACGGTCAGCGAGAAGTTGGCGGGCTTCTTGAGGAACCCCTCGTAGGTCGGGTTCTGGGCGAGGAACGCCTCGAGGTCCGCCCCGAGGTCCTGGCGGGCGGGCGGCCAGCCGGACACCTTCACCAGGTTGATCTGCTGTGCCGGCTCGCGCATGAACCGGATGAACTCCCACGAGCAGTCGGGATGGGGGGCCGCCGTCGGGACGAACATGGACTCGGTGGTCAGGATGTCGGCGACCGGCGGGGCGATCGTCGCGTAGTGGCCGACGAGGTCCGGAGCCGTCGTTGCGATCTCGGGGATGACCCAGGACTCGCGCAGGAACTGCGCGGTCTGCTTCGTCTCGAAGGCCTTGGCGTCGGCGTCGAGGTTCAGGGACGTGATGCCGTCGCGCAGCATGTCGACGTACATCTGGAACAGCTTGACGCCCTCGGGGCCGTTGTACTCGGCATGCCACTTGCCGCTGCCGTCGGCGGTCTCGCGGATGAGCGTCTTGCCGTACTGGAGCAGCAGGATCCAGAACTTCTCGGCGACGCCGCTGCCCTGGCCGCTGAGCCGAAGGCTCCAGCCGGAGCGGGTCGGGTTGCCGGACGCGTCCTTCACCACCAGCTTCTTCGCGTTCGCGATGAGGTCGTCCATGGACTTGGGTGGGCTCGTGATGCCGGCTGCCGTGTACATGTCTGTGTTGTAGTAGATGCCGGTGCCGCCGGTGAAGATCGGCATGCCCCACATGTTGTCGGCGTACGTGTTGTCCGCGAGGACCTCCTTCGCATAGCCGGTCGTCGTGATGGCCGTCTTGAGGTCGTCCGGCAACGGCAGCAGCAACTTCTGGTCGATGAACCGGGCCAGGAAGTTCGTCGTGCGGACGACGACGTCACCGGCCGTGCCCGACGGGATCGCCGTCGTCAGCTTCTGCTCGAAGCCGCGAAGGTCGGTGCTGAAGACCGTGAAGCTGACGTTGGGATGCAGCTTCGTGAACTCCTCGCCTGCCGCCTTGTAAACGGCGTCGACCTCGGGGTAACCACCCCAGACGTTGAGCGTGATCGGGTCAGTGCCGCACGGGTCGACCGCAGCCGCGCTGGGCGACGCGCCAGTGCTGGCGGCGGTCGTGGGGGCGGCGGATGCGGCCGGTGCCGTGGTTGCGGTCCCCGAACTGCAGGCGCCGAACACGATCACGGCCGAGGCCGCCAGCGCGATGGTCTTGAGCCACGTCGTAGATCTCATGTTCCTCCTCCGGGTTGCGTTGGCCTCGCGAATGGATGCTGCAATCTCAAGGGCAGGCGCCTCCTGTCTGCGCTATCGAGCGTCGGCTGATGACCCCGATCGCGATCGGACCGGGTGCGCGGAACCGGGGGTCGCCGGCTCCACCGGGGAGCGCGAGAGTGACTGCCCGCTGGACGGCCTCGGATGGGGGCTGGCGCCCGTCGGCCAGCGTCCGAGACCGAAGGTGGTGGACTGTAGGCGCTTGGCCCTCACGGGCTCGAGGGCGGCCATGCGGGTCATGAGCAGCTCGCCGGCTTCGATGACGTGGGCCCGCACCGCCGCCTCGAGCAACTCGGCATCCCGCAGCTCGACCGCCTCGGCGATCGGGGCGTGCTGCGCAACGAGCGTCGGTGCGTCGGCGGACGAGATCTGGTTGGTGAGCACGATCCGGCGCGACAGGGCCTGAAGGGCATCGAGCTGGCTGAGAAGCATCTCGTGGCCGCATCGGGCGAAGACGGCACGATGGAACGCGACGTCCGCATCCGCCACGGCGAGGGGGTCGCCGGTCAGGACCGCCCGCTTGAGGACCTCGAACGCGACCTTCACCTCGTGCTGGATCGCCGGGTCGGAGCCGCTCGCCTCGAGGGCGAGGCGCGAAGCGTAGGGCTCGAGGAGGGCACGCAGGCTCGTGATCTCCCAGGTGGCCCGGACGGACAGCTGGGACACGAAGACCCCGCGGTGCGGGATGATCTGGATCAGGCCGCCGTCGGCGAGGGTCCGAAGCGCCTCGCGGACCGTGCCCCGCGATGTCTCGAGCTGGGCCGCGAGCGCCACTTCCGGCAGCCGGGACCCGGGCGTGAACTCGCCGTGGACGATCGCATCCCGGATGTACGTGGCGACGGCGGTCGTGAGCGTCTCGGGTCGTCGCAGGCTCACGGGTCGATCGGCTCCTCCATGCCCTGGATTGTCCGACAGTAGATCATCCGACAACAGCGGCGCAAGGCCATCCGGCACTCCGGAGAGGCGCGGCATCGGGCTTCTGAGCGAGCTCATGGGTCGATCGGGCAGCGGGTCCGTGGCCGGCCTAAAGGTTGGGGATCCGGTGGCGGTAGCGCTCGGTCACGGCGACGTTCGCCTCGTCGCCTCCCGGGCTGTTGGAGCTGCGCCAGACCGGCGGCTCGATCCCCCGCTCTGCGAGCAGCGAGATCGCCTCGAGCATGATCGAGTTCATCGCGTAGGCGTTCACCATCGTGGAGACCGGGCCGACCTTCTCGGTGACCCCGTCGAGCCTGAGCACCGCGTCGCCCAGGGGCATCTTCGTGTCCACCACGATGTCCACGAGGTCACACAGGTCGCGGCCGCTCGGATGACGGCTGGGGTGGCCCTGGGGCAGCCCGCGCTGGTTCGCGACGGACGTGACTCCGATGCTGGTCATGCCCAGCTCCCGGGCATACATGGCGCTGTCGATCGTCGCAGCGTTGATCCCGTAGGCGTTGACGATGATCAGGACGTCACCCGGCCCCATGTCAGCCTGGCCGAGGATCGCGCGCGCATAGCCCGGCGTGCGCTCGATCGCCATCGATCGGGCCGCCCCGTTCCCGAGGTAGAAGCCATCGTCGATGAACGACACGACGCAGGCCAGGCCGCCCGCCCGGGAGAAGACCTCCTCGGCCCCGATCTGGGAATGCCCGCCGGGCCCGATCACGTAGATCAGCCGGTCCTGGGCGATCCGGTCGGCCACCGCCTCGCCGGCACGCCGGATCGCCTCGCCCTCCTCATCGCGGATCTGGGCGAGCAGGGCGACAGCCCGCTCGAAGTAGGTGATGTGGACCGGGGCTGCCATCGGATGCCTCCTGAGTGACTCACGACCGGTGTTCCGGGTGTTCGGTGGGTGGGATCGGGTGGTCAAGGACAGGGGCCTCCTGCGCGAGGGCGATGACGGCATCGACAAGCCGCTCCCCCTCGCCGGGCTCGAGGAGGCTCGCATTAGGCTCATACGCGCCTTCGGCGAACACGTCCGCCGTCGGGATGTAGCCCATGGTCCCGTCGCACAACGCGGCGACGCAGGTGAGGTCGTCGCCGAGTGCGGCGCGGATCCGCTGGCCCAGCGCCACGAACAGCTCCCCGGAGATGCCGACGTGCAGGAGCGGGCCGAAGGCGAGCACGCTGGCTCGGATCCGGACCGGAGATTCGCGGTCCGGATCCTCGGCCTGCTCCGCGATGAGCTCGGCGTAGGCGGCGGCCACGAGCGAGTGGTAGGTGGCGTCCGGCGTGAGATCGGCCTCCGTCAGGATGCCGGCCGCCTCGCGTGCGACCGTGGCCGCCCGGCGCGCGACCGCCGGGTCCGGCAGGCGCTTGCGCCGCAGCTCTACGATCCGGGCAGCCCCCCAGACACGATCCGCCGGCACGGGACGGAGGCCGGAGTGGACCTCGATCGCCCGGTCCGCGAGGATGCGACCGTAGCGCTCGGCGGACTCGAACGTCCGCCACGGCACGACGACCCCGACCATGCTGCCCTCCGGCGAATAGCCACCCGGGTTGACGTCGCCCTGGGGGCCGGTCGAGAAGACGGCGACCCCGCCGACGGCCGCCTCGACCGCGCGGCAGGCGACGCCCGGGTAGTCCGCCGTGTAGTAGAAGTTGTTCGGCCCCAGCGTGGTCGGGTGGCAGCCGTAGTTGAGATGGGTCGCGATCGGCCGGCCCTCGAGGTCGTCGAACCGGGTGACCGTGACCCGGTCGTCGACGGGCCCGCCGTTCGGCCGGCGGTTCACCCCGATCCCCTCGACGCGCGCCACGCCGACGGCCGCGACCGCCTCGCGACGGCGCAGCCAGGCCTGCTCGACGGCGGTGGCGATCCGGTCGCCGATCTCCCGCTCGGCGTCGGAGGGCTCGGCCAGGGCGGGCCCGCTGTGGGTGTGGGTCCCGGCCAGCTGGAGACGCTCGCGGGGGATGCCGGTCGTCGCCAGGACGCGTTCGGCGATCAGGCCCTGGAGCCGGGGATCGATCTGGATGAGATCGGCGACGACGAGGGCGACCGTGGTCCCGTCGGGTCCCTCGGCGACGATCGTCCGGACCATGAGCGGATCGTGGATGCCGATCGCTCCGCTCGGTCTCACCTCGTACCCCGCGAGGGGCATCCCCAGCGGGGGGGTGATGTCAGCGCGGGCGGCTCCCACCTTCATCACGCGCCTCCTCGGAGATCCACGGCTCGCTGGGTCCGGCTCGCCTCGTAGGCCGCGGTCACCAGCTCGACCGCGTCCCGGCCGTCCCGTCCAGTGACCGCGGGCGGGCGGCCGTCCCGGATGGCCGCGATGAAATCGGTGTACTGCCGGACGTAGCCGACCGCGTTCGTCCCCCAGGTCGCGCTGCCGGACTCGTCGCCCTCGGTGCGCTCCCCCGGCGCCGGCGGGTCGATCCCCGGCAGGACCCACTCGACCGGTTCCTCCCCGACGATCCGGACGTGACCCGACTCGCCGTAGATCCGGAGCTCGACCGGGAACTCGGGGTCGGCGCAAGTCGTCGCGAAGATCGTCCCGAGGGTCCCGCTCGCGAACCGCAGGCTGACCGTGGCCGTGTCCTCTGCCTCCATCCGGTGACCGAGGGTCGCGACGTGGGCCGCGACCGAGTCGACCGGACCGCCGATCCAGCGGAGGAGGTCGATCAGGTGGATCGCCTGGTTCATCAGGACGCCCCCGTCGAGGGCGACCGTGCCCCGCCACGACCCGCTGTCGTAGTACGACTGGGGACGGTGATAGAGGCCCTCGACGACGACGAGCGAGATCCGGCCGAACGCGCCGGCCGCGACCGCCTCGCGCAACGCGCGGATGACCGGTTCGAAGCGGCGCTGCGAGATGGTCCCGACGGTCCGCCCGTGCCGGAGCCCCTCGGCGATCACCGCGTCGGCGTCGGCCACGGAGAGGGCGATCGGCTTCTCCACCAGGACGTGCTTGTCCCGGGCCAGGGCCGCCAGGGCCTGGCCGGCGTGGAGCCCGGAGGGCGTGGTGATCGTGACGGCGTCGACGTCGTCGCGATCGAGGAGCTCGGCCAGGTCGGTGGTCCAGGGCACGCCCCGACGCTCGCCGACGGTGCGCGCGCGCTCGGCCGATGCGCTCGCGACGGCCACCAGGCGAGCCCCCTCGATCGCCTCCATCGCCTCGATGTGCTGGGTCGAGATCGCGCCGCAGCCGACCAGCCCGAAGCGGATCGGCGCCATGCTGCTCACGCCCGCGCCCGAGCCACCTTCGCCACGGCGCGGACGACGTCGTCGAGATCCTCGTGGCTGCCCATGAGGATCGGCATCGCGAACATGAGGATCTCGTCGGCCTCGGCCCGCTCGGCGTTCGGGCAGGCGCCCGGGTCGGCGCCGCCCAGGCGACGGATCTCGTCACGGACCGCCTCGTTCCGGTTCAACGGGGTGTAACCGTGGAAGAGCGGGATCCCCTCGGCGCGGAGGGCCCGGGCGAACTCGAGCTTGGGCAGACCGCCGTCGGCCGCTCCCAACCAGCGCCAGTGGTAGGTGTACCAGCTGTGGGCGGTCACCCCATCGGGGACCTTGAGCGGGACGACCCCGGGGATCTCGGACAGCCGGGCGTGGAGGTAGGCGGCCGCCTCGGTCCGATGGGCCTGCTGGGCCGGCATCCGGCGCATCTGGGCGAGCAGCACGGCCGCCTGGAACTCGGTCATCCGGAGGTTCCAGCCGAGGCGGACGTGCTCGTACCACTCCCCGCCGCGCCGTCGACCGACATTGCGGTAGGACCAGAGGAGCTCGTCGAGTTCGTCGTCGTTGGTCAGCATCATCCCGCCCTCGCCGGCGCTGATCGGCTTGGACGATTGGAAGCTGAACGTACCCACGTCGCCGATCGCCCCGACCGGGCGGCCCCGCCACGCCGCGCCGTGCGCCTGGGCGGCGTCCTCGACCACCCGCAGGCCGTGCCGCGCCGCGGCGGCCATCACCCCGTCCATGTCGGCCGGCGACCCGCCGTGGTGGACCGGGATGATCGCCTTCGTCCGGGAGGTCACGGCCGCGTCGATCAGGTTCGGGTCGATGAGCATCGTCTCGAGGTCGACATCGACGAAGACGGGGATCGCCCCGATCATCAGCGCCGCGCTGGCCGTCGCGATGAACGTGTACGGGGGCACCAGGACCTCGTCGCCGGGTCCGACCCCAACGGCCTTGAGGGCCACCGAGAGGGCCATCGTGCCGTTCACGCAGGCGACCCCGTGGTGTGCCGCCTGGAGCTCCGCGAACTCGATCTCGAGCCGCTTCACGAAGGTGCCGTCGATGGAGCCCCAGACGCCCGAGCGGAGCACCTCGAGGAGGTTGTCCTCCTCCTCTCGTCCGAAGACCGGCCAGCGGCCGATCGGCTCGGTTCGGACCGGGGTCCCTCCATGGATGGCGAGGGTCGCCTGGTCGAGCGTGGTCACGTGCAGCTCCCTTCGCGGATCGGGATCAGGGCGAGGTCATCGAGAAGGCGGCCTCGTCGACGAACAGGAACGCGTCCGGGTGCCGGCGGAGCGCCGACGCGGGGCAGGCGGTCTCGATCGGGCCGTCGAGCGTCCGGGCGACCGCGGCCGCCTTCTGCCGACCTGGCACCACAACCGACAGGCAGCGGCTGGCCAGGATCGCCGACATCGTCACGGTCATCGCCAGCCGGGGCACCAGCTCGAAGGCGGGGAACGCCCCGTCGCGGACCTGCTGGCGCCGGCTCATCTCGTCGATCTCGACCGGCTTCACCACGAGCGGGTCGTCGAAGTCGGCCACGTGCGGGTCGTTGAACGCGAGGTGGCCGTTCTCACCGATCCCGATGAGGGCCAGGTCGAGACCGCCGTCGGCGATGAGCGCGCCGTAGCGTGCACACTCGGCGTCCGGGTCGGGGTTCCCGCCGTCGAGCTTCTCGATCCGACCGGGTCGGACCCGTGCCCATATGTGCTCCTCGAGCCACTGGCCGAAGGAGCGTGGGTCGCCCTGGGGCAGTCCCACATACTCGTCGAGGTGGAACGCCTCGACCCGCGCCCAGTCGATCCCGTCCGCCCGGGCGAACGAGTCGAGGAACTCGAGCTGGGACGCCGCGGCGGCGAAGATCACCCGCGCCCAATCGCGCTCGGAGAGGATCGACCGGAGCCGTTCGGCGGCGTGCTCCGAGGCGGCGGCTCCGACCGCGGCCCGATCGGCCAGCACGACCGTCCGGAGCCGGTCGCGGACGACCTCGATCATGACCGTTCCGGGATGAAGACGACGAAGAAGACGTAGTCGAGCGGCTCGGTCCCGGTGTTCGTGATGAGGTGCTCGGTCCCGAGCGGAATGAGGACGGAGCTGCCGGCCGAGACCTCCGTCCGCTCGCCGTCGAGCTCCACGAATCCCTCGCCCGATGCGACGTAGTAGACCTGGTCCTCGTCCTCGTGGGTGTGGGCGGGGACCGTCTCCCCCGGGTGGATCCGGACCTGGGTCACGTTGAGCCGGCCCGTCTCGAAGACGGGCCGATAGTCCGCGTATGGCTCGGGCTCGACGGCCAGGTCGGCAAAGTGCTTGATCACGTCTTCCTCCAGGGCGCCAGGTCGTCGGCCGGGTCGGCCCTCGGATCAGCTGTTCGCGGGGTGGGTCGTCCGTGGGCGGTCGGTCCCGACCGGGCCCAGCCGCACGGCGTCGAAGTCCCAGCCGTGCTCTACGCACATCTGGCGAACATGGCTGTCCCAGGTCGGCTCGGCTGCCGGCGGGCCGGCGGTGAAACAGTCGATGCTCAGGTAGACGAACCGCTTCGACCCGGTATTCCGGACGGCGTGGAAGGTCCCCGGCGGGGTCCGGACGAAGTCACCGACCCCGAGCGGGAAGGCCTCCTGCTCCCCGCGGCCGACGGTCATCTCCGCGGTCCCCTCCAGGACGAAGAAGACCTGCTCGGCGTCGGGATGGACATGGAGCGGCGGCGCCTCGCCGGGTTCGAGGATGACGAAGAAGGCCTCCGACGCGGCGGCGTCCCGGCGGTCCATGATCAGGTCGTTGACGTGGGTCGGGAAGCGGTAGCGGATGACCTGGCGCGAGTCGAACACGTACTTGGTCATGTACAGGCCCTCGGACGCCGGCGACCACTTTGGTTGATTGTCCTACAATAGATCCTTGGACACCAGGCTCGCAAGGGCCATACTGGCGGATGATGGCGACCACAGATCGACGCGCCGGGCCTGAGCCGGCCCGACGGTCGGCCGCCCGACCAGGGGAGACGGAACGCCCATGACGCCCGGCGGGTTGTTCGACCTCGAGGGACGCGTCGCGGCGGTGATCGGCGGTACCGGTGTCCTCGGCGGCGCGATCTGCCAGGGCCTGGCGGAGGCCGGCGCGGCGGTCGCCGTGCTGGGCCGGTCGACCGAGCGCGCCGCGGCCAGGGTGGCTGCCCTGGAAGCCGCCGGGGCGACCGCGATCGCCGTGGCCGTGGACGCGACCGACCGGGACGCCGTCGAGGCGGCCTGCCGGGACATCGAGCGTCGGCTCGGTCCGGTCGACATCCTGGTCAACGCGCCGGGGGTGAACAGCTCCACGCCCTTCTTCGAGATCCACCTCGACGAGTGGCACCGGCTCCTCGACATCAACCTGACCGCGGTCTTCGTCGCCTGCCAGGTCTTCGGCCTGGCGATGGTCGAGCGCGGCCGGGGCGGCTCGATCATCAACATCTCATCGGCCTCGTCGGGTCCCCCGCTGTCGCGCGTCCTGGCCTACTCGGTCGCGAAAGCCGGGCTCAACAACCTCACCCAGTACCTGGCCCTGGAGCTGGCGCCGAACCGGATCCGGGTCAACGCGATCGCGCCGGGCTTCTTCCCCGCCGAGCAGAACCGCCGGCTCCTGACCGAGGATCGGCTCCGGGCGATCGTCGCCCACACCCCCGCCGCCCGGCTGGGCGAGCCCGACGAGCTGGTCGGGACCGTCGTCTGGCTCGCCTCGGACCGTGCCTCGGGCTTCGTGACCGGGGCGATCGTCCGGGTCGACGGCGGGTTCTCAGCGATGACGATCTGACGGCGCCGGCGATGGGCGCTGGAATCGACGACGACCTGCCGGTGGTACCGGGCGCGAGTCCGACGGGCAGCGACCCCCTCTCGGTCTTCCGCCACCCCCGTCTGCCCGACTGGGCCCTCGTCCGACATCGCCTCGACCCGACCGAGATCGACGACGTCGAAACCGCCGTCGCGACCGCCCTGGCCACCGTGGGTGACCGGATCCGACCAGGGTCGCGGGTCTGTCTCGCGGTCGGCAGCCGTGGCATCGACCGCATCGCCGACGTGACCCGGGCGACCGTCTCGACCCTCCGAGCGATGAGCGCCGAGGTTTTCGTCGTTCCAGCCATGGGCAGCCACGGCGGGGCCACCGCGGAAGGCCAGCTCGCCGTCCTGGCCTCGCTGGGGATCCGCGATGAGACCGTCGGCTGCGAGATCCGGTCCAGCATGGAGACGGTCCGGATCGGCGAGGTGGACGGCCGGATCCCGGTCTTCGTGGACCGCCACGCCTTCGAGGAGGCGGACGCGATCATCCCGATCAACCGGGTCAAGCCGCACACGGACTTCACGGGGCCGGTCGAGAGCGGGCTGCTGAAGATGATCGCGATCGGGCTCGGCAAGCAGCTCGGCGCGGATACCTTCCACCGCGAGGGCTTCGCCGTCTTCGCCGAGCTCATCCCGGCCGTGGCCGCCCATACCTTGGCCCGGGCGTCGATCCCCTTCGGGCTTGCCCTCATGGAGAACGGTCACGCCCGCCTGCGCCGGATCGAGGCCGTCCCGGCCGAGCGGATGCTCGAGCGCGAGCGGGAGCTCCGGGACGAGGCCGATGGGTATCTCGCCCGACTGCCGGTCGGCGAGCTCGACGTCCTGGTCGTCGATCGGATCGGCAAGGACGTCAGCGGCCTCGGGATGGACTCCAACGTGGTCGGACGCTACTACCGCGGGCCGACCGGGCGCGGCCCGCTGATCCAGCGGATCGTGGTCCGCGACCTGACCGACGAGACCGAGGGCAATGCCGTCGGCATCGGTTTGGCCGATGTCGTCCTGGCCGGGGCCGTCGAGCGGATGGACCGGACCAAGACATACATGAACGGCATCACGGCCAAGACCCCGGAGGGTGCCCGGATCGCGCTGACCGTCGCGACCGACCGTGAGGCCCTGGATGTCGCCATCGCCTGCTGCATCAAGGTCGACGCGCCGACCGCGCGGATCGTCCGGATCCTCGACACGAAGCACCTCGAGTGGTTCTTCGCCACCGAGCCGCTCCTGGCCGAGCTGGTCGCCGGCGGGCGATGCGAGATCGCGAGCGACTCCCGACCCATCGGCTTCGATGCCGTGGGTCGGTTCACCGATGCGTTCCCGAGCTGAGTCCGGGCGAGGCGTCCGCGGGCGCCTGGCCGATCGCCTGGCGGGCCTCTCCCCGTCCCGGCGCGGAGCCGCGATCTTCATCGTGGCGGGCGTCGTCTTCGTCTGCACGGACGCCCTGACCAAGTCGCTCGTATCCGACCTGCCGGTGGTGGACGTGGTCTGGGGTCGCCACATCACCTACCTCGCCGCGGTGCTCCTGCTGGCGGGCCGGACCCATCCGCGCCGACTGTTCGTGACAGCCCGTCCCTGGACCCAGCTCGCCCGGGGCCTGGCGATGTTCGGCGCCACCGCGAGCTTCTTCCTGGCCCTCTCGCTCCTGCCGCTGGCCGAGGTGAGCACGCTCTCGTCCACCACCCCGCTCATCGTCATCGGGCTGGCTGGTCCGCTCCTGGGCGAGCGAGTGACCCGCTCGGCCATCGGCGGGGCCGTGGTGGGCTTCGCCGGGGTCCTCATCCTCGTCGGCGTCGACCCGACCCACCTCGATCCGGCGATGCTTGTGCCCCTGGTGACGGCCCTCTCGTTCTCCCTGTTCAGCCTCCTCACCAGGGCCTTGAGGACCGAGCGACCGGACGTGACCGTTTTCTACGCGGGCCTGGTCGGGATGGTCGCGGCGACAGTCCTCTTCGTCGTGGTGCCCACGAGCTCGTCGCCGCAGCCCTGGCAGTGGGCCGCCATCGGGGTGGTGGGCCTGACCGCGCTGACCGGGCACCGCCTGCTCGTCGCCGCCTACCGCTGGGGGCGTGCGAGCGACCTGGCACCGCTCGGCTACCTGAGCCTGGTCTGGTCGTTCCTCATCGGGGCGATGGTCTTCGGTGAGCCGCTCCAGGTCCGCGCGGTCGTCGGGGCCGTCGCGATCGCGCTCGGCGGCATCGTCGCGCTGCGAAGCGGGCCGGTGGACGAGCGGGAGATCCCCCAGACTTCGGTCGACTTCGGAGACCCGGTCGAGCCCGTCGACCCGCCGCCGACGACCGAGCCGGGGAGCCCGGAGCCGGGGGCGGGTCGGCTGGCGGCCGGAGAGGCCCTACGCTGAGCGCCCCCGGTCGGCGGCGAGGACGCGCGCCAGGCCCTCGGTGAGGATCCGCTCGGCGGACGCCGAGACCCAGGTCCAGTCCCCGAGGTTCTCGTCGCCCTCGGCCAGCTGGAGGGTCGTCGGGATGTAGCCGGTCCCGGATTCGCCGTAACCCATCGCGACGACGGTCCGGTCGGGACGAAGCCGCTGGGCGAGGAGCTGGTACTCGACGTACGTCTCGCCGGGCAGCAGGACGAGGCTCGCCGAGCCGAGCTCGAGGACCGGCAGGTCCACGGCCCGACCGGCAGCGAGGCGTCGGCGCCAGCTCACGGCCATCGCTGCCAAGCACTGGTCGAACGGATGGCCGTCATCCGCCAGGCGCCGTTCCAGGTCGGCGGGAGCATGACCGGCTCCCTCCCGCGGCTCGAAGACGAGCGCGACCGAGCGGAACGATGCCGACTCGAGCGGCTCGCGCCGGGTGGCGGCCCAGGCCTCGGCCATCGCCGCCTCGACCCGGGCTGCCAGGACCGACCGGTTCTCCGGGGCGCCGTCGTTGTACTTGCCCGCGGTGACGTTCCCGCTGCAGCCGCTGACGTAGACCTGGGTCACCCCGGGCAGGCTCCGCTCGCGCGCCCGGCGGGCCAGCCCGATGTAGTCGGCCGAGACCTCGCCCCGCCCGTAGTGACTCATCGGGTGGACGGCGTAGTGGCTCAGGGCCAGGAGCGGCTCGGCGCCGTCCCACAGGCTCACGGTCGTGAGCCACGGGTCGATCGTCTCCTCGGGGGCGGCGTGGGCGGCCGGGTCGGATGACGCGCTCGTCCGGTGATAGGAGATCGTTCCGTCGGGCCGGACGAACCGGCGGTTCGAGGCGACCCGCGCCACTCTCGCCCGTCCGACGCCGAGGTGGCTCACCCTCCGGCCGGGCCGGGTCAGGCTTTCGCGCAGGGCGTCGGCGACACGGACGATCATCGCGGCATCGAAGGCCAGGTCACAGACGGCTCCTGCCGCGCCGCGCGTTTCGAGGATCCGCTGCGCCTCCGGGTCGACCACCGGCGCGTCGTGCTGGTGGATGGCCGTCACGAGGACCCGTTCCCGGTCGGTACCGGCCGCCGCGGCGAGCGCGTCCCGCCAGGCGTCGTAGGCATCGTTCCGGATCTCGCACCAGTCCACCGAGACCAGGACGACCGGTCGGCCGAGCAAGTCGCCCCGCAGCACGAACCCGATCGCCTCGAGCGGATCGGCGACCGTCCTGGCCGGCTCGATCCCGCCACCCATGCAGGGATGCCCGGGCGGGATCGTCACATCCGCGGCGAATGTCGTCAGCCAACAGCCCGGATCTGTCTCCGGCCGGATCTCACCCGTCGTCTCCATCGTCGGTCCATCGTCGCACGACGAGGAGCGGCTCGCGGACCGGTCCGGCGAGCGCCGTCCCGGAACCGCGACAATGGCGGCGATGATGAACCGTGGCCGCTTCCGGACCCCGAGCCCGGAGATCCGGCGAACCTCCACCGTGCTCTTCGACGACGTGGCCGCCCTCGACGAGATCCTCGCGGCCGAGGCCGCCGGCGACCCGACCGTGAGCACCTATGGGACGCTCCTCACCCCGACGACCGCCGTGCTCAGTGAGCTCCTCCTGGCCGGCGAGGGCGGTGACCGGGTGATCCTCGGGCCGAGCGGTCTCTCCGCGATCACGATCGCCCTGCTGGCGATGGTCCGGCCGGGCGACCACCTCCTCGTGGTCGACACGGCCTACGGCCCGACCCGCCAGCTGTGCGACGGGTTCCTGACCCGTTTCGACGTCGAGGTCGAGTACTACGATCCGCTCATCGGGTCGGGGATCGCCGGGCTCATCCGCCCGACCACGACCGCGATCTGGATGGAGAGCCCCGGTACCCACACGTTCGAGATCCAGGACGTGCCGGCGATCGTGGCCGCGGCCCGGGCGGCCGACCACCGGGTCCTGACCGGGATCGACAACACCTGGGGCTCACCCGGCATCTTCCGGCCGTTCGACCACGGGGTGGACGTCTCGGTCGTGGCCATCACGAAGTACTGGGGCGGTCACGCCGACCTGGTCATGGGCGCGGTCTTCATCGGCGAGGCCCTGGACCATGCCTTCCGCGAGACCGCCGTCCAGCTCGGGATGTGCACGAACGGCGAAGACGCCTTCCTCGCGATCCGGGGCGCCCGCACCGCCGAGCTGCGGATCCGGGCCCACGAGGCCGCGGCGCTCGAGATCGCCGGGCGACTGGCCGGTCACCAGGGCGTCGGGCGGGTCCTCCACCCGGCCCTGCCGGACTGTCCCGGCCACGAGGTCTGGCGCCGCGACTTCCACGGCAGCAGCGGCCTCTTCGCCTTCGAGCTGGTGGAACTCGACGGCGGCCCGGCCGACGCGACCAGGGCGGCCGCCGTCACAGACCGGCTGATCGCCGACGGGCGATTCGGGCTCGGCTATTCCTGGGGCGGCTACGAGTCGCTGGTCATGCCCACCCACTGGGCGGGAGTGGTCCGGTCGGTCCGGCCGTGGACCGGCGGCGAGCTCATCCGGCTCCACGTGGGGCTGGAGCCGGTCGAGGAGCTCTGGGCCGACCTCGAGCGCGCGCTCGGGCCGAGCTAGAACGCCGAGCCGGGTCGCCACCGGATCGGCCCCGGCGCCGGCCGACGACGACCCGCAACCCCGGTCAGTCCTCGGCGAGCCGCTCGAGGGTGACCACCGGGAGCTCCCGGTCCGTCATCTTCTGGTACTCGGCGAAGCCGGGCAGGACGGCGGCGTGGGCATCGAACAGGCGTCGTCGCTCGGCACCCGAGGTGACCGCGGCGCGGGCACGGAAGGTCTCCGCGCCCACCTCGACGGTGACCATCGGGTTCGCCCGGACGTTCGCCAGCCAGGCCGGGTGGGTCGGGCCGCCGCTGTTCGAGCCCACGATCACGTAGTGCTCGCCGTCGCGGGTGAAGGCGAGCGGCGCGGTCCGGCGGAGCCCCGACTTCGCCCCGATCGAGGTGAGGAGCAGGAGCGACCTCCCGGCCATCGGTCCCCGGGTGAGCCGGCCGTCGTGGGCGCGGAAGTCGGCGATCAGCGCATCGTTCCAGCTGATGGTCTCGGCGTCGACGGGCATGACGTGGAGCACTCCCGGGGTTGGCCTGCGTGGCGGGGGCCTAGAATACCAGAAGTCGTTGATGACGCAACGACGCCTGCTACGGGAGCGGGCGCCAGGCCCGCCCGAGGAGGAAGGCGGTCGCGAGGAGGAGCCCGGCCAGAGCGACGAAGGCCACCCCGAGCTCCACCGTCTCGTGCTTCGTGATCAGGGTGACCGGGAGCTTCGCGAAGACCTCCTGGAGCTGATCGGCGCTCTCTGCCGGGTAGTACGTCCCGCCGGTGGCGTCGGCGACCTGCTTGAGGGTGGCCTCGTCGATCCCGCGCCGGAAGCCCCCCGGCGGCGTCCCCCCGCCACCGCCCTGGAACCCGCCCCCGCCCCCGCCACCGCCCTGGAACGGCTCGCGCCCGACGAACTGCGGCGCACAGCCCGGGTCGAACGCTCCGCCCTCGGCCGTGCCGAAGCCGATCGTGTAGACCCGGACGCCCCGGTCGGCGGCCTGCCTGGCGGCGTCCACCGGCTCGGGGCCGGCGTTGTTCGCGCCGTCGGTGAGGAGGACCACGATGTCCGGCGCGTAGGCGCCCTGGGGAACGGGCGTGACCGGCACGCTCGGACGACCGTCGATCTCCGACCGCGCGACGGTCGGGTCGATCTCGGAGATCGCGTCGAGCCCGGCCAGGAGACCGCTGCCGATCGCCGTGCGCCGCCCGGTGGCCAGGCTCTGGAGGGCCGCCAGCAGCTGGTCGTGGTCGTTCGTCGGCGGCAGGACGATCTCGGCGAAGCCGCTGAACGCGACGATGCCGATCTGAGTCCCGGACCCCTGGCTCCTGACGAACGCCTCGGCGGCCTGCTCGGCGGCCAGGAGCCGGCTGGGCAGGATATCGGTCGAGCACATGCTGCCCGAGACGTCGATCGTGAGGATGATCGTCGTCCGGCTGGTCGGGACGCTGAGGACCGCGACCGGCCTGGCGAAGGCCACGATCAGCGCGCCGAGGGCCACGACGAAGCACGCGAACGGGAGGTGCCGCCGCAACCTCGCGGATCCGGGTCGTGCGTCGCGGACCAGGCTCAGGCTCGAGTAGCGGACACCGGAGCGTCGCCGGCGGCGGAGCGCCACGACGTAGACGAGGACGAGGACCGGCAGTGCCGCCAGCAGGACGAGGGCGAGCGGCCAGAGGAGGTCCATCAGCCCCGTCTCCGCGGCCGGCCCGGCCGCCGGGTCGCGCTCATGGCACCCGTCCCAACCAGAGGAGCGAGGCGAGGCCGCCGACCATGAGCAGGAGGACGCTCGCACCGGCGAACACGGCGGTCAGCTCGATCGTCTGGGGCGCCACGGACAGGCGCGGGTCGAGCCCGTCGTAGATGGCGTGGAGGTCCTGGGCGTCCGCGGCGTGGTAGTACGCCCCGTCGGTCAGGGTCGCGATCTGCTGGAGGGTCCCCTCGTCGAGCTGGCTGTGGATCTTGAAGCCTTCGATCTGGAGATCGGCGCCGGTCGAGCTGCCGATCCCGACCGTGTAGATCCGGACCCCGCGATCGGCCGCCGTCCGGGTCGCCTCGAGCGGGTCGGGCCGGACGGTGTTCTCGCCGTCGCTCAGGAGGACGATCGCCGCCGATCGGTGGGAGCCGGCCGGGACCGGCGTCGGCGTCGGGGTCGGTTCGGGCGAGGGTGATCGATTCGTGTAGTAGTTCGTCGGCGGCGGGTCCTCGGACAGGGCGATCGCGCTGAGCGCCGAGAGGATCCCATTGGCGAGGGACGTGCCCCGGGTCGGCACCAGGCGATCGATCGCGGCGAGGACGGTCGCCTGGTCGGTGGACGGCGGCTGGACGGTCAGGCCGGCGTCGCTGAAGGCGACGATCCCGACGGCCACGCTCGACGGCTGGCGCTCGACGAAGGCCCGGGCGGCGGCCTTGGCGGCGTCCATCCGGGTCGGCTTGAGATCGTCGGCGGCCATCGAGCCCGAGACGTCGAAGGCGAGCACGACGGTGCCCTGCTGACGGGGCAGGCTCACGACCCCCTCCGGCCGGGCGAGGGCCACGGTGAGGACCACGAGCCCCACGATGAAGAGTCCCGCCGGGATCCAGGCGCGCAGACCGACACCGCGCCGGGTCACGCCGTCGACCAGCCCCGGTCCTCCCCTGGCGGCCGTGACCGCCCGTCGTCGCCGCCCGATCGCCCGGTAGGCCCACAGGCCGATCGGGATGAGCGCCAGGGCGAGGAGCATCGCCGGCCACTGGAAGGTCACGCCGTCACCGCCGATGCCGTCGGCGGAGGGCGGCCATCCGGACGATCGCCCGGACGAGGTCCTCGTCGGTCGAAACGGTGTGGGCGTCCACGCCGGCCCGCTTGAACGCCTCGCTCACGGTCGTCTCGCGTCGTCGGGCGGCTTCCTCGAACCGTCGGCGGAAGGCCCGGTCTCCGGTGTCGACGTAGAGCTGCTCCCCCGTCTCGGCGTCCTCGACGATGAGCGGGCCGATGTCCGGCAGCTCGACCTCCCGCGGATCGACCAGCCGGACGGCGATGACCTCGTGACGCCGGTTGAGGAGGTCGAGCGAGCGCTCCCAGCCGGGCTCGCTGATGAAGTCCGAGATCACGAAGACCAGCGAGCGCCGGACGCCCGCCCGACGACCGGCGTCGAGGAGCGGTCCGAGATCGGTCGGCGCGGCGCTCCCGAGACGCGGCTGGGCAAGCAGGTCGTTGATGAGCCGGAGGACCTGGATCCGCCCCCCGCGGGCGGGGATCGTCCGCTCGACCCGGTCGTCGTAGAAGATCGCCCCGACCCGGTTGCCGTGTCGGGTCAGAAGCCGGGCCAGGGTGGTCACGAAGTCGATCAGGACGGTCCGCTTCTGGCGCTCGCCTTCGACCGTCCCGAAATCGACCGACGGGCTGAGGTCGAGCAGGAACCAGGCGGTGATCTCGCGATCCTCGGTGTACTGGCGGATGTACGGCGTATCCATCCGGGCCGTCACGTTCCAGTCGATGTAGCGGACGTCGTCGCCGGGCTGGTACTCGCGCAGGTCGGCCAGATCCACCCCGCTGCCGTAGAACAGGCTTCGATAGTCGCCCTGGAGCAGGCCGTCCAGCGGTCGGACGACCTGCCAGTCGAGGCGCTGGAGGATGCGCTCAGGCGCTGACGCCGACGTCGTCGTGCTCCCGGAGCGGCACCACGGGTGCCGGGATGCGATTGAGGAGGGTGGTCAGGACGTTGTCGCTGGCGATATCGTCGGAGAGCGCCTCGAACGACAGGACGAGCCGGTGACGCATGACGTCGCGGGCCATGTCACGGACGTCCTGGGGTAGGGCATAGTCGCGGCCCCGGACGTAGGCCAGGGCCTTGGCGGTCAGGATGAGGTTGATCGAGGCACGCGGGCTGGCCCCGTAGGTGATGTAGCGCTCAAGCTCGGGCATGCCGTGGGCGGCCGGGGCGCGGGTTGCCGTCGCCAGCCGAACCGCGTAGTCGACCAGGGCCGGGTCGACGAAGACCCGGTCGACCTCAGCCTGGAGCCCCAGCAGATCGTCCGTCGAGAGGACCCGCTGGACGGTCTCGGCCGGCCCCGTCTGGCGCTCGACGATCGCGTACTCCTCGGTGGGGCTCGGGTAACCGACCAGCACCTTGAGCATGAACCGATCGACCTGGGCCTCGGGCAGGGCGTAGGTCCCCTCGGTCTCGATCGGGTTCTGGGTGGCCAGGACCAGGAATGGCTCGGGGACCTTGAAGGACTCGTGACCGATCGTGACCTGGTGCTCCTGCATCACCTCGAGGAGGGCGCTCTGGACCTTGGCCGGCGCCCGGTTGATCTCGTCGGCCAGGAGGAGGTTCGTGAAGACCGGTCCCAGGGACGTGCTGAAGTCGCCGGTCTTCTGGTTGTAGATCCGGGTCCCGATGAGATCCGCGGGGACGAGGTCCGGGGTGAACTGGATCCGCTTGAACTCCCCGCCGACCGCCGCCGCGAGGGTCTTGATGGCCATCGTCTTGGCCAGGCCCGGTACGCCCTCTACGAGGAGGTGCCCCCGGGCCAGGAGGGCCACCACCATCCGCTCCAGGAGGTGGTCCTGGCCGACGATGACCTTCTTGACCTCGTAGAGCACCCGCTCCATGGGCACGGTCCGCGCGGCGCTCGCCTCGGGGTCCATCGCACTCACCTCCTCGATCCTCAATAGGGCGGCAGACCGGCAGCGCCGCCGGCCACGTCGATCGGCACGGCGAGACCGATCCCGATGAAGACGTTCTCCTTGGATGGGTTGACCAGCGCGGTCACGATCCCGATCACCTGGCCGCCCCGGTTCAGCAGGGGACCACCTGAGTTACCCGGGTTGACCGCGGCGTCGACCTGGATGAGGCCGTTGATGACGCGGTCGGTACCGGGGACCTTGAACGACCGTTCGAGGCCGGAGACGACGCCGGTGCTCATCGAGCCATACAGTCCGAAGGGGTTGCCGACGACGAACGCGTCACTTCCGATCTGGACGCTGCGCGGGTCGCCGAGGGTCGCCGGAACCACTCCCGTCGGCAGCTCGGCGGCCCGGATCACCGCGATGTCGTGCTCGGGCTGACGGGTCACCACCTGGGCCTCGCTCTTCGTGCCGTCGGCGAACGTGATGTGGATGGTCGTGGCCCCGTCGACGACGTGGAGGGCGGTGAGGATGTCACCGGTGGCGTCGACGACGACGCCGCTGCCCAGACCCTGGCCGGACGGGCCGCTCGGTTCGGGCTGGTCGGTCTCGATGAGGACGAGCGACGGCCGGACCGCGTCGTACGCCCCCTGGGAAAGCGGCGGTCCCGGCGTCTGCGAGGCGAGCGCGCTGGCGATCCCCTGCTGGATGTCCCGCTCGGTCAGGGGCGCCGGGCCCGGGAAGAGGGTCGCATACAGCCCGATCGCCAGGAATGCGACGAGGATCCCGCCGGCGAACGGGAGGGCACGTCGGGTCGTCGCCCCGAACCGCCGAAGCCGTCGCGTCCTGGTCCCATCCGGAGCTGACTCGATACTGGGGTCTGGCATGAGCGGCCCGAACTCCGTCCGTCTCGTCGCCGGGGTGGATCCTGCCGTCACCGCCGGATCGAGAGGTCCCCTCGGGCAGTATCGGTCAGCTGCCTGACATACGTCTGAGACGAAGCGAAGGATCTGCCGGTCCCGGCCGTCGACCGAGGAGGATCACGCCTTGCCGGGGGTCACCTGCCGAGACCGGGGCCGTCCCGGGGCGGCCTGGGACGCGGGCCCGCTCGGGGGTTCGTGCGTCGACCGCGGCCCGTGACCATCGCCGCGACGATCAGGACCCCGACGAGGATCGAGCCGAGGGCGATCGGGACCATCAGGATCCCCCCGGCCTCGACCAGGCTGTCGAGCGACCCCATCCCCGTGTCCGGCGGCGGCCCCGGCGACGCGTCCGGCTGGACTCCGCCGCCCGGAGCGGGCGTCGGGGTGGGTCCGGCGACCGGGAGGAGGTCCGTCTGGTCGGTCGCGCCGACCCCGATCGGGTCCTCCGCGCTGGTCGCGGTCGCGAGGTTGACCACGGTCGCAGCCGGTCGACCGGCGGGGACCGCGTACGGGATCGTGATCGTCCAGGTCGTCCCCGGTGCCAGGTCGATCGGCAGATCGCAGACGACGGCGTTCCCCGCTGACGCCCCGCAGTCGCCGCTGAGGTCGGCGCTCGGGGCGCCCGCGGTCAGGGCCGCCGGGACCGGGTCGCTGAGGCTCACGGCGTGGGCGTCGGACGGGCCGTCGTTCCCGATGGTGACGGTGTAGGCGTGCCCGCTCGTGCCTGCCTCCACCGAGACGAGCCCGTCGCTCTTTTCGATGACCAGCGACGCGATCACCGAGACCGTCGTGCTGTCGGTGGCCACGTCGTTCGCCCCGACGGGGTCGGCGGGCGAGCCGCTGACGGTCGCCGTCTCGAGCTGGACTCCGGCGAGGGTGGATGCCGCGACCGTGAAGTCGACGCTGACCGTGGCGCTGGCTCCGGCGGCGAGGCTGCCCAGCGCGCAGATGAGGTCGGGCCCCGGGCCGACGGAGGTGCACGAACCCTGGCTTGCGTCGATGGTCCCCTGGGCGAAGCCGGCCGGCCAGCTGTCGAGCACGGTCACGCCGCTCGCGTCCGACGGACCGCCGTTGGTCACGGTGATGAGGTAGGTATGGGTCAAGCCGTCACCCGCGACGACATCGGTCAGCCCATCGCTGACAGTCAACCCGAGGTCGGCGCTGGGGGGCTCACCGAGGACGAAGTCGCTGAAGCTGGTCAGACCGGTCGCCTGGGTGCTGGTCATGGTCCGGACGCCGACGCTCGGCAGGATCCAGGTCGCGCCATCGAGCTTGCCGACGATGAAGGCCAGCGGGTCGGCCCCGGGATCGACGTCGCCCGGGACGAAGGTGAACGTCGCGTCGTAGGTGTCGAAGACGACCCCGCTGTTCGTCAGCGTCCAGTACCGGTTCACGCCACGGACGGCCGAGACGCCCGAGCCGGCGATCGCCGGCTGATCGCCTGGGGTGGTGCCGGCGGCAAGCTCGCCCGCGGCGGTCACGGTTCCGAACACGACCGCAACGGGCGTGTGGGACGTCAGGTCGCCGATCTCGAAGGTGAGCGACGAGCCGGTGCCGGTCGGGACGTGCTTGCGGAGGACCCCGGCCACGTGCCCGCTCGTCCTCGTGACCGTCGCCGCCGGACCCATCGCGACGGTCGAGCCCGCGGCGTCCAGCACGCCGGAGGTCAGGGTCAGGCGGCCGACGATGTCGAGGTCGGCCGAGATGGTGAGCCCGCTCGGATCGGCGAGCGTCAGACCGAGCAGCTGGACCACGCTGCTCGGCAGGACGATCCCGGCCGCCGTCCCGGAGACGACGATCGTCGAGGTGGCGCCGGCCGCAAGGTTGGTCGGGATCCCGGCGATCGGGTTGCGGACGGTCAGCCGGTGGGCGCCGACCGTGAGGCCGGCGGGCAGGTCCAGGACGCCGTCCACGACGATGTCCGTTGCCAGGCTCACGCCGACCGGGTCGTTCGCGGTGAGGTCATGGAAGGTGAGGCCGACGACTCCCGCGATGGTCTGGCCGCCCGCCCCGACGAGGGCCACCAGACTCGACCCGGCGACGAACGTCCCGCTGACGGTCAGATCGCCGCCGACGGTGATCGCGCTGCTATTGGCGGTCAGGGTGCCGAGGACCGTCAACCGCCCGGCAACGGCCAGGCCGTAGCCGGCCACGGACGTGGTCAGCGTCCCGGCGTTGACGACGAGATCGTGATCCATGGTCATCGCCGAACCAAGGGTCGTGGTCCCGCCGTTGATCGTGACGTCATGGAAGGCCATTCCGACCGAGGTCACCGTGCCGCCGGCGAAGACGACCGTGCTGGCGCCCGGGTCGAGGATCCCCCCGAGGTAGGTCCAGTTGGTGGTCGTGCGGATCGTGCCGGCCAGGGTCAGGCTGCCCGAGGGCTTGTTGATCGTGACCGCCGGCAGGCTCCCCGCGGCGGTCGTGGCCGAGCCGGTGAAGGTCTGACCGGCGCTCCCGTCGATGAGCAGGGATCCGGTGCCCCCATCGAACGTCGACGCCTGGCTGATGTCGCCGCGGGCGCTGACCCGCCCGGTATTGATCGAGCCGTCGGTCAGGGTCAGGAGCCCGTCGACCCCGAGCGTGGTGGTCCCGGCCAGGGTGTAGATCCGGTTGGCCCCGCTGAACGTGACGTTGGCCAGGCGATGATCGCCCGAGATCGTCAGGGTCGCGGCGAAGACGACCGTGCTGGCGGCCGGGTCGAGGGTCCCCCCGAGGTAGGTCCAGTTGGTGGTCGTGCGGATCGTGCCGGCCAGGGTCAGGCTGCCCGAGGGCTTGTTGATCGTGACCGCCGGCAGGCTCCCCGCGGCGGTCGTGGCCGAGCCGGTGAAGGTCTGACCGGCGCTCCCGTCGATGAGCAGGGAGGCCGTCCCGCCCGAGAACGTCGAGGCGGCGCTGAGGTCGCCCTGGACCTCGAGGCTGCCGGTCCCGTTGAGCGTCCCGCTGGTCAGGGTGGTCTGGCCCGGGACGGTGATCGTCCCGTTGAGGGTGACGGTGACCGCGCTCGGCATGGTGAAGGTGCCGCCGAGGGTCAGGATCGTGCCGGCCGGGATCGTGACCGCCCCGCGCAGCTCGAGGTTGCCGAGCGGCTGCGAGCCGCTGATCGTGAGCGTCCCGGCCAGGACCAGGGTGGACGCGCCCGGGTCGAGGATCCCCCCGAGGTAGGTCCAGTTGGTGGTCGTGCGGATCGTGCCGGCCAGGGTCAGGCTGCCCGAGGGCTTGTTGATCGTGACCGCCGGCAGGCTCCCCGCGGCGGTCGTGGCCGAGCCGGTGAAGGTCTGACCGGCGCTCCCGTCGATGAGCAGGGATCCGGTGCCCCCATCGAACGTCGACGCCTGGCTGATGTCGCCGCGGGCGCTGACCCGCCCGGTATTGATCGAGCCGTCGGTCAGGGTCAGGAGCCCGTCGACCCCGAGCGTGGTGGTCCCGGCCAGGGTGTAGATCCGGTTGGCCCCGCTGAACGTGACGTTGGCCAGGCGATGATCGCCCGAGATCGTCAGGGTCGCGGCGAAGACGACCGTGCTGGCGGCCGGGTCGAGGGTCCCCCCGAGGTAGGTCCAGTTGGTGGTCGTGCGGATCGTGCCGGCCAGGGTCAGGCTGCCCGAGGGCTTGTTGATCGTGACCGCCGGCAGGCTCCCCGCGGCGGTCGTGGCCGAGCCGGTGAAGGTCTGACCGGCGCTCCCGTCGATGAGCAGGGAGGCCGTCCCGCCCGAGAACGTCGAGGCGGCGCTGAGGTCGCCCTGGACCTCGAGGCTGCCGGTCCCGTTGAGCGTCCCGCTGGTCAGGGTGGTCTGGCCCGGGACGGTGATCGTCCCGTTGAGGGTGACGGTGACCGCGCTCGGCATGGTGAAGGTGCCGCCGAGGGTCAGGATCGTGCCGGCCGGGATCGTGACCGCCCCGCGCAGCTCGAGGTTGCCGAGCGGCTGCGAGCCGCTGATCGTGAGCGTCCCGGCCAGGACCAGGGTGGACGCGCCCGGGTCGAGGGTCCCCCCGAGGTAGGTCCAGTTGGTGGTCGTGCGGATCGTGCCGGCCAGGGTCAGGCTGCCCGAGGGCTTGTTGATCGTGACCGCCGGCAGGCTCCCCGCGGCGGTCGTGGCCGAGCCGGTGAAGGTCTGACCGGCGCTCCCGTCGATGAGCAGGGAGGCCGTCCCGCCCGAGAACGTCGAGGCGGCGCTGATCGAGCCCCGGGCGGCCAGGCTGCCGGTCCCGTTGAGGGCGCCGCCGGTCAGGCTGAGCGGGCCCGCCGGCGACGAGGGTGGTGCCGGCCGCGATCGAGGTCGTCGCCCGCAGGTCGACCCCGTTGAGGGTGTGGCTGCCGCTGATCGTGCCGCCGGCGAAGACGACCGTGCTGGCGGCCGGGTCGAGGGTCCCCCCGAGGTAGGTCCAGTTGGTGGTCGTGCGGATCGTGCCGGCCAGGGTCAGGCTGCCCGAGGGCTTGTTGATCGTGACCGCCGGCAGGCTCCCCGCGGCGGTCGTGGCCGAGCCGGTGAAGGTCTGACCGGCGCTCCCGTCGATGAGCAGGGAGGCCGTCCCGCCCGAGAACGTCGAGGCGGCGCTGATCGAGCCCCGGGCGGCCAGGCTGCCGGTCCCGTTGAGGGCGCCGCCGGTCAGGCTGAGCGGGCCCCCGGCGACGAGGGTGGTGCCGGCCGCGATCGAGGTCGTCGCCCGCAGGTCGACCCCGTTGAGGGTGTGGCTGCCGCTGATCGTGCCGCCGGCGAAGACGACCGTGCTGGCGGCCGGGTCGAGGGTCCCCCCGAGGTAGGTCCAGTTGGTGGTCGTGCGGATCGTGCCGGCCAGGGTCAGGCTGCCCGAGGGCTTGTTGATCGTGACCGCCGGCAGGCTCCCCGCGGCGGTCGTGGCCGAGCCGGTGAAGGTCTGACCGGCGCTCCCGTCGATGAGCAGGGAGGCCGTCCCGCCCGAGAACGTCGAGGCGGCGCTGATCGAGCCCCGGGCGGCCAGGCTGCCGGTCCCGTTGAGGGCGCCGCCGGTCAGGCTGAGCGGGCCCCCGGCGACGAGGGTGGTGCCGGCCGCGATCGAGGTCGTCGCCCGCAGGTCGACCCCGTTGAGGGTGTGGCTGCCGCTGATCGTGCCGCCGGCGAAGACGACCGTGCTGGCGGCCGGGTCGAGGGTCCCCCCGAGGTAGGTCCAGTTGGTGGTCGTGCGGATCGTGCCGGCCAGGGTCAGGCTGCCCGAGGGCTTGTTGATCGTGACCGCCGGCAGGCTCCCCGCGGCGGTCGTGGCCGAGCCGGTGAAGGTCTGACCGGCGCTCCCGTCGATGAGCAGGGAGGCCGTCCCGCCCGAGAACGTCGAGGCGGCGCTGAGGTCGCCCTGGACCTCGAGGCTGCCGGTCCCGTTGAGCGTCCCGCTGGTCAGGGTGGTCTGGCCCGGGACGGTGATCGTGTCGCCGGGCGCGATCGTCTTGGTCCCAGAGGTCAGGGTCAGGTTCGCGAAGGTGTCGGTTCCCGGGACGTCGATCGTCGCGACCGACGTCGACAGGGCGACCGTCCCGCTGTTCGCCGACAGGGTCCCGGCACTGTGGGTCAGGTTTCCCGTGACGGTCCAGGTCGCGGAAGTACTTGTGAAGGAACCCCCCGACAGGCTGAACGGACCGTTGACCGTCATAGCGGCGTTCCCACCGACGAACGTCGCCGTCGCCTGGGACCAACCCGTCGCGCCGACGGTGATCGTCCGAGCGGCGCCCTGGGTGATGGTGCCCGTGTATCCGGTGTTGACGGCGACGCCGAGCACGTTGACGTTGGCGTCGATGGTCACGTCCTTGACGCTGGTCGCGTCAAAGACGGCGACGTCCGCGGCGCCCGGCACCACTCCGCCGAGCCAGTTGGCCGCAAGCGACCAGTTCGTGGTCGCGCCGGCACCGCTCCAGGTCCGCGTCACCGCGCGCACCGGCTCGACACCCGGCCCCAGCGCAAGCCCAGCCAGCACCAGCCAGAACACTGGGATGAGGAGCCTGGAGCCGGGGCCGGGGCGTCGACCGGCGATGCGCCGGGTCGCGGGACGATCGGGCGCGGTCAGGACGATCGGCCTCCCAGAGCGTCAGTCGGTCCGGGTCGTCCGGGGAGCGACTCGCGTGCAGGAGCCCTGCCGCGCTCCTCGATCGAACCACATCGCGCCGTCGGGTTCAAGGGCCTGTCGTCCCCGGGTCGACCGGTACGTTCGCCGAGATGCGGCAGCGGAGCCGCTCGCCGGTTGGTCGTCCCGCAAGGCGGGACGACGTTCAGACAGGGACGATCCGGTCCCGACCCGATCCCTTGGCTTCGCAGAGGCCGCGTCCACCTTCGCGATGAGCGCCTCCGGCGAGTCGACGCCACCGCGGCAGGTGGCGCCGCCGAGGCTGACCGTGACCGCGGACCCGTACACTCCGCTCCATGCGGTTTCCCCGGATCGCCCTCGTCCTGCTCGCGGTCCTGCTCGCCGGCGCCGTCCTGGCGGGCTCGCCGTCCGCCGGACGGACGGTCGCGGCTCCCCTGCCCCTCGCCGGCGTCGTGATCGCGGTCGACCCGGGGCACAACGGCGGCAATTCGGCCCATGCGGCGCGGATCGCCCGGACGGTCTTCATCGGGAACCGGCGCGTCCCCTGCAACAAGGTCGGCACGACCACCCTCCGGGGCTACCCGGAGCACCGGTTCAACTTCGCGGTGGCGCTCCGGGTCAAGGCTCGCCTCGAGGCGCTCGGCGCGACGGTCCGGCTGACCCGGACGAGCGATACGGGCGTCGGTCCGTGCGTCGACGTGCGGGGACGGTTCGGGGCGAAGGTCCATGCCGCCCTGACCGTCAGCATCCACGCCGACGGCGCGGCCTCGTCGCATCGCGGCTTCTTCGTCATGCGTCCGGGCCTCGTCAGGGGGTACACGGACGACATCGTCGGGCGCTCGGCGACCCTGGCCCGGGCGGTCCGGTCCGGCCTGAGGGGGGTCGGGCTGCCGATCGCGAACTACTACGCCACGGCCGGGATCGTGACCCGGATCGACCTCGGCACCCTGAACATGTCGGACGTACCCGTGGTCGAGGTCGAGCTCGGCAACATGAAGAACGCGAGCGACGCCGCTCGGATGACGAGCGCCGGCGGGCGGGATCGGTACGCCGCCGGTCTGGTTGCCGGGATCCGGCTGTACCTCGGCCGGTAGCCGGCCGCGGCTCGTACGGCCTTCGGGCCGGCAGCCCTACAGCGCGACGAGCTGGAGGCTGATGATGTTCTCGTCGCCCGCCCGGATGGCGTCGAGCCGCCCCGCGGAGACGCTGCCGTCCATGTTGATCCGGGCGACGGCCGCCTCGGCGTCCTGGAAGATGATGTTCTCCGTCTCGAGGACGTTGATCCCGTCGGCCCGCAGGCCGTCGAAGACGCCGGCCAGCACGCCCGGCCGGTTCCGATGGCGGACGACGAGCAGGTGGGTCGCCGGGGTCCGGCGGGCGAGGTTGACGACGTTGGGGACGCGGCCCGTCTCCTTGAACGAGCGGACGATCCGGACCGTCTCGGCGGCGACCGCCTCCTGGGCCTGCTCGGTCGACGCGCCGATGTGGTGGCTCCCGTACACCCCCGGCTCCTGGAGCAGGGGCAGGCGGAACTCGGCGGTCCCGGTCGTCGGCTCGTCGGGGTAGACGTCCAGCCCCACCCGGATCCCACGCTCGTGAACGGCCGCGGCCAGGGCCTGGTGGTCGACGACCTCGGCCCGCGCGGTGTTGACGAAGATCGTTCCCGACCGGAGGCGGGCCAGCAACGTCGCGTCGACGAGGCCGCGGGTCTCCGGGCCCAGGGCGACATGGACACTCAGGATGTCCGCCCGGTCCGCGACTTCGCCCGGTGTGGCCACGACCGAGACCCGCGACCGACGACCCGATACGTCGAGACCGTACGTGCCGAGATCGACCGCGAGATCGTCCTCGAAGCGGCGCGACCAGATGACCAGGTCCAGGCCGAACGACTGCGCTCGGCTGGCCAGCTCCTGGGCGATGTTGCCGAACCCGAGCAGACCGAGCGTCCGGCCATGAATACCCTTCGCCTTCGCGAACTCCTTCTTGTCCCAACGGCCGGCCCGCAGCTCGGCGACGTTGTCGGGGATCCGCCGGTCGAGGGCGAGGATGAGCCCGAAGGCGAGCTCGGCCACCGCGATGGCGTTCTTGCCCGGGCAGTTCGAGACGTAGATGCCGCGGGCCGAGGCGGCCCCGACGTCGATCGTGTTGTAGCCGGCGCCGGCCCGGACGATGAGGGCGATCTCCCCGGCGTCCATCATCGCCGCGGTCACGTTCGTGGACCGGACGACCAGGACCTCGGCTCGGCTTCGGCCGATGGCCGCGGCCAGGGCCTCGTCCTTGAGCGTCGGGTCGAAGACGACGTCGCAGCCCGCGGCCGTCAGGCCCTCGAGACCGGACGGCTCGAACGGATCGGCGACGAGGACCTTCATCGTGGCTGGCTCCTCCCGGCGCAGGGGCAGGTCGCGCCGGGTCCAGTATCCCCCGCCGAGCCGGCGAGGTTCACCCGACCGGGCGAGCTCCCAGTCGACGTTCGGGCGATGATGTGCCTGCCAGACAGGCGCCCCGTCGTCGAGGAGAGGTCATGGACACGCTCAGAGATACCGTCGCGGTCGTCACCGGCGGCAGTGCCGGCATCGGTCGGGCCACCGCGCGCGAGCTGCTGGGGGCCGGGGCCCGGGTGGTCCTGGGAGCGCGGCGGCGGGAGCGCCTCGAGGCGATCGAGGCCGAGTTCCCGGGCCGGGCCGTGGCGGTCGAGATGGACGTCCGCTCGCCCGACGACAACCGCCGCCTGGTGGGCACGGCGCTCGAGCGGTTCGGGCGCCTGGACAGCCTCATCGCCAACGCCGGGATCGGGATGTACGGCGGGATCCTCGACCAGACCGATGAGGCCCTCACCACGATGCTCGACACGAACATCGCCGGAACCGTCTGGCCGATCCGGGCCGCGGTCCCTCAGATGATCGAGCAGGGCCACGGCGACATCGTCATCGTGGCCTCCGTCGCCGGGTTCCGGGGCGGCGCCGACGAGGCGGTCTACGCGGCCACGAAGTTCGCCCAGGTGGGGCTGGCCGGGGCCCTCGACCGCGAGCTCCGCGAGAAGGGGATCCGGGTGACCACGATCGGACCGGCCGGCACCTCGACCGAGTTCGCGATGGGGGCCGGGCGGACCGAGGAGATGCCTGAGCTCCAGACCTACCTGCGGCCGGAGGACATCGCCTTCGCGATCCGTACCGTGCTCGAGCAACCCCGACGGGTCCGGACCCAGTATTGGACGATCTGGAGCATGGCCCAGGGCAGCTGACCGGCGCCGGGCGGGGTCGGGTCGTGGGGGCCACCGGGTCGCCGACGGATCCACCCGGCCCGAGTGCCCGTAGTCCCAGGTGATGGACCCCTCGCCGCCCGAGCTCGAAGTCGTCCCGGTCTCCGAGGACGGCGGTCCGTGGCGACGCCGCCTTCGGATCGCCGGCCCGTTCGGGGCGGTCGCGGCGCTCGTCCTGGTGGTGGCGCTGGCCATCGGCGGGTCGACGGGCCCGCCGGCGGCCGGGAACCCGGCCAGCGCGACCGGCTCGACGAGCTCGATCGGCCCGGTCGGCCCGCCGGCGGGGTCCGGTGCCCTCGTGGCGGTCGTCGACGTCTCGGGAACGATGACCACGACGGACGGGTCGGGCGGCACGGCCGTGGCCTACGGGGTGCCCGGAGTGACGTTCGGTTTTCCGGCCTGGTCACCCGACGGCACGCGCCTCGCGGCGGTGGGCTCCGGCCCGGACGACACCGTGATCTACGTCTTCGATGTCCATCGCGCCGTGAGCCCCGCTGGTCCGGTCGGATCGAGTGACGGCCCGAGCGACGGACCCGGCCCGGTCGTCATCTACCGGAGTGCGACCGACCCGCCGTTCTACCTGTTCTGGACGCCCGACGGTCGGAGCATCGCGTTCCTGGCGAACGACCCGACCGGGCTAGCCCTGCGCCTCGCCCCGGCCGACGGGAGCGCGCCGATCGACGGCAGCGGCCCGGGGGCGGTGATCCGCCGGGGCGCTCCGCTCTATTTCGACTGGGAAGGTTCGGACCGGCTCCTGGTCCATGTCGGGATCGGCGAGAGGGCGTTCCTCGGCGAGGTCGGCCTCGACGGGGCATCGATCGGGCCGGCGATCACCGGGGGCGGCGACTTCCGCTCGGCGAGCGCGAGTGAGGACGGGCGCTACCTAGCCTATGTCCAAGGCGTCGGCAGGTCGGCCGAGATCGTGGTCAGCGCCCGCGACGGGTCGAGCGAGCACCGGCTGCCGGTCGCCGGACCGGCCGCCGTGGTCTTCGATCCGACCGGTGACCGCGTCGCGACGAACGCCGCCGCGACCGCCGTCCCGGGTGCCCCGACGTTCCCGTTCGGCCCGCTTCGGCTGCTCGATCCCGTCTCCGGGGTCGGCCGCACTCTACTCGCCGGCTCGGTCGTCGCGTTCTTCTGGTCGCCGGACGGACGGACGATCGCCGCCCTGCGCGTGTCCGGACCCGGCGGGCAGATCGCCGGACGAGAGCCCTCCATGAAGCTCGCGGCCACCCGTGCCGTTCGGCCCTCGCCGGACGTGATCCCGACGGCGGCAGCCAGCGCCTCGCCCGCTCCCATCGTCGAGCTGGTCTTCGTCGACGTGGCGAGCGGCGCGGTCCGGTCCGAGCGCCAGGTCAGTCTCGGGTATCACTTCATCGGCGAGCTGCTGCCGTACTTCGACCAGTACGCCCTCAGCCATCGCCTCTGGGCGCCGGACAGCTCGTCGCTCCTGCTGCCCCTCGTCGATGCGAACGGGCGGACCCGGCTGACGAGCGTGCCGCCCGACGGCTCGGCGACCCGCGCGATCGCCGACGGGATCAGCGGGTTCTGGAGTCCCTGAACCCCGATCGCCTACCCGAGCAGGAAGGGCTCGATGGCGCGCGCGGCGCGATCGACCTCCTCGGCGGTGGTGTAGACGTGGGTCGCGCAGCGGATCGCCGTCCCGCGGACGGCGGCCTTGACCGCCGACGCCCGGAGGGCCTCACGGACCCCATCGGCATCGCCGATCGGGGCGCACACAAGCGAGGCCCCGCCCCACTCCACCCCGAGCCGTGCCGCAAGCTGTCGGGCGAGGTCGAGGGCCGACTCGAAGGCGCCCGTCGGCGCCCACTCCACGAGCAGGCGGAGCGATTCGACGGCGCCGATCCAGGGCAGCCAGGCGAGCGAGACGTCGAGGCGTCGGGCATCGTCGGGGAGCGTCAGCGGGCCCCCGAAGTAGCGACCGTACGGCTCGGTGGCGGCCCGCCAGTTCGCCTCGAGCGGGCCGAGGCCGGCCAGCCGATCCGGGCGGACGACGAGGAAGGCGACTCCGCGCGGGCAGAGCAGGTGTTTGTAGGCGGCGGCGACGATGTAGTCGACCCGGTCGATGAACGGCGCCAGCGGGACGAACGGGGTCGCCTGGGTGACGTCGAGGAGGATCCGGGCGCCGACCGCGGTCGCCCGATCGACGACGGCCTCCGGGTCGACGGTCCGACCGGTCTGCATCTGGGTCAGGCTCGCCGCGACGAGGGTCGTTCGCGGGCCGATCTCCTCGACAAGTCGGTCGAAGGGGACCTCGCGGACGGTCGCCCCGCGTTCCCGGGCGACGAGGAGCGGGAACAGCACCGAGGTGAACTCGTCATCCGGCACCACGACCTCGTCGGTCGGACCGAGACCGGCCGCGACGAGCCCCACCCCGACTGAGACCGCCGGCTGGAGCGAGACCCGGTCGGCCGTCGTGCCGACGAGGGTCGCGAACGAGGCGCGGGCCTCCTCGGCCGGCCGGTCCCAGTCGCGGATCCAGTCGGCCGAGCCGTCCTGCCAGGCGTCGAGCGCCCGGCGCATCGCCTGGAGGGTGGGCTCGGGCGGCAGACCGTAGGTCGCCGAGTCGAGGTAGGCGATTCCCGCTGCCGGAGCGAACCGTGACCTGATGGCGTCGTTCATCGGGGCCAGTCTACGAGTGCGTCGGGGCTTGACGCCTGCGGACTCCCCTTCGTGCCACCTCAGGCCCGTGGTGGGTCCGCCGAGGCGGGAGCGACGGTCATGACGGACGTGCCCCACTCCCCACCGATCTCGTCGCGCCAGTCGACCTCCACCCGGACGCTCGCATCGGCGATGGCTGCGCCGGCGGCCAGACGGGCCTGGAAGCTGCCGATGCCGAGCGCGTAACCGCCTGCGGCACCGGGGCGGGCGTCCTCCCGGGTCACGACCGCGACCGACGTCGCGAGCAGCCGCCCGTCATGGCCGACGAGCCGTACCTGCACGCGCCGGACGCCGATGGGCGCACAGCCGGATACCACGACGATCGTCTTCGCTCCCGAACCGAGCGCGGTCGCGGACCAGAGCCCGACCGGTCCGCCTGGTCGAAGCCGGAAGGCGCGCCGCTCGGCCGCCGACGCCTCCATGGCTGCAGCGGTGTGCGCGGCCACGGACTGGGGTTCGAGCGGGACCACGAGGAGCTCGACCTCCACCGATACCGGGGGAGCGAAGACCGGGATGGAAGCCTCCACGGGGCCGGCCCGATCCACTTCGACGATCGTCCAGCCGAGGACCGCGGCGCCGACGACGATCCCGAGCTGGACGGACCCGACGACGTCGGTCGCCACGCCCTGGACCGTGACCACGGCTCCCTCGTTCGTCGAGCCGACGGCCGGGCTCGTGATCGTGAGCGGGAGATCGGTGGAAGCACCACCGGCCTGGGACTGATCCAGGAACCCAAGACTCCCGAGGACCAGCGCCAGGACGACCCCGAGCCAGAGCCGCCGACCCAGTCGAGCCACCGGCCCGGGCTGGAACTCGACGCCGGTGATCTCGTCGTACTCCCAGGTCGGTTCATCGCCCGGTCGGATGCGACGGCTCACCGTCGTGGCCTGGGCCGACGTCGCCGGGATCACGCGTTCGGTCGGGACGCTCATGTGAAGGCCTCCAGGACGTGGGCACGGGGGCGAGCGGGCACGCGGGGGCATGCCAGCGCCGGGCGCCGTGCTGGGGATGAGAAGGGGATGGCCGGCGGGGCCGCCGCCGCGGATCAGCGGGTCAGCGGACGGACGCGGGTGTCGTCGGGGTCGCGGGGGCTCTCATGGGCTCGCCTTCCGCTGCCAGCTGCCGGGGTCGAAGCCGTTCAGAAAGCCGGACACGCCCCACGATTTGGGTGTCTCGATCGTCCACGGCAGCGGTCGGGCCGGGCCTCCATCGGGGTCCAGGAGGTAGGTCCCGCGCTGATAGCGGGCGATGGCGAGCAGGGCCGTGCTGTCGGGCGACCAGGCGATCGTGGCCAGGCCGGGCGACCAGTCGGCCCCCAGGCCCATTCCGTCGGAGATGGCGGGACCCGTCCTCGTGACGAACCCGTCGGAGCGTCGGAGGACGGCATACGTCCAGGCGTCGACGTCGAGCCGATACCGGAGGAACGCGATCCGCATCCCGTCGGGTGACCAGGCGGGATAGGCGTCGATGGACTCACCGGTCGTGATCGGCCGGAGGTTCGTGCCGTCGGCGTCCATCATGAACAGGTGCATCTCGAGGAACAGGCGCGCCTGCCGCGCGTCCTTCGGGAGCACGGCCTGCTGGAAGACGATCCGTTGCCCATCGGGGGACCAGATCGAGTTCCGGAGGTCTCGGATGTCGGAGGTGAGGTTCCAGTACCCAGCGGCGTTCTGTGGGATGTTCGCCTCGTACGGAGGGATGAGCGTCGTCAGGTTGGTCCCGTCGCGATCGATCACGTACAGACCGACCTTGTTCCCGAGCTGGGTGTTGAACAGGATCCGCCGCCCGTCCGGTGGCTGGAACGCGAACGTGTCCATGCGCAGGCCCGGGTCGAACACGCGCGGCTCGGCGGCCATGGTGGCGTCGAAGAACTCCAGGCGCCCGTCGGCCCGCTGACTCGTCATCACGGCGATCTCCGAACCATCCGGGGTCCAGATCGCCGACCAGGGGATCTCCCGGAGCGGACGGGGCGTGATCAGCTGCGCGTGGGAGCCATCCGCGTCGGCGACGAGGATGTCGGTCGCGCCGTCGAGGCTCTGGTCCGCCCGGCGGTAGAAGGCGACCTTCGAGCCGTCCGGCGAGTAGAACGCGCCGAAGTCGAATTCGGGGCCGCCCACGATGAGGGTCGAAGATCCCCCTGGCGTTCCGGCAAAGATGTCGCCCTGTGAGCCGTAGACCAGGGAGCCGTTCAGGGCCGGCCCGAACGGCGCGGGCAGCCGCGGACGCGACCCGATGTAGACGGCCGCGGCGCCCACGGCCAGCGTCAAGAGGATGACGAGGAGGACGAGGAGCGGTCGCTGGAGCGCATTCCGACGAGCAGCGAAGTCGAGCGGGATCCATCGCTCGGGGAAGACCCAGGTCGGGCGCTGCCGTGTGTGCGCCACACGCTCGAGGACGAGGTCGGCGTAGTCGGGGGCGGGCCCCGCGCCAAGCCCAGCCAGGATCTCAGGCAGGGACTGTTCGATGCTGCGTTCGACCGTCATGGCAGGTTCACTCCGAGGATCCGCGATGCCGGTGCGCTCGAGTCGGCGGAGACGCGGGACCGCATCTCCCCGAGAGCTCGGTGCAGACGGGACTTCACCGTCCCGACGGGAACGCCAAGCACGCCGGCGACCTCGGTCAACGGCAGCCCGAGGTAGTAGTGGAGGACGACGATGGCGCGGCCGTTCGGATCGAGGCTGCGGAGGACGCCGTCCACGAGGTCCCGGTCGGCCAGAGAGCCGGCATGATCGGGCGCCGCCGGAGCGTGGATCTCCACGATCTCGACCTCGATGGACCGGCGGCGGCGCTTCCGCAGCTGGTCGATGCAGGCGTTGACGGTGAGCCGGTAGAGCCAGGCATCGAACCGGTCCGGGTCACGGAGGCGGCGAAGGTCGCGCCAGGCCCGGATCAACCCCTCCTGGACCGCGTCACGTGCGAGCTCCGGGTCACGGACGATCAGGCGGGCTGCGACGTCCAGCCGGGCGATGGCGCCGTGGACGAGCTCGGCGAAGGCGTCCTGGTCGCCTTGCCTCGCGCGTTCCACGAGCGATCGCTGGTCCACCGTCGCCTCTGCTGGGGAGCGACCACGGCGGTCGCTCGTCAACACTATGGCGTGGCGAACGGCGATCCGGTTCTCGAATGCCGGGGGCGGACTGCGCCGTGATGGTAGGGTCACCGGATCACCGTCGAGACCGACAGGAGGCGTCCCGTGAACTTCAACAGCATCCTCATCGGATCCGAGGACTCGGAACGACTCGCCGCGTACTACCGGCGCGTGCTGGGCGAACCCGCCTTCACGGGCGAGGGGTACACGACCTGGATGATCGGCTCCGGTGCCGTGACCGTCGGGCCGCACAGCGAGGTCAAGGGCCGGAACACGACGCCCGGTCGGCTGATCTGGAACATCGAGAGCCTCGACGTGCGTGGCGATTTCGAACGCTTCCAGGGCGCCGGCGCGACGGTCGTCAAGGCGCCCTACGAGTTCGAGGGCATGCCGGGGACGTGGATCGCGACCTTCTCCGATCCCGACGACAACTACTTCCAGCTCGTCAGCCCGATGGCGCTCGAGGCGTCCTGACGGATCGGGAGCATCCGATCCGGACGATCATCGACAGCTCGACCTCGGCGATGTGATGGGCTCATCCCGGCCGCGCGTCTTGCGAGCCGAAGCCCCTGATCCTGCTGGCACCGATGGATAGAGCCTCGGCCTTGGGTGGACCGAGGCTCCTGCCTCGCTCTGGCTGCGGCCTACGGCAGATCTGGCTTGCGCCCGAACTCGATCGAGTCGAGCATCCGGTGGAGCTCGACCTGGTCCGCCTTGTGGCGGGTGGCGTCCTGGGCGACGCCCTGCTGGGTCTCGAAGGGCGACGTCTCGGGGTAGTCCGTGGTCCGGATGACGACCGGCGTCCCATTGACGTCCCACGAGTCGAACCGACGCTCAGGCTGACGCCGCCGAGGGACCCGCGATGGCCGGACGAGCCGGCAGTGCGCCGAGGCCATGCCCCGGCAGCGCCACTTCCCCGATGAGGGCCGACAGCTGGTCCCACTCGACCAGGAACGCGTCGTGGCCCTTGCTCGAGCGGATCTCGCGGTAGGCAGCATCGATCCCGGCGGCTTCGGCGGCGCTCACGAGCGTCCGCACCTGACCGGGTCCGTAGAGGATGTCCCCCTCGATCCCGACACCGATAAATGAGACGTCTTCAGCCCTGAGGGCACGGAGCGCCGGCACGATCCCGCCCCGCCCCCGACCGATGTCGTGGCCGTCCATCGCCCGGACGAGGGTGCGGTAGGTGTCCGGGTCGAACCGGTCGACGAGCTTGCGGCCCTGGTGGTCGAGGTAGCCGACGACCGACGGTCGCCCGTCCGGGTCGACCGACCGACCGAAGCGCGCCTCGAAGTCGGCCTCGCTCCGGTAGGTCGTCATCGCGAGCTGGCGGGCCAGGGCCAGTCCGTCCGTCCCGAGTCGGCCGATGAGCTCCACCTGGATCCGGTTCCAGGCGAGGGCCAGGGCCCCGGTCGCCCCTGGAGCGGCGATGGGCATCACGGTCCCGACGCCGGCGGGACGCTCGAGCGCCACCTCGAGGGCGACCATCCCACCGAGCGAGCCGCCGGTCACGAGAGCGAGGTCGTCGATCCCGAGCGCGTCGAGCAGGGCCCACTGCGCCCGGGCCTGGTCCCGGACGGTGACCTCCGGGAATGCCGACCCGTAGGAACCGTCGCCGCGCGAGTCGCGCGACGACGGGCCGGTCGTGCCGTACCTCCCCCCGAGCAGGTTGGCGCAGAGCACTCCGACCCGGCGCGTGTCGAGCGCCAGGCCCGGTCCGATGAGCGGCGCCCACCAGTCGCCGGCCGCGTCGGCCGAGCCGGTGAGGGCATGGATGACGAGCACCTGGGGCGCCGCCCCCGGCCCCGGACCGTCGTGTCGGAAGGCGACGGTCAGGGCCGGGAGGACGGCACCGGACTCGAGGTCGAACGCCCCGAGACCGACGGAGCCGAGCCGGCCCGACCCGAGCAGAGGAGTGCTCGGGTACGGGTCGACCCCCGGCTCGCCGGATGGACGGGAGGCCGGTGTCCCCACAGCCGCCTCCCCCGTGGTCGTCACGCGGTCACCGCGTCCCCGATCGTGGTCCCGGTGGCGATCCGGATGGCCCGGTCGAGGTCGGCGATGAGGTCGTCGGGGTGCTCCAGCCCGATCGACAGCCGGACCAGGTCCTCGGTCACCCCGGTCGAGAGCTGGTCCTCGGGCGTGAGCTGCTGGTGAGTGGTCGAGGCCGGGTGGATGATCAGCGACTTCGCATCACCCACGTTGGCCAGCAGGCTGAACAGCTTCACCTCGTCGATGAGCCGCCGGCCGGCGTCGACGCCGCCCTTCACCCCGAAGGTCACGATCCCGCCGAACCCGCCGCTGAGGTAGCGGACCGCGTTCCGGTGGGCCGGGTGGGACTCGAGACCGGGGTACGAGACCCAGGTCACGCCCGGATGCGCCTCGAGCCAGCGGGCCACGACGAGAGCGTTCTCGCTGTGGCGCTGGATCCGAAGGGGAAGCGTCTCGAGACCCTGGAGGAAGAGGAACGAGTTGAACGGGCTGAGCGCCGGCCCGAGATCGCGCAGGCCCTGGACCCGGAGCTTGAGGATGAACGCGAGCGGTCCGAACGCCTCGGTGTAGCTCACCCCGTGATAGCTCGGATCGGGTTCGACGAAGTCCGCCCGGAAGCGCTCCGAGGCGGCCCAGTCGAAGGTCCCGCCGTCCACCACCACGCCGCCGATGGCGGTCCCGTGACCGCCGATCCACTTCGTGGCCGAGTGGACCACGATGTCGGCACCGTGCTCGAGCGGCTTCGCCAGAAGCGGGGCGAACGTGTTGTCGACGACGAGCGGCACGCCGTGGGCGTGGGCGATGTCGGCGATCGAGGCGATATCGTGGACGTCGAGCCGGGGGTTCCCGATCGTCTCGAGGTAGACCGCCTTGGTGTGGTCGTCGATGGCCGGGGCGAAGGTCTCGGGCCGGGTCCCGTCGACGAACCGGGTGGTGATCCCGACCTTGGGCAGGGTGTACTTGAACAGGTTGTAGGTGCCGCCGTAGAGACTCGAGCTGCTGACGATGTTGTCGCCGGCCCGAGCGAGGTTCAGGATCGTCAAGGTCTCGGCGGCCTGGCCGCTGGCCAGCCCGAGCGCCCCGACGCCACCCTCCAGGGCGGCGACCCGCTCCTCGAAGACCCCGGTGGTCGGGTTCATGATCCGGGTGTAGATGTTGCCGAACTCCTGGAGCCCGAAGAGCCGGGCGGCATGAGCGGCGTCGTTGAAGACGTAGCTGGTGGTGGCGTAGATCGGGACGGCCCGCGCGTTCGTCGTCGGATCCGGCTTCTGGCCGGCGTGGAGGGCGAGAGTCTCGGGGTGGAGCGGGCGCTCGTCGTGGTCTGACATCGAAGGTTCTCCGGCATGACGGGGGGGAAGGGGGCTCGAGTCCCGGGGCCCTGGGGTTCGGGCCGGTGGGTTCGGCGGTTACCCGTCGCGATGTGCCGGAGAAACAAGAAACCGCGGTCCACCTGGTGGATCCGCGGCCCCGGGACCGATCTGCGGTCCCGCTACCTCCTGTCTAGGATGCGCGTGACCTCAGACCCCATCCTCCGCACGGCGGGGCCGCCAGCGCATACACATCGACCAGGAGACGGAGGTGTGGCTCATCGGTCCGGGGATGATGCCGGACCCCGCGCTCGTGCGTCAAGCGTCGTGCCGAACCGCAACCTTAGGGCCAGCCGCCGACAGAGGATGAGTTGACCGAGCCGCTCCACGACCCTACGGTACCGACGAGCGGCGGCGTCTCCCCGCCAGGCTGAGGCGTCGCCCGCTGGCAGCCGAGGAGCGTCCCGATGCAGGACATGGTCGTTGGACCGGCGAGGAGACTGACCGCTGTTCTCATCACCCTGAGCGTCGGCCTCGCCGCGTGTAGCGGAGCGTCGAGCCCGTCCGCGAATCCGGGCGGCGCGCCCTCGTCGGGGTCGGACTCTGGGGCCGCCGGAGCATCGACCGACACCGGCGGCGCCGGCGCGCCGAGCGGGTCCACGGCCGCCGGCGGCGGGGCCGGCTCCGGACTCTTCGACGCTGCCGGGAAGGTCACGGACGTGTGCACCCTCCTGCCCACCGACCTCGTGGCCAGGCTCATCCCCGACGCGTCCGCCCCGGAGAGTCAAAAGTTCCCTCCGCTGAAGTGCCGGGTGAGCAACGGGACGGCGGCCCTCGAGATCACCCTCAGTCCATTCGAGCCGGTCGATCCACTCGTGCCGGCCGAGTCCGTCTCCGGGTTCCCGTTCGCCGCCTACCTGCAGACGCAGTTCGTCGACGACTCCTACCTCAAGGTGCTCCTCGGCCAGGACCAGGGGGCCCTGTACGTCGAGGTCGCAGGACACGATGGCAAGGACCACAAGGACGACGCCATCGCGATAGCGCAGGCGGTCATCGCGCAGTTGCACTGAGCCCGACGACCCCCCGATCACAGCGCCGATCGGCCCATCGGCCCATGCGCCGGCCCTCGCTGACCGCTTCCCTCACCGCGCCGGGCGTAGCCTGACCCGACCCGCGCCCGGCGCGCCCTGCCGGCTGGCGATCCCGGCACCCGGCGTGGGATGATCGGCAGCCGATGGAAGCCGTCCCCCTCGTCCTCGGCGCGTTCCTGCTGGCCCTCACCGTCTGGGACCTGTTCGAGACCGTCGTCGTGCCCCGCCCGACGCCCGGCTGGTTCCGGATCGGCCGCTACGTCGTCCGGGGTTCGTGGCGTGTCCTTCGGGCGATCCGGGACGGCCGGCCGGAGCGGTCCTACGACCAGCTGCTCGGGCTCTTCGCGCCGGCCGCGACGATCGCCCTCCTTGGGGTCTGGCTCATCGCCCTGATCGTCGGCTACGGGCTGGTCTTCTACGGCCTGCGCGACGAGCTGCGCCCGGTCCCGACCGACCTCGGCAGCAGCCTCTACTTCGCCGCCACGTCGGTCCTGACCATCGGCTTCGGCGACATCGTGGCCGAGGGCGTCCCGGCCCGCCTGGTCGTGACCGTCGCGGCGATCAGCGGACTCGGCGTCGTCGCCCTGGTCGTGACCTTCCTGTTCTCGCTCTACGGCTCTTACCAGCGCCGCGAGGTCCGGGTGGTGATGCTCCAGGCGGCCGCGGGGGCGCCGCCGTCGGCCGTCACCCTCCTCGAGACCTACGCCCAGCTCGCGCTCGTCGACCGGCTCCCGGAGCTGTTCCGGGAATGGCAGCGGTGGGCGGTCGAAGTGCTCGACTCCCACGTCGCGTACCCGCTCCTCGGCTTCTTCCGCTCGAGCCACGACAACCTTTCCTGGATCAGCGCCCTGGGCACGGTCCTCGATGCCGCCAGCCTGATCCTGACGACGATCGACGGCCCGCCTCGCGGCGAGGCCAAGCTGTTCAAGCGGGTCGGCACGCACCTCGTCGAGGACATCTCGAACCTCGGCTTCCGAGCCGGCCAGCCGACGAACCTGGACCGGGCGGACTTCGACGCGGCCTGCGACCGGCTCGCGGATGCCGGATACACGTTGCGGCCCAGGGATGAGGCCTGGCACCACTTCGAGACCGCCCGAGCGACCTACGCGCCGCGTCTCGAGGCGATGGCGCGCTATTGGGCGACGCCGGCCACGTCGTGGCTGGGCGATCCGGTGGCGCTCCGAGCGCCGCTCCATCCGCCCGACGATCCATAAGGTCCCACCGTGATCCGTCAGACGATCCCGCTAAGCTCGTCTCGCCGACTACGGAGGCCGCCCCCCGGCCAGGGAGGGCGCGGTGGACCAAGGCGTCATGACCGCGCCCGCGGAGGCGCTCGCCGGACGACCGACTCGGCGGCCCTCCCCGTCGTCGGTCCCGTGCGCTACCCTCCGCTGATGCGGGAGCGCGCCGGGTGATCTGCACGCAGTGCGGGACGGTCAACGATGCAGGTCGCAAGTTCTGCGTCGAGTGCGCCGCGCGACTCGCCACGGGTTGTCCGAACTGCGGCACACCGAACCCGCCGACGGCCAAGTTCTGCGGCGAGTGCGCGAACCCTCTGGCTGCGGGAGTCACCCAGGCTGCCGGCTCACCGGCGATCGCGACCGCGCCGGCAGCCGGGGGCGAGGGCCGGCACCCCGGGTCCGGCGAGGCCCCCGTCGCCGAGCGCCGGCTGGTTTCGATCGTGTTCGCCGACCTGGTCGGCTTCACCACCCTCGCCGAAGGTCTCGACGCCGAGGACACACGGGAGCTCCTGTCGCGCTACTTCGACCTCGCCCGGGACGTGATCGCCCGCTACGGCGGCTCGGTCGAGAAGTTCATCGGCGATGCGGTGATGGCCGTCTGGGGTGCGCCGACGGCCCGCGAGGATGACGCCGAGCGGGCCGTCCGGGCCGGCCTGGAGCTGGTCGACGCGGTGCGCGTCCTGGGCCCCGGGATCCAGGCCCGGGCCGGCGTGCTGACCGGTGAGGCGGCGGTCACCCTCGGCGCCACGAACCAGGGCATGGTCGCCGGCGACCTGGTCAACACCGCCAGCCGGCTGCAGTCGGCGGCAGCCCCGGGGACGGTCCTCGTCGGCGAGGCCACCCAGCGCGCGGCTTCCCGAGCGATCGACTTCGAGGCGGCCGGCGAGCAGGCGTTGAAGGGCAAGGTCGCCCCGATCGCGGCCTGGCGGGCAGTCCGCGTCGTGGCCGAGGTCGGCGGGCGGGGCCGGTCCGACGTGTCGGAGGCCCCGTTCGTGGGCCGCGACGACGAGTTGCGCCTGCTCAAGGACCTGTTCCACGCCACCGGGCGTGAGAACCGAGCCAGGCTGGTCAGCGTCATCGGACCAGGCGGGATCGGCAAGACCCGGCTCGCCTGGGAGTTCCTCAAGTACGTCGACGGGCTGGTGGACACCGTCTGGTGGCACGACGGCCGGAGCCCCGCCTACGGCGACGGGATCAGTTTCTGGGCCCTCGGCGAGATGGTCCGCGGGCGGGCCGGCCTGGTCGAGACGGACGATGAGGCCACGACCCGGGCGAAGCTGGCCGAGACCCTGGCGACCCACGTGCCGGATCCCGAGGAGCGGCGCTGGATCGAGCCCGCCCTGCTGGCCCTGCTGGGCATCGGGTCGGGGACGAGCACGCAGCAGCTGTTCGGGGCCTGGCGGACGTTCTTCGAGCGGCTCTCGGCGAGCGCGCCCGTGGTCCTGGTCTTCGAGGACTTCCACTTCGCCGACTCCGGCCTGCTCGACTTCGTCGACCACCTCCTCGACTGGAGCCGGAGCGTCCCGATCTACGTCGTCACGCTGTCCCGTCCGGAGCTCCTCGAGAAGCGGCCCGACTGGGGCGCGGGCAAGCGCAACTTCACGAGCCTGTACCTCGATCCGCTCTCGGAGTCGGCGATGCGGCAGCTGCTCGCCGGGCTCGTCCCGGGCCTGCCCGAGACCGCGATCCGGGTCATCGTCGCCCGGGCCGACGGTGTCCCGCTGTACGCGGTCGAGACGGTCCGGATGCTCCTGGCCGAGGGCCGGCTGACGCTTGAGGGCGGGATCTACCGGCCGGTCGGCGATCTGACCGACCTGGCCGTGCCGGAGACCCTGACGGCGCTCATCGCCTCCCGCCTCGACGGGCTCGGCGCCGAGGATCGGACCCTCGTCTCCGACGCGGCCGTCCTGGGCCAGAGCTTCACTCTCGCCGGGCTCGCGGCGGTGAGCGGACGTTCCGAGGACGAACTGGAGGGGCACCTCCGCGCCCTGGTCCGTCGCGAGCTCCTCGTCCAACAGGTCGACCCCCGCTCGCCGGAGCGGGGGCAGTACGCCTTCGTCCAGGCCCTGATCCGCGAAGTCGCCTACCACACCCTCGCCAAACGCGACCGCAAGGTGCGCCACCTCGCCGCGGCGCGGTTCTTCGAGGCCCTCGGGTCAGACGAGCTCGCCGGCGCCCTCGCCAGTCATTACCTCGCCGCCTACCAGAACGCCCGGGACGGCCCCGAGGCCGAGGCCCTCGCTGCCCAGGCCAGGATCGCCCTGCGGGCGGCTGCCGACCGGGCGACCCAGCTCGGGGCCCTGGGCCAGGCCGTGGCGTTCCTGGATCAGGCCAGGGCGGTGACCCGGGACCAGGCCGAGCTGGCCGAGCTGCTCGAGCGGGCCGGCGAGGCGGCCGGCGAGGCCGGCCTGAACGAGCTGGCCGAGGACCGGCTGCGGCAGGCGGTGGAGCTGCGTCGGACCCTGGCCGAGCCCGACGCGACGGCCGGCGCGATCGCGCGGCTCTGCTCCTTCCTCACCAGCACGTTCCGTGGCGTGGCGTCGATCGCGCTGATCGAACCGGCCGTCGACGAGCTGCTGGGTTCCGATGGGGCTCCGGCCGGTCCCGGAGGCGTGGCCCTCCTGTCGCAGCAATCGCGGGCCTACTTCTTCCACGAGGAGCTGCAGCGAGCGGTGGAGGTGGCCGATCGAGCGCTCGAGGCCGGTGAACGGCTCGACCTCCCGGCGCTCGTCGCGGACACGCTGATCACCCGGGGCTCCGCCCTGGGCAACATCGGCCGAACCTACGAGGGCCTGGGCGCGGTCCGGGCGGGTATCGAGCTGGCCGACGAGCTCGGGCTGGTCGGGATCGGCCTCCGCGGACGGATCAACCTCGGGGTGCTGTCCTCCGACCCGCGAACATCGTTCACGGCCGCCGAGGCCGGCCTGGAGATCGCCCGGCGGTATGGACTCCGAGGTGCCGACCGGATCCTGCTCGGCAACCTGGCCGGAGCGGCCATGGACGTCGGCGAATGGGACCGGGCGATCCGCGAGCTGAAGGCGGCCATCGACGACGCCCCCGACGAGCTGGCGGCGAACTACCTCAGCTGGTCCCTGGTGAACTACTCGGCCTGGCGCGGCGACGACGTGACCACCGAAGTCGCCAGGCTCACGGCCTGGGCCCTGAGCCTCGACGATCCTGCGGCGCGGGAAGCTCCGCACGAGCTCCGGGCCGAGGTAGCCTTCGCGGCCGGCGACGGGGCCGTCGCCTGCGACGAGTGGATGGCGGTCGCCGCGTCCGATGCGCTGAACGCACCCACCTCGCTGATCCACGCCGGCCTGGCCGGGCTTATGGCCCTCGATGCGGGGCGGACGACCGCCGCCCTCACAGCCCACGAAGCGACCGGGCGTCATGGGCGCCTCTATAGCCTGGACCGGCGGATGCTCAGCGCCGGTCTCATCGGCCTCGAAGGGCGACGAGCGGAGGCCCTGCGGGAGGGTCGGGGCATCCTGGCCGAGTACGATCGTCTCGGACTTCGACTTCGCCAGGCGCTCGCCGGGCTTGCCCTGGTCTCGGTGGCCGGCAGCGATGATGCCGAATCCCGGGAGCTCGGCGACATCGCCCGAGGGATCTTCGAGCAGCTCGAGGCGACGCCATTCCTCCGCCTCCTCGAGAATTCGCTCCCGCGCGCGTCGGAAGGGACCCCGCCGGCGCGATCAGAAGCGCGACGGCAGGTGGCGGGCGCCTCGGTGGCGACGCCGTAGCGCGGCGGACCCAGGTCACTCCGGGGGGGTCCGGCACCATGCCTACGGAGTCACGAACCGGAGCGGATCCACGACCCACTCCAGCTCTGCCGGCGTCAGCCAGGCACGAGCCCGTCGGGCACCAGCGGCAGCGAGCGGAGACGCACGCCGGTCGCGGCGAAGATCGCGTTGGCGATCGCCGGCGCGATCGCGATGATCGGTGTCTCGCCCGCGCCGGCCGGCGCGATCTCGGGGCGGTCGATGAGGACGACCTCCACGGGCGGCACGTCGTCGATCCGCGGGACCCGGTAGTCGGCGAACGAGGCGTTGCCGATGATGCCGGCCTGGAACCGGATCGCCTCGAAGAGCGCGGCGCCCAGCCCCATCACGACGGCGCCCTCGACCTGGTTCGCGAGCCCGTCGGGGTTGACGATTGCCCCGCAGTCGAACGCGGTCACGACCCGCTTGATCACGAGCCGGCGGTCCTCGCCGACGCGGACCTCCACGGCCGTCGCGACGCGGGCGGCCTTCTCGACCCCGCAGGCGATGCCGAACCCCCGGCCTGCCTCGCCCGGCCGACCCCAGCCGATTCGGTCGGCCGTGGCGCGCAAGACCTCGACCAGACGCTCGTCGGCCAAGTGGGTGAGCCGCAACTCGAGTGGGTCGAGGCCCATCGCGGCCGCCAGCTCGTCAATGTGCGATTCGCGCGCGAAGTGGTTCGCCGTCGCCGCCAGCGCGCGGTACGAGCCCTGGCGCAGCGGCGAGTCGGCCGGCTGGAAGTCGAGGCGCTGGGTCGGGACGCCGTACGGCCCGACCAGCCCGAAGGTCCCCGAGTTCGTGTTGCGCATCTCCCAGGCCGTGATCGCGTTGCCGTCGGCGCCGCTCCGGATGTCGATCACGGCCGCGGGCCGGAGGTGACCCTCGGTGAACTCCTCAGACCGCGTCCAGCGCACCTTCACCGGGCGCCCGACGGCATGGGCGAGACGGGCGGCCTCGATCGCCAGTGCGCCCCCATGCTTGCCGCCGAACCCGCCGCCCGCGTCGGGGGCGATGACGCGCACGCGCTCCTCGAGCACGCCGAGCGCCTCGGCCAGCTCGGACCGGACGCCGAACGGCACCTGGGTGCCGGTCCAGACCGTGAGCCGGCCGTTCTCGTGCCACGAGGCAAGGGCGACCCGCGTCTCGAGGGGGGCGTGGGCGATGTAGGCCGTGGTGTACGTCGCGGCCAGATAGGTGGGGGCGATCTCCAGCGCGGCCTCGACGTCGCCGACCTCGCGGTGGAAGGGCCCGTCCCAGCCCTCTTCCTCCTTGAAGGGGTGCTCGCGCAGCCACGTGACGAGCCCGTCGTCGGACGGTAGCGCCGGGCGGTCCCACTCGGCCGTGATCAGGCCGAGCGCGCGCCCGGCCAGGAACGGGTTCGGCGCCACGACGCCGACGAGCTCCCCCTCCTCGACGACGGTCGCGCCCGGCACGGCGGCTGCGGCCGACGCATCGAGGCGGCGCCGCGTGGCGCCCGGTACCGGCGGCCGGAGCACGCGCCCGTGGAGCATCCCCTTGAGCCCGAGGTCGGACGGGTAGTGGTGGGCACCGGTCACGATCGCCGGCCCGGTCACGCGTGGCGCGGGACGCCCTGTCAGCCGATCGCCCATGCCGCCGAGCGTCTCGTCGTCGGCGTCGATCCGCACCACGTGACGGAGACCGCGCACGAGATCGCCGTACGCCAGGGTGCGACCGGTCGCGGTCTCGCCGACCGCGCCGCCCGACGCGACGAGCGTGAGCGGATCCACGTCGAAGCGGGCGGCCGCGAGCCGCACGAGGGTCGCACGCGCAGCCGCCGAGACCCGCCTCAGGAGCTTGCCCGAGTCGGAGACCGACCGACTGCCGAACGTGCCTTCGTCGTAGGGGCACAGGTCCGTGTCACCCATGACGAGCCTGACGGCGGCCAGCGGCACGCGCAGCTCCTCCGCGACCAGGACCGACAGGGCGGTCCGGTTGTCCTGGCCGACGTCGACCTTGCCGGTGAACGCCGTCACGACCCCGTCCTCGCCGACGTGGAGCCAGGCGCCGGCGCTCGTCGTCCACTCGCTCTTCGGGGGCTCGGGCTCATGGACCGCGAGCAGCCCCGGCGGCAGGACCTCGAACCAGTCGCGCTCGGCGGCCGGCGTCAGGTCCCACGGCCGGCGCGGGGTCCAGCCGTCGGTCGCGCGCTCGTCGACGGCCACGGCGGGCGCCGACGGTGGCTTCGCGGTGGCAGGTTCTCCGCCTTCGATCGCCGTATGAGCCAGCTCGGCGGCGCGGTGCACGGCGCGCAGGATCCTCGGATACGCGCAGCAGCGACAGGCGTTGGGGTGAAGCGCCGCCTTCACCCTCGCGCTGTCCGGATCCAGCTCGTGCTCGAGCAGCGCGACGGTGCGCATGACCATGCCGGCCGTGCAGTACCCGCACTGGAACGCCCCGACCTCGAGGAATGCCTGCTGGACCGGGTGCAACGTCCCGCCGGCGGCGACGCCCTCGACCGTCCGGACGGCCCGCCCGGCGACCTCGGACAGGTGGACCTGACAGGCCGTCACCGGCTCGCCGTCGAGGAGCACGGTGCAGGCGCCGCATTCCCCCTCGCCGCAACCGGGCTTCGCGCCGGTCAGGCCGAGTTCGTCGCGCAAGACGAACAGGAGCGAGCGGTCGGGTCCGGGCGCGACCGGGCGCTGGACGCCGTTGACGAGGAGCGTGGCGGCTGCAGCGGTGATGGTCGAACCTCGGCTGGCGTGCCTGACGCGGGATGAGCATAGTCCGGGAGGCGGCCCGGGCGATCCTCGCGCGGGGCCCGCCTTGGGCGGTCTCGCCCGTCTCGGCGTGCCCGACCGTCCTCTTCCCGGAGCCGAAGGTCGCGTCGGGCGACTGATCGGAGTTCGGGTGGGTGGCGTTGACGACCGCCTGTGACCGCCGTGCGGGAGGCCGAGCGCCTCGCGCGGGAGAACGAGCGGCTCCTTCTGAAACATCCTCCCGGCCCCGATCGCCCAGCGGCTCCGCGATGGGGAGGCGATCATCGCCGATCGATTGGACGACGTGACCCTGCTGTTCGCCGACATCGTTGGCTTCACGCGCCTCTCGTCGGTCATGTCGGCGCACGAGCTCGTCGAGGTCCTTGGCCAGGTCTTCACGGCGTTCGACCAGCTGACGGATCTCCACGGACTCGAGAAGATCAAGACCATCGGCGATGCCTACATGGTGGTGGGTGGTCTGACCGATCTTGCCGATGACCACACCGCTCGGATGGCGGCGATGGTGCTCGAGCTGAGCGGGGCGGTCGACGCCATCCACGATGCCGCCCGACTTGGGATCTCATTCCGGATCGGCATGCACTGCGGTCCGGTGGTCGCCGGGGTGATCGGGACGCGGAAGTTCATCTACGACGTCTGGGGTGACGCCGTCAACGTGGCGAGCCGGATGGAATCGCTAGGCGTCCCGGGCCGGGTCCAGGTCACGGACGCGGTTGTGAAGCGCCCGGGCGACGCCTTCGACTATGAGCCCAGGCGCATCCTGGACGTGAAGGGCAAGAGCCGGATCCCGGCGTACCTCCTAGTCCGTCACCGCGCAGTCGATGCAGCGCCGGGCGCATCGCCGCGCGGTTGAGCCCTGGCGGCTCCTCGTCTAGAATGCTGTCCTCCCGAGCGGGAGTAACTCAGCTGGCAGAGTGTCTGCTTCCCAAGGTGACCGTCCGCTCGCTGCGAACCCCACTGAACTCCTCGAGAACCCGGGCGTGTCCGCGTGCGGCAACCACCGGTTCTGAGAGTTCTGAGAGCTGGATGCCGGAGTGATCGGAGCTCCGATATCCCCCAAGAACGGCGTCGTGGAAACTCAACTCTGACGTCCGAGTTCGCGACCTGCCGGGGCACACGCCTGACGCGCTCCGCTGCGACCTACGCACCGGGTGGAAGGACTTCAGGTTACGACCAAGCGGTTAACAGCCGCCGGTCACGCGGTCCGTTCTGAGCACGAAAGCGCCCAACTTCGGCGAGTCAGTCAGTCACCAAGTCACGGAAGCCAGGAGCAAGGCTCCGGCTCGGCTGGCTGTCGGCCGAGGCACGGCGTCATCCCGATCGCCGACCTTCGTCACCCGTAGGGGTGAAGGTCAGCGCTGCCGCCGGATGAGCTCGAGCTCGTGGGCGCGCGCCGTCGCCTCGAGTCGCGACGAGACGCCGAGCTTCCGGTACAGGTGCTCGAGATGGGTCTTCACCGTGTTCCCCGAGACGACGAGGTGTCGGGCGATCTGGCGATTCGACATTCCAACCATGAGCAGAGCTAGGATCTCCCGCTCTCGCGCGGTCAGTGGCTCAACAAGGGTCGTCGACGACGCGATCTCGATCTGGCTGCCAATGGCGGCCCGGCCTGGAGGCGTAACGGCCGACGCACCCAACACGACGACGACGACGAAAAGGACGAGGGCGGCCAGATCCTCGATCGTCCCAACCGGAAGGCCGCCGGTCGGTGGAATAACCAGCACGGCCATCACGCCGGCTGCGCCGAAGGCGACAAGCACGCTCGGCCAGAAGCCGACTTGACGGGCGAACACGATGAGGGCGGCCGCGGTTCCGAGCCAGACCGCATCGACCTCGTCGCCAGGGATCATCATCTCGAGGGCTACAGTCACGACGAGGACGCCGATGGCAGCGAGCGTCAGTCGGCCGAGAAAGCGCTCGGGCGAGCCGCCGACGAGGGCCGCGTTTCGCAACTCGTTGATGGTGGGGAATGTGAGACCGGTCATGCGTTCGTCCTAGCCTGTTGATTCAACCAGACCCGGTTGATTCAACCAGACCCGGGACGCCACGCGACAGGGCCAGAGGGACCGGCCATGTCCGCTGGTTCACCCGTTTGGGCGACGAGACTCGCCCGTCGTGGTGAACATCTAGTCGTCGCGGCTGCCTAGCCTCGATCGCGGGCGCGCCGCGCATGACGGGACCTCCCAGCCCTTGCCCGCGAGCGGGTCGTGAATGGAGGTTGAAAATGCTCTGGGGGCTCGCGTATCGGGGGCTGCTAGGGCTCGGCGGGTACATCGTGATCTTCCGGCTGTGGGTGCTCGGGTGGGGCGCGACGCCGACGGACCCCTTTGAACCGGTGCTGGGCGATCCTGTGGTGGCGGACGCATCCCTGGTGACCAGGCGGGCAAGAGACATCCCCGTCCCACCCGACGCCATCTGGCCCTGGCTCATCCAGATCGGGACGGCCTACCCGCGGCGGCTATTACAGCTACGACGCCCTCGAAGTCCTCTTTAGGCTCGATGTCCGAACCGGCGGGCGTCTTCCGGACTACGAATGCCCGGCTCCTCGTTCGCGGACGCGCGGGCCTGGTCATCGCCGTGGCTGATGGTGGTTGTCCAACCGATTCTTGAACCGGTCCACTTCGTGATGCAGCGCCGAATGCGCATCGGCATCCGCGACCGAGCTGCCGGGAACGCGGCGGTTTCCGGAGCGTAATCACCCCTTCGGGTGAACGATTTCGCCCATCCTTCCGACGAGGGTCGGTGCCGGTCACAGATAGAGTCGTTGATGGCGGACGGCGACCCTTATCGAAGCACGTCCCGCTATCACTCGTGAGATGCCACCGTCCGGTCATGGAGAGAACGGTGGTGAGGATCGGAGGGAACGCCGGTGAACGCACGGTTCTGGAGCGCTCCGATTGCGGCCGGCACCGGCGCGGCACTTGGGTTGCTCTTCGGCTTGATGCTCAACGAGGTGATCCTCAGCGTCGCCTTCGGGGCCATCGTGGGGGCCCTCGTCGCTCGTTTCGCAGCGGCGGTAGCGCGATGACGCTCGTGATCGACGGGCTGAGGAAGCGGTTCGGAGGCGTCGTCGCGCTCGACGGCGTCGGGTTCAGCGTCGGTTCCGGTCAGGTCTTCGGATTCCTGGGACCGAACGGAGCCGGCAAGACCACGACGATGCGGATTGTCCTCGACATCCTGCACCCGGACGAGGGCACGGTCACTTGGAAGGGCGTCGATGTGGCGGCCGTGCCGCGTCGGACGTGGGGGTACCTGCCAGAGGAGCGCGGGCTCTATCCGCGGATGAAGGTGCTCGACCAACTCGTCTTCGTCGCCTCCCTTCACGGTATCCCGCGCACCGAGGCGGCTCGACGCGCGCACGGTTGGCTGACGCGCTTCCGGATGGCGGACTACGCCGGGCGCCGCGCCGAGGAGCTCAGCCTCGGCAACGAGCAGAAGATCCAGTTCATCATGGCGATCCTCCACGAGCCGGACGTCCTTCTCCTAGACGAGCCGTTCTCCGGCCTCGACCCCATCAACGTCGCGCTCCTCAAGGATGCGTTCATCGAGATGCGCGACCAGGGGAAGGCCATCGTTTTCAGCACGCACCAAATGGAGATGGTCGAGGAGCTGTGCGACGCGATCGCGATCATCGACAAGGGCCACGTCGTCGTCTCCGGCCCGATCCACGACGTCAAGCGTCAGGAGGGCCAGATGGTGGTCCGGCTTGGGGTGTCCGGCGATCCGGACCTGGGCTGGCTCGACTCCCGGCCGGACACGACCGTGAGGCGCTCGGGGCTCGACTACCACGAGGTCCAGGTCCGGCCCGGGATTGATCCGGAGGCGATCCTCCAAGAGGCACTCGCCCGGCACGAGTACGTGACCCGGTTCGAGATCGCCGAGCCGTCAATCGAGGACATCTTCATCGAGAAGGTCGGCGTCACGACCGCCGACGAGCGAACCCTGGCCGCGGTCGGGGCGGAGCCAGGCAGATGACAGCGCCTGCCCGCTCCGCGATCCTCAACATCATCAGCATCGCTCGTCGGGAGTTCGTCACCCGAGCTGGTACCCGCACGTTCCTCGTGTCGACGCTCATCCTCGTGGTGGCTGCGGCACTGGTCGCCCTGGCACCGGTCGCCATCAGCTACTTCAACCGCGACTCGACCAAGGTCGCGGTCTTTGTCGGCGCCGCGGACCTCCGGGGAGACCCGGTCGCCACCCTCGACGCGCTCCTGAACCCGCCGGCGGACGAGGGCGGCCGGTCTGGACCGGCGGCGAGCCGGCCGTTCCGGGTCAGTCGCTCGACGAACCTCGAGGCCGACCGTCAGCAGGTCCTCCAGGGCAAGCTGAACGCCCTCTTGGACGTCGAGCGGGATGCCCGCGGAGAGCTCGTCTTCACCGTCTACACGGGCGAACCAGGGAGCAGCCGCACGGCCCTCGTGAGCCAGCAGGCAGCCACCTCGATCGCCGTTGCCGATCGCCTCGGCCGGATCGGCGTTGCGCCGGCCGAACAGGTGGGTCTCTTCGTGCCGCCTAACATCACCCTCCGCTCGCCGGACCTGTCCAAGCCGCCGGTGAGCGCACAGGCGACGGCCCAGGAGCTTGCGGGCACCGCGGTCATCATGGCCTTCGAGATGTTCCTCCTGCTCGCGATCATCATCTACGGGACCTGGGTGGCCCAGAGTGTCGTCGAGGAGAAGAGCAGCCGGATGATGGAGATCATCCTGGCGGCGGCATCGCCGTTCCAGCTTCTCGCCGGCAAGGTCGTCGGCGTGAGCGCCGCGGCGCTGACGCAGTTCGCCGCGGTGATTGCGGCGGCAGTTCTCGCGCTCCTCGTCGAGGGTCAGGTCGGCTCGATCGTCCTGGGGGAGTCCAGCGGGCTGAGCCTTCCCACCGGGCTCACGCCAGAGCTCCTAGTCGCGTTCTCGGTCTTCTTCGTGCTCGGCTTCGTGCTCTACGCAGTCCTGTTCGCTGCCGCGGGGTCGCTGGTGAGCCGGCAAGAGGACGTGAGCCAGATGGTCCTTCCGATGACCCTGGTCGGATGCGCGGGCTATCTGATCGCTACGTATGCGTCGATCGGTGCCCTCGATCCGAACGCAGCGTGGGTGATCGTGCTCTCCTGGGTCCCGTTCCTGTCGCCATACATGATGCTGTCGCGGCTCAACGCGGGAACTGCAGGCCTCGCCGAAGCGGGCGCTGCGGTCCTGATCCTGATCGTGACCATCGTGCTCGCCGTCTGGGTGGCCTCCCGGATCTACGCCGCCGGCGTGCTCATGTACGGGCAGAAGCCAAGCTTCAGCGGCATGTGGAAGGCCGCTCGGGAGGCACGCTGAGCACGATCTTGCGGGTCGAAGAGCTCCTTCAGAAGGCTGCCCTGATGAAGCGAGGCAGACGACTCCAGCCGACCGCCAGCCCCGGCCTCCGCCGGACGCCACAACCACCCTCACACGATCGGGGAGCACACGATGTCCGAACCGTCGCCGAAGTCACCGTCTCTGCAGCCGCGCTGGTTCATCCGCTCGTTCTGGGTGGTGCAGCGTGCCATCTACTCGGTCACCCGCGGCCGGATCGGCCTCCGGACCGCGAGGGCCGACCGCTGGGGCATGATGTGCCTGCGGACGATCGGGCGCCGCACCGGTGAGGAGCGCAAGGCCATCCTCGGCTACTTCGAGGACGGTCCCGACCTGGTCACCATGGCCATGAACGGCTGGGCCGATCCCGAGCCCGCCTGGTGGCTCAACCTGCAGGCGCATCCCGACACCATCGTCGATCTGCCCGGTGGCTCGCGCGCCGTCCACGCACGTGCAGCGGACGAGGACGAGCGGCCGCGCCTGTGGGCCAGGTGGGCCGTCTACGACAAGGACCTCGACGCCTTCGCGGCCCGGCGGTCCCGGGCGACCGCGGTCGTCATCCTGTCGCCCCGACCGGAGTAGGGGTCCTCACCGGACCTCGAGCATCTCAAACGCCTGGGCGAGGCCCGTGGGCCCGTCGCAACGATAGGAGAGAAGGGGAGACGGCGCCGTCGGGCTGGCGCCTTGTCGTCATCGCCGACCACCTGGTCCACGGGGCCGAAGCCCTGGAATGACGCGGCCAGTACCTGGAGGACTGCATCGCGAATCTTCGGGGCGGAAGTCCCTGACTACGGTGCGCAGCTCATGCGACATTCCGAGCCCCCATCGACCGGGTTGTCCGGACGGACGGACCCATGGCGCCCTCGCCCCGGGCCGCGTCGGTGAACCGCTCTCCGGCCCCTTCCGGCTCGACCCGCCGGACCCGGAGCGCCTCGTCGACCGCGAGCAGACGGAAGCCCTGTTGATCGCCGCCCGTGAACCGGGCCGCCACCGCCTGCATCGGGATGATCTCCGGCTGGTCGACCTCGTAGGTCTGCCCCTCGTGCACGATGGTGGCGGACCCGCTCGCCAGCACGTTCTGGAGCCAGTTCGTGCGTGACCCGTACACGAGCGCGATCAGGAACCCGTCGTCGGCGGCCACCACCCCGACGGGTGTTTCGTACGGTCGGCCCGAGGTCCGGCCGCGATGCCGGATCACGGACGCATACGCTCCGGGCGTGCCCGCCGATCGCATCTGCTTCGGGTTGATGATCGCGCGCTGGAGCCGGATGAGGGGGCTGAGCACCAGCGGGGACTTCGCTCGCATCCCCAGCACGTACACGAGCGCGATCGCCACGACTCCCAAGAACAAGGCGCCCACGAGAATCGCCACCTGCATCAACATCGGTGCCTCCTTGACTGGTGCTATCGTCGTCTACACTGTAAGCCTAGGCGCATGCTATACCTACACCGTAAGCCTGTCAAGCGGGGGAGGATGAGGATCGGATGACGAAGCCGCTGACACCGCCCGCTCGAGCCGCCGCTCGCCGGAGACCGCTCAGCCGGGACCGCGTCCTCCGGGCGGCCATCCGCCTGGCGGACGAGGGCGGCCTCGAGTCCGTCTCGATGCGCAAGCTCGGCCAGGTGCTGCGGGTCGAGGCGATGTCACTCTACAAGCACGTGGCCAACAAGGACGACATCCTCGACAGCATCGCCGACCTCGTCGTGGGCGACTTCGAGGTGCCGTCCGGGGACGTCGACTGGCAGACGGCCGTCCGGCGGAGTGCGATCTCGGCCCATCAGACCCTGTTCCGCCACCCCTGGGCGAGCAGCCTGATCGAGTCCCGCCTCAACGCCGGTCCCGCGAGGCAGCGCTACCTGGACGCCATGATCGGCGTCCTCGCTGCCGCGGGGTTCCCGATGCCGATCGTCATCCGCGCGATCATGGCGCTGGACAGCCACACCTACGGCTTCGTGCTCCAGGAGATGGCCTGGTCGTTCGACACCGAGAACGCTCCGGAGATGGCGGCGGCCTTTGCGCGAAGCCTTCCAGCGGGCGAGTATCCGAACCTCCTCGCGATGGCCGAGATGACGGCGACGGCCCCGGGCGGCGCCTCGGTCGATTTCGAGTTCGGACTGGATCTGATCCTCGACGGCCTCGAGCGGCTCCGGGACACCGCCGGACATTGAGGGACCCCGCGTCGGCGCATGTGGGTGGTCCGAAGCGGATTGATGGGCAGGCGGGGAGCCGATAGAATGCAGTCCTCCCGAGCGGGAGTAACTCAGCTGGCAGAGTGTCTGCTTCCCAAGCAGAATGTCGCGGGTTCGAATCCCGTCTCCCGCTCCACTTCCCCCTTCTGTGCTCATAGCGACACTCTGCTTGAGGTTGCGGCTTCCTGATGACCCGACGAAGGGGAATCGGATGGCGTGCCACAACGCTTGCGGCGTGCTATCGCGGCCGAACGCTAGCCAGCACCGCGCCGACCCGGTAGCGTCTTCTCTCCGAATGGGAGGGACAGATGGGGGCCGAATTCACCGCGAGCGCCGTCGGGCGTGTCCTTCGGGCCGCCGCACCGAGCGCAGAGATCGCGGAATGGGCTGTTATCCCGGACGAGTACCCGGCGATGACCCCCTCGACCGCGTCCCTCGAGCGAGTTGTCGCCACGACCACCGACGGCCGGCGAATATCGGTCTTCGCGAAGACACTCCAGTCGATCCGCCACTGGCCAGCGTTCGAGACCATCCCCGATGCGTTCAGGGAGGCGGCGGTCGCGGGATTCCCGTGGCATGTTGAAGCTGACGTCTACGCCTCGGGGCTCCTTGCCGACCTGCCCGACGGCCTGCGGTCGCCGCGGCTCCTTCTCATCGAGGAGCTCGGCGACGACCGGACCCGGCTGTGGATCGAGGACGTGGCGGCCCCTCCGGCTGCGTGGGATCTCGCCCGGTACCAGATCGCAGCCCGCGCCCTCGGACGCCTCGCCGGCCGGTTCCCTGCCGCCCGCCTTCCCGCAGAGCTGCCGCCCCTCGGCATGCGCCTCCGGGCGTTCTTCCGTCTGCGGATCGAGAGCACCGTCCTCCCACCACTCCGAGGTGACCAGACCTGGGGCCACCCCCTCATGCGGACTGCGCTGGCCGCCGACCCAAGTCTTCGCGCCGACCTCCTTGCACTGGCCGACGACGCGCCGCTGCTCCTCGATGTCCTCGATGACCTCCCGCAAACGCTGGCCCACTGGGACGCCTGCCCGCAGAACCTCCTAGCCGATCCCGAGTGGGTGGACCGATTCGTCGCGATCGACTGGAGCTTCACGACCGCCGCGCCGGTCGGCTTCGATCTGGGTCAGCTACTCGCCGGGCTTGCCCAGACTGGCGAGCTGGACCCGGCAGAGCTGCCCGCGATCCACGCGGCCATCGTCCCCGCGTATCTCGAGGGCCTTGGCAACGAAGGCGTCGACGCCGATCCCGCCGACGTTCGCACCGGGTACGTCGGCTCGCTCCTTCTCCGTTCGGGGTTCACCGGCCTGCCGCTGGAGTTCCTCGGGCGGTTCGATGAACCGGGCATCGCGGGCCTGTTCGCCCAGCGGGCTCGATACACGCGGTTCTTGCTCGACCTGCGCGGGGAGGTCCGCCTCCAGACTTGATAACGGCCGGCCGGTCGCCGCTACTCCCCACCCAAGGCCGGCGAGCCTTGTCGCGACACTCTAACTATCGGTGATTCGCTCGCCCGTTCACGCTCGTGCTACTACGCTCACGAGGTCAGGACTTCCCAAGCAGAATGTCGCGGGTTCGAATCCCGTCTCCCGCTCCACATCCCCATTCGTGCTCAGCGCGACACCCTGCTTCGTCGCACTGCCTCGATTCGAGGGTGAGATAGCCGGGCCGCAATGCTTCGCGGCCGCACCCCTCCCACGACGGTCGTTCTTGTTGGCCGAGAACCGCTCGTCCCGTTACCGGGCGGTCACCTCGCAAGCGCGCAGGTCCGTGTCCCCGTGCCGCTGCGGGTCGCTGCAGAGAGCGTGACCGAACACACGAGAGGGCGGACACGAATCCAACCACGCCCCTTGCCGTCGGGGCGTGCGCCGATGCCCTCCAGCCCTTGCGTAGGCATCGAGCCTTCGCGAGTATCTGGCGCACTGGTGTCGCTGAGGAAGGACGCGATGACGGGCGGTGCGGCTGTGCCTGTGGTGCTCCTCGTGGCCGTCAGCGGCCCAGCAGTCCGGACATGCGGACGACGGGTGCGCTGATGATCACGGGATCGCTGGCGTCTGAGGCAATGGCACCGCATGATCGACGCGCTCGCTGGGAGCTGATCGGCATCCTCGCGCTGCTGCTCGTCACCCTGGCCGCCTCGCTTCTCAAGGGCCAGGACATCTTCATCTTCGCCTACATCATGACCGTCGTTGTCGCTCTGGGCGGACCACGACGCCATGGCCGCCCCTGGAGCGATCTGGGGATCAAGCCAGGCTTCGTCGATGATCTGCGGCGAGCCTGGAATCTCGTCGCGCTGGACTTGGTCTTCCAAGTGTTGCCGCCGACCGTCGTCGTCGCGTTCGTCCTGGGGTACGGGCGTGAGCTCGTCGACCACATCACGAGCCGTCTGCCGGTCGACGTCGCGTCCGGCGCCGGTCTGACGGCGCTTGCGACCCTTCTCGCTCTGGCGCTCGTGCTGACTCTGGTCGAGGAACTCGTCTACCGGGTCATGATCCAGGAGCGCCTGAGCTGGTACATCGGGACGCCTGCCGCGATCCTCGTCGCCGCGATCCTCTTCGCGGTCGCCCACGCCGTCGGGACGTCTGGGACACCGCAGGTCGTGCTCGCCGATGTCGCGGGGGTGGCCCTCGATGGCGTCATCTTCGGCCTCATCTGGGCGAAGACCCGCAACCTCGCCGTGACGTGGGCGGCCCACTACGCCGCCGATGTCGTCGGGATCCTTGCCCTCGTCGTGGTCCTGCGGGCGATCTGACGGGGTCGCGAGATCCGGGCCCTGGCCGCCCCGGCTGCCATCGCATCTTGCCCGACCCAGCCGCGACACCCTAACTACACGAGTTCGCTCGCCCTTCCACGCTCACGCTACTACGCTTACGAGGTCAGGACTTCCCAAGCAGAATGTCGCGGGTTCGAATCCCGTCTCCCGCTCCAACAGTCCTCCAAGAATGCCGTGCAGTGTCAGACCACGAGTTCCACGCCCGACGACGCGGCAGCCGCCTGTCGAAGCCGGTCATCGACGGTGGCGAGGGACAGTCCGCGGCGCGCGGCCAGCGCGACGTAGGCGGCGTCGTAGGCGGTGAGCTCGAGGCTCCGGGCCAGCTCGGTGACCTCACCCAACGCGAGCCGCAGGCTGACGGCCTCGACCTCCACGGGCAGCGACTGCAGCAGGTCGCGGACTCGAGGCAGGTCGGCGAGCTCCAAGGCGACCGCGCACATGGCACGGTCCCTTCCTCGCTGCGACGACGTGCCTGACCATCAGGCCATGGGCGGGCGTGCACCGCTGACCTATCGTCTCCCATCGTGATCCCTCCGTCATCAGCTCGTTGACGACCCCGATGGCTCTCCGGGCGCCAGTCCTCGAGCAGACGTATCGGTACCCGTTCCCCTCGGCGCTCGACGGCCACGGCGATCGACGTCGGCTCCGGCTCGCGACATCGGGTGGACCGGCGGCCAATCCCCAGTTCTTCCGCGGCCGACTGCTGCTGCCGGTCGTGGCCTCCGACCTGCTGCTCACCCTCGGGGACGTCGCACGCTCTCGGTTCCACGTGCCGCCACAGATGCTCAAGGGCATCCTGGAGCTCGCCGACCCTGTCGTGACGTGTGCCGATGACCGACTCCGATTCGAGGCGTTCTCGGCTTGCTGCAGCGTCTACGGCCGGGTCGATCTACTGCCCGAGGCGTACCACGGCGAGATCCTGGGGCGCGGCACGACGAACGTCGACCTCGGTCCGGAGGTCCGAGCGGCCCTCGCCGGCGTGCAGGAGCGGAGCGAGCTCGGACTTTCCGTGGGTGCGTCTGCCGTGGAGATCCGGGCGGACGGCGGGACCGCCGTGGAGCGACGGGTCCCGCTCCCGTCGCGCTGGCTGCGTGGCTTCCTGGAGGTCCAGGCGATCCAGGCGGAGCTGGCCGTGGTCGCGGCACTGGACGCGTCCGGCGCGCGGGCGTTCTTCCGATCGATCCCGAAGACCCCGTCGAAAGGGCCGGTGTGGCTCGCGCCCGCAGACCGCGACCTGCGGCTCCTCCACCACGATCCGGGTGGCGGCGCCACGGCGCTGGCCGGCCTGAGCCGCCTCCGCCTGCTTGACCGGATGGCCCGTCATGCGACGGCGCTCCGCGTCTTCGCTGCGGGCGGTGACGGCAGCACGGGCTGGCAGCTCGATGTGCCCGGCGCCCGGCTGACGCTCGTCCTGAGCCCCGAGGTCTGGCGCGGATTTTCGGGAGAAGGTCGCGCCCTGCATCGCCTGGCGGACGCTGCCCCGCGAACGGGCATCGCTGCGGTCCGCGGCGCGCTCGGTTGGGAGCCGCGGTTGGGCATCGACGCCCTCGCGGCAACGACCGACCGGACGCGGGACGAGGTGTCGGCGGCCCTGGCGGCGCTGGCGCTCTCGGGCATCGTCGGCTACGACCTCGCGGAGGGTGGCTTCTTTCGGCGCGAGCTGCCCTTCGACCTGGGTCGCACGGAGCGCCAGCAGCCACGTCTTCGAGCCGCGCGGCGGTTGGTCGCGCAGGGAGCCGTCCGGATCGACACCGAAGGGGAGTCGGACGTCGCCGCATGGGTCACCGGCGCGGGTACGGTCGAGTACCGTATCCGGTCGACGGCCGACGGCTGGACCTGCACCTGCCCGTGGTACGGCCGTCATCGCGGCGATCGCGGCCCGTGCAAGCACGTTCTCGCGGTCCAGCTTGCCGCAGCCGATGACCCCGGCTGAGGCGCTACGCGCGGCAGGCCGTGCAGGCGACGAGGCTGCCGTGCGGGAACTGCTCGTGGAGCTGCCCGAGACCGAGCGTGGTGATCTGATCCCGGTCGTCCGGGAGCTCGTCGCGGCGGATGTGCAGCAGGGCATCGCTGCCGTCGGTCGTATGGGACCGATGCTCCTGGCGGCCTACGGCGTCCTGACCGTCCCGGAGATCCGCAAGCTCGGCTGGCGTGCGAACCACCTGCCGGGCCGGCTCGAGGATGTCCTCCGCCGACGTTCGCCCGACCGGCTTGGTCCGATCGTCGAATACCTGCTCGACGAGGTCGATGGTCGGGCGTGGCCGATCGTGCGGGCGCTGGTCCGTGAAGGGACGGTGCCCAGGCCGGACCGGCCGTCGTACACGGTTGCGATGCTCGCCGCGACGCGCTACCGCGGAGCGGCCGAGCTGGTCGCCGAGGACCCGGGGCTCCTGGAGGTCGAGGTATGGCGGCTGTTCGGGGTCGAAGGCGGCGGCGAGGACAGCCTCGCAAACCACGAGAAGTTCTTCGGCGACACCTGGGGCGTCCTCTTCCGCGAACTCGCCGCCAGCGATGCGTCGATGCGGGGGCGACTGCTTGACGCCAGCCTCGCCGCCCTCGCGCGCGATTTCTCCACGTACCGGGCTGGCTGGTTCTCCCGGTTCCACGAGTCGCTGATACCGACGGATGACGAGCGGGCCGGGCGCGCCGAGGCGTACCTGCGCCTGCTTCGAAGCCGGGTCGGCCCGACAGTCTCGTTCGCCGTCGCGGCGCTCGCCCGGATCTCACGGGGTGGCCGGCTGGCGCCGGAAGCTCTCGTCGACCGAATTCGGGGTGGTCCTCGTCGAGGGTTCGGCCGGAACGGCGAAAGCCGGGCTCAACCTGGTGGGACGGGCCGGAGCCGGTTCGCCCGATGCCGCCCGACGCGCCGCGGTCACCGCGACCGACGGCCTGGCCAATGCGTCTCCGGAGGTCCAGCGCGCCGCCATCACGCTCGTTGGCAGGCTGGTTCGGGGACCGGATGACACCGTCGCCCGAGCCATGGCCGGCCGGCTTCCTGATGTTGCCCAGTCACAGCGAGCGGCCGCCACGGCCCTGCTTGAGCGTCTCGGCGATGGGTCAGCGGCGGCACTCGGCACGCGTCCGGACGATGCGGCGGCGATACCGTCCGCCGCCGTCACAACAGCCTCGACGGCCCCTACCAGGCCATCACCCACCGATTCGGCTCGGGCGGTCGAGCCCTTGACATCGCTCGAGGCGCTCGTCCATGTCGCCGTATCAGTGCTCGAGACCGGTGAACCCGCCGACGATCTGGAGCGCGTCCTGGATGCCGTCGGCCGGTTAGCCGGGGATCAGCCTGGGGGCGTGTCGCGCCTGGCGGCGGCGGTCGGCAAACGCGCTCGGACCATCCTGGCCCGGCCGGAGAGCTCCCCGTTCAGCGGCTCCGATCCGCGGGCCGACATCGCCGGGGTCCTGCTGGCCTGGGCGACGGGCGAGATCGTCGGGCCAAGCTCGACCCGCGCGTCCGACCCTGGCGCCGGCGCCTTCCTGTCTGCCCGTGCCCACGAGATCGCCGAGGGAGCCGGCAAGCGCCGTGCGTTCCTTGGGGTCGCTGCCCCGACCCACACCGGCGGCTGGATCGATCCGCTGGCGCTCGTCGAGCGGCTCAGCTCGAGGCCGCCCGCGTCGCGCCTCGACCTCGTGGCCGCCATCCTGCGTCTGGCCCCCGATGGGCGAGCTGATGCCCTGCGGGCCGCGACCGAGGTCGCGGGAGAGCCGGGCGCCGTCCTGCGCTACGCGCTCGGTGGCAACGGATCCATCGGTTCGACGGCTGCCTGGTGGGTGGCTGCCGCCCGCACTCGAGCGCCGGGACTGGACGATGCGGCGGTGGAGCAGCGCCACCCCCGGCTCGGTCCCGATGCCGGGCAGGCTGCCCGGATCCGGTTGTGGGTGCGGGATGCGAGGCCGTCCTTTGGCGGCATCGGGCTCGAGATCGAGCCGTCACCGACCCGCGATCTGCGCGTGGATCTGCCCACGACCTTGCTGTTCCGCGATCCGTCGTCGTACTTCTGGACCGGGTGGTCCGGGCCGTCGATGCTCCGCTGGCTGGCCACGATCCAGCCCGGCTATCGCGAACCCTGGGCGGCGGTCGGTTGCGTGCCCATCGCCATCAATGTCGACTGGTGGTCCGCGGCATGGGGGAATCGCGCCTTCCTGGAGCCGTTCATCGACCCGGTGGCGACGATCGGGCCCCACGCGCGAGCACTCGTCGGCATCGCGCTCGGGGCACGGGAGGCTGGTGAACGGGGGCTGGCAACCGACGTGGTGCGACTGGCCCTGACCGACGGCCGCCTGACGGCGTCTGGTGTCGCCGAGGGGTTGACGGCAGCGGCGGCAGCGGACTGTGATCGGCCGATCCGCTGGGCCGTCTCGCTGGCGAACGTGGCGACCGGCTCGACCGGCCACGCGGTCGCGGTGGCCGAGGCGATCGCCCGGTCCCTGGCCGCCCTCGCCGACCGGCCCCCCGCGAAGCTCGTGCCGCTGCTGCGTCTTCTCGACGAGCTCCTCGCCGGTGGCGGCACGCCGCCGATGGCCGAAGGTCGTCCGTCACTACAACGCCTCGCCGGCCGGAGCGGCCAGGCCGGACGACTCGCGCGCTCGATCCTGTCCCGAGGCTGGGACCCATGACGTTATTCGGGCTCCACGCCGTCCCTGAGCCCGTGATCCGCGGGACTTCGCCCCGCTGCGACACCCTAACTACTGGTGATCCGCTCGCTCGTCCACGCTCGTGCTACTACGCTCACGAGCTCAGGACTTCCCAAGCAGAATGTCGCGGGTTCGAATCCCGTCTCCCGCTCCACTTCCCTCTCTTGAACGTGTGACGACACGCTAACTGCGCTCGCGGGCGCCGTAAGGACGGCTGAGACGCGGTCGCCACCCTAGGCGTCCGCGCTCCCAACGTCGGCGTCCGCGTCCGGATGCACCGATCCCGGATCGAGCAGATATGTGCGCAACCTGCCCAGGCCCTTAACCTCGACCTCCCGTGCCGTGAACGGATAGCGGTCGCCGCACAGATGCCATGTCGAATTCTGCGACCTGGATCATCCCGGGGACTCCGGTCGATTCCATCCGGCTGGCGAGATTCACGGCGTGGCCCCAAAGGTCGTAGCTGAACTTCCGATGGCCGATGACGCCGGCCACCGCCGGTCCGGACGCGATGCCGATCCGTAACCGAAGCGGCCGCCCGGGCGAGGGTACGGTCCATCGCGCGACCGCGTGCATCGCGAGGGCCATGTCGACGATGACAGCGGCATGGTCGGCCCGTGGCTCTGGTGCGCCCGCGACCACCATGTATGCGTCGCCGATGGTCTTGATCTTCTCGAGACCATGTCGCTCGGCGAGCGTGTCGAATCTGTCGAAGAGCTCGTTGAGCACGGCAACGATCCGGGCCGGCGTTTCGTGCGCCGCGAACGGCGTGAACCCGACGACATCGGCGAACAGGACCGTCACATCATCATAGTGGTCGGCGATGACCCGCTCTCCGCGCTTGAGGCGGTCGGCGATCGAACGCGGCAGGACATTGAGCAGGAGCGCGTCAGATTCCGCCCTGGCTCGGAGCCGCTCGCCGTCGATGAAGACGACAAGGCCGAGCGCGAGCGCGGCGGGAACGACGAGGTCGATCGCCGTGACCAGGAGCTTCGCCAGCGTTGGTTCCCGCGGTGCAGCTCGGACGAACGGGTCGATGACGACGGCCACCAGAACGACGAGGACGACTGCGCCTAGCGCGGGCGCGGCGGCTCGCGCGCCGAGAAAGAGGACGGCGCCGAGTGGGACGAGGATGATCCAGATGAGGTTGGCGGCCCCCGACGCCAACCCGCCGGCTGGGATCACGCTGAGGAACAGGACTGCCAGTCCGACGACGGCCGTCGTCGCGATGAGGGGTGCCAGCCTATGGCTCCGGCGAAACATCAACAACGCCGTCCCGAACGCGGCGATCTGGACCAGTGCGAGGGCCGCGAAGATCGGCTCCCTCGACGCGACGTCGACGAGCCCGAAGACGACGGCGACCGCCATGAACACGAGCGTGGTCGCGACCGCCGTCCGCTTCCGGATGCGGAGGTCCGGATCCTCACCGGGATCCGTACCGATGTCGAGAACCCTGGCCAGCTTCATCGGACAGATTGAAACACGCTGTCGGGGCACCGGAGAGCGGGTCCCGGACCCAGCGGGTCGCCCGGCCACCCCTCGATGACGATCATGATCGTCGGAGGGACGGACGCCCTGAAGTGATACCGCTTCCCGTGCCCGAGGGAGGGTTGACTCACCACCTTGGCTGTCATACAGTGTATGACATGAAGCGAACGTCCGCGGTCCTCTCGGTTTCTGTTCCACCGGATTCCGCGCGGGAATTCGAGCGTTTGGCCGAACGTGAAGGGCGGAACAAGAGCGAGCTCTTCCGGGAGATGCTGGCCGTCTACCTCACCTACCAGGAGACGCAGACGTTCGAGTCGCTGCAGCGATACGGGGCGTCCGCGGCCCGACGGGCCGGCGTCCGCGACGAGAGCGACGTGGAGCGGCTGATCCAGGAATCGCGAGGGCAGTGAGCCTCGGGACTCGGTTCCGTCCGCGCTCCCGATCTTGGTCGAGCCCACGCTCATGAAGGCCGTCTTGGACACGAACGTCCTGATCTCGGCCTACGTCTTTCCGGGGGGCAAGCCGGAAGCGGTCTACCGCCTTGCCCTTGAGGGGCGTCTTGAGATCGGGACGTCGCGCCCGCTCCTCGCTGAGTTCGGCCGCGTCCTTGGCGGGAAGTTTCGCTGGAACCCGGAGCAGGTCGAGGCAGCCGTCGCTCAGATGACGCGGATCGCAACGGTGGTCGAGCCGACTGAGGCTGTCCGGGTCGTCACGGCTGATCCGGCAGACGACCGCGTTCTCGAGGCAGCCCGCGCCTTTGACGCAGACGTGATCGTGAGCGGCGATCGGCACCTCCTGGACCTGCGGGCTTGGAGCGAGATCGAGATCATCTCGCCCGCGGAGTTCATCGCCCGCTGGAGTACCTGAGGGGGCAGAGAAGGCTCGGCCCGCGGCCGATCGGGTGCCTGCCGGTACGGCAGAGTGCCCGTGCCCGCCTGCGTGGCAGAACCTCGGCCGCGACCGTCACGGTCTGGTTCCCAAGCAGAATGTCGCGGGTTCGAATCCCGTCTCCCGCTCCACCGTTCCCGTCCACGCTCATCGCGACAGCCTGCTTGCGCGTGCGGCGTCGCGATAGTCCCTGCCTGATCGCGCCGCCCGAGCGACGAGCGGCGCGGGTCCAATGCACTCCAAAGGTGGGGGCCCCGAGGCGCTCCGGGCGCGCCATCTCCCGCTGGCCAATAGGTCTCAGCGGGCTGTTGGCCCCGCGGGGAGACCGTGATCGCGGCCGCAACTATGCGACGACGACAACGACGTTCCCCAGCTTCTGGCCGGTCTCGGCGTACCGGTGGGCCTCGACCATCTGCTCGAGCGGGAAGCGCCGATCGACGACCGGGTGCAGCCGTCCCGCTTCGACCAGGCCGCGCAGGTAGGCCAGGTCCTCGCTCGTGCCGCTCGATCCTGAGATCGACACCCGTTTCCCGCTCCCCCGCGCAGCCCACCGGGCACGACCGATCTGCAGGAAGCCCGGATTGGCCATCAGCAGCCAACCGTTCTCGGTCAGCAACCTCACCATGCGACCGGACGGCGTGTTTCGGACGACATCGAAGATGGCGTCGTACGTCTCGGGGCTGTCGGTGAAGTCCTCCTGGGCGTAGTCGATGACCCGGTCCGCACCGATCGCGCGCAGCATCTCCAGCTTCGGCGCACCGTCCACCGCGGTCACGTGAGCCCCGAGGACCTTGGCGAGCTGGACCGCGAACGTGCCGAAGCTCCCTCCCGCGCCGTTGACCAGGACCCTCTGTCCGCTCTGGACGTGAGCCCTTCGCAGGAACTGCAGGGCCTCGCCTCCCCCGTAGGGGACGGCCGCGGCCTCCTCGTAGCTCAGGTTCGCGGGCATCGTCGTGATCGTCCCGGTCTTGGGGGTCTCGCTCAGGCAGATGTACTCCGCGTAGGCTCCCAGGCCGATGCCCGTTGCCGCGAAGACCCGATCACCCTTCCGGAGCGACCTGACGTCCTTGCCTACCGACTCGACGTCACCGGCAAGCTCCTGCCCGAGCACGGGCTGTCTCGGTCTGCGGATGCCGAACGCCAGCCGAATCGGCACCCAGATCCAGGGGGCGAAGTCGAATCGCCGCAGCTCGCAATCGGCCGCGCTGACCGTCGTGGCGCGGATCCGAACCAGCACTTCGTCGTCCTTCGGGACGGGTTTCGGCACGTCCCGGAGTCGAAGAACAGCCGGTGATCCGTAGTCCGTGCACACGATTGCTCTCATGGGTCTCCAGTTCGTGCGTTCGCAGGACGTCCTTGCCGGCGATCGGCCAGCTCTGGTCAGGCAGGACCGACACCAAGTGGCACGGTGATCACGACCGTCCCCTTCGCATGCCCATCTCCCACATGACCGATCGCCCTGGGCGTTTCATCCAAGGGATAGCTGCCGTCGATGACCGGGGTGAGCTTCCCGGCTTCGACGAGCTCCTTGAGGGCGACGAGGTCCTTGTGGTTCTGGAACTTGATCGACGGGCCCAGCTGCTGGCGCACGAACATCGACATCACCATCGCCTTGATGACGGTCCCCAGGGCGCCGCCCGAGTGACCGCCGCCGTTCGGCTGCAGCTTCCCGGTGGGAGTCAGTGCGCGCCGGGTCTGCGACAACGAGTGGTTGCCCACGTTGTCGAGGATGAAGTCGTAGCGCGGACCGCCCTGCGTGAAGTCCTCCTGGGTGTAGTCGATGACATGGTCGGCGCCGATCGAGCGGACCAGCTCTACGTTCCGCGTGCTGGTGACGCCGGTGACCTCCGCGCCGAAGGCCTTGGCGATCTGCACCGCGAACGTACCCACGCCACCCGACGCGCCGTTGATGAGGACCTTCTGGCCCGGCTGGACGTGGCCCTGGTCGCGCAGCATCTGGAGCGCGGTGGTGGCGGAGACGCCGATTGCCGCAGCCTGCTCGAATGTGAGGTTGGCCGGCTTCATGACGAAGTGGTCCTCGGTCGCACCGGCGTATTCGGCGAAGGCCCCCGCGACCCACCCGAGGACCTCATCACCCGGTCGGAAGCCAGTCACGTTCGCGCCGATCGCCTCAACCGTCCCCGAGACGTCGGTGCCGGCGATGGGGTGCTTCGGTCGGCGCAGCCCGGTCGCCATGCGCATGACCAACGGCTTGCCGCCCATGAGCACCCAGTCACCGACGTGGATCGATGCCGCGTGCACTCGCACGAGGACCTCGCCATCGCCGACTTCCGGCTTGTCGATGTCCTGGAGCCGGAGCATCCCCTCCGAGCCATAGCGTTCCTGCACGATCGCCTTCATCGTCTGTCCTTCCTCGGTCTGTCGCCAACGGGTCGGTGCCGTCCAGGCGACCAGCATTGGGCCCGCGCGTCGCCCTCGTCGACGGCAGGATGTGCCGACGGGCTCCGGGAGGGCCAGAGGCGTTCGTCACCAAGCGGCGCGGGATCCCGCCGAAGTGTTCGTGAGCGGCGGAGCGGGCGTACAGATGGGAGTGGTGGACGCCTTGCGTCGGGTGGGGTTCGCGCGCGCTCGATGCCCTCCGGGCGCGTGACACGAACGCCACCGCGTCCGGGGCTGCCGCCCTTCAAGCGATCTCCGCCCGCCGGCTGAGAGGGGTTGGGACGTTCGTGACGGTGATCAGCAGGATCGGCGCCACGACGCACGACCAGCTGGCGCGCCGGACGACGTGGGCTTCGCAGGTCCTCGCGCGTTCGGTGGTAGTGTCCGCGTCAAGACGCTTGAAGCGTGGATCAGCCCCCCGCGAGCACATCGGACGAGCTGTCACGTGACGCCGCATTGCGAGCATTTCGAGCCCGACATCCGCGTTGACCCGCCCCTCCACGTCTGCTCCGCGTGCGTCGAGATGGGCGGCACCTGGGTCCATCTGCGGCAGTGCCTCACCTGCGGGCGCACGAGCTGCTGCGATCTGAGCCCGAACCGGCATGCCACGGCCCACTACCGCGAGACGGCGCATCCGATGATGCGGACAGCGCAGCCCGACGAGGACTGGTGGTGGTGCTACCAGGACGACCGCCTCTACCAGCCCGGCTCGATCGCTCCAGCCAGCCGAGAGAGGTTTCCATGACAGAGAGTGTCACGCCCGGCCCGCACGGTCCGCTCGCCAGCGTCCTGGATGTCCGCAGGGGGCCGGATGATGCGCACACAGGGGGCCTCGAGCACCGGGAGGCGCTGATCTACACGCTCGGGAAGGCCGCCGAGCTCGAGCACCTGATCATGGTCCAGTACCTGTTCGCGGCGTTCTCGCTCAAGCAGAAGCTCGAGGAGGGGCTCACCCCCGAGACGCTCGCCGCCGTCCAGCGCTGGCGCAAGACACTCCTGGAGATCGGCGAGCAGGAGATGCTCCACCTCGCGCTCGTCCAGAACCTGCTGACGGCGGTCGGGGCGGCCCCGCGCCTAGCCCGACCGAACTTCCCGATGCCTGCCTACGCCTACCCGGCCGGAGTCCGGATCGAGCTGGTGCCATTCGGCGAGCCCGCCCTCCGCCACTTCGCCTTCCTCGAGCGGCCCGACGGGATGGACGTCGAGGATGCCGAGGGGTTCGAGGCGGTCGCGCAGGCCGTCGCGCTGCCGCACGGCGAGCACGACGAGATCGTCCCGCACCTGCAGGAGTTCGAGACGATCGGCCAGCTCTACCGGTCCATCCAGGCCGGCCTGGAGCATCTGGCCGATCGGCTTGGCCCGGAGCGCCTGTTCATCGGGCCGGCGAACGCGCAGGCGAGCGAGGAACACTTCCGGTGGCCGGAGCTCGTCGCGGTCACCGACCTCCGATCTGCGCAGCAGGCGATCGACACCATCGTCGAGCAGGGTGAGGGAGCCCGCGGCGAGTGGCGCGATGCCCATTTCGGGCGCCTTCTGGGGATCCTTGACGAATACCTTGAGATCAAGCGAACTGACCCGACCTTCGAGCCCGCCCGGCCGGTCGTGGCGGCCAACGTCCGGCCACAGCCGAGCGGGGTCATGGTGCCGCTGATCACCGATCCGGGCACGACGCGCGCGATGGACTTGCTCAACGTCGCCTACGAAGTGCTGCTCCAGCTGTTGTCCCGCTACTTCGCCCATACGAACGAGTCGCCGGAGCAGCTCGCGGTCCTGGCCGATGTCTCGGTGGGCTTGATGTACACCGCGATCAGGCCGCTCGGGACCGTCGTCACGACGCTGCCCGTCGGCCCCGACCTGCCAGGCGTCACCGCGGGCCCGGGGTTCGAGCTCTTCTACCAGGTCGACTACCTGCTGCCGCATCGGGAGGCAGCATGGATCCTGATGGAGGAGCGCCTGCGAGATGCGGCCGCGTTCGCCGTCCGCTGTGGGGAGCTGTGTACGCCGGCGTTGATGGAACCGCTGGCCAAGGTGGCGCGGTCGCTCGAGAAGTACGCCGACCAGCTTCTGGCCGCGACATGAGGTCGCCCGATCTCGGCCTCCGCGCCGCGGCGTCATAATCCGGCGCATGCTGGACGGATCGACGTCCACCGGGCACGGCACGGCCCCCCGGGTGGCCGACGGAAGTGCGCTCGACCCCCTCGTCGGGCCCCAGTGCTCGCTCGCGGTCCAGCTGCGCCGCGCGACGGGCGCGGTCATCGGGCGGAGCGCCGAGCTCGACGCGGTCGCCCAGGAGCTGCGCGAGGCGTCCGGCCGCCTCACCGCGGTGACCCTGGAGGGCGAGCCGGGCATCGGCAAGACCCGCCTGCTGCTCGCCGCCAGCGAGCTCGCGTCGGCGAGCGGGTTCACCTGTGCCGCGATCACGGCCGACGAGGAGATCCGCGGCCCGTTCCTCGTCGCACGTAGCCTGTTCGCCTCCAGCGCGATCCACGACACGGCGGCAGGGACGCCGGCGGAGGCTGCCGTCAGGCGGGTGGTCGAGGCCATCTCCGGGCGCGACGAGCCGGGGTTCGAGACCATGTCGCCGGACGCGAAGCTCCTCCGGGCCTTCGACCTCGCGGGCGTCGCGATCTCGACGCTCGCTGGGATCCGCCCGCTGGCGCTGCTCATCGACGACGTCCAGTGGGCCGACGACGACTCCCTCCGGCTCCTCCGTTACGTCGTCCGGAGCGACGCCGATCGGCCGGTCTTCCTGTTCCTCACGATCCGGCCGGATGAGTTCGCGTCGGTCACCGAGGCGGTGAACTTCGTCGCCGACATGGAGCGGATGGGCCTCGTCCGACGGCTGCGGCCCGGCCGGTTCAGCTCGGTGGAGACGGCTGAGCTCCTCAAGCGGGTCCTCGGCGGTCCGGTCGAGGCTGCATCCGCGGCCGCCGTGCAGGCCCAGTCGGAAGGCGTGCCATTCATCGTCGAAGAGCTGGCCCGGACGCACCGCGAGGCCGGCACGTTCCAGCAGATCGATGGCGAGTGGCGGCTCGGCCGCAACGCGGCCCGGCTCGTCCCATCCGCGGTCCGGACGCTCATCGATCGCCGCGCCGCGCGACTCCCGGCCCGGACGCGGGATTCGCTCGGCGACGCGGCGATCCTTGGCCGCAGCTTCAGCCTTCGAGACCTCAGGGCGATCCGGATGCGGGTGGGTGACGGCGAGGTCGCGGCGGAGGCGGCTCGCGTGCGCGCAATGCCCGGTGAGGCGGCCTACCAGGGCGGCGGGGCGGGACCAGGCGACGGTGCCGACCCGCTCGCCGACGATCTCGGGCCTGCCGTCCGGGCGGGCCTCCTGCTCCCGCAGGCGGAGGGCGAGCCCGCGGACTACACGTTCACCCATGAGCAGGTCCGCCAGTTCGCCGCGAACCAGCTGTCGGCGGCCCGTCGCCGGCAGGTCCACGCAGCGGTCGTCGACCTGCTGCTGGAGGGTGGCGACCCCGCCCCCGCCGGCCTGCCGATGCTCGCTCAGCACGCGCTCGCGGCCGGCGACACCGAGCGGGCCGCCCGGTTCTCGATCGACGCCGCGACGGCCGCCCTCGCCTCCAATGCCCCCGAGGAGGCGCTCCGGCTCGTCGAGCAGGCGCTCCCGGTCGTGTCGGCGCCGGCCGACCGGCGGGTCCTCCTCGCGACCCGTGACGACGCGTTCGCCGTCCTCCGCCGGACGGACGCGCGGCTGGACGGCCTGGCCGAGCTGGCCGCCCTCGCCGAGGCGATGCGCGATCCGAAGGTCGAGCTCGACGTGCAGCTCCGGCGCGCATCGGCGCTCCGGATGAGCCACGACGAGGACGCCGCCGCGGAGCTCGCCCGCCGCGTCGGCGCCCGCGCGGCTGAGCTGGGCGACGGCGCACTGGAGCTCCGGGCGTCGCTCGAGCTGGGCCAGGCCCTCCTGCGGAGCCCGCTGGGCGAGTCGTTCGGCGCCGCAGCAGTCGAGACCGACCTCGACGGCTCCGAGCAGGCCTACCGCCGCGCGATCGAACTGGCGGAGCAGCTCGGCGACGAGCGCAGCCTCGCCGCCGCCCTCCGAGAGATCGGGACGATCGACTTCGCGCGTGGGCGCGCGTGGTTCGCCGGCGAGGTCCTCGCCGGCCGTGCGAACGACGTGCTCGCCGTCCTCGCCACGGGCGCCACCGTCGAGGAGCTGCTCCTGTCGACGCCGGTCGGGCCACTGTTCGTCGAGGCGACCCAGGTCCTCGAGCGGGCCCTGGGCATCTTCGAGCGGCTCGGCGACCGAACGGGCGTCATGTCGACGGTCATCGCCATGGCCTACGCCCAATACGGGCCGGTCATGCACCTCTCGTCCTCGGCGCGGCATCTCGAGGAGATCCGGCGTGTGACGAGCCGCCTGTCCGAGCTCGTCACCGAGAGCGAGCGGGCCCGCCTGGACCTCCAGATGCTGTTCGGCGTCCACGTGTACTCCAGGGCCAAGGTGGTGCCCGACCTGGCGCTGTCCCGCGGCGAGGACGCCCATCGGGCGGCCAGGCTCCAGGGCGACCGGACCATCGAGTTCCTCGCCGCCGGCGGCGTGGCGATGGGCCTGCTTGAGCTCGGTGACGTCGACGAGGCGGAGCGATGGATCGGTCTGGCCGCCGCCGCGGCGTCCATGGCCCCGTCGCGACCGCGCGCCCGACAGCTCGAGACATGGCGCGGGATGACCAGGGCGGGTGCGGGTGACATCGAGGGCATGCGTCGTCATCTCGAGCACGCCGTCGAGCTGGCGACCGAGGGCGAGCGGGCGTCCGCCCGGTGCGAGGCCCTGGCCCGCCTGACGATCGAGGCGGCGCGGCTCGTCCGGGTCGGCCCGTCCGACGGCTCGGCGCACGAGGGCGACGCACCGGACGCGGCGCTCGTGGAGCTCGTCGAGCGCTCGGCGGCGCAGGTGAAGGAGCTGGTGCCGCTCCTGCCCGGGCACGCGCCGTGGGGCGCTCAGGCCGACGCCGCGTTGGCCACGGTCGCCCTGGTGCGCGGCGACATCCCGGGCGCCGTCATGGCCGGAGGTGCGGCCCTCGAGGCCCTCCAGGCCGGGTTGCACGAGGACGTCAGCCTGGAGATCGTGATCCCGGCAGCCCGGGCGCTGCTCGCAGGGGCGCCGCCGGAGGTCCAGGGATCCGTTCGGGGATTCCTCCAGTCGACGCTGTCCAAGATCGCGCAGGGAACCGCGGACGAGGCGATCCGCGTCCGGTGGCTCACCGGGCCCGTCGGGCGCGAGCTCGTCGAGCTCGCCGGCCCGATAGATGTGCCGCCCCTTGCCGGCGCCGTGGCTGGCGAGACCGCCGGCCACACCCCGGTGTCCTCGGCGCCTGCAGCCGGGCCCAGCCTGGACGATGTCGAGCGCCGGCTGCTGCAGCTCCTGACCGAGGGCCGCACGAACGCCGAGATCGCCGCCGACCTCGCCGTCGGCGAGGACGAAGTAGCCCAGCGCCTGACGCGACTGCAGGCTCGGCTGGGGACCTCGAGCCGCGCCGAGGCCACGTCGCTGGCGTTCCGTGGGCTCGCCACGGTGGGGTCGCGCTGATGGCCATCCGGGCGCGGGTCGACCGCCACAAGTGCATCGGCGCGGGGAACTGCATCACCCTCGCCCCGACGGCCTTCGACTGGCTTGCCGGCGACTACGGCAAGAGCGACGTCGTCGGGGAGGACACCGTCGACGAGGAGGTCCTCCGCGCCGCCGCGTTCGCGTGTCCGACCGCGGCCGTCATCCTCGAGGACGTCGCGGAGCTCCTGCCCTGGCAGCTGCGTGGCAAGGGCGGCCCGGCCCGGCGGGTCCTCCGGACCTTCATGTTCACCGACATCGTCGGCTCGACGAACCTGGTCGAGGCGCTCGGCGATGAGGCCTGGGAGACGATGCTCCGCTGGCACAACACGGCCCTCCGTGAAGTGTTCACGACCCATAGCGGCGAGGAGATCTCCACCACCGGCGACGGGTTCTTCGTCAGCTTCGATTCGCCCGACCTTGCGGTGGCCGCGGCGATCGCGATCCAGCGGCGACTCGCCGAGCATCGCTCGACGCAGGGCTTCGCGCCCGGGGTCCGGATCGGGTTGCATGCATCGGACGCGACGCAGGTCGGCGGCGACTTCCACGGCAAGGGCGTCCATGAGGCTGCCCGCATCGCGGCCCTCGGTGGCGCCGGTGACATCGTCGCAAGCGTCGCCACGGTCGGAGAGTCGCACAGGACATCCGGTCTCCGAAGCGCGACGCTCAAGGGCCTGTCCGAGCCGATCGAGGTCGTGAACGTCGAGTGGCGCTGACGGCTGCAGGGCTGCTCGGCCGGGTCGGTCGGCCGGTTCCGGCGGTTCGGGACGATCGCCGCCGCCACCTCCCGTGGTCGACGATCCGACTAGGCAGCCGATAGCCGGCGACCGCGCGGCCCACGCGGAGGCTTCGGCCTCGGCACGGGCCCCGGGCCATCTGACAGGCCGTACCGCCCGCCTGTCCGTGGCGGGCCGCGTACGCTACCCTCGCTTCAACACGTCGCTCCGGAGACCCGAGTGCTCTGCTCAGCCTGCGGGACCGAGAACCGACCTGGCCGGAAGTTCTGCTCCGAGTGCGCGACGCCGCTCGGGACCGTCTGCCCATCATGTGGCGCGGCCAACCAACCGGGCGAGAAGTTCTGCGGCGAATGCGCCACGCCGCTCCTCGGCGGAGCCGCCGAGGCGGCGACGAGCGGGCCTCGGCTTCCCACGGCTAGCCCGACTCCCATCGCCGAACTCCGGCTGGTCTCGATCCTGTTCGCGGATCTCGTGGGCTTCACGACGATCGCCGAGGGACACGACGCGGAGGACACCCGAGACCTGTTGAGCCGCTACTTCGATCTCGCCCGGGACGTGATGGGTCGCCACGGCGGGACGGTCGAGAAATTCATCGGCGACGCCGTCATGGCGGTCTGGGGCGCTCCCACCGCACACGAGGACGATGCCGAGCGGGCAGTGCGGGCCGGTCTCGAGCTCGTCGATGCCGTCAAGACGCTCGGCCCGGGGATCGCGGCCCGGGCCGGCGTCATGACCGGGGAGGCCGCAGTCACCATCGGCGCGACCAATCAGGGGATGGTCGCCGGCGATCTCGTCAACACCGCGAGCCGACTCCAATCGGTCGCGATCCCCGGGACCGTCCTCGTGGGCGAGGCGACCCAGCGCGCGGCTTCGTGGGCGATCTCGTTCGAGGAGGTCGGGGACCAGACTCTCAAGGGCAAGGCCAGTCCCGTGCCAGCGTGGCGAGCGCTCCGGGTCTTCGCGCAGCGTCGGGGTCGTGGTCGAGCTGAGGCCCTGGAGGCTCCGTTCGTCGGTCGCGACGATGAGCTGCGCCTGCTCAAGGACCTGTTCCACGTGACCAGCCGGGAACAGCGGGCGCGACTCGTTTCGGTGATCGGGCCGGCCGGCATCGGCAAGAGCCGGCTCGCCTGGGAGTTCCTCAAGTACATCGATGGGCTCGTGGAGACCGTCTGGTGGCACGACGGGCGCAGCCCCGCCTACGGGGACGGGATCAGCTTCTGGGCGCTCGGCGAGATGGTCCGCGAGCGCGCCGGTCTGGTCGAGACGGACGACGAGGTGACCACCCGGGAGAAGCTTGCCGAGACGCTCGCGACCCATGTCCACGATGAAGCGGAGCGGCGCTGGATCGAGCCTGCGCTACGCGCTCGACGGCGCGCTGCAGTCCCGGCTGACCATGCCGCCCGGCTACCCACTCTACGGAGACTGGGATCCTCTCTGGGGCCCCGACGGCGCGTCCATCGTCGTGCGGAGCCTCCGGCTGCCCATCGACCGGAGCGAGCCGCGCCGGTGGGTCACGGACGCAAGCGGGCAACGGGTGACCGTCTCGGCGCCGACGATGTCCGCGAACGGGGAGACGGTCGCGTTCTTCGGGTCGATCGGGCCGACGACGACCGCGGTCTATGTCGCGCAAACCACCGACCTCCGGGCGACGCGCCTCGTCGTGGGGCCGGATCGCACGATCGATGTGGCCATGGCCAGGCAGCTGATCGTGTCGCCGGCGGGTGACCTCGTCGGGGTCCCGACGATGCGCGACGCAACGCGTGACAACGACGGCAACCTGATCACGGCCACCCGGGAGCTGGTCGTGATCGACGTGGCGAGCGGGGAGGTCCGGACTCTGGTGACCGCGAGCGTCGAACATCCGATCAGGCCGCTTGGGTTCTCGCCCGACGGCAGACGCGTCCTCTACAGCATGGACGTCGATACACCGTCCCTGTGGTCGACGGACGTCGACGGGTCCGACACCCGGCTCCTCGTCTCCGGCGTGGCCTGGGGCGCGTGGCAACCGGCGGGCCGGTAGCTGCCCGACGACCCGACGCGTGGCAGAACTCGCGACGTGGCTGTGCCGCCCGGCGGCGCCGACGATTTCGGCCTACGTCTTTCCGGAGGGGCAAGCCGGAAGCGGTCTACCGCCTTGCCCTTGAGGGGCGTCTTGAGATCGGGACGTCGCGCCCACTCCTCGCCAATTGAAGCTGTCCGGGTCGTCACGGCTGATCCGGCGGACGACCGCGTTCTCGAGGCAGCCCGCGCTCTTGACGCGGACGTGATCGTGAGCGGCGATCGGCACCTCCTGGACCTGCGGGCTTGGAGCGAGATCGAGATCATCCCGCCCGCGGAGTTCATCGCCCGCTGGAGTGCCTGAGCGGGCAGGGGAGGTTCGGCCCGCGGCCGTCACGGTCTGGTCCCCAAGCAGAATGCCGTGGGTTCGAATCCCGTCTCCCGCTCTAGCTCCCCCCTCCGTGCTCAGCGCCACACGCCGCTGGCGCGTGAGAGCCTGCCGCTTCCTGGGGGCGATCCCGGTCTCAGTCGCCCTCGCTCGGCGGTCGGGCCCACGAATGACGGCGGCTGATCCGAGGCTCATCAGCACCGCCACGTTCCCAATCGCTCGCTTCAGCCCGAGCGATCCTTCGACCGTACCAGGCACCGACCGGACCCGCGCTCAAGCCATGGAGGAACACCGAAAGCAATACGGTCCAGGTGACGGCTCGCACGAGAGCGTCGGTGGCAGGATGCGCCGGACCCAGGTCGTCGAGTGCGACGAGCAGAAAGACCACCGAGGCCAGGCCACGCGGCCCGAACCAGCCGATCAGGGCGACCGTGTCGGGTCGAAGACGCGCACCGACGAGCGAGATGGCTACGGGAACCATCCGCACGATCGTCAGGCTGAGAAGGGCGTAGCCGACGAGAGCCGGGTCGAACCCTGCTGTGATCACAGGACCGGCGAGTGCGACCCCGAACAGCAGCCACACGAGGTAGGACGCAGCCAGTCCGATCGACTCGGCGAACTCGACGGACGGCTCCGAGAGCGCGGTCGCCGTCCGGAAGGCGATCCCGGCACCGAACGCGGCTACGAAGCCGTTCCCGCCGATCGCGGTCGCACCCGCATACGCGAAGATCGCCAGCGCCACGACAGCGAGGGATTCGGAGCCCTGCGATGCCCAGCCCCGCCTGCGGGCTTCGATGGTGAGGCGACCGCCAAGACCGCCGACGACCATCGCGACGACGATCGCCAGGGCGATCTCCTCACCCGCCTCGACGAGCCAGTTCTGGTTCCCGGCGGCCTCTTCGGCCACAGCGATCGCCAGGGACAGGGTCACGAATGGCGCGACGATTCCGTCGTTCAGGCCGCTCTCGATGTTGATCGCGCGGCGGATCCGAACGGGGATCGCGCGGTCGAGGAGCACGGGCAGGCTGAGCGCCGCATCGGTCGGCGCCAGGATCGACCCCAGGACAAGGGCGAAGCCAACGCCGAGTGCGGGGAACAGCAGCCACCCGACGAGCGCCCCGCCGACGATGGTCAGCGGCAACCCGAATGCCAGCAGCCGTCCTGGGAGCCACGCGATGCCGCCGGCCTCGCGGAGCCCGATCGTCGAAGCATCCGAGAACAGGAGGAGCGCAAGGGTCAGTTCGGCGAGCACGCGGAACGGCTCGGATGTCGCCGGAGCGGTCACCGCGCCGACGCCCGCCGGCCCGAGGAGCGCCCCGACCGTCACGAGGACGATCGGACCGCTGATCGACAGTCGGTCGAGACGGACGGCAGTCAGCGCGTAGGTGAGGATCGCCAGAGCAACGAGGGCGAGTTGGGGCACCAATGTCTCCCGGGGGGGTCGGGCCTCTCCGGTGAATGATGTCGTGACGCGGAAGCCAGTGCACGCCCGGGTGGCATGGATGCCGGGATGGGTGGTGCCGACGGCTACGGCGTGCTCGGGTGCGCCAGGTCTGATCGCCTTCTGGCATCACTTCGGTGCCGTACGATGCGTGTTGGAACCGACGAATCCGGTCTCTGGGTGGAGGGAAGCCCGATCATGCGCAGTCCAGGATGTCCCGACTTGCCAGTCGTGGTGCGCGCGTGACCGGCGCAGCCGGATCCCAGGTCCCGGCGACGACCCCCACCGATCGGCGCCTTCCGATCCTGCTGGCGATGGCGATGTTCGTCCTGGTCGTCGACACGTCGATCATGAACGTGTCGATCTCGGCGGTCGTCGCCGACCTCGGCACGACGGTGAGCGCCATCCAGTCCGCGATCGCGCTCGAGGCCCTCGTGTCGGCCGCCTTCATCCTGATCGGCAGCAAGATCGGCGACCTTTTCGGACGCAAGCGGGCCTACATCCTGGGTCTGCTCGCCTACGCGGTCGGCGCTCTGGCGATGGCCCTCGCCCAGAGCGTGGTGCCGATCTTCATCCTCTGGGCCGTGGTGGGCGGCCTCGGCGCGTCCCTCCTGCTGCCCGCGATGCAGTCGCTCATCCACGGCAATTTCGAAGGGGCGGCTCAGAAGGCGACGTACGCCCTGGTCGGGGCGGCGGCGGCGATCGCGGCGGCGATCGGACCACTGATCGGCGGCTTCATCACGACCTTCCTGTCGTATCGCGTCGCGTTCCTGCTCGAGGTCGGCGTCATCGCGATCGTGCTGCTGGGCAGCCGGCTCGTCCGGGACGTGCCGTACACGGGGCCACGGCAGGTCGACATCGTCGGGGCGGTCCTGTCAGTCCTCGGGATGGGCGGTCTGGTGCTGGGCATCCTCGCGTGGCAGGAAGGGGGCGAGTCCGTCGCCCTGCTCCTGGCGATCGGCGCGATCTCGCTCGCCGCGCTCGCCTATTGGCTGGTGCGCCGGAAGCGAGAGGACAAGCCGACCCTGATCGATCCCGACCTGTTCAAGTCGGCGTTGTTCAGATTGGGGATCTCCGGGCAGATGCTCCAGAACATCGCGCTCGGCGGCGCGATGATCACCATCCCGATCTATCTGCAGATGGTCCTCGAGTACAACGCCCTGCAGGCGGGCCTGTCCATGGCGCCGCTCTCGCTCAGCATGTTCGGGAGCGCGATCCTGGCCGGCCGGCGGTCCGGGTCGAGGCGGCCCAGCAGCACCATCAGGGCCGGATACGGGCTCCTGTTGATCGGGATGGTCCTGTTGATCCCGATCGTCCCGCGGGCCGACGCGGGCTGGTACCTGGCCATCCCCCTGGCGATCGCGGGGACCGGGTTGGGGTTGCTGGTGTCCCAACTCAACAACTACACGCTGGCACCGATCGTCGAGGAGCGGGTCAGCGAGGCCGCCGGTGTGAACTCAGCGGCCGGCTCCTTCGGATTGTCGTTCGGCCTGGCGTTCGCCGGCGCGATCATGCTCGCGACGCTCGCCTTCAGCTTCACGAAGCTTGCCGAGGAGAGCATCGTCCTCTCCCCGGCCGAGCAGCAAGCCGTCGCCGACGTGCTCGAGCACGACGCCCAGGTGATGACGAACACGGATCTCGAGGTCCTGCTGGCCGGTCAGCCGCCGGCCGTTCAGGCCGAGATCATCCGCATCAACACCGAAGCTCGACCGTTCGCCCTGCAGGTGGCGCTCCTCATCCCGATCTTCGCGAGCGTGCTCGGGCTGCTGACCTCGTTCCGGATGATGCGTCAACCGGATCCTGTTTCCTCCGGCATCGAAGGGCTCGTCCTGGCCTGACGAGCGAGCGCCGGATCGCCGCGGCGCCGCACCCGTCGTGGCGCCGGGACCCGTCGTAGGTCAGCCGACGGTCGTCAGCGGCTGGATCCCGGCCCAACGGCCCAGCGGCCCGCCGCGTGGCCAGGTCCGGTTCCGACGCCCGATCCGCACCGCGTGCCGCCAACTCTGCGTCCAGTTGCAGGAGCAGGGGGCCGGGTCCCAAAGCCGTCGCCTCGACATTGTCAAGGTTCCTTGACACACACACCCTGACAAGGTACCTTGACAGGCGATGACGAACGATGTGCGGATCCTGCGCGAACGGCGAGGGCTCAGCCAGGGCCAGCTCGCGGAGGCGCTGCGCGTGTCGCGCCAGACCGTCAACGCGATCGAGACCGGTCGCTACCTGCCATCGTTGCCGCTCGCGTTCGCGATCGCCCGCTACTTCGGCCGGCCCATCGAGGAGCTGTTCCATGACGAAGACCATGACTAGGTGGCTCGTACCGGCCGTTGGGCTCGTCCTCGGCCTGCTGATCGCGGCCTCCCTGCTGGGTCAGAACGCGAGCCCGGCGCAAGCAGCGATCTCGTTCGGGATCGTCGTGGGCTACGCGATCGTGCTCGTGGCGCTCCAGTCGCGGTCGGACGTCGCGAGCCTGCTCTCCGGGATGCCGCGCGACGAACGTTGGGACACGATCAACCTGCGGGCACTGTCACTCGCGGCGCAGGCGCTCGCGGTGGCGCTGGTCGCGGCGTTCCTCGTCACGCAGTTCCGGGGCGGCGACGCCATGCCCTATGCGTTGATGGGCGGGTTGTTCGGGCTCGCCTACCTTGGCGGCATCGCCTGGTACCGCGCCCGGTCGTAGGGCACGCAGCGGGCGACGACCGACGCCGGGCGTCGACTCGGCGGGCCGCTACAGTACGGCTCGTGGAGAGGTACGAAGTCGCCGAGGCGGCTGAGCGGGCCGGGGTCAGCGTCGACGAGCTGCGCCGGCTGGTCGAAGTGGGCATCCTCACGCCGGACGCCGGGGACCGGTTCTCCGAGGGCGACGTTCGGCGGGTGGGCGTCGTGCACAGCCTGGTGGCTGCGGCCATCCCGCTCGACCTCCTGGCCGACGCGCTGCGACGCGGCGACCTCTCTCTCGACTTCATTGACGATCCCGCCTACAGGCTCTTCACGTCGCTCACCGGCGAGACATTCGAGGCGCTCAGCGTCAGGACCGGCGTCCAACTGCATCTCCTGACAGCCGTGCGCGAGGCTACCGGCTCAGCCGCGCCGGCCCCCGGGGACCGCGTCCGCGAGGACGAGATGTCGATCGTGCCGCTCCTCCAGTTCCAGCTGGCCCTCGGGTTCCGGCCGATCACCGTGGAGCGGAACCTGCGCGTGATCGGCGACAGCCTGCGTCGCATCGCCGAGACGTCGGGCGACACGTGGCGCTCCGAGGTGCTCGAGCCTCTGCTCGCTGCGGGCCACACCGGGGCCGACATCGGGGCGACCTCGGCCGAGGTGTCAGAAGGGATGGCGGCGCTCGACGAGCAGGCGCTCCTGGTGATGTACCGTGCCCGACTGGCGCACGTCTGGATGGCCAATCTCATCGGTGCGACCGAGACCGTCCTGGCCGCGGCGGGGCTGCACAGCCGTCTGGAGCATCCGCCGGCGATGTGCTTCCTCGACATCACTGGGTACACGCGCCTCACCCAGGAGCGCGGGGACGCGGCGGCAGCCGATCTGGCAACCAAGCTGGCCCGACTGGTGGAGCGCACATCGGTGAGGCACGGCGGACGACCGGTGAAGTGGCTGGGCGACGGGGTCATGTTCTTCTTTCCGAACCCCGGCCCCGGTGTGGTCGCCGCCCTCGAGATGGTTGAGGGCGTCGCTGGCGCCGGGCTGCCGCCGGCGCACGTCGGTCTGCACGCAGGTCCCGTGGTCTTCCAGGAGGGCGACTACTACGGGCAGACGGTGAACGTCGCTTCGCGCATCGCCGAATACGCCCGGCCGGGCGAGGTGCTCGTGAGCCAGGAGGTGGTCGACGCGTCGGGCGGGTCGGAGATCGCCTTCACAGAGATCGGTCCGGTGGAGCTCAAGGGCGTGCCCGGTGCCGTGCGCCTCCACGCCGCCTCCGGGCCAGGCTGAGCGGGCGGGACCGTCGCGGGTTCGAAGGCGAGTGCTTCATCCGCAGGCCGATGCTAGCCTGACGGACATGGCTCATCCCCTGACCGTGCCCTGCGACCTGGACCCACCGGCCTCAGGCGTGACGGTCGAGGAAGGCAAGGCCGGGACCCCAGACATCGTCCGTGCGCCGGAGCGCGCCGAGCGCGGGACATGACCTCGGACCGGGCCCTCCGGGACCCGCCGGGTCGCGACCGCCGACGGGTTCGCCGGCAGGCCGGGCTCGAGGAGCCGATCGTCGCGGAGCTCTTCAGCGTGGAACGGCTGGAGCAGCATGCGCAGACCCTGGCCGCCGCCCAGGCGGTCACCGATGCGCCGCACCGGGGGCACGCCGTCCAGCCCCGCATCACCGAGAACGGACGCGTCCTGCTGGAGTCGTACCGCATCCTCGCTCGAGCGATCAAGGACGAGCGGGCGATCACACCGGCCGCCGAGTGGCTCGTCGACAACTACCCGATCGTCGACGAGCAGCTCCGCGAGATCCGTGACGATCTCCCGGAGGACTACTACCGCGAGCTCCCGAAGCTGGCCGAGGGCCATCTTGCGGGCTACCCCCGCGTCATGGGACTCGCCTGGGCGTACATCGCACATACGGACAGCCGGTTCGACCCAGAGGGTCTGCGGCGCATGGTGCAGGCCTACCAGGTGGTGGAGCCGCTGACGATCGGCGAGCTCTGGGCGATCGCGATCAGCCTGCGGATCCTCCTCGTCGACAACCTCCGCCGCCTCGCGGAGCAGATCGTCCGCAGCCGGGAAGCCCGGGAAACGGCGGATCGGATCGCCGACGGCCTCCTGGGCCTCGGCCCCGAGGGCCCGGAGGACGCGATGGCAGCCCTGCGGAGGCTGTCGGCGACCGCCCTCCCGACCGCGGCCCGGGTCCAGCTGTTCCAGCGCCTCCGCGACCAGGATCCCGCGGTGACTCCTGCCCTCCGCTGGCTCGAGGAGCGCCTCGACGCCCAGGGCATCAGCCCTGATGAGACGGTCCGCATCGAGCACCAGCGCCAGGCCACGATGAACGTGACCGTCCGCAACGTGATCACGAGCATGCGCCACATCTCGTGGTTCGATTGGGCCCGGTTCGTCGAGAGCGTCAGCCTGGTCGACGAGATCCTCCGGACGCCGAACCCGTTCGGGGACGAGGACTTCGCCACCCGGGATCGCTACCGACACGCGGTGGAGGAGCTGGCCCGCGGATCGGGACGCCCCGAGATCGAGGTCGCCCGGCGAGCCAAGGCGATGGCTGACGCCGTCCCGCTCGCGGATGGCGACCGACCGTCCCCGGCCGCACCGGGCCGGGATCCCGGCTACTACCTGATCTCCGACGGCCGGCCGGCATTCGAGCGCGCCCTCCACGTCCGGGTGCCGTCGACGGACCGGCTGCGGCGCGCCTACCTCCGGACCGCGGCGGTGGGGTATCTCGGGACGATCGTGCTGGTCACGGGCCTGGTGCTCGCCGTGCCGCTCCTGCTTGGCTGGGATGGGCGATTCGCCTGGGCCGGGATCCTCGTCGCGATCCTGGCACTCGCCCCGGCGTCGGATCTGGCGATCGCCCTGGTCAATCGCTTCGTGACGTACGTGCTGGGTCCGGGGACGCTGCCCAGGCTCGATCTCGACACCGGCGTGCCGACCGAGCTCCGGACGCTCGTCGTCGTGCCGATGCTCCTCACCGGCGTCGCGGAGGTCGAGGCCCAGGTCGGCCGCCTGGAGGTCCACTACCTGGGGAACCGCGAGGGGGACCTTCGGTTCGCGCTGCTCTCGGACTGGCTCGATGCACCGACCGAGGAGGTCGCCGGCGACGATGACGTTTTCTCGGCGGCTGCGGCGGCCATCGACCGGCTCAACGAGCGCCACGGCGAGGCCCCGGGCGGCGGCGCCCGGTTCCTCCTGTTCCATCGGAAGCGGACCTGGAACGAGGCCGAGGGCGTCTGGATGGGCTGGGAGCGCAAGCGCGGCAAGCTCCACGAGCTGAATGACCTCCTGCGCGGGTCCACGACCACCGGCATTCTGACCGACGGGCGGGCCGCGTCGACCCCGCCGACGGACGTGCGCTACGTGGTCACGCTCGACGCCGACACCCGAATGCCCAGGGGTACGGTGGGCCGCCTCGTGGGGACGATGGCTCATCCGCTCAATCGGCCGACGGTCGATCCGCAGGACGGCAGGGTGACCCAGGGCTACGGCATCCTCCAACCGCGGATCACCTCGACCCTCCCGGCCGAGCACGAGGCGTCGACCTTCCAGGGCATCTACTCCGGGTCGGCTGGGATCGACCCATACGCCTCGGCCGTGTCCGACGTCTACCAGGACCTGTTCCGTGAAGGGAGCTACACCGGCAAGGGGATCTATGACGTCGACGCCTTCGCCGCGGCGATGGCGGACCGGGTCCCGGAGAACGCACTCCTGAGTCACGACCTGTTCGAGGGCACCTTCGTCAGGGCTGGGCTGGTGACCGATGTCGAGCTGTTCGATGAGTTCCCTTCGAACTACCTGGTCTCGGCGGCCCGCCAGCATCGCTGGGCGCGGGGGGACTGGCAGCTCCTGCCCTGGATCCTCGGGCGGGCGCGGGATGGCACCGGCCGGCAGACCCGGGGCTCGCTCCCGGGGATCGCCCGCTGGAAGATGGTGGACAACCTGCGCCGGACCGCCTCCGCCCCGCTCACACTGGCCACCCTGGTCACGGCCTGGACGCTGCCTTCGGTCCCGGCCGGCCTGTGGACCGCGTTCGTCCTGGCCGCCGCGATCGTCCCGGCGATGTTGCCCGTCCTGGCGGGACTGCTCCCGCGACGGAAAGGCATCTCCAAGCGCAGCCACCTTCGAGCCGTGGGCGAGGACATCGCCCTCGCCGCGGCCCACGTGGGGCTGGGCTTGACGTTCCTCGCCCACCAGTCATGGCTGATGATCGACGCGATCCTGCGGACCCTGGTGCGGGTCTACGTCACCCGGCGGAACCTGCTCGAGTGGACGACCGCCGCACAGGCTCAGGCCAGCCATGACCTTGACCTCACCGGGTTCTATCGTCGGATGTGGGGCAGCGCGGCGATCGCGGCCGGTACCGCGGTTCTGGTCCTCGCCTTCAAGCCCAGCGCTACCTGGATCGCCGCGCCGTTCATCGTCCTGTGGCTGCTGTCGCCTGCCGTCGCGAGGTGGGTCAGCCTGCCGCCCGCCGAGACGGCCGCGGAGCAGCTTTCGGCCAGCGACATCGGCGCCCTCCGCCTGACCGCCCGCCGGACATGGCGGTTCTTCGAGAGGTTCGTCGGGCCCGAGGACCATGGGCTGCCGCCGGACAACTTCCAGGACGATCCCCGGCCGGTCGTCGCGCATCGCACCTCGCCGACGAACATCGGGATGTACCTGCTGGCGACCGTCACGGCTCGCGACTTCGGTTGGATCGGGACCGTCGAGATGGTCGAACGGATCGAGGAGACGCTGACGACCATCGATGGCCTCGAGCGGTTCCGGGGACACCTCTACAACTGGTACGACACCCGCGACCTCCACGCGCTCGAACCGCCGTACGTGTCGTCGGTGGACAGCGGCAATCTGGCGGGCCACCTGCTCACCCTGTCCAACGCGTGCCGCCAGATGGTCGACCAGCCGCTTCCGGTGGCCGCCGCGCTCGCAGGGATCGGCGATGCGATCGCGCTGACCCGTGAGGCCGCCGGTGCGATCGGAGACGACCGGCGGAGCCAGACGCTCAGCCGGCGGGATCTCGACGAAGCCCTCGAGCTGCCGGCCAGGGTGAGCGTCGCCGTCCCCGAGACCCCCGAAGCATGGGTGGCCCGCCTGAGCGAGCTCTCGGCGCAGGTCCGGACCCTCTCGGATGTCGCCACCGCCCTCACGGCCGACCGAGGAGAACCTTCGGACGGCGAGCTGGTGGCCTGGGCCGAGGCGACGCGGCTGGCCGTGAACAGCCATGTTCGTGACCTCGCGCTGCTCCACCCACTGCCGGCTGGGGTGGCGTTCCCGACGATCGCCGAGCTGTCCGACCCGATCGGCGCGACCGGCGACGGCTCACCGGCGGCCGCGATGCTCGTCCGGCGGCTCGCGGCGATCGCCGACCGGGCCCAGGAACTCTTCCGGGAGATGGACTTCAGCTTCCTGTTCGACCCGACCCGGAAACTCCTCTCGATCGGGTTCCGGACCCGGGACGGCACCCTGGATCCGAGTTGCTACGACCTCCTGGCGTCGGAGGCCCGCCTGGCCAGCTTTCTGGCCATCGCCAAGGGCGATGTCATGCCGGACCACTGGTTCCGGCTCGGCCGTGCGCTCACGCCCGTCGGTCGTGGTTCGGCCCTCATCTCGTGGTCCGGCTCGATGTTCGAGTACCTGATGCCCGCCCTGGTGATGCGCGCGCCCGCCCTCAGCCTGCTCGACCACACCTACCGGCTGATCGTTGCCCGTCAGATGAGCTACGCGGCCGAGCGCGGCGTGCCCTGGGGCATCTCCGAATCGGCATTCAATGCGCGGGACCTCGAGCAGACCTACCAGTACTCGAGCTTCGGCGTGCCCGGCCTCGGCCTGAAGCGTGGGCTCAGCGAGGATGTCGTCGTGGCCCCGTACGCGACCGCGCTCGGAGCGATGATCCAGCCCGAGGCCGCCGTCCGGAACTTCGCCCGGCTGAGTGCGGCGGGAGCCGGCGGTCCATACGGCTTCCGCGAGGCGCTCGACTTCACGGCGCGCCGGCTCCCCGAGGGCGCCTCGGTCGCGGTCGTGAGCAGCTACATGGCTCATCACCAGGGGATGGCGCTGGTGGCGCTCGGCAACGTTCTCAACGACCGGGCGATGGTCGAGCGGTTCCATGCCGACCCGATCGTCGTGGCGACGGAGCTGCTCCTGCAGGAGCGGATGCCGCGCGACGTGCTGGTGGCCCGGCCGCGCGCCGAGGAGGTGAAGAGCGCAGCCGACGTGCGCGACTTCGTGCCGCCGATCCTGCGTCGGTTCACCTCGCCCCACGACGCGATCCCTCGAACGCACCTGCTCTCGAACGGGCGGTACGCGGTCATGGTGACGGCCGCCGGATCCGGGTACAGCCGCTGGCGCGACGTCGCGGTGACCCGCTGGCGCGAGGACGTGACCCGGGACTCGTGGGGCAGCTACCTGTTCCTGCGCGACATGCACAGCGGCGCGGTGTGGTCGGCCGGTCACCAGCCCAGCGGTGCCGAGGCGGACCGCTATGAGGTGACCTACGCCGAGGATCACGCCGAGTTCTCCCGTCGCGACGGCTCCATCGCGACCGGCCTGACCGTCGTCGTGTCGGCGGAGCATGACGCCGAGATCCGGCGAGTGTCCCTGACCAATCTCGGCTCTCACGCCCGCCAGATCGAGCTCACGTCGTACGCGGAGATCGCCCTGGCGCCGCAGGCGGCGGACGTGGCTCACCCGGCCTTCCAGAACCTGTTCGTGGAGACGGAGTTCCTGCCCGATCTGGGCGCCCTGGTGGCGACCCGCCGGCCCAGATCCAGCACCGAGCAGCCGATCTGGGCGGCGCACGTCGCGGCGGTCGAGGAAGCGGACGGCGGGGTCATCCAGTACGAGACCGATCGTGCCCGCTTCATCGGCCGGGGGAGATCGGTCCGCTCGCCGGTCTCGGTCATCGACGGGCGTCCGCTCTCGAACACGGTCGGCGCGGTGCTGGACCCGATCTTCAGCCTCCGGTGTCGGGTCAGGATCGCCCCCGGCGCGACGATCCACGCGATCTTCTCCACAGTCGTCGCGGAGTCGCGCGATGAGGTCCTGGATCTGGCCGACAAGTATCGGGAAACGGCAACCTTCGAGCGGGCGGTGACCCTCGCCTGGACGCAGGCCCAGGTCCAGCTCCATCACCTGGGGATCGAAGCCGACGAAGCGCATCTCTTCCAGCGCCTGGCCAACCGGATCCTCTTCTCGGACCCGTCGCTGCGGCCGTCGGGAGGGCTGCTGGCCCGCAATGAACGCGGCGCGCCGGGCCTGTGGGCCTACGGCATCTCGGGCGACCTGCCGATCGTCCTGGTCCGGATCGACGAGGCCGATGACCTCGACATCGTTCGCCAGCTCCTTCGCGCCCACGAGTACTGGCGGCTGAAGCTCCTCGACGTCGACCTCGTGATCCTGAACGAACAGGGCGTGACGTACGCCCAGGGTCTCCAGGACTCACTCGAGACGCTCGTCCGGACGAGCCAGTCCGTCCTGGTCGGCGACGGCCATCCGGGCCACGGCGGGGTCTACGCCCTGCGCGGCGACCAGCTCTCCGCCGAGGACCGGACACTCCTCCAGGCGGCTGCCCGGGCCGTCCTCCTCAGCCGTCGGGGCAGCCTGGCCGACCAGGTCATCCGCCTGGAACGACCCGAGCGGATGGCTCGGCCGCCGGCACCGACCGGCTCGAGGCAGACCGCGCCGGACGGGGCCGGTCCGCGTCCCGAGCTGGAGTTCTTCAACGGCCTCGGTGGCTTCGCCGAGGACGGGCGGGAATACGTCGCCGTCCTCGGGCCGGGACAGTCCACCCCGGCACCGTGGCTGAACGTCATCGCGAATGCATCGTTCGGATTCCTCGTGTCCGAGTCCGGCTCGGGCTACACCTGGTCCGGGAACAGTCGCGAGAACCAGCTCACCCCGTGGTCCAACGACCCGGTCAGCGACCCCGTGAGCGAGGCGATCTACGTCCGCGATGACGAGACCGGTGAGCTGTGGGGCCCGACCGCCCAGCCGATCCGCCTCGAGGGATCGACCTACCTGGCCAGTCACGGCGCCGGGTACAGCCGGTTCGAGCACCTCCACGACGGCATCGGCCTCGACCTGGTCCAGTTCGTCCCGCTCGACGAACCGGTGAAGGTCTCGCTGCTGACCATCGAGAACCGATCCGGCCGCCCCAGGCACCTGTCGGTGACCGCGTACGCCGAGTGGGCGCTGGGCACCTCGCGCGGGGACAGCGGCCCCCGGATCGTGACCTCGCTCGAGCCGGAGACGGGTGCGCTCCTCGTGCGCAACCCGTGGAACACGGAGTTCGCGGGCCAGATCGCCTTCCTCGACCTCGGCGGGCGACAGACGTCGTGGACGGCCGATCGGACCGAGTTCCTCGGCCGCAACGGCGGCCCGGATCGACCCTCCGGCCTGGACCGCGGAGTCCGGCTCCAGGGAGCCGTGGGTGCGGGCATGGATCCGTGCACCGCCCTGCAGACCAGCTTCGAGCTCGCCGCCGGAGCACGGACCCAGGTCCTGGTCCTGCTCGGCGCGGCGGACGCAGACACGAACCCGGCCGACCTCATCCGAGGCGGTCGAACGGCCGACCACGCGGCCGTCCTGCGCGATGTGGCCAGGTACTGGGAGGACGTCGAGGGCACGATCCAGGTCCGGACGCCCGACCGCTCGATGGACATCATGCTCAACCGGTGGCTCCTCTACCAGACGCTGGCGTGCCGGCTCTGGGCGAGGACCGCGTTCTACCAGGCCGGGGGCGCATACGGGTTCCGCGACCAGCTCCAGGACGTGATCGCCCTGCTGACCCCGAGGCGTGAGCTCGCCCGGGAACACCTCCTGCGGGCGGCGGCCCATCAGTTCGCGGAGGGAGACGTCCAGCACTGGTGGCATCCGCCGTCGGGTCGGGGCGTCCGTACGCGGATCTCCGACGATCGCCTCTGGCTGCCGTACACGGTGGAGCGCTACCTCGCGGTCACGGGCGACTCGACGGTCCTCGACGAGACCGTCCCCTATCTCGAAGGACTCCCGCTCCGACCGGGCGAGACCGATGCCTACTTCCAACCGGAACGCTCACCGGAGTCGGCTTCGCTGTTCGATCACTGTTCGGCGGCGATCGACGTGAGCCTCGCGGTCGGCGCCCACGGGCTGCCGCTCATCGGATCGGGCGACTGGAACGACGGGATGAACCGGGTGGGGCACCAGGGCCGGGGCGAGAGCGTATGGCTGGGCTGGTTCCTGCACATCGTCCTGGCCGCCTTCGCCCCCATCGCCGAGGCCCGCGGCGAACGTGGTCGCGCGGAGCGCTGGCGAGCCCACATGAAGTCGCTCCGGCGAGCCCTCGAGCGCGATGGCTGGGATGGCGACTGGTACCGCCGAGCCTTCTTCGACGACGGCACTCCGCTCGGCTCCGCCGCGAACGTCGAATGTCGGATCGACTCGATCGCCCAGTCGTGGGGCGTCCTGTCAGGGGCCGCGAACCCTCCGCGGGCGGAGCGGGCGATGGCTGCCGTGGAGGAGTACCTCGTCCGACGCGGCGACGGTCTCGTCCTCCTGTTCACCCCGCCGTTCGACCATTCAGACGTCGACCCGGGTTACGTCAAGGGCTATGTCCCGGGCATCCGGGAGAACGGCGGCCAGTACACCCACGGCGCCATCTGGTCGGTCCTCGCCTTCGCGGCGCTGGGCGATGGCGACAAGGCGGGCGAACTGTTCTCCATCCTCAACCCGATCAACCATGCCAGCACCCGGGCCGGGGTCCAGCGCTACAAGGTGGAGCCGTACGTGATGGCGGCCGACGTCTACACCGAACCGCCGCACGTCGGCCGTGGCGGCTGGACCTGGTACACCGGATCGGCGGGTTGGATGTACCAGGCCGGCCTCGAGTGGATCCTGGGGTTCCACCTGCGTGGCGCGACGCTCCAGATGGATCCCTGCATCCCCCGCGCCTGGCCGGGCTACGAGATGGACTTCCGCTATCACTCCGCCAGGTACGAGATCGTGGTCGAGAACCCTCGTGGGGTCAGCCGTGGGGTGGCATCCACGGAGCTGGATGGACAGACGCTGCCCGGCGCCGACGGCGCGATCCCGCTCGTTGACGATGACGCCACGCACCGGATCCGGGTCGTCCTCGGCTGACTCGCCTGGTCGCTCCCCGGTCTCCCACACGTGAACGCCGCTTCCCGGGCGGGATGCCGCGGGTGCGAACCCCGTCTCTCGCTCCACTCCCCCTGCAGTGTCTCCGCGACATCAGGCCTGCGCGTGCTCCGCCGGTTCATCGGCCCGCCGCTACAGTACGGCTCGTGGAGAGGTACGAAGTCGCCGAAGCGGCCGAGCGCGCCGGAGTCAGCGTCGGGGAGCTGCGCCGGCTGGTCGACCTGGGCATCCTCAAGCCGGACGCCGAGGACCGGTTGACGTCGGGCGACGTCCGCCGCGTGGCGATGGTCGGCAGCTTGACCTCCGCGGGCATCCCGCTCGACGGCCTGGGCGCCGCCATCCGGAGCGGCCAGGTCTCGCTCGACTTCCTCGATGAATCGGCCTATGAGCGGTTCTCGGCGCTCAGCGGCGTGACGTTCGCGGAGTTCGCCGAGCGGACCGGCATCCCGGTCCCGTTGCTGATGCTCATCCGCGAGGCTGCCGGCTCGCCGCCGCCGCTTCCGGACGACCTGATCCGCGACGATGAGCTGCCGTATGCCACGTTCATCGAGGCCCAGGCCAAGGTCGGGTTCGACCCGGCAGCCAGCCAGGGACTGCTCCGGGTCCAGGGCGATAGCCTGCGCCGCATGGCCGAAACGGAGACGGCCTGGTGGCGATCCGAGGTCATCATGCCGGCCATCGCGGCAGGCAAGCGGCCCGACGAGATCCTCGGGGCCGAGTTCGCCAATCGGATGAGCATCCTCGCCGAGGAGGCCATCCTCGGGATGTACCACCTCCAGCAGGCACAGGCCTGGACCGGCACCATCATCGAGGGCCTGGAGATGCAGCTGGCTGCGGCCGGCCTGCACAGTCGCCTCGAGCATCCGCCGGCCATGTGCTTCCTCGACATCACCGGCTATACCAGGCTGACCCAGGAGCGGGGCGACACCGCGGCGGCCGGGCTCGCGGAGCAGCTCGGTCGACTGGTGCAGCGATCATCGGTCAAGCACGGCGGCCGGCCGGTCAAGTGGCTCGGCGATGGGGTGATGTTCTTCTTCCCGGACCCCGGACGAGGCGTGGTGGCCGCCATCGAGATGTCGGCGGGCGTGACCGAGGCCGGGCTGCCGCCGGCCCACGTCGGCCTGCACGCCGGGCCGGTGATCTTCCAGGACGGCGACTACTACGGCCAGACGGTGAACCTGGCCTCCCGCATCGCCGACTATGCCCGACCGGGCGAGGTGCTCGTCAGCCAGGAGGTCGTCGCCGCATCGGCTGCGGCGGAGGTCGTCTTCCGGGAGATCGGCCCCGTCGAGCTCAAGGGGGTGGCCGGCGCCGTCCGCCTCCACGCGGCCGCACGGCGCGGCTAGGGCTGGTCCCCGAGCGGTCTGGTTCTCTAGAATGGGTCGAGTCCGCTGAGGCCGGCGCTCGTTCGCCCGTCGTGGCGTGCGCCTAGGCGATGCTGGAGGAGGCACCAATGAAGAACCCGCCCATCCTGGTCTCGATCATCGGCTTCTTCGCCGCGCTGGCCGGGTTCGGCTACCTGTTCTTCGGCCTGCGGGTCCTGGGCTTCGACTGGTTCGGGGCGCTCGGCGACCTGCCGGTCTTCGAGCACGTCGGGCTGTGGGGCTGGCTGGCCATCGCCACGGGGATCATCTGGCTCCTCGCCGCGTTGGGCATGTGGGCCCTCCAGCCGTGGGCTCGTCTCTTCGCGATGATCATCGCCGGCTTCGCCCTGTTCGAGGCCGTCCTCGCCTTCTTCCAGTTCCCCGGCACCGGGGTCGCCTTCGGGATGGCGATCATGCCGGCCCTGATCCTGTGGTACCTGGGCACGGCCGAGGTCAAGGCCGCGTTCGGCGTGGGGGAGCCCGCGGCGGCGCCCGAGCCGGTCGCCGCGCCGACCCCGGCGCCGGTCGCCGCGCCCGTGGTGGCGGCGCCCGTCGTGGCGGCGGTCGCAGCGCCGGTGGTGGTCGCGACGGCGGCTCCCAAGCCTGTCGAAGCGCCGATCGTCGCGGCCCCGGCAACCGCCGAGGAACCGCAGACCTCTCATCACATGAAGATCGAGGACGTCGAGGGGATCGGTCCGGCCTACGGCGCGACGCTCGCCGCGGCTGGGATCAACACGACCGACGACCTGCTCACGGCCGGCGCGAAGCCGTATGACCGGGAGAGGATCGCCGAGGCGACGGGGATCAGCAGCAGGCTCATCCGCGAGTGGGTCGACAAGATCGATCTCATGCGGGTACCCGGGGTCGGGCCGCAGTACAGCGGCCTGCTCGAGGCCGCCGGCGTCGGCTCACCTGCCGAGCTGGCCCAGCGCAACCCGACCAACCTCGAGGCCACGATCCAGTCGGTCGTGGCGGAACGGCCGGGTATCGTCCGCCGGATCCCGAGCGAGGCGGAGATCACCGCCTGGATCGAGGCGGCGGGCACGCTCGAGCAGGTCGTCGAGCACTGACCGCCGCTCCTCCGCTCAGCGAGCTCGCGGGTCCCGGGCGAACAGGCCGAGGTACTCGTACACGACATTGGCAGCGGCCAGCGCCGTCAGCTCGGCATGGTCGTAGGCGGGTGCCACCTCGACGACGTCGGCCCCGGCGAGGTCCAGTCCATCGAGACCACGCAGGATCGCCATCAGCTCGCGGCTGGTGAGGCCGCCCGGCTCAGGCGTCCCGGTGCCCGGCGCGTGAGCGGGATCCAGGACGTCGATGTCCACGCTCAGATAGACCGGCCCGTCCCCCACTCGGTCGCGGATGCGGCCGATCGCATCATCGACGCCGCGCCGGGCGACGTCCATCGTGGAGATCACCTCGAACCCCATCCCGGCGTCGTCGGCCAGATCGCGGTTGGAGTACAGCGGGCCGCGGATCCCGACGTGGACCGAGCGGTCGCTTGCGAGCAGCCCCTCCTCGAAGGCGCGCCGGAACGGCGTACCGTGCGTGTACGGCATCCCGAAGTACGTGTCCCACGTATCGAGGTGGGCGTCGAAGTGCACCAGCGCGAGCGGTCCGCGCCGCCCGCGGAGGGCGCGCAACAGCGGCAGGGCGATCGTGTGGTCGCCACCCAGCGCCACGATCCGGTCCGCCCGCCCGGCCAGCTGGCGCGCGGCGGCCTCGATCGCGCCGACGGCCTCCACGATATCGAACGGGTTGACGGCGATGTCACCGGCGTCGGCGACCTGGTGGACGCGCCACGGCTCGACGTCCAGGGCCGGGTGATAGGGTCGGAGCAGCTTCGAGCCGGCCCGGATCGCGGCGGGTCCGAATCGGGCGCCGCTCCGATAGGTGACCCCTGAATCGAACGGGACGCCGACGATCGCGACCGCCGTCGTCCCCACGTCGTCGAGTCGCGGCAGGCGGGCGAAGGTGTCCGGTCCGGCGAAACGCGGGACGACCAGGGCGTTCGGCGGTCCGACCGGCGCGCCCTCGGCTCGCGAGGTCTCCCCGGAACCATCGGCCGTCGCCATGTCGTGCCTCCCTCCCGTCTCTCGCCCCGCACGCCGGATCTCGACCCTGACCCAGGTCGTCACGGCGCCGAATAGGGCTAGCCAGCCCCTCAGCCCCGGTTATGATGGCCCCTGCCGGTGGGCGGTGCTCGGGGGTGACGGGTCGGGCCCTCGCGTACACGCTGGGTCCGCCATGAGGAGGAGGACAGGCATGCGTATCCGTTCGCGCCCGATCGTCGGGCTCCTGGCGACGATGTTCCTGGCCGGTGCGTGCGGCGGGGGGTCCGCCACGGCAAGCCCCAGCGCCGCGGCGTCGACCGCGGCCACGGCAGCAGCTTCCCAGGCGCCATCGGCCGCCACGTCCGTGGCGCCGTCCGCGGCGGCCAGCACGCTCGGCACGGCCACCAGCGACGCAGCGCTGTGCACGACGCCGACGGCGCCGGCGGGCACCACGCTCACGATCGCCTCCTACGGCGGCGCCTACCAGAAGGCGCAGCGGACCGGCTGGTTCGAGCCCTACGCGGCTGCCACCGGCGTCAAGTTCGCGGAGAGCGAGGACTCAGCCAACGCGACGATCCAGAGCCAGGTCGAGTCGGGTCAGGTCACCTGGGACGCGGTCGACGTCGGCAACGACTTCGGCCTCGACGCCAACGCCAACCTCCTGGAGCCGCTGGACTTCAACGTGATCCCCGGCTCCGAGGTCATCCCGGGCTTCGCCAGCAAGTACCGCGTCGCCGACATCACGTACGGCGTGGTCCTCGCCTATCGGACCGACAAGGTGAACGGCCAGGTCCCCCAGGGTTGGGCCGACTTCTTCGACCTGCAGAAGTTCCCCGGCAAGCGCGGCATCTACGACTACTCGGCCGGCGGCGTGTTCGAGATCGCCCTCATGGCCGACGGCGTGGCACCCAAGGACCTCTACCCGCTCGACATCCCGCGAGCGCTCAAGAAGCTCGACACGATCAAGGACAGCATCGTCTGGTGGCCGGGCGGTGCGAAGAGCCAGGAACTGATCGGGTCCGGCGAGGTCGCCATGTCGCTCATGTGGAACGGGCGCGCCTGGAGCGCCAAGCACACCGACAACAAGCCGGTGGAGATCCAGTGGAACCAGCAGCTGCTGACGGCCGACTACTGGGTCATCCCGAAGGGCACCCCCAACAAGGATGCCGCGATGAACTTCATCGCCTGGACCATCTGCAAGCAGAACAATGCGGCGCCGTCGAACTCCATCCCGTACGGCCCGACCAACACGCTGGCCAAGGCCAACCCGGACAAGGTGGCGGACCTGGCGGCGTCGAACATCAACGACACCACGGCGTACTTCGACGACGCCTGGCTCGTGGCCAACGCCAAGATGCTCGACGATCAGTTCAACGCCTGGAAGACGAAGTAGCGGCCCGGTCGGGAGCGACCGAGCGGCGATGAGCGCACCGGCTCGGGTGCAGGGCAGAGCGGGCCGCCGACGCGGCCCGCTCTTCTCCCGCTGGGGCCTCCTGGCCATGCCCCTGGTCGGGTTCCTGACCGTCGTGTTCCTGATCCCGATGGCGCTGATGGTCATCCGCAGCGTCACCGATCCACCGGGTGTCGGCCTCGGCAACTACGCCGAGTTCTTCGCCTCCGAGGCCGACGTCCGCGTCCTGGTCAACACCTTCTACATCGCGGGCGTGGTGACGATCGCCTGCCTCCTGATCGGTTACCCGTACGCGTACCTCATGTCGATCGTGCCCCAGCGGGTGGCCGGGCTCCTGTTGATCGCGGTGCTGGTGCCCTTCTGGTCCAGCCTCCTCGTCCGCACCTTCGCCTGGGAGGTGATCCTCCGCGACACCGGGCTGATCAACAGCGTCCTCAAGGCGACCGGTCTCATCACCGAGCCCCTGCCCCTCATCCGCAACACGTTCAGCGTGATCATCGGCATGACCCAGATCCTGTTGCCCTTCATGGTGCTGCCGCTGTTCGCGGTGATGCAGCGGATCGACCCCGAGCTGACCCGCGCGGCCGCCAACCTGGGCGCCCCGCCGTTCAAGGCGTTCCGACGGGTCTTCCTGCCCCTGTCCTTCCCGGGCATCGTGGCCGGCGGACTTCTGGTCTTCGTGCTGGCCCTGGGCTTCTACATCACGCCGACGATCCTGGGTAGCCCGCGCGAGACGATGATCAGCCGGTTCATCGCCGACCAGGTCCAGCAGCGCCTCAACTGGGGCCTGGCGACCGCGATGGCCGTGGTCCTCATGGTGCTGACCTTCGCGGTCCTGGCCATCGCCTCGCGCTTCGTGAAGCTGCGCGACGTCTACGGCGCCCTGGGAGAGGCCGAGGGATGAGCCGGCGATGACCGACAGCTGGCGCCGCCCGATCCGGATGGCCCTCGTCGCCTACGGGATCCTGTGCGTCGTGTTCCTGGTGGGCCCGAGCCTCGTGATCGTCCCGATGGGCTTCTCCTCGGGCTCGATCCTCGAGTTCCCGCCGCCGGGCTTCTCGCTCCAGTGGTACGAGAAGATGGTCACCGACCCGGCCTGGACGGCCGGATTCGGGAACAGCTTCCAGGTCGCGGTGGTGACCGCGATCGTGTCGACCATCCTGGGCACCATGGCCGCGCTCGGGATCTCCCGCGGACGGTTCCCGGGCAAGAGCGTCGCCAACGGGCTGATCCTGTCGCCGCTCATCGTGCCCCTGGTGGTGATCGCCATCGGCATGTTCGCCCTGTTCGTGCGCTGGAAGATCACCGGCACCGTGTTCGGGCTGGTGATCGCCCATACGGCGCTATCGGTGCCGTTCGTGGTGGTGAGCGTATCAACCAGCCTGCGCACGATCGACCGCAACCTCGAGATGGCGGCCGCCAGCCTGGGCGCCAGCCCGGTCCGGACCTTCCGGCACATCACGTTCCCGCTGATCCTGCCCGGCGTCTTCGCCGGTGCCCTGTTCGCCTTCCTCTCATCCTGGGACGAGGTCGTCGTGGCGATCTTCCTGACCACGACCAGGTTCCGGACCTTGCCCACCGTGATGTGGGAGCAGGTCCGCCAGGTCATCGACCCGACGGTCGCGTCGGTCGCGACGGTGCTGCTCGTGGTGACCACCGTGGTGCTGGCGATGACGTTCGTGGTCCGCCGGCAGGCACCCGTCCGGTGAGCGCCCACCTTCCCGGGCGCGCGGTCGCAGGCAGCCGCCCCGCGCTGGTCCTGCGCGGCCTCGAGAAGCGGTTCGACGAGGTCGCGGCGGTGGCCGGCGTCGACCTCGAGGTGCCCGAGGGCCAGTTCATCACCCTGCTCGGGCCGTCCGGCTCGGGCAAGACGACCACGCTGCGGATGATCGCGGGGTTCACCGTCCAGACGTCTGGCAGCATCGAGATCGACGGCACCGATGTCACCCGCGTGCCGCCGCACAAGCGCGACGTGGGCATGGTCTTCCAGAACTACGCCCTGTTCCCGCACATGACGGCGCGCGAGAACGTCGCGTTCCCGCTCCAGATGCGCAAGCTGGACAAGACCGAGATCAAGCGCCGCGTGGACGGGGCGCTGAGCCTGATCAAGCTCGACGCCTACGGACCTCGCTACCCGCGCCAGATGTCCGGCGGCCAGCAGCAGCGGATCGCGCTGGCCCGCGCCGTCGTGTTCGAGCCGCGCCTGCTGCTCATGGACGAACCGCTCGGGGCCCTCGACAAGAAGCTCCGGGAGGCCCTCCAGCTCGAGATCATGCACATCAGCCGTCAGCTGGGCGCGACCGTGATCTACGTGACCCACGACCAGGAGGAGGCCCTGGTCATGAGCGACCGGATCGCGATCTTCCACGACGGCAAGATCGAGCAGCTGGGAACCGGCGAGGACCTCTACGAACGCCCGACCTCGCTGTTCGTGGCCGACTTCATCGGCGAGTCCAACATCTTCCACGGGCGTTTCGAAGCCGATCCGGGGACCGGCGGCTGGATCGCCGGCGAGCTCGGCCGGTGGCGGGTCGGCGAGATGTCCGCCGCCCGGACCGGGCTGTCCCACGGGGAGTCGGCGGCCCTCGTGGTCCGCCCCGAGCGGATGCGGATCATCCCCCGGGAAGGCGACCTGCCCGCGGGCACCAACTCCGCCGAGGCCACCATCTCCGACGTCCTCTACCTGGGTTCGACCCGCAAGTACGAGCTCCAGCTGGCCGACGGACGGGCGGCCGGCGTGCGCCAGCAGCTCGGTGGGGGCCAGGCGGACTGGCACCCTGCCGACGAGATCCGGCTCGCCTGGGACATCGACTCGGGCGTCCTGGTGGCGGGCAGGAGCGCGTAGGGCCGGCTCGCGTTCGGCCCTCGCACTCTCCGGAGCGCCCCTTCTCCGCCAGGGCTCGCTTGCGGCTATGCCTGGGCGACCACTCCGATCGAGATGAGGAAGCCGGCTCGTCGTTGGAGCGACGGCATCAGCGTGCCCTGGCCGACCGGCGTGTCGCCCGGGAACCAGCGGACCCATTCCTCGTTGAACGTCTCGAAGTCGCCCGGGTCGCGGAGCGACCAATTGGCCCAGACGACCTTCTCCAGCGAGCTTCCCTCGGCCTCGAGCTTCGCCTGCAGGTTGAGCAGGCATTGCCGGGCGTGCTCCTTGATCCCGCCCGCGACCGCTCGCCCGGTCGCGGGATCGACCGGCCCGATCGTGCCGATGTAGATCATCCCGCCGGCCTTGACGGCGCGGCCGAGCCCGACGACGAGGCGGGCCGCCTCGGGCAGCGGCGGCGCTTCACCGACGATCCAGCGGCGCTTCCCGGGGCGGGTCGGGTTCTTCGGGTCCTCGGGCGGGATGCCGCAGTCGCCGGGAGGCAGCGGGATCCCGCGTGCCTGGAACCGCGGCATGAACGTGGGCCGGAGGCCGGTCGACCGGAGGGACCCTTCGACCTTCCCATCGGTCACGCCGGTCTGCTCGAACTCGAAGATGTCCTGGGTGAGGATCTTGTCGTCCTCGATCCCGAAGACCTCGGTGATCTTGACGATCTTGCGGGAGCCGTCCTTCAGCCGGGCCGTATGGACGATCAGGTCGACGGCCGAGGCGATCTGCTCGCGGATCGAGCGCAGCGGCAGGTCGATGCCGGCCATGAGCACCATCGTCTCGAGACGGCGGAGCATGTCCTCCGGGCTGTTCGCGTGCCCGGTCGACAGGGAACCCTCGAGGCCCACGTTCATCGCCTGGATCATGTCGAGGGCCTCGCCGGAACGGCACTCGCCGACGACGATCCGGTCCGGACGCATGTGGAGGGAGTTGCGCAGCAGGTCGCGGATCGTCACCTCGCCCTGGCCTTCGAGGTTCGCCGGCCGCGCCTCGAGGGTGACGATGTGGTCCTGGTTGAGCTGCAGCTCGGCGGCATCCTCGATCGTGACGATCCGCTCGTCCTCGGGGATGAACGAGGAGATGACGTTCAGGGTCGTCGTCTTGCCCGAGCCGGTGCCGCCCGAGACGAAGATGTTGAGGTGCGCCTCGACACAGGCGCGCAGGAATTCGAACATCTCCGGGGTGGCGGTCCCGAAGCGGACGAGGTCGCCGACGGTGTAGGGCGTCGTCGAGAACTTCCGGATCGTGATCACCGGGCCCACGAGGGACAGGGGCGGGATGATCGCGTTGACCCGCGAGCCGTCGGCCAGGCGGGCGTCGACCCGAGGGCTCGACATGTCGATCCGCCGGCCGATCGGGGCGATGATCCGATCGATGATCCGCAGGACGTGCTCGTCGTTCAGGAAGGTCTGCGGGACCCGCTCCAGTTTCCCGCTCCGCTCGATGTAGATCTGGTCCGGGCCGTTGACCATGACCTCGGTGATCGTGCCGTCGCGGAGGAGCGGTTCCAGCGGCCCGAGGCCCTCGACCTCCCCGACGAGGTCGTCCACCAGGCGGCGGCGCTCGGCCCCGGTCAGGGCGAAGCCGTTCGCCCGGAGGAATTGGTCGACGATCCCTCCGATCGTGCCCGGGACGTCATTCGCCGCGGGGTCGAGCAGCGAGGTGGAGACGTTGCCGATCTCGTCCTGCAGGCGGACCCGGACGTGGTGAAGCAGGTCCTCCCGAGCCGCCACCTGGGTGGCGTACCCAGCCGAGTGCGGGACGACGGGCCCTTCGGTCCCGTCGCCCTGGCCGGTATTCCCCTTTTGCGCCTGCTCGACGCGTCGGAGCAGGGACATGGCGCACGTCTCCCCGAGCTCGCCCGGGACGCGAGGGCGATGGCGATTGTAGGACCGCTGGGCGGCCGCCGCCCGGACTCGATGGTCCGCCTGCGGGGACAGTACTCCGGCGGAGCGGGCGGGGCCGGACGGGAACGCGCGGGACGCCCGCGGCGCCGACGGTCAGTCCTTCGGAGGCTCGGCGGAGAGGCAGTACAGCTGGCGCGCCCCGGAGACACCCTTGAGCTCGTGGACCCCGGCGTCGACGAAGGTCAGTCCCGAGTCGGCGACGAGCTCCCGGGTCGTGGCCGACACGTAGACCTGGCTCGGGCCGGCCAGGGCCATCACCCGGGCAGCGACGTGGACCGCCAGCCCCCGGACGTCGCCGGCCGCGATCTCGACCTCGCCCGTGTGGATCCCGGCCCGGATCGTCAGACCGAGCGACTTCGCCGCGAGGCAGATCGCCGCCGCCGCCCGGACGGCCCGCTCGGAGCCGTCGAACATGGCGAGCACGCCGTCGCCGGTCGTCTTCACCAGCCGGCCCCGGTATCGGTCGAGCTCGAACTGGATCCGCTCGTTGTGCGTCGCGACGAGCTCCCGCCAGCGGGCCGGACCGACCGATCCCGCGAGCGCGGTCGAGTCGACGATGTCGGTGAAGAGGAGGGTCCCGAGCACCCGCTGCGTGTTCTCGTCGACCCGGGCGAACGAGCGGACGCCGGCGACGTCATAGGCGACGAAGGGCTCGTCGCCGACGACCCAGCCGTCGTGGCCGGGCGGGATCTCGAAGACCATGCCCGGGCCGATCTCGTTGATCGTGCCGTCCTCGAGCCGGCTGCCGAGCCGCCCCGAGATGCAGATGCCGACATGGTGGTACTGGCACAGGCTGGTCCCCGCGATGGGCTGGACGTGCTCCATCCAGTGCCAGCCGGGTTCGAACATCATCCTGCCGATCACGAGATCGTCGAGGTTGTAGATATCGACGTGCCCGAACGGTGTCGGGCGGACCTCGTCCGGATTATCGAGCGACTTCGCCTGGAGACGGGCCACGGGTCGGACCTCACCCTGCACGCCCCCACCGCACTCGCCTCCCGGCCGGGGTCGCGTGAGGGGGATGATGCGGCATCCGCCGCGTAATGGGAACGACTCCGTGACCGCCCGGTACCCTTGACCCATGGCCCACGAGTTCATCTACACCACGTACAAGCTCGCCCGGCACTACCCGCCCGATCGGACGGTGCTCGAGAACATCTCGATCTCGTTCTATCCGGGGGCGAAGATCGGGGTCATCGGCGCGAACGGCGCCGGCAAGTCGAGCCTGCTCCGGATCATGGCCGGACTCGACGACGGGTTCACCGGGGAGGCCCGTCTGACGCCGGGGTTCACGGTCGGCCATCTCAGCCAGGAACCCGAGCTGGACCCGGCCAAGGACGTCAGGGGCAACGTCATGGACGGGGTCGCCGAGGTCCAGGCGCTCATCGACGAGTACAACGCGGTCATGACCCGGTGGGCCGAACCAGACGCCGACTACGACGCGATCGGCAAGGAGCAGGCGGCCCTCGAGGACCGGATCGCCGCGGCCGACGCCTGGAACCTGGAACGCAACGTCGAGATCGCGATGGACGCCCTGCGCTGCCCGCCGGACGACGCGGAGGTCACCACCCTGTCCGGCGGCGAGAAGCGCCGGGTCGCCCTGTGTCGCCTCCTGCTCCGCCACCCCGACCTGCTCCTGCTCGACGAGCCGACCAACCACCTCGACGCCGAGTCGGTCGACTGGCTGGAGCGCTTCCTGCAGGACTACACGGGCACCGTCGTCGCCATCACCCACGACCGCTACTTCCTCGATCACGTCGCACAGTGGATCCTGGAGCTCGACCGCGGCCGGGGCATCCCGTTCGAGGGCAACTACTCGAGCTGGCTCGAGCAGAAGCTGGAGCGTCTGTCCCACGAGTCGAAGGCCGCCGACGCGCGCCAGCGGACCCTCGCCCGCGAGCTCGATTGGGTGCGGCTCGCCCCGAGGGCTCGACAGGCCAAGGGAAAGGCGCGCCTCTCTGCGTACGAGCAGCTCCTGGCGGAGGCGAACGACGCCAAGCGGAGCGAGCGCGAAGTCGAGATCGCCATCCCGCCCGGTCCTCGCCTCGGCGACACCGTCATCGAGGTCACCGACCTGGGCAAGGCGTTCGGCGACAAGGTGCTCATCGAGGACCTGTCGTTCTCCCTGCCCAAGGCCGGCATCGTCGGCATCATCGGGGCCAACGGCGCCGGCAAGACGACCCTCTTCCGGATGATCCTCGGGCAGGAGCCGCCGGACCGCGGTCGGATCGTCATCGGCGACACGGTCCAGCTCAGCTATGTCGACCAGGGGCGCGACGACCTCCAGGGCGACCGGAGCGTCTTCGAGGAGATCGCCGGTGGCGACGAGATCATCAAGGTCGGCCGCCGCGAGATCCCCGCCCGCGCCTACGTGTCGAGCTTCAACTTCAGGGGGACCGACCAGCAGAAGCCCGTCGGCAAGCTGTCCGGCGGCGAACGGAACCGGGTCCATCTCGCCAAGCTGCTCCGTTCGGGCGGCAACGTCCTCCTCCTGGACGAGCCGACCAACGACCTCGATGTCGACACCCTCCGCGCGCTCGAGGCCGGTCTCGAGGCCTTCCCCGGCTGCGCGGTGGTGATCAGCCACGACCGCTGGTTCCTCGATCGGATCGCCACCCACGTGCTGGCCTTCGAGGGCGACAGCCAGGTCCGCTGGTTCGAGGGGAACTTCACCGAGTACGAGGAGTACCGCCACCGCGAGCTCGGCGTCGCGGCGGACCAGCCCCACCGCATCCGGTACAAGCGGCTCGCCGGCTGAGCCGACGGCTCAGCCCTTGGGCTGGACGACCGCCAGGACGTTGCGGCTCGGGTCGATGAACCAGGCGGCCCAGGAGTGGCCCATGTCGGCGATGCCGTCAAAGGTCACCGGGTCGGGGGCCCGGTACTCCTCGATATGGACGCCCCGGGCGCGGAGGTCGACGAGCGCCGCCTGCAGGTCGGGCACGCGCCAGGCCATCTGGGTCTGGGTATCGGACGTCCCGGTCGTGCTGAGGGTGACCGCGAACTGCGTTCCGCCACCGGAGCGGAAGACGATCCGGTCTGGGTCCTCCCGGGCGATCTCCAGCCCGAGCGTCTGGTGGTAGAAGGTCCGGCTCGCGTCCAGGTCGGTCGAGAGCAGGATCGCGAAGACGGGATGATCACTGAGCACGCGGACGCCCTCCTTGCGGTTCGCCCGGCCGCTGACGCGTCGGCCGGTCGACCATCGTAGAGGCTGGGCGGCGAGACGGCGCCGGTCCTCCGCTGCGGTCGCGGGTGGCGCATCATCCGGGGACACACAGGAGCCCGCGTGTGACCGTTCAGCCAGCCGATCACAGCCTGCTGCGCGACCTGACGGCGATCCTCATCGCGGCCTGCGCCTGCCCGGCCGCCCTGTTCGGGACCTCGATGGTCGGCTGCATGGGCCAGGGCTTCAACGCCCAATGTGCGTTGAGCGCGGCGTACATCTCGCCGGTCATCCTCATCGGGGCGGGGATCGCGGCCGGGCTGCTGACCCAGGGTTGGATCGGCCTGTTCCTGATGTGGGTCGGCGTGGCGATCGGGATGACCGCCCTGCTGATCCTGTCGTACGTGGCCGACCGACCGGTGCCCCTCGACCCGATCTCGGGGTTCATCGCGACGGTCTGGTTCCTGACCCCGGTCGTCATCGGCTACGGACTGGGACGCCTCATCTCGCGGCTCTTCTCGGCCGGCGACCCGGACCGCGACGGCTCCGGATAGCGCCCGCGCTCCCTCGTCGGTCCGAGACGTCGATGCGCGGGGGGAGGCGTAGGCTCTGGGGTGATCGGGCCGGCGGCGTCCACCGTGCGCACAAGACGTCCCGCACGCCGGCTCGACGGAGGACAGCATGTCCGAGCACCCCGACGCGACCGTCGTTCGAGAGATGAACGAGGCGATGTTCACGGGCGACACGGCCGGCGCCGCGAGTCACCTGGCCGACGACGTGATCTGGCACGTCATCGGTCGCGACGAACCGTATCGCGGCAAGGCGGAGCTGGCGGCGTCGATGGCCGGCCTGAGTGACTTCACCATCACCTGGCAGGCGCATGACATCCTGGCCAGCGACGACCATGTCATTGCGCTGGGCACCGCGACCGCCACCCATGGCGACCGCTCGCTGATCTACCGCACGGCCGAGATCTATCACGTCGGCAACGGCCGGGTCACCGAGCGATGGGCATTCTCGGACGACACGAAGGCGATCACCGACTTCTTCGGCTGATCCCCGCGGCCGGCGGCGGTCAGGCGCCGGGCGACTCCGCCTGGACCGTCAGGCCTCCTTCGGGAGCTGCCCGAACAGCCCGGCGAAGAACTTCATCGCCCGGTGGCCGCCGTCGGAGGTCGGCCCGTACATCAGCGGGCAGCCGCCGGCGATCGAGGCGATGCCGTTCTGGCGACAGAGCTCGTGGGCCTCCTGGGAGACGCTTCCGCCACCGAACGAGCGGTGCATCCAGACCCGGGTGATGCCCAGCTCCTGGCACTCGCGGGCGACCGAGGGGGCGACCGCCGGGGTGGTCGCGATGACGACGGCGTCGACGCCGCCGGGGATCGAGGCGAGATCGTGGAAGCAGGGGTCTCCCTCCACCGTGTCGGCGTTGGGATTGACCGCGAAGACCTCGTAGCCGCGCTCCTTGAGGCGCTTGTAGATGAGGTTCCCGCCGTGCTTCCCACCGGGCTCCCGGGAGACGCCGGCGACGGCGATCCGCTTCTGAGCCAGGAAGTCGTCGATCGCCGCCTGGGCCGTGGGCATGGACTGGTTCCTCCGTTGTCGTCGGCCGGCCCGGACATCCGCGGATCGTGCGGACGTCGCGCTGGGTGACCGCGCCGCACGAGGGTACGGCGCCGAGGGGGTCGGTCGGCCAGTGCCGTTCCGCCCGAGCAGCTGCGTCGCTCGGACCATCGGCGAGCGTCGACGCGGCTTGACGAGGGGCGTGATGATCGGGCGTACGGGAGGATCCCATGGCCGACCGGCAGACGGTCAACGACCTGCTCGCGGCGTCGCGCGCACGCATCGAGCGACTGGAACCGCATGACGCGCTCGCGGCCGCGCGGGCGGGCGCGACCGTGATCGATACCCGCTGCGTCGAGCAGCGCCGCGAAACGGGCGTCATCCCGGGGTCGATCCATGTTCCGCTGTCGGTGCTCTTCTGGCGTCTCGACCCGGCGTCGGGCTTCGAGGACCCCCGCCTGGCGGATCCCGGGCGCCAGGTGATCCTCGTCTGCGCCGAAGGCTATTCGTCGAGCATCGCCGCGGCGACCCTGCGCGATCTCGGGTTCGAGCACGCTTCGGACCTGGTCGGCGGGTTCGAGGCGTGGCGGGCCGCCGGACTGCCGATCGAGGCCACGCTGGAGTGACCCTCGAGCCCGGTGGGCCGACGGTTGATCACGTTCCAGGATCCGGGGACCCCAGGGTGCCCCGGCGTTCGTACCACGCCCCCGGTACTTTCGGGTGACCGTCTGCACCACATTCGGGCACCGCTCCAAGACGAAGTCCACCCGAGGCAATACCCTTGAGGGACTTCATCCCCTCTCAGGAGCCTGACCCATGCGTATCGCGGCACGGCTGATGGCCGCCTTCATGGCGGCGTCGCTGGTCATCCCCGCCATTGCCGCGTCCCCGGCCCTTGCCGCCAGTCCCCCCAACGCGGTCGACGACACGACGCCGCCCCTGCCCTTGGTTGAGGAGGACGCCGGCCCGACCGCGATCGACGTTCTCGGCAACGACTCCGATCCGGACGGCGACCTGTTTACGATCGTGGCCGTGACTCAGGGCACGAACGGCGCTGTAGTCATCACCGGAGGCGGGACAGGGCTCACCTACCAGCCGGACCCGGACTTCAGCAGCGACGACAGCTTCACCTACACCATCGACGACGGCAATGGCGGACAGGACACCGCGACTGTGAGCATCACGGTCTCGGCCTGGAATGACGCGCCCTCCTTCACAACGCTCGCTGGCCCGACGGTGGACGAGGATTCGGGCCCCCAGACCGTGACCGGGTTCGCGACCGGCTCCGCCGGACCGCCAAACGAGGCGACCCAGACCCTGAGCTACGTGATCGACGGGAACACGAACCCGACGCTGTTCGCGGATCTGCCCGCGATCAGTGACGGGACGAGCGGCGACCTCACGTTCACGCCGGCACCCGACGCCAGCGGATCGGCCACCATCAGCGTCCACGCCTGGGACCACGGCTCGAACGGCAACGGCGACGTCAACTTCAGCCCGACCCAGACGTTCACGATCACCGTCAATCCGGTCAACGACCCGCCGGTCGCGGTCGCCGACGGAACCTACGGCGTCCGGCAGGACCTCAGCCTCAGCGTGAACGCGGCGGCCGGCGTCCTGGCCAACGACACCGATGTCGACACCACACATGCGGCCCTCACGGCGGTCTCGCCCCCGGACACGAACGTGACCCACGGGACGCTCACCCTGAACAGCAACGGCTCGTTCACGTACACCCCGAACGCGTCCTACGTGGGCACCGACTCGTTCACCTACCACGCGAGGGACGGAGCCGCGAACTCGAACGTCGTGGCCGTCTCGCTGAACGTCTATGTCAACCACGCCCCGATCGCCGTCGCCGATACCGTGACGGTCGTGGCGGGGAGCAGCTACACCGCCCTCGACCTGCTGACCAACGACAACACATTGAACCCGGATGCCGGCGAGGCCTTGCGCATCAACCAGATGTCGCATCCCGCCCACGGCACCGTCGTGATCACCGGGGGCGGCACCGGGCTGTCCTATCGCCCGGCGGCCGGCTTCCACGGGACCGACCACTTCTCCTACGGGGTCACCGACGGCGCCATCAGCTCGAGCCTCGCCACGGTCACCGTCAAGGTCCCGAAGGACACTTTCAAGCCGGTCGCCACGGCGCCGGTCCAGACGATCGGCTCACAGAGCATCGGCACCTCGACGGTCGCGCTCAAGCTGACCTGGACTGGGACGGACAAGGGTTCCGGTATCGCCAAGTATCAGCTCTGGCAGAGCGTCAACGGCCACAGCTACACGAAGATCAAGACCACGACCGGCCGTTCGGCCACCGTGACGACGAGCGTCGGCAAGACGTACCGCTTCCGGGTCCGGGCGATCGACAAGAAGGGCAACGTGGGCGCGTTCGCCACCGGACCGGCCTTCCGGGTCTACCGCTACCAGGAGACGGCGGCCTCGATCGTCTACACCGGCGCCTGGCCGACCGTCAACAGCAGCAAGTACAGCGGCGGGCACGCTGACCGGACCTCGACCGCCGGCGCCAGCGCGGCCTTCACGACGAGCGGTCGGACGTTCGCCTGGATCGCGAACAGGGGCTCCTCCCGCGGCACCGCCGACGTCTACGTCGACGGCGTCCTGAGGAAGAGCGTCTCGCTGACGTCCAGCTCCACCTCGTTCCGTCGCGTCGCCTACTCGCTCACGTTCCCGACGAGCGGCGCGCACACGATCACCATCGTCCACACCGGAGCGGCCGCGAAGACGATCGACGTCGACGCATTCATCGTCCTGCGCTGACCCCCCGTCGCGACCGGCGTCGCGTACGGTTTCAAGGGGGTTGACTGACGCGCCGCCGACGGGAGACCGCCGGCGGCGCGTCCATGTCGCCCGCATGTCGGGAACGGTTCCGTCAGCGATTCCCGTTCGCCATGCGCACGGCCTCGGGGCGTCGCCGGAGCAGCCCCATCGCGATGATGCCGACGAGCGGGCCGACGGCCAGGAGCGCGAAGACGAGACGCCAGCCGAGCGCGTCCGAGGCGCTCAGGAGACCGACGAGGCTGATCGTGATCCCGGTCAGCAGGAACCCGCTGGCCGTCTGGAGGGCGAGGGCCGACCCCGCGGTGCCGGGCGGGCCGAGCTCCGTGATCGCGGCCGAGAACTGGGCGGAGTCGGCCACCACGCTGACCCCCCACACGAGTCCGAGCGCGAGGGTCACCGGGGGTGGCGCTCCGAACAGGAGCCCGATCGCGACCGCGCAGGCGCCGCTGACGGCCATCGCGGTCATCGTCAGCGTCGTCCGGCCGATCCGGTCGGCCACCCGCCCGGCGGCCGCGCAGCCGATGCCGCCGACCGCGACGACGGCGAAGGCCGCGAAGCTGGCGACCGCCGGGTCCGCGCTGCCGGCCGCGGCGAAGCTCGCCGCGAAGAAGAGCGGGATCCAGGTCCACATCGCGTAGAGCTCCCACATGTGACCGAGGTATCCGAGGTTGGCCAGCCGCACCGACGGTTCGCCGAAGGCCGCCCGAGCGACCGCCAGGCTGAAGCGCGGGGCCCGGACGTCGAACGGGCCGCGCGAGACGGAGACCGAGACGAGCAGCCCACCGGCCACGCCGGCGAGGCTGGCACTGGCCACGATGGCCCGCCAGTCGAGCCCGGACAGCGCCCCGACCGCCCGAAAGAGATAGGGCAGTGAGGCGCCCACGGTCAGGGCGCCGACGAGGACCCCGATGGCGAAGCCTCGCTCCCGGCTGAACCAGCCCGTGACGATCTTCATCCCGACCGGGTAGACGCCGGCCAGGGCGAAGCCGGTGAGGACCCGGAAGACGAGCGCACTCGTCTCGTCGTTCGCCAGGTAGGCGAAGCCCAGGTTCGCCGTCGCCGCCCCGAGTGCGCCGACCAGGAAGAGGGCTCGACCAGGCAGCACGTCGGCGGCGCCGGTCGCCGCGAGGAGCAGGGCACCGATGACGAACCCGAGCTGGACGCCGATGGTGAGGAGGGGCAGGTCCAGGCCGGAGAGCGACCAGCGGGTCACGATCAGCGGCGCGACCGCCGAAGCGCTGAACCACGGCGACATCGCCAGCAGCTCACCGACCCCGAGCAGGACGAGGAGACGCCAGCGTCCCGCCGGCTCGGCGTCGCCCACGCCGTCAGGCGCGCCGAAGGCTCGGACCGAGGTGGCAGGCGCACTCGAGCGCGTCGTCGATCGGGCGGCGACGAGCGTCGGACGAGGCCCTGGTGCGATCGAGACCTCGGACGGTCGACGGCCCCTCCTCCGGCCAGGAGTACCGGCTCACCGGACGTCGCCGCCCGGGGAGGGACCGGCGGATCCGGCCGATGACGATCGAGGTCTTCACGGTCAGGACGGTATGGCCGGCCACGATCCCCTGTCAAACCAGGCTCGATCGCCGGGACCGGGTCGACCGCCGGGACCGGCGCGCTCCCCGGTCGGGCCGCCGGGTACCCTGACCCCCGTGAAGAGCCAGTACCGGGTCGTCGTCATCGGTGGCGGGATCGTCGGTGTGAGCGTCGCCTACCACCTCGCCCGGCGCGGTCTGACCGACATCGCGATCGTCGAACGCGACCGGCTCACCGCGGGCTCGTCGTGGCACGCCGCCGGCGGCTTCCACGCCATCAACGCCGACACCCGGATCGCCGCCCTCCAGCGCTACACGATCGGCCTCTACCCCGAGGTGGAGGCGGAGAGCGGCCAGGACATCGGGCTCAAGATGTCCGGCGGCCTGGAGCTCGCCGGGACCCCCGAGCGCTGGCGCTGGCTCAGGTCCGAGCTCGCCCGGCTGCGCGGCCAGGGTCACGAGGGCGCCGAGCTGCTCACCCCCGAGGAGGCTCGCGAACGGGTCCCGATCATCGATCCGACCGGTCTCCTGGGCGCCCTGTTCGACCCCGAGGAGGGCAATCTCGACCCGAACGGCGCCACCTACGCCTATGCCGCGGCGGCCCGGGCCCGCGGCGTCGATGTCGTCCAGGGCAACCGGGTCCTGGCCCTGGAGCGTCGCCCGGACGGCGACTGGGACGTGGCCACCGAGCAGGGGACGATCGTCGCCGAGCACGTCGTGAACGCGGCCGGCCTGTGGGCCCGGCGGGTCGGTCGGATGGTCGGCGTCGACCACCCGCTGGTGCCGATGCCCCATCACTACCTGGTCACCGAGGCGATCCCTGAGGTCGCCGCGATCGAGGGCCTCATGCCGGCGGTCACCGATCTCGAGGGCTTCACCTACCTCCAGCGCGAGGGCAACGGAGTGCTCCTCGGGGTCTACGAGCAGCGACCGGTCCACTGGGCGGTCGAGGGGGCGCCCTGGGACTTCGGGATGACCCTCTTCCCCGAGGAGGTCGAGCGGATCCTGCCCGAGCTGCGGCTGGGCTTCGACCGCTTCCCGGTCCTCCACGACGTCGGGATCCGGAAGTGGGTCAACGGCGCGTTCACCTTCACCCCGGACGGGAACCCCCTGGTCGGGCCGGTCGACGGGATCCCCGGCTACTGGGCGGCCTGCGGCTGCATGGCCGGCTTCTCGCAGGGCGCCGGCATCGGGCTCGCGTTGGCCAACTGGATCGTCGACGGCGACCCCGGCTACGACGTGTTCGGGATGGACGTGGCCCGCTTCGGGGCCTACGCCGCGGGCGATCACTACCTGCGCGCGACGACCGCCCAGTTCTACGCTCGGCGCTTCGTCATGGCCTACCCGAACGAGGAGCTCCCGGCCGGGCGTCCGCTCCGGACCACGCCCTGCCACGAGGACTTCGTGGCGGCCGGCGCCCGGCACACGGTCAACTGGGGCCTCGAGGTGCCGCTCTACTTCGCGCCGGATCCCGACTTCGAGGAGACCGACACGCTGGGGCGGTCGAATGCCGAGCCGATCGTGGCCGAGGAGGTCGCAGCGGTCCGGACGGCCGCCGGCGCCGGCGAGATCGCCCAGTACGCCCGGTACGAGGTGACCGGGCCGGGCGCCACGGCCTGGCTCGACCACCTGCTGGCCGGGCGGCTCCCCGGGGTCGGGCGGATCCGTCTCGCGCCGATGCTCGGACCGGCCGGCCGGCTGATGGGCGACCTCACGGTGACCCGGCTGGCCGACGACCGCTTCTGGCTGACCGGCTCGTACTACCTCCAGGACTGGCACCTGCGCTGGTTCCGCGGTCACCTGCCGACGGCCGGGGTGAGCCTCCGGAACCGGACCGACGAGCTGATGGGTTTCGCGATCTCCGGACCGGCGTCGCGGGCGATCCTCGGGGCGCTCAGCGCCGAGGACGTCTCCGGCCCGGCCGTTCCGTTCCTGGCGGTCCGGACGCTGGCGGTGGCCGGGCTGGACGCGGTGGTCGGACGGATCTCGCTGACCGGCGAGCTCGGCTACGAGATCGTCGTCCCACCCGATCGGCATCGGGCGCTCCTCCATGCCCTCCAGGCGGCGGGGGCGTCGCACGGCCTCCGTCTCGTGGGCGACCGGGCGGTGGAAAGCCTCCGCCTCGAGAAGGGCTACGGGATCTGGTCGGCCGAGTTCCGCCAGGACGTCACGCCGGGGATGTCCGGCCTCGACCGGTTCGTGGCCTTCGACAAGGGCGACTTCATCGGGCGTGACGCCGCCCTCCACGAGCGCGAACACGGCCCGGCCCGCCGGCTCGTCCTCCTCGAGGTGGACGCGACGGACGCCGACGCGGCGAAGGACGATGTGGTCCGCCACGACGGGCGGCTGGTTGGGGTCGTGACCTCCGGAGCGTACGGCCATCACGTCGGGATGAGCCTGGCCCTGGCCTACCTCGACAGCGACGTCGTGGCCGCCCGACGCGAGCTCGCCGTCGAGGTCGTCGGCGAACCCAAGACGGCCCGGATCCTGCCCGAGATCCCCTATGACCCGCGGGGCCTCCGGCTGCGGGACGCCGCGGGCTGAGACGCCCGAGCCACGGGTCGCGACGCTACGCTCTGCGCATGGATGGATCGCGCACCCCGGCCGTCGACGTCGCGATCGTCGGCGGCGGGATCGTCGGGACGGCGGCCGCCGCCTGCCTGGCCGGGGCGGGCGCCCGGGTGCTCCTCATCGAGCGCGACGGGCTGGCCTCCGGCGCCTCGGGCGCGAACTCGGGCGTCGTTCAGCACCCCTTCGATCCGGTCCTCGTCCCGCTGTATCACGAGAGCCTCGCGCTGTACCGGGAGCTGGCGGCCGTCTCCACGAGCTTCCACCTGCCGGGCGAGCCCGCGGGGATGCTCCTCGTCTCCGAGCGTGAGGCCGCCGTCCGTCGGCAGGCGGCGACGATCGGCGACGCCTTCCCGGCGCTCTGCCCCGAGGTCGTCGACCCGCTAGCTCTCGCGCGGCTGGAACCGACCCTGGCGCCCGGCACCTGGGCATGCCGGGTGGAGATCGGCTACCCGGTCATGCCCGGGGCCCCCACCTACGGCTACGCGACCCTGGCCGAGGCGAGCGGCGCAGAGCTGCGGATGGGTCGCGCGGCGACGCTCGAGATCCGCGGCGACGCTGTGCTCGGCGTCCGGGTCGACGGACGGCTCGTCCCGGCCGGCGCCGTCCTCGTCGCGGCCGGCCCGTGGACGCCCGAGCTGCTCGACCCGACCGGCCGCTGGAGCCCGATCCGGCCGACCTGGGGCGTGGTCGTCGAGGCGGAGCTGGCCGGGCAACCGAGGCACGTCCTCGAGGAGGCGGACATCGACGCGGCGATCGGGATCCCGGGCGAGGTCGCCGGCTCGACGGACGAGCTCGCGGCGGGCGCCTCGCCAGGCATGGACGAGGTCGAGTTCAGCCTGGTCCCCAGGCCTGAGGCCGCCTCGGTCGGGTCCACGTTCCTCGACCGGGAGCCCGACCCCGCCGCCTGGATCGAGCCGATCCTGCTCGGCGCCAGTCGCTTCGTGCCGTCGGTGGCCGACGCCCCGATCCGGGGGGTCCGGGCCTGCGCCCGGCCGCAGAGCGTCGACGGCCGTCCACTCATCGGAAGGGTCCCCGGTCGGCGGGACCTGTACGTCTGCGCCGGTCACGGGCCCTGGGGGATCTCCACCGGTCCGGCCTCCGCTCGCCTCGTCGCCGACCTCATCCTCGGCCGCGAACCGACGATCCCGCCCGAGCTCGATCCGGCCCGCTTCGGGCTCCTGACGCCCTGAAGAGACCCGCAGATCTTCACCCGGTTGCGCGCCCGACCGTTCCTTCCGCCTCGACGCGGTCGGACGGCCGGACGGCCATCGCCAGGACCTCGTCGCGGGTCGGGGTCATGTTGTGGAGCGCCCGGCCGTGCTCGGTCGTCGCGACGACGACGTCGTCCTCCGACCCGCTCGTCTCCCAGCCGCAGACGCAGCGGACGGTCATGACCTGATCACCCATCGCTTCGACTCCTCAGCCCAGGTTCCGGAACGGCTCGGGGACGTATCCCGCCAGGATGGTGCGCCAGTCGTCGGGCAGCTCGGCCGCGACGACCGGATCGTCCTTCGCCAGCCAGGCCATGTGACGGAGCCCGTGCTCGACGACCTGGGCATCCTCGATCTCGTGGGGGGCGGCCGTCGCCTCCCCGCGGGCCAGCTCGGTCCGCCGGATCGGCCGGCTGGCCATGGAGCCCACGAGGGCGGCCTCGATGACCACGACGAAACTCAGGATCACCGAATCGTGGTCGCGGCGCCACGACGTGGAGTGGACGAGCAGTGGCCGGCCGATGGCATCCCGGACGATCCGGGTCACGACCTCGACCGGATGATCGGCCGGTCCGAGCTCGATCAGCCAGGCGGCGGGTCCGCACGGACCGGTCAGCTCGAGGTGGTCATCGGCGAGCCAGACGACGAAGACCTCGGCCTGGACCGGGCCCTCGACATCGAAACCAGCTGGATCGCGCCTCACCCGACGATGGTACGCGCGAGCGTTCGGGACGCTACAGTCGGGCGCACGAACGAACGGGCCGGGGGAGATGTCCATGGCTGACTCGGCACTCGATACGTACCTCGCCGGGATCGACCCCAGGGCCCGTCCCCTGGTGATCGCGCTCGACGGCGCGGTGCGTTCGGCCTACCCGGGCTTCGACGTCGCGATCAAGTACAAGATCCTGATGTACGCGCTCCGGGGCGACTGGCGGACCTGGGTCTGCGCGATCGACGCGACGAAGAAGTCGGTCTGCCTGCGCTTCCTCTACGGCGTCATCCTCGACGACCCACTCGGCGTCCTGCGAGCCGGCAGCTCCGTCCTCAAGACCTGGGACTTCGGTTTCGACGACCCCGTCGACGCCGCTGCCGTGGGCACCTACGTCATCGAGGCGGTCGGACGCTACGACGACTACAAGGCGAACGGGGCCGCGGTCCTCGAAGCGAGCCGGGCGGCGGCCCGGTCCGGCCGAGGGCCGAAGACCGACGGCTGACCCGGGCCGGACACGAGCCGTGGCCCCCGAGCGGATGACCGACGGCCCTTCGCACGGTCGCGGCGAACCGCGCAGCATCGGGACCCGAAGGAGATCCCGTCATGCGTGTCCTCGTCGCCTATGCCAGCCGCCACGGTGCCACCCAGGGCATCGCCGAGCGGATCGCCGAGACCCTCCGGGCGGGCGGCCTCGAGGCCGAGGCTCGCCCGGCGGCCGCCGTCCGGTCGGTCGTGGGCTACGACGCCTACGTCATCGGGAGCGCGTCCTACCTCTTCCACTGGATGAAGGAGGCGACGGCCTTCGTCAATCGCGAGCGGGCCGTCCTGGCGGGCAAGCCGGTCTGGCTCTTCAGCAGCGGGCCGTTGGGCAGCGAGCCCCTCGATGCCGAGGGCCGAGACCAGAAGGTCGTGACGGTCCCCAAGGAGATGGCCGAGCTCAGCTCCTCCGTCAACGCCCGGGACCACCGGGTCTTCTTCGGGGCGTACGAGAAGGAGCGCAAGCCGATCGGCCTCACCGAACGGTTCGTCTCGCTCATGCCGGCCGCCCGAGATGCCTTTCCCGTGGGTGACTTCCGGGACTGGCCGGAGATCGAGGCCTGGGCCGAGCAGATCGTCGGCGAGCTCCAGCCGGTGGCCGTGGGCTGACGTCGATCGGGCCCCGCGCCGGTGCTCGCCCCGGGCGGGCGCTCGGGTAGCAGGTCGTCCGCCGGTCAGACGCCGATATCGCCGGACGGCGCGCGGAGAATGCGGGCCAGGACGTCGCTGAAGCGCGCCGTGGCGACGGCGACGACCGAGTCGGCGCCGCCGTAGTAGACATGGAGCTCGTCGCTCGTCGTGTCGTGGATCCAGCCGCACGGGAAGACGACCCGGCCGACATCGCCGCTGATCTCGTACGGCGCGGACGGCCCGAAGACCCACTCGTCCGAGCGGCGGAGCACCCGGGTGGGATCGTCGAGCGCCAGCAGCGCGAGGCCCGTCCGGTAGATCGGACCGTCGCCGGTCAGGTGGACACCGTGATACAGGACCAGCCAGCCATCGGGCGTCTGGAGCGGGGGCGGGCCGAGACCGATCTTGCCGGCATCCCACCAGGCGCCGTCGCGGGCCTCGAGGAGGAGCGAGTGGTCGCCCCAGTGGCGCAGGTCGGGCGAGTAGGAGATCCACATGTGGGCGCCGCCGCGGAGCGGCGACGGGCGGTGGATCATCGCCCAGCGGCCGTTGATCCGACGGGGGAAGAGCGCGGCATCCTTGTCCTCGGGCGGCATCACCGGCCCGAGCCGCTGGACGCTCCGGAAGTCGCGGGTCGTGGCCAGCGAGACGAGGGGTCCCCGTCGGCTGTACGCCGTGTAGGCGATCGCCCACTCCTCGCGTTCGGGGAGCCAGGTGAGACGCGGGTCCTCGCAGCCCCAGATCTCCTCCGGGTAGCGTTCGACGTCCGGGCGCAGGAGCGGCTCCGGGTCGAACCGCCAGTCCGAGACACCGTCGTCGCTGCGGGCCACGTGGAGCTGCGAGATACCGCGCATGTCCTCGACCCGGACGAGAAGGACCGTCTGGTCCCCCACCCGGGCCGCGCCGGGATTGAAGACCGAGTTCGCGGGATACGGGACGTCCGCCGCGGTGAGGATCGGGTTCGCCTCGGACCGCTGGAAGAGCATCGCGTCCTGGGCCCGGGTCATCGCGTCGCCATGGCGAGGGGGCGCTCGGACGGCCGCTCGGCCATCGTCGGCACCGCGGTCTGTCCGGTCCGGATCGCCCGGATGTGCTCGAGCGCGATGAGCCACATCAGGGTCGATTCGGCGCCCTGGTTCGTATTGACGCCGCTCGGGGTGAGTCCGTCGTAGCCCGCGCCACGGGCCGGATCGGCGACGTCCAGCCCGAGATCGTTGCCACCCAGGAACCAGCCGTACGCCTGCTCCATCGCGACCCGATAGCGGTCCTCGCCGGTGACCTCGCAGGCGGTCTCCGCGGCGAGCAGCAACGCCGTCGCCTCGATCGGCTGCTGGTCGAACCGGGAGCGGTCGCCGCCGGCCGGCCACCAGCCGTTGCCGATCGGCGAGAAGTGACCGTTGAGCGCGGTCTGGACCGTGATGAGCCAGTCGAGGGCGTCCAGCCCGGCATCGACCATCGCCCGCGAGCGGAGATGCCGCCCGGCCACGATCAGCGCCCGGACCGGGAGGGCGTTCTCGTAGGTCAGGCTGGGTTCGGGCCACGGCCAGGCGGACGTCCGGCCCGAGGCGAAGGTCGAGCCGAGCCGACCGGCCACGAAGCGGAACGCATCCGTGGTCGACCCGCTCGGCGCGGCCCGCATCACGGCGTCGCAACCCAGGAGGACGGAGGCCTGGGCGCGGAGGGCCAGCGACTGCCGGGTCGCCGGCAGGGCCCGATCGAAGAGCGAGCGCGCGGTCTCGACCAGGCGAGGGTCGGCCGCACCGCCGATCGTCTCGCCGAGGGCGAGCATCGCCCGACCGTTGGAGTCCTCGGAGGCCGATCCATCGAGCCACGACCCGTCGACCCGACGGAAGTTCCGGAACCGCCCGGTCGCCGGGTCGAACGCCTCGTCCAGGTACCGCAGGCTCCGCCGGGCACTGTCCGCGACGGCGGCCCAGCCGAGCACGCGCCCGTGGAGGAGGTCCACCTGGAGCGCTCGCGCGACGTCGTCGGTGCAGTAGCCGTGGAGCGGGTCCGGCCGGGACCCGATGGCGTGCTGCATGATCCCGACCTCGTCGGTGAGGACCTCGAGGTGGACCCGGCTGACCGGATGGAGGGGCGCCGGCTCAGACATTGACGGCCGCGAACGACGGTGTCAGGACCGGCAGCGGGGCCCTCGCGCCGACCCGTTCGAACAGGCGCCGGTATTCGGCTCCGACCGCCGACCAGATCATCCGGCGGCTGTGCTCGTGGGCACGGCGGCCGATCGCGGCGCGCAGCTCGTCATCCTCGAGGACCGCGTTCAGGGCGGCACCGAACAGCGCCGGCGATCCGGGCGGCACGAGGACCCCGCGCCCACCGGCCAGGAGCTCGGTGGCGTAGGCGTACGGCGTCGAGACGATCGCCCGACCGGCGCCCATGGCGTACGAGAGCGTGCCCGAGACGATCTGATCCATGTTCGGGTACGGGGTCACGAAGACGTCGGCGGCCTCCAGCCAGCGGGTCACCTCGACCCGGCTGACGAACCGGTCGACGAACCGGACGTGGTCGCCCATCCCCAGGGCGGCTACCCGGGCGACGAGGGACGCTCGATAGTCTTCGCCCTCGCGCCGGACCAGCTCTGGATGGGTCGCCCCGACCATGACGTAGCACGCAGTCGGATGAGCTGCGACGACCGCCGGGAGCGCGTCGATCGCGAGCTCGTAGCCCTTGCCCGGGCCGAGGAGGCCGAAGCTCAGGATCACCGTGCGCCCGGTCAGACCGAGGCTCGGCTTGATCGTCTCCGGGTCGGCGAGGGGCAGGTCCGGCACGCCGTGGGGGATGACCTCCAGGCGACCGGGATCGACGCCGTAGGTCGTCGACAGGAGCCGGGCCGCCGACTGCGACATGACCACGGTCCGCTCCACGCTGGCGACCAGCTCGCTGAGGACGGAGCGCTGGCCCGCGGTCGGTCGGCGCAGGACGGTGTGGAGGGTGGCGACCGCCGGTACGTCGAGTGCGCGAACGAAGTCGAGGACGTACGCCCCGTCCTCGCCGCCCCAGATCCCATACTCGTGCTGGATCGAGACGACGTCGACGCATCGCCCGAGGGCGCGCGCGGTATGGATGTAGTCCGAACGCTCGTCCCGCCGGATCCGGTGGTGGACCTCGAGGGGGTAGGGCATCCCGCGGTCGGGCGGGAGGAGGGCGACGATCTCGCGACCGCCGGCGGCCGAGGACAGGTCGTTCGTGAAGGTCGCGATCCCGCAGTGCTGCGGTGGGTAGGTGGAGACGAAAGCGGTCCGGGCGATGGTGAAGATCCTCTCGATCGGGTCGTCCCCGGGACATCGACGCCTCGGGGATCCGATGGGCGACCCGTCCGAGGACGGGCCGCTCGATACGGTCAGGCGGCGTGCACCGATGAGGCGCGCGGACCCTTGGGACTCTCTTCGATCTCGAAATCGACCCGCTCGCCGCCGACGAGGCGGTCGAAGTCGATCGAGGAGTCGAGCCCGCCGCGATGGAAGAAGTATTCCTTCCCATCCTCCGCGGCGATGAAGCCGAAGCCGCGATCGGCGACGACCTTCTTGATGGTACCGGTGGTCATCATGACCTCCAACGCTTCACGAACAAAGAACGGCAGACGCACGGCCCGTTCGAGAAGGGGGTCGACCACGCGGAGCATCGCCACAAGAGCGGGGCGAGCACCCACCATAGCACACGACCTCGGCCGGCCCGGGGGCGCGACCCCGACCGCGGGTGGTGGCTCAGGCCGAGGCGATCGGTCCGGCCGGGATCTGCTGGGTGATGCAGTGCGGCCCGCCGCCCCCGAAGTTCAGGGTCGTCCCGGGCACCGCGACCATCGCGCGGTCCGGGTAGACGCCGGCCAGCCACTCGAGCACCGGCGCGTCGGTCGGGTCGCCGGCGACCGGGACGATGACGGCGCCGTTGGCGAGGTAGTGGTTGGCGTAGGCGAGGCCGGCAGCTGGTCCCGGATCGAGGATGCTCACCTTGAAGGACCGCCCCTGCGCGTCCCGGGACGCCCGGATCCGGGCCAGGTTCGCCCGACCGGAGGCGTGCTCCGAGGCGGTCGGGTCGGCGGGCGCCTCGAGGAGCAGATGGCCCGGTGCGACCAGCTGAGCGATCCCGTCGATGTGGCCGTCCGTCCCCTCCGGCCCGACATCGAGGCTGTGCCCGAACGGCAGCCAGACGACGGTGCCGACCCCGAGGTAGTCCTTCAGGCCCTGCTCGATCTCGTCACGGGTCATCCGCGGGTTCCGGTTCGGGTCCAGGAGGCACTGCTCGGTCGTGATGACGGTGCCTTCCCCGTCGACCAGGAAGGCACCGCCCTCGAGCACGAACGGCGCGGAGAAGAGGCGCATGCCCAGGTGGGCGGCGATCCGCTCGGGGAGCCGCGCGTCGTCGTCGTAGGGATGCCAGCGGTCGCCCCAGGCGTTGAACCGGAACTTGACCGCCGCGATCCGGCCGGCTCCGTCGCGGACGAAGACGGGACCGTTATCGCGGGTCCACGAGTCGTCGATCGGCAGCTCGATCGTCTCGATAGCGGAGCCGCACTGCGCCCGGACGTCCGAGGCCTGACCCGGCGGACAGACCATCAGGACCGGCTCGAAGTCTGCGATGGCCCGGGCCACCGCAGCGTAGTCGGCCTTCGCTTCGGTGAGTTTGTCCTTCCACAGCTCCCGGCGTGACGGCCAGGCCATCAGGCAGGCAGCGTGCGGGGCCCACTCCGGGGGCATCGCGAAGCCGGCCGCGGCGGGCGTGGTCATGGTCCGGGCCTCCGTTTGCGGCTCGCCCGTGGTGGCGACCCGAGGGCCATTCTGGCAGGCACCGACCGCTCCGTCAGCGAGGCCCGACCGACCTGATGATCTTCGCGATCAGGTCTGCGCCGGCGCCGAAGAAGATGTGGTGGCGGAGCTGACCGCTCGCGTCGACCAGGTACAGGTCCGAGGTGTGCATCATCGCGTAGTCGGCGGCGGTCCCTCCCGGCGCCCGCTGGTATAGGACCGACCATGCGGCGGCGGCATCGGCGATCTCTCGCGCGCTGCCGGTCAGGCCGATGAACCCCGCCCGATAGGCGTCGACGTACTCCTTCATCGAGGCGACGTCGTCGCGCTCCGGGTCGATCGTGGCGAACACGACCCGGACCGGGAAGCCGACCTGGCGGATCGCCGCGCGGGCGTCCGCCAGGGTCGTCGGACAGACGTCGGGGCAGTGGGTGTAACCGAAATAGACGAGTACCGGCGTCCCCTGGAGCGAGGCCAGGTCGAAGGGCCGGCCATCCTGGTCGGTCAGTCGGAGCGGAGGCGCGGGGCGCGACGGGACGTATTCGGTCTCGCGAGCGCCGAGCGGAGGCGCCGTCCCCGCAACGAGGACCGGGCTCGTCGCGGGCGGGGTCACGACACCGGCCCCACAGGCCGTCGCCGCGAAGGCGACGGCCAGGCCGAGGACTGCGACGAGGGGGATCCTCCGTCGGCTCAATTCGGGCGGACCTGGACGGACAGCACGACCGGGCCGGCCTTCTGGAAGGTCAGCGTGAGCTCGAACGTGTCCCCCGCGCTCAAGGGCTTGGTGAGGCCGGTCAGCATCACGTGATAGCCGCCCGGTGCGAACGCCACGGTCCCGCCGGCCGGGACCTCGACGCTGGCGACCGGCTGCATGCCGGTCATCCCGCCGCCCATGTCCATCCCGCTCGCGGCGGGGCTCATCGCCGGGGCGCTCATGTCGGGCGAGCCCATCGCCGGGGCGCTCATCCCGGGCGAGCCCATCATCGTCGTCTCGTGGAGCTCGGCCGTGCCGATCGGGCTGCTGGCGCCGGTAAGCGTGTCGGCCGCCGGGCCGCTGTTCGTGATCGTGAAGTAGGCGGCGGAGTTCCCGGTCGCACCGACGGACGGCCGCGCCCAGGCGCCCGTGACCGAGATGGCCGGCCCGGCGCTCGGCGATGGACTCGCCCCGGCCGTCGTACAGCCGGCGACCGCCAGTGTGGCAGCGGTCAGGATCGCGGTCGCCCCGAAGAGGCGGCGCCGCCGCGAGATGGTTTCGATCATCGTGATCTCCCCTATTGGAATGCCGAACGAAGTCGCACCCTGACCTCGTGTCGATGCCACGGTCGACCGCGTCCCCGACCGTCGACACGTGGGCGCCCAGCACACCGCGCGACCGCGTCGTCGTCTCAGGTCGGGATCAGGAGCCCGACGACAGCGGTGGTGCCCGCCCGAGCCGAGGCAGCAGGATGACGGAGCGTGCCGCCGGTCGGATCGACCAGGCGATCGACGGTCGGTCGGCATCGAGTCCACGCGCGCGGAGCCGATGCACGGTCGTCGCGGCCCGTTGCGCCTCGAGGGTGGCGATCCTCCATCGGACGAGCGCCCCGATCGCGGCCAGCCCAAGAGCCACGAGCGTCAGGACCGGCAGGGCGACCGGGTTCTCGGGCCCGCTTAGCGCCCCGAGCCCGATGAGGTGCCCGTGACTCGAAAGGTGCTCGAGGTTCTCCTGGAGCAGGTAGCCGAGGAGCAGGGTGGGGACGAGCCTCCCGCCCAGGCCCCGGAAGACGCCGGCGTATGACGGTACGGAGACCGGGAGCGCAGCCATCCGCCCCGATGCGACCCGCCTCCGTCGCGGGTCGTCCCGCAGGGACCACAGCCGGACGCCCGTCCTCAGAGCCAGCACGACCCCTCCGGTCGTGGCCGCCAGCATGAACACGAACCAGTAGCCGTCATGACCGCCCGCGGTCATCGCCTCGGAGAATGACGGCCCCGCTCCCCACTGAGCGGCGAAGACGACGGTGTGACCCACGAACAGCCCGATGACGGCGAGCACCGCGAACCGTGCCCGCTGTGCGAGGACGGCGTGACGGACTTGGAGGGTCGGATGGCGCATCGCGCAGAGGATACCCGGCGAGGATCGTCTGACGCCGGCCCGGCGGTTGGGCGGTCGATTGGATGCGCATGGTATGGTATGTGCATGTACAGTGAGCGAACCCAGATCCTTCTCTCGCCGGAGCAGCTCGCCCGGCTCAAGCGGATCGCCGCCCGCGACGGGCGCTCGGTCGGTTCGGTCATTCGCGACGCGGTGGACGCCTTCGTCGGATCGGAGCCGGGCTCGCGCGCGCGGGCGCTCGGGTCGATCCTTGCGATGGGAGCGCCGATCGACGACTGGGCGGTCATGAAGGAGGAGATCCTCCGCGGTCAGCTCGGCGACCGGTGACCGTCTTCGTCGACACCGCGGTGATCATGTACGCAGCCGGGTCCGAGCACCCCCTGCGCGATCCCAGCAGCCGGATCCTGGCGATGATCGGCTCGGGTGACCTGGATGCCGTGACCTCGACCGAGGTCGTCCAGGAGATCGCCCACCGGTTCGTCGCCGTCGGACGCCGTGACATCGCCGAGCGGCTGAGCGCGGATGCGCTCGACCTGTTCGCGCCGGTCCTGCCGATCACCCACGCCGTCGCCCGGCGCCTGCCCGACCTCATCGCCCGGTACCCGGGGCTGGCGGCCCGGGACCTCATCCATGTCGCGACCTGCCAGCACGAGGGCATCTCCGAGATCGTGTCCCCCGATCGCGGGTTCGATATGGTGGCGGGGATGCGGCGTCTCGATCCGACCGAATTCGTGTAACGACGCAGGCGTCCCGGCGTCCTCTTGGTGACGGAAGTCGTCTCGCGAGGGCAGGCATGCGCAGCCATCGTCGATCGATCGTCATCGTCGGGCTGGTCCTCGGGCTGGCGCTCATGGCCGGCATCGGGTACGTCGGGGCGGGCTTCGTCCTGTACGACGGGCTGAGCAAGGTGACCCACGGCTGCGGCACCGCGAACAGCGGTGGCGGGCCTCGGTTCGCGACCGTGACCCCGGCGACCCTGGACTATGAGACGAAGGACTTCGGCGCCGGCGACCTGGCGGCATCCATGGTCTTCAAGTCGGATCTCGGCGCACTCCGCATGCCCGACTACCAGGACGTCAGCTTCCCGAGCCGCCCCGCGGTCGGCCTGCCGTCGGCCACGATCAGGGGCTGGTGGGTCCCGGGTCCCAAGGCGGATTCCCCGGCGGTGATCCTGGTCCACGGGCGGGACGCCTGCCGCAAGGACTGGAACGTCCTGCTGCCCGCGGGGATGCTCCATCGGGCCGGATTCGCCACCCTCCTGATCGACCTGCGCAACCACGGCGACTCCGAACTGACGACGGGACCCACCCGCGGGCGCTACTACGGCGGGACGGTGGAGTACCTCGACGTCCTCGGCGCCTGGGACTGGCTGGTTGGCGACCGCGGCGTCGAGCCATCGCGGATCGGCCTCCTCGGCACTTCGCTCGGAGCCGGCTCGGTCATGCTGGCGGCCGCCCACGAGCCGCGGGTCGCCGCCGTCTGGGAAGACAGCAGCTATGCCGACATCCAGGAACGGGCGTCCGAGGAGATCGTCCTGAAGACCGGGCTGCCCCTCGGATTCCTGGCGCCGGCCGCCGGGATCGCCGCCCGGCTCGCGGCCGGGATCGACATCTACGGCGAGACACCCCTCACCGCGCTGACCGCGATGCGGGGCAAGCCGCTCGAGATCGTCCACGGCGCCGGTGACGTCTACACCCGCCCTCACCACGCCCAGGACCTCTACGACGCCGCCGTCCGAGCCGGCGTGGACACGCAGCTCTGGATGATCCCGTACGCCGGCCACACCTGGGGAGTCCTGGTGGCCCCCGAGGAATACGAGAAGCGCCTATCGACCTTCTTCGGCACGAGCCTCGGCGGCCCGAGCGCCCTCAGCAGGTGACGTGCAGGATCGCGTTCGTCGTGTCGAGGTCGGCGTCGGCCAGCAGCGCGCACGCCTCGGCGGTGGGCAGAGCTTCGAGCAGGACCTTGCGCCGGAGGGCCTCCGCCACGACCTCGGGGTCGATCGGGAGCGCACCGTCGGCTCCGGTCCCGACGATGAGCCGGTGGCAGTCCCACGGGATAGGCTCGAGCAGGCTGAGCGGCGTGTGTCCGTAGCGATCGCGCAGCGGCTGGGACGCCTTCTTGTGGCGCTTGCCCACCCGCCCATGCTGGATGACGACATCCCGGTCGAAGCGTTCGCCGTCGATCTCGAGATGGCCGAAGCCCAGGAGTCTCGCCTTCACCGGCACCCCTCCGATCCGGCGTCGGCTCCGGCTCCGGCGGTCCTCGCGGCCTGACGGACGCTCGCGAGCAGCGCGTCACCCGATCCGCCCAGGGTCCACCGACCGGCCGGGACCAGCCAGTGCGAACGGGTCTCCAGCGCCTCGACCGCCGATCCGCCGGAGGAGCGACCGGCGATCTGGAGGGACCCGCCGATGACCGTCAGGACCGTGAGCGCGGGCAGCTCGAGCTCCGCGGGAGCATCGCCGTCCGCGAGGTGACAGGCGTCGAGTCGGAAGGGGGCCTCGGGCGCGCTCACGGTCACCGGCCCGGCGTGGGCCGGGAGGACCCCCACGCGTGGCGTCGCCTCGGGCCGAAGGCTGCGTCGTGACTCGGCGAGGTGGATCGGCCGCGGACGGCCCCAGTCCCAGATCCGGAAAGTCAGGTCGCTCCGCTGCTGGACCTCGTAGAGGACGAGGTCGCCACCCGGTGCGTGGACCGTACCGGGTGCGATATCGAGGATCGACCCCGGTGCCACCGGCCACGTCCGGAGGGCGGCCCCGATCCGCCGCTCGTCGCCGCTGAACAGGTCGTCGGCCGATGCTCCGGGCTCCAGGCCGACCGCCACGGTGGCGTCGGTCGGCGCCTCGAGGACGACCCAGCACTCGTGCTTGCCGACGGCGCCGGGCCCCCGGAGCTCGACGGCAGCGGTGTCGTCGGGGTGGACCTGGACCGACAGCGTCCCGCGGATGTCGAGCAGCTTGACCAGGGGCACGAGCGACGCGAGGGCGGTCGCTCCGAGCGTCCGGCCGTCGGGCAGGGTCGCATCGTCGCCGGAGACCCACAGCTCGCCGACCGGCTCGCCGTCGACCACCCCGAAGCGCCCGCCGCCCCACGGACGCCCGACCCGCATCGGGGTCAGCCGAAGTGGGTCGTCGGGCAGCACGGCGTCGTGCGACGCCGGTGGTGCAGAAGCCTCGCGGTCGTCGGGGTCCACCCGGATAGCCTACCCGGGCATGGTCGCCACCGACCCGGTCGGGTGGCAGAGACGGCAGAGCCCCGCCGGCGCACGAGGTGCCGACGGGGCTCGGGTCGCGAAATGCTCCCGCTCGCGATGGTCTAGCTGTTGCCGGGGAAGACCAGGCTCAGGGCCGCCCGGCGACCGGGCTCCGGCCAACGGACCGTGACCTCCTTGCGCTGGGTGAAGAAGCGGATGCCGTCCTCGCCCCGCATCGCGAGGTCGCCGAACGACGACTTCTTCGCCCCGCCGAAGCTGAGGTAGCCGGCCGGCACGGGGATCGGCACATTCACCCCGATCATCGGCACGTCGACCTCGAGCTGGTAGCGGCGGGCGGCCCCGCCGTCGGTCGTGAAGATCGCGGTCCCGTTGGCGTACTGGTGACCGTTCACGAGCGCGAGGGCCTCGTCGTACGTGTCGACCCGGACGATCCCGAGGACCGGCCCGAAGATCTCCTCCTTGTAGATCTCCATCTCGGGAGTGACGTGGTCGAACAGGCTGACGCCGAGGTAGAAGCCGTCCGGGTACTCGGGGTGGCGGAACGGCCGGCCGTCCACGACGAGCTCGGCACCCTCCTCGACACCCCTGTCGATCCAGCGCATCACCGACTCGCGATGCTCGGGGGTGTAGATCGGGCCCATGTCGACGCCGGGCTCCATCCCGGGGCCGATCTTGAGCCGGGCGATCCGCTCCTCGATCATCGGCCGGAGGACGTCGGTGACGCCGCCGACCCCGATGAGCAGGGTCTGGGCCATGCACCGCTCGCCGGCCGAGCCGTAGCCGGCCGCGACGGCAGCATCGGCCGCGATCTCGAGATCGGCGTCGGGGAGGACGACCATCGCGTTCTTGGCGCTGGTGAAGGCGCCGACCCGCTTGCCCCGTCGGGTGCCCTCCTCGTAGACGTACCGTCCGACGTCGGTCGAGCCGACGAACTGGATCGCCTGGACGTCGGGGTGCTCGACGATCGCGCTGACCGCCTCGCGCCCGCCGTAGACGATGTTGAAGACGCCATCCGGCAGACCGGCTTCCTTCCACAGCTCGGCCTGGAGCTGGGTCGCCCCCGGGGTATGCGAGCTGGGCTTGAGCACGAAGGTGTTGCCGCAGGCCATCGCGATCGGGTAGATCCACATCGGGACCATCGCCGGGAAGTTGAACGGGGTGATCGCCGCGGCGACGCCGAGCGGGCGCCGCAGGGTGATCGCGTCGACGTTCGTGGCGACGTTCGGCGTGTTCATGCCGGCCAGGTGGACCGGCAGGCCGCAGGCGAACTCGATCGTCTCGATCCCCCGGGTGACCCCGGCCAGGGCGTCGGGAAACGTCTTCCCGTGGTCGCGCGTGACCAGCGCGGCCAGCTCCTCGCGGTGACGCCACATGAGCTCACGGAAGGCGAAGAAGATCTGGCTCCGGGCGATGAGCGGGGTGTCGCGCCAGGCCGGGAAGGCCGCCCGCGCCGCCGCGACCGCGGCATCGACCTCGGGGACCCCGCCCCGCGGGACCCGACAGATGACCTGGCCGGTCGCCGGGTTGTAGACCGGACCGGTCAGCTCGGGCAGGACCTCGACCGGTCGGCCGTCGATCCAGTGGGAGAGGATCGGAAGTGGCGTCGTTCCCCCTTCGACGTCCATCCGGGTCGCTTCGGTTGTCACCCTGGTGCCTCCTGGAGGTGGATGCGAGCCCGTCCCCCGGCCACCCGGCCGGGCAGCCGCAGATATCGGACGGCGTGTCGCACGACTGCCCCGATGGTCGGGAATCCGGCGGCCGCCGGACAGGGTCCGGATGGTCATACCCGACGGGCTGGACGGCCCCAATCGACGGGTCGGCCTCTGCCCACGCACGGTGCCGGCAGGCCGGGGACCGGCTGGGGTCGAAGATTCGTGACGACCGGCCCTAGCGCCTCTCCCGGCCGCCGCCGACCATGCCGGCTTCAACAGGTGAAGGAGTAGCCCAGTGGCCGATCTGTCCACGGTCTTCACGGGGATCCGGTTCGAGAACCCCTTCCTCCTGGCATCCGCGCCACCGACCGAATCCGAGTCGAACATCCTGCGCGCCTACGAGGCCGGCTGGGGCGGGGTCGTCACCAAGACGATCGGGCTCCACCCGGTGGTCAACGTCGCCGGGCCGAAGACGAAGTTCCTGCGGGCCGACAACGGCGGCAGCCGGCTGTCGATGCGCAAGCGCCCGGACTCGACGCTCATGGCGTCGTGGAACTGGGAGCTGATCTCGGACAAGCCGGTCGACTGGTGGGTCCCCCAGCTCGAGTCGATCAAGAGACAGTGGCCCGATCGGGTGCTCGTCGCCTCGATCATGGCCGGTTCGGGCAACGACAAGGAGCTCGGCAACTGGCAGACCCTGACCCGGGCGGTCCAGGACGCCGGCGTCGATGCCATCGAGCTCAACTTCTCCTGCCCGCACATGGACCGCGTCGACATGGGCTCGAACGTGGGCAAGGACGCCGTCCTCTGCTCCGTCTCGACCCAGGCGGTCAAGGCGGCGGCCCGGGTCCCGGTCTGGGTCAAGCTGACCCCGGCCACGGCCAACATCGTCGAAGAGGCCGAGGCCACCTTCATCGGCGGGGCCGACGCGATCTCGTCGTCGAACACCTTCCCGGCCGTGCCCCTGGTCGACCCGGAGTCGCTCGACTTCGAGGTCAACGTCGACGGGTACGTCTCGTCGGGCGGCCTCGGCGGGCCGGCCATCCTGCCCCTGTCGCTGGCCAAGATGGCCCAGATGACCCAAGCCTTCCCGGACCGCGCGTTCTCGGGGATCGGCGGCATCTCGACCTTCGCCCACGCCCTGAACTACTTCCTGCTCGGCTGCGGCACCGTCCAGGTCGCCACCGCCGCGATGCTCGATCACGCGATCGGGCCGAACGTCATCCGCGACCTGACCACGGGGATGAGCGAGTTCATCGATCGCAACGCCGAGCGCGGCTGGGCCTCCCTGGAGGACTTCCGGGGTCTCACTCGGGGACGGGTCGTCGCGCACTCCGAGATCCGACGCCCCGACGCCGCCGGCTACCACGGCGGGTACGAGGAGGATGCCGAGGGCTACGCCGGCGAGCTCACCTCGGTGTAGCGCTCGGCGAGAGGCCCCGGCCGCCGAGCGGTGGCCGGGGCCTCGTCGTGTACGGTCGCGGGTCGTCAGCGCAGGAATGCGCTCCGCTCGCGCTTGAGGAAGCGCCCGTCACCGGCCGCGCCGAGCCACTGCTCGCCATCGACGATGACCTTGCCCCGCGACAGCACGACGTCCGAGCCGCCCTGGACCAGGCGACCCTCGTAGCACGAGTAGTCGACGTCCATGTGGTGGGTCGCCGCACTGATGGTGTGCTTCCGGTTCGGGTCGTAGACCACGAGGTCCGCGTCGTAGCCGACGGCGACGGCCCCCTTCGAGGGCATCCCGAACATCTTCGCCGGCGCCGTCGAGACGACCTCGACGAACCGGTTCGGCGTGATCCGACCGCCGACGACCCCGCCGTCGTGGACGAGGTCCACCCGGTTCTCGACGCCCGGCAGGCCGTTCGGGACCTTCCGGAAGTCACCCCGGCCCAGCTCCTTCTGACCGTGGAAGTCGAAGGGGCAGTGGTCGGTCGAGACGACCTGGAGGTCGTCCTTGAGGAGGCCCAGCCAGAGCTCCTCCTGGTGGTCCGCCGGCCGAAGCGGTGGCGAGCAGACGAACTTCGCCCCCTCGAACCCATGGCCCATGTCGTCGAGCGAGAGGAAGAGGTACTGGGGGCAGGTCTCGGCGAAGGCCGGCAGGCCCTCGTCTCGCGCCTGTCGGACCGCGTTCAGCGCCTCGCGGGCCGAGAGATGGACGATGTAGACCGGCGCCCCGGCCGCCTGGGCGAGGCGGATGACCCGGTTGGTGGCCTCGCCCTCGAAGACCGGGTAGCGGGCGAGACCGTGGCCGATCGGGTCCGTGGTTCCCTGCTCGACGAGCTGGGCGGCCACGACGTCGATGGCCATCCCGTTCTCGGCGTGCATCATGATCAGCCCGCCGTTGGCGGCGGTCCGCTGCATCGCCTTGAAGATCGCCCCGTCGTCGCTCAGGAACACGCCCGGGTAGGCGGTGAACAGCTTGAACGTGGTCACGCCTTCATCGACGAGCTGGTCCATCTCCGGCAGCAGGTCGTCGCGCATGTCCGAGACGATGCAGTGGAAGCCGTAGTCGATACAGGCCTTGCCGTCGGCCTTCTGGTGCCAGGTGTCGAGCGCGTCGCGGAGCGAGCCGCCGCGAGGCTGGACGGCGAAGTCGACGATCGTCGTGGTGCCACCGAAGGCGGCCGCCCGGGTCCCCGTCTCGAAGGTGTCCTTGGCGAAGGTGCCCCCGAACGGCAGCTCCATGTGGGTGTGGACGTCGATGGCGCCCGGGATCAGCCACTTGCCGGTCGCATCGATCGTCTTGTCGGCCGGGATGTCGAGGGCCTCACCGATCAGCGCGATCCGCTCACCCTCGACCAGGACATCGGCCCTGGCGGTTGCGTCCGCGTTGACGATGGTGCCGCCCTTGATGAGGGTGCGCATCGCTACCTCCGATCGGCCCGCTCCTCGGCGGACCGGCTCATGGTACGGACCGGGGCCGGCCTCGACCGGCCTCCGGTCCACCTGGTCGGACGGCCTAGGGCCGGACGAGGTCGCCGTAGGCCTCGGGCCGGCGGTCGCGGTAGAACTGCCAGGTCTGGCGGACCTGCTCGACCATGTCGAGGTCCATGTCCCGGACGATGAGCTCCTCGGCGTGGGCGTCGCCGAGAGCGCCCAGGAACTGGCCGCGCGGGTCGCAGAAGTAGCTCTGGCCGTAGAAGTCGTCGTCGCCCAGCTCGGCCTCGATCCCGACCCGGTTGATCGTGCCCACGAAGTAGCCGTTGGCGACCGCGTGGCTGACCTGCTCGATCCGCCAGAGGTACTCGCTGAGGCCCCGGCTGGTGGCACTGGGGATGAACACCATCTCGGCCCCGTTGAGCCCCAGGGCCCGGGCCCCCTCGGGGAAGTGGCGGTCGTAGCAGATGTAGACCCCGACCTTGCCGACCGCGGTCTCGAAGACCGGGTAGCCCAGATTGCCCGGGCGGAAGTAGAACTTCTCCCAGAAGCCCTTGACGTGGGGGATGTGGGTCTTGCGGTACTTGCCCAGGTAGCGTCCGTCGGCGTCGATGACCGCGGCCGTGTTGTAGTAGATCCCGCTCGTCGCGTCCTCCTCGTACATCGGCACGACGAGGACCATCCCGGTCTGCTTGGCGAGATCGCACATCCGCTTCGTCGTCGGGCCGTCGGGGATGTGCTCGGTGTAGGCGTAGTACACGGGATCCTGGACCTGGCAGAAGTAGGGCCCGTAGAAGAGCTCCTGGAAGAGCATCACCTGGGCCCCGGCCTTGGCCGCCTGGTGGGCGTAGCCCTCGTGCTTCACGATCATCGACTCCTGGTCGCCGGTCCAGGTCGCCTGGAGCAGCGCGCCTCGCACCATGCGGGGCATAGAGGTACCTCCTCTGGTCTGTGAAGGCTACGCGGCCATGGGCGGCCGCTCCTCGTCGGACCGGTCAAGGCTGGCCCACCCCGCGGGACCGCGACATGGGCCGGAAGCCACGAAAGGGCGGGCATGCCGGACCCCTCGGAGACCGCCCTCGGCGACCTCCTCGGTCGGGTCGCCCGGGGGCCCGAAGGATGGGGATTTTCGGGACCTGCGGCCCTCTCCGGGTCCCCACGCGAATGGTCTAATCGGCCATCACGCCCTGCGACGGAGCCTGCCCATGGGCCGAGGGAGACGATGACGGTCGGCGCAAGATCGACGTCAACAGCCCGCTGATGCGCGTTACCATCGGTCACGGCGATCGTCGGTCGGCGGCCGCCATCTCGGGACATGTCCACGCGCTCGCCTTCGCGGCACCCCAGTACGCGACGGAGGTCCGAGGCAGGTTGGGTCAGCTGCTCGCACAGCCGACACGCGGCGACCGGAGCACATCCCTTTTCGCGCCGGGCTGCGCCGAGGCGCGCGATGCGGTTGCGCACGACGGGAGTCCCCAGGGGGCCACGCTGAGTCCGAAGGAGGCGCCCTGAGCAGACGACGTCCCGATGACCCGGTCGGCTGTCCACCGACCCCGTAGCGATGCATTCTGAGCAAACGCAGCGGAGGGAGACGATGACCACAGCGATGCAGGGAGAGATCGTCCGCCCGGATGGACGAGTCGAGCTGACGCCGGAGGCGGACGCAGCTCTCGATGTCTCCCAGCTCCACAACCAGGACCTGGCCCCGGTCCCGGTCGAGAAACGGACCTGGACGACCTACAACTACATCGCCATCTGGGTCGGGATGGCCCATAACATCCCGACCTGGGGCCTGGCGGCCGGTCTGGTCGTGCTCGGGATGGCCTGGTACCAGGCGATCTTCACGATCATGATCGCGAACATCATCGTGCTCGTGCCGATGCTCCTGAACAGCCACGCCGGCACCAAGTACGGGATCCCGTTCCCGGTGTTCGCCCGCGGCTCGTTCGGCGTCTTCGGGGCCAACCTGCCGGCGCTGATGCGGGCGGGCGTCGCCTGCGGCTGGTTCGGGATCCAGACGTGGATCGGCGGGACCGCCATCTTCGCGGTCATGGCCGTCATCTTCGGCACCGACTCGTGGTGGACCAACGCCAGCAAGATCGCGATCGGCTTCGGTGATCCACAACCCTGGACGCTGTGGCTGAGCTTCGCGATCTTCTGGTCGATGAACATCGCGATCATCCTGCGCGGCATGGAGGCCGTGAAGCGGTTCGAGAACTGGGCGGCCCCGTTCGTCCTCGTGGTGGCCATCTTCCTGCTCGTCTGGATGACCGCCCAGGCCGGCGGGCTCGGCCCGCTCCTCGAGGATCACGGCACCGTCGGCTGGAGCATCGACAAGTTCTGGCTGGGGATCTTCCCGCCGGCCCTCATGGCCATGATCGCCTTCTGGTCCACGCTGTCGCTGAACATGCCGGACTTCACCCGGTTCGGGCGGAGCCAGCGCGAGCAGGCGATCGGTCAGACGATCGGCCTCCCGGCGACGATGACGATCTTCCCGCTCATCGCCGTCCTGGTGACCTCGGCGGCCATCGCCGTCTACCCCAATGACAAGGTGTCCGATCTCTGGAACCCGGTCTACCTCGTCAGCAAGTTCGACAACATCTTCGTGGTGATCCTGGCGCTCGTGACCCTCACGGTCGCGACCCTGTCGGTGAACGTCGCCGCGAACATCGTGAGCCCGTCCTACGACTTCTCGAACGCCTGGCCGAAGCGGATCAGCTTCCGAACGGGCGGTCTGATCACGGGCGTCCTCGGCGTCCTGATCCAGCCGTGGATGCTCTACAACAACCCGAACACCTACATCTTCACCTGGCTGGGCACCTACGGCGGCGCGACCGGCGCCATCGCCGGCGTCCTCATCGCCGACTACTGGTGGGTCCGGCGCACCCAGTTCAAGCTGGCCGACCTGTACAAGGTCGACGGCCTCTACCGGTACGCCCGTGGTTGGAACTGGCGGGCCGTGGTTGCTCTCGCGATCGGTGTCGTGCTGGCGATCGGCGGGTCGTACTCCACGCCGGGTGGCAATCCGTTCCCGGCCGGGGGGGTCATCCCGCTGCTCAAGCCGCTCGCCGACTACAGCTGGATCGTCGGCCTGATCGCGTCATTCGTGGTCTACGGCCTGCTGGCCAGATTCACGGCGCCCAAGCCAGAGCCGGCGCTGGCGGGCCAGACCGCCTGATCGACCGTCTCGCCGGCTTCGCCCGGCATCGAGCAGCCGTTCGACCGAGGCCCCTCCTCCCACGGAGGGGCCTCATCGCGTGACATCGCCGGGCCGGGTCCTGACCGCGGCATACGGGGGCTCCGCTCGGTCGCGCGACCCGGGGCTCAGCCGCCGGAGGGCGCCAGGCTCGAGCCGGCGGACGGCGCAGCGCCGGGGCTGCTGGACGGCGCCTGACCGGGGCTGCCGGGAGGCACCGCGCCCGGGCTGGCGAGTCGCCGGATCTCGTGGCAGAGCAGGCAGGTGGTGTCCGCCCGCAGGGCGTGGTCGATCGGCATGTTGCCGACCTCGGACGAGTTGTGGCAGTCGCGGCAGCCGAGGCGGTCGTTGAACGCGTGGGGGTACTCGGGCGGGGGCAGCTCGGTGGGCTTGTGGCAGAGCGTGCAGGTGTCCTCGTCGCGGCTGGCCATGCTCGAGGGCAGGTGAGCGTAGGTGCCGTGGCAGTCGAGGCAGTGCTGGTCCTGGATCCGGGCGTGCGGCTGGGTGATCGCCGGACCGGGCTGGGCGACCTTGTGGCAGTTCAGGCACTCGGCTTCGGGGATCCCGGCATGCCCGGGGGCCGTCCGGCCGAGCTTCTCGTTGGTATGGCAGACGACGCATTGCCGCCAGCCCTCGAGCGGGTGAGCCATGGCCGGGATGACCTTGACCCCGGCCGAGCCACCCGCCTCGTGGCACAGGACGCAGCTGTTGCTGGTCGGGATGTGGGCGGGTCCCATCGCGATGAGCTCGAGCGAGGCCGACGGCGATGCGCCCGCCTGGGCCGGGTGACCGGCCGTGGCGTTGATCTGGTCCAGGATCACCGTGGCCAGGAGGGCGCCCACGACCACCACGTTGAAGACGATGAGGACGGCGATCCAGCGCTCCAGGCGGGACCTGGCCATGAAGCGCCGGCCGCGCGGTCGGCGAGTCGCGCTCATCGGAGACCCTCCAGGAGCTCGGGGCCGCCGTCGCGGGACTCGAGGATCTCCTCCGGGGTTGCGAACTTGTAGCCGCTCACGATGCTGGACATCAGCCCGTTCCTCTCGACGTGGTCGACGAGGATGCAGCTGTACACGTGGAACAGGGCGATCGCCAGGATCGCCCACATCGCCAGGTGGTGGACGAGCCGGATCGCCTGGGGACCGACGAGCTCGCGGAGCCAGCCGAACATCGAGGCCCCGGGCTCAGCGCCGAGGAGCCCGTCGAGGGCGAACCCGGTGATCACCTCGACCAGGAGCAGGAAGAACAGGATGAGATAGGCCGCCGCGGCCAGCTGGTTGTGGCCGAGCACCTTCGGGATCTCGCGTCGGACGAACATGTAGAAGCCGGCCTGCCGGAGGATCTCGGTGGCCTGGAACCAGGTCGTCGGGATGAACGCCGGCCAGCGGGCGAACCGGTTGCCGGCGAGCAGCCAGACGGTCCGGATGAGCCCGGAGACCAGCAGGGCGATCGCGGCGGCGATGTGGACGGTCCGGATCGTCGTCATCACCGAGCCGCCGGGCGGGATGAGGAACGGGTCGGCGATGTACAGGCCGGTGACGCTCAGGATCACGATGCAGGCGGCCGTCAGCCAGTGGGTGACCCGGACCGGGACCTGCCAGATGTAGACCCGGAGACGACCTTCGGCGACCGCCGGAGCCACGGCGATGGCGGCCGGAGCCTCGGTCGGCGGAGCCTCGCTAGGCGGCGGCTCGGTCGGCGGAAGCTCGGCGAGCGGCGGCGGCGTAGGCTGCGGCTCGGTCGGCGGAAGCTCGGCGAGCGGCGGCGCCCCAGCCTGCGGCTCGGTCGGCGGCGGCTCGACGGGCAGAGGCTCGAGCCGGGCGGTCATCATCGGCCCACCCGTCGCACCTGGATCCCGAGCGGACCGTCCCCATCCGGATCGTAGGCATGGACGGCGCAGGCCGGGCAGGGGTCGAAGGAGCGGACGGTCCGGAGGACCTCGACCGGTCGCTCGGGGTCGGCCACCGGCGTCCCGATGAGCGCCTCCTCGACCGCCCCGCGGCGGCCCGCGGCGTCGCGCGGCGAGGCGTTCCAGGTGGTGGCGTCGACGACCTGGTAGTCGGAGATCCGCCGATCGGCGATCGAGACCCAGTGCCCGACCGCGCCACGCGGACCCTCTCCAAGGGACCAGCCGCTGGCCGCCGACGGCCAGGTCTCGGGATCCCACCGGCTCAGATCGGCGACGGCCAGGTCGCCGCTCGCGAGGGTCGCCTTGAGCTCGCGGATCCAGCCGTCCAGCTGGTCGGCCACCACCTCCGCCTCGACGGCCCGGGCGAGCATCCGACCGAGCGTGCTGGACAGGGCCCCCGCCCCGAGTCCCAGTCTGGCCGCGACGTCCTCGAGCCGCTCGCGGACGTCGCCCCGACCCTCCACCGAGGCCACCAGCATCCGGGCGAGCGGACCCACCTCCATCGGCTCCTCGCGGTAGCGCGGCGCCTTGAGCCAGCTGTAGCGCTCCGATCCGGCCAGGGTGGTGACCGGCGGCTCCGGCCCCGTGTACCGAGGATCGGTGAGTCCCATGGTGGGGTGCCGAAGCGTCCCGTCGGCCCCACCGCCGTAGCTGTACCAGGAGTGGGCGACCGTCTCCCCCACGTCGACCTGGTCGACCGACTCGACCCGGGCCAGGTCGCCGCCCATGACCCGTCCCCGGGGCAGGAGCAGTCGCGGCGCGTCGGAGTCGTCGAGCGGGAACTCGCCGTAGGAGAGGTAGTTGCCGATGCCTCGACCGATCCGTGCCCATTCCGGGTAGGCCCGGGCGACGGCCAGGACGTCCGGGACGTAGACCTGCTCCACGAAGGCTTTCGCCTCGGCCACGATCGTCGACATGAGGGACAGGCCCTCGGTGCTCAACGCGGACGGGGCGCGCTGGTCGATCTGGGCCGGGTGCTCACCGGGCAGAGTCGGCGGCGGTCCGCCCCACGGGACGGGGACGGCGGCGCCGCCCACGAGGAGTGTCTGCGGATGCGGGCTCTTGCCCCCCAGGAGCGTCTGCATCTGGATGATCCGGCGCTGCCAGTCGAGCGCCTCGAGGTGATGGGCCATCACCAGCAGGGCGGTCTCGGGTGACGTCGCTGCGGCCGCGCGTCCCGGTCCGTCATCGACGAAGGGCCCCGAACCACCCGTCGCGGCGAAGGCCGCGAGACGGTCCCGGGCGGTCCTGAAGTAGGCCGTGTCGGATCGTCCCCGGGTGCTGGTCGACCGGGCGAGGGTGGAGGTCGCGGCCGGGTCGGCGGTGAGTGCCGCCGTCGGGTCGATCCAGTCGAGGACGTGCTGGTGATAGAAGTGGACGACGTGGTCGAGGACGAACTCCGAGCCCATCAGCAGGTTCCGGATCGACCGCGCGTTGCGCGGGATCGTCACGCCGAGAGCGTCTTCCACCGCCCGGACCGAGGCGAGGCCATGGACGCCGGCACACGCCCCGCAGATGCGCTGGGCGAGCAGCCATGCCCCACGTGGGTCGCGGCCCTTCAGGATCGGCTCCATCCCCCGGAACATCGTGCCCGAGCTCCAGCTGTCGGACACCGCCCCGTCGGTGAGGTCGACCTCGATGCGCAGGTGGCCACCGACGCGGGTTACCGGGTCGATCGTCAGGTGGGTCATCTCAACCCACCTCCGGATCCGTGGGAGGCTCGCCGTGCCTGCCGTCCAGGGGAGCCTCGGCGACATCGGCGGCTGGAACGTCGGTCGCCGGAGCCTCGGCGGCTGGAACCTCGACGACCGCGGTGGACTCGACCGTACCTTCCGCGACCTCGGTGGACTCGACCGGACCCTGGGCGGTCGCGACGGGTCCCTCGCCGACCTCGACGTCCCCGGGGGCCGCCGCATGCTCCGCGGCGCCGCTCCGATGCTGCCGAACAGCGCTCGCCCCGCCGTGCACCACGGTCAGGGCCGCGACCCCGCCCACGAGCGCCAACCCCAGCTGGTCGGCCGAGATCGAGGGTGCGAAGGGCAGCGGCGACGGCAACCGGGCGTAGGCCGGCCCCATCGCGTCCCAGAAGCCGGCGGTCGTGCAGCCGATGCAACCGGCGCCGGCCTTGACCGGCCAGCTCGTCCCGTCGGCGAACCGGACGGTCGGGCAGTTGGCGAAGCCCTCCGGACCCTTGCAGCCCATCTTGTAGAGGCACCAGCCCTTCTGGGAGCCCTCGTCACCCCAGGCCCTGACGAACTCGCCGAACTCGAAGTGGGCGCGCCGCTCGCATTGGTTGTGGATGAGGCCGCCGTAGGCGAAGAGCGGCCGCTGACGGGAGTCGGTCGCGGGCCAGGCCTTGAAGGTCAGGTAGTGGACGATCGTCGCGGTCAGGTTGGCGACGTTGATCGGGCAGCCGGGCAGGTTGATGAGAGTGGCGCCCGACGCGATCCGGCCGACCCCGACGGCTCCGGTCGAGCCGCCCGAGGCGGCCGGCGCACCGCCGTCGAAGGCGCACGAGCCGAGCGCGATCGTCGCCAGGGCTCCTGCGCTGACCTCGCGGGCCACGTCCCCGAAGGCCCGGCCGCCGACCATGCAGGAGACGCCGTCGTCGGCGAGCGGGACCGCCCCTTCGATGACGGCGAGGTAGCCGTTCGGCGCCGCCTCCATCGTCCGGACCCGGGCCAGCTCGGCCGACGCCCCGGTGCGAGCCATGAACGTCTCGTCGTAGTCGACCGAGAGGAGATCGAGGAAGAGCTCGGCGACCGTCGGGTCCGACGCCTGCATGAACGCCCGGCTCTCGCCCCCGCAGGCCTGGCCGTGCAGCCAGATGACCGGGATCCGGGGCGCTGCGGTCACGGCCGCGGCGATCCGCGGCGCATACGACAGCGGAAGGGCGAGGGTCGTGGCCATCACAGCCGAGAACTTGAGGAAGGTTCGCCGAGACATCCCGCGCTGGACCATCGCGGCGTAGAGGCCGTCGTCGTGTCCCGTCTTCAAGCTCGTTACTCGCGGCTGGCAGCCTGACGAGGCTGCGACCGAGACGCGTCACCGGGGGGCGCCTTCGCGCCACCCGACGTCGACTATGGACGAACGACGGCCGCCGGTGACGAGCCACACCGCCCCGTCGCGGGAGCCCAACGGCATCCCAAACTCGGCCCGTTCGGACACCCGAGCCCCGGGGCCGCCTTCAGCTGACGATCGTCCGGGCCCACCGAACGGCGCGCTCGAGCTCGCCCGGCTCGAGGGCCGGGGTGCTGTCGCGGGTGACGAAGAAGCTCTGCGGCCCGGTCACCAGCTCGGCGCCGGCACGCTCGAGCAGCTTCCCGGCCGTGACCGCGGCCGAGCCGGTCAGGAACCGGTTCATGTGGAAGCGGGTGTCGAAGGTCGCCGCCCGGGTCCGACCCAGTGAGCCGGAGGGCACGGCCTTCAGGACCGCCTTGAGCGGCTCCGAGGCCCCGTGACCGTGGGTGGGGCCGCCGACGAGCAGGAGGTCCACGTCGGTCGTCGAACCGATCCCGTCCGCCGCGCTCCGGAGGTGGACGGTGTGGCCCTCGGCCAGGGCCGCCCGCATCGCCTCGGCGAGCTGCATGGTGTTGCCGAACTTCGTATCGCACAGGATCACGATGTTCATCGGACCGAGACCTCCTGCTCCCCCCGGGTCGAGCGCCGCGGATCGCCGGGCAGCCGCGAACCGCCACGAGAGCCCGCCCCGAGATACCGCGACCATCGTCCCCGACCCCCGCTCGCCGGGCACCTGCTGGCCGGCTCGAAGGCGGAGTCCGATCGGCCCCGGACCTTCGGCCGGGCAGTGCCGATGGTCCCCAGACGGGTCCATTCGGCCCGCGACGGCGGCCCCGACCGGTGGCTAGGCTGACCGCGATGGCGTCGCGCCCGCGATCCCGTGCCCGACGCCCACCTGGCCCGAGGAGAGACGATCCGATGAACCAGACCGCCACCCTGACTGCCGGCCGGACCGCCAGTCTGCATCTCGGCGAGACCGCCCTGGACCTGCCGGTCGTCGAGGCGACCGAGGGCCAGGATGCCGTGGACGTGTCGACCCTGCTCCGCGACGCGGGGATCGTCACTCTCGACTATGGCTTCGCGAACACCGCCGCCACCCGGAGCTCCGTCACCTTCATCGACGGCGACGCCGGGATCCTCCGCTACCGGGGCTACCCGATCGAGCAACTGGCGGAACGCTCGTCCTTCCTCGAGACGGCGTACCTGCTCATCTACGGCGAGCTTCCGAAGGCCGACCAGCTCGAGACCTGGACCGACGCGATCCGCCGCCACACTCTCCTGCACGAGGAGTTCCGGCGCTTCTTCGATGGCTTCCCGAAGGACGCCCATCCGATGGGCATCCTGGCCTCGGCGACCGCCGCCCTGTCGACGTTCTACCAGGACTCCGAGGACCCGTTCGACCCGGAGGACGTCGAGATCAGCACCATCCGGCTGATGGCCAAGATGCCGACGATCGCCGCCTGGGCCTACAAGAAATCGATCGGCCAGCCGTTCATCTACCCGGACAACGAGCTCGACTTCGAGAGCAACTTCCTGCGGATGATGTTCGCCGTCCCGACCGAGCCGTACGCCGCGGACCCCGTCGTCGCGGGCGCCCTGCGGACGCTCCTCCTCCTGCACGCCGACCACGAGCAGAACTGCTCCACCTCGACGGTCCGGCTGGTCGGTTCGAGCCATGCCAACCTGTTCGCCTCGGTCTCGGCCGGGATCTCGGCCCTGTGGGGACCGCTCCACGGCGGCGCCAACCAGGAGGTCCTGGAGATGCTCCGGGCGATCGCGGCCGACGGCGGCGACGTCACGAAGTACGTGAACCGGGCAAAGGATCACGACGACCCGTTCCGCTTGATGGGTTTCGGGCACCGGGTCTACAAGAACTACGACCCACGGGCCCGGATCATCAAGGAGGCCTCGGACCGGCTGCTCGAGCGCCTCGGCGTCCAGGACGAGCTCCTCGACATCGCCATCGAGCTGGAGCAGGTGGCCCTCAACGACGAGTACTTCATCTCCCACAAGCTGTACCCGAACGTCGACTTCTACAGCGGCCTGATCTACCACGCCCTGGGCTTCCCGATCTCGATGTTCACCGTCCTGTTCGCGATCGGTCGGGTCCCCGGCTGGATCGCCCACTGGCGCGAGATGATGCGCGACCCCGGATCCCGGATCGGCCGACCGCGTCAGCTCTACGTCGGCGCCCGGGAGCGCGAGTACGTCCCGATGACGGAGCGCTGAGTCAGACCTCGGATCGCCGGGCTCGTCCCGCCGCTAGACTGGTCGGGCCGTCCCCGGCCCAGCACTGGAGAAGGACCCGGTGATCCATCGACTACGGCCCGCCCCGGGCCGGCCGCGGCTCGTCGGCCGCTTCGGTGCGCTCCTGGCGGCCGGTCTGCTCGTCATCGGCTGCGGCTCGTCGGGCTCCTCGCCCGTGTCAGGCGCGGCCGCCTCGGCCCTGCCCGCCGGCACCTACACCTCGCGGGTCTTCCAACCGGCGGTGACCTTCACTCTGCCGGCGGGCTGGGACAACCCGGCCGACTCGGCGGTCTACTTCCAGGTCCGGCCGGCGGGCTCGGACATCGCCGGGATCCACCTGTTCCGCGACCCCAAGCCGGCCGCCCAGGACGCGAGCTGCCCCGAGACGGCGCAGGCCGGGGTGGGCGGGACCTCGAAGGAGCTGGTGGCCTGGATCCGGTCCCTGCCCGGCCTGGTGGCCAGCGAACCGACCCCGATCACGATCGGCGGGCTGAGCGGGGTCACCCTCGACCTCGGGATCAAGGACGGCTGGAAGGCCTCCTGCCCGTTCGCCAACGGTCTGCCGACGGTGCCCCTCTTCGTCGGGGCGAAGGGCGAGTACCGCTGGGTCGTGGCCGGGAACGAGCGGCTCAGGCTGGCGGTCCTCGATGCCCCGACGGGCACGGTGGTGGTCGACGTGGACGCCTTCGACGGCACGGTGATCGACGACCTCCTCGCCGCGGCCGACCCGATCGTCAAGAGCTTCACCTTCGCCAAGCCCTGACCGGGCGACCGCCCGGGCGCCTCGAGACGGCCGACGCGGGTCGGCGGCTCAGCGCCCCGCGGCCGCGATCCAGTCTTCGCCGACGGTGGCCCTGCGGACGGCGAGGTCGTCGTCGAGCTCCACGAGATGGGCCAGCTGACCAACCACGATCCGGCCGCGGTCGCCGACCCCCAGCAGGCCCAGCGGGTTGGCCGACGCAGCCGCGGAGACGGCGGTCAGGTCGACCCCGGATCGCACGAGGTTGCGGACGGCGGTATCGAGGGCGACGACCGAACCGGCGAGCGCACCGCTGGAAACGAGCGTGCAGCGTCCGTCCCGGATCTCCACCTCGAGACCGCCGAGGACCCCGCGGACGGCGTTCGTTCCGCCGAGTGCGATCGCGTCGCTCACGAGGACGAGACGGCCGGGCGGCTTGGCCCGGGTGACGATGGGCCAGAGCGCGGGGTCGACGTGCTGACCGTCGGCGATGAGCTCGACGTAGACGGCGTCGTCGGTCAGCGCCGCGACCGCCAGACCGGGACCGTGGTGGTCGAGGCCCGTCATCGCATTGAACAGGTGGGTCGTCCCGCTGGCGCCCGCGAGGTAGCCGGCCCTGGCAGCGACCAGGTCCGCGGCCGAGTGACCGAGCGAGACCCGGATCCCGCGCCCGTGGCACCAGCGAATGAGGTCGATCGCGCCGGGTCGCTCCGGGGCGATCGTGATGAGCCGGAGACCGTCGGCCAGCGTCTCCAGCCAGGTCGTCGGCACATCGGCCGGGTCGCGGATCTGGTCCGGGTCCTGGGCGCCCGACCGGGCGACCGCCAGGAACGGACCCTCGAGGCTGAAGCCGAGGGGTGATGCGCCGTCCTGAGGCGCTGCCGGCGACCACGCCATCACCGTCCGGGAGAAGGCTACGAGGCTCGGCAACGGGGCCGTCACGGCGGTCGGCAGGAACGACGTGACGCCGTGCCGGAGCAGACCGCGGGCCATCCCATCGAGATCGCGGGCGGGACCCATCGCGTCGTGGCCACCCCAACCGTGGACGTGGCTGTCGACGAAGCCGGGGGCCACGATCGGTCCATCCGCGGCGGTCGGATCGGGCTCGAGCGCCGCGATCCGTCCGTCCTCGACCACGATCCGCCCGGGCTCGACCCGATCGTCGAGGACCAGCCGCCCGGTCACGACCCCGCGACCGCCGGTGAGCCGGTCGCCCACCCGAGGGGCGGCCATCATCCGTCCCGGACCACGTCCACCCAACGACCGATCCGGGCGCTCTCGGCCACCGCGTCACCGACGAGCATCCCCTCGTGGCCGTCGGTGAACGTCGGGTAGATCGGGTGCTCGGCCGGCCGGCCGGCCGCGACGTCGGCGTAGACGGCGCGATAGAGCGCCTTGAACGTGTCGGCGAAGCCCTCGACGTGACCACCGGGGAGCGAGGCCGCAGCCGAACCGCGCAGGTTCATCAGGGCCGGGTTCCGGATGAGCAGCTCGTTCGGGGCGTCGCGGTGGCCGAGCCACAGCTCGTCGGGGCGCTCGGAGTCCCAGGCCGCTGACCCGCTCGAGCCGTCGACCTCATAGCGCAGCGAGTTCTTGCGACCCGGGCTGATCTGCGACACGGCGACAAGGCCGCGAGCGCCGTTCGCGAAGCGGAGCAGGATCGTCGCCGCGTCCTCGGTCCGGATCTCGCGCGGGACGGTCTCGACCGAGCGGTCGGTCGAGAAGGTCTCGACCGGCCCGGTGGGCTGATGGCGGACCGGGATGAAGGTGGCCAGGTCAGCCATCACGGAGTCGACCCGTAGGCCGCCGACGAACCCGGTCAGGTCCAGCCAGTGGGAGCCGATGTCGCCGACCGCCCGCAATGTCCCGCCCGCCTCCGGCGTCAGCCGCCAGTTCCAGTCCGTGTCGTAGAGCAGCCAGTCCTGGAAGTACTGCCCGGTGACGAGGCGGACCTCGCCGAGCCGTCCGCCGGCGACCTCGGCCTGGAGGTGCTGGTTGAGGGGGTAGAACCGGATGTTGAAGTTGACCGCGTTTACGACGCCGGCCGAGGCCGCGACCCGGACCAGCTCCGCCGACTCGCGTGAGGTCATCGCCAGCGGCTTCTCGCACACCACGTGCCGCCCGGCGGCCAGGATCTCGAGGACCTGGGGGTGGTGATACGCGTTCGGTGAGGTGATATGGACGACCTCGACCCGATCGTCGGACAGCAGCTCACCGAGGGAGGCGTAGGCCCTCGGGACGCCGAGCTGGGCCGCCCGACCGACCGCCCGTTCGGGCGACGAGCCCATGATCCCGTGGACGGTCACCCCCAGACGCCTGAGCGCCTCGACGTGGATCGTCCCGATGAACCCGCTGCCGATGATGGCGGCGCCGACGTCGCTGACGCGTCTCATGGATCGAGCGGCGCTCCTCCCGGGCGGGGGTCGGTCGGGGTTCCCGACCCTCGGTCGATTCTAGCCGCCGCTTCGGGCCCGCGATCGACCCGGAACGTCGGCCGGCCGGCCGAGGCGTCATCGCGTCGCGGACCTGCCGTCCGGACCCCGACGACGGGCCGCAAGGACGTTCCGGGGACGGATCCGTCGTGCTGGACTATCGTCGCTCCTTGATCGTTCGACCCGGAGGTGGATGGTGCGTGCCCGGATCCCTGCCCTCGCCCTCGTGATCGGGCTCGTCGTCGTCCTCGGCGGCTGCTCGTCGAGCGGCGCTTCGGTCAGCCCGGCGACGTCCACGGCTGCGGGCGGGATCGCCGTCAGCGACGCCTGGGCCCGGGCGGCGGCACAGGACGGCACGAGCGCGGCCTACCTGACGATCGCCAACGGTGGCAGCACGTCCGACCGGCTGCTCAGCGTGTCGACCCCGGCCGCCGGGAGCGCCCAGCTCCACGAGACGATGAGCGACCCGAGCGGGATGACCGGGATGCAGCCGGTCGACGGGATCGACATCCCGGCCGGCGGGCAGGTCCAGCTGAAGCCGGGCGGCTACCACATCATGCTGATGGAGCTGACCAAGGCACTCGCGGCCGGAGAGGCGATCCAGCTCACCCTCGTCTTCCAGAAGGCCGGGCCGGTCGTGGTCACGGCGGAGATCCGACAGGGCTGAGATGGCCGAGCGTTCCGCGTCCCGACCGGGCGCCCACGACCGCGCCTGGGCGATCCTCGGCGGGTTCGCTCTGCTGGCGATCGCCCTGGTCGTCGGGGCGGTCCTGCTCCTCGTCACGGTGGGTCGGGGCTGGATCCCGAGCGGGGGCGACGCGGGCGGCGTGCTGTACTCCGACGCCCGCGAGGCTCCGCCGATCGAGCTGATCGACCAGGACGGCCGCCCGTTCTCCCTGGCCTCGATGCGCGGCTCGCGGGTCCTCGTCTTCTTCGGCTACACCCACTGCCCCGACGTCTGCCCCGCGACGACCGGGATCGTCGGGAAGGTCCTCGACGCGGCCGGTCCGTCGACCCGGGCCGTCTTCGTCTCCGTCGACCCCGAGCGCGACACCCCGGCCTGGCTCAACGAGTACGTCCGGTACATCCCGAAGGGGTTCACCGCCGTGACCGGATCGGTCGCCGGAGTGCGCTCGGTGGCCGACGCCTGGGGCGTCCGCTACGCCAAGGTCGACACCGGGATAGCGGGCGCCTACTCGATGACCCACACCGCCGAGGTCTACCTGGTCGATGCGAAGGGCCGGCTCCGGGCACATTTCCCGTTCGGGACCACCTCCGACGAGATGCTCGCGGTCGTCCGGTCGGTGCCGGCCTGGAGCGCGGCCGAGGCGGCCCCATCCGACGCCGCGGGCCCGGTCGGCCCGCCACCCTCGACCGCCCCCGCGACGCCCGGGTCCGGGGCATCCGTCGGGTCGGCGAGCCCCGGCCAGGGGCCGATCCCGGGCGCGCCGGCGCCGACCGCATCGTCGGCGACCGGCTCCGCCCGACTCACCCCGGTGGTCGTCTCGACCTCGGTCTGGGCCGGCGGCGAGAGCCCGGTCATGGTCAATCTGTTCCGGGACGGGGTCCCGGTCTCCGACCCGGCCGCCCGGGCCAGCTTCCAGCTCATCGGCGCGGACGGCGCACCGGCCGGGCCGGCGGTCGCGGCGATCGCGGTCCGGCCGCCGGGGGTCGACGAGGTCTGGTTCGTGGGGACCCTGGACATCCCGACGCCCGGCCTGTGGAGCCTCGCGGTGACCGCCGATACCGGCGGGTCGAGCGCCACCGGCACGGTCGGAGTCGTGGCCCAGGATCCGGGGGCGACGCCACGGCTGGGCGAGCCGGCGCCCGACGTCCGGACCCCGACGCTCGACGACGCCGGGGGGAACGCGCGGGCCGTGACGACCGATCCCGCCCCGGACCTGCGTCTCTCGCGGACCTCGACCGAGGATGCTCGCGCGGCCGGCAAGCCATATGTCCTGATCATGGACTCGTATCGCTTCAAGGTGTCGCCGGTCTGCGGCAAGGCGCTGCTGATGGCCCGCTACCTGGCCGACCGCTGGCCGGACGTGGCGTTCATCCACCTGGAGCCGTTCCGCTATTCGGTGGTCACCGATACCGCCGTCCTCGATGGGGTCCTCTCGGACCCGCCGGTCACCCCGGTGGCGGCCGCCTGGGGGCTGGGCACGGAGCCCTGGACCGGGACCACGGTGCCGTGGGTCTTCGTTGTCGACGGCAGGGGTATCGTGGTCGCCAAGTACCAGGGTGTCGTCGGCAGCGCCGATATCGACGTCATCCTGTCGATGCTCGAGGGGACCCCGCCGAGCTGATCGCCGGTCGGCGCCGAACCGAACGTCCGTCAGCGGGCGCGCATCCGGTTGTTCTTCGGCTCGTGGGTCAGCTCGGCCAGGCCGAGCGCCTCGAGGAGCGGCGGCAGGTACATCCCGAAGCGACCCCGGTAGCCCTTGCGCAGGCCGTACCAGCCGCCGACCGGGTTCGACGCGGAACGGCCCCACGCCTCGACGGTGCCCTCGGCCGCCGGCTTCTGCTCATCGGCCGCGCCGAGCGACATCCAGTCTCCGTGGGCGCGGAGCATCGCCTCGAGATCCTCGATGCAGCGCAGCTGATAGCGCAGCTGGGTCGAGCCCACCTGGCAGACGAGGGCCGGCGGATCGGCCGTCTGGTCACGCCACATCTGGTACTCGGACGTCCCGGGTGGGGTCCTCAGGATCCATGGATCGTCCCTCGTGCCTGCGCCGAGGACGCCTGACGCTGTCATCGCTCCTCCTCCGGTTCGGACGTCGCCGGAGTCTACGCCCGAGAACGGCTCCCGGTTCAACGCGACGGGCAGTGGCCCGGGGCGAGGTCGGGGTCGCGCGCCGGCAGCGGCCCGGCGAAGATCGTCCTCACCCTGGCCCGGATCGCCCTGATCTCGGCCGTGTCGAGACGGGACGAGTAGCGCGACGGGACGAACAGGACCCGGGCGACCCGCCGCGGATCGACCCGGGCGGCCAGGCGAGCGAGCCCCCGGACGTCGGCCCGGGCGATCGTGGTCCACAGGGTGTCCCGGGCGATGCGCAGGAGCCCGGGGACCTTCGGGACCAGGGCCACCGGGTCGAGCTGCCGGCGGAGGGCCAGGAGGACCGCCTGCTGGCGTTCCATCCGACCGTAGTCCGAGTCCTGGTGTCGCGACCGGGCGTAGGCCAGGGCCATCCGCCCGCCGAGATGCTGGCAGCCGGCGGCGAACCGCAGCTCGATGAGGCGGCTCCCGTCCTCGAGCGGGTACATGTGATCGACGAGCGGCTCGGGAACGTCGATCCAGAGACCGCCGAGCTCGTCCACCAGACGCACGAACCCGGCCAGGTTCACGACCACCATCCCGTCGAGACGGACGCCGACGAGCTCCTGGATCGCCCCGGAGACCGCTCGCATCCCGCGGGCGTCGCCCCCGGGGAACGAGCCGGGGTGGGCCATCGCATAGACGTACAGGGCGTTGAGCAGGCCCGGGAACCGTCCTCCGGGCACGGCCCTTGCGCTCTCCGGGGGGAGCGGCACGCCGACGAGGTTGCGCGGGATGCCGAAGAGAGCCGCCCGCCCGGTCTTCACGTCGACGCTCAGGACGATCATCGTGTCGGTCCGGAGGCTCCAGCGATCCGGTCCGGCGTCGCTCCCGATGAGGAGGAGGTTCAGCCGTCCGTCCCGGGCCCACCGGGGCGTGGCCGCCGCGACCGATGCCGCCGTCGGGCTCGGCGACGACCGACGGGACCGGGGAGCCCGATGCGCCGGCGCTGGCGGAAGGGCTCGCTGTCCCTGTTGCGCTCGCGGCCGTGCTCTCGGTCGGGGTCTTGCTCTCGACCGGCAGGTCACCCGCCTCGAAGCTCGGCTCGGGTATCTCGAAGCTCGGCTCGGGGATGGCGAAGCTCGCGTCCGGTCCGTCGGCGACGAACACGGCGCTGAGCGTGTCGCCTGCCTCGGCGCCGACCAGGCCCACCGTCCCATGGAGGGCGACCGTGGCGACGAGGACCGCGCCGAGGACCGTCGTCGCAAGGACGTGTCGAACGCCGCGGACGGGTCGGATCGACCGGGCGAGGCGTTCGGCGTCGGCGATCGACGCGAGGTGCCACAGGAACAGCGCGCTGTCGATGCCGACCATGAGCGCGATCGTCTCCGGCCGGAGCAGGGCATCGAGTGCCTCGTCCGGCTCGGCGACGACCGACCAGGCGGCCGTGACGACGACGCCGATCGTGAACATGACCGGCAGCGCGAACAGGAGCCCCCGTCCATAGCGCCCGAGGGCCGCCTGACCGAGACCCGGGAAGATGAACGAGAGCGTCGAGGCGAACGGCGCTGCTCTGACGCGTCCCATCCAGCCCACCCGTGAGGATGAACGCCCGGTCGGTGACCGAGCCCTTCCGCATCGTGCGCCCGGCGGAACGGGCCGACAAGTGGCGAACGGTACCGCCGCCGGGATCCGGTCGTCGGCTGGGGGACGGCCGGACAGGCAGGGCGAGGTCGATGTCAGCCGCCGCAGGTCGCCGGATCGAGCGGGGCTACCCGGTAGAGACTCCGGGTCAGGCTCGCCGACGGGCCACCGGCGCCGACCTCGACGGACACGACCGGCTCGAGACGATAGGAGCGGAGGGTGGGCACGAGGTCGGCGTCGCTGAGCCGGATGATGTAGACCGGACGTTCGCAGATGAGCGACGCGATCCGCGCCTCGCGGGTCCCCCAGCCCTCGTAGACGATGTTCGTGTCGTCCACGATCAGGACGTCCGGACGCCGGCCCTCGACGTGTTGGCCGTACCACAGCGGGGTGGAGGCATCCCAGGGCGCCAGGATCGCGGCATCCGGTGGCAGGGTCGCGAAGACCGACTCCACGAAGTCCGGACCGGACCGGTCGCCGCTCCGATCCGCGGCGGGCAGGTCGCGGGCGCCGAGGAGCACGACGAGCCCGAGCGCGACCGCACCGACGACCGTCCCGGCGTCGAGCCTGCCCATGCCCGACCAGCGCCGCGTCAGCAGATCGGCCAGGGTGTCGACGCCGACCGTCGCCGCCACCGCCAGGAGCAGCCAGGGCACCAGCAGGTAGTGCTCGAGCTGCAGGTAGTTCGCCCAGAGGTAGGCCCCCATGACGAGCAGGCCGACACAGGTCAGCCCGAAGGCGGGGCGACGCCCGACGAGTGCCGGGAGCCCGGCCAGACCCAGCAGAGCCAGGAGTGGCGTCGCCCTGTCTCCGAGGAGCCCCGCCAGGGCCGGGAGCGCGGCCATGAACTCGCCCGGACCCTTCGACGAGAAGAAGTCGAACTGGCCCCGGAACTGCTCCCCGGTGACCAGCCACAGGACCGCCTCGACCGTCAGCGGATGGTTGTAGGCCAGCGGCGGGTCGGCCGCCGCGGCGAGCGGCACGTAGAGGTAGACGGCGAGGCCCAGGGCCCCGGTCGCGACCGGGACGAGGACGAGCCAGGGCCGAGTGGCGATCGCCCGACGCCCGACCCACAGGACGTACAGCCCGACGAACGGCGCGATGAACAGGGTCAGGAGGTGGTTCCCGAGGGCCAGCCCGATGAGCAGTCCGCCGATGGCCAGGTCTCGGACCCGCAGCCGGTCCTCCCAGACGAGGGCGCGATGGAGGATGAGCGCGACGAGCAGGAGATGGAGCGGGTTCACCTCGGCCACCGTCGCGGCGGCCCAGACCGTGCCCACCAGCCCGAGCGCCAGGCCGCCCGCGGCGGCGATCAGCGGCCGGACCCCGAGCCGGGTCGAGATGACGACGACGGTCGCCAGGGCGGCCGCCACCAGGATCGCGGACAGCAGGTTCCCCCGGAAGGCGACCGAGCCGAGCGGCGCGAGCTGGGCGAGCCAGGCAAGCAGGACATAGCTCGGATAGCCGGTGGGATGGGCCACCCCCAGGACGTGGGGCACCACCTGCATCTCGCCCCAGTCGGCGAAGGCCACGCCGGGCATGAGCGTGCGTAGGTAGACCAGGAACCCGATCGCCCCGACGGCCGCGGCGGCGAGCCGTGCCGGGACCGGGCCCGAGGCCGACCGGGTGTCGCTCAGTCGGGTGTCGCTCAGCCCGCGGCCCCCGGCACGTCGGCGTAGCGGTAGAAGGGGGTCGGCTCGGGCGGCAGGGCCGTGTTACCCAGGATGAGGTCGGCGGCCTTCTCGGCGACCATCATCACCGGTGCGTAGATGTTCCCGTTCGTGACGTAAGGCATCACCGAGGCGTCGACCACCCGGAGACCGTCCAGCCCGTGGACCCGCATCGTCAACGGATCCACCACTGAGGCCTCGTCGATGCCCATCCGGGCGGTGCACGACGGGTGGAGCGCGGTCTCGCCGTCCCGGGCGACCCACTCGAGGATCTGATCGTCGGTCTCGACCGCCGGGCCGGGCGACGTCTCGCCGCCGTTGAACGGCTCGAGGGCCGGCTGATTCAGGATCCGCCGGGCGACCCGGATCGCCTCCACCCACTCGCGTCGGTCCTGGGCCGTGGAGAGGTAGTTGAAGCGGAGCGCCGGGTGGACGGCCGGGTCCGCCGAGACGATCTTCACCGAGCCCCGGGCATCGGAGTACATCGGCCCGACGTGGACCTGGTAGCCGTGACCCCCGGACGGCGCGGACCCGTCGTAGCGGATGGCCAGCGGCAGGAAGTGGAACATCAGGTTCGGGTAGGCCACGTCGTCGTTGCTCCGGACGAAGCCGCCGCCCTCGAAGTGGTTCGTGGCGCCGGGTCCTCGGCGCAGGAACAGCCACTCGGCCCCGATGAACGGCCGGCGCCACTTCTGGGTGGCCGACGGCTGCATCGAGACGGGCTGCTTACAGGCGTACTGGATGTAGACCTCCAGGTGGTCCTGGAGGTGCTCGCCGACCCCCGGCAGGTCGTGGACGACGTCCACTCCCAGGGCGGCCAGCTCGGCCGCGTTGCCCACCCCGGACAGCTGGAGGAGCTGGGGCGAGTTGATCGACCCGCCGGCCAGGACCACCTCGCGGCCCCGGACCTGCTCGACCCGCCCCTTCCCGGTTCGGTACTCCACCCCGACGGCCCGCGTCCCGGTGAAGAGGACCCGGGTCACGAAGGCCCCGGTCTCGACGACGAGGTTCGGACGCTTCAGCACGGGATGGAGGTAGGCCCGGGCGGCGCTCAGCCGGCGACCCCGTCGGATGTTCCGGTCGAAGGCCGCGAACCCCTCCTGGCGATAGCCGTTGACGTCGTCGGTCGACGGGTAGCCGGCCTGGCGGGTCGCCTCGAAGAAGGCCCCGAAGAGCGGGTTCGTCGCCGGACCCCGTTCCAGGCCGAGCGGTCCGCCGTGGCCGCGGAACGGGTCGTCGGGGGCCGCCGCGAGGCAGTCCTCCATCCGTCGGAAGTAGGGCAGGCAGTGAGCGTAATCCCAGGTCTCCATGCCCGGGTCGGCCCCCCAGCGCTCGTAGTCCAGCGGGTTGCCCCGCTGGAAGATCATCCCGTTGATGCTGCTCGAGCCACCGAGGACCTTGCCCCGGGCGTGGTAGATCCGGCGGCCGTTCATGAACGGCTCCGGCTCGGACTCGTAGCGCCAGTCGTAGCGTGGGTCGCCGATCGGGAAAGCCAGCGCGGAGGGCATGTGGATGAAGACGTCGTAGGCGTGGTCCGGGCGGCCCGCCTCGAGGACCAGCACCCGGGTCGCCGGGTCGACCGACAGTCGGTTCGCGAGGGCGCACCCGGCCGAACCTCCGCCGACGATGACGAAGTCGAAGTCCTTCGGGGTCATGCACTCCTCGCCGGTCGCGGCCGCGGCTCGCGGTCGTCTCCCCCGATGCTAGCAGCGGCCGGGCGCGACCGACCGACCCGCGCTGCGCGGTCCCTACCGACCGGTCGGGCGGGAGGCCTCCGGGGCGGTGTCGCGACCGCGCGGCAGGACCTCGCGCCGACCGTTCGTCGCGCCGCCGCCGACCGCCTCGTCCAGCCGGGCGAGATAGCCCGCCGCCGCGACCCGCTCGAGGATCGAGCGCGCTTCGGGGACGACCGCGGCAAGCTCCGGGACGTCGGGGCCGAGGAGCAGGACCGCATCGAGGATCGCCAGCGCCCGGAGCAGATCGGCGCCGAGCTCGCGCAGACGCCCGAACGCCTCCAGGTATCCACCGATCGCTGCATCGCGTCGGCCCTCCAGGGCGGCGATCCCCGCCCGCGCCGTCGACCGGGCGGCCATCCCGGCCGGTGTGCCCGCGTCCGGCACGGCGTCCAGGCGATCGGCGGTCGAGCGCGCCCGGTCGAGATCGCCCAGCCAGAGCGCGGGCCGCATCGCGACGTCGAGGTAGATCGCGGCCAGCGGCCGGAAGTCGGTCGCCTTGATCATCCGCTCGTACGCCTCGATGTAGTCGCCGACGAACAGCGCCCGGTCCCCGACGGCGTAGTTCCAGGCGGCGGCGACGGAGGGATCCGTGGCCGTCGCGGCCAGCTCCCCCAGCCGGTCGATGGCGTCGTCGACCGGTTCGCCGCGGGGGACCGCCAGGAGCAGGCGCGATCCCAGCAGGCCGGCCTCCTCGGCGGTGGAGCGGACACTGGCGAGCGCGTCGTCGAGCCGGGCGAGCACGTCCGGCCAGTCCACCCCGGCCTGCCATGAGCCGCCGGCCACGGAGCCGAGGATCCAGTCGGCCATCTGGCGATTGCCGACCCGACGGGCGAGCTCGAGGTTCGTCCGCTGCATCTCCAGCGCCCGGCGCGGCTCCATCGACCAGATCGTGCTGGCCAGGTTCGATCGCGCCCGGAGCTCGGCCGCGACCGAGCCGGCCGCGGCCGCGGCCTCGATGGCCGCGCTCATCAGGGCGGTCGCCTCGCGGCGGCGTCCGAGATAGCCGAGGGCGGCCGACTTGTTGTTGAACGCATCGGCGACCAGGTCCTCGAGCCCGAGCCGCTCGATGATCGGCAGCGCCCGCTCCACCGCGTCGAGGGCCCGCTCCGGATCGTCGTTCCGGTACTGGGCCCGGGTCAGGCTCACCAGGAGACGGGCCCGGACCTCCTCCGAGGCGTCGGACGACAGCTCCGCCAGGGCCGTCTCGAGCGCCGCCACGGCCGGACCCGGCTGGGCGCCATCGAGAAGGACGACGCCCAGCTCGGCGGTCGCCCGGGCCACAGCGTCGGCGTCGCCGACCGATCGGAAGTCGGCCACCGCCGCCCGGGCATAGGCCTCCGCCCGGTCGTGGTCGGCGGCCCGGTCGGCCGCGGTGGCGGCGCGCAGCTCCAGCTCGGCCCGCTCGGCCGGCTCGGCGGTGACCTCCAGGGCCTGGGCGAGATAGGTCACCGCGGGGTCGTTGGCGCCCAGCGAGATCGCGCGCTCGGCGGCGGCCCGCAGAGCGATCCGGGCCTGGATCGCGACCGCATCGGCCTCTGGGCCCGGGGCCGACGCCTCGTGAGCGGCGAGATAGTGGCTGGCCAGCGCTCCCGCCAGCTCATCCTCGCCCAGGCTCTCGTAGAAGCGGGCGGCGGCGAGGTGGCGGGCCCGGCGCTCGGGTCGGGCCAGGGTCGAGTGGGCGACCTCGCGGATGAGCGACTGGACGAAGCGGTACTGTCCGCGCTCCGGACTGCGCGGGTCGAGCTCGAGATCGAACAGCTCTCGACGAACGAGCGTCCGCAGCCGCGGCTCCAGGGCGTCGGTCGACTGGCTGCTCACGGCCGCCAGACCGACCAGGGTGAACGTCTGACCCAGGACCGAAGCGTCGGCGACGAGGCTCCGATCGGCGGGATCGAGGGCGTCGAGGCGGCTTGCGATGAGCGAGCGCAGGGTCTCGGGGATGGCCAGCTCGCCCAGCTCGCCGGCCGGGCGGTAGACGCCGTCGACGAGCCCCAGCCGGCCTTCGGCGACGAGCATCCGGACCGTCTCGACCGCGTAGAGCGGCATCCCCTCGGCCCGGCCGAGGATCGTCGCGACGGCCGTCTCGGGCAGGCCGGGCACGAAGCCCGCCAGGAGCTCGCGCATCGCCGCGTCCGACAGCGGCTGCAGGGCGAGCTTGGTGAGGTTCCGGGTCGCGGCGCCCCAGTCGGGCCGACGATCCATCAGCTCCGGCCGGGCGAGGGTGACGACGAGGATCGGGGCGCTCTTGCTCCACTCGAGGAGGTGTTCGATGAAGTCGAGCAGCCCCGTGTCCGCCCACTGGAGGTCCTCGAAGAGGAGGACCGTGGTCCCTCGCTCGGCGATCCGCTCGAAGAGGATCCGCCAGGCCGCGAACAGGACGTCGCGTCCGCCGGCCGGCGCCGGCTCGAGCCCTAGCAGGGTGAGCAGGGCCGGCTCGACCCAGCGACGATCCTCATCGGTCGGGACGTACTCGGCCACGGTGGCCGCGATCCGCGTCCGGGTCGTCGCCTCGTCGTCGGTCTCGGCCAGGCCGGCCCGCCGCCGGACCATCTCGCCGAGGGCCCAGAAGGTGATCCCCTCGCCGTAGGACGGCGATCGGCCACGGTGCCACCAGATCGTCTCGCTGATCCCGTCGATGTACTTCTCGAGCTCCCAGGCGAGGCGGCTCTTGCCGATCCCGCCGGGCCCGGTGATCGAGACGAGACGAGCCCGACGCTCCCGGCCGGTCGCGCCGATCGAGTCCTTGAGGAGCCGCAGCTCCTCATCCCGACCGACGAACGGGGGCTCGGGCAGGTCGGAACGACCCTGGCCGCCGCGCTGGGCGACCACCCGCAGGGCGCGCCAGGCCGGGACCGGGGCGGTCTTGCCCTTGAGCGTCTGCTCGCCGGCCTCCTCGAAGGCGATCGCGCTGCTGGCCGCCCGATGGGTCGCCTCGCCGACGAGGACGGTGCCGGGCGGGGCCACGCCCTGGAGCCGAGCGGCGGTGTTGACGAGGTCGCCGGCAACCATGCCCTGGTTCGCGGCTCCGACCGTGACCGCGGCTTCGCCGGTCAGGACCCCGGCTCGGGCCTGGATGGACGGTCCGAGCGTCCGGACGGCGTCGACGAGATCGAGGGCGGCCCGGACGGCTCGCTCGGCATCGTCCTCACGCGCGACCGGGGCGCCCCAGATCGCCATGACCGCGTCGCCGATGAACTTCTCGACGGTCCCGCCGTAGCGGACGATGACCTCGGTCGCGAGGTCGAAGTAGCGCGTCAAGGTGTCCCGGACGTCCTCCGCGTCGCGCTCCTCGGCGAACGGGGTGAACCCGACGAGGTCGGCGAAGAGGACCGATACGAGCCTTCGCTCGGCGACCGGGACCTTGGTGGCCGGGGTGGGTCCGCCGGTTTGGGCCGTGACGCCCGACGAGGAAGCCGGTCCCGCGAGGGCCGTTCCGCAGCTCCGGCAGAAGCGGGCGCCGGGCTTGTTCGGGGTGCCGCAGCTCGGGCAGCCCGCCGTCAGCGGCGATCCGCAGGTATCGCAGAACCGTGCGTCGGCCTCGTTCCCGGATCCGCAGCTCGAGCAGATCACGCCCGTCGTCCCCTCAGCCGGTGATGGATCGCTAGAGGGTAGCCGATGGGCGCGAGAACGCCAGCCCCCCGCGCGGCGTCGGGCTCAGCGCCAGATCGCCCCGTACGAGTGCTCGCCGACCAGGAGCCTCCCCGTCGCGAAACGCTCGAGCGCGTAGGGGTCCAGGTCCAGGGTCCGCGGGGCGCCGTCGACGATGAGCTCGGCGATCGCCAGCCCGATGGCCGGCGACGTCTTGAAGCCCGTCCCGCTGTGCCCGCAGTCCAGGTAGAAACCGGTCGGGCCGGCCGTCCCCACGGCCCCCAGGATCGGGTGCTCGTCGGGGGTCAGCCCGTCCTGTCCGCTGTGGGCCGAGCGGAACGTCCCGTCACGGAGACCAGGGACGCGGCGGACCATCCGGTCGGTGACCCGCTCGGGGAACTCCGGCTCCACGCTTTCGGTCTCACGATCAGGTGATCCGTCGCTCTCGGTGTGGTCCTCCAGCCCGACGAGGACCAGCTCCGAGCCCTCCGGCCTGAAGTACATCGCGTTCACGTCGTCGATGATCACGGGGAACGGGATCGGGACGCTCGGCGGCGCGCCGAGATAGGCCACGTCGTGACGCCAGACCCCGACGGGGATCGCGACGTCGGCCAGCGCGGCGACCTGCCCGGCCCAGGCTCCGGCCGCGTTCACGACGACCGACGCCGAGAACGACCCCTTGCTCGTGGCGACGCCGGTGACGGTCCCGGCGGTGGTCTCGATCGCGAGGACCTCGGCCCCCTGGACGAGCCGCGCCCCGGCCTCGCGGGCCGCCCGGATGAAGCCGGTGGCCGTTGCCGAGGGATCGGCGTAGCCGGAGTCCGGCTCGTAGGCCCCGACCTCGTCGTCGGCCACCTCGAGGGACGGCACCAGCTCGCGGATCCGGCCGGCGGTCACCACCTCGGTCCGGATCCCGATCGCCTGCTGGGCCGCGACGTTCGCCCGGAGGAGGTCCGCCTTGGCCGCGCCCACGATCTGGATGAAGCCGGTCGTGGTGAAGCCGCAGTCGCCCCCGACCCTCTCGGCCCATTCGCGGAACCAGGGGAACGATTCGTGGGCGTTCCGGGCATCTGACAGGAGGTCGTAATGCATCCGGACGAGTCCGCTCGACCGACCGGTCGCCCCGGCCGCGACGGACCCCCGCTCCACCACCACGACACGCGTCCCGCGCCGGGCGAGGTGGAAGGCCAGGCTCGCCCCCTGGACGCCCGCCCCGATGACGATGACGTCCGCCGTCTCGACCATGACCTGCCGACCTCCTGCACGACAAACCGGGCTCGAGCCCAGCCTAGCGGACCGGGCGATCGTCGGGGGTCCGCGCACGCTCAAGCCGGCGGCGGCCGCTCGAACCGTCGTTGCGCGGCTCGGGCTCGGACCGGGCAGAGGGTCCGCCCGGCGCTAGAGTGGGTCGCGCAGCCCGATCCGCCCGGAGCCTGTCCGACGATGACCGACTCGATGACCGTCAGCCCGCCTTCTCGTCCCTTTCCCAGGCTCTTCGAGCCGCTTCGGATCGGGAGCGTCACCCTCCGGAACCGGATCGTCTCGTCCGGTCACGACACCGTGATGGCCGTCGACGGCTTCGTCACCGACCAGCTCGTCGCCTACCAGGCGGCGCGGGCCGCCGGTGGGGTCGGTCTCGTCGTGGTCCAGGTGGCCGGCGTCCACGAGAGCGCCCGCTACACCTCGCACGTCCTGATGGCCACCGAGGACGAATGCATCCCCGGCTACCGGCGCCTGGCCGAGTCCGTCCACGCCCACGGCAGCGCGATCGTCGGGCAGGTCTTCCACGACGGGCGCGAGCTCATGGAGTCGATGGACGGCACGCTGCCGGTGGCGCTCGCTCCATCGGCCGTACCGAACGAGCGCTTCCACGTCATGCCACGGGCGATGCCGATCCCGCTCATCGAGGAGATCCGGGCAGGGTATGCGTCGGCGACCCGGCGGCTCATCGAGGCCGGGCTCGACGGCGTAGAGGTCGTGGCCAGCCACGGTTACCTGCCTGCCCAGTTCCTCAACCCGAGGGTGAACCTGCGGACCGACCGCTACGGCGGGAGCCCCGAGAACCGGCTCCGTTTCCTGCGCGAGACCATCGCCGCCATCCGCGACGCTGTCGGACGAGAGCCGGTCGTCGGGTTGCGGATCTCGATCGACGAGATCACGCCCGAGGGGCTGACCCCCGAGGAGGTCCTGCCGGCCCTGGCCGCCCTCGACGCGGAGGGGCTCATCGACTACGTCAGCGTGGTGGCCGGGACCTCGGCCACCCTGGCCGGGTCCGACCACATCGTCCCGCCGATGACGGTCCCGAACGCCTACACCGCGCCGCTAGCGGCACGAGCGAAGTCGGTGGTCCGCGTCCCGGTGATCGTCGCCGGGCGGATCAACCAGCCCCAGGAGGCCGAGCGGGTCCTCGAGCTCGGACAGGCGGACGCGTGCGTCATGACCCGGGCGCTCATCTGCGACCCGCTCCTGCCGGCCAAGGCGGCCGAGGGCCGGACCGACGAGATCCGGGCCTGCGTCGGCTGCAACCAGGCCTGTATCGGCCACTTCCACGCGGGCTACCCGATCTCGTGCATCCAGTACCCGGAGAGCGGCCGCGAGCTCCGGTACGGGCGGCTCGTCCCGGCCGGCCGCGCTCGTGACGTCATCGTGGTCGGTGGCGGCCCCGGCGGCCTGAAGGCGGCGACGGTGGCGGCTCAGCGCGGTCACCGGGTGACCCTCTACGAAGCCGCCCGCCGGGTCGGAGGCCAGGTCCTGCTGGCCGAGCGACTGCCCGGCCGGGCCGAGTTCGGCGGCGTCGTCACGAACCTCGCCGGCGAGGCCGAGCGAGCCGGCGTGCGGATCGTGACCGGGACGACCGTGGACGTCGACTTCCTCCGGCGCGAGGCTCCTGACGTCGTCATCGTGGCGACGGGGGCCGGTCCGCGTCGGCCGGCGATCGAAGGCGGTAGCGACGCCGTGGTCCTCGATGCCTGGGAGGTCCTCCGGGGCGCCGCGATCCCGGAGGGTCGGATCGTCGTGGCGGACTGGCGCTGCGACTGGATCGGGCTCGGCCTGGCCGAGCTCCTGGCCGAACGCGGCCGGAAGGTCACCCTGGGCGTCGACGGCTACATGCCCGGTCAGCGGATCCAGCAGTACGTCCGGGACGCGATGACCGGGGCGGTGGCCCGTCTCGGGGTCCAGGTCGTCCCGCTCGTTCGGCTCTTCGGCTACGACGGGTCGGCGGTCTTCTTCCAGCACGTCCTGACCGACGAGGCGGTGATCGTCGAGGACGTCGCCGCGCTCGTCCTGGCCCAGGGCCACGATCCCGTCGATGGCCTTCTCGCGGCCCTCGAGGCGCCCGGCGCGTTCGACGGGGAGGTCCACGGGATCGGCGACTGCCTTGCACCGCGGACCGTCGAGGAAGCCGTCCTCGAGGGACTCAAGGTCGCCAGCACGATCTGACCCGGGGCGCGGCAACGGCCGGCGGCCGACGATGCGACCGCGGCGGCAACGGCCGGCACCGGAACGACGGCCCGACCGCGGCGGCAACGGCCGGCGGCCGACGATGCGACCGCGGCGGCAACGGCCGGCACCGGAACGACGACCCGGGTGTACGGTTCGCCGATCGACGGTGACCGACGATGGGCGTCTCCCCCGATCCACGGACGGTCGACCGGTCGAAGGAGGTGGCCCATGCCCCTGTTCCTGTTCCGGGCTCGCTACACGCCGTCCGGCGCGGCGGGTGTCCTCAAGGAGGGCGGCAGCGCACGCGCCGCCGCGATCGAGAAGATGATCGGCAGCGTCGGCGGGAAGGTCATCGCCCAGTACTGGGCGATGGGTGAGGACGACTACTTCCTCATCGCGGACCTGCCCGACGTCGAATTGGCCGCCGCCGGCAGCCTGACCGTCGGCGCGAGCGGCGCCGCGTCGGTCACCACGTCCCAGCTCCTCAGCGCCGCGGACGTGGACAAGGTCGCCAAGCGTCGCGCCGAGTACCGTCCACCCGGCGCCTGAGCCGACCGCCCGCGTCGACCCACCGCCGCACCGACTCGCCGGCCGCTCGGTCTCACCGCGCGGCCGGCGGCACGTCCGGGCGACGCGGCGGCGAACCGCAGCGGCCATCGCCCGGAGCGATCGATTCGGACGGTTGCCGCGCCCAAGACCCGAAACGGATCCGCGAAACCACCTGGTTCATCGGTCAGGGCGATAGATCGGCCAGTTCGACCGCGCCCCCGAAACCGCCGGGCCCACGAGCCGCCTGTATCTATCGCCCGTGGCGATCGGCTCGGCGCGGGGCAGCGGCTCTGGCCGGGCGCGGGGCAAGGGTTACACCGGATGCCTCGTCTCCGTCAGCTCGCTGCGATCTCCCGCTTGCGCCGTTCCACGAACGCGTCGAGCGCCTCAGCGACCGCCGGATCCAGGGGCGGCGCCACGTACTCCGCGAGGAGCTGTTTCCAGACCCGGTTCGCCCGCTCGGTGGCGGTCCTCGCCCCGTCCTCCCGCCACGTCTCGAAGTTGCGACCGTCGGAGACGAGCGGCCGGTAGAACGCGGTCTCGTAGCGCTCCAGCGTGTGGGTCGTCCCGAAGAAGTGGCCGCCGGGTCCCACCTCGGCGATCGACTCGAAGCCGAGGCTCGCCTCGTCGACCGGGAACGGGACGAGCGTCTCGGCCATCATCTGGAGGATCTCGGCGTCGACGATGAGCTTCTCGAACGAGGCCGTCAGTCCGCCCTCCAGCCAGCCGGCGCCCTGGTAGAGCAGGTTGACCCCACCCATGAGCGCACCCCAGACGGACATCTCGGACTCGTAGGCCGCCTGGGCGTCGACGACGTTCGAGGCGGTCACATTCGACGACCGCCACGGCAGCCCGTGGCGGCGGGCCATCTGCCCGGTCGCCAGCTGAGCCTTGACATATTCGGGGGTGCCGAAGGCCGGTGAGCCGGAGCGCATGTCGACGTTCGAGGTGAAGCCGCCGTAGACCACCGGCGCGCCCGGTCGGGCGAGCTGGGTCAGGGCGACCATGAACAGCGCCTCGGCGTTCTGCTGGGCGATCGCGCCGGCCAGCGAGACCGGGGTCATCGCCCCGGCCAGGGTGAACGGGGTGACGACCACCGGCTGGCCGTGAAGGGCCATCTCGATGAGCCCGTCGGACATCGGACCGTCGAGCCGGAGCGGCGAGTTCGAGTTGATGACGGTCATCACGCTCGGCTCCGCCGCCAGGCGGTCCCGGTCGATCCCGCGGATCAGGCAGTGGACCTCGATCGCGTCGTCGACCACGGTCCGGCCGGCGCCCAGGCTCTGCCACGACTTGTCGAGGAGGGTCGCCAGGGCCCGGTACATCTCCAGGTGGCGGACGGGGACCGGCACGTCCATCGGCTCGAGCGGTCCCCCGCCCTCCTGCTGGACGATCTCGAGCGCGCCGATCACCCGGACGAAGTCGCGGAAGTCGGCGAGGGTCCCCGGCCGCCGACCGCGGTCGAGGTCGGTCACGAAGGCCGGCCCCCCGACGGCCCCGAAGACCAGGTGGTCCCCGCCGAGGGTCAGCGCCCGGGTCGGGTTCCGGGCGTGGAGACGGAACCGTGACGGCGCCCGCGCGACGAGGGTCTCGACGAGCCCGGGATCGAGCCGAACCTGCTTCCGCTCGAGGTCGACCTCGGCCCCACCAGCCCGGAGCAGGTCGAGCGCCCGGTCCCCCCAGACCTGCATCCCGAGCTCGACGAGGATCCGAAGGGACGCCTGGTGGATCGTCTCGACCTGGTCGGCAGTCAGGATCTCGAGCGGCCGGTACGGGTTGACGAGCTGACGCCACGGCAGCTGGTCGATCCCGCCGACGATCCGGCGAGTGCGGTGCCGAGCGCGGTCGGACGGCACGCTGCGGGTCAGCCGTCGACGCTCAAGGAGATCGAGGACCCAGTCGCCGACCGGTGCCCGGCTCCCGGATCGCCGTCGGACGGCGACTCCGACAGGAGGGCGTCCAGGCGCTCAAGGAACGGACGTGCCCCGAGCCGAGCAAGGGTCCCGTGCGCCGCCTCGGCCGCCTCGCGGATCCCGGGTTCCGACGGGCCGAGCAGCGTCGCCATGTCGATGGTCGTCAGCACCTCGTCCCAGACGATGCCGAGCTCTCGCCAGCCCCGCAGGGCGTCCTGGTAGAGCGAGAGCGACTCGGCCGTCCTGTGCTCCAGCCCCGCCAGCGCCGCCCGGAGGGTCGTCCGACGCACCTCGACCACCGGCCCATGGACACCGGTCGCATCGAGCCGCTCCAGGTCCGCCCGAACCGCCTCGGCGTCCCCGGTCCAGACGGCACCCCGAGCGCCCTGGTAGATGCTGGCGGGCGCGTAGGCGACCTGGAGACCTGCCATGTGGCTCCAGATGGATCGAGCCTCAGTCGGGCGTCCCTCCGCCAGGGCCGCATTCGCCCGGGCGTCGAGCGCCATCGAGACGGTGCCGACATCGGTGTCATCGCCAAGGAGGACCTCGAGCTCCCGGAGCCCATCTTCGACCGGCTCCCCGCGACTGGTCCGGATGATCAGCGCGTTGCTGAGCAACGCGAGGCGGTCGAGCCGGTCGAGGTCATCAGCGAGCGCTCCGTCGAGCTCGGCGAGCGAGGCGTCCCAGTCGCCGACGAGGAACCCCGTGTACCCGATGTTGTTGATGAAGCCCAGCATGCGCGCCCGCTGTCCGAGGCGCCGGGCGAGGGGCAGGCCGTCGCGATACACCTCGAGCGCTGCACGCAGGTCGATCTCGCCGAGATAGAAGCCCCGCGAGTTCAGCGTTCCCAGCAGGACGTCGTGGAAGCCCCGCTCACGGGCGATCTCCTCGGCGACGCGGATGATCCCGATCCCCTCTCGGAGCCTGCCCAGGCTGGCGAGGGCGCCACCCTTCGTCTGAAGCGTCTCCGCGAGGTTCTCGACCAGGTCGAGGTGTTCGGCGACCTCGAGGACTCGGTCTGCGACTTCGACGGCCCGGCGGTTCTCGTCCCGGTACAGGAAGGCCCGGGCCAGCTGGCTTTCGAGCGCGACGTGGGCCGGGTCGCCGGCGAGGTCGGCATAGGTGACGCTCGCCGGCTCGAGGAGCGCGAACGCGGCCTCCGTGCGGCGCCCGGCGAGGAGCGTCCGCCCGAGGGTCGCGACGACCCTCGCGATCGCCCGTCGATCCTGGCCGAGCTCGCGCAACTCGAGAGCACGACGGAGGCTCGTCTCCGCCTCCTCGTATCGCGCCGACGCGGTCGCCGAGATCCCGGCAGGTTCGAGGAGGTCGGCCTGGTCGGCCGGGTCGCCGGTGACGGTGACGGCCTGCTGATAGAACCGAACCGCCTGGTCGTGGGCGCCCAGGCCCGCGGCCCGCTCGGCGGCGGCCCGCAGCGCGATCCGTGCCTGGCCGGCAAGGGCATCGGCCTCCGGGCCCGCAGGGGCGTTCGCGTGGGCGGCCAGGTAGTGGCTGGCGAGCGCGCCGACCAGCTCGTCGGTCCCGATGGTCTCGAAGAAGCGCGCGGCGGCCAGGTGTCGAGTCTTGCGATCGTTTCGAGCCAGCGTGTTGTACGCGACCTCGCGGATGAGCGCCTGGACGAACGCATACTGCCCGCGTTCGGGTGAGCGAGGATCGGCCTCGAGCACCAGCAACTCGCGCCGGACCAGCGTCGCGAAGTGCGACTCCAAGCCGGCGACGTCCAACCCGGAGACCGCCGAGAGCGCCGCCGGGGTGAAGCTCTGCCCGAGGACCGCCCCATCCTGGACCAGGGTCCGGTCGGTCGGTTCGAGGGCGTCGAGCCTTGCCGCGATCAACGCGGTGAGCGTCTCGGGGACGGCCAGGCTGGTCAGGTCGCCGACCGGGACGAAGACATCGTCCTGGCGCGCCAGCCTTCCCTCGGCGAGCAGCATCCGCACCGTCTCGACCGCATAGAGGGGGATCCCGTCAGCGCGAGCGACGATGGCCCGGACGGTCTCCTCCGGCAGCCCGGGCACGAGCCCGGCCAGGAGCTGACGCATGGCCGGGACCGGCAGCGGATCGAGGCTGAGCGACACGAAGTTCCGCTTGCCGGCCCCCCAATCCGGTCGCTTGTCGAGGAGCTCAGGTCGGGCCAGGGTGACGATGTAGATCGGTAGACCCTTGCTCCAGGTCAGGAGATGGTCGATGAAATCGAGCAGGCCGCTGTCGGCGAAGTGGAGATCCTCGAAGACCATCGCGACCGTGCCCCGGGCGGCGATCCGCTCGAAGAACGTCCGCCAGGCGGCGAACAGCTGATCGGAGCCGGCGCCGATCTCGAACCCGAGGAGCGTGAGGAGGGCCGGTTCCACCCAGCGCCGCTCGGCGTCGTCGGGGATCCATTCGCCCACGGTGGCCGCCACTTTCGCCCGGGTGGTCGGCTCGTCGTCCGTCTCCAGCAGTCCACAGCGGCCGCGGACCATCTCACCCAGGGCCCAGAAGGTCACGCCCTGGCCGTACGCCGGGCAGCGACCGGCATGCCAGTAGACCGTCTCGACGACGCCGTCGATGTACTTCAGGAACTCCCAGGCAAGGCGGCTCTTGCCGATGCCCGCCGGTCCGGTGACGCTGATCAACCGGACGCGCCGCTCGCGACCGGTCGCGTGGAACAGGTCCCGGAGGAGCCGGAACTCCTCCTCGCGCCCGACGAAGGGGGCCTCCAGGCCCTCCGCTCGGTTGCGCCCGCCGACCTCGGCCACGACCCGCAGGGCTCGCCACGCCGGGACGGGCGCCGCCTTGCCCTTGAGGACCTGGTCGCCGGCCGCCTCGAAGGCGATCGCCTTGCTGGCCGCGCGCTGGGTCGCTTCACCGACGAGGACCGTCCCCGGCGAGGCCACGCTCTGAAGACGGGACGCCGTGTTCACGAGATCGCCCGCCACCATGCCCTGGTTCGTGGCGCCGAGTGTCACCGCCGCCTCACCGGTGAGGACGCCCGCCCGCGCGCCGATCGTGGGACCCAGCACCTGCACGGCGTCGACCAGCTCGAGCGCGGCGCGGACGGCCCGCTCGGCGTCGTCCTCGCGGGTCGTCGGCGCACCCCAGACGGCCATCACGGCGTCACCGATGAACTTCTCGACCGTGCCGCCGTAGCGGGTGATGACCTCCGAAGCCAGGTCGAAGTAGCGGGTCAGGACCTCCCGGACGTCCTCGGCGTCGCGCTCCTCGGCGAACGGAGTGAAGCCGACGAGATCGGCGAAGAGGACCGAGACGAGCCGACGCTCGGCGCCGGACGCGGCGGCCACCGGGACCGGGGCCGCGACCGGGGCCTGGAGGCCGCCGGTGGAGACGGTCCCCAAGGCGGTGGCGCACTCGGCGCAGAACTTCGCCGTCGGTGCGTTGGCCGTTCCGCATGCCGGGCAGGCGACCGCAAGACGGGTGGCGCATTCGGTGCAGAACTTCGCACCGACCGGGTTCGCGGTCCCGCAGCTCGAGCAGATCAATCGACCACCTGCCTGGGTTCGACGCGCCGAAGGCCGAAGCGTACACAACGCGGGGCGACCCGGCGAGCATCGACGACACCGCAGCGCGTCCGCAGCTCCCTGCATGACCGCCCATTGCCACGTTTATCCTCTGGATCGTGCTCCGCCTCGCCCTCGCCATCCTCGCGGTCCAGGCGGGTTTCCACATGTACACGGCGTCGCTGCCGCTCGCCCTCTCCCAGGACGGGATGCCCGACCCCATGATCGGTCTCCTCGTCGGGGTCTCGGCCCTCGTCCAGGTCCCCGCGGCGTTCGCCGGCGGCTCCCTCCTCGACCGGTTCGGCGGCGTCCGGCTCTTCCGGGTCGGCGCGGCGATGTACTTCCTCGCCTCCACGATGATGCTCGTTCCGGCCGTGGCGGCCGGAGAGTCGGTCCCGGCGATCGTCCTCGTCCGGTTCCTCCAGGGGGTCGGGTTGGCGCTCTGCCTGCCGGCCGCCCTCTCGCTCGTCCCTCGGCTCATCCAGTCCGCCCGTCGCGGCCTCGGGTTGTCGTTCATCGGCGGCGCCCAGAACCTCGCCCTGCTCGTCTTCCCGCCGCTCTCGCTGGTCATCCTCCGGAGCTCGTCGCTCAGCGGCGTCGCCCTGGTGGCGATCGGGTTCGTGCTCGTCGCGATCGTTCTGGTCGTCCGCCTGCCGTTCCGGACCGGGGCCGCGGTCGCCGCGGAGGACGCGGCCGAGGCCGCCTCGGGCCTGCCGCCGGCCGGCCGTCGGTTCGGCTTCGCCTACCGACCGAGCTGGGGGCCGCTCCTCCTCGTCACCCTCTTGTACGTCGCCCACTGGGGCGTCGTCACCGCCTACCTGCCCCAGCGGGCTGCCGCGGCCGGGGCCGACGTGGGCCTGTTCTTCGTGGCCGACGGCCTCGGGATCGTCCTCATCCGGGTGCCGTCCGGCTGGCTGGCCGACCGGATCGCCTCCCGCTGGCTCATGGCGACGGGCCTGCTGATGACCGCCTTCGCCCTCGTCCTCCTGCTGCCGGTGCCGACGACGACGCTCCTGGTCGTGGCCGGCGTCGCCGGCGGGCTCGGTGGCGGACTCGTCCTCACCCCGATCCTGCTCGAGCTGTCGCGTCGGAGCGGTGCGGCCGACCGGGGCAGCGCCTTCTCCCTCTTCTCGGGCGCCCTGGCCGGAGCGATCTCGCTCGGCAGCATCGGCGGCGCCCCGATCATGGCAGCGGCAGGTTTCGTTGCGGCCCTGGCGATCGGGATCGGCGGGATCCTGGCGGCGGTCGCGGTCACGATGCTCGACCCGGGCCTCGCCCGCCGGCCGGTGAACCGCCTCCGGGAGCCCGGTCGGCCTATCATCCCGACATGAGCCGGATCGTCGTCACCGGTGGCAGCGGCAAGGCCGGGCGCTGGGTCGTCGCTGACCTTCGCGAGCGCGGCCACGACGTCCTCAACGTGGACCTGGTCCGCGACGGCAGCGCCCACGGGCTGTGCGTCGTGACCGACCTCACCGACCTGGGGCAATGCCACGACGTCATCGCCGGTGCCGACGCGGTCGTCCATCTCGCCGCGATCCCGGCGCCGGAGCTCCGGCCGGCGGGCGAGACATTCCGGGTGAACGCCCTGTCGACCTACAACGTATTCGCTGCTTCAGTGGCCCACGGGATCCGCCGCGTCGTATGGGCTTCGAGCGAGACGGTCCTGGGTCTCCCGTTCGACCCCCACCCGCCACTCTTCGCTCCGATCGACGAGTCCATCGAACCACGACCCGAGTCCTCGTACGGGCTGGCGAAGCTCCTCGGCGAGGAGATGGCCCGCCAGGCCAGCCGTCGGAGCGGGACCCCGTTCCTGGGTCTCCGGATCTCGAACATCATGGAACCCGCGGACTATGCCGCCTTCCCGGATTACTGGGACGACCCGTGGCTCCGGAAGTGGAACCTGTGGGGCTATGTCGACGTGCGCGACGTCGCCCAGGCCGTCCGTCGCGGGCTGGCGGCCGACCTCGACGGGGCGGACGTCTGCATCGTGGCCGCCGCGGACACGGTGATGCCTCGACCGAGCGCCGAGCTCATGGCCGAGGTCTTCCCGGCCGTCCCACTCCGTCGTCCGCTCGAGGGACGCGAGACGCTCCTCTCGATCGATCGTGCCCGACGGCTCATCGGGTACGAACCCGAGCACCGCTGGGCCGACCACGTCGGACCGGCTACCTGACTATCATCGGTGCCGTGAGCGATCGCAAGCGAACGACCTCGAAGAAGAGCGGGCCATCCAAGCTCCTGATCGTGGTCACGATCGTGGTGATCGTGCTCCTCGTCATGGCGCCGCTGTTCACGGTCCTGACCGCCGGCACGCCCTGACCTGCGATCGACCCTTGGTCCGGACCGCCCGATCTAGGGAGCGCCGGACGCGCCCGTGGTCGCGCCGGTCGCCGGCGCCGAGGTGGTCCCGCCCGACTTCGCCGTCGTCTTGGCGACGGTCGGGAGCTTGCCGCCCCCGGAGCTGACGTAGGTCGAACCGAGCCCCGAGCCGTCGACCGCGGTGAGGGCGTCGATGGCCTGGAGCTTCCGGCCGAGGCTGACGAGCGCGATGTGGAGCTTCTGGTAGTCGGCCGCGACCTTGTCGTAGCGCTTCGACGCCTCCTCGAAGACGGTCCCGGCCTGCCCGAGGCTCGAGGCCATCTCGTCGTGGTGGCGTCCGAGCATGACGATGGCGTCGCTCACCGGTTGACGGTCCGCGATCAGGCCCCGGTCGCGTTCGATCTGGAGGAGCGAGACGGCGGCCAGCGAGCCGGCATAGACGCTGGCGGTCAGGCCGAGCGCCACGCCCACGTGGTAGGGACGGCGGGTCTCGGCGGACGGGCGTCGGGCGACCGGAGGGGTCGGGGTGGCACGGTCCTGCATCAGGGCACCTTGATCTGCTTGGCGGGGCTGGACAGGGCGACCTTCGTCTCGCCGCCCGACGTCCGCAGGCAGTAGACCCGGTAGGTCAGCGTGCCCGAAGGCGCCGTGGCGTCGGTGGCCCGGGTGGTGGAGGCGGACGTCACCCGGGCGACCTCCTTGTCGTGGTCCTCGGGCGGCCAATGGATCTCCGGGTCGGTGGAGCGGACGACGGCGTAGCCGGAGAACCCGGAAGCCGAGCAGGCCGTCCAATCCGCCTGGACGCCGCCCCCGGCCAGGCTCAGCGTGAGGGACATCGAGGTCGACGACCCGCCCCCGGTCGACCCGCCGGACGTGCCCCCCGTCGACCCGCCGGACGTGCCGCCGCTGCCCCCGACGGTGGCGGCCGCCGCCCCCTTCTTGTCACCGAGGGCGAGCAGCCGCGAGCGGGCCCTCGCCAGCAGGGCCTTGACCTGGGCCAGCTTGGCCTGGGCGCTCTTGAGCTGCTTCGCGATGGCGCTCGCGGACTTGCCGTCGGTGGTGACCCGGTCCTTGGTCCCGGCGAGCGCGTCGGACAGGCTGGACGTCAAGCCGTCGAGCTCGTCGAGCTGGGCCTGGAGGGCGGCGCCGCGATCCTGCTCGGCCGCCAGGGCCTGGCGGAGCGTCTCGATCGACACCGGCGGGGCGGGCGGTGGCGCGGCCGCGGCGGTCATCGCGGCGGCGGCCCCGATCGAACCCACCCCGACGACGATGGCCAGGACGACCCCGCCGACGACGAGCGCGCGACGCACCTTGAGTTCGGCGGTCATGAGATCGGCTCCTTCAGCGATCGCGGCCCGCCCGGCGATCCGGCGATCAGGGCTGGGCCCGGGGCGGTGGGCACCCGGCCGGGGCCCGGCCCGCCGGCGCCCTCCGGGAGGCTGGTGGAGAACGTCGGCCGACGCTTCTTGCCCACCCAGTAGCGATAGGCAGCAGCGCCGACGACGGCGAGCCCGCTGGTGGCGTAGACGAGTCGGAACGCGTCCGAATCGGTCCCGGCGAGCATCCCGTGGGCCCATCCGAGGAGGAAGACCACCAGGCTGAGCCGGTGGATCTTCAACCACCAGCCGGCGGGGAGGAGCTTCGTGTAGCGCGCGGTCAGCCCGGTCAGCAGCAGCGCGTAGAGGGCGAGGGAGCCGAGTGCGACCGGGACGGACCGGTAGCTCGACAGGCCGGGGACCACGGTCCCGAGGACCCCGACCCCGGCCCAGGGGTCGAGGAGGATCCCGACCACGTGGGCCGCCGTGAAGGCCACCACGAAGACCAGGAGGTTCTCGTGCCACGGATAGAGACGCCTCGAGAGCTTCCAGGTCGACTGGTTCACGGGATGGCTGAGGATCAGGCCAAGGACGACGATGACCGTGAGCAGGATGTAGCTCGTCATGCCCGTCGCTCGGGCGGCCAGCCAGACCCGCATCTGGGCCTGGTAGGCACTGGAGGCGGGCACGATCTGGTCGGTCGCGGCGATGACGAGCATTCCCAGGACCGCGCCGAGGACGGCGATCGTCCGTCCGCTCAGGCGCACGGGGCGAAGCCCTTCGAGCCGGGATCGGGCGCCCGCCGGGACGCCGCGGGAAGGTCCATCAGAGCCTCTCGGGGTTGGGCTGCACCGATCGACCGATCATCGGGCCCGGACGGGGTCGATGACCATGGGCCCGGGCCGTCGGATGGTCACCTCGGGCGCCACCCTTTCGTACCGGGAACGCCGGTGCGGGCCGGCCACGGTCGGTCGTCAGGTGCCCCTTGACTGCTCGTGTAATCATGTAATCTCAGCAACGCGCGCCGGAGGTGCGCCGACTTCGGCAGATGAGGGACGGACACGAAATGGGACACCATCAGACGCCCGAGGAGCTCCGCGGCTGGTTCGCCGGCCGACTCACCGAGAGCTGGTTCAGCGGGGCCCCCACGATCACGGTCGACCGCGAAGAGATCCTCGTCGTCGGCGAACTGCCCGACGTCACACTGGTCAAGGGCGCCTCCGACGCGGAACGGGCCGCGGCCCGGGGATCGCGGGTCGAGGCCTTCCGGGAGGAGACCCGCGGCGCCCGGATGCGGATCGCCGACGACGCCGAGCATCGCTTCGGGCGGAAGGTCGCCTGGGGCGTCCGGATCGGCGACGAGGAGACCCTCTTCACGACCCTCAGCGTGCCGGTGATGACCCGCCTCCGGATGCGCGAGCGGGCGGTCCTCGACACGCTCGTCGAGGCGGGCGTGGCGCGCAGCCGGAGCGAGGCCCTGGCCTGGTGCGTCCGGCTGGTGGCCGACCACCAGGGCGACTGGATCGACAAGCTCCGGGAGGCGCTCGGTGCCGTCGAGGCGGCCCGCGGCACCGGACCGACACCGGGCCGCTGACCGCCGAGGTCCCGAACCCCGGCACGGCCTGAACCTCCGCCGAGCCACCGGACTACCCTAGGCGTCGACGGCGTCCCCAGCGGCCGTCGGCGGATCGGAGGGTGATTGCGATGGCCGAGCGGACCGTGCTCCTCGTGGGCACGAAGAAGGGCGCCTTCATCATGGAGTCGACCGACGGTCGCCGGTCCTGGTCGATCAGCGAGCCGCGGTGCGAGGGCTACCCGATCCAGGACATCAGCCGCGACCCGGCCACGGGCACCCTCTACGCCGGAGCCGGCTCGTCCTGGTACGGGCCGACGGTCTTCCGGAGCGACGACCTCGGTCGGACCTGGACGCAGTCGAGCGACGGGCTGACCTACGGGGACGACGGCCCGAAGATCAGCGCCGTGTGGAACGTGACCGCGGCCCACGGCTCGGTCTATGCCGGCGTCGGCCCGGCCGGGCTGTTCCGGAGCGACGACGGCGGACGTCGCTGGACCCACGTCGAAGGCCTCACGAACCATCCCACCCGCCCGACCTGGCAGCCGGGCGCGGGCGGGCTGATCCTCCATTCGATCGTCCCCCACCCCACCGAACCGGATCGGATGTGGGTCGCGATCTCCTCGGTCGGGACGTTCGAGACCCGGGACGGCGGAACGACCTGGGAGCCGCGCAACAAGGGCGTCCGGGCCGACTTCATGCCCGAGCCCTGGCCCGAGACGGGCTTCTGCGTCCACAAGCTGGTGATGGCCGCAGGCGAGCCCGAACACCTCTATCAGCAGAACCACTGCGGCGTCTACCGCTCGCTCGACGGCGGGATCGCCTGGCAGGAGATCACCGGGGCGCTGCCCTCCGACTTCGGCTTCCCGATGGTCGCCCACCCGCGCGATCCGTCGACCGCCTGGGTGATCCCCCACACCGCGCCCGACAAGGGTCGGTTCATGCCCGAGGGGCGAGCGGCGGTCTGGCGCACCCACGACGGTGGCGACAGCTGGACCCGAGGCGGCGAAGGGCTGCCCCAGGAGCACGCCTACCTGGGCGTCCTCCGCGAAGCGATGGCCCGCGACGAGCACGACCCCGTCGGGATCTACTTCGGTACCGGGACCGGTCAGCTCTATGCCAGCGCCGACGGCGGCGTCTCGTGGTCGGCCATCGTCACCACCCTGCCGCCGATCCACTCGGTCGAGGCGATCGTCGTCGGCTGAGCCGGCGTCGGACGACCGTCGTGGCCGCGCTGATCCTGCCTCGCTCGCTGGTCGCGCTCGTCCCCGGCCTGCCCCATCGGGCCGAGATCGAAGGGGCGACCGTGGCCGAGCTCATCGCCGGGCTCGATGCCCGATGGCCCGGCACGGCCGACCGGCTGTGCGACGCCGGGCCGTCGATCCGCGAGCACATCAACGTCTTCGTCGACGGCGAGCGGGTCGGCTCGCTCGACGCCCCGGTCGGGCCGGGGTCCACGGTCCACGTCATCCCGGCCGTGGCCGGGGGCTGACTCGCGACGCGCCGTGACCGGCCCGCCGACCGAGCCCGAGCGCGACATCGTCGGCTGGAGGGAGCTCGAACGGCTCGTCGCCGTTCTCGCCGACCAGGTCCGCGGCGAGTACGACACGATGCTGGCGATCACCCGCGGCGGGCTCGTCCCGGCCGGGATGCTCGCCTACCGGCTGAGGATCCGCGACATCCTCGTGGCCGCGGTGTCGTACTACGACGACGAAGGCCAGCGGGCTGCGGCGCCGACCTTCCTCCAGTTCCCGGCCGATCCCCTCCTCCGCGGCCGCCGGGTCCTCATCGTCGACGAGGTCTGGGACAGCGGTGCGACGATCGAGGCGGTGATCGGTCGGGTGCGCGCGGCCGGAGGCATCCCGACGACCGCGGTCCTCCACTACAAGCCGGGCCGGTCCACGGTGGCTTCGACCCCCGACCACTTCGCCGCCTCGACGGACCGCTGGGTCGTCTACCCGTTCAAGTCCGGCGGTTGACCCGGGCCGAGGGCGGCTCCGCGGACCTAGCGTGAGGCGAGGCGCTCGGCCAGGCTCCGACCGGTCGGTGGACGGCCCGTCCGCTCCGACTTCGCGTCGAGCCGAAGGAGCGACTCCTGGACGAACCGGACCCCCAGCCAGCGGAACGGCTCGGGCTCCCAATCGGGCGAGCGGTGATTCACGAGAGGGATCGCGGTCAGCTCGGTCGTCGCGCCGGTGATGAGGTCGGCCAGGATCCGACCGGCCAGGTTCGTCGTCGCGACGCCGTGGCCGGTGTAGCCGCGGGCCGAGGCGATGCCCGACCGGGGGTCGAACGAGAAGGTCGGCAGCCAGTCGCGCGGGAAGCCGAGCGGCCCACCCCAGGCGTGGCTGAAGCGGATCCCGGCGAGGCTCGGGAACCAGGCCGTGACGAAGGCCCGGAGCATCGCGTGGGTCCGGGCGTCGCGGTCGTACCCGGGCTCGATCCGCGAGCCGAAGCGGTACGGCGCGCCGCGGCCGCCGAAGAGGATCCGCCCGTCGGGTGTCCGGGCGAGGTAGTCGATCGAGAGCCGGTACGAGGCGACGCACTCGCGGTTCCGCCAGCCGATCCCGGCCCACTGCTCGTCGGTCAGCGGCTCGGTCAGGACGATCAGCGAATAGGTCGGCAGGAGCGCGCGGTGGTAGCGCGGGATCTGGGCCAGGTACGCCTCACCGGCCACGACGACGGTCTCGGCGCGCAGCTCGCCGCGCTGCGTCCGGAGCGCCGGGCGGAGCCGGCCGCCGTCGCCACCGGGCAGGACGTCGGTCACCGCCGTCCGTTCGTGGATGACCGCGCCTCGTCGCTCGACCGCCCGGGCCAACCCGCGGGCGAGCTTGGCCGGGTGGAGGTGAGCGTACTGCGTCCCGGCGATCCCCCCGAGCGCACCCTCGACGCGCACCCGCTCGGCCGCCCCGACCGCATCGAGCCGCTCGTAGCGATCGGCCAGTCCGTACTTCTCGATCTCGGCCCAGTGCGCCTCGAGGGCCGGTACCTGGCTGGGACCGCGGGCGACCACCAGGCTGCCGCCCTTGACGTAGTCGGCCTCGATGCCCTCGTCGACGCAGACCCGCCCGATCTCGTCGACCGCACCGGCGACGCCGTCCTCGATGGCCCGCATCCCGTCGCGACCGAAGCGCCGCTCGAGGTTCTCCGGTGACGCGTTGAGGTCCGGGGTCAGCCAGCCTCCATTCCGCCCGGACGCCCCGAACCCGGCGATCTCGCGCTCCAGGATCGCCACCTTCAGGCCCGGTTCGCGGCGGAGGAGCTCGTAGGCCGTCCACAGGCCGGTGTAGCCGGCACCGAGGATGGCGACGTCCACCTCGGCCGAACCGTCGAGCGACGGTCGCGGGGTGAGGTCGTCGTCGGAGGTCTCGAGCCAGAAACTCGTCGCGCCGTAGCCGAGCGGATCGATGGTCATGGTCGGTTCACCTGCGTCGAGATGGTCATCGGGGGTCGAACGGGTCGAACGATTCGGTCCGCTCCACGACGGCGTCTGCACCCAGCCGACCCCGGTCGACACCGACCAGCGTCGCGCCGAGGACCGACGGCCAGCCCCGGGTCGCCAGTCGCTCGAGGGTCTCCATCGCCGCGGCGACGGTGGCCCGGGCGTGATCGAGGGCGGGGCCGCGCGGCTCGAGCGGACCGAGGGAGCGGGCGACCTCGGCCGCCATCGCCGCCGTCGCCCGGGTGGCCGTGGCCGCCTCCGGGACGGCAGCGCCACCGGTCGCCCGGACGACGATCCCGGCCGTCCCGGCCAAGGGCAGCACCGCAGCGAGGACCGAGGGCCAGATCACCGCCGCCATCGTCCCGGCGGGCGGCTCCTCGAAGGCGAGCGGGATGTCCGGCATCGCGGCCCGCCGAACGACGACCTGGGCGATCCCCGCCACGGTCGCGTCACGCTCCTCCAGCAGCCAGGCGGGCAGGGCCCCGGCCAACAGCCGACCCGCCGACAGGCCGCTGAGCCCGGCGAGTCGGACTCCGACCAGCTGGAGGGCGAGCGCCCGGCCGGCGCGGGTGGCCCCGTCCGACGGGACGCCCCGGGCGAGATCCGGCGCGACCACCAGGGGACCCGGGCCGACGAGCAGGGAGGCGCCCGATCGGGCGATGATCCGCTGGGCGAAGGTGTGGTCCGACAGGGCCCGGTCCGGGTCCACCCGCCCGTCCACGATCTCGGCGACGACGTCGGCGGCGACCACGTCGATCCGCTCGAAAGCGGCGACCAGAGCCTGCTCCGGGGCCGCGAGGGGCAGGGCGACGGTCGCCAGCCGAGCATAGGAGCGTCGCTCGGCGGCGACCGCATCGACGGCCTGCCGGAGCTCCGCCAGCCCACGCTGGCTGCCGGCCGGCGCCGGCTCCGCGGCATCGGGAAGTGGTCCGCCGTCGGACCTGCGCGGCCGCCAGAACGGGACGTCGAGGCCCTGGTCGTGGAGGTGATCGGCGAGCTCCCGGAGAGCCGGCACGCTCACCTGGACGACGTCGACCCCGTTCGTCGCGAGCATCGCCGCCTCGCGCCCTGCCGACCTGAGGTCGGGGGCCGCCAGGGCCGCGCCCACCCACGGTCGCTCCGAATCGCCGAGGACGTCGACGAGCTCGAGACGGGCCGTCCGGTTCGCATCGATCCGGTCGAGCGCCGCGCCACCGAGCCGCCGGGCGGCCGCCTCGGCCGCGGCCCGACGTCCGCTGTCGCGGAGCGTCTCGGCTTCGAGACCCAGGTCGACGGCGCCCGAGGCGACATCGAGGGCCAGCTCCTGGGGCGTGGTCTCGTACTCGACGAGGGCCGCGGCGAAGGGCAGGGCGATCCCGCCGGCGAGCCGGTCGGGTCGGCCCAGGACGTAGCGTTCGACGACCTCCGAGGCGAGCGGCAGACCGGTCCGGTCGAGCCCCACGACCCCGAACATCCGGAGGATCGCCCGTTCCTGGCCGGCGGTGGTACAGGTCCGGGCGCGGGCGCCCCACGACGCGGCGAGCGTCCCGGCGAGGTCGACAAGCCGGTCGACCGGGCCCAGGTCGATGTCCGTCCTCGACGTGGTCACTCGACGAGACCGGCCAGTCGGACCCCGGCCAGGAACCCGCGATAGGCCACCAGCGGGTCGGCGGCGGCGAAGCGGACCGAGGTCTCGCCGACCCGCTCGGCACCAGGGACCGACGCCGCGTAGTCGGCCTGGGCCCCGTTCCGATAGGCGACCTCGACCACGTACGGCGGCTCGAGGACGAGCGGACGAAGCTCGCCGGCGATCGCCCGGCGAACGGCGGTCGTGGCCCCTGCCCGGACGAGCTCCCGGGCGAGGGTGGGATGGAGCGAGGCTGCCGCGTTGCGCCCGACGGCCTCCTTGACCACGACCCGCTCGGCCCACGGGAACCAGGACGCCGTCTCGGTCGCCACCACGTCGTCGCCGCTGACCAGCCCGACGGGGATGCCCCAGGCGCCGAGGGCGATCGCGTTCAGGCCGCTCTCCCCGACCGGCAGGCCGTTGAGGGTCGAGCGGACCGGCCGGTCGGAGTAGGTGTGGGCGATCGTGGCCCGGGGATCTCCGGCCCGGCCGTGGTAGCCGATGAACAGGGCGACCCCGAACCCGCGGTCGGGTCCGGCGCCCTCGACCATCGACCAGGCCTTCTGGCCCTGGAGCAGACGGGCCCGGGCATCGAGCGCGAGCTGGTCCAGGTTGAACATCCCGCCGTGACTGTCGTTGACCAGGACCTCGGTGGCGCCGCCGTCGAAGGCCCCGGCGATGGCCGCGTTCGCCTCGCCGGTCATGAGCACCACCGCGGCCGGGTAGCCCCGATCGCCACGCCCGGTCGGTTCCGGATGGCTGATCCCGGCGATCCCCTCCATGTCCACGCTGATGTAGACCTTCATCGGATCGCCTCGCTGGTGGGATCGTCGGGTGGGCGGCAGTGCAGACGGGCGCGGCACCGGCGGCGCGGCGTCAGGGCTCGATGATAGTCAGCCCGGCGTCTCCGGGCCGGTCCTGGCGGGTCGCCCGATCCAGACATGGCCGTCGGCGAACCGCTCCGCCTTCCAGATCGGAGCCCGGGCCTTCGTCTCGTCGATCGCGTAGCGGGCCGCGGCGAAAGCCGCCTCGCGGTGCGGGGCGGCCGCCACCACGATCACGCTCGCCTCGCCGAGCGGCACCGGACCGAGCCGGTGGACGATGGCCAGCCGGTCGACGCCGAAGCGCTCGCTCACCTCGTCGGCGATCTGCGTCGAGGACCCGCTCGGCCATCGCCTCGTGCGCCTCGTACTCGAGCGACTCGACGGCCCGCCCCGCGTGACGGGCGGCCTCGTCCTCCTGGCCCGGGGCCGGGGTGCCGGCGAGACACGGGTCCGTCCGACGAAGACGACGACGGCGCCGTCGGCCGGTGTCGCCAGTCGGGCGGCGAGCTCGTCGCCCAGTCCGGCCGGGAAGGCCCCCTCGCGAAGCTCCACGATGTGGCGACGGCCCGTCGGACGCCCCGCCGCTCACCGGCGGGATGCAGGCGAGCTCGTCGCCGTCCTCGAGGACCGCGCCCGGGTCGGCATACTCGCCGTTCCGGGCGAAGGCCATCGAGGATCGCCCGCTCGCCAGAACCGGGAATCGCTCGACGAGCGCCGCCCAGCCGTCCTCGATCGTGGCCCCGGCCGGGAGATCCAGGCCGACCGCGCGCGTGCCGGCCAGCTCGCGCTGGACCGCGAACAGCCGGACCAGGACGTGCACGGCGGTCAGCCCCGGAGCGTCGCGACGAGGAGGCCGTCGCCGACGGGCAGGATCGTCGCCACGAACCGGGGGTCGACGCAGGACGGCGGCGTTGAAGGCGCGCAGGTCGGTCGGTCCCGTCGCCGGGCGAGCCCGGGCGCTCGCCGGAGACCCGCCCCGCCCAGAGAACGTTGTCGGCCACGACCAGGGCGCCGGGGGCGAGCCTCGGGACGAGCGCTTCGAGGTAGGCCGGGTACTCGTCCTTGAGGGCGTCGACGAAGGCCAGGTCGAACGGCCCGGCCAGGGCTGGCTCCGCCTCGCCGGCAGCGAACGCCTCGAGGGCGGGCCGGTTGAGCACGACGATCCGGGCGTCCGCGATGCCCGCCTCACGCCAGAAGGCCCGGGCGATGTCGGTGCGGCCGCGGTCGGGGTCGAGGGTGACGATCGTGCCGTCCGGCGGCGGCGCCGAGAGCCAGGCACAGGGTCGAGTAACCGATGGCCGTGCCGACCTCGACGATCCGGCGTCGGCCGCCGGCCAGGACCGACAGCACCCGTCCCGCTTCGCGGTCGAGGATCGGGATGCCGCTCGGGCTCGGCAGCCGCCTCGATGGCCAGCGAGGGTCGGGTGGACCGGCCCGGCGGTCGCCTCGATGTACGCCCGGTCGGTCGGGCTCGGGACGTAGCCCGTCTGTGTGCTCACGGCTTCACCTCCGTCAGACCAGCAGCCCCGCGCCGAAGTAGAGCCCGGCGGCCACGATCGTGGCCGAGGCGATGATCCCGACGTTGATGTAGAGAAGCCCCGTCGCCGACTCCATCGAGCGGGTCCGGGCGGTCTGGATCGCGGCCCAGGAGATGACCAGCGGGAAGATGAGCCCGACCAGCAGCCGGAGCCAGACGAACAGCGCCCACGGCCCGGTGAGCGGCGCGAATGGCCCCCCGCCCGAGCCGCCGCCGACCGCGACCGAGACCGACGAAGAAGACCAGCTGGAGGGCGACCACCGCCAGGAGGACCCGGGCGAACAGCACCAGCGGACCCTCCGGCAGCTTCGGCGTGACGAGGTACCAGTGGCCCAGGATCATCGCGGCGAAGACACCCCCGGTCGCGGCCGCGAGGAGCAGGCTCTGGGCGAGGAGCGGCAGGAACGCCGGAAAGGGCCCGCCCCAGCCGAACGCACCGAAGACGAAGGCGCCGATCCCCGCCGCCAGTCCCGGCGATCCCCAGCCAGGGCGCCCGCGCTCCCCGGACCAGGGCGACGGTGTAGGCGAAGGCGATGACCGTGAAGGCGAGCAGGCAGGCGCTCCGGGCGACGTCCCAGGTGGGGTCGATCGGGACCGCCGCCGTCCCGCCGACCCCGGTCGGGAGGGCCCCGTCGGACAGCGTAGGCGAGCAACCCGAAGATCGCCGCGCAGAACGAGGTGAAGGCGAGGTAGCCGCGGGTGGCCTCGGTCCGCAGACGGGCCAGGACCACGGTCGCGAAGGCCCCGACACCGAGCGCGGCGAGGACCGTCCAGTTGATGAACGCGAGGTTCTCGGCGATCCGTTGGGCGGCCACCGACCGAGTGTAGCCGGGCGGTCCGACAGGCGCCGCGCGACGACTACGATGACGCCAGGAGGTGCGCCGATGGGACTCGACCGCGACACGAGGATCACCTGGTACGGCCACGCCTGCGTCGAGATGACCGTCACGCCGGGCGGCAAGACCGTCCTCATCGACCCCTGGTTCGGCAACCCGAAGAGCCCTCGGCCGGCGGACACGGTCGAGCGCTGCGACCTGCTCCTCGTCACCCACGGGCACGGCGACCACATGGGCGACGCCGTGGCGCTCGCCAGCCGGCTCCGGCCGGCCTGGCCGTGCATCCACGAGATGAGCCTGTGGCTGGGCCGGCGGCTGCCCGGCGGCGACGACGCGGTGACCGGGATGAACAAGGGCGGCACGGTGACCGTGGCCGGGCTCAGGGTCACGATGACGGCGGCCGACCATTCGGCCGGCGACTGGAACCCGGACGGCGGCGTACCCGCTCTACCTCGGCGAGCCGGCCGGCTTCGTCGTCGAGATGGAGAACGGGTTCCGGATCTACCACGCCGGCGACACCGCGGTCTTCGGCGACATGCGCCTCATCGGCGAGCTCTACCAGCCGGACCTGGCCCTCCTGCCGATCGGCGGCCACTACACGATGGGCCCGCGCGAAGCGGCCCTGGCGGTGGAGCTGCTCGGGGTCGGAGCACGTCCTGCCGATCCACTACGGGACGTTCCCGATCCTGGCCGGCACGCCGACGGAGCTGAGGGCGGAGCTGGCGGCCCGCGGACTCGGGGCGGTCACCGTCCACGAGCTCGCCCCGGGCGAGACCCTGAGCTGATCCTCGAGGGGTCGAGCTGCCGCCCTAGGTGATGCTGCCGCCGTCCCGGAAGTCGCCGACGGCGAGCGGGGCGAAGATGGGCTCGCGCCGCGCTGCCCCGTCGGCGGGCCCCGGCCCGACCGAACGACCGAGCTCGGCCGCAGCGGCGGTGGAGCTCGCTTCGTCGACGTCCCAGACGCAGGCCTGAAGGGCGGAGACGAGCCGGGCCTCGTCGTCTCCGTTGGCCAGGGTGAGCAGCCGCTCGGCGGTCCGCTGGATGTCCCGGGCCGGAGCCTTGGCGGTCACCCGGAGGACCTTCTCGCTGGCCGTCGGCTCGGCCTCCTCGACATCGTAGAAGAGCTCTTCGTGGAGCTTCTCGCCGGGCCGCAGCCCGACCACCTCGATCGGCTGGCTGTCCACGTCGCGGCCGGCCAGGCGGACGAGGTCGCGGGCGAGGTCGATGATCTTGACCGGCTGACCCATGTCGAGGACGAACAGGTCACCGCCCTCGCTCCCGAGCGCCGCGGCGTCGAGGATGAGCCAGGCCGCCTCCGGGATCGTCATGAAGTAGCGGGTCATGCTGAGATCGGTGATCGTCAGCGGGCGGCCGTTCTCGAGCTGCTCCTGGAAGATCGGCACCACGCTCCCGGTCGAGCCGAGGACGTTCCCGAAACGGACCGAGACGAAGCGACGGCCCGTGGTCCGGGCGGTGTCGGCCACGAGCATCTCGGCGACCCGCTTGCTGGCGCCCATCGCGCTGGACGGTCGGACGGCCTTGTCCGTGGAGACGAACACGAAGCGCTCCACGCCGGCGGCAGCGGCCGCGTCGAGGAGGACGCTGGTGCCGCCGATATTGACCTGGACGGCGTCCGACGGATGCGACTCCATCATCGGCACATGCTTGTAGGCGGCAGCGTGGAGGATGACCGACGGACGTTCCGTCCCGATGAGCCGCTCCATCTGCCGACGACTGACCACGTTCGCCAGCCGGATCACCAGGTCACCCCTGCCCGGCCCTGGCTCCGCCGCTCCTCGAGCTCACGCTCGAGCAGGTAGAGGGGGCTCTCGGCCCGGTCGACGAGGATGAGCCGGCGCGGGCCGAACGCGAAGACCTGGCGCGCGAGCTCGGACCCGATCGACCCGGCAGCGCCGGTGATGAGGACCGTCCGGTCCTTGATGATCTCCTCGACGGCGGCCGCGTGCTCGGTCACCATCGGCCGACCGAGCAGGTCCTCGACCTTGACCCTGCGGAGGCGATGGACGTCGATGCTCCCGTCGAGCAGCTCGGTCACCGACGGGACCGTCCGGACGTGGAGGTCCAGGGTCGCTGCCGTCTCGACGACCTGTCGGACCGCGGTTCCGGGATGCCCGGGGCATCGTGATCAGGAGCGATCCGCGCCCCGGTCTCGGCGACGGCCCGCTCGAGGCTGGCCGAGTCCGCCGAAGACGTGCAGGCCGGCGACCTGCCGGCCGTCGAGCGACCTGTCGTCGTCGAGGAAGCCGACCGGGACGCACGCCGGCTTCCGGCGAGCGGCGCGCCGAACGAGCGACCAGAACGCCGGTCCGGCCCGCCCCGTAGAGGAGGGTCCGGTGCGAGGATCGCGCACCGAGTGCGACGGGACGACCTGGAGGCAGGTCCGAGGCGGCCCGGATCGAGAACCGGATCCCGCCGATCATCGCGAGGCTGAACAGGAACTCGGCGAGCCAGAACGTGTTCGGGAGCATCGAACGGCCAGGGACCCCCATGCCCAGGACGAACAGGCAGATCCCGAGGCAGATCAGGGTGTCCCGAGCGAGACGGCGCCGACGATCCGCTGCAGGTCGGGGATGCTGGCGAACGACCAGCTCCGGTCGTACAGGCCGAACCGGATGTTCGCCACGGTACGCACGACCACGAGCATCGCGACGAACGGCAGGATGCCCGGCACAAGGTCGGGGATGTCGAATCTGTCGTAGGGGATGGCCACCGCGACGAGGGCTGCGGCGATCACGGCGCAGATGTCGAGGACGAACAGGTGGCGACCGCGGACGGAGTGCGCCAGGCGTTGGATCGCGTCGACATGCCGCCGGTGACCGAGGCCGGACCGGCGATCGACGACCCCCGCGGGCAGCGGGAGCCGGAACGATCGAAGTGAGCGGCGGACGGCCAATGGAACCCCCTCGGACGTGTCGTTGGTCGGTCGCGAAGTGGACGCCGGCCGTCGAGTCGACCGCAGACTCGACAGCTCTTCAGACCCCTGCCCGGTGCCTGATTTAGGGCCCTCGGGGGCCCGCGCCGGGTACTAGGGACCATAGCCCGCAAGTACCCTCTTGACTAGACCCGAAGACTCGCAGCGGTGCGCCCGAGCACCGATTACGATCGGTTCCGGGCGTGACCGGCGCGACGCCGGACGCGGGCAGCGTCGACGCCTGATGCCAGCGGCGTCGACGCTCGCCGAGTGCGCCGTGGTGCGCCCCGACACCGATGTTCCGTCCTGGCGCTGGCATCGCCGGTCCCGACACGGCATCATGGCCTCCCGAGGCGACGTGCCCGAGCGGTCCAAGGGGGAGGCTCGCAAAGCCTCACTTCAGTGGTTCGAATCCACTCGTCGCCTCCACCCCCCATCTTCTCGCCCACCGGAGGCCGGTCGCCCCGGCGCGGGTTCGGCGCGAGCGCTGTTCGTCCGGTGGATGATGGATGACGCCGATGCCGTGATCCCACGGTGGCGGACCAGATGCGAGGAGAAGCTCCGTGCGAACGTCGCCGGCCCGGGTATGGGACCGCGCCTACGGGGACTTCCTCATGCCGTCCCGGCTCGGGGCCTATCGGCAACTCCTGGAGACCGCCCAGGCCGCCGGTTACGGGGTCGTCTCGGTCGAGCGGTTCTGGACCCTCACCTCCGGCGGCACGGTCGAACCCGGCGGGCGACTGCTCGTCCTCCGCCATGACATCGACACGGACCCGGGCACGGCGGCCGCGATGTGGACGATCGATCGCGAGCTGTGCGTGGAGAGTTCCTGGTTCTTCCGACTCGCCACCGTCGACCTGCGTCTCATGGCCGAGATCGCCGCGGGCGGCAGCCACGTCAGCTACCACTACGAGGAGCTCGCGACGGTGGCCAAGCGGCGGCGGCTCCGGAGCGGCTCGGACCTGACCGTGCACCTGCCCGAGGCGCGGGAGAGCTTCCGCCGCGATCTCGGCCGCCTGCGCGCGCTGACCGGCCTGCCGATGCGGACCGTCGCGGCGCACGGGGACTTCATGAACCGTCGACTGGGCGTGCCGAACCAGGCGATCCTGGCCGATCCGGGGTTCCGTCGCGAGGTCGACGTCGAGCTCGAGACGTACGATGACGCACTCCTCCGGCTCTTGCCGACCCGCTACACGGACGTCGGCCATCCGACCTACTGGAGTCCGGGCGACCCGAACGACGCGATCCATCGGGGCGATCCGACCATCCAGGTCCTCGTCCACCCGCGGCACTGGCGGGTCGCCCGGGTGACCAATGCCCGCGACGACCTGGGCCGGCTGGCCGAGGGTCTGCGCCTGGCGATCCCGATCGGCCGGGGCCGCTAGGGGGCCACGGGCCGATCCTCAACGCTCCGGGTCGGTCTCCGTCCCGGTCGCGGCGGTCGGCGGGGGACGACGCCGTCCCCTGAACTGCCAGAGGCCCCGGAGCATCCCCGAGCCATACGAGATGTGGAGCACGGGATAGACGACGGCGAGGAGGCCCGCCGTCTGGACCCTCCCCGATCCGTATCGAGCGCAGGCGGCCGCCAGGGCCGCCGCGTAGAGACCGAGCTCGACGACCAGCAGGGCGCGCACGGTCCGTGAGACGGGGGCCAGGACGGCTCCCCCGGCCAGCGTGGCGACCAGGGCGATCGGTGCGAGGTGGCGCGCCCGCACCTGGCGGGGATGAGCGCGCATGACGAGCACCTTCCACCGTCCGTAGTCGAAGTACTGCCGCCACAGCCCGCGCAGCGACGACCGATTCCGATAGACGCTCTGGATCGCCGGGTCGCAGACGATCCGCCCCCCGGCGTCGAGGAGCCGGTAGCTCAGCTCGTCGTCCTGGTTGCGGACCATCGTCTCGTCGAAGGAGAACCGCCGATAGGTCTCGCGGCGGCACAGACCCATGAAGACGGTGTCGACCTCCTCGGCCTCGGCGAGGTAGTGATGGCGCGCCCCGCCGACCCCGAACGGCGTGCTCGTGGCGATCGCGATGGCCTCTCCGACGGCTCCGTCCCCGATCGCCTGCACCGGTCCGCCGACCATGTCGGCGCCCGTCCGCTCCAGCGCCGCGATCGCCGCCGAAACGTAGGACGGAGCGAGCTCGGCATGGCCGCTCACGATCCCTACGACATCCCCGCGCGCCGAGGCGATGCCGGCGTTCCAGGCGGCGGCCTGGATCCGACGCGGGTTCGGTCGGACCGACCATCCCTCACGGCCGGCAGCGAACGCCTCGGCCAGGGCCGCCGAACCGTCCTCGGACTCCCCGTCGTAGATCAGGACCTCGAGGCGACCCGCCGGATGATCCTGGGCCGCGATCGAGGCGAGGCAGGGCTCGATGCTCGCCGCCTCGTTGCGCATCGCGACGACCAGGGTGACCACGGGAACGACGGATCCCTGCGTCATAGGCCGGTAGGATAGGGGTCCGCTGGAGCGAGCGTCGGATGGTCCGATGTACCTCCGCGCGATGACGCCGAGGCACTCGTTGACGAACAGCTCGGATCGGCCGGCCCCGGGGCGGGCGATCGTGGGCATGGCCCTCTACGGGGACCTGACCTACGACAGTCGCGTCCGCAAGGAGGCCCGGAGCCTGAGCGAGGCCGGCCACGACGTCATCGTCGCCTGCCTGGCGAGCGGACCGGCGGGTGCGGACCTGCCCGAGGGCGTCCGGGTGGTCGTCTGCCCGCCCTCCGACTCCGCGGTGATCCCGGGCTCGACGAACCCGTTCTTCGCGAACCGGAGCGGGCGGCTGTCCGCGGCCTGGCGTCGGGCGACCTGGTTCGTGGCGTACGCCCGGGGCCTCCGGGCGTGGGGACGAAGCGTCGTCGAGATCTGTGGACCGGTCGACGTGTGGCATGCCCACGATCTCACCGGGCTCGCCGCCATCGTTCCCTACGTCGACGCCGCCTCTCCGGTCGTGTACGACTCGCACGAGCTCTTCCTCGAAGCCGGCACGGCGACCCGCCTGCCCGGGCTCGTCCACGGGCTGCTCCGTAAGTACGAGCGGCGCCTGATCGCCCGGACGGTCGCCGTCGTCACGGTCAACGACGAGATCGCGGACGTGCTCCGTCGCCGCTACCGGCCGCGGCGGATCGTGGTCGTCCACAACTGCCCCGATCGGTGGTCGGGTCCATTCGACGGACCCCCGCTCCTGCGCCAGGCCGCGGCCATCCCACCGGCGGCGCCGATCGTCCTCTACCACGGTGCCCTCACGTCGGGCCGAGGGATCGGACGCCTCATGGAGGCGATGCTCCGACCGGGGCTCGAGGATGCCCATCTCGTCCTGATGGGGCTCGGCGACAAGGGCGACGAGTACCGCGACCGGGCCACCTCGGCTCGCTGGGGGCGACGTGTTCATGTCCTCGAGCCGGTGGCGCCGGCCGACCTGATGCCGTGGGTCGCCTCGGCCGACGTCGGCGCGATCCCGAACCCCGGAGGGACGCTCAACGACCGCTTCTCGGCCCCGAACAAGCTCTTCGAATGCCTTGCGGCCGGGACCCCCGTCGTGACGGGTGACTTCCCGACCCTCCGACGGATCGTGATGGATGACCCGCTGGGCCCGCTCGGTGCGGTCTGCGACACGTCTCGCGCCGAGGCGATCGCGGCCGCTCTGCTGTCCGTCCTCCGCCTCGACCCGACCGGGCGGGCGGAGCTTCGGGCCCGCTGTGCCCGGGCCGCGGCGGAGCGATGGAACTGGGCGGAGGAGGCCGTCGTCCTCACCGCCCTGTACGACGAGATCGCCCTGGGCCTCGAGGCTGCGCCCGACCTTAACCCGACATCCGTGCATCGAGGGAGACCCGCTTGAAGCGCCCCGACATCGTGAGACAGGCAGCCGAGCTGCGCAGGCTTCCCAGGGTGACCATCGAGATGAGCGGCGACGAGCAGTGCCGCGCGTTGTACGACTGGTTCACGCGCCGCCACCCGGCGTACCGGCTCATCCAGAACAAGCGCTGGGGCGTCGCGTTGTTGAGGCTCCCGGACACGTTCGAGGAGTACCTCGCCGGCGGGCGGCGTCAGCGGGTGCGCCAGCACGTCAGCCGGGCCAGGAAGATGGGCTACACCGCGGGCCCGATCGATCCCATCGCCCGACTCGACGAGATCATGGCCATCAACGCGTCGGCCGAGGAACGACAGGGCCGCCCGATGCATCCCGACTACCTCGACCGCCAGGCGGTCGTGGCCTACTTCGTACGATCGAGCGAGGTGTACGGCGTCTCGGATGCCGAGGGCGTCCTGCGGGCCTACGTCGACTTCCGTGTCGCCGGTCAGGTGGCCTGCCTGAGCCGTCTCCTCGGTGACGCCGATGCCCTCCCCCACGGGGTGATGTACCTGATGCTCGTCGAGGTCATCCGCACGATGATCGAACGCCGCCGGGCGGACGGCGCCCCGGACTGGTTCATGTACGACATGTTCTCCCGCGCATCGGCCGGGATGCGCCAGTTCAAGGAGCTCATCGGCTGCGAGCCGCACACCGTGTCGTGGGTCTGGCGGGCCTGACCACGACGGGTCGCTGACGGCGGCCCGGGTCGCCCATCGGATCACGCTCCCGCATGGCACGGTCGCCGCCCCGGCGATGGTTCGTCGGACGCTAGGGCATGTGGGCTAGACGGACACCCCCGGACCCCACAACCCGGCTCTCGCCGAAGCCGCCGGCCGTTGACCGAGTGCAACTCCCCGTACCAAATGCCCGGATGAAGGACGCCCCCGGCGGCGGCTAGCATCCCGGCACGGATCCTCGAACGAGCACACCCGTCGCGAGGCGGGGCCGCAAAGCCACGGGACTCACGAAGTCAGCCGGGTTGCCGAATGGAGCGTTACCTGATGTTCTGGGACGGAGAGCGCTGGATCGACGAGCGGATCGTCGAGGCCAGGGGGACCCAACCACCACCGAAGCGCTCCCGTCGAAGCTTCCCGACGCTGACGATCCTCCTCATCGTCCCATTCCTCCTCGTCGCCGTCGCGGGGACCCAGGCGGGTTCCTTCGGGGCCGGCACCTCCCAGGTCGGCAGCTGGAAGCACCGGGTGAGCATCTCCGGCTCCATGCTCCCGGGCCACCGGGTGAGGATCGTCGCCCATGACTTCGGCGTCCGACGCCTGGTCGAGATCCGCTGGGACGGACGTACCCGCCTCAAGACGAAGATGACGAACCGCTTCGGGAACTTCATCACCTACGTGAACATCCCGGCCAAGGCGACCGCGGGCCCCCACACCCTGACCATCAGCCCGGTCGGGAAGGCGGGCAAGGTCAGCGTCGCGGGCCTGAGCACGACGGCCCTCGCCGCCACGGGGGCCGCGACCGGCACCGCCAGGGGCGCCACCAGGAAGACCTACCAGATCCAGCTCAAGGTCCGCCGTCCCTCGGCCGCGACCCCGGCGGCGCCGACCGCGACGCCCGATCCGACGGCGAAGCCCGACCCGACGGCCACGCCGGACCCGACGCTCGCCCCCGACCCGGCGGCCACGCCCGACCCGACGGCCACGCCCGACCCGACGGTCAAGCCGGCGCCGACCGCCGCCCCGCCCACTCCGGCGCCGACGACAGCGCCGAAGCCGACGGGCACGGTCAACGTCAGCTCGATCGCCGCGCTCAAGCAGGCGCTGGCCGACGACAGCGTCACCGAGATCGTCGTCGCCGACGGCACGTACCACGTCAGCCCGGCCTCGCTGACCCACGCCGACTCGCTCTGGATCGGCTCGGCCTTCGCCAAGCGGAGCCACCCGGTCAGCGTCCGGGCCGAGACCCGGGGCGGGGTCACCTTCGACGGCGGGGGGGCCTCCTCGTTCGGCTGCATCAGCTTCGTGGGCGGCGCCCACGACCAGACCTGGGACGGCTTCAACTGCGCCAACGGCCGGGCCGACTCGACCGGGGTCGTGACCTTCGGGGGCTACCCGGGGCAGGCCGCCCCGCACCACATCACGATGCGCAACATCACGATCAAGGCGAGCTGCACCGGGAGCGCCACGAGCGCCTCGGCCCCGACGACCGACCACGCCTTCTACATCAGCGAAGCCGTCGGCGGGCCGCACGACCTGCGCTTCAGCGACATCACCGTCGACGGCTCGGGCAAGCTCGCGACCGCCTTCCACTTCTACCACAGCGACGCGGCCAACCAGAACGGCTGGAACATCACGATCGAGCGGCTCCACGTCCGGGGCACCCAGCAGGCGATCATGCTCTGGGACGCCACCCTCCACGACATCACGATCGACACCGCCGACATCAGCGGCGCCCTCCGCTTCGCGATCAGGTATGAGGGCGGCAAGGCGATCACCCTGGCCAACGTCACCTCGACCGGCTCGGGCTCGGCCGGCTTCTCCAGCTCCCTGGGCTCCACACCCGCCGGCGTGACCTTCGTCAACGACAGCCTCAAGTAAATCGTGGGCGGAATCGGTCTCTCCACGAGGCGTTTGACCGGTTGCGGGACCTCGGGCTAAGGTAATGGCCCAGGTGCCTGCTGCTGGACCCCCGCGTCCACGAGGCCCAACAACGTTCGCCCGAAGACGCGGCGACACGCTACGAGGAAGCCTTTGCTGACCCGTCTTGCCGCCGCCAAACCACTCGTTGCAGCCCTGGCGATCATCGTCTCGATCGCCGCCGGGACCGCCCTGCTGTCCCGGCCCGCACCGCCGGCGACGACGGCCCTGGGCCCCGCCGGCGCCGCCCCGACGGCTCTCGCCGCGGTCCCGACCGGGCCGATCGCGACGGCCGCTCCCGCGACCGAGCCCGCCCCGTCGCCCTCCCCCTCCGCGTCGCCTTCGGCCTCCCCGTCGCCGGTCCCGACCGCGCAGCCCAAGCCTCGGGCGACGCCTCGACCCGCGACCAAGGTCGCAAGCGTCACGAGGTCCGCGCCCCGCCCGGTGAGCCGCCCGAAGCCCAAGCCGAAGCCCAAGCCCGCTTCGTCGGTCCGGTCGATCACCGTCCGTTCGATCCCGGCCCTCAAGAAGGCGCTCGCGGACAACCGGTTCGGGCTGATCATCGTCGCCAACGGGACGTACCACGTCAGCCCGGCCTCGATGACCCACGCCGACTCGCTCTGGATCGGCTCGGCCTACGCCAAGCGGACGCGTGCCGTGACCGTCCGGGCAGCGACCCGGGGCAGGGTCATCTTCGACGGCGGCGGGACCTCCTCGTTCGGCTGCATCAACTTCGCCGATGGCGCTCACCATCAGACCTGGGACGGCTTCAAGTGCGCCAACGGCCGGGCCAACAACACCGGAGTGGTGACCTTCGGGGGCTACGCGGGGCACGCCCCGCCGCACCACATCACGATGCGCAACATCACGATCATGGCGAGCTGCAGAGGGAGCGCCACAGCCAGCTCGAACCCGAACGACCACGCCTTCTACATCAGCTATGCCGTCGGTGGGCCGCACGACCTCCTCTTCAGCGGGATCACCGTCGACGGCTCGGGCGGGCTGGCCAGCGCCTTCCACTTCTACCACTCGAGCGGTGTCAACAAGAACGCCTGGAACGTCACGATCAGCGGACTCACGGTGAAGCGAACCCAGCAGGCGATCATGCTCTACGACGCCACCCTCCGAAACATCACGGTGCGGTCGGCCCGGATCAGCGGGGCGCTGCGCTACGCCATTCGATACGAGGGCGGCACCGGGATCCACCTCAACTACATCACCTCGACCGGATCGGGCCAGGCCGGCTTCCACAGCTCGAAGGGCAGCAAGCCGGCCGGTGTCACGTTCTCCCACGACAAGTTCCAGTAGCCCGCGTCCCGGCCGAGCCGTCATGGACCAGGCCCGTCGTCGATATACTCCGGCGGTGACCGAGACCCTGCGTTGACCTTTCGCCGCATCGTCCAGACCTGGTTCTGGCTCGTCCTGCTCTGCGTCCTGGCCGGGGCGGCGGCCGGGTTCGTGATCGGCTGGCTGACCCCACCCAGCTACGCCAGCACGGTGAGCATGATCATCGCCCCGCCGGCGTCGTCGACCGCGGTGACGATCAACGACATCCAGGTGGCCCAGGCCCTCACGCCCTCGTATGCCGAGCTCGCCACCTCCCGGACCCTGCTCGATCGGGTGATCACGACCGCCGGCGTCAACACCACGGCCGACAAGCTGGCCGGTCAGGTCTCGACCCACGTCCCGGTCGGGACCAGCCTCCTCCAGGTCACCGTCACCGACCGGGACGGGGTGGCGGCGGCCAAGCTCGCGAATTCGATCGCGGCCGAGCTGGCCGTCTTCAAGATGACCGGATCGACCCTCGCCTCGGGCGAGACGGTGACCCTCAACGTCGTCGACCCGGCGGTGCCCTCGACGAGGCAGCTCGGGCTCGGCGCGACCTTCAGCGCAGCGGTCGGCGGCGCCATCGGGTTGATCCTCGTCATCGGCCTCGCGTTCATCGTAGAGAACATCCGAAGTGCCGCCGCGCGGGCGGATCGGGAGGCGTCAGGCTTCTGACCGTCCCGGTGGGGTGTGCCTCCCGGCGGTCCCCCCGGCCAGCTCGCGGATCCCGCGCTCGAGACCGATCCGCGGTGTCCAGCCGAGCCGGCGCAGCCGCGCCGAGGAGATCGAGGAGGCCGTCACGTCGCCCGGCCGTCGCGGGCCGACGGAGCGGGCCAGGCGCGAACCCACGGCGTCCTCGACGATCGAGGCGAGTCCCTCCACCGTCGTCCGGCGCCCGGACGAGACGTTCCACGTCCCCTCCGGCGCTTCGAACCGACCGAGGCGCCAGAGCGCGTCGACGACGTCGCCGACGTGGACGAAGTCTCGCGTCTGGAGGCCGTCGCCGTGGATCGTCAGACGCCCGCCCCTCGCCGCCTGGTCGAGGAACGAGGCGACGACCGCACCCTCGAGGCCGGCCGTCTGGCGCGGTCCGTAGACGTTCGACGGCCGGACGATGGCATAGGCCAGCCCGGCCAGCTCGACGTGGCCCTCGGCGGCCAGCTTGTGGACCCCGTAGTAGGAACGGGGGGCGGGGAGTGTGCGTTCGGTGGCCGGTCGAATGGTCTCGCCGTAGACCGCCCCGCCGGACGAGACGAAGACGATCCGAGCCGCTCCGGCCGCTCGGGCCGCCGCGGCCACCCGGTGGGTGCCGATGACATTGACGGCCAGGTCGCGAAGCGGGTCCGAGGCGGAGGCGGGAACGCTCGCCTGGGCGGCCAGGTGGAAGACGACACCGGGTCGCCAGTCGTGGAACAACCCGTCGAGATCACCGCTCGCCACGTCGGACCGCTCGAGACGGACGGCTGAGGCGACGTTCGTCGGCCGGCCGGTGGAGAGGTCGTCGACGACGAGGACGTCATGACCCTCGCCGAGCAGCCGGTCGACGAGGTGGCTGCCGATGAAGCCCGCCCCACCCGTCACCAGGGCCCGCGGGCGACCCGCCGATCCCATCGACCGACTCACTAGCGATCGTCCCGAAGCCGGCTCGAACCACGCACGGATGCACTGTAGAGAGCCCGACCGGGACCGTCGACCCGGGTCGTGGGCGAGGCCCCCCGGCGCCTGGGGATCCGGCTCACGTGTGTGAGGCCGCAGGAAGGCTCGCGGCCGCCGATCGGTAGTGGTCGACGAGGCGAGCGGCGTTCACGTCCACGTCGTAGTCGGCGACGACGTGGGCCCGGAGACGGCGGGCGGCCGCCTCGGCCTCGGCTCGATGCCCCGCGAACCCGACGAGCGCGTCCTCGATCGCCCGGGCCGAGATCTCCGGCAGGATCGTGCCGCGACCGTCGCCGAGTAGCTCCGGGATGCCGCCGACCCCGCTGGCGATGACCGGGAGACCGAGCGAACCGGCCTCGACGATCACGGTCGGGAGGCCCTCTCGAAAGGACGGCAGCACGAGCACGTCGGCGGCCGACAGGTAGCGGGCGACCTCGGCGTGGGGTCGCGCTCCGCGGTAGTCGAGCCGCGGCCTGCCACCGGCCGGGCCGTCGAGCCCGTAGCCGGCTTCCGGCCCGCTCCCGACGAAGACCCCGAGGAATCGGTCGTCGAGGCCGCGGATGGCGTCGGCCAGCTCGCGGACGCCCTTGGCCGACAGAAGATTGCCGACGAACAGGACGATGAGACGGTCCTCCGGCAGGTCGAGGAGGCCGCGCGCTTCGTCGCGAGGCAGCGCGAGCGCCCCGAGCCCCGCGTGATCGGAGCCGATCGGCAGGTGGATCGGCACGATCCCCGTGAGGGACCGGACGCGGGCCGCCAATGCCTCGCTCACGGCGAAGACCGCGGCGGCGGCGCGGGCGGCGGCCCGAAGGTCGGCCAGCCGCTCGGGATGGTCGTCCGGCCAGCTGTTCATGTCGCTGCCGTGGAACGTGAGCACGAACGGGAGCCCGGTCCGGCGGGCGAGCCGCCAGGCCGCCAGCCCGGTGACCGCCGAGTGGCCGTGGATCACCGTGGCCCCCTCCCAGCTGGCCCGGGCTCCCCACGCCGCCCGCGCGATGAAGCGGTCGGGCATCGCCCGGCTGGGTTCACCGGGGATGTTCGGGTAGCGAGGGCGGACGACGCTGACCCCGTGGTCCGTGGCCAGTCGGGGAGCCTCAGCGTAGTGGCGCCAGCGGTTCCGAAGGCGGGACAGCGGCCAGGGCGCCCACGGGGTCGGGCAGACCACGGTGGTCGCGATCCCGAGCCGGACGAGTGCCTCGGCCTGGGTCCGGAAGAAGGTCCCGGCGACCGGTTCGCCGTCCCACGGATAGGCCGGAGTGATCCAGACCGCTTCGGTCACGCGGTCGATCCGCGATCGGCCGGCTGCTCCGGCCATGGGGCGGGTGGGGTCGGGACGGGTCGCGCATGCGGTAGTCGGGCGCCCCTTCGGGCGGGGCCGGTCGGTCGCTGCCCGGCGTCGACCTCGACCGTGCGTCCCGCCCGGCGTCGAGCGAGATAGGCCAGGCCCGCCGCCAGGCCGATGACCAGCCAGACCTGCTTCCGGTTGGACAGGATGTCCAGGAACAGGGCGGAGGTCATGAGCGAGGCGAGACACGCCTGGACCACGACCGCGTCGGGTCCCCAGCCCCGTCGCAGGACGAGCGGTCCGAGGAACAGGAGCACCAGGAGCATGCCGATGGGCCCGAGCTCGATCGTGGTCCCGATGAGGATGCTGTGCGAGCCGCGGCCCTGGGGATTGTTGACCGAATACAGCCCGACGTCGCTCTCACGGACGATATCGGCCGTGTAGGCGACCGGGAAGTTCGCGTAGCCCACGCCCAGGACGGGGGCCTCCGCGTAGATGTTCGAGGCCACCGACCAGATGTCGGAGCGGCCCGCTCCACCGGACGACAATGCGGTATCGGCCCGCTGGGTCACCATCTCGCCGACCCCGGGAAGCTGGAGGGTCACGAGCACCATCGTGACCATGACCGTGATGGCGGCCGCCCGCTTCGCCATCGTGAGCTGGGGGAGCACGAAGAGGAAGACGACCACGGCGACTGCGAGCCCGGCTCCACGGGTCCCGGAGACGACCACCCCGCCCAGCGTGAACAGGGTGACCGGGATGCTCAGCCAGAGGCGACGCCCGTTCAGGATCTCGAACAGGCCGAAGACGAGCGCCGGCAGGAGGACGACCGCGCACTGGGCCGGGTCCTGGTTCTGGAGCGCGCCGGCCCGCCCGCCGAACGTGCCGCCGGTTCGTGACGAACGACTCGATCCCGAGCAAGCCGAGTGACCGAGGCGGAGATGCTGTAGACCCACAGGATCGGTCGGACCACCTCGGGGTGATGGAGGACGAGGTCGGCGATGAGCAGGCCGATCACGAAGAGCTGGAGCAGGGTGGACAGCTCGTCCGAGGCCACGGCCGGGTCGAGCGCCCAGCCCAGGCTCAGGAGGGCCCAGGCGACGTACGCCCAGGCCGGTGGCGGCATGGCGCCGAGGGCGAGCCGTCCCAGACGCGGCCCCCCGTAGGCGACGACGAACAGCAGGCCGGCGAACTTGCTCAGCGTACCGAGGTCCTCGATGACCGAGGACGACCTCGATCGGGATCAGGGCGGCGAACGCATAGAGCGCAGGAGCGGCCAGCGCACGCTGACGAGCAGCACGAGGCCGAAGGCCGACGCGACCGCGAAGAGCAGGAGCCGGTCGGTCCTGGCGGCGAACGCGACCGCCAGCGGCACGAGCACGATCATCCCGATCACGATCAGCCAGCCCAGGAGCGACCCGATCCCGAGCTCCTCGCGTAGCCGGGCGACGGTGGCCCTCATCGGAGCGCGGCCCCGGGCGTCGTCGGAGCGGCGTGCCCGCGGACGGTCGAGTGTTCACCGGGCTGGACGCCCTCCGTCGGCGTCGTCGGTCGGCGCGGGTCGCGCGGCACCTCGACGGATCTCAGGCCGGGAGCATAGTCCATCGGTCTGCGCGACCCGGGCGGGAGCGTCGCCTCCCGCTCCGGACGCTGTCCCGAACGATCCCGGCGTGGTGCTCATCGAAGATCGACGTTGACGAAGGTCACGCCGGCGGGTGTGGAGCCCAGGGAGCTGTAGAAGCCGGCCGAGCCCGAGCCGGTCGAGGTGATGTTGGCCAGGGTGATCGCCGCCCCCTGCTCGTAGCGGATCGCGAAGCGGAGGGCGCCGCTGATGTCGGCGGTGTCGATCGTGATGTCGTGGAGGGTGGCGTCCCAGAGCACGATCGCCTGCTGGGTGCCCCGGACGTGGAGCCGCTCGATCGTGACGTTCCAGCCGTTCTGGTTGGCCTGGTCGCTGTGGAAGAAGTGGAAGGCGGTCGCGAGCTCGCCCGACCCGTCGACGGTGATGTCGCTGAAGCGCAGGTCGTGCGGCCCGCCGACGGCCTCGCTGATGTAGAAGGCGTGATCGGTGGTCGGGGACGAGGCGCTCGTGGCGCTCCCGGTGCAGCTCGCCTTGATCGTGATGTTGCGCAGCGTGATGTGGTGCGGGGCGGCCTCCCCGGGTAGCCCCCGAAGGTCACGACCCCGGTCGGGTCGGCCCGGCCGTTGGCGCAGGTGAAGCCGTCCCAGGTCTGGTCGTGGGCGCCGTCCTCGAAGCTGAGGCAGCCGAACGTGGAGGCTCCCCCGCCGTCGAGGGTGACCCCGCCCCGGGTCTCGGCCCGGACGCTGACCGGGTGGCTCCGCTTGGCGAAGGCGGACCCGATCCAGAGCGAGTCGGCGTGGTTGAGGGAGGCCGGGCTGACCTGGTACGTCCCGTCGGCGACGACGATCTCGGTGACGCTGTCGTCGGCCAGCGCCGCTTGAGGGCCGCGATCGAGCTGACGTCGACGGTGCCCGGACCCGGCACCGGGGTCGCGGTCGGCGCCGGGGTGGCGGCCGGGACCTTCGCTCTGGAGCGGCCTTCGGCGACATCGCGAGGGGCACCACGATCCGACGGCCCGCAGCGGCGACGATCCCGATCGCGGCACGGCGCACCCGCATCAGCCCGACCTCACGCCCCGGCGCCGACCGCGCCGAGGATCCGCCGCGCCAGGACCCAGGCTGGTGCTGATCACGAATTGCACGTCGCTCGGCCGCGGCAGCCAGAAGTCGAGGATCCTCGCCCCGGTCACGCGGGCGACGATCGCGGTGGCCAGCACGGCGGAGAACGAGTAGGACACGAGCGAGGCGGCCGCCGCGCCGACGATCCCGAACGGCGGGATGAGGATCACGTTCGCGACGATGTTGACGACGAAGGACGCGATGCTCACCGACGAGTTGATCCCGGGTCGCCCAATCCCGTCATGTAGCTGCCGATCACCTTTGCGACGCTGAGCGCAACGACGGCGGGAAGCAGGACGAGGAGCGGCGGGATCGAGGCTTCGAAGGCTGGCAGTAGGATCCGGATCATCACGATGGCGGCGGGGATCATCGCGAGGGCGACGCCCGTCGTGATGAGCAGCGTGACCCGGGCGACCATCGGGACCTGGCGATTGGCGTCCTCGCGCGGCATCGACGCGACGTGCGGGAAGAACATCGTCGACACCGCGTTGGGGAAGAAGAAGACCATCTCCGCGAGTCCGACCGCCATGCTGTAGAGGCCGAGAGGCTCAGCTGGATTGGGGATGATCGCCGCGATCATGTAGGCGTCGATACGGTAGCTGAAGAAGCCCGTCAGGCTCCCAGCGTAGAACGGCAGCCCGTACCGGAAGATCTCGCGGTACGAGACCGTCCCCGCGTCCGTGTTTGCGCGCGCCGCGCGCCGCGCGCCGATCGCAAACCCCGCCGACTGCACCGTCGTCACGATGAGGTAGACGACGAGCGCGCCCAGCACCGATGCGCCGAGCCCTCCCAGGATGACGACGAGCAGCACCGTCGTCACGATCGGGTAGATCGCGTTGACGGCCGAATACCAGCGGATCGCCTGCCGTCCCAGGACGATGCCCGACGTGAATGTCGCGTTCAACGCGAGAGGCAGGGCGACAAACGCGAGCACGACCAGCGAGTTGTCGATCCCGTGCAGGAAGACCTCTTGGAGGAGCGGGAGGAGCGCCCAGACGACGAGGAGCGCCGCGAGGGTCAGGCCCCCGGTCAGCACGAACGCCTTGGTCACGAGGCCGGCCGTCCGGCCCCGGGCCGCGAAGTACGTGATGGCCTGGGGCAGGCCAAGCTGAATGAGCACCATCGCGGTGGAGGGGACGAGGACCAGCAGGTAGTACTCGCCCTTCAGCGCGGGGCCAAGCAGCCGCGCCAGGAGGATCCCGTTGATGATGCCGATCCCGGCACCGAAGACCTGCGTGCTGAACAACAGCATCACCCGGCCCGAGAACCCCGAGGATCGGTTCTCTGTCTCCATGCCCCTCCATCGTCGAGCTGCGCGGTGGCCCGGTCGGTGGATGATATGCGGGGGCTGCCACGGCTGCCCACGGCGACGTTTCGCATCCGCGTCTATGCTCCGCCTCGCGACAGAGCGGTCCCGCCACGGCCGCCGTGATCACGCGTCGACCGGAGGACCCGAACGGGCATGCTCACGGAGCTCCCCCATGTGCTGGAGGTCTACCCCGGCTTCGTCCCCGTTCTTCTGGTGGCGTTCGTCGTCAGCGTCCTGGCGTCGGGGGCGGTGGCCCGCTGGCTGGGGATCCGACGGAGCCTCGCCTGGCTGCTCCTGATGGGCTTCGGGGCGGTCCTGGCGGCGACGCTCACCCCGGCCCCCGAGAGCGTCGACTTCGGCTTCGACCCGGCGGAAATTCTGCGACATCCGCCGCTTCCTGCCGGCGCCTCGGGCGCTCTTGACCCTCAGCTGGAGCACGCTCAACGTTCTCCCCGCGTCCGCTGGGCCTGGCGATCGGGCTGCTGCCCCGGTCCTGGCGCAAGGGTGCCCTGGTGGTCGTCGCGGTCGGGATGCTGGTCGCCGTGGAGACCGTCCAGGCGCTCGCCCCGGCGCTCGGCCGCCGCTGTGAGAGCGGCGACGTGGTGGACAACGTGACCGGGCTGCTCGTCGGGCTGGCGATCGGGAGCGTCATCGGCGACCTCCTCCCGAACCTGGCTCGTGGCGACGACCCTCCCCGGCTGCGCGACGACGTCGATCCCGGGATGGCCTGACACCGGGACATCGCGCCGGTCAGGCGAGGCTGGCCGCGCGCCCGGCCGTGGCACGATCGGTCAGGCGCCGGGCGGCTCCTCGCGGCGACCCCGAACGGCCCCGGCAGGAGGACGCGCACGGTCCGGGCGATGAGCCCGAGGTCGCTTCGGACCGTTCGTCGGTCGAGATACCCCGCATCCAGGCGGAGCTTGGCCGGCAGGATCACCTCCCGGTAGAGCCGCTCCGGATCGGGGAGGCGGCGAGCAAATCGCCCTCGTGACGGAAGCGGAATGGGCCGGCCCGGTGATGCCGGGCTTCTCGCTGTAGACCCGGCGGTGGAGGGGGTCCGCCAGGTCGACGTAGCGCGGATCCTCGGGTCGGGGGCCGACCAGCGACATGTCGCCCCGGACGACGTTCAGCAGCTGAGGCAGCTCGTCGATCCGGTAGCGCCGGATGACCCGCCCGAACGAGGCGATGCGGTTGCCCGCCGAGGTCAGGCCGATGCCGCTCGGCCCCTCCCGCATCGTCCGGATCTTGAGGACGGTGATGGCCGAACGCCGCCCCGACCCGGCGGGCCCGGAACAGGAAGGGTCCGTGATCGCCGGCCAGGTGCATGGCCCACCGCAGCAGCGGCCAGGATCGGCAGCGATGCGGCCAGGCCGAGCGACCCGAGGGCGAGGTCGAGGGCGCGCCGGGCGTCTGGTCGGGCGCGGACCGCTGCTCTCGCTCATCGCGACCAGCCTCCTCCTCGTCGACCCGCAGCGGGACTCGGGTCACTGCGGCCCACCACGGGACATTCCCCGGGCGGCGTCGCCCGTCGCGGCACATTCCACCACAGGCGGAAGGCTCCGTGCCCGACCCAGCGCTCGACCGGGCCGGATCCGGTGGCCGGGACGAGGGTCGCCGACCCGTCTGCGGGCCGCGGACCCAGCCGCTACCATGACCGACCTGAGATGACCGGCCCAGCCGACGCCCCGTCCGACCTCGACCGCCCGAGCGCCGACCCCGCACTCGGCGGTTCTCGCTGATGGGCGACGACGGCCTCCCGTTCCTGCCGTTCGCCCGGCCGTCGATCACCCAGCCCGAGAAGGACGCCGTCATGGAGGTCCTCGACTCGGGCTGGATCACCACCGGGCCGCGGACCAGGGCGTTCGAGGAGCGGTTCGCGGCGACCGTCGGCTCCCGCCATGCGATCGCCCTGAACTCGGCGACCGCCGCCCTCCACCTGGCCCTCGAGGCGCTCGGCGTGGGAGCCGGCGACGAAGTCATCGTCCCGACCTGGACGTTCGCCGCGAGCTCCGAGGTGGTCGTCTATCTGGGCGCGAAGCCGGTCCTGGTGGACGTCGACGCCCGGACCCTGAACGCGTCACCGGACACGGTCGTCGCCGCCGTCACACCGCGGACGAAGGCGGTGATCTGCGTCCACTTCGCCGGCCTGCCCGTGGAGATCGCAGCCCTGCGCGAGCGTCTCGGCCCGGATGGCCCGGCCATCGTCGAGGACGCCGCCCACGCCTTCCCGAGCCGGCTCGGCGGACCGGACGGGCCGTACGTCGGGACGCTGGGCCGAGCCGGGGCGTACTCGCTTCTACGCGACGAAGACGATCACGACGGGCGAGGGCGGGATGCTCGTGACCGACGACGACGCCATCGCCGCCCGGGCCCGGGTGATGGCCCTCCACGGCATCAGCCGCGACGCCTGGAAGCGATACACGGCGGACGGCGCCTGGTTCTACGAGATCGAGGATGCCGGTTACAAGTACAACATGACCGACATCGCGGCGGCCCTCGGCCTGGTCCAGCTCGGACGCGCGGAGGAGCTCCTCGCCGCGCGCCGGCGGCTCGCGGCGGCCTACTCGGTCGCCTTCGCCGGCTCAGCCGCCGCCGACCTGCTGGAGCTGCCACAGGACGCCTCCGACGGCTCGCACGCCTGGCACCTGTACGTGGTCCGGCTCGTTCTCGACCGGCTGACCATCGACCGGGCGGCCACGATGCAGGCCCTCCGCGACGCCGGGATCGGGGCGAGCGTCCACTTCATCCCGCTCCACCTCCACCCCTACTACCAGCGGGAATGGGGCTGGCGCCCGGAGGACCTCCCGGTGGCCAGCCGGGAGTACGAGCGGGTCATCTCGCTCCCAATCTGGCCGGGGATGACCGACCCGGACCTCGATCGCGTCGCGAGCACCCTCGTCGGGATCGTGGCCGGCCACCGGCGCTGACATCCGTGGGTCGCGCAGCCTGACGGGGTCTAGGACGCCCCGCCGGTCAGGGCGCCGAGCCGCTCGGTCAGGCGGAGGTTCTCCCGGTAGTCGATCGGGACCTCGACGAGGGACGGCCCGGGCACCTCGAGGGCGCGCATCGAGGGTCGGGTAGAGCTCGGCGGCCGAGTCGACCCGGAACCCGGCGATCCCGAAGCTCTCGGCGTAGGCGACGAAGTCCGGGTTGCCGAACTCGACCCCGAACGGCGCGCCGAACTCGTTGCGCTGCTTCCAGTCGATCAGCCCGTAGCCGTCGTCGCGCCAGATCACGACCGTGACGTTCGCCCCGATCCGCTTCGCCGTCTCGAGCTCCTGGCTGTTCATCAGGAAGCCGCCGTCGCCGCACAGGGCGACCACCCGGCGCTCGGGGTGGACCAGCTTGGCCGCGATCGCCCCGGGCAGCGAGATCCCCATCGCCGCGAAGCCGTTCGAGATGATCACCGTGTTCGGCTCGTAGGCCTGGTAGAGGCGGGCGACCCAGACCTTGTGGGCGCCCACGTCGGAGACCACGATGTCGTCCGGTCCGAGCGCCCGGCGCAGCTCGGCGATCGCCTTCTGCGGCCGGATCGGGAAGCCGTCGTCGGTCTCGAAGGCCTCGAGATCGCGGAGCAGGGCCGTCCGCAGGTCGGCGTTGACCAGGATCTCCTTCGACTCGTGGCGCTCGGTCGCGTCGCGACCGCCGATCCCGAGCGGCAGGAGCGCCTCGAGCAGCCGCTCCAGCGTCCCGTCGATGTCGCCGATGAGCTCGACCGTCGGCTGGTAGTCGGCGTCGACCTCGGCCGGCTGGGTGTCGATGTGGACGATCGGCTTCGACCCGTCCGGGTTCCACCGGCTCGGCGCGTACTCGACCAGGTCGTAGCCCACCGAGACCACGAGATCGGCCCGGTCGAAGCCGGTCAGGACGTGGTCCCGGGCCTGGAGCCCGACCGCCATGAGCGAGAGATGCGACCGGTCGTCGACGGCGCCCTTGCCCATGAACGTCACCGCGACCGGGACGTGGAGCCCCCGGGCGAAGGCGCGGAGCGCATCCGACGCGCGACGACGGAGGACGCCGTTGCCGGCCAGGACGATCGGTCGGCCCGAGGCGGCGATGAGCCGGGCGGCGTGGGCGATCGCCTCGTCCGTCGGCACGGGCAGGTAGGTCCGGGTCGGCTCGAGGGGCCGGATCAGGTCACCCGACTCGGGGGTCATCGCCGCGAGGTTCTCGGGCAGCTCGATGTGGGTCGGGCCGGGCTTCTCCAGCTCGGCGACCCGGAACGCCTTGCGGACGATCTCGGGCACGGCGTCCACCTGCTGGACCCGGGTGTTCCACTTCGTCACCGGCTCGAACATGCGGACGATGTCGACGAGCTGATGGGCCTCCTTGTGGAGCTTGTCCGAACCGGTCTGGCCGGTCAGGGCGACCATCGGCGCCCGGTCGAGGAACGCGTCGGCGACCCCGGTGACGAGGTTCGTGGCGCCCGGCCCGAGGGTCGCCATGGCCACCGCGGCCTGCCCGGTCAACCGACCGTGGACGTCGGCCATGAAGGCGGCTCCCTGCTCGTGGCGGGTGGTCACGTGGCGGACCCGGTCCGTCCGGCTCAGGGCGTCGAGGAGGTCCATCGTCTCCTCGCCGGGGACGGAGAAGACGAACCGGCAGCCCTCAGCCTCGAGCGAGGCGACCAGCAGCTCGGCGGCATTCCGCGGTCGGCGGGCGGGTCTGGCCATGGCCGCGAGTGTAGCGGCCGTCGCGGGGTGGGGCGCTTCCCGCCGGACGGCCCGGTCCGCGATCAGCCGCGCGGTTCCCCTTCGCGATCGGCCAGTCGCTCCGTGTAGCGTCGGTCGCGCCAGGCGAGGGCCGCCTTGAGCCCCTCGGACCGGACGATGGCGTCCCACTCGCGCTGTTCGGGGGTGTCCGCGGCGTTGATGATCGAGCCGAGGTCGAGACCCGCCTCGATCGCCTCGTGGAGGCCGGCGGCCTCCATCGCCCGGTTGAGCATCCGCTTCGTCAGACGCATGACCTCGGGCGGGGTCCGGGCGAGTCGGTCGGCGAGGGCGTCCACCTCGACGGCCAGGCGGTCCGCCGGGACGACGCGATTGACCAGGCCGATCCGCTCGGCCTCGGCGGCATCGATGAGGTCACCGGTGAGGAGCAGCTCGCGGGTCTTCTTCTGGCCGACGAGCGCCGGCAGGAGCAGGGTCACCGGCGCCGAGCCGTAGCGGATCTCGGGCTCGCCCAGCTTCGTGCCCTCGGCCGCGACGATGAGGTCGCAGGCCATCGCCAGCTCGAGGCCCCCGGCCAGGCAGTAGCCGTGGACCTGGGCGATGACCGGCTTCGGGCAGGCCCAGATCCGGAGGGTCGTCGCCACGTCGCGGGCCAGGAGGTCGTGCCAGGCGAGCGCGCCCTCGACCCCGCCGACGTCCTCGGTGAGGTCGTAGCCCGAGCTGAAGGCGCGACCGGCGCCCTCGATGACGACGACCCGCACGTCGGGGTCGTCGGCCGCGGCGGCGACCGCCGTCTCGAGCGCCACGACGAGATCGTGGTCGAGGGCGTTGAGCTTGGCCGGACGGTCGAGCACGAGCCGGACGCCCCACGGGGTCCGGACGACCCGGAGCGGAGCGGGCCCGCGGGCATCCTTCTCAGCCACCGTGGGACTCCCGGAGCACGACCAGGGCGTCGACGGCGACAGCTCCGGCCGGGCTGGCCACGACCGGGTTGAGGTCGACGGCGAGGACGTCGGGACGCTCCCAGGCGAACCGCGCCAACCCGACGATGAGCGCCGCGACGGCGCCCCGATCGATCCGCGGCCGACCGCGCGCGCCCACGAGGAGCGGGCCGCCGCGGAGCGACTCGAGCATCGCCAGCGCCTCGGCCTGACCGATCGGCGCGAGGCGGATCGCGACGTCGTCGAGGACCTCGGTGAAGACCCCGCCGAAGCCGACCATGACCGCCGGACCGAAGTGCGGATCGCGGGTCAGCCCCACGATGAGCTCCACGCCGGGCTCGGCCATCGGCTCCACGAGCAGCCCCCGGACGTCGAGGCCGCGGGCGGCCGCGAGCTCGAGGAGGTCCTCCGCCGCGGTCCGGACGGCATCCTCGCCGACGAGACCCAGGCGGACCCCGCCGACATCGCGTCTTGTGGGCCAGCCCGACCGCGTCGAGCTTGAGGGCGACCGGACCACCGATGGCCGCGGCGACACGGCCGGCCTCGGCGGCGTCGGGGGCCGGCCGGGCGTCGACCACCGCCAGGCCGGCCGACCGGAGGAGGTCGAGGCTCTCGCGCTCGGGGAGCGCCGTCGCCGGCACGGGTGCATCGGCACCGGGGGGATCGGCCGGCTCGTGGATCCCGGCCGCGTCGTCGTCGTGGCCGAGGAAGGTCCGGTCCCCGGCCAGGGCCGGCCAGGTCGGGCGCGCCGGACCGTCCCGGAGACGAGCGTCCCGCCGCCCCTCCCACCAGGCTCGCCGGGCGATCGCCAGCTCGGCCTCGCGGGCGCCGCGCAGGAGCGGCACCCCGCCGGCCTCGTCGAGAAGCGCCTGGATCTCCGGCGTCGCATCGCCGCTCGTCAGGGAGATGAAGACCGGCAGCAGATCCGGGCGGTCGCGGGTCGCGTCGAGGAGCGCTCCGCCGACCGTCCGCGCGACCTCGACCTCCGAGGGCAGCGACCGGAACGGGAAGTCGTGGACGACGGCCAGGACGTCGTAGGCGTCCGACTCGGCGAAGCCCCGGAAGACGGCCGGGTAGCAGGTCGCCTCGTCGGCGGCGCCCCATGGGTCCATCGGGTTGCCGACGTAGCCCATCGTCGGGAGGTCGCGCAGGATCGCGACCCGGGCAGCATCGGGGACCGCCGGCAGGTCCAGACCCGTCTCGGTCGCCAGGTCGGCGATGAGCGACGCCTCGCCGGTCGAGACCGTCACGATCCCGGTCCGGCCCGATCCGACCGACCGGCCGAGACGATGGCAGCCGGCGTGGAGCTCGGCCGCCTCGAGGAGCTCATCGAGGTCGGCGCAGCGGACGACCCCGGCGGCTGCCAGGGCGGCATCGGTCACCCGGTCCTCACCCGCCAGCGAGCCGCTGTGGGCCACGGCGGCGGCCTGCGCCTGGGCGGACCGACCGACCTTGACCGCGAGGATCGGCTTGCCCAGCTCGAGGGCGCGGTCGGCCAGGGCGAGGAACCGCTCCGGTCGCTTGAACCCCTCGACGAAGAGGATGACCGTGTGGGTCTCGGGATCGTCCAGGGCATAGGCCAGGTAGTCGCACAGGTCCAGGACGATCTCCGCGCCGCAGCCGACGATCCGGCTGAAGCCGATCCGGGTGCCCGAATGGATGAACGCGTCGGTCACGCTGCCGCTCTGGGCGATCCCGGTCACCCCGCCGCGGGGCAGCCAGGGGTTGACGTCGCCGATGTAGAGCGCCGAGTTCGTGGTCAGGTCGACCATGCCCATGCAGTTCGGTCCCAGGACCGCCAGCCCGTGGCGGAGGGCGATCTCCCGGACGTCGGCCTGCATCCGGGCGGCCGCCTCGCCGCCCTCGACCACCCCGCCGCCGGGGATGAGCACGACCCGGGCGCCGACGTCGGCCGCCTGCTGGGTCACGGCGGCCGCCCGGAGCGGGTTCAGGGCCACCAGCACCGCCTCGGGGACCTCGGGCAGCGCGGCGAGGTCCGGATAGCAGGGTTGGCCCCAGGCCTCGGTGTACTTCGGGTTCACGAAGTGGCAGCGGGTCGCGCTGCCCATCACGGTCAGGTTGTCCCGGACCGTCCTGGCCAGGTCCGATCGGGGCGAGGCCCCGACGACCGCGATCGAGGTCGGGGCGAAGAGCGGCCGGAGATCGATCGGCGGGCGATCGGTGGTCGCGACGCTCGGTCCGGTCATCCCTGGCCGACGACCCGACCGACGCCGCGCTTCTCGAGGGCCCGGGCGATGACGATCCGCTGGATCTCGCTCGTCCCCTCCCAGATCCGGTCGACCCGCAGCTCGCGGAGGTAGCGCTCGGCGGGGTACTCGCGCATGTAGCCCCGCCCGCCGAAGACCTGGACGACCCGGTCGGCGCAGCGGAAGGCGGCCTCCGACGCGAACAGCTTGGCCAGCGAGGCCTTGGCATGGACCACCTTGCGATCCTCGCCGTGGTCGCTCAGCCAGGCGCACTCGCGGGTGAGCAGCCGGGCGGCGCTGGCGTCGGCGGCCGAGTCGGCCAGGGGGAAGGCGACCCCCTGGAAGTCGTAGATCCGCTGCCCGAACTGGACCCGACCGGTGGCCCACTCGACGGCCAGCCCGAGCAGCCGCTCCATCGCCCCGCTGCACCGGGCGCCGATGTGGATCCGCTCCTCGACGAACCAGTCGTTGGTCAGCTCGTCCGCCTCGCCGACCCCGCCGAGGATCGCGGTCGCCGGCACCCGGACGTCCTCGAGGACGAACTGCGGGTGCCGATCGGCGAAGGTGTGGGTGTAGTCCGGGTCGTGGGCCAGCCGGACGCCCGGCGTGTCGTAGTCGACCAGGAAGAGGGTCGGCAGCCGGCGCTCGCCGTCGAGCAGGTGGCAGTGGAAGATCATGAAGTCGGTGTCGTCCGGGCCGGTCACGAACCACTTCTCGCCGTTCAGGACGTACTCACCGCTGGCCGCGTCCCGGACGGCGGTCGCCGCCAGGGTCCGGGCGTCGGAGCCGGCCCCGTCCTCGGTGATGGCGTACGAGCCGCTGCGCTCACCCCGCAGGCAGGGGTCCAGGTAGCGCCGACGCTGCTCGGGGTCGCAGTGGACCAGGGCGTTGTAGCCGCCCGGGACGTACGACCAGAGCCCGCCGGTGACCTGGCCGAACTGCTCGTGGACGAGGACCTGCTCCAGCGCCGTCCAGCCCTGCCCGCCGAGCGAGCGGGGTGTCGAGCCGCCGTGGAGCTGCGCCCGGATGGCGGCCGCCCGGAGCTCCCGGGTCGTCTCGGCCGGCAGCCGGCCGCCGGACCGCTCGAACTCGAGCTCGAGCGGCTGGAGGACGTCGCGGACGTAGGCGCGGGCGCGGTCGCGAAGCCCGATCTCCGACGGGCCGAGGGTGAGGTCCATCGGTTGATGGTCACCTCCCGGCCGGGTCGGCGACCCGCTCGTCCCGACCGGTGGGACGTGGCCCACGGGACTGAACGGCACTCCCCGTTCGGACCGCACCGAACCGTACCAACGACCCATCGACGGGGAGGACCGTCCTGTCTACGGTCGGATGGAGTGAAAACCAAGCGCCGCGGCAGCCTGCCGCTTCTCGCCATGCTCGTGCCGTCGTTCTTCGTGACGATGGTGCTCGGCTTCAGCGCGCCGTTCGTCCCGGCGGTCGCCGCGGCGGAAGTGTCGTGCCCAGCGGCCAAGTCCATACACGTATCCTGAGCAGCGGAGTCGCCAGCCCTGGATCGGGCTCTGACCTCGACGGACTGTTCGCCTTCGCTGTCGTCTTCCGCGATGCACCGGGGACTGTCGCCGTACCGGAACCTCGTGCATCGGATCGACGGTGTCCATCGGCTAGGCGTCGGATAGTCATCGATGAGCACGATCGGCCGGAACTACCGCACCGGCGTCACGTACCACGTACAGCGCGCACGCTGCCCGCCGGAACACACAGCTACTCGTTCAGCTGCGGCCGGTCGTCGCCGGGCAGGCAATCCGATCTGCACGCTGACCCTGAGTTCCGTCTCGCCCGGCACCGTCACGGTCACCGCGCCGACGCCGACCCCACGCCAACGCCGACACCGACGCCCAAGCCGACGCCGAAGCCGACCCCGAAGCCGACCCCCAAGCCGACCCCGCGGCCCACCCCGCGGCCCACCCGCCGCCCGACCGCGCGCCCGACCGCCCGGGCCACCGCCGGCGCCACCGCCAAGCCGGCCGCGCCCGACCCCGCTCGCGACGGTCACCTCGACCGTGCCACCGACCGACGAGCCGACGCCCACCGAGTCGATCGCGACCGACGAACCGTCGGCCACCGCATCGCCGAGCGACGGCGCCATCGGGGCGCTCGGGCCGGTCACCGGGGGCGATGGCGGAGGGAGCGGATCGGGCGCCGACTCCGGCGGACCGCTGCCCGGCACGTCGGAGCCCGGTCTCGGCGGGATCGTCTCGCCGCTCGTCCTGCTCGGGATGGTCGCCGGGGGGATCTGGGCCGTGTTCCTCGTCCTCGGCCGGCGCCGACGCGACGACGAAGAGGGTCCCGCACCGACCGACGGACGACCGGCTCCTCCGACCCCGGCCCCGGCGCTGGCCATGGCCGGCCCGGCCCCCGCCGCGCCTGCTCCGAGCTGGCCATCCGCCGGCGGTCCGGTCGTGGCGGCCGCCGCCACCGCCGCGGCCCTGGACATCCCGTTCGGCGAGGCCGAGATGCCGCGCTGGCGCCGGCCGTCGGTCCAGGCGGCGCGCAAGGCATCGTCGCGGGGACCCGAGATGCCCCACGTCCCGGTCGCCTTCCGCGAGGAGGCATCGGCGGGCGTGGTCCGGGCCCGGGTCGGCTATCGACTCGTCCGGGTCACCTCGATCCCCGACGAGCTGCTCGGTGACGAGGTCGGTCGCCTCGACCGCGGCGACCAGGTCGAGATCCTCGAGTCGTCCGGCGTCTACCGCCGCGTCCGGGCGGCCGACGGCACCGAGGGCTGGATCCACAAGATGACCCTGTCGAACGACCTCGACGACCCCGACGAAGGCGACTACCCCGAGGACCTGTAGCCCCCGGGCCCGGAGCTAGCCCGGCTGGGCCACGACCATGATCCGGATCTCGGTCATGTCCTCGATCGCCCAGCGCAGACCCTCGCGCCCGAGCCCGGAGTCCTTGACCCCGCCGTAGGGCATGTGGTCGATCCGATAGGTCGGGATGTCGTTGACGATGACCCCGCCGACCTCGAGCTCCTCGAAGGCCCGCCAGCTGTTCGCCAGGTCGTTCGTGAAGACGCCGGTCTGGAGCCCGAAGAAGCTTTCGTTGACCTGCCCGATCGCCTCGTCGAAGTCGCGGAACGGGAAGGCGACCACGAGCGGGGCGAAGGCCTCGTTCGAGCAGACCTGGGCGGTCACCGGGGTGTCGGTCAGGATCGTCGGCGGGAAGAACGTCCCGTCGGCCGTGACCGCCGAGCAGGACCCGGCCGCCGAGCGCGACCGCCTCGTCGACCCAGCGCTGGGTCCGGTTCGCGGCCGCCTGCGTCGACCATCGGTCCGAGGTCCGTCTGCGGGTCGATCGGATCGCCGACGATCAGGCCCCGGGCGCCCTCGACGAGGCGGCCATGAACGGCTCCCAGACGTCCTCGTGGACGAACATCCGCTGGACGCTGATGCAGACCTGGCCGGCGTAGGTGAACGCGCCGATGAGGATCCGCCGGACCGCCCAGTCGAGGTCGGCCGAGCGGTCGACGATGACGCCGGCGTTCCCGCCGAGCTCGAGGACGACCTTCTTCTTGCCCGCCCGGGCCTTCATCCGCCAGCCGACCGCCGGGCTCCCGGTGAAGGTCAGGAGCTTGAACCGGTCGTCCTCGACCATCCGGTCGCCGAGCTCGCGGGTCATCGGCAGGATGCTCACCGCGCCCGCGGGCAGGCCGGCCTCGGCCACGATCTCGCCGACCGTGAGCATCGTCAGCGGGTCCTTGGACGGCGGCTTGAGGACGATCGAGCAGCCCGCCGCGATCGCCGGGGCGAGCTTGTGGGCGGCCAGGTTCAGCGGGAAGTTGAACGGGCTGATGGCCGCGACCGGTCCGATCGGGAAGCGGCCGGGTGATGCCGATCCGGCCCTTGGACGACGGCAGGAGGTCGAGCGGGATCGTCTCGCCGATCATCCGCTCCGCCTCCTCGGCGCCGAGCCGGAAGGTCAGGACCGCCCGGTCCACCTCGACGAGCGCGTCGCGGATCGGCTTGCCGGCCTCGAGGCAGAGGAGCCGGCCGAGCTCCTCGCGCCGGGCGGCGATCCCGGCGCTGATCTGGCGCAGGACGCGTCCGCGCTCGTAGGCCGGCAGTCGGCGGGTCTCCTCGAACGCCGCGACCGCCGCCGCGACCGCCTCCTCGTACTGCTCCGGCGTCGCGTTGTAGGTGACCCCGGCGGGGTTCGCCGGGTCGGCCGGGTTGGCCACCACCAGCTGATCCGGCGAGTCGACCCAGCGGCCGGCGAGGAGGATCGGGTGGGGGGTCGTCCGGGTGGCGGTAGCCATGGGTCGCTCTCCAGTCGGGCGGGTCGGCCGCGATGGGTCGGCGGGTCGCCCGGGATCATGGGTTCGTCCGATCATGATACCCGTCGGCCGGGCGGGACCCGTCCGGCCGTTCCGCGGCGCGGCGTCTAGCGCTTGCCGCCGAAGAGCGTCCCGAAGACGCCCCGGATGAGGTCCTGGCCGGCCCGCGAGGTGACGATCCTGCCGCCGGTCCGGACGGCCGAGTCGATCGATCGCTGGCGGGCGCGCTCCTCCGCCTTGCGCTCGCGCTCGGCGGCCGCCTCGGCCCGGGCCTGGGCCTTCGCCTCGCGCTCGGCGGCCTGGCGCTCCTTCTCGATCTCGCGGGCCTGACGCTGGATCTCGCGCTGCTGCTGGGCGGGGCTGAGCACCACGCCGCCGGCGGCCGGCCCGGCTCCTGCCGGGCCGCCGACCGCGGCCGCCTGGGCCGCGGCGATCCGGGCCGTGATCATCTCGTGGGCGCTCTCCCGATCGACGGTCCGGCCGTACTTCGCGGTGAGGGCGCTCGTCGCGATCCGGCCCTGGAACTGGACCGGATCGAGCGCGGCCATGAGCGAGTCCGGCGGGATGAGCCGAGTCGCCGCAAGCGGGGTCGGGACGCCGCTCGGCGACAGGACGGTGACCAGCGCCTCGCCGATGCCGAGCGAGGTGATCGTCGTCTCGACGTCATAGAAGTCCGTCATCGGGAAGGTCCGGACCGTCTTCCGCAGGTTGTCCGCGTCCTGCGGGGTGAACGCCCGGAGGGCGTGCTCGACCCGGTTCCCGAGCTGGGCCAGGATCGAGGCCGGGATGTCGGTCGGCGCCTGGGTCACGAAGTAGACCCCGACCCCCTTCGAGCGGATCAGCCGGGCGGTCTGCTCGACCGCCTGGAGGAGGGCCGCGCTGGCGTCGTTGAACAGGAGGTGTGCCTCGTCGAAGAAGAAGCACAGCTTCGGCTTCGGCAGGTCGCCGGCCTCGGGCAGGACGTGATAGAGCTGAGCCAGCATCCAGAGCATGAACGTGCTGAACAGGGCGGGCTTGTCCATGACGTCGCTGAGCTCGAGGACCGAGACGATCCCCAGCCCGTCAGGACCGGTCCGGATGAGGTCCATCACGTCGAACTCGGGCTCGCCGAAGAAGACGTCGGCGCCCTGCTGCTCCAGGGTGATGATCGCCCGGAGGATGACCCCGAGGGTGGCCGGGGCGATCCCGCCGTAGTCGGCAAGGATGGGCTTGCCGTCGTCCGAGCCGAGGAACTTCAGGGTCGTCAGCAGGTCCGGCAGGTCGAGCAGGGGCAGGCCGTTGTCGTCGCAGTACTTGAAGACCAGGCTGAGGACCGAGGTCTGGGTGTCGTTGAGCCCAAGGACCCGCCCCAGGAGGAGCGGCCCGAACGAGTGGACCGTGGCCCGGACCTGGGCGCCGAGCGTGCCCGAGAGGGACAGGAACTCGACCGGGTGGCCGGTCGGCTCGAACGTCCAGCCGAGACTGGCGCAGCGCTCCTGGACCTTCGGGTTCGACGGGTCGCCGGGTGCCGCGAGGCCGGTCAGGTCGCCCTTGATGTCGGCGATGAAGACCGGGACGCCGGCTTTCGAGAGCTGCCCGGCCATGACCTGGAGGGTCTTCGTCTTGCCCGTCCCGGTGGCCCCGGCGATGAGCCCGTGCCGGTTGAGGATCGAGAGCGCGACCTGGACCCGGACGTCCGCCGCGACCTCACCGTCGCGGATCGGGCTGCCGAGGACGATCGTCGGCTCCTTCGAGGCGTAGCCGGCTGCCATCGCGTCGCGGAACGCCTGGTCCAATGGGTCCTCCTGGGTGGCTTCGCAGACTCCCGGGTCTCGCCGGGCTCGGCCGGATCTGGACGACGGGACGGTCACCGGACGGTAGATGACGCAGCGACTGCGAGGGTACCATCCACGGTGGCATCGGCGGTCACGACGGGCCCGGCCCGTCCCCTGCCCAGGGCCACCCGCGGGAGCATCACGGAAGGAGCACCAGCATGCGCATCGACGAGGTCGAGGGCATCGGCCCGGCCAATTCGGCCGAGCTCGGCAAGGCCGGCGTGGTGACCACCGACGACCTGCTCGAGCAGGGCGCCAAGCCGGGCGGCCGGGACCGACTCGCCACGGCCACCGGGATCAGCGGCAAGCTCATCCTCGAGTGGGTGAACCACGTCGACCTGATGCGGATCCCCGGGGTGGGCTCCGAGTACTCCGACCTGCTCGAGGCGGCCGGGGTCGACTCGCCGGCCGAGCTGGCCCAGAGGAACGCGGCCAAGCTGGCCCAGACCTTCCAGGAAATCGACGCCGCCCGGCCGAACCTCGTCCGCCGGGTCCCGTCCCAGGAGACGATCGAGGGCTGGATCTCGGCTGCGAAGAGCCTGCCCAAGGTCGTCGAGCACTGACCGCTCGCGACGCTCCGGGGTCGAGAGCGCCTGCGATGGGAGGCCCGGGTCCGGTATCGGCCCGGGCCTCCGACCGTCCGTCCCCGGGACACCAAGGCCCGGCCCCGGACGCTCGGGCCGGAACGGTTCGTCGGGTCCGCCTGCTGGGCGGAGAGTCGACCGGCAAGTCGACCCTGTGCGACCTCCTGGCCCGGCGGTTCGGGACCGCCTGGGTGCTCGAGTGGGGCCGCCCCTACGCGGATCCCAAGGACCATGGCGATGAACCCTGGACGACCGGCGACTTCATCGAGATCGCCCGTCGCCAGAACGAGCTCGAGGAGATCACCGCCGTCCGGGCGAGCCGGGTCCTCTTCTGCGACACCGATGCCCTGACCACCGGGATCTGGCATGTCGAGTACCTGGGCCGGCGCGACGCGGCGGTCGAGGCGCTCGGTGCGGACCGGCACTACGACCTGAGCCTGATCATGGAGCCGGACATCGCCTGGCGACAGGACGGGATGCGCGATTCCGACCGGGCCAGGCTCCGCCAGCAGGCCGCCCTGCGGGAGCGTCTGGCCGAGCTCGGACAGACCGCCGTGCCGATCGGCGGCGAGCTCGAGACGCGGCTCGAGCGGGCGACCGCCGCCATCGAGGAGGTCCTCGAGGTCCGGGCCGAGCCGGAGGCGGAGGACTGGGTCGCCCTGGGCCGTGCCGGGGCGTGGCTGGAGCTCGACCCCGCGCCGGGCCCCGGGACGCGGATCGTCCGCGGCACGGGGATCTCGGCGGCCCGGATCCAGGCCCGCCTGAACGACGAGCGGCTCACCTATCCCCAGCTTGCCGCCCGACTGGGGGTGACCCCGGAGTCGGTCCGGGAAGCCGACTGGTACGCCTCCCGACACGGTGAGCTGGCCTTCGCGGAGCTGCGCGGCGACCTGCCCGCGATGCGGCGGCTGCGGTCCCGGCCGGCCCTCTAGGCGACCGGGTCGGACCCGCTCGCCCGGGGATACGAGCCGAGGACCCGGACGATGGTCGTCACCCCCGCCAGGTCGGCCAGGGCGACCCGCATGGCGGGGTCGTCGCCGGCCGCGTCGAGGTCGACCCAGAAGACGTACTCCCAGGCTCGCTCGCGGCTCGGTCGCGACTCGATCGTGCTCATGTTGAGATCCCGCTCGGCGAAGACCCGGAGGACGCGGAGCAGGGCGCCGGGCTCATTGCGGACGGCCACGACGAGGGTGGTCCGGGTCGCCGGGCTGACCCTGTCCGTCCCGCCGGCCGTCGGCGGAGCGAGGCCGGGCATCGGCGGCAGATCGCGTCCGACCGGGCGACGACCAGGAAGCGGGTCCGGTTGTCGGCGACGTCCTGGATCGGCTCGGCGAGGACCTCGAGCCCGAACAGTCCGGCCGCTCGGGGCGAAAGGACGGCCGCGGCGCCCTTCTCGCCGCGATCGACGATGAGCCGGCCCGCCCCGGCCGTGTTGTAGGTCGTGAGCAGGGTCCACGGCCGGGTCCGCAGGAAGGCCTCGGCCTGGCCGAGCGCCTGGACGTGCGAGTAGACCCGCTCGATCGCCTCGAGACGTTGGCCGGGCAGGGCGGCCAGGCAGAGCCGGACCGGGACGACGATCTCGCCCGGATCCCCAGGTCGTGCTCGAGGAGGAGGTCGTAGTTCTCGCGGACGGTGCCGTGGACGCTGTTCTCGATGGGCACGACCCCGGCGACGGCGTCCCCCCCGGTGACGGCCTCGAAGACCTGCCGGAAGCCGGGGAGCCCGCGTCGCTCGACAGCGCCGAACGCCGCGACGACCGCGTCCTCGGCGAACGCGCCCGGCTCGCCCGAGTACGCGATCGCGGACGTCATCGCGGCACCCTCAACGTTCAACCGTCACTCGCTCTCCGAGGTCCGAGGCGGAGCCCCGCGACGCCATCGGCCCGAGGATTCAGCGCTCGAACCAGGCGGTCGTGTCGTGGTCGGCGGCCTCCTCGTCGAACTCGGCCCGCCGGGGTGCCTTCGCCACCGCCGCCGCCTCGGCTCGGCGCCGGTTGCCCGCGGCCTCGGTCGCGCCCTTCCAGTGGGCCTCGGCGAGGAGCCGGTCGATCGGCCTGGATGTAGGCCTCGACCGAGGCGGCGATGATGTTCACGTCGCTCGACGTCCCGGTGTACTTGCCGGTCGCCCGTTCGCCCTCGGCGCTCGACGGCGGAGCGATCCGGACCGTGACCAGGCCCTCCGCGTCGGGGCCCTCGGCGACCGCATGGACGTCGTAGGCGATGAGCCGAGGGTGGCCCTCGAGGACGGCCGCGAGGGCGGCGTCGACCGCCCGGAAGAGGGCGTCGACCGGCCCGTTGCCCTCGGCGGCGCCGTCCCACTGGTGGTCGCCGGCGCCGATGACGACAGCGCCCCGGCTCTGGACGTTGGAGCCGGACGTGACCGTCCAGCGGTCGAGATGGAGGGTGGCGGTCGCGGTGGTCATCGGGTGGTCCTCTCGGCGGCGGTCTCGGTCGGCGCCGGCAAGGCGTCGGTTCCGCGGCTGGCGGTCGTGAAATGGCGCTCGTCTCGCCGGCGCAGCTCGGCGCCGGCCTTCCAGATCGCGTACTCGAGCGAGTCGGCCAGGGCCAGGGCCGAGGCGGCGATGATGTTCGTGTCGCTGCCCATCGTCGACCAGGTCCGGGCCCCGTCGGCCGAGTCGATGACGACCCGGGTCCGGGCCGCCGTGGCGGCGCCGCCGTCGAGGATCCGGACCTTGTAGTCGACGAGGTGGACCCCGTCGAGCTGGGGGTAGAAGGCCCCGAGCGCCTTGCGCAGGGCGGCGTCGAGCGCGTTCACCGGGCCGTTCCCGTCGGCCGCCGTGTGGAGCACCTCGCCGTCGACCTCGACCTTGACGGTCGCCTCGGCCAGGAGCTCGCGCCCGTCGCGCTGCTCGACCAGGCAGGTGTAGTCGACGATCCGGAACGGGGCCACGTAGTCCGTCGAGTGACGCCGGATCGAGGAGCTCGAAGCTGGCCTCGGCGCCCTCGAAGGCCTGGCCCTCCGACTCGAGCTGCTTGATGAGCTTCGAGAGCTCGCGCGGATCGACCCCCTCGAGCCGGTGGCCGAGCTGCTCGGCCCGGAGCTTGGTGTTCGCCCGGCCGCCGAGCTCCGAGACGACGAGCCGGCCCTCGTTGCCGACGATCGTCGGGTCGATGTGCTGGTAGCTCCGCTCGACCTTGGCCACCGCGGCGCCGTGGACGCCGCCCTTGTGGGCGAACGCCGAGCGGCCGACGTAGGGCTGGTAGTCGTCAGGGGCGACGTTGGCGATCTCGGCCACCCTCCGCGACAGGGCCGTCAGGTCGGCCAGGTCGCCGCCCCCGGCCGGGACCAGCAGGCGCTCCGTCTTCAGGGCCAGGTTGGCCAGGATGCTGACCATGTTGGCGTTGCCGCAGCGCTCGCCGTAGCCGTTGATCGTGGCCTGGACGTGGCGGATCCCGGCGCCCACCGCGGCCATCGAGTTGGCGACCGCCAGCTCGGCGTCGTTGTGGGTGTGGATGCCCCAGGTGACCGTCGGCGCCGCCGGGTCGGCCTCGAGGGTGAGCCGGACGTCGGCCACGATCCGGAGCAGCTCGTCGGTCAGCGTCCCGCCGTTCGTGTCGCACAGGACGAGGGTCCGGGCGCCGGCCTCGCGCGCCGCCCGGAGCGTGTCGAGGGCGTAGCCGCGGTCGGCCTTGTAGCCGTCGAAGAAGTGCTCGGCGTCGTAGACCGCCTCCCGGCCGCGCTCGACCAGGAAGCCGATCGAGTCGGCGATCATGTCCAGGTTCTCGGCCGGGGTCGCGCCCAGGACCTCGGTCACGTGGAGCAGCCAGCTCTTGCCGAAGATCGTGACGACCGGCGTCTCGGCGGCCACGAGCTCGCGCAGGTTCGGGTCGGTCTCCGGACGGTTCGCCCGGTGGCGGGTCGAGCCGAAGGCGGCCAGCCGGGCGGTCTGCCAGCGGGTCTTCCGGGCGGCGGCGAAGAACTCGATGTCCTTCGGGTTCGAGCCGGGCCAGCCGCCCTCGATGTAGGGCATCCCGAACTCGTCGAGCATCCGGGCGATCCGGAGCTTGTCGGCCAGCGACAGGATGATGTTCTCGCCCTGGGTCCCGTCGCGCAGGGTCGTGTCGTAGAGGACGACCGGCTGATCGGTCATCGGACGGGCGCCGCTGCCGGCGACGGGATCCGGGTGAGGATCGCTTCAGTCATCGCCGTCGTCCCGACCCGGCTGAGCCCGGTGGTCGATCCACCCGGACCCGGCCACAGGTCGGCGGTCCGGTAGCCGTCGTCGAGCGCCGCGCCGACCGCGGTCTCGATCGCCTCGGCGGCGGCGGGCCGACCCAGCGACCAGCGCAGGAGCATCGCCCCCGACAGGATCGTCCCGATCGGGTTGGCCAGGTCCCGGCCGGCGATGTCGGGGGCGGATCCGTGGATCGGCTCGTACAGGCCGTGGAGGCCGTGCGCGGTCCGGTCTCGCCCAGCGAGGCCGACGGCAGCATGCCCAGCGAGCCGGCCAGGACCGAGGCCTCGTCGGACAGGATGTCGCCGAACAGGTTCTCGGTCACCAGGACGTCGAAGCCGGCCGGCCACTTCACGATCTGCATCGCGCAGGCGTCGACGAGCCGGTGGTCCAGCTCCACGTCAGGGAACTCTTCGGCGACCTCGGTGGCGACCCGCCGCCAGAGCCGTGAGGTCGCCAGGACGTTCGCCTTGTCGACGCTGGTGACCCGGCGGCGCCGACCTCGGGCGAGCTCGAAGGCGAGCCGGACGACCCGGGCGATCTCGACTTCGCTGTAGGGCAGCGTGTCGCTGGCGACCCGGCGGCCGACCGGGCCGTGGGCCTCGCTCCTGTCGCCGAAGTAGAGACCGCCGGTCAGCTCCCGGACGATGAGCATGTCGACCCCGACGAGCAGCTCGGGTCGGAGCGGCGAGGCGGCGACGAGCGTCGGGTGGACGGTCACCGGACGGAGGTTCGCGAACAGGCCGAGCCCGCCGCGGAGGGCGAACAGGGCCTGCTCCGGGCGGACGGTCGAGGTCGGGTCGTCCCACTTCGGGCCGCCGACCGCGCCGAGGTAGACAGCGTCGGCGGCCGCGCAGACCCCCACGTCCTCGGGCCGGATGGCCACCCCGTAGGCGTCGATGCCGGCCCCGCCGACGGTCAGCTCGGTCCAGTCGATCGTGAACCCGTCCGCGGCCCCGACCGCGTCGAGGACCCGCCGGCCGGCGGCCAGGACCTCCGGACCGACCCCGTCGCCGGGGATGGCGGCGATGCGAAAGGTCGTGCCGGCATCGGCCCGAGAGCTCACGGGAGCTCCCCGGCTCCGGGGCGGGTCGCGAAGGCCGCGTCGACGCCGTTGATCTCGGCCCCGTGGAGCTTGTTGGCCGCCACGAGATACGCCTCGAGCGAGGCCTCGATGATGTTCGTCGACAATCCGTGGCCGCTGACGATGAGCGCGCCCGGACCCTCGTCCGAGGAGCGCCGGCAGCGGACGAAGACCTGGCCCTGGGCGTCCTCGCCGCCCGAGACCGCCTTGATCTCGTACTCGGTCAGGACCGGTCGCCAGCCGAGGATCGGCTGGATCGCCTTGTCGACCGCGCTGTAGAGGGCGTTGACCGGGCCGTTGCCGGTCGATTCGGCGTTGCGGACCTCCCCGCCGACCGACAGGGAGACCGTCCCGGTCGCGTTGCCCCCGTGCGAGGAGGTCACGCTCCAGCCCTCGAGGGTGATCGAGGCCGGGACCTCCGACGTGCGGGCTTCGACGAGGGCCAGGAGGTCCGCGTCGGTGACCTCCTTCTTGGCGTCGGCCAGGGCGATGGCCTGTCGGTAGACCGCGTCGAGCGCCTCGCCCTCGAGGTCGTGGCCCAGCTCGCGGAGCTTGCCCTGGAGCCCGCGTCGACCGGACAGCTTGCCGATCGTCAGCTGGCTGCCGGTGAGCCCCACCGACTGCGGGGTCATGATCTCGTAGGTGAGCGGGTTCTTGATGACCCCATCCTGGTGGATCCCCGACTCGTGGGCGAAGGCGTTCCCGCCGACGACCGCCTTGTTGGGCTGGACGGCGAACCCGGTGAGATAGCTCACCAGCCGGCTGGCCGCCGTGAGCTGCTCGGTCTGGACCCCCGAGCCGAGCTTGGGGAACTGGGTGGGACGCGTCCGGAGGGCCATGACGACCTCCTCCAGCGACGCGTTGCCGGCCCGCTCACCGAGCCCGTTGATCGTCACCTCCACCTGGCGCGCACCGGCCTGCACCGCGGCCAGGGTGTTGGCGGTGGCCAGGCCCAGGTCGTTGTGACAGTGGACCGAGACGGTCGCCTCGGAGCCGACCCGCTCGACGACCCGGCCGACGAGCGCCCCGAACTCGACCGGGATCGCATACCCAACGGTGTCGGGGATGTTCACGGTCGAGGCGCCGGCGGCCACGACCGCCTCGTAGACGTCGAGCAGGTATTCGACATCGGTCCGGCTGGCGTCCTCGGCGCTGAACTCGATCTCGGCGTCCCGGCCGAGGGCGTTCCGTCCGTAGCGGACCCATTCCACGGCCTGGCGGAGCGCTTCGTCGCGGTCGATCCGGAGCTTGTGCTTGAGATGGATGTCGCTGGTCGCGATGAAGACGTGGAGATGCGGCTGCTCGGCGACCCGGATCGCCTCGACGGCCCGCTGGGGGTCGCCGTCGCGGCAGCGGGCCAGGGCGGCCACGGCGGCGCCCTTCGTCTCCCGGGCGATCCGCTGGACGGCGTCGAAGTCGCCCGGCGAGGCGGCCGGGAAGCCGGCCTCGATGACGTCGACCTTGAGTCGGACGAGCTGGCGGGCGACCTCGAGCTTCTCGGCCGCGGTCAGGCCGGCGCCGGGCGCCTGCTCGCCATCGCGCAGGGTCGTGTCGAAGATCCGGACCGAGCCGGCCGCGACTCCCAGCCCGCCGGCAGCGGCGCCGCTCATCGGCTGGACCCGCCGGCCCGACGCCCGGCGCCGGCGGCCGCCTGGGCCTGCCCGGCCTGGACGACGACCGGGTCGAGGAAGGCCATCTGGCCGCGCAGCTCGGCCCCGACGCGCTCGATGAGATGGTCGTGGTCCTGCTGGCGGAGTCGCTCGAAGTTCGCCCGGCCGCTCTCGTTCTCGGCGATCCAGTTCGACGCGAACGTCCCGTCCTGGATCTCGGTCAGGACCTGCTTCATCGTCCCTCGGACGTGGTCGTCGATGATCCGCGGGCCGCTCACGTAATCGCCGTACTCGGCCGTGTCGCTGACGCTGAAGCGCATGAAGTTCAGGCCGCCCCGGTACATCAGGTCGACGATGAGCTTGAGCTCGTGCATCGTCTCGAAGTAGGCGAGCTCGGGCTGGTAGCCGGCCTCGACGAGGGTCTCGAAGGCCATCTTGACCAGCGCCGCGGTGCCCCCGCACAGGACCGACTGCTCGCCGAACAGGTCGGTCTCGGTCTCCTCGGCGAAGGTCGTCTCGAGGACCCCGGCCCGGGTGTTGCCGAGCGCCCGGGCGTAGGCCAGGACGCGGGCGCGAGCCGTGCCGCTCGGGTCGCGATGGACGGCGAACAGGGCTGGCACGCCGCCGCCGGCCTGGTAGACCGAGCGGACGAGATGACCGGGGCCCTTGGGAGCGACCATCCCGACGTCCACCCCGGCCGGCGGGTCGATCCGGCCGAAGTGGATGTTGAAGCCGTGGGCGAACATCAGGAGCTGGCCGGGCCGCAGGTTCGGGGCGATCTCGGCGTCGTAGAGCGCCTTCTGCGACGTGTCGGGGACGAGGATCATGATCGCGTCCGCCTCGCGGACCGCCTCACCGACGTCGCGGACCCGGATCCCGGCGTCCTCGACCAGGCGCCGGCTCTGGCTGGTCGGGGCCAGCCCCACGATGACCGACACCCCGGACTCGTGGAGGTTCAGGGCATGGGCGTGCCCCTGGCTCCCGTAGCCGATGATCGCGACGGTCTGCCCGGTCAGGGCGGACGGGTCGGCGTCGGCGTCGTAGTACATCTTCGCGGTCATCGCTTGATCGCCTCCTCGATGGATCGTGGACCGCGGGCCATGACCACGGTCCCGGTACGGACGAGCTCCTTGATGCCGAAGCCCCGGAGCAGGGCCACCAGGGCGTCGACCTCCGCCTCGCTGCCGGTGGCCTCGACCACCACCGCCGCGTCCGAGACGTCGACGACCCGGGCCCGGTAGAGCTCCACGATCTTGACGATCTCGGACCGGTTCGTGTCGGTCGCCCGGACCTTGACCAGGGCCAGCTCGTGCTCGACGGTCGGCTCGGCGGTGAAGTCCTGGACCTTGAGCACGTCGATCAGCCGGTAGAGCTGCTTGATGGCCTGCTCGACCAGGACGTCGTCGCCGTGGATCACGATCGTCATCCGGCTGATGTCGGGCTTGTCGGTGTGGCTGACCGCCAGCGACTCGATGTTGAAGTTGCGGGCCCGCATGAGGCTGGAGACCCGGTTCAGGACACCCGGCTTGTCGAGGACCAGGACCACCAGGACGTGGCGATGCTGGGCGCCCGTCCCGGGCAGGGCCCGCGGCGGCGGGGCCGGGCTGCCGGCGGTCGTCGTCTCGTCGCTCATTCGTCCGCCCCGTCCCAGTGCTCGATCAGGTCCGAGAGACCCTTTCCGGCGGGCATCATCGGGAAGACGTTCTGCTCCTCGGCGATCTCGAACCAGACCAGGGCCGGGCCGTCGGCGGCCTGGGCCGAGCGGATCGCTCCGTCGACCTCATCCGGGGTCCGGGCCCGGAAGGCCGGGATCCCGAACGCCTCGGCGAGCTTGGCGAAGTCCGGGCCCAGGAGATGGGACGAGTGGTAGTTGCCCGCGTAGATGATCTCCTGCCACTGTCGGATCATCCCGAGCTTCTTGTTGTCGAGCAGGGCGATCTTCACCGGGATGTGATCCTGGACCAGGGTCATCAGCTCCTGGAAGGTCATCTGGAAGCCGCCGTCGCCGGTGATCGCCCAGGTCTCCCGGTCCGGTCGGCCGAGCGCGGCACCCATCGCCGCCGGGACGCCGAAGCCCATCGTGCCCAGACCACCCGAGCTGACGTGGCTGTTCGGCTCGCTGAAGCCGGTGTAGCGGGCCAGCCACATCTGGTTCTGGCCGACGTCGGCCACGTAGGTCGCCCGGTGCTCGGTCAGCTCTCCGATCCGCTCCACGACGTAGTCAGCGGTGAGCAGCCCTTCCCGCCAGGCGCCGGAGCCGTGCCAGCTGCTCCCCACCGACTCGACCTTCCACTCCGCGAGCTGGGCGAGGTAGTCGGCCCGCTCGGCCGGCTCCGTCCGCTCGACCATCGGCAGCAGGTCGCGCAGGACCCGACCGGCGTCGCCGACGATGGGGACCTCGACCGCCACGTTCTTGCCGATCTCGGCGGGATCGATGTCGACGTGGACGATCCGGGCGTAGGGCGCGTAGGTCCGGACGTTGCCGGTCACCCGGTCGTCGAAGCGCATCCCCAGGGCGATGAGGAGATCGGCCGACTGGATGGCCCGGTTGACGTGCTTCCAGCCGTGCATGCCCATGTAGCCGTAGGCCAGCGGGTGGGACTCGTCCATCGCCCCGATCCCGAGCAGGGTCCAGGCGACCGGGATGCTGGTCTTCTCGGCGAACGCCCGGAGATCGTCCCAGGCCCGGGCGTGGAGGACGCCGTGACCGGCCAGGATGACCGGGCGCTTCGCCCCGGCGATCTCGGCCGCGGCCAGCTTGAGCTGCTTGGGGTGACCGTCGAAGGTCGGCCGGAAGCCGGGCAGCCCGGCCTCGATCTCGGCCTGAGCGGGATGGGTCGCGGACGTCTCCTGCTGGAGAGCGTCCTTGGTGATGTCGATGTGGACCGGGCCCGGCCGGCCGGTCCGGGCGATGTGGAACGCCTCGGCCACCACCCGCGGGATCTCGTTCGCGTCACGGACGAGGTAGTTGTGCTTGGTGATCGGCAGGGTGATGCCGGTGATGTCGATCTCCTGGAAGGCGTCCTTGCCCAGCAGGGCGGCCGGGACGTTGCCGGTGATCGCGACGACCGGGACCGAATCCAGGAGGGCGGTGCCGATGCCGGTCACCAGGTTCGTGGCGCCCGGGCCAGAGGTGCCCATGCACACCCCGACCCGACCGGTGACCCGGGCGTAGCCGTCGGCCGCGTGGGCGCCGCCCTGCTCGTGGCGGACCAGGATGTGACGGAGCTCCGGATAGTCGCCGAGGATGTCGTAGAGCGGGAGGATGACCCCGCCGGGGTAGCTGAAGAAGACGTCGACACCCTGGCGGAGGAGCGCCTCGCACAGCACGTCGGCGCCGATCCGGGTCCGTTTCCGCGGCTTGACCTCGTGGAGCATCGCCGCGCGGGCTTCCTCCACCGCCCGGGCGGTCGCCGAGCCGTCGGCGGGGACGTGGCTCCGACGGGCCGGGCGGGTGCTCGTGTCGGCCTCGGCCGGGGCGCCGATCCGACCCACGCCCGGCCCGGTGCCGCGCTCCGGCGTCCCCTTCGTCATCGTCATCGCGTCGGCTCTCCGTGTCCTGGGTCGGGCGGGTCTCCGCGCCCGACATACGACAAGACCCCCGCCTCCCGGCGAGGGTCCCTTCGGTTCTCGGTGGCGCTGCTTGCTACCTCCGTGATCCTCCGTTCTCCCGCCGGGAGCCGGTGATAAGGCCGAGAAGGCCGTCCAGCCCAAGGAGGAGCGAGCGAAGAATGGCGAGCAGCGCTACGTCGGTCGTGCCGGCGTCGTCGAGCGGCACATGGATCCGGCGGCCGTCCGTCGTGGCGACGACGGCGACGCGGCGGCGATCCCGGCCGTTGAACAGACCCAAGGCGGACCTCGTAGCGGCCGCGCGGACCGGTGGCCCGGGCGGTGTGCCGGCAGTCTACCAGCCTTCGTCGATTCCGCAACCATCCTCACCGCACCGGGCTGTACCAGGGCGAGCGCGGACCAGATCGGCCCCCGGACCGGTCGCGGCGAGGCTCTGCTACGCTCCCGGTCGGATCCGAACCGCGACCGCAGAAGGACCCATGGCCGACCCGACCCCCCTCAGCGCACCGCGCCCGCGCACCCTGGTCGAGAAGATCTGGGACGACCACGTCGTCCTCGACGAGCCGGGCGCGCCGACCGTCCTGGCCATCGATCTCCACCTCGTCCACGAGGTCACCAGCCCCCAGGCCTTCACCGGGCTGCGGGCCCGCGGCCTGCGGGTCCGTCATCCGGGTCGGACGGTGGCCACGGCCGACCACTCCATCCCGACCCACGACCGCTCGCTGCCGATCGCCGACGCGATGGCCGCGGCCCAGGTCCAGATGCTCACCGACAACTGCCGGGAGTTCGGCATCCCCCTCCACGGCCTCGGCTCGCCGAACCAGGGGATCGTCCACATCATCGGACCGGAGCTGGGCCTCACCCAGCCCGGGATGACGATCGTCTGCGGCGACTCGCACACCGCCACTCACGGCGCCTTCGGGGCGCTCGCCTTCGGGATCGGGACGAGCGAGGTGGAGATGGTCCTGGCGACCCAGTGCCTCCTCCAGCGCCGACCGAAGACCTACGAGGTCCGGGTCGACGGGCGGCTCGCGGCCGGGGTAGGCGCCAAGGACATCATCCTCGCCCTGATCGCCCGGATCGGCGTCGGCGGCGGGACCGGTCACGTCTTCGAGTACACCGGCGAGGCCATCCGGGCCCTGACCATGGAGCAGCGGATGACCGTCTGCAACATGAGCATCGAGGGCGGCGCCCGAGCCGGGCTCATCGCCCCCGACGAGACGACCTTCGAGTACGTGTCCGGGCGTGCGTTCGCCCCGGCCGGCCATGCCTGGGACGAGGCGCTGGCCGGCTGGCGGCGCCTGCCGAGCGACGACGGGGCGACCTACGACCGGACGATCACGATCGACGCCGCCAGCCTCGAGCCGATGGTCACCTACGGCACGAACCCGGGGATGGGCATCCCGATCACCAGCCTCGTCCCCTCCCCCGAGGACCAGTCCGACCCGGGTCAGCGACGGGCCCTGGAGCATGCCCTCGAGTACATGGACCTCCGGCCTGGCGAACCGATCATCGGTCGGCCGGTCGACGTCGTCTTCATCGGCAGCTGCACAAACGGGCGGATCAGCGACCTCCGCCTGGCCGCCTCCGTCCTGCGCGGTCGGAAGGTCGCCGACGGGGTCCGGGTGATGGTCGTGCCGGGCAGCCAGGAGGTGAAGCGCGAGGCCGAGAACGAGGGCCTGGCGGACGTCTTCCGGTCCGCCGGCGCCGAGTGGCGGGAGGCCGGCTGCTCGATGTGCATCGCGATGAACGGCGACCAGCTGACGCCCGGCCAGTACGCGATCAGCACCTCGAACCGGAACTTCGAGGGTCGCCAGGGCAAGGGCGGTCGGTCGTTCCTCGCCTCGCCGCTGACCGCGGCAGCCTCGGCTCTGACCGGGGTGGTCACCGACCCGCGGACGCTGCCCGGGATCGAGGCCTCGGCCGGCCTCGGAGGTCGCTGAGATGGCCGGGCCCTACGGCACGTTCACCAGCGCCGTGATCCCGCTCCCGGCCGAGAACGTCGACACCGACCAGATCGTGCCGGCCCGCTACCTCAAGGTCACCGACAAGGACGGGCCTGCGCGACGCGCTGTTCCACGACTGGCGCTACGACCCCGACGGCGGGCTCAAGGAGCCGCTCTTCGTCATGGACCGGCTGGCGATGGCCGGACCGGCGGATCCTCCTGGTCGGGGACAACTTCGGGACCGGCTCGTCACGCGAGCATGCTCCGTGGGCGCTGGTGGCCTGGGGGATCCGGGCGGTCATCTCGACGAGCTTCGCCGACATCTTCCGGAACAACGCGCTCAAGAACGGGCTCCTGCCGATCGTCGTCGAGGCCGAGCGGCACCGCCAGCTGTTCGAGCTGCTGGCCGCCCAGCCGAACGCCGAGCTCACCGTCGACCTCGAGGCCCAGGTCGTCCACCTGCCCGGCGACGAGGACCTCGCCGTTCGACGTCGACCCGTTCGCGAAGCAGATGCTCCTGGCCGGGACCGACGAGATGGGCTGGCTCCTGGCGCGGACCACCGACGATCGACGCCTGGGAGACGACCCACCCCGGCCGGGTCGACACCCTCGCCGGGGGCTGAGCCGGTCTTCGGATCGAGGGAACCGCTCGAGCCCGGCCGGCGTCCTCCGGCCATGACCACAGCGGCTCGGCCGGCCCTCCGCATCGCCCTCCCCGGGCTCCTCATGCTCGGCCTCGTCGCCTGCACCGTGGGCCCCGGCGGCGGGCCGCCGACGGTCGCCGGGCCGAGCGACGCGCCCATCGCGGGCTCGCCGGTCGCCGACACGCCGGTGGGCGGCGGTGCTCCCCCGAACAGCGGCTCGAGCGCCGGCTCGCCCGGCGGCGGCCCGTCCGCGTCCGACGGGCCCGGTGGGACCCTGCCCGACCTGGGGACGCCCACCTTGGTCGTCCCCAGTCCCGGACGGCTCCAGCCCCATCCCGTCGGCGCCACGTCGATCGCCGCCCGGGTCGTCGAGGGTCGGGTCGTCGCCCGGCTCACCTGGTGGAGCGGTGTCGCGCCGTGCAATGTGCTCGATTCGGTCACCGTCGAACAGGCCGATGGACGGGTCCGGCTGACGATCGTCGAGGGAGCCGACCGGCTCGACGTGGCCTGCATCGAGATCGCGATGCTCAAGGCCACCGACGTCGACCTCGGGGTCCTCGCCCCGGGCCGCTGGGTCATCAGCGCCTACGGCGACGCACCGCCGGTGACGATCGCCGTCCCCTGACGCCCTTCGTGGAGTGACGAGCCGCGAGCCCTCCCGGCGCGTCCGAAGCCCGTTCCCTCCACCTCGGGGATACTTGGGTCGGTGAATCTCATCGACCTCGGCATCGTCGTCCTCCTCGCCTTCGCGATCATCGCCGGCTGGCGCTCCGGGTTCTTCCCCCAGATCCTCGGCCTCGCCGGGGCGGCGGTCGGCCTGGTCGTCGCCATCCTGGCGCTGCCCTATGCCCGTGGCCTCCTGGACGGCGTCGAGCCGACCCTGCGTGCCCTCGGCGTCCTGCTGGGTCTGCTCCTGGCGATCGGCATCGGCGAGGCCATCGGCTCGAGCCTCGGCGGATCGATCGGTCGCCGCCTCGGCGACGGGTTCCTGAGCAGCCTCGACCGGCTGGGCGGGGCGCTCGTCGGCCTGGCCCAGGGACTGCTCGTCGTGTGGCTGGTCGGTGGCCTGCTGGCGGCCGGGCCGGTCCCGGCGATGGCCGCCCAGGCCCAGCGCTCGACGATCATCCGCTCGATCACGACGGTGGTCCCTCCGCCGACCTCGTACGTCGACCAGCTCGCCCGCTGGCTCGACGCGACCGGGCTGCCCGAGGTCTTCATCGGGCTCGAGCCGTTCCCGGCGGCGCCGGTCGATCGCCCGACCGACCCGCAGGCCGCCCGGATCGCCCGGGACGCCACCGCCAGCACCCTGGCCGTGCGAGCGACCGCCTGCGACCGGATCTCGACCGGGACGGCGTTCGTGGTCGGGCCGAATGGTTATCTCGTCACCAATGCCCATGTGGTCGCCGGCTCGAACGGGGTGGTGGTCGGGTTCGACGGCGGGCGGTCGTACGACGCCGAGGTCGTCCTGTTCGATCCGACCCTCGACGTGGCCGTCCTCCACGCCAAGGGGCTCCGGGCGCCCGTGCTCGCCTTCGCCGATGCCGACCCGAAGCGCGGCGAGGTCGGCGCGGCCCTCGGTCACCCCGGTGGTGGCGCCTTGCGGATCATCCCGGTGGCCGTCGCGAACAGCTATCAGGCCGAGGGTCGCGACATCTACGGGACCGGACGGGTCACCCGCCGGATCGTGGAGCTGCGGGCCGGCATCGAGCGGGGGGACAGCGGCGGGCCGGTCATCCTCGGCGACGGCACCGTGGGCGGGGTGGTCTACGCCGAGGCGCTCAGCGATCCCACGGTCGGCTACGCCCTCGGGCCGACCGCGGTGGAGGCAGCGGTCCGACCGGCGATCGGTCGCACGAACAGGGTCGCCACCGGCGCCTGCACGCGCTGAGCCGGGACGCCCGATCCGCCGGAGGACGAGCGCGGGCCGGGCCTCAGACGACGTGCAATTCGTCTCGCAGGCGACCCTCTGAGAAGCGCTCGAGCCCGAGCGACGAGACGTCCACCGAGCGGGCGGCGCCGTCCACGATGAGCTCCGCGAGGAGCTTGCCCACGATCGGCGCGTGCTGGAAGCCGTGACCGCTGAAGCCGTTGGCCAGGACCAGCCCTTCGAGGCCCGGCGCCCGTCCGATGATCGCGTGACGATCGGGGGTCATCTCGTAGAGCCCGGCCCAGCTATGGGCGATCGCGGCATCCTCGAGGGCCGGCAGGATCCGCATCGCGGTCGGCAGGAGCGCCTCCGCGACGAACCGCTCGTCGATCCGGGTCTCGAAGGTCGGCCGCTCGTCGGGGTCGCCCATGCCCATGAGCACTCCCTCGCCCTCGCGGTGGAAATAGAAGCTGGTCGCGGCGTCGATGACCAGCGTCCGGCGAGCGGGGCGACCGGCGAACGGACCGGTGACCAGGACGGGCCGCGGGATGGGCTCGATCGGGACGGTCACCCCGGCGGTCGCGGCGAGGATCCCGGCCCACGCCCCGGCGGCGTTGACGACCACCGGAGCCGACACCGTCCCGTCTTCCGTCGCGACCCCGGTCACCGCGCCGCCCCGGACCTCGATCCGGTCCACCCGGACGCCGGTCCGGATCGTCGCCCCGGCCCGTCGGGCGGCGGTGGCGTAGCCCTGGGTGAGCCCGGACGGGTCGGCGATCCCGTCGTCCGGGCAATAGGTGGCGCCGATGATCCCGGTCAGGTCGACCCCGGGCGCCAGCGCGGCTGCCTCCGCCGGGTCGAGGAGGCCGGTGTCGACGCCCAGCTCGCGCTGCATCGCGGCAGCGGCCCGGAAGCGATCCCAGTCGGCCTCGTCGCGGACGAGGAAGAGGTAGCCGTCCTGGACGACGTCGAGGGGCAGGCCGTGGGTCTCGCTGAACCCGGTGATCAGGGGGATGCTGGCCTGCGAGAGCTCCACGTTGATCCGGCTCGAGAACTGGTGGCGGAAGCCGCCGGCACAGCGCCCGGTGGACGCCGTCCCGAGCGCCGCTTCGCGCTCCAGCAGGAGGACGCGGCCGGCCCCGGCCGCGGCCAGGTGGTAGGCCGCGCTCACGCCGACCACCCCACCGCCGACGATGACCACGTCGGCCGACGCGGGAAGGTCGTGGCTCGCGTCGCTGGCGGTCATCGGCCCATCGTACGGTGTGGACGCCGCCTACACTGGGACCCGCTCGCTCCACCGCGGCCTCCCCGCACGACCCGAGGAACCCGTCGATGACCGATCGCCAGACCGCCCCCGTCCACCCGTACGAGCGACCGAGCGATCCGGCGAAGCGGCACTCGGCCCGCCTCACCGACGGGCCCGATCGGGCCGCGGCCCGGGCGATGCTCAAGGCGATCGGCTTCACCGACGAGGACCTGGCCCGGCCGCTGGTCGGCGTCGCCACGACCTGGATCGAGACGATGCCCTGCAACTACAACCAGCGTCGCCTGGCCGAGTTCGTGAAGGAGGGGATCCGGGCGGCCGGCGGCACACCGATGGAGTTCAACACGATCGCGGTGAGCGACGGCGTCTCGATGGGCACCGAGGGGATGAAGGCGAGCCTGGTCAGCCGCGAGGTCGTGGCCGACTCGATCGAGCTCGTCGTCCGCGGCCACCTCCTCGACGGCGTCGTCTGCCTGGTCGGCTGCGACAAGACGATCCCCGGGGCGGCGATGGCCCTCGGCCGGCTCGACGTCCCCGGGGTCGTCCTCTACAACGGGACGATCTACCCGGGCACCTACAAGGGCAAGCGCAACGCGACGGTCGTGACGGTCTTCGAGGCGATCGGGGCCTATCGGGCGGGCAAGATCACCCTCGACGAACTGTACGAGGTGGAGGGCGTCGCCTGCCCCGGGGCGGGCGCCTGCGGCGGCCAGTTCACGGCCAACACGATGAGCACGGTCATGGAGTTCATCGGGCTCTCGCCGGCCGGTCTCAACGGGATCCCGGCCGAGGACCCGGCCAAGGACGAGGCCGCCCGCCGGACCGGCGAGCTGGTCATGGACCTCGTGCGCCGCGATGTCCGGCCGTCGAGCATCGTGACCCACGACGCGCTGGAGAACGGGATCGCCTCGATCGCCGCGACCGGAGGCTCGACCAACGGCGTCCTCCACATGCTGGCGATCGCCCACGAGTACGGCCTCCATCTCGACATCGACGAGTTCGGCACGGTCGCCGACCGGACCCCGATCGTCGCCGACATGCAACCGGGCGGGCGCTTCACCGCCGCGGACATCTACGACGCCGGCGGCGTGGCCCTGGTCATCCGCGAGCTGCTGAAGCGCGACCTTCTCCACGGCGACGCGCGGACCGTCGATGGCCGGACGATCGCCGAGATCGCGGCCGCGGTCGTCGAGACCCCGGGCCAGGAGGTCGTCGTCCCGATCGAGCGACCGATCAAGCCGGTCGGCGGGCTGGCCATCCTGCGGGGCAGCCTCGCCCCCGACGGCTGCGTCGTGAAGCTGGCCGGCCACGAGCGTCGCAGCCATCGCGGCCCGGCCCGCGTCTTCGACTCGGAGACCGCCTGCTACGAGGCCGTCCGCGCCCGGCGGATCGTGGCCGGCGACGTCGTGGTCATTCGTTACGAGGGTCCCGTGGGCGGGCCCGGGATGCAGGAGATGCTGAGCGTCACCGGCGCCCTGGTGGGTGAGGGGCTGGGCGATTCTGTGGCCCTCATCACCGACGGCCGCTTCTCGGGCGGGACCCACGGCCTGATGATCGGCCACATCGCCCCGGAGGCCGCCCTGGGCGGACCGATCGGCCTCGTCGAGGAGGGCGACCCGATCGTCATCGACGTCGACCGGAAGGCCCTCGACCTCGATGTCCCGGCCGACGAGCTCGAGCGTCGTCGCGCCCGCTGGTCGGCGCCGGAGCCTCGCTACCCCGGCGGGGTCCTGGCCAAGTACGCCGCCCTCGTCAGCTCCGCCTCCGAGGGTGCGGTGACGACCGGTGAGCGGATGACGGCCGGGCTCCGGAGGGGATGACCGAGGGTCGAGCGGCCGGCATCCCCGGCGGATCGGGCCGCAAGCGGGCATCATGACGGGGTGATCGACGACCAGCCCGACGTTGCCGCCCCCGAGCGCGACCCGTTCGCGGCGATCCATCCCGAGCCCGGCCCGGCGGTGCCCTGGCCGCCGGGGCCCGACCAGCGGGGCCTGAGCTCCCCGTACCCGCCCGGCGGCGAGGACCCGCAGCCCGAGGACGCCCGGCGCGAGGAGCGGTTCTATCTCAAGCTCCTCCTCGGGATGGTCCTGGCGATCGTCGCCGGCGGGTTCACGATCAGCCTCATCGCCCTCGCCCTCGGGTACGGCGGGGCGAACTGACCGTTGACCCTGGGCGGTCCCCTCCCGTCCGAACGTCTTGACCCCGCCGACCGGCGGCGAGCCCACGACGAGCTGATCGAGGACCTCCGCGCCCTCATCCGGATCCCGAGCGTGAACCCGCCGCCCGATCCGGGCGACGGCGAGACCCGGGCCGCCCGCCTCGTCGCAGCGAGACTCGACGACGCCGGCATCCCGGCCACGGTGGTCGAGCCGGTCGCCGGGCGGGGCTCGGTGGTCGCCCGGCTCCGCGGCGACGGGACCGGCGGCGAGCCGCTCCTCCTCCTGTCCCACCTGGACGTGGTCCCGGCGGCCGCCGGCGACTGGAGCCGCGACCCGTTCGGCGCCGACCTGGCCGACGGCTATGTCTGGGGCCGCGGCGCGGTCGACATGAAGGGGATGGTCGCGATGGAGGTCGCCGTCCTGCGGCTCCTCGCCGGCGAAGCGCGTCGCCGCCGGGCGGGACCCGGCGACGGACCCGATCCCCGGCCTCACCCGTGACGTCCTGTTCGCCTGCACCGCGGACGAGGAGGCCGGCGGAGGCCTCGGCGCCGGCTGGATCGTCGAGCACCATCCGGAGTGGTTGCGGGCCGCCGGCGCCCTCAACGAGTGCGGCGGCGTCTCGCTCGACCTGGCCGGTCGGCGCTTCTATCCGATCGGCGTCGCGGAGAAGGGCTACGTCGCCTACCGGATCACCGTCCGGGGGAGCTGGGGCCACGGCTCGCTGCCCCGCCCGGACAACGCCGCCGTCCGGGCGGCCGCGATCGTGGCCAGGCTGGCCGAGCCCGGCGATCCGCGCCCGACCCCGGCGATGACCCGGTTCTTCGACGGCGTCGCCGACGAGCTCGGCGGGACGACCGGCGATCTCGTCCGCCGGATCGCCTCCCCGGATCGGGCCACGAGCGAGGCGGCCATCGATCGGTCGTGCGACGCGATGTACGGCCGGGCCGCCCGGGCACTCCTGAGCGACACCGTCTCGCCCGACGTCATCCGGGCCGGGGTGAAGTACAACGTGATCCCCGGTCGGGCCGAGATCGAGGTGGACTGCCGGACGCTGCCCGGGACCGACGAGCCGGCGATGCGGGCCGAGATCCGGCGGCGGATCGGCGAGGACCTGTGGGCGGCCTGCGAGGTCGAACCCTTCCTCGTCGGCGAGCCGGTCGAGGCGTCGACGGGGACGGAGCTGTACGGCATCCTCGAGGAGACCCTCCGGGACCACGACCCCGAGGGCCTGCCCCTGCCGGTCATGGCGCCGTTCGCGACCGACGCGAAACACACCGCCCGGCTGGGCGTCCCCACCTACGGGTTCTCGCCGTTGCGACTCGACCCGACCGAGCGCTTCCTCGAGCGCTTCCACGGCGTCGACGAGCGAGTCTCGGTCGAGGCGCTCAGGTTCGGTCTGCCGGTCCTCTACGACGTGGTCCGCCGCTTCGGCGGTTGAACCGGCCGACCCTCGGTCCGGTATCGATCGAGCGGGAACGCGGATCGGTCCGCGCCCGGCTCGGAGACCGGCGGCGGTGCGCGATCGCACCACCGCCGAGAACCGGATGATGCCGCGTCGACGCCGAGGGAATAGGATGGCGGGGACCGCCGTTCGACGCGGTGGAGGTGCCTGTGCGCCGGATCCTCGTGATGATCGTCGCAGCCGCCGTGCTGGTCGGCTTGACCGCCGGACCGGTCGCGGCAGCCCGTCCTGCGGTCAAGGTCGCGATCATCGTCGGCCCGGTCGGCGGCCTGACCGACCTGTACCGCTCGATCGGGTCGGCCGCCGCCCGCGAGGCCCGCCGCTGGACGGACGACGTCGTCACCGTCTTCTCCCCGGATGCGACCTGGCCCAGGGTGAAGGCGGCCCTGCGTGGTGCCTCGATCGTGGTCTACCTCGGCCACGGCAACGGCTGGCCGTCGCCGTATCGGGACGCGCTCTATCCACCGACCCAGAACGGCCTCGGCCTGAACCCGGTCGCCGGCGCCGACGACTCGGCCCACCAGTACTTCGGCGAGGCCTTCCTGGCCCGCGAGGCGCGCCTCGCCCAGGGCGCCGTGGTCCTGCTCCATCATCTCTGCTATGCGAGCGGCAACTCGGAGCCCGGGGTTCCCGAGGGCACCCTCGACGTCGGTCGCCAGCGGGTCGACAACTACGCGGCCGGCTGGGTCAAGGCCGGCGCCCAGGCGGTCGTCGCCGACACCTACGGCGACCCGGCCGGGTACATTCGGGCGGTCCTCGGCGGCAGCGCCTCGATCGAGCAGGTGTGGCGCACCGCGCCGACGTTCCACGACCACGTCATCGCCTTCACCAGCCAGCGGTCGCCGGGCTACCGGGCCCTGATGGACCCGACGAACGCCTCCACGGGCTTCTACCGCTCGCTGGTCGTGCAGCCCGGCCTGGCCACCGGCCAGGTCCTCGCCGGAGCCTCGGGCGTCCGGAACATGATCGGTCCGACGAGCGATCCCGGGGTGGCCTCGCTGGCTGCCCAGGGCGTGACCTTCCAGGCTCCCGGACTGGCCCCGGCCGCCACGGCGCGCCAGGGCTTCGTGGTGGGCACGAAGGCGACCCTGAGCCTGCCCTTGAAGCTCCCCCGCGGGGTCCGCATCCCGAGCGGTGTCCAGCTCGGGATCCGCTGGGACCCGATCAGGGTCGACCCGACCGGCGCCTCCGCGGCGCCGACGGCTTCGCCGACGCCGTCGGCGGGCGTCTCGCCGAGCGCCGATCCCTCGACCGGCGCCAGCCCCGATCCGAGCGCCAGCCCCGACCCGGGCGCAAGCGCCGATCCGAGCGGCAGCCTCGACCCGGGCGCAAGCGCCCCGCTGCCGGCCGCCGGCGCGGCCCCGCCGATCGACCTCGTCGCGCCCGAGGTCGTGAGCTCCGTCGTCACCTCGGTCCCGGCCACGGTCCGTGGCGGACGCCTGGTGGTGACCGTGGACCTGCCCACCGCCGCAGGTGCCTACCGCCTGGTCACCACCGTCCATGCCCCGGGCGGCGTCGCCTACGACGCGGCGACCCAGGCCCTGGTGCCTGCCCTCGCGGTCCGGGTGAGCCGGCCCCTCTCGGCCGCCTACGGTGTGGCCGCGACCTTCGAGGTCGCCGCCGGCGGCAGCATCCGCCTGCCGGTCCGGGTCGCCAACGACGGCTCGGAACCGTGGGCCGACCGTCCGATCCTGGGCGAGGACCTCGTCGATCCGAGCCTGGCGACGGTCTACCCGACGGCCCGCCTGGTAGCCCGCTGGCTGCCCCTCGGGATCGGCGCCGCGGTCGCCCCGGTGACACCGACGGTCTCGGTCTCGGCCAGGGTTGACCCCGGGACCCAGACGAGCGTGGAGCTCGTCCTCGTCGCCCCGACGGTGCCGGGCGACTACCTGCTCCTGCTCGACATCGACAGTCCGCTCCACGGATCGCTCGCGGCGGCCGGCGTCCCGCCCGCCCAGGTCCGGGTGACCGTCGGTCCGGCGCCGACGCCGGTGCCCAGGCCCGTCCCGCCACCGACCGCCATTCCGTAGCCACGGGTCGGGATCGGGTCGATCGTCAGTCGGGCTGACTCTTGATGAGCCGCCCGCGCCGGGAGATCGCACCGGTCGCGAGCGCGGCGACGCCCATCGCGATGAGCTTCCGCTCGGGGGCCGGGAGGGCCCGGACGGCCGTCAGGAACTGGTCGGCCCGACCGCGGTCGACGACCCGCAGGATGGCGTGACCACGCTGGGTCAGCCAGAGGGAGCGCTGGCGGCGATCCTCGGCCTCCTGGCGTCGCTCGACCAGCCGGCGCTTGACCAGACCGTCGACCAGACGTGAGGTCGCCGAGGGTGAGCGACCGATGGCGTCGGCCAGGTCGGCGACGGTCGTGGTGCCCGAGTCGGCGAGGACGTAGAGCGCGGCGAGCTGGGTGAAGCCCAGGCGGAGCTCCCCGAGCTGCCAGGCGAACCCGACGACGAGCTCGCGCCAGAGCGCCCGACCCATCGCCACCCGCTCCGAGATCTGGCGCGGGTTCTGGACCGACGTCCCAGCGGCCAGGACCGGTGCGGACAGGGCGGCCTCGAAGGTGCGGGCGATGGTCCGGCTCGGCGGCGCCCGACGGACCGGTCGGACGGTCGGCCGCGACGATGGGCGGCTGGGGGGCGGATCGAGCGGGTCGTTCGGCATCCTCCGTAGGCTACTCCGCCCGGACCGATGCGTGCAGTAGTGCACACGGTCGTCGCGTGGGTCGGCCGGACCGCCGTACGCTCCCGGTGAGCGCGCGCCGGGCGGTCGTCAGGCCACGGGCGGCTCGCCACGTCCACCCGTCCCCAGGAGCCCGATGAGCACGGTCGCCTACGTCTTCCCCGGTCAGGGGTCCCAGTCGGTCGGCATGGGCCGAGCCCTGGCCGCTGCCAGCCCCGCGGCGCGGGCCGTCTTCGTGGCTGCCGACGCCGCCCTCGACGAGCCGATCAGCCGGCTCGCCTGGGACGGGCCGGCCGAGGTCCTCGACCGGACGGAGAACGCCCAGCCGGCCCTGCTCGCGACCTCGATCGCGTACCGCGCTGCCCTGATCGAGCGTGGCGACGCGACCCGGGCTCGGCCGGACCGGCCTTCTTCGCCGGTCACTCGATGGGCCAGTACAGCGCCATGGTCGCCGCCGGGGTCCTCGAGCTCGGCGACGCGGTCCGCCTCGTGCGCGAGCGGGGCCGGCTGATGCAGGCGTCCGGGGCCGGCCGCGAGGGGCGGATGGCCGCGATCATCGGTCTCGACGATGCCCGCCTGCCCGAGCTCGTCGCCGGCGCCGGGGTCCACGGCGTGTTCGGGGTCGCCAACCGCAACTCGCCCGGCCAGATCGTCGTGTCCGGGCGAGCGACCGGCCGTCGAGGCGGCCCTGGTCATCGCCCGCGAGCTGGGCGCGAAACGGGCGATCGAGCTGCCGGTCTCGGTGGCCGCTCATTCGCCGCTCATGGCCGAGGCCGCCGACGGGATGCGGGCCGTCCTCGCGGAGCGTCCCGTTCGGCGACCCGACCGCCCCCCTCCTGGCGAACCGCGACGGGCGCCCGATCCCCACCGGCGAAGCGGCCCGCGCGGAGCTCGTCGAGCACCTCACCGCCGGCGTCGACTGGGTCCGGGCGGTCGAGACGATGGCCGCCGCCGGGGTGACCCGGTTCGTCGAGGTCGGGCCCGGCCGCGTGCTCACCGGTCTGATCAAGCGGATCGTCCCCGACGCCGAGGCGATCGCCACCGATTCACCCACGGCGCCGGACGGCCTGGCCGTGCCCGGCGCCGACATCCCGACCTGACCGTCCAGGAGGAGATCCCGAAGGTGCGAGCGCCAGACCACACCCGCCGCGTCGTCGTCACCGGACTCGGCGTCATCAGCCCGGTGGGCAACGATCCGAGGACCGCCTGGTCGAACCTCGTCAACGGCGTGTCCGGGATCGGCGAGATCACCCGGTTCGACGTGTCGGGCTACGCCCAGCACTACGCCGGCGAGGTCCATGACTTCGTCGCGGCCGACTGGATGGACCCGAAGGCGGCCCGTCGCAGCGAGACCTCGGTCCACTACGGGGTCGCGGCCGCCAAGCAGGCCCTGGCCGACTCGGGCTTCGAGATCGGGGACGCGAACCGCGAGGAGGTCGGGGTCATCTTCGGGACCGGGGCCGGCGGCCAGTCGCTGATGATCGAGAACGTGCTCGCCCTCCGCGAGCGGGGGCCGCGGACCGTCGCTCCGACCTTCATCGCAAACGCCCTGCTCGACTCGACCTCCGGGATGATCGCCATCGAGACCGGGGCGATCGGGCACAACCTGTGCATCGTGTCGGCCTGCGCGACGGGGACCCATTCGGTGGCCGAGGCGGCCGAGGTCATCCGCCGGGGCGACTGCATCGCGGTCATCTCCGGCTCCACCGAGATGCCCCTCCTCGAGGTCGGCCACGCCGGCTTCGGGAACATGCGCGGGCTCGGCAGCCCCCGGCCGGGCGAACCGATCGGGACCGTCTCGAGGCCGTTCGACGCGACCCGCGACGGCTTCGTCCTGGGCGAGGGCTCGGGCTCGCTGTTCCTCGAGGACCTCGAGCTGGCCCGGGCCCGCGGCGCCCGGATCTACGCCGAGGTGGTCGGCTACGGGTCGGCGGCCGACGGCTGGGACATGATCCAGCCGATCGAGCGCGGTGCGGGCTCGGCCCGGGCGATGAAGATGGCCCTCGAGCGACGCGGCGTGCCGGCCGACGAGGTCGACCTCATCAACCCGCACGGGACCTCCACCCCGCTCGGCGACAAGCGCGAGGCCGAGGCGATCTGGACGGTCTTCGGCGACCACACGCCGAAGGTCGCGATCAGCGCCACGAAGTCGATGACCGGTCACATGATGGGCGCGGCGGGCGCCTTCGAGGCGTTCGCGACGGTCATGTCGGTCGCCGAGCAGACCGTCCCGGCCACCCTCAACTACCGCGACCCGGACCCCGAGTGCGACCTGTTCATCCCGACCGAGACCCAGCGGCGGGAGATCCGCTACGCCCTGTCGAACAACATCGGCCTGGGCGGTCACAACGGGGCGGTCATCTTCAAGCGCTACACCGGCGACTGATCCGACCCGGACCGGCCGGGGTCCGAGCCGGCCGGACCGGGCCGCATACAATCCGACTCGAACCCCGGAGCGCCGGGGATCGCTCCGCAGAGGTGTCTCCGTGCCCAGCCAGGATCCCGCCCGCCGCGCCGTCGTGACCGGTCTCGGCGCGGTCATGCCGATCGGTAACGACTTCCCGACCTACTGGGCGAATCTCCAGGCCGGGGTGACCGGCACGCGGACGATCCGGAGCTTCGACCCCTCGGCCTTCGAGGTCCGGATCGCGGCCGAGGTCATCGACTTCGACCCGGCCACGGGTATGGACGCCAAGATGGCCCGCCGGATGAGCCGCTTCGTCGCCTTCGCGATGGCCGCCGGCAAGGAGGCCGTCGCCCACGCCGGGATCGACTTCGCGGCGATGAGCCAGGACGAGCGGGATCGCGTCGGGGTGGTGGTCAACACCGGCGGCGGCGGCCTGGAGCAGGTCATCGACGGGACCCACGTCCACGACCAGAAAGGTCCCCGCTTCGTGTCCGCCTTCGCCGTCCCGGCGCTGTCCGGCTCGATGGGCGCCTGCATGCTCTCGATGGAGTACGGCCTGACCGGGCCGGTGATGACCCAGGTCGCCGCCTGCGCGACGTCGGTGATCGCCTTCCACGATGCGCTCCGGCTCATCCAGACCGGCGAGTGCGACGTCGTCCTGGCCGGTGGCTCCGAGGCGCCGGTCCTGCCGATGGCCGTGGCCGCCCTCGGGAACATGGGCGCCCTCTCGCGACGCAACGACGACCCGGGTCGCGCCTCGCGGCCGTTCGACCGCGACCGCGACGGCTTCGTCCTGGGCGAGGGCGGGGGCGTGGTCGTCGTCGAGTCGCTGGAGCATGCGCGGAACCGGGGCGCGACGCCGATCGCCGAGATCATCGGCGGGGCGCTCACCGCCGACGCGTTCCACATCAGCGCCCCGGAGCCGACCGGGCGGGGACAGATCCGGGCGATGCAGCGGGCGCTTGCCAACGCCGGGGTGACGACCGACGAGGTCGACTACATCGTCGCCCACGGGACGTCCACCTCGCTCAACGACGTGACCGAGACCCGGGCGATCAAGGGCGCCTTCGGCGACCGGGCCTACCGGGTCCCGATCAGCTCGCCGAAGTCGATGATCGGGCATCTCGTCGGCGCGGCCGGGATCGCCAGCGCGTTGGCCGCCCTCGGCGCGATCCGCGACGGGGTGATCCCGCCGACTGCCAACCTCGAGGACCCGGACGACGAGTGCGACCTCGACTACGTGCCCCGGCTCGCTCGCCCGAAGCGGGTCGAGACCGCGATGATCAACGGCTTCGGCTTCGGCGGACAGAACGCGGTCGCGGTCTTCCGGCGCGTCAACGACTGATCCGGCGGGCGCCGTCGGGCCCTGTCGCCCGGACGACAGCCCGCCTGTCTCGGGCCGGGCTGACCGGCCGACGCCGAGACCGTACCTTCGGGTCGATGCTGACGAAGCAAGGCACCCCCGGAGGGAGAACCCGATGACCCCGAGCGAACAGCCGTTCACGATCATCCTCGACGACGACGGCGAAGATGTCGCCGAGGGGACCCTGCCGGGTGCCGACGCCGGACCGACCTGGGCGAAGCACCGGGTGATCGTCGAGCTCGACGAGGGCGACACCGCGGGGCACGCGATGGACGCCACCTCGGTCTCGATCACCCTCCACTTCGACGACGACGTCGAGGGCCACGCGCTCAGCCTCCACTTCCCGGACGCCCGCAGGGCGGAGGCCTTCCGCACCCGACTCATCGCCACTGGCGTGGTCGCCGGCGCGCTCATCGTCGGGGTCACCGCCGCCCAGCTGTCGGGCACGATCCAGGCCACGAGCGTCGGCGCGGGTGCGGTCCCGGCAGCCGTCCCGGCTCGAGTCCAGCCGCTCGTCAACCCGCGGATCCCGGCCGAGGACCTGGTCGCGCCGATCGCGCTGCCCGCCGTCCCCCAGCCGCTGGTGAACCCGCGGATCCCGGCCGAGGACCTCGCCCCGGCAGCCGTCCCGGCGGGCGCGACCGCGCCCCGGCTCCCCGCCTCGCACATCAGCTCGGCGTCGACCGAGACGGCCCCGGGTACCCAGCCGCGGCCGGCGAACTCTCGCACCCGCTGACCTCCCGGCCGTCCCGCTGCACGAGGCGGCCCCCCACTCCCGCGCACGAGCCGTTCCCGACCGGGGACGGCTCGTTCGTGTCCCGGTCGATCCTAGGGAGCCGGGTCGACCACCAGGACGCCGCGCATCCCCGCCTCCGCATGACCGGGCACCGTGCACAGGAACGCGTACCGCCCCGGTCGATCGATGAGGAAACGGGTCCGGGTCGTCCCGCCGGCGCGGACGGTCGCCTCGACGTTGGCCAGGCCTTCGACCATCCAGTCGTGCCGGACCTGGTCCTCGTTCACCAGCTCGACGCTGACCAGCCGTCCGGCCGGGATGTGGATCTCGGCGGGGCTGAAGGCGAGGTCGTGAGCGGTGATCCGGATCGGCAGCGCCGAGCCCTCGATCGTCCGGTCGACCGCGGTCACACCGGCGACCAGGCCGACCGCCAGGAGGGCGATGATCGCCAGGAACGCCGCGTCGCGGAGGCGGGCCATGGGTCCCCGGAGGGCCTCGCCCATGACGGCGGCCGGACGGGCGTCGTAGCCCCGCAGGCGGAGCGAGTTCGTCACCACGCTGACCGAGGAGAGGGCCATCGCCCCGGCGGCCATGGCCGGGTTCAGGGTGATCCCGAAGGCCGGATAGAGGACGCCCATGGCGACCGGGATGAGGACCACGTTGTAGGCGAACGCCCAGAAGAGGTTCTGGCGGATGATCCCGCATCGTCCGACGTGAAAGGGCGATGGCGGACGCGACGAGCCGCGGATCGCCGCCCACGAGGGTCACGTCGGACGCCTCGATGGCCACGTCGGCCCCGGTCCCGATGGCCACCCCGAGATCGGCCTGGGCGAGCGCCGGGGCGTCGTTGATGCCGTCGCCGACCATCGCGACCGCTCGGCCGCCCGCCTGGAGCTCGGCGATCTTGGCGGCCTTGTCGCCGGGCAGCACGTCGGCCAGGACCCGATCGGCTGGGATCCCGACCTGGCGGGCGACCGCCTCGGCGGTCGCCCGATGGTCGCCGGTGACCAGCCAAGACTCGATCCCGGCGGCGGCCAGCGCTCGGACGGCCTCGGCCGCCTCTGCCTTGACCGGGTCGGCGACGACCACCAGCCCGGCGACCCGCCCGTCGACGGCGACGATCACCGCCGTCCGGCCGTCGCCCTCGGCTCGGGCACACTCCTCGTCGAGCGCCGAGAGGTCGACGCCGCGTTCGGCCATGAGCCGCGCGTTCCCGACGAGCACCGACGAGCCAGCGACCGTGCCCTCCACGCCGTGACCGGCCAGGGCGAGGAACCCCGAGACCGGCAGGAACCCGAGCTCGTCGCGTCGAGCCCGAGCGAGGATCGCCGCCCCGATCGGGTGCTCACTGCCCTTCTCCAGGGAACCGGCCAGGTCGAGCAGCCGGGCCGGATCGAGGCCGTCGACCGTGACCACCTCGGCGACCGCCGGTCGGCCGACCGTGAGGGTCCCGGTCTTGTCGAAGACGACGACCCGGGTCCGGCCGGCGGACTCGAGCGCCGCGCCGCCCCGGATGAGGATCCCCGCCTCGGCGCCCCGCCCGGTCCCGACCATGATCGCGGTCGGCGTCGCCAGGCCCATGGCGCACGGGCAGGCGATGACCACGACGGTGACGAAGGCCGCCACGGCGAGGGTGAAGCGCGGCTCCGGCCCGAGAGTGAACCAGAGCACGAAGGCGAGCGCGCCGAGACCAAGGACGATCGGGACGAAGACCGCGCTGACCCGGTCGGCCAGCCGCTGGATCGGGGCCTTGCTACCCTGGGCCCGCTGGACCATCTCGACGATCCTCGAGAGGGCGGTGTCGGGACCGACGTGGGTCGCCCGGAAGACGAACGTGCCGGTGGTGTTGAGGGTCGCCCCGATGACCTCGTCCCCGGCCCGCTTCTCGACCGGCAGGGCCTCCCCGGTCAGCATCGATTCATCGACCGCCGAGGCCCCGTCCACGACCAGGCCGTCGACCGGGATCTTCTCTCCCGGGCGGACCCGCAGGAGATCGCCGGGCCGGACCTCGGCGAGGGGGACGTCGACCTCCTCGTCGCCCCGGACGAGCCGGGCCGTCTTGGCCTGGAGCCCGACGAGCCGGCGGATCGCGCCGGTCGTCCGGCCCTTCGCCCGCGCCTCGAGCCACTGCCCAGGAGGATGAGCCCGAGGATGATCGTCGATGAGTCGAAGTACGTCTCCGGGCGGATCCCCGCGTCGTGGACGACCTCGGGGAAGAGGGCGACGAAGACGCTGTAACCCCAGGCCGCACTCGTGCCGGCCACGACCAGGGTGTCCATGTTCGCCGAGCCGTGGCGGAGCGCCCGCCAGGCCGCCCGGTAGAACCGACCGCCGGCCCAGACCTGGATGAAGGTGGCCGGGATGAGCACGATCCGGTTGATCGTCTCCATCGGAACGACGGTCTGCGGCCAGAACATCGCGAGCATGATCCCGACGGCCACGGCGATCGAGACGCCGGACTTGAGGGCGAGGTCGCGCTGCTCCCTGGCTCGCTCGGCGTCCTCGGCGGCCATCGCCTCGTCGAGGGTCGGCTCCGCGCTCCCGGCGGCGACCGGCGGGACCGTCTTGAGCTCGTAGCCGGCCGCCTCGATCGCCCCGACGAGCTCGCCCCGGCCGGCGACGTCGGGCAGGTAGCGGATCGTGGCGATCTCGGTCGCCAGGTTGACCGTGGCCTCCTCGACGCCGGGGGTCTTGGCCAGGAACCGCTCGATCCGGTTGACGCACGAGGCACAGGTCATCCCGGCGATCGGCAGGGCGATCTCGACGGGCTCCTCGTGGTTCCGGTCGACTGGCAGCGTGGTGGTGGTCGTCATACTCCCGGGGAGTATATCACCACCCCGGACGAGATCATGGCCAGGGCTCTCCGCGGAGCCGGCGACGAGCCGTTAGGATGACGATCCGCGTACGAGAGGCGTCATGATCGGGATCGCCGTCATACCGGCACCCTGGGGACCCGTCCATCTCGCGGCGAGCGAGGAAGCCGTCGTGGGCCTCGAGGTCCTGACCACGACAGAGGCGTTCGCCGGCAGGATCCGCCGCCGGTCCGGCGAGACGGCGATCCCGATCGGACCCGACGCGCCCCTCCCCGCCGCGGCTCGACGTCGCCTGGAAGCCGCGGCCGAGGCCGTCCGCGCCTACCTCGCCGGAGAGGCCGGGGCGCTGATCGGCCTGACCGTCGACCTCCGGGGATCGTCGCCCTGGGACCGCCTCGTGCTCGACGGCGTCCGTCGGGTCGGCTGGGGCGAGGTGACGAGCTACGGTCGCCTGGCCCGCTCGATCGGTCGACCCGGCGCGGCCCGAGCCGCGGGGGGCGCCGTCGGGCGGAACCCGGTCGGGCTCATCGTCCCGTGCCATCGGGTCATCGCCGGTGACGGGTCGCTGGGCGGGTACGGCGGGGGCTGGAGTGGCGAGCGCGAGCGCGAGCGCCTCCTCGAGGTCAAGCAGACCCTGCTCGCGATCGAGGGGATCGCGATCCCGGTCGTCTTCCCCGCGCCCTGAGGGGTCGTGGGGGCCGATCCGGCATCCGGATCGCCGGCTCGGTCCCTGTCGTCGGGACGACGTCGCGGGGTCGATCCAACCGACTGCGACGGGAGACGCGCGGCGGCTATGGTGCCGGCCATCGACCCCCACGGTCGTCATCGGACTGGGAGAACCACATGACCGCCAAGGACGAGAAGCCGGAACCGCGGACCGACCCGACTGGACCGGCCGACGAGGACGCCGACGACGACACGATGGGCCACTCGAGCCTGACCTACGACTACACCCGCCAGCACGCCCAGGAGCGCGACCGCGAGGCGATCGCGTGGGCGAACCGCGAGGCCCTCCGCAAGCAGTCCAAGGACACGAACGACCGGGCCCGCGGCCGCTGACCGGGCCCCCGGGCCGCTGACCCATCCCCGGCGCGACCCCGGCCCCGAAGGACGTCGCGTCGTCGCCCCGGGCCGGTCGGCAGGCCGCTCGCTCCGGGGGCGGCGCTCGTAGACTGCGCGAGATGAGCGCGCGCCGTCCCCGGGCAGTCCTCGGGACCGTCGGATGACGGCCTTCCGGGCCTACCGCGCCCTGCTGACCAACGGGCCGCTCGTCCGGCTTCTCGGGGGCGAGTTCGTCAGCTCGATCGGCGACTGGCTCTACCTGGTCGCGCTGCTCATCGTCGTCTACCAGGAGAGCGCCGATCCGCTCCTCCTCGGCATCGTCGGAGCGGCCCGGGTCCTGCCCTACGTCCTGCTCTCGATCCCGGCCGGGATGGTGGCCGACCGCTTCGAGCGCCGGCTGGTGCTCCTCGTCACGGACGTCGCCCGCGGGGTCATCATGCTGGCGATGGCGGTCCTGGTGGCCGGCGACGGCCCGCTCTGGGCGATCGTGGCCCTGGCCATCCTGGCGACCTGCTTCTCCTGCTTCTTCGGTCCGACCATCGGCGCCTACCTGCCGAGCCTGGTCCGCGACGAACGCGAGCTTGGCCCGGCCAACAGCGCCTGGTCCACCCTCGACAACCTGGCCTTCGTGATCGGACCGGCGGTCGGAGCGATGCTCATCTCGGCGAGCGGCCTGAGCCTCGCCTTCTTCCTGAACGCGATCTCGTTCGGGGTCGTGGCGATCGTGCTCTGGCGGTTGCCCCCCGAGCCCCGCCGTGGCGAGCCCACCTCGGAGGAAGAGCCGGGACCGGTCGGCGCGGCGAGCCCGGCGAGCGCGGTGCCCGGAGCGACGGCCGCGGGCCGCGACCCCGAGTTCGGCCGCTACACCCGACCACTCGTCGGGCTGGGCCTCATCGACGTGGCGGCCGGGTTCGTCTTCGGAGGTCTCGGAGTCCTGACCGTGATGATCGCCGTCGACCAGCTCGGCGCCGACGAGGCTGCCACGGGTTACCTCAACGCGGCCGTGGGGGTGGGCGGGGTCGTCGGGGCGATCGGCGCCGGTGGCTTCGTCGTCCGGCCGGCGCTCCGGGTCCCGCTGATCGTCGGAGCGATCGGGCTGGCCGTCGGGGTCGCCGCCCTTGGGTTGACCACGGCGCTCGCCGGCGCCCTCGTCGCGATGGCGATCGCGGCGGCCGGGAGCCTCCTGACCGAGGTGGCCAGCACGACGATCTTCCAGCGGATCATCCCGGATGCGATCCGCGGTCGAGCCCTCGGGACGATCGCCACGGTCTCCACCCTGGCCTACGCCGCCGGCTCGCTGGTCCTGCCGGTCGCCGCCGGGTCGATGGGCACGGGTCCGGTCCTCGCCGCCTCGGCCGTCATCGTCCTGGTCGGGGTGGCGCTCGCGGCGATCCTCATCGGACCGGCCGCCGACCGCGGTCCTGCGGCCGAGCTCGTGAGCGCGGCTGCCCGGGTAGCCGCGCTGCCGATCTTTGCCGGTGTCCCGGAAGCACGACTCGCGGCTGCGTTCGGGCACGCGATCGAGCTGGCCGTCCCGGCCTCTACCGCGGTCGTCCGCCAGGGTGAGGCCGCCGACCGCTTCTACGTGATCCTTGCCGGCGATTTCGCGGTGGACCGGGTCGAGGCACCCGGCGAGGCTCCCACCCGGCTCCGGGTCATGGGCGCCGACGAGGTCTTCGGCGAGATCGGCCTGCTGACGGCGGCCCCCAGGTCAGCCACCGTGACGGCCCTCGACGATGGACGGCTGCTCGCCCTCGAAGCGGCCGACTTCCTCGAGCTCGTCCAGGCCGGCGCCGAGCTCGGTCCGCGACTCCTCGCGCTCCATCGCGGCGGCAGCATGGGCGCCTGATCGCCGGCCGGCCGGGTCGGAGTGTCGCGTATGTGACGCTTTCGAGGTCACATGCTGGGGTTTCGCCCGTGCCACCCCGCGGTGTACGGTAGGTCACAAGCCGAACCGGGCTCGACCTCCGCAGCAGAGAGTCCCGAGCGCCAGCCTGATCCGGGAAGTCGCACAGGGAGTGCCGAGATGAGCAAGATGCGTGCCACCGAGCCAGAAGACTTCAGCAAGAAGTCCCGCGCCGACGGCGACGAGGACGACGTCGAGGGCCACGGGCACAAGATGCGTGCGGCCGAGCCCGAGGACTTCAGCAAGAAGTCCCGCGCCGACGGCGACGAGGACGACGTCGAGGGCCACGGGCACAAGATGCGTGCGGCCGAGCCCGAGGACTTCAGCAAGAAGTCCCGCGCCGACGGCGACGAGGACGACGTCGAGGGCCACGGGCACAAGATGCGCGCGGCCGAGCCCGAGGACTTCAGCAAGAAGTCCCGCGCCGACGGCGACGAGGACGACGTCGAGGGCCACTTCGGCCAGATCAAGAGCCCGAGCAGCCGCGGCGAATAGAACCGATCTCGCGACCGGCCCTCGAGCCGGCTTCCCGGAGCGAACTCACCGCCCGCCCCTCCCCCCGGGGCGGGCGGTCGGCCGTCCCGCGTCGTCCTGACGCCATCCTCGCCCGGGATGGGCGCGGTCAGCCTCCTGGGCGAGCCCCGTTCGAGGTGGCGGCGAGGATCGCCTTGACCTCGAAGGGCGTTGCGTCCGGGTGCTTCGCCCGGATGAGGGCGGCGATCCCGGCGATGTGCGGGGCCGCGAAGCTGTTCCCGGTGGCGATCATCCGGCCGCGGTCCTTCCAGGCCACCGTCACGTCCACCCCGTAGGCCCCGAACTCGACCGGCGGCAGCGGGTTGTAGTACCAGACCCACGGATCGGCGACGTCGTGGGCGGCCACCGAGACGACCGACGCGAACAGCGACGGGTAGCTGGGACCGGGCACGTTGTTGGCGGCGCTGACCAGGAGGACGTTTGCGAAGTAGGCCTGATCGACGAGCTCATGGAAGACGCCGAACAAGGCCTCGCTCTTCGAGGAGAGGCTGAGATTGACGACCGTGGCGCCCTGGTCGATCGCCCACTCGAGACCCGCGGCGAAGATCGCGCCCTTGCCCCGGTTGTCCGGGCCGAGGACCCGGACCGAGACGATCTCGGCACCGGGCGCCAGCCCGTGGATGATCCCGGCGCAGGCGGTCCCGTGACCGACCACATCGATCGCCTCCGGGTCGTCGACCACGACCGGATCATCCTCGCCGGGCTCGACCCGAACGCTCCGGACGAGCCGTCCGCCGACCGCCGGGTGGTCGCGCTCGACCCCGGAATCGATGATCGCGACCGTCACGCCGGCGCCGTCCACCCCGCCGAACGCCGTCTCCCGGTCGATCCCGGGGATGGGCATGAGCCGGTCGAGCTCCGAGCGTCGCTCGGCGACGAACGGCTCGCTCCAGGCCGGCAGGTAGATGTCGGTCAATCGTCGCCCGCGGCTCGCGCCCTGCCCCGCTGGCCCCGGCGGCGACCCCGGGTCCCGCGCTCGGCCTGGCGAGCGAGCGCCTCGAGCAGGTCGATCACCAGCTCGAGCTCTCGGGGTCGGCCCGGCGGACCCGGGCGATCTGCTCGACCAGGAGCCAGAGGCGGGTGTCGTCGTCCCGCCCGAGATCGGCGACCGCGGCGGCCACGAGTCGTTCGACCGCGCCCGCCTGATCCACCCCCGCCAGGCCGTCCGGTGCGACCAGCGATCGGAGGGTCGATGCCAGCAGCGCACCAAGGTCGCGCTCGACCCGGCTGGCCCGGATCGCCACCGCGGCCTGCCGGGCGAAGACCCCGGCCAGCTCGATGTCGCGCAGGGAGAACGCCGCCTGGCTCCGCTTGTCGAGGACCTCGAGGACGCCGATCGTCCCCTGCTCGTCCACGAGCGGCACGGCCACGATCGAGCGGGGCACGTAGGCCGTCTTCTCGGCGACACTCCGGCCGAAGCGCGGGTCGCTCGCGACGTCGGAGAGCGCCAGGGCCTGGCCGGTGGTGTAGACGTAACCGGCGATCCCCTGGTCGGGGCGGATCGCCACGCCGATGACACCCTGCCCCTGCTCGCCCGCCGCGACCTCGAAGACGAGTCGGTCCGAACCCGGGTCGTAGAGCGCGATCGAGGCGGCCTCGGCCTCGAACAGGGCGACGGTCGCCTCGACCACCGAGCGCAGGACGGCCCGGGCGCTCTCCGACTCGAGACGCCGGGCCGCCTCGCCGCGGACCGCGATCGCCCGGAGAAGGGCGAGGGCGTCCGGGCCCAGGTCACGGTCGCTTGGATCGGCCGTGTCGGTCAACGCCGGGTCACCGCTCGGCGGCCCGAGCGAGCCGGTCGAGGTCGGGGATGATCAGGGTGTCCCGCTCGAGCCGGACGAGGTCCTGGGCGGTCATGTCGGCCAGCAGCCGGTTCACGGTCTGGCGGGTCCCGCCGATCATCGCCGCGAGGTCGCTCTGGGTGAACGGCCAGTCGAGCCGGACCTCCTTCGTCTCGTCGGGCTGGGTCTCCCGGGCCAGGCGGACGATCCGACTCGCCAGGCGGCCCGGCAGGTCCAGGAAATGGAGCTCCTCGACGTGACCGGTGAGCCGGCGAAGCTCCGCGACGAGACCGGAGAAGAGGGCCCGTCGGAGCTGGGGCTGGGTCTCGACGAGGTCGTCGAAGCGGTCCCGGCGGAGGACCAGCGCCTCGGCCGGCTCGATCGCCACGGCCGTCGCCGAGTGGGGCGCGCCGTCGAGCAGGGCCAGCTCGCCGAAGAAGTCGCCGCGCCCGAGGGTGGCGATGATCGCCCCCTCCTCGCCCTCGGGCGAGGGCAGGACGATCTTCACCGAGCCGGACTCGATGATGTACAGCGAGTCGCCCGGGTCACCCTGGTGGAAGATCGTCTCGTTCTTGCGGTAGCGCCGGATCCGGAGCGTCGAGGCGCACAGCTCCAGGGTCCGGTCGTCGACGGCCGTGAACAGGGCGCACCGTCGCAGGGCGTCGATCGCGAAGTCGATGTCGGTCGACCCGCCGGGACTCGTGGCGAAGCTCATCGCGGACATCGTAGAGGGCGGCCGTCACGGCGTCGACGTCGAATCGAAGGAGCGGCACCGCCGGGTGCCGCTCCGCAGCCTCGATCCGGAGGGGACGCCGCTGCGTCCCCGAGCCGACCCGGCTACTTCTTGTGGACCCGGGCCTCGTCCTTCGTGGCGTGAGCCTTGAGGTTCCGCTGGATGTCGCGCTCACGGGCGCGAGCCATCTCCTGGTTGAGGCTGGGGCTGGCGAGGAACATGTGTCCCTCGGTGTCATCCTCGTCGCCGTCGGCGCGGGACTTCTTGCTGAAGTCCTCGGGCTCCGCGGCCTTGAGCTTGGAGCTGTGCCCCTCAGTGTCTTCCTCGTCGCCAGCGGCGCGGGGCTTCTTGGCCGCGCTGCTGTGACCCTCGACATCGTCCTCGGTCGCGCGGGGCTTCTTGGCCGCGCTGCTGTGACCCTCGACATCGTCCTCGTCGCCGTCGGCGCGGGACTTCTTGCTGAAGTCCTCGGGCTCCGCGGCCTTGAGCTGCTTCGGCATCTCGTCACTCCTATGGGACTACCCGGATCTCGGCTGATGGCTGAGTAGGGTCATAGTGCTCGCGCCGGGTGCCCCCGTCCAGCGACTCGGGCGACCCTCGCGGTGTCGCCCATGCGACGGTCGACGTGACGCATCCGCAACCACAGCGGGCGTCTCTGGCGCCGTCGCGCGCCCCGGGCGGCCGGCGGTCGGGTGCCCGACCGGGTCAGGTCCGGGAGACCGGGCGCATCGGGTAGACGCCGACGACCGCCGGGGTCCGGGGGTCGAGCTGGAGCTCGTAGCCGATCTCACCGCTCCGGAACAGCTCGCCGAGCATCTGACCCTCGCGATCGGGCAGGCCGACGAAGATCCGACTGCCCTCGACGCTGAGACCGGTCACGTCGTCGTCCTCGGAGACGATCAGGAATCGGCGCCGGATCTCGTGCATCGGCACGTACGCCCGGCTCTTGATGAACCGGCGGAGCTGCGCCGTGGTGCAGGTCGCCGAGCGTTCACCGGCCGGACGCTCGGTTCGGGGGTCGGGCCGGGGACCCTCGAGGGCCGGAGGCAGGCCGGGCTCGGCGGCGGCGACGGGAGCGGGATCGGGCCCGGTCAGCTGGATCGGCTCGACGGTCGGGGTCGGCGCTTCAGTCGACGGATGGCGCCGGACCCCCTCGATGGGCACCCCGGCCGGTTCGTCGACGGGGGCGACCAGCGGGAGGGTCGAGGGCGGCAGGATGATCGGTCCGGGCCCGGGGCCGATCACCGGCCGGGCCGCTCGGGTCGCGTCGTGCGGTCGCGGACCACCGCGATGGTCGCCGTGGCGCGGACGGCCGCCGTGACCGGACCGCCGGCTCATCGGGTCCGGTTCACGGGCAGGGGCCGACGAGGGTCGGGGCCGGCTCCCCGGGGTGCGACGTCGCCGCGGCGACGGAGGTAGATCGGTGGCATCGGATCCGAACGCGAACATCGGGTGGGCGCCCTCGCTGGGCGCGTCGGTTTCGTCCGATGATACCCCGGCAGCCAACGAGGCCGCCGGGCCGGACCTAGCGTCCGTCGACGAGGTAGAGGTCGAGCGGCGCCCGGTTCAGCACGATCGGGCCGTCCTCGCCGCAGACCACGATGTCCTCGAGGCGGGCGCCGTAGCGGCCCTCGAAGTAGATCCCCGGCTCGACGCTGAAGGCCATCCCGGCTCGGAGCGGTTCGGGGTTGCCCGCCACGAAGTAGGGCTCCTCGTGACCCTCGAGACCGATCCCGTGGCCGGTCCGGTGGATGAACCGCTCGCCGTAGCCCTCCGCGGCGATGACCGAGCGGGCGGCCTCGTCGATCGCCGCGCACGACACCCCGGGTCGGACCGCCGCGGTCGCCCGGGCCTGGGCCGCCCGAAGGACGGCGAAGAGATGGAGGAACGCCTCGTCGGGGCCCTTGGCCGGGTCGCCGCCGGTGACCCACAGCGTCCGGGTGATGTCGCTGCCGTAGCCGCCCAGGCTCCCGCCGATGTCGAGGACGATCGGCTCGCCGGCCCGGATCACCCGGTCGGACGCCTCGTGGTGCGGCGAGGCGCTGTTCGGACCGGACCCGACGATCGAGAAGTCGGCCCGGTCGTGACCCTCGGCCAGGAGCCGCTCGCGGACCTCCCGGGCGACGTCGGCCTCGGTCCGCCCGACCAGCCGACCGGCGGCGATCCGGGCGACGACCCGGTCGGCGGCCTCGGCGGCGAGACGGAGGAGGGCGACCTCGTCGGCGTCCTTGATCATCCGCGACTCGCGCAGGACCGGGCCGGCGCTCTCGAGACGGGCGTCCGGCGCCGCGTCGGCGATCCGCAGGACGTGCATCGCCCAGAGCCGGTCGCTCACCGCGAGTCGGCGGATCGCGGCGACGGGGGTGCCGAGCGCCCGGGACACGAGCCCGATGACGAGCCCGACGGCGTCCTCGGTCTCCTCCCAGGTCGCGACGACCACCTGGCCGCCGGCCACGCCGGGGAGCGTCGGGCGGGGGCCGCCTCGAGCCGGGGGACGACCACCGTGATCGGGCCGCGGGCCGGCATCACGAGCATCGTCAGGCGCTCGAGCGGCATCGCCTCGTAGCCGGTGAGATAGGCGAGGTCCGGTCCGACCCCGACCAGGGTCGCGTCGAGGCCCAGGGCGGCGGTCCGCTCCTGGATGGCGGCGAGCCGGTCGGCATATCGGGCGGGGGAGATGACCGGGCGGGCGACCGTCATCGGACGATCGCCTCGGCTTCGGCCCCGACGTCGCCGGAGGTGCCGACGCCGACCCCGGTGCGCCGGAGCCAGGCTGCCACCGTCCGGGGCCCGTCGTCGTGGAGCTTGCTGTAGGCGAAGACCCGGTCGGCCCCGGCGGCGAGGGCGCGCTTCCGGGCGTCGAGATCCTCGTGCGGCCCGACCGCGAAGACCGGGCGGCCGGCCGCCGCGGCGGCCGCGATCGCCGCGACCGGGTCGGCCCGGCGCGCCGCGAGGTCGACGATCGCCGCCTCGCAGACCGCCAGCGCCCGTCTCGTAGGCCGGGAGGGTCGCGGTCGTCGTCGGCTCGGCGCCCGCCGTCCGGACGATCCGGTCCAGGCGGGTCGCCCAGATGAGGTCGTCGGCCAGGATGACGACCCGAGCGACGGACGTCTCGCCCGCGCCCCTGGCCCCGGCCGGGGCCTCGCTCAACCGATGACCTCGAGGATGTGCCCGAAGATGTTCCGGGCCTCGATGAGCCCGATGAGCCGGTCGTCCTGGAGGACGGGGATGTGCCGGAACCCGCCGACGGCCATCTTGTGGAGGGCGATCGCAGTCGTGTCGTCAGAGCGCAGGACGACCGGGTCGCGGGTCATGAACTCGTCGATCTCGAGGCCGTCGAGGGTGCGTCCGCGGAGCTTCACGATGGCGTCCTGGTAGGTGACGATCCCGAGCAGGCGGTCGCCCTCGACGACGAGCAGGCATTCGAGCGCGTCGTCCTTCATCCGGGCGATGGCCGCCTTCGCGCTCGTCCCGGTCGAGACGGTGGGCGGAGACTTCGATCCCCAGCGTGTCGAGGTGCTCGCCCAGCAGGCGCCCGTGGAAGTCGATGGCGTCCTGGGGGACGTCGACGGAGCGCAGGTCGGCCCCGCACGCCTCGCAGGCGTCCTCGCCGGCGTAGTTGTCGTGACCGCAGACCGGGCAGTGGATCATCCGGGCCTCCCTCGTCTCGTCGCTACTCGACCGTCCAGGTCTCCCCGCCGAGGAGCAGCGCTCGCAGGTCGCCCGGTCCGCGCTTCGCGACGGCCTCCTCCAGCTGGGCGGTGAGGAGCTCGTCGTGGGTCGGGCGCTGGACGTCCCGGATGACCCCGACCGGGACCGGGAACTCCGGCCAGTAGATCCGGCTGAGCATGAACGCGATGAGCGGATCGCCCTCGTCGTGGACCAGGAGGTCCGCCTCGGTGATCCCGTCCACGCCGAGGGTCACGACCTCGGGCCGATGCCCGTTCAGGCGGAGCCCCTTGTCGCGGTCCTTGCCGAAGATCATCGGCTGGCCGTGCTCGAGAACGAGCATCCGGTCCTCGACGCACCTCGCGGTCGGTGAACTCGCGGTGGGCGCCGTCGTTGAAGATGTTGCAGTTCTGGAGGACCTCGACGAAGACCGAGCCGTGGTGGCGCCCGGCCCGCTCGAGGGTGGCCTGGATGTGCTCGGTGTGGGTGTCGACGGTCCGGGCGATCAGGCTGGCCTCGGCGGCCAGGGCGATCGAGAGCGGGCTGATCGGCTGGTCGATCGTGCCCGACGGGCTCGACTTCGTGACCTTGCCGAACTCGGACGTCGGCGAGGCCTGGCCCTTGGTCAGCCCGTAGATCCGGTTGTTGAACATGACGATCTTGACGTCGACGTTCCGGCGCAGGGTGTGGAGGGTGTGGTTGCCGCCGATCGACAGGGCGTCGCCGTCGCCGGTGACCACCCAGACCATGAGGTCCGGCCGGGCCGCCTTGAGTCCGGTGGCCAGGGTCGGCGCGCGACCGTGGATCGAGTGGAAGCCGTACGTGTTCATGTAGTACGGGAACCGGCCCGAGCAGCCGATCCCGCTGATGAAGACGATGTTCTCGCGCGGGTAGCCGAAGTCGGGCATGACCTTCTGGGTCTGGGCCAGGATCGAGTAGTCGCCGCAGCCCGGGCACCAGCGGACCTCCTGGTCGGACACGAAGTCCTTGCGGGTGAGCGGCACGGCGGCCTGGAGCTGGTCGAGGACCCGCTCGTTCTCGGGGCTCAGCGGCGGCTGCGTCGCGGCGGTCGGATCGGTCATCGGGCGTCCCCTCCATCCTCGAGGAGGCGGACGCCTCGTCCTCGATCTCGGCGATCCGGAACGGCTTGCCCCGGACCCGGTCGTAGCCGACCGCGTCGACCAGGTAGCGGGCCCGGACGAGCAGGAGGAGCTGGCCCAGGTTGACCTCGGGGATGAGCACCCGGCGATAGCTCCGAAGGACGTCGCCGGTGTTGCGCCGGGAACGGGTTGAGGTGGCGCAGATGGGCGTGGGCGACGCTCCGGCCCTGGGCGTGGAGCCGCTCGACCGCGCTCCGGATCGCGCCGTAGGTGGAGCCCCAGCCGAGGACGAGCAGCTCGCCCCGCTCGGGACCGAAGACCTCGAGGTCGGGGATGTCGTCGGCGATCCCGGCGACCTTGGCCGCCCGCAGCTCGGTCATCCGGTGGTGGTTGTCCGGGTCGTAGCTGACGTTGCCGGTCACGTCGGCCTTCTCGAGGCCGCCGATCCGGTGCTCCAGCCCGGGCGTGCCCGGGACCGCCCAGGGCCGGGCGAGGGTGAGCGGGTCGCGGCCGTAGGGCTGGAAGCCCTCGGCCTCGGTCCGGTTCGGGACGGTCAGGTCGGGCAGGTCGTCCACCTCCGGGATGAGCCACGGCTCGGACCCGTTGGCGAGGAACGCATCCGACAGGAAGACGACCGGGGTCATGTACTTCAGGGCGATGCGGACGGTCTCGAAGGCGAGTCGAAGCAGTCGCCCGGGGTCGCCGGGGCCACGACCGGCATCGGCGAGTCGCCGTTCCGCCCGAACATGACCTGGAGCAGGTCGGACTGCTCGTTCTTGGTCGGCATCCCGGTCGACGGGCCGGCCCGCTGGACGTCGACGATGACGAGCGGCAGCTCGATCATCACGGCCAGGTCCATCGCCTCGCTCTTGAGGGCGATCCCCGGCCCGGACGTCCCGGTCATGCCGATCGCCCCGCCGTAGCTGGCGCCGATCGCCGAGCCGATCGCGGCGATCTCGTCCTCGGCCTGGAAGGTCGTCACCCCGAACTGCTTGTAGCCGGAGAGCTGGTGGAGGATCTCGCTGGCCGGGGTGATCGGGTACGAGCCGTAGAAGAGCGGTCGGCCGGCCTTCTGCGAGGCCGCCACGAAGCCGAGGGCCGTGGCCTCGTTGCCGGTGATGTTGCGGTAGGTCCCGGGGGCGAGGTGGGCCGGCGCCACCCGGTAGCTGGTGTGGAAGATCTCGGTCGTCTCGCCGAACGCGTAGCCCGCCTTGAGGGCCCGCTTGTTCGCCTCGGCGATGACCGGGCGCTTGCCGAACTTGTCGTCGATCCAGCGGATCGTCGGTTCCATGCTCCGCTCGTAGAGCCAGAACATGACCCCCAGGGCGAAGAAGTTCTTGGTCAGGTCGACCTGCTTGCTGGTCATCTCGAGACCCTCGAGCGCCCGGGCGTTGAGGGTGGAGATCGGGATCTCGAAGACGTGGAAGGCGCCGAGCGAGCCGTCCTCGAGCGGGTTGGCCGCGTAGCCGACCTTGGTCAGGTTGGGGCCGGTGAAGGCGTCGGTGTTGACGATGAGCGCGCCGCCCGGCGGCAGGTCGCCGACGTTCGCCCGGAGGGCGGCCGGGTTCATCGCCACGAGGACGTCGGGCTGGTCGCCGGGGGTGTGGATGTCCGAGCTGGAGAAGCTGATCTGGAAGCCCGAGACACCGGGCAGCGAGCCGGCCGGGGCGCGGATCTCAGCCGGGTAGTCCGGGAACGTGCTGATGTCGTTGCCGAAGACCGCGGCGGTCCGGGTGAACTGGGTACCGGTGACCTGCATCCCGTCGCCGGAATCGCCGGCGAACCGGATGGTGACCCGCTCGAGCTCCTGGACGGGCAGCTGACGTTCCGTGGTCGGGGTGGTCACGCGCCCTCTGACTCCTTGATCCGCTGGTGCGGTCGGGGCGGGAGGTTGAGGAGCTCCTCGGGAAACGCCTCGGCCAGGTACTTGAGGATGTCCTGCTGGCGGACGATGCCCACCGCCCGACCGGCGTCGTCCACGAGGGGGACGTTCCGGAAGCGCCCGTCGGCGAAGAGCCGGATCGCGTCGTGGACCGTCTGCTCCGGTCGGAGCGTCCGCGGGGTCCGATTCATCAGGGTTTCGACCGGGGCCTCGAGGTTGACCGAGCCGCCGAGGATCACCCCGAAGATGTCCCGCTCGGTGAGGACCCCGAGCAGGGTCCCGTCGCGGTCCGTGACGAGGACCGAGTCGCCGACCCCGGAGTCCTCGACGAGCTGGAGGCAGGCCCCTAGCGCGGTCCCCTTCGGGACGGTCAGCGGGTCGCGCCGGTCGACCACCCGAAGGGTCTCCCGGGCGAGTGAGGGCACCCGGGTCGAGACGGCGCGTTCGGTCAGTCCAGCCACCCCGGAAGTGTAATCCGTCCGAGGGATCGCGCAGGGGTCGGCCCCTGCTACGCTCGGCCGGTGGACCGTCATCGGCTGGTGGGCGTCGCCATCGTCCTCGTCTCGGCAGCCTCCTTCGGGTCGGGCGGCCTCTTCGCCCAGCCTGTCTACGCCGCCGGGGTCGACTGGCTGACCCTCCTGGCCTGGCGATTCCTCATCGGATCGAGCCTGGCCTGGCTCTGGCTGCTCAGCTCGAGCCGGCGTCGGGCCGGCCTGCGCCGGCTGCCTCGCCGGCGGGTGGTGGCGGCACTCGCACTGGGCGTGCTCTACCTGGGCAACTCGGGCACCTATTACGCCTCGATCCAGACCGTGCCCGTCTCGCTGGCGGCCCTGATCGTCTACATCTACCCGCCGGTGGTCGCCGTCCTCTCGCTCAGGGTCGGCCAGCCGCTCGTGGGCCGGCGGCCGTGGATGGCCCTGGGGCTGGCCCTGGCCGGGGTCGTCCTGGCCCTCGGCGGGGTCCCGACCGGGTCGATGCCGCCGACCCTGGGCCTGGTCCTGATCGTCGCCTCACCGCTCATCTACGCGGTCTGGATCGTCCTCTCCGCACGGCTCTCCGGCGAGCGGACCGACCGGGTGGGCGAGGAGACCGACGACGGCGCGTCCCCGGCCGCGGCGACGGCCCTGATGATGACCGCCACCGCGATCGGCTTCTGGGTCCTCGCCCTGGCCACCGACCGTCCGGTCCTCCCGGCCCAGGTCCCGAGCGACGCCTGGCCCGGGATCCTGGGGGTCGGGGTGGTGGCCACCTTCATCGCGATCCAGACCTTCTACGCCGGGGCCCGACGGGTAGGCGCTGCTCAGGCTTCACTCATCTCGACCTTCGAGCCGGTCTGGACGATCACCCTGGCGGCGATCCTCTTCGGCGAGACCCTGGGACCGATCCAGCTGGTGGGCGGCGCCCTGGTCATCGGCGGGGTCCTGCTCGCCCAGGCGGCGCCGCCGTCGCTCGGCCGGGGGGTGACCCTGCGGGTCGCCGACGAGTAGCCGACCGACAGGGCGGTCGATCCGTCAGCGTCTGGCCGTCGAAGGGGCCGGTCGGTCGGGCCGAAGGACCCGGAACGCCGATCGGGTGCATCATCGGACCGTACACCGAGTCGTTCGGACGGGGAGCCGATCCGGGCGTCGGGCCGTGCCGAACCGAGGATGTGATGGATCCGCGCGATCTCGTCGACGACGCCCTGGAGCTCCTGGTCGCGCCCAGCTTCAGCCGGATCGGCTACGACCTCCGCCGCCGGATGTACGGCTGGGACGAGGACGGGCATCGCTCGCTGGCCGGTCGGACGGTGCTGGTGACCGGACCCACCTCCGGGCTCGGCCGCGCGGCGGTCAGCGCCTTCGCGGCGATGGGTGCCCGGCTCCTCCTGGTGGGTCGCGACGACGGGCGGCTCGAGCGTGTCCGCACGGAGCTGGTGGCCTGGACCGGCCACCAGGCCATCGCGACCTACCGCGCCGACATGAGCTCGCTGGCGTCCGTCCGGGAGGCGGCCGACGCGATCCTGGCCGACGAGCCGCGGATCGACGTCATCGTGGACAACGCCGGGGCGATGTTCCCGACCCGGACGTTGACCGATGAGGGGTTCGAGCTCTCCCTGGCGACGATGGTCCTCGGGCCGTTCGTCCTCACGAGCCGGCTCCTGCCCCTCTTGACCGCCCGACCCGGCGGCCGGCTCGTGGCCGTCACGTCGGGCGGCCTGTACGCCGCCCAACTGCACCTCGACGACCTGTCGTTCGCCGAGGGCGTCTACTCGGGGACGATCGCCTATGCCCGGGCCAAGCGCTCCCAGGTGACGCTGATGCGCGAGTGGGCCCGGCGGCTGCGACCGTACGGTGTCGTCGCCAACGCGGCACACCCAGGGTGGGCCGACACGCCCGGGCTGGTGGAGTCGTTGCCGGGCTTCGCCCGACTCGTCGGCCGGTACCTCCGGACGCCGACCGAGGGCGCCGACACGATCGTCTGGCTGGCCTCGGCCGAGGAGGCCGGCCGGGTCACCGGGAAGCTCTTCCTGGACCGCCGCGTCCGGCCGTTCGACCGCGTCCCGATGACCCGACTCTCGTCGGAGACGCGGCGGGCCCTGTGGGACCGGGTCGAGGCGATGACCGGCGAGCGACCGTTCGCGGGCGGCGACGCCCGGCTCGAGATCGCCGGCGACCAACGCGCGCGGACATCCTCCACGACCGCCTGAACGCTCAGTCCGGGAACGCCTCCGGTCCGCGCTCGGCCAGATCCTGAGCCTCGCCGGGCGCGTCGGCGGCCGGCAGCCAGGAGTAGGGGTAGCGGGCGTCCTCGAGGGCGGCGGCCTGCTTCGTGAGGTGGAGGGGGCGGAAGGTGTCGACCATGACCGCCAGCTCCTCGGTGGCCTCCTTGCCGATCGAGGCCTCGACCGTGCCCGGGTGCGGACCGTGGGGGATCCCCGCGGGGTGAAGGGTGAAGCTGGCGATCCCCACTCCGCGCCGGCTCATGAAGTTCCCGGCGACGTAGTAGATCACCTCGTCGCTGTTGATGTTCGAGTGGTTGTAGGGCGCCGGGATGGCCAGCGGGTGGTAGTCGAACTTGCGAGGCACGAAGGAGCAGACCACGAAGTTCCGGGCGCCGAACGTCTGGTGGACCGGCGGCGGCTGGTGGACCCGACCGGTGATCGGCTCGAAGTCGGCGATGTTGAAGGCGTACGGCCAGAGGTAGCCGTCCCAGCCGACCAGGTCGAACGGGTGACTCGCGTAGTGGTACGCCGTCAGCCGACCGCGGGCCTTGACGTGGATGCGGAACTCGCCCTCGTCGTCCGGGCCGGGACCTCGGCCGGGACCCGGATATCCCGCTGGTAGTACGGCGAGTGCTCCAGGAGCTGGCCGTAGTCGTTGCGATAGCGCTTCGGCGGCTCGAGCTCGGAGGGGCATTCGAGCCAGAGCATCCGCTGGACGGACCCCGCGTCGGGCGCCAGCCGCCAGGTCGTCCCGATCGGGATCACCAGGTAGTCGCCCGGGCCGTATCGGAGGGGGCCGAAGATGCTGTCGAAGGTCCCCTCCCCCTCGTGGACGAAGATGAGCTCGTCGCCTTCGCCGTTGCGGTAGAAGACCGTCTCGGGCATCGCCTCGGCCGGGCGGACGACCCCGAACGTGACGTCCCCGTTGAAGAAGAGGGGCACCCGACCGGTCACCGCGTCGCCCTTGAGCGGGAGGGTCGAGGCGTCGACCAGCCGGTGACGATGGACGCCGTCGTCGGCTTCCTCGACCCGGACCGGCCCGACCGCCTCGATCCGGTTCGTCCGGGTCGGCGGCTGGAGGTGGTAGAGGAGCGAGTTCCGACCGGCGAAGCCCTCGACCCCGAAGAGCTCCTCGGCGTAGAGCGAGCCGTCCGGCGCGCGGTGCTGGGTGTGACGCTTGGGCGGGACGTTCCCGCGCGAGACGTAGAACATCGACGGCTCCTCCTGACGGCCCGACCAGTGTAGCCATCGCGAAACGGTCGACCGGACGGACGCGTCGGTCCTGTAGCGTGACGCTCGGCGACGCTACCGCCTGGTCGCGCCGTCGCCGGAGAAGGGAGTCGAGCCATGGACGAGCCGCCCCTGTTCGGGTCCGATGCGACCGAACCGATCGCGCCGACGCCGGCGCCGGTGACGCCGGGGCCGGGGCCAGCCGAGCCGGCGCCGGTACCCGCCGCGCCGACACCCGTCGAGCCACCGCTCTTCGTCCCGCCGCCTCCTGCGGCGCCCCTCGACTGGTCCGGCGGGCCTTCCTCGGACGCATCGCCGAGCGGGACGACCGCTGAGCCGCCGGTCCGCTGGGACACGCCCCCGGACCGCGGCGGCGTCGCCGTCCCCGGCGCCCCGGATCTCATCTACGCGGGGACAGTGGCCCGCCTGGTCGCCTTCATCCTCGACAGCTTCATCCTCGGCGTCGTCAGCATCGCCCTGGCCGTCGTCGTAGTCGGGGTCCTGGGCAGCGGCAGCGTCGCGACAGCGGTGGCGACGACCGGGTTCATGGTGCTCGACCTTGTCTACTTCGTCCTGCTCTGGACCGGACGGCGCCGGGCGACCTTCGGGATGCGTCTGCTCAAGCTCCAGATCGGGAATGCCATGGACGGCCGAACGGTGACCCGCGAGCAAGCGGTCAGACGCTGGCTGGCCTACGGGCAGTGGCTCTACCTGCTGGCGATCGTCCCGGCCCTGGCCAACCTCGGGAACCTCCTGGCCCTCGTCTGGAGCGTGGTCCTGCTGGTGTCGGTCGCGTCGAACGCGATCCACCAGGGCCTCCACGACAAGTTCGCCGGGACCGCCATCGTCCAGCCCCGGGGATCATCGAACGGCCTGCTCGTGGGCTGCATCGTGATCGTGGGCGTGCTCGGACTGTCCATGTTCGTCGGCATCGTCGCCCTGATCTTCCTGGGCAGCCAGATCTCGGGGATCCAGACGACGCCCTGACCTTCCGCGGGAAGACCCTGCCTGCGTCAGGCCCCGACCGTCGTGCTCCTACGCTCGAGGAGGATCCGGTCGCGCCAGCGGCCGTGGGCGTCCCGACCGAGACGCTGCTGGACGCCGACCCGCCGGAACCCGACCCGGCGGTGGACGGCCAGGCTGGCCGCGTTCTCGGCCAGGATCCCCGCCTGGAGCGTCCAGATCCCGGCGGCCTCCGAGGCGTCGATGGCCTCGGTCAGGAGGGCCCGCCCGATCCCGCGACCCTGCGCCCCGGTGCTTACGTAGACACTGATCCAGGCGACGCCCTCGTAGACCCGTCGGCCTGAGACCGGGGCGAGGGCGACCCAACCGAGGACGTGCTCGCGATCGACCGCGACGAACCGGCAATCCGGACGGTGACCGGCGTCCCAGGTCTCCCAGTCGGGGGCCGACTGCTCCAGGGTGGCGTCCCCGGTCGCGATCCCGGCCTCGTAGATCGCCCGGACGGCCGGCCAGTGACCGGGCCGCATCCGCTCGATCCGGACCGGCACCGACCCCGCCTCGGCCGACCGGGTCGGGTCCGTGCTCGGCCGGGTCGGATCCGCGCTCAACCCGGTCGCTCCACGATCGGCGTGCGGATCTCGCCGAGGCGTTCGATCCCGAGGACGACCTCGTCGCCGGGCAGGAGGTACCGCCCGAGCGTCTCGTCCCGCATCTCGAGCAGGCAGCCCGTGCCGACCGTCCCGCTGCCGAGCAATTCGCCGGGGCGGATCCCCACGTCGCTCGACGCCCGCTCGAGCATCCGCCCGAACGAGAACCGGGCCGAGGCCCAGCTGCCGCCACCGACCGGGACCGCTACGCCGTCGTTGGTCCGCACCTCGGCGGTCATCGCCAGGTCGGGCCCCGTGGCTCCAGGCAGACGCGCAGACGCCAGCTCGTCGGGGGTCACCAACCAGGGGCCGATCGAGGCCGCGAAGTCCTTGCCCTTGGCCGGGCCGAGCCGGACCGAAGTCTCCTCGCGCTGGAGGTCGCGGGCGGACCAGTCGTTGAGGATCGTATAGCCGCCGATCGCCGCCTCGGCGCGCTCCTCCGGGAGGTCCCGCACCGGCGTATCCACGAGCGCGCAGACCTCGAGCTCGAAGTCGAGCTCGGTCGAGCCACGCGGCGCCCAGACCGGCTCGCCGGGCCCGCGCAGCTCCGAGACGTTGCCGAAGTAGAAGATCGGCAGCCGGTACCACGCCTCGGGGACCTCGCCGCCGCGCCGGCTCCACATCGTGGCGACGTGCCGCTCGAAGGCATAGAAGTCGCGCAGCGCGGGTGGCCGCAGGATCGGCGGCCCGAAGACGAGGCCCGGGCCCGGGAGGAGCGCCTCGTCATCCTCCCCGGCGGCCGTGAACCGGTCGAGGATCTCGCCCAGCGGCGCGACCCTCAGGCCGTTCCCGAGATGCGCGTCGAGGGTGCTCAACGGGGTCCGGTAGAGCGCGTCGTTGTGCGCCCGCCGGGGATCCGCGGCGACCAGCCGACGGCGGGCCGGATCGAGGTCGAGCCAAGTCCCGGCAGCCTCGTCGAAGGCCGCGGCCAGCCGGTACGGCGTGCCTCGCGGGGCGTGTCGCTCACGGACGTGGGCGAGCTTCATGGCCGCAGTCTAGACGGACCCCGCCGACCGTCCGGCGACGAAGCATGGACGACGGCCTCCGACGCCTCTCCTTGCGGCGACGCGGGAGCCTGGCTCGAGGCTTCCGCGCTTCGCCCGCCGGCTCGGTCAGCCCAGCGTCGGCTTGGCGACCATCAGGGCGATGGTGACCGCGAAGACCCCCAGCTCGACGCGCGAGACGAGGAACAGCCGACCGAGCAGCGCTCGCGCCGGCACGGAGGTCGGGCCCTCCGCTTCGAACATCTCCGCGACCCGCTTCGACCGCGGGCCGAGGTAGAGCGAACCGACCAGCGCCGAGAACAGCCACAGCACGATCGCGATCGAGATCCAGGTCTGCTGGAACGCCCAGCGCTGCGAGGTCATGATCAGGCCGGCGACGAAGAGCAGAATCGACGCCGGCAGGAAGATGCGCGTCCCGATGAACTCGATGTGGCGACCCAGCTTCGGGAGGTCCGCCGGGTCGTCCGAGCGCATCGAGCGGATCGCCAGGATCTGGGCGTAGAAGGCGCCGCCCACCCAGACGACCGCACACAGGATGTGGACGTACTTCACCAGCTCGTACACGAACGCTATCCCTCCCGGTCGCCGGCGGATCGCCCGTGATCGGGGGATGACGCCGGGCGTCTGAACTCGCGACCCATCCAGTATGCCCAGACGGGATACCCGAGGTAGGTGGCCCCAAGCACGCCCATGGCGAGACCACGCGGCTGGAGACCGCTCCGTCGGCCGAGGTAGCCCGTCACCACGAGCCAGGCTGCGAGCCCGAGGTAGGCGAACGAGGCGGGACCGATCTCCGCCTCGAAGGTCAGGACCCCGACGACGAGGAGGAACTGCAGGACCACGATCGCGGCGATCGAGGCGAGCCCGACGACCGTCGCGAGGGCGCTCGGGATCGGAGCGTACCGACCGAGGATCCCTCGCAGGACGATGGCGGCTGGAGCGGCGAGGAGGTAGGAGACCATCACCAGGACGTCATTGATCCACCCGAAGGCCATCGCCGCCGGTCGCGCGCCGAGCGCGAACGACCCGAACATCAGCACGAGGAAGACGATGCCGATCGCCCCGAGCAGCGCGCTCGCGAGCGTCACCTGCGCGACGACGTCCAGCCGAGGAGCGGTCCGCGGCTCCGGCGCGGCGAGCGCCCCAAGGTCCGTCATGGTCGTACCTCCTTCGCGGTCCATGTCGTCTCCGCTCACCCCGGACCGACGAGGAGCGCGATCCCGATGAGGAGCGTCGGCAGATAGATGACTGCCGGGATCACGTCGCCGGATGTTACGAAGCGCGCGACAGCGAGCGCCGCGATCAGCGTGGCGAGCCAGGGCACGGGGCCACCGACGCCGCCTGCCTGGGCCAGCGCCGATCCGATGGCGGTGAGCGCGATGCCGGTCGTCACCAGGAAGCTCGCGTACAGGCCACCGATGGCGCTCCCGAGGAGCGTCTCTACAGGTTCCGTCGGCGTGCCTGCGGCGACCAGCGCCGCGAGGGCTGGTGTCATGCGGGTGCGGATCCCCAGGACCGCGCACCACAGCGTGCCGGCGATCGCATAGGCCACCGCCCCGGCCACCAGGATCGCCTTCGAGCGTCCATCCACGTCGACGGACCCGGCCAGGAGGACGAGCCCCCCGGCCGTAAGGACGGTCGCGGTGGTGAACCCGACGTTGGCCATCGTCCAGGCCAGGCGGTGGCCCGCCACGAGCGCCAGGTGCTCCTCGCGGGGCACGGTCCAGACCCGCCACAGGGGCGGATAGGACAGACAGACCACGGCGACCACCGGACCGCCGACGAGCAGCCAGGCGGCGATCGTGATGCTGTCAGTCATCGGTCGTGGCCGTCCGCTCGAGCAGGTAGGTGGCGATATGGCGGGTCCTGGTCGGCGCCTCGATGACCTCGACCCGGAAGGCGGGCTCGAAGAGCCGCTCGATCTCGCCGGGCACCAGGCCGGGGAACATCCGCGAGGGGCCACCGAAGCTGAATCGCGGCAGGTCCTCCGGACGCCCGGAGAAGGCGAATACGAACAGACGCGAGCCGGGTCGGGCGAGCCCGGTGACGGAGCGGGCCATCGCCCGCCGACCCGGCTCGGGGAGGTCGTCCAGGGTCCCGTAGTCCACGAGCAGGTCGAACGGCCCGGTGATCCCGGGCAGCGGACCGCCGGTCAGGTCGCCGGCCACGAACCGGACCTGCTCCGGGCCCAGGCGGCGGCGCTCGGCGGCGGCGCGAGCCTTGGCCAGGGCGATCGGCGAGAAGTCCACCCCGGTCACCGCGAAGCCGGCCTCGGCGAGCTCGAGCGACACGCCGCCCGCGCCACAGCCCAGATCGATCGCCCCGGCCGCGGGCGCGCCGGGGCGGCGGAGCGTCTCGGGGCTGCAGCGACCGTCGGCGATCAGCGCCCGGAGCTCGACCCGGTCGGCGCCCTCCCACGGAGCCCCGAACCGGTACATGAGGTCGTAGGCCCAGCTGGCGACGGTGACCATCAGCCGGGGTCCGGGCTCGCGCTCAGCGCGGCGACCCGATCCGGGCTGTCCGCGACGGCGGCGACCGCACGCGTCGCCCAGGCCGACCGGGTGATCGCGATGCCGACGAGGATGATCGCGAAGCCGTTCACCGGGTGGAGGGCGGCCACGGCCGGGTAGTCGACCCGGAGCGCGATGAACACCGACTGGAAGGCGAACAGGACGAGGAGCAGGACGCACAGGCCGACGATCCGCCGGGGCGACCGACCGAGGAGCGCGAACACGAGGACGACGAGGGTCAGCCACCCGAACAGGTAGCCGAACTCGCGATGGCTGACGAAGGCCTTCGGATCGTCGAAGACGCCGAGGCCGGCGAGGAACACCTGGACGACGGCGCAGGCCACGAACGCAGCGGCTGCGATCGGGAGTGCCCGGCGGACGAGCGATCGGATCATGGCCCGACCCTGGGCCGTGGGCTGTCCCGCCGTCATGGGACCGGGGTCCCGAACGGTGTCCCGATCCTCGGTCGCGCCGCGACCCCGCTCAGCCGGCGCGCCGGGGCTCCCCGCCCATCCCGGCCTCCCGGGCGCGGACGATCGCGTCGGCCCGGTCGCGCGCGTCGAGCTTGGCGAAGATGTTCGACACGTGGTTGCGGACCGTCTTCGGCGACAGCCCGAGCCGCTCCGTGATCTCGGCGTTGGACCGCCCCCGGGCGAGCAGGTCGAGGACCTCGTGCTCGCGGTCCGTGAGAGCCGGGAAGGGCCTGGCCGGGGCGGCCTCCGGGGTCGCGAGATAGGTCGCGAGCCGGCGGGCGACGACGGGCCCGAAGATGGCCTCCCCCGCGGCCGCGGCGTGGATGGCCCGGAGCAGCTCCTGGCGCTGGGCGCCCTTGAGCACGTACCCGCGGGCCCCGGCGCGGATGGCTCGATGGACCGACCCGTCCCCGCCGTCCATGGTGAGCACGACCACCGCCACATGGGGCATCGCGTCCACGATCCGCTCGGTCGCCCCGATCCCGTCCCCGCCGGGCATCGTGACGTCCATCAGGATCACGTCGGGGTGGAGGCGCGCCGCGCTCGCGACCGCCTCGACGCCCGACCCTGCCTCGCCGACCACGATCAGATCGTCGGCCGTCTCGAGGAGCGCCCGGAGCCCGGATCGGAACGAGGCGTGGTCGTCGACGATCAGGACGCGGATCGGGCCCCCGCCCCCGGACCCGGTCACGGTCGGACGGCCTCCGCCGCGACCGCGGGTGCGTCCGGCTGCGCCCGCGATCCAGGGATCGGGATCCGCGCCTCCAGCCGGGTCCCGCCCCCACGGCGCCGGTCGATGCGGAGTGTCCCGCCGAGCTCGGCGGCCCTCGTCTCCATGGATTCGAGCCCGGTGCCGGAGGGGCGACCGGCCGGCAACCCAGTGCCGTCGTCGACGACCTCGATGACCAGATCGTCGGCGACCTCCAGCCGTACGGCGCAGGTCCGGGCGTCGGCGTGGCGGACTGCATTCGTCAGCGCTTCGACCGCGATCCGGTAGGCCGCGACCTCGACCGCGGCCGGCAGACCCGGGAGCGGCGAGGGCCGGCCCTCCACGGTGATCGCCGTCCCCCGGCCGGTGCCGGCCGAGCCCTCGAGTCGAGCCGCCTGTCGGCCGATCGCGCCGACCAGCCCGAGCTCGTCGAGCGCCGGCGGCCGGAGCCCGTCGACGAGACGCCGGAGGTCGTCGAGGGTCGTCCGGACGTCCGCCCCCAGCTCGTCGAGGAGACGCCGGGCGGCCTCCGGGTCCGCGACCAGCAGCTCGGCCGAAGCCTCGGCGCGGAGCCCGATCGCGGCCAGCGACGGTCCGAGCCCGTCGTGCAGATCGTGACGGAGGCGCCGCCGCTCCTCTTCACGGGCGACCACCAGCCGCTCGTGGGATCGGACGAGGTCGGCGCGCAGGCGCAGGGCGTGGATCGCGCCGCCGGCCTGCCGGGCCAGGCCGTCGAGCAGGTCCGTCTCATCGGGACGGAAGCCCCGCTCCCCACGGCGGACGCCGAGCCGGAGGGTCCCGACACGGTCCGCGCCGTGCACGAGGGGCACGACGACGACGGCCTCCTGGGGCGCACCGCGCACGGCGACGGTCGCGGTGCCGCCGGTGGCGTCCAGGGTCTCGAGGGCGACGTACGGCGACCGGAGGGCATCGGCCACGGTGTCGACGACGGCCGGGAAGACCCGGCCGGGCTCCGCGGCCAGGTCGAGGCGCTGACCGAGCCGGCGCATCGCTCGCCAGGGTGCGTCCCGGTCGCCATACAGGAGCCGGTTCACGGCCCGCTGGAGCCCGTCCCGGAGCGGGAGCGCGATCAGGGCCGACACCCCCGTCGCCAGGAGCGAGACCCCGAAGCCGTGATCGGCACCGACGACGGCCGTGATCGCCGATGCGACGGCGACGTAGGAGGCCACCACGCCGAGGGTCAACCCGCCGTAGACGAACGCTCGACGGATGACGACGTCGATGTCGAACAGCCGGTCGCGCAGGATGCCGGCGGCGAGACCCAGCGGCAACGGCAGGGCGACCAGGCCGATCCACGACTCGGGCAGCAGCGGGTGGTGGAACAGGAGCTCGGGGAGCATGAAGCAGGCGAGCCCCACCGTGGCGCTGGCGACCGCGCCGAGCCAGGCCCAACGGATCTTCGTCCGGGCCGCGAGGTCCCGGGTCCGCCGGTAGCTCCGAACCATGAGCGCCAGGGAGAGCGTCAGCACCGGGACGACGACCGCGACCTGGGCGGTCGGCCATGTCCCCACCCATTCGAGGTCCGTCGACGTCGCGTACCGACCGACGAGCAGGGCGACGGCGAACGCCCCGAGGGCCGCCGCGTAGACCCCCGGGACGAGCCAGCGATGCCGGCCGGTGACCGGCAGGGGCGCCGGGAAGACCAGGGCGAGATGCAGGCCGGCCGGCCAGAGGACCATGTACAGCGGGCCGGTCACGAGGGCGTAGAGCAGGAACGGGGTCCCCTGGACGATGTCGCTGACGGTGGTGCCCAGGAACCAGGGCACGCTGCTCCCGGCCGCCCCGCAGGCGGCCAGCATGAGCGCCGTGGCCGCCGGTACGTCGGGTCGGCGGGCGAAGACGAAGGCCGCCATGGCGGCGACGCTCAGTGAGAAGAGGATCACGCTCCATCCCTCGAGCAGGGTGGCCCCGACCGCCGGCACCGTCCAGGTCACCGGTACGGAGAGCGGCGCCTCGTCCCGGATCACCGCGTAGGGGATCGGGGCCGCGCCGTCCGGCCGGTCGGCCGACGGGTCCGTCGCCCGACCGAGCCAGGCCTCCAGCGTCCGGTCGCTCACAGCGACGACGAGGTCACCGTCCTGGAGTCCGGCCGCGGGCGCGTCGATCGGCGCGATCCGGACGCCGGCCCTCGACCATCCATCGCCGTAGAAGCTGATCCGGGCATCGTCGGATGGGGCGGTCGCCCGGCCCCAGACGAACACGAGGGCCAGCCCGATCGAGCCCGCCAGCGCGAGCCAGGTCGCGATGTGCTCCAGACGGACGCTTCGGCGCACCTCGACCCTCGCCCGGTCCGGCGGCGAGGTCGACGGTCCCCGACCCCGACGGCGGATGCCGGCAGCTACAGGTTGCCCCGCTTCGCCTGCTCGCGCTCGATCGCCTCGAAGAGGGCCTTGAAGTTGCCCACCCCGAAGCCGCGCGAGCCGTGCCGTTCGATGATCTCGAAGAAGAACGTGGGCCGGTCCTGGACCGGCCGGGTGAAGATCTGGAGGAGGAAGCCCTCCTCGTCGCGGTCGGCCTCGATCCCCAGCTCCTCGAGCACGTCCATCGGGACGCCCACGTCGCCGACCCGGTCGGCCAGGGTCGCGTAGTACTCGTGCGGCAATCCCAGGAACTCCACCCCATTGTCGCGCAGCCTGCGGACCGTCGCGACGATGTCCTCGGTCCGCAGGGCGATGTGCTGGCAGCCGGGCGAGCGATACCAGTCGAGGTACTCCTGGATCTGGCTCTTCTTCTTGCCGGCGGCCGGCTCGTTGATCGGGAACTTGATCCGGCCGTTGCCGTTGGTCATGACCTTCGACATCAGGGCGCTGTACTCGGTGTGGATGACCTTGTCGTCGTAGTGGATGAGCTGGCTGAAGCCGAGCACGTCGCGGTAGTAGTCGACGAAGCGGTCCATCTCGCCCAGTCCGACGTTGCCGACGCAGTGGTCCACCTCCAGGAGCGACAGGCCGCCGGCCGGCCGGGCCGGGTCGCGCACCCGGCGATACCCCGGCGCGAAGACGCCTCGGTAGGCGCTCCGGTCCACGAAGGAGTGGAGCGTCTCGCCGTAGGTCCGGATCGAGGCCTTGCGGAGCACCCCATCCTCGCCGCCGTCCAGCTCGGCCGGAGGCAGGGCCGACACGGCGCCGCGGGCGGTCGTTGCGCGCCAGGCGCTCTCGACGTCATCGACGGCGAAGGCGATGTCGTGGACCCCGTCGCCGTGGGCCCGGACGTGCTCGGCGATCTCGCCGTCCGGGGTGAGCGGCGCGGTGAATACGAACCGGATGTCGTTCTGGACCATGACGTAGGAGGCCCGGTCGCGGACCTTCGTCTCCAGACCGGCGAAGGCCACCGGCCCGAACCCCCACAGGGTCCGGTAGTAGGCCGACGCCTGGCGGGCGTTGCCCACCCAGAATTCGACGTGGTCGATGCCCTTGAGCGGCAGGAAGTCGCCGGCCCTGGCGTGGGCGTCGGGGTCGGTCCGCGCACCCGCCTGGTCCGCGACGGCGGCGGTCCGGACGGTATCGGTCATCGAGAGGGTCCTCCTGGCGACCGTACGGAGCAGTGGCCGTCCAGTATGGGACCCCGTCGACGGCCCGTCGACGGCGGAGGTCGCCGCTCCGACGGCCGACCACGGCGGTACGAACGTCCCGTGGTCAGGGGACCCACCGGGCGTGCACCCTGACCCGGATGAGTCTCGCCGTCGATCCCGCCGCGATCGCAGTCCGCGAGGCCGGACCGGGCACGACCGAACAGGCCGTCGCCCTGGGCCTCGACGGCCGGGCCGACGAGCTGCGCCTGTTCCTGCGCGTCGCCGTACCTGCCGCGCTCGTGTTCGGGCTGGCCGAGGGGATCCTGGGCGCCTACTTCGGCGACCCGATCGCGATCGCCGGCGGTCTCGGGCTCATCTTCTTCGGGCTCTGGCTGGCCTGGTGGGCGCTGCCCCGGCTGGGTCGGGTCCCGATCGATCGCCTGGTCGTCCGGCTGGTCCTGGCGATGGTCCCGATCCTGGTCCTGGCGGGCATGGCCCAACCCGGCGCGGGGACGATCGCCACACTCATCCCGCTCGCCGTGGCCCTGCCCTACCTCGACCGCCGGATGCTCGGGCGGTTGACCCTCTTCGTGGTCGCCCTCGCCGCGTTCCAGGCGGTCAGCGCGGACCTGGTCCCCCAGAGCTCGGCGATCCCCGCCGACGTCCGGGGCGTCCTCCACGTCTCCGAGGTCATCGTCGCCTTCGGGATCGTCTGTCTGCTGGTCAGCCAGTTCGCCGACCGTCTGCGGACGACCGGCAACGAGCTGGCCAGCGTCGTCACCCTCTCGAACGAGCTGGCCCAGACCCTGGATCCGCGCGAGATCGGCGACCTGACCGCCCGACACGTGGCCGAGACGGTCGGCGCCGACGAGTGCGGCATCTGCTACTGGGACGAGTCGGGCGAGCGGGTCCTGACCTTCGGCTACTACCCGCCGGAGCGGCGGTCCGCCGTCGATGAGGCCTACGACCTGGCCGATTACCCGCTCAGCCGGCGGGTCCTCGAGACCCAGGTCGCGGTCACCGTCAGCGACGACGACCCGGCGGCCGACCCGGCCGAGACGGCCTACCTCCGATCGATCGGCCAGCGCTCGATGGCCATCGTCCCGCTGGTCGCCAAGGGCCGTTCGCTGGGAGCCATCGAGGCCACCTCGGCCCGGCCCGGCTTCTTCGATTCGCGCCGGATCCGGCTGGCCCGAACACTGGCGGCCGAGGCCGGGATCGCCCTCGAGAACGCCCGCCTCTACGACGAGCTCCGTCACCAGGCCTTCCACGACGGCCTGACCGGTCTCGCCAACCGGACCCTCTTCCGCGACCGGGTGGAGCACGCGGTCGCCCGCCGTCCGGGTTCGACGAGCGGGACCGTGGCCGTCCTGTTCCTGGACCTCGACGACTTCAAGACGATCAACGAGAGCCTCGGCCACCACGGCGGGGACGAGCTCCTGGCCGCGGTCGGCGAGCGGATCCGGGGCTGCCTCCGATCGGCCGATACGGCGGCTCGGCTGGGCGGCGACGAGTTCGCGATCCTCCTCGAGGACCTCCGCGACGAGACCGAGGCGACGCACGTGGCCCAGCGCCTCCTCGACTCGCTCCGGTCGCCGATCCGAATCGGCGAGACGGCGGCGACGATCGCGGCGAGCATCGGGATCGCCCTGACCTCGGCCGGCGGCGAGGACGTCGGCGAGCTCCTGCGCAATGCCGACTTCGCGATGTACCAGGCCAAGCGCGCCGGCAAGAGTCGCTACGAGGTCTTCCGGGCGAGCCTGCGCGAAGCCGCCACCGAACGTGCCCGACTCGAGGCGCTCCTGCGCGGCGCCGAGGCCCGCGACGAGCTGCGGATCCATTACCAGCCGATCGTCGACCTGGGGAACGGCTCGATCGTCGGGATCGAGGCGCTCGTCCGCTGGCAGCCGGCCGGGCACGGGCTGCTCATGCCGGCCGACTTCATCGGCCTGGCCGAGGAGTCCGGGCTCATCGTCCAGATCGGTCGCTGGGTCCTGGATCACGCCTGCCGCGACGCCCAGGCCTGGCGCGAACGGTACGGCCTCGACGGCCTCTCGGTCAGCGTCAACCTGTCGGCCCGCCAGTTCCAGCATCCGGACCTCGTCGCCGAGGTCGGGGCGGCCCTGGCGGCCAGCGACCTGGAGCCGTCGCGACTCATCCTGGAGATCACCGAATCCGTCCTGATGCAGACGACCGCGGCGACGATCGGCAAGCTGGCCGACCTCCGCCGCCTCGGGGTCCGCCTGGCGATCGACGACTTCGGGACGGGCTACTCGTCGCTCGGCTACCTGGAGCGGTTCCCGGTGGACATCCTCAAGATCGACAAGACCTTCATCGACGGGGTCGGCGAGCCAGGCGGCCGACCCGTCCTGGCCCGGGCGATCCTCCAGCTGGGGCGGGCATTGGGTCTCCAGGTCGTGGCCGAGGGCATCGAGCGACGCGAGCAGGTCGTCGCCCTTCGCCGGCTCGGCTGCACCCGGGGGCAGGGCTACCTGTTCGCCCGACCGGTCCCCGCCGAGGCCCTCGAGCCGTTCCTCCGGGGCGGACGGGTCGACGCCGTGGTCCCGGGCTGGGAGCAGGCGCCGACGGAGCCGATCCCGATCCGCCGTGCGCGAGGCGTGGCCTGAGGACGGACCCGGGGTCGGCCGCCGGTCGTGCCAGACTGTCCCGTATCGGGACACCTCTGGGAGTGGACGCTGACGATGATCGGGATCGATGACGCGATCACCCGGCTGGACGCCGCGGCGGGAGGGTTCGCGGCACTCCTGCCGGCCGTCGAGGCCGGGCGACCCTGGCCGCTCCACGACGTCGCCCACGACGCCGGCCCCGAATCCGCCTGGGGGCCCACCGAGGTCCTGGCCCACGTCGCCGAGATGCTCCCGTTCTGGCTCGGCGAGATCGAGCGGGTCGTCGGCGGCGCGAGCGAGCCCGTCCCCTTCGGGCGGACGACCGCCGATCCCGTTCGGACCGAGACGATCGCCCGCGATCGGACCCTCCCGCCGGCCGAGCTGCAGGGGCGGATCGAGGCGGTCGTCGGTCGCTACGCCCGGCGCCTGCCCGAGCTCGGCTCGAGCGGGCTGGCCCGACGGGGGCTCCATCCGATCCGGGGCGAGATGACCGTCGGGGAGATCCTCGAGCGCTTCGCCGTCGGGCATGCCGAGGACCACGTCGACCAGCTCCGGACGGCGCTGGCCGCGAGCGGGACCGGGTCACCGGTCGAGCCGGCCGGCTGACCGCCGGTGTTCGTCCTCTACGCCCTCGTGGCCGGCGTGGTCATCGGCTTCCTGACCGGCGGGCGCCTCGAGCGGCTCGACGGACTCGGCCTGCGCTGGGTCCCGCTGGCGCTCCTCGGCCTGGGGATCCAGCTCGTCCTGTTCATCGGTCCGATCGGCGACGCGGTCGGTGGGTTCGGCTCGACCATCTACGTGGTCTCGACCGGGGCCGTCCTCGTCTTCGTGCTGCGCAACATCCATCTGACCGGGCTGCCGATCGTCGCCGTCGGGGCGACCCTCAACCTTGCCGCGATCATCGCCAACGGCGGGGTGATGCCGACGACCGCGGCGGCGATGACGGCCGCCGGGCTGGACCCGACCGACGGTTTCTCGAACAGCGCGATCGTCGCTTCGCCGGCTCTCGCCCCGCTGACCGACGTCCTCGCCCTGCCGTCCTGGCTCCCCCTGGCGAACGTATTCAGCATCGGCGACCTGCTCATCGGGCTGGGGGTCGCCGTGGCGATCGCGGCGGCGATGCATCGACCGGTGCCCCCACGCACATCCCCCGGCTGATGGACCGGCCCCGTACCACCGGCCCATAGGCCCTGCGGCGGCCCCGGACCTAGCGTTGGTCACGGAGGCGAGACGCGCCTCTCGATGGGACTCCGTCCAGGGCAAACCCGCCGCGAGGCGGGGACGCAAAGCCAGGGATCTGCACCCGTCAGGGACCGCAGGCCGCCCGGCTGCCGGTACTTCCGTCGCGGACCAGCCCGAGGTGGATCGTGGACGCGAACCTGGCGCGCCGCACCCTGGCCAACGCGCCTACCGGCGCCGCGGCGCTCACCCGGGGCGAGAAGGATCAGGTGGGAACCGTGAAGGATCTCGTCCGCTCGCAGGCCTATCGAGTCCTGCTCGCCCTCGCGGCGATCGGCTCCTCGGCCCTCGTGCTCGAGGCCGGCCGGCGCTGGACCTAGGCCGACGGCGACCGCGAGGTCGCCTGGCTTGACGATCCGGACCGCCGGGCGACCGGCGGTCCTTCGTCGTCAGCGAAGCCTCGATCGCCGGGTCGATCAGCCCGGCTCGGCTCCTCCGGGACCCATGCCGTCTCGCCGGCCCTCGCGCAGGACGGCCCGCATCAGGAAAGCGACGTTGGCCGGACGCTCGGCCAGCCGACGCATGAAGTAGGGGTACCACTCGCGACCGTACGGGACGTAGATCCTCACCCGGTACCCCGCCCGGAGAAGGCGATCCTGGAGATCGCGCCGGATCCCGTAGAGCATCTGGAACTCGAACCGGTCGCGCTCGACGCCGTGCTCCCGGGCGAACCGGACGGCGTGGTCGATCATCGCCACGTCGTGGGTCGCGAAGGCAGGGCTCCGGCCGTCGACGAGGAGCCGCTCGACGATCGCCGCGTAGCTTGCGTCGACCTCGGCCTTGGCCCCGAAGGCGACCGAGCCCGGCTCGTTGTAGGCGCCCTTGCACAGCCGGATCGGGGCCTCCTCGGCGATGAGCCGCTCGACGTCCTCGGCGCTGCGCCGGAGGGCGGCCTGGATGACGACCCCGCTCGACGGGTCGAGGGGGCGGACCGTCCGCCACAGGTCGAGGGTGGCGTCGGTCTTCGTGTGGTCCTCCATGTCGACCCGGACGAAGGCGCCGGTCTCGGCCGCCCGGCCGAAGATCCGCTCGAGGTTGGCCCGACAGAGGGCCGGATCCAGGTCAAGCCCCATCTGGGTCAGCTTGAGGCTGACGTTCCCCTCCAGACCGCGATCCCGGAGCGCGACCAACGTGTCCAGGTAGCGTTCGGCGGCCGCGGTCGCCGCCTCCGGGGCGGTGACCGATTCACCGAGGACGTCGACGGTCGTGGCGAACCCGGCCGCCTTCAGGATCGTCAGGGCGTCGAGCGCGTCGGCCAGGGTCTCGCCGGCGACGAAGCGGGCGACCATCGCCCGGGTGAGGGCCGTCCGGGTGGCCAGGTCGCCGAGGCGTCGCCGGTGAGAGAGGGCGAGCAGCCCGGAGCGGAGAGCCCGCTCGGGGAGCTCATGGAGGGTCGTCATGGGCGCCGATGGTACACGCGCCGACGCCCGTCGGACCGTGCCGAACCGCCCGCCCGGAGGGGCGTCTCCGCAGGTCCCGTGAGGGTCAGCCCGCGGGAGCGGCGCCCCCGCCCGGAGCTCCGCCGGCCTCCAGCCGGGCGAGGATCTCGACGGTCCGCCGGTCGATCGCCCGGAGCTGGCGGGCCAGCGCCTCGACCTCTTCCTCGGCCTTGCGGTCCACGTCGAAGTCGGCCTGCTCGATGGCGTCGGCGTGGGCCGACTGAACATTCTGGCCGACCATGATCAGGGGCATCAGCAGGAGCTGGACGAGGTTGCCCAGAAAGAGCAGGAACGCGAATGGGTACGGGTCGAACGGTTTCGGGCTGAGGAACGCCTGCCACAGGATCCAGCCGGCCATGACCAGGGCGAACGCGTAGAACGCGTACATCGTCCCGATCACCGCGGTCACCCGCCGGGCGATCCGGGCGTTGATCCCCTGGCCGGTGACGTCGGCAACGAGGACCGGCTTCGTCCGCCGGCGCGGCACCCGCAGTCCGGAGTGGGGCGCGCCTCGTGAGGTCGGGGTCTCGGCCGGCGAGCCGAGCGGGGTTCCGGCGCTGGGTTCGGCCACGGTGGTCCTCCCGTCCGGGCGCCGATGGCTGTCCGGTCAGCCGGGCGCCGGCTTGTCCATGACGTGGAGCTTGAGGAAGGCGACGATCCGGGTCCAGGCGTCGCGCCGGTTCTCGCGTCGCTCCCACCCGTGGGCTTCCTCGTCGTACCAATGGACCTCGTGGACCTTGTCCTCGATGGTCAGCGCTTCGGCCATCCGCTCGGTCATGAGCGGGACGACCCGACGGTCGCGTCGGCCGTGGAGGATGAGCAGCGGGGCCTCGATCCGCTCGGCCCGGTAGACCGGCGATCCACGGCGGTAGCTCGAGACGGCCGCCGGGTCGTCCGGGTCGCCCATCATCCGCTGGAGGTCGAGCCGGCCGGGCCGGTCCCCGTGCCGGTAGCTCTCGGCGATCTCCGAGTCCCCGAAGAGGTCAACGCCGGCCCGCCACATCGCGGGCTCGTCGGCCAGGGCGCAGAGCACGAGATAGCCTCCGTACGACCCGCCGTACGCGGCCAGGCGGCCGTCCGACCAGGGCTGGGCGGCGGCCCAGCGGCCCGCATCGATGCAGTCGTGGGCGTCGGCATGACCCCATTCCCCGGCGTTCGCCAGGCGGAAGTCCCGGCCGTAGCCGGTGGACCCGCGGAAGTCGACGTCGAGGACGGCGAAGCCCTCGCGGACGAGGATCTGCTTGAGCGGCGACCAGTTGCGGTAGCTCTGCGACGTCGGACCGCCGTGCAGCGCGAGGACGGTCGGGACTCGGGTCCCGCCACGCTTGCCGGTGGCGCCGGCCGGGAGGAACAGGTTGCCCTCGACAGGCCGGCCGTCGCGGGCCGTCAGATGGACCCGCCGGGCATCGGCGAACCGAGCCGGACGCAGGACGGCCGGCAGCGAGTCGGTGACCCGGCGGGGCCGGGCGCCGTCGGGCGCCGCGCCCGGGATCGGGAGCAGCCAGAGGTCCGGCGGGCGACGCTCGCTCTCGCCGAGGGCGACGATCGTCGTCCCGTCGGCGCTCCAGCCGACCGCTCGCCAGACGCCCGGCCACGGGTTCACGACGATCCGGTCGACGTCGGGCGCCGGAGCCGGCCGGGGACGCTTCGGCGGTCGGCCGCGGGGTCGTCGGGCCGGCGGCGCGGCCGAGAGGGGATTGACGACGAGATCCGCGACCCCGTCGTGGATCTCCACGTGGACGAAGCGCGCGCCGTCCGGTGCGACGAGCGGGACGAACCCGAACAGCGACGAGGGGTCGCCGTGCTCCATCGCCCCGGTGGTGAGAAGGCTCCGCTCGTGCAGGGTCGGATCGAGCCGGACCACCTGGAACCAGCCGTCGGCATCGGAGGTCAGGGTCAGGCCGCCGTCGGGCAGCCAGCGCGGGGCGCACTCCCAGGCGTCGCCGGCCGGGATCCGACGCTCGTCGCCGCCGGCGACATCGACGACCGAGACGTCCGACCTCCAGGCCCGATCCTCACGCTGGGCGGCGAAGGCGATCCGGCCGCCCTCGGGCGACCAGTCGAACCCCTCGACGTCGAGCCCGGCAGGCGTGACCGCCACCGGTTCGGCGGGTCGGGGATGGGCCGCCGGCCGACCCCGACGAGGCACGGGCGCATCGATCCGCCAGATCTGCGACCAGCCCCGTCGTCGCGAGACGAACGCGAGCTGGAGGCCGTCGGGCGACCAGCGAACGTCACGATGACCGGCCTTGTGCGCGGTGACCTGGACGAGCCGGGAGCCGTCGGCGTCCACGACCCAGATCGCATCGTCCCGCAGGAACGCCAGCCGTCGTCCGTCGGGCGACCACTGTGGGTCGGAGATCGACTTCTCGGACGCGCTGAGCTGGCTGGCCGGACCGCCGCGCAGCGGGAGGACGAAGAGCTGACGCGCCCCGGCGACATCGGCGGTGAAGGCCACCTGGCGATCGCGCGGGTGGACCCGGAACTCGCGCCACGGTTCGACCGCGGTCGCCCGTTCGACGGTGAGGAGATCGCCGGCGGTCGGGCGGGTGGTGGGGCTCGTCGGAGCGCCGTCGGCGCGGCTCATCGGCGGGCGCGCTCCTCGGCGCTCGCCTCCAGCTGCTCGCCGAGCTCGACCGTTCGACGGTAGGCGGCCCAGACGGCCTCGGACAGGACGGTCCGGAGCCGGCCGGATTCGAGTTCGTGGAGTGCCGCGGCGCTGGTCCCGCCGGGCGAGGTGACCATGTTCCGGAGGACCGCCGGGTGGTCGCCCGACTGCTTGGCGAAGTAGGTCGTCCCCTCGAGCGTCTCGACCACCAGGTCGTGGGCCACGTGACGCGGGAAGCCGAGGTGGACGGCCGCGTCGATCAGCGCCTCCATGACCAGGAAGACGTAGGTCGGCCCGGTCCCGGAGACGGCGGTCGCCATCGCCACGAACTTCTCGTCGTCCACCTGGAGCTCGGCCCCGAGCGCCCGCAGGAGTGTGCTCGCCTGGGTCCGCTGGTCCTCGGTCGTCTCCGGTGTCGCGTACCAGACCGTCATCCCGCGACCGAGACGGGCGGGGGTGTTGGGCATGCTCCGGACGATCCGGCGATGGCCGAGGTAGCCCATCGAGCGCCGCCGTCGTGGCCCCGGCGATGACCGACAGGACGAGCTGCTCGTCACGAAGGTGGGGACCGATCTCGCGACCCACCCGGTCGAGCATCTGGGGCTTGATCGCGAGGAGGACGACGTCGGCGCCGACGATCGCCTCGACGTTGCCCGGGACGGTCCGGATCCCGTAGAGCGTCTCGAGCTCCTCCCGCCGCTCCGCCCGGGGATGGCTGGCGACGACCCGGTCGGGCGCGACGAGCTCGCCCCGGAGGAGCCCGGCGATCATCGCCTCGGCCATGACCCCGGAGCCGACGGTCGCGATCGTCCGGTTCGAGAGGGGTGACATCGCGCCGAGTATACGGGCCCGTGTCGCCCGGATCCGGAGCGGCGCCGGCGCGACCTCAGGCCGTCGCCCGACCGAGCAGGAAGAAGCGCGGCGTGACACCCACCTCGGCCGACCGGAAGCCGGCCTCGCGGAGCCGGTCGGCAAGCTCGGCCGGCTCGTGGAAGACCTTGACGACCCGGAACTCGCGCCCGTCGGCCAGGCGGCGCCGGATGACCTCGGGCGACTCGGGCCGTGCGGCGCTCGGCACGGCCTCCGCCGGGTCGCCCGCTGGCTGGTCGATCGCCCCGGAGCTCGGGTCGGGCCGGGAATCCACGAAGGCGAACGTCCCGCCGGGCCCGAGCCAGCGCCGGACGAGCGCGAGGAACCCGGCGAGGCGTGCGCTCGGGACGTGGCTCAGCCAGAACCCGCAGAAGACCGCGTCCACCCGGCGGTCCGGCTCGGCCCAGGCGTCGCGGACGTGGAGGTGGGCGCGCAGCCCGTGGGCCAGCAGACGCTCCCGGGCGAGGTCGAGCGGCGCCTCGGCAGCGTCGTAGACCGACAGGCTCGCCCTTCGAGGCGAGGAGCGGCGACCACCAGCCGGTGCCGGCGGCCAGCTCCACGATCTCGCCCGCCAGCGGCAGCCCGTCGAGCCACAGGGTGGCCTGGTCGAGCTCGGCGTTCCACGCCTGGTCGTGGATCGGTCCGTGGGAGTACCGGCCGCGACGGAGATACCAGTCGTCGTACTCGCCGGCCCGGGCCTGGTAGTAGGCGACCATCTCCGGGCCGAGCTCGTCGTCGGCCCCGCCCTCGGGTGGCCCGCTCGCGGCCTTCGGCGGTCCCGTCCCGACGGCGGCCCGGCCCGCTCCTCGAGGGCGGTCCTGAGCCGGAACCGGAGGAACTCGTTGTCGCCGGCCCGGCCGAGGCAATCGGGGCAGAGCTGGGCCCAGCCCTCGAGGTCGTCCGGCCCGCGGGTCGCCCAGGGCGAGCCGCACCACAGGCAGTCGAACTCGGCGCGGAACGGCATCGGCTCGGGTCCGGGGCCTAGAGGAGCGGGGTCCAGCTGGCCGAGCGGCGAGGTCTCGACGAACCCGTCTGGGTCGAAGATCTCGGCCAGCAGCCCGATCCCGTCGATGACCCGCGGACCCGGCCGGGAGAAGTAGGAGGAGCCGTCGACCGCGAAGACCTGGCCCCGGCGGACCGCCTCGAGCTCGCGCCAGTAGCGCGGCTTGGACGTCCGTTCCCACTCGTCGAGCGTCTCGCGCAGATGGAAGCCGCAGGGCATCAGCAGGAGCATCTCCGGGTCGACCGAAGCGACATCGTCCCAGGTCGTCCGGACCGAGGCCTCGCCCTCCCGGCCGAGGAGGTCCCAGCCGCCGGCCCGCCGGATCTGCTCCGGGACCCAGTGACCGGTGGCGAACGGCGGGTCGAGCCACTCCAGGCCGACCACCCGGACGGGCCGCTGGCCGCCTTCGCGGCGCTTCGCCAGCCGGGTCTCGAGCTTGCGCAGCCGCTCCCGGAGCTCGGCCACGAGGTCGATCGCGTCGTCCTCCGCCTCGACCATCGCCCCGACCGTGGTGATCGTGTTGAGGATCCCCTCGATCGAGCTCGGTTCGAGGGAGACGACCCGGATCTCGGCGTCGATCGCCCGGGCCGCCTCGCTGACCTCCCGGTAGCTCAGGGCGCAGACGGCGCACAGCTCCTGGGTCAGGATGAGATCGGGCTCGGCGGCGGCGAGGGCCGCCTCATCGAGGGCGTACAGCGCCGAGCCGCCGTGGGTCGATTCGCCGACCAGCCGGTCGATCTCGCGCGACGAGAGATCGGTCAGGTCGCGGGTGCTCCGGGTGACGATCGGGATCTCGGCGGCCTCGGCCGGCCAGTCGCACCCGTGGGTGACGCCGACGAGCTCGTCCCCGAGCCCGAGGGCGAAGACGATCTCGGTCGCGGAGGGCAGGAGCGAGACGATCCGCATCCCTGGAGTCTAGCCGGGGTCGCAGCGGGGCCGACGGAGCGCCGGCTGGAGGCCTGCCCGACGCCGCCGCAGGGCCGCCGGTTCGCGGTCCGCGAGGTCAGGCCGGCTTGAGCGCCTCGATCTGCGCCCGCGCCTCGGCCTTGTCGGTGAACCAGATCGCGTCGATCTGGGTGTAGGCGGCCCACTCGGGCGGCAGCGACTCCTCGGGGAAGATCGCGGTGACCGGGCACTCCGGCTCACAGGCGCCGCAGTCGATGCACTCGTCCGGGTCGATGTAGAGCTTGCGGTCGACGCCCTCGTCGAAGTGGATGCAGTCGACGGGACAGACGGAGACGCACGACTGGTCGATCACGTCCACGCACGGCTCGGCGATCACATAGGCCATTTCGCGTCTTCTCCCTGTCGTCTCTCGATCTCGACCGCTGCCCGTCGTCTTCCAGCCGGGGTCAAGAGCGTATCACCGGCCCTGCGGCCGTGTCCGGCCCGATCCCGTCAGCCTCCGACGGGGGCGACGAACCGGATCGGGACCTGCATCCCCTTCGCCCAGTGACCGGGGATGTGGCAGCCGACGACGAGCGGGGTAGCGGTGGCGCCCGCCGCCGGCGGGAACGGGACCGTCCAGCTGACGTCGATCCGCTCACCGGACCGGACCACCACCCGGAGGCCCTCCAGCCCGGGCGGGACGCTGACCGTGGGGGTCGCCCCGGGCGGTCCGCCGGCCGCCGCCGCGTCTGCCTCGGCCGTCTCCCAGGCCGCCTGGACCGCCCCGTCGCCGATCACGACCTCGTGGACGTCGAGGCCCCCGTTGACGACGTGGAACAGGACCGTCTCCCCCGGGATCAGGTCGACGACCGAGGGCAGGTAGGTGTAGTCCTTGGCGATGAGGTTGACCTCGCGGGGGTGGTCCGCGGTCCCCGCCGCCTTCGGCGCGGTTACGACCGGGGCCCCCGGGCCACAGCCGATCGCGATCGCGACGAGGGCCGCCAGACCGGCCAGCCGGTGGAGGACGCGAGGGATCGTCAGACGGGACATCGACGGCCCGGTTCCGGTGGGGATCACGGCGCGGAGTCTACGTCCTCGGACCGCTTGACACCCCCACCGGGGACCCCGCAGAGTGCGGCCGTTCAGGCGGGACGGGACCCGCCGCCGGGCGCGTGCGCGAGATGGCCGTGGCGGCCTGCCCGGGATGCGAACGTCGACCACTACGACGCGTGGCGATCGAGGGCAGATTGGCGAGCTCCATCATCCCCGACGAAGGATCGGTCCCGGCCGCACCCGCAACCGGCGCGGTCCCTGCAGGTCGGTCGAAGGACCCCGCGGTCCGCCTGGTCGGACTGGTCAAGCGCTACGGCGACGTGACGGCCGTGGCCGGGGTCGACCTCGAGATCGCGGACGGGGAGTTCTTCTCGATGCTCGGGCCGTCCGGCTCGGGCAAGACCACCACCCTCCGGATGATCGCCGGGTTCGAGATCCCGACCTCCGGTCGGGTCGAGCTCCACGGCCAGGACGTCAGCTCCCTCCCGCCCTACGACCGCGATGTCAACACGGTCTTCCAGGATTACGCCCTGTTCCCGCACATGACCGTGGGCGACAACGTCGGGTACGGCCTCATGGTCCGGAAGGTCCCCAGGGACGAGCGACGGCGGCGGGTCGTCGATGCGCTGGCGATGGTCCGGCTCGAGGGCTACGCGGACCGCCGGCCGAGCCAGCTCTCGGGCGGCCAGCGGCAGCGGGTCGCACTCTCCCGCGCCCTGGTGAATCGACCCCGGGTGCTCCTCCTCGACGAGCCGCTCGGCGCGCTCGACCTGAAGCTCCGCCAGGAGATGCAGATCGAGCTGAAGTCGATCCAGAAGGAGGTCGGCATCACGTTCATCTACGTGACCCACGATCAGGAGGAGGCGCTCACGATGAGCGACCGCCTCGCCGTCTTCCACGGCGGGCGGATCGAGCAGGTCGGGACCCCCGCCGATGTCTACGAGCGACCGCGGACGGCCTTCGTCGCCGGGTTCGTGGGAGCCTCCAACCTCCTCCGCGGGTCGGCGGCAGAGACCGTCCTGGACCGGCCCGGGACCTTCACCATCCGACCGGAGAAGATCCGGCTCGCCGGTGTCGAGGACGCCGTCGGCGCCGATGAGGGGACCGCCCTGGGACGCATCGAGGAGGTGGTCTATCTGGGGTCGGACACGCGCTACCTGGTGACGCTCGACGCGGGCGCCTCGCTCGTGGTCACCCGCCAGAACCTCGACACGTCCTCGATGGACGCGCTCGCCCTCCAGGGGACGCCGGTCCGACTCGTCTGGAAGCGACAGCACGTCTACGCGGTCGACGAAACCCATCGCCCCGCCTGACCGGCGTCGGGACGGGACAGCAGAGCTCAGCAGGAGGAGGCAGGAGATGAAGGTCCGGACGAACGGCACACGATGGCTCGCATCGCTGGCGGGCGTGGCCCTGGTCGCGACGGCCTGTGGAGGCGGGACGGCCAGCACGGCGCCTTCGACGGCGGCCAGCGCCGCGGCTCCGAGCCCGGTGGCCTCGGCCTCGGTCGCGGCCAGCGAGTCCGCTGCCCCCAGCCAGGGGGCGAACTTCGCGCCCGGCGCTGGCTACGGCACGATGACGCCGCTGAAGCCGGCGGTCGACCTCTCCACGGTCGGTGGCCAGGGCGAGGGCGCCCTGAACCTGATCATCTGGGGCGGCTACGCCGAGAACGGCTCCAACGTCAAGGAATACGACTGGGTCAACCCATTCACCGCGGCCACCGGGTGCAAGGTCAACGCCAAGACGGCCAATACCTCCGACGAGATGGTGACCCTGATCCGCCAGGGCGGCGGGACCGTCTACGACGGCGTCTCGGCGTCGGGTGACGCGACCCTCCGGCTCATCGCGAACGGTGACCTCGCGAAGATCGACCCGGCGACCATCCCCGGCTTCGCCGACGTCTCGCCGTTCCTCCAGAACGCGCCGCACTACACCGTGGGCGGGGAGCACTACGGGATCCCCCACGGCTGGGGCGGTAACGAGCTGATGTACAACACCACCGCGGTCACCCCCGCCCCGACCAGCTGGGACGTCGTCTTCGACCCGGCCAAGGCGGCCGCCTACAAGGACAAGGTCACCGCCTACGACAGCCCGATCTACATCGCCGACGCCGCGCTCTACCTGAAGGCGCATCAGCCGGCGCTCGGCATCACCGACCCGTACGAGCTGACCCAGGACCAGTTCAACGCGGCGGTCGACCTGCTCAAGCAGCAGCGACCGAACGTCGGCAAGTACTGGGCCGCCTACACCGACGAGATCGACAACTTCAAGTCGGGATCGACCGTGGTCGGGACGACCTGGCCGTACCAGTACAACACCCTCAAGGCCGAGAACGTCGCCGTCGGCGTCACGGTCCCGACCGAGGGGATGACCGGCTGGGCCGACACCTGGATGATGTCGGCGCACGCGCAGCACCCGAACTGCATGCAGAAGTGGATGGCCTGGATGATCACCCCCGAGGTCCAGGCCCAGGTCGCCGAGTACTTCGGCGAGGCGCCGGCCAACCCGATGGCCTGCAAGTACCTCGACGTCACGTACGCGTCCTACGGGATCAAGGACTTCTGCAACCTCTATGGGGTCAACGACCCGAACTTCTACAACCAGATCAGCTTCTGGAAGACGCCGCTCCCGGATTGCGGCGACGCCCGCGGTCAGACGTGCATCGACTACTCGCAATGGACCCAGGCCTGGACGGAGATCAAGGGCTGAGGCCCCGGACGGACGGCGAGGAGGCCATCGACCCCGACGGGTCGGGCCTCCTCGTGCTTTCGGCCACGGGAGCGGGAACCGCATGACGACCCCGAGCGGCGCGACGCTCGCGATGCCGACCACCCGCGGGCCCGGGCGGCGGGCGATGGCGTTCCTGCACCGCCATCGCCGCCTCCAGCTGGCCCTCTTCCTGGCCCTGCCCCTGGGCTGGCTGGGCGTCGTCTACCTCGGCTCGCTCGGGGTGCTCTTCATCTCGTCGTTCTGGTCGCTCAACCCGCTCACGTCGGCGATCGACCACACGTTCACGCTGGCGAACTACCAGAAGATCCTGAGCACGCCGGTCTATCGGGTGATCGTGCTGCGGACCGTGACCGTCGCGACCGCGGTCACGATCACCGACATCGTGCTGGCCTTCCCGATCGCCTTCTACATGGCCCGCGTGGCGCGCCGGCGGACGCGGGTCGTGCTCCTGCTCCTGGTGGCCCTTCCGCTCTGGTCCAGCTACCTCGTCCGGGTCTATGCCTGGCGGGTGATCCTCGGTGACAACGGGCCGCTCGACTGGGCCTTCGGCTCGATCGGGCTGGGCGGGGTCGCGCCGGGCTACTCCGACGCCTCGATGTGGATCACCTTCAGCTACCTCTGGCTGCCGTACATGATCCTGCCCCTCTATGCCGGCTTCCAGCGCCTCCCGACGTCGCTGCTGGAGGCGTCGTCCGACCTCGGAGCCCAGGCCGCCTTCACCTTCCGGCGGGTGGTCCTGCCGATGGTCATGCCGGCCGTCGTCGCCGGCTCGATCTTCACCTTCTCGCTGACCCTGGGCGACTACATCGTCCCGCAGCTGGTGAGCAACAGCCAGTTCATCGGCAACGTGGTGTACGAGAGCCAGGGCGTCGCCAACAACGTCCCGTTCGCGGCTGCCTTCGCCACGGTCCCGGTGTTGATCATGGCGGTCTACCTGTGGGCCGCCGGCCGGCTCGGGGCGTTCGAGGCGCTGTGATGACCGGACGAGGCGGCGGGATCGCCCTGAAGGCCGCCGTGCTCGGGGTGATCCTGTTCCTGCACATCCCGCTTCCTGGTCATCCTCCTGTACGCCTTCAACGGGGATCGCGGCCAGTCCTGGCCGATCACGAACTGGACCACCCAGTGGTTCGGGGCCGCGCTCGACAACACCGGTCTGCGGGACGCCCTGGCGCTCTCGATCGAGGCCGCGATCGGGGCAACCGTCATCGCCGTCACCCTCGGGACCCTGGCGTCCTTCGCGGTCCACCGGTTCCGGTTCTTCGGGCGCGAGACGATCTCCTTCATCCTGGTCCTGCCGCTTGCCCTGCCGGGGATCGTCACCGGCATGGCCCTGAACGCCACGATCAACGTCGGCGGGTTCCCCTTCGGGCTGTTCACGATCATCGCGGGGCATGCCACGTTCTGCGTCGTCGTCGTCTACAACAATGCGATCGCCCGTCTGCGCCGCGGCTCGCGATCCCTCGACGAGGCGTCCGCCGACCTCGGCGCGAGCCCGATCCAGACCTTCCGCCACATCACCGTGCCGCTGCTCCGGGGGGCGCTGTTCGCCGGAGCGCTGCTCGCATTCGCGCTCTCCTTCGACGAGATGATCGTCACCACGTTCACCGCCGGGACGCAGGCGACCCTGCCGATCTGGATCCTCGACCATCTCCGGCTTCCGAACGAGCGGCCGATCGTCAACGTGGTCGCCGTGCTCATCGTAGTGGTGATGACCGTCCCGATCCTCATCGCCCAGCGGCTCTCGGGCGACGACGGGGCGACGCTCACCTGACCTCGGCGCCGGTGGCGTCCTCAGCGCCAGCGTCGTCCCTGGTGATCCGAGAATGCGAGACCGATCGTCCGGGTCGATGAGGCGGCCGGGGGCTCGGCCGGTCCGGACCCGTGGTGCCAGCGGCGACCGGCCTGACCGCCGGGCCCGAACGGGTCCGCCGATCCTCCCACCGTGGCGATCGCGACGAGCGCGAGGACGAGGATGACCATCCGGGTCGAGCGACGCAGGGGCATGATCGACTCCCGTCGTGCCCCGCGGGCGGCTCGTCCGCGTCGACGGTGATCGCGCGATCGGCCGGATCGACAATCTCGCAGGCGCCGCTTAGCTGCGACTCACCTGGACGAGGGCCGCCGCCCGGTCACATCGAGGGGACGTAGTCCGGATCGAGGTACCTGGCCGGATCGTCCCGGAACTCGAGCAGGCAACCCTTCCCGCAGAACCAGTAGGTCACGCCGTCGTGCTCGATCGAGAGCTGCGAGGTCCGGGTGTCGACCTGCATCCCGCAGACCGGATCGCTGGCCATCGTGGCATCGGGCTGGTCGCTCATCGTTGGATCTCCGTGTGGCTCACCGGTACTCCCCAGGAGTATACGCGCGGACGAACGAGGAGGCCCGACCGGCGTAGCATCGATCTACGCACCCGAGACTGGAGCACCTGGATGGATCCCGACCGAGACAGCGCCGCTCGTGCCTCGCTCCTGGCCGAGCAGACCCGCCTGCGGGCCGAGCTGGACGAGGTGGTCGACGCGCCCGGCCAGATGACCTACGGATCGCAGGCGGCCGCCGCGAGCCAGGTCTTCGCCCAGCAGCGCGACCTCGCCCTGCGCGACAAGGCGGAGAAGGAGCTCGCCCTCGTCGACGGTGCCCTCGCCCGACTCGACGCGGGCACCTTCGGGCGCTGCCTTCGCTGCGGGCAGCGAGATCGCCGAGGGTCGGCTCGAGGCGCTGCCCTGGGCCGCCTACTGCATCGCCTGCCAGAAGCTCGTCGGCGAGGGTCGGTGAGCCCGGAGGCGGACCCCGAGCCGCTCGTCTCGATCGACCGGATCCGGGAGGCCGCCAGGCTCCTCGAGGGCGTCGCGTCCGGACCCCGCTCGTGGCCTTCGGCCCCCCCGAAGCACGCCACGTGCTCAAGGCCGAGTCGCTCCAGCCGATCGGCGCGTTCAAGATCAGGGGCGCCTACGTCGCGGTCGCCAGCCTGGGGCCGGAGGCCCGGGCCCGCGGGGTCATCACCTACTCGAGCGGCAACCATGCCCAGGGCGTCGCCCGGGCGGCCCGTCTCCTCGGCATCCCGGCCGTCATCGTCATGCCCTCCGATGCGCCGGCGATCAAGCGGGCCCGGGTCGAGGCCGACGGAGCCGAGGTCGTCGTCGTCGGCACCGCCAGCGAGGAGCGCCGGCTGGTGGCCGAGCGGATCGCCGTCGAGCACGGCCTGTCGATCATCCCGCCCTACGACGACGACCGGATCATCGCCGGGCAGGGGACCTGCGGGCTGGAGATCGTCGAGGACCTGCCCGACGTCGCCGCCGTCCTCGTCCCGATCGGTGGTGGCGGGCTGGCCAGCGGCGTGGCCGCGGCGGTCCGCGCCCTGCGCCCGGCGACCCGGGTCATCGGGGTCGAGCCCGAGCTGGCGGCGGACGCGCGCGAGTCGCTCGAGAGCCGGCCGGATCGTCGAGTGGCCGGCCGAGCTGGTCAGCCGGACGATCGCCGACGGCACCCGGACCCAGTCGATCGGACGGCGGACCTTCGCCCATCTGTCGGGCCCTGCTCGACCGGATCGTGACCGTCTCCGAGGCCGAGATCGTCGCCGGGGTCCGGACTCGCCGCCGAGGAGTCCCGGCTCGTCGTCGAGCCGTCGGGCGCGCTGACCGTCGCCGCGCTCCGCTTCCGGGCGGCGGAGGCCGGCCTCGAGCCGACGCGACGGACCCGTCGTCGCGGTCGTCAGCGGCGGGAACGTCGACCCGGAGCGCTACCGCGCCCTCCTGGCGAGCCCGCTGCCGGACTGACCCTCGTCAGCCGTCGCCGCGCTCGCGGGCGACCCGCTCGGCCAGCCGCGTCTCGCGCTCGCGGATCGCCGCCCGGGCCGCGTCCTCCCGGGCGTCGGAGACCCTCGCCTCGCGCTCCTCGCGACGCATCCAGCCGAGGACGATGCCCAGGATCGCGGTCAGGAAGACGAGGTCGCCGACGACCCACATCAGCGGCCCCGGCCATCTGCTGGTCGGTCAGGACATCCGGGCCCCAATCGCGTACCAGCGTGGCGTAGTGGGCGTACAGCGGAGCGGTCGCGCTGACGATGGCCAGCCCCAGGAACGAGTTCTGGGGCATCTGGAGGAACGTGTACAGGATCCGGACCGGCTCGCTCATCCGCCACGGGCCGGGTCGAGCGCGACCACCGGCCACCAGAACAGGCAGCCGGTCACGAGGTAGAGGAGGTGCTCGAGCTGGTGGACGGCCGGCTCCTCGAGCGACTGGTTGAAGATCGGCGAGAAGTGGGTCCCCCACATCGTCAGGGCGAAGAGGACCCAGGTGACGACCGGGAAGGTGATCACCTTCACCGGCCAGGAGTGGAGGATCGGCAGGATCACCCGGCGCCGGGTCGCGGGCCGGGACCGTCCGCAGGAGCAGGGTGATCGGCCCCCCGAGAGCGAGGAGCGGAGGAGCGATCAGCGTCAGCAGGATGTGCTGGACCATGTGGACGCTGAACAGGCGTCGTGTCGTAACGCTCGATGGGCGACTGGAGGGCGAGCCAGATCGCCCCGAGGCCGGCCAGCCAGCAGAGCGTCCGGATCGGCGGGACCGGGTTGCGCGGATGGGCGCGGCCGACCTGACGGACTCGCCCACAGGTAGAGGAAGGCGGCCCACAGAAGCGGGACGGCGACGGTCGGGTCGAAGGACCAGGCGAGCAGGATGTCGGGGAAGGCCGGGGTCGGCCCCGGTGTGCCGTGCCCTAGGGCCGTCCCCGCGAGCGCCAGCCAGGCGACGGACCCGCCTGCGAGCGCAGGGGTCAGCACGGTCGGGCGGCCGACACCCGGAAGCCGTCCGGGTCGGCAGGAAGGGATCACCGGCCCATTCTGCCCGGGATCACCGGACCGGGCCGCGGAGATCGGATCGGCCCACGAGATGATCCACCCGGCACGCGACCGCACGGGCCGCTATCATGTCGGCGGTCCTGTCCCGGAGCCGGGGATCCGGCGGAGGGCGCGGGCCACGACGGCGACCGTTCCCGGGTCCTGCTTCGTCCCGAGCAGCCACCCGCTCGAAGTTGTGAAGCACCGAGCCACCCGTTCCGAGGACACCATCCGATGTCGATGCCCAGGCTGACGCGTTCGCGCTTCGCGGCGCTGGTCGCCCTGATCGTCGCCACGCTCCTCCTGGCCGGCTGCGACGCGATGCGCCCCCCGGTGGCGGTGACCGAGCAGGGCCGTCGATCCGGGGCCTGTACGACTTCGTCTTCGCTCATCGCGGTCGGCGTCTTCGTCCTGGTCGAGGGGCTCATCGTCTCGCGGTCGATCCGCTACCGCCGGCGCCCGTCCGACACCGAGCTGCCGCACGCAGATCCACGGCAACAACGTCCTCGAGGTCGTCTGGACGATCATCCCGACGATCATCGTGGGGGTCATGTTCGTCTTCTCGTTCATGACCCTGACCAAGGTCGACGAGGTCCAGGGCGCGACCGACGTCCGGATCCGGGCGGTGGCGGCCCAGTTCCAGTGGTCGTTCGAGTACCTCTCGCCGGACGGCACCGACGGTCCTGTTCGAGCAGCTCGCCCCGGAGATGGACGTCCCGGCCGGCAAGATGGTCCACCTGAGCCTTCGCTCCAACGACGTCATCCACGCCTTCTACGTGCCCCAGTTCCTGTTCAAGCGGGACGTCGTCCCGGGTCGCGAGAACACCTTCGAGTTCACGGTCAACGCGACCGACGCCGGCCAGACCTTCCGGGGCCAGTGCGCCGAGCTGTGCGGGACCTATCACGGGTCGATGCTGTTCTCGGTCAAGGCTCTCAGCCCGGCCGCCTACGACACCTGGCTGGCCGACCAGATCGCCAAGGCGAAGGCCACCCCGGCGCCCTCGGCACCCACTTCTGGCGTACCCGGGGCGATCACCCTCGAGCTGGCGGCCAAGGACGTGGCCTTCGACAAGAGCACCCTCGAGGCGCCGGCCGACAAGCCGTTCTCGATCCACTTCCAGAACAACGACGCGTCGGTCTCCCATAACGTCGCGATCAAGGACGCCAACGGCCAGGAGGTCTTCCACGGCGACATCTTCATGGGTGTCGACGCCAAGACCTACTCCGTCCCGGCCCTGGCGGCCGGCTCCTATACCTTCGTCTGCTCGGTCCATCCGCAGATGACCGGCACGCTCACGGTCAAGTAAGGAGCCCGCATGGCGACGACCACCCTGACGCCAGCCGCCACCGGGACCCGCTCCGGCCTGTACGACTGGCTGACGACCACCGACCACAAGAAGATCGGGATCCTCTACCTCGCCAACTCGTTCCTGATGTTCTTCATCGGCGGCATCCTGGCCCTCGTCGTGCGGCTCGAGCTGGCCGCTCCGGGGCTCCAGTTCGTCAAGGAGAGCACCTACAACCAGGCGTTCACGATCCACGCCTCGCTGATGCTCTTCCTGTTCATCATCCCGGTCCTGGCCGGCTTCGGGAACTACTTCGTGCCGCTCATGATCGGCGCCCCGGACATGGCCTTCCCACGGATCAACGCCCTCTCCTTCTGGATGCTCCCCCTGGCCGCGATCATGATCGCCAGCGGCTTCCTGACCAGCTCGGGTGCCGCGGCCGCCGGCTGGACCAGCTACCCGCCTCTGTCCGAGGCGAAGTACTCGGGGGTGGGCGAGGACCTCTGGATCATCGGGGTCATCCTCGTCGGCACCAGCTCGATCCTGGGCGCGGTGAACTTCCTGGTCACGACCTTCAAGATGCGGGCGCCCGGGATGACGATGTTCCGGATGCCGATCATGGTCTGGACGATGCTGGTGACATCAGTCCTCGTCCTGATGGCCACCCCGGTCCTGACCAGCGGCCTGATCATGCTGTTCATCGACCGCAACTACGGCGGCCACTTCTTCGACCCGGCCAACGGCGGCAACGCCATCCTCTGGCAGAACGTCTTCTGGTTCTACTCCCACCCGGCCGTCTACATCATGGTCCTGCCGGCGATGGGGATCATCAGCGAGATCCTGCCGGTCTTCAGCCGGAAGCCGCTCTTCGGCTACAAGGCGTTCGTCTTCGCGACCGCCGCGATCGGGGCCCTGGGCTTCTCGGTCTGGGCCCACCACATGTTCACGACCGGGGCGGTCTACCTGCCCTTCTTCAGCTTCATGACCTTCCTCATCGCCATCCCGACCGGGGTGAAGATGTTCAACTGGATCGCCACGATGTGGGGCGGCCAGCTGCGCTTCGCCACGCCGCTCCTGTTCGCCCTCGGCTTCCTGACGATGTTCCTCATCGGCGGGATCAACGGCGCCTTCAGCGCCGCGGTGCCGGTGGACTTCGCCATCCACGACACGTACTGGGTGGTGGCCCACCTCCACTACGTCCTGTTCGGCGGATCCGTCTTCGGCGTCTTCGCCGGGGTCTACTACTGGTTCCCGAAGATGTTCGGACGGAAGCTCAACGAGACGCTGGGCAAGATCCAGTTCGTGCTGATGTTCATCGGCTTCAACCTGACCTTCTTCCCGATGCACATCCTGGGGCTCGAGGGGATGCCCCGGCGGATCGCCAACTACGCGCCGGAGACGGGCTGGCAGAGTCTCAACATGCTGGCCACGATCGGCGGCTTCACGATCGCCCTGAGCATGCTGCCGTTCATCTGGAACGTGTTCATCACGCTGCGCAGCGGTGAGCCCGCCGGCGACGACCCGTGGGAGGGCAACACCCTCGAGTGGGCGACCTCATCGCCGCCGCCCGCCTACAACTTCGATCGGATCCCGGAGATCCGCTCGGAGCGACCCGTCTTCGACCAGCGCCACGGCCGGCCAGAGGGCGCTCACTGATGGCCGCCGAATCGAGCGCCCTGACCGCCGCGCCGGTCGCCGCCGGCCACGTTCGCGAGGGCGGGATCAGCAACGTCGTCCTGGGGATGAGCCTGTTCATCACCAGCGAGGTGATGTTCTTCGCGGGCCTGTTCGCGGCCTACTTCAACGTCCGGGCCCAGGCGCCGGAATGGCCGCCCAGGGAGTTCGTCGGGTTCCTCGAATGGCGGCCGACGGCCGAGGAGATCATCCCGGTCGTCACCGTCGCGACCATCCTCCTGATCCTCAGCTCGGTGACCTGCCAGATGGCCCTGCGGGGGATCGCCCGGGGCGACCACCGGGCACTCGTCCGGGGGATCGCGGTCACCTTCGTCCTGGGCGCCACGTTCATCGTGATGCAGGCCTTCGACTACCTGATGCTCTACAGCAAGGGCCTGCGGCTGCGATTCCGGCCCATACGGGACCACGTTCTACACGCTCACCGGCTTCCACGGCGCGCACGTCATCGCCGGGCTGGTCATGCTGGGCGTGGTGCTCTACCGTTCGATGACCGGGCAGTTCTCGGCGAAGCACCACGATATGGTCCTCGCCACGGCCCTCTACTGGGACTTCGTCGACATCGTCTGGATCGTGCTCTTCTCGGTGCTGTACATCATCCCGAACGCGGCCTGAGGCAGGGATCCATGAACCACCCGATCGCCCATCCCCGCAACGCGGCCCTCGTCGGGGTCCTCTTCGCGGTCATCGGGGTCGCCTACGCCATCGGCTCGAAGAGCTGGTTCGGGGCGGTGGACATGGTCGGGACCACCCTGTTCTTCGCCCTGGCCATCTCGATGGGTCTGGCCGCCTGGGTCCTCGCCGCCTATTCCCCCCGCGGCTGAGCGAACGCGACCAGCGGCAGGCCAGGACCCACCCGATCGATGGAACAGCTCTGGAACAACATCCTCGGCCTGACCTCGCTGTTCATCCTCCCCGACTGGGGATCGCTGATCGCCCTCATCCCGGTGGCCATCCTCCTGGCCTTCGTCCTCTTCCTGGCCTGGTTCGGCTGGCGGACCACCACCCTCGGGCCGACGCGGCGGGGTCCGGGCCGAGTGAAGCCCGCGCCGCCACCCGGCGTCCACATGCCCGGCCCCTCGATCGCGCCCCTCTTCGCCGCCGTCGGGGCGGCGCTGGTCCTGTTCGGGCTCGTCGTCGGCCCGGTCGCCGTCTTCCTCGGCGTCTCGGCCCTGGTCCTGGCGCTCCTCTACTGGGGCTCCGAGTCGATGCGCGAGTACGACCACCTGGCCGGTGGCCGGACGATGCTGCCGGCGGTGGTCCACGGCGGTCCGCCACCCGGGGTGCACATCCCCGCGCCGTCCTTCCGGCCGTTCCTCGCGGCCGTCGCGACCGCGGTCGTCTTCCTCGGCCTGGTGCTCGGCGGCTGGATGGTGGCGGTGGGCGTGGTCATGCTCGTGGTCACCCTGGTCGGCTGGCTCCGTGACGCCCGCGCCGAGTACGTCCTGGCCGAGCATGCCGACATCACCGGGCACCTCGACGCCCTTCCCGCGCCGAAAGTCCCGAGCGGGACGCTCTGGCTGTTCGGCGGGCTATTCGTGTTCGGGCTCATCCTCAGCAGCGGCGTCCTTCCGCCGAAGACCTCGAGCGGCACGACCGGTGGCGCGTCGCCCGCACCGGGAGCCTCGGGCGCGGTCGCCAGCGCGAAGCCCAGCGAGGCGACCCCGCCCGCCGCCGACCTCGCCGTCAGCGCGAAGGACATCAAGTTCGACACCTCGGCCCTGACCGCGACGGCCGACAAGCCGTTCACGATCGGCTTCGCCAACAACGACCCGTCGATCCCTCACAACATCGACATCGTCGACGGGGCCGGGACGATCCTGTTCGAGGGCGAGACGATCAACGGCGTCGCCACCACGGTCTACTCGATCCCGACGCTCAAGGCTGCGACGTACACGTTCAAGTGCAAGTGGCACCCGAACATGGTCGGCCAGCTCACCGTCCAGTAAGCGGGCGAGCGCCACGGTCCCGAACGAACGACACCCCGAGCCGCCCCTTCCCCGGCTGATGCGCGCCGCGACGCCTGCGCTCGTGATCGTCTTCGTGGTCGTCCTGCTCGCTGCCTGCGGCGGCGGGAGCTCGGCGGGCGGGGGCGCCGGGGCGGGGGACCCGGCGCCGGTCCTGACCGGTACGACCCTCGACGGCCGGCCGTTCGACCTGACCTCCCTCAAGGGCCGACCCGTCGTCGTCAACTTCTGGGCCTCGTGGTGCGTCCCCTGCCGGGATGAGTTCCCGCTCTTCAAGGACGCCCTGGCAAAGGACGCGGCGAGCGATCTCGCGGTCGTCGGGGTGGTCTTCAACGACGACGACGGGGCCGCGCGCGCCTACCTCGCGGATGACGGGGCGGACTGGCCGAGCGTCTCCGACCCGAGCGGGGCGCTGGCCCGGGCATGGAAGGTGGTGGCCCCGCCCCAGACGTATTTCATCGACCGCGCCGGGACGATCCGCTCGCGCCAGATCGGCCAGGTGACCGAGGCGGATCTCCAGCGCCAGCTCGACGCGATCCTGAAGTGAGCCCGGCCGAGCCGGCGATCGTCGTCCGCGGGCTGCGCAAGCGCTACGGCGGGCGGGCGGTGGTGGACGGTATCGATCTCGAGGTGGGCGCGGGCTCGATCACCGCGCTCCTCGGCCCGAACGGCGCCGGCAAGACGACCACCGTCGAGATCCTCGAAGGCTACCGGTCGCCGGACGAGGGATCCGTCCGGGTGCTCGACCTCGATCCCGGCCGGCAGGCCGCCGAGCTCCGGGCACGGATCGGCCTGATGCTCCAGGGCGGCGGGATCTACCCGCAGGCGAAGCCGCGCGAGATCCTCCGCCTCTACGCCCGTTTCTACCGCGACCCGCTCGATCCCGACGCGCTCCTCGAGAGCGCCGGTCTGGCCGCCGTCGCGAACACCCGTTACAGGGTCCTCTCGGGCGGCCAGCGCCAGCGACTGGGTCTCGCCCTCGCGCTCGTCGGCCGACCCGAGCTGATCATGCTCGACGAACCGACGGCCGGCATGGACCCGGCGGCCAAGGCCTCGACCCGGACGACGATCAGCGGGCTCCGCGATCGCGGGGTGACGGTCCTTCTGACGACCCACGAGCTGGCCGACGTGGAGCTCCTGGCCGACGCCATCGCCATCGTCGACCGCGGTCGGATCGTCGCGGCGGGCAGCGCCGCCGAGCTGGCCGCCGGGGCCGAGCCGCGACTCCGCTTCCGGCTCGCCGCGCCGCTGACCGAGACCGACTCGTCCGCGCTCGGATCGGCCCTCGGCGGCACGCTCCTGGACGACGGCGCGGCGGGTCGCTACCGGCTCGAGGGCCGCCGGCCCGATCCGGCCCTCGTGGCCCGGCTGGCGGCCTGGTGCGCCGAGTGGGGCGTCCTCCTGGCCGAGGTCCGCACGACCGGGGCGACCCTCGAGGAGCGCTACCTGGAGCTGACCGGGGACCGCGGCGCGGAGGACGACGGGTGAGCCGCGATCCGGCGCCCGGCCCGACCCCGACCCTGGGCAACGCCGCGCCGCGCCGCCAGGCCGCCCTGGCCCAGGTGGGGATGGAGCTCCGACTCCTCGGGCGACGGGGCGAGAACCTCGTCGTGACCTTCGTCATCCCGCTCGTCCTGCTCGTCTTCTTCTCGCTCGTCCCGGCCATCGACCGGGGCGGCGTGACCTTCCTCGTACCGGGGATCCTCGCCCTCTCGGTCATCTCGACGAGCTTCGTGAACCTGGGGATCTCGACCGCGTTCGAACGCTCCTACGGCGTCCTCAAGCGGCTGGGCGGATCGCCCCTCTCGCGCTCCGGGCTCCTGGTGGCGAAGATCGCGACCGTCCTGCTCGTGCAGGTCGTCCAGGTGATCCTCGTGATCGGGCTGGCGACGGTCGCCCTCGGCTGGACGGTCGGCGCCGGGGCGAACCTCCTCGTCTGCCTCGCCGCGTTCGCCCTCGGGACGCTGGCCTTCGCCGGACTGGCCATGCTCATGGCCGGCACCCTCCGGGCCGAGGCGACCCTGGCCCTGGTCAATGGGCTCTTCCTCGTCCTGCTCCTGCTCGGCGGGGTGGTCCTGCCCCTCGACCACCTGCCGGGCCCGCTCGCGGGTCTGGCCGCGATCCTGCCCGCCGCAGCCCTGTCCGAGGCGCTGCGGATCGGCCTCGGCGCCGCGTCGGGCGATCCGTGGGGATCCCTCGCGGTCCTGGCGGCCTGGGGCGCGATCGCTTCCCTGCTCGCCGCCCGCACGTTCCGCTGGGAGTGACCGGGGTGTGACCGACCCGCGTCAGCACATCCCCGCAGTGATGAGCTGGCCGATCAGGAGGAGCACCATGATGATGCCCCGGCCGGCCGCCGCCTCCGGCGCCACGAGGCCGATCCCATAGGAGAGCGCTCCGAACACGGCTGCGGGCACATTGGGCGGGGCGACGAAGACGCCCAGGGCGGCGGTCACCGCCCCGTAGACGTCGGCTCCGACGCAGCGGTAGTACGGGACGGTCCCGACGCCCGGGTTCAGCATGAGACAGGCCGACGAGATCAGCGCCATGGCATAGCCGATGAAGGCGAGGACCATCTCGCCGTCGTCGTCGGGGACGAGGCAGTCGAGGAACTTCCCGCCTGCACCACCGCGGCCGTCCTCGCCGACGGCCGTCGCGGATCCGGTGTCGGGGTCGACCACCCACATCGCAGCCACCGCGCCGGACGCCGGGACGAGGCGGTGATGGTCGTAGTACTCGGTCAGCAGCGGCGTCAGCCGAAGCCGCTGGTCGGCCGTCCAGCCGGAGACGGCATCGACCGCGGTGAACGCGGGAAGACAGACCAGGGGCAGATCGCCGAGGGCCTGGATCGCGCTGGAAGCGAAGAGCTGGCCTTCGCGAACGCTTGCACCCACCGTGGCCCGCATGGCGGCCCCGAATGCCGCGGCCGGGTCCGGACCGATCCCGCGAGCGCGGTTCAGGGTCGGTACGACGTCCGCCAGGCCCACGATTCCCGGCGCCGCGCCCGTCTCGGTCAGGACGGTGACCCGGAGACCGACCGGGGTCGCGGCCGACGGGTGCGCCTCCGCCGCGACGGGATCGGACAGGGCGGCGATCGGAGCGGGGAAGCGCCGCCAACCCTGACCGGCGGCGACGATCGCGCCGGGACCGCCCGGCCAGGCCGCCTCGACCGGCTCCGAGGTCAGGACGGCGCCGATCACGTCGTCGAGCAGGTGCGCCGTCGTCGGGGACCCGGGTTCGAAGCTGATCGTATGCAGGCTGTTCAGGGCCAGGGTGGCGGCTTTGATCGCCGCCGCGTCCGAGGTGTCCTCGGGAACGCCGCGACCCGAGACCCGCACGCCGGCCAGCCTCCGGACGGCCTCTCGGTCGCCGACCCGGATGGTCAGGTAGACGCCGGCGATCCCCGACGGGGCTGCCCGGTCCACCTCGGCCGGGACCGTGTAGTCGAGCTCCAGGGGAGCCGCGCCGGCGCCGGCGATCGTCAGGCCGACCGCGCGGGTCGTGAGGCCGTCGGGCAGGGCCTGGTAGCGCAGCCGGTAGTTGGCCTGGGCGGCCCGTGCCACCTGACCGTGGACGAAGGTCTCGAGACGTGCAGCGAAGTCGCCCGATGTCACGTCCAGGCGGGGACCCGAGCCGATCGCCAGGATCGCGGCGGTGGTCGCCTCGTCGACGTTCCCGAGGGGCAGGCAGGCCACCGGGACGGCGCTCGCCCGGAACCGTCGCTTGAGGGCGGGGATCTGCTCGGGCAGGTCGGAGGCCACGTTGTCGCTCACCAGGAGGACAGCCGACGCAGCAGAGGCCGGGACGGCCTGACCGAGCGTGGTCCAGACGTCCGAGTTCGAGGCCGTCGCGGCCAGGGCCGCTGCGAGGGAGACCGGCTCGGGCGCCACCCACCGGTCGTCCCGGGCCGTGTCACCGACCCCGATCACCTGGACCACGAAGGGCGCCCCCTGGGCGGCTTGGCCCAAGGAGGCGGCGAGACGCGCTTCGAAGGCCGCCTTCCTCGTCTTCGTCCCGAGCACCGCGGTGACGCTGCCGCTCGTGTCGTAGACGACCAGCACCCGGATCTCCCGGGGAGCGGTGTTGGCGATGAGGGTCACGGGTCGGGCCACGCCGTCCTCGGTGACCGCGAAGTCGGCGGCACTGAGCCCGTCGACCGCCGTCCCGTCAGACGCCGAGGCCGCCACCCACAGCTCGATCTCCGGGAACGCGGCGGCGCTGAGCTGGCCGGCCGATCGGGTGACCCGCGAGCCGGCCCCAGCCCCGGCCAGGTCGGCCAGCGGGCCAAGTGGCCCGACGATCCGCCCGGGGTCGTCGGGCGACGGCGTGAACGTTCCTCCGGCGCTGCTCAGGAAGTCGCCCAAGGCCAGGCGCGGCGTGTCGCCGAGCGGCTCGCTGGCCTCGAGCCGGAGGACCGGCTGTCGGATGACCGCCGACTCCAGGCTCCGGCCGATCGCCTCGGTCGGCGTGCCCGGACCGGCGAACCCCAGCACGAGCGCTCGGCCGGCCACCTCCGCGGCGGACCACTCAGCCCGAAGGACCTCGTGAAGGACCGTTCGGTCCACGATGGCGCCGGCGGGCGGGTTGAGCGCGACCGACACGCCGACCGAGACGCGTGGGATGACGGCCTCACTCGCCCCGAACATCCCGTCCGGCGCCCGGTCGAGCACCGGCCGGTCGCCGAGCGCGGTCGCCCACTGGGTCCGACCCCCGTGGTCGAACTCGACGATCGGAATCGCCTCGGGCAGCCCGGGCCCGGTCAAGCGGGCGGTCCTGAGCTCGGCCGGCAGCGCCGCCAGGATCCGCTCCGTTGTCGTCTCGACGAGGGCCCCGGCCGGGTCGGGACCGACCTCCAGTGCCGGGTGAGCCCGGTCGACGACGTCCCAGACCACCCCGAGGGCGGCCAGGTCCGGTCCGAAGACCTGCGCCGCCAGCGCCGCACCCGGGTACGACGACGGTCGCGGCATCCGCATCACCCGCCCGGCGATCCCGGCCCGGCCCAGGAGATCGACCAGGAGATCCGCTCGCTCGCGCAGCGTCCCGGATCCCGAGCGCAGCGCGCCGCGCGCCCCCCAGCGGGCGTCGGTCGTCGGGTCGGCGGCCGACGACGTCGCCGGCAGGATCGCGACGTGATCGCGGACGAACTCCACGATCCGGGCAGGGTCGCCGGTGGCGACGGCGGCCGTCGCCGCAGCGCCGAGGTGGTCCGGGCTGGCCCGGATGATCGTGCGCAACTGGCGGATGAGGTCGTATCGGCCCTGGGCTGCCGGGCTTCCGTTCGCCGTCGGGGACGCGCCACCCGAGGCGACCGGACCGGTGCTCGCCGGTCCCCCGGTCGCAGACGGCTTGAGGTCCGGCGGCGAGCACGCAGCGAGCGCCCCGGCGGCGGTCAGCGAGCCGAGCAGGGCCAGGAAGCGGCGCCGGTCCATCTCGACCTGGAGCAGCCGCTCCCCGAGATCACGTACCACGATCGAACGCTCCCGTCAGTGGTCGCCGGCCCCGTTCACTTCGCGACGACGGCCGCGGCGAGCTGGGCCGTCGCGTCGACCGTGATCGCCGGTCCACTGGCGTCCACGCTCAGGCTCGAATGCCGGGTGATGAGACGTGCGGGACGCTTCAAGGTCGGTCTCCGAAGGGTGACGAGACCGGGGACCCTGCTCGGCTTGGCCGCGACCGATCCTTCGGACCCTAGCACGGGAGCGCCTCGCCCGGACGGGTCGTTCCGCGCCGGACACCGGACGGCCCGGACAAGGAAGAACCCCGGGTGGTCGGGACCCGGGGTTCGGACGATAGTCTTTGGTTGCGGGGGACGGATTCGAACCGCCGACCTTCGGGTTATGAGCCCGACGAGCTGCCGCTGCTCCACCCCGCGAACCGGACTATACCACAGGCCCACGATGGCGAGGCCGGGCGGATCCTCCTCAGCGGGCGGTCCCCGTCGACGCGGCCGCCACCCGGATCGCGGCGATCTGCCGGCCGCCGATGGCCAGGCCGATGGCCAGGGTCGCGAGCATCGTCACGACGAAGAACCAGAACGGCAGCCGGATGTCGTGCGCGGCCAGCCCGCCCGCCACGAGGGCCGAGACGATGAACCCCAGGGTCCCGGCCGCCCCGAAGAGGCCCTGGGCGGTGGACGAGCGACCGGCCGGGCTGCCGGCGGCGACGACTGCGTAGAGGGCCGGGAAGCTGATGGCGAACCCGGTCGACTCGAAGAAGACGAGCGGCACCGCGAGGAGCGGCTCGGTGATGACCGTGTAGGCGATCCCGCTGACCGCGACCATGATCGTGCCGATGACGATGAAGGGCAGGCTCCCCCGCCGATCGACGTACCGGCCGGCGATCGGGGCGAAGAGGAGGATCGGCAGGCCGAACGTCGCGAAGGTGGCCCCGATGAGGTCGAGTCCGGCGCCCAGGGAGGTCAGGAAGAGCGACCAGACCACCTCGTAGGTGCCCTGGCCGACGGCGCCCCCGGCGTTGATCACGAGCGCCGCGATGAGCAGCCGGTTCGCCAGCGATGCCGGTCGACGCTCGCCCGGCGCGCCATCGTCGCCCCGCCCGGGACCGCCCGAGGCGTTCGGGCCGGCGCCCCGGAACTCCGCGACACCCTCGGCCGGGATCCCGGTCCGGGCGGCTAACCGCGGCCGCTCCCGGATCGTCGCGGCGAGAATCAGCCCGGCGACGGCCGAGCCGACCGAGGCGAGCAGGAAGACGACCTGCTCGTTGCCGACGAGTGCGGCGAACAGCGCCCCGAGGGCCGGCCCGAGCAGGAGGCCGCTCATCTGGGCAGCCCCGTAGAGCCCGAAGGCCTCGCCCTGCCGCTCCCGCGGCGTGGCGTCGACGAGGTATCCCCGGGCGGCCGGATCGTAGGCGGCGGTCGCCAGCCCGGCGAGCGCACGCAGGACCACGAAGGCGGTGGCGCCGCTCACCAGGAGCGGCAGTGGGATCACGACCGCGTTGGCGAGGAGCGCCGCGACCATGATCGGCTTGCGGGCGGTCCGGTCCGCGATCCAGCCGAAGACCGGCTCGGCGACGAGCCGGGCGGCCGGCCAGGCGGCCACGATGATCCCCAGGGTCGCGAAGTCGATCCCCTGGGAGGTCAGGTAGAGGGGCAGGACAGGCAGGAACGCGCCGAACCCCAGCCAGACCACGAACTCGGCCAGGAACAGCGGCAGGATCGGCTGCCAGCGGGTCAGCCAGGCGTTGGTGGGCGTCGCGAACGGGACGGGCATTCGGGCTCTCGGACGACTCGTGGGGTGGTCATGGTAGCGGCGCCCGTGCCACCCGACGGACGCCAGCCCGCGGCTCGGGACGGGGCCGCGGTCCGGAGGTCCCGACCCAGGTGACCTTCGCCACTGGCCGGCCATCGGTCGCCCGACGGACCATGCCCGACGGAGGAATCGGATGACCCGCACCCTCGTGGTGCATCGCGATCCGGTGGTCGCCCAGTACGAGCTGGATTCGCTGGCCTCGCTCGGCTACTCGGTCGAGGTCTGCCGTGGGCCGGACGTGCTCGCCTGCCCGCTCCTGGTCGGTCGACCGTGCATCCGGGCCGAGCGCGCCGACATCCTGGTCTACGACCTGGCCTCGCTCCGGCACGAGCGCGGTGACGCCCAGCTGGTCGATGAGCTCCGGGCGCTTTACGCGGACAAGCCGCTCATCGTGGTCACGGGCGACGCCGAGAGCGGGGAGCTCGAGCCGATCCAGCTGGCCGAGGGGATCGTCCGCCTCGACGGGCCGATCACCGCCGAGCGGCTCGACGGGCTCATCGAGGAGGCTCTGGTCGATCCCTGACCACAGGTTCGGGTCGGGTCGGCGCGGGTACGCTTCGTGGATGGTCCTCGCCCGCGCTGGAGCCTCGACCCCGACGTCACCCTCCTGGACCATGCCGGTCGGATCGTTCGGATTCGGCCGCGCCGTACAACCGGCCGGACCAGTACGATCGGCTGGCCGACGCATTCCTGGTCGAGCGGGAGGTGGAGGCTACCCTTCGGCGGCGCGACGGGCGATGATGCGCCGATGACGGCTCGGTGCGAAGCCTGCGGTACGGCGAATCCGGCGACGTCGCGGTTCTGCGGCGGATGCGGCAGCGCCCTCGGCGCTCGCTGCCCGTCGTGCGGGACACCGGTCCTGCGCGAGTTCCGGTTCTGCGGCTCGTGCGGCTCGCCGACTGCCCCGACCGACGTCGGCGACGATCCGGGATCGGCCGTCAGGCCGGCCCGCGATCGGACGACCGAGGGAGTCGGCGGCGTCCCGGCCGCCACCGTCGCCGAGCGCCGTCATGTCTCGATCCTCTTCGTCGACCTCGTCTCGTTCACCTCGCTGGCCGAGGGCCGCGACCCGGAAGAGGTGCGCGACCTGCTCGAGCGCTACTTCGCCACCTGCCGCTCGATCATCGCCCGCTACGGCGGGACGGTCGAGAAGTTCATCGGGGACGCGGTCATGGCGATGTGGGGCGCCCCGGTCGCCCATGAGGACGACGCCGAGCGCGCGGTCCGGGCGGGCATCGACCTCGTCGCCGCCGTGGCGACGCTGGGAGGCGAGCTCGGACTGACCGACCTGGCGGCCCGGGCCGGGGTCGTGAGCGGCGAGGCCGCCGTGACCGTCGGCGCGGTCGGCCAGGGGATGGTCGCTGGCGACGTGGTGAACACGGCTTCGCGACTCCAGGCCTCGGCCCGACCGGGGACGGTCCTGGTCGACGACACCACCCATCGCGTCGCGGCGGGATCGATCGCCTTCGAGCCGGCCGGCGACCGGACGCTCCGGGGCAAGCGCCAGCCGATCCAGGCCTGGGAGGCGGGCCAGGTCGTCGCCCTTCGGCGGGGCTTCGGGCGGGGCGAGCTGCCCGAGGGACCGCTGGTCGGCCGGGACGGCGCGTTCGCGGTCATCAAGGAGCTCCTGCACACGGTCCGCGAGGAACGCTCGGTCCGGCTCGTGTCCGTCTTCGGGCAGGCGGGCGTCGGCAAGAGCCGGCTCATCTGGGAGCTGGAGAAGTACGTCGACGGCGTGGTCGAGAAGATCCTCTGGCACCGGGCCGGTTCCCCAGCCTACGGCGAGGGTCTCGCCTTCCGGGCGCTGGCCGACATGGTCCGTCACCGGGTCGGGATCGCCGAGGGAGACCGCCCGGCTCACGGGCGCCGTCGGCTGGCCAGCTTCCTCGGGGAGACGGTCGCTGACGAGCGGACCCGGGAGTGGATCCGTCCGTACCTCGCGGCGCTGCTCGGCCTCGGCCCGGCTCCGGGCGGTGAGCGCGAGGAGGCCTTCGCCGCCTGGCGGACGTTCTTCGAGCGGGTCGCCGATCGGGGGACGACGGTCCTCGTCTTCGAGGATCTCCATTGGGCCGACGCCGGCCTGCTCGATTTCGTCGAGCATCTCGCCGAGCACGCCGCTGCGCGGCCGATCCTCGTCCTCGCCGTGGCCCGCCCCGAGCTCCTGGAGCGGCGGCCGGGTTGGGGATCGGGCCGCCGCGATCACCTGCGGCTGAGCCTCGATCCGCTGCCGGCCACCGCCATGGCCGAGCTCCTCGACGGGCTCGCGCCCGGCCTCCCGGCCGATCTCGCCGAGCGGATCCTCGACCGAGCGGCCGGGGTCCCGCTCTACGCCGTGGAGATCCTCCGGATGCTCGTCGACCGGGGTGACCTCGAGGCCGTCGCCGGGAGCTACGCGGTCCGGGGCACGCTCGAGCGGCTCGCCGTCCCGGAGACCCTTCATGCCCTCATCGCGGCCCGTCTCGACGGGCTCGGCCCGGTGGACCATGCCCTGCTCCGCGATGCCGCGGTCCTGGGCCAGGCGTTCCCGCCCGCGGCGCTGGCGGCGATCGGCGGCACCAGCGAGGAGGAGATCCGACCCGTCCTCCACCGCCTGGTGCACGGCGAGCTCCTCGAGATCGAGGAGGAGCACGGGCCGGACGGCGAGCGCTATCGCTTCGCGGAGTGGCTCGTCCGCGAGATCGCCTACGGCACGCTCGCCCTGCGCGACCGGCGGTCGCGTCACATCGCTGCGGCCGACTACTACGAGCGCCTGGGCGACCCCGAGCAGGTCGTGGCCCTGGCCACCCACCTGCTGGCGGCCTGCCGGGCCGGTCCCGTCGGGTCGGCGGGTCCGGCCGGACCGAGCGACTTGGAGACAGCCGCCCTCGCGGGTCGGGCCATCGCCGCCCTCGTCGCCGCGGCGGACCGGGCCTCGGCGCTCCATTCCCAGGAGCAGGCCCTGGCCTTTATCGAGGATGCCCTGGCGTTGACCGCCGACGACGCCGAGCGGGCCCGCCTCTGGGAGCGGGCCGCGGTCTTCGCCCAGGCCGCCGTCCGCTACCGCGAGGCCGAGGACTACGCTCGCCGGGCGCTCGACTGGCACACGGCCGCCGGCGACCGGACCGGGGTCGCCCGGCTGACCGCCCGGCTCGGGACGATCCTCATCTTCGGGTACCAGTCCGACACCTCGATCGCCGTGGTCCAGGGCGCGCTCGACGAGCTGGGTGACGACCCGGCCATGCAGGACGACCCGTCGATCGTCGCCCTCCAGGCGGGATTGGCCCGGGCGAACCTGACCGCTGGACGAGCCGGCGAGGCCGCCGAATGGGCGGACCGGGCCCTGGCCGGAGCCGAGCGCCTCGGGCTCGAGCCGCTCGTGGCCGACACCCTGGCCACCAAGGGCGCCGCGTTCATCGAGGGCGGTCGGACGGCCGAGGGGGTGGCCCTCCTGCGGGCCGCCCTGACGATGTCCGAGGCGCTCGGGCTCTTCGTCCCCGGGCTGAGGGCGCGCAACAGCCTGGCCATCGGGCTCTTCGCCGACGATCCGCGGGCGGCGAGGCAGATCGCGGCCGACGGGCTGGAGATTGCCCGGCGGCTCGGGTTCGACGACCTGGCGATCCGGCTGGCCAGCACCTGGATCTTCGCGGCCCTCGACATCGGCGAGTGGGACGCCGTCCTTGAGACCGCGGCCGCCCTCGACCGCGAGGACCTGCCCACGATCGACCGGCTCGACTTCGGCGGCGCCGTCGGGCTCATCCGGGCATGGCGTTCCGGGTCGCCCGGAGAGACGGGGCTCGCCGAGCTCGGGGCCCAGCTGCCTGAGGGCGACGCGTTCGCCCGGGCCTTCCTCGATGCCCGGCTGGCCCTCGCGGAGGTGGCCGGTGGTCGGCCGAGGGCCGGTCTGACCTACGCGGAAGCGGCGATGCCGGTGCTACTGGAGCTCGGTCTCACCTGGGTCCTCGACGCCGGAGTGGCGCTCGGTCGCGCCGCACTGTGGGCCGGCGACGTCGAGCGGCTCGAGGCAGCGATCGAGACGATCGCCGGGTCGGGCCTCCGCGGCCGGACGGTGAGCGCGTTCCTGGCGACCTTCCGGGCGGGTCTCGAGGCGCTCCAGGGCCAGCCCGGGGTGGCCCTCGACCGCTATGCCGACGCGGCCGCGTTGTGGCGCCGCCTCGACCTGCCCTTCCAGCTCGCCCTGTGCCAGCTGGAAGGCGCCCGATTGCTGCCCGATGGCCTGGCCGGGACCGAGAGCATGGCCGACGAGGCTCGGACGATCCTGGTCGGCCTCGGCGCCGACGCCCTGCTCGCCCGGCTCGAGGAAGGGTTCAGTGCGGTCGCGACGGTCGAGGCCCCGGCCGCCAGCTGAGCGCCGATGGTGTGCCGGTCACCGGCTGACCGCCGGTCGGGCGCGCCCTCCGACGCCTACGACTGCTTGTAGATCGTCACTCCGATGCTGCTGTCGTCCGTGCTGACGGCCGTCATCACGTAGACGTGCCTGACCGAGAGCGTCCGGTGATGGTTGGTGACGAATGTCGCCACTCGCCAGTCGTCCGTCACCGCTTCGAAAGCCGGCACGCTCCCCCTGGCCCGGAGGATCTCGCCAAGCGGGTCGTGGATGAACGCCTCGGACTCGGTCGAGCTGCTCTTGAAGCGGCGGACGACCAGCCGGAAGGGCACGTCCTCCCTGAGGGGCCTGTGCTTTGCCAGGTCGATCTCTTCCCACTCGTCGGTGGCGTTCGCCTCGCCGTCGCCGTATCGCCGGTCTGGATCCGTGAAGCCCGCCATCTGTCTCTCCCTGTCGCACCGGGACCGGGATGGCCCTGAGGCACGGAGTCTACGCGGCACGCGTCGGTCCCGCGTCTCCGACGGGGTGGTGAGCCGTGTGGGATTCGAACCCACGACCGACCGCTTAAAAGGCGGCTGCTCTACCGCTGAGCTAACGGCCCGGGCGGAGTCTAGCATCCGGCCGGGTCCGCTCCCGCGGACCCGGAACCCACGGCCAGCGTGGGATCCTCGCGCGCGCCGGACCGGTCGCCGCGATACTGGACCGATGACCGCGCTTCGCTTCGCCCTCACCTTCGATGCCGGCGGCCGGTTCGTGACGATCGACGCGGTCCTCGCCCGCGTCGGCGCGTCGGCGACGTCCTGAGATGGCGGCCGCGCATCCGCCCGAGGTGGCGGTCGTCGCCGTCGACGGCGGGAACTCGAAGACGGAGGTCGCTCTCGTCGACAGCCGCGGGACCGTGCTCGGCGTGGGCGCCGGGGGCAGCGGCTCACACCAGACCGGCGGCGGGGTGGACGCCGCGATCGGCGTGCTCCGGGGTGCGATCACGACGGCTGAGGTCGATGCCGGGATCGCGCCGGGTTCGGGCGCCGGCGCCGACCTGGCAGTCCTCTGCCTGGCCGGGATCGACCTGCCGATCGACGAGCGGATGATGGGCCGGGCGCTCATCGCCGCCCGTCTCGCTCGGCGGATCGTCCTGCGCAACGACGCGTTCGCCGGTCTCCGGGCCGGGGCCCGGGCGGGCTGGGGCGTGTCGGTGGTCTTCGGGGCCGGCATCAACTGTGTCGGGGTCGGGCCCAACGGCCGCCACGTCCGCTTCGCGGCCCTCGGGGACATCTCCGGCGACATCGGCGGCGGCGGCCAGCTGGGGCTCGACGGCTTCGGGGCGACGATCCGGGCCCGCGACGGCCGCGGTCCCCGGACGATCCTCGAGCGGACGATCCCGGCCTACTTCGGTTGTTCGTCCCCGGCCAAGGCCCTCGAAGCCGTCTACACCGGCCGGATCCCGGAGCGGCGACTGGTCGAGCTCGCTCCGATCGTGCTAGCCGCGGCCAGCGCCGATGACGCCGTCGCCCGGGCGATCGTCGACCGCTCCGCCGACGAGGTGGTGACGATGGCGAGCGCGGCGATCCGTCGCCTGCACCTGACCCGACGTCCGGTCGAGGTCGTCCTGGCCGGCAGCGTCTTCCGGACCGACGACCAGGGGTTCCTCGAGCGGATCCGGAGCGGGATCGCGGCGGTCGCCCCGCAGGCGATCCTCGAGCGGCTCGAGGCGCCGCCGGTGCTCGGCGCGGCCCTCCTCGGCGCCGACGCCCTCGGCCTGGGGCCGGCCGCCGAGCGGAGGATCCGGGCCGGCATCACGTTCGACCGCCTGGCGGCGGCACGGAAGGTCCCGGCCGGCCCGGTATAGTCGGCGCCGTGGCCACCTACTACACGATCGATCGGGCGAACGAGCGCCTCGCGGAGCTGGCCGGACTGCTCGAGGCGCTGCGCGCCCAACGCGACGAGCTGCGCGAGCTCAAGGCCGCCTACGACGCCACCGAGCCCGAGGACGATCGCCGCCGACTCCGGTTGCGGATGCAGGGCCTGGTCGACCAGATGCAGGCGACGGTCGCCCGGATCGACGGCTGGGGGATCGCCCTGCGCGACATCGACACCGGCCTGGTCGACTTCCCGGCCCTGGTCAACGGGCGCCAGGTCTGGCTCTGCTGGCGGCTCGGCGAGGTCGAGGTGAGCTGGTGGCACGGTCTCGAGGACGGCGTCGCCGGGCGTCGCCCGCTGGCGGACCTGCGATGAGCGGGTCCACGGTCCTCGAGCGCGGGCGCCGGAAGGCCTATCGGCCGCTGCCCGCGGACGACCGGGCCGAGGCCGCCCGACGGGGCCTGGCGGCCTATCGCCGGGGCGACTGGTTCCTGGCCCACGAGCTCCTCGAACCGGCCTGGATGGGCTCCGACGATCCGGTCGAGCGGGCCCTCCACAGCGGCCTGATCAAGCTGGCGGCAGCCGGCGTCCACGCGGCCCGCGGGAACCGGGTGGGGCTCACCCGCAACCTCGGCGGCGCCAGGGAGCGACTGGCGCCGCTGGTCGAAGGCCGGGCACCGGCACCCGGGGTCGTCGAAGCGCTCGACCTGGTCGGGCTCCTAGCCGACATCGACCGGCAGGTCCGGGAGCTCGAGGCGGGCGGGCCGATCGCCGACCCGCCCGCAGTGCGATCGGCCGGGGCCGCCCGATGACCGATCGCCGACCGCCGGCGATCCCCGCCGTCGACGTCGAGACGGCCGAGCGTCTGCGCCGTGACCCGAGCGACGGTCGGGCGCCGCTCCTGGTCGACGTCCGGGAGGCCGGCGAGATCGTCCAGGTCCGGGCGGAGGGCGTCGTGGTCATCCCCCTGTCCCAGTTCGGAGTGCGCTTCCGCGAGCTGCCGACCGACCGGCCGCTCCTGGTCATCTGTCAGTCGGGGTCCCGCTCGGCGATGGCGACCGGGCACCTCATCGCCAACGGCTGGACCGAGGTGAAGAACGTGGCCGGCGGGATGACCGCCTGGGTGCGGGCAGGGCTCCCGGTCCGCCGGGGACCGCTCGCCGCCGACGAAGGTCGGCTGCCGGACGGCTGAGGGTCAGGCCCGACCTCGAGTCCGGATCCGCCCGACGATCTCCTTCGTGCGCTCCTTGTGGTTGAACGCCCAGCCGATGAGCAGCAGGATCACGAAGTTCACCACGCCCACGGTCGCGGCGTTGATATAACCGAGCTGCTGGCCGATCTCGCCGCCGATCTTGAGGGCCGGCACGGTCGCCCCGAAGAGACCGACCTGGAAGAACGGCGCGAATGGCGCCAGGCTGGCCCGGGCGCTCCCGGTCACCGCCGGCTGGTCGGAGACCGTGCCGCCGATCAGGAAGACGTTGTTGCTGGAGATGAGCGGGGTCGATCCGGCCACCCCGACCGGCAGGTTCGTCTGGGCCATCGTCTGCCAGCCGGTCACGTTGCCCTGGGCGTCGACCGCGGTCCAGTACATCTCGTTGTGGAGACCGCTGGCATCGGCCCCGCCGACCAGGTAGAGCGAGCTGTTCGAGGTGAAGCCGGCGGCCCGGGTCCGGGCGACCGGCAGGTTCGTCGTCCCGCCCCCGATGTCCCAACTCGCGATCTGGGTGAGGTTGGCGGCCTCCTTGCCGAGGTTGCCCCGGAGGACGAGCCCGACCGGTCCGCTCGGATCGCTGCCACCGAAGACGAAGACGTGATCGCCGACGAGGGCCGCCGAGGCCTCGGCGATGCCCGTCGGCAGGGCGGCCTCGGCCTCCCACTTGCCGAGCTTGGCGGTCTTGTCGAGGGTCGCCTTCCAGACCGTCGGCTGCGGTCCGGCCGCGGACCTGCCGCCGATGACCACCAGGCCGTCGCTCGTGGCGACGACCGACGCGAAGGCCCGAGCCTCGGGCAGCTTCAGGACGGCCGACTCGGTGAAGGCACCGAGCTTGCCGGTCGCCAGGTCCTGGGTGGCCACGAAGACGGTGTCGGTGGGGGCGCCGCCGGCATCCGCCCCGCCGATCACGTACACGGACTGGTTCAGGAAGATCGTGGCCGCGCCGGTCCGCGGGGAGGGCAGCTTCGGCCCGTCGGTCCACGGCCCGAACGTCCCGTTGTAGAGGTCGGAGAGGTAGGTGGCGTCGCCGGCGGTCTTGCCGTCGCTGCCACCGACGTAGAGCATCCGCGTCCCCACCTGGACAGCGGTCCCGTCGGTCCGTGGTGCCGGCAGCGCGAGCTCGGCCGGTGACGGGTCCCAGGGCAGGGTCGCGCCGGCCGGGGCCGGGCACGGGACCGTCCGGTTCTCACCGGGGCAGAAGTTGATCGGCGACCAGGCCATCAGCCCCACGTCGATCGTCGGGAACACGGTGAAGTAGTAGGCCCGATCCGGGATGTAGCCGAGCATCATGACGATGACGACGAACCAGAAGGCGGCTTTGAGCGACGCCCAGGTCCAGCCCTCGCCGTCGAGCAGGCCGAACACGACCCGCCTGCGGCCCGAGGTCCCGGTGCTGAGCGCCTGTCCCGCCATCGTCCTCCATCCCTGGCCCGGTCCGGTCGGTCCGGGCCGCGCGTCGACTACTTGACCGTGAGCTCGCCGACCATGTTCGGGTGCCACTTGCAGACGAACTTGTAGACGCCGGCCGTGAGGGCCGGCACGTCGTAGGTGGTCTGGGCCACGCCGTTGATCGTCTCGCCCTCGAAGACGAGCGTCCCGCCGGCATCGGCGATCTGGATGTTGTGGGGGACCCCCGCGTCCTGGTTGTCGAAGGCGATCTGGAACGCCTGACCGGCCGTCGCCTCGAGCTTCGTCGACTGGAACTGGACGCCCTGGGCGACCTCCTTCAGGATCGTCCCGCCGGGCGCCGGCGAGGGAGCGGACGAGGCGCCGGCCGACGGAGCAGACGAGGCGCCGGCGGATGCGCCCGCCGTGGGCTTCGGTGTCGCGCTCCAGCAGGCCGGCACCGGCGTGGCGCCGGGCGGCGGCTGGTAGTTCGGGTCGCGCCAGCCGGTGAAGGTCTTGACCTTGCCGTTCGCGTCAAGCTCGGGCTCCCGAGTCTCGGGATTGCGGACCACGTAGGTGGTCGTGTTCGGGGCCCGGATGAACTCGATGAGCGACTCGATCTGCTTGTAGTTGAGCGGCCCGCCGTTCGACTGCGCCCAGACCGGCATCAGGCTGTCCGGGTTGCCGCAGACGTACCGCCCGCCGGCGGTCAGGACGTTGTTGATGTAGGACGAGTTGAGGTGGGTGTACAGCTTGGCCTGGTCGTTGAGGATCGGCCCGATCCCGCCCTGGCCGGTGTCCCCGTGGCAGCGGGCGCAGTTCGCCTGGTAGAGGTTGTAGCCGTTCTCAACCTTGGTGACCGACTGGGCCTGGGTCTCGGCGCCGAGGCGACTCGAGTCGGCGATCGTCGGCACGCCGAGCTCGTAGAAGTAGTAACCGATGACGAAGATCACGACGAGCAGGACGGCCAGGAAGCTCACCCACCGGGCGGCGGCGCTCTGGCGGACGATCCCGGCGGCGCGCTCGGGCGTGAGCGCCAGCTGGTGCGCGCTGGGCGGCGCCGCGAAGCGCTCCACCGGAGCCGGCTCGCTCGGTGGTCGCGGCGCTGGCAGGCGCTGCTCCGGGTCGCGCCCGGTCGGCTCGCTCATTCGTCTCCTCGACGGTCGCTGGGCACGACGGTCAGATGCATCCGGTCGGCGACTTCGGGGGGATGAGTCCGGGCTCGCCCAGCGCGACCGGGAGCGGTCCCAGGGTGATCTTCAGGGTGTCGACGTAGAGCGCCTGGTCGTCCTTGACGATGACCGCGAACCGATCCATCCCGCGCGGCGCCGGACCGAAGGCCGGGCCCTTCGCCTTTGTCCCGAGCCGGTCGTAGCGCGAGCCGTGGCAGGGACACTCGATCCAGAAGTTCTTGAGACAGGGGTTGGGCTTGCAGCCGAGGTGCGGGCAGCGCTGGTAGAGGGCCCGGACGTTGAGGGCCGAGCCGTCACCGGACGGGTCGGTGCCGGGCACGAACTCCTGGCGGCTCGGGTCGATGAGCATCACGAACGACTTGGCGGGCTGGTAGTAGGCCGGGAAGCCCTGGTCGATCGGCAGGCTCGAGTTCTGGGCCTTGATCTCGGCCAGCGTCCCGATCTTGACCTGGCTCTTGCTCCCGCTGGCGATGCTCGGCCAGAGGAAGCCGATCGTCCCGGCTCCGAGCTCCAGGATCCACAGACCGATGGCCGCCCCGATCGAGGTCCGGATCAGGGTCCGCCGGGAGATCCCCTGGACCTGCTCGTGGCGAAGCGACTTGATCGCCTCCTTCGAGAGGGCCTGGGGCTTCGACGCGGGTTCGACCTGGTAGTTGCTCATCGGCCGTTCGAGGTTCCTTCGGCTACAGGCTGAAGTGCAGCCCGCTGGTGGTGATATACGGGATGGCGAAGGCGTAACCCGGGCCCCGGAAGAAGACCCCGACGAAGGTCAGGACGAGCCCGAGGATGCAGAACATGGAGAAGAGGATGACCGCCGTCTTGCGCTCCGACGGCCGGTTCACCCCGATGTTCCCTCGGTCGACATACGGAATGAGCGCCGCCCCGACCAGGACGAGGGTCGGGATGAGGACGCCGGCCACCACCGGGTGGAAGTAGGCCAGGAGCTCCTGGAGGCCCAGGAAGTACCACGGCGCCTTGGCCACCGCGGGGGTCACGTTGCCGTTTGCCAGATCCTCCAGGGGGGCGTTGACCATCACGCCCATCGCCAGCAGGAAGAGGCTCATCATCGCCGCCGCCAGGAACTCGATCGTGAGCAGGTGCGGCCAGGTCATGACCGTGTCGTCGGGCTCCTTCTGGACCCGGACGACGGCGTCCTGCTTGACCAGCGCGAGAAGCCGGTAGGGACGGGCCGACATCGGCACCCGCTGCTTGTCGATCTCCGTCCGTCGAGTCGGGTCGACCGGCAGCACGACTCGTGGCTCGGGCGGCGTCTTCACGTCAGACACGAGACGGCCCCACAGTGCCGTCAGCCACGTGACCGCTCCCGCCGACCGCTAGGGGCTGCCCAGGCCAAGGCGCCGCCGAGCACCGGAGCGAGCGAACCCCAAGGTGCGTGAGCGAGGAGCGCAGGCGGCAACGCGGGCATGGGCTGCTCATAGCGGTCCCGAGATTCCTCCGTCCTTTCTGATGCGCCAGAAGTGGACCGCCAGGAAGACGGCGATGACCAGCGGCATGAGCATGATGTGGAGCACGTAGAAGCGGAGGAGCGTGTTCTGACCGACCTCCAGTCCACCGAGGAGGAGGAGCTTCGTCGGCGTGTTGAACAGCGGCGCATAACCGCCCATGTTCGTGCCGATCGTGATCGCCCAGTAGGCGATCTGGTCCCAGGGCAGGAGGTAACCGGTGAAGCTGATGAAGATGGTCGAGAAGAGGAGGACGACCCCCACCACCCAGTTGAACTCGCGAGGCGGCTTGTAGGCCCCGTGGTAGAAGACCCGCATCATGTGGAGGAAGACGAAGAACACCATCATGTGGGCCGCCCAGCGATGGATGTTCCGGGTCAGCAGTCCGAACGTGACCTCGCTCTGGATGGCCAGGATGTTGGAGTACGCCTGGAACTCCGAAGGCACGTAGAAGAACATCAGGTAGACGCCGGTCACGGTCAGCACGAGGAAGAGGAAGAAGCTCAGCCCGCCGAGGCAGAAGGTGTAGGCGAACTTCACCGCGTGCTGGCGGACGCGGACCGGATGGATGTGCAGGAAGACGTTGTTCATGACCGCGTACGCCCGCGACCGCTCGTCGTTGGGGTACGGCTGGCGGAACAGCGACCGCCACACGGGGCTTCGGCGAATGGTCTGATCCACCCGCTCGAGGAAACTCACCTGGCTCCTCCTGCCACGCCCGCGACGCCCGCGAGCTGCCCATCCCGGTACGACTCCTTGTAGAGCCGGCCGTCGGTCGAGATCTCCTGGAGCTCGAACCGCTCCATCGTAATGGCGTCGAACGGGCATCGCTTGACGCACAAGGCGCAGCGGATGCAGCGCTCCTCGTCGAGGATCATGGCCGCTCCCCCCTCCCAGCCGTAGGCCTCCTCGATCTCGGGCAGGAGGCCTTCGGTCTTGAGCTGGTTGACGTCGACCATGTGGATGACGCCCTCGGGACAGACGTCGGCGCAGGCGCCGCACAGGACGCAACGGAACGGGTCGAACCAGATGTTGAAGTTGCACATCAGGCAGCGGGTCGACTCGGCGACCGCGGCCGTGGCGCCGTAGCCGAGTTCGACCGGCGTCGTGAAGTTGACGTCCGGATCGGCCGACGACATCCTCGCCTGCGGCTTGGCCACCGGGATGTGCTGGCGCGGGATCACGTCGTAGAACTCCGGCATGTCGTGGCGCCAGGAGCTCGTGATCTTGACGTTGGCGCTGACCGTCACGTCGGTCCGGCCGGCCACGTAGCGATCGATCGCGTAGGCGCACTTCTTGCCGTGGCCGGCGGCCTCGATGAGGGTGGTCGGGCCGGTCACGAAGTCGCCGCAGGCGAACACCCCGCGCACGTTCGTCGCGTAGGTCGCCGGGTCCACCTTGACCCGCCCCCGGTTGATCTCGAAGTTCGACTCGACCCACAGGAAGGTGTTGTCGGTCGCCTGGGAGATGGCCGGGATGACCGTCTGGGCCGGGATGACGAACTCGGATCCCTCGATCACCACCGGAGAGCGGCGGCCCGAGGCGTCGGGCTCGCCGAGACTGTTGCGGATGAACTTGACCCCGGTGACCTTGCCGCCCTCGCCCAGGATCTCGATCGGGCTGGCGAGGAACTCCATCCGGACGCCTTCGCGCTCCGTTTCGCCGAGTTCCTCGTCGTCGACGACGAGCTCGGACCTGGTCCGCCGGTAGACGATCGAGACCCGCTCGGCACCGTGGCGAAGGCTCGTCCGCGAGCAGTCCATCGCCGTGTAGCCGCCGCCGACGACAACGACATCGGCGCCCACGGTGAGCGGTTCGCCGAGGTTGGCGCGCTTCATGAAGTCGACGCCGTACTGGACACCGTCGAGATCGGCACCCGGGATATCGAGCTCGATCGCGTTCATCGCGCCGGCGGTGATCGCGATCGCATCGAAGTCCCGCTGGAGCTCGTCGAACCCGATGTCGACCCCGATCGTCGTGTTGTAGAGGAACCGAACGCCCAACCGCTCGACCAGCCGGACGTCCATCTCGATCGCCTCGCGGGGCAGGCGGAAGGCCGGCACGCCGACGAGCATGAAGCCGCCCGCGTACGGCAGGCTGTCGAAGACCGTGACCTGGTAGCCCTTGACGGCAAGCTCGCGCGATACGGAAAGGCCGGCTGGACCGGCGCCGATGACGGCGATCCGCTCCGGCCGCGGCGTGATGAGTGGCATGACGTCGGGGATGCCCGAGGCCTCGTGCCACTCGACCAGGAACCGCTTCATCGCCCGGATCGCCAGGGGTCGGTCGATGTCGCCGCGCCGGCAGGCTCGCTCGCACGGTGCGGAGCAGACGTACGAGCACATCGCCGCGACCGGGTTCGGGTCGCGGGACAGGATGTAGCCCTCTTCGAAGCGGCCCTCGGCGGCGAGGTTGAGGTAGCCGCGGCAGTTCGTGCCGACCGGGCACGCTTCCTGGCACTCGATGTTGCACTGCAGCCAGGACGCGTCGACGGGCTGGACCAGGAATTCCTGGTTCGGGTCGATGGCCAAGAGGGGGTCGTCCCTTTCCCTGGGTCGGCTCGGACACGGGGTATCGTTTCGACGGCGCGGCGGCGCCGGACGGAATTTACCATCGCGCCCCGACGTCCTGCACGTGTCCGGTCGCCTCGGCGATTTGACGACCCGGTTCGTCGCAGCTACCCTCGACCCCGGTGCCACCCAGCCGACCTCCGGGTAGACGCGAGGAGCGAGGACGCCTGTGACCGCGAGCGAGTTCGCCTTCCTGGCCCTCGGTCTCGTGCTCGGTGTCGCCAGCGGCGCGGCCCTCTCGATCGTGATCAGGGCACGGCCCCCGGCGCCTCGCGAGATCCGGGTCACGGTCGCGCCGGGCGCCGTCCCCGTTCGCCCGTCGGCGACCCTCCAGGGGCTCATCACGCCGGGCTCGGCGGAGGCCTCGGACGTCGCTGCGGAGTCGCCGATCATGGCCGGCGTGGGCGCGGCCGGCGCATCCGCGATCGTCCGGCAGGACGGCCCGGGTGAGGGTGACCGAGGGTCGATGGGAACACCCGTTCGGATCGTCACCGGCGAATCGGGTCAGGAGCAGGCCGTCGGCCCGGTCGGCGCGCCGGCGCGGACTCCCGTCGCGGTCGCGATCCGACCCGAACCGGACCAGCTCATCGCCGCCTTCTCCCGGCCCGAGCCGGTCCTCGTCGCGAGCCGACCCCGGGCCGCCGGCCCGGGGTCGGCTCGTCCCGTCGTGGATCCGGATGTCCCGGGCGGGGGGGCCCGGGTCGTCGCGGGCGGCGCGCTGGCCGCGACCGCCGTGGCGGTCCTCGAGCGGCCAGAGCCGGCGGCCTCCGGAGCCGTGGATCCGGACCTGGCAGCCGTCCCGGCCACGGGCCTCGGGGCGGGCGGTCCCGACCGACCGCCGACGGCCTCCGGAGCCGGCGATGCGGACCGGGGAGCGGACCCGGACGGACCGAACGACACCTCCGGTCATGGGCTCGACGCCCGGAACGGGGTCGATGCCTGCGCCGACGAGCGGCGGACCGCCCAGGAGCGATGCGCCCTGGCCGACCGACTGCGCGAGGCCTCCGACGTCGCCGCGGGCCGCCTCCGCGAGACCCAGCTCGCCTTCGACGCGCACGAGGACCGGGCGACCCGGGCGGCGGCCGAGGCCGACCCGCGGGCGGTCCGCGCCGCCAAGGAGCTCGCCCTCGCCACCTTCCGGGCGGCCGACTCGGGTGCGACCTCCCGTGAGGCGGTCGAGCTGGCCGCCCGCGACTGGCTCCTGGAGATCGACCGGATCAACCGGGTCGCTCGTGAGTCCGCGGCGACGGCGGCGCGGGAGCACGAGGCCGCGGCGGCGCTGGTCGCGATCCACGAGCGGCTGAGCCTCGAAGCCGACGTCGCCCGGATCAACGCCGAAGCCGCCGCCGAGGCCTGTCTCCACGCGCGCGAGGCCCTGGCCGCCTGCGAGGAGGCCGAAAGCCATCGTGGACCCGGCATGCCCGGCCCCGGGACCGGGGGCGAGGGCGAGGCCGGGGAAACCCCGACCGAGGACGTCGGCCGGGTCGTCCTGGTCGGCGGGCCCGAGCTCGAACCCCGTGAGCTGACCCTCGACGAGGACGCTCCAAAGCGGGTCTTCGGCGACCACGAGCCGGCCATCCTCAAGCTCCTCCACGGCGACCGTGACGCGATGACCCGGATCGTGACCAGCCTGGCCGGGGACGACCCGGCCGAGCGACGACGGTGGCAGCTGGGCATCGCCGGCCTGGTCGAAGCGATCGTCGCCCGGGCCATCGAGGCCGCGGCCCTCGAGTTCCCGTTCGACCACCCCTTCTGGGGTCCCTTCAGTCAGGCCCAGTGTCGGGACATCGCCACCGCCCTGGCCTCGTTCGGATATCGCTTCGACGGACTCGGCGGCTTCCTGGACGAGCGGGTCCCCAGCCAGCGGGACCTCTCCCTGGCCATCGGTTACGCCGGGCTGGACCCGATGCGGATGCGCCACTGGCCGACCGAGAAGGAGATGCCCGAGCTCTACCGCGACGTCGCGGTGGCGGCCGACGAGTTCATCGCCGGGGCGGCCCCGGGCCTCACCCTCGGCGAGATGATCGCGGTCCTGCGCGGCCGGGCCGAGGAGCTGACCGACCTCTGGAACGCCTGGGGTCGGCTCCGCCCGCTCCTGCTCCAGCCCTGACCCTCGGCCGCCCGGGCGCCCGGCCCCGACGAGGGGACCCGAGCAGTCAGACCTCGACCGGGGACTCCACTTCGTCCTCGTCGATGACGACGAGCCGGAACGTCTCACCGGCGGCCGCACCGACCCGCAGGCCCTCCTCGGCGGCCCAGCTCCGGATCCGCTCTCCGAGGCCGTCCGGATCGTGGATCTGGCTGGCGTGGGCGCGCAGGGCGGCGATCTTCCGGTCGATCGTGGCCGACACGTCCACGGTCACCTCGGGTCGGGTCGTCCAGAACAGGTAGAGACGGCGGACCCGGTGCGCCGCGAGCCCGGCCCGGGCGAGCTCCGGGAACGCCATCGGGTTGCGAGCGGCCGGGTAGACCGCGTCGACGGCAGCGACCCCGGCAGCGCGGTGGTCGGTGTGGTTGATCCCGCCGTCGGGGTAGATGATCACGTCCGGGTCCTGGGCCAGGACGGCATCCGGGCGGAAGCCCCGGATCTCGCGCACGAGCAGCTCGCGCAGGGCGAGGTCGTTGGCCAGAGCGCCGTCGGGCTGGTGCAGGAAGCTGACCCCGGCGTAGCCGACCACCTCGGCCGCGGCGAGCTGCTCGGCCTCCCGGGTGGCCGCGAGCTCGAGCGGGTCGAGGTCGGGGTCCTCGCCGCCCTGGTCGCCGCTGGTGCAGCACACGAGCCAGCCGGTGGATCCGGCGTCGATCCAGCGTGCCGCGCTGGCCGCGGGTCCGAAGTCGGCGTCGTCGGGATGAGCCACGATGACCATGAACCGCTCGGGTCGCCAGGTGTGGGCCACTGCCGCCGGGGGGCCGTCCCGATCAGGATCGCTGGGTTGCGAAATGGTCGCGTCCTCCGCTACGATCGACGCGAGGCTTCGCTCGTCTCCCCCCACGAGCGAGGCCTCGATCCATGCCCGGTTCCCGGTCCCCGGGCCTGAGGGCTCGCGCTGTTCAGCCGGCCTCGGCGGTGGCCTGCGCCTGTCGGATCGCCTCCAGGACCTCGGCCGCATGTCCGTCCGCCCTGACCTGCGGCCAGGCCCGGACGATCCGTCCGTCGGGACCCACCAGGAAGCTCGAGCGGACGATCCCGAGGTACTCCCGGCCGTAGTTCTTCTTCAGGGCCCAGGCGCCGTACGCGTCGGCGACCGCGTGGTCCTCGTCCGACAGCAGGGTGAACCCCAGGCCGAACTTCTCGCTGAACCGACGGTGGCTCGCGGCGCCATCGGGGCTGATCCCCCAGACCCGGGCGCCCAGGACGGCGAACCCGGCGTCCAGGTCCCGGAACTGGCAGGCTTCGGTGGTGCAGCCGGGCGTGTCGTCGGCCGGATAGAAGTAGACGACGGTCCAGCCGCCCCGCTGGTCGGACAGGCGGTGGATCGTCCCGTGCTCATCGGGCAGGGCGACCTCGGGGGCGGGGTCGCCGACGACGGGCGTGCTCATGGCCGGAGCGTATCAGACCTCTCCGGTCGTCTCGACCACGAAGAGATCCCCGCCCCGGACCTTCACCAGGGCGCGCTCCACCGTCCGGACGTTCGACAGGCCGCGAGCCGGCCCCGGCGGCAGCGCCTCGTCGCGGAGGGCCCAGGCCAGGCCCTCGGTCCGGACCCCCTCGACCGCCGCTCCGAACGGCAGCAGGGTGACCAGGTCGCCGACCCGACCCGTGAGCCGCAGCGAGCCGGGTCCCCGTACGAGGCGGATCCTGGTCCGTCCATCGAGGATCAGCGTCTCGATCCCGACGAGTTCGGGCAGCGCGAGGAGAGCCAGGTTGGCGAGGAGATGGTCGACCCGTCCGCCCAGGGCTCCGACGATCGTCAGCGCCGTGGCCCCGCGGGCGAGGGCCGCCCGGACCGCGAGCTCGGTGTCCGACTCGTCCTTGACCGTCGGCGCGACCTCGACCGGGATGCCGGCGGCGCGGAGCCGGTCCACCTCGGCCGGCTCGATCGAGTCGAGGTCGCCGACCACCAGGTCCGGTCGGAGGCCGAGGCGCTCGGCCGTGATGGCTCCGCCGTCGGCCGCGACCACGACCCCGAGGTCGGCCGCCCAACCCGGCCAGGCCCGGTCCAGGTCGGCTCGGGACGGTGGCTCGCCCGCGGCCACGACGAGGGCGCGCATCGGCCGGCTCAGGCGCCGACGCGGGCGAGCGGGATGACGTCCACTCGGCGATGCTACCCGACCGCCCGATGATAGACTCCCGCCGTGCCTGAGCCCCTCGAACCCGCGGCCGTCCAGCGCGTCCGCGAGGCGGCCGCCCGGAAGGGTGTGACCCTCGACGTCCGGGTCTTCGACGAGTCCACCCACACCGCCGCCGAAGCGGCCGCCGCGGTCGGCGCCGAGCTCGGGCAGATCGTCAAGTCGCTCGTCTTCGTGGCGCCGACCGACGGCGCGGGTCTCGATGCGATCCTGTGCCTGGTCTCCGGGGTCAACCGGGTCGACCTGTCGCGTCTGGCGGCGGTCACCGGCGAGAAGGACGTTCGGCGAGCGACCGCCCGCGAGGCCAACGAGCTCACCGGCTACACCATCGGCGGGATCCCGCCGATCGGTCACCCCCGGCCGATCCGGGTGATCATGGACCCCGACCTCGGGCGCTACCCCGTCGTCTGGGCGGCCGCCGGGACCCCCACCGCGGTCTTCCCGGTACCGCCGGGGACCCTGCGGACGCTGGCCAACGCCACGGTCGCGCCGATCGCCGAGGACCGCGAGCCGACCGGTCCGCCGGCCTGGAGTCGAGCTCGACCGCGGCGGGATGACCGCCGAGCCGCGACGCGCCGTCGTCGACTACCCGGGCGGGATCCGGATCCGGTTCAGCTGGGGCGGCAGCGGCGAGGGACCGGCCGTCTTCGCCCTGTCGGAGGCGGGCGGACCGCTGACCGACCACGGCCCGCTCGTCTCGGCCGGCTACGAGCGGATGTGCCGGGCCGAGATGCGGGTCGACACGCCGGCCGGTCCGTGGACGACCCGGCTGGCCAGTCCCCTCTTCGACGACCCGGCCGCCCTGCTCTGGGACGACGCGGGCCTCCTCGTCGCCAAGTACGGCTTCCTGACCTACGCCTTCGAGGCCCGCGCCGGCGGGCTCCGCTGGACCCACCGCTCCGGCTCGCCGGTGATCGCGGCGCTCGGCTCGTCGCGGCTGCCGCACGTGCTGATCCAGGCGGAGGTCGAGACGTTCGCGATCCGCCCCGACGGCGAGGTCGCCTGGCGGGTGGCCCACTCGGACGTGGTCACCGGGGCGGAGCTGGTCGGCGGGCGTCTCGTCCTGACCAGCTACACCGGGCAGCTGACCGACGCTCGACCCGCGGACCGGGCGGCCGGCCGGCTGAGGGTCGCTACCCCGACCGCGGTCGCCGGGGCCCGGCCGGCACCCTTCCGACGGGGGTTGTGGACGGACGGTGGACAACCCGGCCCGACGACCCGCGTTCCGTGGACAACTCCCGTTGACCGGCGAGCCGTCCGACGACTACCGTTCGGTTCAGCCCGGAGGGGTCGAACAGCGCTAACGGCGGCGATCGCATCAACGCCCACGCGCCGGGTAGGTTCCTCCGGGCCTTTCCGTGCCCGGGCTCGGGCGACCCCGGCCCGGCGCGATCGAGAGCGCCGACCCGGCCCCGGGTATCATCCGGCCTCGTGGGACCCCTGCTGCCGATCCTCGCCGGTCTCGCCGCGCTCGGGGTCGGGGCCATCGTCCTTCGCTCGTTCGGGCCCGGCTATCGCGTCGGTCGCCTGCTGGCGGGCACGCCGCTGGTGACCCTCGAGGAGGCGGACCGGCTGGCCGGTGGCGGTCTGGATCGCTACGTCCGGATCGACGGACGGCTCGACTCCGCCGAGGACTTCCCCGACGAGAACGAGCGCCCGCTCGTCTTCCGACGCGAGCGGCTCGAGGCCCAGCGAGGCGGCCGCTGGACGGTCCTCCACGAGGAGCGGCGACTCGGTCCCGTTCGAGGTCCGCGACGGGCTCGCGTTCGTCCGGGTCGACGCCGAGGGACTCGACGAGGGCCTCGTCGTCCTGCCCCGCGAGTCGGTCGGGCTGGCCGGGGAGATCCCCGAGCGGGTGCCCCCGGACCTGCCACCCGCCACCCCGGTCCGCTACCGGGTGGACCAGGTCTCCGCCGTCGAGCACGCCTCGGTGCTGGGCGTGCCCCGGCGCGGCTCCGACGGCCGAACGGTCATCGGACCGGGGCTCGGGCGGCCGCTCATCCTGTCCACCGTCGAGCCGGTCGAGGCGATGCAGCTGCTGGCCGGTGGACGACGGACCCGACCGCTGGTCGCGATGGTGCTCCTCGTCGGCGGGCTGACCCTGCTGGCGATCGGGCTCGGCTGGGCGGCCGTCGACGCATTCGGAGTGGCCCTCGGTCCGAGCGCGGCCCCGGCCTCGAGCGGCGCCCCGGCCGGCACTCCCGGGGCGTCGGCCGGCCCGGCCGGTGACACCCGCAGCGGCGGCGAGGGACCGGGCCTCGTCGGCGCGCCGCTGGCGGCCCTCGCGGTCGTCGGGCTCATCGCGCTCGCGAGCATCGGGCTGACCCTGGTCTACCTCCGCCTGACCCGACCGCCTGCCGCGGATTGACCCGGGAGACCCCGGGGCGCGGTCCGGCCGGGGTACGTTCGTCCTATGGAGTCGGGCTGTGAAGTTCCGTAGGCTCCGAGCGTCTCAGGTTCACATTTCCTCATGAGACGGGACGACGGTGCTCATCCAACGACCCGCCGACGCGACGGTGTCGGTGACCAAGGCGGCCCGGCTGCTGGGGGTCCATCCGAATACGGTCCGCGCCTGGAGCGACAAGGGGCGTCTGCGCTACTACCGGATCAACCCTCGGGGTGACCGGCGGTACCGCCTGGGCGACCTCCAGCGCTTCCTCGAGGCCGCCGAGATGGGTCCCGACGAGACGCCGGCCCCGGGCGCCGAGCACGACGGGCCCGGGCGCCCGACCCGCGGCACGGTGGTCCACCTCCGAGACCGGGCGGGTCACCGACGGAACGCCCCCTGGCCGCCCCCGTCGCTCGGCGACCAGGCCGCGACCGGGCCGTCCCGTGAGGAATCGGCGGCCGCCGCGGATCTCGTCCGGATGTCGATGTGGGCCGCCCAGCTCCAGTCGATCCAGCAGCTCGGCAGTCGGCTCAACCGCCTCACCGTGGCCGAGGACATCGGCAACGCGATCGCCACCGAGCTCCGCGACCTGATCGACTACCACAACGTCCGGGTCTACCGGATCGAGGGGCCGGACCTCGTCCCGGTCGCCTTCCGCGGCCAGGTCGGCGAGTACGTCGACGAGACCCCGGACCAGCTCCGGATCGGCGTCGGGGAGGGGATCACCGGCTGGGTGGCCGCCCACCGGGTGGCCCAGAACCTGGGCGACGCGGCGGCCGACCCGCGGGCGCAGACGATCCCGGGCACCGACGACGACCTGGACGAGTCGATGCTCCTCGCGCCGATGGTCTTCGACGACCACGTCCTGGGCGTCCTCGTCCTCTCGAAGCTCGGACTCGACCAGTTCAGCGACGACGACCTGCGCCTCCTCGAGATCTACGCCAGCTTCGCCGCCCAGGCGTTCGCCAACGCCGACTCGACCCAGCTCCTGCGCGAGCGATCGGCCTCCCTCGAGCGCCAGCTCCGGAGCCAGCGCGAGCTCCTCCAGATCACCGAGTCGATCCTGACCACGCTCGATCCCACGGCCGTCCTCGACCAGATCACCGACCGGCTCGGCAATCTCGTCGCCTACGACAACATCTCGATCGAGGTGTACGACCGCCGGGCGAACGTCCTGACCCCGCTGACCGCCCGGGGCGTGAACGCGGCCGACTACCTCGAGCCGTGGCAGCCCGGCGAGATCGGGCTGGCGACCTGGGTCCTCCACCACAACGAGCCCCAGCTGGTGGTGGACGAGCTGGCCGACCCCGCGTCCAGCCAGTTCGACTCGACCGGCCCGGTGGAGGGCAGCCTCATCGTCGTCCCGCTCCGGGGCCGGGCCGGCGTGACCGGCGTCCTGACCCTCGAGCGGCTGGGCACCGACGACCGCTTCGACGAGGAGGACTTCGAGCTGGTCAAGCTGTTCGCGGCCCAGGTCTCGATCGCCCTCCACAACGCCGAGATCCACCGCGACGTCGAGATCCGGGCCCGCTCCGACGACCTGACCGGGCTGCTCAACCACGGCACGTTCCAGGACTGGCTGGCCCAGCGGGTCCACGAGGGCACGACGTTCAGCCTGATCATGCTCGACCTGGACGACTTCCGGAACGTCAACAACGAGCTCGGCCACCAGGCCGGCGACCGGCTCCTGCGGGCGATCGCCGACGCCCTGCTCAACGCCGGACGCGACAGCGACCACGTCTTCCGCTACGGCGGCGACGAGTTCACCTTCCTCCTCCCCGGGACCGACGGGTCCGGCGCCCTGCGGGTCGCCGAGCGCGCCCGCGAGGCCGTCCTGCGGGTCGCCGTCGCACGGCGAGCTGGGCGGCCGTCCGGACCCGGATCGTCCGCCTCGATCGGGGTGGCCACCTTCCCGGTCGACGGACGTCTCCGCCGAGACCGTCCTGCTGGCGGCCGACCGGGCCTGCTTCGTGGCCAAGCGGAGCGGCCGCGACCGGATCGCCACCGCCGACGAAGGGCTGTCGCTGGCCGTCGGAGTTCACCCTCCAGGAGCCCACCCCGGTCGACCCGCCGTCGGTCGAGATCGAGCGCGACTGACCGGCGCTTGCCCGTCGCCGGGTGGTGGCCTCACACTGGCCCGGATGATCCAGCGCACGCGCTCGTTCGTCGTCCGCGGTCCTGGTCGGCCTCGTCCTCGCGCCTCACGGCGTCGGCCTGCGGACTGGGCGATCTCCCGACCCGGAGGCCGAGCGAGGCTCCGCCCGCCACCGCCGACCCCCAGCCCGGTGCCGACCGCCACGCCCGAGCCGACCCCGGTCCCGACGGCCACGCCGAAGCCGGCGCCGACCCCGCTCGTCCACGTGGTGAAGCGGGGCGAGAACCTCTCACGATCGCCCGCCGCTTCAAGACCACGCGCCCGGAGCATCGCCTACTGGAACCGGGCGACCCATCCCGAGCCTGGATCCCGACAGCCCGAAGTACGACCCGAACCGGATCGAGGTCGGCTGGCGCCTGACGATCATCCCGGGGGTCACGGTCGATCCGAACGCCACCGGGTCGCCCGAGGCCACGCCCGAGCCGACCCTCGAGCTCAGCCCCTCGCCGACCGCCGTCGCCGGTGGGCCGGGGGTCCTGCTGAGCCACGGCCCGCGGTCGTCGAACGTCGTCGCCCTCACCTTCGACCTGGGCGACCGGACCGATCCGGCCATGGCCATCGTCCGCTGGCTCATCGAGCGGCGGGTCCCGGCCACCATCTTCGCGACCGGCCGAGCTGGCCACGGGCGACCCGACCGCCAGGGCCGTCCTGGCCCTCGTCGGCGCCCATCCCGACCTGTTCGCGGTGGGCAACGGGACGTGGGACCGGTCCGACCTGACGGCCCTCGCGGCGAGCGCCGTCGCGAGCCAGCTCGAGCAGGCCGACGCGGCCATCGCCGCCGCCCTCGGGACCTCGGCCGAGCCCTCTTCCGGCCGCCCGACGGGGCCCAGAACGCGGCGGTCCGGGCCGCCGCCTCGAAGGCCGGCTACCCGTACACGGTGATGTGGGACATCGACACCACCGACGCGCAGGCCGAGGCCGACGGCGGCCCGACCGAGGACGACATCGTGGCCCGGGTGGACGGGGCGGCCCAGGGTGGCTCGATCGTGCTCATGCACCTGGGCGGCTGGAACACGCTCGGTGCGCTGCCCCGGATCGTGACCGACCTGGCCGACGCCCGGCTCGTCCCGGTGACCCTCCCGACCCTGCTCGGCCTCTGATCCGCGACGCTATCCTGCCGCGCCATGGACCGACCGCGGATCGTCGTCACCCTCGCCGTCGCCGCCCGCCAGAAGGAGCCGGAGATCGCGGCCCGCAAGAAGGCCCTCTACCTCGACGGGATCGGCCGTCACGGCGGCGAGCCGGTCCCGCTCGACGCGACGAGCGCGGCGGCCGAGCGCGAGACGGCGTTCGCGACGATGGACGGTCTCCTCCTGTCCGGGGGCGCCGACCTCGACCCGTCGCGCTACGGCCAGCCGATCCGGGGCTCGCTGGACATCGACGACGGATCGCGACGAGCTCGAGGCGGCGGCCTGGGCCGCGGCCGGCCCGGGGGGTCCCGGTCCTGGGCATCTGCCGCGGGTTCCAGGCCATCAACGTGTTCGCCGGCGGGCAGCTCCTCCAGGATGTCCCGGGGCACGTCTCCACTCCCTGGGGTCACGGCCCGGCGACGAGTCACCCGGTCCGGCTCGTCCCGGGCACGCGGCTCGCCCGGATCCTCTCGCCGGCCAGGGTCATCGACCGCGACCGAGGTGAACACCTATCACCACCAGGGTGTCCGGCGCGAGCGACCTCGCCCCGGGACTCGTCGCGAACGCCTGGGCGAGCAGCCCGGCCGGCGACCTGGTCGAGGGCTTCGAGGCGGCCGACGGCCGCTTCGTCTTCGGCGTCCAGTGCCATCCCGAGCGCCAGGAATCGACGCCCGACGTCTTCGAGCGGCTGTGGGCGGTCTTCGTCGACGCCTGCCGGGGTCCCGCCGACCGCCGCTGAGACCGGGCCGATCCGACGCCGCCCGCGGTCAGAGACGGCCGGCGGCGATCACCCGGTCGAGGAACTGCCGGGTCCGGAGCTCGGTCGGCTCGCGGAAGATCCGTTCCGGCGATCCCGGTCCTCGAGGATCCGGCCGGCGTCGAGGAAGCAGACCCGGTCGGCGATGTCCCGGGCGAAGCCCATCTCGTGGGTCGCGATGATCATCGTCATCCCGCCGGCCGCGAGCTCGCGGACGACGCGCGAGCACCTCCGCCACGAGCTCCGGATCGAGGGCGCTGGTGATCTCGTCGAGGAGCATCAGCTCGGGCTGCATGGCCAGGGCCCGGACGATCGCCACCCGCTGCTGCTGACCGCCCGACAGCCGATCCGGGTACTCGTCCCGCTTGTCGGCCAGCCCGAACCGGTCGAGCAGCTCGGTCGCCTCCCGCTCGGCCTGGGCCGTCGGGGTCCGGAGGACCTTGCGCGGCGCGAGGGTGACGTTGTCGACGACGCTACATGTGGGGGAACAGGTTGAACGCCTGGAAGACGATCCCGATCTGCCGACGGATCCGGTCGACGTCGACCTTCGGGGCGCTGATCTCCTCGCCGTCGATGAGGATCCGCCCGGCGTCGATCGGCTCGATGAGGTTGATGCAGCGCAGGAGGGTGGACTTTCCGCTGCCCGACGAACCGATGAGACAGACGACCTCGTGGGGCCGGACCACGAGCTCGATCCCGCGCAGGACCTCGAGCCGGTCGAACGACTTGTGGAGCCCGGCGATCTCGACCAGGGTCGGACGGGCGACGGCGCCGACCCAGCCGGGCCTCCGCCCGAGGCAGGCCGTGGGTCGCTCATCGGGCCGCCGCCGCGCTGCGCCTCTGATCGCGCTGCATGAGCACATCGGTCAGCCGGGCGAGCGGGATCGTGAAGACGAGGAAGACGAGCGCGGTCACCAAGTAGGGCGTGAAGTTGAACGCTGCCGAACTGCCGGATCTGGGACTGGCGGAAGATCTCGACGACCCCGATGTACGAGACGAGGACCGTGTCCTTCTGGAGACCGATGAAGTCGTTGAGGAGCGGCGGGATCACCCGCCGGACGGCCTGCGGCAGGACGACGTGGCGGAGCGACTGGAGCCGGGACAGCCCGAGCGACCGGGCCGCCGCGTCCTGGCTCGGGTGGACCGAGTTGATGCCGGCCCGGTAGACCTCCGAGACGTAGGCCGAGTAGATCAGGGTCAAGGCCACCACGGCCTAGATGAATTCCATGCCGGCACCGGCCAGGCCGAGGCCGGGGATCCCGAACCCCAGGATGTAGATGACCAGGATCGCCGGGCAGGGCCCGGAAGACGTCGACGTAGACGGTGCCGAGGAGCCGAACGGGGAACAGGACCGGACCGGGCAGGCTGCGCAGGACCGCGATGACCAGGCCGAAGAAGAGGATCAGGACCTCGGCGACGAGGAAGATGCGGACATTCACCCAGAAGGCCCGGACGATGACCGGCCAGGAGTCGGCGAAGACCTGGCCGTCGAGGAACGAGCGTCTGGACCGAGGTCCAGCCCGGGGCATTGACGACGACGAGCCCGACGACGATGAAGAAGACGACCGTGCTGACGAACGCGATGAGGGTCGAGCGCAGCGCGCCCGACCCTCGATGGCGGGCGCCGGTCCGGGCTCCCCTGCCCGGGGACCCCGAGAAGCATCCCGGAGTCGCCGGGCCCGGAGGCCAGACCTGCCAACGTGGCCTACCTAGCGACGGGCGAGACCGGTCACGGCTTGAAGACCGGGGTGCTCGTCGTGAACGGCAGATACTTGTCGGCCAGCCCCTTGAGGGTGCCGTCCGTCGGTCAGGGCGCCGATGGCCTGGTTGAGGCAGGCGGTCAGCTTGCTGTCCTTGGTCAGAGCCAGCGCTGAAATGCTCGGGCGTGCCCTGGTCGAGCTGCCCGACGATCGTCGAGTTCTCGATCTGGACGTTGGCCAGGAAGTCGGCGGTCGGCAGGTCGACGACGATCGCGTCGATCGCCTTGGTCTTGAGGGCCTGGATCGCGCGCGTCGTTCGAGTCGTAGACCTTGGCTTCCTTGGTCGGCTTGATGACGTTGACGATCGCGTCGTAGCTCGTCGTGCCGACCTGCGCGCCGAGGGTCGCGTCCGGCCAACTCGGCGATCGTGGTCGCCTTGGCGATCGGGTTCGACTTGAGGGCCACGATCGTCTGGTTGCCGAAGTAGTAGCCGTCGGTGAGGTCGGCGGTCTGCGCCCGCTCCGGCTTGTAGCCGACCTGGTTGAGGTCGAAGTCGAAGGTCTTGGCGCCCGGCGCGAACGAGTTGGCGAACGGCACGACGACCCAGCCGACCTCGGTCCGGGGCGAAGCCGAGCTTGCTTGGCGACCGCGTAGGCGACCGCGCTCTCGAAGCCCTTGCCGCTGTTCGGGTCGCCCTGCGACGGATCCCAGGGCGCCGTGTTGCCGCCGTCCTTCGGCGCGAAGTAGGGCGGGTAGGCCGGGTTGTCCGTGCCCACGTGAGCTTGCCCGGGGCGATGAGCGCGAGGTTCTCCTTGGCGCAGGCATCCGCCGACGGCGACGGCGCGACGCTGGGGGCCTCGCTGGCGGCGACGGACGCCGGGGGTGCGGCGCTGGCCGTCGGGGCGGTGCTCGCGCCGGACGTGCTGCAGGCCGCGAAGGCGAACAGGGCGGTGAGGGCCAGGGCGCCCAGCCGCAACGTGCCTCGCATGGCTGTTCCTCCTCGTGGTGCCGGGGACCGGCAGAGTGTACCCGACGTCCGGAACAGACTGGAGCGGCGCCGGGAGGAGGATCGGCGCCGCTCCAGGGGACGGTATTCACGATGACGACGGTCGAGCGGCGCCCGATGCGACGCCGGCCGCCGGCGAACTGCCGAGGATCAGGTCGAGCCGGGCCCCGCCCGTCGTCGGGTCCCCATCGCCCACCCTGGGCGAGGGCGCCGAGGAAGAGGATCCGGTTGACCTCGATGAGCTTCCACGGTCTCGAGCCGACCGCGAACCCGGCCAGGAACGCGGTCAGGTTGGCGGCCTCGTCGGGCGACAACCCGCGCAGGAGGAGCTGGCGATAGGTCGAGCGGGTGTCGGTGGTCCGGGGCGGGAAGGCCGGTTCCGGCGGAGAGGCCGGCCCGGACGGCGGACTCGAGGTCGGTCGGGCCGCGGCCGGCGACGGCGAGCGGACCGGCGACGGTCGGCCGGACGGCGACCTCGAGGCGGCCCCGGTCCGGGGCCAGCCGCCCCGGGACCCGGACCCGCTGTGTCGCCTGCTGCCGAGAGGACGCTGTTCGCCCATACCCACGTTCCTGGTCTGCGACTCCGGTTCGCCGGAGTCCGTTCCGGTGCCTTCCGGGGTGGTCTCCCCGGTCCCGGAACTGTCCACCGACCCGGCCGCCGTTTCGATGGGACGACGGTCCCTGGCGGCCCCGTACTTGCGGCGCGGCTAGACTCGGTGGGTGCGTGTCCGGACCTTCGAGCTGCGACTGGTGGCTGTCGGTCTCACCGCGCTCTGGCTGCTGGGCGGCGTCTACGTCCTGGTGGGCTATCGCCCTGGCGGACCGATCGACCCGCTGGTCGGTATGGCCGCTCTCAGCCCGGCGACGATCGCCTTCCTCGCCGTCGTCTGGCCGCCGATCGCCCGCGGCCCACGCGCCTTCGCCGGGATCGTCTGGCTGGGCCTGGCGGCGGGCCTCCTCCTCGTGCCGTCCATCGGCGGGGTCCTCAACCAGCTCCTCGGACGCGGTCCGCAGACGCTCCTGCCATCCGTGGAGGCGGCCTACCCGTGGCTCCTGGCGCTGGCCGCGACGAGTCTCTTCGCCGGGCTCGGCATCGCCCGTCGACTGCTGGGCGAGACGGCCCTCCGGCGCGACCGGCTGGTCCGGGGGACGGCCATCGGGCTGGTCCTCATGCTCGGTGCGGGGTTCCTCTTCAGCACGGCCGCCGTGGCCAACGACCTGGCCCTCCGGGACCGACCGGCCACGAGCTCGCGGTTCGGGCCGACCGGAGGCGATCGGGAGCCGCCGCCCTGCGGTGGGATCCTGGTGCCGGCCAGGGGGGCGAGCCTGGATCTCCGGCTCACCGCCGACGTGGACGGACGGCCGGCCGGCGCCGTGAACCTGGTCGGCGAACGAGCCGGGACCGACGTCCGCTGGACGGCCGACGTCGCATCCGACCAGGCGCTCGGGCGGTACGGGGTGGCACGGGTCGACGACCGGGTCTGGAGGCGCGACCCGCGACGAGGCTGGTCGGCCGCGCCGGCGAGTGCCGCCGACGACGCGCTCGTCGACGCCCGGATCGCCGCCACGGCCCTCTCCCCGGAGAACCGTGAGACCGCCGAGGACCGGGGGCTCGAGTTCGTGGAGGGCGCCCGGGCACGCCACTGTCGGGTCGCGGTGGACGGGCCCACCTTCGTGGCCGCCTTCCCCGAGGTCCGCTGGGTGGTCGGGGGCGATACCCTTCGACGGTGGCGTGGTCAGCTCGACTACTGGGTCTTCAGCGACGGTGAGCTGGGCCGGGTCTCGGGGAGCGCGAGCGGGCCGGCCACGGCCGTGGGCGAACCCGGCATCCAGGGGACGATCCGGGCCGAGATGACGGCCACGGACCGCGACCGGGTCCGCTCGATCGTGCCCCCGGTCGGCTGAGTGGAGGGGACGCGGTGAGCGAGGATCGCGATCGGCTGAGCGCGAAGCGGGATCGCACGGCTCGCTTCTACCGGGTGGTGTCCTTCCTCGAGGGACGAGGCGAGCGAGGGGCCAGCCCGGTCGAGATCGCCCAGAGCGTCGGGGTCTCGAAGCGGACCATCTACCGCGACCTCATCGCCATCCAGGACGAGCTCCTGCTCCCGATCTGGGAGGACGGCGGTCGATACGGGATCGATGAGAAGGGGCTCCTCCCGGCGCTCCGCCTGACCCAACCCGAGGCGATGGCGGTCTTCCTCTCGGCCCGGCTCATGGCCCGCCACGCCGACGGCTACGACCCGGACCTCGCGGGCGCATTCCAGAAGCTGGCCGGCGGGTTGCCCGAGGTCCTGGAGGCCCATGTCCGGGGGACCCTCGACCTGATGGCCCGGCGCGCCCCGGAGGGAGCCGCCGAACGGACCGTGATCCAGCGGCTCACCCGGGCCTGGGCCGAGCGGCGAGTCGTCGAGATCCGCTACCGGGGCGGCATCTACGACCCGACCAAGGGCACCCGTCGGGCGCGGGTCCGGCCCTACCTCATCGAACCCTCGCTCGCGACCCGGGCCCTCTACCTCATCGGCTGGGACGAGACCCGGGGTGGGATGCGGACGTTCAAGCTCGACCGGATCGAGGAGGTCGGCCTCGCCGGCGAGCGGTTCGAGGCGCCGCCCGACGGCTCGATCGAGGAGACCCTGGGGCAGGCCTGGGACATCATCGCCGACCAGCCGGCGGTGGACGTCGTCCTGCGCTTCTCACCGGTCGTGGCTGCCCGGGTGGCCGAGACACGCTGGCACCCGAGCGAGCGGACGGAGCCGGCCGCGGACGGCTCGCTGACCTGGCGGGCGCGCGTCTCGGGGACCCTCGAGATCCGCAGCTGGGTCCTCGGCTGGGGCGCCGACGTGGAGGTCCTGGGGCCCGCCGAGCTCCGCGAGGAGATCGCCGGCATCCTGCGCCAGGGAGCCGCCAACTACCCGAATCCGGTGCGTCCGGGAACCATCTGAGCAACCTCGGGAGGTCACCGGACCACACCCCGCGGTACCATACCCCCCTTATGCGACCCCCCACGACGCGCCCTCGGCGAAGGCTTGCCGCCCTCGCCGCCATCGTCGCGACGCTCGTCGTCGCAGTCGCCGTCCCCGTGCCCGCCGGGGCCGTGACGACGACCTCCACCGAATCGGCCATGACGGCCACGATCCGGGTCCTGATCAACCGCGACCGTGCGGCGCGCGGCCTGCGGCCCCTCCGCAGCGACCCCCGGCTCGCCACGTTCGCCGGCGAGCGGGCCGACTGGATGGCCGCCACGGGCAAGATGACCCACACCAGCGTGGACGGGACCGCCGACCAGGGCTATCAGAAGCGAGGCATCCGCTGGTACCGCAGCGGCGAGAACATCGGCTGGACCACCGCGGCGTGGGGCAACCGGGCCGCCCGGAACCTCTACAGCCTGTGGAAGCACAGCCCGGTCCACTGGGCGCTGATGATGTCGTCGCGGTTCAACTACGTCGGCGTCGGGTTCGCCCACCGCGGGTCGTCGAACCAGACCTTCGGCTCGATCCTCTTCCTCGAGGGGCCCGACCGGACCGCGCCGGTGGCCAGGGCGGCCCGGAGATCGGCGATCAACACCACGATCCGGTTCAGCTGGTCCGATACCGACCCGCGCCTCCAGACCCACACCGCCGGGGCCCGCGACGTCAACCTGGGCTACCAGGTCGACGACGGGCCGATCAAGGTCATCCGCAGCCGGACCACGGCGCACTCGATCACCCTGGGATCCCGGCCGAGGGGTCACACCTACCGGTTGTGGGTCCAGGCCCGGGACCGGGCCGGTAACCTGTCGGGATGGAAGATCGGCTACAAGGTCACGATCCCCTGACCCGGCCGGGGCGCCGTCACCCGTTCTCGGCGGTCAACCTCATCAGCGACCCGATCCACGGGTACATCGAGCTGACCAAGCGGCTCGAGCCGGCCGAGTCGCGCGCCCTGGGCCTGCCCGCCGAGACGGCGGCCGAGGACGATCTCCTCGACACGGCCTGGCTCCAACGGCTGCGGCGGATCAGCCAGCTCCAGAGCGCGCGCTGGGTCTTCCCGACCGCGGAGCACAGCCGGTTCACCCACGGCCTCGGGGTCATGCACGAGGCCGGTCTCTGGGCCCGCCACCTCTACCCCAGCCTCCGGGCGACGCTCGGCGACCTCGAGCCGGCGGTGCCGGCGCCCTCCGAGGCGCTCGTCGTCGAGACCCTCAGGATCGCCGGTCTCCTCCATGACGTCGGCCATGGGCCGTTCGCCCACTTCTTCGACGACCACGTGCTGCGGGACTTCCCCGCCCCGACCGACGACCGCCGGACGGGGGCCAAGTCGCTCAGCCACGAGGACCTCTCGCAGCTCATCATCGAGCGTGAGCTGGGCGACTTCATCGGCGGCCTGCGCCGGGCGCCGGGGATGCTCCCGGAGCGCGACGGCTTCGCCCCGGGCGAGGCGATCGACCCGCGCTGGGTCTCGTTCCTCGTCTCCAAGCCGGCCCTCGCCGACGCCGCGATGCCCCGCTGGGTGCGCTGGCTCCAGCCGCTCCTGTCGGGCGTCTTCACCGTGGACAACCTCGACTATGTCCGCCGCGACGCGTACCTGACCGGGGTCGCCACCGGCCCGGTCGACGTGGAGCGGCTGCGACGCTACTGCTTCATCGGCCAGCGCGGCCTGACCCTCTACGAGCCGGGGCTCGGGGCGCTCGAGATGTTCCTCACCGCCCGGCTCTTCATGTATCGCCAGGTCTACTTCCATCGGACCGTCCGGGCCATCGACCTGGACCTCGCCGAGGTCTTCCGGCCGAGCATCAGGGCGATCTTCGGCGACGCCTCCCCCGCCGACGCGCTGTCGGCCTACGCCGATCTCGACGAGTACGCCCTCCTCCACCAGGCGGCCCTGTGGGCGAGGGGCGAGGCGCTCTCGGCGGCCCCGCGGCCCGGCGACGGGACGGTCGAACCGGCTGTCGCCGAGGCATGGCGGGCGATCCTCCTGCGTCGACCGCGCTGGCGGGCGGACGCCGAGGTGCGGGCCGACTTCGAGGCCGGCGACTTCCCGGACGAGGCGGTCGCCGCCCTCGGGCCGGGCGAGCCCGGACGGGTGACCATCGACCTCGCGGTGGTCGACGCCCGACCTGCCGACGCCACCGCCACCGACTCGCTCCTGGCGGTCGAAGGGCGCGACGGGCGGTCGGCTCCGTCGCTCCACGACTCGCTCGGACGACTGCCGGCGTACGCCCTCATCGCCCGGCGCTATCGGCGGTCCGCGGCGTCCGACCCCGGCTGATCGGGGTCGTGGTCCCGGCGGATCGTCAGGGTCGCGGCGGCGGGCTGGGGGTCGGTTTCGGGGTCGGGCTGGGGGTCGGCGCGGGCGCCGCGCCCGCGACCGGCTTCGAGCCTCGGTGCGGGAGGACCAGCATCGGGTCGATCCGGGCGATCTGCCAGGCCGGGTAGCGCGTCTTGCGGACGACATCCGGGCGGAGCCGGAACCGCGCCGTCTCGTACGGGCTGAACAGCCCGTAGTGGAGATGGCAGCCGGAGGCGAAGCCCGTGGCGCCCTCCCAGCCCAGGAATTCGCCAGCCGAAACCCGCGACCCCGGTCGGATGTTCCTGGCCAGGAGGTTGAAGTGGGCGTAGATGCTCCGATAGCCGTTGCCGTCGTCGACGATGACCACGATCGGCAGAGCCGCCCAGTGATGAGTCTGGTCCATCAGGGCGGTGTGCGGGGCGATCGAGCCCAGCCAGCCGACGAACGGATCGAACCGCCGGCCGGCCGCCAGGACGATCCCGTCGTGGGCGGCCACGATCCGGTCCCCGCAGAACGTCGCCAGGTCGATCCCGTCGTGGAAGCGCTCGCCGTCGACGAGCGAATCACCGAACCAGCTGGGACCGAACGGGTTCGAGATCCGGATCTGGGCGATGGGCCAGCGATAGCCGGTCAGGGTGCTCGGGTCGGGGGCGGCATCGGGTTCGGCCCGGCCCGGTCGCTCACCCTCGAGACCCCGGGCGACCGCGGGGCCCTGCCGGATCGCGAGGACCGCCCCCGACGGCTCCGAGGACGGATCGATCCAGGGCGTCGCCTGGGCCGAGATCGGTGGCGACAGGACGGGCGATCGGGTACTGCGCCCCGCGGTCGGCGCCGCCGCGACGCTCCCCGATGGGCCGGCCCCTGGCCCTTCCGACGGGAGACCAGTCGCCTGGAGGACCGCGCCGGCGGGGACCGGCGTGCTCGCGTCCCGATCGACCGACGGCCAGACGAGCACCGCACCCAGCGCGAAAGCCGTCGCGACCAGCGTCAGGGTGGGATGGCGTCGCACCCGCCGTTGATACCACATCCGGCGGGTCCCGGCCGTCCGGATCGGCCGCGCGACCGTCGGCCGCGCCTTGCCTTCCGCTTACACGGGCCGTGAGCCGGCCGATGGAACGCGCCGCCGGCCGGCCCGATGCTCCGGGTCCGGGGCCACGATCGACCCATCGCGTCGGGCGAGGCCCAGCATCACTCGGAGACCGCAGCCATGCTCGACCGCATCCGGACGCTCGGCGCACGTCGGACCGTCATCGTCGTCCTCGTCGTGGCCCTGGCGGGCATCGTCCTGGCCCCCACCATCCTGGCCGCCTCCGCCCCACCGGTCACCGGCTCGGTGCCGCTCGCCGATCTCGCCGCACGGGGGGCTGGACTCGGCCGGATCCTGCGCGGTGAGGCGACCGTCCTCAAGCGCGACGGCAGCACCGCGGTGATCCGGTTCGACCGGGGCGAGGTCGTGAGTCTCGACGCGACCTCGATCGTGGTCAAGGGCGCCGACGGCGTCTCGGCCACCTTCACGATCGGCCCCGACACCGTCGTCCGCGGCGGCGGCCAGCGACGTCAGCTGTCCGACGTGAAGGTCGGGGCGCGGGTCGGCGTCTTCTCGCCGGCCGGCGGGTCGGGTTCGGCCACGGCCGCGCTCATCCGGCTCCTGCCCGCGGCGCGTGCCGGTGCGGGCGTGACCGGGGCGCAGCCGGCACCGACCCCCACGAACTGACCGACCGACCGCGGCGGGCGGACCTCAGGCGCCGGCGGTCACCGGTTCCGAGGCCACCATGCCGAGTGCCTCCCGCGCCTTCGGCTCGTCGTCGACCGCGAAGGTCATCTCCATCCAGCCGGGTCGGCGGCCGACCGTCATCACCCCGACGATGTTCACCCCGGCCCGGGCGAGCCGCTCGGTCACGTCGGCCAGGCCGCCCGGCCGATCCTCGACGTCGACCGTGATGAGGTCACCCTCCATGAACTCGTGACCGAGCCCGCGGAGGACGTCACGGGTGGCCGCCGCGTCGGTCGTGGTCATGAACATCGAGGCGCACGTGCCCGCCCCGATGCTGGCGACGTGGGTGATGTCGATCCCCCGGGCGCCCAACGCTCGGGCGAGGTGGGCCAGCTCCCCGGGCCGGTTCTCCATCTGGATGACGAATTGACGTCCCATCGCCGCGCCTCCTCGACCTGCGTCACGCAGGCCACCCCCCGCTCCGCCGGCGGCGTCGATCCGACGATCCGGCACGCTCATCGTCGCCGGGGAGGCGGGCGGGCCGCCAGTGCCGACCCGCCCTCCGGGCACCGGCGGCGCTTGACGGGATCGAGGATGGCCCGTCGGACGAGCGCTGGTCAGGCCGGCGGGATGTTTGCGTTGAAGCGGAAGCGGTTGGCGGGGTCGTAGCGGCGCTTGAGCTGGCGCAGGCGGTCGAACGTCGGCTGGCCGAAGGCCGCCGCGACGCGGGCCGTCGACTGGTCGACCTCGCCATAGTTGAGGTAGCCGCCGCCGGACAGCGAGAACGGCTCGAACAACGCGGCGGCGGACCGGGCCCAGCCGATCCGGTCCGCGTCCTGGGCAGGATCCGTCCAGATCGCCAGCGCGGTGACGTTCGCCGCTGCCGATCGGCCCCCGAACGCCGACGACTCGACCGGGATCGGTGCGCCGCACCGTGGATCAGCTCGAGCAGGACCATGTCGTTGCCGCTCGATCCAGCCGCGGCGCCGACGATCGCACCGGCGAGTCCGGGTGTCGCCTGCCGCACGAAGTGACCCTTCCAGTAGTTCCGCAGGCCGAACGGCATCGGCGTGTTCTGAGCCTGCAACTGCAGGCACGACATGGCGTGGAGATCGGTCTCGTACCGTGCCGGATGGTCGATCAGCGTCCTGATGACCGCCTCTCCCGATCCGGGCTCGCCCCGCCAGGCCACGATGACGGCCAACGCCGGATCGCCAGTATCGGCCGATCGCGTCGCGACCGCCTGCAGGGCGAGCTCATCGGGCGCCGACCGGTCGAGGTCGAACATCCGCTCGAGGACGTCCCGCACACCGTCGCCCTGGTAGCGCAGGACCCCGCCGTACATCCGCTCGACGGCCGTCATCCGGTAGCGCAGCCGGGTGACGACCCCGAAGTTGCCGCCTCCGCCTCGCAGCGCCCAGAGCAGATCCGGCTCCCGTTCCGTGTCGACCTCGATGATCGACCCGTCAGGAGTGACGAGTTCTGCGCAGATCAGGGCATCGCAGGCAAACCCCTCGGACGCGACGAGGTAGCTGATCCCCCCACTCAGGGTGAGGCCGGCGATCCCGGTGTCGAGGAAGGTCCCGGAGGGCACGGCGAACCCGTAGGCAGCGGTCGCCACATCCAGGTCCATCAGGAGGCTGCCGCCAGTGCCTCGGCCGTCCGACCCACGGGATCGACCCGGACGCCCCGCCAGCCGGACAGGTCGATCAGGAGCGCCTCATCGGGCATGGAATGGCCGGCCACGCTGTGGCCGCCGCCCCAAATCCCCATCGGGAGGTCGACCTCACTCGCCCAGCGCACCGCAGAGACGACATCGGCGACATCGACCGGGCGAACGATCAGCCCCGGCCGGCGGTCGAGCATCCCGTTGAAGGTGGTCCGCGCATCGTCGTACGACCCGTCGCCCGGGGTGATGATCCGACCACGGATCCGGTCCGACAGCGATCCGGCGAGGTCCACCGGCACAACGCTTCCCTCCCTCGGCGACCGAGCTGACCCCGTCTTGCACGGGTGCGGGAGGCCGATCGTCGACCTCGGCCCTGGATCCTATCGGACCGGCGTCTGCCGCGGGTGATCGCCGACTCAAGGAGCACCCACGATGAACGTGTCGCCGCGGGAGCGGCACAACGACGGGCCTTGGGCGTGTGGGCCTCGGTGGCCTCGTCGGCGTCCTTTGGGATGGCCGCTAGAATGGGCGTCCGCGCGCGCCCGTAGCTCAGTGGATAGAGCGACTGACTTCGGATCAGTAGGTCGGGGGTTCGAATCCCTCCGGGCGCGCCAAGGATCGCGGTTGCCCGGCGATGCGCGCGTCGGGATAGGGTCGCCCGCCCGCCCGGCGCTCTGATGCGCCGAGCCCACTCCGCGCATGACACCGCCTGACGTCTCGTACGCTCGAAGCGGCGACGTCGCCATCGCCTACCAGGTCGTCGGCGACGGCCCGACCGACATCGTCTTCGTACGCGGGATCACCGGCGACCTGCTGTCGACATGGGAGCAGCCACTGCTCGTCCGACACGTCGAGGGTCTCGCCGGCATGGGTCGCCTGCTGATGCTCGACAAGCGAGGCACGGGTCTCTCCGACCGCGTACGCGAGGTGCAGTCCATCGAGACGGCGATGGACGACATCCGCGCGGTCATGGACGCCGCGGGATCGAAGAGCGCCGTGCTGTGGGGTGGCGGCTCGAGCACGGGCACGAACGCCCTGTTCGCCGCGACGTACCCCGAGCGCTGCATGGGCCTCGTCCTCTTCGACCCGACGGTCAAGGGGACACGGGCCGCCGACTACCCGTGGGCCCGCACGGCCGAGGCGTGGCGACAGCGCCTGGCCGAGGTTCGCGCCGGCTGGGGCGATCGAGCCTACCTGGAGGGGCTGGCCCGCGAGTGGGCCCCCGGGGTCGCGTCCGATCCGGCGTTCGTCGACTGGTTCGTCTGGCACATGCGTCGCAGCCTGAGCCCGGGTGCCGCCCTGACGGCGTTCCGGACCGAGATGGAGCTCGACGTGAGCGACATCCTCCGCGCCGTCCGCGTGCCGACGCTGATCCTTCCCCGGCCGTCGAACCCGGGGCCCGCGCAGTACGCGGCCCAGCGCATCCGGAGCGCCCAGGTCGTGGACCTGCCGCCGTTCGAGGGCGTCTACACCTGGGTCGACGACATGGCCCACCAGGCGACGATGGCCGAGACGGAACGCTTCGTCTCACGCCTGACCGACGGGCAGGTCGCGCGAACGGGTGCTGGCGACCGTCCTCTTCACCGACATCGTGGGCTCCACGGAGCTCGCCGCCGGCCTCGGAGACACGGCGTGGCGTGAGCTGCTCGAACGCCACCACGCGATCGTGCGCCGCGAGCTGGCGCGGTTCCGCGGCCTGGAGCTCGATACCGCCGGTGATGGGTTCTTCGCGTCCTTCGACGGTCCGGCCCGTGCCGTCCAGGCTGCCGCCGCGCTGCGCGAGCCGTTGCGGGCGATCGGCCTCGAGATCCGGGCCGGCCTTCACACCGGCGAGTTCGAGATCAGCGACGGCAAGATCGTCGGGATCGGCGTCTCGATCGGTGCGCGGATCTCGTCGCTCGCCGGCCCAGGCGAGGTGCTCGTCTCGAGCACCGTGAAGGATCTGGTCGCTGGCTCGGGCCTGCGCTTCGAGGACCGCGGTGAGCGACAGCTCAAAGGCGTCCCCGATCGGTGGCACCTGTTCGCCCTCGCCCCGGGTTGACCGGTTGTCGTTCGTGCGCGCTCCAGACCCTCCGGGCGCACCACCCTGAACCACGACGGTTGGCAGAGCGCGCTCGACTTGACCAGCGTGACCGCGAGCGCGCCACGCGTCCGGGTCGGCTCTCACTGTGCTAGGTTCGCGGGCATGTTCGCGACGGGGTTCGTCAACCTCTACACCCGCGACATCGAAGCCGCTCTGCGGTTCTACCGCGATCTCATCGGATTCGAGGAGACCTACCGCACCCCAACGGAGGGGACTCCCGAGCACGTGGAACTCACGCTCAACGGGTTCGGACTCGGGCTCGGCACCGTGGAGGCGGCCAGGAGGGTGCACGGCGTCGATGCGTCACCCGGCAGCCCCGCCATGGTCATGGTCGTCTGGACCGAGGACATCGACCGTGCGTTCGAGCACCTGACGTCCGCGGGTACCCCCGTCCTCCAGCCGCCCCACGACGCCGGCAACGGCAACCGCAACGCGCTGCTGTCGGACCCCGACGGGAACCTTGTCGAGATCGTGGCGAAGGTGGTGCCCGGTCCGGTGCGGTCGTCCGAACCGGGGCGAGGGGACCAGGGTCGGATGGTCGCCATCATCGCGCACCGGGGCGCCCGGAGCCTGGCACCCGGAGAACACCCTCGTCGCGGCCCGCACGGCCCACGCGGTCGGCGCCGACCTGTGGGAGACCGACGTCGCGGTCAGCGCCGACGATCGACTCGTCCTGATGCACGACGATTCGATGATGCGGACGACCGACGTCGCCGACCGGTTCCCGGACCGCGTTCCCGCCCCGTTCTCGACCTACACCCTGGCCGAGATCCGATCGCTCGACGCCGGGTCCTGGTTCGAGCGCGACGATCCATTCGAACAGGTCGCCGCCGGCGCGGTCGAGCGCAGCGACCTGTCCACCTACAGCGGCGAGAAGGTCCCGACCCTTCGTGAAGCCTTCGAGCTGACGCTCGAGCTGGACTGGTTCCTCAACCTCGAGCTCAAGGCTCAGCCGAAACCCAAGGACGCCTTCGATGTGGTCGGCGCCGTCCTCGCGCTGGCGGACGAGGTGGGGATCGGACCCGATCACCTGCTGTTCTCGTCGGCTCAGCACGGCTGGCTCAAGGCCGTGAAGCAACGCCGGCCGGACTTCGAGGTCCAGGCCATCCTGGGCCTCTTCCCCGAAGATCCCATCGACTTCAGCGACCCGTTCTTCGACACGTTCAATCCACGGATCACGCGGGTCTCGATCGGCGAGATCGAGGAGCAGCTTGCCCGTGGGATCAAGCTCAACCCATACACTGTCAACGATCCGGAAGCCATCTCACGGCTCGTCGAGATCGGCATCACCGGCCTCATCACCGACTTCCCACAGCGAGGAGCACGAAGCTGACGTCGCCGACGACCACGGCAGCGCACCGGTTCTGCATCGTCAACTGCTATCCCGCGGCCAGCCGCGAGAACTTCGACCGGTCCGACGTCGGTCACCCCCACGATCTGTTCAAGGGCGTCCTGCGCAGAGAAGCCCCCAACGCGACGACCGAGATCGTCTACATCGCCGACCCGGACTTCGGGCTGCCGCCCGGCACGTCGATCGAGGACTTCGACGGGTTCATCTGGACGGGATCCGATCTCACCGTCTACCACACGGACGACCCCCGGGTCGCCACGCAGATCACCTTCGCCAACGAGCTGATGGAGGCGGGCGCGATCTGCTGGGGGAGCTGCTGGGGACTCCAGCTGGCGTCGCTCGTGGCCGGGGGCGACGTGGCCGCGAACCCCGGGGGGCGCGAGTGGGGCATCGCCCGCGACATCCGGCTGACCGACGCCGCGCGGACCTCGCCGATGCACGTCGGGAAGCCCGCGCTGTTCGACGCCTTCATCATGCATCTGGATGAGGTCACCCGCCTGCCCGATGGCACGCCCCTGCTGGCCACCAACGACCACACGCACATCCAGGCCGCGATCATCGAGCGCGGGGCCGCCGCGTTCTGGACCACCCAGTACCACCCCGAGTACAACCTGCACGAGATGGGACGCCTGATCGCGGCCCGGGCCAAGGCCCTGGTGCGGGAGGGCTTCTTCCCCGACGAGGCCGCCGTCGCGACCTACGCGGCTTCGATGAAGGCGCTCGCCGCCGACCCGGATTCGGCCGAGCTGCGGGCGGAGCTCGACGTGGGTGAGGACCTCATCGACCCACGGATCCGGGAGGTCGAGCTGCGCAACTGGCTGCGGTTCATCGACTCACGGGCGGGCTAGCGGGATCGGCTACATCGCGCTGGCTTCGTAGATCCGAACGCTCGACACGTAGGGGCAGCCCTCGAGCAGGCCGACGGCGGCCTCCAGGCTCTCGGCCGAGACGATCGAGTAGCCCGTCGCGACACCGTCGGCAGCGGACAGCTCGTGCGAGCCTTCGTGCGTCACCTCGACGCCGCTCGCGAACGGGTTGCCGCTGTCCACGAATCGGTCGCCGACCGTGGCGAACCAGGCTTGCCAGGCCGCCATGATCTCGGGCTTCGGCTCCCAGCCGTCGTGGAACAGGATTACGAACTTCTTCACGAACTCTCCTTCTCGGTGGATGGCTCTCGGGTCAGAAACGACGTGTAGTTGTCGAGGCCTTCGCTCTCGGTACCCCAGTAGGCGTGGTACTGGCCCAGCCAGGCCTGGAGGCTGCGGATCGACGCTCGATCGAGGGTTAGGAAGGTGGTCCGTCCGAGCTTGCGTCGTCGGACAAGGCCGGCCTCTTCCAGCACCCGGACATGCTTGTTGATGGCCGGCAGCGACAGTCGCCGGATCGCCGCCAGCCTGCTGATGGAGTACGGCTGGAACGCCAGCAGGTGGACCATGGCTCGCCGATGGTGGTTGGCCAGGGCAGCGAACGGGCGATCGAGGTCTTCCGGTACGTCTGTCGCGTCGCGTTCCCCACTATGACGGTTCACCATTTGGTGAACTTTAGGTCCCGACGACGAGCCTGTCAATGCCGGCTCCCCTCCGGGCGCCGCCGCCGACATGCCATCATCGCGCGGTGCGCGCCGTCCCGAGGTCCGACCCGTGACCCGCCGCGGGCTGGTGCTGTTCGCGGCGATGTCGATCATCTGGGGCATCCCCTACCTGCTGATCCGGATCACCGTCGCCGAGGTCAGCCCGGCGGTGCTGGTCTTCTCGCGGACGGCGGTCGCGGCCGTCCTCCTCCTTCCGATCGCGCTCCTGCGGGTCGACCTTCGGTCGGTCCTGCGTCACTGGCCGTGGGTCGTCGCGTTCGCGGCGATCGAGATCGCCATCCCGTGGCTGATGCTCGGGGCCGCCGAGCAGACGATCTCGAGCTCGCTGGCCGGCCTCCTCATCGCCGGCGTCCCGATCGTCGGCGCGGCGATCGCAGCGATCATCGGCGGGCCGGATCGGGTCGGGCGCCGCCAGCTCGCGGGCCTGCTCATCGGGTTCGCAGGCGTCGCAACGATCGCCGGCGGCGACTTCGAGGCCGAGAACGCGGCGGCGCTCGTCCAGGTCGCGATCGTGGTCGTCTGCTATGCGCTCGGCCCGTTCATCCTGTCGCGCCGGCTCGTCGACGTGCCCTCGCTCGGAGTTATGGCCATCTCGCTCACCCTGGCCGCGCTGGTCTATGCGCCTGTGGCGCTACTGAGCTGGCCGGCCAGCCAGCCGAGCCGGGATGTCCTGGCATCGATCGCGATCCTCGCGCTGGTCTGTACGGCGGCGGCCTTTCTCGTCTTCGCCGCGCTCATCCGCGAGGTCGGGCCGGTCCGCGCGACCGTCATCACCTACGTGAACCCGGTGGTCGCGGCCATCCTCGGCGTGCTCGTCCTCGCCGAGACCCTGTCGCCTGCGATGCTCGTCGGCTTCGCCCTCGCGATCACGGGATCGACGCTGGCGACCCGGCGGCCGGAACCACCCGAAGCCGAGGCGGCAGCCGTCGAGCTCGCCGAGGCCGCCGAGGCCTAGTCCGTCGCGCGTTCGGCGAACGCGTTCACCGCGGCGGCCGTCCCGGGCCCCGCCAGCGGCAGGCCGTGACCGCCGGCGATAACGGAGGGTTCGAGGTCGGCGACCTTGCGGATCGAGGCGATGGCCGCCTGCCGATCCCAGGTCGTGTACCAGGGTGGGCCGGATAGGCCCTGGCGCTGGCGAAGGAGGCCCGCCAAGGCGTTGACCTCCAGGGTCAGGATGGCATCGCCGCTGAGGACGATCCGGTCGCGGGCCCGGACGTATGCGACGTGACCAGGGGTGTGGCCCGGCGTGTGGACCCATCGCCAGCCTTCAACGCCCGGGATCGCGCCCCCAGGCCCGAGCGGATGCACGACCCCGGCGAGGCTCGAGCCGGCGAGCGCTGCCTCCCGACGTCGGCGACCGATGGCGCGCATCAGGGGCAGGATCAACCAGCGGTCCAGCGGCCCGGCATACTTCGCCATCGCGGCGAAGTCGCCGGTGGCGAGCGGGAGCTCGGCCGGGTGTGCGTAGACGGGGCAGCGCCACGCCTCGGCCAGCTCGCGGGCTGACCCGGCATGATCAGGGTGGGCATGGGTCAGGAGGATGGCCGAGGGGGCCAGCCCGGGACCCAGCAGCGACCGCGCGGCCGCCTGGATGCGCGGTCCGTCGCTTCCCCAGCCGGCGTCGACCAGGACCCACGACGACCCGTCATCGATCAGGTAGGCGTCGGTCTGCGTTCGACCCCACGGCCCGAGGAGATACACCTCCGGCGCGATCTCCGTGGCGGCAACACCGGCGGCAATCGGGGATCCGCATATCGTGGCCTCGACCGTTGCTTCGGAGTCTTGGAGGCCGAGCTTCATCCTCCGTCGCCGCAGGCGAGCGGCCACGAAGATCCCGAGCGCCGCGAGCGACGCGGCTCCCGCCAGGAGCCCGATCCGTTTCACGGGAGGAGTGTCCCCCGGCTCGACGCCGCGACTCCAGAGGCGAACGGCCTCTCGGACGTCGACGCGGCTAAGATGCGGCGAAACAGACGTGTCGCCCTCGTGTGGGGTAGCAGATGTGCATCGCCGCTCGGACGACCGGCGCTCCGTCGTCCGGCCTCGAGTACCCGATCGTCCGATGAAGACGAGCCCGGTCGCGGATCGTCGGACTGCGCTCGTTACCGGCGGAACCTCGGGCATCGGGCGCGCACTGGCGGAGGCGCTTGCGGCCGCGGGCCTGACGGTGAGCATCGTCGCCCGCGACGCCCGCCGAGGCGAGGAGGCGAGAGGCGCCATCGCCGCCGCGAGCGGGAACGAGCGGGTAGAGCTGCTGATCGGCGACCTGTCCGACATGTCGTCGGTACGTCGCCTCGCCAAGACGGTGGGCGAGACTCATCGAGCGATCGATGTCCTCGTCCATTGCGCCGCCGTCTACACGCCGCACCGCGTGTTGACCGTCGATGGCCTCGAGACGATGTTCGCCACGAACCTCGCCGGCCCGTTCCTGCTGACGAACCTCATCCTCGATCAGCTCCGAGCCGGGCCGGCGCGGATCCTCGTTCTCAGCGCACCATCGACGGTCCGGCTCGACTTCGCCGACCTCCAGGCCGAGCGCCGGTTCCGCTCGCTGACTGCCTTCGGCGCCTCGAAAGCGGCCGACCTGCTGTTCACCTTCGAGCTCGCGCGCCGGCTGGAGGGGAGCGGCGTGACCGCCAACGCGATCCACCCGGGGCTCGTCCGAACGAACCTGATGCGCGAGGCCCCCGCGCCGCTGCGATGGGCGACCCGGATCGTCTCGCGCAGCCCGGCTCGCGCGGCCGCATCCATCGTTCCGGTCGCCCTGGCGCCCGAGTACGAGGGCCGGACGGGTCGGTTCTACAAGTCGGGCCGCGAGGTCGACGCACCGTCGTACACCCGCGATCCCGAGGTCGCCGGCCGGCTCTGGGCGGCCACCTCATCTGTCACGCAACTCGGCCATTGAGGGAGTCCAGGCTTCCCAACGCCTGGCACGTGTTCGCCCCGGTCCCGGGCTGACCTACCCGGATCGGCGACTCGCGCCGACCGGTTCGAGGATCAGGGCCTTCATCGGGCAGCAGTCGACCGCCCGCTGGGCGTCGTCGCGCCGGCCGGCCTCGACCGGACCGGGGCGAAGGATCGGATAGCGCCACTCGTCGAGGTCGATGAGATCGGGCACGAAGTCACCGCACAGGCCGTAGCCGTCGCAGCGGATCCAGTCGACGCGCAGCCGGACCTCCATCCTAGGCGGCCTCGATCCGCGACCCGGTGATCGAGCACCGACCGGTCCGGGCATGCAGGCCGAACTCGTCGCCGAAGACGTTCAGGGCGCTGGCCATGAGCTGGACCGCCCCGTCCGGGTGGTGACAGGCGCCACGCCCGCCGATCTGCCCGGTCCAGCGCTCGATGTGGGCGAGCTCGTCCCTGCCGGCCTTGCCCTGGGCGACCCGGGCCGTCGCGTCGCCGAGCGCGCGCAGGCCGTGCAGGCAGGGGCCGCACTGGCCCGCGCTCTCCTTCGCCAGGAAGTCCATGATCCCGGCGGTCGCCGAGACGCCACAGACGTCGATCGGCAGCAGACCCACGATGCCGCAGCCGAAGGTCAACCCGGCCGATCGCATCACCCCCGGATCGAGCGGCAGGTCCCAGGCCTCGCGGACGCCCGACCACGTCCCGAAGTAGCCGCCGAGCACGACCGCCTGGATCCCCTCCGCCCGGGCCCCGGCGTCGGCGGCGATCTCGCCGACGGTGGTCCCGAGCGCGATCTCCCGGACGCCCTGCTCGCGGATCGGGCCGGTGAGCGTGACCAGGGCCGTGCCCCGCGACTCGAGCCGTCCGACGGACCGGTACCAGCGCTCGCCGAACCGGGCGATGAGCGCGGCATAGGCCAGGCTCTCGACGTTCTGGACGAGTGTCGGGCGGCCAGCCACGCCGCGCTCGGAGACGCGCGGTGGCGTGGTCGTCGGTCGGGCGTCAAGGTTGTTGATGTAGTGGACGGCCGCGGACGCCTCGCCCGCGACATAGCTGATCGGCGCCTGGATGAGCCGGGTCCGGGGCCGGAGCTCGCGTCGCCGGTCGTCGATGGCCCGGCGCATCGCCGCGACCGCGGCCTCGTGCTCCTGGCCGATGTAGAAGACGATCTCGTCGGCGCCGATCGCCTCGGCGGCCAGGATCGCCCCGTCGATGACGAGGTGGGGCCGGTGCGCCATCAGGGTCCGGTCCTTGAAGCTGGCCGGCTCGCCCTCCGCCCCGTTGGCCACGACCACGGCCGACCCGCCCTTGCGCTCCGCCAGGGCACGCCACTTGCGCCCGACCGGGAACCCGGCGCCGCCGCGACCCAGCAGGCCGCTCGCCTCGAGCTCGGGGATGAGCTCGCGGAGCTGGCTGCCGTGCGGCAGCGCGCCGAGCCTGGCCAGGTGGGCGTCGAGACGTTCGGCCTCGTCACCGAGCGGAGGACCGTCCAGCAGACGATCGGTCGATGAGGGCGGGATCAAGGGCTGCTCCACGAGGCGAGATGCGGTCCGGACGTCGGTCGAGCTCGGCACGCCCACCGAGACAGCGGCGGACGGCGCGACGCGAAGGTCACATATCTCTGAGGCACCGAACAGTGAGAAGGTTTCCCCAGTACCGACCGGACGTCGGCGCGTCACGGACCCCGAGCCGGTGCTCGAGCGCACCACTCGTTGCGTCCGTCGAACCCGCGGGGCCGGTCGGCCCTGGGCGGCCGCGGCCGTCACCGTCCGGACAGGCCGAGGACCCGACGCGCGTTGTCGCGGTAGACGGACCGGAGGACGTCGTCCGGCAGTCCGATCCCGTGGATCTGCCAGCGGCCCTGGCTCGGGGTGGGCTCGAGGCCGTAGTCGAACGACTCGTCGAACGTCTCGAGGTACCGGTAGTGGAGCCGGTAGACCGCGGGGTCGGCGGCGGAGTCGGTCCCGAACAGGATGCGGTCGGCGTGACGCAGGAAGAACGAGCGGGCGGTGTACGGCTGGCGGCCCAGCTCGCCAAGTCGGGCCGCGATATCCACGTACAGGTTCGGGTGAGCATCGAGCATCGCCGAGACGAGCCCGAGATCCTCGGCCGCACATCCGACATGGGCCCCCACGAACGTCGTGGCCGGATGTCGCCCGACGAGCCGGTCGAACGCGGCGAACAGCTCGCCGAAGGGTGGGAAGCCCCGGGCATCGGGTGGGTCGGACGGCCGGGTCGGCCAGAAGTGCCAGTCCGGGTTGGCGCACAGCTCCTCCCAGCGCTCGTTGGCGGCATCGAGCGGCTCGAAGAAGGCGATCGGGTCGGCGATGTGGATGATCACCGGCAGGCGGAGCTCGGCCGCGGTCGACCAGAGCGGGTCGAGCCGGTGGTCGTCGATCGCGACGAGGCGACCGTCCGGGTCCCGGGCACGCAGGCCCAGGGTCTTCCAGACCTTCAGGCCACGAGCGCCACGCGCCGCCGAGTCGCGCAGGTGCCGGGCCTCCGCGTCGCCGAACGCCGGATCGCGCTCCCACCCGGCGTAGTCGAGCCCGGCGAACACGAGCACCCGGTCCGGATCGGGGACCACCCAGCGGTCGACCTGGCGCGAGAGCTCCGCCCCCTGTCCACCGTCCAGGTCCACCAGCGTCTCGACCCCCGCCTCGTCGAGGGTCGCGTGGAGGTCGGCCGCTCGGCGCTCGGACCGGGCGATGCGTTGCAGCTACCCGGTCGGCAGTGGCGACGAGTTCATGGCCGGGCTCGCCACGGCGACCCTGGGGGGCTTCTCGTTCGAGGATGCGCTCCGGATGGGCGCCGCCGCCGGGGCGGCCAACTCCGAGCGACGAGGAGCGGGCCGGCTCGAGCTGGCGCGGGTCCGCGAGCTCGTCCCGACCGTCGCCGTCGAGCCCATCCCCGACTGACCGGGCCGGGCGGCCCGCCTACAGGTCGGCGAGCAGATCCGCCTTCTTGGTCTCGTAGTCCTCGGCCGTGATGAGCCCGTCGTCACGCATCTTGGCCAGGCTGCGCAGCTTGTCCTCGGTGGTCGGGTCGGCCGGCGCTGGGGCTTGGACCGCCGCGGGGGTCGCGGCGGCAGCGGGGACCGCGGCGGGTGCCGGGGCGCTCGCCCGCACGGCGTCGGCGATGTGCCGGGCGTCGGCCTGCTCGAACTCGACCTTCTGGTCGAGCATCGCTCGCCGGAAGTCGGCCGGCGCCCGCATCGTCTGGTAGACCAGGTCCGTCGTGTCGGACGCGGTGGCCACCTTGAGGGTCCCGTAGCCGAGGATCCGTCCGAGCGGACCCTGCTCCATCACGACGTCGTTGATCTTCTCGAGGGCCGCGCCGCTGGTCCGCTTGCTGAGCAGCCCGGCGACCTTCACCACCTTCTGGTTCGTGACGGCGTAGTCCTCGACCCACCACAGGATGTACGAGAACCCGACCCTCGCCAGGCCGAACACGACCAGGACGAGCGAGGCCCAGAAGGCGAGCGTTCGCAGGAACCCGGTGAACCCGTCGGTGGGCAGGGTCAGCTGGAACCCGAACAGGACCACGCCGGCGACCAGGATGATCACGCCGGTGACCGTCCCGAAGATCGGCGCCATCCAGTGCTGCTTCGTGCGATAGACGATCTTCTCGTTGGTGGCGAGAAGCTCCTCGGTGTAGCCCATCGCGTCCTTCCCGTCCCTCTCATCCGGCAGGTGGGCCGGTCACGGCCATACTGGCACGACGGCGGGGCACCCGTACATCGCGATGCGCCCGGGCCACCCGGGCGCATCGTCATGCCGCTGTGCCGACTAGTACCGGCGACGGGCGGCCGTCTCGTCCTTCACGGGCTTGGGCTCCCGGCCCGGGCGCGGCGGCTGGGGCCTGGTCCCGGGCGCCATGTCGGGCCGCCGAACTGCGGGTCCACGATCCCGGGCCACCTGGACCGCGGCGGCGAACTCGAGGGCGACCTGCGGCGGGACGCTCCCCGCCCAGGCTCGCTGGATCTCGGCGATCCGCTCGTTGTCGGCAGCGCGCCGCTCTCGCTCGGACTTCGAATGCTTGGTCATCGTGCCTCGATCCGTGTCGTCCCGGTCTCGGGGCGTCCAGTCGATCGTACGCGTCTTCCGGGGATGACGCGCGGCCACGGACCATTCGTACCACGCCCGACGAACCTGCGGTCCATCGCGTCATGTGGCGCAGGCAGGGTAAGGTAGGGGTCGCTGCTCCCACACGACGGGAGCCCGGCCGGCCCCAGTCGGCCCGCGCATCGACGCCTCGGCAGCTCAACGAGGGTCATCTCCATGGACCACGCCGGATCATGACCAGCGTCACCTCGCTCACCCGTCGCAGCATCCCGACGCTCGTCGCGGCGCTGCTCGCGCTATCGCTCCTGCCCGCGGGCAGGGTCGCCGGTTCGGACACGCCGACCTCGGCCGCGTCGGGGCCCATCGCCGCCGCGGCGATCCCCGCCTGGCCGGGCGATCCCGGCTGGTCGGCCGATCCGGCGTCCGCGGACGCTGCGTCGCCCGATCCGTCGGCCTCGCCGGATCCCTCGGCATCGCCGGCACCGGATCCGTCCCCGACCCCTGCGCCGACCGCCGCGCCGACGCCCGCTCCCACGCCCGATCCGACGCCGACGCCCACCCCCGCGCCGGCCGTCGTCGTCGCGCCCCTCGCCCTGCCGGCCCCCGCCGCGGATCCGACCCCGACCCCGCCGCCCGTGCCCGCCGTGACGATGAGCCAGCGGGCGGTCAGCTACGACGCGACCGCGAACACCGCCCAGATCAGCATCACCGCCACCCCGGGCGGCTTCGTCGCCCCCTGGCAGTACGCCTTCGCGGTCCGCGGGACCGTGGTGAAGAGCGGCTCGAGCAGCGCCGCCTCGGTGACCACCACCCTCACCAACAACTGCTCGATCACCACCCAGAGCGTCACGGTCTCGATCAGCGATGGCTCGGGGAGCACGGCGGGCGCCGCCGGCACGCTCGACCGCTCGCTCTGCCCGCCGCCTCCGAACGTCCCCCATGCGCGGGACCGGATCCTGGCCGGCCCGACCATCACCGAGAACTCGTTCGTCGACCGCCTCCGCGCGGTGGGCTCACCGGCCCTGGCCGAGGGTCGGGCGATCTACCGGGCGATGATCGCGGGCGGGGTCAACCCGGCCTTCGCCCTCGGGACGTTCCACGCCGAGAGCCACTCGGGGACACGGGGCTACGCGGTCACCACGAAGAACTGGGGCAACATCCTCTACTACTCGTGGGAGGCGGCCTACGGCGCCGTGCCCTATGCGCCCGGCAACGGCTATACCTACGCGAAGTACACGAGCTGGCTCGCCAGCGTCCAGGCGTACGTCTCGCTCCTCGGCCGCTATGACACGAACGGCTACACGACGGTCAGCTCGGCCAGCGCCCACTGGCTCGGGACGACCGAGGGCAGCTCGCGCCACCTGACCTATCTCAACAACATCACCGCCGTGATGTCGATCCTGCCCGACGACGCGGTGCCGTCGATGACCTCGCTCACGGTGCCGGCGAAGAGCCGGGCGGCCGTGAGTGTGAGCTGGAACGCCAAGGACAACCTGGGCGTCACCGGCTACCAGGTCCGTACCCGGCTCGGCTCGGGAGCGTGGTCGGCACCCCAGGCGGTCACCGGCGCCAGCACGGTCCTGACCCTGGGGAGCGGGACCTGGACGATCGGCGTCCGGGCGACCGACGCCGCCGCGAACTGGTCGGCCTGGCGCTACAGCGCGGTGGTCGTGGATGCCGGGATCCCGACGATGGCCAGCCTGACGAGGTCGTCCGGCCTGGTCCGCGCGACGAACGGTGTCTTCACGGCATCCTGGAGCGCCCGCGACAACGTCGGCGTGACCGGCTACCAGTGGCGCCTCCGGCGCAACGCCGCCGGGACCTGGGGGAGCGTGACGACCACCACCAAGCGTTCGCACGTCTTCAAGCTCAGCCCCGGTTCGTGGTACCTCGGTGTCCGGGCCCGCGACAAGGTCGGCAACTGGAGCGACTGGCGCGAGGTCCGGGTCATCGTGCCGAAGGACGATCGCTCCTTCGCCTTCTCGGCGGGGATGGTCCGGCGGACGGGCTCGTCCTACTTCCGGGGGACGGTCACGACCACGAGCCGGGCCGGCGCGAAGATGACGACCACCTTCAGCGGGACTGCGTTCTACCTCGTGGGCACGGCCGGCGCGGCCTACGGCCGGATGCGGGTGACCATCGACGGGACCTCATGGGTCGTCGACGCCGGCACGTACGCGGGTCGGCGGGCCACCAGCAACCACTACCGGACCCTGCTCTTCAGCCGGGCCCTGGCGGCCGGATCGCACACGGTGACGATCACCAACCTGGCGACCAGCCACCGACCGAGAATCGCCGTCGACGCCCTCGGCTTCGCGAACTGACCCGCCCGGTCAGCGCTTGGCGACCGGCTTGGTGACGGGCGGCTTGGCCTCGGCGAGGTTCCGAAGCAGGACCGCTGCTCGCGCTTCCCAGAAGGCCTGACCCGGGGCATCGCCGACATCCTCGCAGTTCCGGGCCGCAGCGACTGCGGCGTGGTACTCGCGACGCAGGGCGGCGAGCCGGACGGACTGGAGATCGGACATCGTCTCGAGTCTACGCTCCTGCGGGGGAGCCATGTTCCTCCGGCCGCCGACGCGGGCCACCGGCGGTGCCATGCTTGGCCCATGCCGGTCGTGCCGTCGCGCCGTCTCGCGGACCCGCCCAGGGTGGTCGTCGCCGGCCACGTCTGTCTCGACGTCATCCCACGGTTGTGGACGGATCCGCGCCGGCAGGCCCTTCAGCCGGGCGCGCTCGACCTGGTCGGACCGGCGACCCTCGCGATCGGCGGCTCGGTGGGCAACACGGGGGTCGCCCTGCGTCGGCTCGGCCTGCGACCGAGGCTCGTGGCCCGGGTCGGGGACGACCCGTTCGGCCGGGTGCTGACCGCACTCCTCAGCGAGCGGATCCCGGACCGCGACCTCCACCTGATCACGGTCCCCGGCGGGCAGACCTCCTACAGCCTGGTCTTCAACCTGCCCGGGCACGATCGGTCGATCCAGCACTTCAGCGGGGTCAACGACACGTTCGTGGCCGACGACGTCCCGGACGCCGTCCTCGCCGGGGCGGCACTGCTCCACGTGGGCTATCCCCCACTTATGGCGGCGATGATCGCCGACGACGGACGCGAGCTGTGGCGGCTGCTCACCCGGGCGAGGACCGGCGGGGCCATCAGCTCGCTCGACGTGGCCAGCGCGAACCTCGACCCGGGCGAGACGCCGGTGCGCTGGCGAACGCTCCTCGAACGGGTCCTGCCGGAGGTCGACGTCTTCCTGCCGAGCCTGGGTGAGGCCGTGCACCTGCTCGGAGGGCGCATCCGGCGCGGAAGCGACGGCGCACCAGCGCTGACCTCGATGGCACGGCTGGCCGAGGAGATGGTGGCCATGGGGGTCGCGGTCGCCGGGATCAAGCTCGGCGAGCACGGCCTGTACGTCCGCACGGCCGGCGCGGCGCGTCTGGCGAGCGGGCCGCCGGCCCTAGGGGGCCCCGAGTGGGCCGACCGCGAGCTCTACTCGACGGTCTTCGAGACCGAGGTCGCCGGGACCGCCGGCGCCGGCGACACGACGATCGCCGGGTTCCTGTTCGGGCTTCTCGCCAGGATGACGCCCGGCGATGCGATCACCGCCGCCTGCGCGGTCGGCGGGGCCAGCACCGAGGCGGTCGACGGCACGAGCGGCGTGCCGGCCTGGCCCCGGATCGAAGGAAGGCTGAGAAGCGGGTGGCCTCGGCGAGCGGCGGTCCCGGGACCCGGTTGGATCCGGTCCGACCGGGACGGCCTGTGGCACGGACCCCGCGATCTCGGTGAGATCGGTCCTAGGGGCTGAGCCACCAGTCCTGGGCGTTCCAGACGTCGGACGCGGTGGACGGGTTCTTCTTGAAGTTCTGGAGCTTCACGTTCACCCCACGTGCCTCATTGCGGTAGTACAGGGCGATCTCCGGGACCTGGTCGACATAGACCTGCTGGATCTTGTAGGCGGCCTCGACCTGGTCGGCCGGCCGGACGGCCTTCGCGAGGACGTCGATGGCCGCATCCATCTCCGGGCTCTTGACCCGAACGACGTTGTAGCCGTTGCCCTTGTTCGCGTCGGTGGGGATCTGCTCGCTGTGATAGCTGTAGTAGTAGTCGCCGTACAGGTCGAAGCCCAGGACGTAGGCGAACTCCGACGTGTCGTAGTTGCCGTGCGCCAGGTTGCACTTCGTGTCGGCGCTGACGTCGGCCCAGCCGGCGAACATCACCGATGAGCCGTCGACGAAGTCGTTGTCGAGCTTGATCCCGATCTGCAGGAGCGACTTCGCGAGGAAATCCGCAGCCACCTGGCGGAAGGCGTTCGACAGGGTGCAGTTCTGGAAGATCATCGGCAGCCTCGACTTGGGGTCGACCCGGATGCCGTCGGCGCCCTTGATGTAGCCGGCCGCATCGAGGGCCGCGTTGGCGGCGGTGAGGTCGAACGGCGGGCAGACCGCGTCGGGCAGCTGCCAGTAGTTCGTCGGGGTGGCGTTCGTGCACGCGTCGTCTTCCGGGTACGGGGAGCCCGGGAAGACCGTCTCCCAGAGCGCCTTCTTGTCGATCGCCTGGGCGATCGCCCTGCGGACAACGATGTCCCGGAGGGCCGGGTGACCCTTGCCCGGGCCGAGACCCGCCTGGTTCATGTCGAAGTGCTCGTAGAGCCAGCCGGGCTCCAGGATGGCCGTGCCGACGGACGAGTCCACGCCCTTGATGGCGTCGTAGTCGGTCTGGGCCAGACCCAGCGCCAGGTCCACCTCGCCGTTGAGGAACGCCGCGATCATGCCCTCCTTGTTGTCCGGGAAGAACTTGAAGGTGATGCCGTCGACGCACGGTCGGCCGTCGCACGCGCCCGACACGGTCCAGTTCTCGTCCCGCGCCAGCTGGACCGTGTCCGCGGTGGCGGTGACGTACTTGAACGGACCGATCGTGACGGCCCTGCCCAGCTCCTCCGAGACCGGGTAGGTCCTGGCGGCGGCGTCCTTGATCGGGATCGTCTTGATGTAGTGCTCGGGCAGGATGGCGTTGCCGCCGACCAGGCCGAGCCAGCCTGCGTACGGCTCCGGGAAGTGGATGTCGGCGGAGAGGCCGTCGGCCGAGACGTCGATCTTGTCGACCTGCTCCCAGCTGAGGGTGTTGATTCCGACCTGGGCCTTGTCCAGGACCCAATCACGCGTGAACTTCATGTCGTTCAGGGTGAAGGGCTGGCCGTCCGACCACTTGAGATTCGGGAGGATCTTCACGTGGACCGTGAAGCCGCCCTTGCCGTCGGCGTCTTCCTTGACGCTGTCCCTGAACGTGATCGGACCATCCGAAAGGTCCGGACGGTAATGCCCGTCATCGGTCACGGTGAGCAGCGTCCGCATCGTCGCGGCCAGGACCTCGTAGTCCGTGAAGGCATTCGAGAAGTACGGGTTCAGCTGGTTGGCCGACTGCCAGTCGGCCACCACGATCCTGCCGCCCGGAGTCCCGGAGCTCGGCGCGTAGGTCGACCCATAGAGCAGGGCGTCGTAGTCGATGGGCGTCGGCGCGACCGCGATCGAGGGCGCAGGCGTGGCGGGCGGAACACTCGGGCCGATCGAGGCACCGGCCGAGGGCGGCGGCGAGCTGTTCGACGTCTGGCACGCTGCCAGCACGAGCGAGACCGTCAGCAGGATCGCGGATCGAGATCGGGACATCGGCGGGGCGCTCCTTCTCGATGCACGATGGCGTTTCTCGGGGGCAGCATGACGAGGGGTCGTCTCGTGAGCATCACGAGCGCTCGGCACCGGCCCCGGGCGCAGCCTGGTCCTCCACGTGGCGGCCCTCCTCGACGATCCCCGCGATCAGCACCTCGACCCGCCGGGCGAGTGCGAGGTTCTCCTTCGCCCGGCACAGCCGAAGCGCCTCGCCCGCGTAACGGCGTGCCGCCGGCCGATCGCCGAGCGCGAGCAGCGCGTGAGCCGCATCGATCATCGCCTCGGCCCGGACGTTCAGCCAGGGCCAGTCCGCGACCGACGCGGCGAGCGTGGCCGCGTCGTCGGCGGCCGTACGGTCGCCGTGCGCCGCCTTCATCCGTGCCCGCATGCCGAGGATCCGCGTCCCGGTGGCCCCGATCGGATCACGCTCGGCCTCGGCCAGGGGGATCACCGCCTCGTCCAGCCGTCCCTGGGCCACGAGTACCTCGGCCAGCCGGCAGGAAACGAAGCTGCGCAAGGTCAGCTCGCCGATCGCATCCGCCTCCGCCAGCGCGATCCGTAGGATCGCCTCGGCCGCCGGCAGGTCTCCGGCCAGCCGCTCCGTCCAGGCGAGGAACGTTCGGGCGTTGACCAGCGAGCCGACGATCGCCAGGTCCGCGAGCGTCGCGATGCTAGCGCGGGCGTGAGCGCGCGCCTCGTCGAACCGCCCGAGCATCGCCTCGGAGACCGCCAGGAGCTCCTGGGCCTCCGCCCGGACCGTCGGGAACGGCGAGGCCCGGTCCACGAAGTCACCAGCCAGCGTCACGAAGTCACCCGCGGGCAGAGGACCGGCGAAGGTCGCGACCATCAGGTTGGCTTCGATCTCGAGCTCGAGCCGCCGATCGGTCCCGGCCCGCGCATGACCGAGGGCGATGCGCGTCTGCACCTCCGAATCCTCGATCCGCCCCTCGTTCCAGGCCTGGTTGCCGAGCGACTGCCTGGCCGCGGCGATCGCCCCCGGGTCGCCGGACGCCTCAGCCTCGCGCAAGGCGATCCCGAGCTCGCGCCCGTTGGCCGGATCCGCGGTCACGAGCTCGCCGACGGCCCGGGAGACGTCCAGGCGAAGCAACCGGGCGCGGGCCGCTAGGCTCCCGTCGCCGACCTCGGTCGCGCGGACGAGGGCGTCGTCGGCCAGCGTCCGGGCCTCGGCGAGACGGCCGAGGTCCAACAGGGCGAGCCCGTGGTTCAGGACCAGGTCGGCCTTCGCCCTCGGATCCGGGAGGGGCAACGTCTCGGCACGGGCATAGAGCTGGGCAGCGGCCGCGGCGTCGCCGCGATCCCTGGCTCGCCCACCGGCCACCCCGAGATGGACGGCGGCCCGCCGGCCGATCGTCTCCGTCCGCTCGGCCGGTTCTCGCAGCTCGGATCGGTAGCGGTAGGCCTCCCCGAGGTGATAGGCGAGGATCTCCTGGTACTCCATGACCCGGGGGCCGGCCACAGCCTCGAGCCAGTCGGCGAAGCGCTCATGGAGGATGGCCCGGTCCGCCTTGGCCAGGGCAAGGTACGCGGCATCCCGGGCCAGGATGTGCCGGAACTTGAAGACAGTTCGTCCTCGGTGAGACCCGAGGTCTCCGGGGCGAGGAGCTGCTTGAGCACGAGGGCGTCCAGGTCCCCGGGCACGTCGGCCCTGACGCTCTCCGGGGAGAGAGCCTCGACGGCCGCCTCATCGAAGACCCTGCCCACCACCGATGCCCGCTGCGCGGTCGAGCGTTCGGAGTCCGGCAGGCGGTCGAGACGGGCGGCCAGCAGGGCCTGGATCGTCGGCGGCATGCGGATCTCGTCGGGGGCCGAGCCGCCCGCGGCGGCGTCGCCGGCCCCGACGATGCCCTCCTCGACGAGCAGGGCGACCATCTCCTCGACGAAGAGCGGATTGCCCTCGGCCGTCGCCAGGATCCGCCTGCGGAGTGCCCCCGGCACCTCGGCACCCCCGGGCAGCGTGTCGATGAGCCGCATCATCGTGTCGGGCGGCAACCCCTCGAGGGCGATCGTCGTCGCATCGGCGCGATCGGGCGGCCAGCCGGTCGCACCTTCGAGGATCTCGGGTCGGGCCGGACAAAGCAGGAGCAGGGGGCTGTCGACGCCCTGGTCCGTGAGGTACTCGATGAGCTCCCGAAGAGTGGGCTCGGCCCACTGCAGGTCCTCCAGGATCAGGACCAGGGACCGATTCGCGGCGAGGTCGGCCAGGGTCCGGCGGATCGCCCAGAAGAGCTCGTCCTGGGGGAAGGGCGCCGCGCCGAGCCCGATGGCGCTGGCCAGGCGGTCGGCCAGGAGCGGTCGGTCCCGGTCGTCCCGGAGGAGTCCGCTGAGCTTCCGGAGGCCCTCCTCGGGGGTGTCCTCGTCGCGGATCCCGGCCGCCGTGTGGAGCACCTCGCGGATCGGCCAGTAGGTGATCCCGTCGCCGTACGACAGGCATCGCCCCTTGAGCACGGTCGCTCGGTCGCCCAGCTCCGCGACGAACTCGGCGACGAGTCGGCTCTTGCCGACCCCGGCCGGCCCGAGGACGGTGACCAATGCCGGCCGCCGCTCGGCCGCGACGCGCTCGAACCGAACCCGCAGCTGGTCCAGCTCGCCACCGCGACCGACCAGCGGGGCATCGGCGCGGGCCGACCGGACGGTCTCCTGGCCGATCGAGAGCAAACGGAAGGCGGGCAACGGCTCGGCCTTGCCCCTGGCGCCGATCGCCGGGACCGGCTCGACGGTCGCGACATCGCGGACGAGGCGCCAGGTCGCGGCACCGAGGAGGATCTCACCCGCGCCCGCCGCCTGCTCGAGCCGGGCGGCGGTGTTCACGGCATCACCGGTCACCAGGGTCTGACGGGCCGACGGGTCACCGGCCAGGACCTCGCCGGTGTTGAGTCCGGTCCGTGTCGCGATCGTCACGCCGCGCTCGGTGCCAAGGCGAGCGTTCAGCGTCGCCAGGGCCGCATGCATCTCGAGGGCCGCCCGCACCGCTCGCAGGGCGTCGTCCTCGTGGAGGACCGGCAGCCCGAAGACGGCCATGATCGCGTCCCCGATGAACTTCTCGACGGTCCCGCCGTGGCGCTCGATGACCGCCCGCATCTCGTCGAAGTAGCTCGATACGACGAGGTGGACCGCCTCGGGATCGAGGAGTTCACCAAGGGCGGTCGAGCCGACGATGTCGCTGAAGAGCACCGTGACGGTCCGCCGGCTGCCGCCGACCGCCGGGCGCCCCACGGTCAGGGGCAGGCCGCACTCGAGGCAGAACCGGGCGCGCTCCGGGTTGTCGACGCCACAGCCGGGACAGGCGGGCATGGGCGGCAGTGTAGAGGGGACGCGTCGGCGCGCAACCCTGCGGGAAGCGGTGTCGGAGGTTCCGACCGCGACCCAGCTCAGGCGGCCTTCGACTCGGTCCCGGCGCACCAGAAGACCTCAGAGGTACCGACGTCGGTCCCATTCCGACGGCCGTTGAGGGACTTCGGCACCGCCGTGGACGCATCCCGGGCCGACGGTGGTGTTCCGCTGCCCTGTGGGACCGGCCTAGCCTCGGTCCATACGGATGCATCCGTACCGATCGCGGATGGAGGTGACGGACATGCGGGTCCCGGACATCGCCCAGGCCTTCCTGGTGATCCTGCCGTTCATCCTCGTCGGCGAGGCCCTCATCGCCGCCGTCATCTGGGGTGCCGCCGGGGGCAAGGGCGGCGCGTGGGCCCGGTTCGCCGTCTGGCTCGGGCTGACCACCCTCACCGTCTGGTTCGGCTCGGCGATCGCCTTCGTCGGCGTCCACGCCCTGCTCTTCTTCGTCGGCCCGACCGCGGCCATCCTCGGCCTGGTCGCGACGACGATCTTCATGCTGACGATGCCGATCGGCTGGGCGCTCGTCATCCGGCGGAACGAACCGGGGCACGCCCCGAGCCGGGCGTAGAACGATGGCCACCGACGTACGAGCGGAGCCGAGCGGGCGGCCCAACGTGGCTCGCCGGACGGGCCGGCATCGCGTGCTCCTGGCCATCTTCGCGTTCCCGATGCTCAGCTCGGGGTTCCGGACCGCCCTGAACGCCGAGTCGGACATGGCGGTGGTCGGCTCCGTCAGCGGGCCGGAGGCGCTCGTCGCCGAGATCGGCCGGTCGGAGGCCGATGTCGTCATCAGCGAGTGCCAGCCGTTCGGGTCGTCCACCTGCTCGAGCTTCGGCTCGATCGAGGCGATCAAGGCGGCCTGCCCGGGCGTCCGGGTCATCGCCCTCGAATGCCGCTGCGGCGCCGAGCAGTTCGGCATGGCCCTGAAGGCCGGGGCCGACGGCTATCTGACCCGCGAGGCGACCGAGTACGACGTGGTCTCGGCCGTTCGGGCCGTGACCGCGGGCAATACCTACGTCAGCCCGACGATCGTGACCCGGATGGTCAACGCCTACGTCCTGCGCACGCCGGAGAACGGGCTCGCCGACCCCTACGACGCCCTATCAGAGCGCGAGCGCGAGGTCCTCATCCTGGCCGCGATCGGGCACACCAACCGCGAGGTCGCCCAGACCCTCAGCCTGTCCGAGCAGACGATCCACAACGAGCGGGCGCGGATCATGGAGAAGCTCGGCCTGCACGATCGGGTCGAGCTGCTCAAGTTCGCCATCCGGCGGGGCCTCCTGGAGGCAGCCGACCTGTGAGCGAGCTTCGGTCTCGACTGGCGACCACCGCCCGGCGGCTCGGGAGCGGCGTCGGCACGACCCGTCGCCGGGGGGCGCTCCGGGCCGTGGCCGTCATCGCCGGGCTCGGCGCGATCTTCGCGGTGGTCCTCTTCGTCGGCGCGGCGGCGGTCTTCTCGTTCGCCGACGAGTACGGCTTCCGACCCGAGCGGGACGCCGCGACCTGGCGCGCGTTGACCCCCGCTTACGGCGACATCAGCCTGTGCGCGAAGTGCCACGCCAAGGAGTACGGCAAGCTCACCAGCGCGACCCACGCCGGGATCGGCTGCGAGAGCTGCCACGGCCCCCTCGGCGCCCATGCCCTGGCCAGCCCGGGGACCGCGGCGGCCCGGGTCGCGGTCGCCGTCCCGACCGACGCGGTCTGCGTGAAGTGCCACGTCGCGGTCGTCGGGCGCCCGGCCGCCTTCCGCCAGATCGTGCCGGCCGACCACTACACCTCGCTCTGTCTCCAGTGCCACGACCCGCACACGGGGATCTCCCGCCGGCCGCCGATCGTCCAGCATCCGCTCGATCACCTGCCGCCCTGCGTCACCTGTCACGGTCCCGACGGGTTCAAGACTCGCGCCCAGCGGCACCCGACCGTCTCGAGCGACGACAAGGTCTGCCTCTCCTGCCACCTCGCCGGTCGGGGCCCGACCGACGGGAACCCGTGACGAACCCGATGACCGACCACACTCATCCGCACGAGCACGAGGGCGCGACGGCGGCCATCCCGACCGCGTCCGCCGCCACGACTCCGGCCGTCCCGACCCCGGGCGCGGCGCCCGACGACGCGGTCCTGGTCCCGCTGGCCGAGCTGGCGCCGTCGATCAGGGCCGCCTCGATCAGCCGGCGACGGTTCATCGGCTTCGGTCTGTCGATCGCGGCCGGTCTCGCGGGGGCGGCCGTCCTGAGCCGGATCTTCCCGATCTTCGAGCCGGTGGCGGCCGCCGGGCCCGGGCCGATCGTGCCGGTCTACGACCCGAAGACGGTGGCCTGGACCTTCGTGGTCGACACGAGTCGATGCATCGGCTGCGGGCTGTGCGTGGCCGCCTGCAAGGCGGAGAACCACGTGCCCGAGGGGTCGACCACGAACCGGACCTGGGTCGAGCGCCACGTCACGACGAGCGACGGCACGGTCTATGTCGACTCGCCGGACGCCGGCATCCACGGGTTCCCGGTCACCTCGACCGCGCCGGGCGCTGCCGGCAAGACGGTCGTCTCGTCGTTCTTCGAGCCGCGCCTGTGCATGCAGTGCGAGGATTCGCCGTGCACCAGCGTCTGCCCGGTCGGGGCGACCTACCGCACGCCGGATGGGGTCATCCTGGTCGATGCCAAGCGCTGCATCGGCTGCGGCTACTGCGTCACCGCCTGCCCGTACGGCGCTCGCTACATCGTGCCGGCGGGCGAGGACGCCCCGGCGGGCACCCCGGGGGTGGCCGACAAGTGCACCTGGTGCTACCACCGGCTGGCCCGCGGGCTGAAGCCGGCCTGCGTCGAGGTCTGCCCGGTCGGCGCGCGCAAGTTCGGCGACCGGAACGACCCGACGAGCGAGATCGCCCAGATCGTCCGCGAGCAGGACCCCCAGATGCTCCACCCCGAATACGGCACCCGACCGCGGGTCCTGTACCTGGGTCCGGCCACGACGGAGCAGGCCTGATGATGCTCAGCGGCAGCACCCTGAACATCCACGGCCGGGACCTCCCGCTGGACCCGCGGACGGCCGCCCGGGTCGTGATCGCGGACGTCCGCACCATGCCCCGCCCGCTGCGGATCTGGCTGGCCATCCTGCTGGCCGTCCTGGCGGTCGCCGCGGTCGCCGCGCTCATCGCCCTTCCGCCGGGCTGGGAGGTCTTCGGCACGACGCCCTCGTTCGAGTGGGGCCTGCTCATCATCGGCTACGTCTTCTTCGCGATCATGACCAGCGGCCTGTGCCTGGCCAGCTCGCTCGGGACCGTCTTCGGGATCGACCGCTTCCGGCCGCTCGAGAAGCGTCACGCGATCCTGGCCGTCCTCTGTCTGACCTCCGCCTTCGGGATCATCGCCCTCGACCTGCACTACCCGGTCCGGATGGTCTTCGGAGCCGTCTTCTCGCCGTCGCCGAGCTCCCCGATGTGGTGGATGGGCGTCTTCTACGGCGGCTACCTAGGCATCCTCCTGGTCGAGGTCTGGTCGATGTTCTGGGACCACCCGACCATCCATCAGTGGGCCTGCACCCTGGCGGCCTGCATGGCGATCGTCGCGCCGGCCACCCTCGGGGCGGTCTTCGGGGTCCTCGTCGCCCGGCCGTACTGGCACGGCGTCTTCAGCCCGGTGTTCATGGTCGGCTCGGCCTTCCTCGCCGGGACATCGCTCCTGGTCATCGTCTTCTACCTCGTCTGCCGGCTCCGGCTGGCCGGCCACGAGCGAGCCGATCGCCTGGCGATGCCCGGTCTGCGCCTCCTCCTCGGGATCGGTCTCGTGGTGGTCGCGACCCTGCTCACCCGGCACATCGTGGCCGGTCTCACCGGTGACGAGCGTGGCCTTCGCGCGGCGACCGAGGCGGTCCTGGTCGGGCCGTACGCCGCCGAGTTCTGGGGCCTCCGGGTCGGCCTCGGGTTGCTCCTGCCGTTCATCCTCGTGATCCTGCCGGCGACCCGGACGAACGGCTGGCTCGTGGTGGCCGGTGCGGCCACTCTGAGCGGCCTGTTCTTCGACCGGTTCCTGTTCGTGGCCGGTGGCGAGGTCGCCCCGATCTCGACCTCGGCCGGGGTCGTCTCGAGCCCGTACGCGGGCTACACGCCGAGCCCCGTCGAGATCGCCATCGTCGTCGGGGCGCTGGCCTTCGTCGCCTTCGTCTATACCCTCGCCGAGTGGTACGTCGACCTCGGCGAGTCGGACGTCCACGCCGGGTTCCGAGTGGGCGCGCTGGTCGAGCGTCTCCGGCACGCGGTCGTCTCCGCGACCGGGGCCCTGCGCCGCGCGCGGCCGATCGACGAAGGCCCCATCGACGAGCCCGCCGAGGGATCCCCGGCGCCCGACGCCGGACCGGTCGCCGTGGGCACGGGGAGCGGGCGATGACCGGACACTGGCTCGATGGACCCGCCTACTGGCTCAGCGTGGGCGTGCTCTCGGCCGCGGTGATCGGGATGGGCGTCGTCGTCGGAGCGACCGTCGTCCTGCCGGAGCTCAGCGGGTCCGCCCCGGTGGCCGGACCGTCACCGACGCCATCGCCTGCGGCCGTTGCGCCGTCAGCGTCCGCCCGGATGGTCGTCACACTGCCGGTCAACGCCGACTGCAGCGCCTGTCACCTCGCGGACGGCCAGGTGGGCCTCAAGGACATCCCGACGATGGCCCACCCGGTCGAGGGCTGGACCGACTGCACGGCCTGCCACGCCAACGACCGCCTGGTGAAGACCGCGCCCGGCCACACCGGCATCCACAAGGACCAGTGCCTGGCCTGCCACAAGCCACCGAGCCCGACGGCCTCCTCGGCTTTGCCCCGACCGCACCACATCGTGACCGGCACGGCCTGCATCACCTGCCACGGGTCGAAGGCGCCGCTGCCGACCGACATGGCCGGCCGCTCGAACTGCTGGATCTGCCACCCCGACACGTCGTCGGCGGTACTGTTCGGAACACCGGCCCCGACGGCGCCCGCGTCCTCGGCCCCGTAGGGCGATCGTCGGTGCCACACGAGGCGTGGCGCAAGGTTCGACGCCCAGGCATCGTCACGGAGCGTCGATTTGTCCGATCGACCACGGACCGGCCATGCCGAGGAGAAGCATGAGCATCCGGTCCGGCCTTCTGGTCATCGCCTGCGTTGGTCTGGCCGGATGTGCGTCGCCCGCCCCATCGCCCTCGCCGACCGAGGCGTCGATCCAGCTACGGTTCATGGCTGACGAGTTCTGCCCGGGCGCCGCCGTGCCGCTGCCGTTGACGTTCAGGATCGACTCCGCGGCCGACGAGGACGTCATCGCCGTGACCGCGAACGGGACTCGCTACCACGTGTGGTGGTCGGAGGGCTTCCGTGGCGGCCCGGCCACGGATCCAGTCGTTCGCGACCCGAGTGGCCAGGTTGTCGCCAAGGACGGCGAAGTGCTCCGCGGCTACACGCTCCACGGCCATGCGGTGTGCGCCACGGGCGACTCGATCTACGTCCTCCTCGCCGGGCCGACCTGAGACGCGGCCAGATCAGGCCGGCTCGACCGGGAGCCGTGAACCGGTAGGCCACAGCGGCCACCCTGCGGCACGGGTGTCGGACGCGATGTTCCCCTTGCGCAGATCGGAGCGAAGGCCTGCCCGCGACCGCGGTGCACGAGGTGGTGGACGAGGGATCACACCATCCCGAGCGCCGCGGTCCCGGACAGGAGGGCGGTGAGGAGCGTCGTCGGCGGCACGCCCTCAGCGTGCCGAAGCGTCGGTCGGTGGTCGGTTCAGTGATGGACGGGCCGGAGGATCACCCGGCCGAGCAGGAGCGGGGTCAGTGTCAGCAGGATCGCGCTTGCCGCGACACCCACCCAGGCCGCTCCGGTCCCGAGCAGGAACAGGAGGACGTGGATCCCGATGAAGGCGACCAGCGCGAGGGCCGCCATCGCGAAGAAGCTGAGCAGGACCCAGGTGACCACCTTGGCCGACTCCGGCGTCCCCCAGCGGTTGCGCCGCCAGACGTAGGCGGCGACGAGGCCGCCGATCATGATGAGGATGGCGAATGCGATCAGCAGCTCGCCTCCCAGGGTCTCGATCGACATCTCCATTCCTCCCGTCCGATCGGTGAGGAGTCACCGCCCAAGGTGCCGTCACCGCTGGCGAGGGATCACCGCCCTGGCGAGCCTTCACCAAGACTCAGGTTGGGGCGGACAGGGCGAGGATGGAATGACATGCCCGTCTCCTCGGCCGGCGACGGTCGGCGGGAACTCGTCCGACGATCGTCGGATCTCCACGACGGTCGATAGAGACCAGGCCCGACGCGCGTCGACCTGGGGTCGACGGCCGTGGCCACGAGGGGGTCCGTTCCGACCTCCCTGAGGGGACCATCGGCCCCTCCGCGCTCGGATCGCGAGAGGGATCCCCCGGCGATCGGGCCCTAGAGGTCCGCGACGTCGATGACGCCGCGTCGGATGGCGAACTTCAGCAGGTCGACCCGGTCGTGGAAGCCGAGCTTCTCCATCAGGCTCGCCCGGTAGTTGTGGATCGTCTGCTCGCTGAGATGAAAGATCCTGGCGATCTCGCGGTTCGTGTGGCCCTGGGCGGCCAGAAGGAGGATGTCCCGCTCGCGCTCGCTCAGTGTCTGATAGGGATCCTCGAGCGACTCTTCCTGGGTCCGCAGCACGTACGTGTTGACCATCCGGGTGACCAGCGCCGGGCTCACGTAGGTCTGCCCGCCCGCCACCGCGCGGATCGCATTCACGACGTCGCCCGGCTCGGCCTCGCGGGTGAGGAAGCCGTCGGCGCCGGCCTTGAGGGCCATCGAGAACTGCTCGCTGCTGCAGCGGCACTCGAGGGCCAGGATCTTCAGCCGCGGGTTCGTCGAACGGATCGACTCGATCGTCTGGAAGGTGGCGCAGCCGATCCCCGAGGGCAGGCATTCGGCGATGACGACGTCCGCGGTGGTCTTCTCGAGGGCCTCGCGCAGGGCGTCGCGATCGTCGACCTCGCCCACGACCCGCATGTCGAGCTGGGCGTCGATGACTGCTCGGAACCCGTCGTTGAGGACCGGGAAGTCGAACACCGCGAGCAGGACGCCGAGCTTCTCGCCGCCGATCGGACGCCCGTTGTGCAACATGACCCGACTCCCTCAGGGACGATCCTGCGACGACCCGCCGATCGGATCCGACCCGCGGCGGAGGAACCTGGACGCAGGCTCGGGGCGCGACTCGAGTATCCGTCGACGGAGGTACCCCGCCGACAGGGCCATCGGGCACCTGCCGGAGCATCGCTCGTCGGGCCCGGGCGGGACCTTCGGTCCCCCGTCCACGGGCCGTCCGGCCGCCGCGCGGCGTACCATCGTGGCCGAGCCAGCCGAGCACGGAGCCGAGCCATGACGATGACCGCCGACATCCTCCACGCGATCGGGGCCAGCGAGGCGGACCTCGCGGGCGACCTCGAGCCGACCGGGCCGCGGGTCGGCGCAGACCGGGGCGACCCTCAGACGGCGATCCGGATGCTCCACAGCTCGGCGGACGGCCGGGTCCAGGTGGGGGTCTGGGAGTGCACCCCGGGTGGCTGGGCGATCGTCGAGCGAGCCGACACGGAGATCGTCCGGATCATCGGCGGGCGGGCCCGGATCACCGACGCCGATGGGACCGTCCACGACCTCGGTCCCGGCGACACCCTCGTCTTCCCGCTCGGCTGGTCGGGTCGCTGGGACATCTCCGAGACGATCCGCAAGGTGTTCGTCACGATCGCCGGCTGAGCGGCGGGCCCGGCCGGGAGACCGTGCCGCGGGTTCGGCGGCGTCAGGGCCGCTCGCGGCGTGGGTTGCGACGGCGGCCCCCGGCATCGGGCGCAGCGGCCGACGGCTCGGGAGGCGGCGGCACCCGGGGCAGCTCGGTCTGGTCGACCAGCCCGGCCCGGATGATCGCCCGCATCGCCTCGTCGGTCGCCGGGTCCGTCTCGATCGGCCGGTAAGCGGCCAGCCGGCGCTCGACCTCGTCGCAGGCCCGACCGTAGAGCTCCTTGCCGCCCCGCTTGATCCAGGCCTCGCGATTCTCCCGGTCGATCACCGGGCCGGTCAGATAGAGCTCGCTCGGCCAGTGGGCCGTCGTGTGCTCGGCCATGATCAGGTGCTGGTCGGCCATGAGGTGGTTCACCAGGTCGGTCACCGGCAGATCGTCGAGCGGTCGCATCTCCCGGACGAAGTGGAGGGCCTGCCCGCACATCTCGTCGTCGAAGACCAGCTTGGCCAGGCTGAAGACCAGGACGAAGTCGAGCATCCCCGGACCCGATACCGAGTTCACCCCGGCCAGCGCGGCGAGCAGGGCGCTGCCGAATGTCTCGGCCCCAGCCTGGGCGTCCAGGGACTTGCCGTCGGAGAGGGCCATGTACGACTGGCAGGGCAGGCTGAGCTTCTTGGCGATCGCCACGTAGGCCACGTCGAGGTGGAGCGCCTCGATCGCCGCCATCGGTGAGCTGGCCGCCTTCATGTGGAAGGTGGCCGGGGCCCCGCCGAAGAGGATCGGCGCCCCGGGCCGGACGATCTGGGCCATGGTCAGCCCGGCCAGGACGTCGACCGTGTGGAAGACGGTCGCGCCGACGAGGGTCACCGGGGCGATCAGGCCCATCAGGGTCACCGGCACGATCTCGACGGGAACCCCCGCCTCGACGCAGTCGATGAGGTTCTGACAGGAGTCCTCGCCGTAGCGGAAGTTGCCCGTGGCGGTCACCGTGAAGATGGCCATCGGGCGGGCGATGAGATCAGCCCGATCCGCGCGGAAGAGCTGGAGCATCTCGACCATCCGCGGGACGCCGTGCTCGGTGAAGGCGCCGGTGACCACGGGCTTGCGCGAGTTCGTCAGGCACAGGTAGAGCCGCCAGGCATCCGAGACCTGGGCCTCGATGTCGGCGTTCGTGGAGAAAGCGGTGGCGAGATAGGCGATGTTGGGGAGGCCGTCGGCGAGCCGGACGTACTCGACGAAGTCCGTGGTATCCGCCAGGCGGGTCTCGCCGGTCCGGTGGTCGAGCACCTTGAGCCCAGACGAGCCCGGCACGAAATGGACGCGATCCCCACCGAGGTCCGCGTGCGGGGCGCCGTCGCGGTCGTACAGCGTGAACGATGATGGGGCGGCGGCGATCGCCCGCTCCACCTCCTCGCGCGGGAACAGGACGCGCTCCCCGGTCGGGTCAAGGGGCAGACCGTGCTCGAGGAGCCGGCGACGCATCTCCGGGCCGCGGATCTCCATCCCGACCTCGGCCAGGACGCGGAACGCCTCGTCGACGATCCGGGTCGCGAGGTCGTCGCTCAGGATGTTCAGGCTGGGCCGCATCCGGGTGATGGTGGCAGAGTCCGCGATCACGTGCCGCACCGGTTCGGCCGGTGGGTCGCCGCGGCGGCTGCAGGCCGCGGGCCGGCACAGCGGTTCGGTGGTGCCGTGACGACCGTAGCCCGCTGACGTCGGGTAGCGAGGCGCGAACCCTGTTCCGGGTCGTTCGGTCCCTTCGTGATCGACCAGGTCGATCGAATTGGGCGGTTCGACGAGGCGACCGTTCCCGGCCGGACGCCGAACCGGGCCGATGATCGACACGATCGCTCACCAGGCGAGCAGCGGGCCGAGCCAACCGCCGGTCACCACGGGACCGGCGATGTTGATCGACCACGTCGATCGATCGGGCGGCCACCGCTGTTCCGACTCCGGCGCGACCCCTCCGCCACGGATCGGATCAGCGTGGTGGCGGCCTCGGCTCTGCGGGCTCTGCGGCTCCGCGGCTCTGCGGCTCCGCGGCTCTGCGGCTCCGCGGCTCTGCGGCTCCGCGGCTCTGCGGCTCCGCGGCTCTGCGGCTCCGCGGCTCGGGGGCGACCGCCCATCGCCCGCGCCGATAGGTTCAGCCGGTTATAGGGCCGCGATCGATCCGCTCAACGCGGTGGCGGCCTCACCCATCGCCGGGAGCGATGGCCGACCCAGGTTCGAGCCTCGAGGATCGGTGTCGGCGTCGGCCCCGGCGGGCCAACCGTCGCGATCCATCGGTGCGAGCGATGGCCGATCCGGGGCCGCGGGGGGCAAAGCGGACGCCGCCACGGATCGGGGTTCATTCCGTCAGTGGGCCCGGGTCGCCGCGCACGGGACCGAGCCACGGGTCGCGGGTCACCGCGCACGGGACCGAGCTGCGGGTCGCCGCGCACGGGACCCGAGTTCAGCCAGCGGCGAGCCAGCCCGGCAGCCGCGCCCGCATGACCTCGAGCGGCAGCGAGCCGTGGCCCAGGAGCGTGTCGTGGAAGTGGCGGATGTCGAAGATCGTGCCGCCGGCCGCCGCGTCGGCAACGGCCGCGGCGCGGGCACGCTCGATCTCGCGCTGTCCGACCTTGTAGGCGAGGGCCTGGGCCGGGATGGCCAGGTAGCGGTCCACTTCGATCCCGGCGGCCGTGCGGTCCAGCCCCGTCCGCTCGAGGAACAGGTCGACCGCTCGGTCGCGCTCCCAGCCGAAGGCGTGGAGGCCAGTGTCGACCACCAGGCGGACGGCCCGCCAGGCCTGGGCGTCGAGCATCCCGAAGCGTTCGCCCTCGGAGCGGAACAGACCCATCTCGTCGGCCAGCCGCTCGGAGTAGAGGCCCCAGCCCTCGACGTACGCACCGCACGACTCCCGGGCGCCGAGCCGGCGGAATGCCGAGAGCCCCTCCAGCTCCGCTTCCGTGGCCAGCTGGAGATGGTGGCCGGGGATCGTCTCATGGTAGGTGATCGTGGCCCACCGCGAGAAAGCCGGGTCGGGCAGGGTCGTCACGTTCATGTAGAACGCGCCAGGCCCGCTCACCGGTGGCATGTAGTGGCCGATCGAATCGGGGGCGAGGGTCGGGTCGAGCGGGCGCACCTCGCACGGCGCGACCGGCATCCGGCCGAACCAGCCCGGCGCGGCCGCGAGGGCCCGATTGAGGTCCTCGCGCATCCGTTCGAGCAGCACGTCCCCCGAGCCCGGGAGGTTCCCCGGCTCGACCGCCAGCGCCCGCCGGTAGCCGCCGATGTCGTTGCCGTAGCCGGCTCCGCGGGTGATCGCCCGCCGCTCGTCGTCGAGGCGATCCAGGTCGTCCAGGCCGAACCGGTGGAGTTCCTCCGGGTCGCTCCGGAGGGTGGTCCACAACCGGATCCGGGCCGCATACATCGCGGCGCCGCCCGGGACCCCGGCGAGACCGGGCGCCGACCGCGTGTCGGGGAGAAGCGTCCGGACCGCGGCGAGGAGCCGGGCGTCGGCCGGCCGCACCGACCGACGAACAGCGTCGGCGATCCGGTCGCGATCGGCCGCGTCCGGGACATCCGGGACGGTCACCAGGGGCGATGTCTCGGCCGGCCCCGCGAGCGATCGCTCCAGCCCATCCACCACCCGCTCGGCGATGAGCCGGGCCGGCAGGATGCCCCGGTCACGTGCCTCGCGGATCCGCTCCAGGTGGGCGTCGATGAAGGCGGGGTAGGCGGCCAGCCGGGCGAGCCAGCGATCGATCCGCTCACGTGTGCCGAAGGCCTGGACCTGGGCCATGAACGAGAGCAGGAGCTGCGGTCCCTCGACCTGGCTGACCGACTCGAGGAGCGGCCAGCCGCTGCGCGTCGACCGCCAGCTCGGCCTCGCACACGAACCGCAGGATGTCCCCGGTGACGTCGTCGCCCGGCCCCGGCCCCAGCCGATCGAGCTCGGCGAGGGTGCGCTCGTGGAGGGAGCGGACGGCGGCCCGACCGGCCGGCCCGGGGTCGTCGAGGCGGTCGTCGAAGCGGTCGTCGCCGACGTACGTGGCGAGGGTCGGTCGGAGAGCCAGCAAGGCGTCCCAGTACCCGTCCGCGATCCGGTCGGCGGTGGGCGGCAGGTGGCGATCGGACATGGCCGGCAGCATAGCGGGACGTGTGGCCCTAGGCACGACCGATCGAGCGTGGCACGGTCGATCAGAAAGGAGTCCACCCGTGACCTTCAACCTCGACATCGTCGGCAGCGCGGAGGCGAACCCTTACTTCCGCGAGGTCGTCGCGACCGGCGTGCACAGCCAGGTCGTGGTCATGAGCATCCCACCGGGCGGCGAGATCGGGGCGGAGGTCCACGATCACGTCGACCAGGTCCTCGTCTTCGTCAGCGGCAGCGGGTATGCGCTGCTCGACGGGGAGCGGAGCGCCGTGGGCCCTGGGCGACTCGTCCTGGTCCCAGCGGGCACCTTCCACAACATCGTCAACGACGGTCCCCGCGAGATGAAGCTCTATACGGTCTACGCGCCGCCGCAGCACGCCCCCGGCACGGTCCACCGGACGAAGGCGGAGGCCGACGCCGCCGAGGCCGAGATGGAGGCGGCTGCCAGATAGCGTCCGACGGACTGTCGATTTGTCCGTCGGTCGTTCGTCGCCTGGATGAGGACGGGGCGGATGGACCGCCCCGACCAGGCAGGAGGCACCCATGGCGGCACACGTGATCCACGTCGAGGTGGTGGGCAAGGACGGTCCGGCCCTCCAGCGTTTCTACGGCGACGTGTTCGACTGGAAGCTCGACACCGACAACCCGACCGGCTACGGGATGTTCCGTGACCCGAACGGCGCCGACGGCGGGATCGGCGCCTCGAACGACGGCGGCCCCGGTCACGTCACCTTCTACGTCCACACCGACGATCCCGTGGCCACCCTCAAGCGGGTCGAGGCCCTCGGCGGCAAGGTCGTCATGCCCCTCACCGAGGTCGCGCCGGAGACGACCATCGCCCTGTTCGCGGATCCGGAGGGCCACATCGTCGGCCTGATGTAGGCTCGCCCCGGGTCGGGGTCGCACCCGGCCCGGACCGACGACACCTGCGCCCGCCCGGGGCGCGGCGGTTGAACCCGTCGCGCCTCGGTCGGCTATTCCCTGTTCGGTCTCGTGACGCGGCTGGGAGGCGGCTTGCTCGGATCGGTCGGCCTGTGGCGCGCGGTCATCCATCGTGCCCGGGCCGAGTGGCCGGTCGAGGCGGCGGCATTCCTGCTCCTCCTGTGCGCCACCACCCTGCTGGCCACCGGCGCCCTGTACGGCGATACGGTTGCCCTGGGCGGGCTGCGCCGGGCCTTCCTCGATGCCGACCCGGTGGCGCGGAGCGTCATCGTCCGGACGAGCGCGCGCGGTTCGGCCCTCACGACGATCGACCAGGCCGTGGGGCCGGAGGTCCGTCGGGCGATCGCCTCGTCCGGCGGCGAGGTCGCTCTCGTCGTCCGCTCCGCCTCGCTGGCACCGGCCGGGCTGGACGCGGCCGACGCCCCGAAGAACCTGACCCGGCTGGCCGCCTTCGAGGGGATCGCCGATCACGCCGACCTCCTGGCCGGTCGCTGGCCGGACGCCGGTCGGAAGCCGGTCGAGGCGGCCCTGTCCGAGGGCGCGGCCGCGGAGCTCGGGCTGGCGGTCGGCCAGGAGGTGACCCTCGCGGCCGGGATCGGTGAGGAGACCACCGTCCCGGTCGAGGTGGTCGGGATCTGGCGACCGCATCGCGACGACGTCTACTGGCTGGGCGACCCGCTCGACCTCGACGGGATCGCGACGGCCGGCGACCGGACCACCCGCGGGCCCTATGTCGTGGCGAGCGAGGACCTGGCCGGGGGCGTCGTGCCCGGCTCGCTCGAGCTGCGATGGCGCGGTCTGCCCGACCCCGACGGCCTCCGGGTCGCGGCGATCGACGAGCTGGGCCTGGACGTGGCCGGTCTGGCCGACCGGATCCGTGCGCTGCCCGGGCTCCGGGACGCCGCGGTGAGCTCGGGGCTCCCGGAGATCCTCGCCTCGGTCGAGCGGGCGATCCTGGTCAGTCGGAGCACGGTCACCCTCCTCACCATCCAGTTCGCCGTCCTGGCCGGCTACGCCGTCCTCCTGGTCGGGGGCATGATGGTCGACCGTCGACGGGCCGAGGCGGCCCTCTACCGCTCGCGCGGCGCGACGACCGGGCACCTGGCGGCCCTCTCCCTCGGCGAGGCCGTCCTCCTGGCGATCCCCGCGATCGTCCTTGCCCCGGTCGCGGCGGTCGGTCTCGTCCGCCTCATCGGGTCGCTCGGGCCGCTGGCCGGGACGGACGTCGCCGCGCGGGTCGGGGTGACCCCGGGCACGATCGTCGCCGCTCTGATCGCGGGCGTGGGCGGCGTCCTCGTCCTGACCCTGCCGTCGCTCTCCCTCGGCGGCCCGATCGCCGGCGTCCGGGCGAGCCTCGGCCGGCAGGTCGGGCGGACGCTCCCCCAGCGGCTGGGGCTCGACCTCGTCCTCGTCGCCCTGGCGGTCGTCGCCCTGTGGCAGCTCAGCCTGTACGGCGCCCCGATCACCCGGAACGCCCGCGGGATCCTCGGGCTGGACCCACTCCTGGTGGCCGCCCCGGCGATCGGGCTGCTCGCCGGAGCCGTCGTCGCGACCCGGCTCGTCCCGCGGCTGGCCGAGATCGGCGAGCGGATCGCCGGCCGCCGGCGGGGCGTCGTCCCATCGCTCGGCGCCCGACAGCTCGCCCGGCGGCCGTTGCGCTACACCCGCTCGGCGCTGCTCCTCATCCTGGCCGCCGCGCTGGGCACGTTCGCCGCGACGAGCGCCGCGACCTGGACGCGGTCGCAGGCCGACCAGGCCGCCTATCGAGCCGCGGGCGACATCCGGCTCACCCTCGCCGACTACCCGACCCTGCCGGCCTGGGGGACCGGCTCGGCATTGCGGGGCGTCCCCGGCGTCGGGCGGTCACGCCGGTCGTCCGGACGACGGTCGACGTGGGTCGGACGGTCCGCGACGGCCAGCTGCTGGCGCTCGATCCCGACGCGCTGCGGCCGGATCGTGACCTACCCGCCGGGCCCCGCCGGGCAGGACCTCCCCGCGCCTCGTCGACGAGCTTGCGGGCCGGGCGCCCGACGACGGCCGGCGTGGCGATCCCGGGTGAGCCCGAACGGCTGTCCGTGACGGTCGACGCCGATCTCCACGCCGACCCCGGGTTCGACAGCAACGCCGTCGAGCCGGACTGGCCGGGACTCGGCGTCTCCGTCGTCCTCCGCGACGCAGACGGCCGTCTCCACCGGCTGGCCGGCGAGTCGGGCAGGCTCGTCGGTGCCGGCCAGCGGATCGACATCCCGCTGTCGGCCACGGTCGACGGGGTGACGGTCCGGCCGTCCTTCCCGGTGACCCTCGAGGCGAGTCGAGGTCGAGATCGCGCCACCGCTCAACATCCCGGTCCTCGGGACCGTCGACGTGACCGGGTCACCGCCGAGGTCTCGGCGACCGGGTCGGCGCCGACGCCGGTCGCCTGGGATCCGGGCGCGCCGGGGCTGGCAATGGTTCCGCGACGACCAGAGCGGCGCGCGGGCCTACACGCCACCCGCCGGACGCGATCGGGCGACTCGAGATCGACATCGGTGCGGACGCCGACTACGGTCCGGTCTTCGGCACGAGCGAGAAGCCAGCGGCGACGTTCCGGTCCCTGGCGACGCCCGGCGGCGATGGCGTCGTCGCCGTCATCGCCAGCGATCTCTACCTGGAGCGGACCGGCGCCAGGGTCGGCGACACGACCACGGCCTCGACGCCGGCCGGCCCGCTGACCTTGCGGATCGTCGGCAGCGCCGCGGCGTTCCCGCCGCTCGATCCCACCGTCCCGTTCCTGGTGGCCGACGCCACCACCCTCGAGACGGTCGACCTTGCGGCGACCGGCTATCCGCTCGTCACGAAGGAATGGTGGCTGACCACGGACCCGGCGCGGACGGCCGACGTGCTGACGGCAGTCGCCGGGCCGCCCTACGGCGTCTCGGGCAGCGTGGGCCGGGCCGCCCTCGCCCGATCGCTGGCGACCGATCCGGTGCCGCTCGGGGTGCTGGGGGCGCTGGTCCTCGGTTCGATCGCCGCGCTCGTCTTCGCCGCCGTCGGGTTCATCGTCGGCGCGACGGTCTCGGCCAGCGAGCGACGTGGCGAGTTCGCCCTCCTCCGCGCCCTCGGCCTGTCGGTCCGCCAGCTCTCGGGCCAGCTGTCGATCGAGAGCGCCTTCCTGCTGGTCGTGGGCCTCGGTGGCGGGACGATCCTGGGGCTCGTCCTGGCCTGGCTCGTGCTGCCCTACTCGACACTCAGCGTGGACGGCAGCGCGGTCGTGCCGCCGCCGACGATCGTCGTCCCCTGGGAGGCGATCGTGCCGCTCTATCTCCTCTCCGGGTTCCTCCTCGTCGTCACCGTCATCGTCATGAGCCGGCAGGTGCCGGGCGACCGGATCAGCGGCGTGCTCCGCGCCACGGACGGCTGAGCGATGGCCTGGCTGGCGATGTCGCTCCGCCGCCTGCGCATCGACCGGGTGCCGACCCTCGGCCTGCTGGCGCTCGTCTTTGCGACCGCCTTCGTGTTCACCCTCGGGCCACGACTCATGGTCCACGTCGCCGATGAGGCCCTCCGGGCCGAGGTGGCCGCGGCGGCACCGGCATCGCGCAACATCCAGCTCATCCAGGAGCGGCGGATCGGGCCGTCGGCCGACGACCCGCTCGGCGCCGTCGACACGGCCGGAGCCGACCTCGAGGCGCGGGTCCCGCCGGCCGTCCGCGACCTCTTCCGGGACCGCGTCTTCACCGTCGACACGCCGCGCTGGCGGGTGACCTCGGAGATCCGGACCCAGAGCCTGGCCACCCTTCGCTTCCAGCAGGCCGTGGAGGAGCACGTCCGGGTCGTCGAGGGTCGGCTGCCGACGGGCGCCACCACCCTGACCGTCGATCCGGGCCCCGGCCCGAATCCGACGGCGCCCAGGATCCTCTACGAGGGCGCGATCTCGACGGACACCGCCGACCAGACGGGCCTCAAGGTCGGGGACGAGCTGTCGCTCGCCCTCGACGCGACCGACCCCCTGACGCGGGGCCGCTTCGACCGAGCGGCGGTGAAGATCGTAGGGACGTTCGAGGCGAACGACGAGGCCGAGCCGTACTGGTCGGGCGACCTGAGCCTGATCCACCCGACCCAGCGGGCCCTCTCGGCGGACAACGTCTTCGTGAACGCGGCGATCCTCATGTCGCCGGACGCCTATCCGCCCCTCTTCGCGATCACCGATGAGAAGACCCTGCCCCTGCGCTACTCCTGGCGCTACTACGTGGATCCGGAGCGCCTGGCGAGCGGCCGGGTCGCCGACATCCTGGTCGACCTCCGGCGCCTGGAGACGGCGTTCCCCGCGAGCGCGGTCGGCGGCGCCCAGGCCACGACCCTGCGCAGCGGGCTGCTCGGCTTCATGGTTTCCCAGCAGGCGCGCTGGGCGTCGGCCCAGGCGGTCCTGGCGGTGGTCGCGGTCGGTCCGGCGATCGTCGCCACCGCGGCGCTCGCGCTCCTGGCCATCCTCGCCTCGAAACGCCGCCGCGAGACCCTCGACCTGAGCCGGAGCCGCGGGGCGTCGCCCCTCCAGGCGGTCGGATCGGTGCTGGCCGAGGGGCTCCTCCTGACGATCCCGGTGGCGATCCTCGCCGGACTCCTGGCGATCGTCCTCGTGGCCGGTGGACCGGACCCGGCGGCGTTCGCCATCCCGCTGCTGGTCGCCGGCGTGGCCACGATCCTCCTCGTTGCGGTCGTCGCCCCGACCGCGCTCGGGCCGCCGGGACCCGCCGAGCGAAGCGCCGCCCGCGGTCGCCGTCCGAGCCCGCGACGCCTCGTCGCCGAGGCCTCCGTGATCGTCGTGGCCGTACTCGGGGCCTGGCTCCTCCGCGAGCGCGGCGTGACGGGAGCCGGGGCGGCCTCGCCGATCGGGGCCGACCCGTTCATCGCCGCGGTCCCGGCCCTCGTCGGCGTGGCGGCCGGTCTGATCACCCTCCGGCTCCTGCCGATCCCGCTCGGCGCCCTGAGCCGCCTGGCCACGACCCGACGGGACCTCGTGCCGGTCCTGGCCATGCGGCGAGCGACCCGCGGGACGAGCACGGCGCCGGTCCTCCTGGTCCTCCTGGCCACGGCGACGGTCGGCGCCTTCTCGCTGGCCACCCTCGTCCATCTCGATCGGGCGGGCGAGGCGGTCGCCTGGCAGAAGGTCGGCGCGGCGTTCCGGCTCAGCCAGGCCGCGGATCCACTGCCGCGAGACGTCCAGCCGGGCGACTGGCCCGGCGTCGAGGCCGCCGTGCCGGTGTTCCAGACGACCGTCGACGGCGGGAACAGCCGACGGACGGAGCTGCTGGCCCTCGATCTGGCGGCCTACGGCGACGTCGTGGCGGGGACCCCGGCCGCGACCTCCGTGCCCGACTCCGCGATCCTCGGCGGCGGCGCCTCGGACGGGATCCCGGCGATCGTCTCGGCGACTCCCCTCGGGACGGACCCGCTCTCAGTCGGCGACACGTTCGACCTCACCGTGGACGGCCGACCGACCACGTTCCGGGTCGCCGCGGTGCAGGAGACGTTCCCCACCCTGGAGGTGGGCAGCTCGTTCCTCGTCGTCGACCGGGCAGCGCTCCAGGCCAGCCGGGTCGACGGACCGCTTCGGACCACCTCCTGGCTCATCCGGGCACCCGACGAGGGAGCCGAGGGCCTTGCCGGGGAGGCCGAGCGCGCCGCACCCGGGGCGACCTTCGTATCGCGGGCGGAGCGCACGGCCGCCCTCCGCGAAGCGCCGGTCATCGGCGCCGTCTCGGCCGGGGTGGCTGCCGCGGGGCTCGTCGCGGCCATCTATGCCGCCCTGGCCCTGGCCGCGGCGCTCGCCCTGTCGGGCGCCGCCCGGGCGAGCGAGGACGCCCACCTCCGGACGCTCGGGATGGGGACCCGGGAAGGGATCGTCCTCGTCGTCATCGAGCACGGCCCGACGATCCTCATCGCCTTCGGGGTCGGGGTCCTGCTCGGGCTCGGCCTGTTCGTGGCCCTGCGGCCGGGTCTCGGGCTGGCCGCGGTCGTGGGCTCGGCCCTGGAGGTCCCGCTGAGCGTGGCGGCGGGCCAGATCGTCCTCCTGCTCGGTGCGGTCCTCGCGGTCGCGGCGGTGGGGATGGCGATCGGGATCGTCCTGGAACGCGGTACGGTGGCAGCCGGCGCGATACGACGAGGGATCGAATGACGAGGGCTCGATACGGCGAGGGCGCCCAGATCGTGTGCGACGGCCTGGTCCGGATCTTCAAGGTCGCCGACCTCGAGGTCGTCGCGCTCCAGGGCCTCGACCTGCTGGTCGCGGCCGGCGAGATGATGGCGATCGTGGGTGCCTCGGGGAGCGGCAAGTCCACGCTCCTGAACATCCTGGGCGGGCTCGACACCCCATCGGCCGGACGCGCCTCGGTCGCCGGACACGACCTCACCCAGCTCGGTCGGCGCGAGCGGACCGCCTACCGCCGCCGGGTGGTCGGGGTCGTCTGGCAGCAGACCGCGCGGAACCTGCTGCCCTACCTCAGCGCCGCTGAGAACGTCGAGCTGCCGATGGTCCTGGAGGGCCGGAAGGGCCGTCGCGCCCGGGCCCTCGAGCTCCTCGACGCGGTCGGGTTGGGCGGACGGGCGGATCATCGACCGGACCGCCTGTCGGGCGGCGAGCAGCAGCGCGTGGCCATCGCGGTCGCCCTGGCGAACGCGCCCGAAGTCATCCTCGCCGACGAGCCGACCGGCGAGCTCGACAGCGCGACCTCGGCCGAGATCTTCGGCGTCCTGCGCTCCGTCAACGCGGACCTCGGGACGACCGTGGTCGTGGTGACCCACGACCCGCTCGTGTCGGAGCACGTCCGCCGGACGATCCGGATCCGGGACGGCCGGACGAGCACCGAGACGGTCCGCCGGACGGAGCTGGGCGACGATGGTGACCACCGGGTCGTCGCCGAGGAGTTCGCCCTCCTCGACCGGGTCGGGACGGCTCCAGCTGCCCCGCGCCCACATCGAGAAGCTGGAGCTCGCCGAGCGGGTCAGGCTCCGCCTCGAGGACGATCACGTCGGGGTGTGGCCGGATCGCGAACCCGGCGCGAGCGGCGGATCGGTGGCCGGGTCGCCGCGACCCGCCGACGTGCGACGTCGCCCGGACGAACCCTCGAACGACCCCGAGGAGGCCGGCCGATGACCGGCTACGCCCTGCCCCGGAGCGGTCCGATGGTCGAGGCGATCGAGATCGTCCGCGAGTTCCCATCTGGCGAGGCGACGATCCACGCCGTCGACCACGTGGATCTGGCCGTGGGTCGGGGCGAGCTGCTGGCCGTCCGGGGACGCTCGGGAAGCGGCAAGACGACGCTCCTCAACCTGCTCGGCGGCCTCGACCGGCCGACCTCGGGTCGGGTGGTCATCGACGGGCGGGACGTCACGGCGATGCCCGAATCAGAGCTCGTCGAGCTTCATCGGCGGACCGTCGCGTTCATCTTCCAGACGTTCGGACTAGTGCCGATCCTGAGCGCGGCCGAGAACGTCGAGGTGCCGCTCCGGCTCGTCCGGGCCGACCCCACCGAGCGCGATCGGAGGGTCGCCGATCTCCTGGACATGGTGGGCCTCGGCGCCAGGGCGCGGCACCGACCGTACGAGCTGTCGGGCGGGGAGCAGCAGCGGGTGGCCATCGCCCGGGCGCTCGCCAACCGGCCCCAGATCCTGCTGGCCGACGAGCCGACGGGACAGCTCGACTCGGAGACCGGCCACGCGATCATGCTGCTCATCCGCTCGATCGTCCGGACCGAGGGCGTCACCGCGGTCGTCGCCACCCACGATCCGATCATGCTCGACGTGGCCGACCGGGTCGTCGAGCTGCACGACGGCAGGCTGACCGAGCCCCGCGGCTGACCCCGGCGGTCCGGAGACCCGCCGCTGACCCCAGACGGTCCGGCCGGCGACGGCCGTCTCCCAGGGCAAGCCGCCATCGCCCGAGGCGATAGGTTGAGCCGGCTACGGTGCCATCTCCTCGATCCAGCGCTCCATACCGAAGGATCCATCTCCGGGAGCGATGCTTTCCTGGGGATTCGTGATCGGTGATCGCCTTTCGCCGGCCCGACCGCCCCGACCTATCGCTCCCAGCGATAGCCCGGCACCGACCGCGTCGCGAAGACCCGCCGTTACCCCGGACGTCCCGCCGCTCACCCCGGGCCGCGATCAGAACATCGTCGAGCACCACGGAGCGCGATCGCTGGCGAAGAGCCGATCGGCGGTCGCGACGGCGCCGGGCCGTAGCTCCTCGACCCGCCCCACGGCGAGGAGATCGGCGAAGCGGAACGCGCCGAGATAGGTGGCCGCCAGGTCGGCCACGTCGAGGGCGAGGTCGGACGGGTCGTCGGTCCGCTCGACCGCCCGGGCCGCCCCGCCGTCGGTGCTCAAGCGCCAGCGGCCGGCGTTCCACGGGCAGTCGGCGTCGCGGACCTCGAGGACGAGCGTCCCCGGCGCGGGATAGGACCGACGGCCGAGCGCCTCGGCGACGTCGAGCAGGCGGAGCCAGATCCCGTCGGCCACGGTCAGGCCCAACTGGCGCGGCTCGGCCAGGAGCAGCTGGAGCGGGTGCGGGAGGGGCTGGCGAGATCCCCGGATCCTGGCGGTCAGATCGACGTCGAGCAGCCAGGCCCAGAGCTCGCGGGTCGCCCGGGGCGTGACGGCGATCGCCTCGACGATGGTCAGGACGCCGTCCGGCCCGCGCTCGTTCCACTCGGCCTTGCGCCGGACGATGGCATAGCCGAGGGCATCGTCGCCCTCCTCGTAGACGACCACCGATTTCGGGCCGTCGGCCGCCCGCCGGTACTCGGCGTCGGCGAGGAGACGCAGCCGCCAATCGTCCTCGCTGCGGTCGAGCGAGCCGGGGACGGTTCGTCGGATCCGCTCGTAGAGCGGCGGGATGAGCCGGACCCCGGTCTCGATGTCGACGAACCGGACCCGGCCGACGGGTTCCATCGGGCGGCGGAAGGTCGCTCGGTCGCGGGCGACCTCGAACCGGCACGCGAGCGTGCCGGTTCCATAGCCGAACCGCTGGTAGATCGCCCCCTCCGAGGCCCACAGGATCGAGACCGGCTCGCCACGGCCGCGGCAGTCCGCGAAGTGACGCTCCATCATCGAGCGCAAGATCCCCCGCCGGCGGTGGGTCGGCATGACGCCGACGGCGGTCAGGCCCCCGGCCGGCAGCTCGCCGCCGGGGATCGTCAGCCGGAACGTGTACGCCGAGGCGAACCCGACCGGCGTCTCGCCGTCGAACGCGGCCATGCTCCGGTCCGGCTCGATGATCGCCAGCTCGTCGACCCACTCCTCGGGTGCGAACCGCTCGCCGAATGCTTCCTCGAGCGGCGCCATGAAGGCCCGGAGGTCGTCGCGACCGGGCGTCCGGAGTGGGTACGCGGCCAGGGTCGTGCCGGCAGGTCGATCGCTCATTGACTCATCGTGCCACATGGTCGCGGCGTCTATCGTTGACGGGTGGTTGGGATCCTCGTCGTCGTCCCCGCGTACCAGGAGGCGCCCCGGGTCGGGCGGGTCGTCGAGGGCGCCAGGGCCCACCTCCCGGTCCTCGTCGTCGACGACGGCTCGACCGACGGCACGGCCGAGGCGGCCGAGGCGGCCGGGGCGGCCGTCGTCGTCCAGCAGCCGAACGCCGGCAAGGGCGTGGCGCTGCGGGCCGGCTTCGGCTGGGCCCTCGAGCACGGATATGACGCGGTCGTGACGCTCGACGCCGACGGCCAGCACGACCCCGCCGAGATCCCCCGTTTCACCGACGCCTTCGGAGCCGGGACGGCGGACCTCGTCATCGGCCGGCGGGACTTCCGCCGGATGCCGCCGAGTCGGCGGGTCTCGAACGTCGTCGGCGGGTGGGCGATGTCCTGGGCCGCCGGCCGGCCCATCCCCGACAACCAGTCCGGCTACCGGCTCCTGAGCCGCCGGCTGATTGAGGCCGTGGCTGTCAGCGACGAGCCCGGCTTCGAGTTCGAGATCGAGATGATCACGACCTGCATCCGCCGCGGCTACGTCCTCGCCTGGGTGCCGATCCGGACGATCTACGCCGGCGAGCCGAGCCACATCCGCCCCTGGAAGCACTTCACCAGCTTCGTCGGGATGGTCCGGCGGACCCGTCGCGAGATCCGCGGGGCCTGACCGGTCAGGCCAGACCGGCCGCCGAGAGCTCCAAGATCCGGTCCGGGCCTACCCGGCAGCAGCCGCCGACGAGCGTGGCGCCCGCAGCGACCCAGCCCCGGGCCGTGACGCCGTCCACGCTCGGTCCGGGTTCGTCGACCCAACGCCGCGCCACCGGATCCCAGCGTTCCCCGCTGTTCGGGTAGACGACGATCGGCTTCGCCGTGACCGCGCGAGCCCGCTCCACCAGCTCGCGGACGTGCTCCGGAGCGGTGCAGTTCACCCCCACTGCCACGACCCGCTCGGTGGCATCGCCGAGCGCGAAGGCCGTCTCGACCGGCTCGCCGTGGCGAGTCCGCGCCCCGTCGGCGCAGGTGAAGCTCAGCCAGGCCGGCGGACCGTCGCCCTCCGAGAGGAGCTCGACGAGCGCCCGACCCTCGTCGAGCGAGGGGATCGTCTCGATCGCCAGGAGGTCCGGCCCCGCGGCCGCCAGGACCGCGAGCCGCTCGCGGTGCCAGTCCCGCAGGGCGGCCACATCGAGGCCGTACGCCCCGGTGTACTCGGAGCCGTCGGCGAGGATCGCCCCGTACGGTCCGACCGAGGCGGCCACGAAGAGCGGTCCCGGGTCGCGGCCCAGCGCTGCGCACTCGGCGCGGTAGCGGCGACGCGCCTCGTCCGCCAGCTCGACGCTCCTGCGCATGAGCCCGACAGCGCCGGCGTGGTCGAGCCCGCGCTCGGCGAACCCCTCGAAGCTCGCCTGGTAGCTGGCCGTGGTGGCGACCCGGGCGCCCGCCCGGTAGTAGGCGAGGTGCGTCTCGACGATCTCCTCCGGCGCCTCGATCAGCAGCCGGGCGGACCAGAGCCGGTCCGCGAGGTCGTTGCCGCGTGCCTCGAGCTCGGTCGCGAGCCCGCCGTCGAGCACGATGACGACCCCGGCGGCGAGCAAGTCGGCCAGGGATCCACCCACCTGGGTAACGGCAGGATCGCCCATTCGTCTATCTTGAACCATGGGTTGGGAGGCATCGCTCGATGACCGAGCGTTGGGCAGGTTGGTCAAGTGGTTCGCCTTCCTGACGCTGCTCGCGATCTTCGTCGTCCTCCTCTTCGTCTACCTGCGCCTGAGCGGCGGGGAGCTGCCGTTCTCGTTCCGGGACATCCAGGGCGTCCCCGCCTGGGCGCCGTTCCTCGCCTTCGTCGTTGGCTTCGCCGTCTTCGCGGCCGCCCCGGCCGTCCTGGGTCGGGTCTCCGGCCGGCCGGCCACCTTCTACGACCTGCTCGCGAGGAACCGCCGGAACAGCATCCTCCTGGCCGTGGCGACGATCCTCGGCACCGGGCTCACGGCGTATGCCCTGTTCACCGTCGTGTCGCTCCACGCGAGCGTCGGGCTGGCTGCAGGCGATCATCGCCACGATCGCCTCCTCGGTCCTGGCGATCGGCACCTGGCTGGCCGGCGACCGGATCGTCCTGGGCGCTTCGAGCGCCCGCCCGGTGGACCCCGCCGATGAGACCGAGCTGGTCGACGTCGTGGGCGAGATCGCCCTGGCCGCGAACATCCCACCGCCGGCGGTCTACGTCATCGAGGCGGACGCCCCGAACGCCTTCTCGACCGGTCGCGACCCGGCCCACGCGACGATCGTGGTGACCCGCGGCCTGCTCGTGGCGCTGGACCGGGAGGAGCTCCAGGCCGTCGTCGCCCACGAGCTCAGCCACATCCGGAACATGGACACCCGCTATGGGCTGTTCGTGGCCGTCCATGTGGGCACAACCGTCCTCATCGCCGATGGCTTCTTCCGGACGATCACCTGGCCGGCCCGGGCAGCCGGCAGTCTCTTCGACCACGGCGGCCAGACGAGCGGCGGCGGGAGCGCCGGGAGCTGGAGCTTCCCCGACCTCGATTTCGACTTCGGCGATTCGGACGGCGGCGGCGTCGCGATCATCCTCGTCATCCTGGCGGCGATCCTCTTCGTGATCATGGTCTTTCTGGTCGCCTGGGTGGTGCGGGTCGTGGCCCCGCTCATCTCGCGGCTGGTCCAGCTCGCCGCGAGCCAGGAGCGCGAGTACCTGGCCGACGCGAGCGCCGTCGAACTCGGCCGGAACCCGCGGGCGCTCGAGCGAGCGCTCGCGACCGTCGCCTCGACCGCCACGGTCCTGCCCGAGGCGAACCGCTCGACGGCGCCGCTCTATTTCGTCGACCCGATCCGCCGCTTCGAGCAGCGGGCGGCCGGGATCTGGTCGACCCACCCGCCCACGCTCGAACGGATCAATCGGCTGCGGGCCCTGCAGGGAGAGGCGCTGCTGGAGACAGGCGCAGCGGCGACGTTCCTCGAGGATCGCGACGTGGGCGCGGATATCGGGCAGACGCCCGGGGGAGCGGGCCGCAAGACCGACGACAGCTAGGCCGGTCGGGTCAGCCGACGGTCAGGCGTGCCAGCCGACCGATGAGCTCCTCGCGGTCGAGTTCGGGGGCGTCGTCGACGTCCACGAGACGGTCCGGGTGTCGATTGATCGCGACGTACTCGCGCTCGAGCTCGATCCGCATCGAATCGGGACCCATGATCACCACCCGGTCCCGGTCGCCGATCTCGTCGACCACCCGGGCGAGGTACGGGCCGACCTCCGCCCCGACCTTCGCCTGGCGCGGCGGGACGCGGAACAGCTCATGGACCACCGGCTTGCCGGTCGTTGCGGATCGCGCCACGACGGCCCGGTCGCGATCGATCCAGGCCACCGCACCGGTCGGCGCGGGGAGGGTCACGGGGGCCGGGGGCTCGGTTTCGCGACGAAGGGGATGGCCGTGCACGAAGCACCTCCTGAGGACCCGAGTCTGCGCCCTGCGATCGCGAACGCCGACGGCCGGACGGACCGGAACCGCGGGCCGACCGTCAGCCGCGCACCGGGACATTCGCGCGATCCGGGGGCCGACGGTCACGGGCCAGACCCCCGGCCCATGGACGCGACGACGCCGGGCACGTGGCCCGGCGTCTGTCTGGATGCGCAGAGGCCTTCTGCCCGGATCAGGCCCGGGCCGCGCCCTCGTTGCCCCAGCGGGCGAGCTCTCTGTCGAGGTCGAGTGGGAGGACCGCGCCGCGGTGCTCGTAGTCGCCCCAGGCCTCGCGCGGCACGCGCCACATGATCTCGAACTCGTTGCCGTCCGGGTCGCGTCCGTAGAGCGACTTCGAGACACCGTGGTCGCTCATCCCGCCGAGCGCCCCCTCGGCCGAGAGGATGCCCGCCGCGGCGGCGAGGTCGTCGATGGTCGGGACCTCCCAGGCGAGGTGGTACAACCCGACCGAGCCGCGCGGCGCGTTCGGCGCCGCCGGACCGACCGAGAAGAGACCCAGATCGTGGTGGTTGTCGCCGCCGCCGGCCCGCAGGAAGACGGCCCGCCCGCCCATCTCCGTCCCGACGACCTCGAAGCCGAAGACACGGCTGTAGAAGTCGGCGGCGGCGGCGGCGTCGCGGACCCAGAGGACGGCGTGGTTGAGGCGGGCGACGGGGATGCTCATCGGGCCAGTCTCCGACAGATGGGGGCGGGAGGCAACGGTCTTCTCAGGCAGCGGCCTGCTCGCCATCGACGACGCCGGCCGGGACCCCGACCAGCTTCCAGGCCGTGTGCCAGCTGTTGCCGAGCGAGCCCTGGAGGGCGATGTTGAGCCAGGCCAGCGCCTCGAGCTCTCGGGACCGGGCCAGCGGGCCGGCGTCGATCGGTCGCAGGCCGATCGAGCGGACGAGCTCGAGGACCGTCGCCTTGGCGGCGGCGTCGTCGCCGGCCACGAAACCGTCCAGCCGGGTCCCGTCGACGATCGGGTCCACCTGGTTCGCGGCGAACAGGGTGTTGAATGCCTTGACGACGTGGGCGCCGGGCAGCCAGGCGTCGAAGCGCTCGGCGGCGGACGGGCCGCCCTCGGTCACGAGACCGTCGTAGGTGGGCTTGAGCGGGTTCGTGACATCGACCACCACCTTGCCGGCGACGATCGGGGCGATCTCCTTCGCGAGGTCCTCGGCGCTCGTGGCGAAGCCGACGGCGAGGATGACGACCTGGGCCGCGGCGACGGCGTCGCGGACCGACGGGCTCGACGCGGAACCGGTCGCGGCGGCGGCCTCGGCGGCATCCAGCGGGTCGCGCGAGACGATCGTCACGGCGTGACCGGCTCGGCTCAGCGAGGTGGCGAGAGCTCGGCCGACGTTGCCGGCGCCGACAATGGCGATATCGGTCATGAGAGGATCCTCCCGGTGGCTTGACGAGTTTGCTCACGTCAAGCAGGATTTGTTGTTGACACAACGATAGAGCCAAAGTATCGCCTCTGTCAATATCTATTTGTGGAGAGCAATATCATGGCGAGGGATGAGCGACCCGCCGCCGAGGAGCGGCGTCGTCCGGCGGTCGGGCGCCAGGTCCGGCACTGGCGGGGGGAGCGCGGACTGACCCTCGCGGTCGTGGCCGAGCGGAGCGGCCTGAACGTCGGCTACCTGTCCCAGATCGAGAACGACAAGGCGTCACCGTCGCTCGCCTGCCTGGCCTCGATCGGGGACGCCCTCGAGGTCCCGATCGCCTGGTTCCTCATCGACGAGGTGCCGGCGCCGCAGGTCGTCCGGGCTCGCGAGCGCGCGGTCAGCACGGGACCGGGCCGGACCCGGATCGAGCGGGTGGACGGCGGGACGTCACGGGACCTCTCGATCGTGGAGGCGACTCTCCGTCCGGGCGAGCGGACGGGCGCCCATACCCACGCCGGCGACGAGCACCACCTCATCGTGCGGGGGCACTGGCGGCTGACCCAGGGCGAGCACGTCGTCGAGGCCGGTCCGGGCGACTACATCCGCTGGGACGGCACGATCCCCCACGACGCCGAAGTCACGGGGGACGAGCCGGGCACGATGCTCATCGTGAGCCACCGCTCCGATCGCTGAGGGGACCGAGCCCGGCCGAGGCCGAGGCCGCCGCTCGGCGACCGCCGGCGCTCAGGCCCGTCCGGTCAGGGCACCACGAGGTGGACCGGGTTGCCCTTGATCTGGACCTTCCAGGTCGTGACGTCGTTCGAGGTGCCCGATCCGGTCATGTTGTACTTGATCTTCCACCAGCCGCTCTGCTGGGCGGTGTAGCCGATCGGGATGACGACGTCGATCGTCACCCAGCAGCCGTTGAACTGCGACGTCGGGTTGGCGGTCGACGACCGAGGACACGCTGTTCCCGTAGTCCGCCGTTGCAGGCCGATGGCGGCGAGCTCGGACGTGCCGGGTGTGCCGACGGCGGACGTCCAGGAGAACGGCGTCGGGCGTCCAGCCGCCGGCGGTCGGGATCTCGATCTGGAGGTTGGCCGAGAGCGGGTTCGTGTCGCCCGGGTCCCAGAGCTTGATCTCCATCGTCTTGCCGGCGTGGACCGCGTCGATCTGGGCCATGTAGAACTCGGAGAAGGTCGAGCCGCCGGAGGCCGACAGCGGGGTGAACATCTGCATCGCACCCAGCCCGTAGATCCTGGGCGTGCCGCCGGTGGCGCTGGCGTAGAGCGCGAAGCTGCTCTCACCGTTCGTGTTGCGCTGCTGGGCCACGTTCGCCGGGTCGGTCGTGGTGGTGTGGAGGCGGTAGACGGTCCCGTTCGGGCCGCCGGTCAGGCCCGGTGTACAGCCGGTACCAGCGGTCGTGGTAGTCGCGACCGTCGCCGTAGGCGGTGTCGGTCAGGTACTTGCACTCCGAGCCGCCGCTCCCGCCCATCGACGTGTCCGACGCCGAGATGCTTCTTGAACAGCCCGCCGGACGTCGCGACCTGGGTGTCGTCGCTGATGTCGTAGAGCGTGTTCTGGGTGTCGTAGAGCTCGTACATCGAGGTCACCCCGTTCGATCCCGCTGAACCAGCGGTCGCCGGTGCCCTTGTTGATCGACACGGCGCAGAAGACCGGGTCGTAGACGTAGACGCTCGCCGCCGATCGAGCCGGGCGGCATCTCGACGGCGTAGTTGTAGTAGTTGTCGGCGTCGTAGCAGGCCCGGTCGCCGGTGGCCGACGCGCAGGCCGGGGCGACGCCGCTCGTCGGCGTGTCGTAGTACGGCTGGAAGGCGTCGCCGTTGATGTTCGCGGCCCCCTCGGTGTTCATCGTCGCCCAGAAGCCGCGCGGGTTGAGGACGGCGCCGTCGGCCTCGTAGCAGCTCGGCCGCGCCGGTCGTGCAGCCGGTACCCGGGCCCTGGAGGTTCTTGTCGGCGCAGCGGTCGTCGTGGTCGTGACCGGGGTCGGCGACGTGGGTGTGCCCGTAGACCCGGACCTGGAGCGTGTCGACCGAGACGGTCCGGCTCGCCGGCGCAGCTCGGCTTGAGCCAGGTCAGTCGAAGCCGGAAGTGCGCGTTGGTGAAGTCGGCCTGGACCCACGTATGGGCGCCCCAGGCAGCGGTGCTGGCCGCGGTGCCCCACGGTCCGTAGGCCGTCTTGGTCGTCGTCAGGGCCGCGGTGGTCTGGGCCGTCGGACCAGGTCGTCCCGCCGTCCCAGGACAGGTCGACCTTGAGCTGACAGGTCGTCGTCGGGTTGGCCGAAGCCGCTCAGCAGAGCCCGCATCTGGACCTGGAGCCCGTCGATGATCGTCCCCGACCGGCAGCTGCGGCGAGGCGCCGCCGGTGAAGCCGTTGGCGCTCCGAAGGTGCTCCACTGCTGGGTCGGAGTTGGCCGTGACCGGGCTGACCGCGTAGTCCGTGTTCGATGTGCCGTCGGCGTTCAGCGGGCTGGTCCAGGTCGTGGCCGGGACCGCGGTCGCGGCGTCCCAGTTCGTGTCGTAGTGGCGTGTCGACGTAGCTTGTCGGTCGTGCGTCGTTGAGGTCAGGCCGCGGGTCAGTCCGAAGTTGCCGTAGTAGTTCTCCGGGCTGCCCATCGGGACCGGCAGGACGTACTCCGCCTTCGACATCCGGGAGGCGGTGATCGAGTTGATCCCGAAGATCCGCATGAAGTACGTGTTGACCGGCGCGGTGACCGTGACCCACAGCCGTCGGTTGTTGGCCGGGTCCTTGATCGGGTAGACCGTGACCCCGCCGATCCCGTCGGTGTAGCCGTTCTCGGTCGCCGTGTCCTGGGCCGTGCTGTAGGCGCTGCCCGGTGCACCCGGCAGCCAGACGACGCCGGCCAGGGCGGCGGCGTCGGCGGCGCGCTGGACCCGCAGGGTGTTCGCCCAGTACCAGCTGACGTCGACGACGAGCGCCGTGATCCCGGTCAGGACGAAGATCGACAGGACGAACAGGACGAGCATCTGACCGCGCGCCCGGAGCGCGACGCGAGCGGGCGACACCGGATCGGAAGCGGGAGGTGGCCCAGGGGACCCATGATGACGTCTCCTAGCTCGGGTTGAGCGCCATGACCGTGCGGTCGGCATCTCGAAGGAGGGGGTGCCGGTCATCCCGAGGAAGATCCCGAGCGGGCTGATCAGGTGGTAGCTGTAGTCGAGGCTCACGCCCGAGCGAGTCGGGGCTCGAGCCGTTGTCCCGGCGTGCAGGCGTTCCAGTTGACGATCGCTGGACTTGAACCTGAGCGGGACGCCGTCGACGGTCGGACCGGCGCCGGGGATCCAGGTGTTGGTCGTGCTCGACCCGAGCTCGTCGCCGCTGGCGTCCGCCTTGTAGATCCTGATCGCGCTGATCTTGGCTGACGTCGACCGGCGAGCCGGGGCTCGTCAGCACCCGCTGGACCGCGGCGATGATCTGGTCGTCGACCTGGGCGCACGGGACGTTGGTCGTCCCGGGCCCGAGGGCGGCGCCCGTTCCGGGCGCCCTCGCGGGTCGCGTACTCGAGGGTCAGGTTGTGGTTGAAGGCGAACCCGAACTCGAGCATCCCGAACAGGAGCATCACGAAGACCGGGCACCGAGATCGACGAACTCGACCAGGCTCTGGCCCCGGCTACGCTCTCGGCGCCGGTGCGGTCGACGCGGCCGGCTCACAGGATCGGCTCCATGCGCATCGTGTTCGACTCGACCAGGGTGTAGCTCGTCGAGCCCGACCCGACGAACGATCCGAGCGGGGTGAACGGCGTTGTAGCGTGTAGCTGATCTTGACCCCGATCAGGTCGACCGCGCCCGAGCCGCCGCAGCCGCCCATGCACGTTGCAGCGGCTCGTGCTCCGGGTACCCGACGGTGCCGTGAGACGTGTACGGGACGACCAGGGTCGTGCCGTCGGGCATGCGGGCAGGTCGTCGAGCCGCGTCCGGTCGTAGGTGTTGACCTTGCCGGTGACGACGTTGCCGTTCTTGTCCGACTTGTAGATCTCGACCTTGGTGATCCGGTTCGTGCTGGCCGGGGCGCCGATCGACTGCTCGACCTTGTTGAGGATCACGCAGTCCGCGCCGACGGCGTTGCCGGCCTCGGCCGCGGTGAGCGAGCGTCGCGGCTGGCGAAGTTGAGGCTGAGCACGGCGTTGAAGACGAGCCCGAACTCGATCATCCCCATCAGCAGGACGAAGAAGATCGGGAAGACGAGGGCGAACTCGACCAGGGACTGGCCCTGCTGCTCGGTTCCGGCGACCTCGGAGGATCTGGCTTCGATTCACTCGGGCGTCGCTCCGCCTTGTCTTCGGTCGGGTCCGTCGAGGCCCGCATGAGGGCCCTGACCCGATGAATTCGAAGTCTAGGAAGCGGAACCTTTCGCGCCGCATTACGAAAGTGCGCGGCTGCACAGCCCGATGGTCACGCCGGGGCCCGGACCATCGGCGCCGCGGCGGTCGATCGGTCCTCGAGCCTCCGGTCAGGGGATGATCAGGTGGACCGGATTGCCCGAGACGGACACCTGCCAGGTCGTCGTGTCGTTGCCACCACCGGGCGTCTCGTAGCGGATCTGCCACCAGCCGCCCTGCCACAGCCCGCCCGTTCCGTAGGTCGGCGGGAGGGGGATCCTGATGTGGATCCAGGTGTTGTTGAAGCTCGAGTGACCGCCCACCGAGGTGGTCAGCTGGGTGACGTTGGTGCCCGAGCAGGCGTCGCTGGGCGCCCAGCCGTTGGCGTTGACGGTGGCGTTGCAGTTCGAGTCCGTGGTGTAACTGAAGGTCGACTGGGTCTGGCTGTTGCCGTCGGGGCTGAGGATCTTGAGGACGGCGTTCCCGGGCACGTCGCCGGGGTCGAAGATGTCGATCAGGGCGGTCTTGCCGGCCCCGGTCGCCTGGTCGATCCGGGCGAGGTAGAAGAGCTGATACGAGTTGCCCGGCTGGAGGTTGTTGTAGACCGCCATCTTTCCGTTGCCGTACACCTGAGGTGAACCACCCCCTGTGACCTCGATGGCGAACATGTTCTCGGCGCTCGCATCGGTGTTGATGGAGCCGTTGCCGCTGTTCGTCGTCGCGACCTGGAGGACGTAGGTCCCGCTCGTGAGCGAACCCGTGGGGATCGTCCACCACGTGTTGTGATAGGCGTCGCAGCCGGTCATCGCCGCCGATCCGGTCGATGTCGCCGGTCCGCCGTTCGCCGCGTCGGAGGCAGTCTGGCCCTCGAAGAGCGAGCCGGACGCGCCGCTCCCCACCACAGTCCATGCCGTCTGGAGGCCCAGCTTGCCGTTGGTGTTCCAGAGGGTGTAGTAGGTGGAGACCGGGTTCGTGTTGCCCGAGATCCAGTGGTCACCAGCCCCGAGATTGCCAGCCCCGGACGGATTCCCGCCCATGGCGCAGAAGCCCGGGTCGAAGAGACGGACCTGTCCTCCCGCGGGCAGTGACAGCGCGTAGTAGTAGCCGCGACCGTCGTACAGTGCGTTGCTCCCGCTGAACGGCGACCCGCCGTTGTTGGCCGGCGCGTAGGCGTCACCGTTCTGCTGGTTGCCGCCCTTGGTGATGATCGCTCCCCAGCCGCCCTGGCTGGCCAGGGTGGTCCCGCCCGGGTCCACGACGGGTTTCTGGGTGACCGCAGTCGTGACCGTGTGCGAGAAGACCGACAGCGACAGCTGGTTCACCGACACGGTCCCGCAGCCCGCGCCCTTGAGATAGGTCAAGCGGACCTGGATCTTGCCGTTCGCGAAGTCGCCGGCGGCCCACGTGTGGTTCGAGCCCCAGCCGGTGGCCGCCGGCAGGACGTAGGCCTTGTCAGCCGACGTGAGGTTCCCCGAGCTCTGCGGCGCGTTGCCCCAGGTCGTCCCGCCGTCCCAGGACAGCTCGGTCTTGACGGTGCAGGCGGCCGCAGCCGCGCTGACCTTGGCATGGAACAAGACGGATACCCCGTCGAGGATGCTCCCGCCGATCGCCGGGATGTTGAAGGTGCCCCAGCGCTGGGCCGTGTTGTTCGTGGCGTCCGTGGCGTACAGGGCCGCGCTGGTCCAGACGTTGTTCGGGGTGGTCCACGTTCCACCCGCGACGGACGCGAACGGTGCGACCGAGGTACTGGCGAAGTTCTGGGTGCTTGACGAGTTCGTATAGAAGTCCCCGACGCCGTAGTAGGCCAGCGGACTGCCCATCGGCACGGGCAGAACGTAGAGTCCCTTGGCACTCCGGACCACTCCCCACGAGGCGATCCCGGCTACCCGGGCGAAGAACGTCGGGACCGAGGCCTGGATGGTCACGTCCAGCTGACGGGCGTCGTTCGGGTCCTGGACGGGCGTGATGACAACGCTTCCGGCGCCGTTCGTATACCCGTTCTGCACCGCCGAGGCCTGGGCCTCCGCGTAGGCGGTAGGACGGTCCCCCGGCAGATAGACGGCCCCGGCCAGGGCGGCCGCGTCCGCGGCCCGCTGGACCTTGAGCGTGTTGACCCAGTACCACGCCATGTCCGTGACGATCGCGCACAGGGCGATGAACAGGAAGATCGAGCCCGCGAAGATCACGATGACCTGGCCGCGCGAGCGGCCACTCCGATCCCGGGTCGGGGACGGGGACGTGGATCGCATGGTCATCACCTACTGGGTGGGGTTCAGGTTCATGACGGTGCGATCGCCGATGTCCAGGGAGGTGAGCCCTCCGGCGCCGAAATAGCCGAGGATCGCGCCGTAGGGCGTCTGGAACTGGTATGAGTAGGTCAGGCTGACACCGAGGCCATCCGCGGCGACCCCATTGAGGCGGCTGCAGGCGGCCCAGCCGGTGCTCGTCAGGACGTAGTCGATCGCCTTGCCGTCGACCACCGGGCCCGCTCCCGCGCGATAGGTCCAGACGTCGGCCGACGCGGACTCGCTCCCATCGCTGTTCGCGAGGTAGATCCGGATCGTCGGGATGCGATCGAGATGCACGCCGACCGGCGATCCGGGCGAGGTGAGCACCCGCTCCACGGCCGCCACGATGAGCGGGTCCACCGACGCCGCGTTCGGCGACTGGCCGGCGCCGCATCCGAGGATCCCGCCGCCGTTGGCGAGCGCCGCCCCGGTCCGGGCGCCCTCCCTCGTTGCGTAGGCCAGGGTCTGGTCCGCGGTGAAGGCGAAGCCGAACTCGAGCATCCCGAGGAGGAGGAGCATGAAGATCGGCACGATCAACGCGAACTCGACCAGGCTCTGGCCCTCGGCAGCGCGATGTCCGCGGGCGCCCTGGCGGGTCCGATCCGGCGCGCCGTCCAGCCGCCCCGGGCCGGCGAGCCGAGGACGCGCCGTCACAGGACCGGCTCCATCCGCATCGCGTTCGACTGGGTCAGGGTGACTCCGGTCCCGCCGAGGGTCACCAGGTTCGACAGCGGCGTGATCCAGCTGTGCTGGTACGTGATCTTCACGCCGATCGTGTCGAGCGGCCGGGTCGCGTTGTCCGGGCAGCCGCTCGCGAAGTTGCAGCGGGTCCCATACGGGTACCCGGTGGTGGTCGCCCGGTACGGTACGGTCAAGCTCGAGCCGTCGGGCAAGACACAGGTCGTGGCCGACGGGCCGGGGCTGGTCACACCCGTCCGCGAGTAGAGATTCTGGGCGATGACGGCGCCGTTCCGATCCGAACGATAGATGCTGACCTCCTGGATCCGGGTCAGGTCGGCCGGCATGGTGACGTCCTGTTCGATGGCCTGCAGGGTCACGCAGTCGGCCGAGGCGGCGTTCCCGGCCTCGGCTGCGATGAGCGCGGCGTCGCGGGTCGCGTGACCGATCGAGAGCAGGGCATTGAAGACGAACGAGAACTCGATCATCCCCATCACCAGGGTGATGAAGATCGGGAAGACGAGAGCGAACTCGACGAGGGTCTGGCCTCGGGACCGCCCCTGTCGGCGCCGGAAGATATCGGGTCGGTTCAATCGAGTCGTCGCTCCGCTTGGGGACCCGGTCGGTCGAGACGCGCCCGCGCGTGATGACCTCGCGGAACCCCAGTCTAGGAAGCGGGACCTTGCACGCCGCATTACGAAAGTGCGCTGGCGCACAACCCGAAGGTCATGGGCACGACACGGACCATCGGGCGGGACTAGGGCCGTCGGGCCGTCGGGCCGTCGGGCCGATCGTCCGGGGATCTGCCGCTCGGTGGCCTTGTCGGACCACCGGCCAGGGCGCGGTCAGCCGAGACGCAGCTCCGGCAGGACCTCCCGGCCGAACACATCGATGAATTCCGCCTGGTCGCGGCCGACGTTGTGGATGTGGATCTCGTCGAAGCCCATGTCCACGTAGTGCTGGATGTTCCGGATGTGGGTCGCCAGGTCCGAGGTCATCAGGCAGCGATCGGTGAAGTCCTCGGGCCGGACCAGCTTCGCCATCGCCGCGAAGTCCTCCGGGTACCGGATGTCCTGCTTGGGGAACGGCATCCCGCCGTTCGGCCACTCGCGCAGCGCGTTGTCGACGGCCTCGTCGTCGGTCCGGGCCCAGCTGATGTGGATCTGGAGGAGCTTGGGCATTCCGGCCGGATCCTTGCCCGCCTCGCGGGCGCCCTCGTCGAACTTGCCCCAGAGCATCCCGATCTTCTCGTCGGCGGCGCCGACCGTGATCATCCCGTCGGCCAGCCGGCCCGTCCGCTTCGCGTTCACCGGGCCGGCGGTCGCGACGTAGACCTTGACCGGCTCCTCGGGGCGCGTGTACAGCTTCGCGCTCTCGAGCCGGAAGTGGTCGCCCCGGTGCCTCACCACCTCGCCGGTGAAGAGCTTGGTGATGATCTCGACCGCCTCGAACATCATCGAGCTGCGGATCCCGATCTCGGGCCACACGCCTCCCACGACGTGCTCGTTGAGCGCCTCGCCTGCGCCGAGCCCCAGCCAGAACCGACCCGGGTACATCGCCCCCAGGGTCGCGGCCGCATGGGCGATGACCGCCGGGTGGTAGCGGAAGCCGGGACACGTGACCGCGGTCCCGAAGGGTAGCGTCGTGCGCTGTCCCAATGCCCCCATGAAGCTCCAGGCGAAGGCGCTCTGACCCTGCTGCGGGGTCCACGGGTGGAAGTGCTCGGAGACCATGAAGCCGGCGCTGAAGCCGGCGGCCTCGGCCCGGGCGCAGTGGTCGAGGAGCTCGGTCGGGTGGAACTGCTCGAGCATCGCCGCGTAGCCGATCTTCGTCATGCCGGAACGATACGTCAGGGGGGCGGTGGACGAGGCAGCCCGGATGCGTCGGAAGGCGGGTGCCATCCGGGGGCGCCGAGACCACGTGCGCGCGGGCAGCACCCACGGCCGGAGACCGGCTCCGGTCCGTCCAGATCGGATCGGGTCTCGTCCGGGTCTCGTTCCGGTCGCCTGACACAGGCGACGCGCTACGATGTCTCCATGATCGACCTGGTCCTCACGCTCATCGGCCCGGACCACCCCGGGATCGTGGATGACGTTTCGAAGGTCGTTGCCGCCAACGGAGGCAACTGGCTGGAGAGCCGGATGGCCCACCTCGCCGGCAAGTTCGCCGGTGTGCTCTGCGTCGAGGTCGCCGACGAGCAGGCGGCGGCGCTCGAGGCGGCCCTCGGGCAGCTGAGCGCGGACGGCCTTCACGTCATCGTCGAGCGGAGCGCGCCGGCGGAGGTCGCGTCCCCGCGGGTCACCGAGATCGAACTGCTCGGCCTCGATCGACCCGGTCTCGTCCACGAGATCTCGGAACTGCTTGCGACGCACGGGATCAACGTCGAGGATCTCTCGACCGACCGTCCGGCTGCGGCCATGTCCGGCAGCCGCATGTTCCACGCGCAACTCCGGGCGGCGGTTCCGGACGGTGTGGACATGACCGAGTTGCACCGGGGCCTGGAGCGACTGGCCGCGGATCTGATGGTGGAGATCCGCCTGGCAGAGGCCATCGGCTCGGCACGCTGACGTGCGCGCGCGGCCGAGCGGCTCGCTCGGGTGCGCCCCTCGGCGGCTTCGAGGGCCGTTCGGCACCGCGGCATCGCCACCGCCGAACGGGCCGGGCGGACCGGTCCCGACGGGCCGGGCGACACCCGGCCGCGACAGGTTCGCGACCCCGCGGCGACCGTTCGGCCCTGCACGGCCGGACACCCGCCCGGGTATCCTTCGGGACGATATCCCGAACCCACATCCCACAGGTGGTGCCCATGAAGGTCGGCGTCGCCAGGGAGACCGCGGCCGGTGAACGGCGCGTCGCCCTGGTACCCGAAGCGCTCGGCAAGCTGACGGCAGCCGGGTTGCAGGTCATCGTCGAAGCCGGCGCCGGCGCCGGCTCGTCCATCCCCGATTCGGCGTACGTCGAAGCGGGTGCGACGATCGTCCCCACCGCCGAGCTCTATGCCGCGGCCGACGTCGTGCTCCGGGTCCAGAAGCCGTCGCCGGCCGAGGTGGCTCTCATGCGCCAGGGCCAGGCGGTCGTCGGGTTCCTCGCCCCGCTCATCGACCCGGCGCTGGCAGCGAGCCTGGCGGCGAAGGGGGTCACGGCGATCAGCCTCGACGCCCTCCCGCGGACCCTCTCGCGCGCCCAGACGATGGACGCTTTGAGTTCCCAGGCGAACGTCGGCGGCTACAAGGCGGTGCTCATCGCGGCGAACGCCTACGGCCGCTACTTCCCGCTCCTGACCACCGCCGCGGGGACGGCCCGCCCGGCCAACGTCCTCATCCTGGGGATCGGCGTGGCCGGTCTCCAGGCGATCGGGACGGCCCGCCGGCTCGGCGCCGTGGTCAAGGCCTACGACGTCCGCTCCGAGACCAAGGAGCAGGCCGAGTCGCTCGGCGCCACGTTCATCGTCCTGAAGTCGGTGGCCGAGGGCGCCGGCGAGGGCGGCTACGCTCGCCAGCTCAGCCCCGAGGAGCAGGCGGCCCAGCAGGCCGAGTTGAACGGCCACATCGCGACGATGGACGTGATCATCACCACGGCCCAGGTCCCGGGCCGCCGGCCGCCGCTCCTGGTGACCGCCGAGGCGGTCCGGGGGATGAAGCCCGGCTCGGTCATCGTCGACATGGCGGCCTCGGCGCTCGGCGGCAACGTCGAGCTCTCGAAGGCCGGCGAGACGGTCGTCAGCGACAACGGCGTGACGATCATCGCCCCGGACAACCTGCCGGCGACGATGCCGGCCGGCGCCTCCGCCTTCTATGCCCGGAACATCTCGAACCTGCTCCTCCACTTCGTCAAGGACGGCGCGATGAGCTACGACTTCGAGGAGGAGATCACCGCCGGCACGGTCATCACCCACGGCGGCCAGGTGGTCCAGGCGGCCACCCGTAAGCTCCTCGAGCCCGCGGCGCCGGCCGCCGGAGGTGGCGCATGAGCCCAGAGCTGCTCAATTCCCTGGCGATCTTCGTCCTGGCGATCCTCGTCGGCTTCGAGGTCATCGCCAAGGTCCCGGCCACCCTGCACACCCCGCTGATGTCGGGGGCGAACTCGATCCACGGGATCGTGCTCGTCGGCGGGATGCTCATCGCCGCCGAGGCGGATAACCCGTTGAGCTACACCCTCGCCTTCATCGCGATGGTCTTCGGGGCCACCAACGTCGTCGGCGGCTACGTCGTCACCGACCGGATGCTCCAGATGTTCCGGAAGAAGCCGGCGGCCGCGAAGGCCGGGTCCGAGGGCGCCCCCGGCGCCTCCGGCTCCTAGCCGAGGAGCGCGCCGATGTCACAGGAATGGATCTACACCTTCGTCTATCTGGCCTGGCTGATCGGAGCTTCGTGCTTCGTCCTGGGTCTCCACCAGATGAACTCGCCGGCGACGGCCCGGAACGGCAACCGGCTGAGCGCGGGCGGGATGACGATCGCCGTCGTCGCGACACTGCTCTGGCTCGTCCTCCGACCGGGCGGCATGAGCGTTGCGGCCTGGGGGATCATCGTCGTCGGCTTCGCGATCGGCGGCGGGGCGGGGCTGTACATGGCCCGGTCCGTGAAGATGACCGCGATGCCGCAGCTCGTCTCGCTGTTCAACGCGGTCGGCGGCGGCGCGGCGGCCCTCGTCGCCATCGATGACTTCATCAAGATCGCCGGCACGCCCGAGGCCACCCTCTCGACGACGATCTTCGTCGTCCTCGGCGCGGTCATCGGGTCGGTGACGTTCACCGGCTCGCTGATCGCGGGCGGCAAGCTCCAGGGCCTCATCGCCGGCAAGCCGATCATGGTCCCCGGCGGTCGCATCGTGACCTTCGCCCTCGCCGCGATCGCGGCCCTCGGCACGGTCGCCCTCATCCTCGGCGCGGGCGGCGCCCTGACCCTGTCGAGCAGCACGACCGTGGCCATCCTGGCGGTCGTCGTGGCCTCCGGGCTCGTGTTCGGGATCACGATGGTCCTGCCGATCGGCGGGGCCGACATGCCGGTCGTCATCAGCCTCCTGAACTCGTTCACCGGGACGGCCGCGGCGATGGCCGGGTTCGTCATCGGCAACCCCGTCCTGATCATCTCGGGCGCCCTCGTCGGGGCGTCGGGCGGGATCCTCACGAAGCTCATGGCCGACGCGATGAACCGCTCGGTCATCAACATCATCGCCGGCGGCTTCGGCGGCGGTGAGGGGACCCAGGCCGCGGTGGCCGGCGCCGGCGGATCCGTCCGCGAGATCTCGGCCGACGATGCGGCGATCCAGTTGGCCTACGCCCAGCACGTCATCGTGGTCCCGGGCTACGGCCTGGCCGTGGCCCAGGCCCAGCACCAGGTCCGCGAGCTGGCCGAGCTCCTCGAGTCGCGCGGGGTCGACGTGAAGTACGCGATCCACCCGGTGGCCGGCCGCATGCCGGGGCACATGAACGTCCTCCTCGCCGAGGCGAACGTGCCCTACCCCCAGCTCAAGGAGATGGAGGAGATCAACCCCGAGTTCGACCGCTGCGACGTGGCCCTCGTCATCGGGGCGAACGACGTCACGAACCCGGCTGCCCGCCGACCCGGTTCGCCGGTCTCGGGGATGCCGATCCTCGACGTCGACCACGCCAAGTCGATCATCGTGATCAAGCGCTCGATGGGCCGCGGGTACGCAGGCATCGACAACGAGCTCTACACGGATCCGAAGACCGGGATGCTCTTCGCCGACGCGAAGGACGGCCTCCAGTCGCTGGTCACGGCGGTGAAGGCCGTCTGAGGTAGGTCTCGTTCCGGGTTCGGGTTCGCCGGCCCGTCCGTCTCGAAGAGCGATCGACCCCGGGCATCTCACCCGGGGTCGTTCCATCGGGCCCGTCCCGGATCTCGCGGCAATCCGGATATCACGGGCAATGCTATGGAGCGGCTGCGGCGCGGCTCCGTGCGGCCGGCGCGACCGGGACCCTCAGAGGCCCGCGACACTCGACGCGGCCGGCTGCTGGTCCTCGTGGGACAGGATGAGCGGCGCGAGCGTGCCCAGGGATTCGGCGATGACCACGGCGTCGTCGCCGGCCTCGATGCGGAAGTCGGTCGGCGGGTTGACGAAGGCCTTTCCGCTGCGGCTGATCGAGAGGAGCGTCGCCCGGTGCTCGGCGCGGAGTCGCGCGCTCACCTCGTCGACCGAGAGCCCGAGGTAGGCCTCCGGGATCTCGATCCGGTACAGCTCGGATCCCTCGCCGCCCGAGACGATGTCGGCGACCAGCTCGATGAGCCCTGGGTAGAGTGCGGTCCGGGCCAGCAGGCGGGCACCCAGCTGGGACGAGACGATGAGCTCGTCGGCCCGGGCCCGCCGGAAGTGCTCGACGTGGCGCGGGTTGTTGACCTCGGCCACCGTCCGGACGTGAGGCGCGACGGACTTGATCGCCATGACCGTGAGGATCGAGCGCATGTCGGCGTCGTTCGAATCGTCGGCCGGGAAGACCACCGCGGCCAGGGCCTGGGACAGCCCGGCGCGCTCGAGGTCGGGTGTCTCGGTCGGATCGCCCTTGACGAAATAGACGCCGTCGCCGGCGGGGTTCTTGTCGGCCTGGTGGACGAGCGCCACCTTGACCTTGAAGTCGTCTGTCCGGAGCTCGGCGATGAGGTCCCGGGCGGTGCTGTTCCAGCCGCAGACCACGACGTGACCCTCGTACCCCGATGCGCCCATGCCCTGGCCCTCCTTGAGCAGGAAATCGATGACGATGGCGATGAGCGCACCGGTCAAGGTCCCGAACAGTGCGACGCCGAAGAGGATGAGGAACCAGCTGATGACCCAGCCGGCCGGCGAGGTGATGAACGACGAGTCACCCTGGCCCAGGACGGTGGTGATCCCCCAGTAGAACGAAGCGCCGAACGACGCCACGCTCCACGGCTTCTCGAAGAACGTGATGAGGACCGCCGCGATCGCGACGATGATCACGATCCCCTCGACCAGGTTGAGGAAGAAGTGGCGATCCACCTGCCCGGAGGCGCGACCAAGATAGAACCGGATCCGACGGACGAGCGGCGACGTCCCGAACCGGGCGCCGAGCGCGTCGAGACGGCCGCGCGCACGACTGCGCATCAGACCCTGGGATCCGTAGCCGACCTGGACGCCGAACGCACGGACTCGCCTCCCCGAATGCTCGCCAGACGGCGAGTCTAGCGTGCCGCCCGACGACTATCATCGGGCCGCAGACGGGCGGCGACGCAGCATCGTGGCCCGCGACCCCAGGCGGTGACCCGTGACGGCCGACCCGACCCTGGTCCTGGCGATCCTCATGGCCTTCGCCTTCGCCCTGACCAACGGGTTCCATGACGCCGCGAACTCGATCGCAACCCTGGTCGCGACCCGGATCGCCCGGCCCCTGCCGGCCGTCGCGATGGCCTCCGTGTTCAACCTCCTGGGTCCGCTGTTCTTCGGAGCCGCGGTAGCCAACACGGTCGGCAAGCTCGTGACCGTGGACCCGACCCACGCCGTGCCGGTGATCGGCGCGGGGTTGACCGGAGCCGTCCTGTGGAACACGTACACCTGGCGCCGGAGCCTGCCTTCCAGCTCGAGTCACGCGCTCGTCGGCGGTCTCGTCGGGGCTGCGCTCCTCGACTCCGGCACCGATGCGGTCAACCTTGGCCCGGTGCAGGACGGCCATCTCTATGGGGTCCTGGGCGTCCTGGTCGGGCTGGTCGTGGCGACCTGCCTCGGGTTCGCGGTCGCCCTGGTCCTCGAGCGGATCCTCCTCCGGGCGACCCGCCGGGCGTCGGCGCGGATGCGCGGTCCGATCCGGAGCATCCAGTGGGCCACCTCGGCCTGGCTCGCCTTCAGCCACGGCTCGAACGACGCCCAGAAGACCGTCGGGATCGTTGCCGGGCTCCTCTTCGCCAGCGGCAACGCCACGAGCCTGGTGGCCCCGCTGCCGGTGGTCGTCGGGGCGTCGGTCGCGCTGACGGTCGGGACCGCGCTCGGCGGCTGGGGGATCATCAAGACGGTCGGGCGCCGGATCTTCCCGATCCGCAGCCTGGACGGGCTGGTCAGCCAGTCGTCGTCGGCCAGCGTCATCTTCGTCGCGTCGTTCGTCGGGGCCCCGGTCAGCACGACCCAGGTCGTCTCGAGCTCGATCGTCGGGATCGGGGTGGGCCGCTCGCGCTGGCGGCACGTGAGCTGGCAGGTGGTCCGGGAGATCGCTCTGGCCTGGCTGACCACGATGCCGGCGGCCGCTTTCCTCGCCGCTTTGACGTTGCCGATCTGGAAGTCCCTACCGGGAGGTTGAGCCGATGCCGGGCAAGATGAGCTGGTTCCTGCCGGAGAACCCCGATGTCATCGGGGCGTTGCGCCGGCAGGCCGCCGTGACGATGGAGGGGATGGCCGCCCTGGTCGAATGGGCGGACGGCGACCCGACCGCCTCCGATCGTCTCCGGGACGCCGAGCACCGGGCGGACGACGTCAAGAAGGAGCTCAGGGCCCACCTCAAGACCGCCTTCATCACCCCGATCGGGGCCGAAGACCTGTTCGTGATGTCGGGCCGCCTGGACGCCGTCCTGAACGGGGCGAAGGACGCGGTCCGCGAATTGGACGTGATGGCCGTGCCGCCGGACGCCACGGTGGCCGGGATGGCAGCCCACCTTGCCGAGGGGGTCCGGCAGCTCGCCGAGGCGTTCGACCGCCTGGGTTCGAAGGACAACGGCGACGGCGCGGCCGCCACGGACGCCGCCGACCGGGCGGTCAAGGCCCAGCGCCAGCTCGAGCGGGTCTACCGCCAGGGGATGTCCGGTCTCCTCGACGTGACCGACCTGCGCGAGGTCATGGGTCGACGCGAGCTCTACCGGCGCTTCGCCCGGATCGGCGACGACATCACCGAGGTCGCCGAGCGGGTCTGGTACGCCGCCGTCAAGGAAGCCTGATGCCCCTCCTCGACCGGGAGGACTCCGTCCTCATCGTGGTGGACACCCAGCCGGGCTTCTACCCGCCGGACCGGACGATCGACCGGGACCGGTTCGCCCTCGTCCAGGCGCGCGTCGCCTGGCTGGCCGGGGTCGCCCGGGCGCTTGGGATCCCGGCCGTGGCGACCGAAGAGGATCCCGGGACGAACGGAGCCACCGCGCCGGCCGTCCTCGAGCGGTTGCCCGTCGGGACGCCCGTCCTGGCCAAGCCCGTCTTCGGGCTGGCCGACTGCGACGAGATCCTCGCCGCAGTCGTCGCAACCGGCCGACGGACGGCCGTGGTGGCTGGGCTCGAGACCGACGTCTGCGTCAGCCAATCGGCGGTCGGCCTGCTCGACCGCGGCTACCGGGTCGCGGTGGCCGGCGACGCCACCTTCGCCCCGGGGGCGATGCACGAGCACGGCCTGCGCCGGATGGCCGCCCTCGGCGTCGAGATCGTCCATGCCAAGGGCGTCTACTACGAGTGGGTCCGGACGCTCGAGGCCGCCCGCCGGTTCGAGGCGGGGCATCCCGAGCTCGCGGACCCGCCGGGCTTCTCCCTCTGACCGGTCGGGCCAGGAGCCGGGACCCCCGATGTCGCGCCGACCGGGTCCCGGGCCCTTGACCCCTCGTCAGGCCGCTTCGAACAGGGGGCAGGTCATCCGGCCAAAGGCTCGCTCGCGGGCGCCATAGGCCCTGATGGCGTCGACCGGATCGCGACCCTCGATGAGGGCCAGGGTGGCTTCCGAGACGAGGTCGTCGTAGAGGGGGTCGTGGAGCGTGACGAGGGTGGTCCGCCGGGGACCTACGATCCGGCGGGCCCGCTCGAACAGGTCGTGGCCGTGATGGAGCCCCGGCACCGTCGGGATCGCGCGGGACGGGCGACCGGCGTACTCGGCGGACCGGTCGCCCCGGCCGTCCCGCCGTCGGCGCTCGTTGCGGAGCCGGTTCTGGCGCGCCCGGTACTCGGGGTGGGCGGCACGCCAGGCGCGGTGATAGGCGGCGTCGGCCATGGTTCAACCCTCCGATCGCGGGACGACCGCGACGAGCGGCGGGATGACAGGGGCGGCGCTCGGCGCGGACCACAGAGTCGCCGGGCGACCGGGACCGACGGCAGCGGTCCGGGCTCACCGAGTATCGGTCGGATCGATCATCTGGCGCTTCGCGCCGCACGGACCGGGGTCCGACCGCGCCCCGCTATCATCCGGACATGGCCGACATCAGCGGGATCTTCGGGGGCGCCGCCGCGACGACCTTCATGGGTCTGCCCGCGGGCGCCCTCGACGCGCTGGCGGCCGACGTGGTCCTCCTGGGCGTGCCTCACGCCACCCCGTACCCGATGACCGGACCCTATGCGGAGGGTGCGCCGGCGGCGATCCGAGCCGCCGTCGCGGGCCACGCCAGCGCCCTCGGACACATGGACTTCGATCTCGGTGGACCGATCCTCGGCGACGGCCACCGGCGGGTCGTCGACGTCGGCGACCTGGCCACCCGGCCGGATGACGGGCCCGGCAACCGCGAGCTCATCCGAGGGGCGATCCGGACGATCCGGGCTGCCGGGGCCGTGCCCGTCGTGCTCGGCGGCGACGATTCGACCCCGATCCCCGTCCTCGAAGCCTATGCCGGCACCTCGCTCACGATCCTCCAGCTCGATGCCCACATCGACTGGCGCGACGAGGTCGGCGGAGAGCGGCTCGGTCTGTCGAGCAACATGCGCCGCGCCTCGGAGATGAGCCACGTGCGGCGGATCGTCCAGGTCGGGCAGCGCGGGATCGGCAGCGCCCGTCCGTCGGACCATGACGATGCCGTCCGCTGGGGGGTCCGGTTCGTCTCCGCCCGCGAGATCCACGCCGATGGCGTGGACCGAGCCCTGGCCGAGATCCCCGCCGGCGCCGCCGTCTACGTCAACCTGGACATCGACGCGCTCGACCCCTCGATCATGCCGGCGGTCATCGGCCCGGCCCCCGGCGGGCTCGGCTACTGGCAGACGATCGACCTGCTGGCCGGCGCCACGGCCAAGGCCCGCATCGTCGGCTTCTCGCTGGTCGAGTTCACACCGGCCCGCGATCCGGACGGCCTGGCGGCCCTCACCGCGGCCCGGATCGTGTCCGACCTCATCGGCCTGCTCGCCCGCGGCTAGCGTCCGTCGGGCCTCGGCCGCGGATCCCTGGGACGTGAACTGGCGGCCGAGGTCAGACGATCGGGTCGACCAGGGCGATCCGGATCCGCTTGTTGATCCGGCCCTTGCTCTCGTAGCCGGTCACCCGGATCGAGCCGACCTCGCGGGTGTTCGCGACGTGGGTCCCGCCGTCCGCCTGGAGATCGAGCCCGACGATCTCGATCGTCCGGATCTCGTCGATGCCGGGCGGGAGAAGGTTCACCTTCGTCCTGATGAGGTCCGGGATCGCGAACGCCTGCTCGCGCGGCAGGACGTCGACCCGGACATCGCGGGCGGCGGCCAGCTCCGCGTTGACGGTCGCCTCGATCTCGTCGACCAGATCGCCGCTCATCCGCTCGAACTCGAAGTCCATCCGCCCGGAGCCGGGCTCCATGTTGCCGCCGGTCACGAGCGCGCCGTAGTCGCGCCAGACGACGCCGCACAGGGCATGGAGGGCGGTATGGGTGCGCATCAGGGCGTGACGCCGCGACCAGTCGAGGTCCACCTCGAGTCGATCGCCGACCGCGGCGGCTCGACGCCGGGCTCGAGCTCGTGGACGATCTCGCCCTCGCTCTTGCGGGCCGACCGGACGACCCAGCGTCGACCGTCGGCGGCACGCAGGAGCAGCCCGCGGTCGGACGGCTGGCCGCCACCGCCGGGATAGAAGACCGTCCGGTCGAGGATGACGAGCGACCCGCCGTCCGGCGGTCCTCCGGTCGGCGACGGGTCGACCGCCCGAACGGTCGCCTCGACCGACCGGGCGTAGGCGTCGCGGTAGCAGACGGCCTCGGTCATCGATCGGTCTCCCGTCGCGATGTCCGTTCTCGGGTCGGCCAGCGACCCGGATCGTCCCGAGCCTACTTGACCGTGAGCTCGCCGACCATGTTCGGATGCCACTTGCAGGCGAACTTGTAGACGCCGGCCGTGAGGGCCGGCACGTCGTAGGTGGTCTGGGCCACGCCGTTGATCGTCTCGCCCTCGAAGACCATCGCTCCGCCCGCGTCGGAGATCTGGATGTTGTGGGGGATCCCCGCATCCTGGTTGTCGAAGGCGATCTGGAACGGCTGACCGGCCGTCGCCTCGAGCTTCGTCGTCTGGAACTGGACGCCCTGGGCGACCACGCCGAGGGGCGTCCCGCCGGGCGCGGCGGACGCGGCACCCGTCGGAGCCGTCGACGTCTCGGCCGATGGGGCGGCCGACGCGGCACCGCTCGCACCGGGGGCGACCGACGGAGCCTCGCTGGGTGTCGGCGGCGGGGCGAACGTCCAGCCCGCCTCGGAGGAGGATGTGCAGGCCGCGACCGCGAACGCGAGGACGGCGAGCGTGGCGACGGCAGGAGCGAGTCGACGCGTGGTCATGGTCGGGCTGGATCCTCGTGAAGCTGGTGGATCGCGATCGGACGCGATGCTCGAGGCGGTGGGCGGCCGCGGGGAGCGCGGGCCGATGCGAAGGGCGATCGGTCAGGCGGAAGTCTACCGCCCGACCGACCCGGGCGTCTTCAGCCCGGTCCCCGGATGCCCCGATCGGCGCGTCGTCGACCAGTACTTCCGGGCTATGACCGGACGCACCACCCCGTACCTTCGTCCGGCTTCCGGATAGCCCGAACGGCGAGTAGCCTCACGGTCCCGATGGCGCTCCCGGCGCGTCGTCCCTCTCGTCGAAGGCCGGTTGATCCAGGAGAACCCCGTGACTGCTCGGTTCCAGGGCCGGATGTGGCGCATCGGCGCCGCGCTCGCCCCGTTCGTCGCCCTCGCCATGAGCCTGGAGGCCGGGCGCCGCTGGTTCTGATCGGCCAGCCGACGGCTCGACCGCCGGAATGACCCACCCGCGGGCGTGACCGGCGCGATCGGCCACCCGCCGCGGGGTCCAAAGCACGAGACCCGGACCGACCCTCCTCCGTCCGGGTCTCTTGCTGTCCGGAACTGAAGCGCCGCCGGGCCACCGACCCGCCCAGGCGACGCAACCGTTTCGCAACCTTCTTCCGACACGTTCGCGCCTAGGCTTGTATCGTGACGACGATGGCGCGCGCACTCCCGCACCGGTCCGGGACCGGGCCTGGAACGGCGGACGCGGAGGATCAGCTCGATCAGCTCCGCTTCCTCCACCGTGTGGCCCGCCTGGCGACGACGGCCGGGACCTGGGACGAGCTGCTCGAGACGGTCGTCGACGAGACCCGCGACGCGCTCCGGGCCGACGTGTCGTCGCTCTACCTGATCGATCGGGACGGGACCGGCCTCACCCTCGCCGCAACGAACGGACTCGACCGCTACCAGATCGGTCGCGCCCGGGTGCCCTTCGGTGAAGGGGTCACGGGGCGGGTCGCCGCCACCCGGCGACCGACCGTCATCCCCGACGTCCGCCACGATCCACGCTTCCTCTGGGTCCGGGGCATCGACCAGCGCCGGTTCATCGCCTCGATGCTGTCCGTGCCCCTGACCTGGCACGACACGATCGTCGGCGTCCTCAACGTCCAGACCGAGAAGCCCCGGGAGTTCAGCGCCTCCGATGTCGACCAGCTGAGCGCGATCGCCGACCTGCTGGCCGGGATCGTGGAGAAGGGTCGGACTCAGGTCGAGGCCGAGGCCCAGGTCGAATCGCTCAAGGCGCTCGACGAGGCCCGGACCGAGCTCATCGCGCTGGTGACCCACGAGCTGCGCACGCCGCTCGCCGTCGTCCGGGCGTACACCGACCTGCTCTCCGAGGAGCCGCCGCTCGTCGGGCGGGAGAGTCGCGACATGATCCGGCGCCGGACCCGGGACGAGTGGCACAACCGGGCGATCGACCAGATCGAGCGACTGGACCGGCTGGTGGACTCGATCCTGGCGTCCGTCCGACCGCTCGACGAGCGACCGTCCGACGTCGTCCCGGTCGACGTCGCGGCGCTCCTCGACGAGGTCATCGGTGGGCTCCGGCCGCTCCTGCGCAACCATCGGATGATCGTCGAAGGCGGGGTCCGCCGGTTCGCCCTGGCCGATCCACCGCGGCTCCGCCAGGTCGTCGAGCACCTCGTCGAGAACGCCGTGAAGTACGCGCCCCCCGGGACCACGATCACGGTCACGACCGCGCTCGTCGAGGGCACCGTCCGGGTCGCCGTCTCGGACGAGGGTCCGGGGATCCCCGCGGAGTGGCGCGAGCGGGTCTTCGAGCCCTACGCCCGACGCGAGACCCACACCGCCCGGGGCTCGGGGATCGGGCTCTTCGCCGCGAAGCGGCTGTCCGAGTCGATGGGCGCTCACCTCTGGTGCGAGCCGGCCGACCCGTCCGGCGCCCGCTTCGTCATCGCCCTCCCGGCCGCGGTCGCGGTCTGAGCCAAGGAGATCCAGGACCCATGCCCACGAGCCGCCCCCTCCGCATCCTCGTCGTCGACGACGACCCGGCGATGGTCGGGGCGATCACTGCGCTCGTCGGGACCGAGGGTCACCAGGTCATCACCGCGTACGACGGCCTGACCGCCGTGAAACGCTTCCGGGACGAGGCGCCGGACCTCGTCCTGCTCGACCTGGCGATGCCCGGGCCGGACGGCTTCAGCGTGACCGGACAGATCCGGGCGAGCGGCAACGTGCCGATCCTCGTGGTCTCCGGTGAGAGCGGGGAGGCGGCCAAGGTCAAGGCGCTGGAGATCGGCGCCGACGACTACCTCACCAAGCCCTTCGGCAAGGCCGAGCTGCTGGCCCGGATCTCGGCGATCATGCGCCGGGCCGACGCGGCGTCCGTGAGCGCCGGGGGACCCGGCGCCGGGGGTCCGCTCGAGGCGGGCGCCCTGACCATCGATCCCGGCCGCCACGAGGCACGGATCGGATCATCGGTGCTCGGCCTGACGGCGACCGAGTACCGCCTCCTCGAGGCGCTCGTCCGGGCGGGCGGCGACGTCGTCCCTCACCACCGGCTGGTGCGGGCCGGTTGGCCGGCCGAGGCCGACCCGGACCTCCTCTGGCTGAAGCCGCACATCGCCCGCCTCCGGGCGAAGGTCCACCGGGCCGGCGGACCGGCGATCGTGGCCGTCCGCTCGGTGGGCTACCGGATCGAGGCCTGACGGGCTCGCCGCTCGAGGCGGGCCACCTGCCCCCCTGAACCTGCCGACGCTCGACCCGGTACTGACAGGAAGAAGAGGCGCCTGGAGGAGGGCGCCCCTTCTGTCGTCCGGCCCCGTCGGGGCCTGGGATCTGCCGGGATCCCGGCGGTGTGCTGCGCTCGGAACGCCGCGCCGGGTCCCGAGGCGGTGGGTCAGGCGGCCGTGCTGGCGAAGACCCGGCCCGTCGAGTCATGGGGCAGGTTCACGCAGTCGACCGTGCAGCCGCGCGCGTCCCGTCCGCCGAGCGGCGAGAAGTGCGTCCAGACCGCGGGATCGGTCGCGTCGTCGGCCTGGAGCCGACAGCCACAGGCGGCGCAGGTGACCGGGCCGCTGGCGACCTCGGCCTGCCGGCGCGGCCAGGCGGGCTGGGGATCGGACGGGTGGATCATCGGGGGCCTCTCGATCGTGCTGGTGTCATCCGCCGCCGAACGTGGGACCCGGGGCAGCCTCGTCAAGGGTGACCGGACCGACCGGCCCTGTCGGCGCCACGTACGGTTCGGATGGGTTGCGAGACGGTTCTCACCCCGTGTTGCGCACCCCGGCGGCGACGCCGTTGATCGACAGCTGGACGAGCCGGAGCAGCTCCGGTCGGGCCGGATCGTCGACGGGCAGAGCGCGGAGCCGGGCGAGCAGGCGGACCTGGAGCTCGGAGAGGGAGTCCACGTACGGGTTGCGCAGGTCGATCGAGCGCTGGAGGATCGGCAACCCGTCGAGGAGGCGGTCGCGTCCGGTCACCCGGAGGAGGAGCCGGACCGTCCGGGCGTGCTCGGCCTCGATCCGCTCCCAGATCGACCCGGCGCCCGGCCCGCGGGCGAGGGCGGCGTAGAGACGGGCGACCCCGATATCGGCCTTGGCCAGGGTCATCTCTGCGTTGCCGAGGATCGACTCGAAGAACGGCCACGTCCGATAGAGTCGGGCGAGCTCATCGAGACCGGCCTCGTCGTGGGCGGCTCGATAGGCCTGCAGCGCGCTGCCCAGTCCGTACCAGCCGGGCAGGTTCAGCCGGGCCTGCGACCAGGCGAAGCCCCACGGGATCGCCCGGAGCGCGGAGATCGGTGGCACCGGCGCAGCCACGGTCCGCCCGCCGCGGGCTGCCGGGCGCGACCCGAGACGCAGGGCCGAGAGCTCGGAGATCGGCGTGGCGTCGCGGAAGAACGCCGGGAACGCCGGGTCCTCCCAGACGAGCTCGCGATAGACCGCCTCCGAGGTCCGAGCGAGCTCGTCTATCGCCGCCGACCCGCGCTCGGCCGACTCGGCCACGAGCGCCTGGTGCTCAGGGGTCGAGGCGAGGAGCACCGCCGCGGTCATCTGCTCCAGCTGGCGCCGGGCGATCGCCGGGTTGGCGTAGTTCGCGGCGATGACTTCGCCCTGCTCGGTCAGCTTGAGCCGGCCGTCGATCGATCCGGGCGCCTGGGCCAGGATCGCCCGGTTCGTGGGTCCGCCGCCACGGCCGATCGCGCCACCGCGACCGTGGAACAGGGTCAGTTCCAGGCCATGCCGGCGGGCCGTCGTGACGAGCGCCTCCTGGGCCCGGTAGAGGAGCCGATTGGCGGCCAGGAACCCGGACTCCTTGTTCGAGTCGGAGTAGCCGAGCATGACCTCCTGGCGATCGCCCCGGGCCGCGAGATGGGCCCGGTAGACGGGGTCGCCAACGAGCTGGTCGACGATCGCCGCACAGCCCTCGAGCGCCTCGGCCGACTCGAAGAGCGGGACCACGTCGAGCTCGGGCGAGGCCGGCGGGAGCCCGCCGGTGGCGGCGGCGGAGACCGCCTCGTCCCCGGCGAGCCGAGCGAGCTCGAGCACGGCCAGGACGTCGGATGCCGACCGGGTGAAGCTGATGACGTACCGCCCGGCGGCGGCCCGGCCGAACCGACGCTGGGCGTCGGCGACGGCCCGGAGGGTGGCTAGCACCTCGGCCGCGCCGACGCCCGGGGCTCCCGGCAGGTCGGCGTCCAGCTCGTCCTTCCCCGGGGGCCACGAACGGAGCACCCGGAGCGCCGCTTCGTGGACCTCGCTGTGCTGACGCACCTCCAGCTCGGCCAGATGGAAGCCGAACGTCTCGACCTGCCAGCGAAGGTCCTGGACCTCCCCCCAGGCGACCCGGTCGAGCCGGTCGGCCGCGAGCGCGGCCGCGATCTCGTCGAGCTCCTCGAGGAGTGCCGCGGGCGTCTCGTAGCGGCCGCTCCGCGGAGCCCCGCCTTCGCCGGTCAGGGCGGCCCGCGTCCGACGGAGCCGCTCGGCGATCGCCCCGAAACGCTGACGGTAGGGCTCGTCCGGGAAGCGTCGCCCGAGCTGGCGCATCGTCTCGGGGAGGGTCTGGTCGTCGATCGCCAGGCGCCGGGCCAGCGGCCCGGGGACCCTCCTGGACGGGACGGTCACGGCGATCGTCTGCATGAGCCGGGTCGCGACCGCCTCCTGGCCCCGGAGGACGTGGTCGGCGTGGATCCGGAGGACGTGGCTCGTGGTCTCCGCGGTCACGGTCGGGTTGCCGTCGCGGTCGCCGCCGATCCAGCTGCCGAGCCGGAGGAAGGCGGGAACGTGCGGTGGGCGTGTCCCGGTCCGGTCGGCGTCGGCGACCGGCGGGTCGGCCGCGGCCAGGCGCCCGGCCCGCCCGAGGGCCCGTCTCCGCTCGGCGGCGGCCGGCGCGTCGAGCGCCCCATCGACCGCCCGGTAGAGCCGTGGGACGACGCTGAAGAGGGTCTCGTCGAAGTAGGTCATCGCCGTCCGGACCTCGTCGAGCGGCGTCGGCGCCACCGTTCGGAGGTCGGCCGTCCGCCAGAGGAGACCGATCTCCTCGCGCAGGCGACGCCGGATATCGCGGTCCTCGTCGGGGGTCAGGCGGGGATCGTCGAGACGCTCGATGAGCCGGTGACAGCGTCGGAGGGCGACGAGAAGGGTCCGCCGCCGAGCCTCGGTCGGGTGGGCGGTGAGGACCGGGGTGATGGACAGGCGGGCGACGAGCGTCTCGATCTCGTCGACGCCGCGCCCGGCCCGCCAGATCCGGCGGATGGCCTCGGCCACCGAGTCGTCCAGGATCCCGCCGCGGGCCGCCCGCTCGCGCCGCCGCAGGGAGCGGATCCGATGGCGCTCCTCGGCCAGGTTGACCAGCTGGAAGTAGAGGGCGAAGGCCCGGATGAGTCGCTCGATCTGGGGCAGGCCCAGGGCGTCGAGCTCCTCGGCCAGCCGGGCGCGCTCGATGGGATCGTCGGCGCGACGGAGGGCGATCGTCCGACGCCGGACCCGCTCGACGAGCTCGAGGAGCTCGAGCCCCTCCTGCTCCACGATGACCTGGCCGAGCAGCGCTCCGAGCAGGCGGACCTCCCGTGCGAGGGGGTCCCGAGCGCCGGCCGTGCCGATCCCGCGAGGCTCGCGTCGAACGGCCGGGTTCGGTCGGACTGGCATCGGCGAGGGTCTCCGGGACGGCGATCCGAGCGGTCAGGACGGGCCGGCTCCGGACGAGTGTACGAGGCCGACCACCGCGAGCGGGAGCATGGCGGACGGGCGGTGCTCGGTGCGGGTCCGGGTGGCGGCGAACGGGCCGACCGCGTCGGCGGCATCGGCGACGGCGGTCGCGAGCGGCTCGACGACCCAGACGTCCTCCGGGCGGGGGCCGGCCCTCAGGGCCAGCCGCTCCGCCAGCTCCGAGCCGGCCGCCGCGTGCGCCTCGATGAGGCTGAGGAGCTCGGCGGATCGGTCGGCGCCGTCGGTCCGGTCGCGGATGATCGCCGAGAGTCGGGTGGCGGCGACGCTCGAGACGGCCAGGGCGGCGGCCGACCGCCCCGACGGATCGAGCAGGTACGCTCGGCCGCCGGTCATCCCGGCGCCGAAGTTGGCCCCGACCGGACCGAGGACGACCACGACCCCGCCGGTCATGTACTCGCAGCCGTGGGCGCCGAGCCCCTCGACCACGGTCTCCGCCCCGCTGTTCCGGACGGCGAAGCGCATCCCCGCCCGGCCCACGACGTGGAGCCGGCCGGCGGTCGCTCCGAAGAGGCAGACGTTGCCGGCCAGGGTGGATAGCGCGGGATCCACGACCGAGCGGCGCGACGGCCGGACGACGATCCGGCCCCCGGACAGCCCCTTGCCCACGTAGTCGTTGGCCTGGCCCTCCAGGGTGAGCTCGATCCCCGTGGCCAGGAACGCCCCGAAGCTCTGGCCGGCGTCGCCCTGGACGTCGAGCCGGAGCGGACCGGAGGGCGGCGGGGAGATGCGGCCGCGGGCGAGCGCGCCGGTCAGCTCGGCGCCGAACGAGCGATCGGCGGTCCCGACCGGGAGCGGGTCGCCAGAAGGATCGGCCTGTTCCGACCGAGCGGGCGGCTCCGGGCCGTAGCCCGTCGGGTCGATCGCGCCCTCGGCGCTGCTCAGCACGGCCAGGAGCGCGTGCTCCGTCGCCGAGGCCGGCTCGCGGGCGACCACCAGTGCCGCCCGCGCGGGTTCGGCCCGACGGGCCGCGTCGGCCGCCCAACGCGGGGCGGCGATGACCGACCGGAGATCGGTCGGCGACGGGACGGCGGTCTCGCCCAGGTACCGGGCAGCCTCCCCCACCACCTCCCCGACGGTCCGGGCACCGATCGCGGCCAGCTCGGCCCGGAGGTCCTCGGCGACGGCCAGGGCGAACCGCTCGACCTGCTCGGGCGTGCCGGTGAACTTCGCCCGGAGCTCGGGGCGTTGGGTGGCGATCCCGGTCGGGCAGGTGTCGAGATGGCACTGCCGGGCCATGTCGCAGCCGAGCGCGACGAGCGTCGCCGTCCCGAACCCGAACTCCTCCGCGCCGAGGAGCGCCGCGATCAGCAGGTCTCGACCGGTCCGCAACCCGCCATCGGTCCGGAGGACCACCCGATCGCGGAGGCCGTTCCGGAGCAGGGTCTGGTGGACCTCGGCAAGGCCGAGCTCCCAGGGCGCGCCGACGTGCTTGATCGAGCTGAGCGGGCTCGCCCCGGTCCCGCCGGCGTGCCCGGCGAGGTGGACGTAGTCGGCGCCGGCCTTGACCACTCCGGAGGCGATCGTCCCGACACCGCGACCGGCGACCAGCTTCACCCCGATCCGAGCGGCCGGGTTGATCGCCCGGAGGTCGGCGATGAGCTGGGCGAGATCCTCGATCGAATAGATGTCGTGGTGCGGCGGCGGGCTGATGAGCGCCTGGCCGGGCTGGGCCCGCCGCAGCGCGGCGATCTCCGCCGTCGCCTTCTTCGCGGGCAGCTGGCCGCCCTCGCCGGGCTTCGAGCCCTGGGCGATCTTGATCTCCAGCTGGTCGGCCCGGGCGAGGTACGCCGCGGTGACCCCGAAACGAGCCGAGGCGACCTGCTTGATCCGCGCGTCGCGCCGCTCACCGTCGGGGCCGGGTCGGTACCAGGCGGGGTCCTCGCCGCCCTCGCCGGTATTGGCCGCGCCGCCGGCACGCTGCATCCCGATCGTGACCGCCTGGTGGGCCTCCGGGCTGAGCGCGCCGACGCTCATCGCGCTGGCGACGAAGCGCCGGGCGATCGACCGGGCCGACTCGACCTCGGCGACCTCGATCTCGGTCACGCCCCGGGGCCGGCGGACGCGAAGCCCGTCACGGACGACGGTCGCGGCCGACGTCGCCGGCGGGGCCGAGGTCCCGGGCGGGGCCGAGGTCCCGGGCGTCTCGGACGGGGACTTCGCCATCGGGCCCTCGCCGTTCGCGACGGCCTGGATCTCGCGGACCACCGCCGGCGCGTAGCGGTGGTGCTCGCCGTCGGCGCGGAAGCGGGCGAGCCCCGGGTCGGCCAGCTTCGCGGTCGGCCCGGCTTCGGCCAGCACCGCTGCCGCGGTGACCCGTCGCAGGATCCGCGCCCCGATGTCGTCGAATCCGAGCCGACCGGGCCAGGCCGCCGCCGCGGGGAAGCAGCGGGCGACGACCTCCGGGTCGAGCTCGAGCGTGTCGAAGAGCGCCCCGCCGATGTACGAGCCGACCGACGAGATGCCCATCCGGGCCAGCGTCTTGCGCAGCCCCGTCTCGAACGCGTCGAGCAGCCGGCCCATCGTCTCGGCCGGCGACCGATCCTCGGCGCCGCGTCCGCCGGCCAGCTCCGCCGCCAGCTCGATCGCCAGCCGCGGGTGAGCCACGGTCGCGCCGACCGCGAGGACCATCGCCATCGTGTGGACGTCGAGGAGGTCGGCGGCGTCGGCGAGGATGTCGGTCCGGCCCCGCAGCCCGGCGTCGGTGAGCGCCGCGTGCACGGCCCCGACCCCGAGCACCGACGGGATCGCCGGCCGCTCCAGGGCCATCGCCCGGTCCGAGACGACGAGCAGCTCGACCGAGCCGCTCGAGGCGGCCCAAACCGCCTCGTCGGCCAGTCGCTCGAGCGCGCGGCGGAGCCCGACCGGTCCGTCCGCGGCCTCCCACGTCGCGTCGAGGCGGCGAAGCCGACGCCCGGGGAGCCGCCCCTCGAGTGAGGCGAGGTCGGCCACGAACGGTCGGTCAAGCCGGATCGAGCGAGGCCCGGCCGGCATCCCGCCGAGCAACGCCGGCCGACGGCCGAGCTCGACGTGGAGGTCCATCACCGCCCGTTCGCGCTCGGGGTCGATCGGCGGGTTGGTGACCTGGGCAAACGCCTGCCGGAGGTGGTCGACGACCGGACGGTCGACTCGGGCCAGGCCCGGTGGCGGCGTGTCGTCGCCCATGCTCCAGAGCGGCTCGTGGCCCTCCAGGGTCATCGTCCGGATGTCGAGGCGGGCCCGCTCGGCGTCGAGGCCGGCCAGGAAGCGCAGCGCCGTCGGGGTCGGGCCGGCGGCCTGGACGACATCCGCTGCGTGTCCGGTCAGGTCGAGGTGGGCCGGTCGGGGCGCGTCCGGTCGCCAGGAGCGGCGGAGGACATCGGTCTTCGCCTCGACGTCCTCGAGGATCACCCCACGACTCGGCTCGACGAGGAGCAGCTCGCCGGGTCCCAGGCGGCCGCGCCGGACCACCTCTCCAGGCTCGAGCGGGACGGCGCCGGCCTCCGAAGCGGCCGCCACCAGCCGGTCGGCGGTCACCGCGAAGGCCATCGGTCGCAGCCCGTTGCGGTCGACCAGCGCGCCGACCCGTCGACCGTCGCCGAAGACGATCGCGGCCGGCCCGTCCCACGGCGCGATGAGCCCGGCGACCCGCCGCCCGAACGCCGCCACGAGGGGGTGCCCGGCGGCGCGCATCGCCGGCGCCTCTGGGACCAGTGCGAGGAGCGCCGCGTCGAGGCTCCAGCCGGTCAGGACGAGGAGCTCGAGCGCCTCGTCGAGCGACAGCGAGTCGGAGCCGTCCGGGGAGAGGAGCGGACCGGCCTCGAGGAGCCGGGTGGCGAGGGAGTCCGGACGCTCGGTCCGGTCGGCGGCCCGGCCGCGGACCTGCTCGCGGTTCCCTCGGACGGTGTTGATCTCGCCGTTGTGGGCGATCGACCGGAATGGCTGGGCGAGTCGCCAGTCGGGCACCGTGTTCGTCGCGTAGCGCTGGTGGAAGACGGCATGGCTGACCGTGAGCCCTGACCCGAGGTCGGGGTAGAGGCCGGCCAGGCGATCACCGGCCACGAGACCCTTGTAGACGACGGTCCGTGAGGAGGCCGACGGGACCGCGAACCCGGCCAGCTCCCGCCCTGCGCCCCGGGCGGCCGTCTCCATCCTGCGACGGGCGAGGACGAGTCGACGCTCGAAGCGCGCGTCGCTCAGGCCGGGCGGCCGCTCGACGATGGCCTGGAGGAAGGCGGGCCGGCTCACCGCCGCCTCGCGACCGAGGACGGACGGGTCGCTCGGCACGGTCCGCCAGGTCGGCGCCGGCAGGCGCTCGTCCGCCAGGGCGCGCTCGACCACAGCACGGGCGGCGGTACCCCCGTGCGGGTGACGTGGGGCGAAGATCGAGACGACCCCGGGTCGACCCGGCATGCCCGGTGCGAGCCGAGCCAGGACGTCCCTCTCGAGCGGGATCGCGATCCCGGCTCCGTCGCTCGAGGCCCCGTCGGCGGCGAACGCCCCACGATGACCCAGCGACCCGAGACCCGCCAGCGCGAGGGGCAGGACCCGGGACGCCGAGCGCCCGCCCGCGTCTGCGACGAACCCCACGCCGCAGGCGTCGTGCTCGTACCTGGCGTCGTACAGCGGGGCCTTGACGGGCCGCATCGTGGCCATGCTCGGTCCTCCCTCGGGTCGGCCGGAAGGCCACGTTAGGCGCGAACCCGGGCCGTGTCGGTCACGGGCCGGAGGCGCCGGGGGAACGGCTCGGTTGCGGCCGAGTCACCGTTCGGATGCCTCCACGCGCCCCGGAGCGGACGCCCGTTGACCTGCGTCGCCGGGCCCGCGACCATCCTCGGGTGCGCACGACCGACGACGAGCGGACCGCCCGCCGGATCCACGAGCTGGCCTTCCTCGAGGAGGTGGCCCGGCTGGCCACGTCCACCCGGACCTGGGACGAGCTGATGCGAACGGTCATCGACCGGGCGACGGCCGCGGTAGACGCCGAGGTCTGCTCTGTCTACCTCGTCGATCGCGACGGAACGGGGGTGACCCTGGCCGCCACGAACGGGCTCGACCGGGAGCAGGTTGGCGTTGCCCGCCTGCCGATGGGCGTCGGGATCACCGGCCAGGTCGCCCGGACCCGCCGCCCGCTCGTCAGCATGAACGTCCGGCGCGACCGTCGGTTCGCCTGGCTCCAGGGGCTGGACGAGCCGCGGCTCACCTCGATGTGCTCGGTCCCGATGATCTGGGGCGAGGACGTCGTCGGGGTGCTCAACGTCCAGACGGTCCGCCGCCGTGTCTTCCGCCGGGGCGACGTCCGCTTCCTCGAGACGCTGGCCGCCCTGCTCAGCGGGATCGTCGAGAAGGGCCGCCTGCAGGCCGAGGCGGAGGCCCAGCTCGAGAGCCTCCGGGCGATCGACGAGGCCCGGGCGAGCCTCGTCACGATCGTCACCCACGAGCTGCGAACGCCGCTCGCCGTCGTCCGGGCGAGCCTCGAGCTGATGGGCACCGCCGGGCGGGCAGGCGAGACCGAAACGGCCCGGCGCTGGGAGGACGAGGCGCTGCGCCAGGTGGACCGGCTCGACACGATGGTCGATTCGATCCTGGCCAGCTTGCGAGTCCTGCGCGAGGAGCCACCGAAGCTCGAGCCGATCGACCTCGCCGCCGTGGTCGAGGCGACCGTCGGCTCGCTGGGCGCGATCCTCCGCCGGCATCCGCTCGAGGCCGAGTTCCTGGAGCGACCGCTGATGGCCGTCGGGTCGGCCGAGCTCATCGGGCGGCTCCTCGAGTACCTGCTCGAGAACGCGGCCAAGTACGCCCCGGCCGGCGGCCGGATCTCGCTCTACGGCTGGCGCGACGGCGGACGGGCGCTGCTCGCGGTGACCGACGACGGACCCGGCATCCCGGCCGAGTGGCGGGAGCGGATCTTCGAGCCGTTCGTTCGCCGCGACGACTCGCCGCGGGGGGCCGGGATCGGCCTCTTCGCGGCCCGCCACCTCGCCCGCTCGATGCACGGCGAGCTGCGCCTCGAGGACCGCCGCCCGGCCGGCAGCCAGTTCGTGCTGGAACTGGCTGCCGCGCATGGTCCGGCCGGCTCGCCGGGGAACGAGGACCGACGAGCCGGCACGGATCCTGGGTGAGTCGCCCAGGCATCCCTGCCCGGGCCCGGGGCTCAGGCCTGATAGGCCGCCTCGCCGTGGACCGCGAGGTCCAGGCCTGCCTCCTCGTGGACCGCGGAGACCCGGATCCCGAGGATGACGTCGACGACCTTGACGATGACGAACGTGGCGACGACCGCGTAGCCGACGGTGGCCCCGACCGCGACGAGCTGGATGAGGACCTGCTGCGGGTTGCCGTCGATGAGCCCGCTGAAGGCCGGCTGGACCGCGGCCGTGGCGAAGATGCCGGTCGCGATCGCACCGAACATCCCGCCGACCCCGTGGACGGCGAAGACGTCGAGCGCGTCGTCGACCTTGCTCCGGGCCCGCAGCAGCGTCGCGCTGTAGCACAGGCCGCCGGCCACCAGGCCGATGACGAGCGCCCCACCGACGGTCACGAAGCCCGACGCGGGGGTGATCGCGACCAGCCCGGCCACGGCACCGCAGGCGGCGCCGACCACGCTGACCTTGCGACCCTGGAGGTAGCTCGCGCCGACCCAGGTGATGGTGGCCGCGGCGGCGGCGGTGTTCGTGACCACGAAGGCGTTCGCCGCCAAGCCGCCGGCGGTGAGCGCTGAGCCGGCATTGAAGCCGAACCAGCCGAACCACAGGAGCCCGGCGCCGAGGACCGTCATCGGGACGTCATGCGGCTCATGGCTTTCACCGTTGAACAGCCTCCGGCCGATGAGGATGGCCACGACGAAGGCCGACACGCCCGAGCTGATGTGGACGACGGTCCCGCCGGCGAAGTCGAGCGCACCGAGCTTGAACAGCCAGCCGTCGACCGACCAGACCCAGTGGGCGATCGGCGAGTAGACGAGGACCGACCAGAGGATCGTGAACAGGACGAACGCCCCGAACCGCTTGCGCTCGGCGAAGGCGCCGGTGATGAGCGCCGGGGTGATCGCCGCGAACATCAGCTGGAAGCCGGCGAAGAGGACGAATGGGGTCGTCGTGGCGTAGATGGTGCTCGGCGCCTGGCCCACGTTGTTGAACCCGATGTAGTCGAGCCCGCCGATGAGCCCGAAGCCGCCGACGTCGCTGCCGAAGGCGAGGCTGAAGCCGATCACGACCCAGACGATGCTGACGATCGCCAGCCCGAAGAAGCTGTGCATGATCGTCGACAGGACGTTCTTGCGCCGGACGAGGCCGCCGTAGAACAGGGCCAGCCCCGGCAGCATGATCATGACCAGGGCCGTCGAAGCCAGCATCCAGGCGGTATCGCCGCTGTTCATCGTTCGATCCTCGCTCCCACCGGGCCTCCCGCGCCCGACGGTCGTCGGGCTGGGGCGGGGGAGGTGCCCGATGGGGCGAGGCTAGGCGGGTCGGGCGGGTGGTTCGACGCTGAGCGGGTGGCGGGTCGGCGACGCCGTGGTTACGGCTGGCGCCCGGTAGGTGACGGCTCGGATCCGCCGGGTGCCACCGTCCCGTCACCGATGCCGGCATCAAGGCGGTAGCCGACCCCGCGGACCGGGACCGGGACCGGCGCACCGGCGACGATGAGCTTGGTCCGAAGACGGGCCAGGTGAGGCTTGAGCCAGAGCGGATCCGGGTCGGCGACGCCGGGCCAGGCGTAGGCGAGCAGGTCGCCCCGTTCGACGACCTCGCCCAGCCGGTCCACGAGACGTCCGAGGAGCCGCAGCTCCGTCTCGGTCAGGGCGATCGGCACGTCCCGCCAGCGCGCCTCGTGGCGCCGGCGATCGACCGACCAGCCGTCCCGGCCCGGCTCGAGGCGGTGGCGCCGGGTCACCGCCCGGGTACGGGCGAGCAGCTCCTCACCCCGGAACGGCTTGCGGATGTAATCGTCGGCGCCGGCGTCGAGGAGCTCGACCGTGACCGCCAGGTCGGTCTCTCCGGAGACGACGATGACCGGCGTGTCGCTCGTCGCGCGGATGGCCCGGCAGACGTCGGCGCCGTCGGTCCCCGGCATCGACAGGTCGAGGAGGACGAGGTCGGGCGCCTCCTCATCGAAGCGACGGAGCGCCTCCCGGCCGTCGTAGGCCGCCACGATCCGATGACCGGCCGCGCCGAGGATCGCCCCGATCACCCCGACCATCGCCGGCTCGTCGTCGGCGACCAGGATCTTCAGTGTCTCGTCGCCGGCGGGGCTCATCACCGGTCCAGCATGTGGACCGGGCCGCGGTCGGTCGGTCGCGACCGCCACGCGGCTGGGTTGCGGTTCGGGGTCAGGGCCGACCCGCGGCCTCCCAGCCCGCGATCCAGTCGCCGGCCATCTGGCGCTGGGCAGCCCGCAGAGGGATCGATCCGTCGCACACGGCGGCGTGGAGGTAGAGCTCGAAACGATCCTTGGTCTCGGCCCCGACCTCGGTCCCGTCGGGCAGGGTCGCCGTGAGCGGTTCCGGCCAGAGGTTCGCCGGATCGCGCGGCGCCCCGCCGATGCTCAGCGGGATGAGGTGGTCCTCCTGGTAGTGGCCGGCGTCACGGTCCTCGTAGCCGTACTCGCGGATCTGGGTCCGTTTCAGGGTCCCGGTATAGGAGACCGGCGGCCGGACCGACTTCGACCAGCCGCTCCGACAGACCGTCGTGGCGAGGTCGTCGGGGTTGACCGCCGGGTTGGTCGCGCCCGGGGTCAGTCCCGGGTCGGGCAGGCCGACCCGGCCACGGCCAAGGGTCGCGGTCTCGGACGGGGCCGTCGGGGCGGCGCTCTCGACGCTCTCAATGCTCGCCTGGGGGGACGTGGAGGGCGACCCGCTGGACCGGCTGCCGTCGTCGGCCGACGGGGACCCGCAGGCGGCGATCAGCACCGCCAGCAGGCTCGGGAGCACGAGCCACGACTCGACCCGGAGCGTGCGGCGCGGCAGGCTCAACGGCGTCCAGGGGTCATCAGACCTCCACGGTACTCCGGGCATCTGCACTCGGGATCATCCGTCGGTGATCCGGCCAGGCGCCTGTGCGCCGTGGCTCACGGCCGGCGCGGCCGGGTCCGCCTCAGCCGCCGGCCATCGCCGGCAGGAGGAGGAGCGTGTCGCGATCGTCGACCGGCGTCTCCAGCGACTGGAGGTGACGGACGTCGGTGTCGTTGAGGAAGACGTTGACGAACCGGTTGAGCTCGCCGTCCGAGGTCCGCAGCTGGGGCTGCAGCCCGGGGTAGGTCGCGACGAGCCGGTCGATGACCTGGCCGACGGTCGCGCCGGCCACCTCGACCTGCTTCTGGCCGCCGGTCGACGACCGGAGCACCGGCGGGATCCGGACCTGGCTCATGCCTCGAGCCACGCTTCGAAGGCACTGAACCTGGCCGGGATCGTCGGGGCGAGACCGGGCCGGCCGCGCCCGGCCGGTGCCGTATCCGCCCCATGACGCACCGCGTCGGGAGTCTTCAGGCCGTTCCCGGTCAGGAGCGCCACGACCTCGTCACCCGGTCCGATCACGCCCCGACGACGGGCGGCCTCGGCGGCGGCGACGGTGACCCCTCCGGCGGTCTCGGGGTAGATCCCCTCGAGCCGTGCGACGCGGCGGATCGCCTCCGCGGTCGCCTCGTCCGAAACGGCTTCCACCGAGCCCCCGCTCGCCCGAGCCAGCTCCACCGCATAGCGCCCATCGGCCGGGTTCCCGATCGCCAGCGACCGGACGATCGTGTCTGGGTTCCGGACCGGCTCGATGACGTCGGTGCCCGCAGCGAAGGCGGTCGCCACCGGGGCACAGCCGGCCGCCTGGCCGCCGACGAACCGGACCGCCTTCCGCTCGACCAGCCCGAGAACGATGAGCTCCTCGAACCCGCGGGCGACCTTGGTGTAGAGGGCACCGGAGGCGACCGGCGCCACGATGACGTCGGGCAGGCGCCAGCCGAGATCCTCGGCGATCTCGTAGGCCAGGGTCTTGCTCCCCTCCGCGTAGAAGGGTCGAAGGTTGATGTTCACGAAGCCCCAGCCGAGCTCGTCGGCGACCTCGAGGCAGAGCCGGTTCGACGTCGTCGTAGGTGCCGTCCACCGGGACGACCGTCGCACCGTAGGCCAGCGCATGATCGATCTTCGCCGTCTCCAGGTCGGCCGGCACGAAGACATAGGCCGGCAGCCCCACCGCTGCGGCGGCCGCGGCCGTGGCGCCGGCCAGGTTGCCGGTGGAGGCACAGGCCAGGGCCTCCATCCCGAACTCCAGGGCCCGCTCCGCCGCGATCGCGACCGCCCGGTCCTTGAACGAGAGGGTCGGGTTGCGGCTGTCGTCCTTGACCAGCAGTCGCTCGATCCCGAGGACCGGGCCGAGCCGCTCGGCGGCGATGAGTGGGGTGGAGCCCACGGCCAGGCTCCGGGCGGGACGATGGGCCACCGGCAGCAGCTCCAGGTAGCGCCAGATCCCGGCCGACCGCGATGCGATCGTGGCCCTGGTGAGCCTCGGGCGGACGAGGTCCAGGTCGTAGGCGACCTCGAGCGGACCGAAGCAGCCGGCGCATACGTAGCTCGGGCCGAGCGCCTCTGCCCGACCGCAGTTGCGACAGCGCAGACCGACGATCCGGGCGTCGCCGCGGTCATCCGCGGCGCGTCCGGTCCCGACACCGGGCATCTCGTGGCCGGGGCGGGCGGCGGGGCTCGTCGATCCGGTCAGCAGCTCGGTGGTCATCATCGGTCCTCGATCCTCGTCCGACCGCGTCTCGCTGGACGCGGTGGTGGGCTGGGATTCAGCGCCCGGGACCGGGAACGAGAAGACCCTTCCTGGAGGAAGGGTCTCAGGGAGCTCCCTTATCTCGCAGGCGGACCTGCCCGGATTTGGCACCTTGCCGACTCGACGTCGGTAGGTTGTCGTGGCTTCATCGGGCCGGTCCCTCCGCCACTCTTGATAAGCGCTCTTCAGTTGTCGGCGCATCGTAGAGGCGCCGGTGCGGGGGCGTCAAGCGTGAGGCGTCGTGCGAGGAGCAGGTGGGTCGGGCGTCCGGACGGGGGTCAGAGACGGTCAGCGGCGGTCGGTCAGGCCGAGACGGATGGCGACCGCGGCCGCCTCGACCCGCCCGGAGACGCCGAGCTTCGAGAGGATGTTCCCGACGTGGACGCCGACGGTCTTCTGGCTGATGAAGAGGCGCTCGCCGATCTCGCGGTTCGTCCGGCCCTCGGCGATCAGCAGGAGGACCTCCTTCTCCCGAGGGCTCAGGCCGAACGCCTCGGTCCGGGGACGGACCGGGCCGACGAACTCGCGGGCGATCCGCCCCGCTCCGGTCGACCGCTCCGCGGCCCGGACGGCGGCCGCCCCCGGCTCGCCGGTCCCCGGCCCGACGCCCACGCCGACCGCGACCCGCTCCGAACCGGACGACCGATCCGGCGTCCCCGACGACGAGTCGGCCGGGGCCGGGATCGTGATGAGCGCTCGCCCGGCGAGCTCCTCGAGCTCGCGAAGGAGCGGTCGGGCGCCGAGATGCCGGGCGATCCGGACCCCGTCGAGGAGAGGCTTACGCGCGGCCACCCGGCCCGGCCTGCCGTCGCCGGCGCCGAGGGACGCCTCGGCCTGGCGCCAGCGAGCCCTGGCCACCTCGTAGGGGATCCCGAGCGCGTCCCAGGTCCGGGCGAGGGCATCCCAGGTCGCCGCTTCGTCGCGACCCTCCAGGCGCGCCCGGTACGCCCGGGCGGTGGCGAGGTGGGCATCGGCCTCGCGGCGCGACCCGATCGTCCGGGCCACGCCCGCCGAGACGACCGCGTCCTCGGCTTCGGCCAGCACCCGGGCCGATCGTTCGCGGGCGGCCGCCAGGACCGCCAGGTCGCGCCGCTCGCGGGCGTCGAGGACGATCGCCGCGTCGGTCTCGACGGCGATCGCCGCCATCTTGGCCACGAGGACCCAGTCCTCGGTCTCGCGGACGCGGACCCAGCCGAGCTCGGCCGCCCGCCTCGCGTCGGTGAGGTCGCCCCGCCACAGGGCGAACGAAGCCGCGGCGCGGTAAGCCGGCACCGAGTCCTGGGCGTCGGGGACCGTCTCGAGCTCCAGGAGCAACCGTCCGAGGAGCGATCCCGCTCGCTCGTCGGCCCGCGACTCGATCTCGACGATGGCCAGGTTCGAGACCGCGTTCACGAAGTTCACCCCGGCCGGGCTCCACTCGAGGGCGGTCTCGCCCAGCCGTCGGGACTCCTCCCAGCGACCGAGCAGGAACAGCGAGTCGGCGCCGTTGCCGCGCAGGAAGTTGCCGTAGATCGCCTCCTGGCCGGCCGATCGAGAGGCCTCGATCCCGGTCATCGCGACGTCGACCGCTTCGCGTCGGCGACCGAGCAGGTCGAGCGCGGTGGTGAGGTTGGCCGTCGCCCGGAAGAGGTCGTCCATCCGACCCAGCTCCTCGGCGATGGCCCGCGCCTCGCGCAGAAGGGCCACGCCGGCCTCCGGGTCCTCGCCCCACGCCCGGGAGATCCCGAGGGTGCAGATCGCGTGGCCCTCCTCGCCCCGCGCGATCGGGCCGGCCGCCCGGGCCGTGTCGATGGCCTCGCGGCAGAGCGCCTCGGCCTCGCTGAACATCCCCTCGAGCATCCGGACCTGGGCGAGCGAGGCGAGGACGAGGGCGCGTTCCCGAGTAGGCCCGGCCGGGACGAGCTCGACCGCCCGGCGATGGGCCACGATCGAGCCGTCCGGGTCCCCGGCCGCACGACGGTAGCGCCCGAGCCGCTCGTGGAGGAGGCCCAGGGTGACCCGGTCGGAGCGCTCGTCCAGCCGGGCGACCGCCGACTCGGCGAAGGCGGCGGCCCGGGTCGCTCGCCCGTCGGCGAAGGCGGCCTCGGCCGCCCGGGCGGCGAGCCCCACCGGGCCGGTCGGGTCGGCGGGACCACCGCGGCGGCGTCGTCCGGTCGTCGAGCTCGAGGGCCAGCTCGAGGTGGGCCAGCGCGTCGCCCGGTGAGGCCATCGACTCGGCGAGCGTCGCCGCCTCGATCGCCGCCGTCCGGGCGGGGCCCGGCTCGTGGGCGGCCAGGTGCTGCCGGGAGCGCGAGCCCGGGCGGGCCGCGAGCCCCTCGGCGAGGGCCGAGTGATGTCGACGCCGCTGGGCCGGCAGGAGGTCCGCCTCGACCGCCCGGGCGATGAGCTCGTGGCGGAAGCCGATCCGGGCGTCCCCCGGCAGGGCCACCGCGTCGGCGGGGGCGAGCAGCCGCCCCGGCTCGATGCCGGGCGCGCCACCGGCCGATGCGTGCTCGACGTGGACGAACCCGTGCTCGACCGCCTCGACGAGACCGACCGCCAGGTCAGGGCCGAGGAGCCCGCTGCCCCGGCGCGGCGCGCTGCTGGACCGTGGAGCGGGTCGATCGGCCGTCCGCTCGAAGGCCGCCGAGGCGGCGGCCAGCTCGTCGACCCGGAGCGGCTCGCCGGCGGGAGCGAGCAGACGCAGGATCCGCCGGCACTCGGGCGTCCGACCGGACAGACGAGCCATCACCAGCTCGTCGAGCGAGCCGGTCAACGAGGCGCCGGCCAGCTCGCGTCGGGCGGCGAGGAGCTCCTCGGCGAGCAGCGCGTTGCCTCGCGATCGTTCAGCCACGAGGAGGACGACCGAGGCAGACGGCCGCTCGCCCTCGATCCCCTCGATGAACTCGGCCAGCTCGTCCCGATCGAACGGCTGGAGGGTGATCGTGCCCGGTGGCTGCGACCCGTCCGCCATCGCGGCCAGGGCGGCCCGGAGCGGGTGGCTCCGAACGAGGTCGTCGGGCTGGTAGGTGGCCAGGACCAGGATCCGGCCCGGACGAGAGACGCGGGCCAGGAACGTGGCGAGCGCGCGGGTCCCAGCATCGGCCCACTGGAGGTCCTCGAGGACGAGCACGAGCGGGGTCCGCTCCGCCATCCGGGAGAGCAGGCCGAGGATCGATTCGAGCACCCGGGTCTGGCGACGCTCGGGCTCGGTGACCGTCGGCCGTGCCGGCAGGATCCCGAGGCCGGCGACCCGCTCGCCCAGGTCGGGCAGGAGCCGGGCGAGCTCCTCGGCGCCGGTCCCGGCGACCCGGGCCAGCTCCGGGTCGCCCAGGTCCGCCACCAGGCGCTCGAGGCTCGGGACGACGGAGCCGAACGGATCGCCGCTCCGACCCGGCCGGGAGCGGCAGCGGGCGACCACGATCGGCTCGGGCAGAAGACGGATCCGTCGCTCGGCCTCGTCGAGCAGCCGGCCGACGCCCAGCCCCCCGCTCCCGGCGATCAGCAGGGTGGAGGCCCGTCCGTCGGCCGCGGCCTCGAGCGCGTCGGCGATCCGGACGAGCTCGCGCTCCCGTCCGACGAACCGCGCGCTCGTGAAGCTTGCGGACATGCCCGCCATTCTAGGGGCGCGCCGTCCCCCGTCACCATCCGGGAACGCGTCGCGGGCCGGGCGGGACCGCTACGCTTGACCGATGACCGAGGAGGTGCCGGGCCCGCGCGGGACCCCCCATCCAGCGAACGCCCTCAACGAGCTCTCCGGCGAGGAGTGGCTCTACTTCACGAAGTCGCTCTGGTCGACCGCCTACCCCTCGGAGCTCGGTCACGCTCGACGGCGCGCCCACGGGGCGAACAAGCCGCCGCGCCTGATGTGCCGGCTCGTCGAGTTCTTCACCAAGACCGGGGAGCTGATCCTCGATCCGTTCGCGGGGGTCGGCGGGACATTGCTCGGTGCGGCCATCGCCCAGGGACCGCGCCGGGCGATCGGCATCGAGTTGGACCCACGCTGGATCGAGACCTACCGGGCGGTCCTCGCGGACCTCGCGGCCGAGCGCGGTGGGGTCGGTCCGCTGCTCGCCGACCTTGGTTCCAGCGACCCCGGCGGCGTCCGGTCGTTCGACCCGTCGGGTCTGGAGCTGCGTCGAGGCGACGCCCTGACCCTTCTGCCCGATCTGCCCGACGCGTCGATGGACTTCGTCGCGACCGATCCCCCGTACAACGTCCAGCTGCCGCTGACGATGGCCGGCGGGCCCCTCGCCGCCACCCACGCCAACCGCCGGACCGACTATGCGATGGTCTCCGACGATCCGGCGGACCTCGCGAACAGCCCCGACTACGCGACCTTCCTCGACCGGATGGAGACGGTCCTCGGCGAGTGCCGACGGGTCCTTCGACCGGGCCGGTATGCCTGCGTCATCGTCCGGGACGCCTACCAGGACGGACGCTACGTGTTCACCGGCTCGGACCTCGCTGCGCGAGCGGAGCGGGTCGGACTCGTGCCCAAGGGCGATCTCATCTGGTACCAGGCAGGGACCCGTCTGCGTCCGTACGGCTACCCGAACGCGTTCGTCCCGAACATCGCCCACCAGCACATCCTCGTCCTGCGGCGCGGCCGCTGAGACCGCCCCCGGGACGGGGTCAGGCGGTCTTCTGGCGATGGGCGAGGTAGGCGCTCAGGACGTCCTCGTCGATCCCGGCCGGGACGAGCTCGAGCGGTTCGTCCCCGGCGTCGCTGACGATGTCGCCGAGGACCATCTTGTGGAGCCAGCCCTGACCGCCGTCCGGGCAGAGGACGAGTCGGTAGATCCCGCTCGTCTCCAGGATCTGGACCTCGTCGCCTTCGTCGAGGATGCCGATCTCGTTCGCCCGGAGCTCGTCCGGGACGTCCATCAGCCGGACGAGCCGGTAGCGGATCCGGCGTCGCTCCTTGCCGGCCACGGCCTCGACCGCGCCGTTGGCGAAGGTCAGAGTCGTCGCCATCGAGGCGCTCCGGAGCGGATCCTTCTTGCGCGCCTCGAGGAGCGATGGACGACGCCAGCGGGGCAGGGCCGCCTCGGAGGGATCCACACCGGGTGGGAGCGGCGGCGGGACGAGGGCTGAGACGGGCATGTCCACGACCGCCGCCGCGTGGACCGAGAGCACCGCGTCCGGGGCCGGCGGCTCGTCGTCACGGCGCTTCTTGCCGAACATCATGAAGGCGGCCCAGACGACCACCACCCCGGTCGTCGTCAGCGCGACCGGGATCGCCGTGAGGTTGCGCTCGGCGAAGCCGTGGCCGAGCCCGAGCTGGGTGAGGCCGTCGGGGGCCGATGCCGTTCCGCGGCCGGAGCCCTCGCCAGCCCCGCCGCCGCGTCCCGCCGCCCGTCCGCCGTCGGGGACCGTCGGAGCGGTGGTCGACCCGGTGGTCGGGTCGGTGACCGAGGCGATGGAAACGGTCGCCGCCGGGTCGTCTGGCCCGGCCCAGCCGACCGGCCGCGCGTCGGGCGATGGATCGCCGGCGACGCCGGCCGCGGAGCCCGCGTTCTGGTGACCCGTTCGGGTCGATCTCGATCCGCGCCCGTTCGCGGTGGTGCTGGTGGCATCGACGGCCTGATGCGTGCCGCCCGATGTGCCGCTGCCGGCCCTGTCACCGGAGCCGGGACCGTGACCCGAGCCGTGACCCGAACCGGTCGATCCGCCCGCGCCGGATCCCGCACCCGAGCCACTTCCGCCGGAGCCGTCACCGGTGCCGCCTGCGCCGGTGCCATCGCCGGTGCCGCCCGCGCCGGTGCCATCGCCGGTCGAGCCGCCCGCGCCGGAGCCCGAGCCGTCACCCGTACCGGAGCCCGTGCCGGCCGATCCGGAGCCATCGCCGGTCGAGGCGCCCGCACCGGAACCCGAGCCGTCACCAGCGCCACTGCCGCCGGAACCACCGTGGCCCGCCGTGTCACCCGAGCCCGTGCCGGTCGCGTCACCCGTGCCGCCCGACCCGGATGCGTCGCCGGTGGGGCCGGCGCCACCATCCGAGCCCGTGCCACCCGAGCCTGCCGTGTCCCCACCGGCTGCCGAGTCCCCGGTGGGACCGGTCGAGCCACCGGAACCGGTCGAGTCGCTCGCGCCCGCGTCGCCGGTGGTGCCGGTGCCGGTGCCGGTGCCGCCGGTACCATTGGAGCCGGATCCGGCCGAGTCACCCGAGCCCGCATCGCCGGTAGCACCGCCGCCCGATCCACCACCGGTTCCCGGGTCGACCGCCTCCGGCACGGAGACGGTCCCCCAGGCGACCTCGGCGGTGAATCGGTCCCGGCCGCCGGCCGAGAAGACGATCGAGTGGTCGCCCGGGGGGAGGGTCGTCGAGAGCGCATACGGACGACCGGTCCGGAACGAGGCGTCGGACGTCGGGGCCAGGTCGTGGTCGACACCGTCGATGGCCACCCGGATATAGTCCGGCCCGTCCCCCTGCCGGTTGATCCAGACGGCCGAGAAGACGGTCACCGAGGTCGGGTCCGAGGTCTGGGCGGTGACGGCCACATCGACCAGCCAGGTCGAGCCGTCGTGACCGTCGTGGCCGTCGTGACCGTCGTCCGCGCTGGCGACCGACGGGCCGGCCAGGGCTGCGAGCAACAGGGCGACCACCGCGGCCGCTGCCAGCCACGACCGAGCGGCACGCCACGAAGGCGACCGGACCACGATCGACACGGATGAGTCCTCCGCCCCGGGCGCGGATGAAGATGATGGATCGCCCGGTGCTTGAATGGAGGATGCCGCCGCGACGCGAGCGGGGGCAATGGTACGGACTTCTCCCGGGCGGTCGCTTTCGGTCCCGAGTCGGTGCCCCGGGACACCGCCGCGGGCGGTCCGGTGGGCTGCGGTGAGGGGCTTGGTCCGGACGCCGCGGCGATGGTAGGCCGAAGTAGTCATGGCGCCCGACCGCCCGATAGCGGAGTCTTGGACGATGCAGGTCTTCCACCCGCGTGCGTCCCGCCGACCCGCTTCCCGCCTGTCTCTGGTCATGCGCCTGTCGATCGGGATCCTCCTCCTCGGGCTCGGCTTCCTCCTCGCCTACATGGCCATCGCGACGCCGTTCAGCGAGCGGTTCCTGCCGACGGCCCGGGCGAGCGCGCCGACCACCTTCGCCACGGCGCTCGGGTGGACCCTTCTCATCGTTGCCCCGGCGATGTCCGGCATCGCCGGCGTCGCCTGGCTGGCGGGGGTCGCCGAACAGAGTGCCGCCCTCCGGCCGCGGCTCCACCCGATCCACGGCCTCACCGGGGTGCTCGGTCCGGAGTACTCGGCAGCGACGAACATCCGGCTCGATGACGGCCGTCTCGTGGCCGAGGTCATCGTCGGTCCTCACGGGGTCGCGGTCTTCGAGCCGATGCCGCCGGCCGGATACACCCGCCAGCGCAACGGCGCCTGGGAGCTCATGGTGGGCAAGGATCGCTGGGTCCCGCTCGAGAACCCCCTCGACCGGACGGTCCGGAGCGCCGATCGGGTCCGGCGCTGGCTGGCGGCCGGCGATCGGGACTTCGTGGTCCGGGTCCATGCTGCAGTCATCGCCCCGGACAACGAGATCCCACGGACTCCCGCCTGCGCGGTGATCACCCGCGAGCAGGTCCCGGCCTACCTCCGCTCGTTGCCCCTCCAGCGGGGGCTCACCGACGACCGGCGGGCGTCGATCGTCGCGATGATCAAGAGCGCCGTCTGACGCTCGGTCAGCCGGGGAACACCGTCCCGCCGTTCGGCGAGAGGACCTGCCCGACGTAGGCATCGCCACCGGGTCCCGCCAGGAAGGCGACCGTCGCGGCGATCTCGGCCGGATCCAGGAACCGCCCGATGAGGACCGTCCGACGCTCCGCCTCGACATGCTCCGGCGGCGAATCGCGGAGCATCCGGGTGTCAACCGGACCCGGCGCTACGGCGTTGACGTTGATCCCCGACGGCGCGAGCTGGCGGGCCAGCGAGCGGGTGAACCCCAGCAGGGCGGCCTTCGCCGTCGCGTACTGGACGCTCGTGTTCCCCAGCCAGACCGACTCGGAGCTGATGTTCACGATCCGGCCCCAGCCCTGACCGAGCATCCCCGGCAGGACCGCCTGGGTGAGGTGGAAGGCCCCGTCGACGTGGACGTCCAGGACCCGTCGCCACTGCGCGAACGAGATCTCGGCGAAGCGACCCTCGCCGCCGATCCCGGCGTTGTTCACGAGGATCGTGGGGACGCCCGCCCGGTCCGAGAGGCGCGCGACCGCCGAGGCGACCGCCACCGGATCGACGACATCCGCGACGAGGGCGACTGCCGAGAGTCCTTCGACGACGAGGTCGGCCACCACCGCCGACAACCGGTCGTCGTCCCGGTCGAGACAGCCGACGACGGCGCCGTCGTGGGCGAGCCGGCGGGCCGTCGCCAGCCCGATCCCGCCGGCCGCGCCGGTCACCAGGGCGACCCGTCCCTCGAGAGGTCGATCGGTCGTCAGCCGTTCGGTCGGGTCGCTCATCCTGAGTGGAGGATAGCCCGGCGTCGCCGACCCGCGCGGTACGCTGTGGCTGGTCGGCCGTCGGGACGCGGTCGGGGATCGAGCGAGGTGCGAGCGGTGCGGACGGTCCTCCTGTGGATGGCGCGGAACCCCTGGCTCAAGGAACGCCTGCCGAGGCTCGCCTTCGTCCGGCGGGCGGTCCGCAGCTTCATGCCCGGGGAGCGGCTCGAGGACGCCCTGACCGGCGCGGAGGCGAACCGGGCGGTCGGGGTGAACGCCGTCTTCACCAAGCTCGGCGAGAACCTGACCGACCTGTCCGAAGCGCAGGCGGTGGCCGACGAGTACCGCCGGATCCTCGACGAGAGCGCGGGCCGGGGGCTCGACGGCGAGATCTCGGTCAAGCTCACCCAGCTCGGCTACGACCTCGATGTCGAGGCCGCTTTCGCCCACTTCGACGGGCTCGCCCGACATGCAGCGAAGCGCGGGACGTGGGCCTGGATCGACATGGAGGGGAGCGCCTACGTGGACGGCACGATCGCCTTCTACGAGCGCGCCCGGGCCGCCCACGAGAACGTCGGGCTGTGCCTCCAGGCCTACCTCCACCGGACGCCGGCCGACGTCCAGCGACTGCTCCGGCTGCGACCGGCGATCCGCCTGGTCAAGGGCGCCTACGACGAGCCCGCGACCATCGCCCTGCGGACCCGGCGGGAGGTCGACGCCTCGTTCCTGGCCATCGCCTCGACCTTCGCCCCGGCGGTCCGCGACGGCTCGGCGCGGTTCGTATCGGCCACCCACGACGTCGCCCTGATCGAGCAGATCGCCCGCTTCGGCGGGGCCATCGGTCTCGAGCCGGCCCGGATCGAGGTCCAGATGCTGTACGGGATCCGAGCCGACCAGCAGCGCCGGCTGGCCGGTCGGGGGTTCGACGTCCGCTGTCTCGTGGCGTACGGCGAGCACTGGTACCCGTGGTACATGCGCCGACTCGCCGAACGGCCTGCCAACGTCCTCTTCGCCCTTCGCCAGATCCTGCCCTGGTAAGACCGGGCGTGGCGCACGGTCCATTGGCGTCCTTCGGACCGGGCGGGCCGGGCCGAACGACCCACGGGGCGCCCGGCCGGCTGCGGGTACCCTTGAGACGATGACCGCGCTCGTCGATCGCCTCCTCCTGCCCGTCACGATCCTCGCCCTGGTCGTCGGGATCGCCGCGGCGGCCGCCGGCCAGACGCCGCTGGCCGACGTGGCGTGGGCGATCTCGACCGTGATCGTGGCGATCCGCCTCCTGGTCGCGATCGTCGGCGATCTCCGCCGGGGCAAGGCCGGGGTGGACGTCATCGCGCTCCTGGCCATGGTCGGCGCGTTGCTCCTGGGCGAGTACGTGGCCGGGGCGGTCATCGCGGTCATGCTGGCCACCGGCCAGGCACTCGAGCGCTACGCCGAGGGACGCGCCGAGCGCGAGCTCTCCGCGCTCCTCTCGCGGGCTCCCCGGGTGGTCCACCGCTACGACGGCGACCAGCTGACGAGCCCGCCGATCGAGGACGTCCGGGTGGGCGACCTCCTCCTGGTCAAGCCCGGCGAGATCGTCCCGGTCGACGGCCTGGTCTCGGGCGATCCGGCCATCCTCGACGAGAGCGCCCTCACCGGCGAGTCGCGGCTGGTGAACCGCGGCGCTGGCGAGCAGGTCGCCAGCGGCTCGGTCAACGCCGGCGGGCCGTTCGACCTTCGGGCGATCGCGACGGCCGATGCCAGCACCTACGCCGGGATCGTCCGGCTCGTCAGCGAGGCCCAGGCCTCGAAGGCGCCGTTCGTCCGGCTGGCCGACCGATATGCGGTCCTCTTCCTGCCCTTCACCCTGGCGATCGCCGGTCTGGCCTGGCTGATCTCGGGCGACCCGGTCCGGGCTCTTTCGGTCCTCGTCGTCGCGACCCCCTGTCCCCTCCTCCTCGCCGCGCCGATCGCGATCGTCGCCGGGATCTCGCGCTCGGCCCGGCGGGGGATCATCGTGAAGGGCGGCGGCGCACTCGAGGCGCTCGCCCGGGCCCGGGTCCTCCTCTTCGACAAGACCGGGACCCTCACCGCCGGGGCGCCCCACCTCGCCGAGGTCGAGACCGCGCCGGACGAGGATCCGGACGAGGTCCTCCGCCTGGCCGCCTCGGTGGACCGGGTCTCGCCCCATGTCCTGGCCGGCGCGATCGTCCACGCGGCGGTCCTCCGTGGCCTCGAGCTCGCCTTCCCCGACGACGTCGTCGAGCAGGCCGGGGCCGGGATCTCGGGGACCGTGGAGGGACGACGGGTCGCGGTCGGCAATGCCGACTGGGTCATGGCCCAGGGGCCCCTCCCCGCCTGGGCCCGCGAGGTCCGCCGGCGGAGCTCGATGGAGGCCTCGACGAACGTCTTCGTGGAGGTGGACGGCCGGCTCGTGGGCGCGCTCGTCCTGGAGGACCCGATCCGTCCCGAGAGCCCCCGGGCGATCCGCCTCCTGCGCAAGGCCGGCATCGAGCGGATCGTGATGGTCACCGGCGACCACCCGGTCGTCGCCGACACGGTCGCCGCCGCCCTCGGCGTCGACGGCGTCCTGGCCGAGCGCTCGCCGGCCGACAAGGTCGATGCGGTCACGGCGGAGCGGGCCGATGCGGTCGGCGCGACGGTCATGGTCGGCGACGGCATCAACGACGCGCCGGCCCTCGCCGCGGCCGACGTCGGGGTCGCCATGGGCGCCCGCGGAGCGACCGCCTCTTCGGAGGCCGCCGACGTCGTCATCCTGGTCGACCGGCTGGATCGACTCGCCGAGGCGATCCTCATCGCCAAGCGATCGCGCAGGATCGCCATCGAGAGCGTCGTCGTCGGGATGGGCCTCTCGATGCTGGCGATGGTCGTCGCGGCGTTCGGGTTCCTGCCGCCGGTCGCCGGAGCCATCCTCCAGGAGGCGATCGACGTGCTGGTCATCCTCAACGCCCTGCGGGCGCTCGGCGGCGGGATGCCCCAGGCGGTCCGGATCGCCGGCTGGTCCGAGACCAGCGAGCACCTTCGCGCCGAACACCGCCAGCTGCGACCGCACATCCTGGGGATCCGCCGGCTGGCCGACCGGCTCGACACCCTCGGCGCGATCGAGTGCCGGCAGGGGCTCCAGGAGGTGCGGACCTTCCTCGACGACGAGCTGATGCCCCACGAGGAGCTCGAGGACCACACCGTCTATCCCACGCTGTCCAAGGCGATGGGTGGCGACGACCCGACCGCCGCGCTCAGTCGGACCCACCGCGAGATCTTCCATCTCGTCCGGCTCTACCGGCGGCTCGTCGACGATCTACCGGACGAGGGGCCCGGGATCGACGAGCTGCGCGACCTCCGCCGCGTGCTCTACAGCCTCTACGCGATCCTCGACCTCCACATGGCCCAGGAGGAGGAGCTCTACCTGTCGCTCGGCGACGAGCACCCACCGGGCGAACCGGGGACCACGCCCCTCGACGAGCGCAGCCGGGCCGCCTGACCCGCCGTCGGAGCGCATCCGGATCCGGCCGCCGGACGAAGAGCTGGGTGACGGCGTCCGCGGCGCGTTCGGCCCCGGGCCGTCACACTTCGCGGCGAACCCATGGCCACCTCGCGTCCCGATCCCTCCGTCCCGACCCCGGACCGACCGACGTCCCGGCCGCTCCGCCGACGTCGCCGCGGCGATCGCCGGCGCGCTTGCGGCGCTGGTCGGGATCGCCGTGGGCGAGCTCGCCGCCGGAGTCCTCGCCGGCGCTCCGTCGCTCGTCGTTGCGATCGGGACGCTGGTCATCGACCTCCAGCCGCCCGGGGCGAAGGACGTCGCCGTGAGCCTGTTCGGCACGAACGACAAGCTCGCCCTCAACCTCGCCGTGCTGGCCGGGGCGATGGCGGTCGCCGGCGCCCTGGGACTGGTCGCCCGGCGGCGCTGGCGGCGGGGGGTCGCCGGGTTCGTCGCGATCGGCCTGGTGGTCCTCTACGCGGCCCTCCGCGAGCCGCTCATCGAACCGATCCTGGCGATGGCCACGATCGGCGTGGCCCTGGCCGCCTCGCTCCTCGCCCTGCGTCTGCTGCTCCTGCCGACCCGGCCCGCCTGGTCGCGACCCTCGCCGGCGCTGGCGTCCGATCCCCGGACGCGACGGGACGACGGGTCGATGCCGGATTGGGACCGCCGATCCTTCCTGATCCGGAGTGGCACGGTGGCCGTCGCCTCACTGGCGGTCGGGGCGGTCGGCCGGGCGCTCCTCGAGGGCGGTGGGGCTCGGGCGTCGGGCCCGGGCGGCCTCGCGGCGGGCGGCGGTGCGGCTGGTCTGCCGGCCCCGATCGGGTCGGCTCCCCCGCTCCCGCCCGCGAGCTCGCTCGACGTCCCGGGGATCACCCCGATCGTCATGCCCAACGACCGCTTCTATCGGATCGACACCGCCCTCATCGTCCCGCGGGTCGACGTCTCGAAGTGGACCCTCACCGTCAAGGGGATGGTCGACCGCACGGTCACCCTCACGTACCCCGAGATCGTGGCGATGGGTCTCTTCGAGCAGTACGTGACGATCGCCTGCGTCTCGAACCAGGTCGGCGGCGACCTCGTCGGCAACGCCCGCTGGACGGGGGTGCACCTCCGCGACGTCCTGGCGATGGCCGGCGTGAAGCCGGAGGCGAGCCAGATCGTCGGGCGGTCCGTGGACGGGTTCACCGTCGGCTTCCCGACCGCCTGGGCGATGGACCCGGCGCGCGACCCGATGATCGCGGTGGGGATGAACGGCGAGCCGCTGCCGATCCAGCACGGCTTCCCGGCCCGGCTCATCGTGCCCGGGCTGTACGGCTACGTCAGCGCGACGAAGTGGCTCAGCGAGATCGAGCTGACCACCCTCGAGGCGTTCGACGCCTACTGGGTCCCCCTCGGCTGGTCGAAGGAGGCGCCGATCCTGACCCAGTCGCGGATCGACGTCCCTCGCGACGGAACGCAGGCTGCCGCCGGACCGCTGGCCATCGCCGGGGTGGCCTGGGCGCCGGACCGCGGCGTCTCGGCGGTCGAGGTCCGGGTGGACGACGGCGCATGGCAGCCGGCGACACTCTCGGCCCCGATCGCGAAGGCGACCTGGGTCCAGTGGCGGTCGAGCTGGGCCGCGACCTCCGGCGACCACACGATCGAGGTCCGGGCCACCGACGGGACGGGCGCGGTCCAGACCGATGCCGTCTCCCCGCCGGCGCCCGACGGGGCCCGCGGCCACCACCGGATCCGCGTCCGGGTGGGCTGATCGCGATCAGCCGACGGGGCAGGCTCCCCCGCGGGCGCGGAGGCGGAGCCATGATCGGGATCTCCTTCGGTCGGTCGGCGGGATGGCTAGTCCGGAAACCCCGCCTCGACCGCCTCGCGTCGGTCGAGTGCAGCGGCACCCCGGTGTGGACCGGTCACGATGACCTCGGCCATACGCTCATCGCCGCTCTCGTCCCGGACGAGGTAGGCATGGTGGATCTCGGTCGAGCCGCTCGAGAGGGTCGCCCCGACGGAGCAGTATTTCGTGGCCGACAGCTCGATCGCCCGGCGCACCGCCTCGAGGTCGATGCCCCCGCCGCCGAGCACGTGGACGACGTCGATCCGGGTGAACGCGTTCGGGTGGTCGTCCGCCTGCTCGCCGCTCGCCCGGACCTCGTAGCTGGTCACGGGCTGGCGCTTCTTGCGCAGGATCGAGATGACGTCCATCGCGGTGCAACCGGCCACGGCCATCGGGATCAGCTCGGCTGGGCGCATGCCGGTGTCGCCGCGACCGTCGTCGAGGACCAGCTCGTGCCCGCTGCCGGAACGGGCGAAGAATTGAAGGTCCCCGCCCTCGAGAGTGATACTGGCGGTCTTGGTGGCCATGAGGTCGTCCTCCCGGTGGTGACGCCTGACGGTGAGTGCGGCGGGGGACGACGCCGTGGGTGGATGGGTCGAGTGGACGCCGCTACGCCGACTCCCCGAGGGAGGCGATCGCGCGCTCGAGACGGACCCGTGCCTCCTCGGCGACGCCCCGCACGGTGTCGCTGCCGACGATGCCCAGGGCAGCCATCGGGTCGAGCGCCTCGACGATCGTGTCGGGCCCGTCGGCGCGGAGGACCACGTTGCAGGGCAGCAGGGCTCCGACTGACGGCTCGGCCTCGATCGCTCGGTTCGCGAGGAGCGGATTGCACGCGCCCAGGATCAGGTAGGGCGGCCGGTCGATCCCGAGCTTCGCCTTCATCGTGGCCTGGACGTCGATCTCGGTCAGGACCCCGAAGCCCTCGGCCCGCAGGGCCGTCTCGACCCGCAGGCGGACCTCGGCGGGCGAGCCGTGCAGGCGGGTCCCGTACGTGAAGCTGGTGTCAGTGGTCATCGGTTCACCTCTGGATGCTCGGAGCGGATGGCTGGCTCGACACGGCCGGGAGCGACACGGGTCGGCGGGCCACCCGGCGCTCGACGATCCGGTGGACGATGTCACAGGCATCGACGATGGTCGGCTCCGCGAGCCGATAGACGATCGTGGTCCCTGTCCGCCGACCGTCGACGAGGCCGGCATTGCGCATGACCGCGAGATGCTGGCTGGCGTTCGCCAGGGTCACCCCGAGGACCTCGGCGAGCTCGCCGACCGATCGGTCGCCACGCCGGAGGGCGTCGAGGATCATCAGCCGCTTCGGGTCCGTCAGGACCTTGCACAGGTCCGCATGCAGCCGATAGCGCTCGATCCCGGGCTCGGTCATCGGGTCCATGCCGACGATGCTACCTCTGATTGCATGATTGCGCAAGTCACTGACCAATGGACCGACCAACGTGCCGACGGGTCTCTCGATCAGCGCGTGAGCAGCTCGCTTCGGAGGGCCCGGGCCAGCCAGGTCTCGTAGTCGTCGGCCGACCACCCGTGCACGTCGACCAGCTCGGCATACAGCTCGTAGAGGGTCAGGGCGTCGATGACGGCCGCCGCGCGGGTCACGGTCATCGACGGCCGCAGCCGCGGCCCGAGCGAGCCGGCGAAGGCCGCGATCCCGTTCCGGCGGATCGCCAGGACCGCATCCACCTCGGGCCGGACCGACGAATTGGACATCGAGGCGTCGTGGTGGATGGCGACGACGTCGCCGGCCAGCTCCCAGCGAATACGGATCGAGCGGGCGAAGAGGTCCAGGGCGAGCGACGGCGTCGTCTGGCGGACGGCCTCCCGAGCCGCGAGATCGGCCTCCGGCTGGGAGACGGCCGCGACCCGCAGGTCGCGGAGGATCCCGGCCTTCGAGCCATGGACGGCGTAAACGGTCTGGACGGCCACGCCCGCTTCATCGGCGACGGCCTTGAGCGTCGTCGCAGCGTAGCCGTCGCGGGCGAACAGGAGCCGCGCCGCGGCCGCGATCCGGCGGCGGGTGGCGTCGGCACGCTCGGCTCGGAGGGTGAGCCTCGGACGCGATACCGGGGGCTTGACGCCGTCCATCTTCATAGAGTATCACTCCACTCAGTAGAGTGGAGCTCTATTCAGAGTCCCAGGACCGCTTCATGGCAAGGAGATCCCGATGCCCGCTGACGACGACATCATCCGGATGCGGAGGCTGATCGAGGTCGGCTTCGGCGGAGGCGATCTGAGCGTGCTCGACGAGCTGATGGCTCCCGATTGCGTCGAGCACCAGCGAGGGAACCGGTCCGGCATCGGTGGGGCGAAGGACGTCGTGACCACGCTCCATCGCTGGATGTCGGACTTCTCCCTGACCGTCGAGGACGTGGCGGTCGCCGGCGACGTCGTCTGGTCGCGGAACCGCGCCCGGGGAGTCAACACGGGATCGGTGATGGGCAACCCGCCGACCGGCCTGCCGGTCGAGATCGACGTCGTCGACATCGTCCGGTTCGAGGAGGGCCGGGTCGTCGAACACTGGGGCGTCGCCGATCAGCTCGGCATGATGCTCCAGCTCGGTCTCGTCCCGGAGCGACGGCCGACACCGGTCGGCTAGCCCCGGGGTTCGATCCCATCGCGCTCCCAGAGACGGCCGAGAGACCCCCCGAGGCTTTACCATGGGGCGGTCAGGCTCCGAGCGGGAGCGGGCGGACTCGCCGGGCCCCACCCGGCGCCGCCGAATGGCCCTTGTGAGGGCAGCGGGATCCGATGCGCTCACTCCCTGAAACATCGCACGAGCACCACGGGGTGATCGAACCCCACGTCGACCGGTTACCCGAGCTCGCCGAGATGATCGGCCGGGTCACCCCCGAGGCGTTCTCGACGAGCTTCCAGGAGGAGTGCAGCTTCATCGTCGGCCGCCTCCTGCCGCATATAGAGGCGATCGAGACGACACTCTACGGACGTCTCGAGCAGGTCATGGATGGGCGCCACTCGATGGTCCCGATGCGTCACGAGCACGAGCAGCTCCGTGCGCTGTTCGCCTCGCTCTGCGAGTACAGCGAGCTGGTGGCCGCGGGCACGATGACCTCGGGTGACGAGATCGGCCTCCGGCGGGTCCTCTATCGCTTGTACGCGATGCTGAAGGTCCACCTCGCCGAGGAGGAACTCTATCTCGGGGTCCTCGACCACAACCTGTCCGCCGACGAGAAGGACCAGTTGGCCCGGGGCATCGACCACGCGAGCGCCGAACCCCTCTGACGCTTCGCTCAGCCTCGCTTGCGCGGGGCGGCCACCGACTCGAGATACCGCGCGTTGAACTCGGCGATCAGCCTGGCTCGCTCCTTCATGACGGCCGCCCAGGCATCGATCGCGGCGTAGCCGCTCTCGGTCAGCTCGTAGTCGCGTCGCTGCGGACCGACCGGCTCCGTCGACCACGACGACGTCACCAGGCCCGACTCCTCGAGGTCACGCAGCGTCCGGTAGACCTGGCCGACGTCGACCGGCCCACCGGTGATCCCCATCTCCTCGAGCTGGGCGGTGATGGCGTAGCCGTGGGCGCCGCCACCGGCCAGGAGGACGAGGACGAACGGCTCCATCCAGCGATGTCGACCGCCGAGCGGGGCCCAGCCCCGGTGGACGGGGACCCCGGCGGCGTCGCGGTCGGAGGCGAGGGCGTCGGGGCTCGTCAGGTCCTCGATGGGCGCGGGCGAGGCTGGATCCGCGTCGGACGCGCGCTCCGGCAGCTCCGCTCGCTTCGACGTCCGACGAGTGCTCGACGCATTCATGTGCTTCGAGAGGATAGCCGCTCAGCGCGCGGGTCGACGGCCGGTTCGCGGTCGGACGCCGCTTGACCTTCAAGTGACTCGAAGGTGTACGCTCAGCCCGTGAAGGTCTCAGAGCTCGCCACGCGCGCCGGGGTCGCACCCTCAGCCGTCCGTTGGTACGAGTCGGTGGGGATCCTGCCACCGGCCATCCGACAGCCCAACGGCTACCGGGAATACGCCGACCTGGACCTGGCCCGGCTGCGGCTCGTGGTCAGCCTGCGGCGGCTCGGGCTCGGACCGGAGGATGCCGGGCGGATGGCACGGCTCTGCCTCGAGCGCGGCGAGGTCGACCGGGACCTCGCGCCGCTGATCGCCGACCAGCGGGCCGTGATCGCCCGCCAGCGCGACGACCTCGATCGCCTCGACGGCGAGCTCATCGACCTCGAAGCCACGATCGCCGCCGCGGGTCGCGCCCGGCGACGCAGGAAGGAACGACCCGTGTCCGAAGCTCCCATCCGCGTCCTCTTCGTGTGCACCGGCAACAGTGCCCGCAGCCAGATCGCCGAGGCTGTTCTCGGTCGCCTGGGCGGGTCTGACTTCGAGGTCTTCTCGGCGGGCACCGAACCGAAGGGTGTGAACCCGTACTCGGTCCGCGTCCTCGCGGCGGCGGGCATCGACTGGTCCCGGGCCCGGAGCAAGTCGGTCGACGAGTTCCTGGGCCAGCCGTTCGATTACGTCATCACGGTGTGCGACCGGGCCCGTCAGTCGTGCCCGGTCTTCCCGGGCTCCCACGACACGCTCCACTGGGGGCTCGAGGATCCGGCCGAGGTCGCGGGCGACGACGCCGAGCGACTCGCCGCCTTCCAGAAGACGTACCTCGAGCTGCACCAGCGGATCCGCCCGTTCGTCGAGGTCGCCCTGCGGGCCGCCGACCGAGCTCGGCGCCCGTCGATCGCCGGGTGAGGCGGTGAAGGCCCTGCTCATCCGCCTCGAGGACTTCCGGCTGCTGCCGATCTTCGTCGTCGTCAGCATGGTCATCGGCATCGCCATCGGGAACGTCCTCCAGGTCTCCGACTTCGCGCTGACGCCACCGATCGACGCGATCAAGTCGATCGCCGGCGGCACGTTCGAGCTGACCGTCCCGAACATCCTCAGCCTGGGCGTGCCGATCGGCCTGTTCCTGATGATGTACCCGGCGATGACGAACGTGCGGCTGACCGAGGTGGGCCAGGCGTTCCGATCGCCGCGACAGCTCGGGGTCGTCCTGTTCTTCAACTACCTGATCGCGCCGTTCCTGATGCTCGGGCTCGCGAACGTCTTCGTCTCCGATCCGGAGCTGCACACCGGACTCGTGCTCTACGGCCTCGCCCCGTGCATCGCGATGGTCATCATCTTCACGTTCCTGGCCAAGGGGAACACTCCGATGGCGCTCGTCTTCGTGGCCCTCAACTCGGTGGCCCAGATGATCCTCATCCCGGTCTACGCCCGGCTCCTGATCGGGAACGTCACCTTCGACGTCTGGGTGGTCGCCGAGAGCGTCGTCCTCTACCTGGGCCTGCCGCTCGTCCTCGGGGTCGCCACCCGGATGATCGTCGTCCGCCGCCACGGTGAGGCCGGGATGGACGCCCTCAAGCCGATGCTCAACGGCGTGTCGATCCTGGGTCTGCTGTTCACCCTCATCGTGATGTTCGCGCTCAAGGGCGACCTCATCCTCGAGCGGCCGGCGGTCGTCCTCGAGATGGCGATCCCGATGACCCTCTTCTTCATCACGATGTTCTTCGTCGTCCTGCTCGTCGGCTGGCGTCTCCGCTTCTCGTACCGCGACGCCGTCGCGGTGGCCTTCAGCGCGACCGGCCGCGACTTCGAGATCGCCATCGCGATCGCGATCACCGCGTTCTCGCCGACCGTCGCCCTGGCGACCGTGGTCGGACCGCTGATCGAGGTGCCGGTGATGCTCTTCCTCGTGTGGGCCGCCATGCGACTCGCGCCGGTGCTGTTCGGCGTTCGCGCCGACGGCGGCCCGTCCGGGGTGCCCGAGGGGGCGCGAGCCTGACCCTCTGCTCGAGCGAGGGTCGGGGACCTGGTAGGGGAGCCTGGATTCGAACCAGGGACCGGCCGTGTATAAGACGGCTGCTCTCACCGCTGAGCTACTCCCCCGCCGGGACCGATGCTAGCACCGGGCGCACGAGGGGCCGGCCAAGGGCAATCGTGATCCGCTAGTCCTGGCTCCCGAAGAGGCGGCCGGTCAGCGCCCGCAGCCGGAACGGGCGGCCCTGGAGCTGGCCCATGTCGTGCCCGTTCGAGGGTCCGGTGAAGCCAGAGCCGTCGCCGACGATCCGCGCGGCAAGCTCTTGCTCCTCGGGGGTGCGCAGGGTCTCCAGCGGCAGGTCGTCGGGGTCGACGGGGCGCTCGATCTCATCGATCGGTCGTACCGGTCGGGCATAGGCTGGCGCGCCGTAGAGTTTCGGCAGCGCGACATGATGCTCTTCGGAGGACACGCGCAACCTCGAAGTCCGCCGAACCGTCGACAGGCGGTCCGGGCCAGATGATAGCCGGGTGACTGTAGCGCGGAATGGTACGGACGGACTAGGTCCGGACGGACCACCGCGTTTGGGAAAGCGGTGCGTCCACGCGCCACCCCCTCCGATCAGGTCAGCAGGGGCAAGAGGACCTGGCCCTCCACGACCAGGATGAGATAGGCGATCGGCACCGCGGCGAAGAACCCGAGGGCCGCGCTCCATCCGCTCCGAGTCCGGCCCGCGCCGGTCGGTCCCGGTTGCGGGACGATGAGCCAGGTCACGATCGTCCCGACCGCCAGGACCAGGCCGACGAAGACGACCAGGGCGAACGCCCGGAGGTCGCCTCCGGGCAGCGCGACGCCACGGGTCAGGGCCACGTCGTAGACCAGGTAGAGCAGGCCGAGCCCGATCGCCACGACGAGCGGGCTGAGGACCGCCCGGACCACGGGACGGGGCGCGTTCCGGAATTGACGCCAGCGGACCTCGAAGAACCCGCGCCGGCGGGCTGGTGGTCGGGTCGCCACCTCAATCCTGGCCCAGGATCGCCAGGAGCTGGCGCGGTGGCAGGGTCTCCGCGGTGTGCCCGGCGAGGAGCTCGACGCCGGCGGCGAACCGCTCCAGCTCGTCTTCGCTGTTGAAGAACCCGATCCCGATCCGGATGGCGTCGAGCGCCGGGACGGTCCCAAGGATCGCGAACGTCCGCTTCGCCAGCTCCCCGGCCGCGGCGTCGGCCGACCAGCCCTGGATGCGGAAGACCAGGAGCGTCGCCATCCGATCGGTCGGGGTGAGGATCTCGACCCCGTCGATCCGCGCCAGGCGCAGGGCCGTCGAGCGGGTCAGCCGCGCCGCCCGGGCATGGATCCACTCCCAGCCCACGTACATCGAGAGCCAGGCGACGCTCCGGGCGAAGCCGACGATCGAGGGCCGGTAGTGAGCCGAAGGGTCGACCGCAGGGCGAGCCCGCTCGAGGACCATCGGGGCCAGGTGGACCGCCCCGATCCCGTCGGGCCCCAGCAGCCACGTCTGGCCGGAGATGCCGTAGACGTCCGCGCCGAGTCGCCCGAGGTCGACCGGGACCGCGCCGAACGCCTGACCCCCGTCGACCGCCACGAGCGCCCCCCGGGCATGGGCCAGCTCCGCGATCGGGGCGACCGGCAGGACCGCCCCGCTGGCCGGTGCGACGTGGCTGACCCAGACCAGCCGGGTGCCGGGCGAGACCGCGGCCTCGATCGCGGCGATCGTCCGGTCGTCGTCCGGCGCATCGTCCAGGTCGACCGTGACGAGCTGGATGCCGGTCCGATCGCGCAGGACCCGGAGCGGTCCGCCGCCGGCGGTCTCCCCGAACCCGACGACCACGGCCCGATCGCCCGGTCGCCAGTCGACCAGCCGGGCAGCCAGGTCCAGGGCGTCGGCCGACGAGTGGACCAGGCCGATCGCGTCGGTGGCGGTCACGCCCACGGCGGCCACGGCCGACCGCGCCTCGTCGATCCGCTGGAGGGTCTCGTCGAGGTACTCGGGCGACCCCCGACCGAAGGTCAGCTCCCACTCCGCGAGCTCGGTCATCGCCCGGTGGACCTCGGCCGGGATCGGGCCGTGCGACGGGGTGTCGAGATAGATCCCGGCCGCGGTCGCCGGAAGGGCGTCGCGCACGGCGGCGAGCTTCTCGTCGTCGGGCAGGAAGGGGGTCACCACGGGCCCCTATGATACGGGCCGGATGAGTGCTTTCCCCCGACCGGAGCTGCTGGCCAGCGTCGAATGGCTGGCCGAGAACCTGGGCCGACCCGAGGTCCGGGTCGCGGACGTCCGGTGGCGACCCGACGGGACCGGACGGGCCGCCCACGCCGCGGGTCACATCCCCGGCGCCGTCTACCTGGACTGGGCCAGCGATCTCGTCGATCCCGACGACGAGAGCCCGCTCTATCTCCTGGCCGGACCCGACCAGGTCGCCGCGAGCCTTGGCCGGGCCGGGATCGGGAACGGGACCACCGTCGTCCTCTACGACGACACGGCCGCCCTGTTCGCCGCCCGGACCTGGTGGAGCCTGCGCGCCTACGGCCTCGAGTCGATCCGGGTCCTCGACGGCGGGATCGGCGCCTGGCAGGCTGCCGGCCACGAGCTGTCGAACGCGATCCTGCCCCCGTCCGGCGCGACCTTCCTGCCCCGCGCCCAGCCCCGGATGCGCCTGACCACCGCGGATGTGCGGGGTCTCATCGGATCGCCCGACGTCGTCCTGCTCGATGCCCGCTCACCGGCCGAGTACCGCGGCTGGGAGGGCAACACCCGGCGGCTGGGCCACATCCCCGGTGCGGTCAACGTCCCGGTCGCCTCGACCACGGATCCCGGGACCGGCTGCTTCCGCTCCGGCGAGGAGCTCCGCGAGATCCTCCTCAAGGCCAACGTCACCCGTGGTCGCCGACTCGTCTGCTACGACGGGTCGGGGGTCGCCGCGGCGAAGCTCGCCTTCGTTCTGGCCCTCCTGGGTCATGACGACGTCGCCGTCTACGACGGGGGCTGGGCCGAGTGGGGCGATCGCCTCGACCTGCCAGTCGACGTCTAGCGGGAGCGCCCCTCGTCGCCGATGAGCTCGGACCCGCCGATGAGCCCGGAGCCGGAGCCGCTGCCCCAGCCGGCATCCTCCCGGAGACCGGCGACCTCGGACTCGCCGATCATCGTGGACGCGCGCGACGGCGTGGCGGCCGCACCCGCATCGAGCCCGGCCCACGGATCGACCACCCGGTGTGGCGCCAGGACCTGGGTCCGGGCGTGGTTGACCGCGAGCATCGTGGCCGTCTGCCTCGCCTCGGCGGCCGAGTCCGACCAGTAGGTCGCATCGGTCACCGGGATGAACCGCCCGGTGAGCTCGGCGAGGGCGTGGCCCAGGTTGCGCTCGGGCAGGAGGTGGATCCGGCCGATGATCCGGAAGGGCGGGAGCGAGATCATCGCCATCTCGGGGACCTTGGGCATCCGCAGCTCGGGGGCGGGCTCCACGATATCGTTGGCGACCGCGAAGAGGACCGTGGCCAGGTTCACCTGGGCGTACTCGGCGCGCTCGGCGATGGTCCGCGAACCGTACTCGTCCAGGGTGACGTCACGCAGGACGAGGAAGTCGTGCTCGGTGTGATTGAGGATGTCGCTGACCCGGCGCTCGCGGCTGTCGACCGTGCCGCGAACGATGAAGGCGTCCGTGAACAGGGTCAGGGCGATCGGCGATTCGGGGCTGAACATGGCGACAGGATACCTCCCGCCGTCCGCTCCGTGACCGCCCCGCTCAGCCCTTCACCGGATCGTCGGCGCGTGCGGTCACCAGATGCTCGGGACCGTGCTGGAGGCCGCGCCAGATCGCCTCGACCCCGGCGACCGTGTCGATCTCGTCGGGGCCCTTGTCGGGTCGGAGCCGGGCGATCCTCGGGAAACGCAGGGAGAACCCGGAGCGGTGACGGGCCGAGCGGACGATGACGTCGAAGGCCACCTCGATCACCACCGTCGGCTCGACGGTCCGGTACCGCCCGAACCGTTCCAGGGTGTGGGCCTCGAACCAGGACGTCATCTCGGCGATCTCCGCGTCGGTCAGCCCGCTGTAAGCCTTGCCGATGGTGACCAGGCCGCCGCTCGTCTCGTCCCGGACGGCGAAGGTGTAGTCCGACAGGACGCCGTGGCGCTTGCCGTGGCCGACCTCGACGCCGACGACCACGCAATCGAGCGTCGCCAGGGCCTTCTTCATCTTCAGCCAGCCCAGCCCGCGGCGACCCGGGGAGTAGCGGCTGGTGGGATCCTTGACCATGAGCCCCTCGTTGTTCCGGCCGCGGGCGTCGGCGAAGGCGCGCTCCAGGTCGTCGACGGACTCGACAGTGGCGAGGTGGGAGAGGGCGAAGGCCCCGCCGTCGCCGACCAGGGGCAGACCCAGCGTCTCGAGGCGCTCCCGGCGCTCGCGCAGCGGGTGGTCCAGGAAGGCGGCGACCTCCCCCTCCCGGGGACCCGTCGCGAGGACGTCGAAGGCGACGAAGACGACCGGGATCTCCGCCCGGATCGCGGCCGAGGGCGACTTCCGGCCGAGTCGCTTCTGGAGGGAGACGAAGGGCAGCACGGCGCCGTCGCGGAAGGCCAGCAGCTCGCCGTCGAGGATGCCGTCCCAGCCCAGGGCCCGGGACACCTCGACCACCTCCGGGAACTGGCCGCTCACGTCGTGGAGATCCCGGCTGAAGAGACGGACCTCGTCGCCGGCCCGGTGGAGCTGAGCCCGGATCCCGTCGTACTTGTCCTCGACCCAGGCCGTGGGACCCAGCCGAGTCATGATCTCGGTCGCGTCCTCGGCCGGCGAGGCGAGCATGAACTTGAGCGGGTGGAAGAGCCGAAGCCGGGCCGTCGCGAGGGAATCGTCGCGAGCCAGGACCGCCGTCCGGCCGATGTCGCCGGTGAGCATGCCGGCGTGCTTGACTGCCTCGAGCGGTCGACCGAACGCCTCGGCGATGGCCGCTTCCAGGAGACCCTCGCGGAGCCCGATCCGGAGCTCCCCGGTCAGCACCTTGACGACGTACTTGGCGGTCAGCGGGTCGGACCGGGCGAGGAGGTCGCCGAAGACCACCCGCTTGGCGGCCGGACCCGACGCCGACTCGATCGCGCCGAAGGCTGCGGCCACGTCGTGGACGGTCGGCGGGGAGCCGACGGGTTCGCGCTCGCCGTTCCCACGACCCAGCAGGTCGGCCACGGCCAGGCCGAGATCGGACGACCGGTCGTACGCCTCGCCGAGCGCCCCGGCCGGGACCCCGGCGAGGGTCGTGACGGCGCCGGCGATCGCCGCCCAGCCGAGTCCCGTCGAGCGTCCGTCGACCTCGGCGAAGGGGCGTCCGGCCAGGAACACCGCGGCGACCGGCAGGTCCTCCGCGGGAAGGTCGCGCAGGTAGGCGGCGAGCAGCCCGGTCTTCTCGGAGGTTCGCGTCGTGGCGGCGACCCGCTCGGCCACCTCGCTCCAGCGGCGCATGGCGGGGATGGTATACCTTCGTCGCCCATGCTCCATCGCGGCTGGTTCCCCGAGTCGATCACCGGCGAGCGGGTCGTCCTCCGCCGGCATGTGCCCGCGAACCTGGCCGCCTATCGACGCTGGTACGGCGACCCCGAGGTGGCCCGTCTCATCGGTTATCGGGCCGGGCCGATGCCGGTCGCCCAGATCGACCGCTTCTTCCACGCCCGCGCCGTCGGCCCGGAAGCCCTCGCCCTGGCGATCCACGTAAGGGCCAGCGAGCGGCTCATCGGGACCTGCGCCTTCAGCCAGCTCGACGGCGACAACGGCTCGGCGCTCTTCCACATCACGATCGGCGAGAAGGACGCCTGGGGCCAGGGCTACGGCCGGGAGGCGACCGAGCTGATGCTGGAGCACGCCTTCGCCCGACTCCGGCTCCACCGGGTGGCGCTCTCGGTCTTCGCCTTCAACGAGCGGGCGATCCGGGCCTACGACAAGGCCGGTTTCGTTCTCGAGGGTCGATCGCGCGAGTCGATCTGGCGTGACGGCCGGTACTGGGACGAGCTCCAGATGAGTGTCCTCGAGGCCGAATGGCAGACCCGCCGGTCGCGCGACGAGACGGGCCTGGCGGTCGCGGTGGACGGCGTGCCGGCTGGCGCCGGGCCGATCCCGGCGGGATCCGATCGAGAGGGCAGCCCGGGCGATCTCGTGGAGGCCGACCGGGGCGAGGCCGAGCCGGTCGCCCGGATCGAGCGGAGGGCGTGACGACGGCGAGCAGCGGGGCGACGGCCGAGGCGGCCCGGGCGGAGGTCCGCGAGGCGATCGAGGCGAAGGGCCACACCGTGGACAACGCCCGGCGGGCGACCGAGCTGCTCGAGGGCGCCTTCGTCGCCGGGACCCTCGTGCGCACCCCCGACCTCGACCGGATGCTCGGCGACCTCGCCCGGGCCCTGGAGCAGGACGACGGCCAGAAGCTGGGGGGCAAGAGCGCCGAGGCCGCCCGCTTCATCCTCCGGGCGATCTCGCGCGAGCTCGACAACGCCTGAACGGCGCATCACGGAGGTCACGCCGATGTCCGCGTCCCGATCGTCGACCGAGCTCGACCCGACCATCGAGCGGAGCCTCGCCGCCGGCCTCTTCAACCGGGTCTGGACCCTGCTCGAGACGCCCGACCGGACGGACGCCCAGGTCGACGAGATGATCCACGCCGCCCATGCCTCGCGCTACCACTGGGGCCGCGTCGGCGAACCGGTGAACCTGGCCCGCGGGGAGTGGCAGTGCGCCCGGGTCTACAGCGTCCTGGGTCGGGGCGAGCCCGCCCTGTGGCACGCCCGCCGCTGCCTGGCCATCAACGAGGCGGGCGGCGGTGAGGACTTTGACCTGCCAACCGCCTATGAGGCGATGGCCCGGGCTCATCTCGTGGCCGGGGACGCCGCCGGCTGTGCCGAGTGGAAGGGCCGGGCGCTCGCCGCGCTCGGCGGGATCGCCGATCCGGAGGACCGCGAGGTCCTCGAACGGGACCTCGCGACCCTGCCCTAAGCGGCCGCCGATCGGCGCGTCCGGGGCTCGTGGCGTACCGTTAGGCGCAGCCCATCCATTAGAGTCGCCGAGGTACCCCCGTGTCCGATCTCAAGCTCGGGATCCTGCTCTGGAGCCAGGCCGCGACGTGGCTGGAGATGCTCGATGCCGCCCGCCGGGTGGATCGCCTGGGCTACGACCACCTCTGGACGTGGGACCACCTGTACGCGATCTTCGGCGACCCGTACCAGCCGATCTTCGAGGGCTGGACCTCGCTGGCCGCCTGGGCGATGGCCACCGAGCGGACGCGGCTCGGGCTCCTGGTCGGGGCGAACACCCTTCGCAACCCGGGGCTGGTGGCCAAGACGGCCGCGACCCTCGACCACATCAGCGGGGGCCGGGCGATCCTCGGCCTCGGCGGCGCCTGGTTCGACCTGGAGCACGAGGCCCACGGGATCGACTTCGGGACGGGTTTCGGCCAGCGCCTGGACTGGCTCGACGAGTCGGTCGGCGCGGCCCGGACCCTGCTCGACGGCGGGACGGTGACGTCGGCGCCGGGCGGGCGCTACGCCTTCGACGGCCTCCGTCATCACCCGGCGCCGATCCAGACCCGGCTCCCGATCATGATCGGCGGGAGCGGCGAGAAGAAGACCCTCCGGACGGTCGCCCGCTACGCCGATATGTGGAACGCGATGGGACCGGTCGACTTCCTGGCCCACAAGGTGGACGTCCTCGGGGAGCACTGCGCCGCGGTCGGTCGGGACATCGCCGAGATCGAGTTCACCCTCGGGATCAAGGTCACCATCCGGGACAGCGAAGCCGAGGCGAGCCGCGTCCAGCAGGCGGCGATGGCGGCCAACCGCACACCGATGAGCGAGGTGGCGGACGACGACACGTTCTGGAACGGGACGCCCGAGCAGATCGCCGACCGCCTCCGCCCGTACCTGGCCCTGGGCTTCCGGACGGTCATCACCGAGCAGCCGGCACCCTACGACGTCGAGACCTTCGAGCGGCTCATCGGCGAGGTGAAGCCGCTCGTGGATGCCGGCTGAGACGATCGCGATGCCCGGTCTGCGGCCCGGTCGGAGGGCCATCACCTACCCGACCGACCACGTCCTGGGGATCGTGCCGGACCCCGTCACGGCCGAGCGGGTCGCCCATGGCCTGGTGAGCGGCGGCGTCGCCCTGACCGACATCACCCGGCTGGCCGGCCCGGACGACGCGGATCGGATGGACGGCCTCGGGGAACGCCACGGCCTGACGACCCGGATCCTCCGCCTCGTCCAGTTCATGACGATGGACCAGATGCCGGACTTCGCCCGGTACGAGACGGCGATCCGGGACGGCCGAGCGGTCGTTGCCGTCCATGTGACAGACCGCCGCGCCGTTCTCGCGGCTCGCGACGCGATCGCGGCGGGGGGCGGCTACTTCCTGAACTACTACGGCCGCGTCTCCACCGAGGAGCTCGACCGGAACCGCGACGGCCAGCCGCCGAGCTGAGCCAGCGGAGCCGCCCCGTGCCCGAACCCCCCACCCCGGCCGCGACCGTCGAGTTCCGGCACGTCACCAAGCGCTACGAGGCGGGCGCGAAGGACGTCCCGGGCGCGGTCAACGACCTCTCGTTCGAGGTCCCCGCCGGGAGGATCTGCGTCCTCGTCGGGCCGTCCGGCTGCGGCAAGACGACCTCCCTGAAGATGGTCAACCGACTCATCGAGCCGACGAGCGGCCAGATCCTGATCGACGGTGCCGACGCGGCCGGACGCGACCCGACCGAGCTCCGACGGAGCATCGGCTACGTCATCCAGCAGGTCGGGCTCTTTCCCCACCAGACGATCGCCGAGAACGTGGGCACCGTCCCGCGGCTCCTCGGCTGGTCGGTCGGGCGTCGTCGGGAGCGGGCCGACGAGCTGCTCGCCCTGGTCGGCCTCGACCCGGCCAGGTACGGAGCGCGCTACCCGGGCCAGCTGTCGGGGGGCGAGCGGCAGCGGGTCGGGGTCGCCCGGGCCCTGGCCGCGGACCCGCCGATCATGCTCATGGACGAGCCGTTCGGGGCGGTCGACCCGATCGTCCGGGAGCGTCTCCAGAACGAGTTCCTGCGTCTCCAGGCCGAGCTGGCCAAGACGATCCTGTTCGTGACCCACGACATCGACGAGGCGATCAAGATGGGCGACCTCGTCGCGGTCATGCAGGAGGGCGGGCGGCTCGCCCAGTTCGGGCCGCCGGCCGGGATCCTGGCCGCGCCGGCCACGGACTTCGTCGCCCGGTTCGTCGGCGCCGATCGCGGCCTGAAGCGGCTCGCCCTCGTCCGGGTCGCCGAGCTGCCCACGATCAGCCCGGTCACCGCCCATCCCGGCGATGACCCGGCGGCGGTCCGGGCCCGGCTCCGGGACGACCCGTTCCCGTACCTGCTCCTGCTCGGCGCCGACGATCGGCCCCTCGGCTGGATCGACCACGACGACCTCCCGACCGACGGTCCGCTCGAAGCCGAGTCCGCGATCCCGATGTCCCCGTTCCTCGGTCCGGAGACCACCGCCCGTGACGCGCTGGCGATGCTCCTGGACGCGGATGTCCAGGCGGCCATCGTGGTCGACCGGCAGGATCGCTTCGTCGCCGTGGTGACCCTCGACATCATCCTCGACCGTCTCCGCGCCGCGACGCCGGAGCCACCGATGTGATGCGCTGGGACTGGGTCGCCGACAACCTCGGGGTCATCTGGGGGGCCCTGGTCGATCACCTCGTCCTGGTCCTGATCGCCGTGACGGTCGGGCTTTGCTCTGAGCTTCGTCGCCGCCCTCGTCGTCCGCCGCTGGCGGATCCTGCGGGGTCCCGACGACGGCGACCTTCGGGGTCCTCTACACGATCCCGAGCCTGGCCCTGTTCGCCTTCCTCGTCCCGTTCACCGGGCTGAGCCTGCTGACCGCCGAGATCGGCCTGATCAGCTACACCCTGCTCATCCTCACCCGGAACATCCTGGCCGGCCTGGAGGGCATCCCGCGCGACGTCGGCGAGGCCGCCGACGGGATGGGCTACACCCCAGGGCAGCGTCTCGTCGGGGTGGAGCTGCCTCTCGCCATGCCGGTGATCGTCACGGGTGTCCGGGTGGCCACGGTGACGATCGTCGGGCTGGTCATGGTCACCGCGGTCATCGGCGAGGGCGGACTCGGACAGCTCATGCTGCGCGGGTTCAACCGGCAGTTCCCGACGATGATCTACGTCGGCTTCGTGCTGACGGTCGTGCTCGCGCTCGTCCTCGACCTCGGGCTGGTCGTCGTCCTCCGGCTGACGACCGGCTGGTCGCGAGCGGCGGGCTGGGCGCTGATGGACGGCATCTTCGGGGCGGTCGGCTGGCTGACCGATCCGGCCCACTGGCAGGGCCCGAACGGGATCCCGACCCGCTTCGTCGAGCACGTCGAGCTGTCGGCCCTGGCGGTCATCGTGGCCCTCTGCGATCGCCCTGCCGATCGCGCTCTACACCGGTCATACCGGGCGTGGCGGGGCGCCTCGCGGTCAACGTCGCCGGGCTCGGCCGGGCGATCCCGTCCTACGCCCTGCTCCTCGTCTTCTTCCCGCTCTTCGGCTTCGGCCTGCTGACCCCGCTCCTCGCCCTCGTCCTGCTCTCGATCCCGCCGATCCTGGCCAACACCCACGTCGGTCTGCGCGGCGTGGACCGGGAGGTCGTCGATGCGGCCCGCGGGATGGGGATGCGCGAACGGGAGATCCTGACCCGCGTCGAGATCCCCTCGGCGATGCCGGTGATGACCGCCGGGATGCGGACCGCCGCCGTCGCCGCGGTGGCCACGGCCACCCTCGCGGCGCTCATCGCCGGGGGCGGCTTCGGGCGCTACATCGTCGACGGCTTCGCCCTCCAGGACCAGGCGATGCTGGTCGAGCGGGGCGATCCTGGTGGCCGTCCTGGCGGTCGTGACCGAACGCGCCTTCACGCTCCTCGAGCGGCGCCTCGTCTCACCGGGGGTCCGGCTCGCCGCGTCCGCGGGGCCGCCGCCGGAGCCGACCCGGACGCGGGTCTGACCTCCGGCTCGATCGACGCCCCCAGGTGACCCGGAGGGTCGGGGGGCCGTTTCGACCGCCGCTGCTATAGTCCCCGGACGTCCCAGGTCGCGTGCCCGATGTGACCGGACGAGGAATCAAGGAGGACCCATGCGGACCATCCGCATGGCTGCTCTCGGGGCGACGACACTCGCGCTGCTCGTTCAGTGCCTGTTCGTCGGGAGGGAGCAGCCCGTCACCATCGGTGGCCGCCTCGGAGCCGGCATCCCCGTCGGCCGCGGCCAGCGCCTCGGCGGCCGCGTCGCCGAGCTCCAGCGGGACGATCGCGTCCCACCTCGTACTCGGCGGCCCGCCCGAGTGTCCCCAGCGACCGTTCTGCGCGGTCGGCCTGAAGAACACCTACGGCATCGAGTTCAAGCAGATCCTGCCGCTCGACGCCGGCGGCCCGCTCACGGTCCAGGCGGTCGAGACCGACCTGGTCGACGTCGGCCTGCTGTTCACCTCCGACCCGTCGATCCAGGTCAAGGGCTTCGTCCTGCTGGCCGACGACAAGGACCTCCAGAAGGCCGACAACCTCGTCCCGGTCGTCCGCAAGGACCTGGTCGCGAAGGCCCCCGGCCTGGCCGACCTGCTCGAACCCGTTCATGGCCAAGCTCACCCAGGACCAGCTGACCGACCTCAACAAGCAGGTCACCGTCGACGGCAAGGACTCGAAGTCCGTGGCCGGCGCCTGGCTGGCCGCCAACGGCCTGACCCCGGGCGGGACCTCGGGCAGCGGGATCACCGTCAAGGTGGGTTCGACCAACTTCTACGAGCAGGAGATCCTCGGCGAGATCTTCACCCAGGTCCTCGAGGCGAACGGCTTCAAGGTCGATCGCAAGTTCCAGCTCGGCAACCGCGAGGTCGTCTTCCCGGCGCTCGAGAAGGGCGACATCGACATCCTCGCGGAGTACGCCGCCACGGCCCTCGAGTACGTCAACAAGGGCGCCGGCGAGGCGACCAGCGACGCGACCGCCACCGTCGCCAAGCTCAAGGAGCGGCTCGACCCGCTCGGATTGACCGCCTTCGACCCGGCCCCGGCGACCGATCAGAACGGCTTCGTCGTGACCAAGGCCACCGCCGACAAGTACGGCCTCAAGAACGCTCAGCGACCTGGCCAAGCCGGCGCCGTAGCCGGAACCCCATCGCTCGATCTGCCGAGACCCCGGCCATCGCGACCGGGGTCTCGCGGCGTTCGGGTCGGTGGCCACGAGGACGGAGCCTGCCGTCGGTGAGCGTTCGGCACTCACCCCGGTCGCGGCCGCCGGCGCCGGGTCGGCGTTCAGGTCATACGCCCACGCAGGGAACGCTCGACGGGTCGCAGGGTCCGATCGTGGGCCCAGTCGGTCTCGACGGCCGCCACGTCGTCCCGCGACGAGCGTGGGCCGGTACATGTCGCCGCGGCGATGTCGGGTCGGGGCCGGCGAGCGTTCACAGCAAGAACGCATGGCAGGAACGGCCCGACGGCCAGCCGCCGCCCGCTTAGTTCGCTCAGCGATGCAGTCCGAGGGCCTCGAGGAGGGCCGCCCCGGCCGCCCATGCCTCCGGCTGATGGGCCTCGAGCCGGCTCGATTCGGAGCGGATCCGGGCGGTGAAGGCGGGGTCGCCGTCGGCCAGGAGCGGCGCAGCGTCGAGCCGCTCGTGCCGATCCCGCACGAACGCCGCGTACAGCTCGAGCGGCGGCGTGGCGGCCAGCACGCCCTCCGCGCCGGGTTCGAAGTCCACCCGGACCATGAGCCGGGCGAAGAACGCCCCGATCTCGCCGGCCAGCGGGTCGAGGCCCTGGCTGTGCCCGCTTCCCGCGGACGAGCGGCCCGGGCGAGGCGTGCATCGTCACGGTCTCGGTCTCGTCGACCGCGACGGCCCGGATCGTCCCGCCGAAGGTCAGGAACCGGTTGTCCTCGCCCGAGCCGGTCCACCACCCGGATCGTGCCCCACGAGACCGGCCCCTCGAAGGGGAGCTCGGTCTGCCGATCCAGGAGGGCGATCCGACCACGGCCGGCGACGGGCGCCCAGTAGCTCAGCTCCTCGGGATCGAAGTGACGCAGGGTCGGGCGTGGCTCGGAGGGCCACGATGAGGTGAGCGCCGCCCGGCGCGTCGGGGTGGTCGCTGCGGATGAGGCTGAACCCGAGGTCGGCGATCAGGCGCCGAGCGGCCGCCGTCCAGCGGAGGGGGTCGGCCGAGCGCGGCGATGTCGGCGGTCTCGGTTCCCCCGGACTCCTGGTTCATCGGGCCGGCCCAGCCAGGTCCGGCGCGGCCTCCTCGAGACCGATCTCGCCGTAGCCCTCGCCGTCCATGACGCCCCGGGCGACCTCGCCGACCTCGCCGGCGCTCCGGCGCCAACCCAGACGCAGGAAGGCGATCACCCCACCGACCGAGGTCAGGATCAGGACCATCGCGTGGACCAGCAGGGCGAGCGCGAACGACTCGTCGCGGGGGATCCCCACCGCGGCACCGACCGTCACGGCGGCGAGCTCGAACGTCCCGAGATAGCCCGGACCGGACGGGATCGCCGTGGCCAGGGCCACGCCGCTGGCGAAGAGGGCCGCCTGGCCGATGGTCAGCTCGAGACCGATCGCCTGTCCGGCCGCGGCGAACGCGAGCAAGGTGCGCCGCCAGGCCGCGACGCTCAGCGCCGAGCGCCTCGCGTCAGAGTGCGCGGCCTGCGGGCCACCGCCAGACCGTCGTGGAGACGCCGGGCGAGCTCCACCACGCGCGGCCGGCGCTCGGCGAAGGCGAGGACCCGGTCCGCGCCGGGCAGACGGTGGGCGACGATCCCGGCGGCGAGGGCGAGGACGAGCAGGCCGGTGATCGCCAGCCCGACGAGGACGGCGCTGGCCACCACCCCGCGGACCTGGAGGACGAGGATCGCGACGGCCCCGATGGCGACCACGACGGCGGTGTCGACGACCCGCTCCACGACGACCGTGCCGAGGGTCGAGGCCCGGCTGATCCCCTCGCGATCACCGAGGTAGTGGCTCCGGACGAGCTCGCCGAGCCGGGCCGGCAGGACGTTGTTGGCGAGGTAGCCGACGAGCAGGTAGCCGAGCATCGGCAGGAAGCGGCACCCGCCGGATCGGCGCGACCAGGCGCTGCCAGCGGATCGCCCGGAGGAGGACGTCGATCGTCAGGAGGATCAGGGCGACCCCGATCCAGGCCGGGATCGCGGTGCGCAGGATGTCCGCGACCGAGGCGAGGTCGACCCCGCGCAGGACGAAGACGAGCGAGCCGATCGAGATGGCGATCCCCAGGATCGCCCGAACGAGGCTGCTCGCCCCGCGACTCACGGGCGCGATCTGGATCGCCGCGAGGTCAGCTTTGGCGATCGGCGCAGGCGCGCCCGGTGGAGCAGGAAGCGGAGGACGACCCGCAGGGTCGACAGCCCGTAGACCACGCTCCGCTTGAACCCGACCGAGCTCGCTTCCTCGAAGTAGCGGGTCGGGACGGCGATCTCACCGATCGGCAGGCCGCCCGCCGCCACGACCTGGGCGATGAGCTCCTGGTCGAAGACGAAGTCGTCGCTGTTGAGCCCGTACGGGATCGTCTCGAGGAGGCGCCGGCTGTAGGCCCGCAGCCCGGTGTGGTACTCGCTCAGGTGGAGCCCGAAAGCGGCGTTCTCGAGCCCGGTCAGGAAGCGGTTGGCGACGTACTTCCAGCGGGGCATCCCGCCGGCCAGCGGATCGCCCAGGAACCGGCTGCCCAGCATGAGGTCGCGCTCGCCGGCCAGGATCGGCTCGATGAGCGCCGGGATCCGGGTCGCGTCGTACTGGTAGTCCGGGTGGAGCATCACCACGACATCGGCTCCTGCCGCGAGGGCCGCGTCGTAGCACGTCTTCTGGTTGCCGCCGTAGCCGCGGTTCTGGCGATGGATGATCACGTCGAGGCCCGAGCTGATGGGCGATCTCGACGGTCTCGTCCTTCGACACGTCGTCGACGAGGATGATCTTCGCGACCCCGTCGTGAGGGATGTCGGCGTACGTCCGCTCGAGGGTGCGCGCGGCGTTGTAGGCGGGCATCACGACCACGACCATCGGGGGACGGTCAGCGGCCGGCTCGTCCGGATCGGGCGGCCGGGCGATCGCCGGTGCCGGGTCGGGCCGGGGATCGGGGGAGGACATCGCCGGTGAGGATACCCCAGACGCCCGCCGAGCCGGCCGGCGAACGGCCCGCCACCCGACCGGCGGCCCTGTGCGACGATGCCGCCAGCGCCACCAGGAGACGACGATGCTCGAGCGCCTGTTCGGAGGCAGACCGATGGACCCGACGATCGCCGGCCGGATCCCACCCGGCCAGTACAAGACCGACAAGTTCCCGGTCCTCCACTACGGGTCCGTGCCCCGCACCGACCTGGCGAGCTGGGACTTCCGGGTCTTCGGCGCGGTCGACAGCCCGCTGTCCCTCACCTGGGACCAGTTCAAGGCGTTGCCCCGCAAGCCGGTCGAGACGGACATCCACTGCGTGACCCGCTGGACGAAGCTCGACACGACCTGGGAGGGCGTCGCGATCCAGGAGATCCTCAGGCTCGTCGGAGTGAAGCCCGAGGCGACCCACGTGCTGGCCCACTGCGAGCAGGGCTACACGGCCAACCTGCCGCTAGCCGTCCTCGACGACGAGGACGTGCTGCCTGGCCGACACCTTCGACGGCCGGCCCCTCGAGCCGGAGCACGGCTGGCCGCTCCGCCTCCTGGTCCCGAAGCGCTACTTCTGGAAGAGCGCCAAGTGGATCCGGGGCCTCGAGTTCCTCGACCACGACATCCTCGGCTTCTGGGAGCGCTACGGCTACAACAACGACGCCGACCCCTGGAAGGAAGAGCGCTTCAGCGAGTAGCCGAGGTTGGGCGACTCCCGATCGGTCAGGGCATCCCGGTCGGTCAGGGCGATCCGGTGGATCGGACGGATCCCGGGTCGGGTGAGTGGCCGCCGACCCCGCTGGTCCGGCGGCCACTCCGGCGACGACCTCAGTAGGTCCTGGCCTCGGCCTCGTCGACGATCCAGACCTGGGGCGGTCCGTCGACGCCGCCACGCTCCATCGCCGCGGGGAGCGACGGATCCTGCCGGAAGGCCTCGGCGCCCTCGAGCGTCGCGAAGGAGTTGACGATCACGATCGAGTTCGGGTCGGTCACCTCGCGGCTGATCGAGTGGCCCGTCGCTCCGTGCTGTCGGCGGACACTCTCGTGCTCGGTGAAGACGGGAAGCCAGCGGTCGTAGTCGGCCACGTGGTGCTGGACGATCACCTTGATCACGGGAACGCCATCCTTTCGTGTCGACCGATCACCTGCGAACCGGTCGTTAGGTGCCTAACTATATGATTAGCCAACGTATTGTCAAGACCCTTATTATCTCTCCATGGCGAAGATCCGGATGCCCGACGACTTCTACGAGCAGACCCCCGACGCGAACGTCCTCGCGACCGAGGCGGTCATGAACACGATCCGGACGGCCGACATGGTCTTCGACCGGATCGGACGGCTCCTTCGTCCGCTCAACGTGAGTGCGGCCGGCGGTCTCGTCCTGGGGATCCTGCGCGACCGCGGGCCGATCTCGCCGTCGGAGCTCGGCGAGCGGCTCATCGTCACCCGGGCCACGGTCACCGGCCTGATCGACTCGCTCGAGACGCGCGGCTTCGTCCGACGATCCCCCAACCCGGACGACCGCCGGGGCCTGCTCGTCGAGATCACGCCGGCCGGCCTGACCGTGCTCCAGGAGCTCCGGACGATCGTCCATCGCAACGAGAAGGTCTGGCTGAGCGACCTGTCCGACCAGGACCTGCGCAGCTACATCGAGGTCCTCCACCGGATCCAGGACGGTCTCGCCTCGATCCCAGAAGCTGGGGAGTGACGTGACCGGCGAGACGGACCCGGGAGCCGCCTCGTTCCCGGACCCGACCGAGGTCGAGCGGATCGTCGCCATCGGGGACGTCCTGGAGCGCAACGCGGCCATCACCCGCGGCTATCACGCGCTCTCGGAGGCGGTCGTCTCGCTCCTCGGCCGGACCGATGCCAACTGGCTGACCTTCGGCCAGTGGGCCAGTGCCGAAGCTCGTCGGTCGATGACCGGCGAGACGGTCCCCGGCCTGCTCGAGCCGTTGATCGGTCACGAGGTGGCGCGCGCGGTCGCCGACGGGAATGCGGCCGTCTTCGGTGACGTCGCCGGACCGTTCATCCGCTGGATCGCCGCCTTCGCGGTCCATCCCGCGGCGAGGCGGGACCGGGCCCGGGCCGACGCCCTGCTGGCACCGTTGCTGGCCCATCCGCAGGTGGCCGACAGCCCGGACCTTCAGCGCGCCTTCACCGCCTACACCGATGCCCTGCTCCTCCGCGCCTCGGCCGACCCGGCGACGGCACGCCGGCGGGCGGCGCGGATGCTCTGCGCCAACGTCTCCATCGGTGCGCACGAGCAGCTCGTCGCCGATCCGTACGTCAGGGCCGCCATCCCGGGTGGCTCCCTCCTGGCCGTGGCGGCCACGGCCCACATGGGTCTGCACCTGCCGGGCGGTTATCTCCGCCTGGATCGTGACGTCCCGAGACCGGCCTACCTCGGGGGAGTCCAGTTCCCACCGGACCTGGCTACTCTCGACGACCCGGAGCTGGTCGACCTGGCGCGCCGGTTCGGCCAGGACCTCGCCTCCGCGGGCGACAGCGACGCGCCGGATTGGGAGGACTACCGCGAGCGGATGGGCTTCATCTTCACCCTCCTGCGGTCGTTCCAGCAGGATCCCGCGGTCTTCGCCCTGCCCCCCGGGACGCCCTGAGCCGTCAGGCCCCGGCGGAGCCCTCGGCCAGCCGGCCCGTGACCGGGCGGCGGGCGTGAGCCGGGGGCCCGGTCCCGCGCCGAAAACGGAGAAGCCGCCGGGGCGGGCCGGCGGCTTCTCGGAGGAGGAGGGACGGGGAGGTCTAGTGGGCGCAGCCCTTGGGAGCCCCGCCGTCGTCGGCGGTCCGGAAGCTGGAGCCGCAGCCGCAGGCCGCGACCGCGTTCGGGTTGTTCACCGTGAAGCCGGCACCCATCAGCGTGTCGACATAGTCGATCTCCGAGCCCTGGAGGAGATCGATGCTCTTGCCGTCGACGTAGACGGTCACCCCGTTCGCCTTGAGGATCCGATCCTCCTCGGTGGGCGCGTCCTCGATCATCATCCCGTACTTGAAGCCCGAGCAGCCACCGCTGTAGACGTAGACCCGCAGGCCGACGTTCGGGTTCGCCTCCTCGGCGGTGATCTCGCGCAGCTTCGAAGCCGCGGCGTCGCTCAGGCTGAGGACCGTCGTCTGGGTCTCGGCCGGCTGGGTCTCGAGCATGCTGTCGGGCCTCCTCGAAGGGACGGTGGTCTGCGGACTCGGTTCGGCGATCAGCTCATGTCGAGCGCGTCGACCGCCATCGTACGCAGGCCGGCGAGTTTCGACAAGCACCCCGTCGAAAATCCGATGGTCCGGCTCGGACCGGTCGCGGAGTCCTACCCCTCGATCCGCTCGACCACGGTGGCGATCCCCTGGCCGACGCCGATGCACATCGTCGCCAGGCCGTAGCGACCGCCCGTCCTGGCGAGCTCGTGGACGAGCATCGTGACGAGCCGGCCGCCGCTCATCCCGAGGGGATGACCGAGGGCGATCGCCCCGCCGTTGACGTTGACCCGGGCCGGGTCGAGGCCGAGCTCGTCGATGCACACGACCGACTGCGAGGCGAACGCCTCGTTGAGCTCGACCAGGTCGAGGTCGTCGACCCCGATCCCGGCCCGCTCCAGGGCCTTGCGCGTGGCGGGCACCGGCCCGACGCCCATGATCGCCGGATCGACGCCGGCGACGGCCGTGGAGACGATCCGGGCGAGCGGCCGGAGGCCCAGCTCGCGGGCGCGGGCGGCCTCCACCAGGAGGACCGCCGATGCGCCGTCGTTGATCCCCGAGGCGTTCCCGGCGGTGACGGTCCCGCCCTCGCGGAACGCCGGCCGGAGCCGGGCCAGCGCCTCGGCGGTCGTGTCGGCCCGGGGGTGCTCGTCGCGGGCCACGAGGACCGGGTCCCCCTTCCGCTGGGGGACCGGGATCGGCACGATCTGGCCGTCGAACCGGCCGGCCTCGATGGCTGCGACGGCCTTCTGCTGCGAGGCCAGGGCGAAGGCGTCCTGGCGCTCGCGGTCCACCGCCCAGCGCTCGGCCACGTTCTCGGCCGTCTCGCCCATCGAGTACGGGTGATGCCGCTCGGCGAGCCTCGGGTTCACGAAGCGCCAGCCGAGCGTCGTGTCCTGGAGCTCGCGGCTCCCGCGATCCCAGGCCGCCTCGGGCTTGGCCATGACGTAGGGCGCCCGGGTCATCGACTCGACCCCGCCGCCGATGAACACGTCGCCGTCGCCGACCTGGATGGCATGGGCCGCGCTGTTGATCGCCTGGAGGCCGCTGCCGCACAGCCGATTGACGGTCAGCCCGGCGACCTCGACCGGGAAGCCGGCCAGGAGCAGCGCCATCCGGGCCACGTCGCGGTTGTCCTCGCCGGCCTGGTTGGCGCAGCCGAGGATGACGTCCTCGACGAGGGCCGGATCGAGACCGGACCCGATCGACCACCGCCCGGAGGACCGCGGCGGCCAGGTCGTCCGGGCGGACCGAGGCGAGGGCGCCGCCGTACCGACCGACCGGGGTCCGGACCGCGGCGACGATCCAGGGATCGCGCAGCGGCCGGTCGAGATCGCGAGCCACGGTCAGGGCAGCTGCCTGGACCGCGGCCGCCGACAGGGTGGCATCCGACGCCGCGATGTAGTAGAGCGTGTCGCCGGTGATGTAGGCGACGATCGGGGCGACGTGGGAGCCGGGGAACGTCGCGGTGGTGACCTGCTTGCCGCCCATCGTGGTGTTGGCGAGGGCGACGTTCGGGTCCGCCTGCTTGGCCACCTTCTCGACCTCGACCTGGATCGCCGAGGACGAGACCCCCTTGAACTGCGCCGCGATGATCTGGAGCTTGCCGTCCTGGTCCGCGCCGCCGGCGATGCAGGTCGAGGGCACGGTCGTGCCGAGGTCGCCGATCATCAGGGTCAGGTTGTACAGCGGGCTCGACCCGACCTGGTATGCCACCAGGGCGTTGGCCCCGGTCGTCTGAAGGACGACGTCGTTGACCTTCGTCGGGATCGTCGCGGTCAGGCTGGCGCTCTCGCAATAGCCGCCGCCGGGAGCGGCGCTGGCGACGGCGCTGGGGCTGCCGGCCGGGCTCGAGGAGGAGGAGCCGCCACAGGCGGCGACGAGCACGGCGCCCACCAGGGCGAGCGCGGCCAGTCGGGCACGACTGGATCGGCTGGGTCGGAGTTCCATCGGGTCGATCCCCTGTCAGGAGCCGGCAGGTGGCCGGCATCGGCGTCGATGGTACCCCGGGGAGGGCGGCCTCGGGTCGCTCCGGTCCCGTTCGGCGGGGCCGACCGTCAGGGCCTGGGCAGGGCGGCGAGCGCGGCCGAGAGGAGCTTCGGGTCGTCCGCCTTGACCAGGTAGATCGCGTCGCCGATGGCGAAGGCGTAGGCGGTCCCACCGACCTGGACGCTCGAGTCGACGACCTTGGTGAGCGCCCGCCCGTCGACCGTCTCGCTGGTCACCTTGATCCGGCCCGGCTTGGCCGCCTGGTCGAAGGCCACCCACTCCGACAGGAGCTGCTCGGGCGCCGCGCCGGCCACCCGGAAGATCCCGATCTCGAAGACGGCCCGACCGGTCGGGTCGCCCGCGTCGGCGACGCTCAGGTCGGCCACGGTCTTGCCCAGGTTCTTGAGCAGCTCGTCGAGCTGGGAGCGGTTCACGTCCGTGCCGGTCTTGTAGAAGTCCGGTCCGGTGATGCTCAACCGCTCCAGGGCGATCCCGGCGACCGACGCCGGGAGGAGCGGCCTCCAGCTCGGGGAGGGCGTGGGTCTCGATCGAGGGCTCGGGGCTGTCGGTCGGGGCGATCGACGGCGACGGCGACGTCGCGGCCCCGACGCTGGCACCCGGTGTGGCGGCGGGCCGAGCCGAGCCGGTCGGTGCGCCGGCCGACGCGGCGAGGCTGGCCGAGGACGTGCCGCAACCGACGACGAGCGACGTCGCGCCGATCAGGAGCAGACGCGACGAGCGGGGCGCGTCGCGGTCGGCGATCCGGGGTGGTTCGCGGGGTCACGGGCTTCTCCAGGGTCACCCGCAGTCTCGGTGGGCGGCGCGGGACGCCCATGATGCGACAGGATCGCCGGAGGTGCCTCGACGGCGCCCCCGGAGGAGGTCGGTCAGCCGCGGGCCGCCGCCTCCAGGAGCAGCGGGGCCGGCTCGAACCGGTCCGTGTCGCGCTCCTGGGCGGCGATCCGGCGGAGCGCCTCCACGACCGGACCGGCGCCGCCCGAGCGCTCGACCCCCTCGAACGGGCCGCGGGGGTGACCGGCGCCCAGACGCAGGGCCAGGTCGATGTCCGCGGCGGTGGCGACACCCTCGCCGAGCGCCCGGTACGCCTCGTTGACGATGGCCACGACGATCCGCTCGATCGGCGGGTCGACGGGGTCCTCGGCCACGAGCGCTCCGTCCACGACGAACGCCCCGGCCGGGCCGATCCGGCGACCGTCCTCGCCGTACCAGTAGAAGCCCTCGCCGGTCTTCCGTCCGAGCCGGCCGGCCTCGACGAGTCGCTCCTGGATCGGCGACGGGCGGAAGCGGGGCTCGTAGTGGAACGCCTCGCAGATCCCCCGGGCCGCGGCGAGGTTGACGTCGATCCCGACGAGGTCCATCAGCTCGAACGGGCCCATCGGGAACCCGTCGGCGCGCACGGCCGCGTCGATCGACTCGACCGACCCGTGACCGTCCTCGAGCAGTCGGAGGGCCTCCAGGGTGAACGGCCGGTTGACCCGGTTGACGATGAAGCCCGGGGCGTCGGCGGAGCGGACCGGGGTCTTGCCCCAGTCGGTCATGCGGGCGGCCGCCGCCTCGACGACGGCGGGGTCGGCGCCGGACGGCGCGACCACCTCGACCAGGGCCATCAGCGGCGCCGGGTTGAAGAAGTGGAGACCGATGACCCGTTCCGGGATGCCGGGTCGCCGCTTCGGCGATCGCCCCGACCGACAGGGCGCTCGTGTTCGTGGCGAGGATCGTGGTCGGCGGCGCGACGGCATCGAGCCGGGCGAAGACCCGCCGCTTCAGCTCGAGATCCTCGAGGGCCGCCTCGACGACCAGGACAGCCGCCGCCCGAGCGGCTCGAGGTCGAGCGCCGGCTCCAGCCGGTCGATGACGGCCGACGACCCGCGGTCGACGACGGACCCCGTCTCCGGCTTCCCCGCGGCGAGCCGGCGCGTCCGTCGGGCCAGCCCGTCGGCGATCCGCTCCCGGGCCCGCTCGAACGCGGCGGGATCGACGTCGTGGAGGAGGACCCGGGCGCCGGCTTCGAGCGCGACCTGGGCGATCCCGGCGCCCATGGTCCCGGCGCCGACGACGCCGACGACGACGACACCGGGGCGGAGCGCGGTCGGGTCGGCAGGCATGACCGTCAGCCTAGACGGTCTTGAGGGCCTCGAACGGCTGGCGGCAATCGGGGCAGTGGTAGATGGCCCGGCAGAGCGTCGGCCCGAAGAGGTTCTCGAGCCGGGTCCGTCGCGAGCCGCAGAACGGGCACGGGACGGGGACGTCAAGGCTCACCATGGTGCCCGACCCGTCCCGGCCCGGCGGGGCGATCCCGGCCTCGGCCAGCTTCGCTCGACCCGACTCGGTGATCCGGTCGCTGGTCCAGGGTGGGTCGAAGACGAGCGAGACGGTCGCCTCGAGCCCGGGCGCCACCACGGTCAGCCGCTCCCCGACGGCGGCTCGGATGAGCTCGGTCGCCGGGCAGGCGACGAAGGTCGGGTGGAGCTCGACCCGGACCGCGCCCGGGCGAGACCTCGACCGTGCCGAGGATCCCCAGCTCGCCGATGGTCACCACCGGCAGCTCCGGGTCGGGGACCGCCTCGACCGCGGCTCGCAGGACCGTCGCGGGAGATCGACTCCATCGTCCTACCAGGTCGCCGCGGGATCGATCCGTCGGACGGAGGTGAACTCGTCGTGGAGACGCTCGAACGCGGCCGAATGGCTCGACCGGGCCGTCTCCAGCGCGCTCGACGGCGGCGGCATCGGCAGCCCGAGACGCTCGAACGTCGGTCCGATCGCGGCCCGCCATCCGGCCTCCTGCTCCGCCGCGCTCGCGGCCGACGACGCCGGCCATGAGCAGCGCGGTCTCGTTCGGCAAGGGGCGCGAGGACCGTGGCCGCATCCGGCCCGAGTCGCTCGAGCGCGTCGAGGAGGCGCCGGCGCGACTCGCCGCCGGCTCCGGCCAGCCGCTCGAGCCAGGTCGAGACGTGCATCAGGTGGTAGCGCTCCTCGCGTCGGATCTTGCCGACGAGGGCGGCCAGGGGCGCGAAGGAGGACTCGGCCAGCGCCTCGAGCCGGACCGCGTCGGCCGTGTCGTACAGGTAGCGTCGGGCGATCGTCTGGGCCCAGTCGCCGCGGGGATGGTCGAGCAGCCGGGCGTGGTAGTAACCGGTCGGCGGTCGGTCGTAGGCGATGGCGTCGGCGTCGCGGCCGTCGGCGACGACCTCGGCGAGCAGCTCGTAGAGCGCCCGGGCGTGGCCCAGCTCGTCCTGGGCCAGCGAGCTCATCGCAACGTCCTCCTCGAGGATCGGGGCGATCCCGGTCCACTCGGAGTCGCCGAAGCCGATGACGAACTCGTCGTCGGCCATCGCAAGGAGGAGCAAGGCGAGGGCGTTCCGGGTGACCGGGAGAAGGTCGGCCGCTGAGGCGACGGTCATCGCCGGGTCAGCCTCGGTTCGCCTTCGGCTTCGTCGTACCGGCCTGCTCGCGGGCGGCCCCGAGCTTGTCGCGCATCACGTAGCCGCCGGGCTTCCGGTACGAGCGGTCGAGCGGCGGCTGGAGGATGTCCGGATCCTCGAGCTCGTGGACGTCGGCCCGACGGACGACCCACAGCCGGATCGATTCGTCCCGACGACCGTAGAGCTCCCGGGCGTAGTGGACGGCCAGGACCGGGTCGGGCGCCATGACGCTCCCGCCGTGACGCATCGGGTCGCCCTCCTTCTCCTGGCGGAAGACCTCCCACGGCTCGAGGACTCCGGAGGGCCCGGCGGTCGGGCCGGCGACCGCATCCGCGGCCTCCGCGACGGCGTCCGGCAGTCCCCGTCTCGCTCACGCGGCGGCGCCCGGTTCGGCCAGCATCGCCTCGCGGACCCAGCGGGTCTCCTCTCGGTTCAGCCGCCGGAACTCGAGCCGGGCCTGGGACATCGGTCCGTGGTTGGTGACCACCGTCCGGAGCTCGTCCCAGTCGGGCTCGGCGTGCTGCCACTCGTCGGTCGTCTCGTCGTAGCGCAGCCCCGGGTCGGGGATCGTCAGCCCGAGCTCGCGGATCCGGGGCACGTAGATGCCCAGGAACTCCTGGCGCAGCTCGTGACCGGTCTTGGCCTTGATCCGCCAGTGGAGGTCGCGATCCTTCTCGCGGGGCGTGCGCGGACCGTGCATCTGCATGAGCGGCCCCCACCAGCGGTCGAGCGCCTCCTGGACCATCGCCCGCTGGACCGGGCTGCCCGTGGCCAGGGTCACCACGACGTCCCGCCCGTGCATGATGTGGACGGACTCCTCCCAGCAGATCTTGCGCATCGTCCGGGCGTACGGGGCGTAGCTGCTGTCGCGGAGGGCCTGCTGGGCGACGATGGCGGCCGCGTCGACCAGCCAGGCGATGATCCCGACGTCGCCCCAGCTCCGGGTCGGGTAGTGGAAGACGTTGTGGAACTTCGTCCTGCCGGCCAGCAGGTCGTCGTACATCGCCTCGCGCGGCTTGCCCAGGTCCTCGGCCACCCGGTAGAGGAGCTGGGCGTGGCCGACCTCGTCCTGGACCTTCGCGGTCAGGGCCAGCTTCCGCCGGAGGGTGGGGGCGCGCATCAGCCATTCGCGTTCCGGGAGGACGCCCATGAGCTCGCTGTTCGCGTGCATCTCGACGAAGCGCAGGACGGCCGTCCGGTAGTCGTCGGGCATCCAGTCGCCGGCCTCGACCTTGCCCCCGGCCAGGACGTGCGCCTCGAAGACCCGGTAGCGCTCGTCGTGAGGGACGTCCGCGGCGAAGGTGAGACGGCGTCGCTCGCCCTCGGGCAGGACCGGAGCGAGCGCCAGCGGGTCGGTCATCGGGATGCGGCCTCCGTCACGGAGGGGATGTCGTGGCCATCGATGGTAGCCCGCGGCCGAAGCCCTGTCGCGTCGGCCGCGGCGGTCACCGACCCTCGAAGCGGGGAGGGCGCTTCTCGACGAAGGCGGCCAGCCCCTCGGCGTGGTCGGCCGACCGGCCGGCGATGCCCTGGAGCGAGGCCTCGTGGTCGAGGGCCGCCTCGAGGCCCACCTCGAGCGAACGATCGAGCGCCCGCTTGGTCAGGGCGATCGCCAGGGGCGATCCGGCGGCGAGCTTCGTGGCGATGACCCGGGCGTGATGGAGGAGGTGCTCGTCGGGGACCAGCTGGCTGACCAGCCCGATCCGGAGCGCCTCGGCCGCCGGAAGCGGGTCGGGCAGCAGGAGCAGCTCGGCGGCGTGGGCCGCCCCGACGAGGCGGGGCAGGAACCAGCTCGCACCGCTGTCGGGCACCAGCCCGATCCGCCCGAAGGCCAGGACGAAGCTGGCACTCTCGGCCGCGATCCGCAGGTCGCAGGCGAAGGCCAGCGAGGCCCCGGCCCCGGCGGCGACGCCGTTGACCGCCGCGATCGTCGGCTTGGGCAGCCGGTGGATCGCCAGGATGATCGGGTTGTATCGCTCGCGGACCTCGACGTCGAGCGGGGTCGGGTCGGCTGCCAGGCGCTCCTTGAGGTCCTGGCCCGCGCAGAAGGCCCGACCGGCGCCGGTCAGGATGACCGCCCGGACGGCGTCGTCCCGGGCGGCCTCGCGGAGCGCCCCGAGGAGGTCCCGCTTCAGGCCGGCCTCGAGGCTGTTGAGCGCCTCGGGACGATCGAGGGTGATCGTCGCGATCCCGTCCTCGACCTCCCAGCGCAGCGCCGTGAAGGCCGGCGCCGTCATCAGCCGGCGAACTCGACGAGCGCGCCGTCGACCAGCTCGAAGATCCGCCGGTCGATCGGCTCGTCCGCAGCCTCGCAGTCCTCCCTGACGTACTCGCCGAAGAGGGCCGCGAATTCGGCGTCGTCGGGGCGCAGGGCACCGGCCATCAGCAGGTGGCGATCGGGCAGCCCGACCAGGACCCGACCGCCGGGGCCGAGCTCGCGGGCGAGCTGCTCGCGGACCGGGTCGAGGAGGATCCGGGCGGCATCCAGACCGGTCCCCGTGTCGGAGCTGAGGAGCCGCCGGTCGCCCGAGACCTCGTCGCTCCAGCCGGCGGTCGCCGACCAGGCGCCCAGGTTCGCGATCGCGGCGTCGTGGACCGCCTGCGGCTCGACCCCCCAGGACAGGAGATGCTCGCCGTTGACGATGACGTCGAAGCCGGTGGCCGGGAGGGCATAGGCGATGGCCAGGCCGCACGGCCCGTCGCCGATCAGGGGCATCGTGTGGGCCTTGCTCGCGTTCGCCACGAGCTGGGCCCGATCCACCTCGTCCAGGCGAAGGCCCTGGGTGCCGATCGGCCGGAGGATCGGGAAGAGGTTGGCCACCGCGGCCGACCAGTCGTTCTCCGGGGCGAGCGAGGCGCCCTCGCCGGTCGCGGCCAGGGGCACGTGCCCGCTGACCGGCGCCGACTGCGTCGATCGGCGTCAGGATGTCGGGCGGGGCGTCGCGCCAGGCCGGCGCCGGCTCGTCGCCGAGGTCGCGCCGCGCTGCCGTAATCCGAGCCACCGCCGCCGCCGCCGCCGCCATCGAAGTCGTCGGTCATCCCCGTCCCTCCTGGCGTCCGGTCCACCGTGGCGGCCGCTTCTCGGCGAAGGCGGCCATGCCCTCCTTCTGGTCCTCGGTCGCGAACAGCCCGAAGAACGTCCGCTGCTCGAGGGCGAGGCCCTCGCTCAGCGGGAGCTCGTGCGGCCGCGTTCACCGCCGCCTTGGCGGCGCGGACCGCCAGCGGCGGCATGCGCCGCGATCCGTCGTCGGCCAGCTCGAGCGCCCGGTCGAGCGTCTCCTCGGCCGGCACGACCAGGCTGACCAGCCCGAGCCGCTCGGCCTCGCGGGCGTCGATCGTCCGCCCGGTCAGGATCAGCTCCATCGCCCGGGCCTTGCCGATCGCCCGGGTCAGGCGCTGCGTGCCGCCGGCGCCGGGGATGACCCCGAGCTTGATCTCCGGCTGGCCGAACGGCGCGTCGTCACCGGCGACGACGAGGTCGCACTGCATCGCGAGCTCGCAGCCGCCGCCGAGGGCGAAGCCGCGCACGGCCGCGACGACCGGCAGGCCGATCGCCGGCGAGGGTCGCCCAGTGCTCGAAGCCGCCGATCGGCCGAGATCGTGTCCGGGGTCGCCCCGGCCATCGCCTTGATGTCGGCGCCGGCCGCGAACGCCTTCGTGCCGGTCCCGGTCAGGACGATGACCCGGCAGGTCGGGTCGCGCGTCGAGCCTCGTGAACGCGGCGGCCAGCCCGGCCATGACCGCCGCGTCGAGCGCGTTGAGCGCCTCGCGGCCGGTCGATCGTGACGAGCGCGACGCCCGGGTCCGGCTCGCCCCGCCCGAACGGCGCGGGCGCGGGGAACGCCACCCGGACGACGGGACGCGGTCCGGGGACGGCGCTGTCGGGACCGTCTCGACGGTCGACGGCGCATGCGCTGTCGGGGCGGACTCGGGCACGCCACTCCTCCGTGCGTTTGCCGACAGTATCCACTCCGCGCGGGAAGCCCCCGGGCTCGGCGATCAGGCCCGGTCGGACCCGGCTCGAGCTCCCGGCGGAGGGTCGCCCGGCCGCGGGACAGCCAGCTGGCGACGGTCCCTTCGGGGACCGCCGAGCATCGTCGCGATCTCGCGCTGGGTGTAGCCGTCGACCACGTTCAGCAGGAGGGCCGACCGGGTCCGGACGTCGAGACGCGCCGAGGGCCGCCCACAGGTCCGGGTCGCGACGGGTCGGTCCACGGTCCGCGGCTCGATCCGCTGGATCGCGGCGAGCCAGCGCCGGTGGCGGCGGAGCTGGTTGAAGGCCAGACGCAGGCCGATCGTGTAGAGCCAGGCGCGGACGTCGGTCCCGTCGAAGCGGTCCCAGGACCGGAACGCCCGGAGGTAGGCGTCCTGGGCGACGTCCTCGGCGTCGTGCTCGTCGCCGAGGACCACCACGAGACGGCGGACGAGGCTGGCGTAGTGGGGCCGGACGGCGGCCTCGAAGGCGTCCGGGTCCTGTCGCGAGACGCGGCCCGGCCGGAGCCGAGGGCGACGACCGCCGCCCCCGGCTCGCTCAGCCCTTCGACGGGCTTCACGGCATCGGCATCCCGAAGCAGGCGCCGCCGCCGGTCGCCCCGTCCGCTGGTCGACGACCATGTGGAGCGGTCCTCGTCGAGGACCGAGCCCGGGATCACGTAGCCGTGGTCCGGCGGCGACGACCTGCTGGACGGACCCGCGACCCGCCTTCGACCGCCACGTCGCCGGTCTCGACCTGCCAGACGACCGGGGTGTAGCCGTGGCCGGCGAGGAACGCCGCGGCCTCGGGCGGGCGTCATGCACTCCATGTTGGCGCCCTGCGAGCGGCTGGCCCGGGTTCTCGATGCCCTCGGTGCCCGCGGGCCAGGTTGCGCGGCGACGAGCGCGCCGGCGGCCGCGGTCGCCACGAAGGCCAGGACGAGGATCGGGGCCAGCGCCGAGCGAGAGCGCGAACCGCCCCGGCGCCCGCTCGCGTGAGGGTCGGCGGGTCGTCCCGACCCGGGGCGCGGGCCTCGAGCGCCGCGAGGCGGTTCGGCGAGCTCGAGGTCGCGATTCGTGTCGCTCATCGTGTCCCCTTCGTCGTCGGGTCGGGCATCCGCCGGAGCGAGCGCCGTTCGACCTCTACAACACCGGGGCGGCGACGGATCCTTGCGCCGGGTCCCTGCAGGCGGTCAGCGCCAGCCGTCGGGGACGCAGCTCGCCGGCGGACTCGAGGACGAGCAGGGTCGCGAGCCCCGGCGCGATCTCGCGCAGGTTCCGGCCGGCCGCCCGCATCGCGTCGGAGGCGAGCCCGGCATCGAGCGCGGCCCGGTCGTCGAAGTCCATCGCGGTCGACCAGGACGAGGTCGCGTCGGGGCGCCGAGCCCCTCGACCACCCGGTCGCAGCGGATCGAGCGCAGAGCCCGGGCGTCCCGGCCACCAGCGGGAGATGGGTCTCCGCGTAGGCCCGCTCGAAGGCGGCCAGCGCCTCGGCCCCGCCGTCGGGTCGCCGGTAGAGGGCGAGCAGGGTCGTCACATCGAGCCTCCCTCGATCTCGACCGGGTGGTCGGTCGCGTGCCACGAGCCGCCGCGCTCCGGCCGCGGGCGATCGTCTCGGTCGAGCGGTAGAACTCGGCGCAGGCCTCGTTGAACAGGGCGGGCCGCCGGGCCATGACCTCGTGCCCGCACTCCGGGGCCACGAACAGCCGGGCGTCGGGCAGCTGGCGCGTCAGGCCCCAGGCGTGGTCGACCGGGACGAACGGGTCGCGGTCGCCGACGGCGACCATCGCCGGCAGCTCGATCCGGCGCAGCTCGCGCGGCCCGAGGAGGGGCTGCGTCGGCGACGTCCGGCGCGATCGCCGGCAGCAGCCGGCGCCACGTGTCGCCGCCCTGGACCGGGTCGTGGCGCCGCGGCAGGATGCGCCGGCCCGGGCGGGCTCGTTGCGGTCGATCCAGTCGGGGTCCATGAGCCGGCGGGCGACGCTCGCCCGCGGCTCGCGCTGGGTGGTGATCCCGGCCACGATCAGCGTCCGGAGCCGCTCCGGCCAGCGGATCGCGAAGTGGAGCGCGGTCATCGCGCCCATCGAGAAGCCGAGAGGTGGAACGTCGCCAGCCCGAGCGCGTCGGCGAAGGCGGCCACGTCGTCGACGAGCGGTGGTATACGACCAGCCCGTCGGCCGGGTCCCAGCGGGTGGTCGCATGGCCGCGCGCGTCGGGCAGGAAGACGAGGAAGGCCTTCGAGAAGAGCGGCACCTGGGCGGCGAAGTCCTCGCGGCCGGCCGAGGTCGCCCCGTGGAGCATGATCAGCGGCGGCCCGGCGCCGTGGACCTCGTAGCCGATGTCGAGGCCGTTCGCGTGGACGATCGGCACCGGTCAGCCCTCCTGGCGCCCTTCGACCGGGAGCGTCGCGGCCCGGTCGACCCGCAGGTACCGGCGGCGGTAGTAGAGGAGCGGCTGCGGGTGATGCTCCTCGTTGGCCAGCGCGTCGACCCGGCCGATGAACAGGTCGTGGTCGCCGACCGGATAGCGTGTCGGTGACCGTGCACTCGAGCGAGGCGATCGAGCCGTCGAGGATCGGCAGGCCGGTGCTCGCCGGGCGTCCACGCCGCGCCGCAGAAGTCCTCGCGACCGGGCGTCACCGGGGCGCCGGCGAAGCAGTCGGAGAGGGCCTGCTGGTCCTCGCTCAGGATGCTCACCGCGAACCGGCCGGCCTCATGGACGATCGGGGTGATGAACCGGCGCCGGTCGAGCGCCACCACCACGAGCGGCGGCTCGAGCGTGACCGAGCTCAGCGCGTTGACCGTGATCCCGGCCGGCCGGCCGCCGGCGTCGAACGCTGGTGACCACGGTGACCCCGGTCACGAAGTGGCCCATCACCTTGCGGAACGGCTCCGGCCCGACGTCCATCGAGCGGAGTCTACGGCCCGCTCGGGTCCGAGGGGGCCGTCGGGCTACACGGCGCCGTTCAGCCCTCGGGGAGCGGGTGGGTCATCGCGGCCGGATCGACCCAGGCGTCGTACTCGTCTCGGAGTGACGTGGCCCAGCTCCAGGGCCGCGGTCCCGCAGCGACCTCCCGGTCGCGATGCGCGTGGAGGGCGATCTCGGCCGACTTCTCGTAGCCGATGTGCGGGTTGAGCGCCGTGACCAGCATCAGCGAGTCCTCGAGGTGCTCGGCGGATCCGTGGCAGGTTCGGCTCGATGCCCGACCGCGCAGTGGTCCGGTCGAACGAGCGGATCGCCTCGGCCAGCAGGGTCGCCGCCGTGAGCACGTTGTCGAGGATGACCGGCTTGTAGACGTTGAGCTGGAAGTTGCCCTGCGAGCCGGCGAACGCCACGGCCGCGTCGCAGCCGAAGACCTGCACGGCGACCTGGGTCAGCGCCTCGCTCTGGGTCGGGTTGATCTTGCCGGGCATGATCGACGAGCCCGGCTCGTTCTCGGGGATGAGCAGCTCGCCGATCCCGGCCCGGGGACCGGAGGCGTACCAGCGGACGTCGTTGGCGATCTTCATCGAGGCGACGGCCAGGGTCCGCAGGGCGCCCGACGCCGCGACCATCGGGTCGTGGGCGGACAGCGCCGCGAACTTGTTCGGGCGCCGAGACGAACGGTCGGCCGGTCTCCTCGGCGATCTTCGCGGGCGCCACCTCGCCGAATCGCGGGTCGGCGTTGAGCCCGGTCCCGACCGCGGTCCCGCCGAGGGCCAGCTCGTAGAGAGCGGGCAGCGCAGCGCGGATCCCGCCGAGCGCGGCATCGAGCTGGGCCGCCCAGCCGCCGAGACCTGGCCCAGGGTGACCGGGGTCGCGTCCTGGAGATGGGTCCGGCCGAGCATGACCACGTCGGCGTAGGCGGCGGCCTTGGCCAGGAGCGTGTCGCGCAGCGTCTCGACCGCCGGGATGAGCGCCCCCTCGATCTCCTCGACGGTGGCGATGTGCATGACCGTCGGGAACGTGTCGTTCGAGGACTGTGAGCGGTTGACGTCGTCGTTCGGGATGGATCGGCTTCTTGCCGCCACGACCGGCCCCGGCCAGCTCGTTGGCCCGGCCGGCGATGACCTCGTTCGCGTTCATGTTCGTCTGGGTGCCGGAGCCGGTCTGGAAGACGACCAGCGGGAACTCGCCGTCGAGCCGGCCGCTGATGACGTCCTGGGCCGCCATCGCGATGAGGTCGACCTTCTCGAGCGGCAGCTGGCCGAGCTCGAGGTTCGCCTGGGCCGAGCACAGCTTGAGCACGCCGAGGGCCCGGATGACGGGTCGGCCCCAGGTGAACCGGCCGACCCCGATCCGGAAGTTGTCGGCGGAGCGCTGGGTCTGGGCGCCCCAGTAGCGGTCGGCCGGGACCCGGACCTCGCCCAGGGCGTCCTTCTCGATCCGGACGCGCTCCTCGAGCGGTCGCGTCCCGGGCTCGCCCGGTTCGTTCGACGTCATCGTCCGAGTGTACGTCGCGGGGTGGGGGCTCACCGAGTGCCGAAGAGACCGGGTCCGGGCCGGCCGACGCCGTGTCGGTCCTCGAGCAGCTCGAGGACTCCGACCGCGACCCAGAGCCCGCCGAAGGCGAGCCAGGCGACGGTCGACGGGGCGATCGCCGGGGGCAGCGCCAGGACGACGGGCGCCACCACGAGCAGCCCGGCGATCGGCCAGTCGCCGACCCGGACCAGCGCCAGCCCGACGAGGAGCGTGCCGATCCCGGCCAGCGTCGAGGCGACGGCCACCGGCGCAGCCGTAGCCGGCTCCCGACAGCGTCGCGACGAGAGCGACGGCCCAGGCGATATGCCCGAGCACCGCCGACCCGAGACCCGACAGCCGAGCCGGCGAGCCGCCCGGTCGGCCGTCCGGTCAAGCCGGAGCCAGGCGCCGACGACCGCGACGGTCAGCGCCACCACGGCCGCGAGGGCCAGCGGGATCGCCTCGAGCAGGTAGCCCGGCCAATCGGGCGGGGCAGGTGGCGCGAGGATCGGCGCAGGTCGCCGACGATCCAGACCCCGCCGCCGACGACCGCGGCGACCCCCGGCAGGAGCGAGGGCTCGGCCGGGTGGAGATGGGCGTCGAGCGCTCCGCGGACGATGTCGAGACGGTCGCGAAGGCTCGGCGGCCGCTCGGCCAGCAGGGCGGCGAACTCGTCGCCGTAGCGCCGGCGCCACGCGCCGGGATAGAGCGCGATGAGACGGGAGCGGCCGGGTGGCCGGGACGCGGTCACCGCGGCATCTTGCCTCAGGTGCAGCCGTTGGCCGTCTTCGGCGGGATGATGCCGGGCTGGCCGAGCGCGACCGGCAGCGGGCCGAGCGCTGAGATGCGTGCCGTCGACGGTCAGCACGCCGTCGGCGTCGACCGTCACCCCGAACCGGTCCATCCCCCGCGGCGCCGGCCCGAAGGCCTGCCCGGCCGCCTTGACCCCGAGCCGGTCGTAGCGTGACTGGTGGCATGGGCAGTGGAACCAGAAGTCGTCGATGCATGGGTTCGGGCGGCAGCCCAGGTGCGGGCAGCGCTGGTAGAGCGCCCGGACGTTGACCGCCCGGCCCGTCGCCGGTCGGGTCCTCGCCGGGCCGGAACCCGCCGACGGCCGGGTCGACGACCACGACGAAGGCGCGGGCCGCCGGGACGTAGACCGGGAAGCCGTCCGCGATCGGCAGCCCGGGGTTGGCCGCGACGAGCTCGGCCAGCGTTCCGATCCGGACCTTCGCCAGGGCCAGGGTCCCGCTCGGCCAGAGGAACCCGACGAAGCCGGCCGTCATCTCGGCCAGCCACAGGCCGATCCCGGCGGCCAGCGAGCCGCGGAGCAGCTGTCGACGGGAGATCCCCGTGGTGGCCTGGCCCTGGCGAAGCGCGCGGAGGGAGAGTGGTGTCGGGCGTTCCATCGCTGTCCGTTCTATCGTGACACGATATAGCGCTTCTCGATATATACACCCATCCAGGCGGTTGTCAAGACCGTCCCGGGGACCGAGCCCGACCAACGTCCCCTCGCCGATGGAGCCACTCGCATCATGGACGGCAGTCCGGGGCGACTCGCTTGACGCTTCGGCCACCAGCGGAACCGCGGCCCCCGGCCGCGATCGCCGGGCTACAATCCGCCCGATGTCCACGACCCGCCCCTGGGACCGCGCCGCGAGCCTGCCGATCCCGGCCGACGGCCGAGCACGACCGCAGCTCGCCGCCCTGTCGCCGGGTCTCCCGAGCGTGGAGACGCTGTTCACCTTCGCCCGCGACGCCGAGCTGCGGTTCGAGACGCTCCGGATGCGCATCGAGGACCGGAGCTGGACCGCGAACGGCGAGGACCTCACGGTCATCGACCTCGCCCTGCGTCACCCGGGAGACGTCCGATTGACGACGACCCGACCGAGTCTCGGGACCGCCGGGGCGTACGAGATCTGGGTCTCGGACGGCGAGGTCGTCCGGACCTACTCGGCGCCCCACAAGGTCGGCACCGAGCGCCCGGCCCGAACGAACGTGGTCGGGCTCGAGGATCCCGACCTGCCGGGCACGTCGATGGTCTACCGACCGCTGACCGCGCTGCCTCGCGAGATCGTGGCCGACACGTTCGTCCATCCCGCCGGCTACTGCCAGAACGTGCTCGGCACGGGCCGCTGCTGGGTCTCGGGGAGCGCCGCGATCGGCGGTCGCGAGGCGATCGTCCTCGACTGCGACCACCCTCGGACGATCGGGATCGCCGCGGACCGGCCGGACCACCACCTGGAGGTGACGTTCGACCGCGAGACCGGGGTGATCCTCCGGCTGCGCCAGACGATCGGCGGCGGGATCGCCCGCGAGGCGGTCGTGGTCGACCTGGCGCCGAACGCCACGCTCGCGCCGGCGACCTTCGAGTTCACCCTGCCGTCGGACGCCACGCTCATCTACTGAGCGTCGAGCGGGGCGATCACAGGTTGACCCTATCCTCCAGGACGGTCTCGGGACTCCCGAAGTCCGGGAGGACGGATAGGCGGCTCGTGGTCGAGCGTCAGCCCGGCGACCAGCCTGCGAGCTCGAGTACGCGGACGGCGGTATCGCGGATGGACCCGACGTTCTCGATGACCTCATCCTCAAGGCCGGCTCCGATCCCCGCAAGCAGCCATTCGCGGGCTCGCGCCATATCGTCGGCGCGACCGCGTGTCGGCGAGGAGCCGAGTCGCTCCTCGATGATCGCCAGCGGAGCCGTCAGCCTGACCACGAGCACGGGCACGGCCATCGCCGCACAGACCGCCTCGAGCGTGGCGGTGTCCGCCACAGAACCCGCGAGCACGAAGCGTTCCACGCCGGCCTCGCGGTAGGTCGCAGCCACGGCGGAGAGGTTCCGTGCCAGGATCAGGTGCTCATCGTGGTCGGCTCCGCGTGCGTTCGACCAGCACAGCCAGTCAAGGTCGATCGCCGCGTAGCGCGACGCGCTCGCCTCGAGCAGGTCAGCGATCTCCTCGGCGACTGCGGACTTCCCTGTGCCGAAGACCCCCGTGAGGAGGATGGCGCGCGCGTCGTTCACGCGCCGACTCTACCTGCTCGGGAAACCCTCGGTCGTGCCGCTGGAACCCCGCGACGACGAAGGACCCGGCGGAGCGACGTCCGCCGGGTCCTGTCGATACCCGAGCGGCTGAAGCCTAGATGACCTCGAGCTCTCGCTCGATCGCCAGCAGCTCCTCCGGGGTCCCCTGGACCCTGGGGCCCTTGAACCAGTTCTTGGCCGAGACTGCGTACCAGAGGGCGGCCCCGCCGAGGACGACGAGGAAGACCACCGGGGTGTAGTTGAAGCTCTGGATCGTGATCGGGAACGCCTGCGGGAGCATGAACAGGAAGAAGATGAACACGACCCAGATCGTGGCCAGGATCCCGATCGGCCGGCTCCACCGGCCGAGGGTCCAGGGACCCTCCTGGAAGCTCTTGCCGGCGAGCAGGCGGAGGAAGACCGGGGCGATGTAGGCCACGTACAACCCGATGACCGCGATCGAGGTGATCGCGAAGTAGGCGACCGGGCTGTACAGGTAGGGCAGACCGAGGACGAAGGCGCCGGCGGCGGCCAGCCAGATCGAGTTCGTGGGCGTCCGGGTCCGATGGTTGATCCGGTGCCAGAAGGCGCTGGCGGGTACCGCCCCGTCACGGGAGAAGGCGTAGATCATCCGCGAGTTGGCGGTGACCGAGGACATCCCGCAGTAGAACTGGGCGCCGATGACGATGAACAGGACGATCAGCCCGCAGCTGCTGACCGACCGCGTCGATCCAGATCTGGACCGGCGGCACGCCGGTCGCGGTCTGGAGGGCGTGGGTGTAGCCGTCGACGAGGACGTTCGGATCCGCCGCCGAGGGGAAGATGACCTGCGGGGTGATCCCCACATTCATCGCGACCAGCAGGATGAACCCGGCGATCACCGAGATGACCACCGACCAGACGATCCCGCGCGGGGCCGCGGTGTCCGCGCCGTGGGTCTCCTCGGACATGTGGGCCGACGCGTCGTAGCCGGTCAGGGTGTACTGCGCGTTCAGGAGGCCGATCAGGGCGACGTACAGGGGGATGCCCATGAACATGAAGCCGAGTCCCGACCCGCCCTCGAAACCGGTGTTGTTGACGGTCTCCGAGAAGACCGTTCCGAGATCCGTCTTCGTGTGCTGGTTCAGGAGGACGCAGACGATGACGATGACGGTCACGCCGACCAGGTGCCACCAGACCGACACGTCGTTGAGGATGGTGACCAGCCGGATGCCGAAGGTGTTGAGCAGGCCGTGGAGGATCAGCATCACGCCGTAGACCGCGATCGTGACGGTCGGCGTCACGGTGACCCCAAAGGCCAGGTTCAGGAAGGCGGTCGTGAACAGGGCGAGACCGAAGTCGATGCCCGCGGTCACCGCGACCTGCCCGACGAGATTGAACCAGCCGACGAACCAGCTCCACTTGGCGGCGCTCCGACCCGACTCGGGCGCCAGCTTGGCTGCCCAGTAATAGAGACCGCCGGCGGTCGGATAGCTCGAGGCGACCTCGGCCATGCCGAGAGCGACGAGGGTCACGAAGAACCCGACGAAGAGCCAGCCGAGGGTCATGACGGCCGGACCGCCGACGTTCATCGCGAAGCCGAACAGCGTCAGGCATCCGGACAGGATCGAGATGATCGTGAACGAGACGGCGAAGTTGGAGAACGTCCGCATCCCCCGGCGGAGCTCCTGGGCGTAGCCGAGTTTGTGGAGCTGCTCCGTATCCCGCGATGGCGGCGCCCCACCTGGCCTGGGATCCACTCTCCGAACCCTCCTTCAGAGCGTACGATTGGGGTAACCCGTCTCGTATTAGGCGGGCCGCTTCTGCCCAGTGTCAAGGACGAATATCGTCGGATTTCGTCACGAATCTGCGCGAATATCGCATTTCAGAGGAGGACGACGTGGGTGATCGGCTGGCCGGCAAGGTCTGCATCGTGACCGGGGCCGGGTCCGGGATCGGCCGTGCGTCCGCCATCCGGTTCGCGGAGGAGGGTGCCCGGGTCACCTGCGTCGACATCGACCGGGAGGCGGTCGAGGCGACGGCCGCCGGGATCGGCGAGGCGGCTTTCGCCGTGACCGCCGATGTCTCCGTCGCCGGCCAGGTCAAGGCCTACACCGATGCGACCGTAACGCGCTGGGGTGGCCTCCACGTGGTCTTCAACAACGCCGGGGTCAACCTCCCGGGGGTCTTCCACGAGGCTTCCGACGAGGTGGTCGACCGGACCCTGAACGTCAACGTCAAGGGCTGCATCTACGGCTGCCGGTACGCCATCCCCTACATGCTGGCAGGCGGGGGCGGCTCCCTGATCAACACGACCTCGGTGAACGGGATCGTGGCCGAGCCGTTCCTGACGATCTACGCGACATCGAAGGGCGCCATCGTGATGCTCTCCAAAGGGATCGCCCTCGACTACGCCAAGCAGAACATCCGGTGCAACGCCCTCGCCCCCGGATGGGTGGACACCCCGATCAACTACGCCCACGCCGAGATGCTCGGCGGCCTGAAGGAGGTCTACGCGACGATCAATTCGTTCCAGCCGATCGGTCGGCCGGGCGAGCCACGGGAGATCGCCAACGTGGCCCTCTTCCTGGCCTCGGACGAGTCGTCGTTCGTGACCGGATCCGTCATCGTCGCCGACGGCGGGATGACCGCCAAGTAGAGGAGCCGAAGCCGATGGCCGCGAAGAACCAGCACGCCAAGCATCCCCGCCTCCAGGAGCTCGAGGCGATGGTCCGCGACGGACGGATCGACACGCTGATCGTGGCGCTGACCGACATGCAGGGCAGGCTGGTGGGCAAACGCGTCCAGGCCCAGGCGTTCCTGAGCGGGGTCATCGACCACGGCGCCCATTTCTGCACCTACCTCCTGGGCACCGACATGGAGATGAACACGCCCGAGGGCTTCCGGCTCATGAACTGGGAGACCGGTTACGGCGATTGGATCGCCGCCCCGGTCTGGGAAACCCTGCGGGTCCTGCCCTGGCTGGAGAAGACCGCCCTGGTCCTGTCCGACACCGTGGACGAGGAGACCCACACGGAGATCCCCGTCTCGCCCCGGACGATCCTCAAGCGCCAGATCGCCGCGGCCGCCGAGCTCGGACTGAACGTCAAGGCCGGCTCGGAGTTCGAGTACTACGTCCTCAAGGACAGCTGGGAGGACCAGCATCGCAAGGGCTGGACCATCCCCGAGACCTTCGGCCACTACAACGAGGACTACCACCTCCTCCAGGCCACCAAGGCGGAACCGCTCCACCGACTGCTCCGGAACCAGATGACCGAGGCCCGGATCCCGATCGAGTTCAGCAAGGGCGAGGCGGCGCCCGGCCAGCACGAGGTGAACATCCGCTACGACGAGGTCCTCGAGTCCGCCGATCGAAGCGTGATCTTCAAGCACGGGGCCAAGGAGATCGCCTATCTCAATGGCTGGGGGATCACCTTCATGTCGAAGCCGGACCACCACTGGACGGGCTCGTCGGGTCATCTCCACATGAGCGTCTGGGACCCGGCCGGTGAGCGCTCCCTGATGCACGACCCGGGGTCGGACCTGCCCTATGGCATGAGCGCCACGATGAGCCTCTTCCTGGGCGGGATGATGAAGCTCGTCCGGGAGCTCTCCCCGTTCATCGCCCCGAACATCAACTCGTACAAGCGCTACGCCTCGCTGAGCTGGGCGCCGGTCAACGTGGTCTGGGGTCGGGACAACCGGACGACCGGCTTCCGGGTGGTCGGCAGCGGCCAGGCGCTCCACATCGAGTGCCGCTTCCCCGGCGGCGACATGAACGCCTACCTGACCTACGCCGCGATGATCGGGGCGGGCCTGTACGGGATCCGTCACGGGATCGAGGCGCCGCCCGAGTTCAAGGGCAACGGCTACATCGCCACCGGCGTCGAGCGGATGCCGCGCGCGCTCCATGAGGCGATCCGCTGCCTGGAGGCGAGCGAGGCCGCCGTCGAGATCTTCGGCGAGGACGTGGTGGCCCACTACCTCAACGCGGCCCGCGTGGAGCAGGACACCTACGACTCGGTCGTCCACCCCTGGGACCGGGAGCGCTATCTCGAGCGGTCGTGACCGAGGCGGCGTTCCGGTGGGGCCACCAGCGAGACGGGCCGCCGCTACCATCGTCCCAACCGAGGGATCGTCGATGACGACGATCAGCCCCACGCCGCGACCGTGAGGTGACCGATGCGTCCCATCCTCGCGCGCCCGCCGATCGATCGTTGACGCCGCAGAACGGGGTCGAGCCGGCGGGTCCGACGTGACCCTCAGCGGGCTCTTCTCCCGCGATGAGCTGGCCGGCGGTCTGTCCGCCCGTCGGTCGACCACCCTCCTGTACGCCATCGAGAACCGGGCGGCCGATCTCGCGGCCCGGCGCAGGCAGGCCCTGGCCGGCTATCGGTCCGAGCGCACGGCCGAGGAGCGGCAGCAGGAGTTCCTGGCCGCCCTGGCTGCCGGGCGGGCCAGGCGCCCGTCGCCGACGGTCCGGGACCTGGAGCGTCACGCCCCGATCTGGGCCTCGCTTCTTCCGCCCGATGCGGAGGGCCGGGCCGCGCTCCTCCACCTCCTGGCCGGGAAGCACTCGCTGCCGAGGGCCGAGATCCCCAGGATCCGGACCGCGATCGGGCTGGACGATCCGGCGGTCAGCGCCGCCTACCTTCGCCGGTTCGGTCAGCCCATCGAGACCGCCCTGGCCGCGGACGAACCAATGGCCGAACGGGTCAGGTGGGCGGCGGCCCGGGCGGCCGACCGGATGGAGCGGCTGCCGCCGTTCTGGATGGCCTACGTGCTGGCCCTCACGGAGACGATCGGCGAGGGGATCCTGGCCGTGCCGATCGCCCTGGCCGGGGTCGGCCCCCTGCCCGGTGTGGTCCTGCTCCTGGTCCTGGGGACGATCAACCTCGTCACGATCGGCGGTCTCGTTGAGGCGATCACCCGGGACGGTCCGATGCGCTATGGGACGGCCTACTTCGGGCGACTCGTCCGCGACCTCATGGGCGGGGTGGGGCAGCTCACGATGCACCTGGGGCTGGCGGCGGCGAACGCCCTGATCCTGCTTGCCTATCTCCTGGGCTTCGCGTCCGTCCTGACCGGGGCGACCGGCGTGCCTGAGGCCGTCTGGGTGACCCTCCTGTTCCTGGTCAACCTCGCCTACCTGCGACGGGAAGACCTCGACCTGACGGTCGCGACGGCGATCGTCATCGGGGCGGCTAACCTCGCCCTCATCGTGGCGATGCTGGCCGTGTCGGTCGGCCACGTCACGCTGGCGAACCTGAGCTACGTCAACCTCCCGCTGGTCGACGGCCGTCCGTTCGATCCGGCCCTGTGGGCCCTCGTTCTGGGCGTCGTCCTCGTCGCCTACGACGGGAGCAACGCGCCCGCGAACGCCTCGAAGGTGGTCCTCGCGGCCGACCCCGGCGGTCGCGCGCTCCTGCTCGGGACGCTGGCCGCGATGGTGACCGTCATGGTCATGTACTGCGCCTCGGTGCTGGTCATCGGCGGCGTGGTCGGCCCGACGGCCCTGGCGACGACGGACGGCACCGCCCTTACGCCCCTCGCCGCGGTGGTCGGACCCTCGATCGACATCCTCGGCTCGATCTACGTGGTGCTGGCGATCGGACTCGGCTCGATCTACTGCTCGCTCGGGCTCTACAACCAGATCGCCGAGCTGCTCCCACGGCACGCGAGCCCGGAGACGACGGCATCGCGCGGCGCCTGGATCCGGTCCGGTCGGACGCTCCGGTTCCTGGTCGGCTCCAGCCCGGTTCTCGGGATCTATCTCCTGCTCATCGCGATGCTCGTGACCGACACCGCCTCGTTCGCCGGTTCGCTGGCGATCGTCGGTGTCCTGGTGGTCCCGCTCCTGAGCGGTGTCTACCCGGTCCTCCTCGTCTCGGCCGCCCGCCGGAAGGGTGCCTACGTCCCATCGGTCGTCATCCGGGCGCTCGGGCACCCAGTCGTCGTGGCAGCGGTGGGCGCGTTCTTCATCGGCTGCCTGCTGCTCTACGGGCTCGTGATCTGGTCGGGACCGGTGGAGCGGATCCTGGCGATCGGCACGGCGATCCTGTCCATCGCCATCGTCGCGCGGACGTTCCTGGCCGGCGCGTTCCGGACCCGGACCGTCCTGGAGGTTCGTCTCGTCGACGACCCCCGCGGGGGACGGCCGGCCGTCGTCGTCGGCCTGACGGCGGGCGGTCGGGCCCTCGACCGCGACGAGGTCGAGGTGGCCGGCGAGCCGCCCGTCGTCCGGGTCCCGGTGCCCGCCGGGATCGCCCGGGATCTCGAGGTCTGGGTCCACCGGGTCGATGGCGACGGGGACTCCCAGGGGCAGCCCGCCGCGGTCACCCTCGACGACGGCGCCGGGATCCGGGTCGTGACACTGGACCGCGACGGCCGCACCGTCGTCGGATCGATGGAGCCGGCCGTCACCGTGGTCGTTACCATCATGGCCGCCGAGGGCCCCACCGATGATCGGTGAGGGCTCGGTCCAGCGTCCACGGGGTGCCATGCGTCCCCGATCTCGTCGCGGAGATCGCCGGGACGACGGCACGCTCGGTCAGGGAGGCACCGATGCCTGAGCACCGAGCGCGCCGGACGCCCACGGCCGCGGAGCCGGCGGTGACGGCCCCGTCGGACGAACTGACCGCCCTCCGGGCACGGGTCGTCGAGCTCGAGGCCGCCCAGACGGATCGGTCGAGGGCGGCGAAAGTCCAGGACGCCCTCTATCGAATCGCCGACTCGGCGAGCGCCGTCCGGAACATGGCCGAGTTCTATCCGGCCATCCAGCGGATCGTCGGCGAGCTCATGTACGCGGACAACTTCTACATCGCCCTGTACGACCAAGAGCGCCAGCTCATGAACTACCCGTACATGGTCGACGAGGTCGATACCGACATCAACGACCCCGAGCTGTGGGAGCCGATCGGCACGGGGCAGGCTCGTGGGACCACCGCCTACGTCCTGCGGACCGGACGACCCGCGCTCATCACGAACGAGCACTACGAGGAGCTCGTCGCACAGGGCGAGGTCGACCGGATCGGCGGACAAGGAGGCGAGGACTGGCTGGGTGTCCCGCTCATCGCCGAGGGGCGGACGCTCGGTGTGCTCGTCGTCCAGACCTACGAGATGGGTCAGCGCTACAGCGAGGAGGACGTCGAGCTGCTGGCGTTCGTGGGCCAGCACGTCGCGACCGCCCTGAGCCGAGTCCGAGCGGTGGAGGAGACCCGCCGGCGCAACGCCGAGCTGGCGGTGGTCAACAGCGTCCAGGCCGGTCTGGCCGCCGAGCTCGACATGCAGGCGATGTACGACCTCGTCGGCGACAAGATCGCCGAGATCTTCGACACGCACGTCGCCGACATCGCCACGTACGACCGCGAGACGGACCTGCTCCAATTCCCGTATGGGATCGAACGCGGCGTCCGACTCTATGACGAGCCGCGTCCGGCGTTCGGGTTCCGGCGGCACGTCCTCGAGACCGGTCAGCCCCTCTTGATCGAGGACCTGGAGCGCCAGGCGGGCGAGTACGGGAATCCTCTCACCCCGATGTCGGGTGAGCCCGCGAAGTCCCTCGTGTTCGCGCCGCTCATCTCGGGCGGTCATCCCATCGGCGTGGTCTCGCTCCAGAACCTCGACCGGGAACGGGCGTTCGGGCGGTCGGACCTCGAGCTCCTGGCGACCCTGACGGCGAGCCTGGGCGTGGCCCTCGAGAATGCCCGTCTCATCGATGAGACCCGCCGCCGCGCGGCGGAGCTGGCGATCGTGAACAGCGTGGGGCAGGCGCTGGCGTCACACCTCGACCTCGACGCCCTCATCGCCCAGCTCGGCGACCAGCTGGTGGACACCTTCGCGGCGGATGTGGTCTACGTGGCCCTCCACGATCCCGAGACCGGCCTCATCGAGTTCCCGTACTACAGCGAGAACGGCGAGCATCCGCCCCAGCCGCCGCTGACGTTCGGCGAGGGGCTGACGTCGCGGATCCTCCGCTCCCGGGAGCCGCTCCTGCTCAACCAGGATGCCCAGTTCGAGGCGATCGGCACCCGTGGCGTCGGGGTGGAGGCGAGCTCGTATCTCGGCGTGCCGATCATGGTCGGGGACGAGGCGATCGGCGTCATCAGCGTCCAGAGCAGCCGTCAGGTGGGCCGGTTCGGCGAAGCGGACACCCGCCTGCTGGCGACCCTTGCCGCGAACGTTGGGATCGCGATCCAGAACGCCCGCCTCTACCGGGCGCAGCAGGAGGGCGAGCGGCAGTACCGCAGGCTGGTGGAGGAGCTGCCGCTCGTCCTGTACACCGACAAGCCGGACGCGACGAGCACGTCCATCTACATCAGCCCCCAGGTCGAGACGATGTTCGGCTACCCACGATCCGCCTGGATGGAGGAGCCGTTCTTCGGGTCGATCGTCCATCCCGACGACCGCGAGCGGGTGATGGGTCAGATCCAGATGAACCTGGACGACCCGGACGCGCGCGAGCGGTATCTCTACCGGATCATCGCCGCCGACGGTCGGGTCGTCTGGATCCGCGACGACGTCTGGGTCGTGCGCGACGAGAACGGCCAGCCGCTCCACATCCAGGGCTTCATGATGGACGTGACCGAGCAGACCCTGGCGGCCGCGGAGATCCGCCGCCAGAAGCAGTACTTCGAGTCGCTCGTCGAGATCAGCCCGGTCGCGATCGTCACGATGGACCGGGGTGAGATCGTCTCGGGCTGGAACCCGGCCGCGACGAAGCTGTTCGGCTATCGGCCCGATGAGGCGATCGGTCGGCCGATCGACGACCTGCTCTTCCAACCCGAGGGACGCGAGGAGGGCCGGGCCGCCACGCGACAGGCGGACGAGACCGGGCGAGCCCAGCTGATCGGCCGGCGCTTCCGCCAGGACGGCGAGCCGGTCGACGTCGAGATCGTCCTCGTCCCGCTGGTCATCGATGGCGAGCACACGGGCTACTACGCGATCTACCACGACATCACCGAGCTCGAGGCTGCCCGGGCCGCCGCCGAGGCGGCCAACCAGGCCAAGAGCACCTTCCTGGCCGCGATGAGCCACGAGATCCGGACCCCGATGAACGCGATCATCGGGATGAGCGGCCTGCTCCTCGACACGCCGCTGAGCGAGGACCAGCGAGACTACGCCGAGACGATCACGACCTCGGGCGAAGCGCTCCTGACGATCATCAACGACATCCTCGACTTCTCGAAGATCGAGGCCGGCCGGATCGAGCTCGAGGCGACCGCGTTCGCGCTCGGCGCCTGCGTGGAGGGTGCCCTGGACGTCATCGCCCCGCTGGCCGCGAAGAAGGGCATCGAGCTCGCCTATGCGCTGGACCCGGAGATCCCTTCGGTGATCGTGGGCGACGGCGGCCGGCTCCGTCAGATCGTCCTGAACCTGCTCTCGAACGCGACGAAGTTCACCGAGCAGGGCGAGGTGGTCCTGCGCGTCACCGGCCGCCAGATCGAGAGCGGCCGATCGCCCGTCGGACCGGGCCGCTGGGAGATCGTCGCCGAGGTGAGGGACACCGGGATCGGGATCCCTGACGACCGGATCGGGCGCCTCTTCCAGTCGTTCAGCCAGGCCGACGTTTCCATCGCGCGTCGTTACGGGGGGACCGGCCTGGGGCTGGCGATCAGCCGCCGGCTCGCCGAGCTCATGGACGGCTCGCTGGTCGCCGAGAGCAGCGGCGTCGAGGGCGAAGGGAGCGTCTTCCGGCTTACGATCCGGGTGGATGCGGCCTCCGTCCTGGACCTCGCCCCGGCCCGCTCGGGTCCCCTGCCGGAGCTCGTCGGCCGGCGGGCGCTCGTCGTGGACGACAACGCGACGAACCGGCAGATCCTCGTCGCCCAGACCGCCCGTTGGGGGATCGCCAGCCGGGACACGGCCTCGCCGCTCGAGGCGCTCCGCTGGCTCGAGGCCGGCGAGGCGTTCGACCTGGCGCTCATCGACCTGGTCATGCCCGAGATGGACGGCTACGCCCTGGCCGAACGGATCCGGGCGACGGTGGCGGGCGCGAAGGTACCCATCGTCATCCTGTCGTCGGTCGGGAGCCGCGACCGGGAGTCGCCGGCGGTCGCGGCGTTCCTGACGAAGCCGGTCAAGCCGTCCGCGCTCCACGATGCGGTGATGACGGTCCTCCACGGTGACGAGCGGGCGCCGTCGGTGCGGATGTCCGAGCGCCCGTCAGCGGATCGGGAGCTCGGTCGGCGGCACCCGCTGCGGATCCTCCTGGCCGAGGACAACGCCGTGAACCAGAAGCTGGCGATCCGGCTCCTCGCCCAGATGGGTTACACCGCCGACGTCGCCGGCAACGGACTGGAGGCCATCGCCGCCCTGGAGCGGAGCACCTACGACGTGATCCTGATGGACGTCCAGATGCCCGAGCTGGACGGACTCGGGACGACTCGCCGGATCCGGTCGGGCGACGGACCTGCCCGGGACGTGTGGATCGTGGCGATGACGGCGAACGCGCTTGCCGGAGATCGGGAGGCCTACCTTGCCGCCGGGATGAGCGATTACGTCTCGAAGCCGATCCGACCAGCCGAACTCGCGGCGGCCCTCGCCGCGAGCCCGTCGCCGGGAGCCAGCGATGCCTGACCCGACCCTCGATCCGGCCGCCCTCGCCGATCTCCTCGAGACCGTCGGCGGCGATCGCGAGTTCCTCGCCGAGCTCATCGAGACGTACCTGGGCGACAGCCCGGGGCTCTTCGGGGAGCTGCGCGCGGGCCTCGCCGAGGGCGATGCCGCAGCGGTCCGGCGCGCCGCCCACACCTTGAAGTCGACGAGCGCGACCTTCGGCGCGACGCGACTGGCCGGGATCTGTCGCGACATCGAAGCGGCCGCGGCAGCCGACGACCTCGCCGAGCTCGACCCCCGACGGGAGGCGGCCGAGACCGAGTTCGAGGCGGTCGCCGCGGCGCTCGGCACGCTGGCTGGCCAGAACGGTGCGGGGACCGACGCGACGTGAGCGAGACCGCGGGGACGATCCTCGTCGTCGACGACGCCCGGCTCAATCGGACGATCCTCGTCCGTGCGCTCGCAAGCCTCGGCTATGCCACGATCGAGGCGGACAACGGGCGGATGGCCCTGGAGATCGTCCAGGCGGCCCACGACCCCCCGATCGACGTAGTCCTGCTCGACCTGCTCATGCCCGAGATGGACGGCTATGAGGCCCTCCGCCGGATGAAGGCCGACGACCGGCTGCGCGATCTGCCGGTCATCGTCATCTCCGGGGTCGACGAGCTCGACAGCGTGGTCCGGTGCATCGAGATGGGCGCGGCGGACTACCTTCCCAAACCGTTCAACGGGGCGATCCTGAAGGCGCGCGTCTCGACCTCGCTCGCATCGAAGCGGCTGCGCGACCTCGAGCTCGAGTACCTCGAGCAGGTCGGCAAGCTGACCTCCGCCGCCGGGGCCGTCGAGGCGGGGGCCTTCGAGCCGGCGACCCTCGAGGCGGTCTCGGCCCGCGAGGACGCGCTGGGTCAGCTGGCCCGGACGTTCCAGCGGATGGCCCTCGAGGTCCGGGCCCGGGAGGAACGTCTGCGGGCCGAGGTCCGCGAGCTGCGGATCGAGATCGACGAGGCGCGCCAGGCGACGAAGGTCGCTGAGATCACCGACTCGGACTTCTTCCAGGAGCTGCGCGGTCGGGCGGCGACCCTTCGCGGCATCGTCGACGGCGAGCCCGACGAGGCTGGACAACGATGAGCTCCCGGCCCCGCCCGTGCGCCGAGCGCACCAACGCCCGACGCCGGCCTCGACCGGCCATGTAGGCTTCTGCCCTCGGCCCAACCCCAGCCTCGATCGTCGTCATCCCCAGCGACCCGAGAGGTGGTCTTCCGTGGCAACCATCATCTCCGTCCACTCTTTCCGGGGTGGGACCGGGAAGTCGAACACCACCGCGAACCTGGCCGCCGTCTTCGCCATGCAGGGCCGGCGGGTGGGCGTGATCGACACGGACATCCAGTCGCCCGGGATCCACGTCCTCTTCGGGCTGGCCGGTGACGACGTCGAGGCCTCGCTCAACGACTTCCTGTGGCATGGCCGTCCGATCGGCGAGATCGCCCAGGACGTGAGCGCCGCCCAGGGGATCGCGCCGCCCGGCGCGATCCACCTGATCCCCTCGAGCATGAAGCCGGGTGAGATCGCCCGGGTCCTGCGGGAGGGCTACGACGCCGAGCGGATGACGGCGGGCTTCCGCCAGCTTGTCGACGAGCTGTCCCTGGACGTCCTCCTCATCGACACCCACCCGGGCCTCAACGAGGAAACGCTCCTCTCGCTGGTGATCTCCCACGCCCTGCTCATCGTGATGCGCCCCGACCGCCAGGACTACGAGGGGACGGGGATCACGGCGAAGGTGGCCCAGGAGCTCCAGGTCCCGAAGATCAGGATCGTCGTCAACAAGACCCCCGAGGGCTTCGACACGGCCGCCGTCGCCCGTCGGGTCGAGGACGCCTACGGCTGTCCCGTGGCCGCGGTGCTCCCCCATTCCGAGGACCTGATGCGGCTCGCCAGCGAGGGGATCTTCGTGGTCCGCAACCCGGACCACGAGCTGTCCGACCTGTACCGGATCGTGGCCGAGAGCCTGGTGCCAGCGGCGGTCGGTGGCTGAGGGGTTCGGCTTCTCGCGCGACGAGCTGCTCCACGGCCTGCCGGCGAAACGCGCCAGCACCCTCCTCTTCGCCATCGAGAGCCGGACCGCGCGCCTGGTCGCCCGGGACCGCCGGGCGATGGCCACGTTCGAGACCGACACGACCGAGGCCGAGAAGGAGGGCGCCTTCATGGCGGCCCTCGGCGAGGGTCGGACCCCGCCGCTCCGGCCGTCGCTCCAGGACCTGGATCGGCACGCCGATCACTGGGCGGACCTGCTGCCACCGGATGCCGAGGGTCGGGCCGCGATCCTCAAGGTGATCGCCGACAAGTACGGTCTGCCGGCCCAGGCCGCGGGCATCCGGCGCGCCCTCGACGCCTCGGGGTCCGTGGTCGCGAACGCCTTCGAGCGACAGGCGGGCCGGACGCTCGCCTCCCTGGCCGAAGCACCGCTCCCGACCCGGGAGCGGTGGCGCTGGTGGCGGAGCCGGGCGGCGGCCCGGATCGAGGACCTGCCGCCGGCCTGGCTGGCCTTCGCCCTGACCCTCACCGAGACGGTCGGTGGCGGCATCCTCGCCCTGCCGATCGCCTTCGCCGGCCTGGGCGTCTGGGCGGCGGCGGCGCTCCTCATCGTCTTCGGCCTGGTGAACGTCCTGACGGTGTCGGCCCTGGTCGAAGGCATCACCCGGAACGGGAACATGCGCTACGGGTCGTCGTACTTCGGCCGGCTCGTGGGCGATTACCTCGGACGGCCCGGGAACGCCGTCCTGACCCCGGCCCTCTTCCTGCTCAATGCGGTCGGGTTCGTGGTGGCCCTCGTCGGCTTTGGCTCGACCCTGGGCGGAGCGACCGGCCTGCCGATCGGCGCCTGGGCGGCCCTCCTGTTCGCGGTGAACCTGCTCTTCCTGTGGCGCGGCTCGTTCGACGCGACGGTCGCCTCGGCGCTCACCATCGGGGTCGCGAACATCGCCCTCATCACCACGATCTCGCTGCTCGCGCTGGCGAACGCCCGGCCGGACGCGGCGACCTTCCCGAGCGTGGCCCTCGACCGCCTGTCCATCGACGCGTCCACACTCGAGCTCGTGTTCGGGGTGGCGCTCATGGCCTACTTCGGGCACACCTCGGCGGGGAACGCGGCGAAGGTGGTGCTCGCCCGGGACCCGAGCGGCCGGGCGCTCCTCTGGGGGAACGTGGGGGCGATGTTCGCGGCGATGGCCCTCTACGTCCTCGCGGTGGTCTCGATCGGGCTGGCCCTCGGCAGCGACACCCTGGTGGGCTATTCCGGGACCGCGATCACCCCGCTGGCCACGAAGGTCGGACCCATCGTCAACGTCCTCGGGTCCGTCTACGTCGTCCTGGCCGTGGGGCTCGGCTCGGTCTATCTCTCGCTCAGCCTGTTCAACCAGATGGCCGAGCTGGTCCCCTCGATGTCGGTCCGGACGGCCGTCGGGGCCTCCGTCCGCTCGCGCGTCCCGGGTTTCCTCGTCCGGGCCGCACCGATCGCCCTGATCTTCGTGGGGGTGGAGCTGCTGATCGCCCTCGGGAGCATCTCGTTCACCGGGCCGCTGAGCGTGGTCGGCACGATCACCCTGCCGCTCCTCGGCGGCGTCTTCCCGATGCTCATGCTGGTGGCCGCCCGCCGGAAAGGCGACCGGATCCCAGGTCGGGTCCTCGGACTGATCGGGAACCCCGTCGTCGTCACTGTCACGATCGGCGTCTTCTTCCTGGCCGAGCTGTCCTACGGCCTGGTCATCTGGACCGGAGCGATCGAGCGGAGCCTGGCGCTCCTCGTCGCAGCGTCCATCCCGATCGTTTGGCTCGTCACCTGGCGACATGGCTCCTACCGGTCGCGCACGGTCATCGAGCTGCGCCGGGAACCCGGACCGCCCGAGCGCGGGATCGTGACCGTCACGGCGAGCGGACGGCCGCTGGTGACCGAGGTCATCGTCACGGACGGCGCGGGGGAGCGCCGGATGGTCGCCTCCTCCGCGACGATCGCCGACCCCGCCCGCCTCCGATCCGTGTCCGTTGCCCTCCCCGTCGGCGGCACCGCGGAGCTCAGGGTCTGGGCCCACGTGGTCTCGCATGACGGCGAATCGACCGCGATCTCGGGCCTGGTCTCGGCCGAGGGAGGACCGACCATGATGGCCCCCACGTCGCCCGGCGGTGGCGGCCAGCTCATCGTCGACGATCCCGGGGGGACGATCCGGTTTGAGCTGACGCCCGCGACGAGGGCGGTCGCCGCCGGTCTCACCGATGGGGCCGCCGGCGCGCAGCCGTCTTGAGCGGGAGACGGTTGCTCGCTATCGTCGGGCGGATCGATCCGCAGGAGTCGACGAGATCCCACCCAAGCCGTCCCGCAGATCAGGTCCCGAGGAGGATCGGATGACACGTCCCGGATACCCAGGTCGAGACTTCGGGCGGATCGGCCGCACCGTCGTCCTGGCTGTCCCGTTCCTGGTGGGTGCCTGCGGCAGCTCGACGGTGTCGAGTCCGTCGGCGACCCCTCCGAGCTCGGTCGCCCCGAGCGGGACGGCTGCCGGCTCGTCGGCGGCGCCGTCGGCGGCGGGCGCCCGCGGGACCGGTGGCACCCTCACCCTCTTCTACTGGGAGGCGCCGACGATCCTCAACCCGCATCTGTCGCCGGGAACCAAGGACCTCTCGGCGAGCCGGATCACCTACGAGCCGCTCGCGGCCTTCAGCGCCAAGGGCGAGCTCATCCCGTTCCTCGCAGCCGAGGCCCCAAGCCTGGAGAACGGGGACGTTGCCTCCGACGGGACCTCGGTCACCTGGCGGCTCAAGCCCGGCGTGAAGTGGTCCGACGGCAAGCCGTTCACCGCCGACGACGTGCGCTTCACCTGGCAGTACGCCACGAACCCCGACGTCGGCGCGACCTCGGCCAGCGCCTTCGCGTCCGTCTCGGACGTCCAGGTCGTCGACCCGACGACCGTCAAGGTCGTGTTCAAGGACCGTAACCCGGCCTGGTCGATCCCGTTCACCGGACCGCTCGGGATGATCATCCCCAAGCACGTCTTCGAGCCCTACAACGGCAAGAACGCGGCCGCCGCCCCGGCCAACCTCATGCCGGTCGGGACCGGTCCCTACCGGGTCGTCTCGTTCAGCAACGAGGACGTCCTGGTCGTCGGCGGCCAGGCCGTCAAGACGACGAGAACGGCTTACGAGGCGAACCCGTTCTACCGCGACCCCGACAAGCCGTTCTTCGCCAAGGTCGAGCTCCAGGGCGGTGGCGGTGATGCCGTTGTCGCCTCCCAGGCGATCGAGACGGGTGCGGTCGACTACGCCTGGAATCTCCAGGTGGACGACGCGGAGACGGCCAAGATCGCCGCCGCTGGCAAGGGCCAGGTGCTCCAGCCGCCCGGGGCCTTCGTGGAGCGGATCATGCTCAACTTCAGCGACCCGAAGGAGGCGACAGCAGACGGCGAGCGGTCGTTCGCGGGGAACCCGAACCCCGTCCTCTCGGACCGGAACGTCCGCCTGGCGATCGCCCACGCGATCGATCGCTCGGCCATCGAGCCCCTCTACGGCGCCGGCGGCGAGCCGACCGACACGCTGCTGGTGTCGCCCGAGAGCTTCCGCTCCGATCACGCGGCCCCTGCGTACGACCTCGAGGCGGCCAAGAAGCTCCTCGATGGCGCCGGCTGGACGGACCACGACGGCGACGGGATCCGGGACAAGAACGGGATCCCCCTGAAGCTCACCTTCCAGACGTCGATCAATCCGGTCCGCCAGCAGACGCAGGCGATCGCCCAGAAGGCGCTCCGCTCCATCGGGATCGACGTCCAGCTCAAGAACATCGATTCCGGGGTCTTCTTCGGCCCGGTCGACAACACGACCGACACCCGACGCCAGTTCTACGCCGACCTCGAGGAGTTCGCGTTCAGCAACAAGAGCCCGGATCCCGCCGCGTACATGCAGGCCTGGACCTGCGACAGCATCGCCCAGAAGGCGAACAATTGGTCCAAGCCGAACTGGTCCCGCTATTGTGACCCCGCGTTCGATGCCCTCTACCAGCAGGCCCAGGCAGAGATCGACCCGGTCAAGCGCGAGGCCATCTTCAAGCAGATGAACGACAAGCTCGTCGACGACGGAGCCGTGATCCCGCTCAGCCACCTCGCCGATGTGAGCGGGGCCAGCACCTCGCTCGTCGGTCTCGACATCAGCCCGTGGGACCTCGAGATCTGGAACATCGCGGACTGGACCCGCAAGTGACCGAGCGGCCGGCGGGTCGTCGCGGCGTCCGCCGGTGGTTCGCCGACCGCCCGATCGCGGCCAAGCTCTCGATCGCCTTCGGGAGCCTGGTCGTGGTCACCCTCGTCGTCGTGACGGGGAGCATCCTGGCCAGCCAGCGGGCGACGTCCCGGATCGACCTCACCGACGACCTCCGGGCGCCGACCGCCCTCGCCTCGGCCCAGGCGCAGGCCGACCTGCTCCTGATGCTCAACCAGGTCCGGGGCTATCTCGCCCTCGGCGATCCGGTCATCCGCGACGCGTACGCCACGGCGCGGGCCGGGTTCGAGTCCGATCTCGCCTCGCTCGAGGCGATCGCCCGCGACGCTGCGGCGTCGGGCCATGCGACCGACATCGCCAGCCTGACCCGGCACCTTGCCGACTTCCGGGAGGCGTACGCGACCTGGGCCCCCTTGCCCGATCGCCTCTTCGCGATCCGCGACGATCAGCTCCAGCGCGAACCGGCCCTCCGCACCCTGCTCGGCCCGACCCAGACGGCGATCACCCCGATCCTGGTCGCGACAGCCGACCTCATCGACACCCAGCAGAGCCGGCCGGCTACCCCAGCAAGCGTCGCCCTGCTGGCCGACATCGCGGACTTCCAGAGCTCGTTCCTGAGCGAGATCGCCGGGTTGCGCGGCTACGTCACGACGGGCAGGCCGTCGTTCAAGTTCGAGTACACCTCGAACCAGACGATCAATGAGTCGGCCTGGGGTCGGCTCCAGGACCGCCGAACGGCCCTCGATCCCGCCCAGCGGGCCGACCTCGACACGATCGCCACCGCCCGCGACGCCTTCGCCCCGCTGCCCGACGAGATGTTCGCCGCGGTCGAGGGCGAGCACGCCCGCGAGGACCTCTACCTCTACCGCACCGAGGTCACGCCGGTCACCGACCGGATGCTGGCCATCCTGAACCAGACCACGATCGACGAGGAGGCCCTCCTCCGGAGCGAGCTCAGCGACGGCCGAGACACGTTGAGCTCGGCGGCGGCCCAGGCGCTCGTCGGCGGTGGGGGGGCGCTGCTCGTCGCTGTACTCTTGGCGTTCGCCTTCCGACGCTCGATCGCCGGGCCGATCCGACGCCTGACCGGTGTCGCCCAGGCGATCGGCGGCGGTGACCTGGACGCGCGGGCATCGGTGGAGTCGAGCGACGAGATCGGGGTCCTGGCCCGGACGTTCAATGCCATGACCGCCCGCCTCGGGGAGACGGTGTCGGCCCTCCGGACGACGAACCAGGTCCAGGCCGAGTACATCGAGCAGGTTGGTCACGTCACCGATGCGGCCGCCGCCGTCGAGGCCGATGCCTTCCAGGTGACCGAGCTCGATGGGGTCGCCGCCCGCGAGGACGCCCTCGGCCAGCTGGCCCGGACGTTCGTGCGGATGGCCCGCGAGGTCCGGGCGCGCGAGGAGCGCCTGCGTGCGCAGGTTCGCGAGCTGACCATCGAGATCGACGAGACCCGCCAGGCGAAGAAGGTCGCCGAGATCACGGGCACCGATTACTTCCAGGACCTGCGCCGGCGGGCGACCGAGCTTCGACGGACGGTGTCCGGGGATGAGACCACGGGGCCTTCGCCGGTCGACCCACCCGACGGAGGCGCATCCTGAGCAAGTCAACCGGCGACGAGCGCGCACCCGGCGACAACAACTGGCGGGATCACGCCTGGACCGACGCGCCCGACCCCGAGCCGCTCGGCGGGCTGCCCCTGGAACCGGCGGAGCGACCCCTGTCGGTGGTCATCGGGGCGACCGCCCTGGTCCTGGGTGCTGGCGTCCAGCTCGGCGCCGTGGCGATCCTCCTGACCGGTGCAGATCGATCGACCGCCCCACGCGCCACTGGCCATCACTGCCGCGTCTGGCGACGATGGGGATGATCTCCGCGGTCCGGGCCTGGGGCGGACGCGACTGGGCGGTCGCGGTGATCGTCGCGAGTCTCGAGCTCCTGGTCGGGGCCTGGCTGTTCGGGTTCGAGCCGATCGGCTGGCTGCTCACCGGCCTCTTCTCGGTGGCGCTCATCGGGCTGGCTCGGGCGCGGCCGTGGTTCCGGGCGGCGGACGACGACCTCGCCCGATGACGTACGCTCAGGGCCACGGGATCCGGCGCGGCCGACACGACCGCGCGACGATGCACGAAGGACGGGACGACGATGCTGCGACTCGAGGACAAGGTCTCGATCATCACCGGCGGTGGCAGCGGGATGGGCCGGACGGCCGCCCTCATCTTCGCCGGGCACGGGGCGAAGGTGGTCGTCGCCGAGTTCAGCGAAGCCGCCGGGCGGGAGACGGTGGGGCTCGTCGAGGCCGCCGGCGGGACGGCCAGCTTCGTCCGGGCCGACGTCTCGAAGGAGGCCGACGCGAAGGCCATGGTCGACCACGCGATCGCGACCTACGGCCGCGTCGACGTCCTCTACAACAACGCCGGGATCATGCCCGAGGCCGACCACTCGGTGACCGACACCGAGGTCGACGTCTGGGACCAGGTCATGGCGGTCAACGTCCGGGGGGTCTTCCTCGGCTGCAAGTACGCCCTGCCCCCGATGATGACCCAGGGCTCGGGCTCGATCATCAACATCGCCAGCTTCGTCGCCCTCGTCGGCTGTTCCGTGCCCCAGGATGCCTACACCGCCTCGAAGGGCGCCCTGCTCGCCCTGACCCGGAGCCTGGCCGTCCAGTTCGGCCCGAAGGGCGTCCGGACGAACGCGATCTGCCCCGGCCCGATCGAGACGCCCCTGCTCATGGACTGGCTGCTCAAGGACGAGGCGGCCAAGCAGCTCCGCCTCGCTCGCAACCCGACCGGTCGCTTCGGCAAGCCCGAGGAGATCGTCAACATGGCGGTCTACCTGGCCTCCGACGAGTCGCGCTTCACGAACGGCGCCCAGCTCGTGGTCGACGGCGGCATCAGCATCAACTACTTCTAGGGGCGCCACGGTGACCCATCTCGCCATCGGGATCGACATCGGCGGCAGCGGGATCAAGGCCTGCGCCGTCGACGTCGCGACCGGGCAGCTCGTCGGCGACCGGCAGCGGATCACGACCCCGAACCCGTCGCGCCCCGACGCGGTGGTCGAGGCGACCGTCCGCCTCGTCCGGCGGATCGTCAGCGGCCTGCCCGACGAGACCGAAGCCGCCACGGCGCCGGTCGGGATCGGCATCCCGTCGGTGGTCGTGGACGGGGTGACCCGCTCGGCCGCCAACATCGACCCGGCCTGGATCGACTTCCCGGCCGGCATCGAGTTCGGACGGGCGCTCGGTCGGCCGGTCTCCATCGTCAACGACGCGGACGCCGCCGGAGTGGCCGAGATGCGCTTCGGGGCGGGAGTCGGGCAGCGCGGCGTCGTCTTCGTCCTGACCCTCGGGACCGGGCTCGGCTCGGCCCTGTTCATCGACGGGACGCTCGTCCCGAACACCGAGCTCGGGCACATGGAGATCCGGGGCAAGGACGCCGAGCGACGCTCGTCGGCCGACGCCCGGCTCAAGCGCGGCCTGTCCTGGAAGGGCTGGGCGGCCGACCTGGACGAGCACCTCATCGCGATCGACCGGCTGTTCAGCCCGAACCTCATCATCCTGGGCGGCGGGGTGAGCAAGGGCCCGGAGCGCTTCGTGCCGTTCCTGACGGTCCGTGTCCCGGTCGTGGCCGCCGAGCTCCGGAACGACGCCGGGATCGTCGGTGCGGCGATGTTCGCGGTGGACCGGGCGGTGGCCGTGGAGGAACCGCGGACCCACGCGGCGGAAGCGGACTCCGCCCAGGACGCCGACTCGGCCGACGCCGGCGCCGAGCCCGCCCACGCCGGGGTCGACCAGGCGCCGGTCGCGAGGGACGAGTCGCGGCAGGAACCGTGACCCGGATCGTCGAGGATCGGGCGGAGGTCGCCGGCCCGCCGGACGCGGTCTGGGCGATCCTCCAGGACCAGGAGGCGCTGGCCCGGATCCTGCCCGGGATGGACGACCTGGTCGTGGACGGACCCGGCCGGTTCCACGGCGTCATCGTGGCCCGGGTCCAGTTCCTGAAGATCCGCGTGGACATCGACGGCGTCCTCACCGATCCCGAGCCCCCGGACCGGATCCGATTGGCCATGACCGGCCGGCCGCGTGGTCTCGGTGGCAGCTTCAGCCTGTCGGTCCCGATGACCTTCACCTCGACCGGTCCGGCCACGACCCGGGTCGACTACGCCGTGGACCTCGAGGCCGGCGGCCAGCTCGCGGCGCTCGGTGACCGGATGATCCGCGACGCGATGCGGGACCTCATCGCCGAGCTCATCGCGAACGTCGATCGCGAGCTCGGGGCGGGCCCCGGCGGCCCGGCCGGTCCCGCCTAGGCGCGGTCGCGCAGGATCCTGAGCGGCTCGCTGGGTCCCGAGACGATGAGGTTCTCGCCCACCGCGACGACCCGGCTGTCGGTGGGGTTCGGCTCATAGGACCCGACGCCCCGGACGATCGCCAGGGTGAAGATCCCCTCGTCGCGCAAGGCGCCGACCGTCCGCCCGGCCAGCACGCCACCGGCGGTCGCCTGGACCTCCTCCATGCTGAACGCCAGCTGGCCGTGGGACAGAGCGGCATCGATGAAGTCGGCGACCTGGGGTCGAACGGCGAGCTCGGCGATCCGGTGCCCGGCCATCCGGTACGGCGAGACCACCCGGTCCGCCCCGGCCTGGCTGAGCTTCGCCTCCGATTCCCGGGCGCTGGCCCGGGAGACGATGAACAAGCCCGGGTTCATCGCCCTGGCGCTGAGGGTCACGAAGACGTTGTTCGCGTCCGAGTCGATCGAGGTCACCAGGCCCTTCGCCCTCTCGACACCGGCCCGGTGGAGGATCGCGTCGGTGGTCCCGTCGCCGGCGACCGCGAGGTGCCCGTCCGCCCGGGCCGCATCGAGCGATTCGGGACGGATGTCCACCACCACCACCCGGTGACCGCTGTGGGCGAGCTCCCGGGCGACGATCGAGCCCACCCGACCGTAACCGCACACGATGTAGTGGTCGCGCAGAGCGGCCAGCGTCTGGTCCATCCGTTTCGCCTCCCTGCGTCCGCTCGTCGCGTCGCTGAGCAGCGCCTCCGCGACCAGACCGACCGTGCCGAAGATGATGCCGACCGCGGCGATCGCCAGGAGCATCGTCCAGATCCGACCCACCGTGTCGAGATCGGCGACCTCCTTGAATCCGACCGTGGTCAGGGTGATGACCGTCATGTACAGGGCGTCGGAGACGCTCCAGCCCTGGAGGATGACGTAGCCCGCCGTCCCGACGGCCACGATCGCGCCCGCGACGACGAGCCAGACGGCGGCCCGCCGACGCCCGATCGCGCCGAACACCGTCCCCGCTGAGCGGGCCCGATCGCTGGTCCGGGGCGGCGGGGTCATGGGTCGAGTGTAGGCAGCGCACCGCGAGCGCACAGGGCCGTTCCGACCGCCCGACCGGGTCGCAGCATGGTCCGGCCGGGGCTCCGGGCGGGCGTATCATCGGGCCCTGACACCCACCGGGCCGGGAGCGCCCGACCGAGTCAAGCCGAGGACCCCGACGATGACGACCCAGCCCGAGACTGCCATCGCGCCGACCGCCGTGAAGATGGTGGTCGGCGGCCGCCAGGTCGACGCCGCCGACGGGCGGACGTTCGACGTCCTGGAGCCGGCGACCGGTCGGATCATGGCCACCGCCCCGCTGGGCGGCCCGGAGGACGTCGACCGGGCGGTCGAGGCGGCGGCCCGCGCCTTCGACGACCCCAAGGGCTGGTCCACCTGGTCGGCCAGCAAGCGCGGCCGGACCCTCGCCAAGTTCTCGGCGCTGGTGAAGGCGAACCTCGAGGAGCTCGCCCGGCTCGAGTCGCGCAACGTCGGCAAGCCGATCTCGGGCGCCCGCGGCGAGGTCCTCGGGGCGAGCCTCGTCTTCGAGTACTACGGCGGGGCGGCCAACAAGGTCTTCGGCGAGACGATCCCGGTCAGCAAGCCCGGGCTCGACTTCACCCTGCGCGAGCCGATCGGCGTCGTGGGCCTGATCGTCCCCTGGAACTTCCCGATGCTGATGGCCAGCTGGAAGCTCGGCCCGGCCCTGGCGGCCGGCAACACCTGCATCCTCAAGCCGGCCAGCTGGACCCCGCTGACGGCGATCCGGCTCGGCGAGCTGGCCCTCGAGGCCGGCTTCCCGGCCGGCGTCGTCAACGTCGTGACCGGGACCGGGCGGGTCGGCCGGAGCGGCGATCGCCGGTCATGCCGGGATCGGCAAGGTGGCCTTCACCGGGGAGACGACGACCGGGCAGGAGATCATGCGCCTGGCCGCCAACAACGTGAAGAAGGTCAGCCTGGAGCTCGGCGGCAAGAGCCCGAACATCGTCTTCGCCGATGCCGACCTCGAGCGGTTCGCCCGCGAGTCGCCCTACGCCGTGTTCGACAACTGCGGTCAGGACTGCTGCGCCCGGAGCCGGATCCTCGTCGAGCGGTCCGTCCACGACCAGGTCGTCGAGCTGTTCGTCGACGGCGACCCGGACGGTCAAGGTCGGCGACCCGGCCGACGAGGCGACCGAGGTCGGGCCGATGGTCCATCCGCGTCAGCGCGAGCGGGTCCTCGACTACATCGCGGATCGGCCGGGAGGAGGGTGCGGAGCTGCTGGCCGGCGGGCGGCATCCCGGACGATCCGGCGCTGGCCGCCGGGACGTACGTCCTGCCGACCGTCTTCGACGGCGTCTCGAACGACATGCGGATCGCCCGCGAGGAGATCTTCGGCCCGGTCGTGTCGATCATCCCGTTCGACACGGAGGAGGAGGCGATCCGCCTCGCCAACGCCACCCCGTACGGCCTGTCCGGCTCGATCTGGAGCCGCGACATCGGCCAGGCCCTGCGGACCGCGAAGGGGCTCCAGGCCGGCGTCCTCAGCGTGAACTGCAACAGCTCGGTCCACACCGAGGCGCCGTTCGGCGGCTACAAGATGTCGGGCATCGGCCGCGAGCTCGGGATGCACGCCATCGAGATGTACACCGAGACGAAGAACGTCTTCGTCGACCTCAGCTAGGCCGATCGCCCCGCGTCCCATGAAGGCGAGCCGGCCATGGCCCAGGAACCCGAGACCTACGCCCTCCGAACCGGTGGTGGACGCTCGGCCGGGCTGAGCGCCGTCGCCTTCGTCGCGTTGGTCGGGCTGGTCGTCGGACTCGGCTGGTTCGGCCGGGCCCCGGAGACGAGCTCGACCGCGGCGGTCGGCAGCCCTCCGTCGTCGCCCGGGGCGACCACGGTCGATGGATCCCCGGTCGATGTCGCCGCCGGATCCGTCCCGGCCGGGATCCGGGGACCGATCCCGGTCGTCGGCTCGATCGCCGCCTTCGAGCCCCAGCCCGACGACGAGATCCCGGCCTCGGTCCGGCTCGGTGTCTCGGGTCGCGTCCTGACCTACCGGCCGGCCCAGGTCGTGGTGCGTCTCCGAGTACCTGGGCGGCGCGACGTCGTGCGGCGCCTGGCGACCGGACTCGACGGGAGCTACTCGGGCTGGCTGGCGATCGCCGATCCGCGACCGGCCCCCGAAGCGATCCTGGAGGTCCGGGACGGCGCGATCACGCTCGCCCCGAGCCGACCCCTGGGGTCGATCCGCTTCCGGATCGGCACCCCCGGATCGGTGACGATCGACCGCCCGGTCGAGCCGTTCGCCGAGATCACCACCCGCGATCTGGTCGTCGAGGGCTCGGCCGCGGCCGAGGTCGGCACGGTCACCGTCCAGCTCGAGGCGCGTGGCAACCGGGTGATCGACCACCTCGAGGTGGCGACGACGGACCCGACCGGCCCCGACGGCCGACGACGCTACCGAGCGGTGATCGAGCTGCCGGCGGTCCACCCCAACGGGACGATGGTCGTCGAGGTGGCGCCCGCCGACGGGGTCTCCGATCCGAACCGGGATCGTCTTCGGATCGCGGTCGTCATCGGGGCCCTCGCGCCGTGACCTCGCCCGGCAGGACGGGCGGGGGATAGCGGATAGGACGAACGGCGAGGCAGACTACCCGCGATCCGGGCCGTTCGCCCGGCGACGCTGGGAGATCCGATGGAGACGGGACCGAGCGAGGCGACCGAGCCGGTGTTCGACGCCGCCCGCGACGTGTGGGACGTGCCACCGCCGGACGGATCGACCGGGGAGACCGCCTTGGCACCCGACGCTGCCGGGGTCGGGTCGGCGCGGCGGAAGGTGCTCCCCCGACCGCCCTCCGTGAACGCGATCTTCGGGATCCTCGTCGTCGCCGGTGGCGGGCTCCTCGGCTACGCCGTGGCGATCGCCGCGGGGAACGGCGCGAGCCGGGACTACTCGTTGATCTGGGCCCTCCTCGGGGCCGCACTCATCGTGACCGCCTGGGGTCTCCGGGGCCGGCACTGGTGGGCCGCCGCGGCGACCCTCGCGGTCGCCCTCGTCGGGATGATCGCCGGGATGCTCGGCTTCCAGGGCCTGCTCGTCATCGCCAACTCGGCCGGCGACGGCCAGGCGAACTGGACCACTGCGGTCGGCCTGACCGCCATCGGTGCCGCGTCGATCGCCGTCATCGGGCTCCTCTCGAGCGCCTGGGGCTGGTTGACCGCCACTGCTCGACCCGTCTCGTCCGCGATGGCTGGTCTCGAGTCTCCGCCAGCCGCCTGATCCGGCTCAGCCCTCCCAGGGACCCCAGGCCGGCGGCGGTCCCGGGTCCAGGTCCGGGTGGCGGAGCGCCAGCCAGTCGACCAGGGCGTAGTACGTCGTCTTGAACCCGATCCCGTCCCAGGGGATCGCCTCCGGGGCGAAGGCGATGACTTCGGTCGCCTCGAGCGTCGGGGTCGGCGCACCCCCGACGACCCGCGCCTCGTAGACACAGACGACGACGCTCGCCTCGAGCCGCGAGTAGAGGCCCACGATCCAGCCCGGTTCGACGAGCAGGCCGGTCTCCTCGAGCGTCTCGCGGACGGCCCCTTCGTGGACCGTCTCGTCGACCTCGAGGAAGCCCCCCGGCTGGGCCCAGCTGCCGATGGCCGGGGCGATCCCCCGTCGGATGAGGACCACCTCGCCGGTCTCGGTGACCGGCAGGGTGGTGGCCACCAGGCGCGGATTCACGTAGGCGATGTGACCGCACGACGGACAGGCCAGCCGGTGGCGGTGCTCGCCGTCGAGCGGGCCGTAGACCAGCCCGCTCCCGCAGCGCGAGCAGTGGTTGAGCGTCGCGTCCAGCCAGGCGGGAACGCCGCCGCCCGACGGGATGTCGGTGGAGCGACCGTCGCGGCCCCGCTCGGTGGTCATGCCGTGAGCACCGCCCAGGTCGCCGCGACGAGGAGGACGAGCAGGATGACGGTCGCTCCGAACCAGGCCAGCCGGAACAGACCGCGACCCGGGTTCACCGGCATCCAGGCCCAGGCCGAGCGCCAGATCCGGAGACCCGCGTCGGCGGTCGTCGCGAAGAGGAGCGGCGCGCCGATGAGGACGCACAGCTTGACCAGCGGGCTGCTGAGCGGGACACCCATCTCCAGGGCGGTGATTGCGATGGCCCCGCAGACGAGGGCGACGACCGAGAGGTTGATGTAGTGCTTCTGGAGCGGGGTGGGACGCAGCTCGGGCACGGACCGGGGCGGCTGCCCCTGGAGGCTCGGTGGGAGGACCGGTTCGCGGACGGCCTGGCGGTCGAGGACCGGCATCCCCGGCTCCCAGCGGGGATCGTCGGTGGCGGGCGAGGTCGTAGCCGGCGTGGCGGTGGCAGCGGGGCCGGCCGTGGTGGCCGGAGCGGCGGTGGGCTCGGACATCGTTCCGAGTGTACGGCGGGTTCGCGAGAACCGGCCGCCAGTGGGCGGGTCAGGCCGCGGCTTCGTTCCCGTCCCGGCCGCGGCCGAGCTCGCCCCGGACGGCGACCGCGCCGTTGACCGCGGACCAGGCCTCGATCGCGTCGGCGAGGGCGACCGAGTCCGGCCGGACCGCGAGCCGATCGTCGCTGCCGCGGATCCCCGCACCGAGCTCGGCGAGGTGGCCCCGGTAGGCGGGCTTGTCGCCGTCGGACCGGGCGATCGGCGGGTAGACGTCGAAGTAGCCGTCGCTGCACACGACGATGTTGGCGTCAGGCTGGGAGAAGGGCGTTCGGGCCATGGGGTCCATCCGATCCATCGCGGCGCTTCGGACAGACGGAATGCGAGCCCGGCGAGTGCGACTGTGTCACCCCACCATCGGGCCGCGACGCGATTCCGTCAAACGCCGGGTCGGCGACGTCCTGCCGTGGCGGCCGCCGCCAGCCTTTCCCCGACCATCGTGACCGACGGTCAGACCCGGTTCGTCTCGTCGTCGATGACGGCCTGGGTCTGGGCGGCGCGGTACTCGGCCAGCCGCTCGGCGAGCTCCGGGTCGGACAGGGCGAGGATCTCGGCCGCCAGGAGCGCGGCGTTCTCGGCGTTGCCGATGGCCACCGTCGCGACCGGGATCCCGCGCGGCATCTGGACGATCGACAGGAGCGAGTCGAGGCCGCCCAGGTGCTGCGTCGGGATCGGCACGCCGATCACCGGCAGGATCGTCTTGGCCGGCCAGCATCCCGGGCAGATGGGCCGCCCCGCCGGCCCCGGCGACGATCACCCGGATCCCCCGCCCCGGCGCCTCCTCCGCGTAGCGGTAGAGGAGATCCGGGGTGCGGTGGGCCGAGACGACCCGCAGCTCGCTCGGGATCCCGAGCTCGGTCAGGACGACGACCGCCTTCTCGAGGATCGGGAAGTCCGACCGGCTGCCGCCGACGATCCCGACGAGCGGGACCGAGGCCGAGGCTCCCTTCGGGGCACGCTTGGCGGCCACCCTACTGGCCCTGGGCCTTCGTGAAGCCGTCCTCGCCGTCGAAGACGTGGAGCTTCTCGACGTGGGTCCAGCCCGGGTACGAGGCGGCGACCCGGGCCTGGAGCTCGAGCAGCTCGGCGTCGACCGCGTCGCCGCCGTCGCGGGTCACGAAGCGCGCCCGGAGAGGCCGACGCTGTCCGGCGATGAGGCCCATCGACGGGTAGACCTTGGTGCCCGCGGCCTCGACGAACATCGAGCTCGTAGGGGCGGTCGCCGGCGAGCCGCTCGAGCTCGCGGCCGAGGACGTCCGGGGCGATCTCGGTGGCGATGAAGATGTCGAGCCCGACCGTCCGCCGGTCGATCCCGGCGATAGCGGTCGGGCCGGTAGTCCCAGCCCTGGAGCGGCGTCGGCGGTGCGGCGCGCTCGGGCGGTCGCCGGCGACCGCGCGCTCGACGGGTCGGTGCCCGACCGAGGTTCTCGATGACCGCGTCGGTGAAGCCGGTCGTCGAGGTCGCGTGCTCGACGTCGCCGCCGGTCTGGCGGACGAGGTCCTGGGTCATCGCCTCGCCGCTCTCGAGGGTCGCCAGGACGGCGTCCTCGATCCGGTCGGCCGCGGCCGTCTCGCCGAGGTGGCGGAGCATCATCACCGAGCTGAGGATGAGCGCGGTCGGGTTGATGACGTCCTTGCCGGCGTACTTCGGCGCCGAGCCGTGGACCGCCTCGAAGATCGCGACCGTGTCGCCGTAGTTGCCGGACGAGGCGAAGCCGAGCCCCCGACGAGCCCGCTGGCGAGGTCGCTGATGATGTCGCCGTTGAGGTTCGTGGTGACGACGATGTCGAACTGGGCCGGCGTCCTTGGCGATCTGGTGGGCGACGTTGTCGATGATCAGGTGCTCGGCCTGGCGATCTCCGGGTACTCCCGGGCGACCTCCTCGAAGACCGCTTTGAAGAGGCCCTCGGTCAGCTTCATGATGTTCGCCTTGGTGGCGCAGGTGACCTTCTGGCGGCCCTCCCGGCGGGCCAGCTCGAAGGCGTAGCGGATGATCTTCTCCGAGCCCTTCCGGCTGATGACCTTGAGGCACTGGCCGACGTCGGGCGTCTGCATGTGCTCGATGCCGGCGTAGAGGTCCTCGACGTTCTCGCGGACGATGATCATGTCGACGCCCTCGCCCGCGTAGCGGGTCGGGCACGCCGGGCAGCTCGCGGGCCGGACGGACGTTGGCGTACGTCTCGAACAGCTTGCGCAGGGTGACGTTGGCGCTCTTCTCGCCGAACCCGACCGGCGTCTCGAGCGGGCCCTTCAGGACGACCTTCGTCCGCTCGATCGAGTCGCGGGTCGCCGCCGGAACGCCGCTGCGTGTCGCCGCGCTTGAAGACCTCGGCCCCGGCCTCGGCCTCCTCCCAGTCGACCTTCGGACGCCGGCCGCGTCGATGATCCGGACCGCCGAGCGGACGACCTCCGGCCCGACGCCGTCGCCGGGGATGACGGTCACGCGATGCGGCTGGCTGGACATCGGGGGATCTCCTGGGTCGGGGCCTGTCGAGCTGCGGGCGGGCGCGGCGGGACGTCCTCGCGATTCTAGTCTCCGGACGACCCGGCCCGGTGGCGCCGGTGCCTCAGGCCTCGATCCCCTCGAGCATCCTGAGCAGGGTCCGGACGGTGTTGAGGTTCCGGGCCGTCGCGCGCACCCGGAGACGACGCTCGAGGAGCGGGGCGAGCACGCTCCGACCCACGCCGTTCGGGAGGTGGAGGTAGGCCTCGCGACCGACGACCCGGACCTCCTCCGGGGCGGCCTCGATCGTCTCGAGGGCCTGTCGAGCCTCAGGGGTCGGTGACTCGGCGAGGAACGCCACGAGGAGCTGCTTCGGATCCGCGTCCGGGAACGGGACGGCGGCCACGATCCGGTCGAGTGCCGTGCGTCCCCGGACCATGACGTCTACTTCCAGGCCGAGACGCTCCGCGATCGCGATACGGATCGACTCGCCGAGGCGGTCCTCGTCGGCCGGATCAGAACCGCCATCGGAGGCGAGGACGACGTTCCCGCTCTGGATGTAGGTGGCGACGTCACGGTGACCGAGTGACTCCACGATCCCGCGCAGATCGGTCATCGCGATCCGGTTCCGGCCGCCGACGTTGACGCCCCGAAGGAGTGCGACGCAGGCGGTCACCCTGGCGGCCCGTCCAGCCAGGTCAGGCGCCCGACCGCGGCCCGGGCCCGAGCCAGCGCCTCGTCGGCCGTCGGTGCCCCGGCGACCGTCACGTGGCCCATCTTCCGGCGCTCGAAGACCCGCCGCTTGTCGTAGACGTGGACGTGGGCGAGCGGGTCGGCGAGGGCCGCCTCGAGCCCGGTCAGGTGGGCGTCGCGGAGCGGGCCCGTCCCGAGCAGGTTGACGATCGCGGTCGGGCCGTGGGCGTCGGCCGACCCGAGCGGCAGACCGCAGATCGCCCGGACGTGCTGCTCGAACTGGCTCGTCGCAGCGCCCTCGATCGTCCAGTGGCCGCTGTTGTGGACCCGCGGCGCGAGCTCGTTCACGACGAGCGAGCCGTCGGCCAGCAGGAAGAGCTCCGCGGTGACCGTGCCGACCACGTCGAGCTGCATAGCGATCCGCTCGCCGAGCTCGCGGGCCCGCTGCACGACCTCGTCGGTGACCGGCGGCGGTGCCGGCGCCACCGACTCGACGAGGATCCCGCGGTCGTGCAGGTTGCGGGCGGGCGGGAAGGGGACCGCCCGGCCGGCGAGGTCGCGGGCGACGACGACGGACAGCTCGCAGGCGAAGTCGAGCTCCGCCTCGAGGAGCAGCCCGGGACCGGCCGCGACCGGGCCGAGGGCCGCCCAGGCCGCATCGATGCCCTCCGGGCCGTCCGCCGCCGCGATCCGGACCTGGCTCCGGCCGTCGTAGCCGCCCAGGGCGGCCTTGAGCCGGAGCGGGAAGCCCAGCTCGCCGACGCCGGCCCGGAGGTCCTCGAAGCTCCGGACCTCCCGCCACGGCGCGGTCGGGGCGTCGATCTCGGCGAGGAAGCGGCGCTCGGCGAGCCGGTCCTGGGTCTCGGCCAGGGCGACCACCCCGGGCCGGACCGGCAGCCGCTCGTCGAGGGCCTCCACGACCGCCGCCGCCACGTGCTCCAGCTCGTAGGTCACGACCGCGCAGCCCGCGGCCAGCCCGATCGCCGCGTCCACGTCGTCGTAGGCGGCGACCACCTGCCGGTCGGCGATGCTCCGGGCCGGACAGGCCGGGTCCGGATCGAGGATCGCCACCCGGTAGCCGAGCGCGCGCGCCGCGAAGCCGAGCATCCGCCCGAGCTGACCGCCGCCGAGGATGCCGATCGTCGCGCCGGGCGGGATCGGCGGCTCGGCCGCAGCCGACCTCGTCCAGGACGCCCCGGATGAAGGCTGTCTTGGCCATCGAGTATCGACCGCCGCTGCGGATCCCGGAGGCGACGATCGTCCGCTTCAGGTCCGCGTAGCGCTGGACCCGTCCGGGGTCCGCCCGGAGCGCATCCCGGAAGGCGATCTGACGGCCCCACTCGGCCGGGTCGGGGATGACGTGGAGGTGGATCTGGCGAGGGCGATCGTCATCGTCCCCCGGGGCGAGACCGCCCATGAACATGGGGCGAGTCGGTGGCCACGGCGCGGTACCGCCCTGGCGCTGGAAGCCGAGTTCGAGCAGGAGCTCACTGATCGCCGAGACGTCGGCTGGGTCCGCCGGGTGGATCCCGAGGTCCACGACGCCCTTCCCGGCCAGACCCGGGACCGCGGTGCTGCCGATGTGCTCGACGACCAGGTCCGGCCGGCGAGTCGCGATGAGCGTGGCGACACGGCTCGCAACGATCGCCGAGGCCGGCTCGGGATCGCGCACGGCGAGGGGAAGGGCGGGGTACGGTCCGATCGGCGTCTCGGGCACGTCAGGAGTGTATCGTCGGGCCACGATGCGACACGAACGGATCCCGGGCGACCCCGCGTGCTGACCGTCGCCGGCCTCTCGGCCACACCCGGCGAACGGGTCACCGGGCTCGTCCCGGTCGACCTCGGGGCCGCTACGGTGGAGATCCCGCTCGTCGTGCTGAACGGGGCGCGGCCCGGCCCGCGGGTCGGGGTGACCGCGGGGATCCACGGCGCCGAGTACGTCTCGATCGCCGCCCTGCGCCGGGTGGCGATGGCCCTCGACCCGGCGACGATGACCGGGAGCCTCGTGGCGTCGCTCATCTCGAACCCGGCGGCCTTCGCCGCCCGCTCGATCTACGTCGACCCGCTCGACGGCCGCAACCTCAACCGCTCCTTCCCGGGCGATGCCGCCGGCACGCCCACCGAACGCCTGGCCGCGTGGCTCTACGCCAACGTCATCGCCCCGTCGGACCGGTTCATCGACTGCCACTGCGGCGACATGAACGAGGCGCTCGTCTCGTTCAACGGGATCGAGGAGACGGGCGACCAGATCGTCGACGCGATGACCCGGGCGATGGCCGACGCCTACGCCCTCGACTACATCGTCATCGGTCCGACCGCCGGCTCGACCACCACCGCGGCCGCGGCAGCCGGCATCCCGGCGGTCCTCGGCGAGGTCGGCGGACAGGGCCTCTGGCCCGAGGCGGACGTCGCGCTCCACGCCGCCGGGTTGGAGCGGGCGCTCCACGCGGCGGGCCTCATCCCGGTGCCGGTCCCCGGTCCGCGGCGCGCCTCCCGGGTCCTGCCGAGCGAGGCCTGGCTGCGCTCCGACGCGACGGGCTGCTGGCACCCGGCCGTCTCGGTCGGCCAGGAGGTGGCGAAGGGCCAGGCCGTCGGCGAGATGCAGGACGCGTTCGGGGTGTGCCTTCGGGTCGTCGAGGCGCCGCTCGCCGGGGTCGTGCTGTTCCTGGTGAGCTCGCTGGCGATGAACGCCGGCGACCCGCTCCTCGCCATCGGCGCCTGACCGGGTCGCTGTGAGCCAGACGGCGCCGCGGCCGATCCCGCGTCGCCTCCTGCCGGGGCTCGGACGTGAGGTCTCGACGGTGATCCTCGGCATGAGCGCCGAGCCGTCGGACCTGCCGGCCCTCTACGACCGCTACCGCGGGCTCGGCGGGAACGCCTTCGACAGCGCCCGCTGGTATCCCGGCGAGCCGACCCTCGGCCACTGGCTGGCCGGTCGAGCGGACCGCGACGACCTGGTCGTCATCGGCAAGGTCTGCCACCCGACCACCCAGGACGGGCCGCCGCGGGTGACCCCGGAGGTGATCGCCCGTGAGCTGGCCGAGAGCCTCGACCGGCTGGGTCTCGCTCGGATCGACCTGCTCTTCCTCCACCGCGACGACCCGTCGGTGCCGGTCGGCGAACTGCTGACCGCGCTCGAGGCGGAGCGCGTGGCCGGTCGCGTCGCCGCGTACGGCGCGTCGAACTGGACGACCGACCGGCTGGCCGATGCGGACGCCTGGGCACGGAGCCGGGGCATCCCGGGGTTCGCCGCGAGCAGCCCGAACCTGTCCCTGGCCGTGCCGGTCCGGCCGCCCTGGCCGGGGTGCGTGACCGCCGGCGATCCGGCCTCGCTCGCCTGGTACGAGCGGACCTCGATGCCGCTCGTCGCCTGGACGCCCCTCGCCCGCGGCTGGTTCGCCGATCCGCCTCGGGACCCGGCCGGGCTGAGCCCGGATGACGCGAACGTCCTGGCCGCCTTCGATTCGGCCGCCAACCGCGAGCGCCACGACCGGGCCCGCGCCCTTGCCTACCAGCTCGGCGCGAGCGCGACCCAGGTGGCTCTCGCCTGGGTGCTCCAGCAGCCATTCCCGACCTGGGCCGTCGTCGGCGCCCGAACCGTCGCCGAGCTCGAGGAGAGCGCTCCGGCGGCGAGACTCCGGCTCGCACCCGTCGAGTTGGAAGCGCTCAGCGGTGCCGTTTGACGACGGTCGGGTAGGGCACGGCGACTGCAGTCCGACGCGAATGGTCGAGGGCTAGGATGAGATCCGGAGGTGGCGCGATGCACTGGCTTCTCAGGCTTGCCGCGCTACCGATCCTGTTTGGACTCGCTGCCTGCGGATCGAGCGAGGCGACGCCGATGCCCGGCGCAACGTGGCCCGTCATCGGCGAGGTCCTGTCCGTCGCTACGGACTCGATCCCGAGCGAGTTCGGCCCGGCTACCTGGGCCCTCGACCCTGCCTATCCGGTCCCGAACGCCGCGACCACGGACCTCCACGTGCTCGTGTGGGAACGAGCGTGCTCGAGTGGACTGCCCACGACCGGTCGGATGTCCGCTCCGGTGATCGTGTCGACCGCCGACTCCTTGACGATCACGATCGGCGTCCGACCGCCGCCCGGGGATACCCAGTCCTGCCCGCTTCCGGCCGGGACGCCGGCCCTCGTTCGCCTTCGTGAGCCGCTCGGGTCCCGGACCCTGCTCGACGGGGGCCGCGTGCCGCCCGGTCCGCCCACGAAGCCGTAGCAGTATGGCCTCCGGGTCGGGTCCGGCAAGGCGGTGCGTGGCTTACGTGAAGGAGCGATGAAGGACCCTCGATGAACTCGACGGGACCGTGGTGGCCCCGGACAACCACAGGGTGATCTTCGAGAATGACCAGGTTCGGGTCCTCGAGACGACCATCGTGGCGGGCGAGGTCACGCCCCTTCACGCCCGACCGCCGGCGGATCCGTCTGTCGGCCCGAGCCCCGGGGGGAACCGCTAGCATCGAGGCGTGACGGCGGAACCCGGGGCCCGACGGCCCATCCCGATCCTCATCGACTGCGACACCGGTATCGACGACGCGCTCGCCCTGCTCTACGCCGCCGCGTCGCCCGAGGCCGAGATCGTGGCGGTGACCTGCTGCAGCGGGAACGTCGAGGCGCACCAGGTCGCCGAGAACACCCGGGCCGTGCTCGAGCTGGCCGGTCGGCCGGACGTCGAGGTGGCGCTCGGCCGGACCGTGCCGCTCGTCCGCGGTCTCGAGATCACCCCCGAGACCCACGGGCCGAAGGGCATCGGCTATGCCGAGCTGCCGCCGCCCAGCCGACCGCTCAGCGATCGCCACGGCGCGGACCTCATCGTCGAGGAGGCCCGCCGCCGACCCGGCGAGATCACGATGGTCACCCTCGGTCCGCTGACGAACCTGGCGGTCGCCGTCGAGCGTGAGCCCGACCTCCCGCGACTCCTCCGCCGCCTCGTGATGATGGGCGGCAGCTACCGCTCGCCCGGCAACACCGCGCCGACGACCGAGTGGAACATCCACTGCGACCCCGAGGCCGCGAAGGCGGTCCTGGCGGCGTGGATGGCGGCGGCGGCAGGCGGCGACTCCGGGGCTGTGCCGCGACCCCTCGCCCTCGGGCTCGACGTCACCGAGCGGGCGAAGATCACCCCGGACCACGTGGTCGCCCTCGCCCGACGAGCGGGCAGCCGGCCCGACGATTCGATCGCCCTCGCACGGGGCGAGGACCCGATGCAGGCGACCCGCAGCGTCGCCAGCGACCCGATCGTCCGATTCGTCGCCGATGCTCTCCGCTTCTACATGGAGTTCCATTCCCGTTACGACGGCTTCTACGGCGCCTTCATCCACGATCCACTGGCGCTTGCCGCGGCGCTCGACCCAGGCCTCGTCCGAACCGAGGCGCTGACCGTCGATATCGAGCTGGACGGCATGCTGACGACCGGCGAGACGGTGACCGACTGGCGTCGGGTCTGGGGTCGGCCACCGAACCTCGATATCGCGGTCGAGGCCGACGCCGACGGATTCCTTGCCCGGCTGGTCGAGCGGATCGGCGGACTCGCCGCGCGGCTGGCCACCGGCTGACCTCGGGGGATCCCTCGGCCGACGTACGGCGACCCGTCCCGGGGCACGCCGGGCTGGCGGACGCCCACCCGGACGTGGCACTCTGAGAGGCCGGAGGTCGTCGTCGGTGCCGGCCCGCTCGCGGTCGGCCCGCTCGGCGCGTGGAGGAGGCGGGTCATGAACCTCAGCTGGCTGACGATCTGCGCCGAGGGCCAGACCGAGGGCTGCGTCCAGCCGGTCCAGCTCGCCTACCTGGCCGGACTCCTCGTCGCGGTCGTCCTGCTGGCGATCGTGGCCGTTCGATCCCGGGACTTCTCGACCGCCACCCTCGCCCTCATCCCGGTGGCCATCGCGATCAACCTGGCGATCGGCGCGGTTGTCGTCGCCCTCCGCCTGCCGATCTACCTCGACTCGGTCGGGACCGTCCTGGTCGGTGCCCTCGCCGGCCCCTGGGCCGGAGCGTTGACCGGCATCCTCTCGAACCTGATCTGGTCGATCCTGCCGGTTCCCGGTGGTGCTGGGCCGACCGCGGCGTTCTTCGCGCCGGTCGCCGGCGTGATCGGACTGATGGCCGGCTTCTGGGCGAGCCGCGGCGTCTTCCGCCTCCGCGCGGACGACTCGCGGGTGGGCCAGTTTCTGGCGCTCGCGGCCGGCGTGGCCGCGGCCGGTGTCGCGCTGCTCGTCATCCAGAACACGATCGGGCTACCCGAGCTCTTCCCCGCCGACGAGAACCAGGCCATCGTCAACCAGGGTCAGTTCGTGCTCGTCGGGGTCGGCATCGTCGCGTTCGCGGTCGTCGTCGCATGGCTCTCCGGCCGGACCGTCTTCCGATTCCAGCCCGGCGATCCGCGTATCCGGCCATACCTGACCGCGGCCACGGCGATCGCCGCCTTCATCCTCGTGTTCGCGGTGGCCCGGCTCGTCTTCGGCCCGACCGGCTACTTCTCGACCGTGACCGGCCTGAAGGCCGACAGGTCGCCGGACGACTTCCTCGGCGGGGCGAACCTGAGCGGCCTGGCGGTCGCAGACCCCGCCGGGCTGATCGGAGCCGTCGTGGTCGCGCTGCTCGTGGCCGTCGGGGCCTGGGCCTGGGCGCGTCGCGGCGACAATGCCCGGTTCTTCCCGGTCTGGATCGGCGGCCTGACCACGGGTCTCGTGGCCGCCGCCATCTCTGCACCGATCGCCGCCGGCGTCTTCGGTGGTGTCACGGGCGGTGGCACCGACGCCCTGGTCGCCCTGTTCCGGACACTCGGCCTGAACGTCTTCCAGTCGGCATTCGCCCAGGGCCTGACCAGCGACCCGCTGGACAAGACGATCAGCTACACGATCGTCTTTCTGATCCTCGGCGCTCTGCCGCTGACCGTCCGGACGATGTTCAGCCGGGGCGAGACGACCGTCGTCGACTGACCGCGCGGCCGGCCGCCGGGCCGGTCGCCGGGGATAGGAGCCGATGTCGACTGCGACGGGCTATTACCGGGCCGGGACCAGCTGGCTCCATCGCCGCAACCCGCTCACGAAGCTGCTCGCGGTGGCCTGGGTCCTGCTGGCCACGTTCCTGCTCTCGCCGGTCGTCCTGCCGGTCCTGGCGGTCGTCCTCGGGGTCGTGGCCTGGTCGACCGGCCTCGGTGGGGCGATCATCCGAGCGCTCCGGATCCCGGCCGTGCTCGTGGCTTCGATCGTCGTCGTCAACGCGCTGTTCTTCCCCGGTGCCACGAACCGGCTCGTCAGCCTCGGCCCGCTAGCGATCACCGGTGAGGGCCTCTCGTTCGGGCTCATCTCGGCGGGGCGGGTGCTCGTGGCATTCCTGGCCCTGGTGACGTTCCTGTTCACGACCCTGGCCGACGACCTCCTCGAGTCGCTCGTGGCCCGGGGCGCCAGCCATCGGATCGCCTTCGTCGTCCTCTCGGCGGTCCAGATGGTGCCCCGGATGCAGGAGAGGGCCGGCTCGATCCTCGACGCCCAGCAGGCCCGCGGCCTCGCGGTCAGTGGGTCGTTCCGACAGCGGATCCGGGCGCTCGTCCCGCTCGTCGGACCGGTCCTCCTCGGCTCGCTCATCGACGTCCGGGAGCGAACCTTCGCCCTGGAGGCGCGCGGCTTCGGCGCCCGACCGGGACGGACCGCCTATCGCACGGTCGTGGATCCGCCTGCCGATCGCTGGCTCCGGCTCCTGGTCCTGGCGGGCATCGTCGGGGTCTTCGCGCTCGTGTTCACCGGGGTCCTGCCGCGATGACGGAGCCGGAGGCCGCGATCCCCGACGTGCACGGTGACGCCGGCAGGGACCTGCCGCCGATCGCCCTCCGCGACGTCGGGGTTCGCTACCCCGGACGGCGCGAACCTGCCCTCGACGGGCTCGACCTCGACGTGCGGCCCGGCGAGCGGCTCGGGGTGGCCGGCCGAACGGGGGCCGGCAAGTCGACCCTGGCCCTCGTCGCGGCCGGGTTCATCCCGCGGGTCGTACGGGCCAGACTCTCGGGGACCGCCACGATCGGCGGTGCGGCCGTCGGGAGCCTGAGCGGCGGCGACCTATTGGGACGGGTCGGGATCGTCTTCTCGACCCCGGCGAACCAGCTCTCCGCCTCGAAGCTCACCGTCCGCGAGGAGCTCGCCTTCGGGCTCGAGAACCTGGGCGTGGCCCGGGCGGCGATGGATCCCCGGATCGACGAGGTCCTGGCCCGGCTCGGGATCGCCCACCTCGCCGAGCGCGAGCCGTTCGCCCTCTCTGGTGGCGAGCAGCAGCGGGTCGCGATCGCCAGCATCGTGGCGATGGGGACGGCGATCCTCGTCCTCGACGAGCCGACCGCCCAGCTGGACCCGGCGGGCACGGCGGCGGTGGGCCGGCTGCTGGCCGAGCTGGCCCGGGACGGGACGACGATCCTGTGCGCCGAGCACGATCCGACGATCCTCGGCGGCATGGACCGCTGCCTCGTCCTCGAAGGCGGCCGACGGATCGCCGAGGATCGGCCGGGTCGGGCGCTCGACAGCACCGTCCTCGACCCGGTCGGGCTCACCCCGCCCACGCTGGTCCGGCTGGCCGAGGCGGCAAGGATGGACCCGGTCGACGCCTTCGACGAGGCGGCAGTGGCCGCGGCACTCGGGCGGTCGGCCGGCGCTCCTGGCTGGACCGCCGCCGGCTCGGCCCGACCCACCACCGATCCGCTCGTCTCGCTCGATCCCGCCGCCTGGTCCGGCGGGCCGCGGGTCCGACTCGCCGTCGAGAATCTCACCCATCGCTACCCCACCGGCGTCGAGGCGCTGCGCGGCGTCTCGCTGGCGATCGAGCCGGGCGAGGCGGTCGCGATCGTCGGCCAGAACGGGTCGGGCAAGACCACCCTCGTGAAGCACCTCGACGGCCTCCTCCGACCGACCTCCGGTCGGGTGCTCCTCGAGGGGAGCGACATCGCGATGACGCCGGTCCATCGGCTCGCCGCGAAGGTCGGGTTCGTCTTCCAGAACCCGGACGACCAGCTCTTCGACCGGTCGGTCGAGCGCGAGGTCTCGTTCGGGCCACGCAACCTCGGGCGCACCTCGGACGAGACGAAGCGGGCCGTCTCCGCCGGTCTGGCCGCCGTCGGCCTCGACGCGGTCCGGACCACCAACCCGTACGACCTGGACCTCTCCCTGCGCAAGCTCGTCGCGCTGGCCAGCGTCCTGGCGATGGACCCGTCGATCCTCGTCCTCGACGAGCCGACGACCGGCCAGGATGGCCCCGGAGCCCATCGCGTCGGCGCGATCGTCGACGCCTGGGCGGCGGCGGGCCGGACCGTCGTCGCGATCACCCACGATATGGAGTTCGCCGCGACCCACTTCGGGCGGGTCGTCGTGATGCGCGACGGCCGGGTGACCGCGGACGGGAGCCCGGCCGAGGTCTTCGCCCCCGACCGGGTCGACCTCCTCGCCGCGGCGGGTCTCGAGCCGCCGCCGGCCGCCCGGATCGGAGCCCGACTCGGTCTCGGCTCGACCCCGACCGTCGGGCACCTGTTCGAGGCGCTGGCGGCCCGCCGCTGAGCGGTCCGCCTTCGGGCCGTTCGGCCCGTCGAGCGGGTCGCGGTTCGGCCCGTGGAGTCCGGCCGAACGCGGCGCATGATCGAGCGAGCAAAGGAGGCATCCCCATGCGCGTCCTGCTCGCCATCGACGGCTCCCGCTCCTCCGAGGTCGCCCGCGACCTGGTGGCCGGTCTGGCCTGGCCCGACGGTTCCGCGATCCGCGTCGTCGGGGTCGTGGAGCACGGTCCCGAATCCTTCGGCCTGCCCTGGATGCCGGTCGTCCGGGGTGAGCCCGGCGTGACCGAGAGTGCCCTCGACAGCCAGTTGTCGGTCGCCCTTCAGGCGGCGGTCGGGGAGATCGAGAGCGGGATCGCGACCCACGGCCAGAAGCCCGGCGCCGTCAAGGTCGACCACCTGATCCTGCGCGGTCACGCCGCCCGGGCGCTGGTGGACGAGGCGCGCGAGTTCGGAGCCGACCTTGTGGCCGTCGGATCGCGGGGTCACGGCGCCTTCGAGTCGATGATCCTCGGGTCAACCTCCGCGGAGGTGGTCGACCACGCCCCCTGTCCGGTCCTGGTGGCCCGGACCTCCACCCTGCGCTCGCTCGTCCTCGCCGACGACGGCTCCGGTGGTGCCCGCGACGCCGCGGCGATCGTGGAGCAGTGGCCGATCCTGGGCGAGATCCCGGTGACCGTCGTGACCGTGGCCGAGGTTTCGGTCCCGTGGGTCGGTGACACGCCCGGGCTGTACGGCCAGGCGCTGTCGTCCTACCAGGAGACCGTCGGCGACGCCCGGCGGATGCACGCCGACATCGCCCGACGGACCGCCGAGCAGCTCGGCCGGCTGGGCCGGTCGGTCACGACCCAGGTCCGGGAGGGCGATCCGACGGCCGAGCTCGTCGCCTCGCTGAGCGGGCTCGGGGCGGACCTCGTGGTCGTCGGGACCCGCGGGCACACCGGCCTGACCCGGATGATCCTCGGCAGCGTCGCCCGGAAGATCCTCCTCCACGCGCCGTGCTCGGTCCTCGTCGTCCACGAGGGGATCCGCGGTCGCGGCCTGGGCCGCGAGGACCGCGTCGTCGGGGCCGACCCGGAGCCCGTCCCGGAGGATGTCGCGCCCGGACGTTGACGCGGCGTTCACCGTCGGCCGGTAGCATGGCCGCATGAGCGATCCGCGATCCGCCGCACCCTTCGCCGACCCCGCCGGCCGGTCTGCCGACGGGCCCGCCCCCGCCCCGCTGAGCGCCGAGGAGCTCCGCCGGATCGACGCCTACTGGCGAGCCGCGAACTACCTGTCGGTCGGCCAGATCTACCTGCTGGATAATCCGCTCCTGCGCCGGCCGCTGGCGCCCGAGCACGTCAAGCCACGGCTGCTCGGCCACTGGGGGACCACGCCGGGGCTGAACTTCATCTACGCCCACATGAACCGGGCGATCCGGAACTGGGACCTCGACGCGATCTACCTGACGGGTCCCGGTCACGGCGGTCCGGGTCTCGTGGCGAACGCCTATCTCGAGGGCACCTATAGCGAGGTCTACCCGAGCATCGGCCGGGATGAGGACGGTCTGCGCAAGCTCTTCCGCCAGTTCTCGTTCCCGGGCGGCATCCCCAGCCACGTCGCGCCCGAGACGCCCGGCTCGATCCACGAGGGCGGCGAGCTCGGCTACGCGCTCTCCCATGCCTATGGGGCCGCCTTCGACAACCCGGATCTCGTCGTCTGCTGCGTGGTGGGCGACGGCGAGGCGGAGACCGGCCCCCTCGCGACGAGCTGGCACTCGAACAAGTTCCTCGACCCTGTCCACGACGGCGCGGTCCTGCCGATCCTCCACCTCAACGGCTACAAGATCGCCAACCCCACCGTCCTCGCCCGGATCCCAGAGGACGAGCTCCGCGCCCTCATGGTGGGTTACGGCCACCGGCCGTACTTCGTGACCGGGGACGACCCGGCCGAGATGCACCAGGCGATGGCCGCGACCCTCGACGAATGCGTCCGCGAGATCCACGCGATCCAGGCCGCGGCCCGGACCGGCGGAGTCACCGAGCGACCGGCCTGGCCGATGATCGTCCTCCGGACGCCGAAGGGCTGGACCGGCCCGAAGGAGGTCGACGGGCTGCCGGTCGAGGGCACCTGGCGCTCCCACCAGGTCCCGTTCTCCGAGGTCAGGACCGACCCGACCCACCTCGCCCTCCTCGAGTCCTGGCTGCGCAGCTACCGGGCAGAGGAGCTGTTCGACGAGGGCGGCGCGCTCGTCCCGGAGCTCGCCGAGCTGCCGCCCCGGAGCTACCGGCGCATGAGCGCCAACCCGCACGCCAACGGTGGGCTCCTCCTGCGCGACCTTGACCTGCCCGACTTCCGTGACTACGCGGTGGACGTGCCGACCCCCGGCTCGACGACGAGCGAGGCGACCCGGGTCATGGGGACGTTCGTCCGCGACGTGATCGCCCGGAACATGGAGACGTTCCGGGTGTTCGGACCGGACGAGACCTCGTCGAACCGGCTGGGCGCCGTCTTCGAGGTGACCGACCGCCAGTTCCTGGGCGAGATCCTGCCGACGGACGAGCACCAGGCCCGATCCGGCCGGGTGATGGAGGTCCTCTCCGAGCACCAGTGCGAGGGCTGGCTGGAGGGCTACCTGCTGACCGGGCGGCACGGCCTGTTCAACTGCTACGAGGCGTTCATCCACATCGTCGACTCGATGTTCAACCAGCACGCGAAGTGGCTGAAGGTCACCAACGGGATCCCCTGGCGCCGGCCGATCGCCTCGCTCAACTACGTCCTGAGCTCGCTCGTCTGGCGCCAGGACCACAACGGCTTCAGCCACCAGGACCCGGGCTTCATCGACCACGTCGCGAACAAGAAGTCCGAGGTCATCCGGGTCTACCTGCCGCCGGATGCGAACACCCTCCTGTCGGTCGCCGACCACTGCCTGCGCAGCCGGCAATACGTCAACGTCATCGTGGCCGGCAAGCAGCCCGGCCCCAACTGGCTGACGATCGACCAGGCGGTCCTCCACTGCACCCGCGGGATCGGCATCTGGGACTGGGCCAGCAACGACGCCGACGGCGAGCCGGACGTGGTCATGGCCTGCGCCGGTGACGTCCCGACGCTGGAGACGCTGGCCGCCGTCGACCTCCTGCGCCGACACCTGCCCGCTCTCCGGGTCCGGGTCGTCAACGTCGTCGACCTCATGCGCCTCCAGCCCGAGGAGGAGCATCCCCACGGCCTCTCGGACACCGAGTTCGACTCTCTCTTCACGCGGGACCGCCCGGTGGTCTTCGCCTATCACGGCTACCCGTGGCTCATCCACCGGCTCACCTACCGGCGGACGAACCACTCGAACATCCACGTCCGGGGCTACAAGGAGGAGGGCACGACCACCACCCCGTTCGACATGGTCATGCTCAACGACCTCGACCGGTTCCACCTCGTGATCGACGTCATCGACCGGGTGCCGGGACTGGCCGCCCGGGCGGGCCATCTCCGGCAGTCGATGGTCGATGCCCGGCTGGAGCATCGGGCCCACACCCGGCAAGAAGGCGAGGACGCCCCGGACATCCGCGACTGGGCGTGGCCGGGCTGAGCGGCGAGCTCATCCGAGGCGGTCCAGGCCGGACGCCCGAGACTCGTCGGCCGGGAGCTCGACGGTGAGGGTCCTCGTCGTCAACGCCGGGTCGAGCAGCCTGAAGCTCCGGGTCCTCGACGGCGAGGATCGGATCGTGGGCTCGGCGGACCTGCCGATGACCCGCGAACGGGCCGATGAGGCGGCGATGGTGGAGGCGATCCAGGGGTTCGGTGGGATCGACGCGATCGGTCACCGGATCGTCCACGGCGGGACCCGCTTCCGCGAACCGGTCCGGGTGGATGGTGAGGTGGTCGCCCGTCTCCGCGAGCTGATCGATCTCGCTCCGCTCCACCAGCCGAAGTCGCTGGCCACTCTGGACGCCGTCGCGGCGATCCTGCCCGACATCCCGGCCGTCGCCTGCTTCGACACCGCCTTCCACGCCGACCTGCCGGCGGCGGCGGCGACCTACGCCCTGCCGCGAGAGTGGCGTCTCCGCTGGGGGCTCCGCCGCTACGGCTTCCACGGGCTGTCCCACGCCTACGCATCGCGCCGGGCGGCCGAGCTCCTCGGCCGGCCGGTGGAGGATCTCCGGATCGTGACCTGCCACCTGGGGGCCGGCGCCTCGCTCGCGGCGGTGGCCGGGGGGCGATCGGTCGACACGACGATGGGCTTCACCCCGCTCGAGGGCCTGGTCATGGCGACCCGCTCGGGCAGCGTCGATCCGGGCCTCGTCCTGTGGCTCGAGGAGCACGTCCGGATGCCCCCGGCCGAGCTCGCCGCGACCCTCGAGCACCGCTCCGGGCTGCTCGGGCTGGCCGGCACCGCCGACCTGCGGGCGATCCTCGACCGGGCCGACGCCGGCGACCCGGAGGCGACCGTCGCGGTCGAGGTCTACGTCCATCGTCTTGCGTGGCTCGATCGCTGCGATGGCCGCCGCGATGGACGGTCTCGACGTCCTCGTCTTCACCGGCGGCGTGGGCGAGAACGCGCCCCGGATCCGGGCGCTGGCCTGCGCCGGCCTCGGCTTCCTCGGGATCGAGCTGGACGACGCGAGCGGGGCCGACCACCCGCCCGAGGCGGCGGATGGGCCACCCGCCGGGGACCGCGAGATCGGCCGACCCGGCGCGGCGGTCCGGGTCCTGGTCATCAGCGCCCGAGAGGACCTCGAGATCGCCCACGAGGTCCGGAGCGTCCTGGGAGCCTGACGCCGCGGGCCAGAGCGTGCTATCCCCGGACCGCCACCTCGAAGACCTCGCCGCCGACGATCCGCCAGGCGCGGACGCCCGGCTCGCCGGTCAGCGGGTCCGCCTCCGCCTCGGCCAGCGAGCAGAGGACGTAGAGCGCGTCGGGGTAGAGGGCCAGCCCGATGTCGGTCGGGGACGGTCGGGCCGCCGACTTCACGTGGGAGTGGACGATCGCCCAGAACGTCTCGTCGGCGTCGTCGGTCGCGAGGGTGAGCCGCAGAAGGTCCCCCGAGTCGATCTCGTAGCGGTACGGAGAGGCGGCCGCGTTCCGGGTCGGCTCGAAGCGCAAGGCCAGCCCGCAGTCGGCGGCGGCCGCCGACCCCACCACGATCCCGCAGGCCTCGTTCGGATACTCGGCCCGGGCGTGGGCGATGATGGCCGCGCGGACCTCCGCCGGCAGCAGGACCTCCACGGGCCCGGGGTGTCCGCCGCCCGGGCTCGGGCTACCAGACGACATCGACGTCACCGTGCCCGGCCGCGTAGGAGCGGATCCGATCGTCCTTGCTGAGCAGCGGAACCCGCAGGTCGCGGGCCGTTGCGTAGAGCAGGCGGTCGATCGGATCGCCCGGGAAGACATCCGGCCCGAGGAGACCCGCCCAGGCCGCGGCCTCGGGTGTCAGGGGCGCGATCTCCACCCGGGGAAGGCGGAGCAGATCGCCGACCCAGCGGAGCGGATCGCGATCGAGCCGGAGGCGATCGAGCCGGTGGAGGGTCGTGATCTCCCAGCAGCTCATCGGGCTGATCAACAGCCGGTCGGCGCCGTCGATCCGCCGATGGGCGACCCGCGAGAGCCGGTCGCCGCCGGCCTGCCACCAGGCGACGACATGGGTGTCGAGCAGGACCGCCTGCTCGGGGTCCGCCAGGCTCACGCCGGTTCCTCGGCGTCCCAGCGCTCACCGGTGGTGAAGTAGGCCTCGTCCGCCTCGGCCACCAGGCGGACGCTGCCCATCAGCGACCCATCCGCGATGTCATCGACAGGGACCAGCCGGGCGACCGGGCGACCGTGCTTGGTCACCGTCACCGAGATCCGCATCTCGTCGACCTGGTCGAGGATCGCCAGGCACTCGGCCTTGAATTGGCTGGCCATGATCGTGCGGTCGGCGATCGTCGGAGCGTCTCCCATCTGACCATTGACTATAGTCAGCGGTCAGAACGACGTCAAGGACGAGCGAGAGGACCCGGCACGGAGAACGTCACCACCAGTTGACCCCGCCTTCGAGATCGTCCTCCATCTCGTCGAGGTCGCGCGTGAAGGTGCCCGCCGAGAGGTACTTCCAGCCGCCGTCGGGCAGGAGCGCGACGATCGTCCCGGACTCCATCCCGGACGCCACCCGGGCCGCAGCCACGAGGACCGCCCCGCACGAAGGCCCGGCGAAGATGCCCTCGCGGAAGACGAGGTCGCGCAGGGCGGCCACCGCGTCGCGGTTCGAGACGAGGTACTTCCCGTCCAGCAGCCCCGGGTCGAAGATCTCGGGCACGAACCCTTCGTCCAGCGAGCGGAGCCCCTGGACGTTCTCGCCGGGGAGCGGCTCGGCGGCATAGACCTTGACCCCCGGTTTGGCCCGCCGGAAGAACCTCGACACGCCCATGAGCGTCCCCCCGGTTCCCAGACCGGCCACGAAGGCGTCCACCTCCGGGCAGTCGGCCAGGATCTCCGGGCCGGTCCCCTCCTCGTGGGCTCGCGGGTTGGCCGCGTTGCCGTACTGGTAGGGCATGACGAACCTGGGGTCGCGCTCGACGAGGTGCTTGGCCAGGGCGATCGCCCCGTTCGAGCCGAGCGCGCCCGGCGAGTCGATGACCTCCGCCCCGAACAGGGCGGCCATCTGGCGTCGCTCCTGGGTGACGTTGTCGGGCATGACCAGGGCCACCCGGTAGCCCTTCCGCCGGCCGATCATGGCCAGGGCGATCCCGGTGTTGCCCGAGGTCGGCTCCAGGATGATCGAGTCCGGGCCGAGCCGGCCGGACGTCTCGAGGTCCTCCACCAGCGCCTTCGCGACCCGGTCCTTGACCGACCCGGTCGGGTTCGTCATCTCGAGCTTGGCGAAGAGCCGAACGTTCGGGTTCGGCGACATCCGGGGGATCTCGACCAGGGGCGTATGGCCGATCGCGTCGAGGATGCTCGAGTAGCGTCCGCCGTGGGGCGGCAGCTCGTCGTGATCGTGTTCGTGATCGTGGTGGTGGGCGGCATCCGTCGGCTCCGCCCCGCGGTGCGAGTGCTCGGGCTCTCTCAGCGCGACCACGGCCCGCTCCCGCCGGCCATGGCGGGGAGGATGACCAGCTCGTCGCGGGCGTCGACCGGGGTCGCTCTGCCCTGGAGGTAGCGGATGTCCTGCCCGTCCACGTAGACGTTGACGAAGCGGTTCAACTCACCGTCCGCGGTGAACAGCTGGTCGCGCAACCCCGGATGGGCCACGACGAGCGCGTCGAGGAGCTCACCGACCGTGTCACCGGGGACGTCGACCGCCTTCGCCCCGCCGACGTTCGCCCGAAGCACCGGGGGGATCCGGACGGCGCTCACGAGGCGGCCCCGTCCGAGCCGAATGTCTGGATCCCGAACCCACCGCCGAGCCCGGGCCCGCCGAGGGTGAACGCGCCGCCGTCGGCGACCCCGGCCAGGGCGAGCGGCCGACCGGCCTCGCGTGCCGCGACCGCGGCGTCGGAGCAGACCGGGCAGGCCGGATCGCGCCTGAGCTTGAGCTCGCTGAACGAGGCGTCGAGAGCGTCGAACAGGACCAGCCGACCGGCCAGCGATTCGCCGAGCCCCAGGAGGAGCTTGATCGCCTCGTTCGCCTGGAGCATGCCCATGATCCCGGGCACGACGCCCAGGACGCCGGCGACCGAGCAACCCGGGGCGAGCTCGGGCGGCGGCGGGGTGGGATAGAGGCAGCGGTAGCACGGGCCGTCGAACGGCTTGAAGACCGTGAGCTGGCCCTCGAACCGGAAGACGCTGGCATGGACGACCGGGATGCCGGCGAGCACCGCCGCGTCGTTGAGCAGGTAGCGGGTCTCGAAGGTGTCGGTCCCGTCGACGATGACGTCGTAGCCACCGATGATCCGATCGACGTTTCCGGCGACGAGCATCTCGTCGTGGCCGATGACCCGGACCTCCGGATTGAGGGCGTTGATCGCACGGCGGGCCGAGTCGACCTTCTTCTCGCCGACCCGGTCGCTGGTATGGACGATCTGGCGCTGGAGGTTGGACAGGTCCACGACGTCGAAGTCGACGATCCCGATCGTGCCGACGCCGGCCGCGGCGAGGTAGAGCATCCCCGGTGAGCCGAGCCCGCCGGCGCCGACGAAGAGGACCTTCGAGCCAAGGAGCTTGGCCTGGCCCTCGACCCCCACCTCGGGAACGAGCAGGTGCCGGCTGTAGCGCAGCTTCTGGTCGGCCGTCAGGACGGTGGGCATCGACCAGGGCAGGCCCTGGCTCTTCCACTGCTGGAAGCCGCCGGCCATCACCTCGACGTCGGTGTAACCCATCTCGCGGAGGGACCGGCCGGCCAGGTAGGACCGGGTCGTCCCGGAGCAGTAGACGATCAGCCGGCCGGAACGGTCGGGGACCTCGGACTCGATGGCCTGCTCGAGGTAGCTTCGCGCGACGTGGATGGCCCCCGTGACGTGGCCCTGCTCCCACTCGTGCTCTTCGCGGACGTCCACGATGTTCAGCCCGGCATCGGTCTCCCGGGCGAGGTCGACTTCGAGCGGGCTGATCTCCTGGATCTCGGCCCGGGCGTCCCGGATGAGGTCGGATACGGTCTTGGGGTTCGGCATCTGCGGGAAGGACTCCGATGGGGCGACGGGCTGCCGCCGGTTCGGCGACAGGGCGAGGGGGACGTTGGAGGGGTGGTCGCCGGCGTCAGGCCGGCGCGCTACACCTGCAGCGGCCCGGGGCGCGCTTCATGCCGGTTCCCCGGCCGTCGCGGCCGCTTCGGTCGGGGCCCCGGCCGGGCCGTCGAGCTCGCCGAGGGCGTGATCGAGCGTTTCGAGGCTGAGCATCGCGCACTTCAGTCGTGCCGGGCTGATCTCGATCCCGAGCAGGTCGAGGAGGTCGTCGGCCCGGAAGGCGGTCGCCTGCTCAACGGTCATCCCCTTGACCTCGTCGGTCAGGAGGCTGGCGCTGGCCTGGCTGATCGCGCAGCCGCGGCCGGTGAAGGCGACCTCGGCGACCATCCCGTCGCGGATCCCGAGCTGCATCGTGATCCGGTCCCCGCACAGGGGGTTCGACCCTTCGTACGAGGCGGTCGCGTCCTCCAGCACCCCGAAGTTGTGGGGCCGCCGGTAGTGTTCGAGGATGTAGTCGCGGTAGAGATCGTCCATGGGCGGTTCGGAGTGTACCGCGTCCACGCAATCCCGACCATTCAGGTCGGATATAACCGGTCCGGTGCGGTCCGCGCTGGGCTGCGGCACTTGGCGGCGGCGCTCGGCCCCGCGCGACCGGTCCGGCCCCGGGTCAGTCCCGGAAGACCCGCTCCACCTCGACGAGGCCGGCGGCGAGGGCGTCGATGTCGGCCCTGGTCGAGAAGACGCTGAAGCTCGCCCGGGCGGTGGCCGCCAGGTCGAGGCGCTCGTGGAGGGGCATCGTGCAGTGGTGGCCGGCCCGGACGCAGATCGCGAAGCGGTCGAGGACCTGGGCGACATCGTGGGGGTGGATCCCGGGCAGGTTGAACGGGATGACCCCACCGCGCAGGTCGGGATCCATCGGCCCGTAGATCTCGATGACCGGGACGGCCCGGGGGAGCGTCTCGAGCGCGTAGGTCACCAGCTCCCGCTCGTGGGCCCGGACGGCGTCCATGCCCAGCGCGCCGAGGTACTCCGCCGCCACCCCCAGCCCGATCGCGTCACCGACGGCCGGCGTCCCGGCCTCGAACTTCCAGGGGATCTCGTTGAAGTCGCTCCGCCGGAGATGGACCTCGCGGATCATCTCGCCACCCGAGAGGAACGGGGGCATCGCCTCGAGCAGCTCGCGCCGGGCCCACAGGGCGCCCGAACCCATCGGGGCCAGCATCTTGTGGCCGCTGAACGCGTAGAAGTCGACCCCCAGTGCCTCGACGTCGACCGGCACGTGCGGGACGGCCTGGGCGCCGTCGACCAGGACGAGCGCCCCGGCGGCGTGGGCCATCTCGACGATCTCGCGGACCGGGTTGATCGTCCCGAGGGTGTTCGAGACGTGGGTGAAGGCGACCAGCCGCGGCTTGAGCCGGAGGAGGACCTCGAGGACGTCGAGGCGGAGGATCCCGTCGTCGGTGATCGGGATGAACTCGAGATCGCCGTCCTTCTCCTGGACCAGGAGCTGCCACGGGACGAGGTTGGCGTGGTGCTCCATCTCGGTCAGGACGATGACGTCGCCCCGGCCGATGTTCCGGCGGCCCCAGCTGTAGGCGACCAGGTTGATCGCCTCGGTCGCGTTCCGGGTGAAGACGATCTCGTGCGGGTCCGACGCCCCGATGAACCGGGCGGTCCGGGCACGGGCCTCCTCGTAGGCCGCCGTGGCCCGCTCGCCCAGCTCGTAGATCCCGCGATGGACGTTCGCGTTGTACTCGCGGTAGTAGGTGTCGAGGGCGTCGATGACGACCGCCGGCTTCTGGCTGCTCGCCGCCGAGTCGAGATAGACCAGGGGCCGTCCGGAGTGGGTCGGAGCGGACAGGATGGGGAAGTCGGCCCGAAGGGCTACCGGGTCGAGCGGACGGCTCGGGACCGCGGACGCGCCTGCGGTGGGCGCCCCGGCGGTCGTCGGTCCGGCCGGAGCGGCGGTCGCGGAGCCCACGGTGGTCATCGTCGGCGCCCGCCTAGCGGGCGACCTCGGCCGGCTCGGCGGGGAGGAAGAGCGCCTCGTCGGGGACGTCGGGCTCGTAGCCCTCCTCGCGCAGGATCGGACCGTAGCCCTCGTCCTCGAGACGGAGGGCCAGGTCCTTGCCGCCGGTCTTGATGATCCGGCCGAGGGCCAGGACGTGGACCACGTCGGGGGTGATGTAGTTGAGCAACCGCTGGTAGTGGGTGATCAGGAGGACCCCCATCTCGGGGTTGAGCATGGCGTTGACGCCCTCGGCCACGATCCGCAGGGCGTCGATATCGAGCCCCGAGTCGGTCTCGTCGAGGATCGCCATCCTCGGCTCGAGGACGGCCATCTGGAGCATCTCGAGACGCTTCTTCTCGCCGCCCGAGAAGCCCTCGTTGACGTAGCGGCTGGCGAACGCCTCGTCCATCTTGAGGAGACCCATCTTCTCGCGCATGAGCCGGCGGAACTGGCCCATGTTCAGGCCACCGCCCTTGACCATGTCCGTCGGGTCGATGTTGGGGTCCTTGTCGACGCCCTGGATCTTCGCGTTGAGGGCCGACCGGATGAAGCTGGCGACGCTGAGCCCGGGGATCGCGGTGGGGTACTGGAAGGCCAGGAACATCCCCAGGCGGGCACGCTTGTCGGGCGAGAGGGCGAGCACGTCGCGACCCTGCCAGGTGACCGAGCCGGCGGTCACCTTGTAGGCGGGATGACCCATCAGGGCGTAGGCGAGGGTCGTCTTGCCGGAGCCGTTGGGACCCATGATCGCGTGGACCTCGCCGGGTCGGACGACCAGGTCGATCCCCTTGAGGATCTCGCGGTCGGGCGCCGCGGTCGGGGCGACCTGGAGGTCGCGGATGACGAGGTCGTTCTCGCCCGCGGTTGCCGCGCCGGCGGCAGGGACAGTGCTGGCGGCCGTGGCGACGGGGGTGGCGCTGGCGGCGGTCGGGTCGGCGGCGGTCACGGTCGGTTCGGCTCCTGGCGGTCGGCGAGCTCGATGGCGGTCAGGCGGGGACCGGCTCGGGCTCGCGGGTGGTCGGGATGGGCTGCGGGTCGGCCAGGGCGTGGCCCGGATCGGTCCGCAGCGGGACGAGATCGGCGAGGGTCATCCCCTCGAGGGTGCCGCTGATCGCATCGCGGATCCGGACCCAGAGAAGGTTGACGGAGCAGCGGGCGGTGCGATCGCAGCCGGCCAGGTGGGCCTCGTGGGGCTCCTCGGTGGCGCAGATCATCGGGGCGATCGGACCCTCGAGCGCCCGGAGCACGTCGCTCATCGCGATCTCGGCCGGCGGTCGGGCGAGCTCGTAGCCGCCCCGGGCGCCGCGGGTCGAGGTGACCAGTCCGGCGTCCCGGAGGCTCATCACGAGCTGCTCCAGGTACGGCCGCGGGAGCTCCTCCTCGGCGGCGATCTCGGCCAGGCTGGCCGGCCCGGCGCCGTAGTGGCGGCCGAGCTGGACCATGAGCCGGACGCCGTACTCGCCCTTGGTGGAGAACGAGACCGCGCCGCTGCCGTGGAACTGGGTCCGGGTGCTCAGGGTGGGTTCCTCGCGGGGTCGACGGCCGCCGGCCTCGGGCCTGCAGGCGCCAATTCCGACTGAATTTGTCGGGATTAGTCTACTCGCACGCTTGAGCTAGCGTCAACGAGCTCGGGGGGAGCCCAAGACGTACCGTGTCAGGTGGAAGCGCACAGTGCGCGAGCGTAGAACTTCATGTGTGTGGCACCGAACGAATACGCCCGACGACCGGGTTAGTCGCTGTGACGATCGACTACGGCGCCGGAGCGTACGTTGACGTGAATTGGAACTCGCCGGTTGCGTAGTCGAGAACTACCGTGACCGTGCCAGGCCGCGGCGACCAGCAAGCCGAACCGCTTGGCGGACAGATGACCACCTGCTCGTCGTAGGTCAGGGACCACACGAGGTCCGTGGGCTTCACCTGACCATCCGCGCCGACGTTCGAACTGCCCGGAGGCGAGTAGACGCTGGCGAACGGCCCGGCCACGGCCGCGACGAGGACTGCGTCGGGCGGGACATGGCTCGTCGCGAGCGCCTCTGCAGTGCTGGCACTGATACCACCGGATGGCAGCGAGGCTGCCTGTTGCGAATTAGCGCTCGTTGCTGGGGCGGCCGTCCCGACGGAAGCCGACGCGCCCGCCTGGTGATAGTCCCCGCCGCTCCAGCGGAGGGAGACCCCCGCGATCGCGATCAATCCGATCAACGTCGCGGACGCAAGCAAGGCACCTACCGGGAACCGGGACCGGCTTCCTGTCCGCGCAGCCACTTCTGTAGTAGCGGACGGTCCCGTTTCGTCGACTTGCACCGCCTCGTCCTGCGCCCGGAGCGGCTTCCAAACCTCATCGTCGAACCTGTCCGTCATCGTGAGCCTCCATCACCACTGGTCGCAGTTGGTCGCGCCCCTCCCGAGAGCCAGCTCGCGACGGTCCCGCGCGGACGGACCAGCTATGCGCGGTGGGCGCGGAATTGCGCATCGAGCAGAGCCAGCCGTCCTGTCATCCATAAGGCTCCGCAGTCTGGCCCATCAGGCGTCGGGTCCCGCCGTTCATCCGGATGACGGGCGATCGTTGGGCTAGCACGACGCGGGGCAGGTCTTGAACGACCAGTAGTTGTTGTACGTGTGGAGCCACGGCGGCTGGAACTCACTCTTCGTTGACGCTCCGGTCCAGCCCAGCCAACTTGTCCCGTTGAACAGATGCAGACCGTAACTCCCGTTTCCGCAGGCTCTGTTTGGATCACAGCCGAAGTAGTCGGTATTGATCGGCGGGGCACCTTGGATCTCGGTCTTTGCCAACGCCATGCCGTCGGACGTTGGCAAGGTACCGTAGTGGAAGGGGGTGTTCCCGACGGAACCTTTTCGATATTCGAACGTATACGCCGCCTGGTGGTCGCCGTTCTGACAGACGATGTTGTGACTCGACGCTCCGTCCCACATGAGGTAGTACGCATAGTCGGGCGCCGGGGGCACACCCTTGTCGCCCGCGTAGTAGTCACCACAAGCGTCCACGTTCTCGTAGTAGACGTGCACGGCCGCCTGGCTGCTCCCACCTTGGAAGACGCCCTGGTAGGTTCCCGTCTGCACCCAGTGGGTGAAGCAGTCACCGCAGATCGTGATCCAGATGGCATGAAGGCCAGACGTACTTACAGTGGTGCTCTGGCGCAGATATCCGTCGATTCCGTGCCAATGCACCGCCTGTGTCTGCCAACCGGCGTAGTTCGGGTTGACCGCCAGCGCCGGGCCCGACGAGAAGGCAAGAACGAGGCACGCGGTAGCCAGTGATGCGAACCATCTCGGACGCCTGGCCATGGGAACCCCCTTGGTGTGGATCTGGAGTAGTCCCTTCATCGGGACCCTACACCCCCGGCGTCTCGCCGCAGTCTGGACTTCGCTGGCCGTTGCCTCGACGTGAGGCTCGACCCTCGAGGCCGGTTCAGAATGCCACCCCGAGCCGAGCGTTCACTCGTCGAGGCCGACGGCGAGCTGACGTGTCTGGAGCAGGTCGCGCTCGCCCGCCGGGCCAACCACCTGTTCCTTGCCCAACTGGAGATCATCGCCTGCAACGGTTACGCAAGGGTCCCCTGGTGGGTCGCATGATCGAGCGGCTGCCGTGTTCGCCGATGCCGCAGGTGGTGGGCCCAGGACTCGACTGGACTGACCGCGCTGCATGCCGCGATCCCGTCGCCGGATCGAGTCACGACGGTTGGCAGGCCAGCCGGCCTTGGTCGGCCGGCGAGGGCACACGTCAGCACTAGGACTGTCGGGCTATCGAAAGCGGGACCGAGCACGCCTACGGTGCAGCCACGCGCCACCCGGCCGCTGGCTCCGTGACGCCTGAGCCGAAACGACACCAGGAGGCCTCGCGAGCAGGTGACGGTCACCTATCGGCGCGACCGCGACCGGAACGCCCGACGACGGGCCAAGCTGGCCGAAGCCGCCGCCGACGACGAAGCCGCCGGTCCTCCCAACGGGGGCGAGGATCCCGCGCCCGGAGCCGCCACCACCAGCGACCCGAACGTCGCGGTCACCCGCGACAAGGCCCTCCGCCGGTTCGCCGCGGAGGTCTCGGGGCGGACCGACCTGGCCACCCTGTGCGACGACGTCGTCGGCTCGTCGGTGAGCCTGTTCGGGGCGGACCGGGCCGGCCTCTGGATCATCGACGCCTCCGCCCACCCCTTCCAGCTGGCCGCCCATCGCGGGTTGAGCCCGGCGCTCCGGGAAGCGGTGGCCCGGCTGACCCTCGAGTCGCCAGCGGCCGGGGTCATCGCCCTGAGAGAGCAGCGGATCACCGTCATCCGCGACGCCTCCAACAGCGCCTCGACCGGGGAGCTGCGCGATATCTACGGCCGCGACGGCCTGCGAACCGTGTGCTTCGTGCCGATCGTCTTCCGCGACCGACCGCTGGGGATCCTCGCCCTGTACCACGAGACCGAGCGGGCCTGGCCGGCCGATGAGCTCGAGCTGGCGGCCGCCTTCGCCGACCAGATGGCCTCGGCGATCGAGAACGCCCGGCTCTACGAGGCGACCCTTGACCTCGCCGCCCGACTCCGAGCGGTCCAGGACCTGAGCGCCCGGCTGAACCGGATCCAGGACGTCGCCGGGATCGCCGAGGCGATCGTGGCCGAGGCCCGAAGCCTCATCGACCACGACAACATCCGGGTCTACCGAGTGGATCACGAGACCGGCTGGTGCGAGCCGATCGCCTTCCAGGGCACGTTCATGGGGATCGAACGAGCGACCCCGGAGCTGCTCCGCTGCCGGATCGGCGACGGCCTGACCGGCTGGGTCGCCGAGCACAACGAGACCCTGGTGACGGGCGACGCCGAACGTGACGAGCGCCGGGTCGTGGTGGGACCCACCGACGGCCCCGAGTCGATGCTCCTCGTCCCGATGGCTTACGACGGCCGGGTCGTCGGCGTCATCGTCCTGGCCAAGCTCGGTCGCGACCGCTTCACCGTCGACCACCAGGCCACCCTGGAGATCTTCGCCGGCCATGCCGCCCAGGCCTTCGTCAACGCCGACAACGCCGCCCGGGTCCGCCTCCAGCAGGAGGCCCTGGAGCACCAGCTGGCCAGCCAGCGCCGCCTCCTGGAGGTCAACGAGACCCTGCTCTCGACGCTCGACCCGCAGAACGTCCTGGAGATGATCGCCGACTCGCTCAAGGCGGTCGTCGCCTATGACTCGCTGACGATCTACCGGATCGACCACGCCACGAGGACCCGGCGGGCGGTCGTCGCCCGGGACCGGTTCGCCGAGATGATCATGGAGTACGTCGGGCCGCTCGGGGTCGGGATCACCGGCTGGGTCATCGACCGGAACGAGGCGGTCCTGGCCAACGACGCCCACCTCGATACCCGCTCCATCCAGATCCCGGGCACGCCCGAGGAGCCCGAGTCGATGATCGTCGTGCCCCTCGGGGTCGGCGGCGAGGTCATCGGGACGATGAACATCGGCCGGATGGGCCTGGCCGAGTCGCATTTCAGCGAGAACGAGTTCGAGCTGACCAAGCTGTTCGCCGGCCAGGCCTCGATCGCCCTCCAGAACGCCGACGTTCATCGGGCCGTCGAGGTGCGGGCGGAGCGCGACGCCCTCACCGGCCTGCGCAACCACGGCGCCTTCCAGGGCGAGCTGGGCGACGCCGTCGCCCGGGCAGAGGCGCGCGGGCCGGGCGCCTGCCTGGCGCTCCTGATGATGGACCTCGACGCGTTCAAGCGGTTCAACGACACCTGTGGCCACCCGGCCGGCGACGGTCTGCTCCGGACCGTGGCCGAGGCAATCAGCGGGGCGATCCGCGACGGCGACCGAGCTTATCGCTACGGCGGGGACGAGTTCGCGGTCATCCTGCCCGGCGCCGGCCGGGCCGAGGCCCGCGAGGTCGCCGATCGGATCCGGAAGGCGGTCGCCGAGGCTGCTGACTCGGTGGTCGGACCGTCCGGACCGGGGATCACGATCAGCGTCGGGATCGCCGGGTACCCGCTGGACGGGCACGCCAAGGACGTCCTGGTCCAGGCCGCCGACGACGACCTGTTCCTCGCCAAACCTTCGCAGCGGGACGGCGCCGAGCGCGACGGGGTCCCCCGCGACGCCTATCTCGCGGCCCTGAACGAGACCGCGGTGGCGCTCATGGATCGGCTCGACCCCGAGGAGCTGCTGACCACGATCGTCCAGCGCGCGGCGGACCTGCTGGGCACCCCCCATGGCTACATGTATCTCGTGGACGCGGCGGCCGACGAGCTCGTCGTCCGGTTCGCGACCGGCATGTTCACCGAGTTCGTCGGACACCGGCTGGCGCGCGAGATCGGCGTGGCAGGAGCCGCCTGGGCCACCGCCGAGCCGGTCGTCGTGCCCGACTACGACGCCCTCGAGACCCGCGACCCGCGTCTGCCAAGGGACCGCTTCGGCTCGGTCGTGGCGATCCCGCTGGTCAGCGCCGGCGAGGTCATCGGCGTCCTCGGCCTCGCCTCCGGCGACCCCGGTCGTGGGTTCGGGGAGCGGGAGGTCGCGGTCCTCCAGCGCTTCGGCCAGCTCGCCTCGCTCGCCCTCGACAACGCGAACCTGTTCGAGACCGCCCATCGCGAGGTGGCGGAGCGCGGCCGGGTGGAGGAGGCGCTGCGGGCCTCCGAGGAACGCTTCCGACGCCTGTCGGACGCGACGACGGAGGCGCTCGCGATCCATCGCGATGGGATCATCCTCGAGGTGAACGCGGCGTTCGCCCGCCTGATCGGCCACGAGCCCCAGGACTGCATCGGCCGGCCGATCCTCGACTTCGCCGCGCCCGAGACGGCGGCTCTCGTCGAGCGCTTCAGCCCCGAATCGGCGGCCCCGTTCGAGGCGATGGCGGTGGCCGGCGACGGCACCGTCTTCCCGGTCGAGGTGACCTGGCGCGAGATCCCGTACTCCGACGGCGCCCCGGCCGGCGTCGTCTCCGTGCGCGACCTGCGCGAGCGTCGGCGCCTCGAGGCGGAGCTGTCTCGCTCCGCGTTCTACGACGGCCTCACCGGGCTCCCCAACCGGGCCCTCCTCCTCGATCGGATCGCCCATGCCCTGTCCTGGGCTCGATCGGACGACGACGACCCGGTCGGCTTCATCCTCCTGGACCTCGACCGGTTCAAGGTCATCAACGAGAGCCTGGGGCACGCCGCCGGCGACCGGCTCCTCGAGGCGGTCGGCCGTCGGCTGGAGTCGTGTATCCGACCGGGTGACACCGTGGCCCGGTTCGGCGGCGATGAGTTCGCCATCCTCCTCGACGCGGTCCGCGACGTCGATGACGCCAGGCGGGTGGCGGAGCGGATCGAGGGGATTCTGCAGTCGCCGTTCGACCTCGACGGGCATGAGACGTTCATCGAAGCGAGCATGGGGATCACGATCGGGCGGTCCCGGGTCACCGATCCCGGCGGGTTGCTGCGGGACGCCGAGGTCGCCCTCTACCGGGCGAAGGCGGACACCACGATCCGCCACGCGGTCTTCGAGCCGGGGATGAGCCATGTCAGCCTCGAGCGTCTCGAGCTGGAGAACGACCTCCGCCGGGCCGTCGAGCGCGACGAGCTCCGGCTCCACTACCAGCCGCTGGTGGACCTGGCCACGAACCGGATCGTCGGCCTGGAGGCCCTCGTCCGCTGGCAGCACCCGACCCGGGGCCTGATCCAGCCCCTCTCGTTCATCCCGCTGGCCGAGGAGACAGGGCTCATCCTGCCGATCGGGACCTGGGTCCTCGAGACGGCCTGCCGTGATGCCCGGACCTGGTCCCTGGCGACCCGGGCCGAGCGACCGATCCTCATGAGCGTGAACCTGTCGGCCCGCCAGTTCTCCCAGCCCGACCTCGTCGAGCAGGTTGCGGCCGCCCTCGCGGCGACCGGGCTCGCCCCGCGCAACCTGGAGCTGGAGATCACCGAGTCGGTCCTGATGGACCAGTCCGAGGCGGGGATCGATGCGCTGCGCCGCTTGCGGACCCTGGGGGTGAAGCTGGTCCTCGACGACTTCGGGACCGGCTACTCGTCGCTCTCGTACCTCAAGCACCTGCCCCTCGATACGATCAAGATCGACCGCTCCTTCGTCGCCGGGCTGGACCGCGACGACGCCAACCTGCCGATCGTGCGGGCGGTCATCTCGCTGGCCCACGGGCTGGGCATCGACGTGGTGGCCGAGGGGATCGAGACGGCCGGGCAGCTCCGCTGGCTGCGCGAGCTCGCCTGCGACCGGGGCCAGGGCTTCTATTACGCGAAGCCGCTCCCGGCCGACGAGCTGACCCTCCTCCTCGACGCCGACCGACCGCTCGGCGAGCCGAGCTGATCAGGCCGGGGGGTTCGCCGCGGCCCAGCGCTCGACGACGCGGTCGAGCCGGTCGAAGACCACCCCATCGAGCCGTTTCGCGGTGGCGATGAAGCGCTCGAGCATGAGCATCCGGTGGCCCCGGCCGATCGCCTCGGGATGCATCGTGATCGTCAGCAGGCCACCCGGCTCACGCTCCCAGGCGTAGCGTAGCTCGCCGACCCAGATCTCCTCGACCTTCGACGGGGCGCTCATCGGACCGACCCCGGCGCCGCCCGGCTCGAAGTGGGGCCAGTCGTCGAGGGCCCAGCTGATCGGCACCTCCACCAGCGGTCCGGGCATCCCCAGGTCCGAGCCGCCCCGGGCGTCGTGGACCTCGCCCCGGCGGACGCGGTAGAGCCGGACATCGTCGCCCATCAGGCTCGAGTCATAGGTGAAGCCGAGTTCCGTGGCGAGGTCGAGGGTCTGGTCGGATAGGGACCAGTACGGCGCCCGGAAGCCGCGCGGGGCCGCGCCCGCGATCCGGGTCACCGCCTCGACGCTGCGCTCCATGACGTCGCGCTCAGCGGCCGGGTCGAGCTTGGCGAGGTCCTCGTGGGCCCAGCCGTGGCAGCCGACCTCGTGACCGGCCGCGACGACCGCCGCGACGCTGTCGGGGAAGGTGGCGATCGTGTGACCGGGCACGAACCAGGTGCTCGGGATGTGTTCCCGCTCGAGCAGGGCCAGGACCCGCGGGGCGCCGACCCGCGGCCCGAATTCACCCCGCGAGCGGAGGACCGGCCCGTCGCCCCGGTCGACCTCGGACGAGATCGCGTCGTGGTCGAAGGTCAGGGCAACGGTCAGCCGCGGCTCGGTCATGGTCGCGGCCGCCCGCGCATCGCGTCCGCCCTGCCGCCCGGGTCGGCTAGCTCCGGCCGCCGAAGATCCGGAGCAGGAACAGGAAGATGTTGATGAAGTCGAGGTAGAGCGACAGGGCGCCGAGGACCGCCGCCTTCTCCATCGAGCCGGTCCAGATCGCGAGCTGACCGCTGGCGATCTTCTGGACGTCCCAGGCGGTCAGGCCGACGAAGATCCCGACTCCGAGGAACGAGATGACGTAGCCCAGCCCGTCGCTGTGGATGAACAGGTTGACGACCGAGGCGATGACCAGGCCGATGAGGCCCATGAACAGGTAGCCGCCCATCGAGGCGAGCGAGCGCTTGGTCACCGCGCCGTAGACCGCCGCCGCGCCGAACATCCCGGCCGCGCTGACGAAGGCCGCCGTGATCGTGCCCAGGTCGTAGGCGATGAAGATGAACGAGAGGGTCACCCCCATCGTGGCGGCGTACACGAGGAACATCCCGAGGGCCGCGGTCGCGCTGAACTTGCGGATCCCGGCGCTGATCGCGATGACCAGGACGAACTGGCCGATGATCACCGGGAGGAACCACTGAGCGGCCATCTCGGTCAGGGTCGCGCTGCCCTGGATGACCCAGGCGACGCCGGCGGTCAGCAGGAGACCGGCGAACATCCAGCCGAACGCCTGGCTCAGGAAGCCCGCGGTCAGGGCGGTGGCCGGTCGAACGCCGAGGGTCGATGGCGGGGCGAAGGGGTTCTGGGTCTGGCTCATGACGTTCCTCCGGGGATCGAACCCCGTTCGCTGGTCGATGGTCGGGTCCGGCGTCGGCCGCCGGTCCGGGCCGGGGTGCTGCTGTGTGCCTCCGCCTGCTCGGCGGCCCGGGCCAGGACCCAGGTCAGATCCGCGAGGCGGTTCAGATACGGTAGCAAATGCTCGCCGGGGAGCAAACCGGCGGTCCTGAGGGTCACCGCGCGACGCTCCGCCCGGCGGAGGATCGTCCGGGCCAGCTCGAGGGCGGCACTCGTCTTCGTCTCGCCCGGGACCACGAACTCGCGGGGCATCTCGATCCGCCTCTCGAGGTCCTCGAGGAGCGTCGTCAGCCCGACCACCATCGCGGCGGAGACGCGGGTCCGGCCGTCCTCCAGGCGGGGCCAGGCCTCGGGCGTCGTCGCGAGCTCGGCGCCGACCACGAAGAGCTCGCGCTGGAGCCGGAGGACGATGGTCGAGAGCTCGGCAAGCGGGTCGTTAAGGACGCCGAGGCGGGCCTTGAGCCCGAGCTCGGCGCGGGCCAGACCGAGCGCTGCGACCCCCTCGTCGATCGTGCCGTAGGCCTCCGTGCGAGGGTCGTCCTTCGCGATCCGCGGGCCGCCGTAGAGGAGGCCGGTCGTGCCGTCGTCGCCCCGGCCGGTCGCGACGACCGAGTCGATCTCCTCGGTCACCACATCAGGCCCGCGTCACGCGGGTCCCAGCGCTCGGCCAGCAGGGTGACCTTGACGTCGTGGTCCACGACCGACTCGGTCTGCTCCTTGACCTGCTGGATCATCGAGCCGGCGTACGGGCAGAACGGCGTGGTCAGGATCATCTTGACCTCGGTCGAGTCCGGCCCTAGCACGATCTGCTTGATCAGCGCCAGCTCCACCACGTTCATCCCGATCTCGGGGTCCACGACGGCCCGGAGCGCGTCGAGGATCGCCAGCTCGGTCGCCCGGCGGGCCGGGTCGAACGCGGCTGCGCTCGTGCCCTCGGTCGGCTCAGCGGGGGCGCCGTCAGGGGTCGCGGTGGTCGTGACGTCGTCGGTCATGGCCAAATCCTACCATCGAGGTCGGAATAGACCCCAGAAGGGTCAGGCCGGGACGTGCGACTCCGCGACGACGATGCCCGGTGCGCGGAGGTGCTCGGGCAGTCCGGCGGCCTCCTCGGCGGTCAGGCCGGGACCGATCAGCGAGCCATCGGGCTCGAAGAACTCGGGGTAGCGGTCGCGGTGCTCGGCGGCGTAGGTCCAGGCGCTGGCGACGCCGAGGAGCTTGAGCTCGGGGTGGTCGGCCAGGATCCGGGTGAGGTCGTGGCCGTGGCCGCGCTCCTGGAGGAGCTGGCGGACGGTCATCCGGCTGCCGTAGCAGAAGGGCTCGCCGTTCATCACCAGCGGGTCCGACTTCACCCACTTGATGGTCACGAGCCGGCGCCCTTGTAGATGGCCTGGATGATCCGGTTGCGGCGGCGGGCGTCGCCGGCGATCTGGCGATAGCGGCGGAAGACCCGTTCGGCCTCATCCAGGGCCTCGTCCACCGGGCCGCGCTCGCCGGGGGCGAGGACGCTCTCCGAGGCCCGGCGGATCCCCTCGGCGATCGCCCGGAGGTCGTCCATCGGGACCTGCCGGCGACGGAAGACCGGGGCGGTCATGTCGGCCCACTCGCGGACGAACGACGGGTCGCCGCTGGCGAGGGACCGGCAGACCCGCTCGACGAACGCCTCGGTGTCCTGGAGGAGGTTGCGCAGGGCGACCTCGTCGTGTCGCTCCGTGAGGGTCGGGTCGGCGTCGACGGCGATCTCGAGGGCCCGGGCGCTCACCCGCGGGGCGACGGCGCGGAGCCGGTTCGCGGCGTCGGGGAAGCCGGCGGTCATGTCGATCGGGGGGAGACCCAGGCTGGGATGGCTCACGGTCGAGAGTCTAGCGCAGACACCGGGCCCCGGGCCGGGCTTCGCCATCGACCGGACGGGTCGGTCGAGGGGCCTCGGACAGGCCCGACAGGGGCCCCGCGCCGCCCGCCCGACGGTAGGATGGGCCGATGACCGAGCCGATCGAGCCCGCGACCCGACGCGCCGCCACGACGAGCGCGTCAGACGGCAGTCCAGCGCGCGCGGTCGGGATGGGGATCTTCGGCGGGGCCGTCGGGCTCGCGGTCTTCCTCCTGCTGGCGATCTTCTTCTCGTTCACCGCGGGGCTCGTCGTCGTCGCGATCTTCACCGGCCGGTTCGTGGGGCTGTTCGTTCGCGCGGGCGCCGCGGGCAGCCTCCCGTCGGCCTCCCGGACGGTGGTGGCCCTCGTCATCTTCCTCGTCGGGCTGACCCTGGCCCTCGGGATCACCTGGATCGTCGCCGGGCTGCAGGGCGGCGTCCTCTCGTTCGGCGCCTTCCTCGACGAGACGTACGGGACGCCGCTCATCGCCCTCGAGTACATGCTCGGGACGCTCATGACCTGGTGGTCGGCGAAGTGAGCGAGCCGACGGCCGGGATCCGGCTGCGTCGGCCGGTGGCGGCCGACCATCCCCGGGTCGTCTCGGTAGTCGACGAGTGGTGGGGCGGGCGACGGCTCCACGACCTCCTGCCCCGGCTCTGGTTCCAGCATTTCACGGGGACGTCGTGGATCGCCGAGACCGAGGACGGCCGATTGGCCGGCTTCCTGGTCGGCTACGTCTCGCCGGACGACCCGACCCTGGCCTACGTCCACATGATCGCGACGAACCCGAACGTCCGGAAGCGGGGGCTCGGGCGGCAGCTGTACGAGGCCTTCTTCGCCGACGTCGCGGGACGTGGCGCGCGGACCGTCCGGGCGATCACCTGGCCGGGCAACCGGGTCTCGCTGGAGTTCCACCGGGCGATCGGGTTCCGGGTCAAGGACGGGCCCGGGTCGATGCCGATGTACGGCGTGGCGGCCTACCCCGACTACGACGCCGAGGGCGAGGACCGGGTGGTCTTCGAGCGCGAGATCGAGCCGGAGGCGATCGGATGAGCGATCCGACCCCGCCGACGGGCTGGGTGTCTCCGGAGCGGCAGACGCCGCCCGACACGACCGGCGCGGCTCCTCCCGATGCTGCCCCGACCGGCTGGCTTTCGCCGGAGAGCGTGGCTCCGCCCGGCTCAGCGCCGACCGGCTGGATCACACCTGACGCGTCGGAGAGCGCCGCTCCCGTCGGACCCAACGGCACCGGCTGGCAACCGCCCGACGCGGGTGGGGTCGACCGGACCGCCCTGGTGGTCGTCGCCGGAGGCTGCCTGCTCCTCGTCGCGCTGGTCACGGCCGCGATGATCGCGGGGCTCATCGTGGCCGGACCGCAGATCGCCCAGCAGCTCCGGACGATCGGTGAGCGCTACGCCAGCCCGGCCCCGAGTGGGACCGTGAGCGTCTACGACCTCGGGCCGGGCGACTGCTTCGACGAGCCCTCGACCGCCGCCGAGACGGTGGACCGGCTCCTCGCCCGCGGCTGCGCCGAGCCTCACGGGGCCGAGGTCGTCTCGATCGAGCAGGTCCCGGGTGGCCCCTTCGCGGCGTATCCCGGCAATTCCGTGGTGAACCGGACCGCGGACGGGGTCTGCACGACGGCGTTCAAGACCTACGTGGGCGTCACCCCGGAACGATCCGACTTCGACGTCACCTACTACACGGTCACCGAGGCGGGCTGGGCCGACGGCGACCGGTCGTTCGACTGCATCGCGGTCAGCGACGACGGCTCGACGACCTCTGGCTCGGTGCGCGGGATCAACCGGTAGCGGGAGACACGCCCCCAGCCGCGTCGCGAGCGGGGCCTGCGGCGATCTCGGCCGCGATCCCCGACGGCGTGACCTGCTCGACGAGCAGCCGGCGGAAGCGCTCGGCCTGGGCCTTGGCGGGGACGGCCGCCAGCCATCGCTCGAGCAAGGCCTGACCCTCGCTGTAAACGAAGGTGTAGGTCCGCCAGAGTGGATGTTCGATGAACTCGAGCTTCTTCTCCGCCCGCTCCGGAGTGAGGAGGGCGAGTCGCTCGAGATAGGCGCGGACGTCGTCGTGGGGGACCCCGTCGACGTGGCGGAGGAGGGCGGCGTTCACGTCGACCGCCCGAAGGGCTGCCCGCGGAGCGCGGATCGCGGCCGAGACCTCGGCGGCGGCCCGGACCTCGGCCCGGTCGGCGGCCAGTGGCAGGGCGGCCCGAGCGAAGAGCTCGACGAGGAGGTCGACCTCGTCCGCGGCCGGGATCGCGAATCGACGACCGACCTCGGCCAGACCCTCGCTGATGAGGCACTCGGGGGCGTTGATGAGCAGGGCGCTCGCCTCGAGCCGAGCCTGCCGGGTGACGAGCTCCGCCTCCTTCCAGGCATGCTCGAGATGGTGCCCGGGGTAGGTCTCGTGGCTCATGACCCCGAACAGGTCCGGGGCGCGGATCGGCAGGTCGGTGTTGAGGTCGACCCGGGATCGAAGCCCGCCGTCGTACCAGTTGTAGCCGGACCACGGCTGCCCGGTCACCAGCGAGACGCGCAGGTCCTCGCCCTCGGGCAGACCGAAGGTCACGCGGGCGCGGGCGCGGAAGCCGGCGACCAGCCAGTCCAGGATCGAAGGGAGGCGGTCGGGCGGCACGACAAGCTGCTCGTCCCAGGCCGCCAGGCGATCGCGCAGGTCGCCGGGACCGGGAAGGTGGCGGTCGATGGTCGCGGCGGCGGCATCGAACTCGGCTTCCGGACGACGCTGCGGCTCGAAGTCGAAGCAGCGGACGACGTGCTCGAGGTAGGGCAGGACCTCGCCGGCCAGCGCCCGGGCATGCGTCTCGAGGGCCACGACCTGGACCCGGAGCCACTCCCGTCGAGCGGGATCGCTCACCTCGGCGTCGAGCCGGGCGAGGAGATCCACGGCGTCGGCGACGAGACGGACCGGCGTCCGGAGCTGCTCCATGTCGACCGTCGCCTTGAGCTCGGCCGGCCCGAAGAAGCCGTCGACGAGCCCCGGGATCCGGGCGTCGAGCCGGAGGGCGAGGAGGAGGTAGTCGCGGGCGAACGGGTCCGGGGCGGGGACCTCGCGGTCGCCGCCGACCGCGGGGACGGTGGCGGTCATCGAGGTGCGCCGCTCGAGTCGACGCCGCCGTCCTCGCCCACGAACGGCATCCCGTCCCGCTCCACGGCGTCGAGGCTCATCCGGAGGGCGGCCGTCTTCTGGACGGCGACCTCGCGGACGTAACTCGCCTCCTCGTCGTGGGTCATCGGGCGACCGCGCACGATCCCCTTCGGCTTGCCGACCATGAGCCACGAGAGGTGATAGCGGTCCATCGTGCCCCACGCCGCGCTGAGGAGGTCGTCGGAGCGCTGGAGCCAGACCTGGAGCGCCCCGAGCGACGGGTCCGCGACGAGCCGGTCGCCCTCGTCGATGAGCTGGCGGGTCCGGCGGATGAGCTCGTCCCGGGTCACGGGGCCGGCTCGTCGATGAGCGCCGCCAGGCTCATCGCGTCGATCCAGGCCTCGCGGGCAGACCGGATCGCCAGCGTCCGAGGACCCGGGCGACCGATGCCGATCGGCCGTCCCCCGTAGAACGTGAGCGGGACGATGCCGGCCACGCTCGAGCTCAGGAACGCCTCGTCGGCCGCGAGGAGGTGCTCGGGCCGGACCTCGACCTCGGCGATCTCGAGCCCGAGCGATGCCGCATGGGCCAGGAGCCAGCTGCGCGTCGTGCCGGCCAGGATCGCCGCGTCGCGCGGCGGCGTGCCGATCGTCGGGCCGGCGACGACGTAGACGTTCGCCGTCGTGCCTTCGCTGATCGCTCCGCTGGTCGTCAGGAAGAGCGCGTCGTCGGCGCCGGCCCGGGTCGCCTCGAGCTTGGCGTAGACGTAGTCCGCCCGGGAGGTCGACTTGACCCCGGCCAGTGGTGAGCCAGGGTCGCGCCTGACCGCGCTCGGGATCGCCCGGACGCCGCGCTCGAGGAGCTCGTCGGGCGGCGGCGCGTACGGCCAGGCCTGGATCGCGATCGTGGCAGCGACATCCTCGAAGCCGGGCGGAAGCAGGCCGCGCTTCTCGATCGGCCCGCGGCTGACGGTGATCCGGATCGCGGCATCGCCCACCGCGCTGCCATCGGCGCCGGCCCCGGCCAGGTCCTCGGCGACGAGCAGCTCGGCGATCCCGTCGGCCAGCGTCTCGTCGGGGACGGGGATATGGAGGGCCAGCGCCGATGCGCTCTCGCGGAGCCGCTCGAGATGCTCGTCGAGCTCGATGACGACCCCGCGCCGGGCCCGGGCCGTCTCGAAGATCCCATCGCCGAGCTGGAAGCCGCGGTCGGAGACGTTGAGGTGCGGCGCGTGGGCATCGACGAGGCGACCGTCGAGCCAGATCCAGGTGGTGGGCATCTCCGCCATGATGCCGGATGGGCGCATCATGTGGGGGTGACCGGCCGTCTGCCCAGCCCTCGTTTCGAGCCGCGCCGCCTCGACCGGGCATTCGCGGTCCTCGCCGGGCAGGTGGACCGGGGCGATCTTCCCGCCGCCGCCCTTGCCGTCGCCAGTGCCGACGGCGTGGTCCGGGCGGAGGCCTTCGCGGGATCGGACGCCGGGGTCACCCTCGGGCACCGCTTCAGGATCGCCTCGGTGACCAAGCCGATCGTCGCGACGGTGGTGATGCAGCTGGTCGAGGAGGGACGTCTGACCCTCGGGACCCCGATCCGGACCTGGCTGCCGACCTTCGCGCCCGGGCCGTCGGAGCCGGGGCGGCCGGGCGGCGAGGTCGTCACGCCGTGGCACATCCTGAGCCACACCTCCGGCTCCGACGACGCCGAGTGGGTGCCGACGTCCGGTCCACCGCCGACGGCGGACGACCTCTTCCGTGGCGTCTGCGAGCGACCGCTGCGGTTCGTGCCGGGGACCGCGTTCCACTATGCCTCGGATACCTTCTTCGTCCTTGGCGAGCTCATCCGGACGCTCGGCGGGCACCCGTCGCTGGCGGTCGCCCTCGAGGAGCGGATCTTCGGGCCGCTGGGGATGACCGCCACTGGGTTCGAGTCGGCTGCTGCCGGGCGACCGACCGCGCCGGCCCACGTGGTGGGCAGGGACGATGCGACGACCGCACTTCTTGCGGCGTGGTTCGCCTCGGTCACCCATCCGGGTGGCGGCCTGTGGTCGAACGCGGCGGACCTCGTCGCGTTCGGGCGGGCGATCCTCCTCGGCGGGACCCTCGACGACCAGCGGATCCTCGGGACACAGGCGGTGGAACTGATGACCCGGGAGCACACGGCGGGTCTCCTCGTCTTCGGCGTGGATCCGCCGCGGGCTCCCACCTACGGGCTCGGCTGGGGCAAGCCGACCCTCGACGGGCGACTGCCCGGCTCGCCTTCGACGGCCGACCACATGGGCGCGTCCGGCTCGAGGCTCTGGGTCGATCCGGGCCACGGCCTGGTCATCGCCCTCCTGGCCAACGTGTGGGGCGTCGGCTCGGAGCTCTCCGGGGCCGTGATCGGCGCGATCTACGGGGCGCTCGAGACGGACTGAGGGCCCGGGCAGCCCCTACTCGACCTCGACGCCGCCGATCGCCCGGAGCGGACCGCGGGCCTTGGTGACCGTCTCCTCCCATTCCTCGGCCGGATCGCTCCGCCAGGTGATCCCGCCCCCGACGTGGAGGCTGAGCCGCCGACCGTCGGCCACGAACGTCCGGATGAGGATCGACGAGGCCATCGACCCATCCGGCCCGAGCCACAGCGCGGCTCCGGTGTACGGACCGCGCCGGACCGGCTCGATCGACTCGAGGATCTCCATCGCCCGGATCTTCGGGGCGCCGGTGATCGAGCCGCCGGGGAAGCTCGCCGCGAGCAGGTCGAACGCGTCGCGATCGGGCGCCAGGCGGCCGGTCACCGTCGAGACGAGATGCTGGACGGCGGCCGTCCGCTCGAGCCGGCACAGGCGCGGGACGCGGACGGTGCCCGGTCGACAGACCCGGCCGAGGTCGTTGCGCAGGACGTCGACGATCATCACGTTCTCGGCCCGGTCCTTGGCGCTGGCCAGGAGCTCGCCCGCGAGCGCACGGTCCTCCTCGGGCGTCGCGCCACGGGGTCGGGTGCCCTTGATCGGGTCCGTCGCGACGCGCCCGCCCGGCCCGACCGAGAGGAACGGCTCGGGCGAGGCCGAGACGATCGCCCGCGACGGGTCGGCGCGCTGCGTGCCCGCCCGGTGCGGACCCGCGCCCGCGCCCGCGCGACGCGGCCCAAGGTCGAGGTAGGCGGCAAAGAGCGCCGGATCCCCGGTCCGGAGGGCGCGGTAGAGCGGCCACGGGTCGTCGCTGAACGGGGTCGCGAGACGGCGGGTCAGGTTCGCCTGGTAGATGTCGCCGCGGGCGATCGCCGCACGGATCGCTTCGACGCCCGCCTCGTAGGCGACGCGTGACAGGCTCGAGCGGAAGGCGAAGGCGGTCGGCCCGGGGTCGGCCGGCATCGCCCACGCCGCCTGGCCGGCACCGCCCACGAACCTTGCTCGAACCTCGGCGAGCCGCGTCTCCAGCCGTTCGACGTCCCCGTCGAGGGCGCGGCCACCGAGCCACGCCCGGCCGTCGCGACGGTCGAAGGCGATCGCCCAGTCGTGGAGCGCCAAGCGCAGCCCGGGCAGGTCCTGGTCATCGGCGGCGACCACGGGCAGTCGCTCAAGCGCGTGGCCCAGGTCGTAGCCGAGGAAGCCCATGAGCCCGCCGATGAACGGTGGCACCGCCGACGGCGCGGTCTCCGGCCTCCCCGCGTCGTCGGCCGGCGCCGTCGGAGCCCCGGCATCGAGTCTGGCCACCAGTCGGCGAGCCTCCGCGAAGGGATCGCGACCCGGCGCAGGCGCCTCGAGCACGACAAGCGGATCGGCGCTCAGGAACGACCAGCGTGCCTTGCGACCGGGTCGGGCGCTTTCCAGCAGGGCCAGGCCGGGAAGTCCGCGGAGGACCTCGGCGGCGTCCATCGGTGCGACCCCGTCGAGGGCCGGCAACCGCTCGACCCGGACCGCCGACCGCTCGACGCGGAGTGCGGCCGGCTCCGAACCTGCCGTCGCGGCCGCTCCGGCGACCGGCCGGGCGCGGACGATCCTCTGGGTCGCTGACACCCGCCGATGATAGGCGAGCGGGACGAGGGGACCCGCGGGCCGCTACCCTGCACGAATGCGTGCACGCGACCTGGGCATCGTCATCGGGACCGGCCATCCCGGCCCCCACAACGCGATCACGGACGTCGCTGGCGTCCGGGTCGGCCATCGAACGCTGATCTCCGGCGACGGGCCGCTCGTCCGCGGGACCGGCCCTGTTCGGACCGGCGTCACGATGATCGTCCCCCACGACGGCGACCCCTGGCGCGAGCCGCTCTTCGCCGGCTGCCACACCCTCAACGGCAACGGTGAGCTGACCGGCCTCGAGTGGATCCGCGAGGCGGGGCTCCTCGGCGGCCCGATCGGCCTGACGAACACGCATAGCCTCGGGACCGTCCACGACACCCTCATCGCGATGGAGGTGGGTGGCAACAGGCCGGGAACGCCGGCCTGGTCCCTGCCGGTCGTCGGCGAGACGTTCGACGGCTCGCTCAACGACATCGACGGCTTCCACGTCCATCCCGAGCACGTTCGCGAGGCCTACGCCGCCGCCGCGAGCGGGCCGGTGGCCGAGGGCGGGGTCGGTGGCGGGACGGGGATGATCTGCCACGAGTTCAAGGGCGGGATCGGGACCTCGTCACGGGTCCTGGCCGCAGCGGCTGGCGGCTGGACCGTCGGGGTGCTCGTCCAGGCGAACTACGGCCGACGCGAACGGCTCCGGATCGACGGGGTCCCGGTCGGCGCGACGATCCCGAAGTCCGAGCTGCCGTCGGCCCACGAGACCGCCGATGCGCTGCTCGTGGCGTCCGGCGACCCGGACGCCACGACCCACGGCACGCGACGCCATGTCGTGGGTCAGGAGCGCGGCTCGATCATCGTCATCGTGGCGACCGATGCCCCGCTCTTGCCCCATCAGCTCGCCCGGATCGCCCAGCGACCGGCCCTGGCGATCGGCCGGATGGGCGGCACCGGAGGCAACTTCTCGGGCGACCTCTTCCTCGCCTTCGCGAGCGGCAACCGGGGCCTCCCCTGGAGCGCCATCGAGGGAAACCCGACAAAGACGATGGACGGCCTCCGGATGGTCCTCGACAGCGCGATCGACCCGCTCTTCGAGGCCACTATCGACGCGACCGAGGAGGCGATCGTCAACGCCCTCGTCGCGGCCGAGACGATGACCGGCCGCGACGGCATCGTGGCCCATGCCCTGCCCCACGATCGGCTCGTGGCGACGATGCGGGCGGCGGGTCGGCTCCGGAGCTGATGCGCACGATCGCCGTCGCGGTCCGGCCGGCGACGGCCGACGACATCTCGGAGATCGTGAGGATCTCCGCGGCGAACCACGAGTGGATCGCCGACGACGACCGGGTGGGGTCGCGCTACGCCGAGCACCTCCTGGGGCATTGCCGGCTCCTCGTCGCGGAACGTCTCGACGCGGTGGTCGGCTTCGCTGGATCGATCGACCTCGAGCGCCGGGGTCGACGCCCCGGAGCCGCCGTCGCCGGCCCGTCGGGCGAACCGGGTGCGAGGCCGTCGAACCCGTCGTTCGCGTTCGTCACCGACCTCTACGTGGACCCGGCGCTCCACGGCCGGGGGATCGGCCGGGCCATGCTCGAGGCGCTGCTCGAGGGGACCGGCGATCGGGCCACCTTCAGCTCGTCCGACCCGCGCGCCATGCCCCTCTACGTTCGGGCCGGGATGGGCGCCTGGTGGCCGCTCCTCTACCTGGCCGGGAGGCCCGACGCGCTGCCGACGACCGGCCTGACCAGCCAGCCGGTGACGGTCGAGGAGGCCTCCGCCATCGAGCTCGAGCTGACCGGCCTGGACCGCTCGACGGCCTGGTCGTGCTGGGGCCGGAGGCCTGGCGCAGGTCCGTTCGCGATCAGGGATGGCGAGCGACCGTTGGCGGTCGGCGCGGTGGCCCGCGAGACGGGCGATCCGGCTCGATGGAGTCCCGTGGTGACCCGGCCGATGCGTCTCCAGCGCCTGGTCATCGGCCCCGATGCCGACCCCGTCGAGGTGACCGTCGCGGCCCTCGCCCACGGGGTCGCCGTCGACCCGATCCTCGGCCTGGCGATCCCGGGATCGCACCCCGCCCTGGGTCGCCTCTTCGCGGCGGGTTATCGGACCGACGGTGCCGACACGCACCTGGCGAGCCGGCCCGATCTCCTCGATCCGGTGCGAGTCCTGCCGGATCCCAGCCTCGTCTGACCGTCGGTCCCGTCACCGGATCGCGGGGGGCGCCGGACACGGTGAAGCCGGCGCCGAGGCGCCGGCTTCACATCCGCGACGACTTCGTCGGTCGGGTGGCCCGACCTACCCGGCGGCCACCGCGACCGGCTTCTCGATCGGCACACCGATGAGGCTGCCGTACTCGGTCCACGACCCGTCGTAGTTCCGCACCCGCTCGTAGCCGAGCAGCTCGTGGAGGACGAACCAGGTGTGCGAGGAGCGCTCGCCGATCCGGCAGTAGGCGATGACGTCCTTGTCGGGGGTCACGCCCTTCGACTCATAGAGGGACCGGAGCTCGTCCGGGCTCTTGAACGTGCCGTCCTCGCGGACGGTCTGGGCCCACGGCACCGAGGCGGCGCCCGGGATGTGCCCGGCTCGCTGGGCCGTCTCGCTCATCCCCGGAGGGGCGATGATCTCGCCGCTGAACTCGGCCGGCGAGCGGACGTCGACGAGGGTCAGCCCGGGATCGCCCAGCCGGGGCAGGATGTCGTCGCGGTAGGCCCGGAGCGCGAAGTCGGGCTCGGGCAGCTGGTAGCCGGTCGCCGCGTGGCTCGGCACGTCGACGGTGATCGGCAGGCCGCGGTCGAGCCAGAGCTTCCGGCCGCCGTTGATGATCCGGACGTCCTCGTGGCCGAAGAGCTTGAGCTGCCAGTAGGCGTAGGCCGCGAACCAGTTGTTGTTGTCGCCGTAGAGGGCGACCGTCGTGTCGGGCCCGATCCCGCTCTTCGAGAGAAGGGCCGAGAAGTCCTCCCGGCCGACCAGGTCGCGGCGGATGCCGTCGTTGAGCTGGCTGGTCCAGTCCCAGCCCACGGCGCCGGGCAGGTGGGACTGGCTGTAGGCGGTGGTGTCGACGTCGACCTCCACGAAGCGGACGGTCGGGTCGGTGAGGTGCGCGAGCGCCCAGTCCGCGTCGACGAGGACGCGGTCGCGGGCGTAGCCGGTGACGGTCATGGTGGTGATGCTCCTGGGTTCGCTGAGAGGGGACGACGGGGGACGGGTCAGCGGGGTCGCGGGCGACCGACGATCAGGGTCGGGCCCGCCGCGGACACATGCATCGGCCCGCCAGGCCGTGGTCAGTCATCGAAGCCGGTCCCGCCACGCCGACTGAACGCCTCGAGGGCGATCCGGCAGGCCACGGTCTCCCGCTCCACCTGTCGGACGATCCAGGGATCGACCCGGCTCGAGTCCTCGATCGTGACCGACGCGCCGTACGCCCCGTCCTCGACGACGATCCCGGTACCGTTCCGGTAGTCCGCCAGCCAGTTCGCCTGGAGCTGGAGGATGACCGCGGCGACGACCGCCGGCGCGAACGTCCAGTCGAAGTACGTGGCATTGAGCGACGCGGCGATGTCGTCGATCCGGACCGCCCGACCACGCTCCAGCCTCGCCACGAGCCGGAGGATCCGGACCGCGCTGAACGGATCGCCGGCCTCGGCGACGTTCGGCGGCTGGAGCTCCTCGGTCGGGAGCCCCGCCGGCGCCGGTCGGAGGACGAGACGTCCGGGCGGTGCGATGGGAGCGTGGGTCACGAGATCGGTGGCTCCGGAGCGTGGGTCGAGTGGTCGCTGGGCAATCCCGATGAGTTCACTCGGGATTGACCGCGAGGATAGCACGGCCCCCGGTGAAGCCGTCTTCACCCTTCCGCTACCCCGTCTGAGCGGTTCTGCCCCAAACTGGGCGGGACACACCCTCAGACAGGCGAGCCCCCATGACCTCCGACATCCCCGGCGCCGGCGATCCCCTCGGCGCGTCCTCCCTGCCCAGTGCGGCCCCGGTCGAACCGGGCTCGACGATGCCCGTCGCACCCCTGGCCACGCCCGGGACCGATCGTCCGGCCTGGGCCCCACCCCGCGAGGAGAAGCGCGGTCGCCGGCTGCCGTCGGTCGCCAGGGCGGTCGCCACGATCGCCCTGGTCATCGCCGTCTTCGCGGCCGGGATCGGGATCGGCAAGGTCGACTCCGCCGCGGCCGGATCCGGCTCGGGCCAGTCGGCCGCCGTCCCGGCCTCGCTTCCGCCGCAGTTCGCCACCTACACCGAGGCCTGGCAGATCCTCCACGACAACTTCGTCGACCCGGCGGCGCTCGACGCCCTGAAGCTGACCTACGGCTCGATCGACGGGCTGGTCAAGGCCGTCGGCGACACCGACCACACCCGCTTCCTCACGCCCGACGAGGTCAAGGCCCAGCACACCGCCCTGAGCGGCTCGATCGTGGGCATCGGGGCGCTCATGGACACCACCGAGGGCCAGCCGATCATCCGGTCGGTCATCCCCGGCGGGCCGGCTGCACGCGCCGGCCTCCGCTCCGGCGACAAGGTCCTCGCCGTCGACGGCGTCTCGACCGACGGACAGGACATCGACACCGTCGTCAAGAAGATCCGCGGCGACGCGGGCACCACCGTCAAGCTGTCGGTCCTCCACGCCGGCGACACGAACCCGACCGACTACAGCATCGTCCGCGAGAAGGTCACCGTCCCGGCCGTCAGCTGGGCGATGATCCCGGGAACGAACCTGGCCGACCTTCGGCTCGAAGAGTTCTCGGCGGGCTCCGCCAAGGAGGTCGTCAGCGCGATCAAGGCCGCCAAGGAGTCCGGGGCGACCGGCATCGTCCTCGACCTCCGGGGCAACCCGGGTGGCTATGTCGGTGAGGCGGTCGACATCGCCAGCCAGTTCATCCCCGAGGGCGACGTCTACCAGCAGCGCGACAAGAGCGGCAAGCTCACCGAGATCCCGGTCAAGGGCGGTGGCGAGGCCACGGCGCTCCCGCTGGCCGTCCTCATCGACCTCGGCAGCGCGAGCTCGGCCGAGATCGTGGCCGGTGCCATCCAGGATGCCGGCCGGGCCAAGCTCATCGGCGAGAAGACGTTCGGCACGGGCACGGTCCTCAACGAGTTCCCGCTCAAGGACGGCTCGGCCCTCCTCGTCGGCACCATCGAGTGGCTGACCCGCAACGGTCGCCAGATCTGGAAGAACGGCATCGAGCCGGACATCACCCTCAAGTCCGACCCGGCCGGCACGATCCTGCCCCCGAGCGACTTCTCGGGCCTCGGCGCGGACGGCCTCTCGAAGTCCGGCGACCTCCAGCTCCTCAAGGCGATCCAGCTCCTCAAGGGCAGCTGACCCGAGACCCTCTAGAGCAGCTCGCCGTGGGCCGAGCCGGTCGGCTCGCCGTCGCGGGGACGGGGCTCCTCGCCGGGGCCGTACTCGGGTCCCGGTGAGGCGGCGCCGACCCGCGCTCGCTGCTCCTCGCTGAGCATGTCGCCCGGCTCGACGATGCCGGCGTTGGTGTCGGTGGCGGCCCGCTCGTCAGCGCTGAGGTTGTCGTCGCCGGCCTCGAGGACCCGCAGCGGCGCACCGGCCTGACCCTCGATCGCGCCGACCCCGAAGGGGACCCACTTGCCGGGGTCCTGGAGACGGTGCTGCTCGACATTGCCGCGCTGGTGGATCTCCTCGAAGCCCTTCGGCTCGATCCACATCCGCTCACCCTCCAGCAGGCCCAGCACGCCCGACTGGCCGGGCTCGGGGCGCTCGTGCTGGCAATAGGCGCAGGCGGCCTTGTCGTGGGCGTTGTAGGTCGGCGGCTCCTCGTAGGTGGTGATGTAGCCCTCGTAGTTGCGCAGGACCACCTTGTGGTCCGAGTAGCTGATCAGGTAGTTGGGCATGACCGGGATCTTGCCGCCGCCGCCCGGGGCGTCGATGACGTAGGTCGGGACCGCGTAGCCGCTGGTGTGGCCGCGGAGCCCCTCCATGATCTCGAGGCCCTTGCCCACCGGGGTCCGGAAATGACCGGAGCCCTCGACCAGGTCGCACTGGTAGAGGTAGTACGGCCGGATCCGGTTCTCGACCAGCCGGTGGACGAGCGCCCGCTGGATGTGGACGCAGTCGTTGACCCCGGCCAGGAGGACCGACTGGTTGCCGACCGGCAGGCCGGCCTTGGTCAGCTTGTCGACCGCCCGGCTCACCTCCGGGGTGATCTCGTTGGGGTGGTTGAAGTGGAGGTTGATCCAGAGCGGGTGGTACTTCTCGAGCATCGAGCACAGCTCGTCGTCGATCCGCTGGGGCAGGAAGACCGGCACGCGCGACCCGATCCGGATGATCTCGATATGGGGGATCTCGCGCAGCCCGCGGAGGATCTGCTCGAAGAGCTTGGGGGCGAGGGTCAGGCCGTCGCCGCCGGAGATGAGGACGTCGCGCACCTGGGGCGTCCGGCGCAGGTACTCGAGCTGGGCTTCATGCTCCTTGCGGTTGAAGTTCTGGCTCGCGTCGCCGACGATCCGACTCCGCGTGCAATAGCGGCAGTAACTCGCGCACTGGGTCGTGACGAGCATCAGGACGCGGTCCGGATAGCGGTGGACCAGACCCGGGACCGGCGAGTGGCGGTCCTCGGCCAGGGAGTCCTCCATCATCGCGGTGAAGGCCTGCTGCTCCCGTCCGAGCGGGATGACCTGGCGCCGGATCGGGTCGTTCGGGTCCTTCGGATCGATGAGGCTGATGAAGTAGGGCGTCACGTCGACCCGGAACTTGTCCGGGGCGCTCAGGCCGTCGCGCTCCTCGTCGGTCAGCTCGAGGATCTTCTCGATCTCCTCGAGGTCGTTGACCCGGTTGCTGAGCTGCCAGCGCCAGTCGTTCCACTTTTCATCGGGGACGTCGGCCCAGATCGGGGCGCGCCGGCTGACCGCCGGGCGACCGTCCGGCCCGAGCGCCTGGGCGGGGTCGCGCCGGTTCACGAACGGTGGCTCGGCGGCCGCGCTCACGGCAGCCTGGTGGGTGACCGCCGCCTTGATCTCCTGGGCGTCCACTCGGGCCTCCTTCGCGACGGCTCGTCCGTCGGTCGATCGTTCGTCGTCGTCTGCTTGGTCGTCGGTCGTTCGTCGGGTTCGTCGTCGAGCACGAAGCCGCCCGTGCCGACCCTGGTCGCCAACGCATAAAGTCTATGCAGACTGCAAGTCCCGGGATGATAGCGTTCCGGGGTCGTCGGGGTCCAGACGCCTCTAGGTCCGTCGGTGCTACAGTCGCGACGACGTCGCCCGTTCGGGCTAGACCGCCGGGAGACTCCGACTTGCTGCCACGACTGATCCAGGGTGGGATGGGGGCCGGCGTCTCCGGCTGGACCCTCGCGCGCGAGGTCTCCTCCCTCGGGCAGCTCGGGGTGGTCTCAGGCACGGCCCTCGACTCGATCCTCGTCCGCAAGCTCTGGGACGGCGACCCCGGCGGCCATGCCCGACGCGCGATCGCGGCATTCCCCTCGCGAGCCATCGCCCGGTCGGTCCTCGACCGCTACTTCCGGGCCGCCGACAGGACCGCTGAGGCCGCCGACGAGGCCGACGAGGCCACCCTGGATCCGGACGAGACGCCCGTCGAGCCCGCCCTGGGATTGCGCTACAAGCTCGCCCCGCTCCTCCGAGCCTCGCTGAGCCTGGAGCGGCAGGGCCTGCTGGTCCTGGCCAACTTCGTCGAGGTGTTCCTCGCCAAGGAGGGACAGGCCGGGGTCGTCGGGATCAACTACCTCGAGAAGATCCAGCTGCCGACGCTGCCCAGCCTGTACGGCGCGATGCTGGCCGACGTGGACGTGGTCCTGATGGGCGCCGGCATCCCGGCCGAGATCCCGGCCGTGCTCGATCGGCTGGTCGACCACCTCGACGTCTCGATCGGCCTCGATGTCCTCGAGCGCGGCGACGAGCGTTTCGAGCTGCGCTTCGACCCGACCGCGATCGGACTGGGCGCCGAGGGCGTCGGACGGGCCCGGCTCATGCGACCGAAGTTCCTGCCGATCGTCTCCGCGGCGACGCTGGCCAAGGCGCTTCTGCGCAAGTCACCCGGCGGGATCGACGGCTTCGTGGTCGAGGGCCCGATCGCCGGCGGGCACAACGCACCGCCCCGCGGCCCGCTCCAGCTGTCGGAACGGGGCGAGCCGGTCTACGGCCGGCGTGACGTCGTGGATCTCGAGCAGATGAAGGCACTCGGCGTGCCGTTCTGGCTGGCCGGCGCGTACGCCAGCCGCGACAGGTTCGCCGCGGCGGTCGCCGCCGGAGCCCACGGCGTCCAGGTGGGGACCGCCTTCGCGTTCTGCGAGGAGTCCGGGCTGGATCCGGAGCTTCGCCGACGCTTCCTGGCGCACCTCGCCGACGGTGACGGTGACGTCTTCACCGATCCGGTGGCCTCGCCGACGGGGTTCCCGTTCAAGGTGGCCACGCTCGAGGGAACCCTGTCCGAGACCGATCCCTACGTGGAGCGACCGCGCCTGTGCGACCTGGGCTACCTCCGCCGGGCTTACGTGCGGGCCGACGGGACGCTCGATTACCGCTGCCCCAGCGAGCCCGTGGACGACTACGTCCGGAAGGGCGGGCGAGTGGAGGACACCGTCGGGCGGAAGTGCCTGTGCAACGCCCTCGTGACGAACATCGGGCTCGGTCAGCGGCGGGCCGACGGCTACGAGGAGCTGCCGATGCTGACGGCCGGCGACGATATCGCCTGCGTCCGGCCGTTCATCACGCCGGAGCGGCTCTCATACCGGGCGCGCGACGTCGTCGAGGCGCTGCTTCCGGTCGCCTGATCGGGGAAGCTGCCGGGCCGACGCGCCAGGCTGTGGGTCGGGGTTTCGTGGAGCTCGGTCAGGCCGGCGGGTTCACTCGCCGATGACGGACCAGAGGAACCCCATCATGATGAAGAACCCGGTGAACATCGCGATGAGCGCGAGCCCGCCATAGGGTGAGCTGGCGCCCTCGTGCGGCACGAGCGTGAGCGCGGCCCCGAAGACGACCACCCAGCCGACGAGCAGGATTGCGAAGAGGATCTTCGTGTTCGGCCGCCTGATCCAGCGGTTGAACAACGAGGGGCGGCCCTCTGCCGTGGACGCGGCCTTCGCGAAGATGAAGACCATCAGGCCCGCGATCCCGATCGCGATGACGAAGCTCACCAGCGACTCGGGCATCTTGCTGAACGGCGCGAGAAGGAGCTGCAACCGACGAGCCTCCGGGCAGGACCGGGCGTGACGGCCGAATGCTAGCAGACGACCGGCCGCACGGGCGGGCCCTGGCCGAGATGACGCGCTCGCGGGGGCTGAACCCTCCGTTCCGCCGAGTTGCGGCGCGAGCGGCGGCCCGTTCGCGATAGACGGCCCGTTCGCCGGCGACGGCTGGGTGCCGGCGACGGCTGGGTGTCGGTGACGGCTGGGTGCCGGCGACGGCTGGGGCCGTGCCCACGGTCGTACCACCGACATGAGTGGCGGGCCGTCTCGCATCCGGCAACGCGGCCGCACCGGCGCTCGACGGGCGCGCCACGATCCTGGATACCACCGAGATGAGTGATCCGCGGAGCAGAGACAAGCTCATGAGCGGCGATCGGCACTGAAGGCCGCGGCCTACTCATGTCCGTTGTCCGGGCCGCGCGGGCGGGCGACCGGGAGCGGAGAGCACGCTCGAGGCCCGCTCGTCGACGGCCCTCCCCGGCGACCGGCGATACGATGACTGCATGCCCCCGCCTCATCGACCGTCGTGCCACCGCGCCATCCGAGGGGCGGGAACCGGCGTGCCCCACGGGGCACGATCCGGGCCCCGGACGCCACGGCCCGGGGCCTGGGCACGACGATCCGAGTTCCGTGCAGCACGGCCCGAGCCCGGCGCGCCGCCCGCCGACCGCGAGCCCCGCACGTGACGGTCTTCGACCGGTTGGGACGGTGGGTCCATCGCCGGCGCTGGTGGGTCATCGGCGCCTGGGTCGCCCTGCTCCTCGTGGCCCTCCCCTTCGCGCCGCGGGCGCCCTCGGCCCTGAGGGCGGGCGGCTTCACCCTCGACACGCTCGAGTCGGCCCGGGCCCGCGCGCTCCTCGAGGACGAGCTTGGCCTGCCGCCGTCCGCCCTCGTGCTCGTCTATTCGAGCGCCACCGAGAAGGCTGGATCCGCCGGGTTCGAAGCCGCGGCTGCCGCGGCCTCGGCGGCGGTCTCGTCCGCCCCGCACGTGACCGGCGTGGTGTCGCACGCGCTCGCGCTCGACCAGGTCTCGGCGGACCGGACGACGGCCTACGACGTCCTCGTCCTGGATCTGCCGCCGGACGGATCGCCGGACGCCCTGCCCGGGGTCCGCGAACGCCTGGCGGCCCTGCCGGCCGGACCCGTCACGGTGGCCATCGCCGGCGGGCCGGCCTTCTACGGCGACATCCAGTCGGTCTCCGAGAGCGATCTCCGGCGATCCGAGATCGTCTCGCTGCCGCTGGCGGCCCTGACCCTGCTCGTCGTCTTCGGGTCGGTGGTCGCGGCGGGCGTCCCGCTGGCGGTCGGCGGTGGGGCGGTCTTCGTCTCGCTGGCGATCATCTGGGGCGTCGCCCAGGTCACCCAGATGAGTGTCTTCGCGCTCAACCTCGCGACCCTGCTCGGCCTGGGCCTGGGGGTCGACTACTCCCTGCTGATGACCAGCCGCTTCCGAGAGGAGCTCCGCCGCCGCCGGGACACTCGCCGCGGCACCCAGGCCGACGGGACTGGGCCCGGCACGAACGGCCGACCGAACGGCGACGTCGACCGGGCGGACGTCGAGGTGGCCGTCCGGGTCACGGTCGCGACCGCCGGCCGGGCCGTCTTCTTCTCGGGACTGACCGTCCTGCTCGGACTGACCGGGTTGATGCTGTTCGACTTCCCGATCCTCCGGTCGGTGGGGGTCGCCGGCGCGATCGTCGTCGCGATGGCGGTCCTCGCGGCGCTCACCCTGCTGCCGGCGATCCTGGCCGTGCTCGGGCCGCGTCTCGATGCCCTGAAGGTCCGGCGCGTTGATGGCGGCGACGGGAGCGACGGCCGCTGGGCCCGGCTGGCCCGGCGAGTGATGCGCCACCCGGTGGCCGTCTTCGTCCCGACGCTGGCCTTCCTGCTCCTCCTCGGGGCGCCCTTCCTCCACGTCCGGTTCAACGCCCCCGACGCGACGATCCTGCCCCCGGAGATCGCCTCCCGGGCCGCCTTCGACACCCTCCGGGCGAAGTTCGGCGAGGGCCGGTTCGCGCCGCTCTCGCTGGTCATCCGGACGACCGGTCCGGCGACCACGGCGGCCAACGTGACCGCGCTCTACGACTACTCCCGGCGGCTGGCCGCGGACCCCCGGATCGAGAACGTGAGCGGGCTCGTGGACGTCGATCCGCGGATCACCCGCGACCAGTACGCCCTCCTCTACGGCGCCCCCGGCGGCCCACCCGATCGCTTCGTCTCGGGCGCCCTGGCGACGAGCACGAGGGGCGACCTGACGACCTTCACCCTGACGACGCCGTACGAGCCGAACGCCGACCCGGCCCGCGGCCTCGTCAGCGATCTCCGATCGCCGAGCGGGCCGCTCGCCCCGCCCCCCGGGATGATCGTCCTCGTCGGTGGCGGCGCGGCGGACGTGGTCGACGTGGTCGACGGGATCGCGGCCGGCTTCCCGCGGACGGCCCTGTTCATCTTCGTGACCACCTACCTCGTCCTGTTCGTCCTTCTGCGCTCGGTGATCCTGCCGGCCAAGGCGCTGGTGATGAACAGCCTGTCGATCGTCGCCGCCTTCGGTGCCCTGGTCTGGATCTTCCAGGACGGCAACCTGTCGGCGCTACTCGGCTTCCACCCGCTCGGCTACGTCGAGACGACCCAGCCGGTGATCCTCTTCTGCGTCCTGTTCGGGCTGTCGATGGACTACGAGGTGTTCCTCCTGTCGCGGATGAAGGAGGTCTGGGACCGGACCGGCGACAACGTCGAGGCGGTCGCCCGGGGTCTCGAGCGGAGCGGCCGGATCGTCACCTCGGCGGCCCTCATCGTCGTCGTCGTGGCCGGCTCGTTCGCCTTCGCCGACATCGTCCTGATCAAGGCGATCGGCCTGGGGGTCGCGATCTCGGTCGCCCTCGACGCGACGGTCGTGCGGGCGCTCCTCGTGCCGGCCACGATGCGGCTGCTGGGCGACCTGGAACTGGTGGATGCCGGCCCGCCTGGAACGCTGGGTCGCCGGCCGGCTCCCGGCCAGCGAGGCCGAAGTGGAGGCGGGTGCCCGATGAGCCGCGCGGCGACCGGGCCGACACCGGATCGCCACGGCCCTCGCCGCGGCGTCTCGCCGTCGTGCTCGCCGCCTGCTCCGGGCCGATCCTGGCCAACCCGGCGCCGACTCGGCCGCCCCGGCCGACCGGCCCGGCACCGTCGGCGTCCCCGTGGACCCCCGGCCGGTCGTCTTCCCGCGCGACGACGGGCCCACGACCGGCTGACCGAGTGGTGGTACTACACCGGCCACCTGGTCGATCGAGCCGGTCGGCGCTACGGCTTCGAGTTCGTCATCTTCCGAGCCGAGCGCGGCGCGTTCCCGGTGACCTGGGCGTCGCACCTGGCGATCACCGACGAGACCGGCGGGCGGTTCCACTACGCCCAGCGGAGCGAGATCGGCCCGCAGGTCGACCAGGCCCCGACGGTCTCGAGCGGCCCCACGAGCTTCGCTACTGGCGATCACGGGGCTCCGCTCCGGGCGCCCTGCCGGACGGGCGGACGCCCTGGACGATGAGGGGCTACGAGGGCGACGACCGGCTCTCGGCCAGCCTCACGCCGGCCGAGGCGGTCGCAGCCGGCTCGCCCGGCGGGCTCGGGCTCGACCTCCAGCTGACCGCGACGAAGCCGCCGGCGCTCCACGACGACGGACGGCTGGATCGACTTCGGGCCGGCCGGCGGCTCGTACTACTACTCGCGGACGGCGATGGACGCCGCCGGCATCGATCGTCGTCGACGGCCGCCCGCTGACGGTCACCGGGACGGCCTGGTTCGACCACCAGTGGGGCGACTTCATCGCCGTCGGTGGCGGCGGCTGGGACTGGTTCGCGGTGAACCTGGACGACGGGACGGACCTCACCCTGTCGCTCGTCCGCGCGGCCGACGGGTCCTACCCGCTGGTCTACGGGACGATGGTCGACCGGGCCGGGCGGACCCGACGCCTCGACCGGAGCGAGTTCACCGTCACGTCGACCGGCCACCTGGCGGTCACCGACGACCGGGACGATCTACCCGGCCGGCTGGACCGTGGAGATCCCCGGCGAGCAGGTCAGGATCGAGCTCAGGCCGACCGTCCCGGACCAGGAGCTCGACACCCGGGCGACGACCGGGGTCGTCTACTGGGAGGGCTCACAGCGGGTCGGCGCGACCCGGGACGGGCGACTGCTCGGCGGTCGACGCCTACGTCGAGCTGACCGGCTACGGCCCCTGACCGGCTCCGGCCGACCCATCCCGGGCTGACGACCGCGGCCGGCCGGGATGGCGCGGAACCTGGACCTACGGCTGGGCGAGGTCGATCCCGTAGGCGGCGGCGAGGTTGGCGCTCTCGGCCCGGAGCGCGGCGATCGCGGATGTGTGGGCCAGCATCCGCTTGGCGGCCGTCCGGTACGCCGAGGCGCTGGTGATCGTGGAGCTCAGGCCCTCTTTGGCCGTGGCCATGATCCTCCGAGTACTCGTCGCGCAGACGAGGCTGGAGATCGGCGGCGGCCGGCCAGTCGGCCAGACGGCCCACGACGTCGGACCCCCAGGCGGCATCGGCCGAGATCGCCCGCAGGATACCGACCACCGCGACCGTGTCGAACGACCCGCTGAGCATCGACTTGAGCCGAACCTGCGAGGCCGACAGACGATCATCGACGGCGATGGTCAGCCGGAGCGCGTTCGCGGCGGCGTTCGGGGCGGCGACCCGCACCGGCTCGGCGGTCGCGACGGCGCCGGGCACCGAGCCGGACCCGCCGCCAGCGGTGGGCACGCCCCTGGTCATCCCCGAGACGACGGTCGCGAAGGTCGCCCCGGCGATCAGGCCGAAGACCGCGCCGATGGCGATGAAGAGTGAGGCGCGGCGGGCCGGCACGCCGACCAGCAGGATGGTGCCGCAACCCCGGCAGCGCGACGTGCCCACGGCAAGCGGTCGCGAGCAGTTCGGGCAGGAGAAGACATCCTGCGAACCGTCGCCGATCGGCATCGCCTCGATGCCGGCGTCGTGCGACACCTCGAGGGACGCGGATCCTCGCCTCCAGGGGAGGGTGATCGCCATGGTTCGAACCCGTCTCCGCGGCGCTGCCCTGACCCGGCCCCCGCAGGTCGAGGGCGGCGCAAGGCTCCGGGTCCACTCTAGGCGGTGCCCGCACGCCCCGGCGACATGACGATGGTCACCGTCGCCCCGGTACCCGTCGCCGGGGCGCGAAAGGGGCCGAATGGCCCATGGCGGCCTTGACGCGTGGCCATAATCTATCACTGACTCAGTGTATATTTGAGACCGGGCCGAACCGCCATCGTACGGAGGACCTCATGGAGCGCACCGCCCCATCCCGCGCGCACCGGATCGAGCGCCTCGTCGCCGTCGCGGCCGTGGCGATCGTGGTCGCCGGCTGCTCCGCCGGGAAGCCGCCCACCTGGTCCTACGCACCGGCCACCGCGGCCCCGGCAGCGAGCGCCGGAGCGGCCTCGGCCGTGCCGGCCAGTGCCGCACCTGGCTCCGAAGCGCCCTCCGCCAGCGCCGCCGCGGGCAGCCCGGGGCCGGCCGCCAGCGGCGCCGTCGCGGTGACCTCGACGATCGAGATCGAGGCCTTCGACCTCGGCTTCAAGCCGAGCGCGGTGACGGTCGCCGCCGCCGGCACCTACGACGTCACATTCAAGAACACCGGCTCCATCGCCCACGACCTGACCTTCGCCGACGGGACGAAGACTGGCCGCCAACGCCGGCGAGACCGTCGACCGGCAAGGTGGACGTCCCGGCCGCCGGGATCACCTTCATCTGCTCCATCCCAGGTCACGCCGACGCCGGGATGAAGGGCGCGGTCAGCGTCTCGGGCCAGACCGCGTCGGCGCGGCGACAGCCACGGCGGCCCGGCCCCGACCACGGACGTCGCGGCCGACCCGAACGCCCCCGCCTACACCCTCTACGACGCGACCGCCCCGAAGGTCCTGCCCGGCACCACCCACGACATCGACCTCGTCGTCCAGGAGAAGCAGATGACCGTGGCGCCGCGGCTTCGTCCAGGCGGTCTGGACCTTCAACGGTACCGTCCCCGGTCCGGTCATCCGGGTCCATCTCGGGGACACCATCCGGGTCCATCTCAAGAACCCGGCCACGAACAAGCTCCCCCACAGCGTCGACTTCCACGCCAGCCAGGTCGCCTGGAACGACGAGATGACCTCGATCAACCCGGGCGAGGAGAAGCTCTACGAGTGGAGGGCCGACTACGCCGGCGTGTGGATGTACCACTGCGGCACGGCCCCGGCCCTCCACCACATCGCCAACGGCATGTACGGCATGGTCATCGTCGAGCCGAAGGGCGGGTTCAAGCCGGTCGACAAGGAGTTCGCCCTCGTCCAGAGCGAGTGGTACCTGGGCCCGCAGGGCCAGCCGGTCGACCTGACCAAGGCCGTCGACCGGCAACCCGGCGCCCGACTACGTCGTCTTCAACGGCGTCGCCAACCAGTACAAGGACAACCCGCTCGCGGTCGCGACACGGGCAAGTCGGTCCGGATCTTCATCCTCGATGCCGGCCCGAACATCGACAGCTCGTTCCACATCGTCGGGACGATCTTCAACACGGTCGTCAAGGAGGGCATCCGCTGACTCGCCGAACAACCCCGGTCACTACGGGCTCGCAGGCCGTCGACCTCTCGCCGGCCCAGGGCGCGATCGTCGAGCTGACCACCGCCGAGGACGGCCTCTACCCGATCGTCACCCACGCCTTCAACTTCGTCGGTCGCGGCGCGCTCGGCCTGCTCCAGGCCGGTGACGGCGACCCGAAGAACTGATGCGTCCCGAGCTCACCAAGCGGGCCGACTACGCGATCCGGGCGATGCTCGCCCTGAGCGGTTCATCCGGGGACGGGCCGACGAGCGCCCGGCTCATCGCCGAGGACTGGTCGATCCCCGTCCGCTTCCTGCCCCAGGTCCTCGGCGACCTGGGACGGGCGGGTCTCGTCCGCGCCGAGCCGGGTCGCAACGGCGGCTATCGGCTCGGCCGACCAGCGTCCAAGATCAGCCTCCTCGACATCATCGAGGCAGTCGAAGGCGACAGCCGGCGGCGGTCGTGCGTGCTTCGCGGTGGATCCTGCGGCGCCAGTGGTGAGTGCGCCGTCCATGCCGTCTTCGCCGAGGCGCAGGACGCGCTCCTCACGACGCTCTCCGAGGCCAACCTCGGCGAGCTGACCGGTGCCCGGCAGCCGCTCGCCCGGTCCGGGTCGGTCAGCCGTCGGCGATCGGCACATCCTCGGCTCGCGGCCGGTTGATCCAGACCACCAGGGCTACGGCGAAGCGCAGGAGCAGGCTGATCCCATACGCCGCGCACCAGATGCAGACCGCGTGGATGACGAACAGCTCGAGGTAGGTGAAGTAGCCCTCGAACAAGGTTCCCGCCAGGGACAGGGCGTAATGGGCGCCGAGCAGGGCGGTCGACCCGGTCCGCCACCAGGCGAAGGCGAGGACGAACAGGGTCGCCGAAAGGAACACCCCGAAGACGGCGACGGGGATCCCGCCGACCCGGGCGTATTCGCTCTGGGCCACCTGCTCGCAGCCCTTGAGGACCGAGCAGTAGGGCAGCTTGTTCTGGAGCTCGACCGACGCGAGGTAGCCGGCGATGGCCAGCCCGACCAGGTCGAGGGTCATCAGGACGAAGGCCGGGTGGGTCCCCCGCCGGATGCTCAGACCGCCGGCCAGCACGAAGAGCAGGCCCACGACCCAGGGGAGGATCCCCTCGAACGTCGTCAGGGCGGCCGCGTTCGTCGCCGCCACGACGAGGAACCCGACGCCGACGACGATCGTGACGACGCCGATGATCGCCAGGGCGCGCGAGGGACGGCCCGCGTACGGGAGCGCGTGGGTCATGGAGCTACGGGGCGGACGGTGACGCCGAGGCGGCGGGGCTGGGAGCCGTCGAGGCCGGGGCCGCCGTGGCCGGCGGGGTGCCGCCCGCCGCGGTGATCGCCGCGTCGATCTGGGCGTACAGCTCGGCGTAGGTCGTGAACGTGAGGACGGTGCCGTTGATCGAGAGGGACGGCGTCTGGGTGACCCCGATCTTCGACCCGGCCGCCGTCGACGCCTTGACCGCGTCGAGCTTCGCCGGGTCGGCGACACAGGTGTCGTACGCCTTCCGGTCGAGACCCACGCTGTCGGCGACCGCCGCGAGGAAGTCCTTCGAGAAGATGCCGGCGTTCTCGAGCCCCTGGTTGGCATACAGATATCCGTCGTAGCCCCAGAACTTGTCCTGGTCGGCGGCGCAGGCGGCGGCGACGGCGGCATCGAACGACTCGGGCCCGATGAAGGTGTAGTCGTTGAAGCGGAACTTGATCAGCCCCGGGCTCACGTACCGGTCGATGAGCTCGGGCTCGACGGTGTTCACGAACTTCGCGCAGGCGGGGCATTGGAAGTCGCCCCACATGTCGAGGGTGACCGGCGCCGTCGCGGACCCAAGCGTCTGACCGTCCTGGGTCAGGCCAGCCGGGATGGCGTTGGCGGGCGGCTTGAGCGAGATGGTGCTGGCGCTGGACCCCGGCTTCACGTTGAGGAAGACGACGAGGCCGAGCGCGAGCACGACCACGGCGGCCGTGACCAGGAAGATCGGCGACTGCCAGGCAGGCTGCTTGGCGCTCGCCCGCGTCTTCGTCGATCCGGGCCGCCCGGCCTGGTCCCGACGCATCGCCTCGCGGCGCTCGCGACGGGTCGACGGTGGTGTGGATGGACCGTTCTGGCCCGGGTTCTTGGCGGACAGGGTGGGACTCCTCGGGAGCTGCAGGTTCTCAAGGGCGCAGCGTATCCACGGCTGCACGGATGGGCGCGCTGATGACAGCCTACCCGGTTCGCGGGAATCGCTCGATGGGCCGGATGGTCGGACGGTGATGGGCCGTCCGGCCCGGGGACCTCGAGCGACCCCACGACCCGTCTACCTGAGACTGTCGAGACGGTCCTGTTCGGCCTCGCGCTCCTGCTCTCGCCGCGCCACGGCATCTGGCCCGGCGCCGCTCACGGGCGACCGGCAGCGCGGTCTGACCCGCCCGGCGGGGTCCGGTCTGGTACGGAAGTACCGGGCGGGATGAGAAGGATTCTTCACCTGCCGGCTGAAACCCCGATGCGGCGATGAGCCTCGTACCAGGTACGGGGCCGAACCCGCCAGCACCGGGAGCCACGATGGACCGACGCACCACCGCCAGCCACCGCGCCGTCCCCAGCCAGCGCCGGGCCGCCTCATGCGTCTGAGCGGACCCCGCTTCCTCGTCCTGGTCGGCCTGCTGGGGATCGGGATCGTGATCGCGACCGACCAGATCGTCCCGGCCTCGTCCCCCCACCAGGCGGAGATGCGGGTCTGGCTGGCCGCCCGGGCGACCGGGATCGTGTGCTACCTGCTGCTCGTCGCCCAGGTGGTCTTCGGGCTGATCCTCAGCCACCCCACGAACCAGACGACCTGGAAGCTCTCGAAGCGGCTCTTCCCCTGGCACGAGAACCTGTGGATGTTCGTGCTGGCCTTCCTGGCGGCTCACATCGTCAGCCTGCTCCTCGACCCGTACGCCGGGGTCGGGCTGGCCGGGACCTTCCTGCCGGGCCTGTCGAGCTACCGCAGCTCGCCCGTCGCTCTTGGCACCCTGAGCATGTACGCCCTGATCGTGACTGGCCTGACCGCCCGGTACACCCGCCTCCTACCGCCGGGCATCTGGCTCAAGCTCCACCGGCTCGCCCTTGTCGTGGTCGTCCTGGCCTGGCTCCACGGGACCATGGCCGGGACCGACACGGACACCCTCCAGACGATGTACCTGGCGACCGGAGGGCTCGTCCTCGGGGCCGCCGCCTACCGCTACTGGGTCGCTCGCAAGGCCCGGCCGACGTTTTCCACCTCGCTCCCCGACGCCAATCTCGAGGACCCCCGGATGAAGGAGGCGATCTCCCGATGATCATGCTCAAGCTCGCCCTGCGGCGCATCGTCGTCGTCGTTGGCGTCGTCCTCAGCCTCACGGTCGGCGCCCTGGCCGTTCGGGCCGCGTCGGACTGGACGGCGGCGTCGGCGCCGCTCACCGTCGAGCCGGTGTCGGCGAAGTCCCTGACCCAGCGACTCTCCGACGAGCAGGCCCGCTCCACCTCGCTCGAGGCCCAGCTCGACGCGCTCCTCCAGCAATCCCGCGACCTGACCGCGGCGCTCACCGCGGCCGGCGCCCAGGCCGACGCCGACTCGAAGACGGCGAAGGACCTCGAGAAGAAGCTCGCCGCTGCCAAGGCGAAGCTCGCCGCGATGCAGAAGGCGGCGGCCCGGCAAGCCGTGAAGAGCTCCGCTGTTCGGTCGGCCACCGTTCGCAAGACGACCACCCACGCCACCACCGCCGCCTCGGGCGCGGCCGGCGGCGGCGATGATCACGAGGGCGGCGGCGATGACTGACGTCCTGCGACCCCGGGCGGGGATCGGGCTCGGCGCTCGACCCTCGGCCGGCGGGCCGGTCGCCCTGGCCGAGCCGCGAGCGACGACGGCCGCCCGCGAAGCCGTGACGACCCGCACGAAGGCGCGGACGGAGCCTCGTCGACCGGTCCACATCGCGGTCATCGTCGGGCTCTCCGCGGGCGCCTATGCCGCGGCCCTGGCCGGTGTCACCTCGCTCCAGTCGGCGAGCGAGCGGGCCCTCGTGGCGAACAGCGACCCGGCCGCCGAGGCGCTCGAGCTGCTCCAGGAGCACCACGACCGACTGGACGCGCGACTGGCCGCGGCGGGCGTCAGCTACGACGCGGCGGCGGCGGCCTACCAGGGGGTCACCGAAGGGCTCGGCGCCCTCGAGACCCGCCTGGGCACTCTCGCCAAGAAGGTCTCCAAGGTCCAGAGCGGCGCGGCCTGGGCACCGAGCTCCTCCTCCTGGCGCGCCCCCACCGTGAGCAGCCGGGCGGCCCGGTCGACCGGCTCGACCTCCCACGCGACGACCTGCGCCTCCGGGCAGACGTGCCCCTGACCCTGGACGCGTCGGAGCCGGTCGGAGCGACCACAATAGATGCCGTGGTCCATCGCTTCGAACGCCGCGCCATGGGCTCTCCGCTCCGTCTCACGGTCGTCGACCCGGCGAGCGCCTCGGATCCGGCCGGCCCGGGCGACAGCACCGACCGGGCCGCCGCCGCCTGGACGCTCGTCTCGGACGAGTTCGAGGCCGCCGAGCAGGCCATGTCCCGGTTCCGCGACACGAGCGACCTCGCGGCCGTGGACCGGTCCGCCGGCTCGGGGCGACCGATCGCCGTCGACCGACGGCTGATCCGGGCACTCGTCGCGTCGGATCGGGCCGGACGGATCACGGAAGGCCGGTTCGACGCCCGGGTCCTGACCGACCTTGAGCGGCTCGGCTACCACGGCGCGGACATGGCGCCGACCGGGGACGGCGACGCAACAGACGCGAAGACCGCCGAACGGCCGGAGCCGAGGGGGCGCGACGGACGCTGGATGTGCGTCGATCCGCGCCGGAGCACGATCGCCCTCGACGTCCCGGTCGACACCGGCGGGATCGGCAAGGGACTCGGTCTCCGTTGGGCCTGGCAGGCCCTGGAGCGCGGCGGTCTCCTCGCCACCGGCGCTGGTGCACTGCTCGAAGCCGGTGGCGACCTGGTGGCATGCGCGCCGTCGCCGGATCTCGGTCCGTGGCTCGTCGGTGTGGAGGACCCGCTCGGCCGACAGGAGCACCTGGCGGTCATCGAGGTGGAGAGCGGGGCGGTCACCACCTCGTCCGTGGCGATCCATCGCTGGGCCACGGCCGAGGGCCGGACCGTCCATCACCTCATCGACCCGCGGACCGGCGAGCCGGGCGGTGACGGTCTCCTCGCGGTCACCGTGGCCGGCGCCGATCCGGCCTGGTCCGAGGTCTGGAGCAAGTCGCTCTTCCTGGCCGGTGCCCGGGCGATCGCCGACCTCGCCCGGGGCCGCGGGCTGGCGGCCTGGTGGGTCCGCGAGGATGGCGACCTGGAGATGACTCCCGCGGCCCGGGCCCGCACGACCTGGGTGAGCGGCGAGGACTGAGCTCCCGTCCGGGCCGAAGCCGGACCCCACTCGAGCCGACGCCGGGCTATACCTCCGGCGCCTCCGGGGCCGCGACCGGAGCGGTCAGGTCATCGTGCCCGAGCGCGGCAGACAGCTCCGCGGCGGTCGGCATCCCCTCGCGGGCGCCTACCTTCGTCGTCGCCAGGGCGCCTGCGGTGATCGCCCGTCGGACGGCCTCCTCGAGTGGTCGATCCTCGGCGATCGCCACCGCCAGCGCACCGTTGAACGCATCGCCGGCGCCGGTGGTGTCGATCGCGTCGACCAGGAGGGGACTGACGTCGACGGTCCCGCGGGCCGTGACGATGAGGGCACCCGACGAGCCGAGCGTGACGATCACCGCCTCACCGACACCCGGGCCCTCGGCTGAGCGCTCGAGCAGGCCCCGGGCCGCGCGGGCGACGTTGGCGGCCGCGGCCCCGCCCGCCGTCGAGGCCCGACCGGATCGACGTGCCTCGGTCGCGGCCAGGACCAGGAGCTCGCCTCGGTTCGGGGTGATGATGTCCGCCGCGGCGAGCACCGACCGGTCGATCCCGTCGGCGGGGGCGGGATTGAAGATCGTCCGGGCGCCGGCGGCACGACCCGCCCGGAGTGCCTCGCGGACGGTGGCCGTCGGCAGCTCGTGGCAGACGAGCACGACGTCGCCGGCGTGGACGCCGATCCGGTCGAGGGCCGGCTCGACGACCCCCGGCTCGAGGGCGGCGTTGGCGCCCGAGGCGACCGAGATGAGGTTCTCGCCGCCCCGGTCCACGAAGATCAGGGCGACACCCGTCGCCTGGCCCTCGAGGGTGGCCAGGAACGAGACGTCGACCCCTTCGACCGCCAGGGCCGACCTGGCCTCCTCGCCGAACGCGTCGTCGCCTACGGCGCCGACGAACAGGACGGGCCGGCCGAGCCGGGCCGCGGCCACGGCCTGGTTGCCGCCCTTGCCGCCGTTGTGCCGCTCGAAGATCCCGCCGGCCACGGTCTCGCCGGGTGAGGGCAGACGCTCGCCGCGGATGACGAGGTCGACGTTGACCGACCCCACGACGATGACCCGTCCGCTCACGTTCCGCTCCCTTGCGCCTGCGCCGACGGTCGGTCGGCCTGGTGGCCCCGACGTCCGGGACCCGGACGGGACGCGGACCGATCAGGAACCGGTGATGAACTCCCCGCCGTCCACGCCGATGATCTCGCCGTTGATGAAGTCTGTCCCCTCGGCACTGAGGGCCACGATGACGTTCGCCACGTCCTGCGGCGTCGTCATCCGGCCGGTCGGGTTGCGCTTCATCGTGAGATCGATCATCTGCTGGTGCTCGGGGATCTTCAGCAGGGCGGGGGTCACGGTGACCCCGGCCCGGATCGTGTTGGCGGTGATCCCCACGCCGGTCCGGGCCAGCTCCATGGCCAGCTGCCGGGTGTGCGATTCGAGGGCGGCCTTGGCCGACGAGACCACCCCGTACGACGGTACGACCCGGCTCGAGCCCTCCGAGGTCATCGCGTAGATCTTCGAGCCTCGCTCCAGGAACCCGCCTCGATAGAGGTCCTGGACCCAGTAGACGAGGCTGTTGGCCATGACGTCCTGGGTCATCTCCATCTTCTTGCGGTCGACCGCGTCCTTCGGGTCGTCGGCGATGAACGGGACGAGCGAGCCGAAGGCGAGCGAGTGCATCAGGACCCGGATGTAGGGGTGGGCGCCGGCGGCCCGGCGCTCGGCGAACCGCTCGGCGAACCGGGCGAGCGCCGCGGCTCGTTTCTCGTCGTCGGCCGCGTTCATGTTGATGTAGAGGGCCTCGACGCCGTGCGTCTCGATGGCCGCCTTGACCTCCTCGACGTGGGCCAGCCCGGCGCGGAAGTCGAGGTGGACCCCGAGGATGTGGTAGCCGGCCGCCGCGAGCGCCCTGGCGGTGGCCTCGCCCATCCCGGAGGACGCGCCCAGGATGAGTGCCCAGCGCTCGCGATCGTCGGTCATCGGCTTCGTGCCCTCCGTTGGCTCGGCTCGCTCGGGGTCGGCGCCCCGGTCAGGCGCTCGGTCGGATCGGGTCGGCGGGGCGAGTCTAGCAGCGGCGTGCCTGCCGAGGCGACCGGTCCATGCACAGGCGCACGCATCAGCCCGTCGAGGATGCCAAGATGACCGCATGAACCCGATCCCCGGCGAGCTCATCCCGCTGCTCATCCCGCTCGTCGTCCTGGAGCTGGGTCTGGCGATCTGGGCCCTCTGGGATCTGAGCCGGCCTGGTCGCCGGGTGCGGGGCGACAGCCGGCTCCTGTGGGCGATCATCATCCTGTTCGCCTCGCTGATCGGCCCCATCCTCTACTTCGTCGCGGGACGACAGGAAGCCGGAGCCACGGAGGACGAACCTCGACGCGTCTGGACCGGGTACGGCGAGCCCGGCACGACGGTGGCGCCGGCCACCCGGGGCGACGCCGGCACGGTGGCGCCTAACGCCGCAGCTCCGGCGACGACCACCCCGCCCGCGTCGACGCCGGCGGCCGCGAGCGGCCACATCGCGGCCTTGCCTCCGGCAACGGTCGCGATAGAAACGCCACCGGCGGGCCCGTCCGCGATCGCGATCCACGGGCTCACGAAGCGCTATCCAGGCGGTGTCCTGGCCGTCGACCGGCTCGAGCTGAGCGTGCCGAAGGGGTCGGTCTTCGGGCTGCTCGGTCCGAATGGCGCCGGCAAGACCACCACCCTGCGGATCCTGGCCGGGCTGGCCCACCCGACCGCCGGCGAGGCGAGCGTGGCCGGCGCGCCGCTCGGCTCCGACGCGCTCCGCGAGCGGATCGGCTTCCTCGACCAGGACCCGCGCTACTACGGCTGGGCGACCGGGAGCGAGCTGGTCATGTTCGTCGGGCTGCTCCACGGGATGAAGGGCACCGCGCTCGAAGCGCGGACCGCGGAAGTCATGGCCCAGGTGGGCCTGACCGAAGCCGCCGGTCGACGGGTGGCTACCTACTCCGGCGGGATGCGCCAACGGCTGGGGATCGCCCAGGCCCTCGTGAACCGGCCCGAGGTCCTGATCCTGGACGAACCGGTCAGCTCCCTCGACCCGGAAGGCCGGCGCGACCTCCTCGAGCTCATCGCCGAGCTGCGGGGCAGCGCGACCGTGCTCTTCTCCACCCACGTCCTGGCCGACGTCGAGCGGGTCTGCGACCGGGTCGCGATCCTCGACCACGGGCGGCTCGTGACCGAGGGTCCGCTGAACGCCCTCCTCGACCGCTACGCCCTGCCGATCTACCGGATCCAGCCCGAGCCCGGCCAGGTCGAGGCGGTGGGACGGCTGGTCGCAGCCCTGCGGGTGGCCGATTGGACGACCGACGTGACGGTCGAGCACGGGGTGGTCCGGGTGACCGTGCGCGACCCCGGTCGGGCCGCCGGCGAGATCCTGCCGGCGATCGTCGCGGACGGCGTCGCGGTCTCCGGCGTGGAGCGGGTCCGCCCGAACCTCGAGGACGTCTTCCTCCAGCTGACCGGCAACCGGCCGAATGCCGGGGAGGACGTGGCATGACCGGCTTGCGGACGCTCCTGCTCAAGGAGACCCTCGAGGCCTGGCGGAGCCGACGGGTGGTCGCCGTGGCCATCCTGTTCGTCGTCCTCGGGATCGTCTCGGCCCTCAGCGCCCGGTACTTGCCCGAGATCCTCAAGCTCGCCCTCGGGGACCAGCTCACCATCCCGCTGCCGGTCCCGGCCTCGGCCGACGCCGTCCTCCAGCTCCAGAAGAACCTGGGCCAGGTCGGGGCGCTCGTCGCCATCGTCCTGGCGATGGGCGCCGTGGCGACCGAGAAGGAGCGTGGGACGGCGGCCTTCGTCCTCACCAAGCCGGTCTCGCGCGGGGCGTTCCTCGGCGCGAAGCTCGTCGCCCTGGGGTCCGTGCTCGGGCTGGCGACCCTCGCCGCGGTCGCCGCCGCCTGGGCCTACACCGCCGTCCTGTTCGAGCCCGGGCCGATCCTCGGCTGGCTGGCCCTGGCCGTCCTCGCCTGGCTCGGCCTCGCCACGTGGGCCTCTGTCACGTTCCTCGCCTCGACGGTCTCCGGCTCGGCGGTGGTGGCCGCCGGGGTGGGCGTGGTCGCGCTCATCGCCGTCTCCCTGGTCGGGGCGATCCCCCAGGCGGCCCGATTCCTGCCGGCCGGGCTCGAGTCCCCGGCCCGCGCCCTCGCCGCGACCGGCGCGGAGGGCGTCGACGCGAGCGTGCTCGCGACCGCGGTGGTCGGCACGATCGTGCTGATCGCCGGCTCGGCTGTTCTCGCCTGGCTCTCGTTCCGGCGCCAGGAGCTGTAAAGGGACGGCGCGTCAGTCCATCGACTCGACGAACGGGGCGCGCCAGGTCGGTGGCTCGAAGGGTTCCGCGAAGTAGTCCGTCTCGCGATGGACGAGGCCGTCGCGGAGCTCGAGGAGCGCGATGATGCACCAGGTCGAGCCGTCCGGGTAGGCGATGCTGCCGTCGGCCCACCACGAATCGCCGCTGCCGACGATGCGCTGGATGGTGTAGCTCGGCGAGACGACCCAGCGGTCCTCGCTGCCGACGATGTGGGAGACCCGGGGCTCGGGTCGCCCGCCGGGATAGGACTCGATGATCGCACGCTCGTTGGCGTCACCCCGGATCCGCTCCCGCGACTGCGGGTACTCCGAGATCCAGTCAGGATGACGGAGCGTGCTGAGCGTCTCGTGGTCGTGCGCCTGGAGGGCGGCCACGTAGCGGCGGACCGTCTCCTCGTTCGATCGATCGGTCATGGTCATCTCCCGCTGGTCGATGTGGTGGCATCCTAGCCCAGCCCCGTCGCCACGAGCCGCCGACCGGACGACCGTCACCAGTGGATGTCGAGCAGACGAAGGATGTCGGGATGGTCGTCCGTCAACGGAGCGATCCGCCGGCCGGGCGGCTCCCAGCCGACCGCCGCGAGCCGTCGAAGGAAGCCGGGGTCCCGGGTCGCGACCAGCCAGCGGGATCGGGCGGCTCTCTGGGCGGCCACCTCCGTCGGCGGCGGCAGCCAATCCCGGACGAGCACCGTCAGTCCCAGGGACTCCGCCGCGGACGCGACGGCCGGCTCGAGGTCGTAGTAACGGTTGGACAGGTGGAACGCGAGGACCCCGTCGGGCGGGACGGCTCGGAGGTCCGCGGCGATCGCCTCGACGGTCAGCAGATGGACCGGGACCGAATCCGACGAGAAGGCATCGAGGAAGAGCACGTCGAAGGCACCGGGTTCCGCTGACTCCACCAGGAGACGGCCGTCGCCGGTCTGGATGTCGGGCTGGACCGGCGCGTCCGCGAGATAGGTGAAGTAGCGGGGGTCCGACGCGACCCGGACGTCGAGCGCGTTGATCTCGTAGGCGGTCAGGCGGTCGCCCGGTCGGGCGTAGGCCGCGAGTTCCCCCGCGCCCAGGCCCACGATCCCAATCGAGCGACCTCTGGTCGCTCCGGCTCGCAGGGCGGTGAAGATGTCACCGGCGGGGCCGGGCCGGGCGAACTCGTTGACCGGCTCGCCACGGCGGGCGGGATCGCGCCACTGGCTGCCGTGGATCGTGGTGCCGTTCTTCAGGTCCGTGGTCAGGCCGTCGGCCGGCTGGATGACCTGGATCACCCCGAAGAAGTCGCGATCCTGGAAGACCGCGGCCGGTGGCAGGACGTAGACGCCCAGGACGAGGATGACCGCCGTCAGGGTGGCCAGGATCGCCGGCCGGGCGCCGACGACGAGGAGTGCCGCCCCCACGAGCAGCCAGTCGGTCGCGACGCCCAGGGCCGTCGACCGGGCCGAGACCAGGGCGAGGACGAGGAGACCGCCGACGGCGGCGTACGGGACGAGACGACCCGGAAAGCCGCGGGTGAGCAGGCCGATGGTGCGCCGCCATCGGGCCAGAAGCCGACCACCGGTCGAGCGCGGCCAGGGCTCCAGGTCGGCGCACAGGGCGATCGCGACGATCGCGCCGACGAGGAGCATCGGGAACTCCCAGATCCCCTCGAAGACGACCGGCGCCACGATCGCGACGAGGGCGCTCCCGAGGACCCCGCCGACGGCGACGACGAGGTAGAAGGTGGTGAGGGACGCCGCCTCCGGGCGGTCCTCGGCGAGCAGGCCATGGAGGGCGACCGCGACGACCGCGAAGCCACCGAGCTGGAGGAGCAGCAGGGGCACCGCCGGCCACGCTCCGACCGAGCCGATCGGGACCCAGAGCAGGGTGATCGCGACGGGCGCGAGGAAGATCGCCGGCCGGATGAGCCGCCGGCCCCGGGCCGAGAACACGAGGATGAGGCTGATGAGGTAGACCGCCAACGGACCGACCCACAGGAGCGGGGCCGAGATCAGGTCCGTGGTGATGAAGTTCGTGATCGCCGCCAGCAGCCCCGAGGGAACCGCCGCAAGGAGGAGCCAGCGCGTCCACCGGCTCGTGGCGATCGGCGGCACGGAAGTCTCGCCCGCTGTCGCCGCGGCCGGTGACGACCCGCCCGGACGACGGGCGATGCCGACCGCGAGGACGATGAGCAGGAGGCCGAGCGCCCCGAATGCGACGAGCCAGGCGGACCGCTGGGAGCCGAGCCCGACCATCGGCTCGACGATGAGCGGGTAGGCGACCAGGGCGAGGAGCGAGCCGGCGTTGCTCAGGGCGTAGAGCCAGTAGGGATCGGCCCGGGCTCCCGGCCGCGCGGTGAGCCGGACGTACCAGGACGAGACGAGGGGGGTCGTGGTGGTCAGCAGGAACGCCGCGGGTCCGACCGTGATCGTCAGCATCATCAGGAGGTTCGGGGCGACCGGCATCCCCGGCACGACCAGGTCGCGGTAGCGACCCGGGGCGAGGACCGATGCGCCAAGGACGCCCGCCACGACGATGACGTGGAGGATCGCCGCCCGACGCGGTTCGAGCCGGCCGACGATCAGGTGGCTGTAGAGATAGCCCAGGACAAGGATGCCCTGAAAGAAGCACAGGACCGTCGCCCAGGTCGCCGGGACGCCGCCGAAGGTCGGCAGGACGAGGAGACCGACGAGAGGCTCGAGCAGGAACAGGAGGCCCGCCGAGAGGAAGATGCCGACCCCGCAGGCGATCGCGGCGATGGAGCCGACCCGGGAACCCGCGGGCGTTCCGGCGGCCGCCTCGTCAGACGTCACGGCGCGCCGGACGGATCGGTGACCCGGCCAATCAGATCACGCTCGATCGCCGCAGCTGCTCGATCGTCGCCGCGTCGTAGCCGAGCTCGGCGAGGATCTCGCCGGATTGCTCCCCGAGGAGGGGCGGCGGGGTCCGGATCGTCGCCGGAGTCGCCCCGAGCTTGAACGGGATGCCGACCTGGCGGACCGGGCCGAGCCGCGGGTGCTCAAGATCGACCACCATCTCGCGGGCCCGGGCCTGCGGCGTCTCGAACGCGGCGACGATGTCGTTGATCCGGCCGGCCGGGACCTCGGCACGCTCGAGACGCTCGAGCCAGGTCGCGCTCGGCTCGGCCGCCAGGCGGTCGGCCAGGAGCGGCCGCAGAACCTCGCGGTTGGCCACCCGGTCGGGGTTCGTCGCGAAGCGCGGGTCCGCCACCAGCGCGGGCAGGTCGAGCGCCTCGCAGAAGCGCGGCCACTGGCGCTCCGAGCCGACCGCGACGGCGATCTCCCCGTCGGCGGTGGCGAACGTCTCGTAGGGGACGATGTTCGGGTGAGCGTTCCCGCGTCTCACCGGGGCCATTCCGGTCGCGAAGGCGTTCTGGGCCTGGTTGACGAGGACGGCGAGGGTCGACTCGAAGATCGAGACGTCGATCCGCTGGCCTCGACCGGCGGCCGGCGACCCGTCCCGCTCACGACCGGCCAGCGCGGCCAGGATCGCCACCGCCCCCTGGAGACCGGTGACCACGTCGGCGATGGCGACCCCGACCTTCGTCGGCTCGCCGCCGGCGGCGTCGGCCTGCCCGGTGATCGACATCAGGCCGGCCTCGGCCTGGACGACGAAGTCGTAGCCGGGCTTGGCGGCGTCCGGACCGTCGGCGCCGTAGCCGCTGATCGCGAGGTGGATGAGCGCCGGGTTCAGCGTCGCGAGCGCCGCGTCGTCGAAGCCGAGCCGGTCGAAGCCGCCGACCCTGAAGTTCTCGACCAGGACGGCGGACCGGGCGAGGAGGCGACGGAGCACGTCGCGTCCCTCGGTCGACTTCAGGTCGAGCCGGAGCGAGCGCTTGTTCCGGTTGACCGCCAGGTAGTAGGCGGCGACCCCCGGATCGTCCGGGCCGAGGCGGCCGACACCGACCCAGGGCGGGCCCCAGGCCCGGGTCCCGTCACCCCCCGGCGGCTCCACCTTGACGACGTCCGCGCCGAGGTCGGCCAGGAGCATCGTGCAGTAGGGACCCGCCAGGACCGTGGAGCAATCGGCCACGAGGACCCCGGCGAGGGGACCGGAGCCGGTCATCCGGGGGCAGCCTCCGACCCGACCGCCCGGATGATCCGCGGCGCACCCGTCGACGCGGCGTCGGTCCGATCGGCGAGCGCCCGGTCGAGCTGGCCGAGATACGGCACGGCCCCCATGCGAGTGAACAGGCTCCGCGCCTCGTCGGCCGCGGCGGTGGCGAGCGGATCGCCGATCGGGGCGAGTGCGACGACCTCGAGGAGGGCGAGGGCCAGGTCGAAGTCGACCCGGAGCTCTCGGAGGCGCCGGGTGGCGTCGCGATAGCCCTCGGAGGCCTCGTCCCAACGGCCGCGAAGGGCGGCGATCCCGGCGGCCTCGGCGTCGCGAGCCGCGTCGAGGGCGGGACCGCGAACGGCGAGTGCGACCAGGTCGTCGAAGACGGCCACGGCCGACTCGAGGTCGTGGGCCCGAACCGCTGCCCGGGTTGCCCAGAGCAGGGCATAGGGTCGGTTGAGATGGCTGACCCGGGCCACGAGGAGACCGGCGGCCCGGGCGTCCGCGAACCGACCCTCGGCGAGGGCGGCCATCATCCTGGCCAGGCCGAGCGCCGCATCGTAGATCGGGTCGTCGGCCGGAGCGCCCGCCGCCAGCGCTTCGAGACGGCCCGCGGTCGGCTCCCCGCGCGTGGCGACGAGCTCGATCAGGACGGACTCGAGGGTGGCCCGGTCGATCTCGGCCAGCTCCATGGCGCTGCTCTCGGTCAGGGCCGCGATCGCCCAATCGAGCTCGCCGGCGGACAGGGCAGCCTCGCCGGCATTGGCGGCCAGGATGATCGCCGAGTGTCGATAGCCCTGCCGGATCGCCAGGTCGTAGCCGCTCCGGCCGATCTCGTAGGCCTGTCGCGGATCGTAGGCGGCCAGGATCCCGCTCAGGCTGACGGCCGCCCGCAGTCGCGTCTGGAGGTAGCCGTTTGCCTCGGCCAGCTGCTGCCCGGCCCGGACGAGGCCGATCCCCTCCCAGACCCGGCCGACCTGGGTCAGGCTCGATCCCTTCGTGATGATCGCCTCGGCCAGGGTCGGGAGCAGATAGAGCCGCTCGCTCAGGGCCAGCGAGCGATCGGCCCATTCGATCGCCCGGATCGGGTCCTCGTGGAGCTGGTGGGCGCGGGCGATCTGGGCGGTCATCTCGGCCATGATCGGACGGTCCCCGAGCACGTCAGCCAGGGACTCGTAGGCCGGCTCGAGGATCCTGAGCGCATCTCCCGCCCGGAACGAGCCGATCAGCCCGCCGGCCTGGGCCACGGTCGCCCGGGCGATCGCGACGGGGTCGCCGCCGGCGGTCTCGATCTCGACCGAGCGTCGGAACGCCACGTCGGCCTCGTCGAACCGGCTGGCGGCCGCAGCGGCGGCACCGATCCGCTCGAGCGTGTTCGCCTCGTCCGATGGATCCGTCGTGACCGTCAGGGCGCGGCGGAGGAAGGTGATCCCCTGATCGTGCGAGCCGAGCGCGATCGCCCGCTCGGCGGCCGCCCGCAGGGCGATCCGGGCCTGGTTGGCGACCGCCTCGGCCTCGTCGCCATCGGGCGAGGCGAGGTACGCGTCGATGTAATGGGTCGCCAGCACCCCGGCCGTCTCGTCGTCGCCGATCTCCTCGAAGTAGTGGGCGGCCGCAAGGTGACGGGCGCGCCGGTCCTTCTTCGACAGGGTCGAGTAGGCGACCTCGCGAAGGAGGGCCTGGGAGAACCCGTACTGGCCGCGCTCCGGCGAGCGTGGATCCGTGTCGAGGGAGAGAATCTCCCGTCGGACGAGCGCGCGGAGCTGAGGTTCGAGGGCCTCGGCCGTGTCACCGCGCAGCGCGGACAGCGCGGCCACGGTGAAGGTCTGCCCCAGGACCGAGGCGTCCTGGAGGAGGGCCCGCTCGGTCGGCTCGAGCGCGTCGAGCCGGGCCGCGATGAGGGCGTGGAGCGTGTCCGGGACCGCCAGGTCGCCCAGATCGCCGACCGGCCGGAAGGCGCCGTCCGCCTCCTCGAGCTTGCCCTCGGCGACGAGCATCCGGACCGTCTCCACCGCGTAGAGCGGGATCCCGCCGGCCCGGTCCAGGATCGCCCGGACCGCCCGTTCCGGGAGGCCCGGGACCAGCCCGGCCAGGAGCTGGCGCATCGCCGGCTCACCGAGCGGCTCGAGGGAGAGGGCCACGAAATTCCGACGACCGGCCCCCCACCCGGGCCGCCGGTCGATGAGCTCGGGACGGGCGAGGGTGATCACGAAGATCGGATGGCTCGTCGACCACTCGAGGAGATGGTCGATGAAGTCGAGAAGGCCCGGGTCCGCCCACTGGAGATCCTCGAAGACGAGGACCGCCGGGCTCTCCGTCGCGACCCGTTCGAAGAACGTCCGCCAGGCCGCGAACAGCTCGTCGCGGCTGCGAGCCGAGGCGTCACCGAAGCCGAGGAGGGTCAGCAGGGCCGGCTCGATCCAGCGCCGCTCGTTCTCGTCGGGGACGAACTCGGCCAGGGTGCTCGCGATCCCGAGCCGGGTCGTGCTCTCGTCGTCGGTCTCGGCCAGCCCCGCCCTGCGCCGGACCATCTCCCCGAGGGCCCAGAAGGTCACCCCGTCGCCGAGCGCAGGCGAACGACCCTCGTGCCAGTAGACCCGCTCGAGGACGCCGTCGATGTACTTGAGGAACTCCCAGGCGAGGCGGCTCTTGCCGATCCCGCCCTGACCGGTGACCGACAGCAGGCGCGCCCGACGCTCACGCGAGGTGGCGTGGAAGAAGTCCTTCATCAGGCGAAGTTCGTCGTCGCGCCCGACGAACGGCGCCTCGAGCCCCTCGCTCCGGCCCTGCCCGCCACGCTTGGCGACGACCCGCAGGGCACGCCAGGCCGGGACCGGGGCCGTCTTGCCCTTGAGCAGCTGCTCGCCCGCCTCCTCGAAGACGATCGCCCGGTCGGTCGCCCGCATCGTCGCCTCGCCGACGAGGACGCTGCCGGCAGGTGCGACCGACTGGAGCCGGCTGGCGGTGTTGACGAGGTCGCCGGCGACCATCCCCTGGCCGGTCGCGCCGATGGTGACCGCGGCCTCGCCGGTCAACACCCCGGCCCGCGCCTCGAGCCCCCGCCCGTCGAGCCCGGAGTCCAGCTCGCGGACCGCCGCGACCAGGTCGAGCGCCGCTCGGACCGCCCACTCGGCGTCGGCCTCGCGGACCACGGGGGTGCCCCAGACCGCCATGACCGCGTCGCCGATGAACTTCTCGACGGTCCCGCCATAGCGCTCGATGACCTCCCGGGCGGTGTCGAAGTAGCGGGTCAGGAGATCGCGGACCTGCTCCGAGTCACGGTCTGCGGCGAGGGTCGTGAAGCCGACCAGGTCCGCGAACAGGACGCTGACGACTCGTCGCTCGGTCGTCCCGGCGCCCGCAGGGATCCCGGAGGTCGGTGCGGACGCCGGCAGCGGTCCGGACGTCGGGAGGCCGGCCGCCCCACCTTCCTCGACGCTCCCGAGACGGGTGCCGCACTCGGAGCAGAATTTCGCGCCCGGCAGGTTCTGGGCGCCGCAGCTCGGGCAGCCGGTGGCCAGCCGCGCGCCGCACTCGGAGCAGAACTTCGCGCCGGGCAGGTTCGCGGTGCCGCAGGCCTGGCAGGTCATGAGCGGGTCGCCTCGGCGGCGCGATCGGGCTCGGCGGTCGGAACAGCCGGCGACCCGGACGCCGTCGCTGCGTCGAGCCGTTCGAGGAATGGCAGGGCGCCGAGCTCGACCAGGATCTCGCGAGCCTCCTGCACGGCTTCCCGGACCTCCGGCTCGTCGCGGCCCAGGAGGAGGAGGGCGTCGAGCTCCGTGAGGGCCAGGTCGAACCGACAGCCGAGATCGCGCCAGCCGCGCCATGCGTCCCGGTAGAGGGCGAACGCGTCGCTCCGGCGACCTTCGAGGGCGGCGATCGAGGCGCGGATGGTCCGGCGATCCAGCTCGAGTGCCGGCCCGTGGGCGCCGAACCCCTCGTAGCGACCGAGGGCCTCGATGGCGGTCGCCAGGTCACCGTCCCAGCTGGCCGCCCGGGCGGCGAAGGCGAGCGGCTGGGGACCGTTGCTCGTCGTCGTCTCGAAGGCCCGGAGCGCACCCTCGCGGGCGTCGACGAGTCGGCCGTCGGCCAATGCGACGGCTGCTCGAGCTCGCTCGAGGTCGGCGACGTTCTGCGGATCCATGTCGCCCTCGGCGAGCCGACCTGCCTCGTCGAGTTCGTCGGCAAGTTCCCGCCGGAACGCGAGCAGAGGCACCAGGGTGAGCAGGACCGCCAGTCGGTCTGGTCGATCCAGGTCCCAGGTGAGGACCTCCCGAAGACTGGCCAGCACCCAGTCCCACTCGCCGACCCGGAGCGCCGCGCCGGCCGCGTTCGAGGTCAGGACCGCCGCCTGCGCCCGGAGGCCGATCCGAAGCGCCTGGTCCCGGCCGCCCCGTCCGACGGCCAGGCCCTCCCTCGGATCCCGGAAGCTGTTGAGGTTGGAGAGGTTGATCTGGGCGCGGATGGACGTCTGGTCGCGTCCGACCGCCTCGGCGAGCCGACGGCCGGCCTCGAGCATACCGATCCCTTCGTACGGTCGGCCGAGGAAGTTGAGCGCCGTCCCCTTGGTGACCAACCCGTCGGCGATGATCGCCACGAGGTCGAGCCGCTCGGCCGCCTCCATCGCCCGATCCACGACAAGGAGCCCGCGTTCGAACTGCCCGGCCAGGTAGTACGCCCGGCCCAGCTGGGCGAAGACCTCGACGGTCGACGCGACCGTCAGGTCGGTGAAGCGCTCCGATCCGGCCTCGAGCAACTCGATCGCCAGGTCGACGCGGGCGCCGTACAGGTAGGCGGCACCGAGCCGGGCGGTCAGCCGGGCGGAGCCGACCCGATCTTCCTCCTGATCGTGGATGGCCAGGGCCCGGCCGAGGACGCGATAGGCATCGTCGTGACGCCCGGCCGCCGAGGCCGCCTCGCCGGCCCGCTCGAGGATCTCCGCCTCTTCCCCTGGGTCGGAGGCGACCGTGAGCGCCTGCTCGAGATAGCGCAGCGCCTGCTCGTTCGCGCCGAGGGCCGCGGCGCGGTCGGCGGCCGCCTTGAGGGCGATCCGGGCCTGGACCGCGACCGCCTCGGCCTCGGGGCCGTCGTGGGAGGCCTCGTAGGCCGAGAGGTAATGGGTCGCCAGGACGCCGGCCAGCTCCTCGTCGCCCAGGCCCTCGAAGTAGCGGGCCGCGGCGAGGTGCTTCGCGCGTCGGTCGGTCTTCGCCAGCGAGCCGTAGGCCACCTCGCGGATGAGCGCCTGGGTGAAGCCGTACTGGCCCCGCTCGGGCGACCTCGGGTCGCTGTCGAGGGTCAGGATCTCGCGCCGGGCGAGGGCTCGGAACCGGGTCTCCAGGCTCTCCGCGGGCTCGCCGGTCAACCCGGCCAGAGCCGCGGTGGCGAAGGTCTGGCCGAGGACCGAGGCGTCCTGGAGGAGCGCCCTGTCCCCCGGCTCGAGGGCGTCGAGTCGAGCCGCGATCAGGGCCTGGAGGCTCTCCGGGACGTGGAGGTCGCCGAGGTCGCCGACCACCCGGTAGGATCCCTCGGCCTCCTCGAGCTTGCCTTCGGCCACGAGCATCCGGACGGTCTCGACGGCGTAGAGCGGGATCCCGTCCGCCCTGGCGACGATGGCCCGGACGGCAGCCTCCGGCAGGCCGCGGACGAGCCCGCCGAGGAGCTCCCGCATCGCCGGTTCACTCAGCGGCTCGAGCGAGATCGCGATGAGGTTCCGGCGACCGGCGCCCCAGTCGGACCGTCGTTCCAGCAACTCCGGGCGGGCCAGGGTGACCACCAGGATCGGGAAGCTCTTCGACCAGTCCAGGAGATGGTCGATGAAGTCGAGCAGCCCGGAGTCGGCCCAGTGGAGATCCTCGAAGACGAGCATCGTCGGGGCCGTCATCGCGATCCGCTCGAAGAACGTCCGCCAGGCGGCGAAGAGCTCCTCCCGTCCGCCGGCCGGAGCCTCGCCGATCCCGAGCAGGAACAGGAGGGCGGCCTCGATCCAGCGTCGCTCGGCCTCGTCCGGGACGTAGGTCGCCAGGGCCTCGGCGATGTGGCTCCGGGTGGTCGCCTCGTCGTCGGTCTCGGCCAGCTGGGCGCGCCGACGGATCATCTCGCCGAGGGCCCAGAACGTGACGCCCTCGCCGTAGGACGGCGATCGGCCCGAATGCCAGCGGACGGTCTCCTTGAGCCCGTCCATGTACTTGAGGAACTCCCAGGCCAGCCGGCTCTTGCCGATCCCGGCCTGACCGGTGATCGAGACGAGCCGCGCCCGACCCTCGCGGGCGGTCGAGTGGTAGGCGTCCTTCATCAGCCGCAGCTCGTCGTCCCGGCCGACGAACGGCGCCTCGACCCCCTCCGATCGGCCCAGGCCGCCGCGCTCGGCGACGACCCGGAGGGCGCGCCAGGCGGTGACCGGTGCGGCTTTGCCCTTGAGGAGCTGGTCACCGGCCTCCTCGAAGAGGATCGATCGGGCCGCGGCCCGGTGGGTCGCCTCGCCGACGAGGACCGTGCCGGGCGGGGCCACCGACTGGAGACGGCTGGCCGTATTGACCAGATCGCCGGCGACCATGCCCTGGTTCGTCGCCCCGAGGGTCACCGCAGCCTCGCCGGTCAGGACGCCCGCTCGCAGTTCGAGCCCGTCGTCGCCGGCCGCCCGGCCGAGCTGCCGGATCGCCTCGACCAGGTCGAGCGCGGCCCGGACGGCGCGCTCGGCGTCGTCCTCGAGGGCGACCGGCGTCCCCCAGACGGCCATGACCGCGTCGCCGATGAACTTTTCGACCGTGCCGCCGTACCGGTCGATGACCTCGCGCGCCGTCTCGAAGTAACGGGCCAGGAACTCCCGGACGAGCTCGGGGTCGTGGCCGTCCGAGCGGGCCGTGAAGCCGACGAGGTCGGCGAAGAGGACGCTGACGAGGCGGCGCTCCGAGACGGCCGTCCCGGCGCCGGGATCGTCGGCGCGAAGCGGATCCGCGGGCGACGAGAGTCCTCCGCCACGGGGCGAGGCGGTGGCGGACCCGGGACCGGCGACCGCGGCGCCGAACTCGCTGCCGCACTCACCACAGAACCTGACCGTCGGCAGATTCGCCGTGCCGCAGTTCGGGCAGGTCAGCGCGAGACGCGTGCCGCATTCACCACAGAACTTCCGTCCCGTCTCGTTGGCGGCGCCACAGTTCGGACAGACCAAGCTCACCCCTCATCGCCCAGGCACGTCGCGACAGCGTACTGCCCCCCGTCGGACCTTGTGAAGGCTCTCGACCACTCTCGGCTAGGATTCGCCGATGAGCGAGCCCCGACCCCTCACCCTGATGACCGTCCACGCCCACCCCGACGACGAGACGATCGGGACCGGTGGGGTCATGGCCAGGGCCGTCGCCGAGGGTCGTCGGGTCGTTCTCGTCACCTGCACCCGCGGCGAGATGGGCGAGATCGTCGTCCCGGAGATGGACACCCCCGAGAACCACCGCCGGCTCGGCGAGCTCCGTGCCGCCGAGCTGGAACGGGCGATGGCGATCCTCGGCGTCACCGAGTGGGACAACCTGGGCTATCACGACTCGGACATGATGGGTCGGTCCGGGAACCACGACCCGCGCTGTTTCTGGCAGGCCGACCTCGACGAGGCGATCGGCCGGCTGGTCTGGCTCGTCCGCCGTCACCGGCCGGACGTCGTCACCACCTACAACGACTTCGGTGGGCTACGGGCACCCGGATCACATCCGGACCCACCTGGTCGCGGTCGGCGCCTTCGCCCGGGCCGGCGACCCGGCCTGGTACCCGCGCCAGCTCGCGCCCGGAGCACGGCGGCACCGGCCCGGCCGAGTCCGACGGCGGGCTCGCTCCGTGGGCCCCGACCAAGCTCTACGAGCAGGCGCTTTCGGCATCGCTCCGGCTGGCCATGAACGAGGCCCTCGAGGCGATGGGCCGGCGCTCCTTCTGGATGCCTCCGGAGGACGCCGCGCCGGAGCAGATCGCCGAGTTCGAGGCGTTCGCCGCCCGGATGCTCGTCCCCGACGAGACGATCACGACCCGGGTCGACGTGGGCGCCTGGGTCGAGGCGAAGTGGAACGCGATCCGCGAGCACCGGACCCAGATCAGCGACGAGTCGCCGTTCATGCTCTTCGGGCTCGAGGGCTGGCGCCGCTACTGGTCGACCGAGACCTACATCCTGCGCGAGTCGCGGGTCCCGACCGAACTCCCCGAGACGGATCTCTTCGCCGGCCTCGGCTGAACCGTCGGGTCCCCGCCGCGCGGCGCTCGGACATCAGATCGCGCTGGCGCAGGCCTTGCACTTCGTGGCCGCCTCGGCGTTCGTCTCGAGGCAGAACGGGCAATCCTTGGTCGGGACGGCCGCCTCTTCCTGGATGAACGTCCGGGCGATGAGGAAGACGACCAGGGCGACGATCACGAAGGTGATGACCGCGTTGATGAAGGACCCGTAGCGGATCGCGACCTCGGTCTTCGGGTCCCCGTTGACTGCGGTCGTGAGGACGTATTTCATCGACCCGAAGTCGGCCCCGCCGAGGAGCTTTCCGATCGGCGGCATGATGATGTCGTTGACCAGCGAGTTGACGACGGCGCCGAGGGCGGCCCCGATGATCACGCCGATGGCCAGGGCCAGGGCGTTGGTCCTGAGCAGGAACTCCCGGAACTCGTGGATCATCTCGTCGCTCCTCCGTCAGCGGCCGGTGCCGAGCGGTCACGATGGTGCTCGCGCTCACCACGGCAGCGACTTCCTCGACGCGTCGTAGAGCTGGCCCAGGACCACCCGACCGCTGCCGGCCGGGTCCATGAAGTTGGGCTGGGCCTTGTCGAGGATGACGTGCGGCCGCATCCGGACCTGGGCCAGCCGGTCGCCCCGGAAGGTCAGCTCCAGGGTGATCCCCTCCATCGTGGGCTCGGACCAGTCCTGGTCGAAGACGAAGTTCCCCAGGGCGTACCAGATCGGGTGGCCCTTGTAGACCTCCATCGCGCCGACGTAATGGGCGTGGTTGCCGATGACCATGTCGGCGCCGGCGTCGATGACCGCCCGGGCGAGCGCCTGCTGGGCGGCGAACGGGCGCGGGGTGTACTCGGTCCCCCAGTGCGGGTAGACGATGACCACGTCCGCCCCGGCGGCCCGGGCCTTCTTGATGTCCGCCTTGACCGTACGCCGGGCTCAGCTGAGCGCTTCCGGCCCGGGACGGACCGGCCGCGTAGCCCTTGGCGATCGTGTCGTAGCCGAGGACGGCGACCTTGACCCCCTTGACCGTCATCACCGCCGGCTGACGGGCCGCGGCCAGGTTCGCCCCGGCGCCGGTCGGCCGGATCCCGTAGCGCTTGAGGTTCTTGATCGTGTCGACGATGCCCTTCGCCCCGGCGTCGCGGATGTGGTTGTTGCCGATCGAGACGATGTCGATCCCAGCGTTCTTGAGCCCGGCGATGAGCTTCGGATCGGCCGAGAAGACGGTCCCCTGGGTGTGGTAGCGGAACGCGTCGGGAGCCGGGTTCTCGAAGTTGGCGACCGCGATGTCCGCCGAGCGGAGGAGGTCGCGGACGGCGCCGGCGCCGCCGGTCCGGCGGGTGACCGGGACGGGGTTGTCGAGGGCGGAGCAGCACCGTCGGCCGGTGATCGTGGCCGTCCCGCCGGCGAACGGGAAGTCGACCCCCTTGCCCTGGATCTTGACCATCTTGGCGATCCCGCGGTCGAGCAGGATGTCGCCGCCGGCGACCATCGTCCAGGTCGTGGCCGGGTCGAACGACGTGCCCCCGGCGACGGTCGCCGGAAGCTGGGCCATCGAGTGGCCAGCCGGACGCCGTCTTGACCCGATCGACCCCGAAGAGGGTCTTCGAGCCCCAGCCGAGGGCCCGGACGGCGGGCGTGACCTGGTCGGCCCGGAGGAACGCCAGACGATCTCGGTGGGCGGCCAGGTCCTTGACCAGGGCGGCGGAGCTCTTGGCCAGGACCAGCGTCTTGCCGCCGCTCGGCCGGGTCACGCCGAGCCCGGCCAGGATCGCGTCGGCGTCGGCGGCGACGACCTCCACGGCCGAGTAGCGGCCGGTCCCGGTCAGCGCCGCGCGGACGTCGCTCGCCTTGACCGTCGTCTCGGTCGAGCGGAAGTCGACGACCGGGACGATCGGGACGGCGGCGATCGGGCCGTCGGACGGGGCCGAGGACGCGTCGGTCCCGCTCGCGTCCGGCGCGCTGGCATCGGGCGAGGCGCCGCCGTCGTCGGATGAAGAGGCCTCGGCCTCGGACGAGGACGTGGCGCCACCCGCACCGGCGAGGTGGACGGTCCGCCACCGCTGTCGGCGGGCGAGGATCCGCTCGGGCCGACCGTCGCGCCCGGGGTCGCCCCGGGACCGGCCAGCAGGATGACCCCGATCGCCAGGGCGGCCACGACGATCGCGGCGATCGCGATGGGGATCATCGGCGGTGCCGTCCGCGGCGGCTCGGTCACCCGATGCGCCTGAGATGTCACCCGGCCGCGTCGTCGGTCCACGCAGCGGAGTCTGCCAGAGCGGCAAGAAGAACGCCCCGTCCGGGCGGAGGACGGGGCGTAGGGATAAGCGTCGATGGCGGACCCGACCGGATTCGAACCGGCGATCTCCAGCGTGACAGGCTGGCATGTTGGGCCGCTACACCACGGGTCCGTTGCGGCGAATGCGGAGGATAGCAGGTGACGATGACCTTGTCCCGTGCCGACCGGGCGTCGCGCGGCGGCTCGGTCCCCGGCTCGCCGCGTGCTCCGTCCTATACTCGGCGGTCATGAGCCCGATCGACCTGCGCTCCGACACCGTCACCCGACCGACCGACGAGATGCGCCGGGCGATGGCCGCGGCCGAGGTCGGCGACGACGTCTTCGGCGACGATCCCACGGTCCGCGCCCTCGAGGAGCGAGCGGCCGAGCTGCTCGGCAAGGAGGCCGGGCTCTTCGTCACCAGCGGGACCCAGGGCAACCTCGTCGCCCAGCTGGCCCACCTCGCCCGCGGCCAGGAGACGATCGCCGGGCGGAGCGGTCACATGGTGATGGACGAGGCCGCCGGTCACGCGGTCATCGTCGGGACGAGCATCGCCCAGCTCGCGGAGCGGCCCGACGGGACGATGGACCCGGCGGAGATCGAGGAGGCCTTTCGCGACCCGAGCGACGAGCACCAGCCGATCACCGGTCTCGTCGCGATCGAGAACACCCACGCCCACTCGATGGGCCAGCCGCTCACGGCGGCCTACACGGCCGAGGTGGCCGCCATCGCCCACCGCCACGGCGTCCCGCTCCACGTCGACGGGGCCCGCTTCTTCAACGCCGTGGTCGCCCTCGGGGTCCGGCCGACCGAGCTCGCCGGGCCGGCCGACACGGTGACCTTCTGCCTGAGCAAAGGGCTGGCCTGCCCGGTCGGCTCGGTCGTCGTCGGGCCGCGGGACACGATCTGGCGGGCGCGGCGCGGCCGGAAGCTCGTCGGCGGCGGGCTGCGCCAGGTCGGCATCCTCGCGGCGGCCGGCCTGGTCGCCCTGCGCGACGGGCCGGCCGGGATGATCGAGCGGCTGGCCGAGGACCACGCCAACGCCCGCCGGCTGGCCGAGGGCCTGGCGGCGATGGACGGGATCGTCTCGGCGGGAGGCATCGCCCAGCCGGAGCCGGGTCCGCTCGATCCGGGCCGGGTCCGGACCGATTTCGTGATCTTCCGGGTCGAGCGATCGCGGGCGGTGTTCCTCGACGGCCTGCGAGCGCGGAACGTCCTGATGGTGGATTATCCGCATGGTCAGGTCCGCGCCGTCACCCACCACGGTGTGAGCGCGGCCGACATCGAGACCGTCCTGGCCGCCGTGACCGCCGTCCTGCGCGAGACGAGCCCGGCCCCCGCCGGGACGCACTGACGGACGACGACCGGGCCGTCCGTCCCGGAGGACACGCGTGACCCAGCCGTCGATCGAGGACTTCCCCCTTCCGCGCCCCGGCTCACCGGCCGATCGCGGCCCGCTCGACGACCGCTTCTACGAGCTGGTCGAGACGCGCTTCCGGCGGGTCATCCACGACCACCCCGACTTCGCGACCTTCATCGGGATCCACTCCGAGGACCACCGCCTCGGGAACGGCGAGCGCGATGCCGTCCTCGGCGAGATCGCCGCGGAGCGGGCCCATCTCGCCGCGGTCGAGGCGATCGATCCGGCCGGCCTCTCACCGCTCGGCCGCTTCGAGCGCGACCTCGAGATCCACAACGTCCGGCGTGACATCTTCGACGCCGACGTGCAGCGGACCTGGGAACGGCGCTCGACCGCCCTCGACGGCGTCGGCGACCCGCTCTTCGCCCTGTTCGCCCGGGACTTCGCGCCCCTGACCGAGCGGCTCGACGCGATGGCCAGCCGGATGGAGGCGGTGCCGGCATTCCTCGAGGCGTCGAAGTCGCGGGCGGTCGTCCCCCAGGTCCGGCTGTGGCAGACGATCGAGATCGAGACGGCCGGTGAGATCCCCTCCCTGTTCGACGAGATCGTGGCCGCCGGTGAGGCCGCCCTGGGCACGGTCGAGCAGCGCCGCCTGGTCGCCGCCGCCGACGGGGCGAAGACCGCCGTGGCCGACTATCGCGAGTGGCTCCGCGGAACGCTCGCCGACGGGACGGACGAGCTGGGCGCTCGGCCGGGAGCGCTACGACGAGCTGGTCGGCCTGCGCGCGTTCGACGGCCTCGACGCCGACGCGATCCTCGAGATCGGCCACGAGCAGCTCGCCCTGAACAAGGCAGGCCGAGTGGCGGCCGCCCGGGAGATCGACCCGGACGTCGACGAGGCGACCGTGGTCGACCGGATCAAGCGCGATCACCCGGCCACCTTCGAGGAGGCTCTCGACGCCTACCGCGACGTCATGGTCCGGGCCCGTCAGCACCTCATCGACCACGGCATCGTGACCGTCCCCGCCGACGAGCGGATCGAGGTCATCCCGACGCCCGAGTACATCCGCAACGTCATCCCCTTCGCGGCCTACTTCGACCCGCCGAAGTTCGACACGAACCCGAACGGGATCTACATCGTCACGCCGTCGGTGGGCAACGACCCGCGGGCGATGCGCGAGCACAACTACAGCTCGATCAGCAACACCAGCATCCACGAGGCGTATCCCGGCCACCACCTCCAGCTGTCGGTCGCCGCGAAGCACCCCAGCCTGACCCGGCTGATGACGAACGCCCCCGAGTTCGTCGAGGGCTGGGGGATGTACTCCGAGCAGATGATGCGCGAGGAGGGCTTCGACGACGCCCCGAACTTCCGCCTGAACATGTACACCGACGCGATCTGGCGAGCCTGCCGGATCATCCTCGACGTCCGGATGCACCGCGGCGAGATCGACGTCGAGGACGCGATCCGGTTCATGGTCGAGCAGACCAGCTTCGAGGAGGCGAACGCCCGGGCGGAGGTCCTCCGCTACACCTACACGCCCACCTACCAGCTGAGCTACCTGCTGGGCAAGGTCCTCCTCCTCCAGCTCCGGGCGGACGAACGGGAGCGGCTCGGGGCGGCCTTCTCGCTGCGGGCCTTCCACGACACCCTGCTCCGCGACGGCAGCCTGCCGATCAGCTTCCACCGCCGCCTCCTGGCCGGCGAGGGTGGCAGCCCGAGCGTCCTGGGCGGCTCCGTCTCGGCCCGGGCCGCTCGCGGCTGACCGCGGCGCGCGTGCAGGTCATCCCGGCGATCGACCTCGAGAAAGGGCGCTCGCGGATCGTCTCCTGGCCGGGTGCCGCCGCCGGCATCGGCACGCCGACCGATCGACCGGAGACGGATCGCCGCCCGGTTCGTGGAGCAGGGCGCCCGGGTCGTCCACCTCGTCGACTTCGACGGGGCGCGGGCGGGCCGTCCGGTCAACCTCGAAGCGATCGGCGCGATCGCGTCGCGGGTCGCCGTCCCGCTCCAGGTGGCCGGTGGGCTCGAGGACGCCGACGCGATCCGGCTCGCTTTCGCGGCCGGCGCCACCCGGGTCGTGCTGGCGATGTCCGTGGTCGAGGAGCCGGAGCGACTGGCCGCCTGCCTCGGGGTCGCCGGCGACTGGCTCGCCGTCGGTCTCGATCCACGACCCGAGCGACTGGCCGCGTTCCCCTGGCGGCGCCCCTTCCCGCCCACGCTCCCGGAGCTCGTCGCCGAGCTCGTCGACCGGGGCGTGCGCCGGTTCGTGCTGGGTCACGGCGGTTCGGACCCGGACGTCGCCCTGCTGTCCTCGCTCGTTCGGTCGTACGATGCGGACATCCTCGTGGCCGGCGGTGCCGCCGACCTGGCCGCGATCACCCGACTGCGCGATGCCGGCGTCGCCGGCCTCATCCTCGGAGAGGTCCTGCTCTCCGGTGCCATCGACTACCCGACCGCCCTGGAGGCCGCCGCATGACCACCGCGCTTTCGATCGCCGCCCCGACCGCGATCCGTCGATCCGCCCGGCCGGTCGCGCTCGGGCTCGCCGTCGTCGCCCTCGTCGCAGCCTGCACGAGCGGCGGAACGTCGACGGCTCCGCTCTCGACGCTCGATCCCTACGCCGCAAGCGCCAGCCCGGCGGCCTCGGCGGCCGCGTCCCTCCCGGCGACCTCTCCGGCGGCATCGACCGCGGCGTCCTCGCCGGGGGCGTCACCGGCTGGTTCGGCGGCCGCGGGCGCCTGTCCCACCGCCCAGCCCGACCCGCTCCCCGCCGGCCAGAAGCGGACCGTCACGGTCGAGACCCCGAAGGGGCCGATCGCGATCGAGATCGACGGCGCGCTGTCGCCGATCGCCGCCGGCAACTTCGTGGCCCTCGCCGGTTGCGGTTACTACGACGGCGTCGTCTTCCACCGGCTCGTGCCGGGCTTCGTCATCCAGGGCGGCGACGGCGAGTTCGGCCGAGTCGGCGCCGACGGCAAGCTCCCCGGCGCGGCGCAGGGGATGGTCGGCACCGGTGGCCCGGGCTACACGATCAAGGACGAGCCGGTGACGGCCCAGTACGGGCGCGGCGTGGTGGCCATGGCCCGCACGAGCGCCCCCGATTCGGTCGGGTCGCAGTTCTTCATCGTCCTCGACGACGGCGCCCGGCCCGCCCTGGCCTCGGCCAACACCTACCAGATCATCGGCAAGGTCACGGCCGGGATGGACGTCGTCGACGCGATCGCCGCGATGCCCAACGGCGGCGATGCCGCCGGCAACGCCGCGATCGATCCCGTCCCGATGACGAAGCTGACCGTCAGCCAGTAGCCCACCGTCGCGGCCCGGTCCGCGGCGACCCCGTGCCGGCCGACCGCCGGCGACGATCCGTGAAGGAGTCCACCCGATGACCAGCGCCACGATCGCCACCGAGATCGGCGACATCGAGATCGACCTGTTCAGCCAGAGCGCTCCGAAGGCCGCCGCGAACTTCATCGACCTCGCCGGCAAGGGCTTCTACGACGACGTCATCTTCCACCGGGTCATCCCGGGCTTCGTCATCCAGGCCGGCGACGGGCAATTCGGCAAGAAGGCGTCCCTCAACGCCGGTCGGGTGGGCACGGGTGGACCCGGCTACACCTTCGAGGACGAGCCCGTCTCCGGCGACTACGTCCGCGGCGCCCTGGCCATGGCCAACGCCGGCCCGAACACGAACGGCAGCCAGTTCTTCATCTGCACCGACGACCTGACCGGTCGGCTGCCCAAGAACTACACCCTCTTCGGTCAGGTGACGAAGGGGATGGACGTGGTCGACCGGATCGTCTCGGCGCCCCGGAACGCCCGCGACCTGCCCAACGAGCCGGTCGCGATCACCAGCGTGACCGTCGTCGAGGACTGACCATGCCGGGGCGCGGGCGGGCCCGGCGGCGGGTCCGTCGGCGGGTCCGTCGGGAGTATCGCCCCGGGCGATGGATCAGGACGGTATGGGATCTCGCGGCGTCGCGGAGCCCACCGGTCACGAAGACTCGATCGCTGCGAGCGATGACTCGGCCGGTTCCAGGCGCCCGAGCTGCGTGAACCGCCCGAACCTATCGCCCCCGGCGATGGCCCGAGGGTGCGGCCTGGTCGGCTGGACCTGTACCGGGCCGGCATTGGCCGCGTGACGGCCGCTAGGTTAAGGAATTTTCACCGCTGAACCTGACAAAACCCTTGGATTCGGGGGCTCGACCGGGTAAGGTACGGTCTGCTGCTAGCGCAGCGCTGCCCCAGCTTCAAGGTCATGGGTAGGTAGGGTCAGGGTAGTCGGTGCAGCCGACGTGATAGATGCCTTTGTGGCGTGGCAGAAGACGGTCCGTTTCGGCGGGCACCTTCACCGGGACAGCATCGGAGCGGTTTCCCTCGGGAGACCGCTCCGAACCTTTTCCGGGGCTCGCGACCCCGGCTGACCCGGCCGGCGAGGCCCACTCGGCGACCCGGGACCGGGCTACTTCGAGAAGGTGATCGGGCCGTCCGGGCAGGTCGTCCCGACGGGTGGCGGCACCAGGTCGACGAGGTAGCGCTCCACGGCCCCCTTGAGACAGTCGTTGAGACCGCCACCCAGGGCGGTGTGACCGATCCCGACCCTGGTCAGGACGACGCCGCTGCCGAGGGCGTCGGCCAGCTTCGCGGCCTCGGCATAGGGCGTCGCCGGATCCACCGTCGAACCGAGCACGACGATCGGCGGCAACCCGACACCCTTCGTCGGCGGGAGTGGCGCGTGATCCGCAGGCCAGGCGAGGCACGAGAAGTCGAGGGCGATGAAGGCGCCGAGCCGGGGCGCGACCTTGAGCACCTGCCGGTAGGCCGCCTCGATCGTCGCCTGGTCGGTCGGCTTCTTCGTGTCGAGACAGCTGATGGCCAGGTAGGAGCCGAAGGCCGTCGGCTGATTCGGCGCCATGTAGCCGTCGGCGGCCTCGACGAGCGGGTCGCCGTCGCCCCGGTCGGCGGCCGCCAGCGCGTGGGCGAGCGGGTCGAACGAGCTGGCGTAGAGATGCGCCAGGACCCCGAAGAAGGCCTGGCCCGGCCCCAACGGTGCGGCGCCGGACGTCTTGAGCGGCGCCTTCCTGATCCGGGCCATCAGGGCGTCGAACGCCTTCGCCGGGCTGCCGCCCCCATGGAACTCGCAGGCCTTGTCCGCCTTGCAGGCGGCGAAGAAGCGAGCGAGTGCCGCCTCGAAGCCACGGGCCTGGGCGATGTCGCGCCCGAGGAAGTCGAGGCTCGGGTCGATCGCGCCATCGAGCACGGCGGCACGAAGGCGATCCGGGAACAGCGTCGCGTATCGCGCCCCGAGGAACGTCCCGTACGAGACCCCGTAATAGGAGACCCGGTCCTCGCCGACCGCCGCCCGGATGGCATCCATGTCCCGGGCGCTCTCGTCGGTCGAGAGGAACGGTAGGAACGGCCCGCTGGCCGCGTCGCACTGGGTCGCTGCCTCCCGATAGGCGTCGAAATTCGCCTGGACGGCCGCCTTCGTCGTCGGAGCCGGGTCGAGCGCTTCGATCCGCTTGATGGTCGCGCTGTCGGGGCAGTCGACGTGGGTGCTCCCGCCGACCCCACGCGGGTCCCAGCCGATGATGTCGAACCGATCGAGGACGGCCTGGGGCAGCGGGCCGATCTGGTTCTGGCTGACCATGTCCGCGCCGGAGCCGCCCGGACCGCCCGGGTTCACGAGGAGCGTCCCGATCCGGTGGGTCGGGTCGCCGGCGGGACGCTTGACCAGCAGGAGCTTGATGGTGGCGCCGGTCGGGTCGGTGTAGTCACGCGGGACGACGAGGCTCGCCACCTCGAAGCCGGCCGCCGTCTTCCAGGCGATCGTGCCGGTACCGGCGGAGGAGGACGGGCTCGCCGACGACGGCGATCCCGAGGGGGCGGTCGGAGTCGCCGAGCCGGTCGATGGCCCGACGGCCGACGAAGCCGACGGCCCGATGACGCCCGCGCCGCTCGCCGGAGCCGCCGGGCCCGAGGGCGACGGCGATCCACAGGCCCCGAGCAGGACCACGACCACCATGAGAAGCGCCCGGCGGTTCATCGTCCTTGTTCCTCCGGCGATGGACGCCGTCACAGGGTAGTGCCGAGCCGTCCGACAAGGCGCCCGCCTGGTAGACGGACCGAGTCGGCCCCCGCGCACATCGCATCACGGATCGCGACCCGGCGCTGACGCAGGTAAGACTGACGACCGCGCGCCTGTAGCTCAGTGGATAGAGCGTCGGCCTCCGGAGCCCGGGGCGTGTGCGCAGGTCCCTGAAGTCGCAACCCTCAACGTCCCGTGCTGGGTCTTGCGCTAAATCGGCCGGGCGGTCCTGGGGTCAATTCGCGTCGGCCACCGAGGGTCATCGGCGTCCGCCGAGCCCACAGCTCGCGCGCACGACACCTAGGGAGCGACGAACCGCAGCGACTCCACGACCTGCGCCAGCTCGTCCCGGTCGGCGTGGGTGGTGTCGGGTGAGTAGGTGGCGTCGACGACCAGTCGCTGCCCCTTGACGTCGAGGACCCACAACCGGTCGACCTGGCCGGGGACCTGCTCGTAGCGGTTGCCCATGCCGTTGCCCAGCCAGCCCTGGAAGTCGTGGTGGCCGCTCGCGGTCGATGTCGCAGACGTCGAATTCGGCCCGGCGAGCTCGACTTGATGTCGGCCGGGACCGACAGACTCGAGATACCGGCCGTGGTACCCGGCGAGGGTCACGTCGGTCGGCTTGGTGGCGTTGCGCATCGGCTGGGCGACGAGCGCGGCGACGAGGGCGTCGACGCCCGGCCCCGGATCGAACCCGGTTCCCTGCCAGTGGCACGGGTCGCGGAAGACCTGGCCCACGTCCCAGACGCTGAGGCCGAGCACGGGCGTGGCCCGTTCCGGGTACTTGAGGACGAAGTAGCCCGCAACGTCGTACCAGCCTGTCGGCACGACGACCGTGCAGCCGGGATAGCTGCCGGTCCCCATGACCTGCGCCGTGTGTCAGTCCGGCGGCGAGTGGCGTGACGCCGAGCGGGAGCGTCGAGGTCGACTCCGGAGCCGGGGTCGACGCCGCGGCGTCGCGGTCGATCGCGGGTAGGTGTCGCGACCTGGGTCGGAGCCGTGGGTCGGAGCCGGCGTCGAGATCGCCGCCGTTGGCGAGGACCGATCCGCGATGCCGATCCCGCGAGCACGGCGGTCGCGAGGACAGAGAGCATCGCCGATCGTCGCGAGCGCTCGGGTGGCTTCCGGAGACTCACATGGTCGCGTCTTCAGCGCTGACCTCCTTGGCGTCCGTAGGACTTACGTCATCCGGGATCGCGCTCTCGCGGACATCGGCATCGTCACGGGAACACCGGCTGCCAGGAGACGTCGCCCCACCCCGGCCACGAGCGGGCCCCATTCGTCCTGACCGTGGACACGACCGTGATCGTCCATGGGGCTGTCGACCGCGATCGCGTGCATCGTGAAGTCGATGCCGCTCACGTCCTCCATGAGGAGGACCTGCCGGCCGTCGGGTGACCAGCCCGACGATGGCATAGGGGCCGAAGCTCAGCGGGATGACGTGGGCGGCCGTGCCATCCGGCCTCGCGACGACGATCTCGCAGCTCGCTGCCGCTGAGGCCACGCGCACCGTCCAATCGCCCGACGGCGACGAGGAGCGGATCGCTGGGATCGCGCCCACGTTCAAGGTCCTTGACGCCGCGGGTCGCCGGCGGTGGCCGATCGAACCATCGGGGGCCAACGTCGAACCATCGAGTGCCGCGAACGACCACGGTCGAGCCGTCGAGATAGGCGAGGCGCGTGCCATCGGACGACCACCGTGGACACACGGCTGGCCCAGGTCCGGGAGCCACGATACGCCGCCTGACTTCCCAGTACGGGTCGCTCGCGGCTGATGGATGACGACTCCATCGGCATCGACGTCCGACCACGACGACGGCCCGCCCCTGGGGCGAGGCCACGCCGAAGGCGAGTCTCGTCCCGTCGGGTGAGAAGGCAGGACAGACGTTCCGCGTCGTCCCGCCCTCCCGCCCGGCGATCAGCCTGGGCTCGCCGCCCTCGCGGACGAGGTAGATATCGCTTCCGGTCGTGATCGTCGGTGGAACCGGGAGTCTGGCCGTCCGTCGAGTAGGCGATCCAGCCGTTGGAGGCACGCGACGGTGGCAGGGGTGGCAGCGGGCCCTGGATGGCCCCAGGCGGAGGCGTGTACGGGGGCTGGGTAGGCGAGGGCGTCGAGCATGCGGTCGGAGTGACCTGGCACTGGTAGGCATCGCTGGACATGCTCGCCACTCCCGCCGGCTGCGCGATCGCGAAGAGATCGGCGGGCTGTTCACCGAAGTCGAGCTCGGTCACCTCGATCGTCCGGAACGAGCCGGGGACGGGCTCGGAGGACCGCGTTCCGGGCGGGACCGCGGCTGCGCAGGATCAGCCGCGTCTCGACGTCGATCCACAGGTCCCCGCCGCCGCAGGTGACATGGAACGTCGGCCGCCCGACCACGGACTCGGTGGCGACAAATCGTCCAGCCCGATGCCGCGGTGCCATCGCCGACCTCGCCCTCGTTGCGGGTCACCCCGCAGCCCGGCTGGCTGTACGCGGCTGCCGCCTTCCATCTCGGCGAGGAGGAACACCCTCGGATCCTCGGAGATGGCCCCGTCCTGCCGGACCCACACCTCGGCGGACCCGACGATCGCCAACTGAGCCATGGTGGTCCCGCTGAGGATCTTGTACGTGTCGGGCTGCGGCGCATCTGGCGTCGCGTAGTGCTCGATGCGGACGGCGCCGGATCGATCGACGTACATGCGGCCCTTGACCGAGCCGTCCGTCGAGCGTCGTGATCGCCACGGGCGGCATGTCCGGCATCCGGTCGTACGTCGAGAGGACGAACGCCGGTAGGTCGGCCGGCGGCGTGAGGTCAAGCTTCGGGCCGGTCTCATGCTGGAGGAGTCGCCACGCTCCGACGGCCGTCGCGCTCGCGAGCGCCAGCCCCAGCAGCACTGTGGCCGCGAGGAGTAGGCTCCGTCGGCGGGCGACTGGATCCGCGTCGGAGAGCGCGCCGAGGAATGACGGTCGCGGCCGCTGCTGTGACGTGAGCACGACCACCTCCATCACCCGGCCCCGGAGACCGGCCTGGGCAGAGACCGGAAGGTGTGCGCGGAGAGCCGCGGTGATCTGAGTGTCGTTCGGGCGTCGGTCGCTCATGCCTCAGCCTCCATCGCGCGCTCGAGCGCCCGTCGGGCCGAGTGGAGCCGCCACTTCGCCGTCCCGACCGGAATGCCCAGCGTTCGGGCGATCTCGGCGACCGGGCGCTCGTCCACGTGGTGGAGCGCGAGGATCGCGCGCTCGTCGGGCCGCAGACGGTCGAAGGCCCGGCTGATCGCGTCGTTGTCGGCCACATGGTCGATCCTGGTCCGAGCGTTCAGGTCGGGAGCCGGCTCGTCCGACGATGGGTCGCCATCTGGCGATGTCGATCTCGACCTGCACCTCGCGCAGCCTGACCCGATGCCGGCGGGCCATCCGTGCCGCGTTCGCGACGATCCGATTGAGCCAACCGTCGAAGGCTGAGGCATCACGGAGCCTCGGAAGTTGCTGCCACGCCGCGACGAACGCGTCCTGGGTCGCATCCGCGGCATCCGCGTCGTTGAGCAGGATCGACCAGGCCAGGCGATAGCAGCGGTCGATGCGCGTCGTGACGAGGCTGTCGAACGCCTCCACATGGCCGGAGCGGGCGCGCCGAACGAGCGCGTCGTCGGCCGACCTTGCCGATCCAGCTACTGTCGTCAGCGCATCCACGTCGCCCTCGGGTCGTCGATCCTAACGCTCGCCTGTCGCGATGCCGCCGGTCGATCGGTGCTGTCGGAGGCCCAGATGCCGCCGAGAGGCTCGCGGTTGGGTCGTATCGGCGATTTGGGTCATCCGACCTCTCCGATGCCGGGAGCGCGGACCTCACGCACAAGCTCTGGTGACGCGAAACGCGACCCGTGGGACGGTCAGGTACCATTGGCCGAACGCTGGTCGAGCGTAGGACCCACCCGTCGTCGTCGACCGTGGCAGGGTCTTGCGCTCCATTCGAGCGTGGACTCCCGCTCATCGCGCGCCTGTAGCTCAGTGGATAGAGCGTCGGCCTCCGGAGCCGAAGGTCGCAGGTTCGAATCCTGTCGGGCGCGCCAGAACAGATGTTCTAATTCTCGCCAGGCTAACGGCTGGGCGCACCGAGCGCAACTCGGGCCGGGTCAATGGCGGCGGGCCTGACCCGCGAAGCTAAGGACGAACGCCACGCCAGCCACAGCCTTTCGCCCTATCGGACCCGCGGAACGCCGGTGCCTCGACGTCGAGATCCGAACGATCAGTCCTTGGTCGTAAGCCTTTCATTCAGGCGGGGCTGGCCACCAGGCAAACGGGCCGAAGTAGTCGCTCCCGAGGGGCGTCGGAGACAGTTGCCTTGCGCCGCCGCCATCGATGTTCATCAACCAGAGCGTCGTCTCGTTGCCCAGCTTGCGTTCGAACAGCAGCTTGGAACCGTCAGGCGACCAGATCGGCGCGACCGCGGTCGAGCCATCGGCCCCATCAGTCAGCTTCACGAGACCGCTGCCATCGGGATGGACGAGCCAGATTTGCGGCTGCGATCGAAGCCGACTGGTGAATGCGATCCACTTGCGGTCCGGCGACCATTGAGCGGTGACGGCTCCCACGTCGGTTGACACGATCTGCCGGACGGCCGAGCCGTCAGCATGGGCAATGTACAGGGCGGTCGAGTCAGCAGCGACCACATAGGCGCCAAACGCGATCTAAGATCCGTCCGGAGACCAGGCCTCGGAGATGCGCCCGCGCTCCAGGAAGTCCCAGAACTCGAGGTCGACGGGGACCGTGCCCTTCGGATTGAGGCGAATCTCCTCGGTGTTGTCGACGGCCACCAAGAGGAGCGTGCCGCAGCCGTCCCTCGAGATCCTGTTGATTACCATCCTTGACCCGTCCGGCGACAGGTTCACGAGGTCCGGCCGCGCGCAGGGATCGCCGGCTCTCCCAGCAGTCGTGTCATCCGGCGATGATGGCAGCACGTTGGTGAGATCGCCGCCGTCAGCCGAGCGCACGCTGAATAGACCAACGTCGGCCAGGTTCACGGCGTCGTAACCGCTCATAACAAAGACTCGCGAGCGGTCTCGGGACCAGCCGATCGGTACAAGGTTCAGCTTCCGGCCCGGGTTCCCATCGAGCACGTGGAAGGCCGAACCATCAGCGTTCATCACCGCCGGGCGAACCCAGGCGTCGTCAGCCGTTGTCGGGTGCGAATGGGCGTCGACGAGCTCGGTGATTGCAGTCTGCTGGCCATCGCTCCATCGGGGTCGATCATGAAGGCCGGTGGGGGCCACGTCCCATCATTCCGGTAGAAGACGATCTTCGTGCCTGCCAGGGCGGCAGGTACTCCCGAGGAAGGCAGCGGCGAGGCCGTGGGCGGTGCAATCGAGACTGCCGTGGGCGATGGGTTCACCGGCGGGCTCGTGGGCGATGCGGCGAGCGCGCCGGTGCAGGCCGTCACGATGAATGCGCAGGAGACAACGAACCTTGAGATCAGTCGAGGCTGTTTGAGGCTCATGACCTCTTCGACAACTGAGTCCCCTTCCGGCTTGCAGCGGCAGTTGCCACTACTTGGTTCCGTAGAGCTCCGCAGTACGCAATGCCTGTCCGGCCGACGAGCCACCCGCCACGAGAACCTGGTTACTCAGTAGGAGCACGGCGACGTGCAGTTCTCGCCGGCCAACGAGGTCAACCGTCGTCCTCCAAGACCTGGACGTTGGGTCGTATAGCTCGGCGGACGCCGATCCGCCGTCGGTGGAGTAGGTACTGGTCCCGCCGCCTGCGCTTCGATCGCCACCCGTCACCAATACCTCTCCATCAGGCAGGATGGTTGACGTGTGGTAGGTGCGGGCCTCGGTCATGGAACCTGTGCCGGTCCAGGACCTGGTGCTCGGGTCGTACAACTCAGCGGAGGCGGTAGCCGGCCCGATCACGGCGCAACAACCGTCGAGAACGACCTCGGCCCCTCCCGCGACGAGTACCCTCCCGTCCCTCAGGAGGGCGGCAGTCTGATAAGCGCCGGCGACGATCATCTGTCCGGCGGCGGTCCACGATCCGGTGCTCGGGTCATAGAGTTCGGCGCTGGCTGCGGCGACCAGGCCATATCCGCGGTAGCTGGCGCCCGTCACGAGCACGCTGCCATCGGGCAACAGGGTTGCGGCGTGGAACGTGTGGGCCGCGAGCATGTTCCCAGTCGCCGACCAGGATCCCGTGACGGGGTCGTACAGCTCTGCCGAGGCGAGCGCGCGGCCAGTGCTGCTGTTGTTGGTCCGGCCACCAGCCACCACCACCCTGCCATCGGGCAACAACGTTGCCGTGTGGTAGCCGCGGGCCTCGATCAGTTTCCCCGTGGCAGTCCACGATCCGCTCGCTGGGTCGTACAGCTCGGCCGAGTCCAACGCTGCCCAGTCGTCGTAGCCGCCTACCACGAGCACCTTGCCGTCAGGCAGCAGGGTTGCCGTGTGCGCTGATCGGCGATTGGCCATGTCCGCGCTGGCCGTCCAGGTTCCGCGGGTGGGGTCGTATTTCTCAGCGGAAGCCAAGGACTGACCCGGGCCACTGGCGTCGTCGCTCCGTCCACCCGCCACGAGGACGCTGCCGTCTGACAGGACCGTCGCCGTCTGAAGGTAGCGCCCGATATTCATCTCTCCGGTCGCCAGCCAGCCAGCGGCGCTCTGCGTAGCCGCCGGAGCGGAAGTCGACGTCGGCGGTGACACCGTCGGAACCTTCGGCGGCACAACCGATGGCAGCCGCATGAGGCCTGAACCGACCGCCAGGGCACCGACCGCCAACGCCGTGATCAGTGCGATCACGACGAGTGCCACGAACGGGCGGGCGCTGCGACCTGTCCCGACTTCTCCAGGACGACGGCCTCGGACACCTGCCGCCTGACGGATCAGCGCCGAGAAGCGCGACAGGACGGAACTCCGGACGGGCTCTCGAGATGCGGCGGAACGCGCGATGGCAATCGCGTCGATGCTGCGCCGTGGTCCGGCATATGCCTCGAGGCCAGCCGTCAGCCGGCGCTCGAACACGCTCAGCTCAGTCATCGCCGAGTTCCTTTTCGAGTCGTTGCAGGAGGCGCGCCAAGCGTGCCCGCGTGCCGGAAGGGCTTCTTCCTGTGGCAAAGGCGAGCTCGGTGGCATCGAAGCCGGCCATATATCGCATCGCGATAAGGGCTCGATCGTCCGGGTCGAGCCGGGCCAGTGCATTGCGGAGGTCGATCGAGTTGATCGATGACCCAGGATCAGGGCCGCCTCGCGGCTCGTCGACCTGGATGACCGGAACCTCGAGGAGCGAGCGCCGCTTCCGGGCCCGGAGTAGCTGGCGCGCCTCGTTTACGGCGACTGAGACGAGCCAAGGCCGCAGCCGTGCCGGATCGCGGAGGCCGCCGAGCTTTCGCCACGCGATCGACCAGGCAGCCGCGACCGCATCGTCGGCGATACCGTAGTCACCCGCCACGACGACACAGACGCGTCGCATGTCTTCGTGATGGAGGCGGACGATGGAGGCGAACGCCATCTCGTCGCCGGCAGCCGCCGACGCTATGAGGACGGAGGCCTCTTCCACCGCGCTGCTCGTCATGACCGCCATATGACATGGATGCATGGCGAAGAGCAAGCGATTCATTGCCGTCGCGAATTGGACGATCAGGTGACCCGCTCGTGGCAAGCTGACCACGTTTGCGACGGGTCACCAGACTCGGTACGATTTCAGGGCAGAAATCGGCGGAATTCCGTGCTCACGACAGGCGACGAATCGCCAAAATCGGTCTCCCGAATCTGAAACAGGCGAACTCGAGCCCTATGCGCTGTCCCGATCAGCGACGCCCCACTCCTGGGCTCCCTCGATTGGTGTCACCTTGAATCGCGAGTGGGTACCCGCGCGCTCGAACCGTGTCGGGCGCGCCAGAACACTTGTTCTATATGTACGGAGCGCCCCGCTCGTCGATCGCCGCGTGTCCGACTCCCCCCGCTCCGACGCTGAGCAACGGGTCCGTCAGCGGCGAACCACTCCTGCGGTCAAACCCTGGATAAAGCTGCGTTGGAGCACCAAGAAGAGGAGCAACGGGCGGGAGGATCACGATCGCCATGCCGGCGAAGGTCAGCCCCTGATCCGTGGCGTAGAAAGTCGAGAATCGGCTCAGGGCCAGCGGCGCGGTGAAGACATCCGGCTTCTGGAGGAGCACGAGCGATCCGCCGAAGTCGTTCCAGGTGAACACCGCCACGAGGACGGCGACGGCGACGATCCCGGGCCGCGCGAGCGGGATCACGATCCGGAGCAGGACATCGATCCGGCCGGCTCCGTCGACGCGGGCGGCATCGACGATCTCCTGGGGGATCGTGCGGAAGTAGCCCGTGAAGATGACGGTCGCGAACGACACGGTCCCGACCACGTTGTAGAACGCAAGCCCGGGCAGGCTGTTGATCAGGCCAAGGGACTTGAAGATCGAGAAGACCGGAACGATGAGGACTTCGGTCGGGATGATCAACGGAGCCAGTACCAGCAGGAAGAGCACCGCCCGGGCGGGCGGGCGCAGCCGCGTCAGCGAATACGCCGCGGTGACCGACAGGACAAGGACAACTGCCACGGTCATCGCGGTCACATAGACCGAGTTCGTCAACGCGACACCGAGCTGACCGCGGCTCCACGCCTCGCCGATGTTGCCGATGGCCGGCGGCCATGGCACGTCCCACGGAGCACGATAGATGTCGGCGCTTGACTTGATCGCGTTCGTCAGCGTCCAAACCAGCGGGTACAACCAGATGAGGGCCAGGACGCTGAGCAGCACGGTGGACCAGCGGATGCGAGGCCGCCCGGTCACGAGCTCACCGTCTCGGCGCGGCGGTTGAGGACCCGGTACTCCACGACCGCGAGCAGCAGGATGAAGAACAGCAGGATCATCGCCATCGCTTGCGCATAGCCGACCTGGAGGAACCGGAACGCGGTCGCGTAGACATCGGTGGCAACCGTCTCGGTGGCGTGCGAGGGGCCTCCGGCTGTCATGACCCACACCATGTCGAAGATGCGGAGGGTCCCGAGGGTGGTCAGCAGCACCAGCGCGAACGTCTGTGGCCACAGCAATGGCCACGTGACCCGCCGGAACTGCTGGAACCTGCTGGCGCCTTCCAGGACGGCGTGTTCGTAGTACTCCGGCGGCAACGCCCGGATCGCGGCGAGATACACCACCATGTTGAAGCCGGCGAACCGCCACAGAAAGGCAGCCATGATCGCCCAGAGCGCCACGTCGGCGTCGGCGAGTGGCGCGATCGTCAGGGTGTCGAACCCGAGGGCTGACCCGACCGAGGCTGCCACCCCGAAATACGGCGCGTAGAGGAACTTCCAAACGGCGCCGACCGCGACCGGGGCGAGGAAGAATGGCGCGAAGAACGCGAACTGGAAGAACCTCGTTCCACGCTTCGTGTCCGCGACGAGGACGGCAAGGAAGAGTCCCAGCCCTGTCAGGAGCACGACCGCCGCGCCGGTGAACACGAATGTGTTCAACAGGCTTCGATGGAAGACGGCGTCGCCGAGGATCGCATGCGCGTAGTGGTCGAGCCCGACGAAGTTCGTGACATCGAAGCCCTTCGTGTCATGCACGCTGAGCACGATGCCGCAGACGAGCGGGTAGAAGAGGAAGCCGGCGAGGATCACCAGGACCGGCAGTAGGAATAGCAGGTCGATTGTGCTTTCGCGGCGCGAGCGGCGGAGAAACGTCAAGCGATCACAACTCGCGAGCGGAATCTGACCGGCCGAACCATACTCGTTCTCCATCGCCCCGAGGTTCAGTGAAGCCTTCACCTGTAGATCGCGATAGCCCGTGGAACCGCATTCGGGATCGTCGCGAAGTCCTCAAGCTCGGTGTCTTCGTCGCCGCGGGCGGCGTGGTCGCACCGCTGCTCGCCGCGTGCGCCGCGCCGAGCGGAACCGGAGCAGCATCTGTCGCTCCGAGTGCCGGCGGCAGCCTCGTGCCTTCCGCCGGCTCAACGGCAGGGGCCCTGACCGGTCCTATCACCGTCCTGATCGGAGGCGCCGATCCGAACACCGAGCCAGCGCTGAAGAAGGTCTATGACGACTTCGAGGCGCAGAACCCTGGCATCGAGTGGGACATCCGGGCGATCTCCGCCTTCGGCTCTGAAGGGGATCGGCTCGCGCGCGCCTCCCTGGAGTCCGGCGAGCCGGTGGGGCTCGTGATGATCGATGGTCTGTTCGTTCGCGCGTGGACACGTGACGGCCTGCTGGCGGACCTCGGCGCCGAACCCAGGATGGCCGCCGTGCTCGCCCGAGTGCCACCGTCTTTCCACCTGGCAGGTCCTGGAGAGGCAACCACAAGAGCCTTTCCCCTCGCCCTGAGCAGAGGCGTCACCACCACGGGCATGTACTACAACAAGGCGTTGCTCGATCAGGCGGGTCTCGAGGCCCCGAGGACGATCGCTGACCTCAAGGCGATGGTGAAGCCATTGTCGGGGCTCGGCGCGGCGCCGCTCGTCCACTGTTCCGGTGACGTCTCCTTCAATACGTTGCTCATCACATGGGTGCTGCCGATGATCGCGGAGCGCACCGGCGACCCGCTCGGATTCGTCGAGAGCACGATCAGGGGCCAGGTCAGGTACGACAGCCCCGAATGGACCGAAGCCTTCCAGACCATCGCCGACCTCCGGACCTCCGGCGTCCTGCTGGCAGGGTCCGGGGCGACGGACTACGCGACGATGCAGATGCTCTTCCTGCAGGGAAAGGCAGCCATGACCTACAACGGCACCTGGCTCCTTGGACCACTCCAGGCAGGCACGCCGACCGTCCCGTTCGACCTGCATGTGGCGCCTCTCCCCCTGGTCGACGGGGCGTCGAAGGCTCGCTCGATCCTCGCCTGGGCCGGCCTCGCGTTGCCGGCCAAGGCGGCTGCCAGCCGTGACAGCGTGTATGCATTCCTTGAGTACGCGAGTCGGCCCGAGGTGGACAAGGCCATCGTCGAGGGCCTGCAGGCCTACTCGCCGATCCCCGAGTCGAACGTCGGGATCCACGACCCGGTCGCGCGGGAGTTCCTTCCCATGTTCGCGGACGCCATCACGCCACTCAACTGGCTCTGGGAGCCGGAGATCGAAGCCGAGATGGACAACCAGGTCCAGGCCCTCGTGAAGGGCGACACCGACCCGGCTTCTGTCGGGAAGGCGATCGAGGCCGTCGCAGAGGAACTGCGTTCGTCAGGTCGCAGCTATTACTCTTGATAGAGCGCCCCGCGGCAGTGACGACGCCGGACAACGTGGGCTCGCTGCTCGCGACCAAGTTCCACGTCCCCAGGCTGCGACGCGGAGTGGTAGCGCGTCCGAGACTGAGCGAGCGCCTGAGCCGTGGCGCCGAGTCGAAGTTGACGCTCATCTCCGCCCCGGCCGGCTTCGGAAAGACGACGCTGCTGGCCGCGTGGCTGGCAGCCGCTCCGGCCGGCCGACAGTCCGTGGCTTGGCTTGCGCTCGACCAGGCTGACAACCATCCGGTTTCGTTCTGGACCTACCTGATCACGGCCCTGCAGACGGTGGCGCCGGGGATCGGCGCCAACGCGCTCTCCCTTCTGCATGAGCCCCAGCCACCGGCGATCGAGACGGTCCTGGCTTCGCTGCTCAACGAACTCAGCGCACTGTCGACGGACATCGTGCTGGTGCTCGACGACGAACACCTGGTCGACGCACGCGACATCCACGGCGGAATGGCGTTCTTCCTGGAGCACCTGCCGCCACGAATCCACCTGGTGATCGCCACCCGTGCCGACCCGGCCCTGCCCCTGGCTCTCCTGCGAGGGCGCGGCGAACTCGTCGAGATCCGCGCCGCCGATCTGCGCTTCACTCCGGACGAGGCCGCCGCGTATCTCAACGAGGTGATGGGGCTGGACCTGGCCGCGCGAGACATCGCAGCGTTGGAGGGGCGTACCGAGGGATGGATCGCAGCACTCCAGCTGGCAGCGCTCTCGATGCAAGGCCGGGACGACATCGCGGGCTTCATCGCAGGCTTCGCGGGAGACGACCGCTACATCGTCGACTATCTGGTCGAAGAGGTCCTGCAGCGTCAACCAGAACGTGTCCGCAGCTTCCTGCTGCAGACCTCGATCCTGAGCCGGTTGAACGGCTCACTTTGCGATGCCGTCACCGCCCAGGATGACGGCAAGGCCATGCTGGAGGCTCTCGATCGAGGAAACCTGTTCCTGGTCCCGCTCGACGACCGCCGCCGCTGGTATCGGTATCACCAGCTCTTCGCCGACGTGCTGCGAGCGCACCTGCTGGACGAGCAGCCCGATCGCGTCCCCGCGCTCCACGGCCGGGCGAGCGAGTGGTACGAACAGAACGGCGAGCGATCCGAGGCAATCCGCCACGCGATGGCCGGCGCCGACTTCGAGCGAGCTGCGAGCCTGATGGAACGTGCGGTCCCAGCGATGCGCCAGAGTCGACAAGAGGCCACCATGCTTGCCTGGCTCGAGGCGCTTCCAGAGGAGGTGATCCAGGCCAGGCCGGTGCTCAGCGCTCACTACGCCGGGACGCTACTCGGCAATGGCCGGCTCGAGGGCGTCGAGGCCCGCCTGCGTGACGCCGAACGGTGGCTGGACCCGACGGCAGGGGGCGACGATGCGCGACCGCACGACCCGTCGACGCGGATGGTGGTCGTGGACGAAGACGAGTTCCGCCGTCTCCCGGCTTCGATCGCCATCTATCGCGCCGCACAGGCCCAGGCCGTCGGCGATGTGGCCGGCACCATCGCCTACGCCCAGCGGGCGCTCGACCTCGTCGACGAAGACGATCATCTCGGGCGTGGAGTCGGAGCAGCGGGACTCCAGGCGCTCGCCTACTGGACGAGCGGGGATCTCGAGACGGCGTCCCGTTCGTATGCCGAGTGCATGGCGAGCCTGGAGAAGGCCGGGCACCTCTCCGACGTGATCGGCTGCGCCATCGCGCTCGGCCGACATCCGCATCGCCCAGGGTCGCCTCCACGACGCGATGCGCACGTACGAGCGAGGATTGCCGCTTGCGAACGGCCAAGGTGGGCCCGTGCTGCGAGGGGCAGCGGACATGCACGTGGGCCTCAGCGAGCTGTTTCGCGAGCGCAACGACCTCGAGACCGCCGTCCGCAGCACCTGCTGATGAGCCGCGAGCTGGGTGAAGAGAACGGCCTCCCGCAGAACCGCTATCGGTCGCGGGTCGCGACGGCTCGGATCCGACAGGCAGAGGGGGATCTCGATGGCGCCCTCGAGCTCCTCGACGAGGCGGAGCGCCTGTACGTGGGCGACTTCTCCCCCGATGTGCGCCCCGTCGCCGCCGTGAAGGCGCGGGTGTGGATCGCCCAGGGGAAGCTGTCGGAGGCGAGGGGCTGGGCGCGGGAGCATGGTGTCCGCGCCGCGGACGAGCTCAGCTACCTCCACGAGTTCGAGCACATCACGCTCGCGAGATTGCTCCTCGCGCAGGGAACGCGAGACCGCGCCGACGACACCATCGGCGAGGCGATGGAGCTCACGGAGCGCCTGCTGGCCGCGGCGGAGGCTGGTGGGCGGGACGGCAGCGTCATCGACATCCTGGTCGTGCAGGCGCTCGCCCGTCACGCACGCGACGATGTGGCGGGTGCCCTTGCGTCGCTGAATCGGGCGGTGGCGATGGCTGAGCCGGAGGGCTACGTCCGCGTCGTCGTCGACGAAGGGCCGCCGATGGCGACGCTGCTGAAGCTGGCGGCGAAGCAGACGAACCCTCCGAGCTATGTGCGCCGACTGCTGGCCGCCGCCGTGACGGCCGAGGGACGAACGCCCGTCGAGCAGCCACTGATCGAGCCGCTCAGCGAACGCGAGCTCGAGGTCCTGCGCCTCCTGGAGAGCGACCTCGACGGCCCGGACATCGCCCGCGAGCTCACGGTGTCGTTGAGCACCGTGCGGACGCACACCCGGAACATCTACGCGAAGCTCGGCGTGAACAGCCGGAGGGCAGCCGTCCGCCGCGCCGCCGAGCTCGGCCTGCTCTCGCGCACCCGGGACCGCCGACCCACCGCGTAGTCCTTCGCCGACGGCCGCCCCGAGCCGCGGCCGCGGTCGACCAGCGATCTCTGGTCCCGCTCGTCTCGCGAAGAATCATCACCCCGCTCATCACGTGTGGTGATGCGCACTCATCACATCCGCCTCCACCTTGTGTCGAGTGACTCAGGTCGGTGTTGCCGGCCGGAGATCCAGTTGGCAACACGCACAAGGAGTGGAATGGCCGAACGACACACCTCGACACCCGACTCCCGTGAGGCCGGACGGTACGAGATCCGGCTCACGGGACACCTCGACGCGCGCTGGACCGCCTGGTTCGACGGACTGACCGTCCGCCATGAGAGCGACGGGACCACGGTCATCAGCGGTCAGGTCCCCGACCAGGCGGCACTCCACGGCTTGCTCCAGCGGGTCCGTGATCTGGGACTGCCACTCGTCTCGGTCAGGCGGGTCGAGGTCGAACCCGTCGACATCCTCGCCGATCAACCATCGATGAAAGGAATCCAGCCATGACTTCTTCCCGAAAGACCGCGCTCGTCGTAGGCGTGCTGTTCATCCTCACCTTCGTCACGTCGATCGCGGCAGTGTTCGCCTACGGAACCGTTCTCACCGATCCCGACTACGTCTCCGGACCCGGCGCCGACACCGGCGTGTTCGTGGGTGCATTCCTCGAGTTGTTCCTGATCATCACCAACATCGGCTGCGCCGTCGTCCTGTACCCGATCCTGAAGCACCAGAACGAATCCATCGCGCTGGGGTACGTCGCGGCTCGGATCATGGAGTGCACCTTCATCCTGATCGGCATCCTCAGCGTCCTTGCGGTCGTCACGCTGCGACAGGACGCGGTGAGTGCCGATGCGGGCTCGCTCACCAACATAGGCACGTCACTCGTCGCCGCCAAGAACTGGACGTTCCTGCTCGGCCCCGGCTTCGCCGACGGCATCGGCACCGGGCTGATGCTCGGCTGGCTGATGTACCGGTCCGGCCTGGTGCACCGCCGCATGGCGCTCTTCGGCGTCATCGGCGGTCCATTGCTCGCCGCTTCGGGGCTCGCCGTGCTGCTTGGCGTGATCCCGCAGGGCGGCGCGGTGCAGGGCATCGCGACCGTCCCGGAGATCATCTGGGAGGCGTATCTGGGCCTGTGGCTCACCTTCAAGGGCTTCAACGCGGCGGCTCCGATCCTCGGACTCGTCCGCCGGGAGCTGGGTATCCGGGACCAGGCGATCGCGGAGCAGGAGATCGCGCCGGCATACGTCGCCGCAGCCTGACCGAACGGGCCCCGGAGCTGGTCTCCGGGGCCGTTTCCCTTCGACGTCCGACCGTCAATCCTCGTCCGCACGAGACCAGAGAGAAAGGAAGCACCTCCATGTCCAAGGCAACGATCGGCACGCCTGCCGTCCGCGAGCGGACACCTCGAACCCTTCCACGCTTCGCGCTTCGGACCTTCTGGGGGCTGCACCGCGCGGCCTACCGGGTCACCGGGGGAAGGTTCGGCCTCTCCCGGCCCGAGACCGGCAGCAAGTTCGGGATGCTGCGTCTCAACGACCATCGGACGACGGTCCGGCCAGTCTCGGGTCACGATCGTCGGCTACTACGAGGACGGGGAGAACCTCGTCACCCTGGCCATGAACGGCTGGGGCGAGAAGGAGCCCGCCTGGTGGCTGAACCTCCAGGCGCAGCCCGAGACGACGGTCGACCTGCCCGACGGACCTCGCGCCGTCCGAGCCCGTGCCGCAGCCGGCGCGGAGCGCGAGCGGCTGTGGGCGAGGTTCGCCGACTACCCGGGCTGGGGCGACGACATCGACGCCCTCGCCGCGCGGCGGATCGACGAGAGACGGCGGTGGTCGTCCTCGAGCCTCGACCCACCGTCGTGGCGGCCGAGTCATGACGACCCTCGCCCAGTCCCGACCCGTGGACGGCGAGCCGACCCGCCGGTTCGGACTCCGACTCCGGCGCCGGCATGTCTGGCTTGTTCCAGGGCTCGGAATCGCGCTCTTCGCCAACGCGCAGGCTGGGACCCTTCACGTCGGGCTGGTCCCGCTCCTGGTGTTCGGGATCGTGCCTCACCTCACGGTCCTCGCTGGGGATCGGTCAGCCTGCATGCGCGGGGTCAACTGGCCCCGCGTGCCGTGCCGCTCTTCAACACGATGCATTGGCCGGTCCTGCCGCTGGCGGTGCTCGGCCTGGCTGCCGCGGGCGTCTTGCCGCCGTTCTGGTTCGTGGGTGCGCTGGCGTGGCTCAGCCACATCGTGGTCGACCGGGCCTTCGGCGATGGCCTGCGGACCGTCGGACGGGTACAGTCGGGGCTCATCCGACCGAACCGGAACTCGGTAGCGTAGGCAGCACGCTCGCCGACACCTCGTGCCGCCCTGCGCGCGGTGCAACCACGCGCGGGGCGGTCGGATGGGTCACAAGGCGCTGGCCTATGAACCACCCCTTGCATGTCCGGCGCAGACTGTGGCTCTGCGGCTCCGACAGACCCTGCTCGCGGGCATCGGCTCCGCTGAGCAAGACGGATCCGGCGCGGCGGCGAAAGGCCTCGCCGTCATGCGTCCCGACCGTGTCACGCTGGTGGCGTTTGTCGGCTTCGTCCTGATTGCCGGGGCGGTCTCGGTGGCGATCCGCCTGGGGAGCTTCGAGCTGCCGCCCTTCTGGGCAGCCACCCTACGGTACGCGATGGCCGTGACCATCTTCATCGCCTTGGCGATCGCGCTGCGCATCCCATTCCCGCGCGGCGCGAACCTCCTGGGCGCCCTGCTGTTCAGCCTCACGTTCGTCGTCTCGACCGTGCTCTACTGCGTGGGCGTGAGCGGGTCGTCGGCGTCAATGGGCGCGATCGCGTTCGCGTTGACACCACTAGTGACCCTCGCGCTGGCCGCTTCGATCGGCCTCGAGCGGTTCACGCTCCGCGGCGCCACGGGGGCCCTGGTCGCAGCCGCCGGCTTGGTCATAGTCGTGAGCGACCAGCTTGGCGCGGCGGTCCCCCAGCCCGCGCTGCTGGCACTGGGCGGCGCGATGCTCTTCGCGGCGGTCACCTCGGTGGTGATCAAGCGCCTGCCACCGGGCCACCCTATCGCGGCGAACGCGGTGAGTGGCGTGTTCGTCCTTCCGATCCTGCTCGCGCTCTCGCTCTTCACCCACGAGTCCTGGGCGCTTCCGAGCCGGCCCGAGACCTGGGTGGCACTGGTGTTTCTCGTCGTGTTCGGGACCGTGCTCCTCTTCCCGCTGGCCCTCTTCATCATCGGGCGCTGGACGGCGTCGGGCTATTCCTACACGGGACTCTTCAAACCATTGGCGGGCGTCGCTCTGGCGGCGGTCATCCTGGGCGAGCCGATCCGCCTGACCTTCGTGCTCGGAGGGGCGCTCGTCCTCGTCGGTGTTTGGGTGGGCGCCCTGGGCGCGCAATCTGCCCCCTCGGCGGCACCAGCCGTGATCGAGGCCGGGCCAGGCCTCGTCCTCGCGCCCGTAGTCGCCGACGACGGCGTGGCGGGATAGTGGCCGGCGGCGAGGGATCTCCGGCGGCGATCGCGATCGCCTCTGAGACATCGCGCCCTCGCCACCGCTACGAACCCGACGTCCCCATCCAGCTCGCGATCTGGACACGCGAATCGAACCCAAGCTTGTTCAGGATGTTGCCGACGTGGGTGGTGACCGTCCGTTCTGAGATGAACAGGCGGGCCGCGATCTGCTTGTTGCCTAGACCCTCGGCGATCAACCTCGCCACCTCGACCTCTCGCTTCGAAAGCGGTCCGGTCTCGACTTTCTCCTCGGCGTCGACATCGACGTCGTCAGGTCCGCCGAGCGCCAGCCGCAACGCTGCCTCGCGACTCAAATGCTCACCCGCGGCGTATTCGGCCTCGAACTTCGCTGCGCCCAGCGCCGAGATCGCCACTTCCCTTGCCCGCGCCAGGTCTGGCTCAAGACGGCTTGGTCCCGTAGGACCCGTCGCGCCGGCGCCTGCAGTAGAGCCGATGGCTTCCGCTGCCCCGAGCAACCGCGCCGCCAGGACGACCCGCCGGGTAGCCGCGTCCGGTAGGCGAAGAAGCCGAAGTCAGGGTTGTCGCCCGTAGGCAACGCCCCGGTCCGCCGCTACTGCGAGAGCTTCCAGGACTGCCTGTTGTTCGTAATGTCGCACGCCTCGAGGAAGACCGCGGCGCCCGCGGCCGCCCGCGGGATGGACAGACAGCCCTTCGCGAACTCGATCTGCCCGGTGGCGGTGAAGGTCGGCTTCTCGGACCTGGCGTTCTTGCAGAAGGTGACCCGGACCGCGAGCCCGTCGCCGGGCTAGAGCAATTTGAGCAACTCAGAACGATTTGCCGTTTTGGTGGCAGTGCCGTCGCGCCATGGGACTTCAAAGCTAATGTTTACGCCGCCTCGCGTACCAATCTCTGGTTTTCACGACAAATGGTGCTCGAGTAGTGTCGAAAATTAACGCAGCTACTGTTTTGCCATCCACAGATATGTTCAGATCCATCAGATCTGGGGCAATGCCGTCAACCTGGACTCTGATTTGAGGATACCAATTTGCAAGTTCAGCGTGGTTAACCCCTACAACCCCAGCCACTTGATCGACCCCTATTAGCCACAAAATTGCTTCACCATGTGCTGCATTGGCATGAGCGGCAATCTGCCGGGCAGCCTTCGGGTAATCGGTCGGCCATTCCGATTTCAGTTCCACCTTGAAGTCTTCATTGGGCTGTCCATTTTTTACTCGGTCTATCACACGAAGCGCCCATGATTTAAATCTGATGTCG
>CAWEKG010000003.1:0-527835 GCA_963809595.1 uncultured Chloroflexia bacterium | reverse complement strand
GACGAGCAGGACCCGCTGATCCTCCAGGCCAAGGAGGCCACCGCGTCGGTCCTCGCGCCGTTTGTCGGCCAGAGCGGGCACGCCAACCATGCCGAGCGGGTCGTCGTCGGGCAGCAGGGCATGCAGCAGAACCGAGACATCCTGCTTGGCGGACGCGCGGACCGGGAGGCCGCGACTTCTACCTGCGACAGCTCTGGGACATGAAGGGTTCGGTGGACATCACCACCATCGAGCCGGTCGGCCTGGGCTTCTACGGCGGGACTGCGGTCGGTCACTCGCGCGGGCCCACGCTGTGACCGGCGATGCCGTGGCCATCGCGTCGTACCTCGGCACCAGCGACAGGTTCGACGGGGCGATCGCCGACTTCTCCGAGACCCTACGCGGCCGTCAACGAACGGGACCACGTGGCTTACGTCGCGGCCATCAAGGCCGGGAAGGTCTCGGTGCCCGCGGTCTCCTGATCATCCAGGAGGAGATCACGCGCCCGACGAGGACCGGGGAAGAACATGATGCGCCGCCTGATCGACTTCTACCGGCTCCAGATCCACGTCATGCAGACGCGGCGCCCGAGCACAGGTTCGCGCATCCGGCGGTTGACGGCGACCCTGATCGTGAGCGTCCTGTCGTTCGGCATCGCCGTCTACCTGACGCCGGGCGTCGATCTCACGCCGGGCGCGGGACTCTTCAGCACGGCACTCCTCGCGGCGATCGTCCTGGGCATCCTGAACATCCTGGTCCGCCCCGTGTTCATCGCCGCCTTCGCAGGCATCTCGGTCATCGCGGTCACGATCGCGACCCTCGTCTTTCAGGTCGTGTCGTTCCTCATCCTGCCCCGCTTCGTCGACAGCCTGGTCATCTCTGGCTGGTTCGCGGCTCTGGTCGCATCGTTCATCTACGCGATCGCGGACACCATCTTCGTGTCGATCTTCTCGATCAGCAGCGACGACTCGTACTTCGCGATCCTCGTCCAGCAGCTGTCGGCTCGCGGGGCGGACGTCCATCGGACGGAAGCGCCGGGCCTCGTCGTCATCCAGATCGACGGTCTCGCGCGGCCGATCCTGACTCGCCAGATCCAGGCCGGCCGGGCGCCCAACCTGTCGCGCTGGGTTCGTTCGGGACGGTACCGCCTCGATGGCTGGGAGGCACTCCTGCCACCGACCACGCCGGCCAGCCAGGCCGGTCTCCTGCACGGCAACAACGACGGCATCCCGGCCTTCCGGTGGTACGAGAAAGAGACCGGGCGGACGATGGTCGCCAACCATCCTGAGGATGCGATCGTCATCGAAGGGCGGATCTCGAATGGCGAAGGGCTGCTGTCGAACGACGGGGCAAGCGTCGGCAACCTGTTCTCAGGCGACGCCGCCCGTTCCTACATCACGATGGCGACCATCAAGGACAAGGGGCAGGGTCTGGGCCGAAGCACATCGTTCTACTCGTTCTTCGCGAGTCCGTACAACTACCTCGGCACCGTAACCCGCTTCTGCGCCGAGATCTTCAAGGAGTATTACCAGGCGTCAAAGCAGCTCCGAAACGGGGTCGACCCGACGATGCACCGTGGGATGCCCTACCCATTCGCACGTGCGGCGACGAACGTGGCCCTGCGCGACCTGTCGACCTCCCTGGTGATGGAGGAGATGTACCGCGGCGCTCCGATCATCTACGTCGACTACACGGACTACGACGAGATCGCCCACCACAGCGGACCCGAGCGAGGCGAGTCGCTCGACGCGCTCGACGGGGTCGACGGCGCGATCGCCACGCTGGAGAAGGCCGCTGGCGCCGCGCCGCGACCGTACCGCTTCATCGTTCTGTCCGACCATGGGCAGACCCTGGGGGCCACCTTCCGAGAGCGCTACGGAAGGACGCTTGGTGACGTGGTGAAGGGCCTGATGGGCAGCGACGCGAAGATCGAGGAGGACGCATCGCGCGTCGAAGAGTGGGGCCAGACGAATGCGTTCCTGTCTGAGCTGACCCAGACCAAGGGCGTCTCCGGTGGCCTCGCCCGGACGGCCCTTCGATCCCAGACCACCGACGGCGTCGTTGAGCTTGGCCCGTCCGGCGCCGAAGATGACAGCAGCGAACCCCCGGACCGGAAGGCGACGGAGGCACGACCCGACCTCATCGCGATGGCGTCGGGCAATCTCGGGCTCATCTACTTCCCAAGCATGGCGGGTCGCGTCACGCTCGAGCAGCTCGCCGCCACCTATCCCGGTCTCATCGACTCGCTCGCTGCTCACCCCGGAGTCGGTGCTCTCTTGATCCGGTCGGACCAGCACGGGGCATTGGTCATCGGCCGATCGGGCATCAACTTCCTCGATGAGGATCGGATCGAGGGTGACGATCCAGTCACCCAATACGGCGGCCGGTCACGAGAGGCGCTCATCCGCCTCGACACCATCGACCACACGCCCGACGTCTCCGTGATCAGCCTATTCGACAAGGACTTCGAGGAGGTCGCTGCCTTCGAGGAACTGATCGGGTCTCACGGGGGCCTCGGCGGGATCCAGACGATGCCGTTCCTGTTGCATCCGGCCGAGTGGGACGTCGATGAGGATCTGGTCGGCGCCCCGGCGGTCCACCGTCAGATCCGACGTTGGGCGGAACGCCACCTCGACCTGCGTTTCGGCAAGGACGGGACGGCTCAGCCCCTTCCCATACCCGATGCTGCCACCACGCCGCTGATGCCGACATCCTCCGCGCTGGGTGCGACCGAAGCACCGGCCTCGGTGGCCGCTGGCGATCTGGTTCAGGCGACCCCGGTCAGTAGGGCGACGTAGCCCTTGGCGGGAAGCACCTGGCCTCCCACCGAGCTGTCTTGTGACAATTGTTTCGATTCCTGTAACAACGCCCCGTCGAGATGAGTTGGCTGGGGAGCGCCGCATGGCGCCTCCCCGGCCCCGGGGTGAACCCGTTGATCCACACTCCCCTACCGGGCGCCGACCGGGACGCGGAACCACGAGCGGCTGCGGGCCGCGTTGTGGACGACGTCGAGGTAGACCTCGCTGTACGGGACGCTGCCTTGCTCGGTGACTGCCCGGAGGCAGTCGAGCATCGCGCTTGCGACCGTCAGGTTCGTCACGACGAGTTGCGGATCCCCAGCACCGTGCGATCGTGGAGTCGCAGATGACCGGGTAGCGCCGGCGAGTCTGCAGGCGGGATGGGAAGCGGTGGGGGTCATTGATGTCCCTGTGGCCGATCGTCTGATTCGTGCGTGGAACCGTGCGTTGGGTCGTCGGAACGACCGATCCAGCGACCGATCCAGCGACCGATCCAGCGAACGGTCGAGCACAGTTCAGCGTGACCCGTGATGGAGCCTCGGGGAGGGGTCGATCAAGCCGAATGGCACGACCGCTCGGGACTCGTCGCCCATACATTCGAGCGTGCATTGGATCGTGCATTCGGATGACGATCCGATGCATCGGATCCATTCACAAATCGGCCGGCTGGCGTGCGGGACACAGATGACCCACCGCTTCCAGTCCGCATGTTCGACGCTCCGCCGCGATCGCGGTCATTCTCCTTTAGGTGACCCGGCCGTCCTCTGGTTCCTCGGCCGGTCTGGGACGTGGAGCGGCCGGAATCGCCCGAGCACCAGGACGTCCGTCACGAGTACGAGCGGCGAAGGGCGCAGGCCACGGCGGCCGGCTTCGAGCGACTCGAGGTCTTAGGACCGGTGATCGTGGAGGCGAAGGTATCCGCCGATCCGATGGCCGGCGCCTCGCTGGCGCTGTCGTTGCAGCCCGAGAGGGCCGAACTCGTTGGACAGCAGGCAGACGTCGTCCGCACGCTCCTCGATGGCCGTCACTCGCGTCTGGCCCACACCGACACGGCGGAGGCGCGCAAGAAACGACGCCAAAGATCAGAGACCGGGATGTTAAGGTGCTTTGGTCGGGGCGAGAGGATTTGAACCTCCGACCTCATCGTCCCGAACGATGCGCGCTACCAAGCTGCGCCACGCCCCGACCGAGGGTGCCCGTTGAACAGGGCTCGCGGATGATACCCCAGGACGGGTCGGACCGCCACGGAGCCCCGGGCCGCCGCGTCGATGCAGCTGATCCACCCCGACACGCAAGGACAACGCTCGCCCGTGCGTATGGTCAGCAGGGCGAGGTGATCCGCTGGTGAGCGGCGGACGCCCGGCCGCACCGGAGGAGTCGCCCGTGAGCCACCCGTTCCGCATCCGGGTCGCGCTCGCGGGCGCCGTCCTCCTGTCTCTCGTCGCCACGGTCGCCGGATGCGGATCGTCGGCACCGACGGCGAGCCCGGCGACCGGTACGCCGAAGACGGCCACCATGACACCGAGCGTCCCGGTCACCGCGGCACCGACCGCTGAGCCCTCGGCGGTCGCGTCCGGATCGGGGGCACCGTCGGTCGCCGGTGTGGCCGTCGACGTGAGGCTCGCCAGCGGGGCGATCGGGTCCTACCTCGTCGGGAGGGACGGCCGGACCCTCTACACGTTCCTTCACGACTCGCCGGGTGGCAGCACCTGCAACTTCGACTGCGCCGTCACCTGGCCGCCGTTCGTGCTGGGCCCGGGCGAGCGGCTCGCGGCCGGCGACGGGGTGACCGGCCCCTTCGACCTCGTGACCCGGGCCGAAGGGACGAAGCAGGTCGAGTACCGGGGGCACCCGCTCTACACGTACAGCGGCGACGCGGGGGCCGGCGAGACGAGCGGCCAGGGCAACGGGTCGGTCTGGTCGGTCGCCCGACCGTGACGGGGCCCTCGACCGGGCGGTCGGGCTGCGGATCGGCGCTCCGAACGCTCGAGGACAGCCTCAGTCGAGGCGTCGCCAGCGGGGCATGATCAACGGCTGAACGCGACGCGAGCCGGGCCCGGCTGTGATGCCGGCGGGCGGCTCGGTCGCTCGTGCCGGGCGGTCGCGCCCAGGGTGGTCGGCCGATCGAGTGGTCGTTCGGTCAGCTGGCCGGATGGTCGCTCGAGGGGCTACCTGGGGGCTCGTCCTCGATGCCCAGATGCCGCTCGATCCGTGCGAGACGCTGCGAGATCTCGTCGAAGCGAGCGTAGAGCCGTTCGTTGGCATCCCGCTGCGCAGCCTTGTCGGCGGTGCCCCGACGACGCTGGGCGGCCTCGACGAAGGTCGAGGTGACGGCCGCCGTGATGACGGCGATGAAGCCGATCGCGGTGACCATGACGAGGGCAGCCACGGTCCGGCCGACCATCGTGACGGGAGTGACGTCCCCATAGCCGACCGTGGTCACTGTCTGGAGACTGAACCAGAGCGCGGTGCCGTAGTCCGGGAAGTCGCGATGGTCGAGGATCCAGATCGCGAGGCTCCCGAGGAGCACGGCCAGGACCGTGACGACGATGAGCGCGCGGACGGCATTGCCCACCGAGCCGGGTTCATTGACGAACCGGTCGCGGCTCCGAACGATCGGCCTCGGAAGCTTCGGCATCGCACCGGAGTATCCCACGTGGCGAAGCCCGCATCGACCCGGATCGGTGCTCTTAACGGCCGTCTTGCGACCGCTACGAATCGCCGAGCGTCGCCTCGTGGATCGCGTTGTCGCGGGCCCGCTGCTCCGCGTGGATCGGGACCGTCGCGGCCGCGGCGAGGAGGAACGTGACGGCCATCAGGACGAACGCGATCGGCAGACCCTGCGCCTCCCCCACCGTCCCGATGATCACCCCGTAGACCGCCGTCCAGAGCGAGCCCACCCCGAAAGCGAGGGTGAAGTAGAGCGCGAACGAGGCGTCCCGGATCGACGGCGGCGAGATGTCGGCCAGGAGCGCCTGGAGCTGGGGGCTCTCGGCGAAGGTGAACAGGCCCATGATCGCGATCCCGATCCACAGCCCGACGATGCTCGACCCGGCGAGGAGGAAGACGATGAAGCCGATCGCCCCGCCGACGTAGACGCCGATGATCAGGGGCTTCCGACCGAGCCGGTCGGAGAGCCAGCCGGCGACCAGCGGCGTCGGCACCGACAGGACGATGAGGACGCCGTACATCGCCGCGACGAGCGAGTCTTCCAGGTGGAGGACCCGGGACAGGTAGAGGAGGACGAACAGGTTCACCACTCCGAGCCCGCGGCCGCCCCCGCCGAGGATCGAGGTGAGGTAGAGCCAGAGCAGGTCGCGGTCGTGGGCGATCCGACCGAACGCCGCCCGGACGCTGCCGCTCGCAACCGCCGCCGCCCGGTCGGCGCCCGTCTCGCGGATGAGCAGGAGGATCGCGATCGCGATGAGGATCGCCGGGATCCCGAAGGCGATCGAGGCGCCGCGCCACCCGACCGCGGCGATGAGCGGCGCGCCGATCACCGCCACCACGACCGTCCCGACGTTCCCGCCGGCGATGTGGGCGCTGATGGCGAAGCCCCGACGTTCCGGTGGGAACTGCTCCGCGAGGAGACCGTTGCCGACCGGATGCTGCGGGGAGCCGCCGATCCGCGAGGTCACGTTGGCCACGGCGAAGGTCGGGAACGAGGTCGCCGCTGCCTGGGCGACGAAGCCGCCGCCGAACAGGAGACCGCCGGCGCCGAGGATCCGTCGCCGCGAGACCCGCCGCGTGAGCGAGGCGAAGCTCAGCTGGACGGTGCCGGACGCGAACGCCCCGACCGCGGCGAGGATCGCGATCGTCTCGAGGCTGACCCCGTAGTCGTGCACGATCTGGACGTAGATCAGGGGCAGGATGACCGCCTGGGCATGGTTGACCGCGTGGGCGATGCAGAGCAACCAGAGCGACCGCATCGGCCGGATGACGAGGCGTTGGGCAGCGGTGGCGGGCTCGGGCTCGGTGGCGGACTCGGTCGCGGGCTCGGGGGTCAGGGGCTCGCGCGCGACGGACGCGGGCGCGGGGGTCAGGGGCGCGAGTTCGGGCGCCACGGACGCGGGCGCGGGCTCGGGGGTCCTGGTCGCGGGCTCGGCCATCCCGCGATGATGCGTCATCGTTGGACCGATCCGCTGGGCCATCGCCGGGGCGACAGGACGGCACGAGGGTCGGGGCTGTGCCCGGCCCCGGTTAGCGGGCGATCCCGCCCGAGCGTCGGGCTATGCCCGGCCCCGGTTGGCGGGCGAGTCCGGCGCAACCGGTGGCTCCCTCGCCCGTGTCAGCGAGCCGCCGCGGGGGCCCGGGCGAGGCGGCTGGACAGCAGACCGCCGTGACGGTCGCTCCAGAGCAGGCCGTGTCCATCGGGCATCGCCGCAGCCGTCTCGAGCGCCCGAAGCCACGCGGTCGAAGGTCCCGTGAACCGCGCCGCGAAGAGCGGCCACAGTTCGGCGACGATGGCCCGATTCCGTCGCGTGTCCCGCACGACGAACAGACCGCGGACCCGCCAGGGATCGCTTCCACCGTCCAGTTCCGCGCCGCGGCCCGGCTCGCCTTGCAGGCGTGTCGCGAGGACTCCGATCTTGGCGTCGAGACCGCGGAGGCTGGCCCCGACATCGTCGAACCAGTCCCAGACCTCGACCACGACGGCCTCGCACGCAGCCCGCCGGATCAGGGCGACGTCGATCGAGCGCGACCGGATCGCTCCTGGGTCGATGGCAAGCTCCGGGTGCGCGGTCCATCCGCCGGCCGCGGCGATCCCGATGAGCGCGCTCTGCCGGCGAAGGTGCTCGATGTCGCGGGGCGGCGTGGCTCCCGGTGCGAGCTCCAGGAACCCGACGAGCTGCTCGCCGACCACGGCCGCGACGCACGCCCAAGTCTCGATCGAGGCCTCGTGCCCCTGTCCAAGCTCCAGGCGGCTGATCAGCTGCTGGGACACCCCCGCGCGGTTCGCCACCTGTGCCTGGGTGCGGCCACTGCTTCTGCGGGCCTCGCGAAGCGCGACGCCGAGCCGCCCCGCGACCGTCCTCGCCCGCGATCGGCCCGCGGTTGCCGAGGGATCAGCTCGCCGGCGGGCCGCACTGAAGTTCGCCATACAACGGGCATTGTTAGATGGCGGCCTTCACGCGCCATTGCCGGACGATGCATGCCGTTTGAGCGCTCATCGACTCATGTCCGTCGTATGGCGGCCCTCAACGCCGCCGCGCGAGGGTCCACCCGGGCGGCGCGCCCTCGTCCTGGACCCTGTCACTCATGCCCATTGTGCGGACGGCCGGCGGCGGGCCTGCCCACGGCGTCGACCTGCAGGGGCCGACGACCGGGACGGCGTCGACCGGGACGGCGTCGACCGGGACGGCGTCGACCGGGACGGCGTCGACCGGGACGGCGTCGACCGGACGGGGGACCGGCGTGCAACGGGCGGACGACCGGCGCGGGCGGACGGCGTGCGGACTGGCGGCCGGCGGGCGGACGGCGTGCGGACGGCCGGCGGCGGACGGGCGGACGACCGGCGCGGGCGGACGGCGTGCGGACTGGCGGCCGGTTGTGCGGATGGCGTGCGGACGGGTGGCCGGCGGAAGACCCGGCCCCGGAACGCGGAAGCGGACGCTCAGCCGGCCCCGGACACGAAGAACGGGCGCGAGCCCGAAGGCGCGCGCCCGTTCCGGAGGAGCGAGGGCTAGAACTGGTCGAGGTAGCGCTCGACCTCCCAGTCGGAGACCTGGGTGCGGTACTCGTCCCACTCGGCCCGCTTGGCGGCGACGAAGTGGTCGAAGACGTGGTCGCCGAGTGCCTCACGGACGACGGCGTCCTTCTCGAGTTCGTCGATCGCCTCGCCGAGGGTACCCGGGAGCTCCCGGATCCCCTTCGCGGCGATCGTCGCGGCGTCCATCTCGAAGAGGCTCTCCTCGACCGGATCGGCGAGCTGCAGACCACGCTCGACCCCGTCGAGACCGGCCGCGATCATCACGGCGAAGGCGAGGTAGGTGTTCGAGGACGGATCCGGACAGCGGACCTCGGCCCGGGTGCCCTCGATGGACTTGCCGGGCGAGACCTTCGGCACCCGGATGAGCGCCGAGCGGTTCGTCCGGCCCCAGGTCAGGTAGGTCGGCGCCTCGTAACCGGGGACGAGACGCTTGTACGAGTTGACGAGCGGGGCGAGGACCGCGCTCATGCCCCGGGCATGGGTCAGGATCCCGGCCATGTAGGAGCGCGCGACGTCCGAGAGCCCGTACGGGTTCGAGGCGTCGGCGAACGCGTTGCGCTCGTCGGCGATCGACCACAGGCTCTGATGGGTGTGCATCCCCGAGCCGTTGATCCCGTGGATCGGCTTGGGCATGAACGTCGCGTAGAGGCCGTGCTGCTGGGCGATCGCCTTGAGCGCGAACTTGAAGGTGATCGCGTTGTCGGCGGTGCGCAGCGCGTCGGAGTACTCGAAGTCGATCTCGTGCTGGCCCTCGGCCACCTCGTGGTGGGCGGCCTCGACCCGGATCCCGAACGCTTCGAGGGCGTCCACCATGTCCTGGCGGATCTCCTGGGCCAGATCGGTCGAGAAGTCGAAGTAGCCGGCCTGGTCATGGGGCAGCGGGGCGATCGACCCGTCCTCGGCCCGGTTGAGCAGGAAGAACTCGAGCTCCGGACCCGTGTTCACCACGTAGCCCAGCTTCTTGGCCCGCTCGACCTGCCGGCGGAGTACGCCCCGGGGGTCACCGACGAACGGCTCGCCGTTCGGGGTGAAGACGTCGCAGATGACCCGGGCGGTCCCACGCGGGCCGGAGGCCTTCTGCCAGGGGATCTCGGCGAAGGTGCTCATGTCGGGCATGAGGTACTGGTCGGACTCGGCGATCCGGGTGAAGCCCTCGATCGACGAGCCGTCGAACCAGGTGCCGTGACGGACGGAACCCTCGAGCTGGTGGACCGGGATCGTCACGGCCTTGACGTGGCCGATGACGTCGGTGAACTGGAGCTGGATGAACCGGATGCCGCTCGCCTTCGCGGCTTCGATCTTCTCGATACCGTCGACCGCCTCTTTGATGGCCAATGGAGCCTCCGCTCTGGACGCCGGCGCGACCGACGCGGCCGCGGGCTGGATCTTGGCCGTACGTCTTGTGCTCGATGCACGAACTGACGCCGGCACGATGTGATGTCCCGGAGTCTACCAGTCGATCCACCCGGACCGCCGGGGTCTGGCTCTCCTCAGTCTTGTGCAGATTGCACGATCCGGAGCGCGATGCCGAGGGCGAGACGGAGGTCGGGATCGTCCAGGCTCCAGCCCGTGATCGTCTCGATCCGCCGGACCCGGTAGGCGACCGTGTTGCGATGGACGCCCAGGGTCGCCGCCGCCTCGCCGGGCCCGGGATGGTCGAGGACGGCCCGAAGGGTGGCGAGGCGATCCGCCCGGACGTCGGGGCGACCGCCGAGCAGCGGCTCGAGGAGCGCGCGGGCCTGGCGGACACCTTCGGGCAGGTTGTGCAGACCGCCCAGCAGGCGATAGGCGGCGCAGTCGATCGGCGCGGGCCACGGCAGGCGGCTCGACGAGACCGCGAGCGGCCTCGAGCGTGGATCGTGCCTCCGCTTCGGCGGCCGGACGATCGGTCGGATCGGCGAACGGGCGCGAGAGCGCCACCGGACGATCGAGGAACCGGGCGATCCGCGCCGCCAGCTCCAGACCGCCCGGGTCGTGTGGTCCGGCCGCCAGGACGACCCGCAGCTCCAGGCTCGCGGCGTCGCCCCGGAGCGCCATCCGGCGAGCGGTCGCGAGGAGCCGGATCTCCCGACGCGCCTCCTCGCGCCGTTCCAGGGTGTCCGCGACACCCGGGGCGAGCTGGTCGGCCAGGAGCACGACCCAGGGCGGGCCCTCGGACGGGAGGCTCTCTCCCCGACGGGTCGTGTCCCGGGCCCGCCGGACCGACTCGTCGCGGGCGAGCTCGAGGGCGAGGAGCGGGGCGATCCGCTCGGTCACGACCCGTTCCAGCTCGCTCGCCGGTCGGTCCCCGATGAGAGCGAGACTGCCCGACGAACGCCCCGGACCCGCCCGGCGGGACACGTCGCCGCCGGTCGGATCCGGCGGGGGTGGCGGCAAGCTGACCCGGAGGGCTACGCCGCGGGGCCGGGCCAGGTAGGCGGCGACCGCCGCGGCGGCACCCGGGACGTCGGCGGGCGCGTGGACCGCCAGCGGGTGCCCGCGCCGACCCTCGAGGGCGACGGCCCGATCGAGCGCCTGGCCGATCGCCCCGAGGAGCCCGGCGAGGTCGCTCCCCTCGAGAGCCAGTCGCTCGAGCCTCGCTTCCAGCTGGGCTGCCTGTCGGTCGAGCTCGGCCCGCCGGTTGACGATGAACCCGATCGCGCTGCGCTCGAGAGCCGGCCGGGTCCAGGCGGGCCACCCGGAAGGCCGGCAGCCCGGCCGCCACCGCGCTCGCACCCACGGCCTCGAGGGCCCCGGTGGCACCGCCGGGGACGGCGGACGGGTCGCCCTCGACGAGGAGGAGGCCGGCGACCCGGGCCCGGACGAACTCGGTGACGAGGGCGATGGCCTCCGAGGCGCCGGGCGCGACGGCCTCGAGGGCGCCCGCAGGAACGATCGCCAGGTCGCCGGCGTCGAGCGCGTCGAACGCCGGGACCCGGGCCTTGAGCACCCGGACCCAGCCGACCTCCCGGTCGCGGGCGGACGCCTCGAGCGGGGCGACCGGGAGCGCCCACGGGAAGAGCGATGTCCAGAGGTCGCCGAGGGTCGCCATCAGTCGGGCGCGGCCGGGCACGCCCGCTGGCAGACCGCCCGGCGCGTGCGGCGCGCCGGGCGGCCACGAGATCGTCGAGCAGCCGCCCGAACTCCCGGTCGAAGTCGACGTAGCGATCGGAGCGACCGACGATCGCCAGGCGGCCGTCGCGCGGTGAGCCGGGCCCAGACCCGCCGGCGGGGCAGGTAGAAGGTGATCGCCAGACCGACGATGAGCGAGGCGAAGGCCAGCCAGACGAGCCCCTGCCCGGGATCCTGCTTGGCGATGAGCACCGTGGCGCCCTCGATCCCCCGGAGCTCCACGAAGAAGTCGGTGTCCGGGAGCCGCCGATCGCGCCGACCGGGACGAAGAACGGGCGGAGCGACTCTGATGTCGGACGATCCGTCCGGCAGCGTCCCGTTCGGGCGGTACGGCAGGAAGAGGATCCCGTCCGTCCCGTCGGCGGCCCTGGTCAGGAGCATCTCGAGCCCGACGTCCCGGCCGGGGACGGTGAACAGGCCGTGCGGCTGGCTCGGCGACCGAGTCGGTCAGCGCGACCGGCCCGTCCCACAGCACCCGGCCCCGCGAGTCGCGGACGACCAGGTCCGGCGCCGGTCGGAACCCGTTCTGGTGGAACGTGTAGCCGGCGACGCTCAGCGGGTCGTTCACCCGGACGACCTTGCGGGCCAGCTCCTGACCGTCGCGATAGACCGCCAGGTCGGTGGTGAAGTCGTCGAAGCTGCCGTCCGCCCGTCGCGGCGCGTCGAAGCCGAAGCTCTTCACGACGATGAGCCCGGGCGTCCCGATCGACGGTGACCGGCTGGCTCTCGCCGCCGGCCAGGAGGATCCCCGCCTCGAACCCGAGCCGGCTGGTGACCGCCGCGGCGACGAGGAAGAGGACGAGCCCGGCATGGGTGAGGAGGGTCGCCAGCTTCACCCAGCGATGCCGGTCGCCGTAGAGGTAGGTCGTCCCGTCGGTCGATCGCCGTCCGGACCCGGAACCGGTTCGCGCGCAGGACGGCCGCGACCTCGTCGGCGCCGAGCCCGTCCATGGCCGCCCGGTCGGGCAGGCGTCGGGTCGTAGAACGGCTCGGGCTGGACGACCCGGATCTCGGCCGACTGGCGCCACAGCCGGGGCGTCCGGTCGAGGGTGCAGCAGACGATCGAGATCGTCAGCAGGACGAGCACGCGCTGAACCACCACGAGCTGAACACCTGGAAGACCTGGGCGCGCTCGAGGAGGCCGACCATGCCCGCTCCCAGGACCGGGTCGTAGCGGGCGTGGATCTCGGTCATCGCCTGGACGTAGTCGGCCGGCGACCGGGCGGCGAACGAAGGCAGCTGCCGGATCGTCATCCCGACCACGCCCATGACGACGAGGACGATGATCTGGGCGACCGCGAAGTCGACCGAGGTCAGCAGTCGCCAGATCGCCCGGCCGAGCCGGCTCAGCGGATCCGGGCGGCCTCGGGCGACGGCCCGGTCGGCCGCGAGCGTGGCGATGATCGCTCCCTAGCCGGCGCCGGGCGCCGGCGACGGCGGGCTGCTCCGACCCCGCGGCCCGCACCGGCCTCGACCGCGGCTGCGCCGGCCGCGCGCGCCGCCACGAGCGCCTGCTCGAAGTCGGCGACCAGGTCGTCGAGGTCCTCGAGACCGACCGAGCAGCGCAGCAGGCCGGGGGCGATCCCGGCCGCGGCGAGCTGGGCCTCGTCGTACTGGCGGTGGGTGGTGGTCGGCGGATGGGCGACGATCGTGTGGATGCTCCCGAGCGAGGCCGTCCGCTCCGGGATCGTCAGCGCGTCGATGAACGCGCCGCCGGCGGCCCGACCGCCGAGCGGGCCACCGGCCAGCTCGAAGGCCAGCATCCCGCTGGCGTGCGGGAACTGGCGGGCGGCGACCGTCGTGCTGGGGGTGGCTCGGCCAGGTCGGGGTGGTAGACGCGGACGACGCCCGGCTGGCCTTCGAGCCAGGCGGCCAGGGCGCGGGCCGTCTCGGCGTGTCGGGCCATCCGCACGGCCAGGGTGGCGAGGCCGCGCAGGACGAGGAAGGCGGCGAAGGGGGCGAGCGTCGCGCCGGTGTCCACCTCGACCGCCTTGACCGCGGCGATCAGCGCGCTCGACCCGCAGACCGAGCCACCGAGGACGTCCGAGTGACCGCCCAGGTACTTGGTCATCGACTCGACGACGAGGTCCGCGCCGAGCTCGATCGGCCGGCACAGGACCGGCGAGGCGAACGTGTTGTCGACGACGAGCAGCGCGCCGTGACGGTGGGCCAGCTCGGCCAGCGCCGCGATGTCGACGACGACGATCGTCGGGTTCGAGATCGTCTCGACGTAGAGGACCCGGGTCGGCGCGGCGGCCAGGGCCGCCTCCACCGCCGCGAGGTCGGTCGCGTCGACGCTCCACCGTCTCGACCCCGAGCCGCCCGAAGGTGCCGGTCAGGAGCGTTCCGCGTCGAGCCGTAGATCGCCCGGGTGGCGACGACCCGATCGCCGGCCCGCAGGACCGACAGCAGGGCGGCGTGGATCGCGGCCATCCCCGAGGCGAAGACGGCCCCGGCCTCGGCCCCCTCGAGCTCGGCCACCGCGGCCGCCAGGGCGTCGCCGGTCGGGTTCGCCGAGACGGGCGTAGCTGTACCCGGGTCGGGCCCCGGTGGAGATCGCCCCGAGCTCGGCCGCGTCCTCGGGACGAGAACGTGACCGCCTGGTAGATCGGGACCGAGTTCGGCTCGCTGGTCGACCCGGGGAGCGCGGGTCGAGGCGCGGATCGCGCGGGTGGAGAACCCGCAGACCGGGGGACGGATGGTCGGCGTCGCTCATGGCCGGATGCTACACCGGGCGGACGGGCGACCCCGCTGTCCCGGCCGCGGCGCCGGAGGGTCGGGCGGACGTCCCGGATGGAGCGGCCTGGCCGCCGGATCCTGGTCGCGCCGCGCCGTTGGTCCAGTGCGTGCCCGAGCCGGTCGGCGGACGATAGCCGACGATCCGGTTCTTGCCCCGACGCTTCGAGGCGTACATCGCCTGGTCGGCGCTGATCATCAGGTCGTCGGCGGTCCGGCCGTCCTCGGGATAGGTCACGACACCGATCGAGAGCGAGGTGTGGATCCGCGCGGCGGCGGTCTCGATGGCCAGCTCGGCGACCTCGTGGCGGATCTTCTCGGCCAGGATGAGCGCTCCGCCGGGGACCGTCTCCGGGAGCAGGACCACGAACTCGTCGCCGCCGTAGCGGGCCGCCGTGTCGATCCGCCGGACGCCGTGGCTGATGATCTCGCCGACGCCGCGCAGGACCCGGTCGCCCTGGAAGTGCCCGAACCGGTCGTTGATCGGCTTGAGCCCGTCGAGGTCCATCATCAGCAGGCAGAACCCCCGGCCCGAGCGGGCGCTGCGCTGGATCTCGCGGTCGATGGCGGCGAAGAAGTAGGCCCGGTTGTAGAGCCCCGTCAGCGAGTCGACCGTGGACAGCTCGATCGCGGCGTCCCTCGAGCGGCGCTGGTCGCCGGCCAGGACCAGGGCGACGTAGGTCAGCAGGACGAGGGCCACGATGTTCGCCCCGACGACCAGGGTCAGCGGCGAGCCGAGGGGCAGGTCGGTCGCGTCGGCCAGGACGCCCAGGAGGTAAGCCCCGATCGCGATCGCGGTCACCAGCAGGGTGGTCCGGGGCGTGAGCACGAGGGCGGCGCCGGCTACGATGAGGAGATAGGCGAAGAAGAACGGGCTGGCCGCGCCGCCGGTCAGCACGATCAAGAGGGTCGCGACGGTCAACCCGATCGAGCCCTCGACCAGGTAGCGGGCGGTCCCCAGGAGCGAGGCCGGAAGGATCTCGTGGACGACCAGGATGGCCAACCCGGTCAGGGCCAGGAGCACGAAGATCGAGGCCTCCGTCGTCGGCCAGGCTCCGCTCACGACCACGATCGTCGCCGTGGCCAGGATGAACGCCCAGGTCACCACCCGGACGACCCGGTCGTAGGCCTGGAGGCTGCCGTCGTCCACGCTCAGGTTGAACCGGCCGGCTCGGGGCTCGCCCTCGAACGCGTCGGCCGGGCGGGCCGCCGCCGGCGACCCGAACTCGCCCGGCGGTCGCGGGGTCGCCGCCGTGGCGACGGCCGGCGACGACTGGCGATGCCGGGTCCGGGAATGGGGACCCGAGCCCGATCGGCGGCGGCGTCCGAAGACCACCGCGGCCACGATGACCAACACGACGTTGATCGCGGTCGCCGCGATGAGGATGATCAGGAGCGGTTCGGCCGGCACGGGTCGCTCGCCTCGTGGACAGGGCGTCGGGCGCGACTGCGCCCCGGACCAATCTTAGGGGCTGGCACCTTCGGCAGCGCCCACCCGGACCATCGTCAGGCCGCTTCGGCGCACGTTCCGGTGCAGCCGGGCACCGACGGCCGGGCCGGGCCCGGCGGGCCGTGGGCTGGTCATGACCGAAGAGCGTCAGCCGGTCGCCACCAGGGTGCGGTCAGCGCGTCCCCCACTGGTAGCTCTGCTTGACCATCCGCAGGTAGACGAACGTCTCCGTGTCGCGGACACCCTCGATGGCCCGGAGCTTCTCCGCGAGGAAGTCGAGGAGCGCGCCGTTGTCCTCGCAGACCACCTCGATGAGGACGTCGTAGGTCCCGGCCGTGATCACGACGTAGTCGACCTCCGGGAAGACCGAGACGGCCTCGGCGACCTCGACGAGCCGGTCGCGCTCGCAGCGGATCCCGACCATAGCCATCTGCTGGAAGCCCAGCTTGAGCGGGTCGGTGACTCCGACGATCTGGAGGATCCCGCGATCGACCAGCCGGTTCGTCCGCGCGCGCACGGCAGCCTCGCTCACCCCGAGCTCGTTGGCGATCTGGGTGAACGGCCGCCGGCCGTCCGCCTGGAGGTGCTCGATGATCCGCTTGTCGAGGTCCGAGACCTCGTCGCCCCGGCCCGTCCTGGCGCGCCCCCGCGTCCCCGTCATTCGGCCCCTCCCATCGCCGACCGGCCGGCGGAGCTTCGACGCGTCAGCGCGGCCACCGGACCTCGACGGAGCCTATCAGACGGTTCGCAGATCTCCCGCACGGGCGACGAGCATGGCCCGCGGGCCGGGACGATCCCGGCTCAGGGTCGCTTGGTGGGCTTCGGCTTCTTCGTCGGCTTCGGGGTCTTCGTCGGCTTGGGGGTCGCACTCGGCGAGGGTGTGGGAGCGATCGTCGGCGCCGGGGTCGGCGTCGCCAGCGCGAGCGGGACCAGCGAGCTCTGCCGGAGCGGGCCGACCAGCGGATCGAGCAGGCCGACGAGCCGGGTGGCCGCCTCCGTCCAGCGTGCGGCCGGCGCGGCCGGCGGCTTGTTGACCACCGTGGGCCCGTACCGGACGAGGATGTTCTCCCCGACGATCGAATACGGCGGATCGCCCTCGCCCGGTCGCTTGCCCGGCTCGAACCCGGACTCGCGGCTCAGGGCGCCCCCGCTGCTGTACTCCGCGATCAGGAGCGGCCAACCCTCGTAGGTCAGGTTGAGTCGCTTGCGTGGCTCCCCGTCGATCCCGGCGTCGGCCGTGTTCAGGTACAGGGTGAGACCGGCCTTCTTGAGCTTGTTGTAGAGCTGGTCGACGGAGACGGGCGCGCTCAGGTGCGGGTTCGGGGTCGGGGTCGGCGGCGGGACCGGCGTGGCCGGCGTCGGCGTCGCCTGGCTCGAGCCGCAGCCGACGAGGACGCCCCCGACGATCGCCGCGACGACGAGGAGCGATGCGATGGTTCGGATCCGGGCCACGTGGCACCCCCGGGACGTCATGCGTCGGCCCGGTCGCCCGGGCGAGCGCGGCGATGCTAGCAGAGGGTGCCGGCCGCCCGGACCGGCCCGAAGGTACCGGTCGGCACCTCACCCGAAGGGACCGCACCGCCCGGTCCGCGGGGCTCAGGCCAGGTCCCGGCGAGGTCCCGGGACGGCGTCGAGCCCGGGTCGGCGTTCGACCCGGGCTCGTTCGACCTGACGTCTGAAGCGCCCCGAGAGGGCGCGGTGGTCAACCGGCGGCGGGCGTCTCCGCGGCGGCCGGCGTCGCGCTGTCGGCGGCCGCGGCGGCGGCCTTGATCGCGCCGGCGGTCTCCTCGCTGACCGGGACGGTCTTGACCGCCTGGGCCTCCGGCATCTTCTTCGTTACCGCTTCGGCCTGGGCGGCCGAGACGAGGCACAGGATGCCCGACGTACCCGGGGTGATGACCTCGGCGAGCTCCTTCTCGACCTCGACCCGGTGGTACAGGTTGCGGGCCTTGCCGGCGGCCGCACCGGCCACGCCCAGGGCGACCGCGCCACCGACGATCGTCGCCGGCAGGAAGATCCCGGCCACCACGCCGCCGACGATGCCCCACTTGAGGCCCTTGCGGGTGCTGTGGTCGGTCATCTTCTGGATGTGGAGCTTGCCGTCCTCGTCGGCCTTGGCCACGAGGACGCCGTCGATGTGGAGCGAGCCGTCGATCTCGGCCGACAGGAGCTGGTCGTAGATCGCGATGGCCGAGGTCGTGTCGGCGAAGCGGGCGACGATGAGAGCATGGTCACCCTCGGCGGCGATAGCGCCCTCGGCGATCACGCCCTGGTCGTCGGAGACCTGGGCCGCCACGATCGTGACGTCCTGGGCCGGGGTGGTGGTCTCGTCGGTCATCTGGGAACCTCCTGTCCTATGAGCGCCGTCCAGGACATGCCGTTGACGGGGCGGTCGTCCCGGGCCGGGGCGGTGGATGCCTCGCGACGGGGGCCGACTGTCGATCTGGCGCACGATGATTGTGACACGGTCGACGAGCGGCGGCATCGCCACGAGAGAGCGGGCGCTCGGCGGAGCAAGCTGGCCTAGCCGCCGATGAAGAACGCGTCGAGCACCGGCGCCAGCACGGCGGGCTGGGCGCCGTGGTCCTGGCCCTCGAGGGTCCGGTACTCGGCCTGGGGGACGGTCTCGGCGAGCGCCCGGACCGCTTCGCGCGCCCAGGCGGGGCTCGCCCCTCCGTCGAGGGCCAGGATCGGCATCGGGAGCCTCGCCCACCGCTCCAGCGGGGTCCGATCCCCGGTCATCAGCCCGTCCATGACCCGGTTGTCGTAGGCGAGGGTGGGCGCCGCTTCCTCCATCGCCGCCCACATCGGCGAGCCGCGCATCCGGCTCACGATCTCCTCGGGGACCTGGACGGCCACGGTCATGAAGTAGGCGACGGCGTCGCCCCGACGGTCCGCAGCCAGCAGGTGGTCGACGTGGTCCACGAAGTCCTGGGGCAGGATGTCGCGGCTGTGGTCCACGATGAATGGCGGCTCGTAGACGGCGAGGCGGGTGATCGCCAGGCCCGCGCCGGCGGCCCGAAGCGCGAGCGCGCCGCCCGAGGAATGGCCGTACACGGACGCGGACCCACCGGCCGCGTCGATCAGGGCATCGAGATCCTCGATCTCACGCTCGACCGCGTAGGGAGCCGTGTCCGTGCTCTTGCCCCGCCCGCGCCGGTCGTAGGCCAGGACCGTCAGTCGGGGGGCCAGCTGAGCGGCGAGGTCGGCGGCCGCCCCTCGGTTCGAGAGGGCGCCCCCGACGAGCACGAGCGGCGGTCCGCTGCCTGATCGGTCGAAGGCGATCGTGGTCCCGTCCTTCGATCCCACGGTCTCCATCCACGGGACTCCTGCTCGCGTCGCATTCCGACCGGCCTTGCCACCGACCGGCCGGCCAGCATCATCGTCGCCCGGAAGGTGGTCGGGGCGGTGGGATTCGAACCCACGACCTCGTGCTCCCAAAGCACGTGCGCTACCAGACTGCGCTACGCCCCGATGACCGGACTCGGCGGCCGCACGCTGCGGCGCCGGAGTTCTAGCCTACAGCGCTCGAGTCGCAGGATGCGTCGGCGGGCCGGTCGAACGGCACTGGCGCTCGGAGCCCGACCCGGCCCACGATGGGACAGCTGGGTACCTTGCCGGTATCTCTATGCCATGACGAGCCTCGCCCTCGACGGTGCTGCGATCGCGTCCACGGTGGAGCGCGCCATCGCGGGCGACGAGCTCGCCTTCGCCCGGATCGTCGGCGCCTACCACCTCGACCTCGTCCGGGTCGCCTTCGTCATCTGCGCGACGAGGACCTCGCCGAGGATGCCGCCCAGGCCGCCTGGTGGATCGCCTGGCGGAAGCTTCCTTCGCTGCGTGACCCCGACCGACTCAAGCCGTGGCTCGTGGCGGTCGCCGCGAACGAGACCCGCAAGCTTCTCAGGCGCGAGCATCGGCAAGGGATCGTCGAGCTCAAGATCGCCGCCGATCCCTCCCCGGGAGCCGGGGCCCCGACGCGATCGACCACGTCGACCTGGCCAACGCGCTCGGTCATTCGAAGCCGGAGGAGCGAGCGCTCGTCGCCCTGCGCTACGCGGCCGGCCTCGACTCGTCCGAGATCGCCCCGCTCCTCGGCCTCTCCTCGTCGGGCGTGCGATCCCGGTTGTCCCGGCTGCTCGACCGCCTCCGGAAGGAGCTCGGCGATGACTGATCGCGACGCCTTCGAGCTCCGCGTCCACGCCGCGGTCCGCGACTACGCGGGGCGCGTCTCGTCGGATCTCGACCCGGTCGAGCTCGCCCACCGGATCGCCGCCGGGGAGCTCCGCCGTCGCGGGTTCGCCACGACGCTCGGGTGGCGCAGCCTCGCGGTCCCGCGCGTGGCCTGGGCCCTGCTCCTGCTGGCGGCCCTGCTCAGCGCGGTCGTCGCTGGGATGCTGATCGTCGGCTCGCAGCCGATGCCGAGACTCCCGGCCGTGCTGCCACCCGTCGGCACCAGGTACGCGTGTCCACCCGGGTCGACGCCCGACGAGCCGGGTCCGGTCGACCAGGCTCGGCCGTTCATGCCGTCGCAGATGGTGTTCGACCGCCGCGCGGGCAAGCTCGTGGCGCTCTCGGGCCTGTCGGGTCCCGACATCTATGAGACCTGGACGTTCGACGTCTGCACCAACACCTGGACGCGGATGCGGCCGGTCCCAGAGATCGCGGGCACGGGTCGCGGGTTCGTCTACGACGTCGACTCCGACCTGACGATCATGGTCAGCAGCTCGGGGGACGTGTGGGCCTATGACCTCCAGGCCGACACCTGGACGATGGGCCAGGCCGAGCCCCTCGCCGTCGGGCCCCGGCGCGCGGACATGGCGACGCCGGGCGGTTCCGCTGTCGCCTGCCAGTCGACCGCCCGGCGTCGAGTCTCTTCGACGGTCCGGTCGAGCCGATGTGACGGTCACCCCACCCCTCCGCGAACGGACGTGCGACACTGGCGACGATGCCTGAGGCGGACGTCGGCGACGCACTCCGAACCGACGCGCTGCCGGCACCGATCCCGGAGGAAGGACTCGAACCGGCATCGGCCGAAGCGGCGCCGGTGGTGGAGCGTCGGTGGCCGCGCCTGAGCGCGACGACCCGGCGCGAGATCGTCCTGGCCCTGGCCCTGCTGTTCTGCTACGGCTTCTTCCGCCAGGTGCCCGCCTGGAACGAGTACAGCCGGTACGACCTGGTCCGGGCGCTGGTCGACGATCGCACGACGAGCATCGACCCCTACCAGGGCAACACCGGCGACAAGTCCTACTACAACGGGCATTACTACTCGGACAAGACGCCCGGATCGGCGTTGATGGGCGTTCCCGCATACCTGCTCTTGAGCGCCTCGTACGTGGCGACCGGCGCAGGGACGCCGGATCCGGTGGCCACCGTGCAGGCGCTGGCATTCGTCGCGAGCGGCATCCCCACGGTCCTGCTGATCTTGCTCCTGCTGCGCTTCCTGCGTCCGGCTGTCGGCGAGCCATGGGCCCTGGTGGTGAGCCTCGGCTACGGGCTCGGGTCGATCGCCTTCCCGTTCGCCACGATGTACTTCGGGCACGCGGCCTCCGCGTTCTTCCTGTTCGCGGCCTTCTACCTGCTGTGGCGCGCCCGCGCATTGGAACGCCCGGGTCGACGCTACGTGCTCGCCGGGTTCCTGGCCGGCTGCGCCGTCGTGGTCGAGATCTCCGCCCTGCTCGGCGTCCTCGTCCTGCTCGGTTACGCGCTCAGCGATGGGCGCCCGACCGAACGACGGCTTCGACGACTGCGATGGCGAGGTCCGACGCTGATGGTCGCCGGTGCGCTGGTCCCGGCGGCGACGTTGCTGGCCTACGACTGGCTGTCGTTCGGCTCGCCGTTCAGCCTCGGCTACAGCAACCTCACGAGCGGCGCCTTCGCCCAGGGGATGGGTCAGGGCATCCTCGGGGTCACCTGGCCGAAGCTCGACGTCCTCGTCGACCTCCTGGTCGGGACCCGCGGCATCCTACGTCTCGCGCCTTGGCTCGTCGTTGCCCCGCTCGGCCTGCTCGCCCTGCGCCGACGGGATCTTCGACGAGAGGTACTCGTCTGCCTCGCCATCGTTGTGGTCTTCCTCCTCTTCAACGCCGGGTACTACCTGCCGTTCGGCGGCTGGACGCCGGGGCCGCGGTTCCTGACGCCGGCGCTGCCCTTCGCGGCCGTCCTGGTCGCCCTCGTGCCCCGCGGTCTCCGTCCGCTGGTCGCGCTCCTGATCGCAGTCGGGGCCGCCGTCTTCCTCGTCGCGACGGCGACGATGCCGAACGCGCCTGAGCTCTACACGGACCCGCTCACCCAGCTCTGGCTGCCGCGTCTCCTCGACCGGAACCTCGCCGAGACCGTAGCCTGGCTGCGCTGGGGTCTCCATGGGATCGAACCACTCCTTGCGGTCGTCCTCGGTCTGGCCGTCGCCGGCGCCGCTCTGCTGGCCACCTATCGGACGGACGCCCCCGGTCGCCGCCTGGCGACCATCCTCACCGGCGGGCTGGTCGTCCTGGTCGTGGCGTTCGCGATCCCGCTGGCGCCGGCGCGGGCGATCTCTGTCGGGCCCGGTGGTCGATCGGCAGACCCGAACGAGGCGGTCGCCATCGTCGACGCCGGGGCCACCCCGCAGTTGGTCCACGACGCGAGGAGCATGGGTCTGTGGGTCCAGGCCGAGAACCAGGGACCGGCCCTGGCAGGCACCCGGATCGTCTTCACCGTTTTCGCACCCGACGGCCGGGCCATCTGGTCGGGCTGGTTCGACGGTGTCGACTGGGGGGCTGGCGAGCGCAAGCGCTCGACGATCGACTGGGACATCACGAAGACCCCGCCCGGCGACTACCGGGTCGGCGTGGCGGTCGAGTCGAAGGACGGGACGGTCGTCTACGCCCCGATCCGGGACGCCGGGGTCGTCCACGTCGGGCCGTGAGGCCACCTGTCCAGCGCCACGGCGGCGCGGCTGGGCCCGGCGCTGACGGGCGCCGATCGGCCGCCCGGTCAGTTCGGGGCCGCCGCCTTCGTCGGCGCTCCGATCGTCGGTTATCCACAGGCGCGCTAGACTTATCCACACGCCCGGGCCACGATCCGGGCGGGTGATACAGGTGAGCTGGGAGGCCGAGACCTGCGCCAGGCCGTCAAGATCCGGCCCGCCACCGGGCCCGTCGACCGCCGCCGGATCCTCGCCGCGGGGCTGTCCGCGCTCTTCCCGGGCGCCGGCCAGGCGGTCAACCGCCGATACGAGCTCGCCGTCGTCTTCTTCGTCCCGTTCGCGGTCGTCCTTCTCGTCGCGGCTCTCGTCGCGCTCTCGGCGCCGGGCCCCAAGCTCCTGGCCACGGCGATCGTGCCCCGGACCCTCGAGGCGCTGCTCACCCTCAACCTGCTGGTCCTCGCCTGGCGGCTGGCCGCCCTTCTCCAGGCGTTCTTCGACCCCCGGTTCGAGCTGCGTCCGGGCGGCCTGGGCCTGGTCGGGCTGGGGGTCATCGTGGTCGTCACGGTCCTCCCCCATCTCGCCGGGCAGTACGTCGGCGGGGTCGCCCAGTCGTCGTTCGCCCGGATCTTCGAGGGCGGGGTGCTGGCGGCCCGCTCCGACGAGAAGGCGCCGGCGGCGGCCCCGGGACCCAACGAGCGGATCAACGTGCTGCTCGTCGGTCTGGACACGGGCAAGGGTCGCGACCATGCCCTGACGGACTCGATGATCGTGGTCTCGGTGGACCCGGTCGGGAAGTCGGTCAGCATGGCCTCCCTGCCCCGCGACCTCGTCGGCGTCCCGCTCGGCGACGGCCGGACCTTCGACCCGAAGCTCAACTCGCTCCTGAGCTACGCGACCCGCCACCCGGAGACGTTCCCGAAGGGCGGCATCCGGACCCTCGAGGACGCGGCCGGAGCGCTCCTCGGGATCCCGATCCACTACTACGCCACGATGAACCTGGGCGGCTTCGTCAAGATGATCGACGCGGTGGGCGGCGTGGACATCGACGTGAAGCAGGCGCTCGACGACCCGCACTACGGGGACTTCGGGATCAAGGGCGGCTGGTCGGTGACGGTCGGCCGCCACCACTTCGACGGGGCCAATGCCCTGGCCTACACGCGGATCCGGAAGTCGGTCGGCCAGTCCGACTTCACCCGCCAGGCGCGTCAGCAGGAGATCCTCCTCGCTCTCCGCGCGAAGGCCGTCCGTGGTGGGGCGCTGCTCAACCTGCCGGGCCTCATCGACGCGGTCGGCGACACGGTCGCCACGGACCTCCCGCCCGAGCTCCTGCCCGACCTGGCCGTCCTGGCCGGCGACCTGTCCTCGAGGCGGATCGTCCGGGTCGTCATCCGCTGGCCGCTCATCCATCCGGGCAAGCCGAACAACCCCTACGGCGCCGTCCAGGTGGCGAACGCAGACGCGATCACGGCGATGGCCGCGGCGCTCTTCCCGGCGCCGGGCGGCACGCCGAAGGGCTGGGCGCCGAAGGACGGCAAGCCGAGCCTGGCGCCGGCGAGCCCGCTGCCGAGCGCCAGCCCGGGCAGCTGAGCCCCCGCCGGCGGCCACGTCCGGCCGGGACCCGCTGGTACGCTCCCCGGATGCACCGGGTCGCGACGCTCAGCAGGAAGCCCGAGCTCCTCGTCGGGTTCTCGGCGTTCGCGCTGGCGACCCTCGTCGCGGTCTGGATCGTCCGGCCGATCCACTCGGGAACGCTCGGCTACGACGCGGCCGCCTCGGTCCTCTACGCCCAGCGCCTGCTCGCCGGTCAGCGGCTCGAGGCCTTCGTCGGAGCCACGCCGAAGGCGCTCCTGACCGTGGTCTACGGCCTCGTCTACGGCGTCCTGCCCGACTGGCGGTTGATCTCGGGGCTCGCGATCGTCGCCTACGCCGCCGGGATCGCGGCCTCGGCGGCGCTGGCCTACCGGCTGAGTGGGATCGTCGCGGCCGCCTTCGTGACGGTCGGCCTGATCGGGTCGGCCGAGCTGCTGATGGACGTCGACCTGGCGTACGCCGTCGGGTGGGCCCTGCCGTGCTGGGCCGCGGCAGGGCTCCTCGTCACCGCGGCTCGACCACGCTACGGGTGGGCCGGGGTAGCCCTCGCGATCGGCGGGCTGGCCCGGTTCGAGACGCTGATCATCGTCGGCCTGGCGGGCGTCGTCCTGGCGATCGGCGCCGTCCTCGCCCGGCTGGCGGGACGCCCCACGACGGCCTTCACGATCCGAGTCCCCGTCCTCCTGGGGTTCCTGGCGCTCCCGCTCCAGTCGGCCCACGACTGGCTCCTGACCGGGGACCCGCTGTACGCCGAGAAGGTCCCGGTCCTCGGGTCGGTCGGGCTGCCCCTGGTCGGCGTGGCCGGCGTCGTGCGCTCGATCGGCACGCACTACGCCGGCGAACCCGCGCTGGTCGTCCTGGCGGTCGTCGGGATCGCGATCCTGGCCGTCCGGGCCAGGTGGGACATCGTGGTGGGCCTCGTGGCGCTGACCGTCGGCGTGGCGGCCTTCCTCGGGCTCCTGGCGATCCGAGGGATCTACGTCTCGGGGCGGTACATCGCGCCGGCGGACCTGGCCCTCATCTTCGCCGCGGGGATCGGGATCTCCGCGCTCCGGATCCCGGCCCTGGCTGCCGCGTTGCGAGATCGTCCGCGCGGTCGAAGCGTGCTCGCGATCGGTGTCGTCATCGGTGCCCTGGCCGCGCTGGCGATCGTTCGACCGTTCGGCCCGCTCGACCGGGTCACGCGCAGCGCGATCATCGTCAATGGGCGGGTCCACCGGGATATCGACCAGATGCTGCCCCAACTGCGCGTCGCCCTTGCCGCGATCCCGGGGATCCGCGACCGGCCGACCGTCGCCGATCCGACCCGACCGATGGGCGAGCAGGCGGCCCTCCTCGCCCCCATCCTGACGGTCCCCCAGCTCGCGGTCAGCCTGGACCTTCCGCTGTCGGCGCTGTCGGGCACGGTCGGCACGTCGATCCGCGACGACGGGTCGTATCCGCGACCGGGCCAGCTCGTCCTTCACCAGGTCGATCGCGACCGGCCGCCCGAGGCGTTCAAGCGGTTCGAGGTGGACGAGCCCGCGGTCGTCGGAGATCTGATCGTCGATCCGCTGGCGGTCGGGCCGGACGGTCGCTCCTGGCTGGTTCGCATCAGGCGGTGACGGGTCCGCCCGGGACGACGGAGGCGGCCAGTCGCCTTGGGATCAGTCGGTGAGCGCGACGAGGTCCGTGGCGAGACGCTCGGAGATCTTCCGCCAATCGTGCACGCTGACGGCTGCCACTCGGCCGTTCGCACCCAGGCGGCGAGCCAGCGCCTCGTCGGCCAGGAGCCGGGCGATCGAGGTCGCGAGGTCGTCGGCGAGATCGCCGGCCGCGACCAGCCCGGCGTCGGCCCGCTCCACAGAGGCCCGCATGACCGTCCGCGGGGTGACCACCACCGGTCGACCGGCAGCCATGCAGTCGAACAGCTTGACCGGCGAGACCGCGTCCCAGTACGTCGCCGGTGGGTTCGGGACGCAGAGCACCGTGGCTCGACCGAGCTGCGGACCGATCTCCCCGTAGGGCGCGACACCGAACTCGATCCACGGCTCGCGGGCCGTCGCGCGGCGAAGGTCCGCCAGGTACGTCTCGCCGTCCGCGCCGGTCGCCGCCAGCCAGAGGAGGAGGCGGAGGTCCGGCACGGACGCGCGCACCAGGCGGGCTGCATCGATCAGGGTCTCGATCCCGCGACCGGCGGCCGCCCCCGAGATGAACCCCAGCGCCGGATCGCTCGGCCACGGGGCCGGCACGATGACCGAGGTGTCGCTCCCATTCCCGGCCACGATCGTCCGGTCGCGGTCGAGCCCGGCCAGATCCGCCAACTCGGCCGAGGGGACGACGAGCCAGCGGAAGGCATCGAGATTCCGGCGCTTGCGCTCGGTCGTCCGGTGGAGCCAGGCATCGTCCATCGAGACCCCGAGAGCCGCGTTCTGGGCGATCGGATCGTCGTGGAAGTCGACGGCGAACGGGACGACCCGCCGATCGGCCTGGTCGAGGGATTCCGGGCTCAGCATCGTGGCCGCGGCCAGGAGCGGCTTCGCCTCCCACGGCCGGCGGCGGCGGGCGACCGCTTCGTGCACGACGCTCTGTGACCAGCCGTCGACGTCGATCGCATCCGGGCGGGCGGCGAGCGCCGCGAAGACGTGGTGGCGGCGGAGGTCTCCGCCCCAGCGCAGCCGCGTGCCTTCGCGGAGGACGATCCAGCGGGCTGCCATCGTGGCCGATCGTAGCATCGCGCTCGACCCGGGACGACGGCCCCGGCGGACCACCTGATATCCTCGCCGGGCCGGGCACCGGCGAGGCTCGTCGACGCCTCCTGCCACCCTTTCCGGTCCGTTACCGCCGAGGCGCCTGCTCGTGAGTGAACGTTCCCTGCGCGAGATCGCCCTGGAGATGCGGACGGACAAGGAGGGGACCCACTTCTACGCGGACGCCTACGAGCGGCACTTCGCCCACCTCCGGCATCGAGCCATCACCCTGCTCGAGATCGGGGTCGGCGGCTATGCCGATCCCGAGCGCGGTGGTGAGTCCCTCCGCATGTGGAAGGAGTTCTTCCCGCTGGCCAGGATCGTGGGCATCGACATCTACGACAAGACCGCGCTCGCCGAGGATCGCATCGCGATCGTCCAGGGCGACCAGAGCGACCCGGTCTTCCTCGAGGACCTGGCCGCCCGGTTCGGCCCGTTCGACATCGTCGTCGACGACGGCAGCCATGTCTGCGCCCACGTGATCGCGAGCTTCAACGGCCTGTTCGGTCACCTCACCGACGATGGGATCTACGCCATCGAGGACCTTCAGACCTCGTACTGGGCCGGGTCCTACGGGGGATCGAGCGGAGCGGACCGTGCGGGCACGTCGATGACCTTCCTCCATGCCCTGGCCGACGGGCTCAACTACGCGGAGCTCGACATCGCGGGCTACGTTCCGACGACCTTCGATCGCTCCGTGACGTCCCTGACCTTCTATCACAATCTCGCCTTCATCCAGCGCGGGGCGAACCTCGAGCCGTCGAACTTCCTGCCACCGCACCCACGAGAGCGGGTCCACTTCCCCGGGTCACAGGTCGCCCGGTCCCAGGGCTCGAAGACCGGCGGTCTCCGGGGGACCATCCGACGGAAGGTCCCGAAGCCGATCCGGGCTGCGGTCGCCCGACCGCTCCGCCGTGCCCGGGCATTCGTGTCGAGGGCGCGACGTCCGCCCGGGTCCCCCGCCGGGTAGGGTCGCGCCGACGCCGGGTCAGGACGTCGAGGAGGCCAGCCTTCGGGCCATCCGGCGGGCCGCCCGGGCGCGATGCGAGATCGCGTTCTTCTCGGCGGCCGACCACAGCCCGAGGGTCCGGCCGCCGGGCGGCTCGGCGGCCGGCTCGAAGATCGGGTCGTAGCCGAAGCCGCCGCTCCCGCGCGCCTCGGTGGCGATCCGCCCGCGGCAGGTCCCTCGGCTCTGGGCGACGATCGGGGAGTGCCTCGCATCGTGGGGATCGGTCGACGCGGGTGCCGCCAGGACGAGGACGCACACGTAGCGGGCGCCGCGACCTTCGGTCGGCAGCCCGGCGAGCTCGGTCAGGAGCTTCGCGTTGTTGTCCTCGTCGGTCGCCTCGGGGCCGGCGTAGCGCCGGGTGTAGACACCGGGGCCGCCGTCGAGGGCGTCGACCTCGAGGCCCGAATCGTCGGCGAGGGTCGGCAGGCCGGTGAGCGCCGCGTAGTACCGGGCCTTGAGCCGGGCGTTTGCCTCGAACGTCCGGCCGTCCTCGACGGGCTCGTCGCCGGCCGGGACGCCGACCTCGTCGAGGGAGACGAGCTCGACAGAGTCCAGCCCGGAGGAGCTCGCGCAGCTCGCGCAGCTTGTGCTCGGACCGGGTCGCGACCACGATCCGCGGTCGCTCGGCACCGTCCCGGATGAGACTCGCGACGCGGTCGGCCGCGCCGGTCCGACTCACCGCTTGACGGACGGCGATCGCCTCGGCCTGCTTCGCGAACAGCTGGTCGAGGCCGAGCTGGGCGAGGTCGAGCAGGCCGTTCATCGCCGCCCGGTCGAACGGCTTGCCCTCGGCGGTCCCCTGGACCTCGACGTAGGTCCCGGCGTCGGTGCCGACGACGTTGAAGTCGACGTCGGCCCGGGAGTCCTCCGGGTAGTCGAGGTCGAGGTAGGACATCCCGTCGACGATCCCGACGCTGACCGCGGCGATCCGACCGACGATCGTCCGCTCCAGGCCGTAGGTGATGAGGGCGGCGGCGAGGGCGACGTAGCCGCCGGTGATCGAGGCCGTCCGGGTCCCGCCGTCGGCCTGGAGGACGTCGCAGTCGACGGTGACCGTCCGCTCGCCGAGCCGGGCCAGGTCGACGACCCCGCGCAGCGAGCGGCCGACGAGCCGCTGGATCTCGTGGGTCCGGCCACCGATCCGGCCCTTCGCCGCCTCCCGCTGGCTGCGCTCGGCGGTCGCTCGCGGGAGCATCGAGTACTCCGCGGTGACCCAGCCGGTGCCCTTGCCCCGGAGGTGCGGCGGGACCCGATCCTCGATCGTGGCCGCGCACAGGACCTCGGTGTCGCCGACCCGGATCCGGCACGAGCCCTCGGCCCACTTCTGGACGCCGAGGGTCAGCGTGACCGGGCGGAGCTGGTCCGGTCGACGGCCGTCGGCCCGGACCGTCGGCGGGCGGTTGCCGATCGTCATGGCTGGGACTCCTTCGTGGTGGCGCGCTCCTCGATCCTTGGCGGCATCCCAGAGCGCGTCGAGCTCGTCGAAGTCGAGATCGCGGAGGGCGACGCCGCGAGCGGCGGCGGCCCGCTCCACCGAGCCGAAGCGGCGCCGGAACTTGTCGTTGGCGGCGCGCAGGGCGGCCTCCGCCTCCACGTCGTGGCGGCGGGCGAGGTTGACCAGGACCATCAGCAGGTCGCCGATCTCCTCGCTCCGGTCGGCCGGCGTCTCGGCCTCGCGCAGCTCGGCCAGCTCCTCGTGGACCTTCTCGAGGATCCCGTCGATCGTCGGCCAGTCGTAGCCGAGCGCCGAGGCGCGCTCCTGCATCTCCTGGCTCGCGGCGAGGGCGGGCATCGACCGGCTGATCCCGTCGAGGGCGCTCCGGGTCGAGGCCGGACGCGGGTCCCCGCGGACGCGTCCGGGTCGGCCGTCTCCGCATCGGTGTCCGCCGCGGCCCGCTCGTCGGCCTTGATCCGCTCCCACTGGCGGGTGACGTCGGCGGCCGTGCGGGCCTCGGCCTCGCCGAAGACGTGGGGATGACGCCGGACGATCTTGGCCGCGATCGAGGCCTGGACGTCGGCCAGGTCGAAGACGTCGGCCTCGGCGGCCAGCTGGGCGTGGAGGACCACCTGGAGGAGGAGGTCGCCGAGCTCGCCGGCGAGATCGAGCGTGGCCCCGTCGGCCAGGGCGTCGTAGACCTCGTAGGCCTCCTCGAGGAGGTGCTTGCGGAGCGACTCGTGGGTCTGCTCGCGATCCCACGGGCAGCCGTCCGGCCGCCGCAGCCGGGCGGAGATCCAGGGCATCGCCCAGGGTCCGGCGACCGCCAGCTCGGGGGCGACCGGGGCGAGGTAGAGCGGGCCGGCCAGATCCTCCTTCGCCAGCGTCGCCGACCGTCAGGCCGTCCGGACCGCCGGAACCGACCGACGGGGTGGTCGGCCGGGTAGAGCCGTCGGAGCAGCAGCGAGAGGATCGCGGCCGGCCGGCCCGGCCCGGCCCGGGCAGAGCCACCGGTTGCACCGCGGCGCCGACGCCCCGGACGAGCCTTCGGGAGCCGCACCCGAGCGCGGTCCGAGGAGCGCGACGGGGATGATCAGGAGCGGGCGCGACGGCTCGATCGGCGTCGCCGAGCAGGTTCTCGCCGGCGACCACCTGGAGACCGGCCGCCGGGTCGAGTCCCCAGCGCAGTCGGGCCTCGGCGAGCAGCGCGTCGAGCACGATCGCCCTCGCTAGGGCGTCGTGCCGGTGAGATCGGGCGTGATGACGGCCTTCGCCCGCTGGGCGGTGTACCAGTTCGGAAGGCGTCGCTCTTGAGCGTGCTCGAGCTGGGCGCCGTCGGGCTTGCGGGTCTGCTCGTCCCGGACGAGGAAGACGTAGTACCCGTCGGCGGTCTGGAGGGTGGCGCTCGACCTTGCCGAGCGGGGCGGCGAAGATCGCCTCCTCGCAGCTCCTGGGTCCAGCTGGTAGCGGGCCACCCAGCCGCATGTCGCCGCCGGTGGCCGCGTCGGTCGCATCCGAGTTCGCCCTGGCCAGCGCGGCGAAGTCGGCACCGGCCGCGTTGACCTGCGTCTGGAGCCCGTCGATCCGGTCCTCCGGCGGCCCGCGTCGCTCCTCGAAGAGGATGACGTGCCAGCCGTACTGGCTCTGGACCGGCGCCGACGAGGTCGCCGTTCTTGAGACCCTGCGCGAAGATCGCGTCGCCGAACGCCGCGATCCAGCTGGCCCTGGGTGAACCAGCCCAGCTGGCCGCCGTCGGCGCCGGACGTCGTGTCCTTGCTGTCGGTCTTGGCGATCGCCTCGAACTCCTTGAGGAGCGCGGCCGGGTCGCCCTGGAGGGCCTTGAGCTTGTCGTAGGTCGCCTGGGCCTTGGCCTTGGCCGTGGCCCATCGACGCGGCGTCCGAGGGGACGGGGCTGCCCGTGCTCGGGTCGGCATCGCCCGGCGTGTACAGGATGTGGCCGGACCTTGACCTGGTCGCCCGGTCCCTGGTAGTCGGCGCTGGAGACGAAGATCTCGCTGACCTGCCGCTGCGACGTCGGCCTGCTCGGTCACGTCGGCCACGACCTTGGTCTGTCAGGGCGTCGCGGACGAGATCCGCCGCGGACCGCCGCCCGGTAGGCGGCCATCGAGACGCCGGCGTCGGCGATCTTCGTGGTCCAGGCCGTGTCGACGGTCTGCGGCGCGATATCGACGACCTGGCCGATCCGGTAGGTGCCGTCGGCACCCTCGATGACGTCGGTCAGACCGCCCTGGGCAGTCTTGAACGCGGCGGCGACGAGGGCCGTGTCGATCGGCGTGTCGGTCGCCTGGGACCAGCCGGTGTCGCCGCCGTTCGACGGCGTAGCCGTCGGTCGAGACGCCTTGGCGACCTCCTGCGAACGTCTTGCCGCCCTTGACCTCGGCCAGGGCCGCCTCCGCCTTGGTCCTGGCGGCGGCCTTCTGGGCGTCGGTCGGCACGGTGGCCCCGGTCGCTCACCTCCGGCTGGACCGAGATCATCGACAGGCGCCGCTGCTCCTTCGTGGTCGCCTCGTCCAGCAGGCGCTGGTCGACCTGGGCGTCGGTGACCGTGATGCCCTGCTGGGCGGCCAGCTGCGCCTGGAGGGTGTTGTCGATGAGCCCGTCGAGGGTCGCTGCCGGCGATCGAGCTGCGCTGCTGCTCCATGACCGACAGCCGGGTCTGGTAGCTCGGTGTCGGACAGCCGGCCGAGCTGGTTGAGGTCGCGCAGCTGGGCCTCGGCCTGGTCGAGCCGGAAGCCGTCGATCGTCGCCTGGTCGTTCAGCTGGTCGCGGTTCAGCGAGGTCCCGTTGACCGTGGCCACGGTCGAGAGGTGCGCCTCGTAGTAGGTCGCCGACGGCCGCCCCGACGAGGGTCAGGACGCCGACGACGATGACGATCGCGAAACCGATGTTGATGTAGAGGTGGCGCCGGTCCTGCTCCTCCCAGCTGGGACGGTGCGAGCGCTTGACGGCCGGCTTCGGAGCGGAAGGTCATTCGGACGTGGGTTCCTGCAGAGGTGGGCCCGTGGGCGTCGGGGATGGGGCGGGTATCGTACCGTATCGCCCTCGGAGGCTCCGCCGACGACCCTCGATCAGGGTCGGGTGTCCCAACCGGCCCCGAGCCTCAGGACCTGGCGCTCCCGTGTCGGACGACCGCGCGAGCTGTCCGTCGTGTCCACGACCAGATCCGCCCGACCGTAAACGGCGTCCCAGTCGATCGCCCGGTGGGGGGTCACCACCACCACGACGTCCGAGCCGGCGAGCAGCTCATCGAGCGCCACCGACTCGTCCTCCTGGCCATCCGAGGCCCGGAAGCGCTCGACGTGCGGGTCGTGGAACGCGACCGCGGCGCCGCGGGCGCGGAGACCGGCGATCACGTCAGCGGCGGGCGAGTTGCGGGGGTCGCGGACGTTCGGCTTGAAGGCGACACCAAGGACGCCGACCCGGGCACCCCGCAGGGCGAGACCGCGGTCGTTGAGCGCCTCGGCCACGAGTTCCACGACATGGCGGGGCATCGCCAGGTTGATGTCCCCGGCCAGCTCCACGAATCGATCGACGAAGTCGAACTCGCGGGCACGCCACGAGAGGTAGTACGGGTCGACCGGGATGCAGTGTCCGCCGACGCCGGGCCCCGGGGTGAAGCGCATGAACCCGAACGGCTTCGTGGCCGCCGCGTCGATCACCTCCCAGACGTCGACGCCCATCCGCTCGCACAGGAGCGCGAGCTGGTTCACCAGGGCGATGTTCACGTTCCGGAAGACGTTCTCGAGGAGCTTCGCCAGCTCGGCTGCGTCCGGCGAGCTGAGCTCGACCACCTGGTCGTTGATCTGCCCGAGGAGGGCGGCGGCGCGGGCCGTGGCCCCGGGCGTGGTCCCGCCGACGAGCCGCGGCACCGCCTTGGCCGCGCTGGCCGGATCGCCCGGGTTCACCCGCTCGGGCGCGAAGGCCAGGTCGAAGTCGCGCCCGGCGATCAGGCCGGATCGCTCGAGCGCCTCGCGGAACGGACCCTCGGTGGTCCCGGGGAAGGTCGTCGACTGCAGAACGATCAGCTGACCGGCCCGGAGGTGCTCGCCGACCAGGCGCGGCGGCGCTCAGCACCGGGCCGAGATCGGGATCCTTGGACCGGGTGATCGGGGTCGGCACGCAGACGAAGACCGCGTCGGCGTCGGCCGAGATCGGCGTCGTCGGGCGGGACGATCCGGAACCCGCGCGGCGAGCCCCCGCTGGAGACGCGCGTCGTCGATGTCGTCGATCGGCGAGCGACCGGCCCGGAGCTCTTCGACCCGGCGTGCGCTCGCGTCGATGCCGACGACGTCGAGGCCCGCCTCGCTGAAGGCGAGACAGAGCGGCAGGCCGACGTAGCCGAGGCCGATGACGGCGACCTTGCGATCGGGATCCATGCTCACGAGGATAGCCGGTGGGCTGTCAGCCGTTCGACGAGGGCGGCCAGACGGTCGGCTTCATGCTCCCAGGAGAGCTCCCGGATCCGTTCCGCCGTGGCGGCCACGGCCGCGGTCCGGGCGACGGGATCGTCACGGAGGGCGAGGATGGCTGCGGCCATCGAATCGCGGTCGCCCGGTTCGTACGGGACGATCGAGCCGGGCGGGAAGGTCCGCTCGACCATGGGCAGCCGCGACGCCACGACCGGCTTGCCCATCGCGCCGTACTCGAAGATCTTGGTCGAAAGCGAGAAGTCGGTGAACGGATCGCGGCGGGTCGGAGCGAGACCGATGTCGGCCTCGGCGATCGCGGCCGGCACGGCCTCGATCGGGATACGGCCGTGGAACCGGACGCGGTCGGCGAGACCCAGGACGGTCGCCCGATCCCGGAGACTCGCCTCGCTGTCCCCGCGGCCGTAGATGTCGAGCCTGACCGCGAGGTCCGGGCGAATCTCGGCGAGCCAGCCGAGCGCGTCGATGGCGACGTCGAGCTCATAGGTGGGCGTCACCGCCCCGGCATAGACGAGCCGGAGCGTCCCGTCCGCCGCGAAGGCCCGGATCGGCTGGAGCGTCGGGTCGAACCGGGCGAGCGACGGCGTGTTGAGCAGGACCGTGATCTTCTCGGGCCGGACACCCAGCCTCACGAGGCGGTCGGCCAGGGCGTCGTTCACGGTCAGGACCGCGCTCGCGACCGCGATCGAAAGCCGCTCCTGGAGCACCAGCAAACGGTGGACCAGCGGGTTCGAGGCCCGCGGGAAGCGCATCCGGAAGAACTCGGGCATCGCCTCGTGGAGATCGATCACGAGCGGGACGCCGCCGAGTCGGAGAGGCAGCCCCGCGAAGACCAGGAAGTCGGGCAGGGTGTGGACCACGACGAGGGCGAATCGCTGACGGCGATGGGCCCGGATGACCGCCCAGGCGGACCGGACCAGGAAGGCGAGGTACTCGCGGAGGTAGGTCCCCAGCCCGGCCCCCTGGTGACGCTGGACGTCGAGTCGGTGGACCCGGACGCCGTCGACCGTCCCCTCGGCCGCGTCGCCCGGCCGGCGAAGCGCGAAGACGTCGACCGGCCAGCCGCGGGCGACCAGCGACTCGGCCTCGCGGCGGACACGCGGATCCTCCTCGTAGTAGGCGTGGACGATCATGCAGATCGGCCGCCGGACCTGGGGCTGCGACAGCGCCGGGGTCACGTCGGGCCCGGGACGACTGCGCTCGACCGATCGGCGGTCGAGCCACCGCCCATCACGGGCGGTCCCACCGGCTCCGGCTGCTCTCCCCCGTCGATGCGGTCGGCCAGACCCCGGAGGGTGTTCGGATGGAGCACCACTCGGTGGTCCAGGAGGGGCGCGACCAGCTCGACGTCGTCGGCGTCGATCGGCAGGATCTCGACCCGATCGCCGGGCGGTAGCGCCAGGATCGCCTCCTGGATCGCTCGACGGCGGGTCGCCCGGGCCATCTCGGGCCGTGCGCGGGCGAGCGAGCGGAGGTTCCGGGCGCGGATCGGGTGGCGGATGGCACGGGCGACGCGGACCGGCCCGGCGGCGGGGGCGAGGGGACCGCCGGCTCGCGTCTGCGCCGCCCGGAAGCCGGCCTCGGCATCGATCTCACGGAACGTGCCCAGCGGCGGGTCGACGGTCGGTTCGGCCGGACCGGACCCGGCCGAGGTCAGGACGCTGAGCTGCCCCCGCAGGCCCGCCGGCAGCCCGACCAGCCGTGGGATCACCAGGGCACGCCGCATCCCGACGACGATCGAGGGCACCCTGAACGGGGACGCCTCCAGGCCCGCCGCATCCTCCGCCCAGTCGGGACCCGGGAGGGTCGGCAGCATGGACCGATAGAGCGCGATGAGCCGGGCCGCGACCGCCGGCGCGGCGTACTGCGTCTCCGCGTGCGCTCGGAGACTGGCCGGGTCGAACCCGGCGCGACGATTGAGCGCGCGCCCGATGGCGACCGCCAGCGCCTCCGCCGTCGGTGTCTCGGCGACCTCGCCGTACGCTCCATCCCGACCGAGGATCTCGTCGACCCCGCCCGACGGCATCGCGGCGACCGGGAGCCCGCTGGCGATCGCCTCGACCGCCACGACGCCGAACGTCTCGCGCGGGCTCGGATGGACGAACAGCGCCGCGCGCTCCATCGCCGCGGCGACGCCGGGCCGATCGGTCGGAGGTTCGAATCGAACGGCCGTCTCGAGGCCGAGTTCGCGCGCGCGGGCGCTCAGCCGGTCGTCCTCGCCCATGGCCCGCCCGATGAGTCGAAGGCGCAGGGTCGGGCGATCCGCGCGAGCGAGGGCGAACGCGACCAGGAGCTGGTCGATGCCCTTGCTGGCCTGCCGCGAGCCGACCCACAGGAGCTCGTCCGGATCGCGGCCCTCGGGGCCGACCGGGTGGAACGCCTCGACGTCGACCGTATTCGGGATCACCTCGACGTGGCCGACCGGCAGGCCGAGCAGACCGGTGAGCTCACGGGCGAGGACCGCGCTGACGGCGACCACCCGTCGACCAGGGGCGAACAGTGCGCGATAGGCGGCTCGGGCCCGCTCGGACGCGAGTCGGGTCGGGAGACCGCTCTCGTGCTCGGTCACGAGGAGCGGGACGCCCAGTCGATCGGCCAGCACCGCCGCCGACGACCCGTCCGGGAGCCCCGTGTGGGCGTGGACGAGGTCGACTCGCCAGGTCCTGGCGATCCCGAGACCGATCGGCAGGAGGCTGCGTGTCTGGAGTTCCGCCACATCGGCCGGATCGGCCTGCCGGCCTCGACCGGTTGGTCTCGCGGCCGGGATCCGGACGACCGGCACGCCCGGGGCGCCCCATCGGCGAGGTCGTCCCGGCGCACCGCGCTCGGAGATCGCGGTCGACCCAGGGGGCGAGCCGGTCGCGGTCGGGCGGCTCACCGTCGTCGTCGGGCGTGAAGAGGGCCGGCTCGGGACAGGCGACGACGATCCCGATCCCGGCGGCGGCGAGGGCACGCACCTGGTCGGCGACGAACGTGCCGCGACCCGGCTCGTCGTGGGACGGGTACCAGCGGGCCACGACGAGCACATTGAGAGGCATCGTGGTCGATTATCGTCCCGATCGACGCCGTCTGACGGAGGCGGGGCGACATGATAATCTCCAGCGGCTCATGAACATGACCCAGAACGCCCCGCAGGCGTTCCGTACGTCCGCGACCCGGCCGGGACCGATCGCCCTCGTCGGCCAGGCGCTGGGAGAGATCCGATCGCGGCGGCGGCTGATCGGCTACCTCGCCCGCGCCGACATGAAGAAGAAGGGCGCCGACACGCTCTTCGGCAACATCTGGTGGATCCTCGACCCGCTCCTCCAGATGGCCGTCTACGTGATCCTCGTGACGGTCATCTTCCAGCGCACGTCGCCGGCCTACCCGCTCTTCATCTTCGCCGCGATCCTGCCCTGGAAGTGGTTCACGACCGTCGATGAGCGACGCCATCACCTCGGTCAGCGGCCAGGATCGCCTGATCAAGCAGGTCCAGTTCCCGAAGCTCGTCCTGCCCCTCTCCGCGCTGATCAGCGCGATCGCCCAGTTCGCCTTCGGCCTCATCCCGCTGGTCGGCGATGATGGTCCTGATCTACCCGGACGCGGATCAGCCCGGCGCTGCTCTGGATCCCGGTCGTCGCCGTCGTCCAGTTCGTCGTTCACCCTGGGCCTCGGGCTCGTCCTGGCCGGCGCTCAACGTCTTCTTCCGCGACATCGGCAACCTGGCCCGGCACGTCCTGCGCCTGTGGTTCTACCTGTCGCCCGCCCTGTACGGCGAGGACACCGTGAAGGCGCTCGCCGGGAACCACCCGATGATCGCCACGATCATGCGACTCAACCCGTTCTACCCGATCCTGAACGGCTACCGCGACGCGATCTACTTCGGGCAGATGCCCGACTTCACCGGCCTGTCGATCGTCCTGGCGCGGCAGCTGTGTCGGGCTGGTCGTCGCGCGTCTGGTTCTTCAAGCGGGTCGAGCCCGCCTTCGCGAAGGTCCTCTGATGAGCGCGACAGCCGGCAGCTCCGACGAGCGGCGTGACCGGCTCCCGGCGGCGATCGACGTCAGCAACCTCGGGATCCGCTACAACCTGCGCCTGACCAAGAAGAACACGTTCCGCCAGACCCTGGCGACGATGGCCCAGCGGACCGGTGGCGAACGGTCGTTCTGGGCGCTCAAGAACGTCTCCTTCCGGCTGGTCCACGGCGAGGCGCTCGCGGTCATCGGCCCGAACGGCGCGGGCAAGAGCACCCTCCTCCAGACCCTGGCCGGGATCCTCACCCCGTCCGAGGGCGTGGTCGAGGTCCGCGGTCACGTGTCGAGCCTGCTGACCCTGGGCGCCGGCTTCGACGAGACCCTGAGCGGCCGCGACAACATCCTCCTGGCCGGCGCCTTCCTGGGGATCGACGACGGCGAGATGCGCCGCCGGTCGGAGGCGATCATCGAGTACGCCGACATCGGCCAGTTCATCGACGCCCCGATCAAGACCTACTCCTCCGGGATGCGGGCACGCCTCGGTTTCGCCATCGCCACCTCGGTGGACCCCGACGTCCTGCTCCTCGACGAGGTCCTGGCCACCGGCGACCAGGTCTTCCGGGAGAAGAGCAAGGCTCCGGGTCCTCGAGCTGGCCAGGACCGCGAAGGCGGTCGTCCTGGTGACCCACGACATGCACTGGGTCACCGAGTTCTGCAACCGGGCGATGCTCATCGAGAGCGGCCACGTGGTCGCCGAGGGCGAGCCGGCGGAGATCGTCCGGATCGCACCAGGAGCACTCCGACGCCGAGCGGAATCGGAAGGCCGAGGAGGCGGCGGCCCTGCTCAAGGGGTCGGTCGACACCGCCACCGCACTTGGCCTGTCGACGGCGAAGACTCTCCCGTCGCCGCCGCCCGACAGCGGGGCGGGCCGGCGCGGCTGAGCGTCGTTCAGTCGGGAGCGATCGACCGGACCACGGCCAGGTAGGCCTCCACCGCCGCCGACCAGGCGTACCGCTCCCGGGCCGTCGTCCGGATCCGCTCACGCCAGCCGGGATCGGAGCCGGATCGCTCCAGGGCCGCGGCGATCGCGACGGCGAGGTCGGCCGCCGATCCGGAGCGGGCCACGACGCCCAGATCGTCGTCGCGGACCAGTCCGGCCATGTAACTGAGCCCCTCGGCCACGACCACCGGCAGACCCGCGCTGACGGCCTCCCAGAACTTGTTCGGGCTCGAGAGCCGCTGGTTGACCGACACCGGCGGCAGCGGCACGATCGCCACGTCCGCCGACGCCGTCCAGGCGATGAGCTCGTCGGGATGGCGCGCCGGGAGCGTGTAGTGGCGGCCGGCGAACCGGGCATCGGCGTCCCGGGCCTGCTCGGCCTCGAAGCCCCGACCGAACCCGATGAGGACCAGGGCGGCGTCCGGGACCAGGAGCACCGCCTCGGCCGCCTCGTCCAGGCCCAGCCGTGGGCCGAGCCGGCCCTCGAACAGGATCACCCGGGTCCCGGGGTCGAGCCCGGTCTCGCGGCGGATCAGGTCGCCGGCCGATCCTCCGACGAGCGTCGACGGCTCGATCTCCGGGTAGTTCGGGACCGGGATCGGTCGCCGGCCCCAGCGCTCCGCGAGCCGGCTCGGCCAGCGGCTCGTTCACGGTGATCAGGGCGTCGGCCCCGCGCGCCCAGGCGGCCTCGCGGCGAGCGTGCCAGGCCCGGATCGGCCCCGGCATGTCGAGGACGTTGTTCGACTCGAAGACGTCGTCGATCGCGTCGTAGATGACCCGGGCGGGTCGGCCCGCCGGTCCGGTCGGACTCCGGCGTCGAGCCGACAGGGCGGCGGCCACCGTCAGGCTGCCGCAGGCGTGGTAGAGATCGGCCGGCTCCAGCTCGCGCTCGAGGGTCGCCCACCAGCCCCGGACGGTGTGCGGCCAGAACAGCCATCGGCGGATGGAGAGGCCGAGGCACGAACCGCCAGCCGGCCGGCTCGACGGATCGGCTCGAGCGGGCGTTCCCGGCCAGCCACCGGATCCGGAGACGGCGTCGATCCGCGACGCCTTCGAGGGCGCGCCCGCCGAGCCGCCGAGCCGTGCCCACGCTCCGGACGGCCGGTAGCGCCGGATCGACCAGCCCTCACCCGTCTCGCGATCCGGCAGCCCCGGCGCGGCGATCGCGGCGATCTCGACCGCGTACCCCTCGCGGACCAGGGCGCGGGCGATCCGCAGGCTGCGCGAGTACGGAGCGGCCGGGTTGCCGACCAGGACGACGGCCCGACGACGGCCGGTCGCTCGAGAGGGTCCGCGCGGGTCGGCCGCGGGTCGGCGGCGATCACCATGGCCGCCCGGTGAGACGGCCGTACTCCGCGAAGAGCAGGTCGGCCTGCGTCTCCCAGTTGTACCGGTCCAGGTGGGCCGCGTGGCCCCGCAGGCCGATCGCCTCCCGCTCCGTCGGCGGGCAGTGCCAGGAGGTCCCGGATCGCCGCCGCGATCGCCGCCGGGTCGGTCGGGTCGACGAGCACCCCGCAGCCCGTCTCCCGGACGATCGTCGCCATCCCCGGCAGATCGCTGGCCACGACCGGGACGCCGGCCGCCATCGCCTCGAACAGCTTGTTCGGCGTCGTCAGCCGGTGGTTCAGGGTCGACGGCTGGATCGGCATCGCCACGATGTCGGCGGAGGCCACCCACTCGAGCAGCTCGCTCGGGGCGACGGCCGGCAGGACATGGAGGCGCCCGCCGAGCCGTGGGTCGCCGGCGGCCGCTCGAGCTCGTCGCGCAGGTGGCCGTAGCCGAGCAGGACGAGGGCGACGCCGGGGATCGCCGGGAGGGCCTCGATGAGCTGCTCGATCCCCCGGTCGCGCGAGAAGCCACCCTGGTAGAGGACGACCGGCGTGGCCGGGCTGGAGGTCGAGGCGCTCATGGAACCGACGCGGCCGGACGGCCGGGAGGTCACGTCGGTAGGCGCAGTTCATGACGATGAGCGGCAGCTCCACGCCGAACCGCGTGGCCATGACCTCGGCATAGGGCCGGTTGACGGTGATCACCCGGCTCGCCCGCCGGGCCCAGCGACGCTCCAGCCGGGCGAAGACCCGCCGGGCCGGGCCGCGGCAGCCGGGCCAGGTTGGCCGCGTCGACGTAGATGTCCCGGGCGTCGTAGACGACGGCGCCGGCCGACTTCGCCCGCAGCCCGAGCGCGACCGGGATCCCCATGTAGGCCATCGCGTGATGGAGATCCGCCTCCGGGGCGACGGGTCGACTGGCCCGGAGCTGCGAGCGGACCGTCAGGCCGATCGCGACGAGCCGGACGACCGCCGACCAGCCCCGCCGGAGTCGACCCGGCGGGCGGCTTCGAGATGGTCGTCGGGCGGCCGCTCCCGGGGCACTCGCTTCCGGCGCGGACGGGTCACGAGGGGCCGCCGGCGGCGCTGCCGCACCGGCGCCTCCGAGTGCCGGCGGCTCGCGATCGGGCGATCGCCCGTCGGAGCCGGGCAGGCAGCGGCAGACCGTCCGACGGCCGAGACCGGGACGCGGACGATCCGGTAGCCGGCCGGGTCCACCTCCTCGGACGGCGAGACCGGGCGCGAGCCGGGCAAGGACCGTCACCGTGTGGCCCCGCCGGGCCAGGGAGCGACGCGATCCGGTAGGTTCGCGAGTCGAACTCGGCCGTGGTCGGCAGGACGAGGACGCAGCGCTGCGGCTCGACGACCCGACTCGACGCGGCCTTCGGGCGGCCCGTCGTGCCGGTCGCGGCCAGGTCGGCGTAGAGAGCGACGAGCCGGGCGGACTCGGTCTCCCAGTTCCAGCGCTCGTGGGCCGCCTGACGACAGCGCTCGGAGAGGTCGCGTCGGGCGGCCGGATCGAGCTCGAGGATCGTCCGGGTCGCGGCGGCGATCGAGGCCGGGTCGGCCGGGTCGCAGATCGCCCCGAGCGGCCCGGCCGGGTCGTCGAGGACGATCCGGCGGATCTCCGGGAAGTCGCTGGCCACGACCGGCACCCCGGCCGCCAGGCACTCGAACAGCTTGTTGGGGGTGGACAGGAAGTGGTTCAGCGTCGAGTGCTGGATCGCGCAGGACGCCGACGTCGGCCGGTGGCGATCCAGTCGAGCAGGACCGCCGGGTCGACCGCGTCGAGGACGTGGAGCCGGCCGCCGTAGCGCGGGTCGGCCGCGAGCGCGTCGAGCATCAGGACGGCAGGCCCCCGTAGCCCAGGTAGACGACGTGGCAGCCGGCTCAGGCCGGGCAGCAGGCTCGCCTCGGCGAGCTGCTCGAGACCGCGGTGCCGGGAGAAGCCACCGTGGTAGAGCAGGACCGGGGTGCCGGCCGGGATGCCGGCCGCGGCGCGCAGCCGGTCCGGGCGCGGATCGGGCGGCTCCCAGCGCGGCGGGCAGTTGTGGACGACCACGAGCCGCCGGGGCTCGAGCCGCCGGACGAGCTCCGCGCCGACCGCGTCGTTGACCGTGACCAGGGCCGCCGCCCGCCGGACCAGCCGACGCTCCATGCGGGCCAGCATCGCCCGGGCCCAGCGCGGTCGATCGACGTAGGTGCCCGACTCGAGGAAGATCTCGTGGCTGTCGTAGACGAGCGCCCCGCCGTGCGCGCGCCTGGGCCCGAGCGGCGGCGGCCAGGCCGTGGAGGTCGTGGCCGTGGTAGACGTCGGCGACCGGGGCCCGCGCGGGCCGCGTCCCGCGCCCAGCCCATCACCGCGAACCGCCAGATGACGAGCCATTCGAGCGGTCCGGACTCCGGACGGGCCGGAGCGACGTCGCGCGAGGAGCTCGAACGGGAGCCGAACGGCCGCCCACGGCATGAGCAGCCAGCGCAGGATGCCGCGGCGTCCGCCACGGATACCAGATCGCCGTCCAGCGACCGCGCCAGCTCCCGGGCACGGCGACCCGGACGATGTCGAACGACCCCCGCTGCTCGGTCTCGGTCCGGCCGCTCGCCGACGTCGGTCGGCCGGGCCATGACCGTCACCTCGTGACCGGCCTCGGCGAGGCTGGCGGCCTCGCGCAGGACCCGCGAGTCGGTGCGTGGCGTCGTTGTAGACGAACATCACGACCCGGCTCATCGGCCCGGACCGCCGTCGATATCGGTCTCGAGCCGGGCTGACGATCGCCGCCGCGGCGCCGGCCGGTGGGAGATCGAGGGTCGCCGCCCGCTCGCGGGCCGCGGTCGGCCCGTCGGCCACCGGGGCGACCCGGGCGAGCGCCGCCGCCACGGCCGTCGGATCGAGGCCGATCACCACCATCCGACCGTCCGACGACGCGATGGCCTCGACCCACTCGCTCGTGCCGCGCAGGACGATGCACGGGACGCCGAGCCAGGCCGACTCGCGCTGGATGCCGCCCGAGTCGGTGATCACGGCCCCGGCATGGAGCTGGAGCGCCAGCGCGGTCCGGTAGCCCTGCGGCTCGACGACGTGGACCGCCCTCGGGAAGACGACCCCGGCCGCCGCCACCGCCGCCCGGGTCCCGGGGTGGAGGGCCAGGATCACGGGCCGCTCCTCGGCGGCCGTGGCCAGGATCGCGGTCCAGGCCCGGACCGCGGCTGGTTCGCGGTTCTCCGCCCGGTGGATCGTGGCGAACACGTAGCCGCCCGGCCGGAGCTCGTCGGGCGGCAGGCCGATCCGTTCGGCGATGCCGGGCAGGACGAGCTCCGGGTCGCGCACGGCCGGCATACAGCCGGCCGCGAGGTCCTGCATCAGGTCGCCGACCTCGACGACGCCGTCGACGATGCCCTCGGCGGCGAGATTGGTCACGGCGGTCGGCGTCGGGGCGAAGAGCCAGCGCGAGAGGTGGTCGGCGACCACCCGGTTGAGCTCCTCGGGCATCCGCCGGTCGAAGCTGCGCAGCCCGGCCTCGACGTGAGCGACCGGGATCCCCAGCTTGGCGGCGGCGAGCGCCCCGGCGAGGGTCGAGTTCGTGTCGCCGTAGACGAGCACCGCGTCGGGACGCTCGGCGACGAGGATCGGCTCGAGGGCGACCAGCATCCGGCCGGTCTGCTCGCCGTGACCGCCGCCGCCGATCCCCAGGCTGTGGTCCGGTCGAGCCAGATCGAGTTCGGCGAAGAAGCTGCCCGCCAGGGACTCGTCGTAGTGCTGGCCGGTGTCGATGAAGACGTCCTGGTGACGGGTCCGCAGGACCGGCTGAAGGGCCGCCGACTTGATGAGCTGCGGTCGCGTCCCGACGACGCTGACGATCCTCACCGGAGGGCGGCCGGCACTCCGACGCCGTGATAGGCGACCCCGGCGGGCAGGTCGACGCCACGCAGCCCGTTGCGCCCGTCGAACACGACCTCGAGCTGCGGGAACCATCCGAAGTCGAGCGTCCGGAAGCGCGGGTCCGCCGTCTGGGTCACGATCGCCCGGGCCGGGCTCGGGTCGCCCCAGTGATACGGGTCGGCCGACCAGCGGGCGGTCTCCGTCGTCGTCCAGGAGCGGGTCGTAGGCCGACACCCGTGCGCCCTGCACCGATGAGCTCCTCGATGAGCGGCATCGCCCGGGAGTAGGCCAGCTCCTTCACGCCCGTCGCGGTAGGTCAGCCCGAGGACCAGGACCGGCACGCCCTCCAGGCCGCCGAGAGCCCGCTGGAGGGTCCGGATCGCGACGCCCACCTGGCCGTCGTTCACCCGCCGGGAGAGCGCCGACCATCTCCATCTCGGGCGCCCGGCTGAGCAGGAAGTGCGGGTAGACCGGGATGCAGTGCCCGCCCACCCCGATGCCGGGCTGGTGGATGTGGCTGTAGGGCTGGCTGTTGGCGGCCGCGATGACCTCCTGGATGTCGACCCCGACCCGGTCGGCATAGCGCGCGAACTCGTTGGCCAGGGCGATGTTCACGTCGCGATAGGTCGTGTCGGCGAGCTTGCTGAACTCGGCGGCCTCGGCCGAGCTCATGAGCACGACCTCGGCGTCGAGGACGGAGGCGTAGAACGCGGCCGCCCGCTGCCCGGAGACCGGGCCGATCCCGCCGACGAGCTTGGGGTAGGTGGCCAGGTTGCGCAGCGCGGCCCCGCTGTACAGCCGCTCCGGCGAGAAGGCCACGAAGAAGTCGCGATCGGCGCGCAGGCCGGTCGCCGCCTCGAGGCGGGGCGCGAAGCGGTTCCGGGTGTCGCCGACGGGCAGGGTCGTCTCGAAGATGACGGTCGATCCGGCGTGGACGCCTGGCGCGATCGAGGCGACGGCGGCGTCCATGTAGCGGTAGTCCGGCTGCTGCTCGTCGTCGAGCATGACCGGGACGATGAGGACGACGACGTCGGCAGGCGCGGCCGGCGGCCGCGGCGTCGGTGGTCGCCCGGAGCGTGCCCGGCGGCATGGGCCGCGGCGACGCGCCTCGGCCAGGCCGGGCTCCTCCCCGACGTGCGAACGGCCGTCGTTGATCGCGGCGACGACCGTCTGCCTGGATGTCGACCGCCGTCGACCGACCAGCCGTGGCCGGCGAACTGGGCGCACAGCGGCAGGCCCATCTTGCCCGGCGCCGACCACGGCCACCCGGCCGACCGTGCCGGGCTCGCCGGTCCACGGCGTCGACCGGTCGCGGCGCGCGCGTGACGACAGGGCGCGGGCGGCAGCTCGATCGAGCCGCCGAGCAGGCTCGATCCGGTCGAAGGACGGGTCGTGATCGTCATCCGACGGACAGCCTCGAGAACGGTTCGCTCAGGTCGACCGGCCGACGTTCCGCGGCGGCCTCCAGGAGGGCGTTCGCGATCGTCACCGCCCACAGCCCGTCCTCGCCGTCGACGATCGGGCGGCCACCCGTCGCGGACGACCGCGAGGAAGGCATCGATCTCGGCGGCCAGCGGCTCGGCGTTCGCGACCGGCAGCTCGGCGACGTCACCGGCGAAGGTCGGGGCGTAGCCGCGGACCGAGCGGGGGTGGGCGATGTCGGCCCGGGTGAAGGTCAGCCGCTGGGTCAGGTAGTCGAGCTCGAACATCCCCTCCTCGCCGACGACCGCGCAGCTGGCGCCGCTTGGCCGGGGTCAGCCAGTTGACGTCGAGCATCCCGGTCGCGCCCGACGGGAAGTGGAGGAGCCCGAAGAGGAGGTCCTCGTGGGTGGCGTGGATCCGCTGGGCCAGCTCGGCGTAGACCCGGATCGGCCGCTCGCCGGCGATCCAGCTCAGGATGTCCACGTCGTGGGTGGCCAGGTCCACGGTCACGCCGACGTCGCGGATCCGGGCCGGGAACGGGCCCGGCCCGGCGGCTCGTGATCGCGTAGACCGTCGACAGCCAGCCCGCCTCGAGCAGCCGGCCGAGCTCGAGGACGGCCGGGTTGAACCGCTCGACGTGGCCCACCTGGACCGGCACGCCGGCCGCGGCGCCGGCGTCGACGATCGCCCTGGGCCTCGACGACGGTGGCCGCCAGCGGCTTCTCGACGAGGACCGCCAGCCCGCGCTCGATCGCGGCGAGGGCGAGGTCGACGTGGGTCGTGGTGGGGGCGGCGATGACGACCGCGTCGAGCTCGGCCGACGTCGATCATCGTCGAGCGGGTCGGCGAAGCCGCGGGCGGCGCCGCTCGGCCGTCGCGGCCGCCAGCGTCTCCGCGACCGGGTCGGCGATGGCGACGAGCTCCGCGTGCGGGCGAGACGACAGGACCCGGAGGTGGTTGCGGCCCATCGAGCCGAGGCCGGCCAGCCCGACCCGGACCGGTCGGTCCCCGAGCGGCGACCAGGCGGCCGTCATCGACGCGGCGCCGGCGGCGATCCCGGCGGGGACGTGGCGTCCGACCGCCGCCCGGACGGCGGCGATGACGGTCGCCTCCTCGTCGGCGGTCAGGCCCGGGTAGATCGGCAGGCTGAGCGAGGCGTCGGCGGCCGCGTCGGTGACCGGCAGGTCGGCGTGGATGCCGCGCTCCAGGACGTAGGCCTGGCGATGGACCGGGATCGGGTAGTAGATCCCGACCCCGATCCCCGCGGCTCGCCAGGTCGGCCACGATCGCGTCCCGGGCCGGGCCGACGCCGATCGTGTACTGGTGGAAGACGTGGGTCCGGCCGTCGGGGGTCACCGGCAGCTGGATCGCCGAGGTCGGCGAAGGCGGCGTCGTAGCGCGCCGCGATCGCCTGGCGCCGGGCCGTGTTCCGCTCGAGCTTGGCGAACTGGACGAGCCCGATCGCCGCGCCGATGTCGGTCAGCCGGAAGTTGTAGCCGAGGATCTCGTGGTGGTAGCGCTGGCGCATCCCCTGGTTGCGGTAGAGCCGGATCCAGTCGGCCAGGCGGTCGTCGTTCGTGGTGACGAAGCCGCCCTCGCCGGTGGTCATGTTCTTCGTGGCGTAGAGGCTGAACGCGCCGTGGCCCCAGCTGCCCGGCCCGGCGGCCCCGGAACGTCGCGCCGTGCGCCTGGCAGGCGTCCTCGACGACGGCCAGCCCGTGGCGGTCGGCGATCGCGCTGATCATGTCCATGTCGGCGACCAGGCCGAACAGGTGGACCGGGCACGATCGCCCGCGTCCGCGGGGTGATCGCGGCCTCGATCCGGGCGGCGTCGATGAGGTAGGTGTCCGGCTCGATGTCGACGAAGACCGGCGTGGCCCCGGTGTAGAGGATCGAGCTGATCGTCGCGTTGAAGGTGTGGCTGACCGTGATCACCTCGTCGCCGGGGCCGAGGCCGAGGCCGGCGAAGATGCACATCTCGGCGACCGTGCCGTTCGTGACCGCGATCGGCGTGCTTGACGCCGCAGTACGTCGGCCCAGCGCTCCTCGAGCTCGGCGACCCGCTTGCCCTGGACGATCATCCCGCTGGCGAAGACCTCGGCGACCGCAGCCGCCTCCTCGGGACCGACGTCGGGGCGGGCGGGCGGGATCATGCTGGGGCTCCTTGGTGCAGGCCGGGCCGCTCGACGAGCGTCTCGGCATCGGGGACGTAGTGGTAGCGCCGGTCGCAGGACGGGCAGCGCAGGTCGGGATCGCTCGGGTAGACCCCGGGATTGGCCGGCGCCGGGTCGCCGTTGCTGTCGACCAGCCGGGCGCCGCAGGCGCAGACCCAGCCGATCCGTCGGGCGGGATTGCCGGCCACGAGCGCGTGATCGGTCACCGTCCGGGTCACGACCGCGCCGGCGCCGACGGTCGCGAACCGACCGACGTCCACGCCGGCCACGACGATCGCTCCGGCCCCGATCGAGCGAGCCGTGGTGAAGGACGATCGGGCTCACCTGTCCAGTCGTCCGCCCGGGCGAGCTCGCCCGTCGCCGTGATCGCCCGCGGGTAGCGATCGTTGGTGAGGATCGCGCCGGGCCCGATGAAGACGCCGTCCTCGACGGTCACGCCGTGGTAGACGAGCGCGCCGTTCTGGATCTTGACCCGGTCGCCGAGGACCACGCCCTCGTCGATGAAGGCGTCCCGGCCGATGATGCACTCGCTGCCGATCCGGCGCCCCGACCCTGATCTGGGCTCGGTGCCAGATGCTGGACCGAGGCCCGACGGCGACGTCCGTCCTCGAGGTCCGCGGACGCATGGACGCGCGCGGAAGGATCGATCACAGCGGGGCCGGCTCCTGTTCGGGTCGGGTGCGATGGCGTCGTTGGCCTGGGGGCGGCCGACCGGTCTCCGAGTATAGCGGAGGCCCTGCCGGGGAGCCTCGAAGGGTCAGCGCCGGCGTCGGACGAGCAGCCAGGCCAGGCCGATCACGGCGCCGGCTGCGAGCCCGCCACGCCAATCGAGCAGCGGTCGGCCCTCGCCGTCGGTCCGGCCGGCCAGGACGATCGCGACGGCCGAGCCGCGTCCCAGGTGGACCCGTCCGCCGATGACGGTCCGCGCGAACGACTGCTCGATCCGGGCTTCCCGGGCGGCCACCAGGCCGACCGCGGCGAGGCTGACCCGGGCCTCACCTGCGGCGACCGCCCCGACGGCGCCCATCTCTACCGAGACCCGATCGGCACGGGCCGCGCCGATGGCGCCGACCGAGACGAAGAGTTCGTGCCCGTCGGCCAGCCCGATGGCCGACCGCCGGAACGCGATGTCCGATCCGCCGGCGGTCGTCCTGGGTTCGTCGGTCAGGGCGGGCTCGTCGGTGGTCGTGGGGTCGTCGGTCTGCGCTGGCTCGTCGGTCATCACCGGGCTCCGGTCGGCGGGTCGGGTACCCGTCGAGGCTAGCGCGATACGGCCGTCGCCGTCACGACCGGGTCCTGGGGTGCGTCCTCGAACGGGGATTCACGCGACTCAGAGTATCCTGCCGGGCGAGGGCCGCTTCGAGCCGGCCGATCGAGAGGGGATCCATGTCCGAACGAGCCTCGGGTCGCAGCCCGGCCCGGCGTCTGCTCCTGGCTGCGAGCATCGGGTTCGCCGTCATCGCCGCGGCCTGCGGGAGCAGCGGCCCGACGCCCTCGGTCGCGGCCGTCGCCGCGACGAGTGGAACGCCGGCGACATCGACGCCGGAGCACACGCCGGGCGCCACCGAGACTCCGACCCCGACGGCCACGGACGAGCCGACGCCCACGCCCTCGCCGACCCCGATCCTCGTCCCCGCACCGCTGACGGGGCTGATGGTCAGCCCCAAGGCCGCCAGCCGGCATCCGATCGCGGTGATGATCGACGACCTCTCGCCGGCCCGCCCCCAGTCCGGGTTCAGCGCGGCGTCGGTGGTCTGGCAGGCCCCGGCCGAGGGCGGGATCCCTCGCTACATGATGATCTTCGGGGAGAACCGTCCCGCGGCGGTCGGTCCCGTCCGCAGCTCGCGCTACTACTACATCGCCTGGGCGGCCGAGTGGCGCGCCGTGTACGCCCACGCGGGCGGCTCACCGCAGGCCCTGTCGACCCTCAGGGCGAAAGGCAACGGCCAGCTCGTCTACAACGCCGACGAGTTCCGGCATGCCCGTTCCTTCAACCGGGTCTCGAACCGCTACCCGCCGCACAACCTGTACACCGACGGGAAGCGGCTCGATGCGCTGGCCGCGAGCCTCGGGGCGAAGCCGATCAGCGCCAAGCCGGTCTGGACCTTCGGGCCGGACGCGCCGCTCGAGAGCCGTCCGGTCGGCGGCAAGATCATCTTCCGCTACCCGACGAGCCAGATCCGCTACGACTACGACCGCAAGACGAACACCTACCTCCGGACGGTCAGCGTCGAGGGCAAGCAGAAGGACGCCTCGACCAAGCAGCGGGTGGCCCCGAAGAACGTGGTGGTCATGCTCATGCGCTTCGGGCCGCTCAACGACGGCAGCCACAAGCACCGGCTGGAGGCGAACGTCCTGGGCAGCGGCGCGGCCTGGATCTCGACCAACGGTCGGACGATCAAGGGGACCTGGCGCAAGAAGTCGTTGACCGCCCCGACCCTCTTCTACGACGCGAAGGGCGCCCCGGTCACCCTGACCGCGGGGCAGACCTTCGTCAACGTCCTGCCGGTGGGCACGGCGGTGAAGATCACGAAGGGGGCGCCGCCACCGGCTCCGGCCGGTTCTGCGTCGCCGGGCCTTTCGCCCAGCCCGTCGCCGAGTGCCCTGGGCGGGTCGTCCCGGGCCGCCTGACCCCGATCGGAGCGACGGACGGTCGGGCCGGTGGCCCCGGGGCGTCCCCAGCCTCAGGCGCGACCGGGACCGCGACCGCGCAGCTCGTCGAGCCGGAGCGAGACGACCACGACCAGGGCCTCGACGATGATCCGGCGAGACATCTTCGACTGGCCGACCCGTCGGTCCCGGAAGACGATCGGGACCTCGACGATCCTCGCTCCGAGTCGGCTCGCCCGGTAGGTCATCTCGATCTGGAAGACGTAGCCCCCGGCGTGGACGCCGTCGAACGGGATGGCCCCGAGGCTCGCCGCCCGCCAGGCCTTGAAACCGCCGGTCAGGTCGTTCGGGCGAAGACCCAGGACGATCCGCGCGAACAGGCTGCCGCCTCGCGAGATGACCCGTCGGCCGATCCCCCAGTCGACCACGCCACCGCCACGGATGTAGCGCGAGCCGATGACGAGGTCGGCCCGGTCCTCGGCGATCGGCGCGATGAGGGTCGGCAGCACGGCCGGGTCGTGACTGAAGTCGGCATCCATCTGGACGACGATGCCCGCCCCGGCGTGGATGGCGACGCCGAAGCCGTCGAGATAGGCGCGTCCGAGCCCCTGCTTGACCGGGCGGTGGCGGACCCGCACCCGCGGATCCACCTCGGCGAGCTCGTCGGCCAGCCGGCCGGTCCCGTCGGGCGAGCCGTCGTCCACGACGAGGACCGTGGCCCGGGGAAGGTGCTCCAGGATCGCCGCGACGATCGGCCCGAGGTTCTCCGCCTCGTTGTAGGTCGGCAGGACCACCCAGGCGCCGGAGGGCGCGCCCCCATCGGTCGGCGGGTCGGCCTCGGCGGCGGCGCTGGCCGGCCCGCTCGGGGTGGGTCGTGGCTCGCTGGTCATCGGTCGCTAGTGTACGGGTCGCGCCGACCTCGTCCCGACCCCGGCGCAGACCCCATCGGGCCGGCCCGAAGGGTCAGCGGATCGTCAGCGCGCGGGTGCTCACATTCAGCCCGCCCGCGGTGTCCCGGGCGGCGATCCGGATCGTGGCCGCTCCGACGCCCGATGCCGCCACCTTGAAGGTGATCCGGTAGCGGCCGGGCGCGACGAGGGTCGCCGTCCGGGTCACCGGCCGGAGACCCGACTGGTCGAACGTCACCGAGGGTCGGCCCTTGAGCGGTTCGGTCGTCTCGAACGAGACCGTCAGGGTCTGACCTGCCTTGAGGACCGTGGCTGAGAGGGTCGTCGCGAATGCGTCGACAAGGATCGCCCGGCGCATGGTGACCGTGCCGAGCGACGTCCGCGCGGTCAGCACCGCGAGATACGGCCCCGCGGGCACGAACGCCCGGGCGGCATCCCTCCCGTCCCAGGCCCAGCCGGTCGAGCCGGGTTTGAGCCGTCGCCCCGACCACGCCGTCCGGACCACGGTCCCGGCGCCGTCCACCAGCTGGAGCGTGGTCGTGGCCGGGCGGGTCAGCTTGAAGCTGATCCGGGCGCTTTTCGCCAGCCCGTCGCGGTCCGCGGCGTAGATCGCGCCGGGCGAGCAGCGCAGCCAGCCGGCCGTCCGGTCGACCCGGAGCCCGACGCTCGCGACCGCCCGGTTCCCCGCCGCGTCGGTCGTGACGACCCGGACCACGTACGCGCCGTCGGCGGCCGGCCGGCCGTGCGTATCCCGCCCGTTCCAGCGGGCGGCCCCACCGGTCGGGGACCGGGAGCCGGCGAGAGTCCGGACGACGGTCCTCCCCCGGAGGACCTGGATCGTCGCGCTGGCCGGCTCGGCCGCGGTCCAGCGGATGACCGCCGTGTCGTCGACGCCGTCCCGGTCGGGGCTGAAGACCGTCGGCTCGGTCGCGAGGACCGGCTTCGGCGGGGTCGCGTCGAGGGTCACCTCCCAGGTCCGGGCCGCGGCGTTGCCCGCGTCGTCGAGGACGGTCAGGGTCAGCCGATAGCGGCCGTCCGGGGCCACGGCGCCGCCGTTCGTCCGTCCGTCCCAGGCGGCCCTCGGGGCCGGGCCCGACCCGGCGATCGTCCGGAGCGACGCGCCGGTCGAGCCGGCGACCAGGGGTTCCGCGCTGAATCGCCAGCGCGTCGCGTCGCCGGTCGTGGTGGCGCTGACCGTGACGGCATCGAGGCGACCGTCGCCGTTCGGCGAGAGGATCCGTCCCGAAGCGGACGCCGAGGCGATCGCCGGCGGCCCGGTGTCCACGGTGACCGCGAAGGCGCCGACCTGGTCCGGGCTGAACGGGTCCGCCGAAGGAGCGCTATACGTCCGGCCACCGTCGCGACCGACGAGCTGGAGGAGGTAGCGGCCGTCGGGCAGCCGCTTGCCCCCGATCGAGCCGTCCCAGGTCCAGGCCTGCGCGCCGCGGGTCCGGTCCGGGACGCTCCGGCTGCCCAGTACTGCCCCGTCGCCGGCCCGCAGGACGCGGAGGGCGAGCACGTCGAGGGCCGCGCCGTTCCGCCATCGGAGGGTCAGCCCGTCCTGCGACCGGTCGCCGTCGGGCGAGAAGGCCCGCGCCGCGAGGGCCGCCGGCGCGCTCCCGACCGAGGCGGCCCCGGCCGAACCGAAGGAGAGCCCGGCGATCCCGGCGACGACCAGCGTGGTGTTCGGGGCCGTCCGCGGCGCCAGGTAGGCGGTGCCGCCGCGCTTCGCGGCGACCCAGCCACCGAACCGGACCGGCCGGACCGGCGCCCAGGTGGAGAGGGGCCCGCTGACCTGGTACCAGGTGTAGCCGTCGGCGGTGGCCGGGCCGCCCGTGATCGACACCACGTCGCCGGCGGCCAGCTTCCCCAGGCTGGCGGCGGAGGTGTCCGGTCGGACCCGGACCGAGAGGGACGAGGAGCGGACCGTGGCGAAAGCGCCCTTCGCCAAGTGCGGTCTCGGATCGGGCCGGCTGGTGACATCCCACCCCCCGACATTCCCCTTCGCGTCGGTCGCCCGGGCGCGGACCGCGTAGCGGTGGCCGTCGTGACCGAGGAGGGTCCCGCGGGTGTCGGTCGTCCGCGTCCGCCAGGCCGTCCAGGGCCCACCGTCGACCGACACCTGGACGTCGTAGTCCCGGATTGCGCTCATGTCGACCGCAGACCATGCGACCGGGAACCCCTCGTCGCCCTGGGTCGGCGCGAGGATGGCGACCCCGGTCTCCGGCGGGGTCGTGTCGTGGAGGAACTTCTCGGCGATCGCCGCGTACAGCTCGGGACGGGTCCCGTCATAGCCCAGGGCCCAGATCCCGGCTCCCCGGAGGCCGAACCGGTTGATCATGTCGTACTTGGCCCGGATGCTCTGGGCGTCGTCGTAGTAGACCTCCCGCCAGGTCGTGACGCAGCCGTAGGCGGTCGTGCAGTTCTTGCGCTGGTAGGCGATCCAGGCCGAGGCCTCGACGTCGTCGTAGCGGCGACCGTTCGTCGCCGCGAGCTCGACCGCGTTGTCGTAGGTCACCGCTGCCGAGGGACCGAACTTCGGCCCGCTCTGGGTCCTCGCGTTCGGGGCGTCGGAGACGGTCGACCAGGCCCGGCCGTAGTACGGGATGCCCAGGATGACCTTGCTCGGGGCGACCCGGTCGGTGAAGGCGCGGACCGTGTCGGTCAGGTCGTAGCCCGGCCCGCCCAGGGGCGCCACCGAGCCGGCGACGGACGATCCGGCGGTCCGGTAGTCGTAGCCCATGACGAAGACCGCATCCGCGGCACCCGGTGCCGTCGCGGCCTCGATCGGGTAGTTGCCGATCCAGCCGGTCGTGTCGAAGGTGACCTGGTAGCCCCTGGCCAGCTTGTCCAGCTCGGACCGGAGCGAGCGCACGAACGCCACGAACGCATCGGCCCGACCCGAGGAGAGGGGCTCGAAGTCGAGGTTGACCCCGTCGGCGCCCCGATCCCGGACGGCCGCGGCGATCTGGCGGGCCAGCCTCAGGCGGGCGGCGGCACTGCCCAGGAGGGCCGACTGGTTGCGAGCCTGGCCGGTGGTCCAGGCGAACGACTGGACGGTGAGGACGACCCGCGTCCCATGGCGGTGGGCCTCGTTGATCACGGAGGTCAGCCGCGAGCTCGTCCAACCCGCCCAACCGACCGAGGTCGAGCCGTCGGCGTTGCGCTTGACCAGGTCGCCCGAGGCCGACGCGCCGACCCCGAAGTAGGCGATCGTGGAGAGCAGGTCGTACTGGAGCCGGGTGGAAGCGTCGGCGAGCTCCCAGTACGGCAGGAACCCGAAGACCTGGCGACGGAGGTCGCGGGCCGAGGCCGAGGCGATCTCCGGACTCGGCTCGGCGACGTGGCTGCTCGGGTCGGCCGGTGGGGCCGGCGGTCCTGACGTCGTGTCGACCGGCCGGGGCAGCCCGGGCGCCGCCAGCGGGACCGACGCCTGGGGAGCGCTCGAGCCCGGCGCCCAGACGGACCCCAGGCGGCTGGCCGCCATCGCCCGGCCCGTGGCGGTGCCGGACGGCAGGCGACTTGGCGTCGACCCGCCCACCGTCCAGCGATCGCCGGTCCGCGGGGCGAACGGGACGCTGACGACCCCGCCGGGTGTGAACCGGATCCGGTCCCCGGCATGGGCCGCGGCCTCGAGGGCGATGATCGACGGGCCGGCCGGGATCATCGGCGTTCCGGCCTCGGCGACCCGTGACCCATCCTCGGCGAGCTGACCCGTGGTCGGACCCATCGCCGGGGCCGGGTCGAGACGGCTCGGGGTCGGCCGAGGCGCCGTGTGGGCCGACCCGGGAGCGGTCGCTCCGGGCTCCAGGAGGATCACGGCCGCGATGGCCAGGGCGCCCGCGGCACGGAGGGTCCGGCCCGGGCGTCGGGGCAGCGCTGGGTCGGGTCGGGCACGGTCGTCGAGCACGAGGTCCTCGGGTCGTTCGCTGAGACCCCGACCGTACGGCGCGCGGCGGCGCCCGGCCTATCGCCCGAAGGTCCCGGTGAAGACCGGTACGGTGCGGTCCGGAGCGGTCGCGACGCTCAGTGGAGCGGGTACGAGACGGTTGCCCGGTTCGTCCGCCCGGCGCCATCCTTGCCGGTCACGACGAAGCGGATCTTCCCGGTGCCGCCGGTCCCCTTGAGGGTGATCGTGACCCGATAGCGGCTCCCGCTCTTCGTCATCGTGAAGGTGTGGCCGGCCAGGCCGGCCTGGTAGACCCGGACCCGCGGGGAGGCCTTGAGGGATTCGGCCGAGGTGGCGTAGATCGTGATCCGCTGACGGCGACCGGGTGTCGCGTCGCTGCTGGTGATCCGGAAGCCGTCGGCCAGGACCGCGACCGCGCCGGTCGCCCCGAGCGTCCCGTCAGTCGCGCTGACGGCGTACGTGTAGCGCCCGGGCTTCGCCATCGTCCCGTCGGTGCCCCGGCCGTCCCAGGCGAAGGCATACGTCCCGGCCGCCAGGGCCGCGGCGTCGTACTTCGTCAGGATCACGGTCCCGGCGGCATCGCGGACGGTCGCCCTGACGGTCGCGCCGTAGAGGAGCGTGAAGCTGAACCGGGTCGTCCGGGCGTAGGCGTCGAGATCCTGTGGGTAGAAGAGGCTCGACGAGACCGCGACGCCCCTGAGGGTCCGGTACAGGCCGACGCTCTCGGTCCGGGTCGACCCGACGTTTCCGGCGTAGTCGCGCGGCGTCAGTCGGACGGCATAGCTGCCGTTGCCCAGGTAGGCGCCGGCGTCGTTCAGGCCGTCCCAGGTCGCCCGGCCCGGGCCCTTCGGGACGGCGGTCGCGAACGATCGGACCCGATGTCCGGCGTCGTCGAGGACGACGACGTCCACGTACCCCGCCTCGCTCGTCGAGAAGCCGAGGGCGATGGTGTCGGCCGTCCCGTCGCCGTTGGGGCTGAACGTCGGGACCGGGGACGGGTCTGCCGCGGCCGCGGCGACCGCGTCGACGAAGGCGGGAGCGACCGTGTCGGCCCGGAAGGTCCCGCCCTTCGATCCGACCGGGTTCTGCCAGCCGTCGACGGCCGTGATCCGCCAGCGATACGTCCCGTCGGGGACGGCCGCACCGTCGACGAGCCCGGTCCACGAGGCGCTGACCGAGGACCCGCTGCCGGTCTTCGAGGCGAGGGCCGTCCCGTCGCCGTCCTGGAACTCGACCCGCCAGTCGGCGCTCTCGGAGAGACGGGCGCTGAGCTTGTAGAGGTCGCCGCTCCCGTCGCCGTTCGGGCTGAAGGCCCCGTCGCCGTCGTCCACGGACCAGACGACCGGTGACGCGCTGTCCCGCGGGACGAGGTCGGCCGCCGACATCCAGCCGATCGGGTCACCGTCGGGGAAGGTCCCGACCCGGTAGGCGGCCGAGCCGTCGAACGTCGGCTCGGCGCCCTTCTCGAGGACCCGCAGCTTCGTCCCGCCGGCGATGGTCGAGGGCGGCAGCATCGTCCCGCTGTCGGGGGTGAGCGTGGCGTCCGGGTAGACCCCGCCCACGCCCGAACCGTCGGCCGCGGCCCGGACGGTGGCGTTGCCCGGCGCGACGACCGCGGTCGGATCGACGTCGGTCGAGGCGTACGAGGCGCCGGTCATCTGGTCGGTCGTCGTGCCCAGCCAGCCGGTCACGGCCCGCCAGTAGCCGTTCGGCGTCCCGTCCGGGTCCATCTCGACCGTCGCGCCGGCGGTCCGGCTCGAGGCGAAGCTGAACGCCCGGTTCTTGAAGGTCGGCGAATCGTGCCAGATCCGGTCGATCGTCTTGTGCGTCGTGAACAGCTGCCCGACGTACCAGGCCGGACCGAAGTGGCCCTCGGCGACGACCGCCCGGGCGCCCGCCCGAAGCCAGCCGGCGGCCATGTTGTCGACCCGCTGACGGGCCATCGTCGGCGTCGGGGCGGGCTTGCCGGACTCGGAGTTGCCCGAGGCGTAGCAGAGGTGATGGAGGAGCACGACCGCGTTCGGGGCGAGGTGCACGTCGCGGGCCAGGTAGTACTCGCCCCAGTACTGGGTGGTGCTGTTGTCGACGCCCGCCTTCGGGTTGAGCCCCAGCCCGTTCTGCGAGTACGGCCAGGCGGTCGACCGGTAGGGGCTCGGGAAGCCGTTCCCGTGGCCGAGATAGATGACCACCGAGGCCCCCTGGAGAGCTGCCTTGGCGGCCGCCCAGGTCGCATTCGGCGTGTAGACCCGGACGACGTTCGAGGTGTACTTGCGGGCCTCGTTGTAGGCCGCGTCCGCGTCCGCCTTGTAGGACGCGGTCATCGAGCCGACCGGACCGACGATGATCGCGACCTTCGGCCCGGTCGGTGTCGCCGCGCCGACCGCGGGCACTCCGAGGCCGGCCAGGACGATGAGGCCGGCGGCGACGGCGGTGGCGATCCTGCGCATCGAGGGCGTTCTCCGGGCCACGGGTGACGGGGCATGCCCGCTCCGGGCGCGCCCGAGGACGGGCCGACGGGCGACGTCCCGGACCAGCCTCGTCGCGACGAGGCGGTCGCTCCATGCCGAAGAGGTCCGGGGGCGGGTGATCCCATGGTCCGCGGCGAGGTGGGGCAACGACCCCTGCGGTGCGGTCCGGGAGGCGATGGTGCGGTGCCCCGAGGCGCCGGATCAGTCGCGCAGACCGGCCACCAGCTCCGCCAGCGTCGGGTTCGTCCGGTCGCGCCCGGACAGGATCGGCCGGCCGTCCGGCGTCCCGGGGATCGGCCGAGGCCAGGGCACGCCGACGGCCGGGTCGTCCCAGGCGAAGCCCAGCTCGTCGCTGCCGTCGAACTCGTTGGTCACCAGGTAGACGAGCTCGATCGGCTCGAGGGCGAGGAAGCCGTGGGCGACACCGGTCGGGATCTCGACCCAATCGTCGGCGACGAGCTCACGGGTCTCGACCACGGCCGGCCCGCGTTCCGCCACGACCGGACGGACGTCGACGAGGGCCACGAAGGCCCGCCCGGTCGCGACCACCCAGCGATCGAGCTGGCGACGGTGGTAGTGGAGCCCGCGCAGGACACCGGCGGCGGAGGTCGACAGGTTCGCCTGGACGAACCGGGCGTGGTCGAGGCCGGTCAGCTCGGCGGTCAGCGGTCGATCCAGACCGGCCCGCCACAGCTCACGGAACGAGCCGCGCTCGTCGGCGTGCCGGGCGATCGCGCCGTAGCGGACCCCCGGGAGCGTCGAGGGCTCCCGGTCGAGGGCGCTCATCGGTCCTCCGGCGGGCTCATCGGCGGCCGCCGGCGAGACCCGGGGCGACGGGTCTCGGCGAGCGATCGGAGCCAGGGCACCTGGTGGGCCAGGGCGTCCTGCCACGACCGCATCGGCTCTCCGGCCGTGCTCGGACCGGGATCGAGGACGCCCCAGGGCGGGGGGCTCGAGGCCCGCGGCCAGGTCGCGGCCGGGACCTCCACGGTGGGCACGGCGATCCCGACCAGCCGGAGCACCTCCCGCGCCCAGGTCGCCCGGGAGACCGTCCCGCGGTTGACCAGATGGAACGTCCCGGCGATCGCCCCGGTGCCGATGAGCTCGACGATCGCCTCGGCCAGGTCGGCGGCGGCGGTCGGCGACCCGATCTCGTCGGCGACGAGCTTCAGGGGCTCATCGGCGGCGATCGCCCGTCGGGCAGCGGCGATGATCTTGGCCGGGAAGTCGGCCCCCGGCGGGCCGTAGAGCCAGGCGGTGCGAATGATCGCGAGGGCCGGACCACCCAGGCCCGAACCCCCGCCGGGTACCGCGGCGTAGGCGTCCCGGGCGGCCAGCTCACCAGCCAGCTTGCTCGCGCCGTACGGGTTGGCCGGCGAGACCGGGTCGTCCGGCCGGTAGCCTCGGCCGTCCGTCCGCCGACCGTCGAAGACCTCGTTCGTGGAGACGACCACGAGGTCGATCCCGGCCGCCGCGCAGGCTCGGGCGAGCCGGCCGGTCGCCGTCCCGTTGCGGGCCATCGCCAGGTCCGGGTCGCGGGCGCAACCGTCGACATCGGTCCAGGCGGCGGCATGGACCACGACCTCCGGTCGGTCCCGGGCGATCAGGCGCTCCCCGGCCCCCGGATCGTCGAGATCGTAGTCAGGCCGGCCCCAGGCGATGGGACCAGCCAGCCCTGTGAACGGCGCCTCGGCCAGGGCCCCCAGGAGCGCCCGTCCGAGGCGCCCCCCGGCGCCGGTGACGGCGACCCGCATCTCAGCCGGCCCCGCCGGCGGTCTCGGACGGGGCGGCGGCCAGGCTCCGGGCCAGCCGATCGCCGTACTGACGCTCGTAGTAGGCGTCCCAGTCACCCGACTTCACGGCCCGCCACCAGGCCTCGTTCGCGAGGTACCAGTCGACCGTGGCAGCGAGCCCTGCGTCGAAGCCGACCGTCGGACGCCAGCCGAGCGCGGCCGCCTTCGATCCGTCCATGGCGTAGCGCCGGTCGTGGCCCGGCCGGTCCGGTACCGAGCGGACGAGCGACCAGGGCTTGCCCAGCCGCTCGAGGATCCGCTGGACCACCTCCCGGTTCGGCAGTTCGGTGCCGCCGGCCAGGTTGTAGGTCTCGCCGGCCCGGCCGTGACGGAGGACGTGCTCGATGCCCGCCGCATGATCGGCCACGTGGAGCCAGTCGCGGATCTGCAGGCCGTCGCCGTACATCGGCAGCGGGAGGTCGTCGATCGCGTTCGTGACGAAGAGCGGGATGAGCTTCTCGGGATGGTGGTACGGGCCGTAGGTGTTCGAGCCACGGGTCACCACGGCGTCGAGGGCGTGGGTGACCACGTAGGAGCGGACCAGGAGCTCGCCGGCGGCCTTGGCCGCGGCGTACGGGGATCGCGGTGCGAGCCGGTCGCCCTCGCGCGAGCTGCCCTCCTCCACCGAGCCGTAGACCTCGTCGGTGGAGACCTGGAGGTAGCGGATCGGCCGCCCGGCCGCCACCCGGCGACACGCTTCGAGCAGGATATGGACGCCGATGACGCCGGTCCGCAGGAATGCCTCCGGATCGTGGATCGATCGGTCCACGTGGGACTCCGCGGCGAAGTTCACGACCGCGTCGACGTCCTCGGTCAGCTCGCCCACGACGTCGGGGTCGGCGATGTCGCCCCGTACGAAGGTCAGCCGGGCCGCCTGCTCGGGGTCGCCGAGGACCGGCCCGAGGTTCGCCTCGTTGCCGGCATAGGTGAGCTTGTCGAGCACGACGATCCGGGTCCCGTCCCGCCGGGCGAGGACGTCGCGAACGAAGCACGAGCCGATGAAGCCGGCGCCTCCGGTGACGAGGAGCCGGCCGCCCGGCTCGGCCCACGGAACCGGCCCGGGCCCGGGGGCCGCCCCCGTGCTCACTCGGGTCGCTGCCGCGGCGCGGCGAGCCGACCCTCGGCGTCGTCCGTGGCGGCCAGCTCGGCGGACCGCAGGAGCGAGGGCACCGTGCCGGCATCGGTCCAGTGTCCCTCGTAGACGCGGGTGAAGAGCCCGCCGTTCGGGATGTAGTGGTTGAGGACGTCGGTGATCTCGAACTCGCCCCGCCCTGACGGGGCCAGCCGATCGATGACCTCGAAGGCGTCGGGTCGCAGGAAGTAGACCCCGATCGGGATGAGGTCGCTCTTCGGGACGGTCGGCTTCTCCTCGAAGCCGATCACCCGGCCGGCCTGGTCGAACTCGGCCACCCCGAACCGCTCGGGATCCGGGACCCGGTAGAGCAGCGTCCCGGCGCCCCACGCGCCGGCCTCGAACTCGCCGGCGACCGGCGCCAGCGGCTCGCCCCGAAGGATGTTGTCGCCGAGGACACAGCAGAACGCCTCATCGCCCACGAAGTCGCGGGCCAGTCCTATGGCATGGGCGATGCCCAGGGCGCCCCGCTGGTAGCGGTAGGTCAGGTCCAGTCCGAAGTGGGAGCCATCGGCCAGGAGCTCCACGACGTCGCCGACGCTCTTGCCTCCGACGATGACCATGACCTCGCGGATCCCCATCGAGGCCAGCGTCTCGATCGGGTAGTAGATCATCGGCCGGTCGTAGATCGGCAGGAGATGCTTGTTCGTGACGATCGTCAGGGGGAAGAGTCGGGTGGCGGTCCCGCCGGCGAGGACGATGCCCTTCATCGCGGCACAGCCTACCAGCGCCGTCGGGGCATCAGGGGCTCGCGACGGGGCGTCGGCCCGGGAACCGCGTTCACGGTTTGACGGTCGGGTTCGCGCAGGGCTGCTCGCCTTCGGGCAGCGTTCCGCTGGACGCACAGGGGATCGGCTGCTGGTCGACCGGCGGCAGACCGCCGCGGTAGTCGGTGATCACCAGGAGGTACTCGAGCCGGTCGAGGTCGGCGGCCGGCTGGACGAAGGCGGTCTGGGTGACCGCATTGGCGTCCCGCTCGACGTCGACGATCGAGCCGATGAGGATCCCCTTGGGGAAGGCCGAGCGGACCCCGCCGCCGAGGTCGATGCCTGCGGTCATGACCGTGTCGCCGATCTTCAGGCGCTCGGTCGAGTCGATGTCCTCCATGACCAGGACGCCGCCGAGCTGGCCGCTGACCGACCCGGTGGCCTGGTTCGCCCCGAGCTGGCCGATGACCGTGGAGCCGGTGTCGTTGACGAGCATGACCGTCGAGGCGTCGGGCTCCACCCCGACGACCCGCCCGACGAGGGCCCGACCGGGCCCGACGACGACGTCGCCCTCCTTGATCCCGTCGTTCGAGCCGACGTCGAGGGTCACCACCCGCCGGAACTGCGAGGCCTCCCGGCCGATGACCGAGCCGGTCACCGTGTTGAACGTCAGGGTCCCCTTCACCTTGAGGAGCTCCGTCAGGAGGAGGTTCTGACGCTCGAGCTCGGCGGTGCGGGCGTTGTCGGCGGACAGCCTGGCGTTCTCCCGGGCGAGTGCCTCGTTCATCCGATGGAGGCTGTCGATCTCGGTCACCGTGGTCACCAGGCCGCTGACCCCCCGGGCGACCCCGTCGAGCGCCCCCTGGACAGGTCGGAAGGCGAAGGCGACCCCGCGCTGGACCTCGGTCGCGGGCCCGCTGGACGAGCCCACCATCAGCACGAGGCTGATCCCGAGCAGGGCCGTAAAGGCGATCGCCCGACGGCGGGCGAGACGGTTCCCGGCGAGCGTGGTCATCGTCCCGGTCGCGTCAGCGCGGAGCCCGCGCGTAGGTGTCGGCGACCAGGACCCGCTGCATGATCGGGTTGGCCAGCTCCTCGAGGACGATCCCGGTGCCCCTGGCCACGCAGGTCAGGGGGTCGTCGGCGATGTGGACCGGCATCTGGGTGGCCTCGGCGATCCGGGTGTCCAGCCCGGCCAGGAGCGCTCCGCCGCCGGCCAGGACGATGCCCTGGTCCATGATGTCGGCGACGAGCTCCGGCGGGGTCTCCTCGATCGTGTCCTTGATCGTGTCCACGATCTGCTGGACCGACGGCTCGATCGCCTCGCGGATCTGGTCGGCGCCGACCTCGACGCTGCGGGGCAGGCCGGTCAGGAGGTCACGCCCGCGGAGGAGGACCCGCTGGGCGTCCCACTCGCCGGGGTAGGCCGAGGCGATCGCGATCTTGATGTCCTCGGCGGTCCGCTCGCCGAGGAAGAGGTTGTACTCGCGCCGGGCGAACAGGACGATGTCCTGGTCCATCTCGTCGCCACCGATCCGGATGCTCCGGGCGACGACGATCCCGCCCAGGCTGATGACCGCGACCTCGGTGGTCCCGCCGCCGATGTCGACGATGAGGCTGCCCGACGGTTCGCTGACCGGCAGGCCGGCCCCGATGGCGGCGGCCATCGGCTCTTCGATGAGGCGCGCCCAGCGGGCGCCGGCATTGAGCGCCGCGTCGCGGACGGCCCGCTTCTCCACCTCGGTCACGCCCGAAGGGATGCCCAGGAGCATCCGCGGTCGGGGGATGAGCCCGACCCGGTCGTGGACCCGGTTCACGAAGTACTTGAGCATCTGCTCGGTCACGTCGAAGTCGCTGATGACCCCGTCGCGCAGCGGGCGGACCGCGATGATCGAGGCCGGGGTCCGGCCGACCATCCGCTTCGCCTCGGCGCCGATCGCCAGGACCTTCTTCGACTTCGCCTCGATCGCCACCACGCTCGGCTCGCTCATGACGATCCCGCGGTTCCGGACCCAGACCAGGGTGTTGGCGGTCCCGAGGTCGATCCCGATGTCACGGGAGAAGTAGCCGAGGATCCGATCGAACATGATGAGGGGCAGGTCCTTCGAGATGGCGCCGCGCCACCGACAGGCCCGGGGCCGGGCGCGGGGCGATGGGGTCGCAGCGGGGAAGAGCCCGTGCAGTATACCCGGCCCGGCGGCGGGTCCCGGTCCGAGGGACCTGGCGTCGCCGGTCGGGCTCTGGGCGCGGCCCTGGGCCCACGCCGGATGGGAGCGACGTCGAGGGACGGTCGAGTGGATCGACGCCGTGGGCCGTCAGGCTGGGTCGACGACGACCTCGAGCCGGGACCACGCCTCGCGCAGCGCCGTCTCCACCGCCGCCGGGGTCGCCGCCCGGGCGAACATGAAGCCCAGGTAGCGGTCACCTTCCGGGAGCGGGACGAGCGGCTCCCCGGGCGGGATCGTGATCCGCAGACCGTCGATCCCCGCCACGGCCTCGGCGGCGGCGGCGCCCCGGATCTCGCGGAGGATCCCACCGGCCTCGATCGGGAGCATGAGCACGCCGGCGGCGGATCGCTCGCGCTCGTGAGGCGGCAGGGCCATCCCCGCGGCGTGGCGGAGGATCAGCTCCTCGAGCGAGATGCCGGCACCGAAGCGGAGGGTCCGCCCGCACAGCCCGCCGATCGACCGTGCCGCGATCTCGAGGACCCAAGCGCCGCCGTCGTTGACCCGGAGCTCGGCATGGATCGGGCCCTCGGTCAGACCGATCGCCGTCGCGGCGGCCGCGGTCGTGCGCTCGATCAGGGCCAGGATCTCAGGGGGCAGCCGCGACGGGGTCACGTAGATCGTCTCGGCGAAGTACGGCCCGTCGAGCGGGTCCGGCTTGTCGAAGATCGCCAGGACCTCGAGCCGGCCGTCCCGGAGCAGACCCTCGACGGCGACCTCGGCCCCGGGGATGAAGTCCTCGACCAGGATCCGCTGGGGCCGGTCGCCGGGCGGGCAGACGTCGGGCGAGCGGACGATCGCGGCGACCCGCGCGAAGGCCGCCGCCAGCCCGGCCGGGTCGTCCGCCCGGATGACCCCCCGGCTGCCGGACAGGTCGATCGGCTTGACCACGACCGGGAACGTCGCGGTCGGCACCTCGTCCGGGTCGGCGTCGGCGGGCCACGTCCGGAACCGGGGGGTCTGCAGCCCGGCGCGGGCGAGCAGCTCGCGGGTCCGCGCCTTGTCCCGGCTGGCCTCGACAGCCTCGAGCCGGTTATGGGCCAGGCCCAGCGACTCGGACGCGGCCGCCGCCACGAGGGTCGAGCCGTCGTCGACGGGCACGACGGCGTCGAGACGTCGAGCGCGGTCGAGCTCGACGATCGTCCGGCGACCGGCCTCGACGTCCTCGAGGTCCACCGCCACCATCCCGCCCTGCGCGGCCGCGGCGACCGGTGACGGGTCCTGGGTACCGACGACGACCTCGACGTCGAGCGACCGCGCCGCCTCGATGAAGTCGGTCGCCCGGTAGGTCCGTGACGGGACGAGGAGGAGGATCCGGGTCATGACCTGCCGATCGTACGCCGCCCCGGCGCTCGTCCGGCGTACGATGCGCCGGATGGTCGCACCACTCCTCCTCATCACACCCGAGGCGCAGGCCAAGATCGCCGCGGCCGCCCGGAGCGCCGGCACGCCCGACGCCCGGCTGCGGATCGCGATCGGGGGACGACGTGGTCAGACCTTCGCCTACGACCTGACGTTGGTCACACCGGAGGCCGCCGACCCGTCGGACATCATCGTGGAGACACCCCAGGGCGTGGTCTACCTCGCCGCTCGGGATGCCGAGGCGATGCGCGGCGCGACGATCGGCCTGGACACGTCGGCCTTCGGCGGCGCGATCGCCATCGACAACCCGAACGCCGGATGGAGCGACCCGCTCGCGGCCAGGGTCCAGGAGGTCCTCGACCGGCAGGTCAACCCCGGCGTCGCCAGCCACGGCGGCATCATCGACCTGCTCGAGGTCCGCGACGGGACCGCCTTCATCTCGATGGGCGGCGGCTGCGTCGGTTGCGCCCAGGTCGACGTCACCCTTCGCCAGGGCGTCGAGGTCGCGATCAAGCGGGCCGTCCCCGAGATCGTCGCGATCGTCGACACGACCGATCACGCCTCCGGCACGAACCCCTACTACCAACCCGAGAAGAAGTAGCCGAGCAGCTCAGGCCCGAGCGCCGGCACCGGGCCGGTCGAAGGCCACGCCGCGGTCCCGCAGCGAGATGTAGGCGTCGTGGCCGATCACCAGGTGGTCGAGCAGGTCGATGTCGAGCAGGCGACCAGCGGCCAGCGCCTCGGCGGTCAGGTGGAGGTCGTCGGGCGAGGGCGTGGGGTCGCCGGACGGGTGGTTGTGGACGAGGATGAGCCCGCTGGCGTTGAGCCGGACCGCGTCGCGGAAGAGCTCGCCGACCCGGACCATGCTCGACGAGACGTTGCCCTGGTAGACCGTGGTCACCCGCAGGACCACGTTCTTCGTGTTCAGGAGGACCACCCGCAGCTCCTCCCGTTCGAGCCGCCCCATCTGGAGGATGAGCCGATCGGCGACGTCGCCCGGTGAGCGGATCGACCAGCGTCCCGAGGGCCAGTCGGCAAGGAGCCGTCGCCCGAGCTCGAACGCCGCCGTGAGCTGCCCGGCCTTGGCGACCCCGACCCCGGGGATGCCCTCGAGCTCGAGGTCCGAGGCGCGGGCCAGTCCGGTCAGCCCGTCGTTCCGGGCAAGGGCCTCCTCGGCGAGATCCACGGCGCTGGCGCCGCGTGCTCCGGACCCCCAGATGAGCGCGATGAGCTCCGCCGTCGTCAGCCCGCCGACCCCGCGAAGGGCGAGGCGCTCGCGGGGCCGCTCAGCGGCGGGCACCTCGCGGATCGCCCTGCCCTGGCGTCCCTCGCCGAGGCCCGACCGACCGAGCCCGTCGCGCGCCCCGACCCGGCTCGGGCGGCCATCTGTCGGCTGGGGCATCACGGTGGCTCCTCGAAGCTGGGTCGACGGAGGCGTCCCGGGCCCGGACGACGGGAGCCCGCCGATCTCCCCCGCCATCCGGACCCGGGAACGACCCGAGCCTATCGGGCGCCGCTCACCGGTCGCATGCCTGGGTCTTCGCCGCGGATCGATGGGGCCGACGAGGACGCTCAGGCCGCGCTGAAGGCCGCCAGGACGATGACCCCGTTGTACGTGGCGTGGAGCGCGATCGAGGCCGGCAGCGAGTCGCGCCGGAGGAAGACCCAGCCGAGCGCCAGCCCCACCGGGAGACGCACCAGGAACGCGACGAGGGCGGACCCGGCCGCCTCGCCGAACGTCTGACCGCCGAGCGTGAGGACGTGGGCGACCGAGAAGAAGAGGGCGCCTTTGACGACGGCGGCGGTCGTCCCGGAGGCCCGGGCCCAGGCGGTGGTGGCGAACCCGCGGTAGAAGATCTCCTCGCCGATCGGGGCGATCACGACCGCCGCGAGGAGGCCGAGGAGCAGTTCGCCGCCCCCGCTCGGCGTCGGCAGGGGGCTCTCGGGTCGGACCCCGACGAGCCGGACGAGGATGCTCCCGAGCAGCCCGCTCACCAGGATGACCGGCAAGGCCGCCAGTGCGCCGAACAGGACGTCGCCGGCGACCTTCGCCGGACGGGCCCCGGCGATCCCGGGGCCGATCTCGGTCCAGCGCAGCGCACCGACGCCGACCACGGTCAGGCCGATGAGCAGGATCCAGATCCCGTCGGTGAGCAGGACCGCGAGGAGGATCGTGGTCATCGCCTTCGGATCGGACCGGGCCAGAGCCAGCGGGACGGTGGCCAGGATGGTCAGCACCAGCGCGGCCGCGAAGACGAGGAACGGTGACGGCCCGCGGTAGCCCAGGTCGTCGCGCTCCCGCCGCTCGATCCCCTGGGCGCCGGCCGCCGCCACCAGCCCGAGCCCGAGGATGAGCGATCCGGCCACGGTCAGGATGAGCCCGCCCGTCCCGCCGCTGCCGGTCGCGATCTCGGCACCGAGCAGCCCCCCACCGAAGACGGTCGCGACCCAGCCGACGAGATAGAGACCGGGCGCGCGGCGTCCCTCGAGCGAGAAGGTCTGAAGGCCGGGTCGGGTCGGGTCGGGGTCGGCTCCGGCCGTGGGGCGCTCGCCTAAGCTCGGGTCCTGTGGAGACGGCTCGGTCAACGCTCCGGGATCGGGTCGGCCGGGGTGCCCGTCGCGGCCGCCCGGATGCCGGTCTTGCGGGCCGGTTTCGTCGCGGCTGCCGGCGCTGCCGGCACGACCGGGGCCGGGACCGGTCGGGTCACCGCCCCGCCGGGCGCCTCACGCCGCTCGAAATCCCGCCCACACCAGGCGCACAGGGACCAGTCGAGTCCCACCAGCCGCGAGCAGTTCGGGCAGACCCGGTTCAGCCGGGTCCGGCAGCTGGGGCAGATCAGCCATTCCTCGTTCACCCGCCGACGGCAGCCCGGGCAGTGAGGGACGGCCTCGACCTCGTTGAGCAGAGCCTCCTCGGCGAGTGCCCGCTCGTTCACCTCGCCGATCCGCTCGTGGGGTCGGACGATCCTGTAGACGATGATCGCCAGGATGAAGAAGACCGGGGTGAAGAGGATGACGATGGCCGCGACGAGGTAGGGCGCGACGGGGTTGTCGGTCCGACCCTGGAGATCCCGGAACGCCCAGTAGGCGGAGGCCAGCCAGATCCCGACGAGGTAGACGCCCATCCCCCTGAGCGCGAGCTGGACCGCCGGGTTCCCGAAGAACCCGCTGATCGTGGAGCCGATCTGCCCGATGACCTGGTCCATCCGGCCTGTGCTTGCCTCCAGCGGCCCGGTCCACCGCGCCCGGTGGGGCGCTGCCGGGGCGTCCGGCGCAGTGTAGCAGGGGTTCGCGCTGGGCTAGACGCCCGGAGTCGTGGGTTCGTTGCGCGCGGACGGGATCCCGAGCAGGCCGCCGCCGACCAGGACGAGGGCGCCGGCCAGCTCCACCGCCACGCCGGTCCCACCCCCGAACGGCCGGGCGTAGTAGGCGAACGCGAGCCCGAGGAGGACACCGCCGACGAGAAGGGGCAGGACCCCCGAGCGGACCCAGCGCGGGACCCGGTTCGGGACGATATGGAGCACGAGGATGGTCAGGGTGGCGAGGATCAGCACGAGATGACCCGGGTTCGCCAGCCCCCAGTCGGAGGTGTAGCCGCTCCCCCGCGAGCCGATGACCCCATCGGTGGCCCACGGCAGCACGAAGCTCACGATGACCAAGACCGAACCGCCGATCGCCAGCCACTCCGCGAGCTCCGCCGGCACGGCCATGCCCCGACGGCCCGTCGCCGACGCGGTCGCCGCGGCCGTCATCGGGGCACTCACGGGTTCCGGTGGGATCGTCGGCATCGCCGGTCGCGGACCACCGGCAGTGTAGGTGGCCGAGGGCGCAAGGTAGGCGCCGGCGACCGCTCCGGTCGGAGCCGGCGGGCGCGGGACCGACGCGGGCGGTCGGGGCCGGGCCTCGTCGGCCGGCCAGGCGGCGGGCGGCCATGCCACGGCAGCCGTGCTCGGGATCGGTCCGGCGACCGCGGCCGAGACCGGGGCGGGCGCCGGAGCGTCCGTGGCGAGCGCCCGATCGTGCGAGGCGAGCGCTCCCGGTGTGGTCGGGCCCGGCTCGGCCGTCGGCTCGGCGACCGGCCAGTCGCCGAGGACCGGTGGGGTGACCCGGACCGGGGCAGGAGCTGCCTGGACCGGAGTTGCCTGGGACGTGACGGGAGCCGCCTCGATCTCGATCGGGGTCGGAGCCGCCGCGATCTCGACCGGGGTCGGCTCGACGACCGGAGCGGGAGCCAAGGCCGGTTCCCTGGTCTTCGCCGGACGGCCGAAGGTCTGTGACACCCGCGACCGGCGTGACGAGGTGGCCGGCGCGGCGGTCGGGGCGGGCGTTTCCGATGCGGCCGGAGCGGGTGGCTTGACGGTCGGGGCCGCTGGCTTGGGGGTCGCCGCCGGCGTGCGGGGCGCCGCCTTCGCGGCCGCGGCCACCGGGGCCCCCGTGGCCGGCCGAGTCGATCGAGACGGGGTCGTCGGGGCCGCGGAGGTCGTCACAGGGGCGCCCGGCGGTCGAGCGCCGGCGACCGAGGCCAGGAGCTCGCCGCAGCTGGGGCACGACAGCCGCCCGTACGGGACCGGGCTGCCGCATTCCCTGCAGACGATCGAGGTCGCCGTCACCGCATCCTCCCACGCCCCGCGTCGGACCCACGTCCGGCGACGAGCCGCTACAGAGTGCCACCCGCCGACGGTCGGGTACCACCCCCCCGATGGTCCCCCGCGACGGCCAGACTCCAGGCCACGCTGCGCCAGGCCGAGACGAGCCCGGCCAGCACCAACGCGGCGAGCCAGATCGCCACGAAACCGAGGACGGCCGCGACCGCCAGGGCCGGCTCCGGTGGACCGAGGAGGGCGTCCCGGACGAGCGCCCATGCCGCGGACGTCGCGGCCAGGGCTGCGGCCAGGACGACGATGCTCGCCGCGGCCGTGCCCCCACCGATCCAGGCGGTCCTGAGGGGCCGGCGGACGACCCAGCCGACGGCGCCGACGAGGGCGCGGAGGGCCGGTCGGCCGTCGATCGCGACGAGCCGGGCGGCAAGGGTCCCTTCGACCTCGCTGATGATCCAGCCCAGGGCCAAGAGGACGATCGCGTCCGGGGCGGCAAGGAGGATCCGTCCGACGAGCGGGGCGCTCGTGTCGCTGGGCAGGATCATCTCCTGGTAGCCCGCGTCGATGAGTCGGGCGCTCGCGACGGCGACCGCCAGCCCGAACGGGACGAGGCTGAACGCCCTGACCACGATCAGCCGCCCGATGAGGCGGCCACGACGGGTCGGACCGGGGGAGGGACCGTTCCGGGAGGCGTCGGCGCCGGTCGGTCCGGGGACCACCACCTCGATCAGGGCCAGCTCGACGAGCACCCCGACCACCAGCCCGAGGACGAGCCATCCGCCGAGGATCGCGGTCGTCCCGGCGAGCAGGGCGACGAACCGCTCCGAGAAGCCGGCGGCGGTGACGGCGTCCGGGCCGACGAACGTGACGATCCCCACCACGCTCGGCACGACGAGGATCGGCAGGGCGAAGAGGACGATCCCGCCCCGGGCGAGGAAGCCGGCCAGGGCGAGCCCCCACAGCCGCGGAGCGCCGACGACGATCCGGGCCGCCTCGCCGAGACCGCCGCGGGTCACCCCCCGGTCACGGCGCCGGGCTGACCTTCACGAGCGAGTCGAGCTGGCGGAGCGCCTCCTGGACCTTGGCGATCTCGGCGCCGTACGTCGCGAAGTCGCCCGCCCGGAGCGCCGCCTGGGCCTTCTCGAAGTGCTCGTTGGCGTAGGCGATGAGGGCGGCCACGTCGCCGCTCGGCGGGCTGGCGATCGGCCCAGTCGTCGGCACGGGCGTCTGGCTCGCGCCCGGACCCGGGGTGGGGCTGGCCCCCGGCGACGGGCTGCCGCTGGGCGTCGGGGCCGGTCCCTCGGCGGCGAAGAGCAGGCCGAGCGCCTCGGTCAGGGTCCGGCCCCAGACGATCCGCCGGGGCGTGGCCACGATGATCCGCTGGAACTCGGGGAAGGCGCTGCTCGACGACTGGAGGTAGACCGGTTGGAGGTAGATGATCGCGTCCTGGACCGGGACCACGATGAGGTTGCCCCGGATCACCTTGCTGCCGGCCTGGTCCCAGAGGGTGGTCTGCGAGGCGATGATCGGGTCGGCGTCGATCTTCGCCTCGATCTGGGTCGGCCCGAGGACGGACGTGGACTGCGGGAATTGGTAGACCCGGACCGAGCCATAGGCCGGGTCGTCCATCCGGGCGGCGATCCAGGAGATCATGTTCGGACGTGAGGTCGGGACCATCGGCTGGAGGAGGAGGAACTCCGGCTCGGGCTCTCCGGGCATCCGCATCACGACGTAGTACGCCTCGTTCGGAAGACTCTGCGTGCCACCCGGATCCGGCGGCACGGTCCACAGGTCCTCGTTGTTGTAGAACGCCGCGGCGTCGGTGACGTGGTAGCGAGCGTAGGTCCGGGTCTGGGCGTTGAACTGCTCCTCGGGGACCCGCAGATGAGCGGTCAGGTCGGGGGTCAGCTCCGAGAGCTGCTTGAACAGGGTCGGGAAGATCCGCTCGTAGGTCCGGATGATCGGGTCGCTCGGATCGGCCACGTAGAAGGTCGTCTCGCCCGTGTAGGCGTCCATGACGATCTTCACGCTGTTGCGCAGGTAGTTGAACGATCCCTGGGCCAGGTTGCTCCCGGTCGGCAGCGCTCCCGGATCGAGCCACTGGGCGTTCGGGAAGCGGTCGCTGGTGGTGTAGGCGTCCTGGATGTAGACGAACCGGCCGTCCCCGGTGACGACCAGGTAGGGATCCTTGTCGTACTGGAGGAACGGCGCGATCCGGGGCAGCCGATCGCCGATCCAGCGGTGGAACAGGAGCTGGCTGTCGGCGGTCACCTGGTCGCTGATGAGCAGGTTGAGGTCGCGGAAGCGGAGGGCGAACAGGAGGCGTGAGAGGGTCGTGTCCAGCTTCACCCCGCTCGTGCCGGACCAACGGGTGGTCTGGCCAGGTTCCAGCTGGCCGTCGGTGGCGGTGGTGCCGACCGGATAGTCGAACTCGGCCTGGCGGGCGCCGGTGATGATCCAGTCGCTCGGTCGCTCCCCGAAGTAGATCCGGGGCTGGGTCACCGGCGGCGCGCCCCCGAGCGACGTTGACGGCAGGTCGCGGATGATCAGGCGCGGCTGACCGCCCTCGGTCGCCTCGTTGACCGGCACCATCGCCGTGCCGATCCCGTGGGTGAAGGTGATCCGCTGGTTCACCCAGGTCCCGCCCTGCGGGTTGCGCTCGGGCGCCAGCTCACGAGCCGAGAGCATCACCTGGCGCTTCGTCCCGTCGATCAGGTAGCGGTCTGTGTCCACGTCCTGAAAGACGTAGTACTGGCGGACCGCCTGGAGCTGCTCGAGCGAGTCCTTGAGGGGGCGGTAGTCCCAGAGGCGGACGTTCTGGAACGTCGACGCCTCGCTGGCCACCGCCGCCGGGGTGAGCGGGGCCTCGCCTCCGTAGTCCCGTCGTTCCCAGTCGGTGATGTCGAAGGCCACCCGGGTCATGTTGATGTTGTTGCCGATGTAGGGCGTCTCCTTGTTCAGCTGGTCGGGCTCGACGCTCAGGCGCTGGACGAGGCCGGGATAGACGGTCCCCAGGATGACCGAGGCGCTGAACCAGATGACGACGACCGCTCCGAGCGGCCACATCGCGTGGGTGAACGCCCCGATCACGAGGAAAGCCCCGGCGAAGGCCGAGACCGCGGTCAGCACGTCGAAGGCCAGGAACCGGGCGTTCTGGTCCGTATACCCGACGCCGACGAAGTTCCCGCCCTGGGTGCCGATGAGGTTGACGCTGTAGACCAGCTCGAGCTTGTCGAGCTGGTAGCCCCACGCCACCGAGAGGAGGTAGAGCCCGCCGAGGACCGCGAGATGGACCCGCATCGACGTCGTGAAGGTGAGGCCGCCACGCACGCCGGCCAGGAGGTAGCGGCCGAAGCTCAGGACCAGCGCCGCGATGAGCAGGGCGTTGATCGCCGACTGGACGACGCGCAGGAACGGGAGCTCGAAGAGGTAGTAGCTGATATCGCGCCCGAAGATCGGGTCCACCACGGGCGCCACGCCGGGCAGGCTGTAGGGCACCTGGTTGCGCCAGAGCTGGACCGTCTCCCACTGGCCGGCGGCGGACCCGGCGGCGCCGAGGGCGATCACCACGGCGAGACCGATCAGGACCCAGCGGAAGACCGGGACGAGGTCGGGCAGATCGTCGGCGCCGAAGGTGATCGTGCCGACCCCGCCCGGACCGCCGAAGCCCGCACCCTCGAAGCCGGGCCGGCCGATCGGCCGCCGACCGCCGGGCCCGGACCGGCCCCTCGGACCGGACATCGGGGAGCCGTCCCGGGTGTCGATCCCGAAGGCCTCCCCGAGGCGGGTGGCGAAGGCGCCCACCGAGCCCGTCCGCTCCGGATCGGGCGGGGGCGCCAGTCGCCCGGCGAGCCAGATGTTGCCGCCGAGGAAGAGGCTGACCGCCACGAAGATCACGATGAACAGGACGGCCTGGGTCCCCAACCGGGTGAAGAAGACGGCGTCGTAGCCGACGCTCTTGAACCACATCGCGTCGGTGACGAGGTCGAGGAGCGCGCCGGCCAGGGTCAGGATCAGGAAGATCGCGCCGATCGCCAGGACGATCAGGGGTCCGCGCAGCCGCCCTCGACGCCCCGGGGCGCCGTCGTTCGGGCCGCCGACCACCACCGGTCGGGGTCGCCGCGGCCCGCCACCGTCGGGTTCGACGGGCCGGTCGTCGTCGTCCTCCTCGGCGTCGTCAGCGGCCTCGGTGTCGTCGGGCGCCCCCGACTCGTCATCCGCCTCGGCGTTCGCCGGGCCGTCGTCGTCCGCCCGTTCGCGCCGGGACGGATCGTCATCGTCCCGGTCGTCGCCCGGCACCGGTCGTTCGGGATCACCGCCACCGGTCAGGCCCTCCTGCCGGCGTCGGATCTCGTCCATGAACTCGTCGAAGAGGTCCTTCACGTCCGCCCGAGTCTAACCTCCCGCGCCCCGCGACGACGGGGGCCGTCCCCGGAGCGCCTCGGACGTCGGGCCGGCTGGGATGGGTCAGGGCCTGGTCAGGCTCTCCACGGAGCGACGGAAGGCGGCCAGGACCGTCTCGGCCAGCTCCGCCGGCTGGAGGCTCGCCGACCGCATCGGCTCCCAGCGGAAGGCCGCCCGGATCGCGAGCGGGGACCGCCACGGTTCGAGCGGGTCGGTCGGCTGGGCGAGTTGGGCCAGCCGGATCGCGAGCCGCCCGGCGTCCTCCAGGATGAACCCGGACAGGGCCCCCGAGAAGGCCGGGCCCAGCCGGGCGAGGGGCGGCTCGGGCGGCGGGCCGGCCGGCGGGGCGACGTCGCGGAAGCTCACCACGCCGGCGTCGTCGGCCACCCAGAGCAGGGCGATCCACCAGCCGTCGGGGAGCGTGGACGGGACGCTCATCCCGGCCCGGAAGCGGGCCGTGGCGACGTGCACGTCGTGCTCGCGCAGGTAGGACGGACCCGGCGGTGGCAGGCGGTCGGTCACCGCCCGAGGATAGCCGCGTATCGGCGCCGGGACTCGATCAGGCGGGCGAGTCGGCTCCGTCCTCGGTCGCGTCCGGCGGGTCGGCGGCCGTGGCGCCGCCGGCGTCGGGAAGCGGGGCGAGGTCCTCGGCGACCAGCGCCTCGGCCACGGCCGTGGCGTCCACCTCGGCCTGGATGTCGGCCCGGGCGGCGGCGAGGTCGCCGGTCGCCCCGGCGGCGAGCGCCTCGTCCGCGGCCATCGCCCCGGCCTCGGCGGTCAGATCGGCGATCTTCGCCGCCATCTCCAGCCGGAGCATCTCGCGGCGGACCTCGGGACCGGGCAGGTCGAGCGAGCCGGGGGGCGCGATCGGCTCCGCGACGTCCTCGTAGTCGGTGTCGCCGCTGATCCAGGAGAGGATCCGGTTCTTCTTCGGCGGGCTCGTCCGGCGCAGAGCGAGAGCCTCGATATCGACCGCGGTCACCCCTGGGACCTGGGAGTCGGGCGCGGCCGCGAGGTTCGCGTGACAGGTCGGGCAGTTCACCACCGTCGGGTCGGGCAGCTCCGCGGAGCACCACGGACAGATGGCGGGAGGGGGCGATTTCGTCTCGGCCATGGCCCGAATGCTACCGCGTCACCCCTGCCGATGGACCCCCCGAAAGTCCTACTCCCACTCGATCGTGGCAGGCGGTTTCGAGCTGATGTCGTAGACGACCCGGTTGACCCCGGCGACCTCGTTGACGATCCGCGAGCTGATCTTCGCCAGCACGTCGTACGGGAGCTTGGCCCAGTCGGCGGTCATCCCGTCGTCCGAGGTGACGGCCCGGATGGCGACGACGTTGGCGTAGGTCCGACCGTCGCCCATGACCCCGACCGAGCGGACGGGGGTGAGGATGGCGAACGACTGCCAGACGGAGCGATAGAGCCCTGCGGCCTTGATCTCGTCGATGACGATCCAGTCCGCGTCGCGGAGCGTCTCGAGCCGTTCCGCAGTGACTTCGCCGATGATCCGGATGGCCAGCCCGGGGCCGGGGAACGGCTGGCGCTGGACCATCGCGTCGGGCAACCCCAGCTCGGCTCCAACGACCCGGACCTCGTCCTTGAACAGGTAGCGGAGCGGCTCGATGAGCTTGAACCGGAGGTCCGCCGGCAGCCCCCCGACGTTGTGGTGGGTCTTGATCTTCTGCGCCGTCTTGGTGTCCGAGGTCGCACTCTCGATGACGTCCGGGTAGAGCGTGCCCTGGGTCAGGAAGTCGATCCGCCCGAGCTTCGCCGCCTCTTCCTCGAAGACCCGGATGAACTCGTCGCCGATGATCCGCCGCTTCTGCTCGGGGTCCACCACCCCGGCCAGCCGGTCGAGGAACCGCTCCCGGGCGTCGACCATGACCAGACGCATCCCGAGGTTCTTCTCGAAGGTCACCCGGAGGAGCTCGGACTCCTTCTTGCGCATGAGCCCGTGGTCGACGTAGATGCAGGTCAGCCGGTCGCCGACCGCGCGATGCACGAGGGCGGCCGCGACGGCCGAGTCGACGCCACCGCTCAGGGCGCAGATGACCAGGCCGTCCGAGCCGACCTCGCGGGCGTGGGCATCCACCCGGGCACGGATCTCGGCGACGGTCGACTCGATGAAGTTCGCCGGGGTCCAGGTCGGTCGCGCGCCGGCGATCCCGACCACGAAGTTGCGCAGGACGTCGCGCCCGCGCGGGGTGTGGACCACCTCCGGGTGGAACTGGATGCCGTACAGGTTGCGCGCCGGGTCGACCAGGCCGGCGAACGGCGTGGAATCGGTCTGGGCGGTGGAGCGGAAGCCCTCGGGCAGTCGGGTGATCGAGTCGCCGTGGCTCATCCAGACCGGCTGGTCGCGATCGAGCCCGGTGAACAAGCCGTCCTCGGCGGTGATCGTGACGGTCGCCGGACCGTACTCCCGCTTCGCCGTCGGGAGGACGTCGCCGCCCAGCTCGAGGGCCATGAGCTGGGCGCCGTAGCAGATGCCCAGGACAGGGATCCGGCCGCTCCAGACCGCGGCGTCGGGTCGAGGAGCGTCGGGGTCGTAGACCGACATCGGACCGCCGGACAGGATGATCGCCCGGGCGTTGCGACGTTCGATCTCGGCATAGGGCGTGTCGTGGGGCAGGAGCTCGGAGTAGACGTTGAGCTCCCTGATCCGGCGCGCGATCAGCTGGGCGAACTGGCTGCCGAAGTCCAGGACCACCACCGTGTCCGGCTCGCCGGTCGAGGCTCCGGGCGGGACGCCGGAACCGGGCCGATCCTCGGGCGAGCGCTCCGGGCCGGGCGCCTTGAGGGCGGTCTCGAGGTAGGCCTCGACCTCGGCGTCGTCGGGAGCCAGGACCCGGTGACCGGCGTTGGCGACCTCGCCGTGGACGGTCTTGCCCCGGTCGGGCTGGGCCGCCGACGGCGGCTCGTGGCTCGGTTCCGTGCCCTCGGGGTCTGTCAACCTGCCGCCTCCGCGCTGCGCCGCCCCGTCGAAGGATAGCGGCCCGGGCTCGCGGCGGTCCGGGCCGGCCCCGCCTCAACGCTTGAGCGCCACCGACCGTCCCCGATACGTGCCGACCACCGAGCGAACGTCGTCGGCGTTCCGCAGGTAGCGCAGCCGCCCGCCCGGGACGCTCACGGTCAGGGCGAGGCTGCCCGCGTCGTCGTCGATGAGACCGGATCCGGTCATCGCGCCGCCCTTCGTGAACGTGCAGCCCTTGAGGACGAGCCGGGTGCCCTTGTCGACCGGCTCGTAGCGGAGGGTCCCGCCGAGGTCGCAGCCCATCGTGATCGGGTCCTCGTCGAGCCGGAAGGCATAGTCGTCCGTGTTGACGATCTGGTCGTCCATCGAGCTCATCAGGGCGAGTGCGTCAGGGTAGTCACCGGCGGCGGGCCGGGCATTCGCGACGTAGGCGTCGGCGACGCTGTTCGGACAGCTCAGGACCCGCGCGCTGGGTCGGGTCCCGTCGGCCAGGAACTTCGTGACGATCTCGTCGGGGCAGGCGTCGCCCCGACCGAAGATCACGTGCGCCCCGCCGATTGCCTCGATGAAGTAGGCGTCCTGGAGCCGTGCGTAGAGGCGCATCGCGTTGGCGATCGGGACCGCCGTGTCGAGGGTCGCCGTCAGGACGAACGTCGGATAGGGCGGATCGGTGATCGGGGCGGGCCGGACCGCGCTCTTCGGCTGAGACGGCCAGTAGAGGCAGGGCAGGTCGCCGTAGAAAGTCGCGCCCAGCCGGAGGTCGTTGACGCCCAGCCGCTCGCCGTCGTCCAGCCAGGCGTTCAACCGGCTGGGCGGGTCGCCCTTATCGGCGTAGTAGGCGTAGTCCTGGCACTCGACGGCGTAGTACATCGCGTCGGAATAGGTCGGGTCCGGGCGAGCGGCGAGCGTCTCCGGGTCGACCGAGACGCTGTCGTAGGCCGCCCTGGCGAGCGGGACGTAGTCACCGGCCGACGCCGCGCTCAGGTCCCGCTCCAGCTGGCTCCGGTCGTACGGCGAGTAGAGGTAGTTGACCACGGCGTTGTCGAGGTCCGCCCGGGTCAGCTGACGGTCCTCGAACGTCCCCTGCGCGGTCGGGAAGCGGAAGGTGATCGGACCCTGGTCGAGCTTCGTCGCGAGCGCGTCGTACGCGGCCAGGGGCGTGCTCCCGGACGTGTCGCCCCGGCAGCCGCGATCAGCGGCGCAGGTCGAGAGGGTCGCGACGAGGGCGTCGTCGAACGCCCGGGCTGCCTCCACGTAGTAGGGGATGCCGTCGACGGTCAGGTCCACGGGACCGTCCAGGAAGAGGGCCGCGACGCGGTCCGGGTGGGCCGTCGCGTAGGTCTGGACGTACTGCGATCCGTAGCTCTCACCGTAGAGGTCGAGCTTCTCGACGCCAAGGTACTGCCGGAACGCCTCGAGGTCCTCGATCGCCTGGCTGGTGGCGTAGAAGGGCAGGTCGGCCGGATCGACCTTCGTCTCCTTCAGGCAGTCGGTCACGTAGGTCGACGCGGCCTGCCCCACCGCCGCCCGCTGGGCCGGGTCGGCCGGGTCGGCGCCGCTCCGGTAGTAGGTCGCGGTCGCGACCGGACAGCCGAGGGGCTGCGACTTGCCGACGCCGCGCTGGTCGAAGAAGACGATGTCGTAGGCGTCGGTGATCGCCGCGTCGAACGCATCCGTGTAGCTGTCCGCCGCGTCCAGACCGCTGTACCCCGGGCCGCCCGTCGCGGTCACGAAGACGCCACGGCGCTCCTTCTTCGCGCGCTGGATCGCGAAGGTGACGTCCCAGGTCGGACCGGCCGGATCGGCGTGGTCGCGGGGCACCGCCAGGGTGATGCAGGTGAACCGGCTCTTGGGACAGGGCTCGGCCGAGACGAACCGGTAGGCGGCCGCGACCCCGGACGGTCGCGGTGATCCGGATGTGGCCGACGGCAACGGTCCCGGTGAGCCGCCGTCCGAGACCTGCCCGGACCCGGTCGGAGCGCTCGAAGCACCCGACGGAACGGGCGATCCGCCGCCCACGGCCGGACCCGAGGCCGTCGGCGCCACGGTCGCCGGCGCGTAGGTCCAGGGGCCGGGAGCGGTCGGCGAACAGGCCGTCCCGATGAGGCAAAGGACAACCGTGACGAGCGCGAGCCGGGCGCTGCGGCGTAACAGAGCGACCACGTTCACCGACGCAGACTATCAGCCATGCCCGGGGACCAGGTGGCCCTCGCACGCGTGGTGGGACTGTGGTCTACTCGCGGCGGGAGGTTCCAGCGATGCCGAAGGACAAGGCCGAGCAGCGCGAGCAGAGTGTCGAGCTGGCCCACGTGTGGTCGGACCCACCGGTCGAGGAGATCGGGGCGCCAGATCGGACCCTCTCGAACAAGGCCTACCTTCGCGAGCTGACCCGGCTCGAGATCGAGCTGGTGAAGCTGCTCGAGTGGATCAAGCTCAGGGGTCTGAAGCTCGTCGTCGTGTTCGAGGGTCGGGACGCGGCCGGCAAGGGCGGCGCGATCAAGACGATCAGCCTGAGCCTCAACCCTCGCTACTGCCGGGTGGTCGCGCTGGGGACGCCGACCGAGCGCGAGAAGTCGCAGTGGTATTTCCAACGCTACGTCGCCGAGCTGCCGGCGGCCGGCGAGATGGTCCTGTTCGACCGAAGCTGGTACAACCGGGCCGGTGTGGAGCGGGTGATGGGCTTCTGCACCGAGCAGGAGTACCGCGACTTCCTGCGCGACTGCCCGGAGTTCGAGCGGATGCTCGTCCACTCCGGGATCATCCTGGTCAAGTACTGGTTCTCGGTCAGCGACGCGGAGCAGGAGCGACGCTTCCAGAGCCGTCTCGAGGATCCGACCAAGCGCTGGAAGCTCAGCCCGATGGACCTCCAGTCACGCTCGCGCTGGGTCGAGTACTCCCGGGCCAAGGACGAGATGTTCGCCTATACGGACATCAAGCAGGCCCCCTGGTACGTGGTCAACGGCGACAACAAGAAGCGGGCCCGGCTCAACGTCATCCGCCATCTCCTGGGCCTCGTCCCCTACGAGGACCTCACGCCCGAGCCGATCGTCCTGCCTCCGCGACAGCCCGACGGCGGGTACATCCGGCCGCCGATCGGCGACCAGACGTTCGTGCCCGAGGTCTACTGACCGGCGACCTGCCTGGGCTCACGGCCGCGCGATCCCGTCCCGTGGATACGGCCCGGGCCGACCGCCGGTCGCCGCGGCCCGTCGACCGGGCCGCCGGTCAGCGACCCTTCTGCCAGGACTTGCCCTCGGTCTGGACCGACGGTGCGTAGACTATCTCGACGGCCTGCATCTCGTGGATCGTCCGGGCCCCCAAGGCGGCCATCGACTGGCGGAGCGCCCCGACGAGGTTCTCGGACCCGTCGGTGACGTGAGCCGGGCCGAACAGGATCCGCTCGAGCGACCCGACCGTGCCCACCCGGATCCGGGTCCCGCGCGGCAGGGTGGGCGACGGCGCGGCCATCCCCCAGTTCATCCCCCGACCGGGCGCCTCCTCGGCGCGGGCGAGCGGCGAGCCGATCATCAGCGCGTCAGCCCCGGCGGCGATCGCCTTGGCCAGCTCCCCGCCGCGGCGCATCCCGCCGTCGGCCACCACCGGGACGTAGCGACCGGTCTCGGCCAGGTAGCCGTCCCGGGCGGCCGCCACGTCGCTGATCGCGCTGACCTGGGGCACGCCGATCCCGAGGACCTCGCGGGTGGTGCAGGCGGCACCCGGCCCGACGCCGACGAAGACGGCCGCGGCGCCCTGCTCCATGAGGGCGAACGCCGCCTCCGCGTTCGTCGTGTTGCCGACGGCCACGGGGATCGGCATGAACCGGGTGAACTCCTCGAGCGAGAGCGGGTCGTAGCCGGTCGCCAGGTGACGGGCGCTGCTCACCTGGCTCTGGACGAGGAACAGGTCGGCGCCGTGCTCGGCGCTGAACGGGCCGAACCGCCGGGCGGCGCCGGGGGTCGCGGCGACGGCCGCCTTCGAGCCGGCGGCGTGGATCTGCTCGATCCGCAGGGCGATGAGCTCGTCGCGGATCGGGGCCGCGTAGACGTCGGCGAGCAGGTCCTGGACCTCGCCGTCGGTGGCGGCTGCGATCCGGGCGAGGACCGCATCGGGGTCGTCGTAGCGCGCCTGGACCCCTTCGAGGTTGAGGATCGCGAGACCGCCGAGCCGGGCGAGCTCCCCGGTCATCCGCACGTCCACGACGGCGTCCATCGCCGAGGCGAGGATCGGCACCCCGAGCGGGAGCCCACAGAAGACCTGGCCGAGGTCCACGTCGTTCGGCTCGACCGTGCTCGTCCCGGGCGCCAGGCTGACGTCCTCGAAACCGTAGGTCGGCCGGATCGTGTCGACCTTCGAGCGGAAGATCCGACGCTGGGCGGCGTCGATCGGGGTCGTCATCGCGGGGGCTCCGTGAGTGGGTGCAAGCTGGCCTCCGAGGGGTGCGCGGCCGCCGTCCGCGAGCCGGGGCAGGTTGCGGCTCAGTCTACCATCCGGGACCCGCGGGTCCCGCACCCGCTGCGTGAAGGCCCGCGGTCGGTCGGGCCATGCGGTCCCGTCGATCGTGCCGTTCGGCACGATCCGTCCCGATCGTTGCCGCGGAACGATTGAGCCGAGGACCATGCCGCGCTGCGTCTCCGTGGCCGACCGGCTCCTCGCATCCGAGAGACCGTCCCCGATGTCAGTGCATCGCCCTCGTACCGAGATCCGGCCGAACGCAGGCCGAGCCGCGGCGCCCGAACCCCCCGGCCCCTTCACCACGGTCGTCCCGGTGGTCGGGATGACCTGCCGATCGTGCGAGAGCCGGATCGAGCGTCAGGTCCGCCGGATCCCCAACGTGGACCATGTCACGGCCTCGGCCGGGCGGGCCCGGGTCGAGGTCGTGAGCCGCGGCCCGGTGGCCGACTCGGCCCTGGCGGCCGCGATCGAGACCGCCGGCTACCGGATCGGGCGGAGTCCGTGGCTGGAGCGTGACTCGCGGATCTGGTTGACGGCCGGGGGCGGGCTCGTCCTGGTGGCGATCGTCGCGGTCCTCGCCCAGACGACCGGCCTCGCCCGGCTCGCATCGGGGGTCGGAGACCTGCGCGAGGGCGGGCTCGTCGTCGCCCTGTTGCTCGGCCTCGTGGCGGGCGTCTCGACCTGCATGGCGCTGGTCGGCGGGCTCGTGCTCGCGCTCTCGGCCGCCTTCGCCGCGCGGCGTGGTCCCGAGATCGAGGCGGGCGGGCTCGAGCGGCTGCGACCGGGTCTCGTCTTCGTGACCGGACGGGTCGTGGGCTTCGCTGTCCTGGGCGCCGTCCTCGGCGGGCTGGGTGCCAGTCTCGCGATGCCGACCGGTCTGACCGCGGTCCTGATGGTGGCCGTGGCGATCCTGATGACGATCCTGGGGACTCGGCTGACCGGCGTCTCGCCGCGCCTCGCCGCCTGGTCCCCGACCCTGCCGCCGAGCCTCGGACGGGGTCTGGGCCTCGACGGCGGGCGGATCACCGGATACTCCGACGGCCGCGCGGCGGCGCTCGGCGCGGCGTCGTTCTTCCTCCCCTGCGGCTTCACCCAGGCCGTCCAGGTCTACGCGCTCTCGACCGGGTCGCCGGTCATCGCCGGTGCGACGATGGCGGCGTTCGCGCTCGGCACGGCGCCCGGCCTCCTGGCGCTGGCGGGTCTGCCGAGCCTGGTCCCGACGGCCGCCCGACCCACGCTTCTGCGGCTGGTCGGCGTCGTGGTCCTCGGTTTCGCGGTCGTCAACGCGACCGGTGGGCTCCGCCTGGCGGGCGTCTCGATCCCGCTCGGCACGGAGACGGTTGCGGCCGCGCCGGCCGGCGACCCCACGGCCGAGGTCCAGTTCCTCCATACCTTCCAGGGGGCGGACGGATACTTCCCGGCCAACGCCTCGATCTACGCCGGTCGGCCGACGCGCTGGATCGTCGAGTCGCTCGACTCGAACTCCTGCGCGACCTTCCTGCGGGTGCCCGGGCTGGGCATCGCGGCGACGCTCCAGAAGGGCGAGAACGTCATCGAGCTGCCGGCGCTCCGGCCGGGGTCGGTCCCCTACACTTGCTCGATGGGCATGTACGGCGGCGTGCTCACGGTCGTTGCCGAGCCGGCCGGATCGCTGGACGGAGCGAGCGGGGGCGGCTGACCGGCGGAGGCCCGGCGCTCCACCGCGGCCTTCTCGTCAGGGCGGGGGGCCGGGCTCCAGACGACGCCCGTCGAGGGTCAGCTCGAACCAGCGCGCACGACCGGGGTCGACCAGGTCGCGCTCGATCCGGGCGATCGATTCGCGATAGGCCGGCCAGACGACGAGGTCGAGCGCCCCGGCGGGCGTGACCCAGCGGGCCGCATCGTGCTCGTCGGACAGGGCGACCTCGGCGGCCGGTCCCACCTGGGCGGCGAAGACGGCCGCGCTGACGATCGCGTCGACGCTCGGCTCGTGGAACTGGTTGACCTGGTCGAGGTCGAAGAACGCCTCGAGGGCGGCGCCGGCGAAGCCGGTCTCCTCGCGCAGCTCGCGCAGCGCGCCGGCCGCGATCCGCTCACCCGGTTCCAGCGAACCCGAGACGCCCTGCCACAGCCCGGACAGGATCCGCCTCGGCGAGCGACGCATGAGCAGGATCTCCGGCCGGTCGTCGGGGCCGAGTCGGAAGACCCAGACGTCGACGAGATCGGGACGGAACATCGCCGGATCAGGCCCGGCCGACGGGCTCGCCCGGCATGACCCGGTCGGCGATCCCGTGGAGCTGCTCGAGGTGCATGAGGTCGTGGATGCCGGCGAACAGGAGCCACTCGCCGCAGCGCAGGCGCCCGACGAGTGGATGGTCGAGGGGGCACGGCTCGTCCTCGTGACCCACGATCGCCCGGGCCGCCCGGGCCACGATCCGCTGGCTCTGCTCCAGCTTCGCGATGAGGGCCCGGGCGTCGACCGCGGCCGGGCCGGGTACGCCGGGGACCACCGTCGGGGCGTCGGCCGGCCAGCGACCCGAGGCCGCCAGGCTGCCGGCGATGACCAGCCCGGCCCGTGCCGCCGCGTCATGACCGACCGCCTCGGCCACCGTCCACTCGCCCTCGCCGCCGGGCAGCTCGAAGGCCGCAACGGGCAGCGCCCTGACGAGGGCGACCAGGGCGTCCGCGGTGGCCGCCAGCTGCCCGACGAGCCCTTCGGCCGTCCCCCGGCCGGCCCGACGCCGGACCTCGCGGCGGACCGAGATGAGGCGGCCTTCGTCGATCCCTCGCCAGGCCGTCACGACGTCGGGGGCGGCCGGCTCCAGCCGTTCGATCCACGACCGGCCGGTCACGATCGAGCCGCCCCGTCCGCGCTGGTCACCTTCGGCTACAGGCGCTCGAAGCGTTCGACCGGAAGGACGAAGACCGTCGCGCCGCCGACCTCGACCTCGAGCGGGTAGGGCATGAAGAACTCACCCGGTTCCATCGTCGGGGGCATCGGGTTGACGACCTGGGTCCGGGCCGTGCAGGTCGCCCGGACCACCTCGAGGACCTCGTCGACCCGGTCGTCCTCGACACCCACGATGATCGTGGCGTTCGACTGCTTGAGGAAGCCGCCGGACGAGTGGAGCCGGGTGGCGCGGTGGTCGCGCTCGAGGAGGCCGTCGACGAGCGCGCCGGCATCCTCGCCGTGGACGATGGCGACGACGAGTCTCACGGGCCGAGTATACGGGCGGGTCCGCGCCGAGAGCGACGGTGTACGATGCGGCCGCCGAACCCGCCTGTCCGCCCAGCACCGATTGAGGGACCGCCGCCGCGATGGACCGCCCCACCGAGCTCCTTGCCATGAGCGCCGCGGCCCTCGCCCGCGGACGCGATCTCGACCAGACCCTGGCCGCCCTCCTCCAGGCGACCGCCCGAGCGGTGGATGCCGAGGTCGGCGCGGTCTTCCTCCAGGACCCCGACCGACCGGAGCTCCAGCTGATCGCCACCGTCGGGATGCCATCCGAGGCCGACCCGGCGTTCGAGGCCGAGGCGCGCACCGCCGACCATCCGATCGCGACCGCCGCCCGGGAGCGGGTCGCCGTCTTCGATCGGGCCGGCGTGATGCCCGACGGGCGGGCGTTCGTCGGTGCCGACCTGCCCCTGGTCATCGAAGCCGGTGGGCTCGAGACCGGGGTCGGGGTGATGACCCTCGGCTGGTCGGCACCCCACCCCCTCCACGAGTCGACGCGGGCGACCCTCCGGGCGATGGCCGATCTGGCCGCGGTCGGGATCGACCGCGCCCAGCTCGCCTCACTCGTCACGGAACGGGCCGACTGGTTCGAGCGGATGGCCCACATGGACCCGCTGACCGGGCTGGCCAACGAACGCACCTTCGACCGGGTCCTGGAGCTCGAGCTCGCCCGAGCCGGCCGACAGGGCAGCGAGGTCTCGCTGGCGGTCTTCGACGTCGACGGCCTGACCGCGATGAACGAGACGGCCGGCCACGCCGCCGGCGACGACATCCTCCGGGCCGTCGCGGCCGTCCTCGCCGAGTCGGTCCGGCTGGTCGACACGGTGGCCCGGATCGGCGGCGACGAGTTCGTGCTCATCGCGCCGGGATCCGCCGGCCTGACCGTGGCGCGACGGGTCCTCGACGGGATCGCCGCCCTGCCCGCGACCGGTGGCCATCCGGTCAGCGTCTCGGCCGGGGTCGCCCGGTTCCCGATCGACGCAGCCGACCCGCGCGACCTGGTGGCCGCCGCCAAGGCCGCCCTCGAGGAGGCGCGCGCCACCGGGATCGGCGGGATCGTGGCCGCCCCGCTGTCCGCCGCGGGACAGTAGCCCCCGATCGCCGCCGCTACCCTGCGCCCAGGAGTCCTAGAGCCGCGGTCAGGCACGCCTCGACCACGGCGTCCACCGGCAGCGTCGCGTCGACGATCCGGTAGCGCCCGGGCTCGGCGGCCGCCATCGCCAGGAAGCCGTCTCGGACGCGGCGGTGATAGGCCAGGTCGAAGCCGGCCTCGAAGCGGGTCTGCTCGTCGTCCTGCTTGCGGGCCAGGCCGACCTCCACCGGCAGGTCGAGCAGGAGGGTCAGGTCAGGCCAGCGACCCCCCGTCGCGAACTCCTGGATGCGGCGCAGCTCGGCGAGCGGCAGACCGAGGCCGTAGCCCTGGTAGGCCAGCGACGAGTCGGCGTAGCGGGCGGAGACGACGACGTCGCCCCGGGCCAGGGCCGGCTCGATGACCTCGGCGACGTGCTGCGCCCGGCCGGCTGCGAACAGGAGCGCGTCGGCCCGATGGTCGAGCGGCGGGTCCTCCGGTCGGTGGTCGAGGACGATCGAGCGGACCCGGTCGCCGACCGTCGACCCGCCCGGCTCCCGGGTCAGGATGACGGTCCTGCCGCGCGCTCGCAGCTCGTCGGCCAGTCGGGCGGCGACCAGGGTCTTACCGCTCCCGTCGGGCCCCTCGAGGGTGATGAACCATGCCTCGCTCACCGCCCGAGTGTAGCGACCCTTCCGGGCTGACAGGACGGCGCCTGCCGAAGGCCCCGATACGGCGCTCCTCTACCATGCCGGGATGATCCCGGCCCACGCCCGATCGACCCCGGACGGTCCGCGATGACCATCTGCCGGCGCGCGAGCGCGACGATGGTCGGGATCGCCCTGGCGGTCGTCCTGCCGGCCGTCGCCCTCGCCCATCCGCTGGGCAACTTCACGATCAATCACTACGCCGGGATCCGGGTCGAGCCGGAACGAGTCCTCCTCGACGTCGTCGTGGACCAGGCCGAGATCCCGACCTTCCAGGAGAAGCTCCGGATCGACACGGACGGCGACGGCTCGGTGTCGGATGCCGAGGCCGAGGCGGAGCGGGTGGTCGCCTGCCCGGCCCTTGCGCCGTCGCTCTCGCTGAGCGTCGCCGGGCGGCCGCTCACCCTCCGGGCCGTCGAGGCCGGGCTGAGCTTCCCGCCCGGGGCCGCCGGCATGGAGACGATGCGGCTCGTCTGTGTCTACCTGGCCGAGCTCCCCGGACCCTTCGCCGCGGGCAGCGCGATCGCTTTCGCCGACACGTCGGGAGCCGGGCGGATCGGTTGGCGGGAGATCACGGCCGTCGGCAGCGGCGTGACCCTCGCCCCGGGTTCGCCGCCGGTCTCGAGCGTCTCGGCCCGGCTGACAGCCTACCCGGCGGCCCTGATCCCGAAGCCGTTGGACACCCGCTCGGCGAGCTTCGAGGTCTCGCCCGGCGGACCCGTCCTGGCGCCGTTCTCGGTGCCGGATGCCGCGGCGCTGCCCGGCGCGGCGTCGTTCGAGCCGTCGGTCGGGGACGACGCGGACCCGGTCGCTGCCGGACCGCCGACGACGTCGGGGGCTGCCGACGGCGCCGGTGCCGGGACCCGAACGACCACAGCGGCCACGCCCGGCGGCGGGGCCGTCCCGGGTGGGGTCGGCAGCGAGATCTCGGGCCTGCTCGAGCAGCGTGACCTGACCCCGGTCGTGCTCGTCGGCGCGTTCCTGGCCGCCATGGCCCTGGGCGCCGGCCACGCCCTCACCCCCGGCCACGGAAAGACGCTGATGGGGGCTTATCTCGTCGGCACCCGCGGCACGCCGGTCCACGCTGTGGCCCTGGGCCTGAGCGTCACCGTCTCCCACACCCTGGGGATCCTCGTCCTGGCTGCGGTCGTCATCGGCCTGCGGGGCGTCGTCTCCCCGGAGCTCTACAACCGGGTCGCGCCGGTCGTCTCCGGTCTGCTCGTCCTGGGCATCGGGGCGTGGTTGCTCATCGGCCAGATCGCGAAGCGGCGACGACGGGCCGCGGCCGTCGTCCCCGAGCATGAGGAGGGCCTCGAGTCCGACCACCACCCGGACGCCCACGACCACGGCGGCGCCCACCACGATCACCTTCCGCCGGCCGAAGCCGAGGTCGGCTGGCGGAGCCTGTTCGTCCTCGGGCTGGCCGGTGGGGTCATCCCATCGACGAACGCCCTGATCATCCTCCTCTCGACGATCGCGACCGGGCGGGCCGCCTACGGGCTCGTCCTCGTCGTCGCCTTCGGCTTGGGGATGGCCGTCGTCCTCGGCGGGGTCGGGCTCGGGCTCGTCCTCGCCCGCGATCGGGTCGACGACCTGCCGGCCCGATCGAGCCTCGGCCGACTGGCCGGCTACGCGCCGATCGTCGCCGGTGTCGTCGTCCTCGTGCTCGGGGTCTGGCTGACGAGCCAGGCCGTCGGCGTGGCGCCGACGCTCTGACCGTCCGCCGGCCACCTGATACGCTGGCAGCCCCATGCGTGACCTGACCGATCGAGCCCTCGCGACCGCCGCCGTTCGGGGCGCCGAGTATGCCGACGTCCGGATCGTCCGTCGTCGCGACGAGTCGATCGCCGTGAAGACCGGCCGGGTGGAGGGTGTCGCGAGCGGCGAGAGCGAGGGCTTCGGCATCCGGGTCGTCGTCGACGGTGCGTGGGGCTTCGCCAGCTCCAGCCGGCTCGAGGCCGACGAGGTGGACCGGGTCGCCGCGCAGGCCGTGCGGATCGCCCGGGCCAGCGCCACGGCCCTCCGGAACCGGGTCCGGCTCGACGACCGTCCGGCGGCCCACGGCACCTACGAGACGCCCCTGGTGGAGGACCCGTTCACGGTCCCCCTCGAGACGCGGATCGCCGACCTGCTCGAGGCCGACCGGATCGCGGCCGGGGTGAAGGGCATCGCCTACACGGAGTCGACCTACGCCGCCCAGCGCGAGTGGAAGATCTTCGCGGCGAGCGACGGCAGCTACACCGAGCAGACGATCACCCACGTCGGCGCCGGGATCGAAGCGAACGCCATCGAGGGCGACGAGCACCAGCGTCGGAGCTATCCGGATGCGGGCGGCGGCTGGCAGGCCGCCGGTCACGAGTATGTCCGGGGCCTTCGCCTCGCCGACCACGCCGGTGCCCTGGCGGAGGAAGCCGTCGAGCTCCTGACGGCGCCGCAGTGCCCCAGCGGTCGGGCGACGATCGTCCTGGATCCCAGCCAACTCTATCTCCAGATCCACGAGAGCTGCGGCCACCCGACCGAGCTCGACCGGGTCTTCGGGACCGAGGCCTCCTACGCCGGGACGAGCTTCCTCACAACCGACAAGCTCGAGTCGGGCTTCCGCTACGGTTCCGAGCTCATCGACATCGTCGCCGACGCCACCGCGCCCGGCGGGATGGGCACCTTCGGCTGGGACGACGAGGGCGTGGCGGCCCAGGCCGTGCCCCTGGTCAAGGCGGGGATCTTCGTCGGGTATCTCTCCAGCCGGGAGACGGCGCCCCGGATCGGACGTCGCTCGGGCGGGGCGATGCGGGCCGACGGCTGGAACCGGATCCCGCTCATCCGGATGACGAACGTGAACCTCCTGCCCAAACCCGGGATGAGCCTCGAGGAGATCGTCCAGGACACCGACGACGGGCTGTACCTCAAGTCAAACCGCTCCTGGTCGATCGACGATCGGCGCCTGAACTTCCAGTTCGCCACCGAGGTCGCCCGCGAGATCAAGGGCGGCAAGCTCGGCCGGCTCTACAAGAACCCGACCTACACCGGGATCACCTACGAGTTCTGGCGCTCCTGCGACGCCGTCGGCGACGAGCGCAGCTACCGGATGCTGGGCACGCCGAACTGCGGCAAGGGCGAGCCCGGCCAGGTCGGCCACGTCGGCCACGCCGTCAGCGGGGCCCGGTTCCGGAACGTCCGGATCGGGGTCGGCAAGTGGTAGACCACTCGGGCGACGGGCCGAACGGCGGGCGACGTGACCCGGGAGCGTGGCTGGCGCTGGCCGAGGAAGCCGTCCGGCTCGCGACCGCGGAGGGGGCGACCCAGGCCGAGGCGCTGGTCACCGCCGAGCATGCTGCCCTCACCCGTTTCGCCAACAGCGAGATCCACCAGAACGTGGAGGAGACGAGCGCCCAGCTCAGCCTCCGATTCGTGGTCGGCCAGAGGATCGGGGTCGCCTCCACCGGGCGGCTCGATCCGGAGGGCCTGCGGACCGTGGCGGAGACGGCCGGTCGGATCGCTCGGAACGTCGAGGCGAACGAGGGCTTCACCTCCCTCCCGGCGCCCGGCGGTCCGGTCTCCGACCTCCCGTCAGCCTGGTCCGCGGCGACCGCCGGTGCGACACCCGAGTTCCGGGCCGAGGGCGCCCGGGCGGTGATCGCGGCGGCCGACGCGGCGGGTGTCGTCGCCTACGGCTCGTTCGCCACGAACACCGAGACGATCGCGGTCGCCAACTCGCTCGGGATCCGCTCCGCCGGAGACCGGACCTGGTCGCAGCTCATCACCGTCTCGATGGGCCCGGGCGGGGGCACCGGGTACGCCGAGACGGCAGCCGTCGATGCCTCCACGATCGACCCGGCGGCGATCGGTCGCGAGGCCTCCGACAAGGCCCGGGCCACCGCCCAGCCCGTCTCGATCGAGCCGGGCGACTGGCCGGTCGTCCTCGAGGAGTACGCCGTCGTCGACCTCCTGGACATGCTCGGCTACCTCGGCTTCAGCGCCCTGGCCGTGCAGGAGGGCCGCTCGTTCGCGGAGCCCGGCCGGCGGGTCGGCAGCGAGCTCGTCGACATCTGGGACGACGGGGCCGACCCGGCCGGGCTGCCGATGGCCTTCGACTACGAGGGGGTCGCCAAACGCCGCGTCCCGCTCATCGAGCGGGGCGTCTGCCGCGAGGTGGTCCACGACGCCGAGACGGCCGCCCGGGCCGGGGTCCAGTCCACCGGCCACGGTCTGCCGGCACCGAACCCGTACGGGCCGTTCCCGCTGAACATGCTCATGGCTCCCGGCCGGACCAGCCGGGAGGAGCTCGTCGGCGAGATGGAGCGCGGTCTCCTCGTCACCCGCTTCCACTACACGAACCCGGTCCATCCGAAGCTGGCGATCGTGACCGGGATGACCCGCGACGGGACGTTCCTCGTGGAGGGAGGCCGGATCGTCGGGCCGGTCAAGAACCTGCGCTTCACCCAGAGCTATCTCGAGGCGCTGGCCGGGATCGAGGCCGTCGGGCGCGAGCGGCGCTGCCTGAAGGGCTTCCTCGGCGGGGTGGTCGTGCCGGCCGTCCGGATCGCCTCCTGGACGTTCACCGGCGGCACCGAGCACTAGACCCGGGATCCCTCAGTCGGCGCGCCAAGCGACCGAGATCGTGCCAGACCCGCTCAGGCGTGGTCGCTGGAGCGGCCTGGCGCTCTTCCCGACCCGGTCGCCGGAACCGGTCGCCATCGCGATGACCGTTCTCACTCGCCACCTGGCCCCGTGAGGCTCGCACGGGCCCGTCCGGGAGTCGTTACGACGACGCCGTCACGAAACCGTTGATCGCCGGGTCGAAGACCCTGAGGTCGAGGGTCTCGATGTCGTAGACCCACCCATGCAGGTCGAGCCGACCGGCGTCACGGGCGGCCTGGATCACGGGATAGGACAGGGCGTTCGCGAGCTGCTCCAGGACGTTCTCCTCCACCGCTCGCCGGAGTCTGAGGCTGGGATCGACCGAGCCGGCCCGGACCCGGGCGACCGGTGGGCCGACATGGGACAGCCACTGGGCCAGCGACGGCTGGTCGTCGAGCGGCGTCGCGTCGAGCACGGCCGCGACCCCGCCACAGCCGTCGTGACCGCAGACCACCAGGTGATGGACACCGAGGATCCCGATGGCGAACTCCAACGCAGCGCCGACGCTGACCGCGGTGCTCCCGGTCGGTGGGATGACATTCGCCACGTTGCGCACGACGAAGAGCTGTCCGGGGTCGGCACCAGTGAGGAGCTCGGGGACGACCCGCGAGTCGGCACAGCCGACGAACATCGCACCCGGCCGTTGCCCCTCCGCGGCGAGCCGCTCGAGGTAGGCGCGACCGTCCGCGGCGTACTCCGCCCGGAAGCGTCCGTGTCCGGCGATGAGCTCGTCGACCATCGGGCCGGACGTTACACGACGGCCGGCTCTGCACGGTCGTGGGCGCGGTCGCCCGGCGACGAGACGGATGAGCGCGGGCCGTCGCGCGGTCCGCGCGACGCCCTACCATTGCGCCATGCCGACCGAGTCCACGATCCGGCAGCGGCTCGCCTGGCCGTTCGACGTCGCGACCCTGCGCCGGATCAAGCGGCTGTGGATCCGTCACTCGATCGCCGAGGACGCCCGCGACATCGACGGGTTGATCGCGACCCTCGCTCCGGACTGCGTCTACGAGATCGTCCCCACCGGCCAGCGCTGGGAGGGCCACGCGGGCGCCCGGGCCTTCTACACGGAGCTGTTCGGCGCGTTCCCCGACAACGCCTTCGCCCTGACCGACATCGTCGTCGGACCGCAGGGGGTCTTCGAGGTCGCGACCCTCACCGGCACGAACCTCGGGCCGTGGGCGGGCGCGCCGCCGAGCGGGCTCCCGGTGGAGCTCCGCATCCTCATCCACTTTCCCTGGGATCCGGGTGCCGGCCGCTTCGCCGGGGAGCGGATCTACCTCGACCGGGGCGAGCTGGGCTGACCCTCCGCGGCCGCTGAGCCGTGGCAGGCCGGCTCGAGACCGGCCCACCGTCCGATCGCGGTGCGGTTCGAGGCCACCCCGCTGTAGGCGAGCCGGACGAGACTCCGGACGAGGGGGACAGCTGCCCACGGCCTCAGCAGTCGGCCAGCCGGTAGGGCATCGACGATCGCGAGGACGGCGTCGCCACCCGTCGCCGTCCGGCCGCCCGGGTCCACGACATGCAGCTCGTCGGCGAGGGCGTACCCGACGACCACCTCGAGCAGGCGTGGATCCCCGATGCGGCCCGCGTCCTGGATCGCCAGGATCCGGAATCGGTGGTTCCGATCCCACCGCCGAAGCGTCCGCGCGGTCACGCCGCAGATGCCGCAGTCCCGATCGAACAGGATCGTCAGGAGCGATCCATCCCGGCCGATCCGGTGATCGCCACTCACGCCTGGGCGACGCAGAACTCGTTGCCGGCCGGGTCGGCCATGACCGTCCAGCGCAGGCCGGGGATCTCGTCGACCTCGCGGACGAGGGTCGCTCCGAGGCCCACCAGACGTGCGACCTCCACCGACCGGTCGACCGCTTCGAAGTCGACGTGGGCCCGGTTCTTCACGCTCTTGGGCTCCGGGACACGCTGGAAGATGAGGGGCAGGCCGCCCCGGGAATCGCCGGGCGGCGGCTTGAGCCCGGCGAACTGGCCGAACGGCTCGAACCACTGGACGTAGCCGAGGGCCGCCGACCAGAACCGGACCAGCGGATCGAGCTCGGCGCAGTCGAGCACGACCGCGTGCATCGCGAGAGCGTGGACGACCGGGGGGACAGCGTGGTCCTCGGGCATCGTGTCGGTCATGGCATCGAGTCGGTCATCGCGTGCTCGCCTCCCGGCCGGTCCGCCTGGTCGCCTAGCGCCAGCCGGCCCGCGCCTGATCGGGATACAGCCGGACACGGCGGTAGGGTTCGCGGCCGCGGGACCGTGAGACGAGGTTGGCCCGCTCGGCCATCTGGTGCTGGAGCCGGCGGATGTAGGCGTTCTGGGGGCTGAGCTCGACCGGCTCGGACTGGCGCATGACCAGCCCGATCGCCTCCTCGGTCTCGCGCAGGGCGGCCTCCCGCGGGTCCACCTCGAGCGAGAAGATCGAGGTCAGGCTGGCCTGCATCTGGAGGATCGTGTTGCTCTTGAGGACGTAGATCGGCATCGCCCGCTCCTCGGCCTCGCGGAGCATCGGGGTCTTCTGGCGGTACTCGCTGCGCAGGGTCATGACCACGTCCGCCTCGTCGACGTCGCGGGCCACCACCACCGGCAGCTGCAGCTCCCGGACCGCCTGCTCGAGCCGCTTCCGGCTGACCCCGTGGGGCAGGACGCGGAGGGTCGGCAGACCACCTGCGCCCTCGACCCGGAGGACGGCGCCGTCGTCCTCGAGCGCGGCCCGCTCCCTGGCGGTGTCGGCCAGCGCCTCGTCGTCGGCCAAGAGGTCGTCCGGCTCGAGCCCCGCGGCCAGGAGGTCCTCGACGTTGACCGGCGCGGTCCCCTCCTCGGCCTTGAGCGTGTCGATCGCCCGGGCGGCCTGGCGGCGCCAGGCATCCTGGCGCTCGAGCTCGCGGGCGTCGCGGGCACGCGGCTCGGGTGCCGGCAGGGCGCCGCGCTCGAGCGGTCCGCGGTCGGCGATCTCGCCGGCGACGAACGGAGCGTCGGCGACGATCGGAGCGCCCGAACGACCACGCACCCCAGGCTCGCCCGGCTGGACCGCGAACCGCTCACCCGGCAGCGTCCCCGAGGCGCCCTCCGGGGCCCCGGGGTCGGCTATCCGACCGCGGGGGCCGGATTCCCGCGTCGTTCCACCCCGGGTCTGGCGCCATCCGCCGCTCTGGCCGGGGCGATACCCCGACCGATAGCCGGCCCCGGTCCCGGCCGCCGCGGCCGGCCCGGCCCCGCCGGGACCCGCGTCGCGATAGCCGCCGCCGCGATAGCCGCCGTCGCCCCGCCAGCCCGGCTCCATCCGCCACGGCGAGCCGCCCCCGACGAGCCCGGCGAAGCGTTCCGTGCCGAGCTGCTCGCGGGGCGAGGGTCGTGGCCGGGCCTGGGAGCGGTGGACCCCCTCCTCGTCGCGCCAGCGCAGCTCGGGAGCGACCGGGTCGCCACGGAGCATCGCGTCGACCGTGTCGGCGACGTCGCTGTGGACCATCACCCGCTCGCGGTCCTGGATCTCGATGATGACGTCGAAGGTGGGCGGAGCCTTGCGCTCGAGGACGCTCTTCTGGGTCCGTCGGCGACGCGCTTCCTCGTCGCCCAGGGTGACGCTCTGGATCCCGCCGATGAGGTCCGAGAGGGTCGGGTTGAGCATCAGGTTGTCGAGATTGTTGCCGTGGGCCGTGCCGATGAGCTGGACCCCACGCTCGGCGATCGTCCGGGCGGCCTGGGCCTCCAGCTCGGTCCCGATCTCGTCGATGACGATGACCTGGGGCATGTGGTTCTCGACCGCCTCGATCATCACCTCGTGCTGGAGCGAGGGTGTCCGGACCTGCATCCGGCGGGCCTTGCCGATGGCCGGGTGGGGGATGTCGCCATCGCCGGCGATCTCATTGCTCGTATCGACGACCACGACCCGCTTGCCCAGGTCGTCGGCCAGGACCCGGGCGGCCTCCCGGAGCATCGTCGTCTTGCCGATCCCGGGCCGACCCATGATCAGGATCGACTTCCCTGACTCCACGAAGTCGTCGATGATCTCGATCGTGCCGTAGACCGCCCGACCGATCCGGCAGGTCAGCCCGACGATCTTCCCGCTCCGGTTCCGGATCGCGCTGATCCGGTGGAGGGTCCGCTCGATCCCCGCCCGGTTGTCGTCGCCGAAGGTGCCGATGTGCTCGACCACGTAGGCGATATCCGTCTCGCCGATCTCGCGATCGAGCAGGGTCACCTCGCTGTTCGGGAAGCGGGCCTCTGGCTGGCGGCCCAGGTCCAGGACGACCTCGATGAGGGTGTCCTTCTCGGGCAACGCGTGGACGGCCTCGACGATCTCCGGCGGGAGCGCCGCCAGGAGGAGGTCGAGATCGTCCATGGCCTCGCGGTCGGTTCGCTTCGGGCTCAACGGGTCCTCCCTCTGCGCTGGACGGTGATCATCGGATGGCCGGGACGAGGGCCGGCTCGGCGACCCGCACCACGGTCTCCTTCATGAGCAGGGTGACGGTCGACTCGACGCCGAACCCGGCTTCCTCCAGTCGACGGTCGATCGGCGACTCGTAGGTCCGCACCGGCGCGATGACGCCGTGATCGGAGCGGCCACCGCTGTGGGTCCGGGCGCGGATCACCCCGAGACCGTACTCCACCAGGGCCGAGGTGTCCGACTCCGGGCGGGCCAGGATCTTGAGGTAGTGCGGCTGGTCCTCCTTGGCCACGCCCACCTGGAGGAACCCGTCGAGCTGGGTCCCGTCCGGGCCCCCACCGCGTGTCTCGCGGACGAACCCCTCGACGTCGGCGAAGCGGAGGATCGGGGTCAGGCTCGAGCGAGGCACCCGCCAGCCCGTGCCCTGGCGCTCCCAGTCCGCGATCCGGAATGCCTCGAGACGCTGGACCGGCCGGGGCGTGACCGCCGCGTACAGCCTGGCGAGCGCCACCGCGTCGATCGGACCGGCCGGCCGGATCCCCTCCTTCGTCGCGCGCTCGTCCGACCAGGCTTCCGGCAGCTCGACGCCCGGCTGCCGGAAGAGGACCAGCTCCTCCCCGTATCGGGCGAACCCGGCCTGCATGAACAGCTCGACGTTGCCGGCTGTGTCGGCGCAGGCGACGTGGAAGCGGATCGCCCCCCGCTTGGCCCCGTCGCGCAGGATGTGCTGGAGGAGCCGGTAGCGGATGTCGCCGGCCTCGCCCATCCCGATCGCATCGAGCTCCACGATCGTCCACTCGTCGCGCTGGGTCTCGCGCTCCACGCGGATCAGGCCGGCCAGGCCGTCCTCCTCGTAGACGTAGAGGAGGTCGTGCGGGCGGAACGCCCCGAGGGGAAGCCGGAAGAGGCTGAACACGCCGATCCGGGGACCGCTCACCGGCAGCCCGAGCGAGCGCGTCTCGGCCGTCTCGGTCTGGGCCATCCGGGAGAGCTCACCCAGCGCGGCCAGGTCGGTCAGGCGGGCGACCCGGACGCGGCCGGGTCGCGTGCTCACGGCTCCTGCCTCGCGGTCCGCCGGGTCGGGTGGGGTCGGCGGCCGGATCCCTCGCCGGGATCGTCGTGCTCGGAGGCCATCGTGGCCACCAGTCGATGGAAGCGTGTCTCGCCGGCGAGCTCCGGGTGGAACGCGGTCGCCACGACATTGCGCTGGCGGACGGCGACGACCCGGCCGTCGTCGAGGCGGGCCAGGACATCCACGTCTGGACCGACCCGGTCGATGATCGGCGCCCGGATGAAGACGCCGTGGACGGGGCCGTCGCCGAGGACCGGGACCGAGAGCTCACCCTCGAACGACTCGAGCTGGCGGCCGAACGCGTTCCGCTCGACGGTCACGTCGATGAGCGGGAAGACCGGCTCCTCGCCCCCGACGATCTCACGGGCCAGGAGGATCATCCCGGCGCACGTCCCGAAGAGCGGAGCCCCGGAGGCAGCCAGGTCCATCACCGGCTCGCGCAGACCCCAGCGGTCGATGAGCTTGCGCATCGTGGTGCTCTCGCCACCGGGCAGGATCAGCCCGCTCAGCCCGGCCAGGTGCTCGGGCAGGCGGACCTCCACCGGCTCGACGCCGATCGACCGGAGGACCCGGACGTGCTCGATGAAGGCGCCCTGGACGGCGAGCACGCCGATCCTCATCCCCGGGATCCCCTCGCTGCGGTCACGTTTGGCGTCGACGTCGCGTCGACCCTACCAGCCGCGGACGGCCAGCCGCTCCCCTTCCGGGATCTGCTCGAGGGCGATCCCCCGCATCGCGGCGCCCAGTCCCTTGCTGACCTCGGCGATGATCTTCGGGTCGTCGAAGTGGGTGGTGGCCTGGACGATCGCGTTGGCCATCCGGGCCGGATCCTCGCTCTTGAAGATGCCCGAGCCGACGAAGACCCCCTCGGCCCCGAGCTGCATCGCGAGCGCCGCGTCGGCCGGGGTGGCGATCCCGCCGGCGACGAAGTTCACGACCGGCAGCCTGCCCTCGGCGGCCACGCCACGGACGAGGTCGAGCGGCGCCTGGAGCTCCTTGGCGGCGGCGAACAGCTCGTCCTCGCGCATCCCCTGGAGCCGGCGGATCTCGGCGTTGACCGTCCGGATGTGGCGGACCGCCTCGACGATGTTGCCGGTCCCGGCCTCGCCCTTCGTCCGCATCATCGCGGCGCCCTCGCTGATCCGGCGGAGGGCCTCGCCGAGGTTCCGCGAGCCGCACACGAACGGGACCTTGAAGGCGTGCTTGTCGATGTGGTTCTCTTCGTCGGCCGGGGTGAGGACCTCCGACTCGTCGATGTAGTCGACGCCGAGGGCCTCGAGGACCTGCGCCTCGACGAAGTGGCCGATCCGGGCCTTGGCCATGACGGGGATCGAGACCGCCTCCATGATCCCCACGATCATCGACGGGTCGCTCATCCGGGCGACCCCGCCGGCCGATCGGATGTCGCTCGGGACGCGCTCCAGGGCCATCACGGCCACGGCGCCGGCGTCCTCGGCGATCTTCGCCTGGTCTGGGGTGACGACGTCCATGATGACGCCGCCCTTGAGCATCTGGGCGAGGCCCTTCTTGGTGACCCAGGTGGAGGTCTCGACGGTCATGTTCGGGTGGTTCCTCAGGTCCGGGCGGGAAGTCCGCCGAGCCGCCGGCCCCGGGGTCCTCGCCCGTTCGAGCCGCTCGGATCGCCTCGCGCCCGACGATTATCTCACGCCGAGCGGCAAAACCCGAGTCCCAAGGTCGGAATGGGCGCGGCGCCCCTATCGTGGGCACAAGTCCCGGCCGCCGACGAGTGGACGCACGCGATCGTCGATGCTCGGTATCGTGGTCCGATGAGCGATCGCCCAGCGGCGACGGTTCACCCGCTCGATCTCGGCTGGCTGGCCGGCGGCCTGACACTGGCGATCGCGTTCGGATTGACCGCCATCAGGGCCCGTTCCGTGTCCGACCCTGGTCCCGGCATGACCTTAGCCGCGATCATCGGCTTCTTCGTCCTCTGGGCAGGGCCCGGCGTCGTCGGGCTGATCGGCACCGCCCGCCGGCGGCGCGACGTGCTCCTCGGGGCCGGCATCGCCTGCCTGCCGATGGCGATGCTCGCGTTCAGCGGCGTTACGTTCGTGCTCCTGGTTCCGGGCATCCTCTTCATGTACGCCGGCCTGCGCGACCCGGACCGCGGTCGACCGCTTTCCGGGACCAGCCGCGGCCGAGGGCTCGTGACCGCGGCCATCGCGATCCTGCTCATGGCCGGGATCGCCAGTCTGTTCGTCCGGCAGACCGCCTGCTGGGAACAGCTGGCCGACGGAACGATCCGGGACCGACCCGACCTGGTCGACTCGGTCGAGGGCGGGGGGATCGCGGTCGGCACCGGCGACGTCGTGGCCTCGGGCTGCTGGAGCGGCGAGATCGCGCTGGCCGGCAGCGTCCTCGCGGTCACCGGCGTGATCGCCGCAGGGGGACTGGCGCTCCGGGTCGGTCGAACCGCGTAGCCGCGGCTGGGGTGCCCCGGGCGCGCAGACGTGTCAGCAGTCGAACGCGAACCAGCACAGCTCGTTGCGCAGCCGCTGGTCGTCGAGCACAAGCTCTCGGATCTCCAGGGGAAGCTGGGCACGCTGCCACCGGCACTCCAAGCGGCCTGCCGCCTCGCGCTCGTCTTCAGCCGCTGCCGCCCGCGCCGCCCTGATCGCGTAGGCCGCGGCGCCGAGCTCGTGGGCCGCCACATGGCCCACCGCCGCGGCCTGGCCGGCAGCGTACGCGGCATGCCGAGCTGCCCCACTCAGGTCTCTGGCCGCGGCGTTTGCATGGCCGGCCGCCGTGCGGGCCTCTTCCCACCTGATCTCGCCCCGCGCCCAGGCACGCCCGAGGTCGATCGCCCGGCGTGGACGGTCGTCCTTCGGTCGTGCCTGCTCGAAGTGATGGAGCACATGCTCCGCGCAGTCGGCCGCCCACATCGCGAGAAGCTGATGATCGTCGTCCTGGAGGGTCCCGCCGCGACGCACGGTGATGAACCGCGGATCCCGGATCTTGGGGAGGATCACCAGTCTGCCCATCTCGCTCTTGTGTCCGTCAAGGCTAGCCGGATCGGCCGCCGGGCGACCCTCAAAGTCGGGCTCGTGTCTGGGGGTCAGGTGGTCGGCAGCGGGATGAACGGCCCGAGAGCGGCCGCGACCGCGACGAAGAGCGGGCTGCCGAAGTCGACGGCGACCTCGCATGTCGCGATCGTCTCGATCCCGCCCGGCGTACCGAAGTCGTAGACGGTCTCCTGGCCGTCGAAGTCGGTCGGGCATTGGCCGGTGAACGGGTGGCTCTTGAGGGCCACGAAGTCTGTGCTTCGGATCGCGGCATCGAGTGCGGCGAGCGTCGCCGGTGGGACGGTCCCGAGGTCGTTCGGCGGCTTGGCCGTCAGGTGGACCCGCCCGTCCCGCTCGAGGATCAGGGTGCTGCCGCACGGTGCGCCGGGGCACATGCCGCCGCGGGTCTGCACGGTCACGAGGGGGCCGGCTGGCACCGGCGCCGTCGGCATCAGCGCAGTCGCGAGCGGCCTGGTCGCGAGCGGCGTGGGACTCGGGGTCGGACCCGGCGTCCCGGCCGAGCATGCCGCCGCCGCGACGACGAAGGCGATCCAGCAGGCGCCGAGACCCGCCGTCTGACGCCGGCTCAAGACGCGGAAGAACGTCTTCATGACCGGGAGACGGCGGCACTGCTGGCGGAGTTCCGTCGAGCCCCCGTCCTACGCAGGCCGTCGGGGTCGCCTCCCGGCCACCGCGGCCGACGTAGACTCGCGGTCTCATGCCCGTCCTCCGCAGTCGGCTCGATCCCGCGAACCCGGACGCTCGCGCGAACGTCGAGACGATGACGGCGCTCGTGACCGATCTCCGGGCCCGTCAGGAGACCGTGGCCGGACGGGGCGCCGGCGGCGACGACGAGGCGATCACCCGGCACCGGGAGCGGGGCAAACTGCCCGTCCGCGAGCGGATCGACCGGCTCCTCGACCCCGGCGCGGCGTTCCTGGAGCTGAGCTCGCTGGCCGCTGGCGGGATGTACGACGGCGACGCCCCGAGCGCCGGGATCGTCACCGGGATCGGCCGGGTCGAGGGGACCACCTGCGTCATCGTCGCCAATGACGCCACGGTCAAGGGCGGGACCTACTACCCGACGACCGTGAAGAAGCACCTGCGCGCCCAGGAGATCGCCCTCGAGAACCGGCTCCCGTGCGTCTACCTGGTCGACAGCGGTGGCGCCTACCTCCCGCTCCAGGCCGAGGTCTTCCCCGATCGCGACCACTTCGGCCGGATCTTCTACAACCAGGCCCGGCTGTCGGCCGCCGGCGTGCCCCAGATCGCCCTGGTGATGGGCTCGTCGACGGCGGGCGGCGCGTACGTCCCGGCGATGAGCGACGAGACCGTCATCGTCCGCGGGACGGGGACGATCTTCCTGGGCGGTCCGCCGCTCGTGAAGGCGGCCACCGGCGAGGACGTCACAGCCGAGGAGCTGGGCGGGGCGAGCGTCCACGCCCGGATCTCCGGTGTCGCCGACCACGAGGCCCTCGACGATGAACACGCCCTCGCGCTCGGGCGCTCGATCGTCGCGAACCTGAACCGCCGGAAGCCCGAGCCGCCGTGGGATCGCCGGACCCCTGAGCCGCCGGTGGTCGCCCCCGGTGGCGACGCCGACGCGGGGATCGCCCACCTCTACGCGGCGATCCCGACCGACCTGCGCCGTCCGCTCGAGATCCGCGAGGTCATCGCCCGGCTCGTCGACGGCAGCCGGTTCCACGAGTTCAAACCGCTCTACGGCGAGACCCTCGTGACCGGGTTCGCCCACCTCGACGGCTGGCCGATCGGGATCGTCGCCAACGACGGGATCCTGTTCTCCGCCTCGGCGCTCAAGGGCGCCCACTTCGTCGAGCTGTGCGCCCAGCGCCGGATCCCGCTCGTCTTCCTCCAGAACATCACAGGCTTCATGGTCGGCCGGGAGTACGAGGCCGGCGGGATCGCCAAGGACGGGGCGAAGATGGTCATGGCCGTCGCCTGCGCCGAGGTCCCGAAGTTCACGGTGATCGTCGGCGGTTCGTTCGGGGCCGGCAACTACGCGATGGCCGGTCGGGCATACGGCCCGCGCTTCCTCTGGTCGTGGCCGAACAGCCGGATCAGCGTCATGGGCGGCGCCCAGGCGGCGCGCGTGCTGTCGACCGTGCGGGCGTCGTCCCTGCCCGGCGGCGCGTGGCCCTCCGACGACGAGCGCGAGGGCTTCGAGGCGCCGATCCTCGAGCGCTACGAGGCGGAGGGCGACCCGTACTTCGCCACCGCCAGGCTGTGGGACGACGGCGTGATCGACCCCCTCGACACGCGGAAGGTTCTGGCGCTCGGGCTCGAGGCGACCCTCCACGCCCCGATCCCGGAGACCCGGTTCGGCGTCTTCCGGATGTAGGGATCCCCGGCCTGATGCATCCATTGGCATCACGGGCGGGTGGCGATCCGGCCGCGGGCGGTCCGATGCCGCACGGCGCTACCATCCGCGGATGACGTCCCCCACCACCCCGGCCGACGGTCGGATCCTCCAGGTCAGCGTCTCGCCGGGTGGCGTCCCCAAGCTGCCGGTCGAGCGGGCCCGGGTCGGGCGCTGGGGGCTCGACGGCGACGCCCACCACGACGACACGGTCCACGGCGGACCGCACCGGGCGGTCGCGCTCTTCGCCATCGAGGCGATCCAGCGGGTCGCGGCCGAGGGTCATCCGATCTTCCCGGGGTCGGCCGGCGAGAACCTCACGACCGAGGGGATCGAATGGGCCGAGCTGCCGGTCGGGACCCGGGTCTCGGTCGGGGACGGGGGCCTGCTCCTCGAGATCAGCAAGCCGGACAACCCGTGCGAGACGATCCAGGGCTCGTTCAGCGACGAGCGTTTCGCCCGGATCTCGATCCTGACCCACCCGACCGATTCCCGGATGTACGCCCGGGTCCTGGTCGAAGGCGAGGTCCGGACCGGCGACGCGATCCGGCTCCTGCCGCCGGCCGAGGGCACGGACGGCGGCCCTCCACGAGCTCCTCGACCGCGTCGAGGCGGCCGGACGGAGCTTCAACGTCGCCCTCTGGCGGGCCGTCGCCGCGGCCGGCTTCGACCTCCGCCTGGTCGATGACGGCGAGCTGGCGATGGTCGCCTCGCCCGAGTTCCCGGGCCGCGCCTTCAACCGCGCCAGTGGCTACCGGCAGCTGCCGAACCTCCTGCCCAGGATGCTGGACTGGTTCCGTACGAACGGGACGGTCGGCTGGATCTTCGCCGACGTTCCGCCCTGGCCCGGCGCGGTCGGCGAGCATCCGTCGTCGATCCTCATCGGCGAGCCGGCCGAGGTCGAGACGGCGAGCCGGCGGGTCGGCGCCACCACGCTGCCAAGCGGGTGTCACCGTGCGGGAGGTCGACGCAGCTCGAGGCGGAGACCTTCGCGGCGCTCCTGGTCGAGGCATCCTCGATCCCGGCCGAGGAGGCGCCGGCCTGGCTCGGGGCGCTGCCGCGACTGGTCGGAACGGCCGGCCACCACTACTACCTGGCCGAGTCGGACGGGGTGCCGTGCGGCGTGGCGAACCTGGTGATCCGCCGGAAGGTGGGGGTCCTCGGGATGATGGCCGTCCTGCCCGCCGCCCGCGGTCGGGGGATCCAGCGCGCGCTGGTCGCCCAGCGGGCGGCGCACGCCGCCGAGCTCGGCGCGACGCTCATCGCCGCCGGCGCGAACGAGGGCTCGGTCTCCGCCGCCAACCTCGCCGCCTGCGGCCTCCGACCCGTCTGGCGCGAGGCGATGTACCGGTTCGACCCGGGGACGCCGCCCGAGATCCCCGTCTAGGGTTCGGTCCCCCGCAGGACGAACCGACAGCCGAGGGTCAGCACGGACCGCGTCTCGACCGCCGGGCCGGTCGCGCCGACCCCGCTGGCTGCGGTCCGGAGCCGGATCGTCGCGATCGGCCAGGTCGGCGCCGCCGGTCCGCCGGCGGGACGGAGCCGGACGGTCTGGGCGCCCACCGAGGCATCCCGCGCTCCGCCACCGGTCAGGGACGGCCGGAACGGTCCGATGCCGACGGTCCGAAGGACGCGCAGGCCGGTCGCACCCGGATCGACGACGGCGATCTCGAGCGTCTCCAGGCGCACCGGCCGGCCGATCGGATGGGCTTCGGCGGCTCTCGATGCACGCTCCTCGGAGGACCACTCGGCTCCGTCGAGGTCGTGCTCGATGAGGAACGGCGGCTCGTTCGGGCCGAGCGTCGGCGGGGCGGCCAGGCTCCAGCGGACCACGCCACCGTCGGGACGCGAGCGCTCACCGGCGATGGGCCGGGCGACGAGGGAGCCCGCCTCCCGGAGCCGTTCGACGTCGACCTCGATCGCGTCGGTCGCGACCGCCCAGGTCGCCAGCCCGCCCCCGGCGTCGAGGGCACGGACCGTCGGCGCGCCGATCCACGATCGTTCGGCCAGCGCCCGGTCGAAGACCCCGATGAGCTCGAGGTAGGTCTCGCCCAGCCAGACCAGCCGGTTGAACGTCCCGAGCGCGTCGTGACGGCCGCCACCATCGGCCCGCAGCCCGACCGCCCGCTCGAGCTCAAGGGCGGCCGCATCGGGGTCGGCGCAGGCAAGGACGAGGTGGTCGATCCCGAGCAGCATGACCGGGAGGGTACCCCGACCGACCGCGTACGATGACCCGATGAGCGAGCGCCTGCGCGTCGAGCGGACCGGGCCGGGTGGCGCGGTGGCCCGGCTGACCCTGGACCGCCCCGCCGTTCACAACGCCTTCGACGCGACGCTCATCGCCGACCTCCGGGCCGCCTTCAGCGCCCTTGCCCGGGAGGAGCCGACGGCCCTTCGTGCCGTGGTCCTGGGCGGGGCAGGCCCGTCGTTCTGTGCCGGTGCCGACATCGACTGGATGCGTGCGGCGATGACCCTCGACACCGAGGCGAACGAGCAGGACGCCATGGCGATGGCCGAGATGTTCGAGACGATCGACAGCTGCCCGGTCCCGGTCATCGCCCGGGTCCACGGCGCCACGCTCGGCGGCGGGATGGGGCTGTGCGCCGTCAGCGACCTCGTCGTCGCCGAATCGGGTGCCCGCTTCGGCTTCACCGAGACCCGCCTGGGGATCCTGCCGGCCGTCATCGCCCCGTTCGTCATCGCCAAGATCGGCGAGACGAACGCCCGGGCCCTCTTCCCCGGGGGCCGCCGGTTCGATGCCCTGCGGGCCCAGCGGATCGGCCTGGTCCACGAGGTCGTCGAGGGTGAGGCGGCCCTCGACGCGGCGGTCGACGGCGCCGTCGCGGACCTCCTCGACGCCGGGCCGACGGCCGCCCGCGCCGCGAAATCGATCGTCCGCGAGGTCCGCGGTCTGCCCCACGGTTCGTCGAAGTGGCACACCGCCCGGGTCATCGCCCGCCAGCGCCGCAGCACCGAGGCCCAGGAAGGATTCCGCGCGTTCAGCGAGAAACGCCGACCGGGCTGGGTGCCGGAGCGACCGGACGACGCCTGACGAGGCGCCTCGAACGAAGATCGGACTTGCGCCGGCGACACCTGAACGCGACACTCGCGCCATGGATCACGACCAGGAGCTGAGCCCAAGCCAGGCAGCCGCTCGCCTGGGTGCCTCGACACGCTCCGTGCAGCGCTGGATCAAGGAGGGACGCCTCCCGGCACGACGCGTCGGCGGGCGCTGGCGCGTGACCATCGACGCGATCGGCGCGTTTGGCGCGTACAGCGTCGAGAACGGAACCCCGTGGTCGACGGCCGGGGTCCCCGATCGGTCCGCCGGGCCGATCCCGATCAGGAGCCTGTACATCGCGAATCGAGGCGAGATCGCCACCCGGATCCGGCGGACCTGCGCGCGACTCGGTATCCGGGCCGTCTCGCCCGGGGTGGCTGGAGCCGCCGACGTCGACCTCCTGGACGGGCGGGCCGTCGTCCGCGAGGCGGGGGTCTCCGGCGCCGACGCGCTGCATCCCGGCTTCGGCTTCCTGAGCGAGAACGCCGACTTCGCAGAACTCGTGATCGAGGCGGGGATCCGCTGGGTCGGGCCCCCGCCCTCGGCGATCCGGGCGATGGGCGACAAGGCCGAGGCGCGTCGGCTGGCGGCGAGCCTGGGCGTGCCGGTGATCCCCGGCTACGACGACGTCGATCAGACGGATCGAGCGCTCGCCGCGGCGGCCGCCCGGATCGGGGCGCCGCTCATCGTCAAGCCGGCGGCCGGGGGCGGCGGGAAGGGGATGCGGATCGTGCGCGATCTCGTGGCCCTGCCGGACGCCCTCGACGCCGCCAGACGCGAGGCTGCGGCGGCCTTCGGCGACGACCGGCTGATCCTCGAGCGCTTCCTCGAGGGTCCCCGTCACGTGGAGATCCAGGTCCTGTTCGACGCCTCGGGCCACGGTATACACCTCGGCGAGCGTGACTGCTCGATCCAGCGCCGTCACCAGAAGGTCCTCGAGGAGACGCCCTCGCCGGCCGTGTCCGAGCCGCTCCGGCAGCGTCTGGGCGAGGCGGCCCTGGCCCTGGCCGGAGCCGTCGCCTATGTCGGTGCGGGCACCTGCGAGTTCCTCGTCGACGACCGGGGCGAGCCGACCTTCCTCGAGATGAACACCCGGCTCCAGGTGGAACACCCCGTCACCGAGATGATCACCGGACGGGACCTCGTGGCGGATCAGCTCCGGATCGCGTCCGGAGAGCCGCTCGGCGTCGACCAGGCGGACCTCGACCTGGCCCGGTCGCGGGGCGGCCACGCGATCGAGGTCCGTCTCTACGCCGAGGACCCCGAGACCGGCTTCCTGCCCGCCACCGGGACCGTGGAGCTCCTCCGCTGGCCGAGCGGCGAGGGCATCCGGGTGGATGCCGGCATCGAGCCCGGCTCGGTCGTCGGCGGCCGCTTCGACCCGATGCTGGCCAAGATCGTGGCCCACGGCCGGGATCGCGCCGAGGCGCTCGGGCGACTGACCGCGGCGCTCGACGAGACCGTCGTCCTGGGCCTGACCACGAACCTCCGGTTCCTGCGCTGGCTCGTCCGTCAGCCCACGATCGTGGCCGGCGAGGCCCGGATCGACACCCTCGCCCGTCAATGGCCGGACGGGCGGACCAGGCGGACGATCTCCCGGACGTCGCCTGGACGACCGCCGGGTGGCTGCTGGCCGACCGGTCGTCCGGTGGCGGGTGGCGGCTGAACGCCCGGCCGCGTCTTCGCATCGCCGGTCGAAGACGGGAGCGAACGCACGCTCGAGCTGCCCGGGTCGCGACGGACGACCGAGCCGGAGCCGGCCGCGGTCCGCACCGCCGACGGCATCGTCCACGTCGACGTCGGGGGTCGGAGCGTGGCCTTCCGGATCGCCTCGCCACCGGACGTCGACCGGGCGATCCGCGCGGCGGCGAGCCATCACGCCGGCGGGACCCAGGAGGTCGCGGCGCCGATGCCCGGATCGGTCCTCGCCGTCCACGTGGGTCCGGGCGCGGTCGTGGAGCCCGGCGACCCGCTGGTGACCCTCGAGGCGATGAAGATGGAGCACGTCGTCACGGCCCCGGGCCCGGGCTCCGTCACCCTGCTCGCCGTCCGGGTCGGCGAGCAGGTCCGGCGAGGGCAGCTCATCGCGGTGCTCGGATGATGGCGCACCGGGCGTGACCGGCGGTCGCCGGGGCGCTACCCTCAGGGGACTCAGGAGGCACCGTTCGCCGATGACCGCACCGGCCGTTGACCGAGCCACCGGCCCGACCAGCCGACCGGATCGCCACGTCCGGATCTACGAGGTGGGCCCGCGCGACGGACTCCAGAACGAGACGGTCGCGATCGAGACGACGCGCCAAGATCCGCTTCGTCGAGCTCCTCGTGGCGGCGGGCCTGCGCGAGATCGAGGCGACGAGCTTCGTCAGCCCCCGGGCGATCCCCCAGCTGGCCGACGCCGACGAGCTCCTCCCCGAGCTGCCCCAGGCGACCGGGATGCGCTACCCCGTCCTGGTCCCGAACATGCGCGGGCTCGCCCGGGCCGAGACGGCCGGCGCCGACGCCCTCGCCGTCTTCACGGCGACGACCGACGCCTTCACCGAGCACAACATCGGGATGACCGTGACCGACTCGCTCGACGCCTTCGCCCCGGTCCTCGACCGGGCCGGCGAGCTCGGCTGGTGGCGCCGGGCCTACGTCTCGACCGCCTTCGGCTGCCCGTACACGGGGGCGGTACCCCCCGCCCGCGCCGTCGAGGTGGCGTTGGGTCTCCTCGAGCTCGGCGCGGACGAGATCTGCTTCGGTGACACGATCGGCGTCGCCGTCCCGGACCAGGTCGTGGAGCTCACCGAGCGGGCGATCGCCGCCGGGCTCCACCTCGATCGGCTCGCCTTCCACTTCCACGACACCCGCGGTACCGCCCTGGCCAACGTCGCGGCCGGGCTGGCTGCCGGCGTCCGCTGCTTCGACGCCTCGACCGGCGGGACGGGCGGCTGCCCGTACGCACCGGGGGCCGCGGGCAACCTGGCCACCGAGGACCTCGTCTACTTCCTCGACGCGTCGGGCTGGGAGCACGGGGTGGACCTCGACGGTGTCCTGACCGCCGCCCGGTACATCGCCGCGACGCTGGGTCGGCCCCTGGCCAGCAAGGTCGGCCAGGCGGGCGGCTGGGACCGCCACACCGGCGCCGCGGTGGGGCTGGGCTGATGGACCTCGGGTCGGTCTATCACACGTTCGCCGAGACGGCCTACAAGGCGGTCGAGGCCTTCGGTGTCGGCGTCATCGTCGTCGGGATCGTCTATGCCACGATCCTCGCCGTCACCCACCACTTCGGTTCGGGGCCCGGGGCCTTCGAGGCCTATCGGGTCCGCCTCGCCCGGGCGATCCTGCTCGGCCTCGAGTTCCTCCTGGCCGGCGACATCATCCGGACCGTGGTCGTCGAGACGACCCTGGAGAGCGTCGTCGTGCTGGGCATCATCGCCCTGGTCCGGACGTTCCTGAGCTTCACCCTCCAGCTCGAGGTGAACGGCCGCTGGCCCTGGCAGCAGCCCGAGACGTCGGGGGCGTCGCCGGGCGGCGACGTGATCGAGGGTGGAGCGGCCGCGATCAGGCGATAGGCGATACGGAGCGTCCCCGATGCCCGAGATGCGCAAGAAGAACCTCCTGACCCCCGACGAGTCCGTCGACTTCGAGCATGGCCGGATGACGTCGATCCGGCTCGGCGACCTCACCGTCGGCCACGAGATCCTCGAGCCGGGCTGGCGCTGGTCGGTCCACCTCAAGCCGGAGGTCGGGACCGACTGGTGCATGTCCCGCCACGTCGGGATCCAGCTCTCCGGTCGCTGGATGTGCCTGATGGCCGACGGGGCGATGATGGAGTTCGGGCCGAACGACGTGTTCGACATCCCGCCCGGCCACGACGCGTGGGTCCTGGGCGACGAGCAGGCCGTCTCGTTGGACTGGGAGGGGCTCCGGACCTGGGCCACCCCGATCGGCGTCGGCGAACGGGTGCTGAGGACACTTCTGTTCACGGACATCGTCGAGTCGACGCCGACGGCCGAGGGGATCGGCGAGCTCGCCTGGAGCGACCTCCTCGGCCGGCACAACGAGGCCGTCCGGCGAGCGATCGCCGAGCAGCGTGGTCAGGAGATCGAGACGACCGGCGACGGCTTCCTGGCCACCTTCGACGGGCCGGCCCGGGCGATCCGCTGCGCCTTCGACGTGCGGACCGGCGCGCGCGCCCTGGGTCTCGACATCCGGGCCGGCATCCACACGGGCGAGGTCGACCTGGTCGGCTCGAAGGTCCGAGGGATCGCCGTCCATGAGGCGGCCAGACTGGTGGCGGCCGCCACGCCGGGCGAGATCCTCGTGTCGGAGGTCACCCACGCGCTCGCGGCGGGTTCCGGGCTGCGGTTCGAGGATCGCGGCCTGCACCACCTGAAGGGCCTCGATGGTGACCGTCGCCTGTTCGCCGCCGTACCGTAGGCCATCGCGGGCTCGCCGCCGAGCCTGGTTCGACCCGGCCCCCTCGGCCATCCTGCTAGCATGCCGCCCATGGACGGCGTGGTCCTCGTCCTGAACCAGAACTACGAGCCGCTCAACGTCTGCAATCTGCCGCGAGCCTTCCGCCTCGTCTTCGGGGAGAAGGCCGAGGTCGTCGAGTACGACCACCAGATGATCCGGACGCCGCGGACGGAGTTCCGCGCCCCGTCGGTCATCCGGCTCCAGCACCACATCCGTCGACCGCGGCCGCGGGTCAAGCTCACCCGACGCGAGATCTTCGCCCGCGACGGTCATCGCTGCCAGTACTGCGGCCGGCAGACCCACGACCTGACCCTGGACCACGTCGTGCCGCGCCATCGCGGCGGCGGTCACACCTGGGAGAACCTGGTCACCGCCTGCAAGACGTGCAACCACCGCAAAGGCGGCAAGCTCCTCGACGAGGCCCGGCTTCGTCTCGTCCGCTCGCCGTTCGAGCCCCGCAGCGACGTCTACTCGCTGTTCACGCCCTATCTCCTGGACGAGCGGAACGAGGCGTGGCGGGACTACCTGTTCCTGGGCCGGAACTGACCGGCGGGACGCTCGGCGCCGCGTCGTTCCCGGACGAGGTCCTGGGTCTTCTCGAGGCGCTTCGCGCGGCGGGTCATGCCGGCTACGTGGTGGGCGGCTCGCTCCGCGACCTCCTGCTCGGCCGGGCCCCGTTCGACTGGGACATGGCCACCGACGCCCACCCGGAGCGGATCGTCGATGTCTTCCCGGGCGCGGTCTACGAGAACCGGTTCGGGACGGTGGCGGTCCGCCACGGGGGCGAGACGTTCGAGATCACGACCTTCCGCCGTGACCACGACTACGCCGACTTCCGGCGACCGCACCGGGTCGAGTTCGGCGACGCTATCGACGAGGACCTGGCTCGACGCGACCTGACCGTCAACGCCATGGCCTGGGGCGGACGACCCGGCGATCGGCCCCGGCTGGTGGATCCATACGATGGTCGGGCCGACCTCGCCCTGGGCATCCTCCGGGCGGTCGGCGATCCCGACGCGCGGTTCGGCGAGGATGCGCTGCGGATGGTCCGGACGGCGCGGCTCGCCGCGACCCTGGAGTTCACGATCGAGCCCGCGACCCTCGACGCGATGAGCCGCCGGGCCGAGCTCGTCAAGCACCTCTCCGGCGAGCGGGTCGCCGCCGAGCTCGACCGGCTCCTCGCCGCCCCGCTGCCGTCGCGCGGCCTGCGACCGCTCGAGTCGACCGGGCTCCTTCGCTGGATCTCGCACGAGCTCGCCGATCAGCGCGGAGTCCCCCAGAACAAGGTGCCCGGCGAGGACCTCTGGGATCACACCGTCCGGACCGTCGACGCCGCGCGGGCCGATCGCCCGGTGGTCCGCATCGCGGCCCTTCTCCACGACATCGGCAAGCCGGAGACGTTCGCGGACGGCCGGTTCATCGGGCACGAGGCGATCGGGGCCCGGCTGGCCGGCGACCTCCTCAGCCGACTCCGCTTCCCGCGGGCGACCGCCGAGCGGGTCGTCCTCCTCGTTCGCAACCACATGTTCGCCTACGAGCCGGGCTGGGGCGACGCCGCGGTGCGCCGGTTCATCGCCAAGGTGGGTCGGTCCGCGCTCGAGGAGCTGCTCGAGCTGCGCGAGGCCGACAACGTCGGAAGCGGTCAGGCTCCCGACGCGAACGACCTCGACGAGCTGCGGGGACGGGTCGCCGACCAGCTGGCGGCGGAGGTGGCCCTGGACCGGGGCGACCTCGCGATCGACGGCGACGACCTCATCGAGGAGCTCACCCTGGAGCCGGGCCCCCGCCTCGGAGCGATCCTCGATCGACTCCTCGAGGCGGTCATCGACGATCCGGCCCTCAACGACCGGCCGACCCTGCTGATGCTGGCCCAGGCGCAGCTCGCCGGCGAGGAGTAGAGCGGGGTCGACCTTGAGTGCCCCGCGTAGGGTGGCTCGCTCGAGGTACCGTCGCGGAGGGTCCTGGTCGATCGAGTCCCCGTCACCGGGCGACCCTTCCTCGGCTTCCATGTCATTCGCTCGCCACCTGACCTTTCGCCGGGTCGATCGGGCCGCGGATGGGCCGAGACGGCTCGAGTCGTGCCGGGGCGAGCGTGGCGCGGTACGGGTCCAGCTTGTCGAGACCGTCCGGGGCGCGTTCGGGTCGGCGAGCGTTCGTCGAGTGAGCATATGACAGGTTTGGGGGCGGGCCAGAGCCTGCACCGCTCGTACCGTCGTAGCCTGCGGAGGCGCGGGCTGAAGATCGCCCGGCGCGTTGCCGAGGCCCACAACGCCACCAGGTGCCCGGACGAGCCTCGCTCGGCGACAATGGGGTGGGCATCGGCAGTGGGACCGGACGCAGAGGAGCGGGATGAGGGTCCTCGTCACGGGTGGCGCCGGCTACGTCGGCTCGGTCAGCGTCGAGCGTCTGCTCCAGGCCGGCCACGACGTCACCGTCCTCGACGACCTCTCCACCGGGCACCGGGCGGCGCCCGCCGAGGGGGCCCGGCTCGTCGTCGGCTCGTTCGGGGACGGGGCCCTCGTGCGTGACCTGCTCGCGGAGGCGCGGATCGACGCGGTCCTCCACTGCGGGGCGCGCTCGCTGGTCGCCGAGTCGATGGCCGACCCGGCGAGGTACTACCGGGACAACGTGGCCGGCGGAATCGCGCTCCTCGAGGCCGTCCGAGCCGGCGGGGTCCGGCGCCTCGTCTTCTCCTCGACCGCGGCCGTCTACGGCGTCCCGGCCGGCACCCCGATCGACGAGGACGCCCAGCTCGCGCCGATCAACCCCTACGGCGAGACGAAGCGGACGTTCGAGAGCGCGCTGGGCTGGTATGGCCTGGCCTACGGGCTGCGCAGCGTCTCACTGCGCTACTTCAACGTGGCCGGCGCGTCGGAGCTCAACGGCGAGGGCCACGACCCCGAGACGCACCTCATCCCGAACATCCTCATCGCGGTCGAGACCGGGCGCCCGCTGACGGTCTTCGGGACCGACTATGCGACGCCCGACGGGACGAACATCCGGGACTACATCCACGTCGTCGACCTGGCCGACGCCCACCTGGCGGCGCTCGAGGCCACCGCGCCCGACGATCCGAGGACGGCGGACCCCGGGGCGCCCGAGGACGAGGACCGCGGTCGCGCCCTCGCCCTCAACCTCGGCAGCGCGACCGGCTTCTCCGTCCGCGAGGTGATCGCAGCGGCCGAGCGGGTCGTGGGCCGGTCGATCCCGACCGTCCTCGGCGGCCGGAGAGCGGGCGACCCGCCGGTCCTCGTGGCCGCGAACGGGCGCGCCGGCGATGTGCTCGGCTGGGCCCCCAGGCGTGGCTCCCTCGACGAGATGATCGGGTCGGCCTGGGCGTGGCGGCAGCGTCACCCCGACGGATACCCGGCATGACCCCGATCCGCCCAGAAGCGACCCGCCTCGTCGGCCGCGACCCGCGGCGCTTCGACGGCCGGGTGGCCCTGGTCACCGGCGCCGGGGGCCCCGAGGGGATCGGCTTCGCGACCGCCCGGATCCTCGGCCGGGACGGCGCCCGGGTCGCGATCGCCTCGACCACGGACCGGATCCACGACCGGGTCGCGGAGCTGGCCGCGGACGGGATCGCAGCGAGCGGCCACGTCGGCGACCTGATGACCGACGACGCCGCCGATCGTCTCGCCGCGGAGGTCCTAGCCGCCCACGGCGGCCGGCTCGACATCCTGGTCAACAACGCCGGGATGGTCGCCGTCGGCGCCCCGGAGGATTTGTCCGAGGTCGTCGACCTGAGCCTGGACGAATGGGACCGGGGGATCGCCCGGAACCTCCGGACGGCCTTCGCAGTGACGAGGGCGTGCCTGCCGGCCCTCATCGCCTCGGGGCGCGGGCGGATCGTCTTCGTGTCGTCGGTCACCGGGCCGCTCGTGAGCAATCCCGGGTCCGCCGTCTACGGCGCGGCGAAGGCCGGGATCACCGGCTTCATGCGCGCCCTCGCCATCGAGGTCGGTGGGCGCGGGGTCACGGTGAACGCGGTCCTGCCCGGCTGGATCGCCAGCGGCTCGCAGCTACCGGAAGAGGCGATCGGCGGATGGAACACGCCGCTGGGTCGCTCGGGGACCCCGGCCGAGGTGGCCGCCGTCATCGCCTTCCTCGCCTCCGACGACGCCGGTTACGTGACCGGCCAGGGGATCGTCGTGGACGGCGGCAACACGATCCAGGAGTTCAAGGGCCCGCCGGAGGCGTGGTACTGATGGAGCGGGCCGAGGACGCGGCGCCGGCGCCGGGCTCGGCGACGGACCACGTGACGGCGGCGACTCCACGCGCCGAGCGGGTCGCGCTCATCACCGGCGGCGCCAGCGGCATCGGGCGCGCCACCGCCGAACGGCTGGCTCGGGACGGGCTGCGGATCGCTCTCGTGGACATCGACCCGGTCGGGCTCGAACGGGTGGCGGCCGATCTCGGCGACGGTGAACGAGCCGTCGCGATCGTCGCCGACGTCCGCTCGTTCGCCGACTGCGAGCGGGCGATCGGGTCCGCGGTCGGGCGGTTCGGTCGGCTCGACGTCCTCGTCAACTGCGCCGGTGTCTGGGTCGAGGGCCCCAGCGACGAGATGACCGAGGCCGACTGGGACCGGGTCGTCGACGTGAACCTCAAGGGCACGTTCTTCATGTGTCGTCACGCGATCCCGGCCCTCGAGGCGACCGGTGGCTGCATCGTCAACGTCTCGTCCGACGCCGGCCTGTGGGGCAACAAGGGCGCGGCGATCTACTCCGCCAGCAAGGGCGGGGTGACGGTGCTGACCAAGGCGCTCGCCGTGGAGCTCGCCTCGCGTGGCGTCCGGGCCAACGCCGTCTGCCCCGGCGACGTCGACTCGCCGATGATCGAGTACCAGGCCCGGATGTACGGCGGCGGCGATCCGGAGGGCTATCTGCGCGACCTGCTTGCAGCGTACCCCCAGCGTCCTGCCCGTTTCATCCGGCCCGACGAGGTCGCCGAGCTCATCGCCTTCCTCGCCTCGGACCGGGCCACGCCGATCACCGGCGCCGCCATCTCGATCGACTTCGGGCTGACCGCGGGGTACTGAGTGAACCCGGCCACGACCTGGCCCACCATCGCCCGGGACGATAGGATCGGCCGGTTGACCGCCTGGTTCCATCGCCGGCGGCGATAGGCGGGTGGCAGGACACGCGCCGTTCCGCCGGCTGCTGAGCACCACGCGCCCGGGTTGAACGTCAGCTCGACGGGTCGACCGCCACCGGCCGCCCCTCGGCATCCACGTCGCCCGAGCCGGTCCAGCGGTCGCTGACCGGCCAGATGAGCCACAGGCCGATGCCCATCGTGACGAGCAGGCTCAGGATCGCGATCTGGTAGGCGCCGTTGCCGAGCGTGTCGACGAGGGCGAAGACGATCACCCCGTAGAGCAGCTGGCCGATGACCTGCGAGCCCTTGCCGACCAGCCCGTAGAGCCCGAAGAACTCGCCCAGCCGGGCCGGCGGCGAGAGCCGGATCATGAACACCCGGTCGGCCACCTGGACCCCGCCGAGCCCGCTCCCGACGATCGCCCCGGCGGCCACGAAGATCGCGATCCCCGGCGTCGTCGAGGGCAGCGCCAGCGCGACCACACCGAGGGTCAGACCCACCACCCACGAGGCCAGGACGGCGATCAGCGTCCGCTTCGGGCCGAACCGGTCGACCAGCCGGCCCCAGCCGAAGCTGGCCAGGATGGCCACGACGACCAGGACCAGCGAGATGTACAGGAACTGGCCCTGGGTCAGACCCATCCCCCGGACCGCCACGACGCTCATCACCACGATCAGCGTGTTCACGGCATCGGAGTAGAACAACCGCCCCACGAGGAACCGCAGGAGACCCGGCACCTCGCGCGCATGGCCGATCGTGACCACCACCTGGCGGAGCGAGCCGCGCACGTCCGCCCAGGTCACCCGCTCGGTGCCCGGCGGCGGGGTCGGCTCCCCGACCACCAGGAAGATCGGCACCGCGAAGATCGCGAAGAGGACCCCGGCGATCGGGAAGATCGGGTCGGGCGACTCGGTGATCCCGAGCAGGAGCAGGACGACCGCGGTCAGCAGGGTCCCCACGTAGCCGACGGCCACCCCGATCCCGGATAGCCGACCGCGCGAGGCCGGGAAGCTCACCTCGGCCAGCGTCGCGTCGTAGTAGATGAGGGCCGCCTGGTAGGCGAAGTTGGCGATCGCGAAGAGGATCAGGCCGACGGCGGCCGGCGACGGCCCGATGAGCGCCGATGGGACGATGGTCAGGATCGTGAAGAAGAGGAGGAACGGGAGCCGCCGGCCGCCCCGATCGGAGATCGCCCCCAGGAACGGCGAGATGAGGGCGTTGATCCCGACGCTGACGGCGATCGCCACGCCCTGGGCCAGCTGGCCGGGTCCCTGGCCGAGCCGTGCGTCGTCGGTCAGCCAGAGCCCGATCGCCGTCGAGACGATGGCGTAGCTGAAGACGGTGTTGCCGAGGTCGTAGAGGGCCCAGCCGACGGGGACCCGGGCGCGGCCGCTCGGGGTCAGCGCCGCCAGGCGCCCCGCCGGGCTCAACCGGACACCGGGCTGAACCGGGACGCGGGGCTCATCGGGACGTCGCGGTGGGTGGCGTCACGCCGGGATGATAGGCGTCCCGGTGTACGCTTCGGGCGATGGAATCACCGACCGCACCGGTCGCGCCGACGCCCGATATCGCGGCCCGGGCCCTTCCCCCGGGGGTTCTCGCCTGGCGGCCGCAGCGCTTTGGCGCGGTCAACGCCAAGAAGATCGTCGACCCGCTCATCGAGCCGCTCTGGGAGGGACTCCGGGTGCTGGTCCGGGTCGGCCTCGGTGACGCCCCGGTCGAGGTCGTCGACGAGGACGGCGCTGTGCTCGACGACATCCCCGAGATCGTCGAGGCGATCGAGGCGGCCGCCCGAGCCTCCAGCCTCGTCCTCGACGGCTACCTGACCCGGCAGGCCACCCGGAGCGTTGAGGGGACGATCCTCAGGACCCCGGACGCCCCCTCGGCCGGCGACATGACCGCCCAGCTGTTCCTCGGATCGGCCGGTCAGCGCCGCCGCCAGGAGCTCGCCAGAACGAAGGCCGCGGCACAGCTCGGCGGGGCGATCGCCTTCGTCGCGGTCGACCTCCTCCTGCTCGACGACCAGCCGATCCTCTCCGTCCCGCTCCTCGAGCGGAAGCGCCTCCTCGAGGGCGTCCTGGACGAGGCCGACCTCGTCCGCCGGACCCTGTTCGTCCGGCCACCGGTCGACGCCTGGGTCGGGACCTGGCGCAGCCTCGGATTCGCGGCGATGGCCTACAAGGCCGCCAACAGCCGCTACCACCCGGGCGAGACAGAGCCTGGCTGGGCGACCGCCCGGATCCCCCAGCGCTGATGATCCGGGTCTGCGTCGCGGGGGCGACCGGCTGGGCGGGCCGGGCGATCGTCGAGGGCATCCTCGCCAGCGACGACCTCGTCCTGGCCTCGGGAGTGGCCAGATCGGGGACCGGGGACGACCTGGGGCTCGCCCTCGGTGGCGCGCGTCTGGACGTCCCGCTCCTGGCGACCGTCCCGGCTGCCGTCGCTGCGGGCGTGGACGTGCTGGTCGAGTACACCTCGCACGCCACCGTCAAGGCGAACGTCATTGCCGCCCTCGAGGCCGGGGTCGCGGTGGCCGTCGGCTCGTCGGGTCTGACCGCCGAGGACGACGCCGAGATCGACGCGCTCGCCCGGCGACGGAACGTCGGGGTGATCGTCGCCGGCAACTTCTCGATCACCGCGGCGATGGCCCAGGCGGCCGCGCTCCTGGTGGCCCCGTTCCTCCCGCACGCCGAGATCATCGACCTCGCCGCCGCCGAGAAGCCCGACGCCCCGAGCGGTACGGCGCGCGAGCTCGCCCAGCGGCTCGGGGCGATCCACGCCGCCTCGACCGACGCCGGCGGCCACGTCCCGGCCGGCCGCGCTGACGCCGATCTCGCCCGTGGGGTGAGGGTCGCCGGGATCCCCGTCCACTCGGTCCGACTACCCAGCTTCTCGGTCTCGACCGAGGTCATCTTCGGCCTGCCCGACGAGCGCCTGACGATCCGCCACGATGCCGGTTCGTCGGCCGCTCCGTACGTGGCCGGCACGCTCCTCGCCGTCCGCCTGGTCGGCGGCCGTATCGGGCTCACCCGCGGGTTGGACACGCTGCTGCTCGGGAGGGACCGACCCAGACCCGCCTGACCGGTCGCGCTCGGCGCACCTCCCCTGGGCGCCCGGCTGCGCCGCTCCCCGCAGCGGTGGTACGGTGGGCGGGTGCCCGAGACCGTCCTGACTCAGGCGATCCGCGACCAGATCGAGCGGATCGGCCGCGCCGACATCATGGTCGGCATCCCCAGCTACCGGAATGCGGCGACGATCGGCCACGTCGTTCGGGCCGCGCAGGCCGGGCTGGTCCAGTACTTCCCCGACCTCCGTCCGGTGCTGGTCAACGCCGACGCCGGATCGCCCGACGGCACCCAGCGGGTGGTGGCCGAGACCGAGCCCCCCGACTACGTCGAGCGGATCCTCCTCGTCCGTCCGACGAACCGCCTGGAGCGGGTCGCCCTGACCTACCCCGAGGTCGAGGGGATCGGCGGCAAGGGCGCCGCCCTGCGGACGATCTTCGAGATGGCCGCCGCCCTGGACGTGAAGGCCCTCGTGGTCGTCGACTCCGACCTGCGCTCGATCGTCCCGGAGTGGATCGAGCTCCTCGCCGGACCGATCCTCAAGGGCGGCTACGACTACGTCACCCCGCTCTACTCGCGCTACAAGTACGACGGCACCATCACGAACACGGTCACCTACCCGCTGACCCGGGCGCTCTACGGGCACCGCATCCGGCAGCCGATCGGCGGCGACTTCGGGGTGAGCGGCGACCTCGTCCGGCATTACCTCGAGCTCGACGATTGGGACGACGACACGAGCAAGTTCGGGATCGACATCTGGATGACGACATCGGCGATGACCGGCGGGTTCGCCGTCTGCCAGGCCCGTCTCGGCTCGAAGGTCCACGACCCCAAGGACCCCGGCGCCGACCTCGGCCCGATGTTCCGGCAGGTGGTCGGGACGATCCTCCGGCTGGCCGTCCGCAACGCCGACCGCTGGCTGCCGATCCACGGCTCGCACGACGTCCCGGCCTACGGCTTCGAGCGGCTGGCCGACCCGCCGCCGCTCGAGGTCGACCCGATCCGCCTCCTCAACGAGTTCAAGGGCGGCTCGCTGACGATGGCCGCGACCTGGGCGGAGATGCTCGATCCGGCCACCCTGGCCACGATCATGGAGCTGGCCGGGGAGGCCGGTCACCTGGCCGAGGCGGCCGAGCGAGCCGGCGTCATCGAAGCGATCGGCCCGGGGTCCTCGACCGACCGGATGGCCGACGCCCTGGCCGCCTTTCACTTCCCGGACGACCTCTGGGCCCGGGCGATCTACGACCTCGTCCTGGCCGCGGCCCGGGAGCCCGAGCAGCTCGAGCGGAACGTCGCCGCGCTCGTCCCGATCTACTTCGGCCGGGTCGGCAGCTTCGTCATCGAGAACCGGCGGGTGACCACCGAGGCCGCCGAGGAGCGGGTGGAGCGGCAGGCCCGCGAGTTCGAGCTGCTCAAGCCGTACCTCGTCGAGCGCTGGCCGAAGGCCACCGCCGCCGCACTCGCGGGGTCGGCAGCCTCCGGACTCGCGGATCCGGCCTCGTGAGCCGCGCCCCGCTGCCTGCCCGCGTCCTCATCCCGGTGGCCAACCCGGGGACCGCCGAGGAGCTCATCCGGATCGGCGCGGCGCTCATGGACAAGCGGACCGGTCGGCTCGACGCCCTGGGCATCGTCGAGGTACCCGAGGGGATGCCCCTGTCCGAGGGCGCCACCCGCGCCCGGCACGCCCGCCGGCTCCTCCAGCGCGTCCTCGACTACGCGCCCGCCGGCACGACGATCCACCCGATCGTCCGGATCGGCCGACACGCCGCGGAGGGGATCGTCGAGGCTGCCGCCGAACAGGAGGCCGACCTCATCATCTTCGGCTGGGGCGGCAAACAGACGATGCCCGGGCCGGCCGGCGAGGCGACCACGGCCGCCGGGTCGGCGGCGTCGGGGAAGACCCGCCGCAACCGGACGAGGGGCGTCGCCGACGGTGGCACGGTCTTCAGCACGACGATCGACTCGGTCGTCCGCGAGTCGCCCTGCGACATCGCCGTCGTCAAGCAGCGGGGCGCCCGCGACGTCAAGCGGATCCTCGTCCCGGTCCGGGGCGGTCCCCACGCCGAGCTCGCCCTGACCTTCGCCGACGCGCTCGCCCGGGCGCACGGAGCCCAGGTGGTGGTCCTCCATCTCGTGCCGCCGGGGATCACCCTGGCCGTCCGCGCCCAGGCGGAGCGGGCCCTCGCGGCGTTCATCAAGACCCACATCCGGGGCCGGGGAGAGCCCCTCGTCCGCGAGGCGACGAACGTCCGCAACGCGATCCTCCGCGAAGCGGAGCACGCGGACCTGGTGGTGATGGGCGCCTCCGCGACACCGCCCGGCGGCGACGCCTCACTCTTCGGGGCGATCCCCGAGGCAGTCGCCGCCCGGGCCAAGCCCACGGTGGTGGTCGTCAAGACTCGCGACCCGATCGGCCGGAGCACCTTCGAGCAGCTGGCCGAGAAGGCCGAATCCCTGGCCGCGGCGGACCGTGCCGCGGAGGAGGCGCGGGCGATCCCGGCCCGGGTCGAGCGCTGGTTCGGCGAGTCGAACTACCACCACGCCGAGTTCGCCGACCTGCGCCGGCTGGCCCATCTCAAGGAGACCCAGGGGATCACCGTCAGCCTCGTCCTGCCCACCCTCAACGAGGAGGAGACGATCGGACCGATCGTCCGCCGGGCGATCCGCGAGATGATGGGCCGGGTCCCCCTCGTCGACGAGATCCTCGTCATCGACTCGGCGTCCACCGACCGGACCCGGGAGATCGCCGAAGCGGAGGGCGCCCGGGTCGTCGAGCACCCCGACGTCCTGCCCCGCTATGGCTCGTTCAAGGGCAAGGGCGAGGCCCTCTGGAAATCGCTCTACGAAACCTCGGGCGACATCATCGTGTGGGCCGACACGGACGTCCGGAACTGGCATCCCCGGATGGTCTACGGAACGCTCGGCCCGCTCCTCGCCGAACCCCGCCTCCAGTACGTCAAGGGCTACTACCAGCGACCGATCGTCGAGGGCGGGGTGCTCAAGGAGGGTGGCGGCGGGCGGGTCACCGAGCTCGTCGCCCGGCCTCTCATCAACCTCTTCTACCCCGAGCTGTCCGGGTTCATCCAGCCGCTGGCGGGTGAGTACGCCGGTCGCCGCTCCCTGCTCGAGACGATCCCCTTCTTCACCGGCTACGCCGTCGAGATCGGCCACCTCATCGACATCGCCGAGCGGACCGGGATTGAGGGTCTCGGCCAGGTCGACCTGGAGCGCCGGGTCCACCGCAACCAGGAGCTCGAGGGGCTCTCGCGGATGAGCTTCGTCATCCTCCAGGCGGTGATGAAGCGGCTCGAGGAGCGGCGCAAGGCCCGGCTCTTCGCTGAGATGGGCTCGACGATGAAGCTGCCCCGCTCCGGGCGCGGTCGGCTGGGCCTGGAGGTCATCGAGCTGGCCGATCAGGAGCGCCCGCCGATGATCCGGATCCCCGAGTACCTGGAGCGTCGCAGCGCGATCGGTGGGGTGCCCGATCGCTCCGAACGCTGATGTCCGAGGCCGAGGCGATCCGGATCAGGGCCCTGTCGGCGCCCGAGTACGAGGCAGCGATCCCGGGACTGGCCGCCCTCCTGGTCGACGCGGTCGACGGCGGCTCAGCGGTGAACTTCCTCGCCGGGGTGGATGAGGCGACCGCCGCCGGCTGGTGGCGCGCCCGGATCGGGGCGGTCGCGGAGGGCACGATCAGCCCGTTCGTCGCCTTCGACGGCCGGCGGGTGATCGGGTCGGTCCTGCTCATCCGCTCGACCAACCCGAACTCGCCGCACCGGGCCGAAGTCGCCAAGGTGATCGTCCGTCGCTCGGCCCGCCGGCGCGGTATCGCGACCGCCCTGATGTCCGCCGCCGAGACCGCCGCCCGGGCTGAGGGTCGCTGGCTGCTCGTCCTCGACACCGAGACAGGCAGCCCTGCCGAGGCGTTCTATCGGTCGACCGGCTGGCAGGCGGCCGGCACGATCCCCGATTACGCCATGCAGACCAACGGGACCCCCGCTCCGGCGACCTGGTACTGGAAGGACCTGCGCTGAACGCGGGGCAGGCCGGTTCAGGTCGCCTGACGGTCGTCTTCGCACCCGATTCGTTCAAGGGCTCTCTGTCCTCTGTCGAGGTCGCGCTCGCCCTGAGCCAGGGCTGGGCCCGCGGCCGACCCGGGGACGAGCTCCTGCTCGCGCCCCTGGCCGACGGCGGCGAGGGCACCCTGGCGGGCATCGCCCTGGCCGGTGGTTGGCTCCGTAGGGAGACCCCCGTCCACGACCCGATCGGGCGCGGGATCGTCGCCGGCTGGCTCCGCTCCGAGGACGGGAGCGAGGCCGTGATCGAGCTGGCCCAGGCGTCCGGCCTCTCCCGGCTCGGGGGTGACGAGCGCGATCCGCTCGGGTCATCGACCGTCGGGACGGGTGAGCTCATCCTGGCCGCCCTCGACGCGGGGATCCGTCGGATCGTCCTGGGTATCGGTGGGAGCGCCACGACGGACGGTGGCGCCGGTCTCCTGCGGGCTCTCGGCGCGGTCGCCGACCGGGACGGCAGCGACCCGGTCCGATTGACGGACCTGGACCCGCGGCTCGCCGAGACCGACCTGCGGATCGCCTGCGACGTCACGAACCCGCTCCTGGGACCGACCGGCGCGGCGGCGACCTACGGTCCCCAAAAGGGCGCCGATCCATCGCAGGTCGAGGACCTCGACCGCCGGCTCGCCGGCTGGGCCGACCGGCTCGAGGTCGCCTGCGGCCGTCGCGAGCGCGACACCCCGGGCGCCGGAGCCGCCGGCGGTGTGGGCTTCGGGCTGCTCTGCCTGGGCGATCGGTTCCGCTCGCTCGAGCTCGTCCCCGGGGTCGACCTCGTGGCCGAGGAGACCGGGCTCGACGCGAAGCTCGTCCGGGCCGACGTCGTCGTCACCGGCGAGGGCCGGATCGACGCCCAGACCGCCTTCGGCAAGACCGCCCTCGGGGTCGCCCGGCGGGCGCAGGCGGCCGGCGTCAGGTGCATCGCCGTCGGCGGCGGGGTCGAGCCACCGGGCGCCGCGGCGCTCGAGGCGCTGGGGGTGGAGGTCGTCCCCGTCCACGAGCGTCCCATCCCGCTCGACGAGGCCATCGCCGCCGGCGTCAGGCCGCTCATCGCCTGCGGGGAACGCCTCGCGAGGTCGCTCGGCTGAGCGTCGGTCCCGAGCCTCGACCCCACCACCTCAGCCCGCGAACGCCTTGACTAAGTCCCTGGACTAAGTCACACTTTCCCGGCAATGTCCGAGACCGTCGTCAACATCCACGAAGCGAAGACCCACCTGTCCCGCCTCCTGGCTCGCGTGGAACAGGGAGACCGCGTCGTCATCGCGCGCGCCGGACATCCCATCGCCACGTTGGAGCCGATCCGGGATACCCGACGGCCACGGGTTCCCGGCCGTGACAAGGGCCTGGTCGTGATCGGTCCGGATTTCGACGATCCGGTGCCCGAGTGGGATCCCGACTACATGCATTCCGAGGACCCGCTCCGCGAGGACCGGCGGTGAGGGTCCTCCTCGACACCCACGCCTTCCTGTGGTGGCTCCTGGACGATCCGCGTCTGTCGTACACGAGCCGGCGGGTCGTGACCGAACCGGCCAACGAGGTACTGGTCAGCGCGGCCACCGGCTACGAGATCACGCTGAAGGCCGGGATCGGTCGACTGCGACTGCCCGATGAAGCGGCGCACTACGTGTCGAGTCGGCTCGCCTCCGAGGGCTTCGAGCGACTGGCGATCGGCCTCGACCACGCCATCCGGGCGGGTGGCCTGCCGCTCCACCACCGCGACCCGTGGGACCGGATCCTGGTCGCCCAATCCCAGCTCGAGGATCTCCCGATCGTCACCGCCGACCCGCTCATCGGGCGCTACGACGTCGAGACGATCTGGTGACCGACCGCCCGACCCGGGGCGGTCCGGCTCAAGGTGCACCGAAGCCCGACCGAGCCGGCTCCGCCGGGTCCGCCGCTTGTCGCCCGACCCGACGCCCTCCACTGAAGCGCCGGCGACCGCCCGATCCGGTGAGGACCTGGACCCGACGCCTAGAGCGGACGCGTCCCGGCCTCGTGGGGTTCGTCCTGGACGGTCTCGCCCGCGCGTACGGCCGACCTGTTTGGGAGCGTCGTCTCGACCCGACGAGCGAGCTGGTCCTGACGATCCTCACCCAGAACTCCGCCGACGTGAATGCCGAGCGGGCGTTCGAGTCGCTCCGCGCCGCCTACCCCACCCACGAGCCCGCCCAGGCGCATCGACCCGGGCACGGCTGGGGCGGGGAAGGTCTGAGCGAGGCGCCACCACCGGACTGGACGGCCGTCGAGACCGCGCCCTTGCCCGAGCTCGTCGAGGCGATCCGGCCCGGCGGGCTGGCCCAGCAGAAGGCGCCCCGGATCCAGGCCGCGCTGCGCACGATCCGCGAGGCGCGGGGCGACCACTCGCTCGAGTTCCTCGGCGAGTTGCCGGCCCTCGAGGCGCGCGACTGGCTGACGGAGATCGACGGGGTCGGCAAGAAGACCGCCTCGGTCCTCCTCCTGTTCTGCTTCGGGACGCCGCTCATGCCGGTCGATCGGCACGTCGAGCGGGTCAGCCATCGGATCGGCCTCATCCCGCCCAAGACCAGCGCCGACGACGCCCACGACCTCTACCTGGCGATGCTCGAGCCGGACCAGGTGTACGAGGCTCACGTGAACCTCATCAGCCACGGCCGGCGGACCTGCCACGCCCGCAAGCCGGCCTGCGCCGACTGCCCGATCCGGAGCCGCTGCCGGTTCGTCGACCCTCGCGCGTCCTGACCCCGGGGGCCTCGTCGAGAGGCTCGTCCAGCGTAGCGGGATAGTCCCGGGTCCGACCCCGTACCGATGGTGTATTCCGGCACCGCTGCAAGGTTCCGTGCAAGGTTCCGAGCCTAGGCTCCGCGACCCACGGATCACTCCACGCGTCAGGGGACGACGGCTATCGCCACTACCGTCAGGAAGGCAACGATGGGCAGCACCTCCACGAGTGACGGCGCGCTGCGCGCGCCCGGTTCGGGCTTCTCGCGATGGTCCGGGTCGCCGACGGATCGATCGGTCGACGAGAACGCGGATGAGCACGACGGAGATGCGCCGCGGCCCGGCCAGCGACCCTCGGCCCGTCGGCGACGCTCGCGCGGACAGGCGATGGTGGAGTTCGCGATCGTCGTCCCGGTCTTCCTCCTGATCCTGTGCGGAATCATGGACTTCGGCTTCGCGCTCTACTCGCGGATGACCGTCATCAACGCCGCCCGCGAGGGAGCCAGGGTGGCGACGACGATGACCGAGGATCCGGGTGCGATCGCGGCTGCGGTCTCGAACCAGGCGAGTGCAGCCGCCGGCGGACTCGCTGTGAGCACCGTCTCGTGCCGGGTCCCGAAGGGCAGTTCCAGCTGCGTCGGGTTCGGCGGTGCCGCGGCCGGTGACTCGGTCCGGGTGACGGTCACCTACGTCCATCACGCCTTCTTCCCGTTGCTCTTCGGTCTCAGCATCCCCATGAGTTCGACCGTCCAGATGGTGCTCGAATGAGTCGCAGCCGGCTGCGGATCCGCCCGAGTCGGGGCATCGGCGGGCCCGATGACGAGCGCGGCCAGATCGTGGTGCTGTTCGCGATCGTCCTGGTGGTGATCCTGGCCTTCACCGCGCTCGTGGTGGACGTCGGCCTGCTCCGCAACAACCGTCAGACCCTCGCGAACGCCGTCGATGCCGGAGCTCTCGCCGGAGGCACGCTGCTGCCCGTCGACGGCTCGGTGGCCGGCGCGGCTGGCGCGGTCGCCAGCCTGGTCAACCAGACCGTCCACGCGACCGATCCGGCGTTGTCGCCCAGCGACTACATGATCACCTACCGGTGCCTGATCGGCACCGGAGCAGGCAACCCGGCGGCGTTCGACAGCGCGGACATCGCTGCGTTCATCCCCTTCGACTGCGACCCGAGGCACGCCCTGGGGATCAGCCCGCCGCGTCTCAGCGACTTCATCGGCGCCGGCGCGACGCGCAGCTCCATCTGCAGGCCCGATCTCGGCGACAAGTGCAACGTCGTCGTCGTGGAAGGCAACGTCACGACCGACTACACCTTCGCTCGAGTGGTGGGCGTGGACAACGGGAACACCGGGGTCGTCCAATCGGCGGCCTGCCGAGGCCTCTGTGGGGTGCTGCCGACCGCGGTCAACGATGTCGAGCTCGTGATCGACAAGTCGGGCAGTATGAGCGGGAACCCCAGCAACGGCCACAATCGCATCTACTGGGCTAAGCTCGCCGCGAAGCAGCTGGTCACGGACCTCAGCAATAACGGTGGCATCAGCACCACCGGAAACCGCGTCGGGATCACGACCTTCAGCGGAACGACCGCCAGCTCCACTCCGACCGCCTGGACGTCCACGGCGCAGCAGCTCGCGACGATGATCGACGCGATCAATCCGGGGGGCAACACCCCGACCAAGCTCGGCATGCAGACGGGTTTCGCGGATCTCAGCACGCACGCCCGGAACGCCGTCGGGGGCGCCGTCCAGCGCGTCCTCATCCTGCTCTCGGATGGGCGCCCCAACCCTGATCTGGGCCCGAACGGCCTGGCCGCGACGATCGCGGCGGGCAACATGCGGCCGATCCAGAGTGATATCAACGCCTACCTCGGGTCGGCGGACGTCGCCTACTCCATCCTGATCGGCAGGAACGCCCCCGGCACCAGCTATCCGATCGGCAAGGTTCCCCCGCCCACTCTGGACCCGAACATCGTCGACCCGGAGATGATGAAGCTCCTGGCCACGCCGGACGATCTGTCGGCCACCCCGCCGGAGATCCACTACTTCAACGTCGTCGATGCGAGCGGTTTGCCGAGCGTCTTCCATCAGATCGCCGGCCAGCTGCTCGGATCCCACGCGCATCTCATCCAGCTGTATCCCGCACCGATCGTGAGCGCCGTCGGTGGCGGTGCGACGGTGTCGATCAGTGGCAAGTACTTCACCGGCGCGACCACGGTCATGTTCGGCGGGACCAGCGCGGCGTTCACGGTCAACAGCGATACTTCGATCACCGCGACCGCGCCGACCGGCCCGTCAGGTCAGACCGTGCACGTCCGCGTCACCACGCAGGGTGGTTCGTCGCCGCCCGTGGCCGCCGACCAGTACACGTATCCGTGAGCTCGGGGCGGATCGGGCGCCGCCCCATGCCGCCCTGCTTCAGAGGCGCATCGCCCGCACGTTAGGCGACCTTCGTCGGGTAGGGCGATAGTCCTGGAGCCGACCTAGTACTAATGGTGTATTCCCGCACCGCCGCAAGGTCCCCTGCAAGGTTCCGCGCCTAGGATTTGCCACCTTCCCACGCGTCCCCTGGCTTCGCCACGAAGAGGCAAGATCGCGGGTTCGACCAGGAAGGCGACGGTGGGCAGAAACGGCCCGCTCGGCCGGCGCGCAAGGCCCCGAAGGATCGGACCGGATTCCTCGCGCGGTCAGACCCTCGTGGAATTCGCCCTCGTCTTCCCCCTGTTCCTGCTGATGATGGTCGGCCTGATCGAGTTCACCTTCGTCTTCAACGGCGTGCTGTCAGTCAACTACGCCGCGCGGGACGCCGCGCTGGCGGCCGCTGAGGCTGGGGATGTTTCGGGTGGAGACTGCTCCATCCTGAAGAGCATCGACACTGCGATCGGCGCGCCCGCAGACAAGGCCCGGATCCAGACCGTCGAGATCTACCAGGCGACCCCGAACGGCGCGATGATCGGATCCCCCACGACCTACCGGCCCGGCCCGGCCCGAAGCTGCACGTTCCCGGATGGCTCGGTCGGACCCATCGCCTGGGCGCGGATCGCGAACGGGTACCCCGAGGCCTCGCGATGCAACCTCCTGGGCGGCTGCGTCGCGGGTGGGACGGTCGACAACGTCGGCGTCCGGATCAGCTACGCCCACCCCTGGGTGACACCGCTCAGGAACTTCATCGGCGGCGGGTCCGGTGGGTTCACCTTCGATCGCTCGAGCGTCATGCGCATGGAGCCGATCTTGTGATGCGCCGGTGGTGGCGCTCCGCGGGCGAACGCACCTCCGAGCGCGGGCAGGGACTGGTCGAATTCGCGATCATCGTGCCGGTCTTCATGCTCCTACTCCTCGGGATGCTGGAGTTCGGCTTCATCTTCGACCACACGATGACGATCACCTATGCGACCCGCGAGGGGGCTCGGAGCGGTGCCGCGTTCGCCTCGGGCAACTCCACCACGATGATCTGCAACTCGACCGTGGACGTCGACAAGAACATCATCGCGGCGGTCCAGCGCGTCCTCAAAGCACCCGGATCGCGTGTCGTCCTGAGCCAGATCGGGGAGATCCGGATCTTCCGCGCCGACGCCTACGGGAACGCGACTTCGAACGTCAACCGCTGGACGTACAGCGCTGGCGCCGGTCCGGCCGTGGATGGGTCCCGGCTCGACTTCGTCCAGGGATCGACCAACTGGGACGCCTGCACCCGGCTGAACGGGATCGATCCCGACTCGCTCGGGGTCGCCATCGACTACACGTACCGGTTCACGACGCCCCTGGCGAGCTGGTTCGGGGCGACGCTACCCATCGGCGACCAAAGCGTCATGGCGCTCAACCCGACCAACAAATGAGATGAGTGACATGGCTGACATGCAGGCATCCACCGCCCCCGACCACAAGCGCCGTGCTGGACTCGGCCAGGTCGCGATCATCTTCGCCGGTGCGATGTTCCTGTTCGTGCTCTTGGCCGCGACGGTCATCGACCTGTCCTGGTACTGGACGAACAATCTGCGCATCCAGCGCGCCGCCGACGCCGCAGCGCTGGCGGGTGTCGTCTGGCTGCCCGGCAACCCGACGATGGCCAAACAGGTCGCGCGCGAGGAGGCGATCAAGAACGGCTATACGGACGGCGTCGGCGGCTTCACCGTCACGCCCGTGCCGGACCCGGCCAACGATCGACGGCTGAAGGTCACCATCAGCGGCCCGGTCAACACGTTCTTCGCACGGGTCGCCGGCATCAACTCGTGGCCCGCCTCGCGGGACGGCAAGGCCGACTACGTGCTGCCGGTCCCGATGGGCAGCCCGGAGGCGTGGTACGGCGTCGGGTACCTGATCAAGCCGGTCACCTCGACCTCGACCAGCAATGCCCCGGGGACTTCGGGTCGGGATACCGCGACCGCGGCACCGTCCGGCGGCCAGTGGAGCTTCAACTCGGGGTTCGGCCACAACATCTGGAACGTGGTCGATGGCAACGACAGCGACTATGCCTTTGCGTCGGCCAACGGGCGGGTCCAGGCGTGGCGCGACTTCGGGTTGCTCGACAATCTGACCAGCAACCAGAGCGCCGGGGCCGTGACCGGCATCCAGGTCTGGCTGACCGACACGCGCCTCTCGGCGACGTGTGCGAACACGAAGATCGGACTCGCCCTGTCCTGGGACGGTGGGACCAGCTGGACCACGACCACGACCCAGACGGCGAACCTCACCACTTCGCAGGGCCAGTACCCGTTCGGGGGTCAGAACGACCTGGCCCCGTGGGGCGGTCATACTTGGACGGGTGTCGACCTGACCGACGCCAACTTCCGGATCCGCGCGACCTCGATCAAGGGGTGCCCCGGCACCTCGGACATCCGGGTCGACATGATCGAAGTCCAGGCCTGGTACAACGTGGCCACGACCACCACGTCGACGACGCTGCAGCCGACCCCCGTGACATCGCCGACCGGAGGCCCGCTCGCACCGCAGAACTTCTGGGGGGCGATGCAGAGCCAGGGCGCGCCGAACATCCAGGGCGACGCGTTCATGACCAGATACGCCACGCGGACCTCGACCTTGAACGTCCCGGGCGGCTCGGATCCTGACGCCTACTACGACCCGGTGAACTTCTACAACTACGCGGTCGAGATCCCGGCGGGAGCCTCCAACGGCACGGTTTGGATCTTCGATCCGGGGTTCTGTGACGGCACCAGCAAAGCCGGCACGGGCGAGTATTGGACGGTCGGCGGGGCGAACGGATACAACAGCAGGCGGCCCGTCACGTCGATCTTCGATCTCTGGGACACCAGGAACACGCTGTTCGACACCGGTGACGACACTCTGGTCCGGGGCACAGGAGGCGCCTTCTCGGATCTCTCGTTCGAGGACAAGGCTATTCTGACCTCGGACGGGGATCCCAACACGAACCCTACTTCGGGGATTTCGGACTGCAGCAACCAGTCTTGGCACTACGACTGGTACCAGCTAGCCACCGGCCTCGCTCCCGGCTTGTATCGGCTGCACTCGTACTCGACCGGCGGCAACCAGGACAACACCACCGCCTTGAACGCGTTCGCGTTCTACGCGAGCGCCGCCGGTGGGTCACCGCGGGTCTACGGGTTGGGCGCGATGGAGGCGTATGTGCGCCTCCCAACGAACAAGTCGACCGAGTTCTATCTGGCCCAGATCGACGCGGTCCACGCCGGCAAGACGATGGTCATCAACCTCTGGGACCCGGGCGACACCGGCAGCCTCGCCGCCGACCTTCAGATCCTCCAGCCGACCGGGGGCGCCTACGCGCCGGTGTCGTTCGACTACCAGGGCACGAGCGGAACCGGCGGCTCCTCGCCGGGGTGCGGTTCACGGTCGGGTACAGCCACGTCGATCACGACCAATACGGGTGGGACCAGCCTGTTCAACGGGTGCTGGCTGACCATCGAGGTCCAACTGCCGGCGACCTACAGCGCGCCGGTCGACCCGGTGTCGGGCGAGCGAGGCTGGTGGAAGATCCGCTACACCATGAGAGGCGGCAACACGGGCGACGTCAGCACCGACCTCACCACGTGGAAGGTCGACATCCGCGGCAACCCGGTCCATCTGGTCCTGCCCTGACCGGATGCGGGGGTCGGAAGCGAGACGGAGACCGCGGTCGCACGGCCGGCCGGGCCGCACCGTGTCGACCGATCCGGCCCGGTGCCGGGGTGCTCGGCGCGGCCTTCGGCAACCCGCCCAGCGGTGATGTGGGCATCCCCCGACCTACGGTCCCTGAGGGAAGGCGGCGGCCTTCTGCGCGTCGCGGCTGATGGTGCGATAGTCCCACGACCCACCAGTACGAATGGTGTGCTGAGACACCGTTGCAAGGTCGATTGCAAGGTTCGGACGGCACACTCCGGCGACTCGGGGCACCGCTCCGGCTAGGCAGGCAAGGGGCACGTATCGCTACTGCGTTTGGAAGGCGAATGATGGGCAGGATGTTCATGAGGGCACGTCCCCGTGTCGCTCACGTTTCCGGGTACACGCGATCGACCGACTGGTCGGCAGGACGATCGGACGACACGAACTCGGGTGATCCCGAGGCGGACAGGCTGACGCTTGGGCGACGACGCGGTCGCCGCCGCTCGCGCGGCCAGGCCCTGGTGGAGTTCGCCCTCGTCGTTCCCCTGTTCCTGCTCCTGCTCGCGGCGATGATCGATTTCGGGATGGGCCTCTACTCGTACATGACGATCATCAATGCGGCCCGAGACGGAGCCCGCCTGGGCGCGACCACCTGTAGCCTGGGTCCCTGTACCGCCCCCGTCACCGCCCGTGTCTCGGCGGCGGCCGGCGGGCTCATCGACACGGTCACGGTGGCCTGCACGCCCGCGGCCGGTCATCCAGCCGCGGACTGCTCCTCTGGCGCGGCCCTGGCTGGTGACAGCGTCACCGTGACGGTTCGGTACAACTACCACATGATCTGGCCGCTCACCTTCGGGACCCAGATCCCGCTGTCGTCCGCCGTCACGTTCATGGTCGAGTAGGGACCCCGATGATGCTGTACGAACCCCGCGCGAGCATGGACCCGGGGCCGACGAGGGGCCCTAGAGACGGTGAGCGTGGCCAGACCCTGGTCCTGTTCACCCTCGTCATCGTCCTGCTGATGGGCCTCGCGGCCGTCGTCATCGACGTCGGTCTCCTGCGAACGGACGGCGCGCGCCTTCAGAATGCCCTCGACTCCGGGGCACTCGCCGCCGGCCAGTCGCTGCCCGCGACCAGCACCAACGTCGCAGCGATCAGCAACACCGCCGTCCAGTTCACGCGAACGAACTTCTCGGGCGTGCCGACGCCGACCGCGTCCTTCGCCTGTCTGATCGGGATCACCGCGGCGGGTCTGCCGCGGGTCAGCGACATGCCGTCCACCTGCAACGTCTCACTCCCCGCCAGCAGCCCGAGCTGGGTCTGCACGGGCACGGTGTGCTGGGCTCCCTGCGACCCGGTCGCCCGCCCGACCGATGTGTGCAACACGATCATCCTGGCTGACGCGGTGGTCCGGCCCTTCGGCTTCGGAGCGGCGATCGGGGTCGACAGCGGGAACACCGGGATCCGGACGGCCGCCGCCTGCACCGGCGCGTGCGGTGGGCAACCGCAGGGTCCCGTCGATGCGGTCGTGATCCTCGACCGTACGGGGAGCATGGACCAGTCGAGGTCCGTTCCCAGCCTGCGCGCCGGTGCCCGCGCGGTGCTCCAGGCCTTCGACCCGAGCCTCCAGCGCGTCGCCCTCGGGTTCACCGGGCCGGCATCGCTCAACCGGCTCACCAGCGACACGAGCGGCCAGAACGCCTCCTCGCAGCCCAGCTGGAGCTGCGCCAACAGCCCGTTCGACGTCCACGCCATCGCCCTGGATCCAGGTGCCACGGTGGCAGGCCCCCTCCCGACGCTGGTCGGGAATCCGTCCTGGGCGGCCAACGCGTCGGGCGGCGCCAACACATTGGCCATCCCGGCGCCCGCCGGGACCCAGTCGGGCAACTTCCTGCTGGCGACGGTCGTCGTCGACGGCGGCACGTCCCGGATCAACAACCCACTGCCAAACGGCTGGACGCAGATCCGAGAGACCGACCGGGGTAACGACATCGGGGTCGCCACGTACCGCAAGTTCGCGGGCGCCTCGGACACGGGCGCCGGTGTCACCTATACGTTCCGCCTTTCGAACAACACCCGGGCCGTGGGTGGCATCGTCCGGTACACGGGCGTGAACCCCTCCAACCCGGTCAGCGACGATGGCGGACAGGCGTCGGGCGGCGGTGGCGGCAACCCGGTCACCGCCCCTTCGATCAACCCCGGTGACAACTCGGCGCTTGTCGCGGTCCTCGGGTCCGACACCGGCACCACCTTCGGGTCGTGGTCGGCCGGGATGACCGAGCAGCTCGACCAGCGCAACACCAGCGGCAGCGGCCCGACGATCGGGATCGGGACCGGCAGCTTCGCCTCCGGCAGCTCGACCGGCACCAAGACCGCGACGACCGCCGCGAGCTCCCGGTGGGCGGCCCAGCTGATCGCCCTCCAGGGCGTGCCCGGCCCGGCCGACGTCTACGGTACCAACGTCAACGCCCAGGCGGACAGGGACCAGTGGATCCCAATCGGCTTCAGCGGCACCGACACGGACAGCCCGCCGGTCACCTACCGCGAGGCGTATGTCGACAACGCCGTTCCACCCAATCCGATCAGGAATACCCACGTCGTCCAGGCCATCGGCTGCTTCGACGTCTCGGGCGTCGGCACGAACCTGGCCAGGCCGCTCTACATGGCGCTGAAGTACCTGCAGCTGAACGGCCGACCGGGCGCCAAGTGGGGCGTCATCCTCGAGACCGACGGTGCCCCGAACAACGGCGGGTACGGCCCCTCCAGCGACTACACGACCGCGGGCGTCCTCGCGGCGGCGACCGCCGTCAAGACCGACCCAAACAAGATCGAGCTGTTCACGATCGGCTACGGCGTCGACAACTCCACGATCACCCTCCTCGGCAGCATGGCCACGGACCGGAAGAACGGGGACTCCTGCACCCCGGCCGAGAACGCCGACGGCGACCATTTCTTCTGCGCGCCGACCGGCGGCGACCTGACCGGCGTCCTCCACGCGGCCGCCGTCTCGCTGTCGGGCGGGACGAAGCTGATCCAGCTCTACCCGACTCCGATCGTGACGAGCGTGGCGGGTTCGGGCGGCTCGAGCGGGGGCGGCCAGACGATCACCATCAACGGCAAGTACTTCACGGAAGCCTACTCGGTGACCTTCAGTGGAACAGCGGCGAGGTCCTTCACGGTCCTGAGCGACACCCAGATCCGGGCGGTCACGCCGGCCGGGACGCCCCTCTCGACCGTGGACGTCCAGGTCTCGACACCCGGCGGATCGTCCAAGATCGTCGGCGGGGACCGCTACACGTACGGACCATGACCTCGGCGTGATCGGCGCCCATCGCAACAACCGGGACTGCACCTCGTGCGTCCCGGCTGTTCTGTCGTGCTGGATGACGGGCCCGTCGAGCGGACCCCGACCCTAGCGCGTCGTGGTCGTCGTCTTGGGAGCGGAGCCGGCCTGCGCGCCGTCGGCGATCTTCCGGACGTCGCCAGGCAGGGTCCACGAGTAGGTCCGAGCGACCAGCGCCGCGAGCGCCAGTCCGAGGAGCGGGGCGATCATCATCGACCGGTCGGCGAAGTGGGCGATGTACGCACCGACGTAGAGGCCCACAAGCGCCCACAGGACGACGATGAAGATCTGCTTGTTCATGGACGGCATGATGTCCGCCGCCCCGGCCGGACGCCATGAGGAGTTCGTACGGGGCGCGGTAGTACGGGTCGCGCGGACGCTACGGCTTCGTACTACATCCCGGCCGCGCGGCCGCGGCCGCCTCGAGATGACCCGAAGGTCCCAGCGCGGATAGGCCCATCGGATGGGCCTGTGCAATGTCCGCGGAAAGGTATAGCCGATACCCTTCCCGAAGCCGTCCCAAGGTCGCGAGCTTCCATCCGCGGTCCGCCTCCGGAGGGTCGGTGCCGCAGCTCCCATGGGAAGGTGAGATGGATGCCGACACCTTGGACCTGATCGACCGACCCGCGTGGCGCCGACCGGCCGCCGCGCCGCCGCCGCGTCGCCGCCGGACCGGCGCCCGTCACCGGGGCCAGGCGCTCGTCGAGTTCGCGATCGTCGTTCCGCTCTTCCTGCTCCTCCTGGCGGGGATGATCGACTTCGGCCTGGGGCTCAACGCCTCGATCACCGTCACCAACGCGGCGCGCGAGGGCGCTCGTCTCGGCGTGATCAAGCCCTACTCCGACGCGATCATCGCCCGGGCCAACGCCATGGCCGTGGGCCTCGATCCGGCCAACTTGACGGTGACAGCCGTCTGCGTCCGGCCAGCCGGATCGTGCACCCTCGGCTCGGGTTCCACCGCGGGAACGGCGACGACCGGCGACTCGGTGGTGGTGACCGTCGCCTACGACTACCGGATGCTCTGGCCGCTCGCCTTCGGCAACATCATCCACCTCAGCCAGGCCAGCCAGTTCAGGATCGAGTAGACGATGCCGCTCCCCACCGCACCGGCTCCTGACCACGACGACCGTGCTCGCGGCCAGATCGTGGTCCTGTTCGCCCTCGTCATCGTCCTGCTCATGGCCATCAGCGCCGTCGTGGTCGACTACGGCATGCTCCGCAGGACGGCCGGCGTGCTCGCCGGCGGCGTCGACGCGGGCGCCCTTGCCGGCGGCGCGCAGCTGCCGGCGACCGCCTCGAACGCCGCGACGATCACCGCCTCGGCCGTGACCTATCTCAACCTGAACCACGGCGGGCTCAACGCCGACAGCACCTGGGTCAGCTATCGCTGCCTGGTCGGCCTGAAGAACGGCCTGCCGGACGCCAGCCAGATCCCGACCGTCTGCGACCCCGGGTCTCCGGCGAACCTGTCGGCCAATCTGAACTGCACGGTCTGGCGCTGTGGGGACGGGGTCGCCGCGGTCGCCTGCACCCCGACGGGCACAAACATCTGCAACATCATCGTGGTGGCCGGGAACAAGGAAGTGCCGTACGGTTTCGGACCGGCGATCGGCATCAACAGTCAGAACACCGGAACCATCTCGTCGGCGGCCTGCAAGGGCGCCTGCGGCGGGCCACCCACCGGCCCGGTCGACGTGGCCCTCGTGATGGACCGGACCGGGAGCATGAGCGGCGCCGACACGGTGAACGCCAAGGCGGCCGCGAACTCGATCGTCAGTCTCTACGACCCGGCGAACCAGTGGCTTGCGCTCGGGACGCTCGGTCCCAGCCAGAGCGCGGGCTGCGCCGCGGCCCCGGCGGGTTCCATCGGGACGGCCAACGCCCCTGCCGACCTGCGGCGCTGGGTCCCGGTCGGGCTCAGCGGGACCGGCGCCGCTAACCCCACCTATACGCAGCTCTCGGCCGCCATCACCTGCTATGCGAACTCGAGCACCGGCACCGACCTGGCCGACCCGGTCACGATGGCGGCCTACGAGCTGACCCACAACGGTCGTGCCGGGATCAAGAAGGGGATGATCCTGGAGACCGACGGCCAGCCGAACGCCGCCGTCGGCGCCGGCCCCAACTACTGTGCCCAGGCGGATGCCGCCGCGACGGCCGCCAAGGGCCAGGGGATCGAGGTCTTCACGATCGGCTTCGGGTTGGACGCCGCCAGCGGCGGCGATCCCGCCTGCCCCGACACGACCGGAGCCTTCAAGGGCAAGACAGCGACCGCGCTGCTGGCCAGCATGTCGACCCAGCCGACCCTCGGCGCGACCAGCTGCGCGGCGGCCGAGAACACCGACGGGGATCACTTCTTCTGCCAACCGAAGTCGGCCGACCTGACCTCGATCTTCCAGGTCGTGGCGGCCAAGCTCTCGGGGGGCGCCCACCTGATCAGCCTGCCCTGACCGGCCGGGCTGGTCGGGAAGGGCATCTGACCGGCTCCCGGGTGCTCCTATACTCGTCGGCATGCTGAGCGGCGGTCCTGCCGGGTCCTATCAGTCCGTGCCCGCGAGGATCCTCGTCGTCGACGACGACCCGAACCTGCTGGTCGTCCTCGCCGAGCAGCTCCGCGCCGACGGGTTCGAGGTCGCGACGGCGCGTGACGGACGGGAGGCGCTCCGCCGCCTGGAGAGCGGCTGGCCCGACCTGCTGATCGTCGACATGATGATGCCCCGCCTCGACGGGCTCTCCCTCGCTCGCGAGATCAAGGGCCGGGCGGACCTGCCGATCATCGTCCTGAGCGCGATCGATGCCGGGGACAGCAAGGCCGAGGTCCTCGACGAGATCGCCGAGGACTATGTCACCAAGCCCTACCACTACCCTGAGCTCCGGGCCCGGATCAACCGCGTGCTCCGCCGGATCGGGGACAAGGTCCCCCGCCGCAGCCTGGTCCTGGGACCCGGGCTCGTCCTGGAGCTCCATCGTCGCGAGGCGCTCGTCGCCGGGCAGGTCGTGCCGCTGACCCCGACCGAGTCGCGGCTCCTCTATGCCCTGGCCGCCAACCTCGGCCAGGTGGTCACGACCGAGACCCTGCTCGCCCGGGGCTGGGCCGAGACCGAGGCCGCCGACCCGTCCTATGTCTGGGTCACGATGCGTCGCCTGCGGACGAAGCTGGAGCCCGACCCGAACCGCCCCGCCCACCTCGTCACCGTCCGCGGGGTCGGCTACCGGCTGGTGGTCTCACCGACCCCGGCTCGCACGGAAGGTTCGCCAGCGGATGGGTCGACCACCGGCTTCGGCGCCTGAGATGGACCCGCCGACGGACGCTCGCGAGCCGGCACCGCCGGCGACCGTGGACCTGCCGCCGGCCGCGCTCGACGACGAGGAGCCATGGATCCACGACATGGGTGTCCTCATCGGCGAGGAGGGACCCGACGCCGCCGAACCGGCGCCGGCCCGGGCCTCGGAGCAGCTCTTCGGCGGCGGGATGTCGTTCCGGACCCGGCTGACCCTGGCCCTCATCCTGGCGGCCGTCCTCCCGCTCGCCTCGTTCGGGATCGCCGTCGTCGCGGCGCAGCGACTCCTGCCCGACCCCGAGAGCACCGTGCCCCGCCTCCTGCTCCTGATGATCGTCCTTGCGGGCCTGGTGGCCGTCCTCGTTGCGTATGCCCTCTCGTCGGACCTGACCGCGCCGCTACGGGCGATCGCGGCGGCCGTTGACCGGGTCTCGGCCGGCGACCTGAGCACGCCGATCGTAGTGACCGGCGACGACGAGCTCGCCCGGTTGGCCGAGAGCCACAACCGCCTCGCCGCCGAGCTGGAGCGACGCAACCGCGAGCTCGGACACATCCTCGCGGCGCTCGTCGCGGCCTCGCCGCGCGACGGGGTCGAATGGCTGGTGGGCCGGGCGGCGGACGATGCGCGCTCGGCGTTCGGGATGGTCGACGCCCGGATCCTCCTCGTCGACCCGGACGGAATCGAGCTCGAGGAGCGGATCCCCGGCGAGGCGCTGCCGGTCCGGGCCGAGGTCCGGGCCGGGGCCGACCGCCTCGGGGTCCTCATCGGGCACCTGCCGGCGGTCCGCCGCTGGGAACGGGCCGACCAGGACCTCCTGGAGCTGTTCGCCAGCGAGATCGGGGTGGCCGTCCGGAACGCCCAGCTGTTCGAGCGGGTGGGCGACCAGAACGCCCGACTCATCGAGCTCGACGCGGCCAAGGACGACTTCCTGCGCGGGGTCAGCCACAACCTCCAGACCCCGCTCACGAGCATCCGCGCCTACGCCGAACGGCTCGAGGCCGAGCACCCGGATCGGCGGCTGGGGATCATCGCCGAGCAGGCCGAGCGACTGAGCCGGATGGTCCGGCAGCTGCTGACCGTCACCCGCCTGGAGGCCGGCACGCTCCGCCCGCAGGTCGAGGTGTTCGCCCTCGCCCCACGCGTCCGACGGGCCTGGGAGGCGCTCGGGGTGACCGAGGTCGCCTTCAACCTGGACGACGCCGCCGAGGGCTGGCTGGCCGTGGCCGACGGCGACCAGCTGGACCAGGTGCTCTGGGCCCTCCTCGACAACGCCGTGAAGTACGGCCGGCGCGAGCCGATCGAGGTCTCGATCGCGGTCGACCCCGCACGCGACCGGTTGCTCCTCACGATCGCGGACCACGGCCCCGGCGTCCCGGCCGAGGATCGCGAGCGGCTGTTCGAGCGCTTCGCCCGCGGCGCCAGCGAGTCCGCCGAGGATGGCAGCGGTCTGGGTCTCTACGTCTCACGCGAGCTCGCCCGGACGATGGACGGCGACATCGTCCTCGAACCCGGGGTCGATGGCCGCGGCGCGGCCTTCACCGTGGAGCTCCCCGCCGAGGCGCCGGTCGAGGCCTGACCCGGCCGGCGGCAGCGACCGCCCGCCTGACCGGGACGGATGGATGCCGGGTGGGGTACGAACGGGCTATGCGCGCAGGCACCGTTTCAAGGCGGCCGGCAAGGTGGAGCGACGAAGATGATCGCGCGGACGGTGCGTCGACGCCCCGATACCCGCTGGGCTCGGTGAGACGCCTGCCGCCGGCTGGGTCGACCGGCACGATCAACGGATCCGGCTCTTCCCCCAGCGACGAGCCGGGTCCTCGGTCCTCAGGGGGACCGAAGAGGGGCCGGGTGGCGGACTCGATCCGTCACCCGGCCCGTTCATGTCCGGGAGCGGACGCCGTGAGGCCCGGTGGGCCTACCACACGCTCCGCGGCCTCCGGTCGCCGGTTGGCCAGGGCGGGGATCTGGCGGCGGATCGCCCGGACGCGGCCGAGGTCGAGGACGGCCGAGACGATCCCGACCCGGTCGGGCGACTGGGCGACGATCGTGCCCCACGGGTCCACGATCATCGAGCGGCCGAAGGCCGGCTGACCCGGCGGGCCGCCGACCTGCGACGGCGCCAGGACGTAGGCTCCGTTCTCGATCGCCCGGGCCCGCAGGAGGACCTCCCAGTGATCGCGCCCGGTCCGCTCGGTGAAGTTCGCCGGGACGGTCAGGACCTCGGCGCCGGCCAGGGCGAGAGCCCGGTAGAGCTCGGGGAAGCGGAGGTCGTAGCAGACGGACAGGCCGAGCCGGACGCCGTCGACCTCGACCACGACCGCGTGGTCGCCCGGGGTGACCCGCTCCGACTCCCGGTCGACCGGGCCGTCATCGACGCTGACGTCGAAGAGATGGATCTTCCGGTAGGTCGCGGCGATCGAGCCGTCCGGGGCCAGCAGGACGCTCGTGTTCCACGGTCGGGCCGGGTCCGGCGACGTCTCGGCCAGCGAACCGACCAGGATCCAGGCGTCGCGCCGCCGGGCGACCTCGGCAAAGGCATCGGTCCACGGTCCGGGGATCGGGCGGGCGGACGCCCGATAGCCGTCGTCCGGCCCGCGGTACTGGAGGTACTCGGGCAGGGCCACCAGCCGCGCGCCGGCCGCGGCCGCCTCGTCGGCCAGCCCGGTCGCCGCCGCGATGTTGGCCGCGACGTCGGCCGACGCGTCGAGCTGGACGAGGGCGACACGGAGGTGCTCGTCGGTGGGCATGGATGGAGGATGCCACACCCCGCGTCCCGGGTCGGTCGATGGATCCCCCGGTCGGCTCAGCGGATCCCCGTGTCGTAGCGGACCTCGACCGGGGGCTGCGGCGAGGCGAGGCGGACGACGAGCGAGATCGGATCGGGCGTCCCCAGCAGGCCCTCGACCGGTCGCGGCTCCAAGGTGAGATCGCCCTCCGGGAGGAGGAGCGTGAACGTCCCGTCCTCGGCGGTCCGAGTCCGTGCAACCTCGGCTCCGTTCGAGGTGGTGACCACCAGCGTGGCACCGGCGACCGGCCGCGGGGCGCAGGCCGGATCGCCGGGTCGCTCGACCGGGCAGGTGGGCCCGGCCACCGCCCGCCCGCTGACCGTGACCTTGCCGCCCGAGGACGCCGAGCCGGTGCAGCCGCTCAGACCGAACGCCAGGATACCCATCACGACGAGGACGACCGGCCCGAGCCTCGACATCGACGGCATGGCCCTCAGACGCCCGGCACCGCGGCCGGGTTGCGCCGATGCTAGCGGAGCGGTCGTCAGCCGGCCGCCTGGCGGAGACGGTGGCGGTGGCCCCGGACCCGGTTGCCGCAGACCGCCATCTCGCACCAGACCCGGCTGGCGTTCCGGGAGCGGTCGATGAACAGGAAGCGGCACAGCGGGTTGCCGCACATCCGCAGGCGATCGGCCTCCCGACGCAGCTCCACCACGGCCGGGAGCAGGTCGGCGACGAGCCCGCGCCAGTCGTCGGACCCTGAGACGGGCACGAGGCGACCGTCCGGCCCGAGCCGGAGCGGATAACGCGCGAAGAGGCGGTCGACGGCGATCGATGGGACGGCCGGGGGCGGCGCGACCCGGACCCCCGCCGGATGGGCGGCTCCGGAGTCGCCGGCGAGCGTCCGGACCTCGGTCCGGAGGTGACGGAGCGCGTCGAGGGTCGGCCGGTCCGGGGGACCCGGCGGAGACTCGATCTCGTGGTCGGCCAGGAAGCGCCGGGCATCGTCGGGGTCGGCCAGGTGGTCGTGCATCGGCTCGGCCGCCCGGGCGCGCCGCCCGCGGTGCCCGCCCGGGCCGTGGCGGGTGTTCGCGACCACCAGGAGCTCCTCGATCCCGAACCTGCAGATAACGTCCAACATGCCGTTAAGTACGTTATCATGCCGCGATGATCACCGGCGGCCTCGGTACGCTCGTGGCGGCTCGGCTCCGACGACGTCCCGGGCAGTGGCTGTCGATCGGGGGCGCCGTCGCAGCCGCCGTCGCCCTCGTCGGGATCCTGGCGGGCCTCTCGCTCGGGTCGACCGACGCGGCCATCCGGCGGGCCCTCGAGCGCCTGGACCCAGCCGATCGGGCGATCCAGGTCTCGACCTTCGCCCCGTCGGACACGGCCGTGGCGGCGCTGGACGAAGCCGCCCGTCGGGCGATCGCGGGGCTCGGCAGGCGGGTAGACCCGATCGCGGTCGGGGTGATCTTCAACCGGGCCCGGGACCTCCATCATCTCGACGTCCCGGACATCCAGGTCCTCGCCGTCGACGACCTGGCGGCCTGGACGACGGTCCAGGGCGGTCGGCTCCCGGCGCCGTGCACGGCCAGCCGGTGCGAGGCGCTCCTCGTCAGCCACGGTCGTGCGGCCGATGCCCTGCCGAGCGACCTGACGATCGCCGGGCAGGCCCTGACGGTCGTCGGTCGAGGCACGCTCACCAGCTCGCTGCCGGTCGGGCGACCCGATCTCGTGGCGGACCAGGCACTCGGCTTCGACCCCTACGACACCGCGCCGGACCCGCCGCCGGCCCTCCTCCTGGTCGAGGGGACCCGCTCGGCCGCCGGGCTGCCTGGTCTGGCCGACGTGGGCCGCTCGTACCATTGGACCGCCCCGCTTTCGCCGACGGCGAGCCGACCCTGGTCCGTGCCCGCGACGACCGGGGCGATCGCCGCGCTGGAGCAGGAGCTGGCCGGCAGCGGCACCGACTTCTCGGTCCGGACCCCGCTGGACACGATCGCAGCCGAGATCGCCCGCGGCCGGACCGCCGCGGGTCGGCTCCAGCTCATCGGATCGCTGGCGGTGGCGGTCCTCGTGGCGTTCGCCGTCTTCGCCGGCGTCGTCGTCCGGGGCGACGTCGCTCTCGAGATGCGGCGACTCCGACGGATCGGTGCGGGTCGTGGGCGGGTCGCCCTCTTCCTCGCCCTCGAGGTGCTCGTCCCGGTCGCGCTGGCCGCCCTCGTCGGGCTGGTCGTCGCCGCCGCGGTCGTGGCGCTTACCGCAGCGTCGACGTCGGGCGCCGGGGACGCGGTCGGCCCGCTCCTCGGGGCGTCGGTCGTCGATCCGGGGACCCTCGGGGCGACGATCGGGGTGGCCCTCGTGGCCGGTCTCGGCGTCCTGGCCGGGATCGTCGTCACGCCCCGGCGCGGGTTCGTGGTCGGGCTCGTCCCGGGGCTGGTGGCGATCCTGGTCATCCTCGGCTGGCAGCTCGTGGCCGGCGAAGGGCTCGGCGACCAGCTCATCAGGGGCGCCCTCGGTGGTCCCGTGCTCATCCTCCTCCCGGCCGTGCTCGCCTTCGGGATCGCGGGCCTCTTCCTCGTGGCGGTCCCGGCGACGTTCCGGGCGCTCGCCCGACGGAGCGGCCGAGTCCGCCTGCCGATCCGGCTCGCCCTGCTCTCGCTGGCCCGCGAGCCGGCCCGTCCGGCCGCCACCCTGACCCTGCTGGCACTGAGCCTCGGCGCGCTCGTCTTCGCGATCGCCTACGGCGACACGATCCGCCGCGGGATCGAGGACCAGTCCGCCTTCGAGACGGGTGCCGACCTGCGGGTCGCCGAGGCCGGTACCGGGCTCATCCTCTCCGGGACGGTGGTGCCGGTCGACCGGTACGCCGGGCTCGGGTCGGGGGTCGCCGCCTGGCCGGTGCTCCACCGGAGCGCCAGCCTGGAACCGGGCGGGGATGTCACGCTCATCGGGCTCGCCCCGGAGGCGCTCCGGGACGTCGGCGGCTGGCGCTCCGACTTCTCGGCCCTCAGCCGCTCCGAGCTCGCCGGCCGGATCACGATGGACGGCGACTTCCGGATGCCGGGTCACGGCCTGGCCGGCGATGCCCGCTCGCTCGGGTTCGACGTCGACCTGACCGGGGACCCGGTCAAGCTCCACGCCGTGGTCCGCGCCCCGACCGGCGACTCCTCCGAGATCCTCCTCGGGACGGCCCTCGAGGGGCACACTCGGATCGACGTCCCGCTGCCGGCCGGTCTCGGAGGCGGGACGGTGATCGCGATCCGGATCTCGGACAGCCTGCTGGTGGCCGGGCCGGCCCATCCCGGGAGCCTGGGTCGCTCCTCGGTCCGGTTCCGCGGCCTCGACGGGCTCGTCGCGGACGGTGCGGCCGTCGAGGCCGAGGTCGGCGGGATCCACGAGCAGGTGATCCGGGCCCCGCTCTCGACGGACGGTCGGGCGATCCCCGCGATCGTGAGCCCGGACCTGGCGGCGGCCGCGGACGCGAACGGGGACCTGGCGCTGCCGCTCGGCGGATCGGCGATCCGGATCCACGTCGCCGGGACGGCCCGGCGGTTCCCGACCGTCCTCGGCGCGAACGAGCGCTTTGTGGTCACGGCGTACGACCCGCTCCAGCTGGCGATCGACGGGATCGTGCCGGGAGCCGGTCATCCCGACGAGATGTGGATCCGGACGACCGACGCGGCCACCTCCGCCAGGGTCGCCGATGCGCTGTCGCGAGCCCCGTTCCGGTCGGCGACGGTGGTCGACCGGGCGGCCATCGCGGCCGAACGGACGACCGATCCGTTCGCCGCGGCGCTCGTCCTGGCGCTTCTCGCGGCGGCGGCCACCGGGCTCGTGCTGGCCGGGCTCGGTCTCGTCCTGGGGGTCGGGGCGGATCTGCGCGACGAGACCGGCGAGCTCGCCGACCTCGAGACCCAGGGCCTCCCGACCCGGGTCCTCCGCCAGCTGGCCCAGGCGCGGACGCTCCTGCTGACCGCCGGCGGCGTCCTGGCCGGTCTGGCCGTGGGGCTCGCCCTGGCGGTGCTGGCGACCTCCACCCTCGCCCTCGCGGCCGGGGCGACGGTGGCGATCCCCGAGCTGCGGCTGGTCCTGCCGTGGCCCGCCCTCCTGGTCGCCGCGCTCGTGCCGGTCGGCGCGGCGGTCCTGGCGGCCGCGGTCCTGTCCCGACGCGGACGGTGGGCGGCCGACGCGCCGGCCGGGCGGGTCCGCTGATGGCCGGGCCGGGGACCCTGGCGGTCGTGGCCGCCGGTGTCATCGCCGTTCATCCCGATGCGGCCGGCCCGGTCGCGGCGCTGCGCGGTATCGACCTGACCGTCGAGCTGGGTGAGCTGGCGGCCGTCGTCGGGCCGAGCGGCTCGGGCAAGACCACCCTCCTGCGTCTCGTCGCCGGGGTCGGCCGACCGACCGCCGGACGCCTGGCCGTCCTCGGTCTCGACCTCACGACCGCGTCCGACTCGGCCGTCCGCCGTCACCAGCGCGAGGTGGTCGCGATCGTCGAGCAGCACTACCGGTTGTCGCTCTCGCCGTACCTGCCGATCCGGGAGAGCATCGCCCTGCCGCTTGCGGTGCGGGGCGTGGCTCGCCGCGAGCGTGGCCTCAGGGCGAGCGCCCTGCTGGAGCGCGTGGGGCTGGGCGACCGCGGCGCGGCGCGTCCCGGCGAGCTGTCGGGCGGCGAGCAGCAGCGGGTGGCCGTGGCCGCCGCCCTGGTCGGGCGCCCGCGTCTCCTCCTCGCCGACGAACCGACCGGCGAGCTCGACGCGGCCACCGCCGAAGGGCTTCTCCGGCTCATCCGGGAGCTCGTCGCCGAGACCGGGGCGACGGCGATCGTCGTGACCCACGACGAGGCGGTCGAGCGGGTGGCCGACCGGACGATCCACCTGCGTGACGGCCGGGCCATCGCCGAGCGACGCGGTCCGACGCTCACCCGTCTCGTGGACGGGGTCGGCTGGGTGGCGCCACCGATCCGGGACGGGTCCACGGTCGGCACGCCGACGCCGGTCCACCGTCTGCCGGAGGTGCCTCATCGGGCCGTTGCCGCGTCCGTGCCGGTCGTCCCGGCGTCGGCCGGCGTCCGGCTCGTCGACGTCGGCCGGACCTACGGGCGCGATCGCTCGGCGATCCGGGCCTTGGAGGGGGTCTCGTTCGAGCTGGCCGGGGGCGGGTTCCACGTCGTGACCGGACCGTCCGGCGCCGGCAAGTCGACCATCCTCCGGCTCGTGGCCGGTCTCGACGACCCGACGAGCGGGACCGTGGAGACGCTCGGTCAGCCGATGGCCGCCCTCGACCGGGACGCCCGGGCGGGGTTCCGGGCGCGACGCCTCGGGGTCGTGGACCAGGGTCGAGGGCTGACCCCGTTCCTGAGCGCGCTCGAGAACGTCAGCCTCGCCCTGACGATCCACGGCCACCCGGAGGGTGAGGCCCGCGAACGGGCCCGCGCTGCGCTCGAGGCAGTGGGGCTCGCCGACCTGGTCGACCGTCGGCCGGCGACGCTCTCGGCAGGCGAGCGGACCCGGGTCACGATCGCCCGGGCGCTGGCCACGGAGCCGGAGCTCATCCTCCTCGACGAGCCGACCGCCACCCTGGATCGGGCCAACGCCGCCCATGTCGGCGACCTGCTGGCTCGCCTGGCCGGTCCCCGCACGATCGTCGCCGCCACCCACGACCGAGCCCTGATGGACGTCGCCACCGACCGATACTCGCTGGAAGCTGCGGGCCCGTACTGAACTGGCCCATGACCCAGGTGACGGATGGCCCTCCCCGATGGGCCCTCCCTCCCATTCCCCGGGCTGGCGCCGGCGGCCACCATGCAGCCAGTCGCCCCGGAGGCGACCGGCGTCCCATGCCGCGAGGTACCGTTCCTGCGGGATCTCGGCGATGATGGCGCCGGGAGGGACGGAGGCAGCGGTTGGACGAGTCGCGGGATCGGCGGAGATCGACGGTGGCGGGTGACTTCGCCCGACTGCGCTGGCTCGGCGTCGTCCTGCCCGTCGTCTTCGTCATCGGGCTCGAGGTCGTCCGGATCGTCTTCGTCGACCGGGACCCGGCCCAGCTGCCCGGTCACCTCACCCTCGCGATGGCGACCGTCGTCGGGGTCATCGTCTTCGCCTCGCTCATGTTCTGGCTCATCGAGCGCGCCCAGCGCCAGGTCCTCCGTCAGAACCGGGAGCTGACCGCGGTGAACGCGGTCTCGACGGCGGTCCAGGGGGAGCTCGGCGTGGACGTCATCATCGACGCGGCGCTCTCCAGCGTCATCGATTCGACCGGCGCGACCGAGGCATCGGTCACGGTCTTCGCCCCGGACGGCCGAGCCGGCGGCGAAGGCGGCCTCGAGCGGCGCCTCGTCGCGACCGGCCACCGGCCGCCCACCCCGGACATGATCGCGGACGTCCCCCACCTCATCGACATCCCGCTCTCGAACGGGACGAGCGTCGTCGGGCGGATGCGTCTCCACATGCCCCCGGGCGCCGCCGAGCCGGACCTGCTGACCTCGGCCACCCTCCAGAACATCGGCCACCAGCTGGCCAGCTCGATCCAGATCGGACAGCTCGTGGCCGATCTCAACCGCCGCAAGAAGGAGGGCCACGGCCTCTACGACATCCTCCTGCGGATCTCCAACCAGGACGCCCTCGGCGACACCCTCGCGGCGCTGGCTGGGCACGCCCGCGCCCTGGTCGACGGCGACGACGCGGTCATCTGCCTGAACGAGACCACGGCCCGCTCCGTCCAGCTCGACGGCTCCCTGGCGGGGATGACCGGCCTGGGCGATGGCGCCGTGTGCATCAGCCCCGATCCCGAGCGGTTCAACGACCTCACCGAGCGACCGCTCAGCTGCCCGGTGCGGGCGTCGAGCGACATCACGGCCAGCGCGGAGATCGCCATCCCGTCGCGGGACGGCATCCTCGGCGACCTGTGGGTGGGCCGCTCCGCGGACCTCCCGTACACCGATCGCGACCGACGCTTCCTGATGACCCTCGCCGGACTCGCCTCGATCGCGATCATCGCCGCCCGGATGCGCGAGAACGAGCGCCAGGGCGCGATCGTCGCCGAACGCGAGCGGATCGCCCGGGAGATGCACGACAGCCTGGCCCAGATCCTGGGGGTGACCCACCTCCGCCTGCGGGCGCTGCTCGGCTGGCCCGAGGTCGGCCCGGCGCCGCGGGTCGCGAAGGAGCTCGAGGACCTCGCCGAGCTGACCGAGGAGGCCTACCGCGACGTCCGCGAGGCGATCCTTGGCCTGCGCGAATCCAGCCGGGTCGACCGCGGCCTAGTCGAGAGCCTGCGCGCCTACCTCGAGAAGTACAGCCACCAGTCGGGCGTCAAGGCGACCCTCGAGTCGACCCTCGAGGGCGAGCCGGCCCTCCAGCCGCGGACGGAGGTCCAGGTCATCCGGGTCATCCAGGAGGCGCTGACCAACGTCCGCAAGCACTCCGGCGCCGGCTCGGCCGTGGTCCGTCTCTCGGGCCGCGACGACGCGGTGCGGATCGTCGTCGAGGACGACGGCCGGGGCTTCGACCTGACCGGGACCCTGTTCGGGCGAGACGGCTACGGGCTGCACACGATGCGGGAGCGGATGGAGCTCATCGGCGGCACCCTGACCATCGATTCGACGCCCGGCTCGGGCACCCAGGTGATCGCCACGATCCCGGGCGTCCCCCGCCAGCTGCCGGTCGCGACCGACGCGACGGCGGCGGCGGAGATCGGAGCGGCGGCGGAGACCAGAGCGGCAGCCCCGGCGAAGCCCTGACCGAGGCCGTTGAAGACGGTCGCTCGACGTCCCCACCCGAACCGACGGCCGACCGCGGCGACGGGTGTATCGCGCCTGTATCCAAAACCCGTCGAGGGACATATATCGTCGCGCCGCCGGAGACGCCAACCTACCCCAACAAGAGGTTGATGCAGCAAGCGTCAGGTCGCGTCATCGCGCCCGCGCAGTCCACGTCGTGGCGCCCGTTCCGGTGAGGAGACCGCATGGAGGCAGGTGGGGTGGGACCCGAGACCACCCGTTCCGAGCCACAGCTCGCTGGCCCCGAGTCACCTGACCCGAGCACGCCGGTCACGGTCGCCGCCGTCGACGTCCCGACCGCCGGCCCCGCGCCCACGCCGGCCCAACCCCAGAGCACGCCGGGTGGCGACCTCATCGGCCGCCGACGCTTCATCCGCCTGGTCCTGGGCTTCTCGCTCGTATCGATGGCCGCCCTCGTGGTCACGCCCGTCGTCGGGTTCCTCATCCCGCGCAAGACCGAGGGCGCCGGGGCCGGCGGCAGGGTCCTGGCCGGGACGACGACGGACATCCCCGCCGGGACCGGCAAGGTCGTGGCGATGGGCAGCAGCCCGGTCATCGTGGTCAACGGCGAGAGCGGCGTAAAGGCCTTCTCGGCGGTCTGCACCCACCTCGGCTGCATCGTCGACTACGACACGACGACGAAGGTGATCGTCTGCCCCTGTCACGACGGCCACTTCAACCCGGTCAGCGGCGCCGTGGTCTCCGGGCCGCCACCGGCCCCGCTCAAGCCGATCGGGGTGTCGGTCGAGAAGGACCAGATCTTCCTGGTGCAGGGCTGACGATGGCGACCGCCGGACAGACCCGGAGCGGGGGCCGCCTCGGCGACTTCCTCGAGGAGCGGCTCAAGGCGCGCGAGCTGTTCGCGGCCCTGGTCCACGTCCGGATCCCGGCCGAGGCCCGGCCGTACTACCTCGGCGGGATCACCCTCTTCCTGTTCATGGTCCAGGTGGTCACGGGCACCCTGCTCAGCCTCTACTACAAGCCGACCCCCGAGACCGCCTACGACAGCGTCAAGCAGATCACCAGCGTCGTGGACTTCGGTTGGCTGATCCGGAGCGTCCACCACTGGGGCGCCAACCTGATGATCATCTGCCTGGTCCTCCACGTGGTCCGGATCTTCGTGCAGGGCGCCTACAAGTACCCCCGCGAGCTGACCTGGCTCTTCGGCGTCGGCCTGCTGGCGGCGGCGATCGGCTTCGGATTCACCGGGTACCTCCTGCCGTGGGACCAGCGGGCGTTCTGGGCGACCACGGTCGGGACCGAGATCGCGGCATCCGTCCCGTTCATCGGGGAGAGCCTGCTCAGCCTCCTGCGCGGCGGCGCCGACGTGACCGAGGCCACCCTGAGCCGCTTCTTCGGGATGCACGTCCTGGTCCTGCCCCTGATCCTGGGCCTCCTGCTGGTCGTCCATCTCACGATCGTCCACCAGCTCGGCCTGGCGAACCCGAAGCGGCCCGAACCCCGGCCCGGGACGTTCGACCCGACCGCGCCGGCCCCGCCGGAGCGGCTGAAGCCCTTCTTCCCCGACTACGTCCTCGATGAGGCGATCGCCTGGGCGGTCATGCTGGCGATCCTCGTGATCCTCGCCTCGGTCTTCCCGGCCGGTCTCGAGGAGAAGGCCGATCCGCTCTCGACCCCGGCCCACATCAAGCCGGAGTGGTACTTCCTGTCGGTCTACCAGCTCCTGAAGCTCGTCCCGAGGATCGTCGGGATCGGGGCGCCGATGGTCGCGATCGGGGCGCTGGTCCTGCTGCCCTTCCTCGATCGCAACCCGGAGGTCCGGCTCCGCAAGCGCCCGATCGCCCTCCTCGTCGCGCTGATCGCCGCGGCCGCCACGGTCGGATTGACGGTCTGGGGACAGTACAGCTGATGACGCGACCGGCCCGCCTGGGACTCCTCGCGGCGACCCTCTGCCTCCTCGGGTTCGCCGTGGCCGGAGGCGTCGCCGCGGTCGGTCCCTCGGCCGACCCCTCGGCCAGCCCGGCCGCCAGCCCGACGGCCAGCGTCGAGCCGTCGCCCAGCAGCCCGACGACCCCTTCGCCCGATGCCGGCGCCTCGCCGGCGCTGGGCCCGTCTGCGGCTCCGGCCCCCGACGCCAGCGGGAAGCCGGCCGCGACGAACACCTGCTTCGCCTGCCACAGCGCCATCGCGGCACCCCAGCGGGCGATCGCCGACAAGTGGCAGGCCAGCGTCCACGGCCAGAACGGCATCGGCTGCGCCGACTGCCACGGCGGCGACCCCACCTCGGATGAGATCGGGGTGGCGATGGACCCGGCCCGGGGCTTCATCGGCAAGCCGTCGCGGGCCGAGACGGTCGGCGTGTGCGGGACCTGTCACTCGAACGTCGAGAAGATGCGCCAGTACCAGATCCCGACCGACCAGCTGGTCAAGTACCAGGCCAGCGTCCACGGCCAGAAGCTCATCAACGACCAGGACGTCCGGGTCGCGATCTGCATCGACTGCCACGGGTCGCACGACGTCAAGAAGGCCTCCGACCCGACCGCCGACGTCTACCCGCTGAACGTCCCCAAGCTGTGCGCCTCGTGCCACTCGGACGCGAAGCTGATGCAGCCCTACGGGATCCCGACGAACCAGTACGAGCTGTACTCGGCCAGCGTGCACGGCCAGGCCGTCCTCGAGCACCAGGACATGCGGGCCCCGACCTGCGCCTCGTGTCACGGCTCGCACGACGCCAAGCCACCCCAGAGCACCGAGGTGGTCCAGGTCTGCGGCAAGTGCCATACCGCCACGGAGGCGCTGTACCAGGAGAGCAAGCACTCCCGTCTGGCCGTGGGGCCGAAGTGCTGGACCTGCCACGGCACCCACGACGTGTCCCAGCCGGACGAGTCGCGCTTCTTCCACCCGACCGACACGCCGTTCGAGTGCACCACCTGCCACGATCCGACGAACCGGACGCTGATCCTCAATGCCGATCGCTTCGCCAAGGACGCCGACCGGCGGTGCGACACCTGCCATCACAACGCGTCGGAGATCTACGCCCAGGCCAAGGGCATCCACGACACCCTCGACACGGCGAACCAGGCCTACCTCGGCGCCGAGGCCCGGATCAAGGAAGCCGCCGCGGCCGGGATGATCGTCAGCGATGCCGACGTCCAGCTGACCGAGGCACGGACCAGCCTGATCCGGGCGAGGGCCGCCGTCCATACCACGAAGCTGACCACGGTGGCCGACCTGGCCAACGCCGCCGGAGCGAAGGCCGCCGAGGCCCAGGCCTTCGCCGACGCCCGGCTGAGCGAGAGCATCTTCCGGCGCGAGGCGATGGTCGTGGTCCTGGCGATCATCCTGGTCAACGTCGTCCTGCTCTACCTGCTGAAGCGGCGGATCGAGCGCGGGCGCGAGGTGAGCTAGGTCCTGTGGCTCCGCCGGACGCTGTGGATGGGCAACCGGGCCCGTGGGGCGGTACCCTCCCCGAGATGCCCGAACCACAGATCCGGATCCTCCTCGTCGACGACCAGCCGCTCTTCCGGAGCGCGATCGCCACGCTCATCGCCGGACAGCCGGACATGGTCGTCCTGGGCGAGGCGGAGAACGGCCTCCAGGCCGTCGAGATGGCCCACGAGCTGATGCCGGATCTCATCGTCATGGACGTCGAGATGCCGGTGATGAACGGGGTCGAGGCGGTCCGGCTCATCCGCGAGCAGCTGCCGACGATCAAGGTCGTGATGCTGACCGTGTCGGATTCCGAGGACTTCCTGTTCGAGGCGATCCGCCACGGCGCCCACGGCTACCTCCTCAAGGACCTCCGTCCGGAGCAGCTCTACGACCTCCTGCGGGCGGTGATGCGCAACGAGACCCCGCTCTCACCGGCGATCGCCGGCAAGATCCTGGCCGAGTTCCGGGGCAAGCCCAACGTCCGCCAGGCGCCGAGCGCCGAGCCGGAGGGCCCCGCCCTGACCCGGCGCGAGATCGAGATCCTCCAGCTCGTCTCCGACGGGCTGAGCAACAAGGAGATCGGCACCGAGCTGTCGATCACCGAGGGGACGGTCAAGAACCACGTCCATAACTCCCTCGAGAAGCTCCATCTCGAGAACCGCATCCAGGCGGCCGCCTACGTGGTCCGCCAGGGACTGGGACACCGGCCCGAGGCCTGACCGGCGGCGCCCGGCCACCGTACCCGGACGGCCCCCTGTGCCCTCTTTCTACCCACCGATAGATTGGATCCGCGGGTCCGACGCGTCACCATCATCACGAGGGGCACTCCGCCCCGGTCGTTCGCGTTCGCGCCGCGACCCGGCAGGGGCCCCAACGGAACCTCGCCAATGCGTCCGTGGTGCAACGGGTCGAGGGACAGGGGTGATGGCATGAGACGACTCGCGCTCCTTGCGGCAGGCGGAGCCCTGTGGTTGTTCGCGGCCGCGATCCCGGCGCTCGCCGACGGCGGACCGCACATCGCGGCGATCAACAACGGCTCGGCAGGTCTGACGTCGGATAACTGCGCGGGCTGTCACCGCGCCCATACCGCCCAGGCGGCCATGCTCCTCAAGGAAGATGGCACGGCCCTGTGCACGACCTGCCACGGCAGCGCCGGCACCGGCGCCACGACGAACGTCGCCGACGGCGTCCAATACCAGCTCGACACCGCCAGCACCACGACCGTCCGCGGCGCCCTTCTGGGTGCCCTCCGTGGCGGTGGCTTCGACAATGCCCGGATCGGTTCGACCTATCCGACCCGGTTGCTGGTCTCGCTGGGCGCGTCCAACGGCCTGCAGTTCACGGCGCTCGTCCCGGCGCTCACCAGCGGCACACCGGTGACCTCCAAGCACATGTCGCTGACTGGATCGACGGCAGCGACGGCCTGGGGCAACGGGCCGATCAATGGCACGGCGGATCCGGGGGCCACGGTGACCCTGGAGTGCACCAGCTGCCACAACCCGCACGGGAACGGCCAGTATCGGATCCTGAAGCCGATGCCGTTCGGCCCGCCTGACACGACGCCTCCGGGCTTCACCGCGGCGGCGGCCGCGGCGCCTGTCACCGACGCCCCGCTGACCGCAGGCATCCAGAACGGCACTGAGGCCCGCAACTACACGGTCGCGCCGGGCACCCTCACGACCAACGTCAACGGCGCGGTCGCGGCGGACTACTGGCACTGGTGCAGTCCGTCATGGGACAATTGCAGCGGCGCCAACGCGGGCGACAAGCCGAACGGTCTGGTCACCTTCAAGAGCCAGATCTCCGCGTGGTGCAGCACCTGCCACTCGCGCTACCTTGCCGGTAGCCAGAGCGCGACGAACTTCGGTGGCCCGAGCGGGGACGCGATCTTCGCCTACCGCCACACGACGAACACGGTTCCGCCGTGCACCTCATGCCATGTCTCGCACGGCTCGAACGCCCAGATGACCGGGTTCAACTCGACCCACGAGGCCTACCCGGGCGGCGGCAGCGACCCGACGGCCACAGCCAACCCCGATAGCCGGCTGCTCAAGGTCGACAACCGCGGGACGTGCGAGCTCTGCCACGACCCGACCCACACGTTCACGAGCACGACCCCGATCACCCCGGTCCCGGTCCCCCTGATTCTCCGGGCGATGCCCGGGCCACCCGACATCCTGCCGTCGAGCGGTCCGGGCGTCGTCATGTCCGGGCCGTGATCGGGCCGATCGCGCGTCGGGCCATCGTCCGACCGATACCCCGGAGGTAGAGATCGGGCGCCTGAGATTGTGTCGCTCCGGGGATGGAATGTCGCCAGGGAGCGCGCCTACGATCGCGTTCGATGGACCCCCAGTCGCTCCATGAGGACGACGGCATGCCGGATGGTCGGCGGATCTCGGTCGTGGTCATCTACACCCACCCGCTGTTCGGGGAGGGCCTGGCCAGGATGCTCTCCGAGGAGCCGGGGCTCGACGTGGTGCCGGTGCGATCGGTGGACGTCCAGGCGGCCGAGCGGTCGCTCGCGGATGCGCCCGACGTCGTGATCCTGGAGCGAAGCGATCCCGACCGAGCGGTCGACGTCCTCCACTTCGCCCCGGACGCCCTCGTCATCGATGTGAGCATCGACCCGGGACCCACCTTCACCTACCACCGCGAGGAGATCCCGGCCCGCCCCGACGGTCTGATCGCGGCGATCCGCGCCGTCCGGACCCTCGACCGTGGAGCCGCCCTCGGCGCCCTGGCTCTGACCGCGATCGCCTCGGCCGGCCTGCTCGGTGGCGCCTGACCGCTCGCGCCGCGAGCTCCCGGTCCTCTCGCGACGCGACTTCCTGGTCGGCTCGACCGCCCTCGCGGGCGCCTCGCTCCTGGTCGTCGCCGGTTGCGGCGGCGGGACAGGCGCAGGTACCCCGCGACCCCTGGGAACCCCGAGCCGCTGGATCCGGGTCCCGACGGCCGGGCTGAAGCCGGGCGAGCCGACCTGGGTGGAGTTCGAGACCGCCTCGACATCGTCCGGGACGGCGACGGAGGGCGGCACCCCGCCGGCCGCGACGCCGCTCGGCCGGAGCGGGTCCTGGCTGGTCCTCGGCGCCGACGGCTCGGTGGTCGCCTACGGACCGTCGTGCACCCACCAGGGCTGCTTCTATGACTGGGATGCACCGACGACCCGCTTCGCCTGCCGCTGCCACAAGGGCTACTTCGCCCTCGACGGCACGGTGATCTCCGGTCCGCCACCTCGTCCGCTGGATCGCTTCGCGACCCGGCCGGCAGGCCCCGACGCCGTCGAGATCGGCTGGGTCGACCTCAGCTGACGGCCCTAGACCGCGTTGAGACCGTCGAACCGGGGTAGAGACCGCCGGCAGCGATAGAGATCGCCCGGTACCGGGGCCCGGACGCACCTGTACCGGATATCTACCGCCTGACGGATGGGAACCCACGTGCGTGAGCGCCACCATCGTCACGAGGGCGAATGGCTCTCGATGGGTCGGTCACGGACCGGCCGCCATGGCAGGTGTCCCAAGATGAGCAGCGCACGAACCCTGAAGAGCCCCAGCGACCGGACGCTGAACCGGCTGATCGTCGGCGCGATCCTGGTCATCGTGATCGGCATCCCGGTCATCGCCGCGATCTACTTCTTCGACCGGCACGTCGACGCCGGACCGTCACTCGTCGAGCGCCAGTTCTCGGCCGCCGAAGAGGCGGTCCGCAAGGAGCCGAACAAGGTCAGCGCGCGACTGGCCCTGCGCCGCCACGTACATGACGGCCAAGCGGTACGCCGATGCGATCGTCCAGTACAGCGAGATCCTCAAGGTCGAGCCGACCCACCGGACGGCTCTTCTCGGCCGCGGTTAGCGGAGCTCGCCACGGGCGATCTGGTGGCGGCCCGGGCCGACTACGAGAAGATGGCCGACGCCGCCAAGGCCGGCGAGATGGCCGGGCAAGACCCGCAGCTCGAGGCGGCCTACTACAGCCTCGGCGACATCGCCCTGAAGCAGGATCGCCCGAAGGACGCCCAGACCCTTCTCGAGTCGGCGATCAAGATCAACCGGACCGATGCCGACGCGCTCAATCTGCTCGGGACGGCCTACATCCGGAACGGCGACGCAAAGACCGCGGTCGAGGTCCTGAAGGCCGCCGTGGCCCTGGTCCCGGCCGGCTGGTGCGAGCCGTACAGCCAGCTCGGCCAGGCCTACACGACCCTCGGAAAGACCGACGGCGCCGCCTATGCCAACGGGATGGTCTCCCTCTGCGAGGGCCGCCTCGACGAGGCGAAGACGCAGCTCCAGCCGCTGGCCGGTCGGCGCCTTCGCCGGGGAGGTCATGCTCGGGCTGGCGATGGTGGCCGAGGGCCAGGGCGACAACGCCGGGGCGATGGACCTCTACTCGAAGGTCCTCGGCAAGGATCCCCAGAACCTGACCGCGCTCGCGGGTTACAACCGGCTGGCCGCGGGCGGCGAAAGCCCCGCGCCGTCGTCCCCGGCCGCGTCGCCGTCGGCACAGGGGAGCCACTGACATGACCGAGCCTGAGATGCACTCCCGCGCCCGACGCGACGCCCGAGCCCGAGGTGGCCGCGGCCGCCGATGCCCCGGGCGGCGACGCCGTCCTGGCGACCGCCGCCGGTGCCGCTGTCCTCGCCGAAGACCCGGAGGCCCGCAAGCGGCGGCGGCGGAAGGCCCTCCTCCTGTTCTTCCTGCTCCTCCTGGCCGCCCTGGTCCTCCTCTTCGGCGGGCTCTACCTGTGGCTGCGCAAGCCGGTCACCGAGATGCCGATCCCGGGTCTCGTCACCGAGGCGGTCCCCCACTACTCCTACAGCATCTACGGCGTGACGAAGCCGACCGGCGTCGCCGTCGACCCGAGCGGCGACCGCGTCTACGTCACCGAGACAGACGGCGATCGGGTCGTCCGGATCTTCGACGGCAAGGGCAACCCGGTCGGGATCATCAAGCCGCCGGCCACGACCGGGGCGGAGCACACCCCCGTCTACGTCGCGCTCGACCCGAAGAGCGGCGACGTCTACGTGAGCGACCGGCCCACCGGCTCGATCTACATCTACGACCGCGACGGCCAGTGGCGGCGCCAGTTCGACCCGGGCAAGGATCTCAAGGGCTGGCAGCCCCTCGGGCTCGGCTTCGACGCCAAGGGCAACCTCTACGTGACCGACGTCAGCGGCCCGTTCAACACGGTCCACGAGTTCGGTCCGGACGGGACGCTCATCCGGACGATCGGCGAGGCCGGGATGTTCTCGTTCCCCAACGGCGTCTCGGTGGACGCCGCCGGCAACCTCTACGTCACCGACAGCAATCACGGCCGGCTCGTCGTCTTCGACGCCGGCGGCAAGCAGCGCGCCGTCATCAAGCGCGGCCCCGGACAGGGCGACCTCGGTCTGCCCCGCGGGACCGCCGTCGACGATGCCGGCCGGGTCTACGTCGTGGACACCTCGAGCCACAGCGTCCAGCTGTATCGAGCGATCACGGACGCGGACCGGCTGCCCAAGTTCATCGGTTCCTTCGGCGTGGAAGGCTCGGAGGACGGGGGCTTCGAGTTCCCGTTCGGGGTGGCCACGGACACGCGAGCCCGGGTCTACGTCGCCGACTGGAACAACGACCGCGTACAGGTATGGAGCTACTGAGCGATGAAGCGGAGGTGGAGCGGAGCAGATCACGACAGCGACGCCCGGATGGGCGGAATCGACAGCGTCCTGTTGTCGACATTGAAAGGAAACGAGTCCATGAGACGACTCGCGCTCCTCGCAGTGGGCGGGGCGTTGTGGCTGTTCGCGGCCGCGATCCCCGTGCTCGCTGACGGAGGACCGCACGTCGCAGCGAAGAACAACGGATCGGCAGGCCTGACCTCCGACAGCTGCGCGGGCTGTCACCGCGCCCACACCGCACAAGCCGCGATGCTCCTCAAGATCGATGGCACCGCGCTGTGCGAGTCGTGCCACGGCGCGGCGGTGACCGGTGCCACGACGAACGTCATCAACGGCGTCCAGTACACGCTGGCGTCCGATGGCAGCCGTTCGAGCACGATCCTCGGCGCCCTTCGGGGCGGCGGCTTCACCACGGCGGCGATCGGGTCCTCCGACGGCGTCCGGGTCTACTACCTCCGACCAGCGCCACTGCGGTCTCGAACCGAGTGAAGGTCCCGGTCCGTACGGTCGCCGGTAGCATCGCCGGCGAGGCCGTCACCTCGGCGCACATGAACCTGACCGGCTCCCGCCAACGGAACGGCCTGGGGCAACGGCGCCATCAACAGTGGGGCCGGCGCGAGTCTGACGCTCGAATGCACCAGCTGCCACAACCCGCACGGCAACGGTCAGTACCGGATCCTCGTCCCGAGGCCGAACCCGAGTGGCACCGGCTTCGCCCAGGTGGCGTCCCCGAGCATCGCCGTCGCCGACGCGCCCACGCCGGCGTCGATCATCGACGGTCACGGATATCCGCAACTACACCGTCATCCAGACCCACAGCGGCTCCACCGTGGCCGGCACGGCGACTGCCCTGCCGACCATCGGGACGTACGTCAACACCTCGCTCCTGGCGACCGACATCGTGAGCCCCGCGACGGCCGGCGACTACTTCCACCGGCGCGTGCCGTGGAACGGCGGCACTCTCGCGAACACCGATACCGCCGAGAACGACGCCCCGAACGGCGACCCGATCAACTTCAACGCCCAGATGAACGCCTGGTGCTCCACGTGCCACACGCGGTACACCACCTCCTCGCTGCTCGGCTCGACCGGGTTCTCGCCGAACGGGTCCGCGATCGCGTACGCGAGCGGCTCCGGTCCGTACAACGTCAGCAGCGGCGACAACATCTTCACCTATCGCCACCCGACGACCTCGAACAAGCCCTGCACGACCTGCCACGTCTCGCACGGCTCGAATGCGCAGATGACCGGCTTCAACTCGACCCATGAGGCGTACCCCGGCGCCGGCACTGACCCGACGGTCGCAGCCGATGCCGACAGCCGCCTCCTCAAGGTCGACAACCGCGGCACCTGCCAGCTCTGCCACGACCCGACGAGCCCGGTCCCGGCGATCGGCGCCGGCACCGTCTATCCCACGGGTGCGGCCATCCCGCCGACCCCGTAATCGTCCAAGACCAAGCACGTGGTGGCCGCCCGCGCACGGCGGCCACCACGGAACCCCTCGACGGCAGGATCGACACCACAAGTCATGAAGCGGACGAACGGCTCCCTCGCTCGACGCGCCAGGCCTCTCTTCGTGGTCGCGACGCTCGTCTGCTCGGTCGCCCTGGCGTTCACGCCGGGCGTGCCGACGGTGATCGCGTTGTCGCCCGATCCTTCCGCCCCGGCCGATCCCGGACAGAGCCCCGCGCCGGACCCGACTCCCGCGCCGACGCCCGACCCGACGCCCTCTCCGAAGCCTGACCCCACGGCCGCACCCACCCCGGATCCCACGCCGGATCCGACCCCGGCCCCGACCCCCGATCCGACCGCCGCGCCAACGCCGGACCCGACGGCGGCGCCCGACCCGACCGCGACGCCGGACCCGACCGCGACACCCGCCGCGGACCCCTCGACCGAGCCTTCGTCGGCTCCCTCGGCGGATCCGGGCGCCACCCCCACACCGGGCCCGTCGGCGACCCCGACCCCGCAGCCGACGGCCACCCCGACTCCGGCCCCCACCCTGCCGCCGCCCGGCCCACGCGCCCTCGAGCTCGACGCCACGAAGGGTCAGCACGCGACGGTCGTTGACGACCCGGCCTTCCACCTGGCCGCCTTCACCGTCGAGACCTGGCTGCGTCGGGCCGCGCCCGAGACCGGTGATCCGGTCGGGATGAGCGGCGTGCCGACGACCACCGGGATCGGCGGCCTCGAATCGGCCATCCCGCTGGTGACCCGCGGTGACGGACGCGATACGGCCGGTCGGCTGGACTGGTTCCTCGGCCTCGACGCCCGAACGGGTGTCCTCGTCGCCGACCTCCAGGACAACGTCGACGGCTCGAACCACCCGGTGACCGGCTCGACCTTCCTCGAGGACAGGACCTGGTATCACGTCGCGGCGACCTATGACGGGACCACCTGGCGCATCTACCTGAATGGCCGTCTCGAGGCCGAGCGCGCGACCGGCGACATCCTGCCGGAGACTTCCGGGACGTCGCCCGTCGGGCTCGGCACGACGCTCTCCGGCGACGGCAGCGTCGCCCGGGGGTCCTTCGACGGCGTCCTCGACGAGACCCGGATCTGGTCGACGGCCCGAACGGCCGCGGATATCCGCCGCGACCTCGACCGTCCGGTCGCCGCCGACGCGCCTCACCTCGTCGCGACCTGGTCGATGGACGAAGGCGGCGGGGCGACCCTCGCCGACGGCTCCGACGCCCACCGCGATGCCACCCTCGTCGGCGAGCCGGGCTGGATCGACAGCCCGATCCCCGACGACACGATCCCGGCCGCTCCGGGCTCCCTCGCCGCCGACGGCGGGACGACGACCGTCGCGCTCGCCTGGTCGGCCGTCGGCGCCACCGACCTCGCCGGCTACAACGTCTACCGGAGCGCCACCAGCCCGGTCGCGACCGACGGCGAGCCGCTCAACGGCCCGATCCCCGTCAAGGGCGCCGCCTACCTCGACGACGCGGTCACCGCCGGGACCGCCTACTACTACGCAGTGACCGCGGTCGACGCCTACGCCAACGAGTCGGCCGCCTCGGCCGAGGCCACCGCGACGCCGGGCGGCAGCGGCACCGGAACGGGCCCCACGCCCACGCCGGACCCGACGGTCGCCGACGTGCAGCTGACCCTCACCTCCGACGCACCGGCCGAGGGCCGTCATCGCCTCGATCCGGGAGCGGCGATGACCGTCTCCCTGGGCCTTACCACCCCGACCGACCTGCCGATCGCCCGGCTCGTCCTCGCCGTCCCGGAGGGCTGGACGGTCGCCGACCCCGACGGTGGCACCCTCGACACCGGCCGTGCCCAGGTCGCCTGGGACCTGGCAGCGGTCCCCGCCGGCTCGACCATCGGCCACGCGGTCCGGCTGCTGGCCCCGAGCGCGTCGCCGGTGGACGGCGGACCCAGCGTCGAGTCGACCTTCGCGGCCGCGCTCGAGCAGACCGGCGGGATGACGGCCGGTCCGACCCTGACGGTGCTCGTCGCCCCGCGGGTCGTCGTCGAGCACCTGGCTCTCGCCCGGATCGATCCGGGCACCCTCGAGGCGACCTACCTGCCGATCGATACGCCGATCACCGACCAGGAGCGCTTCGAGACGTTCCGGATCCGGTTCCAGCTCCGCAATGCCGACGATCTGCCGATCACGCTCTCGCCGCGGCTCGAGTTCCGCCCGACGACCGGCACCGACTTCCAGCCCCTGCCGGCCCTCGACGGGGAGCGCGGCGTCCCGTTCTACGTCTCGCGGGAGTGGACGCCGATCGGTGGTGCGGGCGGGACCCGGCTCGGGCCCGACGAGGCGTCGATCGACGCGGGGTCGCTGGTCGCCGACGACCGCGACGGCGCCGATCAGGCCGCCGTGGCCGGCGATCATTCGATGGGCCTGAACCCGATCGTGTCGCTGACCCTCCCGGGTCGCTCATACACCGAGGTCGAGTTCAGCGTACGTGCCACGGCCGATGCGGCCTGGCGCGAGAGCTACGAGTTCCGGATCGCCGACGGCGCGATGCCGATCCCCGGAGTCGCCACCGCGGGAGTCACCATGGGCGCCAAGCCGACGGTCCCGGGGACCGGGACGATGCGCCAGGGCATCCCGGTCGACGGACCGGTGGGTGCGGCCGCAACAGACGGCGTCGCTTACCGCCTGACCCCGCCGGACGTCGCCACCACCCCGGCCGATGCCCAGGCCACGACCGCGGTCACCACCGCGGCCGGCGCAGCGCGCTACTCGCTCGCGATGGCCGTCAACCCCGCCGCCGGGTCCGGAGCCTCCGCCCCCGGTGCGCCGCTCGACAGCCCACACGGGCCGTATTCGCTGACCACGGACGCCTGCGCCGCCTGCCATGCCTCGCACACGGCCGGCGGCGCCTACCTCCTGAAGTCGGCGAGCCAGAGCACGATGTGCTTCAGCTGCCACAAGAGCGGCGGCAGCGCCACCGGACTCGACGTGGAGTCGCAGTACACCGACCCGACCGTGCCGCAGAACGACCCGATCACCCGGACCTACTACCGGCACGATGCCGTCACCCCGACCGGGGAGCACTCGCTCGCCGCGTCCAACGAGTTCGGCGGCGTCAGCAACCGCCATAGCACCTGCGCCGACTGCCACAGCCCACACGTCGCCGACTCGACCGCCAGCGTCCAGACGACGGCTGGCTGGACCGCATCGGGCCGTCTCGGGCGGATCTCGGGCGTCTCGGTGGTCAACAGCACCACGCCGGGCGGCGCACCCAGCTACACGTTCCTGGACGGCAATACGAACCCGATCGCCCTCGAGTACCAGCTCTGCCTGAAGTGCCACTCGGGCTTCACGAAGCTCGCCTCGAACACGGGCTACACGCCGTCGCGCTACGTCCTGGACAAGGCGATCGAGTTCAACCCGTACAACCAGTCGTTCCACCCGATCGAGGCCAAGGGCACGAACTGGACGGACGCGATGACGGGCAGCCTGGCCGGTCCGTCGACCTTCAAGCAGTGGAACTTCCAGACCACCAGCACGATCCGCTGCCAGAACTGCCACGGTGACGAGCGCAAGTACGACGTCACCCTGCCCCAGCCCGGAACGGACGAGACCCGGGCCGGCGACGACCTGGCCCCGCATGCCAACCAGCCTGGATCCGCGACGACGCCCGTGCCCGGGATCCTCATGCAGTCCTACCAGTACGGCTCGCTGAACGCCCGGACCGAGGACTACACGGCGAGCGACTTCGCGCTCTGCTACATGTGCCATGCCGAGGCTCCGTTCAAGGACACCTCCGGCGATCTTCGGCCCGACACGAACTTCCAGTACCACGGGCTCCACGTGAGCGACATCGCGGGCGAGGGACCGGCCGGGACGAACATCGACCAGCCGAACAACGGCGGCGGCCTCGCGATCTGCGCCGAGTGCCACTTCCGGATCCACTCGACCACCTTCCGGACCGGCGGTCAGGGCGCCTACCAGCGCCTGGTGAACTTCGCCCCGAACGTCACCGCCAGCGGCAGCACCTCGGCACCGGTCGGGCTCGACGCCTGGGACCAGAACGCCAAGACCTGCACCCTGACCTGCCACGGCCAGGACCACGACCCCGAGGGCTACTGAGCGCCTGTCCGGCGACGGTCACGCCGAACGCGCCCAGATGGGGGTCTCCCATCCCATGGATATAGGTCGATCTATACCCTGCCGCACGGCGTCCGGCGGCGAGTGGCTCGGGTCTCTATCGGAAACGTGCCGCCCGACGGATGGTGCTTGAATTCGCTCAAATCGACAATATGTCCATCAAGAGATCTCCTCGCGGACGGCGCGTCCGCCACGACGGGCAGGAGCACCAGATGGACCGCACCAGGACACGCCGCCCACGGCACCCCCGCTGGGCGCCCGTCGGTGTGAGGACCTCGCAGTCATGACCACCCCCCGGACAAAGCCAGCCTCCAGCGAGTCCGACCTCCTCGCCCGCCTCGGCCTTCCGAGCGGCGCCAGCTCCCAGGACGTCGAAACCGCCCACGACGAGCTCGTGGCCTACCTCGAGAAGGCGCCGGCCGAGCTCCGGCCGTGGGCCCGCAACCAGATCGCGACGGTCGACGAGGCCTTCGCGATCCTGTCCGACCCGACCATCGATCGCTCACCGAAGGTCGCTGTCGCAGCAGTCGCGGAGAGCGTCCCGACGGCCGTAGCCGCGAGCGTCGCGACGACCGAGGTCGACGAGATCGAGGAGCTCGAGCTCGACCACCCGGCCACCCGGCATGGCCGACGCGAGGTCGAGCGGCAGGCCCGGGCGGCCGCCCGGAGCGGGTCCGCCAAGCAGCGGCCTGGGATCGGTCGGAGTGGCCTGGTCAGGCGGCTGGCCATCGGTGGCGCGGTCGTCGTCGGCGCGCTGGCGGTCGGTTTCATCGGCTTCAACATGAACGGCGGGACGCGCGTCCCGGGCTTCAACGGCTCGCCCGCCCCGGAGGCCTCGGCGGCTGGCGTCGACCAGGCCCAGGTCGCCGCCCTGATGCAGAAGATCGCCGCCGATCCCAAGGACGCCAAGTCGCTCCAGTCGATCGGCGACCTCTACTACGAGGTCGGCGACTACGCAGACGGCCGGCGACCTGGTTCGACAAGGTCCTCGCGGTCGACCCGAAGAACACCGACGCGCGGCTGGCCCTGGGCGCCGCGATGTACAACCAGGGCAACGCCGTCGAGGCCGAGAAGCAGTGGCGCCAGGTCATCGCCGTCGATCCGAAGAACGTCGAGGCCCACTACGACCTCGGGTTCCTCTACCTGAGCCAGAACCCGCCCGACATCGCCAAGGTCAAGGCGGAGTGGAACAAGGTCATCGAGATCGACCCGAACTCCGACCTCGCCAAGACGGTGGTCACCCACCTCCAGAGCCTCGAGGGCTCGCCGGCCCCGAGCGGCGCCGCGCAGTGGCGCCCCCGGCCAGCTCGGCCCCCTCCAGCCCGGCCGCCACGCCGGCCCCGAGCAAGTAGCGCGATGGACGCCGGCATCGGCATCGGGCTCGTGATCGCCTTCCTCGGCGGGATCGTCTCGTTCGCCTCGCCGTGCTGCCTGCCGCTCGTCCCGGCCTACGTCGGCTACATGGTCGGCACCACGGCCGACGACGGGCACCGCCGACCGCCGGGCCGCCTTCTACCAGTCGCTCGCCTTCGTCCTGGGCTTCTCGGCCGTGTTCATCGCCCTGTGGGCCTCGGTCGGGCTCGTCGGCTACGTCCTGCGCGACTACGTCGGGCTCCTCCGCCAGGTGGGCGGCGCGATCCTCGTCTTCATGGGCCTGCACGTGGCCGGCGTCATCAACGTCTCGGCCCTCTATCGCGAGGTCCGCCTCCCGGTCGGCCCGATGGGCGGCGCCACGATGGGCTTCGGCCCAGGCGGCCCCCAGCCGACCCCGAGCTACGGCCGGTCGGCGCTCCTCGGCGTCGTCTTCGCCGCCGGCTGGACGCCCTGCATCGGCCCGATCCTCGGCGGGATCATCGGCCTGGCCTCGGTCAGCGCGAGCGTGGCCGAGGGCACCGTCCTCCTGGTCGCCTACGCGGCCGGCCTCGCCATCCCGTTCATCCTCGTGGCCGTCGGCGCCACCGCCGTCAGCCATCGGCTCGGCTGGTTCGCGCGACCACCACCGGCCGGTCTCGGTCGTGACCGGCGCGATGCTCGTCGTGGTCGGCTTCCTGATGATCACGAACACGTTCGCCCGGCTGTCGGGTCTCTTCGCCCCGCTCGGTTCCTGAGGAGTACACGCATGAGCCAGACCGTCCGCACCCCCGCTCTCCCGAGAGCCGAGCGCGACCTGGGCGACGACCTCGACGGCGGCCTCGCCATCTCGCCCGGCGACATCGGCGAGCGGCTCTGGCACTTCTTCATCTCGATGCGGACCGGGCTCGTCCTGATCCTCGCGCTGGCCGTCCTCGGCCTCATCGGGACGCTGCTGGTCCAGGCGCCGGCGGGTCTCGCGAGCGACCCGCAGGCCTACGCCGGCTGGCTCGAGTCGCTCCGCCCGAAGTACGGCGGCTGGACGGACGTGTTCGACACGCTCGGCTTCTTCTCGATCTTCAGCTCGATCTGGTTCAAGGGCGATCGTCGTCCTCCTGACGACGAGCATCCTGGCCTGCTCCGTGAACCGGGCGCCCGCATCTCTGGAAGCTGGCGGTCCATCCCCGGACGAACATGAGCGAGTCCTTCTTCGAGCACGCGCCGCTGAGCGCGACGATCGACGCCGCGGTCGATCCGCCGATCGCGGCCGCGCGACGTCGGCAGCGCCTTCGAAGAGCCGCCACTTCCGGACGGTCGTGGTGGACGACGAGGGCGACACGATCCACCTCTACGCCGACCGAATCCGCTGGGGCCCGTTCGGGACGGTCATCGCCCACGTCAGCCTGGTCTTCATCCTGGTCGGGGCGCTGATCGGCGGCGGCGATCGGGCTTCCAGAACACGGAGTTCGCGGTGCCGTCGGCTCGAAGGTCGACGTCGGCAACGGCACCGGCCTGACGGTCGAGGCGAAGTCCTTCTCCGACTCCTACTACGCGAACGGCAGCCCGAGCGACTACGCCAGCGACCTCGTCCTCTACAAGGACGGCCAGCAGGTCGCCGACCAGACGATCCGGGTCAACCAGCCGCTCCGGGTCGGCGACGTGACCTTCTACCAGTCGTTCTTCGGGGCCGCGGCCGCGATGAAGGTCGCCGACGCGGCGGGCGCGGTCCTCTACGAGCAGGGCGTTCCGCTCCTGTGGACCTCGAACGACGGCTCCCGCCGGGTCGGCCAGCTCGTCCTGCCGGACCAGGGCCTGACGGTCTACGTCGTCGGCGCGGCCTCCGGTGAGGTCGACCCGGACATCAAGGCCGGCCAGATGCAGCTCGAGGTCTACCAGACCGGCACCGAGGGCGCCCCGATCGCCACCCAGATCGTGACCCAGGGCCAGCCGGTCGACCTCGCCGGGCTCAAGTTCACCTTCGTGCGCGAGCGCCAGTTCACCGGCCTGATCGTGGCCCGGGACCCGGGCGCGCTGTTCGTCTGGCTCGGCGCCGCGCTCCTCGTGGGCGGGCATCGTCCTCGTCTTCTTCTTCCCGAACCGCCGGGTCTGGGCGCTCATCCGCCGGAGACCCGGTGGCGCCACCGTCCAGGTCGGGGCGGTCGTCCGCCACGACGTCACGTTCGAGGCCGAGTTCGAGCGCCTCGTCGACGAAGTGAAGCTCGCCCTGACCGGGCCGAGCGCCGCCTGAAGGAAGGGATCAGCACCGATGTTCAAGATGTCGGAGTACAGCTTCCTCGCCGGCGTCCTCTCGGTCGGCCTGGCCCTCGCCTGCTACCTCCTGGCCTTCGTCTCGGCCCGTCTCGCGGCCCGCGGCCGGACGGCGTCGATGGCCGGAGCGGGCGCCGGAGCGGGCGGCGGGACGATCACCGTCAGCGCGCCCAGCCAGAGCACGAACAACCTGGCGACCTACGGGACCCTGCTCGACCTACCTGGCGCTCGTCTTCCTGACGGCGTCGCTCATCTTCCGGACCATCGCGACCGGTCACGGCCCGTTCGCCAACATGTACGAGTTCTCGATCGCGTTCGCCTGGGGCATCCTCGCCGATGTACCTCTACTTCGAGCGCCGCTACCACCAGCGGATCCTGGGCCTCATCGCCCTGCCGATCGCCCTGGTGATGCTCCTCTACGCGATGACGCTGCCCTCGACGATCGACCCGCTCGTCCCGGCCCTCCAGAACAACCTGCTCCTGTCGGTCCACGTCGCGGTCGCGATCGTCGCCTACGGCACCTTCACCGTCGCCTTCGCGGCGGCCATCCTCTACCTGGTCCAGGGCACCCGGCCGACGGCCGGCCCGCGGCCTGCCCAGCCGCGAGCTCCTCGACGAGATCTCCTACAAGGCGGTCATCATCGGCTTCCCGTTCCTGACCCTGACCATCGTCCTCGGCGCGGTCTGGGCCGACGTGGCCTGGGGCAGCTACTGGAGCTGGGACCCCAAGGAGACCGCCTCGCTGGTGACCTGGCTCATCTACGGCTCCTACCTCCACGCCCGGGTCGTCCGCGGCTGGCGGGGCGAGCGCGCCGCGCTGCTCCTGATCCTCGGCTTCGCGGCGACGCTCTTCACCTACTTCGGCAACCTCTTCTTCGGCGGCCTGCACAGCTACAGCGGTCTGAACTAGCGGCTGCGTCCACGTCTCGATCCAAGCGGCGTCCCCTCGAGCGCGGACGCAGGAGGCACGCGATGGAAGTACCGGCGGCGACCGCGAGCGGCGGCCGAACGACGCGAGCTCGCCAGGGCCGGCTCACGACGATCGTGATCATGGCCGTGACCGCGGCGGTCATCGGGGTGGTCGCCTTCGTGGTCAACCAGCCCCCCGCGACGCCCGAGCGGCGTGACCCAGGTCACCCTCACCGGCGGGGCCAGCGGCGCGGCCCCCGAGGTCGGCAAGGCCGCCCCCGACTTCTTGGCCAAGACCGTCGACGGCAAGACCGTCAAGCTCAGCGACTTCAAGGGCAAGCCGGTCTGGCTGACCTTCGGGGCCAGCTGGTGCCAGCCCTGCCGGGCCGAGAACCCGGACATCCAGGCCGCCCTCCAGAAGCGAGCCGGCTCGGACCTGGTGGTCCTCGGCGTCTTCATCTCCGAGGACGCGACGACCGTCAAGGACTACGCCGACCGGGTCGGGCTGACCTACCAGAAGGTCGCCGACCCGGGCACGAAGATCGCCTCCCAGTACCGGATCCTCGGCATCCCGTCGCACTTCTTCATCGACAGGGACGGGGTCCTCCGCCAGATGAAGATCGGCAGCCTCGACCCGGCCGCGATGGAGGCGGCCCTCCAGGGGATCGCGGGATGACCGACGACCAGACGCCGCTGGGTGCGCCGACCGCCCCGATCGTCGAGGCGGCCGATGCCGCCGCGCCGCCCCGCGAGGGGGCCGCCGGGAACGTCGTCGGAGCGACCGGGACGACGGGATCGCCGACGCGCCGACGCGGGATCGCCGGGTTCTTCGCCCGGCTCTTCGCCCCGCTCGCCCGGATCCCCCATCCGCCCCTGCGCAGCAAGCGCGGCCTGTTCGTCGTCATCCTCCTCGTCGCCGGCTTCGGCTCGGTCACGACCGTCGGCGGCGTGGTGGCCATCAGCTGGACCGAGACCGCCGACTTCTGCGGCCGCTGCCACACGATGGACCCGGAGCTCAAGGCCTACGCCATGTCGCCCCACCGCGAGGTCCCCTGCGCCGAGTGCCACGTCGAGCCCGGCGTCGAGGGCTGGATCAAGGCCAAGATCAACGGCACCCGCCAGCTCATCCAGCTCCTGACCGGCGCCGTTCCCGAAGCCGATCCCGGCGCCCGACCACGCCGACCTGCCGCCGACCAGCGAGACCTGCGTCCGCTGCCACGACGTCGACACCCTGGTCGCCAACGGCGGACCGGTCAAGCTCGTCCTCGAACGCCCGCTACCGCAAGGACGAGCCGAACACCCGCGACACGATCGCCCTCGTGCTGCGCCCGGCCGGCTTCGGCGGGAACAGCGACACCCGCGGGCGTCCACTGGCACATCGACTCCGAGGTCGACTACACGAGCCAGGACCCGCGGGCCCAGAAGATCGACTGGGTCGGGATCAAGCAGAAGGACGGCACGTACGAGCAGTACATCGCCGCCAACGAGGTCGGCGGTCTCGTCCGACGTCCAGCCCGACATCGACCGGCTCAAGAGCGAGTCGAACGGTCCGCCGGATGGACTGCATCGACTGCCACAACCGGGTCGGCCACGGGATCCCGACCACCGACCAGGCGATCGACGAGGCGATCACCGGCGGCAAGATCGACCCAGGACCTGCCCTACATCAAGCAGCAGGCCAGCGAGCGCCTGTCGATCCCATACGCCTCCGTCGCGGACGCGGACGCGGCGATCGCCGGGATCCGGGACTTCTACGACGCCAAGTACCCGCTCGTGCCCAAGCTCAAGCAGCCGGAGATCGACAAGGCCATCACCAGCCTCCAGGCGATCTACCGCCTGGTCGCCACGCCCGAGATGCAGGTCACCGCGGCGACCTACCCGAACAACCTCGGCCACCAGACCTCACCGGGCTGCTTCCGCTGCCACGACGGCGCCCACTACAAGGTCGTGGACGGCGTGCTCACCAAGGAGACGATCCCGTCCGCGTGCGCGACCTGCCACACGTTCCCGCAGATCGGGGCGACCGAGTCGGGCGTCCTGATCGGCCAGCGACCGAGCAGCCACGACGATCGGCTGTGGGTGTTCGACCACAAGGCCCAGATCCCCTCGGCCGACCCGACCAACACGACCTGCGGCGCCTGCCACACCCGCACCTACTGCGAGAACTGCCACGACACGCCGGCCGTCCAGGTCCCCCACGACGACATGGTCTACAACCACGCGAGCGTCATCGAGAAGCTCGGGGCCGCCGCCTGCGCCTCGTGCCACCAGCCCGTCTACTGCGCCCAGTGCCACTCCAACGACGTCCTGCCCAACCCCTACCCCGAACAGAGCCAGGAGCCCTCGCCCTCGCCGGCCTCCCCATAGGGGCCATCAGCGGGCCGGACGGCCCGAGGAGCACATGCCCGATGACTCGTCTCGATCACGGCGCTCGACCTGAAGATTCGAGCGGATCCAGGAAGTCCGAGCGACTTCGCGAGGAACGAGGGATCCCACGATGACCACCAACGGCATGCGGGGCCCCTCCCGCCGCGAGTGGATGAGCATCCATGAGGCCAGCGCGATGATCGGCGTCTCACCGGCCACCCTCCGACGCTGGAGTGACGCCGGCGACATCAAGGCGTTCACCACGCCGGGCGGCCACCGCCGCTTCTCGCGCGCCGCGGTCGCTGGGATGCTGCCGGCCGACCGGCGCGGTCGCCCGAACCTGGGGCAGCTCGGCGAGACCCCCGAGCGGATGACCCGGATCTACCGTCGCGAGCTCCATCGGGCCACCCAGTGGGCGCCCTGGATCGAGGCGATCGACGACGCAGACCGCCAGCCCCTCCGCGACCACGGCCAGCGGATCGCCGCGGCCCTCCTGGCGTTCTTCGACGCGACCGACCCCGAGGAACGGGGTGCCGCGCTCGCGACCGCCGAGGACTCGGCCGCGGTGTGCGGTCGGATCGCCGGGCGGATCGGCCTCCCCGTGGGGCGACCGTCGAGGCGTTCCTGCGCTTCCGGATGCCGTTCGTCCGCGAGCTGGGCGGGGTCGCCCGCCGCCGGGGCCTCGACACGGCCGAGACGACCCGTCTGCTCGAGACCGCCACCGAGGCGCTCGACCGGCTGCTGACCGCGGCCATGCGCGGGCACGAGGAAGCGATCCGACTCGCGCCGATCGGATCAAGCGTCGGCGGGACCGAGCGATGATCCTCGCCACCAGGTCACCCGAGGCGGTGGTCGCCGGCGACCATCCGGCGACCGTGGTCGCCCTCGTCGCTCACGCCCGCTGGGTCCCGAGCCTCCGCCGCGAGGCCTTCGCCGCCGAGCTGGCCGCCCTCGAACCGAGTCCCGGGGCGATCGTCGTCCACACCTGCCACCGGGTGGAGCTCTACATCGCCCCCGGCGCCTGGGGCGACCGTCCGCTCCCGGCGCTCCCCGACGGCGGTCGACGGCTCGAGGACGTCGAGGCCGCCCGGCACCTCATCGAGGTGGCCTGCGGCCTCGACAGCGCGGTCCTGGGCGAGGACCAGATCCTCCACCAGCTGCGCGAGACGATCGCGGCGCGACACGCCGAGCTGCCCCTCGACCCGATCCTCGATCGGCTCTTCCAGGCGGCCCTTCATGCCGGTCGGCGAGCCCACACCTGGTACGGCGGCTCGCCCCGCTCGCTGGCCGACCTGGCCCTCGACGAGATCGCCCGCCGGATCGGGCCGCTCGAGGGACGGCCCATCCTCATCGGCGGCGTGGGTCGGATGGGCCGCCTGGCGGCCCTCGCCACGGCTCGCCGGGGCGCCCGGCTGGTGATCACGAACCGGACCGAGGACCGCGCCCGCGCCCTGGCCAACGAGCTCGACGGCACCACGATCCCGTTCGGCGTCGACGACGCGCTGCCGCCCATCGACGGCGCGATCGTGGCCCTCGGCGGAACGTGGCCCGTCGGCCCGAGCGACACCGAGCGCCTCCTCGCCGGCCACGCCGTCATCGTCGACCTTTCATCGCCGCCGGCGGTCGCCGCCGACCTCCAGGCGCGACTCGGGTCGCGCTTCGTCTCGGTCGACGACCTCGCGGGCGGTCCCGTCTCCGAGCCCGACGACCGCCTCACGCCGGCGGCTCCAGGTCCTCATCTCGGATACCGGCCGCGACTACTGCCAGTGGCTCCGGACCCGGGACGCGGTCCCGGCCATCCAGGCCATGGCCGACACCGCCGAGCCCCATCGCCGGGCGGAGCTCGACTGGCTGCTGCGTCGGCTGGACGACCTGCCCGAGGACGACCGACGGCTCATCGAGCAGATGAGCCATCGCCTGGTGGCCGGGCATCCTTCACGCGCCGCTCGCCGCCCTCAACGCCGACACGAGCGGGGAGCTGGAGCGCGCCGCCCGCGACCTCTTCTCGCTATGAGTGCGGTGCGTCCCCTCCGCCTCGGCACCCGGGCCAGCGCCCTGGCGATGACCCAGTCCGGGCTCGTCGCCGACGCCCTGCGAGCGCTCGGTGTCCCGGTCGAGCTGGTCACGATCCGGACCCTGGGCGACCAGCGCCCGCCCGACACCACCTGGGGCGAGGGCGCGTTCGTGGGCGCCCTCGAGACCGCCCTCCTGTCGGGGGAGGTCGACCTCGCCGTCCACAGCGCCAAGGACGTCCCGACCACCGAGGATCCCCGGCTCGTCATCGCCGCCTACCCGGAGCGCGAGGATCCGCGCGACGCGCTCGTCGGTCGGGAGTCCGGGCTCACCCTCGAGGGCCTCCCGCCGGGGAGCCGGGTCGGCACCGACAGCCCCCGCCGCGGCGCGTTCCTCCGGGCCCATCGCCCGGACCTCAGGGTCCATCCGCTCCACGGCAACGTGGACACCCGGCTACGCCGCCTCGACGACGGCGAGACCGACGCCCTCATCCTCGCCGTCGCCGGGCTCATCCGGCTCGGCCTGGCGGCCCGGATCGGCCAGCTCCTGCCGCCCGAGATCGTCCCGCCGGCGCCCGGCCAGGGGTCGCTCGCCATCCAGTGCCGGGCCGACGATCCGACCACCCGGGCCTGGCTCGCCCGGCTCGACGATCCGGCGACCCGCAGCGCCGTCGAGACCGAGCGGGCCTTCCTCCACGCCAGCGGCGGTGGCTGCCGGGCGCCGATCGGCGGCCTGGCCCGGGTCGTCCAGGGCCAGATCGTCCTGACCGGCGGGTCCGCCGGCATCGAGGCGCCGGACGCCCAGGACGCCACGGAAGGTCGACCGATCGTGGCCTGGGGCGAGACCCGCGGCCCGATCGCCGACCGGGTCGCGCTGGCGGCCGGGCTGGCCGCCCGTCTCAACGAGGAGCTCGCCGCGACCCGGCCGTCGACCCCCCGCATCGGGCCGGCGCGGGTCCTCGTCACCCGAACGGCCGCCCAGGCCGCACCGCTGGTCGACGCGCTGCGCGCCGGCGATCTCGAGGCGCTCGCGATCCCCACGATCGAGATGGTCCCTGCCTCGGCGGGGGATCCACTCGACACGGCCGTCGCCGACCTCGGGCCGTACGCCTGGGTCGTGGTGACGAGCCCGAACGGCGCCGAGTCGACCCTCGCGGCCGTCGCCCGGGTCGGCGCGGAGACTGAGCGTCACCCGCTGGGCCGCGGTGGGGCCGGCGACGGCTGCGGTCCTCGCGGCCGGCGGCGTCAAGGTCGCCTTCGTGCCGTCCGAGAACGACGGCGAAGGCATCGCCGAGGAGCTCCCGATCCGACCCGGCGAGCGCGTCCTCCTCGCCCGGGCGGACATCGCCGACGGGATCCTGCCGACGCGGCTGCTCGCCCGCGGCGCGATCGTCGACGAGGTGGTCGCCTACCGGACGGTCGAGGGCCCGGCCGACTCCCGGGCGCCGCTGGCCGCCGCGTTCGCCGAGGGCCCGTTCGACGCCGTCGTCTTCACCAGCGGCTCCACGGTCCGGGGCCTGCTCGCCGTGCTCACGCCCCAGGACCGCCGGGTCGCCCTCCGGTCGACCGCCTGGTGCATCGGCCCGGCCACCGCCACGGTCGCCCGCGAGCACGGCTTCGGCCGGGTCCGCGAGGCAGCCGGTCGATCGGCCGAGGCGCTCGCCGCCGGGATCGTCGCCGAGCTGACCGAGACCCCCGCCACCGTCGAGGTGACCCGATGACCGTCGCTCGCCGCCCACCGCGACCGTGACCCCCGACCCCGGCCACCGCCTTCGGCGCCTGCGCCGGACCGCCCCGCTCCGGGCGCTGGTCCGCGAGACCCGTCTCCACCCCCGCCAGCTCGTCGCCCCGCTCTTCGTCCAGCCCGGACGGGCGACCCGCTCGCCGATCTCGTCGCTGCCCGGCGTCTCCCGGCTCAGCCCGGACGAGGCCGTCGTCGAGTCACGCCGTCTGGCGGCTCTCGACGTCGGTGCGGTCATCCTGTTCGGCCTGCCGGCCGCCAAGGACCCGATCGGGACCGGCGCCTGGATCGAGGACGGGATCGTCCAGGAGACGCTCGGCCGGATCCGCGACGCGGGACTGGACCTGGTCCTCATCGCCGACACCTGCCTGTGCGAGTACACCGACCACGGTCACTGCGGGCCGGTGGACGCCGGGGGCAGCGTCCTCAACGACGAGGCGATCGCCCGGCTGGCCGAGACCGCCGCGTCGCAGGCCCGGGCCGGCGCCGACGTCGTCGCCCCCAGCGCGATGATGGACGGCCAGGTCGCCGCGATCCGGGCCGGTCTCGACGATGCCGGCTTCAGCGAGACCCCGATCCTGGCCTACGCCGCCAAGACCGCCTCGGCGTTCTACGGGCCCTTCCGCGAGGCCGCCGACTCGGCTCCCGCGTTCGGTGACCGACGGGGCTACCAGATGGACCCGGCCAACCGACGCGAGGCGATGCGCGAGATGGCGGTCGACCTCGACGAGGGCGCCGACATGCTCCTGGTCAAGCCGGCGATGCCCTCGCTCGACATCCTCGCCGCCGCCCGCGAGCGGTTCGAGGTCCCGATCGGCGCCTACCAGGTCAGCGGCGAGTACGCCCAGATCGAGGCGGCCGCCCGTCTCGGCTGGATCGACCGGCGGCGGACCCACCTCGAGGCCGCGACCTCGATCGTCCGGGCCGGGGCGACGTTCGTGATCACCTACGCGGCCGCGGACCTGGCGGCCTGGCTCCGCGAAGGGAACGATTGATGGAGACGACGATCGAGACCCGCCAGGCCGAGCTCATCCGGCGAGCCGAGGACCTCTTCCCGGGCGGCGTCAACAGCCCGGTCCGGGCCTTCCGGTCGGTCGGCCGACCGCCGCTCATCCTGGACGCCGGCGAGGGACCGCGCGTCCGCGACGCGGACGGCCGCTGGTACCTCGACTACATCGGCGCCTGGGGGCCGGCGATCCTCGGTCACGCCCATCCGGACGTCGTGGAGGCGGTCCGGGCGGCGGCCCTCGACGGCTTCGCCCTCGGGGCGACCTCGCCCCGCGAGATCGAGCTGGGCGAGGCGATCCGGTCAGCCCTCCCCTCGATGGAGCGACTCCGCTTCACCTCCTCGGGCACCGAGGCCGCGATGAGCGCGCTCCGGCTCGCCCGCGGCGCCACCGGCCGCGACCTCGTCCTGAAGTTCGCCGGCGGCTACCACGGCCACTCCGACGGCCTCCTCGTGGAGGCCGGCTCGGGCATCGCCACGCTGGCCATCCCGGGCAGCGCCGGCGTCCCGGCCAGCATCGCCGAGGCCACGGTCGTCGTGCCCTACAACGACCTGGCCGCCGTCCGCGAGGCGTTCGAGCGGCACCCCGGCCGGATCGCCGCGATCATCGTCGAGCCGGTCGCCGCCAACGTCGGGGTCGTGCCGCCCGCCCCGGGCTTCCTCGAGGGGCTCCGCGAGGTCACCACCGCCGATGGCGCCCTGCTCATCTTCGACGAGGTCATCACCGGCTTCCGGGTCGCCCACGGCGGCGCCCAGGCGCGCTACGGGATGCGCCCGGACCTGACGGTCCTGGGCAAGATCATCGGCGGCGGTCTGCCGGTCGGCGCCTACGGCGGCCGCCGCGACATCATGGACCTGGTCGCCCCGGCCGGTCCGGTCTACCAGGCCGGGACCCTCTCCGGGCATCCCCTGACGATGGCCGCCGGGGTCGCCACGCTGCGCCACCTGGGACCCGACCGCTACGTCGAGCTGGAGGCGACCGGGGCGGCCCTCGAGAGCGGTCTGCGGGACGCGGCCGCGGCGGCCGGGGCGAGCATCTCGATCGGCCGGGTGGGAGCCCTGCTGACGGTCTTCTTCCGGGCGGCGGCCCCGCGCGACTACGCCGAGGCCGGCGAGTCCGATCGAGACGCCTTCGCCCGGTTCTTCGGGGCGATGCTCGATGCCGGCGTCCTCCTCCCGCCGTCCCAGTTCGAGGCCTGGTTCATCTCCCTGGCCCACGGCGCCGGAGGTGGTGGCCGAGACGATCGAGGCCGCCCGGGCGGCCTTCCGCTCGTGACCGGGTCGCCGGTCCTCGCCGCCTCGGGTCCGGGCTCCGGCGTGCCCCGCCGTCGATCCGCGGGCCGAGCGCTACCTGCGCGCCTGCCGGCGCGAGCCGGTCGACGCGACCCCGGTCTGGTTCATGCGCCAGGCCGGCCGCTCGCTGCCCGAGTTCCGGGCCGTCCGGGAGCGCGCCTCGCTCATCGAGATCACCCGGGATCCGGCCCTCTGCGCCGAGGTCACCCTCCAGCCGGTCCGCCGGCTCGGCGTGGACGCGGCGATCCTCTTCGCCGACATCACGACGCCGTTCACCGGGCTCGGCGTCGCCTTCGACATCAGGCCGGGCGTCGGGCCGGTCATCGAGACGCCGATCCGGACGGCCGCCGACGTGGCCCGGCTCCGGGCGTTCGATCCGGAGGCCGCGGTCGGTCCCCTCCTCGAGGCGATCCGGCTCATCCGGGCGGCCTCGCCGGTCCCGCTCATCGGCTTCGCCGGGGCGCCGTTCACCCTCGCCTGCTACCTCATCGAGGGCGGCCCGTCGCGCGAGTTCCTGCGGACCCGCGCCTTCATGCACGCCGAGCCGACGGCCTGGGCGACGCTCATGGAGCGTCTCGTCGAGACGACGATCGCCTACCTCGGCGCGCAGGTGGCGGCCGGGGCCCAGGCGGTCCAGGTCTTCGACTCGTGGGTCGGCGGTCTCGGGCCACGCGACTACGACCTCCACGTCGGGCCCTGGATGCGCCGCTTGTTCGACGGCCTCGCCCCCCTCGGCGTCCCGCGGACCCATTTCGGCATCGGGACCGCCGGCCTGCTCTCCCGGCAGGCCGAGGCGGGCGGCGACGTGATCGGGCTCGACTGGCGGATCGCCCTGGACGACGGCTGGGAGCTGGTCGGCGACCGGGCCGTCCAGGGGAACCTCGACCCGGCTCTCCTCCTCGGCCCGTTCGAGGCGGTCGCCGACGCCGCGGACTGGATCCTGGACCAGGCCGGCGGTCGCCCGGGCCACGTCTTCAACCTCGGTCACGGCGTCCTGCCCGAGACCGATCCCGACGACCTCCGCCGTCTCGTCGACCTCGTCCACGAGCGGACCAGCCGAAGGAGCGCGCAGTGAGCGCCGACGCCGTCCTGCTCATGGCCTACGGGAGCCCCGATCGGCTCGACCAGGTCGAGGCCTACTACACCGACATCCGCCGGGGCAGCCCGCCCTCGCCGGAGCTCCTCGACGAGCTCCTCGAGCGCTACCGGGCGATCGGCGGCGGGTCGCCCCTGTCGCGGATCGTCGAGGCCCAGCGGGCAGCCCTCGAGCTCGAGCTGGCCGCCCGCGGTCACCCGGTCCGGGTCTACGCCGGGATGCGCCACATCGAGCCGCGGATCGGTCGGATCGTCGAGGGGATGGCGGCCGACGGTGTGCGCCGGTTCGTGGCGATCGCCCTCGCCCCCCAGGCGTCCTCGAACGCGGCCGGCTACCGGCGGGCCGTGGACGGCGCCCTGGCCGGGCTCGGCGAGTCGGCGCCCGCGGTCATCTTCGTCGACTCCTGGCACGACCAGCCCCGGTTCATCGAGGCGCTGGCCGAGACGACCCGCGAGGCGATCGGCCGGTTCGCGGACCCGAACGAGGTGCGGGTGATGTTCACCGCCCACAGCCTGCCGGCACGGGTCGTGGCCGAGGGCGATCCGTACCCCGACCAGCTGGCGGCCACGGCCGCCCTCGTCGCCGAGCGGCTCGGCCTGACCGGCTACGACTTCGCCTACCAGAGCGCCGGCCGGACCGGCGAGCCGTGGCTCGGGCCGGACATCCTGGCCGAGATCCGACGGCTGGCGACAAGCCGGGTCCGCGGGCTCGTGGTCCGCCCGGTCGGCTTCGTGGCCGATCACCTCGAGGTCCTCTACGACATCGACATCGAGGCGCAGGCCGTCGCGTCCGAGGTGGGGATCCGCCTCGAGCGGGCCCGCTCGATGAACGACGACCCCACCTTCATCGCCGGGCTGGCCGACCTCGCGGTCGAGTCCCTGGTCCCGGCGTCCCACGCCCCGGTCGGTCTCGCCTGACCGTCGGCATCCACGAGGTCCACCATGAGCCAGCTGATCAGCGAACCGATCGTCGAGCCGGTCGTCGAGCGGCCGGGGCATCCCGGCGGCCACCCCGGCGGCCATCCCGGCGGCCATCCGACCGCGGTCGGCGCGGTCCGGCCCGAGGGCTACGTCTTCGGCCGGGCGCCGATGCTCGTCTACTGGGAGACGACCCTCTCGTGCGGCCTCGCGTGCAAGCACTGCCGGGCCACGGCGATGCCCGAGCGCGACCCGCGCGAGCTGACGACCGAGGAGGGCTTCGCCCTGCTCGACCGGGTCACCGGGTTCGGCCAGCCGTACCCCCACGTCGTCTTCACCGGCGGCGACCCGCTCCGCCGGCCCGACCTCGAGACGCTCGTGACCGCCGCGACCGAGCGCGGGATCGGCGCCTCGCTCGCCCCGGCCGCGACCCCCGACATGACCATCGAGCGGCTCTACGCCCTGAAGGCGGCCGGGATCCAGACGATGTCGCTGAGCATCGACGGCTCCGACGCCCAGCGTCACGACGGGTTCCGGGGCGTCCCGGGCACCTTCGACCTGACCGTACGGGCCGCCGGCTGGGCCCACGAGGTGGGTCTCCCGCTCCAGATCAACACCCTGGTCACCGACGAGACGCTGTCCGACCTGCCGGCGACCTACGAGCTCATGAAGCGCCTCGGGATCATCCGCTGGAGCCTCTTCTACCTCATCTCGGTCGGCCGCGGGACGAGCCTCCGGGAGATCGGCCCGGCCGATTCCGAGCGGCTGAACGGCTGGCTCTACGAGCTCTCGAAGACGTCGCCGTTCGCGATCAAGACGACCGAGGCCACCCACTACCGCCGGATCGCCATCCGCCGGATGCACGAGGAGGGCCTCGACGACGCGGCGATCGCGGCGACCCCGGTCGGTCGCGGCTTCGGCGTCCGCGACGGCAACGGGATCATGTTCGTCGTCGCATGACGGGAACGTCTATCCGTCCGGCTTCCTGCCCCTCGTCGTCGGCAACGTCCGGCAGGACGACATCGTGGAGCTCTACCGGAGCCACCCGGTCTTCACCAGCCTGCGCGACGTGACCACCTACAAGGGCCGCTGCGGCCGCTGCGAGTACGCCCGCCTGTGCGGCGGCTCGCGGGCCCGCGCCTTCGCCTGGACCGGCGACCCGCTCGAGACCGATCCGCTCTGCCCGTACGTGCCGCCGACGACCGCCGTCCCGGCCGTCTGAGTGTCGCGGCGATGTCCGTCCTCGTCGTCGGCGGTGGGATCACCGGCCTGACCGCGGCCTACGCGCTGGGTCGGGCCGGGATCCCGGTCGTCCTCGCCGAGGCGAGCGCCCGGCTGGGCGGCAAGGTCGGCACGGAGCGACAGGACGGCTTCCTCATCGAGTCGGGACCGGACTCGTTCATCAGCTACCGGCCGGCGGCCCTCGAGCTGGCCCGCGAGCTCGGCCTCGGCGAGGCGATCATCCGGCCGACCGAGCCCCGGACGGTCCACATCCGGAGCGGCGGCCGCTTCCGCCGACTGCCCGACGGGATGGGCCTCGTCCTGCCGACCCGGATGCGCCCGTTCGTCACGAGCGACCTCTTCTCGCCCTTCGAGAAGCTCCGGATGGGGCTCGACCTCGTCCTCCCCCGCGACGGACTGGACGAGCGACGTCGCCGTGGGCACGTTCCTCCGCCGGCGGCTCGGCGGCGCCCTCGTGGAGCGGCTGGCGGGACCGCTCATCGGCGGCGTCTACGGGACGCCGGTCGACGAGCTGAGCCTGCTGGCCGTGGTCCCCCAGCTCCGCGAGGCCGAGCGCGAGCACCGCAGCCTCCTCCTGGCCAGCCTGGCCTCGGGACGCGCCCGGAAGGGGCAGCCGGGCGGCTCGCCGTTCGTGACCCTGGCCGGTGGGACGGGTCAGCTCACCGACGCGCTCGCCGAGTCGATAAGCGCGATGACGGATGTCACGGTCCGGACGGCCACCTCGGTCGGGCCGATCCGGCGGACCACAGGCGGGTACGACACCCGCCTGGGCGACGAGCCGACCACGCACTTCGACGCGGTGGTCCTGGCGACCTCCGGTCCGGCTGCCGCGGAGCTGCTCGAGGGTCTCGTCCCGGTCGCGGCCGAACGGATCCGGACGATCCCCCACGGCAGCACGGCCGTCGTCACCCTGGCCTATCCGCTCGACGCCTTCGCGGAGCCGCCGACCGGGCACGGCTTCCTCGTCGCGGCGGGCGAGCCGCTGGCCATCGACGCCTGCACGTTCAGCTCCCGGAAGTGGGCCGGGCGCGCGCCGGACGGGACGATCCTCCTGCGCTGCTTCATCGGGTCGCGGCGGCCGGGGATCCTGGCCGGCAGCGACGAGGAGCTCCTGGCCGCCGCCGAGCGGGACATCGCGACGACCCTCGGGGCGCACGGCCGCCCGATCCTCCGGCGGGTCGCCCGCTGGGACGGCCAGATGCCGCACTACACGGTCGGACACCTGGACCGCGTCGAGGCCGTATTCGAGGCGCTCGCCGACCTGCCCGGGCTCGTGCTCGCCGGGGCTCCGTACCGGGGCGTCGGATTGCCGGACTGCATCGGGCAGGGCCGGGCGGCCGCGTCGACCGTGGGGGCACTGCTGGCCGGCGAGGCGGCTGAGAGCGCGCCGGCCGGCGGCGGGTCGTCCGGCGGCCGACAGCCCGCGTCTGCGTCTGCGCCCACCGTCCCGCTCGACCGTCTCGCCCCGGGAGACGGCGGCCGGGTCGCGAGCGTCGGCCCGACGCATCGGGCCGAGCTCGCCCACGAAGGGATCCAGCCCGGGGCCGACCTGTCGGTCGCCGCGGCGGCCCCGTTCGGCGGTCCCCTCGTGCTCGACGTCGGACGGGCCCGGGTAGCCCTCGCCCGGTCGGTGGCCGGGACGGTCGAGATGCACCCCGGCGAGCGAGCCGCGGCCGCCGCGGATCGACCCGTGGCCGTCCGATGATCGGCCGACACCGACGTACCGCGACACGCGAGACCGACGACCGGGACGGCACGGCGAGCCCTGCGTTCGGCGATGAGCGACTGCCCACCGTCGCCCTGGTCGGCCGGCCGAACGTCGGCAAGTCCACCTTCCTCGCGCGGGCCAGCCACCGCTTCGTCGAGACCTCGAACACGCCGGGGACCACGGTCTACGTCGAGCGTCGCCGCATCGTGGCCGGGGGCAGGGGGGCCTGGCTCGTCGACCTGCCCGGGACCCGCTCGCTGACCGATCGGCCGGCCGGCGAAGATCCGTTCTGGCGGCTGCTGCTGGACCAAGCGCCAGATTCGATCCTCGTCGTCGCCGACAGCGGCGACCTGGGCCGGCACCTGCCGCTCGTGCTCGCCTGTCGGGAGCTGGGTCTGCCGGTCGTCCTCGCCGCGAACCTCACCGATGAGGCGACGGGCCACGGCGTCGAGATCGACGCGGGCCGCCTCTCCCAGCTCCTCGTCGCGCCGGTCCACCGGACGACCGGTCGGACGGGCCGGGGCGTGGACGCGGCGATGGCCGATGCGGTGGCCCTGGCCTGGCAGCGGCTCGAGGTCGGCGACGGACGACGGTCACCGCACGCCACGGCTCCGGCGGGCATCTTCCCGTTCCAGGTGGAGCGGGCGATCCAGGGCGAGGCCGGCACGATCCGCTCGTCGAACTCCCTCGGCGCCGCCGTCTACGACCCGGACGGCCTCCTCGCGGCGGTGACCGGCGGCGCGGTCTCGGTCCGGGGCGCCGCGACCCTCCGGCTCTCCGACGTGGTCGAGCCGGTCCTGTGGCAGGTCGCCGCGGCGTGGGCGGGGCAGGTGGAGCGACGCCGGACCACGTCGGCCACCACGGCCGACCGCCTCGCCAGGCTGGCCACCTCGCCGTTCCCGGGGCTGCCCCTGTTCGTCGGCGTCACGCTCGGCCTGTTCGCCACGATGGTCGTGGTCGGCGGGTTCCTGTCCGGGGTCCTGGCCTCCTTCTGGAGCGCGACCGTCTCCCCGGCGATGACGACGCTGGTGACGACGATCGTCCCCTTCCCGGCCCTGGCGACCGCGATCCTGTGGGCCGTCGACGGCGGGCTCCTGGCGATGCTGACGATCGGCGTCCCCTACGTCCTCACGTTCTATGTCCTGGTGGCCGGCCTCGAGGATTCTGGCTACCTGACCAGCGCGGCCGTCCTGATGGATCGCGTCTTCAACGTCCTGGGCCTGCCCGGCCGGACCGCCGTGCCCCTGCTCACCGCAGCCGGCTGCAACGTGCCGGGGATCTACGGGACGCGGATCCTGGCCACCCACCGGGAGCGCCTCCTGGGTGCCTTCCTGGTCACGCTGACGCCCTGCTCGGCGCGGACCGCGGTCGTGATCGCGGCTCTCGCCCCGTTCGCCGGACCGCTCGTCGCCCTGGCCGCGTTCGGCGTCGTCGCCCTGATCACCTTCGCCGCAAGCCTGGCCGCGAACGCGGTGGTGCCGGGACGACAGCCCGCCCTGGTCCTCGAGCTCGCTCCCCTCCGCCGGCCCGTCGTCCGGCATGTCTGGGCCAAGGCCTGGTCGCGGTTCCGCTCGTTCGTGGTCATGGCCACCCCGATCATGCTGGTCGGGTCGTTCGTGCTCGGCCTCATCTACGAGTCGGGGCTGTGGGTCCCCCTCGCCTCGATCCTGGGCCCGATCACCGAGACCCTGCTCGGGCTGCCGGCCATCGCCGGGGTCGCCATCGTCTTCGCCTTCCTGCGCAAGGAGCTGGCCCTCCAGCTCCTCCTCGCCCTGGCGATCGTCCAGTACGGCGCCGGCGCGGCGACCCTGGGCGGCTTCATGTCGTCGGCCCAGCTGTTCGTCTTCGCCATCGTCGTCTCGATCTCGGTGCCGTGCGCCGCGACGCTGGCCACCCTGGCCGACGAGTTCGGTTGGCGGCCGGCGCTCGGGATGGCCGGGGCGACCCTCGTCCTGGCCCTCGGCACCGGGGCCGTCATCGCCCGCGCCCTGGGGATCGCACCGGCCTGAGCTCGGGCCCGAGTGCGGCCTCGACCTCCCCCTTCGTCCCGCGTCTGCCCCGTCCCGTGATCCGCCTGGGTCGCCGGCGCCCGGACCCATCGACCCGTGATGCCATTGGATGCATCGCCTCGATCGGAGAGGTGGTGAACCCGTTCCCACAGCGGCGCTCCTTGATGCATCCATTTCATCGCGTACGGGTGGTCGAGGTAGAGAGTCGGCCGAAGCCGGACGCCGAGGTGGAACGGCGGCCAGGGCCGAGGTCGAGGTCGACGCGCCCGCTACCATCCGGTGGATGCGGACCGAGCGGATCCAGGTGGCCGACGGTGTCGACCTCGTGGTCGATGCGTGGGACGTCGGCGCGCGGGATGATGCCGTCGGGCCGGACGACCACGCCGGGCCGGACGGCACCGTCGTCACGCCCTTCCTGCTGGTCCACGGCCTGGCCTCGAACGCCCGTACGTGGGACGGGGTTGCGGCCGGTCTCGTCGCCAACGGCCATCGGGTCTTCACGGTGGATCTCCGCGGGCACGGGCGGTCCTCGAAGCCGGACGGTCCGTACCATGTCCCGACGGTGGCCGACGACCTGGCGACCCTGATCGATCGCCTGGGGCTCGACCGACCGATCGCGGCCGGCCAGTCCTGGGGCGGCAACGTGGTCCTCGAGCTGGCGGCCCGTCACCCCGGTCGCGTCCGGGGGATCGTCTGCGTGGATGGCGGCTGGCTCGAACCGAGCCGCGAGTTCGCCGACTGGGACGCCTGCCTGGCCGCCCTCGCGCCACCCCGGCTGGCCGGGCGCCGGTTCGAGGAGATCGAGGGCTACATCCGCTCGGCCCACCACGACTGGCCCGAGAGCGGGATCCGCGGGACGCTGGCGAACTTCGAGGTCCGGCCCGACGGCAGGATCGCCCCATGGCTCACGTACGAGCACCACCTGACTGTCCTGCGCGGTCTGTGGGAGCACCATCCCAGCCGGCGCTACCCCGAGATCACCGTGCCCGTCATGCTGGCGCCCGCCGACGGCGGCGACCCGGACCGGACCGGGCGGAAGCGGCACGCCATCGAAGCGGCCGCGGCGGCGATCCCGGACGCCCACGTCCGCTGGTTCGCCGGCGACCACGACATCCACGCCCAGCACCCCGACGCGCTCTCCGGCGCCATGCACGACTTCGCGGCCGGCGTCTTCGACGGCTTCGTCGCGGCCGGCGGACCCCCGGGATCGGCCTCGGGACCTGCCGCGAGCGGATCCCCCGGATGAGCGGCCCGCGCATCCTCGCGATCATGGGCTCCGGCGAGATCGCGCCGACGATGGCCAAGGTTCACCGCGCCCTGTTCGAGCGGTTCGGCGCCGAGCCCGCCACCGCCGCCATCATCGACACCCCCTACGGCTTCCAGGAGAACGCTGACGAGCTGAGCGCCCGGACGGTGAGCTTCTTCCGCGAGAGCATCGGCCGGGAGGTGGCGGTCGCCTCGTACCGGTCGCGGGAGGTCGACGCGGTCACCCTCGCCACCGCCGTCGCCCGGATACGCGAGGCGCGCTACCTCATGGCCGGGCCGGGCAGCCCCAGCTACGCCCTGCGCCAGTGGGCCGACGGCCCGATACCGGTCGCGCTCGCCGACGGCCTGCGCGATGGCGGGATCCTGACGATGGCCAGCGCCGCCGCCCTCACCCTGGGGACGGTCACGATCCCGGTCTATGAGATCTACAAGGTCGGAGCCGACCCCTGCTGGCTGCCCGGGCTCGACCTGCTCGGGCCGGCGACCGGGCTCCAGGCGGCTGTGGTCCCCCACTACGACAACGCCGAGGGCGGCAACCACGACACCCGCTTCTGCTACATGGGCGAGCGCCGGCTCCGGACGCTGGAGGGCCAGCTGCCCCCGGGCACGTTCATCCTCGGCGTCGACAGCCACACGGCGCTCGTCCTGGACCTGGACCGGCGGACGGCTTCGATCTCGGGTCTCGGCGACGTGACGGTCCGGGTCGACGGGCGGAGCGCGGTCCTCCTCAGGGGGAGCGAGGTCGCCTTCGAGACGATCTCCGAGGTCGCCCGTGACCTGGCGACCGGGGAGGCCGTCGACCTCGCCTGGGAGTCCCGGCCGATCGGGGGCGGCGGATCGTCCGGGGCGCTCGGCGGTGGACGGTCGTCACCGTCGGCCGAGCCGCTGCGCGACGAGATGGCCACGCTCGAGGGCGCCTTCGTCGCGGCCCTCGGTCAGCGGGATCGCCGGGCCGCTGTGGCGGCCCTCCTCGATCTCGACTCGGCGATCGAAGCCAGGCTCCGGGCCGGCGAGGACAGCCCGGATCTCGACAACGCCCGGGCCACCTTCCGGTCGCTGATCGCCCGACTCGGCGAGGCGGCGGGTCTCGGGGCGGACCCGCGATCGACCATCGAGCCCTTCGTCGACGCCCTGCTTGCGCTCCGGACGCGCGCCCGCGACACGCAGGACTGGGCGACCGCAGATCTCATCCGGGAGCGTCTGACCGCCGCCGGCGTCGAGGTCCGCGACGGTCCCGACGGCTCGAGCTGGGAGCTCGCCGGGGCCCACTGAGCGCCAGCCACCACGAACACGTGGGGCTACTACGTCATGCGCTATGGGCCGGATGTGGACAGCGGGCCAGGCGTCTGGCTCTGGGCGCCGGCTTGCACGACGACCGCATCCGGTGGAAGCTCGAACATCGAGGCGGGCGATGGTCCGAGCCGCAGCTCGACGACCTCGGCGACGTCCGCTCCCGAAACCGGGTCCTCGCGTCCGACGATCCGCAGCGCGAGCCCGCTCTCGCGATCGATCCAGAAGTCGGTCCAATCGTCCGCTTGCGGACAGGCGATGTGGTCGGCCTTACGGTCTGCGACGAGGTCGACTCCGCGGTGTCGCCACCCGCCGGCGCATGTCGCACCAGGACTCCAGAGTGGGAAGCCACGGGGCGCGTCGGGTCGGAAGGACCGGTCGATCCAGACGGTAGAGCCGTCATCGTGGGTCTCGCGCACAAAGAGATAGCGGGGGCCGAAGAGCTTGATCGTGGCCAGGCGCCCGTCGCCAACGACGGCGATCTCTTCGGTCCGCCATCGGCTGGTCCCATCGAACACGACGCGCGACCGTGCGGCCTCGCTGCGCTTCGTGTTGCTCTGTGCAATGACCACGTCGAACGCGGGAGGGTCTGCGTAGGCGGCGAGCGCGTGGGAGATCACAGGAGCAAGTTCGACCGGTCCGGACGGCTGGTCCGAGGCCGGCGGCGGGGTGACGACCGGCCGCGGCGAGGCCAGGCACGACGGATCGATCGAGCAGCTGTAGACCCCTTGCGGGATCACGGGGACTCCCGGCGGCGGATCGGGTGAGAACAGGGTGGCGGGCTGCGGGCCGAACGCGACTTCGGTCACCTCGATGCCGTGGGATCCGTCGGGCGCCTGCACACGCATCGGCAAGCGGGTTTCGACGTCGATCCAGATGTTCTCGCCGTGGCATTGGAACCGGTGAACGCGACGACCGGCGACCGTCTCCAGCCCGACATACGTCCAGCCGATCGCCGGCGTGCCCGATACACCATCGCGCGTCATCTCGCAGCCCTGATCCAACGGCGACGGCCCCAGGGTCGCGAGGATGAAGACGCGCGGGTCCTCGGCGATCCCACCCGTGTTCACCCACGCGGGCCCGGACGGCATCGACACGAGCTCCCAGGTCGCGGTGCCTGAGATGACTCTCACCCACTCGGGCTCAGTGGCCGCGGCGGTGCGGTAGCGTTCGACCCGAATGTCGCCGTTCGAGGCGACGTAGATCGCGCCGGGCTTGGTCCCATCCTGCACGGTCGTGATGGCGACGGAGCCGAGTTCGGGCAGGCGATCGTGCACTGACAGGACGAACGCCGGGACGTCCTTCGGAGGGTCGAGGGACAGGTCGCGGAGGGGGTCTGGTCGGAGGAGGCGCGACGCCCCGACTGCCAGGGCAGCGGCAAGCGCGAGAGCCAGGAGGAGCGCGGCTGCCACGAGGAGGGCGGTGCGGCGAGCCGTCGGATCGGCATCGCCGAGGCCGGCCACCAGCGACGGCAGGGGGCGAAGCTGCCGCACCTGGGCGACCTCGATGCGGATGCGATCCTGGAGGCCCGCCGGAGCGCTCGCCGGCAGATGCGTGCGAAGGGCGGCGCTGATCCTGGCATCGCTCAGGCGTCGGTCGATCACGACTCGGCCTCCATCGCCTTCTCCAGCGCCCGTCGCGCGGCATGGAGACGCCACTTGGCCGTGCCGACCGGGATGCCGAGCGAACGGGCGATCTCCCGGACGGGTCGCTCCTCGACGTGATGCAAGGCCAGCATCGCGCGGTCCTCGGGCCGCAATCGATCGAATGCGCGGCCGATCGCGTCGCTCTCGGCGACGCGATCGATCTCCGCATGGGCGGCCGGGTCGGCCGGATCTTCGCGGGCTTCCAACGTCGCCCCATCGGCCCTGGCCTCACGGATGTGGACCTCGCGGAGGCGAATGCGATGACGCCGCGACATCCGCGCCGCGTTGGCAACGATCCGATTGAGCCAACCATCGAAGGCGGAAGTGTCACGCAGACGGGGAAGCTCCCGCCACGCGGACACGAAGGCCTCCTGGGTCGCGTCGGCCGCGTCCGCGTCGCTGTTCAGGATCGACCACGCCAGGCGATAGCAACGATCGACCCGGGTCGCGACCAGGGCGTCGAACGCTGCGGCGTCACCCGATCGCGCACGTCGGATGAGGCCATCATCCGGCGATGTCGCGATGCGGTCTCGCGCGCCCAGCGTGTCCAACAGGAATCCCCTCTCGGGTCGTGATCCAGTGTGGCGCCGCTTGTCCAGATGCCGGTCGGCGGGATTCGGTTTGCACCCAACCGCGCGGCCTTCGACGGCATCTCGTTGGTGTAAGGCCGCGACCGTCCCGTCGCGACCATCTTGCTGGAGGTCACCCCGATGTCTCGGGCCCTGCTCGCTCTGGTCCTCGTGACCGTGGTTCTCGCGGCGTGCGCCGGGACGCCGAGGTCGAGCCCGATGACGGCATCATGCCCGGCGGGCGTGCGAGGCGAGGCCGGGACGTGGACTGTCGCATCGGACCAGGCGACGCCCGTTCCCCTGTCGATCACCCTGACCGAGGGCTGGGATGGCTGCGATCTGTTCTTCAAGGAAGTGCCCGTCGCGGGAGGTGGCACCGCCCCGGCGATGGTCGGGTTCTGGCTGGTCGGCAACGTGTACGCGGACCCCTGCCATTGGAAGAAGGGGCCGGTCGACCCGTCGGCGGGCGCGTCGGTCGCGGAACTGGCGACCGCCCTTGACCGACAGCACCTCACTGATGCGGCGCCAGCTGTCCCGATCACCCTCGACGGCTTCGACGGGCTCCGCATCGAGTTCGCGGTCGCCGACGGCGTCGACATCACCGACTGCGACCGGGACCAGATCGCCGAGTTCCGGTATTGGGACGGCGCCCACCTGGAGGCTGGGCGACCGGTCACGGATGACTCGGTCTTCTGGCTCGGTGCTGCCGACGCGCCAGGCCGCGTCAACGAGGCATGGATCGTGGACGTCAATGGGGTTCGCTTCGTGGCCCAGACCTCGCGGACCGTCGACATGTCTCCCTCGATCCGGGATGAGCTCCATCGCATCATCCAGTCGATCGACTTCCGGCCCGGCTGAGCGAACCCGAGCCGCACCAGACGTGCGACGGGGCCGAAGAGACGATCGAGGAGGGCCGATCTCGCGGGGCTAGGCGCTTCCGTCTCCGCACCAGCGTCGACCCGTCCACGGGATCCACCACCGGTGCCGCTGCCTCACAGTCATCAGTTGCACGAGCGTTGCGCCGGCATTGACGCAAGTCCGCGAGCGCACTCCCTCAGCCTCGAAGAGCCGATGTCCCACGAGCATCACCTATACTGGCGCTCGCGCCGACATAGCTCAGCGGTAGAGCAGCTGTTTCGTAAGTCTCTAGCCCTCTGCGCAGTGCTACCCCGAGTGGAGACCTGATACAAACGGGCACACATATCAGCTATACGCTTTCGAGTGGATGCTCGCCTAGGATCGACGCTGCGGCCGGCCTGCCTCCAAACGGACCCTAGCTACTCGGAATCGTCTCATAAGATCGTAGGCTGATCCAAGAGTCAGGGTCTTGGCCACTCGGCACAGTGGGAGTCATCGTACGTTCGCCGGCCATCGTGTCGACTTGGGACCGGGGTGGACGATCGAGCAGCACGGCGGCATCGTTCGCGGAGAGGGTCGCACAATAGATACGCCGTCTCGAGGTCTGCTCTATGTAGCTGAGTGGCTCAATGGACGCTATTGCTTCAAGGGAAAGACCGGCAGCGGCTCGAGTTCGACGGTCATGGAGGGTCCTCGGTTCAGGTACTCCTCATACTTGCCCCTGTATCCGCGGAGCCGTGCAATCGGCGCGAGGACCGCGGCCAGCGCGTGCTGCAGGAATACTGGCGGTCCGGCCAGCGCCATAACGTCCGGGAACTCGCGGATCATCGCCATCGCCTGGAGGAAGGGCAGGTGGTCTCCCTTCGGGCCCAGCTTCTCGTCCATCGACAGGCCCAGGAACTGGCGCCACATCTCCTCGAATCTCGCCCCGGGGCGAGCCTCTCCCAGAATCCGGATGTCTTCGCCGACCGGCCGCCAACTGTGCGCCGTGTTCGCCGGAATGACGACGCGCTCGCCGGGTCCAACCAGCCGCCACCCTCCATCCGGTGACATGACTTCGACCTTGCCTCGGATGACCGTGAGCGCCTCTTCCATCTGCGGGTGAAGGTGAGGCGGCACCCCGGGCGCATTGCCCGGGACGTAGAGATCGATGATCAGCTCGCGGCCCTGAGACTCGGCAGTTCCGACTCTGACCACCAATCGTTCGCCGGGATGTTCGTAGACCTCGCCGGCCCGCATCGTCATCGGGATTCTCCTTCCCCTTGTCCTATCTCGTCTTGTCCCGTCCGCAAGAAGCCACGGCTCGAAGGGATGCTTGGCCCTCGCCGGCATGCACCATCATCTGTCGACCTGCGTCGCCGGCGCGCCCGTCCAGGATCGATGCTGCGGGCCGCAGGCGTCATCGTCTGACGAATGGGGTCACCTCATCCAGACTCGATCTCCCACGCTTGTCATTGCACCTCGCCAATCGCCCTTGGCGGTTGGACAACACCCCCGGTCCTCGCCACCAGCGAGCGACCCAAGCGGTAGGCGAGCACCGGATAGCCGACGTAGAGCGCGGCCAGCGCACCGATCCCGACACCATAGGGGAGGACGCCCGCGCCCAAGTAGCCGGAGAGGACGTACCACCCACCCAGGGCAAGGAAGGCCACCGAGACCGGTCCGATCTGCTGCTCGAACGTCACGGCACCCGTGACCAGCTGCCACTGAAGCACAGCGATCGCGCCAAGTGCCGCGAGCGCGACGAGCGCCCCAAGGGAAACGAGACCCGGACGAGAAGACCTGAGGATAGCCGCGGTCGCCAGGACACCCGGCACCGCCAGCACATAAGCGACCAAGGTGAGTACGTCATTGATCCCGCCGAACGTCTGGCCGGCGGACGCCGCCCCGACGCCGAAAGCGCCGTACATCGCGAACAGAAGGATCACAGCAACTGTAGCGACTGCGGCACTCGCGAGTGAGGCCAGCCCGGCGAGGCGCATCCCGGACATTGATAGCAGGCTTTCTGATGCCATCGTTGACTCCTCATGCAGGTCGTGTAGTTGGAGCGTCAGGACCGGGAGCAGCAGCCATGACCGGCGCGGGCGGCGATCAAAGCGATCAGCCCTCCTTCAGCTAGTCGGTCATCGAGCGAGCCGGAGACCCAGGAGCGCGTAGAAGCCAGTCGTGCCGACAAGGGCCGAGATGAACCCGACGGCTGCGACCGGACTCTCCATGCCGCCCGTCGCGATTCCGGCGGCGGTCGCCACGAGGCCCGTGCCGCCGGCGATGCCCAGCACCGACACGCGGCGGGATCCTTGGTGCGACCAGGCCCACGCGCCCGCGAGGATGAGCCAGGCACCGATGAACGCCTGGCCGGTGAGGATCGGCAGGAGGCTGTCCTCGAAGGTCATCCGGCGCGAGATCAGCAGCGACGTGAAGAGCGTCGTCGTGGTGACGCCGAACAGATCAGAGACGACGCCGAGACCAAGGAGCCGCGACCCCGGATGCCGCCGAGCCAGGTCGATCGCGATCGGCAATGTGGACCAGGCCAAGCCGATCGACAGAGTGTCGTTGAGTGTGCCCCATGGTTCGCCGACCGCGAAGAACGCGGCTAGGGCCGTCGCGCCACAGATCGTCAGACCAGCCGCCGCCTGAGCGGCCCGCCGGCCAGCGTCTCCGAGGTCGTGCCCCGTTCGCGCCTCCCCCACCACCAGCGATCTAGTCACCATCATCGATCCTCTTGCCGCACTGAGCGGTCGTTCAGAACGGCTTGGACTCCATCAGCCACGTGACCACGACGATCCCGACGATCGCAAGCGCGCTGCCGATGAGCGGACGGCGGTCACGCAGGAGGGTGTCGAGGGTCGCATCGTCCACCGGCCTCACGACTTGTGCCAGCCGCGCGGTCCGCCAGGCTCGGGATCCCGAGCCCACGCCGCATCTCGACCATCGGGATGGCGTTGAGCGAGTTCATCGACAGGACGATGACGGCGAGCAGGACGACGGACACCCACAGCCACCACTGGCCGTTGAACCACCACCCTGCCGCGATCCCGACGACGATGCCGCTCACGATGAGCAGGAGGCCGGTGACCAGCATCGGCGTCATGAACCCGGCCGACAGGTCGAACCATGCGGCGAATGTCACTCGGTCGCGCTCGCGACGGACGCGCCACCAGACACCCATCGACACGCCGTGGATCGCGAGGAACCCGAGCACACACAAGACGTGGAATACGAGCAGCCACGGGTAGAGTTCCGCCCAATTCATGCCTCAGGTCCTCATCTCTGGGCGACGACATACCTACCATCGCGATGAGCAGACGGCCGTCGGCGGTGGTCGACGGCACGATGCTATAATGGATGCATCATTAAGTCAATAGATTGGAGAGACAGCCGATTGCCAAGGAAGTACGAGCTCGGGAAGCGGGCGGTGCAGCAGGCGGATACGCGCCGCCGGATCGTCGCCGCGGCCCTGGAGCTGTACCAGGAGCGGGGCGTCTCGTCGACGACGATGCTCGACATCGCCCGGCGAGCCGATGTCGCTCCGGGGACGGTCGCCAACCACTTCGGGTCCGCCGCCGCGCTGGCGACCGAGGTCACCGGGGAGATCTTGAGTGAACTACGGATGCCGACGCCGGAAATATTCGACGGGGTCGTGGGGCTGCGAGATCGGGTCGATCTCCTCGTCCGGGAGTTGTCGGCGTTCTTCGATCGAAGCGAGTCGTGGTATCGCGCGTCGCAACGTGAAGGCCCTGGTGTCTCGTTCTGGGCCGATGCCGAGGCCCAATTCTACCTACAGCTCGATGCGCTCGTCCGCACGGCGCTCGGACCGCTGTCTTCGGACGAGGATGCCGTGGCGGTGGTGTTGACTGTGTTCGGTCGATGGGTCATCGGCTCGCTCCAAGAGGCAGGTCGGACGAGCGAGGAAGCAGTCAGCCTAGTGTCGGACCTCCTTGCAACGTGGCTTGAGAGGCGACTACCACTCGCTTGACAGCGCGCGCGAACGAGGTCGCTCTGTAGGACGAATCGCCGGGTGCGCTAACATCGGCACGGCCGGACGTCGTCGTAGGTCTCGAAGACTCTCGTTGTATCGCCATTGCGGTCGCGCAGTGGATTCGTTGGAATCGCCAGTCATAGGTGTGACTGAGCGTGAAACCCGGGCCGACATAGCTCAGCGGTAGAGCAGCCGTTTCGTAAGTCTCTCGCCCTCAGCGCAGTGCTACGAGCGTGGCGGGCTGATACAAACGGGCACACTTGTCTGGAGCATCATTCGCAGCGGCGCGGTCGCCGCAGGGCTGAGGATGCCATGAAGCGCATAGTGATGGTTGGTCTCGTCGGCTTGATGCTATCGGCCTGCGGGGCTTCGACGGCGAACCCGCCTGCGGGCGCGGACCAGTCGGCCGGGGCGTCGCAGCCTTCGAGCGAGTCGCAACCCTCGGCCGAGACCCAGCCGTCGACGACTGGCGGAGACGGCGGCACGTCCCTGGTCGACGCGGCCAGCAAGGTGACCGACGTGTGCACTCTGGTGACCCCTGATCTCGCCGCCGGGGTCGTCCCCAGCGCTCCGCCGCCGAAAAGCCAGACGTTTCCTCCGTACGAATGCACGTACTCCGATGGGACGATCCAACTCCAGGTCACCCTCGCTTCCAGCGACACGGGCGTCGGCGGCGGTGTACCAGCTCCAGGCCAGGAGGACGTCTCCGGGCTGGGAGCGGCGGCCTTCGTGGTGCATCCGAGTTCGGACGAAACCTACCTCACGGTGAAGCTCTCGCCGGACCAGGGCGCACTCTATGTCGACATCTACGATCCCTCGGGCAAGGACCGCAAGGACGACGCGGTCGCCGTCGCACAGGCGGTGCTCGCCGCGATCCACTGACGTGAACAGATCTGGCGCGGATCCTCGGCACCGATCCCGCGTGAGGACGCTGCTGGCCGGCGCCATGACGCTCGTGATCCTGGCGGGTTGCAGCTCGACCCCATCGGGGACGGGATCCGGCGGTGCGTCCTCCCCGGGTCCGACCCCGGGCGCGGGGGCATTCAGCCAGGCAGATGTGCAGCAAGCGGTCGACGATCTCGCCAGACTCGGCATCGAGACCCGGGTTCGGCCGTCCGATGCTGCTCCCATCGCGGCCGTCACGGGCAAACGGTCGGCGGTCCGGCTCCTCCGCCTCCAGGTCCGCAACCTCGCCCTCGAACGTGCGGGTGGGGGTGGCACGAAAGGCGCGGACCTCGACGCGTTGACCTCTGCCGGCGGCGGCGGGCCGGTCAGTGCGCTCATCGCCGCCTGGGCCGCTGCGGGAACCACCCCGGGAGCAACCCTGGCCGCATCCCTCGTCGGTACGGGCGGCGCATTGGAGCCGACGGCGAAGGTCTTCCCGACGCTCGCTCTGGTCGCCTTTGTGGCCGACGTCGACGGCGGCAGCGGCGCCGTGAGTTCCGGTGCATCCATCCGGTTGGTCTCCAGCTCGGGCTACTGCGCCGAGATTTCGGCCTACCTGTCCGATGCGCTGAACGGCATCGTCAACTCCACGGCGGACCCGCCGGCGTGGCTGAAGCAGCTGATCGACCTCTACGCGCCGCAGTACAAGGACAACCCCGGGCTGCTCCAAAAGACCATCGGCGCGCTTGCGCTCCTGAGCTACGCAACGAGCCTGGCTCGGCCGTGGACGGTGAGCCTGGTGCCCGACCCGGCCGCCGTCGCCTACGGCATCGAGGGCCAGGACCCGGTCGAGGGCGAGGTCGACCTGACCGTGCTCTCCGGCGCGGACGTCTTCGCCGACGACGTCGCCGATTGTGCCTCGCTGGCCGATGCCCAGCTGGCGTCGGTCCCGGTCGAGGGGTCGTCGGTCGTCTGGGACTCCAGCGGCCTGGGCGCGCACGCCACCGATGTTGCCGGGCAATCGCAGGTCGACGACACCGGCGTTGCCGCGCTGACCTACCAGACGGCAACCGAAAGCAAAGACACTGCGGACAACGGGGATCCGGTGACCGCCCAGATGTGGGTCAACGCGTGGGTCGATCGAGCCGAGATGACCGCCCTCGCCGCGGTCGTCAAAGTCGATCCTGCTTGGGGACGCCGCCGGCTCTCCCGCCGGATCGACCGTCAAGGCCCTGTACCAGGCTATGGAGCCGACGCTGAATATGGTGATGCGACCATCGGGCTTCGCCCTCCTCGACGTCATGTACCACACGCCGAATGCGTCGCCGAGCCCCAGCGAGGGCCCCAGCGAGGCCGCCAGCGCCGGCCCCAGCGGATCGGCCGGAGTATGCATCGAGACGGCGCGCCAGCTGGCGCAGGGCCTGCCCGGCTCCTCGGAGACCGATACCTACCCCGCTCTGCCGAACAACTGCATCCTCTTCCTGGCCAGCACGGCCTCGGAGGACGAGGTGGAAGCGTATTGGGATCAGCGGCTAGCGACCCTGGGCATGGAGATACTCGGCAAGCAGCGCCTCGATGACGGCGGGATGCTCTACCTGTTCCAGCAGCCGCCGCTCGGCGGACAGATCACCCTCCACCCCGAGTCGCCCCTGCGCATCGAGATCGCGGTCTGCACGACGTGGGTCGATAAGACGGAGTGCAAGCAGGGCAGCTGACCCCGTCGGCTGATCAGCAAGCGGCCTCGCCCATAGAGCCCACGCAGAACAAAACAAGTGTTCAGAAGCGCGCCGACAGGAGTCGGCCGACGTCGTCAGACGCCATCGCAGAATTTCCTCTGACCTGGATTTGGGTTTGGCACCTGATTCGAAGCCAGCGGCTCGTTCGTCGGGCGGCTGACCCTCGAGCGAGGTCGCTGCTATAGAACGAGCGTTCTTGTCTCCTGGGACGAGCCGGAGGTTCGTCAAATAGTCATCAGCTGTTCGAGCGTTGTGCCAGGGTTTTGAGCACGATGTCAAACGTGTTCGCATAAGCGCGAATAGCTGATGTCCCTGAGCATCGGCTATTCTTGATCGGCGCCGACATAGCTCAGCGGTAGAGCAGCTGTTTCGTAAACAGCAGGTCCTCGGTTCAAATCCGAGTGTCGGCTCCAGTAATCCCAACCGGAAGCCGGCCGCGAGGCCGGCTTCCTGACTTCTGTCCGATGCTGGCCCGCCGGGGAATGGGCTTACGCCGGTGATCATTCCCGGACCGTGGCGCCGCTCGCCTGCCCATCGGGGTCATAGAGCCCGCGGACGACGGCCTCAAGCGAGGTCGGGGTGATGGATGGGAAGCGCCGCGCCGTCGCCGAGGCGTCGAATGACATGTCCCGCGTGTCCATCACGACGGCCGCGCCGATCAGGCCCGCCAGCGCCGGGCGGATCGGGCGCAATAAATTCGACATGAGCCGGAGCACCGGCAGCGGGACGTGATCCACCCGACCAGACCGGCCGGTCACCCGCTCGACGGTGGTGAGTAGCTGGTTCATCGACACGTTCTCCGGGCCGCCGACCTCCAGCATGGCGCCGCGCAGAGCTGGATCGACGAGCGCGAGCTCGACGATCTGGGCGACGTCATCGGCCGAAACGAGGTTCAGCGGGTTGTCGCCCCGACCGAAGACCCGCGTCCGGCCCGTCTCAACAAGCGGGTCGGCGGCAGTGTGGAGCCAGGTCTGCATGTAGAGCGCCGGTCGGATGATCGTCCAGGCGAGACCGGACGACTTGAGTTCCTGCTCGGCCGCGTATTTGGAGCGCATGAGCTCCATCGGATGGTCTGGCGAGGCTTGCGTGACGGACAGCAGCACGAAGTGCTCGACGCCACCGAGACGAGCCGCGCGGATGAGCGCGATGTTGCCGTCCCGGTCGATCGCCCGCGGACCGGGTCCCTTCGGATCGCCGAAGCCGCTGAACGCCGAGATGACCGTTGTGGCCCCTTCCAGCGCTCCGGTCAGGCTCACGGAATCGCGGACGTCCCCGGCCACCAGTTCGACGCCATCGCCCAGGACTCCGCGGGCTCGCGCCGGATCGCGCGTCAGGACCCGCGGCCCGCGCCCGTTCGCGCTCAGCAGGCGGATGAGTCCGGGACCGAGGTGGCCGGTTCCGCCGACGAGCAGGGTGGTCACGACTCGACTCCGATGATCGGGGCGCCGACACGCTCACGCACGGCCAATTCAGGTCCTTGCCCGCCGGCCTCGACGACCTCCATGTAGAAACGGACCCAGGCGATGGCGTCGCCCTCGACACCCTGGATCGTCACGCCCGCCATGTGGTGGGGCTGCCCGTCGCGACGCGTCCCGGTCCAGTCCCACTCGGCCCAGACCATGTCGGCGACGACGGTCGAGCGGACGAGCTCGGCTCGCAGATCGGGGACGCCGGCCAGGATCTGGCCCCAGTTCTGGCGCACCTGGTCGCGACCCACGAAGTCCCTGGCGGGATGAGCGGGCGCCTGGCTGATGTAGCCCGGCGTGAAGCAGCCGACCAGCGCATCGAGGTCATGCGTGTTGATGGCCGCCCGGAGCCGCTCGACGACGGCCAGGGGATCGATGCCGACCGCTACAGTCATCGGGCTCCCTCACTTCCGCTATACTGTTGATATGTTGGTTAGACTGGCAATCTAGTGGACATGACCGACCCTGTCAAGCGCCGATATCGGTCACCGCTGCGACAGGCGCAGGCGGCGTCCACTCGCCTCGCCATCCTCCAGGCAGCCGGCCGACTCTTCATCGAGCACGGATATGTCCTGACGTCGATCGACGCTATCGCCGAGGCCGCCGGTGTCAGCCGGGCGACGGTCTTCAACTCGGTCGGCGGCAAGGCGGCGATCCTGAAGGCCGCCTACGACGTCGCGCTCGTCGGTGACGATGCCCCGGTCGCGCTCCCGGACCGGCCCGAGTCGCGGGCCGTGATGGCCCGGACCGATCCCGCGGCCTTCCTCGACGGCTACGCCGGGATCATGACTGACGTGCACAGCCGTCTGGCGCCCATCTATGAGGCAGTCCGAGGAGCAGCCAGCGCAGACCCGGAGGCGCGGGAAGTCTGGGAGAAGGTCGTGGCCGAGCGTCTCGGCGGAGCCAGGAACGTCGTGGCGGGCGTGAAGGCACGCGGGGGCCTGCGCGAGGACCTTGACCTGGTCGCCGCCGCCGACGCCGTCTGGGCACTGAACGATCCCGGGCTCTACCACCTGCTGGTGAACCAGCGCGGGTGGGCCCCACCGGCCTTTCGCGATTGGCTCTCCGAGGCGCTCCGCTGGCAGCTCATGCCGACCGATCGGTTCGACCTCCCTGCCGAGCTGCCAACCTCTCCGCTTCGCCTCTCGGCTGAATCACCCCCAAGTCACCCCCCAAGCGGATTACCCCCCAACGCACGGATTGAGCGTGACCAAGGGCGGTAGAGCAGCTGTTTCGTAGACAGCAGGTCCTCGGTTCAAATCCGAGTGTCGGCTCCACTTCTCTCGGTTTGAGCGTGAGCTCAGCGACTGTAGGGCGCCCACAGTTGCTGGTGCCTCCCGGCACCCCGTCACTGTCAGCAACTATTGACACGCTGCGACAGGGTCGTAAACACGAGACAGCGACTATTGTCCGATGCGAACTAGGCAGCCCGAGCTGCCAGACGGTGAAGAACCGGACTCCGCTGGCGAAGCGACGTAAACGACCTTGCCTTCGGCATGGCGTCCGCGACCGGTGCCGGCAAGCGGCGCCAACGAGTGCTCTTCCGCTGACCGGCCTACCCGAACCCTGGACTTGGTCGTACCTCGAGGCCCGGAGTCTGCCGAACTCGAGAACGTAGAGTTGTCTCCGCCGCATGATGAATGATCGATGACGGATCGATGTGGGCAACCTCGTGGGGGATCGAGAAGTCGACCCCAGAGGACGAAGAGAAGCTCGCCGCGCTCGTGAAGAAGGCGGTGGGCTAGGAGGGCGTTCCCGATGAGCGACCGCAGAACCACTGCCAAAGCCTTCCACGACGCCGACGGAGTCGAGGACTGGCGGGTCCTCTTCTCGGGCGCCCACGCCTATTTCCGTGCGGGGTCGTTCGCGCAAGGCGCCAGATTCGTGACCGTGATCGCTGACATCGCCCAGGCAGTGGGCCACTTTCCCGATGTTGACCTTCGGCCCGATGGCGTCACAGTCCGGACCGCGTCGGGCGAGTACGGAGCGTTGAGCGACCGTGATGTCGAGTTGGCGCGCCGGATCTCGGCCGAGGCCCGGACACTGCGGGTCGAATCAGACCCCTCCCAGGTACAGGTCGTCGGGATCGCCGTAGCACAGGATGCCGGCAGCGACGTAGGTCCGTTCTGGGCCGCAGCCCTCGGGTACAAGAGTCTCGGGGCAGGTGAGGACGTCGTCGATCGGCACCGACGCAATCCTCACGTGTCGTTCCAGCGCCTCCGTCCACCAAAGCCCGGCCGGGGCCGGACCCACATCGACGTCAGCGTCCCCGCTGATCAGGCCGAGGCACGGGTCGCCGCGGCACTCGCAGCGGGAGGGCGCCTGGTTGACAATTCGCACGTGCCCCATTGGTGGACGCTCGCCTCGCCGGAGAACCACGGCGTAGACATCGCGGCCTGGCCGGACTTCGAGGACGGTGAGGAGGACTGAACCATCACCGCACCCGCGGGCCGACGACCATCATGGACGGCGCCGCTGAGTCAACACCCGTATCTCGGGCTGCGAAGGGGCCTGCCGGCACTGGCGGGATGTCCGACTCGATCACTTGTGACTTTCGGCTCGCAGCGGCACGCCGGCGGGGACCATAGAATAAGCATCGAAGGGGAGTAGCCCTCGACCGCTGGATCGTCATCACGGCGACATGTCGCCCGGTCCCGCGGCCCGCGACGCGAGCGGGCGAGACCTTCGGCTCGATGATGCCGGAGGCTGCGCATGGCTACCAACCTCTATCCCTCGTTCACGGCCGGTCTCGCCAGCGTCATGCTCGGGCGAACGTCGGCCCGTGCGATCCCACCCGACCGACTGGCATGGCCATCGCGGACAGCCGCACGATGAGGCCGCCCGAGGGGCCCGCGTGCCACAAGTGCGGCGGCCGGATGTGCCTCTACGACCGCAGCGGGGTGGTCGTCGAGCAGTGCGAGGATTGCCGGGGCATCTTCCTCGACCACGGGGAGCTCGAGCGCCTCATCGAGGCTGAGGGCGGCGGGTGGTCCGGGGTCATTCGACAGCCGACCACGTTGCATCGACCGGCGCGGACCTGATCGCCTGTGGAGGTCTGCAGCGTGACGCGAGCCACGATCGATCAGCCCCAGGTGCCGGCTCGTCCGTGGACGATCGAAGGGCCTGCGGTCGCCGCATCGCTGGCGACCGATCCGGCGCTGGGTTTGACCGTGGCCGACGCCGCCGAGCGATTGGCCCGGTTCGGACCGAACGAGCTGGTCGAGCGCGGGCGCAAGCCGCACTGGCGCCTGTTCGTCGAGCAGTTCACGAACACGATGATCGTCGTGCTCATGATCGCGGCCATCGTCACCGCGCTCATCGGCGACCTCAAGGACACGTTCGTCATTCTCGCCATCGTGGTGCTCAACGGCGTGATCGGGTTCATCCAGGACTACCGCGCCGAACAGGCGATGGCCGCGCTCAAGCAGATGACGAGCCCGACCGCCCGCGTCGTGCGGGGCGGTGAGGTTGCAGAGGTTCCGGCCGCCGAGCTGGTGCCCGGTGATGTCGTCCGTCTCGAGACCGGCGACATCGTCGCCGCCGACGTACGGCTCACCGAGTCCGCCGCCCTCCGAGTCAACGAGGCTGCGCTGACCGGCGAGTCGGAGCCCGCTGCCAAGGTCGTCGCGGCACTTCCCGACGTCACGGACGCGCTCATGGCCGATCAGCGGAACATGGCCTTCAAGGGCACCGCGGTGACCTACGGACGGGGTGCCGGGATCGTCGTGACGACGGGCATGGCGACGGCTCTCGGACGGATCGCCGACCTGCTCCAGGCCCATGATGCTGGCCCCACCCCACTCCAGCGCCGGCTCTCGACACTCGGCAAGGGGCTCGCTGCTGCAGCCCTCGTCGTCTGCGCGATCGTCTTCGTGGTTGGGGTCGCCCGCGGGGAGTCCGTCGAGCTGATGTTCCTCACCGCGGTGAGCCTCGCCGTGGCGGCCATCCCCGAGGCGCTTCCTGCCGTGGTGACCGTGTCGCTCGCCCTCGGGGCCCAGCGCATGGCCAGCCGGCGAGCCCTCACCCGCAAGCTGCCGGCGGTCGAGACGCTGGGATCCGTCAACGTCGTGTGCTCGGACAAGACGGGCACCCTGACCCAGAACCGGATGCTGGTCGAGTGGGTCTGGACGCCCGCGGCCGAGCATCGCGTCACCGGCATCGGCTACGAGCCGACGGGAGCGATCTCCGGCGACGCGGTCCAGCATCGCGATCCGTACCTGCCGCGCCTCGCCCTGGCGGCAGCGGCCTGCAACGACGCGACGCTGCACGCCCCACTCCGAGATGGCGATCCGTGGACGATCACCGGGGATCCCACGGAGGGCGCCCTCCTCGCTCTGGCGGGCAAGCTTGGCGTCGATCGCCCCAGCCTCGAGGCGCGATTGCCACGCGTCGCGGAGGTCGCCTTCGACGCCACCCGCCGGCGGATGTCGACCGTCCACCACGATCAGGGCCGGCTGTGGGTCGCGGTGAAGGGCGGCGTCGAGGCCCTCGCGCCGCTCGGCGATCCCGTCGACCACGAGGCGTGGGAGCGTGCGCAGGCCGCCGCCGATCGCTACGCGTCCGAGGGCTACCGCGTGCTGGCCCTGGCCGAGCGGAGCCTTGACGAGCTGCCCGTCGATCTGGGTGGAGCCGAGGCGGGCCTGTCGTTCCTGGGGCTGGTCGCGATGGCCGACCCGCCACGACCTGAGTCGGCTGACGCCGTGGCCGCGGCGCGGGCAGCGGGTATCACTCCGGTCATGATCACGGGCGACCACGTCTTGACGGCGCAGGCGATCGCGCGCCGGCTCGGGATCCTCACCGACGGCGGGCAGACGCTCACGGGGGCCGAGCTCGAGACGCTGGACGATGGAGCGTTCGACGGGCTCGTCGACGACGTTGCCGTCTACGCGCGGACGAACCCCGAGCAGAAGCTCCGGATCGTCGAGGCGTGGAAGACCCGCGGAGCGGTCGTCGCGATGACCGGCGACGGGGTCAATGACGCGCCCGCACTCAAGTTGGCGGACATCGGTGTTGCGATGGGGATGGCTGGAACCGAGGTGAGCAAGGAAGCCGCCGACATGGTCCTTGCCGACGACAACTTCGCCACGATCATCTCGGCGGTCGAGGAGGGTCGTCGGATCTACGACAACATCCGGCGGTTCGTCCGCTATGCGCTGACGGGCAACTCGGGCGAGATCTGGGTCATGTTCCTGGCGCCATTCGCCGGCTTGCCGTTGCCCCTGCTGCCGGTCCACATCCTGTGGATCAATCTCGTGACCGACGGCCTGCCGGGACTCGCCCTTGGCGTCGAGCCGGCCGAGCGGGACACGATGCGCAGACCGCCGCGCCCGATGAGCGAATCGATCTTCGCCCGTGGCCTCTGGCAGCACGCACTGTGGGTCGGGCTCCTCATCGGAGGGGTGTGCCTGGGCATGCAGGCGACGGCCATCAACTTCGACTGGCACTGGCAGACCATCGTCTTCTCGACGCTCGCGTTCCTGCAGCTCGGTCACGCGCTGGCCGTCCGCTCGGAGACCGAGAGCTTCTTCACGCTCGGTTGGCGAACGAACGTGCCGCTGGCGCGTGCCGTTGCGGCGACGGTCGCCATGCAGCTCGCCATCATCTACCTGCCGCCGCTCCAGCCGATCTTCGAGACGGAGGCGCTCGCCCCCATCGAGCTGGCAGTGATGCTGGCCGCGTCCACGCTGGCGTTCGTTGCGGTCGAGATCGAGAAGTGGCTGATCCGCCGGCGCGCTCATGGCAGGCGACGGCCGTCCCGGGCCATGACGGCCCGGTCGAGGTGATCGTCGAGGGCCCGCCGGGACGCCGGCGTATCCGGGTGGCGGACGATCCTCGTACGTCTGGGTCCTTGCCCGCGACGAAGGGGTGATCTAACGATCGGGTATGGACAAACGCCTGATCGGCGGCGGGCTGGGTCTCCTGGCCCTGGCAGCCGTCCTCGCCCTCGGACCGTTCGGACGCAGCGTCACCCTGAAGACGGGCTCACTGTATCCCGATGCGCCGCCAGGCATGATCGGCTGCTACACCAGCGGTACCTCGGGCCAACTGGTGGTCGACGACGTGGCCGGCACGGCAGTCATCGAAGCGCAGAGCGGCCACCGTTATGCGGTCACCTGGCCCATCGGCTACACCGGGCGCAGCTCACTGGGTGGGGTCGAGGTCATCGACGGTCGGGGCAACGTGGTCACGAGGACCGGCTCCTGGGTCGAGATGTCCGGCGGCAACTGGACCGACGGCTCGTTCCTTGCCTGCGGGGAAGTGCATTGACGTCCAGGCCCTGTTCTTCGTCCGCCGAGCCTAACGCCTGACCGGCTCGCGAAGCTCCCGATCCTGCGACCTCGGCCTGACCGGCTCAGGCGGCGCATCAACCGCCAGCGCCGCCCGGCGAGCCATCTCCTCGGCAAGCACATCGTGCAGGTTCGACTGACCGCGCTCGATGAGATCTGCGATGAAGTCGCGCACGGAGGTGAGCTCCTCACGCTCGCGACGGCTCTTGCCCCAGGTGAACAGGAGCCGGACCCGGGTGCCCTCCGGGGCGTCCTCGAACATGAAGGTGGACATCGCCTTGAAGCCGTTCGGCATCGTCGTCCGGAGAGTCACGTGGTCGGTCGGTCGCCAGTCGAGGATCTCCTCGATGAGGACCTCCGCCCCGTGCATGCAGTGGTTCGTCGTCCCGACCCCGCGTCGCGGCGCCGTCGGCAGCTCGTCGACACCGGTGACGCCGGCCTGCCACCGGGGACGCAGCGCCGGGTCGGTCATGAACGACCAGACGAGGTCGCGGGGTGCGGGCTGGATCGTCTCGAGGACGTACCCGGCGTCCCGCTCCGCGACGACCACCCTCCGGCGCTCGAGCTCGGCCGTCCAGGCTGCCCCGAGGTCGTGGACCCAGCCGGCCAGCTCGCCCAGATCGGGATCGGTGTCGCGGTATTCGGTCATCCCGAGCGCGACGGGGTCGATCCCCATGGCAGCCACGCACGGGACGCTGAACAGCGCGTAAGCGTCGGTCCCGAGCCGCTCGACGACGTGGTTCTTGAGAAGCCGATGGGCGACGATCACATCGGAGCCCACCAGCTCCTCGTGGCCGGCGATCCGGTGACGGATGATCGAGCCGTGGTGGGCGATGACCTTGAGGTCGAGCCGGGGCATCAGGACGCACGCGTTGCACTCGCAGGCGGTCGCCTGGGCGATATCGCGCAGCCGCCGCCGGAAGGCGAAGTAGGTACGCTCGACCGTGTCGAGGAGCTGCGAGCCGTCGATCCGCTCGGTGAGCAGGTAGGCGAAGGCCGCGTCACCCTCGAGCTTGGCGAGCCGGAAGCCCGGCCGGAGGGCGCCGACGACCGTCGTCATCAGGTCGGCCAGGATGTCCTGGGCGTGGTCGAGCTCGGCGCCGGCGAGATAGCTCGTGTAGCCGGAGATGTCGGCGATCAGCAGACAGGCCGGCTCGGGACGCGAGAGCACGCACCTTCTCCTTCACCTGCGGGAGCGCCGCGAGACGTGTCGGCCATCATCGGGCCTCGGGCAGGCGACGTCGAGGGGCGACGACCGGCGCGCGCCCCCGCTCATGGGTCGGTAGGTGAGGTTCCGTCATGGATGAGGCAGGTTGACATCCGCGTTCGGCCGGGGACTATATACGCCTGCCGTGATCCCGCGATCGACGCGGTCACGCGCCCCAGAGGAGACTCACCCATGGGCGACAGCCCGACGTCGGATCGGACGCTCGACGCGAAGGGCCTGCTCTGCCCGATGCCGATCGTGAAGCTCGCCAAGGCGATGAAGGAACTCGAGCCGGCCCAGGTGATCCTGCTGGAGGCGACCGATCCGGGGTCCATCCCGGACGTGGCGGCGTGGTCCAAGTCCACCGGCAACCCGTTGCTCGCCCAGGAGACCGACGGCAAGGTCATGCGCTTCTGGATCCAGAAGGCGTGACCCGGCGCGCCCCGGCCTGATCCGGCGTTAAGGAGGAAAGTCCCATGGTCGAGACGACCGGATCCACGTCGGCGGGAGTCGACCTCGACGCCCTGATCCGCGATCGGGTCGACGCGATGGTCGCCGCCCGGGTCGAGGAGCTGCTCGCGGTGAAGGAGGCCGAGCGCGCGGCCAAACCGAAGAAGCTCGCCATCATCGCCACGAAGGGCACCCTCGACTGGGCCTACCCGCCGCTCATCCTGGCCACGACGGCGAAGACGCTCGGCTGGGAGGCCGGGATCTTCTTCACCTTCTACGGGCTCGCGATCCTGAAGAAGGATCGGAAGCTCGAGATCGGCACGGTCGGGAACCCGGCCATGCCGATGCCCATCACGATGCCGCAGCTGCTGACCGTGATGCCGGGGATGACCCCGATGGCCTCGCGGATGATGAAGAGCAAGTTCAAGGACCACGGCGTGGCCTCGATCGACGAGCTGATCGACCTGGCCATCGAGATGGGTGTGAAGTTGCAGCCCTGCGGGATGACGATGGACGTCTTCGGCTTCGATGAGAGCGAGTTCATCGAGGGGATCGACCCGGTCTGCGGCGCGACGAGCTTCCTGGCCTGGGCGGCCGACGCCGACGTCTCGCTGTTCGTCTAGGCGCGGCGTTCGATCCCGGCCGGAGACGGTGACCGTCACCGCCCGGTCGGGGACCCATCCGGTCGAGTAGGTACCTGACGGCCAGACGGCCCTCGACCCCGGGTCGTGCATCGGGGAACCTGCGGGCAACAGCGATCGCGGACCTCACCCCCGGGTCCCGATCGCTGTTCGGCGTCGGCATCGTGGTGACCCGAGGTCAGGCCGATCGGACCGTCGAGATGATCCGAACGAAACGGGTCATCCGGCTCCGATCCGTCGAGACTTGGCGGAGTCTGAGGAGGCCCGGCGATCCCCTGGATCTGCCACCCATCGCCCTCCGATCCCGGGCGGTGGCCGGTCGGACCCACTCGAGGAGGCCTCGGCCTCCCGCTCTCGCGTCCCGCCCGGTCGCGGGCTCGAACATGCGTCCCTTGAGCGCTCGGCGACGGAAGCCACTGGACGCGGCGCTCCGCATGAGGCGTTTCGATGCGGTACCTGCGCAACCTCGGCCGGCGGAAGGTCAGGACCGCGCTCACGATCCTCGGGATCACGATCGGGATCTGGGCGCTGGTCGTCTTCGGCTCGATGGCCAACAAGATCAACGCGCTCGTCACCGGCGGCTCGAGCTACTACGCGGACAAGATCACCCTGAGTGACGCGTCGGGCTCGATGGGCGGCTTCTCGAGCGCTCCGATGTCGCTCAGGACGGCGGACCAGGTCCGGAAGGTCTCCGGCGTCGACGTGGTCGTGCCCGCCGTGATGATGCTCATGGACGACCAGGCCGGCGCGGTGACGATGGGGGTGCCGCCGATGATCAACGGCGCCGTCCCCGGAGCCGACCAGGGTCGCGAGTCGTTCAAGCTCGAGATGGCCGAGGGCCGGGCGCTCACGGCTGCCGACGGCGACTCGAACGTCACCGTGCTCGGGACCGACATCGCCCACAAGTACGCCAAGCACGTCGGCGACTCGATCACCCTCAAGGGCCTGCCCTTCCAGGTCATCGGGGTCTACCAGCCGACGCTCACGGCGCCGGACCAGGCCGCCTCGGTCCCGTTGGCCGCCGCCCAGCGGCTCTTCGTGCGCACCCTGCCGCCGATGCTTCAGTCGAAGGTCACCCCGTCCGACATCGCGACCTCGATGGTCGTCTATCCGACGCCCGGTCAGGACATCGAGACCCTCGCCGCGCGGATCGAGGACCAGGTCCCCGGTGTCGCGGCGATGACCGGCAAAGACTTCGACCAGCAGATCGGCAGCGCCACCTCGATCCTCAACTCGATCCTCGTCGGGATCGCCCTGATCAGCCTCCTCGTGGGCGGGCTGTCGGTCGTGAACACGATGGCGATGTCGATCGCCGAGCGGACCCGTGAGATCGGGATCAAGCGGGCCATCGGCGGGAGTCGGACGCGGATCGTCCGCGAGCTCGTCATCGAGGCGGCCCTCATCGGCTTCATCGGGGGCGCCGTCGGGCTCATCCTCGGGGCGATCGTCGTCACGGTGGTGAACGAGGCCGGCCGGTCCTCGGGCACGGTCCTGTTCGACCTCACGACCGGCACCGCGATCACCGCCATCGCCTTCTCGACGATCCTCGGCGCCATCGCCGGCTTCGTCCCGGCCCTCCATGCCGCCCGGCTCGACCCGGTCACGGCCCTGCGCTACGAGTGACCGCCATGACCACCCCCTTCGAAGATCGACCGCTGGGACTGCTCGCCGGACGGGCCCTGCGCAAGACCTACAAGCTCGGCAAGCACAACGAGGTGAAGGCCCTCCGGGGCGTCGAGTTCGCCATCGACGCCGGCGAGATGGTCGCGATCATGGGCCCGTCCGGATCGGGCAAGAGCACCCTCATGCACATCCTGGGGTTGCTCCACGCCCCCGACCTCGACGACGGGCCGCGGCCCGAGCTGACGTTCGACGGTCGCGACATGGTCGATCTCGGCGACCGCGAGCGGACCCGGATCCGGGCCCGGGAGATGGGCTTCGTCTTCCAGGACTTCAATCTCGTCCCGACCCTGACCGCGTTCGAGAACGTGATGCTCGCCTGCGACTACGCGGGGACGAGCGGGGCGAAGGGCCGGACCGCGACCCTCGACGCGCTCGACCTGGTCGGCCTGGCCGACCGGGCGGGCCATCGGCCATCCGAGCTCTCGGGTGGCGAGCAGCAACGGGTCGCGATCGCCCGTGCCCTCGTCAACCAGCCTCGCCTGGTGCTCGCCGACGAGCCGACCGGGAACCTCGATTCAGAGCGCTCGGCCGAGGTCCTCGCCCTGCTCCGGCGGTTCAACCTGGACCGCGGCCAGACCTTCATCCTGGTGACCCATGACAGCGAGGTCGGGGAGGCGTGCGACCGGATCGTCCGGATGCGCGACGGCTTGGTCCGTACCCCGCCGTCGGCCGGGCCGGGCGAAGCGACGGGACCTGCCCCATCGCAGGTGCTCGTGGGTGCCGGCGCGTCCTAGTCCGCTCCGGGGTCGCCGTCTCAGCCGGCCTGGCTGACGACGGCGGCTCCCACCGCGCGCCCCCACGACTCCGCGCGCTCGACCTCGCCGGTCTCGAGACCCTGGCGCTCGATCGGGCCGCCCCGAGCCATGAAGAAGCTCTCGGGCGGAGCGGCGAGGCGGCTGCCCGCCTTGCCGAGCCGCTTGGCGGCCTCGCCGGCTGCCGAACCCATGAGCCAGGTCGACCCCCGGTAGCGGGTGTCGAACGAGGCGGCCGGGACGCCGCGCAGAGCGGCCGGCAGGGCGTCGACGAAGGCCCGCAACGAGCGGCTGAGGCCGCGGTTCTGGGTGGGTCCGCCGACGATCACCAGGTCCGGTCGCTCCGCGAGCGGGCCGAGGGCCTCGGTGACGTCCAGCACCTGGACGCTACCGCGTGTGGCGGCCCCCCGCCCGATCGCTTGGGCGATCTTCGCCGTGTTCCCGAACTTCGTGTCGTAGATGACGATCGCGTGCATCTCAGTCTCCTTCGTTCTCGGTCCGCCTGGGACCGATCTGCAAGGCCACCGCTCCGGCGATACCCCAGGCCGTGAAGATCAGGGGGGCCAGCGGCGGACGGTCGCGCTGGTCGCTCATCGTGTCGGCCGGCCGGGGAAGCCGGTGGTCGTTGTAGCCGCCGTAGCCGAAGAAGGCCACCGTCGCCCAGAGTGCGATAAGGCCGAAACGAGCCGCCCGGCTTCGACGAGAGGTGGCCAGGTAGGCCAGGCTCAGTCCGCCGACGATGGCCCCGCTGACGGCCACCAGGACGCCCCAGATCTCCTCGCCGGTCGTGTGCCGGTTCGCGAGCATCATCGCGAGGACGACCAGGCAGCCGGCGGTGATCGCCGCGGTCGCCCGCATGGCGAGGCGACGCCGTCGATCGCCGGTCGCCCCGGCCCGGACCGCTGCCGGATCGATGCCCGCCGGTACGGGTCCCGATCGGATGGATGTGGACATGTCGCGACTCCCTGTCGTTCCGCGGTGCCCCCTCGGCGGGCACCTCGGGCGAACCGCGTCCGACATTACGACAGTGTCTGTCATTTGTCAAGTGCTGCCAGATAACAGGATGTGCCATCTGGCAGCGACCGCCGACCCGTGCTATCGTTTCGGGCATGACCACGGGACTCGAGCTCCTCGGGACGGACGAACCCACCTCCCTTCGGCAACGGAAGCGGGCGCGCACCCGGGCGGCCCTGATCGCCGCGGCGCTGGACCTCTTCGAGCGCCAGGGCTACGAGGCGACCACGATCGACGACATCGCCGCGGCGGCCGACGTCTCGCCGAGGACCTTCTTCCGCTACTTCGCGACGAAGGAGGAGGTCGCCTTCGGGGACGACGTCAGCTCCGGGCTCATCGCCCTGATCGCCGCCCGCCCGGCCGAGGAGCCGCTGCTCGAGTCCGTTCGAGAGGTGGTCGCCGGCAGTCTCACCCTGGTCTCCGTGGAGGACCGCGAGGCGCTCCTGTCCCGGCTCCGGCTCGTCTACCGCACGCCGACCCTGCGGGCGCGGCGCTGGGAGTTCCAGCTCGAGATGGGCCGGATCGTCGGGGCGATGCTCGCCGAGCGACGGGGCCTGCCGCCCGACGACCTCGGGTCGCGGGTGACCGCCTCGGCCGTCTTCACGGCCGTGGAGGTCGCGATGGACGACTGGCAGCAGCATGAGGGCCGCGACGATCTCGCCCGGGTGCTCGACGCCGCCATCGACCACCTCGGCGACGCCTTCGCCGGCTGACCCGGCCCCCTCGGCGCGGCCGAGGCCGGCGGCGTCACGCCGGTCAGAGGTTCGCTTCGGTCCCCACCGGTCGACTGCTGTTGCGGACGACGAGCCGCGGCTGGAGCAGGGTGACCGCCGGGGCCAGGGTATCCCGCTCCCGGCGTTGTCCCTCCTGACGGATCGATCGATCGATCTCCTCGACGGCCTGCGCGCCGGCATCGCGAAGCGGCTGGTGGACGGTCGTCAACGACGGCCAGAAGTGGGACGACTCTGGGATGTCGTCGACCCCGACAACGGACAGGTCATCGGGGATCCGTCGACCAATCCGATGCGCTCCGTGAAGGATCCCGAGCGCCATCTGGTCGTTGCTGGCGAACACGGCGTCGACGCCCGGGAGCCCCTCCATCAGCCGGTCGAGCGCGAGCTCACCACTCTGGGCACCCCAGTCGCCCTCCACGACGAGCCGATCGCGCTCACCGATGCCATGAGCGTCCAGCGTCTCGCGCCAGCCTTCGAGTCGCTCCTGCGCCTCCCACCACCCGAGCGGGCCGGTGACGATGGCCGCGCGACGCGCCCCACCGGCGATCAGATGCTCGGTCGCCAGCCGCCCGATCGCCCGGTTGTCGATGCCGATCGACGGTAATGAGGTCTGACCCGCCATGCTCCCGACCAGGGTGACCGGGACCGGCAGGTCGGGACTCCGCTCGTGCGACCAGGCGCGGTTGCCACCCACCTCCGGGATGGCCCAGATGATCCCGTCGACCTGGCGTCCAAGGAGGCTGGCGAGGACCTCGCCGACATCGGCCGTCGCGGGGTCGTGGAGGAGGTTGAGCGAGATCGAGTAGCCCATCTCGGCGGCCTGCTGCTCGATCCCGGTCAGCACCCGCGACGGCCCGAAGTACTCCAGCCCGAAGGCGACCACGCCAAGGATGTGGCTGCGGCCCTGGGTGAGACTCCGAGCCAGCATGTTCGGGGCGTAGCCGGTGTCGGCGATGACCTTCTGGACCCGCTCGTAGGTCTCCGGCGCGACGTCCGGGCGATCGTTCAGGACGCGCGACACCGTCTGGGTCGAGACGCCGGCTGCCTGGGCGACTTCCTTGATCGTCATCCGACGTCGAGCTGTCATGGGCCTCATCACCGAATCAGATTCGACGTTCGCTCTTGACGGGCCACGGCGGAGGATGCTACCGTCCCGTTATCGGTCCCGTTATCGCTAACGGGAACGATAACAGAGCACCGGATCGCCCGCAAGAGCAGGTCTCTCCACAGAGGAGATCCCACGGGACCATGCCGAGCGCGATGTCATCTGGGACGGAGTCTACCCGCCCGCTCGCGGCCGGGGGCAGCCTGCCGGGGTTGCTCGGCCGTTCCCGCGCGATGCACTTGCCCTGAGCGGTGATGCTGGAGGAGGTGCCCATGGTGCCACGCGCCACCTGAGTCCCAGGCGAGGACCGGCCCGATCGAGGCGTGAGCCTCGCGGGCCCGGCCGGCGTCGCCAGCCGAACGATCCGTGGTAAGCAGTGTTGTGAGATGGACTTCTACTCGGAGGCTAGACAGTGACACGTTCCAGGACCTTCCTCCCGATCGCGACCGCGCTGGCGGTCATGACCCTGGTCGCCGCCTGCAGCTCGACCGGCAGTTCGACTGCCCCGTCGGTGGCGGCGCCGTCGGTCGCCGCACCCTCGGTCGCGGCACCCTCGGTCGCCGCCTCGGTCGCGGCCACGCTGAAGGACTACAAGGACCTGACGGTCGGGTTCATCCAGACCGGGTCCGAGGGCGGCTGGCGTGCCGCCAACACGGCGTCGTTCAAGGACGAGGCCGCCAAGCTGGGTCTCAACCTCAAGTTCTACGACGCCCAGAACAAGATGGAGAACCAGCTGACGGCGTTCCGCCAGTTCATCGCCGACGACTCGGTCAACGTCATCGTCCTCGCCGCGCTGGAAGCGGCCGGCTGGGATGACGTGCTGAAGGAAGCCAAGGCGAAGGGCAAGACGGTCGTCCTCGAGGATCGCCGGATCGACGCCTCCGAGGATCTCTACGCAACGTACATCGGCTCGGACTTCACCCTGGAGGGCCGCAAGGCCGCCGACGAGATGTGCAAGCTGCTCGAGGGCAGCGCCAAGAAGAACGTCGTCGAGCTCGTCGGCAACGTCGGCTCCTCGGCGGCCATCGACCGCGGCAAGGGATTCCGCGAGAACATGGGCGCCTGCGGCATCACCATCACCGAGAGCCAGACGGCCGACTGGGCCTCTGACAAGGGCAAGGAGGTCATGGCGGCCTTCCTGAAGAAGAGCAAGGACATCCAGGGCGTCTTCGCCCAGAACGACGAGATGGGCCTCGGCGCCGTGCAGGCGCTCAAGGAAGCCGGACTCAAGCCGGCGACCGACGTCAAGGTCATCACGGTCGACGCCACCAAGGGCGCGTTCCAGGCGATGATCGACGGCACCATCAACACCGTCGTCGAGTGCAACCCGCTCCTCGCCAAGCAGGTCTACGAGGCCGCTCTGAAGGCGGTCAACGGCGAGACCCTGCCCAAGTGGGTCCCGTCCATCGAGGCCGTCTTCCAGGCGGCCGACGCGGCCGCGATCTTGCCGACCCGCCAGTACTGATCGACCGACCGCCCCCGCGCTCCACCGCGGTGGGCGAGGTTCCGGCTCATCGAGGGGCGACACCCAGGTCGCCCCTCGATGCCATCTCCAAAGGCCAACCAGAAGCAGGCAGGTAGGTCCGTGACAGACGTGGACACGCTGCTGTCCATGCAGGGCATCGACAAGGGCTTCCCCGGCGTCCAGGCGCTCCAGAGCGTGGACTTCGACCTCCGCGAAGGCGAGATCCACGCCATCGTCGGGGAGAACGGAGCCGGCAAGTCGACCCTGATCAAGATCCTGACCGGGGTCGAGCGGCCGGACGCCGGGACGATCACCCTGGGCCGGCAGGACATCCACGTCCGGTCACCCCAACACGCCCAGTCACTGGGGATCAGCACGGTCTACCAGGAGGTGAACCTCTGTCCGAACCTGTCGGTCGGGGAGAACATCCTGATCGGCCGGGCACCGCGACGCCTCGGTCGGATCGACTCGCGCGCGCTTCACCGACGGGCGGACCAGATCCTCCGGGGCCTGGACGTCGAGGTCGACGTGACCCAGCCGCTCGGCTCGTACTCGGTCGCGATCCAGCAGATGGCGGCGATCGCCCGGGCGCTCGAGATCTCGTCCGCCCGGATCCTGATCCTGGACGAGCCGACGTCGAGCCTTGACGTTCACGAGACCGAGCAGCTCTTCGGCGTGATGCGCAAGCTGAAGAGCTCGGGCCTGGCGATCGTCTTCATCACCCACTTCCTCGACCAGGTCTACGCCGTCGCCGACCGGATCACGGTCCTTCGCAACGGGCGGCTGGTCGGGACCTACCCGACCGCAGCGATGCCCCGCTTCGACCTCATCACGAAGATGCTCGGGCGCGAGCTGACCGAGCTCGACGACATGGCCAGGATCAAGCTGGCCGGCGGCCAGGGCGGCGGCGGTGAGACGAGACTCGTGGCGACGGGACTCGGCCGGGGCGGCTCCATCGAGCCGTTCGACCTGGAGCTGCGCGCCGGCGAGGTGGTCGGCCTGGCCGGCCTGCTCGGCTCGGGGCGGACCGAGATCGCCGACCTCCTGTTCGGCATCGACAAGCCGGACAGCGGGACCGTCGCGGTCAACGGCATTCCGGTCCGGACCTTCTCACCGTTGCGATCCATCGGCCGCGGCGTGGCCCTGTGCCCCGAAGACCGCAAGGCCGAGGGCATCATCGAAGAACTGACCGTGCGCGAGAACATCGTCCTCGCGGTCCAGGCGGGGCGCGGCTGGCTGCGTTACCTCAGCCCGGCCGACCAGTACGCGATCGCCGACCGGTACATCAAGGCGCTCAAGATCGCGACGCCCGACGCCGACCAGCTGGTCAAGAACCTGAGCGGGGGCAACCAGCAGAAGGTCATCCTCGCCCGCTGGCTGGCCACCGACCCGCAGGTCCTCATCCTCGACGAGCCGACCCGGGGCATCGACATCGGGGCCAAGGCGGAGGTCCAGCGGCTCGTCCTCGCCCTGGCCGAGGACGGCAAGTCGTGCGTCTTCATCTCGTCCGAGCTCGAGGAGGTCCTGCGTACGAGCCATCGGATCATCGTCCTTCGGGACCGGGCCAAGGTCACCGAGTTCGAGGGAGAGGTGGACGAGCAGGCGATCATGCAGGCGATGGCAGGAGTCGACGGTGACCTTGCCTGAGCGCCCGTCGAGGCTCCGCCGGGTCGGCGACAGCAGACTCCTGTTCCCGCTCGTCGCTCTCGGCCTGATCCTGCTCTTCGACCTGTTCGCGGTGCCCGGCTTCTTCGGGCTCCAGACGATCGATGGCCATCTCTACGGGAGCCTCGTCGACATCCCGCGCAATGGCTCGACGATCATGCTCCTGGCGCTCGGGATGACCCTGGTGATCGCAACCGGCGGGGTCGACCTCTCGGTCGGCGCGGTGATGGCGATCTCGGCGTCCGTCGCCGCGATCCTCATCAACCCCGACCTCAAGACACTGTCGCACGACCCGAACTTCAGCGCGATCCCGCTGTGGGCCGTGGTGTTCATCACCCTCGTCGTGGCGACCCTATGTGGGGTCTGGAACGGTGTCCTGGTTGCCTACGCCGGTATCCAGCCGATGGTCGCCACGTTGATCCTGATGATCGCCGGCCGCGGGATCGCCCAGCTCATCACGAATGGCGTACGGATCCAGATCTTCTATGAGCCCTACGCCTTCTTCGGCAACGGCTGGGTCGTGCTGCCCGTCTCACTTTTCATCGTCGCCGCGGTGTTCGCAGTGGCCTGGCTGTTCACCAGGCGGACGGCGCTGGGGACGTTCGTCGAAGCGGTCGGGATCAACGCCCGTGCGAGCTTCTACAGCGGGATCGACGAGAAGCGGGTAAAGCTCGTGGCGTACATGTTCTGCGGCTTCTGCGCGGGCATGGCGGGCCTGGTCGCGAGCTCCGGCATCCGGACGTCCGACGCCAACAACATCGGGCTGAACTTCGAGCTCGACGCGATCCTTGCGGTCGTGATCGGAGGTACCGCGCTCGGCGCCGGCGGCCGCTTCTCGCTGTTCGCCAGCCTCGTCGGCGCGCTCGTCATCCAGGCGATCACGACGTCGATGTATGCCGTCGGGGTCCCGGCCAGTGGTCTGCTGGCGATCAAGGGCTTCGTCGTCATCCTGGTCATCCTGCTGTTCTCGGTCCAGGTCCGTGACTGGGTCCGCGGGTTCGCCACCCAGCGGAGCGCCGCACCGTGACCGGGCGGATCCGCGACCGACTCGGCCGGTATCGGCGGTTCGCGCCACTGGCCGCGACGATCACCCTCTTCTGCCTGGCCTATGCCTACGGGGCGGTCGTGTACGAGGGGATGCGCGACCCCCAGGTCTTCCTCAACATGTTCCGTGCGGCGCCGTTCCTGCTCATCAGTGCGATCGGGATGACCTTCGTCATCCTGTCGGGCGGGATCGACCTGTCGGTCGGTGGGGTGGTCGCACTGACCACCGTCGTCTCCGCCGCCCTGCTGCGGAACAACGGGATGGATCCCTGGCTGGTGATGCTCATCGTGCTGGTCATGGGCATGGCCTTCGGCGTCACGATGGGATTCTTCATCACCTACCTCAAGGTGCAGCCGTTCATCGCCACGCTGGCCGGCCTGTGGGTGGCCCGGGGTCTGTGCTTCTTCATCAGTGACGACGCGATCCCGATCCGCAATCGGCTCTACGAGGTCCTCGCCGGTACGAAGCTGCTCATCCCCGGCCTGAGCGATCCGGCCACCAGGCAGGGTGAGTTCGTATCGATCCCGGTCGTGGTCGAGCTGGTCATCGTGGTGGTCGCGATGTTCGTCGCGCACTACACCGGCTTCGGTCGGGCGGTCTACGCGATCGGCGGCAACGAACTGTCGGCGCGGCTGATGGGGTTGCCGGTCAACCGGACCAAGATGCTCGTCTACACGCTCAACGGCCTGTGCTCGGCGCTGGCCGGGATCGCCCTCAGCGTCGATGTCGGGTCGGGCCACGGCCTCTACGCGATGGGCATGGAGCTGACCGTGATCGGCGCAGTCGTCATCGGGGGGACCCTGCTGACCGGTGGGGTCGGCTACGTCTTCGGGACGATGTTCGGCGTCCTCATCATCATCGTCATCCAGACCTTGATCCAATTCAACGGACAGCTGAGCTCGTGGTGGACGCCCATCGTGGTGGGCGCCCTGACCCTCGTGTTCATCGGCGTCCAGAGCTTCCTGTCGGGCCAGAAGGGGGCCCGACGGTCAGCCGGGCGGCGGTCGCTCGCCCCGGCGACGGCAGGGGAGACACCGGCCCACGAGGGGCCGGGATGAAGATCGCTCGAGCAGTCGGCCTGGTCGTGGCCGCAACGGTCGTCCTGGCCGGCTGCCAGTACGTCGTGCTGCCACCCGAGGCGAGTGCCCCGGTCGGGGCAGGGTCGAAGGGCTGGAGCGCGGTCCCGACCAGTATCGAGACGACCGCCGCTGGCGACCTGCGGGTGGACCTGACGATCCGGAACGAGACCGGGGCGTGGAGCGCGATGACCGCCGCCGAGAAGCCTGCCGTGCTCACGACCGGCGACGGCAGGACGACGGACTGCGCCACGGTCAAGGTCGGGACCGGCGGCCACCGCCTGGGCCCCGGGATGCAGATGCGCGGTTACCAGGCGGGGCCAAAGAAGGCACCGACGACGGAGCTGATCCGGGTCGAGTGCGCGGGGGCCACGGCAGGTCCGGGGTCCAGGCTTGCGCTCGACTACAGCTATGTGTCGGGTGAGTACAACTACTACGACCCCGACGCGACGAAGACCGATGCCAAGCTCGAGGTGCCGCTCGACCCCATCGCGACCGATCTCCGGTATCCGATCGGTGTGCCGGTCGACGGTCTCGTCCAGCCGGCCGACCTGAAGATGACCGCGATCAACGGCGTCGGCCTGAGGCTGGTCGAGGCGCGTCGGACGGCCAAGGGGCTGGAGCTCGACTGGCAGACGACGAACCCCGGCGAGTACCCCTCCTCGGTCCACATCGGGACTCCACCGGTGATCGGGGGCGACGGCATCCTCTACGGCTACTACGAGAGCCCCGACCTCGCCTCGGTGCCCCTGACCCCGGCCGGCGGGACGGCCGAATGGACGACGACCGTGGCGCTCCCCAGCGAGGTGTCCGGCCTGTACCTGCCGTTGAGCGTCGAGTCGAAGAAGCAGCGCTACTTCGTCAACTACCTCCTCGACCTCACGGCTGAGTGATGGTCGCGTCGCGCCTTGATCGAGCCATCTTGACGCTTGGCGGTCGCCGGTGCTACTGTCCCGTTAGCGTTCCCGTTATCGATAACGGGACCGATAACGGAGCGGCCTCGTGAAGCCCCTCGGCGCGTTCGAGGTATGGTTCGTCACCGGCAGCCAGGACCTGTACGGAGCCGACGCGCTGCGCCAGGTCGCGGCCGATGCCGAGCGTGTCGCGGGCGCCCTGGATGCGACGGCGGCGATCCCGGTCCGGGTCGTCTTCCGGCCGGTCGTGGCGTCGCCGGAGGCGATCGCGGCGACCTGTCTCGAGGCCAACGCCACGGACGCCTGCGTCGGGGTCCTCGCCTGGATGCACACGTTCTCGCCGGCCCGGATGTGGATCGCCGGTCTCCAAGGATTGGCCAAGCCGCTCCTCCACCTGCACACCCAGTTCAATCGCGATCTGCCCTGGGGCGAGATCGACATGGACTTCATGAACCTCCACCAGGCGGCCCACGGGGACCGCGAGTTCGGCTACATCGAGACTCGCCTGCGGGTCGCCCGGAAGACCGTCGCCGGGCATTGGCAGGATCCCTACGTCGCCGACCGGATCGGTGCCTGGTCGCGGGCGGCCTGCGCCTGGCGGGAGGCCCATCGGCTCAAGGTGGCCCGCTTCGGCGACAACATGCGCCACGTCGCCGACACCGAGGGCGACAAGGTCGAGGCCCAGATCCGGCTCGGCGTGGCGATCAATGGCTACGGCACGAGCGACCTCGGGGCCGCGATCCGGGACGTGCCGGAGGTCGACGTCGACCGCCTCCTCGAAGCCTATGCCGACGAGTACGACGTCGCGCCCGAGCTGGCTCCCGGCGGCGCCCGACGCGACGAGCTGCGGGAGGCCGCCCGGATCGAGGCAGCCCTGCGAACGTTCCTGATCGCCGGGGGGTTCGGTGCGTTCACCGACACCTTCGAGGACCTCGACGGCCTGCTCCAGCTGCCCGGCATCGCCGCCCAGCGGCTGATGGCCGACGGGTTCGGCTTCGGTGCCGAGGGTGACTGGAAGAGCGCGGTCATGGTCCGCCTGCTCAAGGTGATGGCGACCGGCCTGCCGGGTGGGACCTCGTTCATGGAGGACTACACCTACGACCTCGACCCGGCCGGCCCGACCGTTCTCGGGGCCCACATGCTCGAGGTCTGTCCGTCGATCGCGGCCGGACGGCCGAGCTGCGAGATCCACCCGCTCGGGATCGGTGGGCGGTCGGACCCGGTCCGGCTCGTCTTCGACGCGGCGCCGGGCCCGGCGGTGGTGGCCGGCCTGACCGACCTCGGTGACCGGTTCCGGCTCGTGGCAAACGTGATCGACATCGTCGCAGCACCGCACGCCTTGCCGCGGCTGCCGGTCGCTCGGGCCGTCTGGAAGCCGCGACCCGACATGCGGACCGCCGTCGAGGCCTGGCTTGCCGCCGGCGGAGCCCATCACACGGTCCTGAGTCGCGCTCTGGATGCGGAGCCGCTGACCGACTTCGCGGAGATGGCCGGGATCGAGCTACTGCTCATCGACGAGACGACCACCGTCCCGGTCTTCCGTCGCGAGCTCCGCTGGAACCAGGCCTACCACCACCTGGCGCGCGGGCTGTAGGTCGTGACGCAGTCGGTCGCGGACGAGCTTCGCGAGGCGGTCTGGTGGGCGAACCAGGAGCTCGTCCGAGCCGGCCTCGTCGCCCTCTCGTTCGGCAACGCCAGCGCGATCGACCGTGACGCCGGGCTCATCGTGATCAAGCCCAGCGGCGTGCCCTACGCGGGACTCCGCCCCGAGGATCTCGTCGCGGTCGCCCTCGACGACGGCCACGTCATCGGCGGCAGCCTTCGACCGTCCTCGGACACGCCGACCCACCTGGCCCTGTACCGCCGCTACCGGGAGATCGGGGGCGTCGTCCACACCCACTCGACGGCGGCGACCGCCTGGGCTCAGGCCGGTCGGGGGATCCCCGCCCTCGGCACGACCCACGCCGATCACTTCCACGGCACGGTGCCCGTCACCCGCCAGCTCAGCGCAACAGAGGTGGCCGGGGAGTACGAGGCGGAGACCGGCGCGGTCATCATCGAGGCCCTCGACCTGGCAGGGCTCGGTCCGGTCGAGATGCCGGCGGTGCTGGTTGCATCCCACGGGCCGTTCATCTGGGGCACCGACGCGCCGCACGCGGTCGAGAACGCAGTGGCCCTCGAGCTTGTTGCCGAGATGGCCGGACGGACGGTCGCGCTCGAGCCGGCCGTGCGACCCATCGCGGCGGAGCTCCTCGAGCGCCACTTCACCCGCAAGCACGGGGCCGGTGCCTATTACGGGCAGGTCCGGCGTTGACTGCCGCGATCGCCCCGGTCGAGGTGGCCCGGATCCACGGGCCCGGCGACATCCGGATCTCGCGCGAGCCCGCACCCCGGCCGGCGGCCGGTGAGGTCCTCCTGCGGGTCACCTCGGTCGGCCTGTGCGGCTCGGATCTCCACTGGTACGAAGAGGGCGCGATCGGCGACGCGCGACTGGCCGCGCCCCTGGTCCTGGGCCACGAGTTCAGCGCGGTGATCGCCTCCGGCCCCCGCTCGGGCGAGCGCGTCGCCGTCGACCCGGCCGATCCCTGCGGGGCGTGCGATCCGTGCCTCCGCGGCCGGTCGAACCTCTGTGTCGCCATGCGGTTCGCCGGGCACGGCACGACCGATGGGGCGCTGCGCGCGCTGATGACCTGGCCGGAGCGCCTCTGTCACCAGCTGCCGGATCGGCTCGACTCCGATGCGGCCACGCTGCTCGAGCCGCTCGGCGTCGCGCTCCACGCCCTCGAGCTCGCTCAGGTCGGCGTGGGCGGCCGCGCCGGCGTGTACGGCAGCGGCCCGCTGGGGCTGCTCCTCGTCGAGCTCCTCCGCCTGGCCGGCGCGGCTGGGATCGTGGCGACCGACCGGCTGACCCATCGAGTGGCCGCGGCCGCTTCGCTGGGCGCCACCGAAGCGGTCCTGGTCCAGACGGGCGACCGGACGGCCCCGCTCTCCCGGGAACCCGTGGACGTCGCCTTCGAGGTCGCGGGCGACGACGATGCGCTGGTCGACGCGATGGGCGCCGCGCGCCCCGGCGGTCGAGTAGTGCTCGTCGGCATCCCAGCGGGCGACCGGACGAGCTTCCCGGCGAGCCTCGCCCGACGCAAGGGCCTGACCCTCCTGGTCTGTCGGCGGATGACGCCGCTGGACCTCCAGCGGGCGATCGCCCTCGTCGCCGCCGGGCAGGTCACCCTCGAGCCGCTCATCACCGAGTGCTTCCCGCTGAGCGCGGCCCCGGAGGCGTTCGTCGCCCTTGCCGCGCGACGTGGGCTGAAGATCGTCGTCAACCCCTCGATCGGTTCACAGGATGAGGGTGGCTGATGGGCGCGGGACGGTACGCCATCGGCGTGGACTTCGGAACGGCATCCGCCCGAGCGGTCGTCGTCGACGTCGCGGACGGCCGGGAGCTCGGTGTCGCGGTCCACCAGTACGCCAACGGGGTCATCGACGAACGGCTGCCGGCGCCCGACGAGGATGTCGCGCTCGGCCCGGACTGGGCGCTCCAGGATCCGGCGGACTACCTCGAGGCGCTCCGCCGGGCCGTCCCGTGTGCGGTCGCCGACGCCAGGATCGACCCCGGGCAGGTCATCGGCATCGGCATCGACTTCACCTCGTGCACGATGCTGCCGACGATGGCCGACGGTACGCCGCTGTGCCAGCTCGACGCCTACCGGCGCGATCCCCACGCCTGGGTCAAGCTCTGGAAGCACCACGCAGCGCAACCCGAAGCGGACGAGATCAACCGGGTCGCTGCCGCGCACGGCGAGCCGTGGCTCGACCGGTACGGCGGCAAGATCTCATCCGAGTGGTTCTTTCCCAAGGCGCTCCAGATCCTGCGCGAGGCCCCCCTCGTCTACGACGCCGCCGATCGCCTGATCGAGGCCGCCGACTGGATCGTCTGGCAGCTGACCGGGGTCGAGACGAGGAGCAGCTGCACGGCCGGCTACAAGGCGCTCTGGTCGGCCGAGGACGGCTTTCCCGACGTTCGCTTCTTCGGCGCGCTGGACCCGCGCTTCGCCCGAGTGGTCGACGACAAGATGTCGCGGTCCATCGCCCGTCTGGGCACGCCCGCCGGTGGGCTGAGCGAGCGGGCAGCCGGGTGGACCGGACTCCGACCGGGGATCGCGGTGGCCGTCGCCAACGTGGATGCCCACGTCTCCGCGCCGGCAGCGTCGGTCACCGGACCGGGCACGCTCGTGGCGATCATGGGAACGAGCATCTGCCACATCGTCCTGGCCGACTCGGCGCCGGCGATCCCGGGGATGTGCGGGGTCGTCCGGGACGGGGTCGTCCCGGGACGCTTCGGCTTCGAAGCCGGTCAGGCGTCGGTCGGCGACCTGTTCGGCTGGTTCGTCACGCATGGTGTGCCGGCCATCTACCACGAGCGAGCCCGCTCGAGTGGGTCGAGCGTCCATGAGGTCCTCGAGGCCGACGCCGGCGGGCTACGACCCGGCGAGTCCGGACTTCTCGCCCTCGACTGGTGGAACGGCAACCGCTCGATCCTCGTCGATGCCGATCTTTCCGGACTCCTCATCGGGATGACCCTCGCCACCCAGCCCGCCGAGATCTACCGAGCGCTGCTCGAGGCGACGGCCTTCGGGACGCGGGTGATCATCGACGCGTTCGAGGCCGGCGGTGTCGCGATCGACCGAGTGGTCGCCTGCGGCGGGCTCCCGGAGCGCAACCGCCTCCTGATGCAGATCTTCGCCGACGTCACCGGACGAACCTGGCGGCAGGCCGCATCGGCCCAGACCCCGGCCCTCGGCTCGGCGATGTTCGCGGCGGTCGCAGCCGGGGAGGCAGCCGGGGGGTACCCCGATATCGCCGCCGCCGCAGGCCGGATGGCCCACCTCCGCGACGAGGTCTTCGAGCCGATCGATGCGAATGTCGCCGTCTACGACCGCTTGTATGCCGAGTACGTCCGCCTCCACGACCTGTTCGGGCGCGGCGCCGATCCGGTGATGAAGACCCTCAAGGCCATCCGCCGCGACGAACTCGAACGGGCACGGTCGGGACCGGCCGCCGCGGATATGACCCCCGTCGTCCCCGACCCAGCCGCCTCCGTCCCGACCTCGCGCGGAGTCGAGAGCGCCACCGCCTGACCATACTGTGCCTGCCTCGCCAGACGATCCCGCTTGACCGGTTACCTCCTCGACCGGCCGCCGCGGGATCGTCTGTCGTTCCCGGCCTGACTCGGCGGCTCGGTCGGCGGGACAGTGCGCCCCAGCCGAGCGACCGTGTGGCACCGTTGCCCGGCGTCCCAAGGCATCCGACGCCGCGTGACCCCGGTCGCCCGGCGGGCTCCCACGAGGTGGGAAGCCGAGCTGGAGGACGGTGATGGTCGGTCAGCCGGGCGTCGACGACGCCCTCATCGCTGGGACGCCCAGCCCCACCCCGCCGCTCGAGCCGCTGCGCTCGGCGCACCGGGTGCGCTTCCTCGACGACGAGCAGCTCGATCGGCTCCAGGACGCCACCCTCCGGGTCCTCGAGGACGTCGGGGTGCGGTTCCCGTCCGAGACGGCCCTCGAGATCCTCGACGGCCACGGCGCGACCGTCGACCGGGCGACCCGGATCGTCCGCTTCCCGCGGGACCTCGTCCGGCGGGCCCTGTCGACGGCGCCCCGCAGCTTCACGATGGCGGCCCGGGATCCCGGCTTCGATCTCCGGCTCGAGGAGGGCGTCAGCTACTTCACCACCGACGGCTGCGGCGTGGCCACGATCGACTTCGACACCCGCCAGGAGCGACCCTCGCGCAAGAGCGACGTGGCCGAGATCGCCCGGATCGCCGACGCCCTCCCGTCGATCGGCTTCATGTGGCCGACCGTGAGCGCCCAGGACCACGGTCGGACGTCCCAGCTCCACGAGATCGACGCCGCCTACAACAACACGGTCAAGCACTTCCAGGCGATGGTCATGGGCGCCGAGCCGGCCCGTCGCGCGATCGAGATGGCGACCGTCCTCGCCGGCAGCCGCGAGTCGCTTCGGGAGCGGCCCGTCCTGTCCGACCTCATCTGCTCGATCGCCCCGCTGGCCCAGGACGAGGCCGGCCTCGAGGCGTCGCTCGTCTTCGCCGAGGCCGGGATCCCGGTCGGGTTCCTGTCGATGCCGACGCTGGGGACGACGGCACCGGCGACCTCGGCCGGCGCCCTGGTCGTCGGCGACGCCGAGGTCATCTCGGGGATCGTCCTGCTCCAGCTGGCCTACCCGGGTGCGCCGGTCTTCCACTCGATCATGAAGGCCTGGGCGGACCCGCGGACCGGCAACTACGTCGGCTATTCGCTCGACGGCCGGGCCCGCTACGCCCCGGTCGAGATGGCCCACCGCTGGGGGCTCCCGTCGATGGCCGCCTGCTTCGGCACCGACTCGCCGTCGGCCGGCACCTGGCAGGCCGCCGCGGAGGTCGCCCTCGACCCGCTTCTCGGGGCGCTCGCCGGCCCGGAGCTGGTCACCGGACTCGGTCTGGACCGGACGTACACGCTCCTCTATCCGGAGGCGATCATCCTCGACGACGACCTCTACCAGCGGGCACGCCACGCGCTGCTGGCGGAGGACGTCAGCGACGAGACCCTCGCCCTCGATGTCATCGCCGACGTCGGGCCGGGCGGCCATTTCCTGGCCGAGCGGCACACCCGGACGCACATGCGGACCGCCCTCAAGCGGAGCCTGACCCACGAGCTGGTCGAGGGCGGCCGCTTCCGCGACCCGGTGGAGGTCGCCCGGGAGCGGGTCGCCTGGATCCGCGAGCACCACCATCCGACGCCGCTCGACCCGGCGCAGGCCGACGAGCTGACCCGGATCCTCGGCGCAGCCGACCGCGACCTGGGGGAGGCCGAGTGAGCGGTCCGACCCGGGTGCTGCGGAACGACCGGTGACGACCACCGTCGAGGTCCTCCCGGCGGCCCGACGGGCCGAGGTCCACGAGCGGGCCCTGGCGGTGCTGGCCCGGACCGGGCTCCGGGTGGAGTCCGATCGGGCCCGGCAGGTCCTCGCGGCGTCCGGGGCGACGGTCGACGAGGGCGAGCGTCGGGTCCGTCTTCCGCGAGCGGTCGTCGAGGCGGCGCTGGCCGCCGCGCCACGCACGTTCAGCCTGGGCGGACGACGACCAGGCTGGGAGCTGGCCCTCGACGGGGCCGGTTGCAGCCTGGTCGCCGACGGCGAGGCGCTCCAGGTCCTCGACCTCGCGACGGGTGAGCGCCGACCGGCCGAGCAGGCGGACTGGGAGCGGTCCACCGACCTGCTCGACGCCTCCGAGGAGGTCGGCGTCTACTGGCGGATGGTCGACTTCGAGGGCCCCGATCCGGCGCCCGGCGCCGTCGTCCGGGGCTGGGCCGGGGCGTTCACCCGGTTCTCGCGCCACGTCCAGGACTCGGCCGCCGACCCGGCCGAAGCGGGCTGGCTCCTGGAGGTCCTGGGCGTCCTCTTCGGCGGGCGCGACGAGGTCCGGCGGCGGCGGCCCTTCTCGTTCCTGTTCTGCCCGCTGAGCCCCCTCGCGCTGGAGGGCCCCTACACCGACGCCTGGCTGGCGACCGCCGAGTGGGGACTGCCCGTGGCGGCCATGCCGATGCCGATGATGGGTCTCACGGCGCCGGTCGGGCTGCTGTCCACGACCGTCCTGGGAACGGCCGAGACCCTGGCCACCCTGTGCCTGGTCCAGGCGGCGGCACCCGGGACGCCCTTCATCTTCGCGCCGGCCCTCGCCGTGATGGAGCCGCGCACCGGGCGCTGGGCCGGCGGCGCGGTGGAACACGCGCTCCTCGGCGCGGCGACGACGGAGATGGCCCGCTTCTACGGCCTGCCGGTCGAGGCGTCCGTCGGTGGGACCGACGCCCATCTGCCGGGCGCCCAGGCCGCCGCCGAGCGGGCGGTCAACTGGCTCCTCCCCGTCCTGGCCTGGCCGGACCTGCTGGTCGGTCCGGGCCTCCTCGGCGGGTCCACGGTCCTCTCGCTCGAGCAGCTGGTCCTCGACATCGAGGGGTTCCGCCGCTGCCTCCGCGTCCGGCGCGGGATCGACGCCGCGCTCGAAGAGGCCGTCGAGGCGGCGCTCGACGAGGTCGGCCCCGGGGGCGACTTCCTGGCCCGGCCGGCGACTCGTCGGGCCACCCATCAGGGCGAGTGGTACCCGGACCGCCTGGGGGTCCACGACACCTGGGAGCACTGGTCGGCCGGCGGACGGCCGGACGTCGTGGACGACGCCGGTCGGCTGGTGACGGAGACGCTGGCGGCCCACCGTCCCCTGCCCCTGGACGAGGCGATCGCGCGGGAGCTGGCGGGCCTGGTCGACCGGGCGGCCGAGGCCGTGCCCGGCGCCGGGATGGCGGGCTGAGGGATGCGCTATACGGCGACCTTCCTGGGCGAGGCCGACCGCGAGCAGGTCCACGAGGCGAGCCTGCGGATCCTGGCCGAGACCGGCGTCCGGTTCCACGGCGAGCGGGCGCTGCCCCTCCTTGGGGCGGCCGGCGGCGAGGTGGACGCCGAGACAGGGATCGCCCGGTTGCCGCGGAACGTGGTCGAGACTGCCCTCGCGACCGCCCCCCGGGAGATCGTGCTGGGCGCCCGCGATCCCGTCCACGACTTCGCCCTTCCGTCGGCGCTGACCCGCTATGGGCTCGACGGGACGGCGGCCTTCACCATCGACTTCGAGACCGGCGAGCGGCGCTACGGCACCCGGCGGGATACCGAGCTGGCGCTGCGGGTCTTCCAGACCGCCGAGATGGGGGTCCTGGCCTGGCCGCCGGTCACCGCGTCCGATGCCCCCGCCGGGAGCCGCGCGCTCCACGAGTTCGTGACGATGATCCGCGCCTCGTCGAAGCACGGTCAGCACGAGCTCCACACCCGTGAGCAGGCGCCGTACCTGGCCGAGGCGCTGACGCTCGTCGCCGGCGGTTCGGATGTGGTCCGGGAGCGCCATCCCTGGTCGCTGATCTACTGCCCGATCGCCCCGCTCGTCCACGACGGACCGATGCTGGACGGATACCTCGACCTTGGGGCCCTGGACCTGCCGGTCATGGTCATGCCGATGCCGGTCACCGGCACCACGGGACCCGCCGGGCTCCTGGCCAACGTCGCCCTGGCCAACGCCGAGGCGCTATCGGCGATCGTCGTCTTCCAGCTGGCCCACCCGGGTCGCCCGATGATCTACAGCAGCGCGACCGGCACGATGGACTTCCGGACGGGCGCCTTCCTCGGCGGGACGCCGGAGATGGGCCTGATGTCCGCCGCCCTCGTGACGATGGGCCGCTTCTACGGCCTGCCCACGACCGCCGCGGGCTGTACCGCGGACGCCCCGGCGCCCGGTCCGGAGGCCGTCCTCGAGAAGCTCGTGACGATGCTCCCGCCGGCCTCCGCGGGAGCGGACATCATCGTGGGCTTCGGCGAGGTCCAGGGCGACCAGGCACTGGTCCTGGAGCAGATCCTCGTCGACAACGAGCTGGCTCGCTTCGTGGAGCGGCTGGTGGAGGGGATCGGCGCTCCGGCCGACCCGGACTTCGTCGGGGAGATCGCCGCCGTCGGTCCCGGCGGGAACTTCCTGGCCAGCCCGGTCACCCGCCGCGCCGCCCGCAGTCGCGAGTTCCTGACCCCTGGTCTCCTCGGGCGTCAGGCCTACGAGCACTGGCGGGAGATCGGGTCGCCGACGATGTACGGGCGGGCCCGCGAGCGCGTCCGGGAGATCATCGAAGGACCGCCCGTCGCTCCCCTGCCCGAGACGGTCGAGGCGGACCTGGAGCGCATCCTTGCCGCCGCGGACGCGGAGCTCGGATGAACGATCCGTGCGGGCGCAGCGCCCGGCCCCCCAGGTCCCACCCGGACGTCACCGGGACGGGACACCCTCGTCAACCCACCCCCAGGAGGCTCCGACCATGAACGAAGACCTGTTCGCGGCGATGCGCCAGAGCATCATCGACGGCGATCCTGACGAGGCCGCCGAGCTGGCCCGGGAGGCCCTGGCCGACGGGGTCGACCCGCTCGTGGCCATCGATGAGGGGTACGTGCCGGGGATCCACCAGGTCGGCGAGGACTTCCGCTGCGGGGTGATGTTCCTGCCCGACATGATGGCCGGCGCCCGAGCGATGCAGACCGCGATCGGGGTCCTCGAGCCGGAGATGCTCGCCCGGGCATCCCGCCGCCAGGTCGTCGGCCGGGTCGTCATCGGCACCGCCAAGGGCGACATCCACGAGATCGGCAAGAACCTCGTCGGGATGATGCTCACGGCCAACGGCTTCGAGGTCCACGACCTCGGGGTCGACGTCGCACCCGAGCGCTTCGTCGAGAAGGTCCGCGAGGTCGGCGCCAACGTGGTCGGCGTCTCCGCCCTGCTGACGACCACGATGGTCGGCCAGCGGGCCGTGATCCACGCACTCGCCGAGGCCGGCCTCCGCGACGACGTGAAGGTCATCGTGGGCGGCGCCCCGGTCACGGCGGCCTGGGCCGACGAGATCGGGGCCGACGGGTTCGGCGAGGACGCGGTCGGGGCGGTGAACATCGCCCGGACGCTCCTGGGAGCCTGACCGCGACGGAGCGGGCGATCCGGACGGGTCGTCTCGAACGAGAGAGCCGGCCTGTCGGCCGGCTCTCTCACTGCGTGCGACGAGGGGAGGGCTAGCGGACGCCGGCTCCGGCGTCGACCAGCCCGGCCCCGTAGGCTTCGTGATCCGAGATCGGCGGCACCGCCGAGGTGGCAGTAGCCGGTCGGGCAGGCGATCCCGGTCCGGTCGCCGGGCGACGTGTCGGTCGCGCTGAGCGCCCGGGTGGTGTTGCCCGAGATGTCGTCGGCCGACGCCTTGAGCAGCCAGACGAGCGCACTCGGGCTGTGGGCCAGGGCGGGGTGAGCGCTGGCGATCAGGGCCAGGACGGCCGAGGCGTGAGGCGCGGCCATCGACGTGCCCTGGATGTTCGAGTAGCACTCGTCCGGGTAGAACTGCGGACCCAGGTTCACCCAGCACGGGATCTGGAGAGCCCAGTTCGAGGTGATGCCGAAGTCCTCGTAGGCGGTCGTCCCGTCGGCATCGGTGTAGGGGAAGCCACCGGTGCCGCCCCGATCCGCGTTCGGCAGGTTGAACTTGCGTGCGCCGCCGGGGGCGGCGACGTCGATCCGGGGCCCGTAGTTGCTGTAGTAGGTGAGCTGGTTCTTGCGACCCACGCCCGACGGCTGATGCGCATCGGAGGCTGGCTTGCAGGTCGCGTCGCTCGTCTCCCACGTCCCGGTCGGGCACGATGCCGACTTGCCGACCACCACATTGCCGGTCGCCGAGACGTCGACGACACCCGGGACGCCGCCGGGGACCTCGTACAGGCCGTAGTAGTCGATCGGGTTCGAGACCGGATCGGGCACATCACCGGGGATCCACAGGATGCCGTGGCTCAGGACGCGGCCACCGGCCCCGACCCGGACGTGCTCGTTGCCGGCCGCGGCTGCGATCACCGTGCCCTTGGAGCGGGCGTAGGCCACCGTCTTCACGTACTGCTGGTAGATCGTCTCCTGGTCGGGATCCGACCGGTCGAGGTACCCGCCGAAGGAGATCGAGACGACGTTGATCCCGTGGTCGGCGGCGTACTGGAACGAGGCGAGGATCGTCGAGTCGTAGGCGTAGCCGCACCACTGGGCGATCTTGAGCGCGACGAGCCCGACCTTCGGGGCGATCCCGTTGATCCCGACCCCGTCGAGGGCCCCGGCGATGTTCCCGCCGATCCACGAGCCGTGGCCGTTCCAGTCGGTGTTCGCCGGGCCGCCGAACTCAGCGGACGCGTCGGCATCGCTGTAGTCGAAGTAGGTCTTGCACAGCGGCGGATCCTCGGTCGTCGTGAAGTCCTCGACGTGGACGACCTTCGAGGCGAGCTCCGAGTGGGTGAAGTCGAGACCCGTGTCGGCGACGCCGACGAGGACGGACGACCGACCGAGGGTCGACTTCCAGGCGTCCTGGGCGCCGATCCGGCCGAAGTCCCACATCAGGCCCTTGAGCGAGAACGCCGGGTCGGGCTTGACCTTGGAGTTACCGGGCGCGCCGCTATGACCCTTCGGGGCGTGGAACGAGCTGACCCCGACCGACTCGGGCGGGACGACCCGCTCGAGGTGGTCGAGCGCGACGGCCTGGACCGAGCTGTCGGTCGCGATGGTCGCGTGGGTCGCAACGGAGCCGGACACGACCAGCGTGTCCGTGGCGGGCATCTCGTCGATGATCGTCGCGCCGGCGCGGATGGCGGCCCGCCGCGCCGAGGCGAAGTCGGCGTGGCTCTTGGCCACCACGATGTAGCGACCGTGGACGTTCGGGTGCCGCGGACCGGCGGCCGCGACGGGCAGGGCGGCGATCTGGCTCCCGAGGAGCGCCGAGACCGCCATCGAGACCAGGATCGAGCGCGTGAGACGTCGCCGAGACACCACGTTTCCTCCTCCTCTTCGCGCGCGGGCAGCGTTCGCCGCGCCGCATCGACCGACGGGGGGACGCTGAGAGCGCGAATCTACTGCACGCGAATCGGGTGTGTCGACCGGTTTCTTGGCGGCCGGTCGCCAGGGCCGCGAACGGACGGTGTGCCGATGCACCGCAAACGAGCGTCGGCGCTCGGGGGTCGGCGGCTCAGCGATGAAGGGCGCTCGCGGCGACGAAGCTCAGACCGTGCTCGGTCAGGGCACGGGCGGTGTGGTTCGCCGCATCGACCTTGTCCATGAAGTTGAGCTGGAGGGCGTCCCAGTCGCCGCTCGCGACCACCTCGTCCTTCTCCCGGAAGTAGTCGAGGATGTCCGACGGGTGGTCGCGGTGGCCGTCGACCTCGGGGTCGCCGCCCTCGTGCTTGGCCGAGATGTTGGGGACCCGCACCGCCAGCTCGCAGAGCTCGGCCCGCCGGTCGTATGGCTGGATGACGATGCTCTTCCAGGTCTCGGTGATGTGGTGCTCGAAGCGGACGACATCCTCGAACCCGAGCGCCCTACGGATCCCGGAGGTGATCTCCAGGGTCCGGTTGTCGACCGAATTGCCCCAGTTGAAGCCGACCAGGGCCGAGGTCCCGTCTTCCCGGGCGAAGAGCTTCGCTCCGATCAGGGTCCACATCCCGGCGAACGGGTTGTCGTTGCCCATGAAGACGGAGATCTTGAACTCGATGTCGACACCGAGGCGATGGAGGATGTAGCCCGCCAGCACCGTGCCCGGGTTGATGTTCAGGACCTGGCGGACGCCGTACTCGGTGTAGTAGTGGAGGAACTCGTCCAGCCAGAGGAGCGGATGATCGTTCGGCTCGCCGATCCCGCCGAAGTAGCCGGTGATGGTGGCCGGGCCGCCGAGATGGATGTTCGAGCCGTCGGTGCCCTTCGTGTCGAGCGTCTCGACGTAGCTCGCGCCGATGATCGCCATCGCCGCGGCGATCGCCGGGAGGTCGCCGTCGGCCTCCTGCTCCTTCATCCGGCGCACCTGGATCCAGCGGGCGGGCATGAGCGACCGCGCCTCGATCGCCCGTCGGGCGGCCGCGATGACCCACGGGAAGTACTGGAGCGCGCTTACCTCAAGGGTGACCGCCAGGTCGTCCCGGAAGGTCGCGCTGTCGGCCGCGGCCCCGAGGATCCCGCGGCGGTAGTCGGCCACCGACACGAAGGCGCCGCGGTCGCGCTCGGCGGCCAGCCACTCGAGGTCGGCGAGATGGGCAGGGTTCGTCGCCCGGACCCGCTCGAGCAGGGCGGGCAACCGACCTGCCTCACGCGCCCGGCGGTTGATCTCCTCGGGTGTCCCGTAGCGAGCGACGACCTCGAGCACGTCGTTGACGACCTGGGTATCGGGATCGAGCAGGAACGCGTTGAGGTCGTCGAGGCGGGACGTCGGGATCGCGAGTCGCTGGCGGATATCGGGGGCCGTCATCCCAGCAACCTCACCAGCTCGTCGTACTCCTCGTCCTTCATCCCGAACCAGTTCTCCGGTCCCGGGAAGGTCCGCTCGGTGACCTCGCGCACGTAGCCGTCGAGACCCTCGCGGATCACCGCCCCGGCGTCGGCGAAGACGCGGGCCATCCGCGGGGTGAACTTGGGGTAGAGGCCGAAGGCGTCGTGGTAGATGAGCAGCTGGCCGTGGGCGTGCGGTCCGGAGCCGAGGCTCATGATGATGCAGTGCTCGGCACGCTCCGTGATGAGCCGGCAGACCCGGTCGGGCACCAGCTCCAGGAGGATGCAGAAGGCGCCGGCGGCCTCGAGCGCCTTGGCGTCGTCGACCATCTTCTTCGCCTGCGCTGCGCCCTTACCCTGGAGCCGGAACCCGCCCAGGGCGCTCACGCTCTGTGGGGTGAGCCCCAGGTGACCGATGACCGGGATCCCCGCCCGGGCGATCCCGGCGACCCGGTCGGCCATCTCCGCGCCGCCCTCCAGCTTGACCGAGTCGCAGCCCGTCTCGGCCATGAACCGGCCGGCGTTGCGGATCGCCGTCTCGACGCTGGGCTGGTAGCTCATGTACGGCATGTCGCCGACGAGCCAGGCGTTGGGCGCCCCGCGCCGGACCGCGGCGGTGTGCCGGATCATGTCGTCCATCGTCACCGGCAGGGTGCTGTCGTACCCGAGCATCGTCATGCCAAGGCTGTCCCCGACGAGGATCATGTCGATCCCCGCCAGGTCCTGGAAATGGGCGGTCGGGTAGTCGTAGCAGGTCAACCAGGTGATCGGCGTCCCGTCCGACACCTTGGCGAACAACCCGGGGAGCGTCATCCGTTTCCGCTCGGTCACCATGGCCTCCGATCAGCCGGTCGGTCGCCGCCGGCCGATGCCGGGCGGTGAGTGGACGCCGTTCGGGGGTCACCCTGTCACGTGACATCGACCGGGAACAGGGCCGGCTGACCCATTGCCGGGCGGCCAGTGGCAGGTCCCGCGCCGACCGGACGCTGCAGGCCATACGCTGAGCGCGACGAGAACGAGAAGGGAGGTCGAGCCGATGGTCACCTGGGACGAGTTCGCGACCGCGGCGCCGGGCATCGCAGCGACCGGACGCAGGCTCATCGAGCGGACCGGGATCGGCGAGGCGCTCCTGGCCACGGTCCGGGCGGACGCGCCGCCCCGGATCAACCCCGTCTACGTGGCCATCGTGGGGGGACGCCTGGTGTCGTTCCTCATCGTCGGCTCGGCCAAGGTCGGGGATCTCGCTGCCGACGGTCGGTATGCCCTGCACGCCCACCAGGACGCGACCGAGCCGAGCGAGTTCCTCGTCCGCGGTCGGGCCAGCGAGGTGATGGACCCGAACTTCCGGGCCGCGGCCGCCGGCGCCTGGTCCTTCGAGGTCGACGACGGCTATCGGCTGTTCGAGTTCTCGATCGACCATGCCGTGCTCGGGGAGCGGCCCGACGCGGACGCCTGGCCGCCGCGGTACACGTCGTGGCGGAGCCCCCGATCGGTCGGCTGAGGGTGCCCTACGGCGCGGGGATGACCAGCTTCTGCCCGATCCGGATCTTCGTTGGGTCGGTGACCGACGGGTTCGCCGCCCGGAGCGCCTTCAGCGTGAGGTGGAACCTCCGGGCGATCGCGTACAGGGTGTCGCCCTTGCGGATGATGTAGATCGTGCCCGCCGGCGGGATCGACGGACCGGCCGAGGCGGTGAGGCTCGCGCCCGGTCCCGCGCTCTGGGCCGGCGCCCCCGACGCGGCGGACGACGACGACGGCGCGCTGGGCGACACCGACGGACTCGACCCACCGCAGGCCGACAGGCTCAGCGCGACCGCGAGGACGAGACTCACTCGAGCGCGCATCGACGACCTCCGTCCGGCCGGCGTCGCTCGTCCGGTCCACGGCCCGAGGTCAGGACCGGGGTCCGAGGCCTCGATCCCGAGTTCGCCGGCTGGGCTCCATCGTACTCCCGCGGCCGGGCTCGGCGACCCGTCTCAGCCGGCCGACCCCGGTGTCCCGACGTCTGGTGGGGTGACGTCGACCTCGGGCTCCGAGTCCCCGGCTTCGGCCTCCTGGCCATCCGACGGCGTCTCGCCGGGCGCCGTCGCATCGGCCGCTGCGGCACCGGCCGCAGCGGCTCCCGTCGCCGCCGCTCCTCCGGCCGGCGGCCCGCCGGCCGGGTTCCGCGCCCGGTACCACAGGTAGACCGCCGCGGCCAGGGCGATCCCGAGGATGATCACGAGCAGGATGAGCCAGTTCGATGTACCGCCGCCGGTCTCGGTCGGGGCCGGGGCAGGGCTCGCGGACGGGCTCGGCGAGGGGGGCTGGACCTCGGTCACCGGGACCGAGACGCCGGTCAGCTGGTTCCCCTTCGTGACGACCGGCACGCCGGTGGTGTCCTCCCAGCGCCGCGTCCCCGAGACGATCTCGGCTCGGACCACGTAGTCGGCGTTCGGGTCGATCGTGGCGGGGTCGAAGGCGATCGAGAACGGGATCGGGACGGTCGTCGGCGCCGCGTTCGCGTCCACCCCGAGGCTCTCGCCGGTGTCGACGCGGATGAGGACGGCGGCCGAGTAGGCGCCCGGTTCAAGCTGGATCCCGACGCCGGTGATCTGCCCGGTGACCTCACCCTTGAGCAGGTCCGCGCGCAGGGCCAGCTTCACGGTGACCCCGGTCGATGGGTTCCCCTGGGTCAGGACCTTCACGCCCTTCGTGGTCGCCCAGACGTGATCGCCGTCCTGGATCTCGGCCTGGATCGTGTAGGTCAAGTCGGGATCGATATCGGCGGTCTGGTAGCCGACGCTGAACGCGATCGGCTGCTGACCGGTCGGCGAGATGATCTGGCTGCCGACGATCGTCTCGGTGGTCGCCGCGGTCGTCCCGGCGACGAGGAGGACCACCGCCCGGGCATCGGCCGAGAGCGTCGCCGGCTCGGCGTAGACCAGGGTGCCGGTCACCGTGCCGGATGACGGGGTCGGCGAAGCCGCCGGGGACGTCGTGGCGCTCGGCGCGACCGAGACGCTGGGGGCCTCGGTCGGGGTCGGGGTCGGGCTGGGGCTCGGGGTCGGCGCCGGTGTGGCGGTCGGCGCCGGAGTCGGACTGGCGGTCGGCGCCGGCGTGGGCGTCGCGGTCGGAGTCGGCTGGGGCGTAGCGGTCGGAGTCGGTTTGGGCGAGGCGCTCGGCTTCGTCGTGGGCCTCGGCGTCGCCGTCGGTGGAGGCGTCGGGGTGGGTGGTGGCGTCACCGTCGGTTGAGGCGTCGGGATGGTGACCGTGGACACGGTCACCGGCAGGGTGACTCCGCTCGTCGGCGCACCGCCGGTGATGACCGCGACCCCCGCGCCGCCGCTCCACGCCGAAGGCGCGTCGACGATCGCGGCACGGACCACGTAGGCCGCCGCCGGGTCGACGAGGGCCGGGTCGTAGCCGATCGCGAAGGGGATGCTGTTCGCGGCCGGCGCCGTGACGACCTGGCTGCCGACGACGGTACCGGTTTCGGTCTTGACGAGCGCCGCGACCGCCACGGCGTTCGGGCTGAGGGCTGTCAAGTCGGTCCGGGTGATCGTCCCGCTGACCTGGGCCGGTGGCGAGGAGGGGACCGCCTGCATCGGGACGGCTACCCCGCTCGTGGGCCCTCCGGTGATGACCGGGACGCCGGCCAGGTTCTGCCAGACCTTGGGGCCGTCCTGGATCGAGGCGAAGATCGCGTAGGCGCCCAGCGTCTGGATGGCGCCCTGGTCGTAGGGCACGCTGAAGGCGATGGGGACGCTGCCCGGCGCATTGATCCGCTGGAGACCGATGATCGTGCCGGCGGCCGGCCCCGATGACTGGTCGACCAGGACGACGACCGCGACCGCGCTCGAGCTGAGCGTGATCGGGTCCTCGGAGGTCAGCGTGCCGGTGACCGCGCCGGGTCCGGTCGCGGCCTGGACGAGGGCCGCCGGGAGAAGAAGGGCCGCCAGCAGCGTCGCGACGGCCGCCCGGTCGAGGGTTCTGTGGAGCGAGGACATCGGGCGTCTCCCTCGGGTCGGTCAAGGGGTCGGGGGCCGAGCCTGCCAGCGCGGCGAAGGATGGGGGCTCGGGACGACCCCCGGCCGCAGGATAGCAAACCTGCCGCTAGAGGCCCAGCACCACGAGGACCGCCTGGCGACCCACGATCGTGAGGACGATCGGCAGGAAGAACGAGGTCGCCAGCCGGGCGAGGATCGCCGTGTCGAACGGCCAGGTCCGGATCGTCCCGACCTGATCGCGGACGACGCGGAAGCCGACGGCCGCCCGGACGTCCTCGAGACCCGTCTGCCGTCCCGCTCCGGCCGGTCCGCCGGTCTGGCCGATGAACAGCTCCTCGTAGCGGCCCGCCAGGATGTCGGACTCGCGACGCTTCTGGGCGGCCATCTGGACATGGACCGCGTTCAGCGGCAGGAAGAACAGGACCACGCCGACGGTCATGACGCCGAAGGTGAGCCCGAAGAGCGCGGGAGTCGCCGCGCCGGCTGCGACCCAGACCGCGCTGAGCACCAGCCCTACGAGGAAGGCGCTCGCCAGGGACAGCGAGAGCGAGCCGAGCGGCCGGGTCCCGAGCAACGGATCCCGGAAGTAGGGCGCCATGTGGAGCGGCCGGCCGCAGACGTTGGCGAGTCCCCAGACCGAGGCGAAGTAGGCCCACACGAAGCTGAACATGATCACGAACCGGCAGGCCACCATGACCAGGTCCGCGAGATAGGCGGGGAGCATGTCAGGCTCGACGAGCCGACCCTGGCGGATCGCGTCGACGAAGTAGACGCTGAGCATGGCCAGCGCAGCGACGATCGGCGGGAGGATCCGGCCGGCGGATCGGAAGGCACGCTCGAAGGTGGCCGGTGCATCGTCCACGAGCGTGCCGACCGCCGTCGCGGTCGCTCGGCTTCGCTCGCGGATGAAGCGCGTCGCCCACAGGACGTAGACCAGCAGGCCGAAGAGGAGCGCCTTGTAGAGGGCGTCGTCGATGGCCCGGAACTGGCCCATCCCTGGGTTATAGACGTTGGTCAGGAGTGAGGACTCGGCGGCGGGCGTGAGGTAGGCGACCCACGGGACCGTGAGGACCGCAGCGATCAGGACGCACGCCGCGAGGAACGGGACGCGGAGACGGACGCCGATCTGCTCGGCGACGGAGGACGTCGTCACGCGACACATCGTCGCATCCGAGCCGGGTCGGCGACAAGGGGTCGGCACGACGCCGGTCGCGTCATCCGTGGTCGTCGGCCCACGGCCGACCGTCGTCGTCGTCGGGCGCTAGCCCCGGACCTCGGCGAGGCGGCGCATGAGGAAGTCCCGCTCGGCCTCGTTACCGGCCAGCTCGAGAGCGCGCGCGTAGGCCCGGGACGCGTCGGCGGGCCGATCGAGACGACGGAGCAGGTCTGCCCGGGCCGCGTGCAGGAGGTGGTAGTCCTCGAGACGGCCCCCGTCCACCAGCCCGTCCATGAGCGCCAGCCCGCGCTCCGGTCCGTCGACCATGGCCACCGCCACCGCCCGGTTCAGCTCCACGACGGGCGACGAGTCGAGGGCCAGGAGGGCGTCGTAGAGCAGGGCGATCTGGGCCCAGTCGGTCTCGTCGGGGGTGGACGCTTCGTCGTGGACCGCGGCGATCGCGGCCTGGAGCTGGTAGGGGCCGGGCCGGCGCATCCGCAGGGCGCGTTGGACGAGCGTCGAGCCCTCCTCGATCCGGCCGCGGTCCCAGCGCAACCGGTCCTGCTCCTCGAGGAGGACGATGGCCCCATCGGACCCTACCCGCGCCTCCCGCCGGGCATCGTGGAGAAGCATCAGGGCGAGGAGACCGAGCGCCTCCGGCTCGTCCGGCATGAGCTCGACGAGGACCCGGCCGAGACGGATCGCCTCGCCGCACAGCTCGCGACGGACGAGGGCGTCCCCGGACGACGCGGCATAACCCTCGTTGAAGACGAGGTAGATGACCCGCAGGACGGCGTCCAGACGCTCGGGCAGGAGATGGTCCGGCGGGACCCGGTAGGGGATCCCGGCGTCACGGATCTTCTTCTTGGCCCGGACCAGGCGCTGGGCCAGGGTGGGCTCGGGGACCAGGAACGCCCGGGCGATCTCGGGCGTGGTGAGACCGCCGAGGGTCCGCAGGGTCAGCCCGACCTGGGCCTCGATCGGCAGGGCCGGATGGCAGCAGGTGAAGATGAGCCGGAGTCGATCGTCGGCGATCGGGCTCATCTCCTGCTCATCTCCCGGCTCGATCGTCGCCAGCTCGGCCGTGAGCTCCGCCTCCCTGGCGAGGAGCGCTTCCTTATCGGCCAGCCGCCTGGCTCGACGGAGGCGGTCGATCGCCCGGTTCCGGGCGGTCGTCGTGATCCAGGCGCCGGGGTTCCGGGGCAGTCCGTCGCGCGGCCAGCGCTCCAGGGCGACGATGAATGCCTCCTGGACCGCGTCCTCGGCCAGATCGAAGTCACCGGTCAGCCGGATGAGGGTCGCGACGGCCCGACCTGATTCCTCGCGGAACAGGCGGTCGACGACTGACCTCGCGTCAGCCGGCGGCGCCAATGGCCTCGACGGCGACGCCCGCCGGCATCTCCAAGATCGGCCGGATCTCGACCGAGCCGTGGCTCGCCCCCGGGATCCGCGCCGCGCAATCGATCGCCTCGTCGAGATCGCCCGCCTCGATGAGGTAGAAGCCGCCGAGCGCCTCCTTCGTCTCGGCGAACGGGCCGTCGGTGGCCAGGGTCCGACCGTCGCGGACACGCACCGTCGTGGCGGCCGCGGTGGGGCGAAGCGCTTCGCCGGCCCGGAGGACCCCACGTTCGCGGGACCAGATGGTGAAGGCTGCATAGGCGGCCATCTCGCCGGCCATGGCCTCCTCGGGCGCGACCTCGGTGGGTTCCTCGCCGTAGATCAGGAGCAGGTAGCGCATCGGGTCTCCTCGGCTGTCCACTCGGTACGGCGATCCCGTCGAGCGCCGCTACCCTGGCGACGAACGGCGCCGGGCCGGATCGACACGCCACGTCATCCCATCATCCGACCGGACGGACCGGTGTCAAGGCACGGGCGGGCTGGACGGACCGCGCTATCGTTCGGCGATGGCGACGCGGCAGGAGGTCCTCCGGATCGGCGACCGGGACGTGACCGTCACGAACCCGGACAAGCTCTACTTCCCCGAGGCCGGCCACACCAAGTTGGACCTCGTCCGCTACTTCCTGGCGGTCGCCGACGGCGCCCTGCGCGGCGTCCGGGACCGGCCGATGGCCCTGAAACGCTTCGTCGACGGGGCGGCCGGTGACTTCTTCTTCCAGAAGCGCGCCCCGGAGAACCGTCCGGAATTCGTGCGCATCGCGACCCTCTCGTTCCCCTCGGGCCGGACCGCCGACGAGGTGGTCATCGACGACGCGGCCGGTCTGGCCTGGGTGGCCAACCTGGGCTGCCTGGACCTCAACCCGCATCCGGTCCGGTCGGGCGACGTGGACCACCCCGACGAGCTCCGGATCGACCTCGACCCGGTGCCCGGGGTGCCCTGGTCGCAGATCCGCGACGTGGCCCTGGTAGCCCGGGAGTCGCTCGCCGGCGTCGGCCTGGTCGGCTGGCCGAAGACGTCGGGCTCGCGCGGCATCCACGTCAACGTCCGGATCGAGCCGCGCTGGACCTACCCCGAGGTCCGCCGGGCGGCGCTCGCCCTGGCCCGGGACGTCGAGCGCAGGGCGCCCTCAATCGCGACGTCCAAGTGGTGGAAGGAGGAGCGCCACGGCGTCTTCCTCGACTACAACCAGAACGCCAAGGACCGGACCGTGGCCTCGGCCTACTCCGTGCGTCCCACGCCAGACGCCCGGGTCTCGATGCCCCTGACCTGGGACGAGGTCCCGACGGTCGAGGCGGAGGCGTTCACCCTGGCGACCGTGCCGGCGATCTACGCCGAGCGGGGCGACCCGGGCGACGGGATCGACGAAGCGGTCGGCTCCCTGGAGGCGCTCCTGGAGCTCTCGGCCCGGGACGAGGCGGAGGGCCTGGGCGACGCCCCGTGGCCGCCCCAGTACCGCAAGCAGCCCGGCGAGCCGCCCCGCGTCCAGCCCTCGAAGCAGCGTCGGGCGGCGGCCGACTACGACACGCCCGAGGCCGAGGCCGAGCGCGAGAAGGCCCGGGCCGCCCTCGAGCGACGCTGGGGCGCCGAGGTCGAGCGCCGGGCGGCGGCCGGCCCGGGCGCCACCCCCAGCCGTCCCACGCCCACCGGGCGCCGCAAGAGCGCGATCCCGGTCATCGAGATCGCCCGTGCCGCGAAGAAGGAGGAGGCGCTGGCCGGGCTGGAGCGATGGAAGGCCCGCTGGCCCGCCGCCGCCGCGGCCCTGGAGCCGGCCGACGTCCTGGTCGACTCGATGCGCGGCCGATCGACGACGTGGACGCGGCGTCCGGGTCAACCTCGAGCCACGTGCCCGAGGCGGAGCGGCCACCCCAGGAAGCCCTCGACCCGGACTACGACCCATGGGTCGAATGGGCGGGCCCGGACCGCTCGGGACAGCTCGAGCGGCCGGGGCGCGCCGACCGATCCGCCAAGGACGGCGATCCGAACACCGTGGATCATTGACGCCTCGACCCTCCTCGTCCACGCTCACCCGGTGATCCCGCGAGTCCGATTCGTCCGAACCGACGGCGTCGACATCGCCTACCAGGTCCTCGGGGACGGACCGATCGACCTCGTCTTCGTCGAGGGCTTCATGACCCATCGCCAGGTCATGTGGGAGCTGCCGGCCTACGGCCGGTTCTGCGAGCGCCTCGCCGAGTTCAGCCGGCTGATCCTCTTCGACAAGCGCGGCCTGGGCATGAGCGACCGGGTGGCCGGAGCGACGACGCTCGAGACACGGATGGACGACATCCGGGCGGTGATGGACGCCGTCGGCTCGGAGCGGGCGGCGCTGATGGGCGAATCGGAAGGCGGGCCGCTCTCGATCCTCTTCGCGGCCGCGCACCCGGACCGAACCCGGGCGCTCATCCTCCAGGGCGCGGAGGTCCGGGAACGCACGGACGAGGACTGGCCCTGGGGCGAGAGCACCGAGGAGGAGCTCGAGGCGTACCTGGCCGACCTGCCCGACCACTGGGGCCGGGTGGATGCGGACTCGCCGCGCGACGTCTTCCCGAGCATCGGCCCGGCACCGTGGGTGGCCGACTGGCTCGGCCGGATGTTCTCGAGTGCCGCGACCCCCAACTCGGCCGAGGCGTTCATCCGGATGGCATTCGAGATCGACGTCCGCGCCGTGGCACCGTCGATCCGCGTGCCGACGCTCATCCTCCACGCCGTCGACGACCGGATCTGCCACGTCGAGAACGCACGCTGGTACGCCCGGAACATCCCCGACGCGCGGTACGTGGAGCTCCCCGGCGGCGACCACCTCGCCTTCTTCGAGCCCGACCGGATCCTCGCCGAGATCCGGGCCTTCCTCACCGGCCGGCGCGAGGCCGCCGTGCCGGACACGTCACTCGTCAGCCTGCTCTTCGTCGACGTCGTCGGTTCGACCGAACGGGCGGCCACGATCGGCGATCGTCGCTGGGCCGACCTGCTCGCCCAGTACCACGGGATCGTCCGCCGCGAGATCGGCCAGTTCCGCGGGCACGAGATCGACACCGCCGGCGACGGTTTCTTCCTGAGCTTCGACGGGCCGGCCCGGGCGATCCGCTGCGCCACCGCGATCATCGATGCCGTGCGGGCGCTGGGGCTTGACGTCCGGGCCGGTGTCCATGTCGGTGAGCTCGGTTTCGCCGACGGCAAGCCGGTCGGCCTCGCGGTGCACGTCGGTGCGCGCATCGGGGCGCTCGCCGGTCCGGGTGAGGTCCTCGTCTCGGGGACGGTCCGCGATCTCGTAGCTGGGTCGGGTCTCGTCTTCACGGACCGGGGCACCCGGTCGCTCAAGGGTGTGCCCGACGAATGGCGGCTCTTCGCCCTTCAGGACCCGAAGATCGCCGAGAGCTCGTAGGCGGCCGTCTCCTCGAGCTGGTCGTAGCGGCAATCCTCGGGCCGCCGGTCCGTGCGCCAGCGGACGAACGTGGTGCCGTGGCGGAACCGGGTCCCCTGGAGGTGGTCGTAGGCGACCTCGACCACCCGCTCGGGGCGGAGCGGCTCCCAGGACAGGTCCCGACCGCGGTTCCAGCGGGAGGTGTTCCCGGGGACCCGCTGGCCGGCCGCGACGGCCGCCTCGGCCCATTCGCCCCACTCGGCCCAGGGATGACCCTCGAGCGTCTCCATCCGGAGCGGCGCCAGCTCGGCCACCAGCTCGGCCCGGCGGGCCATCGTGAACGACGCGGTGATGCCCACGTGGTGGAGCTTGCCGGCGTCGTCGAAGAGCCCCAGCAGGAGCGATCCGATGAGGGTCCCCGGACCGTCCTTGTGCCAGCGGAACCCGGCGACCACGCAGTCCGCGGTCCGCTGGTGCTTGATCTTGAGCATCGCCCGCTTGCCCGGCTGGTAGGGCGCGTCGAGCCGCTTGGCGATGACCCCGTCGAGCCCGGCGCCCTCGAACCGGTGGAACCAGTCGTCGGCCAGCGTCCGATCGAGGGTCGCCGGGGTCAGGTGGACCGGCGGCGCGGCGGCCGCCAGCACCGTCTCGAGACGGGCGCGCCGCTCGCCCTGGGGGACCGAGCGCAGGTCCTCGTCGCCGAGGGCGAGGAGGTCCCAGGCCACGAACGAGGCAGGCGACTCGGCGGCCAGCATCCGGACCCGTGACTCGGCCGGGTGGATCCGGAGCAGGAGGGCATCGAAGTCGAGATGGCCGGCCGGACCGGCGATGACCACCTCACCATCGACCACGCACCGCTCGGGCAGCGCCGCCCGGAGCGGTGTGGCCAGCTCGGGGAAGTAGCGGTCGAGCGGCTTCAGGTCCCGTGACTGGATGAGCGTCTCGTCGCCGTCCCGGAAGACGATCGCCCGGAAGCCGTCCCACTTGGGCTCGAACAACCAACCGTCGTCCACGGGCAGACCGGCCGATGGCTTGGCGAGCATCGGCTCGAGCGGCGGGTCGAAGGGCAGACGCATTGGTGGACCTTACCCGAGCCACGCCTCAGGGCGCATCTCCGGGGCGGCGGCCCGACCGGGTCCGCGACCCGCTCCCCGGACATGGCGCGGCCGCTCCGGGAGGGGCCGGAACGGCCGTGCCGCGGTGCAGCCGGACTCGCTCGGTGAGCTCGCGAGTCGGCGCCGGGGGAGCCGGGTCAGTGGGCGATCACCACCGTCGCGTGGGCGTGGGTCGCGACGTGCTCCGAGACGCTCCCCTGGAGCATCCGGTCGATCGCATTCAGCCCGCGCGAGCCGATGACCACGGTGTCGTATCCACCGTCGTCGACGATCCGCTCGATGGTCTTGGCCGGGTCGCCGGCCGGCTCCAGCAGGTCGGCCTCGAAGCCGGCCTCGCGGAGGATCTTGCGCGCCTCGAGAAGCTCGTGCGCGTGCGTGGAGGTGTCGTCCCACGGATCGATCGGCGAACGGCCGGGATGGACCGGGACCACGCTCACGACCGCGATCGTGGCGTCGAACTTGCGGGCCAGCTCGATCGCGGTGTCGAGCGCTCGACGGGCGGGATCGCCGCCGTCGAAGGCCACCAGGATCTTCTTCATCTGTACTGCGCTCCTTCTCGAGGAGCCGGCCGACCACGGTCGACCCCGTCGTCCACGACCAGCCTGCGCTCGGGGGTCGGGCGGAACAGCGGTCGGAGGGCACGAGTGGCCATGACGAACGGCCCGTAGGGGTCACTCGGACCGGCGGGCGGGTCGGGTCGCCCGGCACTGCCGCCGACGCCCGGCCGGTGGTGAGATGGGGCCGACCGGGACCAGCGGCCAGGTGTCGGCTCGGGACGCGACTCGGAGGCATCGGATGGATCGCCCCATGGAACCCCCACCCACCGACCAGGACGCCCAGGCCGAGGTGACGGTCGAGTCCATGCTCCGTGGAACATGGTTCGGCGGTGGGCTCGACGACCTGACCGTCGGTCGCCTGGCGCCGCTCGCCCGTCGGCGGACCGCGGCGACCGGCGAGGTCCTGTGCACCGAGGGAGCGCACTCGGAGGAGTTCGGCGTGGTGGTCTCCGGTCGGCTCGCCCTCCGGATGCTCGTGCCGGAACGCGGCGCGGTGACGATCCTGACCGTCGAGCCGGGCGACCTGTACGGCTGGTCGGCGATCGTGGTGCCGCACCGGGCGACCTCGACCGTCGTGGCGATCGAGCCGTCCGACCTCCTGTCCTTCGACGGGACGGAGCTCCGGCTGGCCCTCGCCTCGGACCCGATCCTCGCGGCCGCCGTCTACCCACGGGTCCTCCAGGCCGTCTCCCGACGGCTCACGGCGACCCGGCTCCAGCTCCTCGACCTGTTCGCCCGTCGCGAGGTGGACCCGTGGTGACGGCTCCGGCGCTCGACCCGACCGAGGCGGTCGGGTTCCTCCAACGCGCCCGCCTCCAGAGCCTGGTCGAGCGGCTCGGCGAGGGCGGCCGCCGGGTCATCGGGCCCACCGTCTCGGATGGCGCCGTGGTCTACGACGAGATCCGCTCGACCGAAGAGTTGCCGACCGGTTGGCGGGCGATCCAGGCCCCGGGGCGCTACCGCCTCGAGCACGGCTCGAGCGGCCGCTTGTTCGACTACGTCATCGGCCCGACCGCCTGGAAGCGCTTCACCTTCCCACCCCGCGTCCCGGTGATGGTCGGCCGGCACGACGGCGAGGCGGTGACGTTCTCCCTGATCGAGACGACGGGCGAGCCGGTCGCCTTCCTCGGCGTCCGCGCCTGCGAGCTGGCCGCCCTCGGGATCCAGGATCGCATCCTGGCCGGCGGACCGGCGGTCGACGCCGACTACGCCGCTCGACGAGCGGCCGTCATCATCGTGGCCGTCGAGTGCGTCACCGCCGCCTCGACCTGCTTCTGCACCTCCATGGGCACCGGTCCCGAGGTTCGGGCGGGCTTCGACCTGGCCCTGACCGAGCTCGACGACGGGTTCATCGTCCGGGTCGGCACACCGGCCGGGGCGGCCATCGCCGCCGGGCTGACCCTCGAGCCGGTCGAGGCGCACCGCCGGGCCGAGGCCCAGGCTGCCGTCGCCGCCACCCGCCGGGCGATCGGCGACCCGGTCCAGACCGACGGGCTGCCGGCCCGTCTCCTGGCCAACCTCGACAACCCGCACTGGGCCGAGATCGCTGAGCGCTGCCTGGCCTGTGCGAACTGCACGCTCGTCTGCCCGACCTGCTTCTGCACCGGGGTCAGCCAGCGGTCTGATCTCGACGGCCTCGAGTCCGTCTCCGACCGGGTCTGGAACAGCTGCTTCACGTCGGGCTTCGCCCGGGTCGCCGGGGGCAACTTCCGACCCCGGTTCCAGGATCGCTACCGGCAGTGGCTCACCCACAAGTTCGCGACCTGGTGGGACCAGTTCGGCAGCTCCGGTTGTGTCGGCTGCGGACGCTGTGTGACCTGGTGCCCGGTCGGGCATCGATGTCCGTGACGAGCTCTACGCCATCGCCGGGTCCCGGACGGGCACCCGCGCGGCGATCGCCCAGGGGGCGGTCCCGCCGGCCCCGGCACCGACCCGGGTCGTGGCCCCGGTCCCGGTCAGCGAGCCGGTCCCGGCCGTCGCGCCGATCCCGGCGGCGGCATCCGGCAGGGCCGTCGTTCCCTCGCTCGGCTACTCCACCTGCCGGGTCGCGGCGACCCGGGCCGAGTCGCCGGACACGACGACCCTCGTGCTGACCGACGTCGACCCGGCGATCGTGGCCGGCCGGCCCGGCCAGTTCGTGATGGCCGGCCTTGCCCGCCTTCTCGCCCGCCCCGATCTCGATCTCGAGCTTCCGCCCCGACGGCATCGAGCTGACGATCCGGGCCGCCGGCCCGGCCACCACCGCGATCACCCGGCTCGGCCGGGGCGACGCAGCTGGGTCTGCGCGGCCCGCTCGGGACCGCCTGGCCGGTCGAGACCGCCCACGGCCGTGACGTCGTGATCGTCACCGGCGGGATCGGCCTGGCGCCGCTCCGCCCGCTGATCGACGCGATCCTCGCCGAGCGCCAGCGGTTCGGGACATTCCGCCTGTTCTACGGGGCGCGGACCTGGAGCGACCAGCTCTTCGGCGACGAGCTCGACGCCTGGGCCGGCCGCCCGGACATCGAGGTCGAGCTGACCGTCGACCGGGCCGGACCGGAGTGGCTCGGGCGGGTCGGGGTCGTCACCCACCTGTTCGACCGGGCGACCTGGGACGGTTCGATCGGCCATCGCCTTCGTGTGTGGGCCCGAGCGGATGATGCAGGCCACCGTCGAGACCCTCGAGGAGCGGCGGATCGACCCGGAGCGGATCTGGGTGACCCTCGAACGGCACATGGAGTGCGGGGTCGGTCTGTGCGGCCACTGCCAGATGGGTCGCTAGTTCGTCTGCCGTGACGGCCCGGTCTTCAACCTCACCTCGCTCGACGGCATCTTCGGCCGGGAGGGCATCTGATGAGCGGCCCGATCGAGCCACGTCCCGCCGGCGCCGAGCCGGCCCCCCGACTGTCCCCCGTCCGCCGGGCCCGCGAGGCCGGGACCGCCCATCGGCCCCGTCTCGGGGTCGTGAAGTTCGCCTCGTGCGACGGCTGCCAGCTGACCCTGCTCGACCTCGAGGACGAGCTGCTCGCCCTGACCGAGCGGTTCGACATCGTCGAGTTCGCCGAGGCCACCTCGCGCCGGTCGGACGGCCCCTACGACGTGCTCCTCGTCGAGGGCTCGATCAGCACCGAGGAGCAGGCCGAGGAGATCGTCCGGCTGCGACGCCAGGCGACGCTCCTCGTGACGATCGGCGCCTGCGCCACCGCCGGCGGCATCCAGGCCCTCCGCAATTGGGCCGACGAGCCGACCTTCCGAGCGGCCGTCTACGCCCACCCCGAGTTCATCGACTCGCTGGCCATCTCCACCCCGATCTCCGACCACGTCGCCGTCGACGCCGAGCTGCGCGGCTGCCCGATCGACCCGGGCCAGCTCGTGGAGCTGCTGACCGCCCTGCTGGTGGGCCGTCGAGCCCAGCTTCCGGACGAGGCGGTCTGCCTCGAGTGCAAGCGCCGGAACGCGGTCTGTGTCGCGGTCTCCGGTGGGTTCGCCTGCCTGGGTCCGGTCACCCGGACGGGCTGCGGCGCCCTGTGCCCGGCCTACGGCCGCGGCTGCTACGGCTGCTTCGGGCCGCGGGAGACCAGCAACGCCCGTGGCCTGGTCCGTCACCTCGAGGTGGTCGAGGGTCGCGCCCCGGCGGACGTGGGCCGGCTGTTCGCCGGGTTCACCGCCTTCGCCGAGCCGTTCCGCACGATCGTCACGGAGCTCGGCGGGGTCGCCCCGGCCGGGAAGTCGCCGGCGACGATCGCACCGTCGAGGGAGTCCCGCGATGCATGACCCCACGATCCCCGCCGGCCGGGACGCCGTCTTCGAGGTCCCGATGGTCACCCGCGTCGAGGGCGAGGGCTCGCTCCGGCTGCGCGTCCGCGACGGCATCGTCGAGGAGGCCCGGCTGGCGATCTTCGAGGCGCCCCGCTACTTCGAGCAGCTCGTCGTCGGCCGGACGCCCGACGAGACGATCGACATCGTGTCGCGGATCTGCGGGATCTGCCCGATCGCCTACCAGATGAGCGCCGTCCACGCGTTCGAGGACCTGTTCGGGGTCGACCATCGACCCGGAGGTCCGCCGCCTGCGCCGACTCTTCTACTGCGGGGAGTGGATCGAGAGCCACGCCCTCCACGTCTATCTCCTCCACCTGCCCGACTTCCTGGGCTACCCCAGCGCCGTCGAGATGGCCCGTGACCATCGGCCGGCCGTGGAGCAGGCGCTGATCCTGAAGCGGACCGGCAACCGGATCGTCAAGCTCCTCGGCGGTCGGGCGATCCACCCGCTGAGCGTCCGGGTCGGCGGCTTCAGCCGCGTCCCGCGACGGTCCGAGCTGGAGACCCTCCGGCCCGATCTCGAGGCGGCCATCGAGCAGGCCAAGGTGACGCTCGAGCTCGTCGGGTCGCTCGACGCCCCGGACTTCGAGCGGGAGCCGAAGCTCGTCGCCCTGCGTCACCCCGACGAGTACCCGTTCAACGACGGTCGGATCGTCTCGAACGACGGGATCGACCTGCGCCCGAGCGACTGGCGCGAGGCGTTCCGCGAGGAGCACCACGAGGGCTCGAACGCACTCCACGCCCGGACCCATGCCGGCGAGGTCTACCTCCTGGGCCCGGCGGCCCGGATCAGCCTGTGCGCCGACCGGCTCCACCCGACGGCCGCCGACGCGCTGGGCTCATCCGGACTGGCCGACGCCATCCGGCGCAACCCGTACTGGTCGATCGCCGCCCGGGCGATCGAGCTCATCGGCGCCGCCTCCGAAGCGCTCGAGATCGTGGACGGCTACCGGATGCCCGAGGCGGCCGTGCCCTGGACCCCGCGCCCCGGTGTCGCCGCCTGGGCGACCGAGGCCCCCCGCGGCCTCCTCTTCCACCGCTACGAGGTGGACGAGCGCGGCCGGATCGCGGCCGCCCAGATCGTCCCGCCGACCAGCCAGAACCAGGGCGCCATCGAGGCCGACCTGGCCGGCTTCGCCCCGACGATCCTCGACCTGCCCCACGACGTCGCCACGATCCGCCTGGAGCAGCTCATCAGGAGCTACGACCCGTGCATCTCGTGCGCGACCCACTTCCTCGACCTGACGATCGAGCGGACCTGATCCGATGACCGGTCGGGCCGACCCGACGGCGCCCGTCTGGCTCGTCGTCTGCGGTGAGCGCGAACGGGGCGACGACGCGGCGGGCCCGCTGGCCGTGGACGGGCTGCCGCTCGACCTCCTGGCCCGGTGCGAGCTGCGGATGGCCGCCGGGCTGTCGGTCGAGACCGTCCTCGACATCCCGCCGGGCGCCGCCTGCGTCCTGGTCGACGCCGCCACCGGGATCGAGCCGGGCGCCGTGGTCGTCCGCCCGCTGGCGGCCCTCGCCGCACGGGGTGGTGAGGCGGCCCGGATCGTCTCGCCGAGCTCGTCGCACATCCTCGCGGTCGACCAGGTCCTCGGACTCGCCGAGGTCCTGCGCGGTCGGCTCCCCGACGGGGCGTTCGTCGGGATCGGGGCCGCCCGGGCGGGGATCGGGGCGCCGCTCTCGCCGGCCGTGGAGGTGGCTCTTCCCGCGTTCCGGGCGGCGATCGTCGGGGAGGTCCTGCGCTTCCTCGCGCCGTGATCCCGGCGGGCTGAGCCGGCGCCGGACCCGGCGCCGAACGGGCTGAGACGTGGCACGATGCGGCGATGGGCACGATCGAGGCGCGCTACGACGCGTCGGCGGCACGCTATCGGACCTGGTGGGAGCCGGTCCTGGCCTCGGCCGGGCGGGACCTTCTCGACACCTGCCGGCCCGAGCCGCCGGACGGCTCGACGACCGCCCGGATCCTCGACGTCGGGACCGGGACCGGTCTCCTCGCCCTCGAGGCGATCCGGCGCTGGCCGGCGACGACCGTGGTCGGCCTCGACGGCTCGAGCGGGATGCTCGCGATCGCCGCGGCCAGGGCGGAGACCGAGCTGCGCCCCGGCGACCGAGGACGTCTTGAGCTGGTGACCGGCCACGCCGCCCGTCTGCCGTTCCCCGACGAGACGTTCGATCTCGTCGTCTCGTCGTTCGTCCTCCAGCTGGTGCCGGTTCGCAGCCGCGCCCTGGCCGAGGCCCGCCGGGTCCTGCGACCCGGCGGTCGGATCGCCTTCGTGACCTGGCTGCGGGCCGATCCCGAGGAGCGGTTCGCCCCCGATCAGGCCTTCGAGAAGGCCCTCGACGAGCTGGACATCGACGGTGAGGGCGAGGCCGAGGAGGCGCGCAGCGGCGACTACGCCTCGGCGCCGGCGGCGGCCGCCCAGCTCCGGCGGACCGGCTTCCGCGAGGTCCACAGCCGGGCCACCGACCTGGTCCACCGGTTCGATCCGGCGACCTACCTCGACTTCCTGGTCGAGTACGCCGAGACGGACGTCTTCGACGATCTCGATGAACCGGTCCGAGGGCGTCTCCGCGAACGCACCCAGGCCCGGCTCGACCGGCTCCCGGCAGCCGCCTTCATCTGGCGGGCGCCGATCGTCCAGGCCGGGGGACGGCGCCCCTTGACAGGACCGTCAAGATAGTTGCATCAGCAACGATGCCTCTCCTGGAGTTCGAATGCCCGCCGTCAGCGCCGATACCCTGACCCTGCCCCGTCTCGGGCGACCGACCACGCCCGAGGCGACGAGTCGACCGGTCGCCCACCTCGTCACCGCCCACAGCCAGCTCGAGGGTGAGGGCTTCGTCGTCCGCCGACCCTTCCCATCGGTCGGCGTGGCGTTCGCCGACCCGTTCATGCTCCTCGATCACATGGGCGCCGTGGAGTACGGGCCCGGCGAGGCGAAGGGCGCCCCGTGGCACCCGCACCGTGGCTTCGAGACCGTCACCTACATGATCGACGGCGCCTTCGAGCACCAGGACTCGACCGGTGGTGGCGGACTCATCACCGACGGCGCGACCCAGTGGATGACGGCGGGCGCGGGGATCCTCCACAGCGAGATGCCACCCCAGCAGCTCGTCGTCCAGGGCGGTCTGTTCCACGGCGTCCAGCTCTGGGTGAACCTGCCGGCCAGCCTGAAGTGGACCCCGCCCCGCTACCAGGACATCGGCGCCCGGGACGTCACCCTGCTCTCGAGCCATGACGGCGGGGCGCTCGTCCGGGTCATCGCCGGTCAGCTCGGTGGGCACGCCGGTCCAGGGGCCACCCGGACCCCGATCATCTATCTCCACGCCACCGTGAGCCCCGGCGCCGAGCTGGCCATGGACTGGCCGCGCGACTTCAACGCGATGGTCTACGTGCTCTCCGGGCAGCGGCACGGTCGGTCGCGAGGAGCGACCGCTGCGTGAGGGGCAGCTCGCCCTGTTCGGTCCGGGTGACTCGATCACGGCCCGGGCAGCCCAACGCCAGCCGGCGCCGTCGGCCGCCGGCTGGGAGATCCTGGTCCTGGGCGGCCTGCCGATCGGCGAGCCGGTCGCCCGCTACGGCCCGTTCGTCATGAACACCCGGGAGGAGATCATCCAGGCGGTCGAGGACTTCCAGGCCGGCCGGATGGGGATCATCCCGGCCACCCACATGCCCCACCGGACGAACGCCGACGAGGCGGGTCTGAGCGGGGGCGGCTGAGACACCGCTCCCCGCGGTCAGCTCTCGGTGGAGCCGACCTCGTCGGTCGCGGCTGCGGCTTCGCCCTCGGCGGCCTCGCCCTCAGGGGCGCCTTCGCCGACACCCTCGACCGGCGCCTCGACCTCCTCGACGCGCGGCTGCTGGACGCGGGCCACGGTCTCGTCGAGATCGGTCAGCAGGGTCGCATCGGCCGGGATCGTCAGGTCGCGGACGTGGATCGTCGCCTCGAAATCGATCAGGCCGTCGATGGCGACCTCGATCGCCTGGGGCAGGTGGTCCGGCAGGGCCCTGATCTTGACGCTCTCGATCATGTGCAGGAGCGTCCCGCCGAGCTTGTCGATCGCGTACGACTCGCCGACGAAGACGAGTGGGACGTCGACCGTCAGCTCCTCGGTCATCCGGACCGCGAACAGGTCCACGTGGAGCATCCGCCGGTGGACCGGGTCGCGCTGGACCCCGTGGATGAGGACCGGGGTCGATTTCTTGCCGTCGACCGACAGGTCGACCAGGGCGTTCTGGCCGATCCGCCGCTGGAGCAGCTCGAAGTCGTGGGTGTCGAGGCTGAGCGACTGCGAGGCGTGGCCATGGCCGAAGACGACCGCGGGAAGACGTCCGGCGCGCCGCATCACGGCGACCTTCTTGCCGGTGACGTCTCGGTGGGTTGCGGCCAGGGTCGGCCGGGAGCTGCTCATGATGCTGGGGGATCCTCCGTCGTTTGTGCATCGGAGACGGTAGCACAGCTGGCCGCTCCGGCCCTCGCGGCCGTCGCCCCGGGTTCGGGGTAGCATCACGCCCATGGCAGCCACCATCCTGATCGTCGAGGACGAGTTCGCGGTCGCCCGCGGCATCCAGTTCGCCCTCCAGCAGGAGGGCTACGAGGTCGTCGTCGCCCGGTCCGGCGAGGAGGGCCTGGAGTTCGCCACGGGCAAGGCGCCCGATCTCGTCGTTCTCGACGTCCGGCTGCCCGGGATGGATGGCTTCGAGGTCCTCCGCCGACTCCGGGCCAGCGGCTCGAAGGCCCCGGTCCTGGTCCTGACCGCCCGCGACGACGAGGTCGACAAGGTCATCGGACTCGAGCTCGGGGCGGACGACTACCTGACCAAGCCATTCGGGCTGCGCGAGCTGATGAGCCGGATCAAGGCCCTCCTTCGACGCGCCTACGGCGACCTCGCCGACGCCGCTGGCGGGCGGGTCATCCGCCACCGCGACCTGCTCATCGACCTCGAGCGACGGCGCGTCCAGCGCGGTGCTCGCCGGATCAGCCTGACCGCGACCGAGTTCGAGATCCTCCGACACCTGGCCAGCCGGCCGGGCCGAGTCTACTCGCGGCGGGAGCTGCTCGAGCTGCTGCGCGACTACGAGGCGCTCGACCAGGACGAGAAGACGATCAACGTCCACGTCAGCCACCTGCGCGAGAAGATCGAGGACGATCCCTCGAGCCCGGTCTTCGTGCTGACCGTCCGAGGTGCCGGCTACGCCTTCGCCGAGCGCTGAGGCGACACCCGGCTCGGCGCCCGGGACCGGACCGCTCAACAGGCTCCTGCGTCGGATCACGCCCGCGGACGTTCCAGGGCCGGCTGACCCTCGGCTTCGTCTCGGTCGTCGCCCTGACCCTGCTCCTCGTCGGGCCGGCCGTGATCATCCGCCTGGACGCCTACTTCTACCAGCAGGAGCAGGAGAACCTCGACGGTCGGGCGAGCTCGACCGCGACGGTCATCGCGGTGCTCCTCAACAACTGGACGAACGGCGCCCCGGTCGGGGCCGATGGCGGCCTCACCCGGGCGGCGACCGCGGCGTTCACCACCGAACCGACGATCGGCACGATCCAGAACGTGGTCGACGACGTGGCCCAGGCCGACGTCGAGATCCAGGTCGGCGAGCCGGTGACCGGCTCGGACGGAACGATCGGGATCGTCCCGGCACCCGACGGCACCTACCGGTTCGAGCTCGCGGCGGACCCCAAGCGCGGCCAGACCCGCGAGACCGTCGAGGCGGCGCCCCAGGTCAAGGTGGTGGCGAGGGCCCAGCTCCCCTGGGGCGTCCAGGTGACCCTGTCGAACCCGTACACCTTCCGAGCCTCGACGATCGCCGCCGTGACCGGTCTGCTCATCGTCGTCGGGATCGTCGCCTTCCTCATCTCGGTGGCCGTCGCGGCGTTCCTCGCCCGACGGTTCACGACCCCGCTCCGCCGGCTGACCACCGCCGCCAGCGACCTCGAGCGCGGTGAGCTCGGCAGCCGTGTCCCGACCCGCCTGGCGGTGACCGGGGCGATCGAGATCTCCGAGCTGTCCCGCCAGTTCAACGCGATGGCCGACCGGGTCGAGGAGAGCGTGGCGATCATCCGCCGCGATCGCGACCGGAGCCGGGACTTCCTGGCCGACGTCTCGCACGAGCTGCGCACGCCGATCACCGCCCTGCGGATGTCGAACGAGCTGCTCAGCGAGGTGGCCGGGGACGACCCGGAGACCCGGGCCGAATTCCTCGAATCCAGCCGCCAGCAGCTGGAGCGGCTCGACTGGCTGGCCCAGAACCTGCTCGACCTCTCGAAGCTCGACTCCGGGCTGGTCCTGCTCGACCTGCGGCCCGACGACCTGCGGGCCGCGGTCGAGTCGTCGGTCGAGCAGGCCGACGCCACGGCCCGCCGACGGGGGATCGCCCTTGCCCTCGACCTGCCCGACCGGCCGATCCGGATCCGCCACGATCCCCAGCGGATCGGTCAGGTGGTCACGAACCTCGTCGGCAACGCCCTGAAGTTCACCTCGCGGGGCGGCTCGGTCTCGGTCCTCCTCGAACCGACCGCGGAAGGCGCCCGGATCGAGGTTCGCGACAACGGGGTGGGGATCGACGCCGCGGAGCTGCCCCGGATCTTCGACCGCTTCTACCGCGGGTCGCTCGCCAACGAGGCGCGGGGCAGCGGCAGCGGGCTCGGGCTGGCGATCGTCAAGTCGATCGTCGACCTCCACGCCGGGCGCATCGTCGTCGACAGCCGCCTGGGCGTCGGGACGACGTTCAGTGTCCTGCTGCCGCGCGACCCGCGCGCCCACCCGGACGGGCTCGCGAGCACGTCTCGGCCAGAGGTGGTGGAATCTTCACCATCCGACCCGTCCTGAGTGAATCCGCGATCGTCACGCTGGACGTCCACCCTGCTCACGCCCCCAGCCCCAGGAGCGCTCCTCCGTGAACGAACGACCCACCGAGCCCTACGGGCGAACGAGCGGCCACGGCGAGCCGAGCGAGACGCCGCCGCCCTCGTCCGGTGACCCGACCTCGTCCGTCGGCGAGACGATCGGTCTCGCAGGCTCAAGCGACGCCGCCGGATCCGCGTCGATGTCGGCTGAGCCGCCTTCGGCCGTGCCCGCGCCTTCGCTCGTCGAGCCGACCACGTCGCAGCCGGCCGCGCCCGCCGCCTCATCAGGCGACACGGCCCCGGCGAGCGACGCCGCCCCGGCGACCGCGGCCTTCTCGCCGACGCCCGACCACTTCGATCGCGATCGGGTGACCTGGGAGACACCCGTCCAGCCGACACCCGAGGCGTGGTTCGAGCCGGTGCCGGCCGCCGCCAGCGCCGCGCCCGTCCCAGTGCGACGGACGGGTGGCGGGATCCTCGGGCCGGTCCTGGCGGCCTCGCTTCTGTCGGCCGTCCTGGCCTCGGGCGCCACCTACGGACTGCTCCGGGCCAGCGGCGCGCTCGACACCCGGACGCCCGTGGCCGCGGTCCCCGCCGGCCAGACGACCAGCCTCACGACGCCGGTCACGATCGACGAGTCGTCGGCCATCGTGGACGTGGCGGCCAGGGTCAGCCCGGCGGTCGTGCGCATCTTCAGCACCGCCAACGCCAACCTGAGCGACCCGAACACCATCCCCTCGGAGGGCGTCGGCTCGGGGATCATCTACGACCCGAACGGCTGGATCCTCACGAACCGCCACGTCGTGGCCGGCAGCGACAAGCTCACCGTCCAGCTCAAGGACGGACGCGAGTTCAGCGGCACCATCTACGGCATCGACACCCTGACCGACCTGGCCATCGTCAAGGTCGAGGCGACCGGTCTGCCGACCGCCTCCCTGGGCGACTCCTCGAAGCTCAAGGTGGGCCAGACCGCGATCGCCATCGGCAGTCCCCTGGGGACCTACTCCAGCACCGTCACAAGCGGCATCCTCTCGGCGACCGGGCGGAGCATCGACGTCGACGGCGGCACGATCAACAACCTGCTCCAGACCGACACGGCGATCAACCCCGGCAACAGCGGCGGACCGCTCCTCGACGCCGGCGGGAACGTCATCGGGATCAACACGGCGATCGCCGCGAATGCGAACGGCATCGGCTTCGCGATCCCGATCAACATCGCCCGCCCGATCATGGAGCAGGCGGTCGCCGGCGAGAAGCTGGCCCGGCCGTACATCGGCATCCGCTACGAGATGCTCACCGACAAGCGGGCCAAGGAGCTGAGCCTGAGCGTGGCCGACGGCGCGTACGTCGCCGGTGGCCCGAGCGCGAGCGGCGTCACCCAGCCGGGCGTCGTCCCGAACGAGCCCGCCGACAAGGCCGGGATCCGCGATGGCGACATCATCATGGCGATCGAGGGACAGCCGATCGACACCGAGCATCCGCTCGACTCGGTCCTGACCCAGTTCGCCCCGGGACGGACCGTGACCCTGGCTGTCCTCCGGGGCGGCCAGAAGATCGACGTCAAGGTCACCCTGGGGGTCCGGCCGGCCGACCTCTAGGTGATCGACCCGGCACCCTCGTCGCCGTCGCGTCAGCCGGGCCGGCGAGTCCGCCGGATCTCCACCCCGGCGTAGGCGAACGTCCCGTCGATCGGGGCGTTCGGCTTGCGGACCCGGACGATCACCTCGTCCGCCGGGAAGTCGGCCAGGAGCTCCTGAGCGATCGCCTCGGCCAGCGCCTCGACGAGCCGGAAGCTCGTCGATTCGACGATGCTCTGACAGGTCTCGAAGACCGTCCCGTAGTCGATCGTTCGGGCCAGGTCGTCGTCCACGCCGGCCGGGTGAAGATCGAGCCCGAGCTCGACATCCACGTGGAACGGCTGAGCCTCCCGCTGCTCGTGCTCCAGGACCCCGTGGCGACCCTGGAAGACCATGTCGTGGAGGACGATCCGATCGCTCATCCTGTCCCACCGCTCCCGACGGCGAGGTCGGCCCGCACGACGGCGTCGGTCATCCGGGCGACCCGGAGGTTCGCTTGCACGTCGTGCACCCGGACGATGTCGACCCCGGCGGCGACCCCGAGAGCGGTCGTGGCCAGGGTCGCCTCGAGACGCTCCGCGGGAGGCAGGTCCAGCACGCGGCCCAGGGTCGACTTGCGCGACGTGCCCAGGAGGATCGGCCGACCCAGCACTCGGAGCGTCTCGAGCTCACGGAGGAGGACCAGGTTGTGCTGGGGCGTCTTGCCGAACCCGAAGCCGGGGTCGACCAGGAGGTCCTCGAACCGGCAACCGGCCCGGAGGGCGCGCTCGATGGCCCGCTCGAGCTCGGCCACGATCTCGGCCATGAGGTTCGTGTAGCGCGCCTCCGCCCGGTTGTGCATGAGGACGATCGGCACCCCGCGCTCGCCCGCGAGACGGATGAGGCCATCGTCCTCGGCCACGCCCCACACGTCGTTGATGAGCCCGGCACCGGCGTCGAGCGCCGCAGCGGCCACCGACGGCTTGGTCGTGTCGACGCTCAAGGGGATCTCCGGATGGGCCGCCCGGATCGCTTCGACGACCGGGATGATCCGACGAATCTCCTCCGCGGCGTCCACCGCCCGGTGACCCGGCCGGGACGATTCCCCGCCCACGTCGAGGAGATCCGCGCCCTCGGCCACCATCCGCCCGGCGAGCTCGAGGGCGGCCGCCACGTGGTCCTCCCGGGCCGGCTCACCGCCCGATCGAGACGCCCTGCCCGCCCGGTCGCCATCGGGGACCAGAAGGCCGTCCCCGGAGAACGAATCGGGGGTCACGTTGAGGATGCCCATGACGTAGGTTCGGGCGCCCCAGGCGAACGAGCGACCGCCGATGACGGTCGCCCCGAGCGGGCCGGGCACGCCCGAGCCGGCACCCGGTGGTGCGCTGAAGGACGGCGTCGACCGTCCCCCGGCGTCGGGCACGCCCGGGACGACCCCGCGTTCCTCCGGCAGTCGTCGGTCGTCGCTCATCGGACGGCCGCCAGCGCCGGGTGATCGTCGAGGGCGGGGTCGTCGACGAGCAGCGCGCGGGCAGCTCCGACGAGGTAGAGCGACCCGGCCACGACCACCGGGCCCGGTGCCTCGGCGAGGGCAAGCTCGATCGCGCGCCCGACGGACGGCTCGACGACCGGCCGGGAGCCCGGCGTCACCGCAGCCCAGCCCTTCGCCAGACGGGCCGCCGGCATCGCCCGGGGCTGGTCGACCTGGGTGCAGATGACCCGGGCGGCGCGGGCCACCGGCGAGGCCCCGAGCGCCGCGAGGACACCCGCGACGTCCTTGTCGGCCATCGAGCCAAGGACGAGGGTGACCGGCGGCGGGTCGGACTCGTCGCCGCCCTCGAGGGTCGGCCGGAGGTCGTCGAGGGCGCGGGCCAGGACCGCTGCCCCGGCCGGGTTGTGGGCGCCGTCGAGGAGGACCTCCCGGAACCCCGTCGCGGACGCCGAGACCGGGATCTCGAGGAGTTCGAGCCGGCCGGGCCAGCGGGCCGCCGCGTATCCCCGACGTCGGGCGTCGTCGTCGATCGTGGCGATCCCGGCGGCCGACAGCGCGTCGAGGACGGCATGGGCCACCGCGACGTTGGCCGCCTGGTGTCGACCGCGCAGCCCGATCCTCGTCTCGCCCAGGCGGGGCAGGGTCACCGTGATGCCGTCACGATCCCAGCCGAGGAGCGGGGCGGCGGCCGCCTCGGTCAGCGGCACGCCCATCCGGGCCGCTCGCCGCCGGATGACGTCGAGCGCCTCGCCCAGGGCCCCGGTCACGGCCAGGTCGCCGCGCTCGATGATCGCGGCCTTCTCCCGGGCGATGGCCGGGATCGTCTCGCCGAGACGGTCGGTGTGGTCGAGGTCCACGTTGGTGATCGCCGCCACACCGCCGTCCCAGGCATGGGTCGCATCGAGCCGGCCGCCCAGTCCGACTTCCACCAGGGCGACGTCCACGGCCTCCTCCGCGAACCAGCGGAAGGCGACCGCGGTGAGCACCTCGAACTCCGTCGGTTGGCCGTGTCGCGGGCCGATCCGGTCCGCCGCGGCGAGCGTCTCGCCGACGAGCCGGGCGAAGACGTCCGGCGCGACGAGCCGGCCGTCGACCTGGAGCCGCTCGCGGTAGCTCACCAGGTGGGGCTTCGGGGTCTCCGCGACCCGGACGCCGCCGGCCCGGAGGGCAGCCGCGGCCAGGGCGAGCACGCTGCCCTTGCCGTTCGTCCCGCCGACCAGTGCGCCCCGCAGGGCGCGCTGGGGATCCCCCAGCTCGGCGAGCAGAGCCCGGGTCCTGCCGAGCCCCAGGCGGATGCCGAAGCGACCGCGTTCCTGGAGGGCTCGGAGCGCCTCGTCGTAGGTGAGGTCGCTCACGTCACTCCTTGGAGAGCTCGTCCTCGTAGAAGACGCACTGGTTGAAGCGCGGGGTCAGGCAGACGTCGTTGATGTAACCCTGCTCCAGGTGGACGCCGCCGCGCAGCTGGCAGCGCGAGATGTTCGCGTCCTGGCGGATGAGCGCCTTGAGCAGGTGGGGCGCCTGGATCGGGATCGCGCCGCGCGAACCGGTCATGTAGAAATGGGGGCAGACGTTGCGCCGGAGATTGGGCAGCCCGAACCCGCCGTTCCGGCTCATCACCGGCAGGGGCGGGTAACCGGGTCGGGTGCCGGGCGGTGCCGGCGCGGCGCTCGTGGCGACCCGGGAGATCGGCCCGACACCGAAGCCAGGTCGGCCGGTGGGCCCCGTCTGACGCGCGTTCTTGGGGTCTCTGGCCTGCACGCCACCCTCATGGTCGGGCGGACGTCACCAGACGCCCGCTCTCCGCGCCAGAGTACAACGCACGGCCGGTGCCGGGTACGTCGGGCCGGCCGGCGTCCCCGGACGAGGGTCCATGGCGCTTCCCGTGCGACAATGCAGCTCGATGACGAGTCGGCGCACACGTACCGCCCAGGTCCGACCACGCCCGCCATCGACCGGTCGTCCGGCCCCGGCCCGGCGACCGGCGACAGGTCCACGTTCCCTCGCGCCGTCGAGGATCGCGCCGCATCGCAGGATCGAGCGTGGGCCCGGCCTTCCGCTGGCGGTCCGGATCCTGCTCGTCGTGCTCATCGTGACCCTCGGCGGCGTCGTCGTCTTCGCGGGCATGGGAGTCGCCGGGCGGGCCGTCGCCGGCCTCGGCAGCGCCTTCGCCGGGACGATCAGCCAGATCACGGCGACGCCGAGCCCCAGTCCCAGCGAAGGCACCTCGCCGGACGCCCCGACCCTGGCGGCACCCGACCAGCAGTACACGAACCAGCCGACCGTGGACCTGGCGGGCACCGTCCCCAACGCCTTCGTCGGGAAGAACGGCGTGACGATCCGGGTCTATCGCTCGGTCGAGGGCGGCGCCGACGAGCAGGTCGCCGAGGTCCCGGTCGGGCGCACGCCGGGATTCACGATCGCCGGTCTCGAGCTGGCCGCGGGCACGAACGAATTCACGAGCACCCTCGTCGGAGACAACGGCGAGAGCGTCCCGTCGAAGCCGGTGACCTTCGTCCTCGACACGGCCAAGCCCAAGGTGACGATCAGCAAGCCGACCAAGAACCAGGTCGTGAACGGCGACACGGTGACCATCCAGGGCAAGACCCAGGCCGGCAGCGCCCTCGTCGCGCGGAACACGACGAACGGCGCGTCGATCACCGGCAAGGCCGACGGCAGCGGGGTCTTCAAGCTCGTCCTGGCGATCTCCTCGGGGACGAACGCGGTCGTCGTCAGCGCGACCGACCCCGCCGGGAACCAGGGCCAGGCCGCCGTCAACGTCAGCCGGGGAAAGGGCAAGCTCACCGCCGAGCTGACTGCCTCGAGCTATCGGTTCAGCCGGAAGAGCCTGCCCAGGAACATCACCCTGACGGTCACCGTCATCGACCCGAACGGCAAGCCGCTCGACGGAGCCACCGTGACCTTCACCCTCACCGCGCCCGGCGTGGGGCCGATCCAGAGGACCCTCAGCACGAGCAACGGTGTCGCGACCTGGCGAACGACGATCCCGAAGGGCGCCACGGTGGGCAGGGGGATCGCTGCGGCCCTGATCCAGCCGCCGACCGGTCGCGCGATCACCGCCCAGACGATCATCACGATCGGGCCGTAACCGGCGGTGTGCCCGCGTCCCCCGGCGGGCTCGACACGTCCCGGGATCGCAGCTACCATCCGGCCATGCCGACGTGGCGCTGTCCGAACTGCGGGACACCCCAGGCCGAGGGCGCCCGCTGCTGGGTCTGTCGCCGTTCGAGCATGGCCTGCTCGAGCTGCGCCGACTTCCGCCACGCCATCGCGGGCGGTCTCGGGTTCTGCGGGCTCGAGCGCCGGCGCCGTCCGCTGACCGGCGACGAGGTCAAGTCGTGCTGGCGGGCCCGGACGGCCGTGGTCGCCGGTGCGGTCCCGCTCGGCCCGGCGACGACTGCGGGTGAACCGACGTTCGAACTGCCCCGGCCGGGCGATCAGCTCGAGGCCGATCCTCCGACCCGGTTCTGGATCGAGACCGACTTCTAGGCGCTCGAGACACGGCCGTGGCCGGCGGGCCCCGCCGGCCACGGCCCGAACCCCATCTCAGGGCGTCGGCGGGCAGGTCGGATACGGGTACGAAGCCGGGTCGTAGGCGCCCAGGTCCACCTTCGTGCCCGGAAGCCGCTTCTTGCCCGGGAGCGGCAGCTGATCGAAGACATACGAGTCGTCCGCAACCGTGTAGCCCGGCGGCTGTGGGGTGACCGTCCCGACCACGAACCCGTCCGCGGCGATGTCCGCCTTCGCTTCGCCCAGGGTCTGGCAGCGGTACTCGCCGACCGTCAGCAGGATCGGCGTGGGCGTCGGCGGCGGGGTCGGACTGGGCGTCGGCGGAGCGGTCGGCGTGGGCGTCGGCGGCGGGGTCGGGCTGGGTGACGGCGTGGGGCTCGGTGTCGGCGTCGCCTCGGGACCGGTGGACAGCAGGTAGTCGACCGTCGTGCCGACCGCCACCTCCACGCCGGTCGCCGGCGAGCTGGAGATGACCGAGCCCTTGGGCACCTCCGGGTCCGCGGCCTCCGTGGCCGTTCCCGGCGTCAGCTGGGCCTGGACGAGGGCCGTGATCGCGGCGGCCTGGGTGAGATTCCGGAGATCGGGCACGGCCACCAGCGCCTTGCCGGTCACGACGGTCACCGAGACGGTCGACCCCTTGTCGACCTGGGCGTTGGCGGGGGGGTCCTGCTCGGTGATCGTCCCCTCGGCCTGGTCGCTGCTGGTCACGAACTTGGTGGGCGAGACGACGAGCCCCTGGGTGGTGGCGAGGGCCTGGGCCTGTTCGAGGGTCTGGCCGACGTAGTTCGGCACGACCACCTGGCTGCCGGTCGGGGCCGGCCCGCCGGACATCAGCCGGAAGACGATGAACCCGATGACGACGAGGAGGCCGAGCCCGAGGAGACCGGCGACCCAGCCCCAGGGACCCGATCCACCGGCCGCCGGCTCGCTGCCGTGATCGACCGGGGGCGGGGCCGGCGGACCGCCGCCACCGGCGTAGGCGTCGGGCGGGTAGGGCAGCGGCGCGGGCGGGTTCGCCCTCGCCACGCCGACCGCAGCGACCCCGGCCGCCCCGGCGACGGTCGCGGCCGTCGCGGCGGCGGGCAGCGCCCGGTCGGCGATCTCGTCGTCGAGAGCGGCGGCCATCGCCGTCGCGGTCTGGAAGCGCTCGGCCGGGTCGATCGCCATCGCCTTGCGGCAGATCGCCTCGAGGACCGGGGGGATGCCGGCCCGGTAGGTCGAGGGCATCGGGACCGGCGGCGTAAGGCGGGCGACGGCGATTGCGGCCGCGCTGTCACCTTCGAACGGGCGCCGGCCGGCGAGCATCTCGAACAGGACCACGCCCAGGGCGTAGATGTCGGAACGCTCCGTGGCCGGCTCGCCGCGCGCCTGCTCAGGGCTCATGTACTGGACCGAGCCCATGGTCGTCCCGGGCAGGGTCATCTGGGCCTCGGCCAGCGCGCGGGCGATCCCGAAGTCGGTGACCAGGACGCGGCCGTCGTGGGCCAGCAGGATGTTGCCCGGCTTGATGTCGCGATGGACGATCCCGCGAGCGTGCGCCGCGGCGAGGGCGCGGGCCACCTCGGAGGCGATCCGGGCCGCCTGGGTGGGTGGCAGGGCCCCGCCCCGGCGGAGGACCGTGGCCAGGTCCTCGCCGGGCACCAGGTCCATGACGATGAATGGGCCGGCCGTGTCCATCCCGAAGTCGTGGACGATGACGATGTTGGGCGAGCTCAGGGAGGCCACCGACTGGGCCTCGAGCCGGAACCGGGCGATGAAGTCGGGGTCCCGACCGTACTCGGGCCGGAGGACCTTCACGGCGACGTCCCGGCCGAGCTGGGCGTCCGTCGCGCGGTAGACGGTGGCCATGCCGCCCTGTCCCAGCAGCTCGACCAGCCGGTATCGACCGCCCAGGATGCTCCCGATCTCGGCCAACCTCTACCCTCGCGCTACGGCGCCTCGGAAGGCGCGGGAATCACTGCGTGAAGCCGCACCGACCGGGACGAGCCGGCGGTGGCATCGTACCGCACAGGACGGCGCCGGCAGCGCTTCGGTGACGGGTCGATCCCGGATCAGAGCTCGAGACCGGCCAGGTAGGTCCGGAATTCCGCCGACAGGTCCGGTCGCTGGAGGGCGAGCTCGACGGAGGCCTGGAGCCAGCCCATCGTGGTCCCCGCGTCGTATCGGGTGCCCTCGAACTCGTAGGCGTAGACCGCCTGCTCCTCCATGAGCGCCTCGATCGCGTCCGTCAGCTGGATCTCGCCGCCCGCGCCGCGGGGCGTCTGCTCGAGCTTGTCGAAGATCTTCGGGGTGAGGACGTAGCGCCCGATGATGGCCAGGTTCGACGGCGCCATTGACGGGTCCGGCTTCTCGACCACGCCACGGACGCGGTGGAGCCGTCCGTGGTCGAGATCGTCCCCGGCGGGCTCCGAGTCGATGACGCCGTAGCGGCCGGTCTCCTCGTGGGGGACCTCCTGGACCGCGATGACCGAGGCGTGGGTCTGGTTGAAGGCGTGGATCAGCTGGCCGATCGCCGGACGCTCGCCGACGACCACGTCGTCGGACAGGATGACCGCGAACGGCTCGTGACCGATGAGCTCCTTGGCGACGAGGACCGCGTGGCCCAGGCCCAGCTGCTCCTTCTGGCGGACGTAGGCGATCTGGGCGAGGTCGCTGATGTGGCGGATCCGTCGGAGCATCTCCACGTCGCCCCGCTCCTCGAGCAGATGCTCCAGCTCGTACGAGACGTCGAAGTGGTCCTCGATCGCGCGCTTCTGGCTCGAGGTGACGATGATCACCTGCTCGATGCCGGCCGCGACGGCCTCCTCGACCGCGTACTGGATGACCGGCTTGTCGACGAGCGGGAGCATCTCCTTCGGCTGCGCCTTCGTGGCCGGGAGGAACCGGGTGCCCCATCCGGCGGCTGGGAAGACGGCTTTGCGGACGCGCATCGAACCTCGATCCGGTGGATGGGTGGATCGACGGAGTATACCTCCGGGTCCCTTTGCGGCCGGCTCAGACCAGGGGCAGGGTCTCGATGAGCGCGTCGTCCGGTGCCTCCCCCGAGCGGCCCGGGGGCCCGCCGCCCGGGACCGGCGAGCGCTGGAGGAGGATGCCGGCGGCGATGACCAGCAGCCCGCCGACCACCTGGACCGGACGAAGCATCTCTCCCAGGACGAGCGCCGCCAGGATCGTCCCGGTGACCGGCTCGAGCATCGCCAGGATCGAGGTCCGCACCCCGCCGATCCGGCGCACCCCGACGATGAACAGGGTGGTCGGGATCCCCGCCCCGACAACGCCGCCGAGGATGAGATACGGCCACGCTCCGGACATCCCGACCGGGTCGACGAGGGCAGCCGCGCTGCCGCTGACCATGGCGAGCGCGACGAACCCGACGGCGCTTCCGGCGAGGATGACCAGGACGGACTCGTCGCTCGGCAGGGCACCATATCCATGCCGACTGACGAGGATGAAGACGGTCTGGGTCGCGGCAGCCACGAGCGCCAGGCCGAGACCGATCGGGTCGATGGTGACCCCCGCCGCCGGGTCGACCGAGCCGAGGACGACGACGGTCATCCCGACCAGGGCCATGCCCAGAGCGGCGATCTGGACGCCGTCGGGTCGAGTCCGCTCACGAACCGTGACAACGACCGTCACGATCGCCGGATACGTGTAGAACGCCAGGAGGGCCAGGGCCACCGTGATCCGGCCGAAGGCCGCGAAGAGGGAGAGGTTCAGGACGACGCCCGTCAGGGTGGCCACGAAGAGCGACGCTCGAGCTTGCCGGGGCAGGCCGCGAATGCTGGTGAGCCGGCGTCCACGGGCGACGCCGACGACCACGATCAGGCCCACGAACAGTCCGCCGATCGCCGCTCGCCAGGTCACGAACCCGAGGGTGGTGACACCCTGGTCGGAGGCCAGCCTCGAGACCGGGCCGAGCGTACCGAAGAGGATCGCGGCGGTCGCGACTGCGACGGCGCCCGTCCGGACCGCCGCCCGGTCCGGCGCCCGGACGGCGGTCAGTCGGTCGGTCCCTCGACCCGCTCGCCGCGCTCGGTGCGCAGTCGGATCCGGGTGAAGGGGATCCTGATCTCGTGGAAGACCTCGGTCGACACGAGGAACCCGGCGAAGAGGAGGACGACCGCCACGAGCTTCCCGAGCTCGAACAGCTCGGTCGAGCCGAAGCGGTTCAGGGCGTCCACCCCGGCCGCCGCGATCCCCCCGACCGCGATGAGGATCGTGGACGGCACGCGGCTGTTGATCCGGCCGCTGAGCAGGGCGCGGACCGCCATCGGGATCGAGACGATGAAGTTGACCGTGATCGCGATCGGCGAAATGAGCAGGTTGAACAGGAACTGGTCACCCGGCTGATGCGGGTCGAGCGAGTAGTCGAGCACCCGCCGTTTGGGCATGAAGACGTAGGTCGAGAAGAGGGCGCCGAGGACGAGCGAGAACGCACCCGTGATGTTGAGCAGCGGGGTCAGCAGGCGCAGGGTCCCCGGGAAGAGCGTGCCGACAGGCAGCCCGGTCGCCGGGTCGAGGGCGTAGCCGGGGGGCGCCAAGACGGCCGTGACCATCAGCACGGCGCTCAGGACCGAGGCGCCGACGATGAACACCGCCGCGACCCCCGGCCAGCGCTCGTTCGCGAAGTACGTCTCGATCCCGATGGCCAGGGCGAAGACGATCGCGGCGATGAAGTAGAGGATCGCCGACGATCCGGCGCCGGGGTACTGGTAGCGCGCCTGGGCGAGGAGCGTGAACAGCCCGGCCAGGAAGAGCGAGAAGGCGAAGGTGTAGCCGAACCGCGTCTTGCCCAGGAGGAAGGCCGTCCCGAGACCGAGCCAGCCGGCCGTCCAGACCGCCCCGGTCAGGTACCAGGTCTTGTACAGCGTCTCGTTCCAGCCGTTCGCCGCGGCGAGCGCCTCGCAGCCCGAGGCGATCCCGAAGAAGAGCATCCCGAGCGCCCAGATCAGCTGGTAGGGCCGCCGTCGCGAGCGCCACTGGTCGAAGACGGCCAGGCTGAAGATGAAGGCCAGGATCGAGGTCAGCGCCGGGATGGCTACGCTCAGGTTCACGATCGAGGCTCCTCGGATCGCATCAGGCCGCTGGAGGCGCGCTCCCGTCGGTCAGGGGACACCAGGCCCGCTCGTTCGATCAGGCGGGTACGAACTCGTGATCGTCGCGGTGGATCCCGTCGCACAGCCCCCAGCGTGGCGGGTCGCCCGGGATCGGCACCGGACGCATCAGCTCCCGGACCTCGCCCCGACGGCAGAAGAGATATCCCCGCTGGCTCATCCAGGCCCGGACGTGGGCCGGGTCCGGGTGGAACTGGAACGGACCGGGGTTGATCGCCGGGCGATCGATCCACGAGACGGCGGCCTCGGGCGACACGATGTCGAGGAGATTGACCCGCCAGGGCGTGCCCTCGATGACCCCGAGGCAGCCGTCGCAGCGGGTGGCGACGTTGTCCTTGACGATCGTCCGGATCGTCACGCCCATGATCTCCATCGGTCCGATCGTAGCATCCCGGGGTGACCGCGGCCGAGTGCCCGCCCGCGGACTGACAGATCGTGGCGCGACGACCCGCGCAGATCACACCCACCTTGCCCGTCCTGCTCCCAGACAACGTCCGGTCGGCACGTGTTTGAGCGGGGAGGCTGCGCCCGAGGCCGCTCACGGCTCTTATCGGGGCCAGTCCTCGACCCGCTCGCCCTCGTGGTACTGCGGGGCGCCGGTCATGTCAAGAGCCGGCGGACAGGCTGACTACGGCCGGGGAGCTGGCCGTTGCCGAGTGGCGATGCCGGAGGGGACGCGACGCGGGCCGCCCGGCCGGGGAGTGCTGGTACCCCCAAGGGGATTCGAACCCCTGATCTCCACCTTGAAAGGGTGGCGTCCTGGGCCTCTAGACGATGGGGGCCGGCGTCGCCGGAGTGTACCAGAGGGTCCCGGCGAGCCCGCTGCGATCAGTCGTGCTGGACGAGGGCCAGGATCGAGGCGGCCGCGAAGGCGACTGCGGCGAGCACCGCCGCGACCCCGCCGAGCAGCGCGTAGGCGAAGGCCCGACCCTGCTGCCCGGCGGCGGCCCGGCGGTAGGCGGCGTAGGCGCCGGACAGGGCGAGGAGCCCGAGCACGAGCCCGATCACGAACCCTCCGGCGGTCAGGATCCGGAGCTGGTTGTCGTCCCGGATGACCAGCCCATAGGCCAGGATCGCGAGGGAACCGAAGAGGGCGATCGCCATCGTCACCCGGAAGGGGGTCAAGAGACCGCGCCGCGCCGGGACCGCGACCTCGACCGGGCGGTCGACGGCAGCATCCGGGCGCCGGGCGCCCGACCAGTCGTCCTCCGGCGGCCAGCCGTCGTCGCCGGTCATGCCGCAGGCGAGCCCGTCTCGCCGCGCGTCCGGTGGTAGATCGCGAGGTTGTGGCTGAGCCGCGGTCGCCGAAGGGTGCCGGCGACCGTCTCACCGACGGGTCCGAAGGCGGCGGTCAGGAAGGCCCCGGCCTCCTCGAGCGTGTCGAAGGTCCAGAAGCCGTGGATGACCCGGATCCGGAAGCCGTGCTGCTGGAACCAACCGTCCCGACGGCTCCAGGCGCCGTACTCGGGTCGGTCGCCCATGAGTCGCGAGACGTCGTCGCGGCCGTAGTCGTGCAGGACGAGCAGACGACCGTCGGGACGGAGGGCGCGATCCGCGGCGGCGAGCCAGCCGCCGTCGTCAGCGCGGAAGGCCGTCCAGCACGCGACGACCGCGTCGGCACTGGCCTCCGGGACGGCGACCAGGGCCGCGGGGTCGGCCCCGGACACGATCCCCACCCGGGCGCCGAGCTCCTCGAGCTGCCCGGCCCGCAGCCCGCCCTCGCCGTCCACGAGCAGGACGTCGCGGCCGCCGACCGGTCCGAGGGCCTCGAGGGCGCGCGGGATCTTGCCTTCGACATCCAGGCTGGCGGCGAGCCGAGCGGTCAGGCCGGGGTCGGCGAAGGTCATCGGGAGGTCGGACATGAGGACCGCGAGGATAGCATCGGGCCGGACCCCGGACCCTCGCTGGCCCGACCACCGCCCCCTCCCGAGGGACTGGGTCAGGGCTGATCCAGGTACGGGCGGACGTCCGGGCGGAGGAGCCCCCGGAAGAGGACGAGCGCCAGGGCCGACGCGAACAGGGTCAGGGCCGCCGCGAGGTCCGGTCGGATGACCGTGAAGCTGAACAGGCCGACGGCGATGATCGGGATCGTCAGGCTGGACAGCCCCAGGGCCAGGCCGCGGGCCGCCTCCTTGCGCTGGAGGACCAGGGTGATCGTGAAGATCGTGTAGGCGAGCAGGACCATCACCACGACCCCGGGCAGCGAGACCGGCGCCGAGATGGCCATGTCGATGACGTAGCGCAGCGAGAGCCCGATGAGCACGAGGATGGCGAAGGCGTAGACGAGGAAGACCCGCACGCCGATCGGCATCCGCGGCTTCGGGGTCGTCTCGGTCGGTCCGCTCATCCGGCCAATTCTGCCACGGTCGCCCCGCGCCTCGGGGTGACACCGGGTGGCTCGCCCTCCCCGACGCGACCCACGGCACGGAATGGGCCCGGAGGGTTACCCTCTCCCCCGAAGCGGGCGCGACCCGCGGGATCCTGGTCCGACCGCAACCCGTCTCCACCGGGCGTAGGGTTCGACGCCGGCCGACACCACCCGAGGACCGAGTTGAGCAACGATCCCCAGCGGAGCGCGAACCCGCCCGCGTCGTCGAAGGGCAGGCGCCACGGTCGCCGCGAGCAACCGCGTCCCGTCATCGAGCCTCGTTCGTTCCTGGAGCGACAGCGGGGACTCATCCTCGGGCTCGTCGCGGTGGTGGCGGTCACCCTCCTCGGCGGCGTCGTCTTCGTCCAGGCGACCAGCAAGGCCTATACCTGCGCCACGCTCGTCGACCCGGCCCCGACGGCGGCTCCACTGGCGAACGGCTCGCCGGGTCCCCTGGGCCAGATCGAGCCGGACATGGGACGCAATCACATCGCGATCGGCCAGTCGCAGCGATACACCTACTGCCCGCCTGCCTCGGGCAATCACTACGCCGGCACCGGCGGGCCGATCGTCCCCCGCTACTACGCACCGGACGACGCGGCGGTGCCCCAGGGTTGGATCCACAACCTGGAGCACGGCGGGCTTGTCGTGCTGTACAGCTGCGCGAAGGGCGCCTGCGACGACGCCACGCAACGGGCCCTCCAGGGGCTCTACCAGACGTTCCCGGAAAGCCCGGTGTGCAAGCTCCCGAAGGGCACGATCAGCCCGGTCATCGCCCGCTTCGACGAGATGACGACACCGATCGCGGCGGTGCTCTGGGGTCGCGTCCTCTTCCAGGACAAGCTCGACACGGGACAGATCCTCGAGTTCTTCCGGACCCAGGGCGAGCTGAAGAACCCGGAACCGCAGTGCGCCCGGCCGAACCTGGCGCCGGGATCCAGCCCGGCGGCGGCGTCCCCATCGGCCGCGCCGAGCGCCTCGCCGGCCGCCAGCCCGGAGCCGTCGCCCAGCCCGTCCTGACCCGATCGGAGACCCGATGCGCCTGTACGCCTACCGCAGCAAGGGTGGATGGCACCGCTGGGGCGTCCTCGTGGACGGCGGCATGTTCACGAACCGCCAGCTCGAGCGGATCGGCGGCCTGGAGCCCTGGTTCAGCGTGGAGTACGAGGCCGAGTTCGCCGAGCGTCCGTGGCGCGGCCTGCGCCGGGCCGTCGATCGCACCCGACGTTCGGGCGCCTCGCCGCGGGCGGCCGAACGACGCCGGCCGGTCGCCGCGATCCCCTTCCCCGGCAAGATCGTGTGCATCGGGCTCAACTATCGCGACCATGCCCTCGAGGGTGGCCGTGACGCCCCCGACCGGCCGATGCTCTTCGCCAAGTTCGCCAACGCGGTGATCGCCGACGGCGAGCCGATCGTCCGGCCGCCCGGCTGCCATGCTCTCGACCTCGAGGCGGAGCTCGGCGTCGTCATCGGGCGGTACACCAGTCACGTCGCGGCGAAGGACGCCATGCGCCACGTGGCCGGCTACGTCGTGGTCAACGACGTCTCTGCCCGCGACTTCCAGGGCAGCAAGCCGGCCCTCCGCGAGGGCGAGCGCGGCGACGGCCAGTGGCTCCGGGCGAAGGGCTCCGACACGTTCTTCCCGATCGGTCCGGTCTTCGTGACCGCCGACGAGTTCGACGGCCCGCCGGACCTGCCGATCCGCTCTTGGCGGATCCCCGGGGGCGGCCCGAACGCCGGCACGCCGATCCTCATGCAGGAGAGTCGGACCGGGAATCTGCTCTTCGACATCCCGGCCCTGGTCGAGTACGTCAGCGCCTACATCGCCCTCGAGCCGGGTGACATCATCTCCACGGGCACGCCGGCCGGGGTCGGCGTCTTCCGCGACCCGCCCGTCTTCCTCGAGCCAGGCGACCGTGTCCGGATCGAGATCGAGGGGATCGGCCGGGTGGAGAATCCGGTCGTCGACTGGCCATCGTCCCCGACGGACGCGGCCCCGTCACAGCGCTGACCACGGCCTGCCGCGGCAAGGGAGCATCCGATGCTGGCACTAGTGAAGACCGGGCCCGGGCCCGGTCTCAGCCTGGAGACCGTCCCGCAGCCGACCTTCGGCATCAACGACGTCCTCATCCGGGTCCACAAGACGGGGATCTGCGGGACCGACCTCCACATCGAGGGCTGGGACGCCTGGGCGGCCCGGACGATCCATCCGCCGATGGTCATCGGCCACGAGTTCGTGGGCGAGATCGTGGAGGTGGGCAGCAACGTGGCCGACTTCCGACCCGGTGACCTCGTGAGCGGCGAGGGCCACGTCGTGTGCGGCCGCTGCCGCCACTGCCTGGCCGGACGACGGAACCTGTGCGCCCACACGATCGGCCTCGGGGTCGACCGCCAGGGCGCGTTCGCCGAGTACGTGACCCTGCCGATGACCAACGTCTGGCACCACTGGTCCGGGATCGACGAGGAGGTCGCCGCGATCTTCGACCCGTTCGGCAACGCGGTCCACACGGCGTTGAGCTTCCCCGTCCTGGGTGAGGACGTCCTGGTCACCGGAGCGGGGCCCATCGGGCTGATGGCGATCGCTGTGGCTCGTCATGCCGGCGCCCGGCACATCGTGGCGTCCGAGCCGAACGCCTACCGCCGCGGGCTGGCCAAGACCATGGGCGCCAGCCTCGTCATCGACCCGACGACCCAGGACCTGGCCGACGTCCAGGCAGAGCTGGGGATGACCGAAGGCTTCGACGTGGCGATGGAGATGTCGGGCAACGCCGCGGCCCTCCGCTCGGCCATCGCCAACATGGCCCACGGCGGCCGGATCGCGATCCTGGGCATCCCCTCGGCCGAGATCCCGCTCGACTTCAACCCGATCATCTTCAAGATGCTCACACTCAAGGGCATCTATGGTCGGGAGATGTACGAGACCTGGTACATGATGACCGTGATGCTCCAGTCCGGGCTCGACATCCGACCCGCGATCACCCACCGGTTCTCGTTCCGGGAGCACGAGGCGGCGTTCGCGGCCGCCCGGTCGGGCGACTCGGGCAAGGTCATCATGGACTGGTCCGAATGACCCGCCACCGCGAGCCGGTGGCCGGCCGCAGGCCGAACGACAGCCATCCCCAGGGAGGACCCCGATGACCTCCACGTCCCGGACCGACCCGCTGGCCTTCCTCGCCGAGGAGCTGGCCGACCTGCGGAATCGCCATCTCTACCGACCGCTCCGGGTGATGAGCTCGGCCCAGGGCCCGATCGTCTCGGTCGACGGTCGCCGGGTCATCAGCCTCTCCTCGAACGACTACCTCGGCCTGACCCACCATCCCCGTCTCCGGGCAGCCGCCCTGGCCGCGGTCGAGCAGTTCGGATCGGGCTCGGGCGCGGTCCGGACGATCGCCGGGACGATGGCCCTTCACGAGGAGCTGGAGACGAAGCTGGCCCGCTTCAAAGGGGTCGAGGCGGTCCTCACCTTCCAGTCCGGCTTCACGGCCAACACCGGGGTGATCCCGACGATCACCGGCGAGCAGGACCTCATCGTCTCCGATGCCCTGAACCACGCCTCGATCATCGACGGGATGCGTCTTTCCAAGGCGCCCCGCAAGCTGTACCCGCATGCCGACGTGGCCGCCCTCGGCGAGATCCTCCAGGAGGCCAGCACGAAAGGCCGACCGGACACCGGTCTTCCCTACCGGCTGATCCTCGTCGTGACCGACGGGGTCTTCAGCATGGACGGCGACATCGCCCCCCTGCCCGGGATCGTCGAGGCGGCCGAGGCGGCCGGCGCGGCGGTGATGGTCGACGACGCCCACGCCTCGGGGGTCCTCGGCCGGAACGGCCGCGGCTCGGTGGACCACTTCGGGCTCCATGGGCGGGTCGCCATCCAGGTCGGGACCCTGTCCAAGGCGGTCGGTGTCCTGGGCGGTTACGTGGCCGGCTCGCAGGACCTGCGCGACCTGCTCACTCAGCGAGCTCGTCCGTTCCTCTTCTCGACATCCCATCCGCCGGCGGTCGCCGCGGCCTGTCTCGAGGCGATCGGGGTCCTGGAGGACGAACCCGAGCTCATCGAGCGGCTCTGGGCGAACACCTGGCGGTTCAAGGCGGAGCTGATCCGGCTCGGGTTCGACACGGGCGCCTCGGAGACCCCGATCACGCCGGTGATGATGGGCGACTCGGCGACCGCTGGCCGGTTCAGCGACCGTCTCTTCGCCGAGGGCGTCTTCGCCCAGCCGATCGTCTTTCCGACCGTGGCCGTGGACAGGGCCCGGATCCGGACGATCGTCACCGCCGCCCACACCGACGAGCAGCTGGACACGGCGCTCACCGCCTTCGCGACGATCGGTCGGGAGCTCGGGCTCATCGCCGGGTGACGGACCCGGAGCCGGCATCGACGGTCGATCCGCGGGCGCGCGACCTGCCGCTCGACGCCCATCTCCACACCGACCGCTCGGCCGACAGCGACGTCCCGATCGACGTCTACGCCGCGGCGGCCGTCGAGCGTCGGATCGCCGAGCTGGCGATCACCGACCACATCGATTTCGACCCCCGCCTGCCCAACCACGCCCCCGACGTCGTGGAGCGGGAGCGGCTGGTGCGCGACGCCGCGCAACGCTGGGGGCCGCTCGGGGTGACGATCCGCCACGGTCTGGAGGTCACCTACGAGTCGCGTCGGGAGGCGGAGATCCGCGAGCACCTCGCGGGCCATGCCTACGACTTCGTCATCGGCTCGGTCCATGTCGGCCCGGATTCGCCGTATCAGGCCAGCCGGGTGGCCGCCTGGGTCGCCGGTCGGCCACTCGCCGAGGTGGTGGCGCCGTACTTCGCCGAGGTCCGTGCCGCGGCGGCGAGCGGCCTGTTCGACAGCCTGGGCCACCTCGACTTCGTCAAGCGCTACCTCTGGCCACACGTCCTGCCCGAGGACCTGGCCGAGCGGATGGACCTCTACGACCCGATCCTGCAGGCGCTGGTGAAGAGCGGGACGGGGCTCGAGGTGAACACCAGCGGGCTCCGCCAGGCGGCCGGCGAGACGTACCCGGCGCCGGGGGTCGTCGCCCGCTTCCACGAGCTCGGCGGTCGGCGGGTCAGCGCCGGTTCCGACGCCCATCGAGCGGATTGGTTCGCCCACGGGCTCGAGGCCGGCTACCGCGTGGTCGCCGACGCCGGGTACGACCGGCTGACCTTCCGACGAGGCGCGGAGCGGGTGGAGATCACGTTGCCCGGACGTTTCGGCCTCGCGTAGGCTTCGCGCCATGACCGATCGGTTCGCCGCGTGATGGAGCTCGTCGTCCTCGGGGCCGGGCCCGCCTACACCTCGCGACCGGGCGCGGTGGGTGCGTCGTACCTGGTCCGCCACGGGTCCGAGGCCGTGGTCCTCGATCTCGGCCAGGGCGCGTTCACGAACCTCGCCGGGGAGATCGAACCGAGCGCGGTCCGGGCCGTCGTGGTCAGCCACCTCCATCCCGACCATTTCATCGACCTCGTCGCCCTCCGGCACTACCTCCGCTGGGACTTCGATCCGCCTCGACGCGTCGCGGTCCTCGGACCGGCCGGGCTGGACGACCGCCTCGACGCGCTCCACGCCCAGCCCGGCTTCACGGCGGCCGCCCTGGACGTGGGACGGCTGGGCGGCGGTGGGACGTTCGACCTCGGCCCGTTCTCGCTCGAGGCGCGCCTCGTCCGCCACACGGACGAGAGCTATGCCTTTCGGCTGTCAAACGGCGATGGTGGGCCGGGGCTCGTCTACTCGGGCGACTGCGGCCGCGCCGACGATCTGCGGTCCCTGGTCCGGAACGGCGACACCCTGCTCGCCGAGGTCTCGTTCGGGGCCTCCGAGGTCGCCCCGGACTCGGAGCATCTCAACGCCTGGGACGTCGGACGCCTCGCCGCCGGGACACGGCCGGCCCGGGTCCTGCTCACCCATCTCCTGATGGGCCACGACCGAGACGCGACGGTCGCCGCGACCGCCTCGCTGACCGACGCCGACGTCCGGCTCGTGGATCCCGGCGACCGACTGGTCATCTGAGCCAGGCGGTCCCGGCCGGGAGTGCCGACGCCGTGGCGGACATGAAGAGACCCGGAGCGATGACCGCATCCGGGTCTCCGACGGTCCGGGACAGCGACCGTGGCGCTGGTCGTCCGGCTCTCCCGAGTAGCTGGACGGACGCAGGTCAGGGGTCCTGCGTCCGTCGAGGGCTACTCGATCGGGCCGACGCGTTCGGCTAGCGGCGGTACTTCTTCGGTGACGGGCTCACGAGCACGAGGCCCAGCGAGCCGAGCGCCAGGAGCAGGAGGCCGAGCGAGATCGACCCGCTGTTCCCGCTGCTGCCGCCACTCGTGGTCGACGTCGGCGGGAGCGTCGGCTTCGGGGTGCCGGTCTCGCCACTGACGGCACCGGTCGTCGTAGTCGTCTTGGTCGCAGTGGTGGTGGTCCCATCGGTGGTGGTCTCGGCCGTGGTCTCGGCCGTCGTGGTCTCAGCCGTCGTGGTCTCGGCCGTCGTGGTCTCAGCCGTCGTGGTCTGGGCCGTGGTCTCGGCCGTCGTGGTCTGGGCCGTCGTGGTCTGGGCCGTCGTGGTCTGGGCCGTCGTGGTCTCGGCGGTGGTCTCGGCCGTCGTGGTCTGGGCCGTGGTGGTCGTCCGCGTCGTCGTGGTGTGGCAACCGCACTGCAGGCTGCCACTGCTGGTCGCCATCGTCTGCCCGACGGCCGGGCCGAGCAGCGCGGCCGCCGTGAAGACGCCGGCGCCAAGCCAACCGAGGCGGCGCCGCGTACGGGCCTGTGTGACCGGGAGCCCCTTGATCGCCCTGGTGAACATCGGTGGCACTTCCTTGGGCTGATGATTGCGGCCGCCGGATGAGTCGGCGGAGGTGACCCCTGATCGCCACCCACCGGAAGTATCCACGGTGGGTCCTAGGCGCGTCTAGTACCCATGCCGGAATGGCGACCGGCCAGAACCCCACCAGAGCGCGTCCCACTGACACGGGCGGTTCGGAAATCGTTGCCCGGCGACAACGAAGGTCCTGCCACGCCCGGTACCTGAGGACCATCCGCCGGCCGTCCCAGGGCGTCCGACCCTCGCTATCCTTCGATGCGATGCGCGCTCGTGCACGACGGCAGGACAGGGAGGCGGCAGCGGGCCGCGGCGCCGGGTGACGCCCGTGGAGCCCGGACCGACGCGGATCCCACGGGTCGTTCGCCGCGTCGCTGGTCGCCTGCGCGGGTTCTTCTCGGACCCGGGCCAGCTCCTCGCGGTCGTCCTGCTAGGGGCGCTGGTCGTCCGAGCCGTCTGGCTGTGGCTGCCCGAGGGCTCGCTCATCTTCGACGAGGCGTACTACGTCAACGCCGCGCGCGTCGTGCTCGGATGGACGGTCCCCGTCGACGGGCACTACGCCGGCTCGGCGCTCGGTCTCGACCCCAACACCGAGCACCCGCCCCTGGGCAAGGTGCTGATGGCGCTCTCGATGCTCGGCTTCGGGGACAACGGCCTGGGCTGGCGGTTCCCGAGCCTCGTCGCCGGACTCATCGGGCTCGCCGCCGTCTACGGGATCGTCCGGGCGACCGGCGAGACGGCCCGCCTGGGCGTCCTGGCCGTCGGCTTCCTCGCCTTCGAGAACCTCACCTTCGTCCACGGTCGGATCGGGACGCTCGACATGTTGTCGCTGGCGGCGATCCTCGTCGGCGCGTGGCTGGGTCTGCGCGGACGCTGGGCGCTCGCCGGGGCCGCCTGTGCCGTCGGCAGCCTGGTCAAGCTGACCGGTGCGTTCGGGCTGCTGGCGCTGCTCATCTATCAGGCCGTGGTCCTCATCCAGTCACGCCGCGGTCAGCCGAGACGGCTCGGCTGGGCTGACCTCCGCCCCACGCTGCTCCTCGTCTCGGCCTATGCGGTCGTCGCGATCGCGGGCCTCTGGGCGCTCGACCTGCGGTTCAGCGGATACGGCGATCCGTGGGCGCACCTGGTCCACATGATGTCCTTCGGTGCCGCACTCCAGACGAGCGGGGCGCCCGACGGGATCGCCAGCAACCCGTGGCAATGGCTCGTCAACGAGGGTCAGATCAACTACCTGCGGGTGGCGGTCGACACGAAGGTCGGCGAGGTCGTCACCGCCACCGCTGTCAAGGTGGACTTCCGTGGGGCGCTCAACCCCGTCCTCCTCGGGGCGCTCCCGCTGGCGTTCCTGTTCACCTTCTGGTACGCCTGGCGGAAGGGCAGCCTGCTCGCCATCTGGTGCCTCGCCTGGGCCGCGGCGAACTACCTGCCCTATTACCCCCTCGCGATCCTCAGTCACCGGATCATGTACCTGTACTACTTCCTGCCCACGATCCCTGCCCTGGCGGTCGCCGTGGCCATCCTCCTGGCCCGGTCCGGTCTGCCCCGGATGGTCGTCTGGGGCTACGTCGCCGCGTTCATGCTCGCCTTCGTCGCCCTCTTCCCGTTCCGGGCGCTGCCGGGCTGAGCCGTTACGATGCGGGCGCAAGCGATCGATCCGAGGAGCTCACCCGTGCCGACCACGCCGACGGAGAGCGTCAGCCCGGAGCCGGAGACCGTCGCCGACCCGACCCTGCGTGGGGCGGTCCGCAGGGCGGTCGCTCGTGCCTGGGCCAGGGCCATCGCCTCGGGTGCCCTGCCGGCCCTCGACCCGGGGACCGAGGACCCCGAGATCCGGGTCGAGCGGCCGGCGAACCCCGAGCACGGCGATGCCGCCACGAACCTCGCGATGCGGCTCGCCCGCCCATACCGCCGAGCCCCGCTCGAGATCGCGCGGGCCCTGGCCGAGGAGCTCGTCCGCGAGATCGCCGACTCCCCGGCGACGACGCCCCTAGTCTCGGTGGCGGTCGCCGCGCCGGGGTTCGTCAACGTCCGCTACGCCGACCGGGCGCTCCGGGCCGTGGTCGAGGGGATCGTGCACGATGCGGATCCCTCCGGCTGGGGTCGGGTGCCGGCCGTCGTGCCGCGTCACGTGAACGTGGAGTTCGTCTCGGCCAACCCGACCGGTCCGCTCACGATCGGCAATGCCCGGGGGGCGTTCGTCGGCGACCTCCTCTGCCGGGTTCTCGAGGCGGGCGGCCAGCAGGTCACCCGTGAGTACTACTTCAACGACTCCGGGACCCAGGTCTGGAAGCTGGGCGCGAGCGTCATCGCGAACCGCCGCGGCGAGCCGGTCCCGGAGGACGGCTACCACGGCGACTACGTGGCGGACCTGGCCGCCGCCCTGCCCGATGACGTATGGGCCGCGGCGACCGGACCGGACGCCGACGAGACCGGCATCGTCGGGCGCTGGGCATCGGAGCGGGTGCGGGCCGGGATCGAGGCCTCGCTCGCCCACCTCGGGGTCCGCTTCGACGTCTGGACGACCGAACGCTCGCTCCACGACGAGGGCTGGGTCAGCCGGGCGGTCGAGCGGCTGCGGGAGGGCGGTCACGTCTACGAGCAGGACGGCGCCCTGTGGTTCCGCTCGACGGCCTTCGGCGACGACAAGGACCGGGTGATCACCCGCTCGAACGGCGAGCCGACCTACTTCGCCTCGGACATCGGCTACCTGACCGAGAAGTTCAGCCGAGGCTTCGACGAGCTCGTCTACATCTGGGGCCAGGACCACCACGGCACGGTGGCCAGGGTCCGCAATGCCGCCGAGGCGATGGGCTACGACAAGGCGGCCGTCCGGATGCTCCTCGTCGCCTGGGTCCGCTTCGTCCGCGACGGTGCCGAGATCTCGATGAGCAAGCGCGCCGGGACGTTCATCAGCCTCGACGAGCTCCTGGCCGAGATCGGTGTCGACGCTGCCCGCTGGTTCTTCGCGTCACGGAGCCCCGGTTCGGCGATCGACTTCGACATCGAGCTGGCCAAGAAGCAGTCGAGCGAGAACCCGGTCTACTACGTCCAGTACGCCCACGCCCGGATCGCCTCGATCCTGCGCAAGGCGGCGGAGGCCGGCCTCGCCCCGGCTCCGACCCTGGCCGACGATGCGCTCGTCGGCGCCCCGGAGGCCGCCCTCGTCCGCGAGGTCATTCGCCTGCCCGAGGTCGTCGAGGACGCGGCGGCCGAGGAGGAGGCCCAGGGGATCACCGCCTACGCCACCGAGCTCGCAACCACGTTCCACGCCTTCTATCGCGACGCGAAGGTCGTCGATCCCGGCGATCCGGCCCGTTCGGCGGCCCGGCTGGCCCTCGTCGCCGCGACCCGGACCACCCTCGCCAACGCCCTCGGCCTGCTGGGGATCTCGGCACCCGAGCAGATGTGACCCGGGCGGGTCGGAGGGCCGACCCGCGGACGGGATCCGGACCGTCAGCCGGCCAGCCCCAGGGCGCCGGCCAGCGCCTCGATGGTCGCATCGTCGGTCGCGACGAAGAGGGTCACCCGGTCCGATCCGTCGATGTGGATGAGAGCGTGCCGGTCGGCCAGCTTCTCCAGGGTCGGACCGGCCGCGGCGGCGAACTCGGCGGCATCGGCGGCCGTGTCCCAGCGCGTGTCGATGACGATCCCCGACCGATCGCCGTTGCGGACCAGGGCGATCCGGTCGCCACCCCAGCCGGTCGCGGCCGTCTCGGCGACCGGCGCGGTGACGGCCCCGCCGTTCGCCAGCCAGGTCCGCAGGACGAACTCGCCGAGGGTGTCCTGGGTATCGCCGCTCCAGCCGTTCCCCAGTCGCTTCGCGAGGTCCGCCGGGAAGGTCACCGCGATCGGCGCCTCGCCGGCCGCGTACGTGTCCGGGTGGAGGACCTGCTCGGTGGATGCGGGGGGCTTGGCATAGAGGGCGTCCACGGCGGCCCAGCCGCCGGTCGCTCGGGCGCCGTTCACCATCTGGAGGCCGGCGGTGTACGGGAAGATCAGGGACTCCCGGAGGAGCGGTGGCATCTCCGCCAGGATCTTCTGCTGCGCCGGGTCGCTCGAGTCCTTGAGCAGCTGGACGAGGTCCGCCGGGGTGAGGTGACCCTGGGCCCAGAGGGTCATCAGCAGGGTCGCGTCGCCTTCCGGGACGGCCAGGGCGGCGAGCGTGCGATCGCCCTGGCCGATCGTGTCGAGGTGGAGGTTCTTCAGCCCGAAGTTCTGGTCCTGGAGCGCGTGGTCGAACTCGTGGGCGAAGGTCACCTGTTCGGTCGGCCCGAGACCGCCCGACTTCGACACGACGTAGAGCTCCTTCGTCTTGTCGTCGTAGTAGCCGGCGACCTGGCTGCCCAGCAGCCTCAGATAGAGGGCCTTGAGGTCCGTCCCTGGCGGGACCAGGCCCATGAGCTCGTAGATCCGCTGGGTGGCCGCGAGCTGCTCGGGCGGGTTCGCCGTGAGGAAGCTCTTCTCGATGTTCTTCTTGAGGGTCGCTTCGTCGAGGAGCTTCGGATCGACCGGGGTCTTCGCGGTCAGGCCGCGGAGCTCCTGGACCTGGGCCTCGATCGCGGCGTAGACGGAGGCGTCATCGGGCGACCCGGCGGGGGACGCGGACGCCGACCCGTCCGAGGGACCGGCGGAAGCGGTGACGGCAGGCGAAGGGCTGGTCGAGATCGCGCCCGTCGGGGTGGCTGAGCTGGTGCCGCCGCAGCTGGCCACGACGATCAGGGCCGCGACGGCGATCGCCGACGGCCGCCACGACGCGCGGCGCCGGGGACGAGGGAGGTGCATCGCCGGATTGTCGCACGGGTCCCCGCTCGCCCCGTCCCACGCGATGGTCCCATCGCCTGATGGCCGGATCGGCCGGGCGGGCGCCGTGGCGGGTGCGCTGAGGGTTCGGCGTGGATGTCCCTTTCTTAACCCTCTGCCCCCTCGCTCCTGAATCGGGGCTCACCTAGTGTTCACCTCGGAACTCGCGAAGAGTCCCACTCCCTCCCTCCGACCGGAGGCGCCGATTGGGCAGGCGTCTCCGGTCTTTCTGTCCCTGCCGGAACGCCGCGGCTGAGCCGGGGGTGAGCCGGCTGTGTCAGAATCGGATCTGATGGAACTCACCTGGTACGGGCGGACCTGCATCCGCCTGAAGGGCAGGGACGCGGTCGTCGTCATGGACCCGTACCAGTCGGTCGTCGGACCGACCGGTCGCGGGATCACCGGTGAGATCGTGACCTTCAGCCACCCCGACGACAGCCCCCTTCCGAGAGCCAAGGGCAAGCGCTCGCGCGACGGCAGGAGCGTGATCCCGACGAGCCTCGAGGACGCGTTCGTGCTCGACGGTCCCGGCGAGTACGAGGTCCGCCACGTGCTCGTCACCGGGGTCCGGTCGTATCGCGACGACGCCCGGGGCGCTCAGCGGGGACGCCAGACCGCCTTCGCGGTCGAGCTCGACGGACTCCATACGATCCATCTCGGGGACATCGCTCACCTGCTGACCGAGGAGAAGCTCGGGGACATCGGGACGGTCGACATCGCCTGCGTCCCCGTCGGTGGGGCGCTGTCGGCGACTCGGGCGGCCGAGCTCATCGCCCAGCTCGATCCGAAGATCGTGATCCCGATGCCGATCTGCGAGGTGGAGGCCGATTGCGCCGAAGCGCTGGCCCGCTTCCTCCACGAGATGGGGGCGACGCCGCCGCCGCCCCAGGCCAAGCTGTCGATCACGATCTCCGGGCTGCCCGACGAGACGGCCACCGTCCTCCTCGAGGCTCGGGGCAAGGTCTGACCGGCGGTCCCGGGTCGCCCGACCTCCCCGTCCGACTCCGGCCGCTAGCCCCGCTGGAGGACCGTCCGTCCGCGCTTGACCACGGTCCGCACGAGGTCGGCCGCCGGCCAGTACGGGATCTGGTCGGGGCTCGCCACTCGCCAGACGACTAGGTCGGCCTGCTTGTCCGGCTCGAGCGACCCGACGGCGTCGGCGATCCCGAGGGCGTGAGCCGCGTTGATCGTGACCGCGGTTAGCGTCTCGGCCGGGCTGAGCCCCAGCGAGAGGCAGGCGACGGTCATCGCCAGGGGCAGGCTGGCGGTCGGCGACGTCCCCGGGTTGAAGTCCGTGCCGATCGCCACCGGGATCCCCCGGTCGACGATACCGGCGGGCCGGTGCACCGGACGGCTTCATCAGGAACCAGGTCGTGGCCGGCAGGACGACCGCGACGACCGGTCGACCCTCCGCCGCGACCGCGGCCAGGGCGTCCACGCCGGCGTCCGACGGCGCGGCCAGGTGGTCCGCCGACAGTGCCCCGAGCTCCGCCGCCAGCTCGGCCCCGCCCGACGGCGCGAGCTCGTCGGCGTGGAGCCGGGGCCGCAGCCCGCGGGACTCGGCGGCCCGCAGGATCCGCCGGCTGTGGTCCGGCCCGAAGACCCCCCGCTCGCAGAAGACGTCGGCGAACCGGGCCGATCCCCTGGGTGGCGACAGCCGGGAGCTGGTCCTCGATGACCTGGCGGGTGTAGGCCTCGACCGGGTCCGGGTCGTCGCGGTACTCGGACGGGACGGCGTGGGCGCCGAGCCACGTCGGGAGGACCTCGATCGGCCCCTCCTCGCCCAGCCGGTGGGCGACCTCGAGGAGCCGGAGCTCGGTCCGGACGTCAAGACCGTAGCCGGACTTCGCCTCGATGGTCGTGACGCCGTGACTGAGCATCTCGTCGAGCCAGCGCCGACCGTGAGCCAGCAGCTCCTCCGCCGAAGCCGCCCGGGTGGCCGCCACCGTGGAGAGGATGCCGCCCCCGGCCTCGAGGATCTCGAGGTACCCGGCGCCCCGCTGACGAAGTCGGAGCTCGCCCTCGCGTGAGCCGGCGAACAGCAGATGGGTGTGCGGGTCGATCAGACCGGGCGTGACCAGGCCGCCGTTGGCGTCGAGTCGGGCGAACCGGGAAAGCGGGAAGCCCCCGGCTTCGAGACCGGCCTCGACCTCGGCGCGTGGACCGACCGCGACGATCCGCTCGCCCCAGGTGGCCACGACCGGGGCGTCGGGGGATTCGGGCCCGCCGACCCCGGTGGCGTCGAGCGCGGCCAGATCGGCCTGGCCCGACCCGGACCGGACCCCGCCGGCCATCGTGACGATGGCACTCGCGCCGACCACGAGGAGACCGGCCGTCGATCCCTCGGTCAGGCCGCCTTCGATGAGGCGGAGACTCACGACCGCTCGCCGCGGGCGGCCGACAGCCGCAGCTCGAGGGCCTGGAGCGGCGAGAAGTCGCGCAACCGGAGGTACCGTGCCGCGGCCGCCAGGCGCTCATCGATCGGAGCGTCGCTGGGAGCCCCGGCATGGTCCGCGACGTCGAGGAACGAGGCCAGCGGGGCGAGCCCGATGAGCTCCGACTCGGCCAGCTCCACGCCGGCCGCACTGGCCGCGGCCTCCACCGCCTCCCAGACCTGCCAGACCGGGGTCACTGCGAAGTCGAGCAGGTTCATCGAGACCTGGGCGCAGTCGGGGTCGTCGAACCGGAAGCCGTTCGCCTGGACCCGGGGCAGGCCGCCGCCGGACTCGCGCACCGTCCGGGCGATCCGCTTCGCCAGCTCGAGATCGGTCGAGGCCAGGTTGATGTTGTAGGCGATGAGGAAGGGTCGGGCGCCCACCGCCACGGCACCGGCGGTCGGGTGGGTCCGGGCCGGACCGAAGTCCGGCCGGCGGTCCGGGTCGCGGCCGATCTCGTCCCTCAGACCCTCGTACTGTCCGCGTCGCACGTCGGCCAGCTTCTCGCGGTCCGGACGGAGGGCCGCTCGGGCGTACAGGTAGACGGGGAGGTCGAACCGCTCGGCGATCCGGGCGCCGAACGCTCGGGCGAGCGCGACACAGTCGTCCATCGTCGTCTCACCCAGGGGGACGAACGGGACCACGTCGACGGCGCCGATCCGCGGGTGCTCGCCGGTCTGCCGCTCCATGTCGATCGTCTCGATCGCGACCGCGACCGCCGTCTCCAGGGCTGCCGCGACGCCGGACGACTCGCCGGCCAGCGTGAGCACGCTCCGGTTGTGGCTGGCGTCGCTGGTCCGGTCCAGGAGGTGGACCCCGGGCGTGGCCGAGACCGCCGCGGCCAGCCGGTCGACGACCTCGAGCCGGCGGCCCTCGCTGAAGTTCGGCACGGATTCGACGAGCTCGGCCACGTGGTTATCGTGACACTTCGGCCGCGCCGCCGAGGGCCCGCGATGCGGGTCGGGCGACGACGGCGGCGGCGGACGACCCGCATGGGTCGACCGAGCGCCAGCGCGTTGGAGCGGCCGTCGCCAGACGCTAGACTCGTCTGCCGGCCGACCCGGCCCGGCCCGAACCCAGAGCGCCGAGGTGACCCGTGGCCGCTGCCCAGCGAACCCTCCTCGCCCGTAACGGCGACTACCGCAAGCTGTGGACGGCCGCCACGGTCAGCCTGTTCGGGACCCAGGTCAGCCTGGTCGCGATCCCGTTCATCGCGGTCATCCTGCTCAAGGCGCCGGCCTTCCAGGTCGCCCTCCTCGGGACCGTCGAGTTCCTGCCCTTCCTGCTCTTCACCCTGCCGGCCGGGGCCTGGGTCGATCGGCTCCCCCGGCGGCTCATCCTCGTCACCGGTGACTTCGGCCGGGCGATCGCCCTGCTCTCGATCCCGATCGCCTGGGAGCTCGGGGCACTGACGATCTGGCAGCTCTACCTGGTCGGCTTCATCAACGGGACCCTGACCGTCTTCTTCGACGTGGCCGACCAATCGTTCCTGCCCGCGATCCTCGAGCCCGAGGACCTGGTCGAGGGCAACTCGCAGCTCCAGGTCAGCGGATCGGCCGCCCAGATCCTCGGCCAGCCGCTCGGCGGCGGGCTCATCGGGCTGCTCGGGGCACCGATCGCGGTGCTGGCCGATGCGCTCAGCTTCGTGGTGTCCGGCGGGCTCATCTTCTGGATCCGCAAGCGCGAGCCGAAGCGTGCCCCCGTCGAGACGGCGGCTGGCGGACCGGGGCCGATCGCCGGGCTCCGGCAGGAGATCGGCGAGGGGCTCCACTACGTCCTCGGCCACCCGTACCTGCGCTACATCGCGGCCAGTACCGGCCTGTCCAACCTGTTCTCGAACATCGCTTTCGCCACGTTCGCCGTGTTCGTCTACGACACGCTGGGGCTGAGTGCCCCGGTGGTGGGCCTCATCGGCGGATTGGGCAGCATCGGCGTCCTCGTCGGCGCCCTGGTGGCCGGCCGCATCGCGGCCCGGATCGGGGTGGGGCGGACCATCCTCTGGTCGATGATCCTCAGCGGGCCGGCGACGCTCATCGCGGCGTTCGCCCAGCCGGGGAATGCCGCGGCGGTGCTGTTCGTCTCGATCTTCCTGGGCAGCTTCGCGGGCGTCATCTACAACATCAACCAGGTCAGCCTTCGCCAGGCGATCACCCCTGAGCGGATCCAGGGCCGCATGAACGCGACGATGCGGTTCCTGGTCTGGGGCACGATCCCGATCGGCCAGATCATCGGCGGCGTCCTGGCCAGCGTCTTCGGCGTGCGCGAGGCGGTCTTCATCGGCGGCGTCCTGGGCTGCTTCGCCTTCGTGCCGATCCTCTTCTCGTCCGTGCGTCAGCTCAAGGTCATCCCGACGCCGGTGGGTACCGAGGCGGGTCCGGAGCCCGGAACCGCGGAGGCGATCCTCGACCGCGAAGCGGACAGCATCGGCCCCGGGTCGGCGCTCGACTGAGCCCTGGGCGAGCGGTCCGGTCAGCCGGCCTCGTCGAGCATCGGGACCCGGACGCCGCGCTCCCGGGCGACGTCGATCGCCCGTTCGTAGCCGGCGTCGACATGGCGGATCACGCCCATCCCGGGATCGCTGGTCAGGACCCGCTCGAGCTTCTCGGCGGCCAGCGCCGTGCCGTCAGCCACCACGACCATCCCGGCATGCTGGCTGTAGCCGATGCCGACCCCGCCGCCGTGATGGACGCTGACCCACGACGCGCCGGCCGCTGTGTTGACGAGCGCGTTGAGGATCGGCCAGTCGGCGACCGCGTCGGACCCGTCGCGCATCGACTCCGTCTCGCGGTTGGGTGACGCGACCGAGCCCGAGTCGAGATGGTCGCGACCGATCACGATCGGGGCGCTGACCTCGCCGGCCGCCACCAGCCGGTTGAACTCCAGGCCGGCCTTCGCCCGCTCGCCGTAGCCCAGCCAGCAGATCCGGGCGGGAAGGCCCTGGAAGGGGACCTTCTGCTGGGCCATCCGGAGCCAGCGCTGAAGCCCGACGTTGTCCGGGAAGAGCTCCATCAGGGCGCGGTCGGTGCGCAGGATGTCGGCCGGATCGCCGCTCAGGGCCACCCAGCGGAAGGGCCCGTTGCCCTCGCAGAAGAGCGGCCGGATGAAGGCCGGCACGAACCCGGGGTAGGCGAAGGCGTCCTCGACGCCGGCCTCCCGGGCCATCGCCCGGAGGTTGTTGCCGTAGTCGAAGACGACCGACCCGGCCCGCTGGAACTCGAGCATCGCCCGGACGTGGGCGGCCATGGAGCGCATCGAGCGCTCGATATAGAGGTCCGGCTGGGCGGTCCGCAACGCGATCGCGTCGCCCAGGGCGATCTCGGCGGGGATATAGCCGCCGAGTGGGTCGTGCGCCGACGTCTGGTCGGTGACGACGTCGAAGCGCTCGCCGGCCTTGGCCCACGCCGGCTCGATCTCGGCGGCGTTGCCGATGAGGGCGATCGACAGCGGGAGTCCCTCGGCGGCCGCCCCGCGGGCCCAGGTCAGGGCGAGACCCGGGTCGGCCGTCAGGCGGTCCACATAGCCGATCTCGTGCCGCCGCCGGGCCCGGCTCTCGTCGACCTCGATGCAGATCGCGGCCCCGTCGTTCATCGTCACGGCCAGGGGCTGGGCCCCACCCATCCCGCCGAGACCGGCGGTCAGCGTCACCGTCCCGCGGAGGGTGCCTCCGAAGTGCTGGCGGGCGAGCTCGCCGAACGTCTCGTACGTCCCCTGGAGGATCCCCTGGGTCCCGATGTAGATCCAGGAGCCGGCGGTCATCTGGCCGTACATCATCAGGCCGGCCGCCTCGAGCTCCCGGAAGTGCTCCCAGGTAGCCCACTTCCCGACGAGGTTCGAGTTGGCGATGAGGACCCGGGGCGCCCAGGGATGGGTCCGGAAGACGCCGACCGGCTTGCCGCTCTGGACCAGGAGCGTCTCGTCGTCGGCGAGCCGGCGAAGCTCCCGGACGATCGCGTCGAACGCTTCCCACGACCGGGCCGCCCGGCCGGTCCCGCCGTAGACCACGAGCGCATCGGGGTTCTCGGCCACCTCCGGATCGAGGTTGTTCATGAGCATCCGCAGGACGGCCTCCTGCTGCCAGCCACGGCAGGAGATGGCGGTCCCGCGCGGGGCACGAACGGGTCGGGCACCGGGCAGGGCGCCGCTGGGCGGGGCGGTCATGGGCCGAGTCTAGCGCCACGGTCACGGCCCCGATCAGCCGCCGGTGATCGGCACCTTCGACCAGGTCCGGCCGCCGTCGCGGGTCATCAGGAGCTCGGCGGAAGGGCTGCCCTGATCGCCGATCGTCTGGCCGATCGCCACCCCGACCTGGTCGGTGGGGAAGGTGAGACCCGTGGACGCGGCGCCCGGCAGGACGTGGACGGCCGGCCAGGTCTTCCCGTCGTCGAACGAGCCGATGATCGCCGAGCCGACCCCGGACAGGCTACCGCCCACGAAGGTGACCCCGGGAGCGGGGGCCGCGACGCCCTCGACGTCGAAGACGGGTGGCTTCGAGGCGGCCGGATCGAAGGTCGAGCCGCCGTCCGTGGAGACGTAGACGTGGACGCCGGTCGGGGTCGACCAGAGACCCTCGTCGCAGGCCGCCACGAGATCGGACTCGCTCGACGCGGCGAGAGAGGCCGGCCCGGCGACGTCCAGGCACGGCGGCTGCCACGGGGTCCACGCCCCGGCGACAAGGCGCGCGCCCGCGACGACGGCCCGATCCACCTCGATCAGCCAGCCGGCTGGACCGTGCAGGACGAGCTGCGGCCGCGGGACCGGGCCGGCCCCGATCTCGACGGTGGTCGGAGAGGCCGTCCACCGGTCGAAGTCCGTCGGGCTGGACGCGATCGTCAGGCGGGGCCCGGGGCGATCGTCGGGATAGACCGCGTGGACGACGCCGGCCGAAGCCTCGAGAGCCATGACGTCACCGTCCTTCGGCAGGCCTGGGAGGCTCACCCGATGCCAGGTCGACCCGCCGTCATGGGTCGCCCACAGGCCGGTACCGAACGCCCAGCCGTCGAGGGTGTCGGCGAACCGAAGACCGGTCACGCCCGTGGACCCGTCCGAAGCGAGAGCCGTGTCCGGCGCCGGGATGCTCGCCCAGGTGCGACCGCCATCGGTCGTGCGGACGATCGCCAGGCAGCGCGTGGCACCGCATGACCCGGTTCCGAGGAGCCATCCTTCGTCGGCGCTGATGAACGTCACCGAGGCCGGCTGGAAGTCCGTGGGGACCGGGCCGCCGGCGGGCGCGGAGACCGACGGGCCGACCGACGACGATGGACCGACGGACGGCGATGGGCCGACCGACGCCGACGGCGATGGGGCGACGGCATCCGCCGACGGAGATGGGCTGACACCCGCTGACGGGGACCCACCGCCGGGTCCCGCCGAGGGGCCACCGATCCCGGAATCCGACCCGAACGAGCCGAGCAGAAGTGAGCCACCGACCAGGACGACCGCCACGACGGCGGTCGCCGCCAGCCCCAGCCGGATCCCGAGGCCCGGACCGACCCCAACCCGTCCACGCAGGAGACTGAGCCAGGCAGCGTCCGGTCGGCTCGTGTCCGGGATCGTCGCGACTCGGGCGACGAGCCGGTCCGGGGCGGGCTGGGCGGCCTCGTCGGTGAGCGCCCGCCGGACCTCCTGCTCGAACGGATCGACCGGCTGGGTCGGCTGCTGCGGAGTCATCGAACGGCCCTCCCGGCGTCGCCGGCGTCGACCTCGTCGCGAAGGCGGCGGAGCGCGTAGTGGAGTCGGGATTTGACGGTGCCCGCTCGGGTACCGGTCCGCTGGGCGATCTGCTCGACGCTGAGGTCCACGTAGTAGCGCAGCACCACGACCTCGCGATGTTCCGGACTCAACGACCGGATCGCCGACTTCAGGACGTCCTGACGAGCCAGGATCTCGGCCGGGTCGGCCGAGGACGGATCCCGCAGTGGGCTGACCCGGTTCACCTCGATGCTCAGCGGCAGCCGACGTCGGGCGCGCAGCCGGTCGCGGCAGGCGTTGACGAGGATCCGACCGAACCAGGCCTCGAACCGGTCCGGCTCGCGCAGCTCGGAGAAGCGACGCCAGGCCGTCAGGGCGGCGTCGTTCGTCGCGTCCTCGGCCTCGAGCGGGTCGCCCAGGATGAGCCGGGCGATCCGGTAGGCGCGATCGAGCGCGGGGCGATCGACGAGCGCCGCGAACGTCCGGGCGCGAACGTCGTCCGGCCCGCCGGGCAGGTCCATGGCCTCCACGATACGCATCGCCTTAGAGTCGATCACGTGATACCTGACGATCCGGGACGACGGAACGTTCAACGCGAGGCGGTCTCGGGTACCCTCCCGGGGAGATGGCCATCCTCACGGTCCGCCGCTGGGCGGACCTGCCCGAGCCCGAGCGACGCCGGATCCTGGCCCGCTCCACGGCGGCGATCTTCGATCAGACCCTCATGGACGGGATCGAGGCGATCTTCCGCGACGTCGCCGACCGGGGTGACGCGGCGGTGGTCGAGATCACCGAGCGCTTCGACCGGGTCCGGCTCGACCCCGGGCGGCTCGCGGTCTCGGCCACGGAGATCGAGGCGGCCCACGCCGGGCTGGACCCGGAGCTCCTCGGCGGCATCCGCGAGGCGATCGCCAACAGTCGCCGGTTCAACGACGCCCAGCTTGCCGAGACGGCCGTCGGCTGGCAGCGCGAGGTCCGGCCGGGATTCCTCCTGGGCGAGCGGTTCGCGCCGATCCCGAGCGCCGGTCTCTTCGTGCCGACCGGCAAGGCCTCCTACCCGTCGGTGCTCTGCCAGATCGGGACACCGGCGGTGGTGGCCGGGGTCCCGCGGATCGTCGTGGTCGTGCCGCCGGTAGCGGGCTCGGCGGTCGGTGCCGTCGATCCGGCCACCCTGGCCGTCGCCCGCGAGCTCGGGATCGAGCAGGTCTTCCGGGCGAACGGCCCGGCCGCGATCGCGGCCCTGACCTTCGGGACGGAGACGCTCCCACGGGTGCTGAAGATCGTCGGCCCCGGCTCGCCGGCCGTCACCGCGGCGCAGGTGCTGGCCCAGCGCTACGGCACCGCCACCCAGATGCTCTGCGGTCCGTCCGAGAGCCTGCTCATCGCCGACGATACGGCCGACCCGTGGCGGCTGGCCATCGACCTGCTCAACGAGGCGGAGCACGGGACGGATTCGGCGGCCACCCTGGTGACCGACTCCCCTGCGCTCGCGGCGGCGGTCGAGGCGGCGGTCGCCGAGCAGATCGTGGGTCTGCCCGCGATCCGCCAGGCGGCGGCCCGGGCGGTCCTCTCGGACCTCGGCGGGGTGATCCTGGTGAGCTCGATGGACGAGGCCGTCGCCTTCGCCGACGCCTATGCGGCCGAGCACGTCCAGATCGCCACCCGGGACCCGGAAGCCACGCTGGCCGGCCTCCGCTACGCAGGCGAGGCGCTGCTCGGCCAGGACACCCCGATCGGCGCCTCGAGCTTCACGATCGGGATCCCGGCGACGCTCCCGACCGGCGGCTACGCCCGACTGAACGGGGGCGTCACGGCCCGGACCTTCCTCACCTCGACCTCGACCGCCCGGCTCTCGCCGGAAGCGCTGGCCGGGCTCGCCGGGCCGACGATCGCCCTGGCCGACCACGAAGGCTTCCCGGCCCACGCCAACGCGTTCCGCCTGCGCGACCTCGGCTGAACGCCCGGGGCCGAGCGCCCGGGGCCCAGTGCGGTCCGTGACGCGGGCCCGACGTGCCTAGGGCCGGAGGCCTTCGACCAGCTTCTCGCCGAGCCGGCCCTCGCCCAGCGACGAGACGGAGACGATCACATCCGGGCCGTCGAGGTGGACGTGATAGGTGACGACCCCGCCGACACACCGGCCGATCGCGACCGTCCGACCGCCGATCGAGGTCTCGGCCCGGCCGCTCACCCCGCCGGCCTGGCTGCAGGCGCCCTCGTCGAAGCTGTCGCGCCAGGCCCGATAGAACGAGTCGTCGAAGATCCCCGGCCGGAGAGCGATCACCGAGGCGTAGGCGAAGTCGCTCGTGGACGGATCGACGACGTAGGCCTGGGCCATGCGGACGACGCTGGCCACCAGGCCTGGGTCGTCGTCGCGACCGGGTCCGGGACCGCGGCCACCGGGATCCCACCGACCTGCGCCGGGAGGAGGGCGAGCAGGGCCGGGTCGATGGGGACGGCGCCGGTCGTCCCGGACGGGCCAGGCTCCGAGGGGCTCGGCTCCGAGGCGGCTCGGCCTGTCGGACGGGACCACGGTCGAAATCGTCGGCACGGGCGAGCCGGGGGACTCGATCCCGACCGATCCGGGCGTCGTCGAGGAGCCCGACCCGGTGGATCCGCTCGGGGTCGACGCTCCGCAGGCTGCGACGGCAAGGGTCAGCCAGCCGAGAGCCGCGAGCAACGCGATCCGCGATCGCGGTCGGCGGGTGCGTCCGGGCTCCCCGCCTCGGCGCACTAGCCCGGGATCCGGTCCGGATCGGCATCCGGGCGGATGAACGCCGATTCGTAGAACTGGAGCGGGTTCCCCTCGCGGTCCCAGAAGAAGCAGAACCGGCCCCAGGTCGGTCGAGACCACCTCCTCGTGGCGCACCCCGTCCGCTTCGAGCCGAAGGATCGCCAGGGGCAGGTTGTCGACGATGATCTCGGGGACCACCCCGCCGCGCCGATAGTCCTTGGGCTCCGGGCTGGCGATGCCGCCGGCGATGAGCGCCAGGCTCGTGCCCTGGGTCGCATCGAAGCGCACGAACGCTCGACGTCCGGTAGAGCAGCCGGAGGCCGAGAACGTCCCGGTAGAAGACCGATCGAGCTTCGATATCCTCGACGAAGATCAGGGCTCCCCTGACCTTGGTCACGCTGCCGAGTGCCTGGATGAGGGACATGGGGAAGCCTCCGCTCCTTCAGACGAGGTCCCGGCGGACCACCGGGAAGCGCTCGTCGTCGACCGCCAGGATGAACCCCGCGGCGAGCCAGAAGCCGGGGGTCGCCGCACTCGTCGAGTCCGGCTTCGCGCCGACCTCCGGATAGGCCTCGACGGCCGAGAAGCCGCGACGCTCGAGATCGTCGCACGTCTCGGCCACCAGCCGGAGCGCGAGACCGCCGCTCCGCGCGGCCGGCGTGGTCGCGATGCAGGTGATGACGGCCGGCAGTGGGGCGTCCGGCAACTGCGGATACAGCTCGCGCAGGCGCAGCGCCCGCGGATAGGCGGAAAGCGGACCGAACTGGATGTACGCGACGGGCGAGCCGTCGACGAGCAGCACCTTGGCGTAGCTCCCGAAGACGGCCAGTCCTCGGACCAGCAGGCCCAGCTTCCGCGGAGCGTCGGCGGCGACCGCGGGACCCCTCGGCCGCGGAGGTGCGAACGGGTTCTCGGGCAGTGGGTCGTCGTCCCCGGCGAGGAACGGGTTGAGAACGGGTCCCCCGCGCGTCGTCGGGGCGAACGGGTTGGCCGGCGTCGCGGCGGGATCCGCTGCGAACGGGTTCGACGATCGGGCGGCCGGTCGATCCGCGGCCGAAACCGCGCTCTCCAGCCAGGCGAGCCGGGCGGCCTTCGAACCCCGGGCGGCGTCCTCCCAGTAGTCGCAGGAGCGGTGGTCGAAGCCCGGGTCGGCACAGGGCGGCACGAGGTCGAACGCCGCCGCGTCCGTGACGTCGACGATCCGGATGGCATCCATCGTCGGGCCAGCGTAGCGCGAACCCGTCCGGCTCCGCACGGCCGACCACCGGCGCGGACGCGGGTGGCCCGACCGCCGATCACCTCGAGCGGCCGGCCGACAGAATGGGCCGTTCGCCTCTGGGCGGGCGAGCGACCCCCGGGCGAGATTCGATCGATGACGGCTGCTGCTCCGCCCACGCTTCCCGTGCTGCCCCCGCCGCCGACCCCGACCGGAGGCAGCGGCGCCGCCTGGGATGCGAGCCGGACCGCCTTCAAGTACGCCAATCGCTGGTTCGCGGTGCCCCTCCATCGGGCGGGTCTGGCCGCCTGGTTGGGTACCCCGCTGACCGGCTGGCAGCTCCTGCTCACCACGGTCGGCGCGAAGAGCGGCCTCCCGCGACCCACGCCGCTCGGCTACCTGCTCATGGACGGGGCCGCCTGGGTGACCGCCGGCTACGGACCCTCGACCCTTTGGTACCGGAACCTGCTGGCGGAGCCGGCGGTCGAGGTCCTCCTGCCGGGACGCCCGCCGGTCGCGGCGATCGCCGAAGAGGTCCTCGATCCGGCGGTACGGGCACGGATCATCCCGCCTCTGATCCGATCGATGCGGCTGCCGGGTGCGGCGATCGGGACCGACCCGAGGACCGCCTCCGACGAGCGGATCCTCGAGCTCATGGCCTGGGTCCCGCTGATCCGGCTCCGCCCCGAGGGACCGCCGTTCGTCGCCGGACCGGACGACCCCGGTGGGCTCGGGTGGGTCTGGCGACAGGGCCTGCTGACGGCGCTGACCGTGGCCGGTTTCCTCGCCGTCCACCGGGCGCTGCGCTAGCCGAGGACCGGCGGGCGATCAGCCCGGCCCGGCCAGGTCGTCGAGGCCGCCGCCGCGGACCAGCGCCAGCGCCGCCGCGATGTCGGCGCCCGGCTCACGATCGCCGTCGAGGTGGGGGATCACCGCCCGGATCCGTCGGTGGGCTTCCGCCACCCCGGCCCCCGGCGCGGTCCCGGGCAGGAGGGCGAGTCGGGCGTCGAGGGCCTGGGCGCCGACGAGCAGCTCGATCGCCACGACCTTCTCGACGTTCTCGACCACCGCCCGGGTGTGCCGGGCCGAGATCGAGCCCATCGAGACGTGGTCCTCCTGGTTGGCGCTCGTCGGGATCGAGTCCACCGAGGCTGGATGGGCCAATACCTTGTCCTCGGAGACGAGGGCCGCCGCCGTGTACTGGAGGATCATCATCCCCGAGTCCACGCCGGACGAGGCGGCCAGGAACGGCGGCAGGCCACCGTTCAGCCGGGCGTCGACCATGAGCGCGGTCCGGCGTTCGGAGATCGAGCCGAGCTCGGCCACGGCGATCTTGGCGAAGTCGAGCGCGAGGGCGATCGGCTCGCCATGGAAGTTGCCACCGCTGATGACCAGCCCGCCGCCGGTGGCCACCGCGTCGGACGGCGCGACCCCACCGCCCGGGAAGATGAGCGGGTTGTCCGTCGCGCTGTTGAGCTCGATGTCGAGGACCCGGCGGAGGTGGTCGAGGGTGTCACGCACCGCCCCGTGGACCTGGGGCACGCAGCGCAGCGAGTACGGGTCCTGAACCTTGTGGGCGTGGCCGTGGTGGCTCGTCTGGAGGGTCGAGTCGCGGAGCAGGTGGCGCAGCTCGGCTGCGACCGCGACCTGTCCCGGGTGGGGGCGGGCCAGCTGGTAGGCGGCCGAGAAGGCGACCTCGGTCCCGAGCAGCGCCTCGACGCTGAGCGCGGCGGCCACGCTCGCGGTCCGGGCCAGGCGGTCCGCGTCGGCGAGCGCGAGCGCCCCGAGCCCGCCCATCATCTGGGTCCCGTTCAGGAGCGCCAGACCCTCCTTGGCCCCGAGCACGAGCGGCTCCAGCCCGACCTCGCGGAGGGCGAGCAGGCCCGGCATCCGGTGACCGCCCAGCTCCACCTCCCCGCGCCCGATCAGGGGCAGGGCGAGGTGGGCCAGCGGAGCGAGGTCGCCGGATGCGCCGAGCGATCCCTGCTCGGGCACGACGGGATGGACGCCCGCGTCGAGGAAGGCGAGGAGCCGGTCGACCAGGAGCGGTCGGCAGCCGCTATGGCCGAGGGCCAGGGTGTTCGCCCGCAGGAGGAGCATCGCCCGGACCACCTCGACCGGGAAGGCCGGGCCGACCCCCGCGGCATGGCTCATCAGGAGGTTCTCCTGGAGCCGCCCGGTGTCCTCGCGGGCGATCGAGACCGAGGCCAGGTCGCCGAACCCAGTGGTCACGCCGTAGGCCACCGCGCCTTGGGCGACCAGCTGCTCCACGACGTCGCGGGCCTCCTGCATCCGTCCCCGAGCGTGCTCGTCGAGGACGGCCGAGGCGCCCTGCCGGGCGACCGCCTCGACGTTCGCGATCGAGAGGTCGGCGCCGGTCAGCACGATGGGGTCGGTCACGTCCACGAGGATAGTCGGCTATGCTCCCCGGCGTCCCTCGTCCGCGACGGAGCCGCCGGTGCTCGAGTTCATCGACAAGATCGTCATCCCGTTCCTCCAGAACCTGTACGGCGCCGTCGGCTACCTCGGTGTCTTCATCGCGATGACGATCGAATCGGCGATGATCCCGCTGCCCTCCGAGCTCATCCTGCCGTTCGCCGGGTTCCTGGTCTCGGACCCCGCCTCGATCGAGCCGATCACCGGCTCGGCCTGGAATTTCTGGATCGTCGTGATCGTGGGGACGCTCGGCAACACGGCCGGCTCGCTCATCGCCTACGCGATCGGCGCCTGGGGTGGCCGGCCGTTCCTCGAGCGCTACGGCAAGTACATCCTCATCCGGCCCCACGACATCGAGCTGGCCGACCGGTTCTTCGAGCGCTGGGGTGCCCCGACCGTCTTCTTCAGCCGGCTCCTGCCGATCGTCCGGACGTTCATCAGCTTCCCCGCCGGCGTCGTCCGGATGCCGATCGGGAAGTTCGTCGTCTACTCGACCGCGGGTGCCTTCCTCTGGTCGCTCCTGCTGGTCTACGCCGGCACGGTCCTGGGCGCCAACTGGACCCAGATCCGCAGGGCGCTCCAGCCGTTCGACATGCTCATCGCGGTGGTGATCGTGGTCGGTGTCGCGCTGTTCGTCTGGTTCCACCTCGGTCGCCCGGGCTGGCGCCGGGGGTCGAGGGACCTGTCCGAGGGACCCGGCCGGGACTGACCGCCGCCCGCTACCGTCCCCGCTCCTCGGGCGGCGTGTGCGAGCGGAACGCCCGGTAGAGCAGCAGGTCGTAGACGATCTTCAGCCCGCCGGCCAGGTAGAACGGCACGGCCGCCAGCGACGCGCTCGCCACGAGCGGTGTCGACAGCGCCGGCGACAGGGCCGCCCCGGTGGTCCGGGCGATCCCGGTCACCCCCGCCGCCGCCGAGCGCTCATCGGGCTCGACGACCGCCATCACGTACGACTGCCGGGTCGGGACGTCCATCTGGCTGAGGCTGTAGCGAAGAAGCAGGACCGCGATGGCCAGGGGCAGGGTGGGCATGATCGGCACGAGGATGAGCAGGACGTTCGACGGCAGGTGGGTGAAGACCATCGTGTTCACCAGCCCGAACCGACGCGCGACCCGGGCGGCCGACAGGCTCGACACCGCGGCCAGGAGGTTGGCCCCGAAGAAGATCAGGCCCAGCAGCCCGGGCTCGACGCCGTACTGGAGGCTGAACCAGTAGGCCATCAGGCTCTGTGGGACGAAGCCTCCGGCGAACGCGTCGATCGAGAAGAGGGCCGAGAGGCGCAGGACGACCTTGCGAGACTTGTGAAGCCCGAGCCGTCGGCGGATCTCGCCGGGCTGCCAGACGCGGGGCGGCGCCTCGATGGCGCTGCCGAGCCGGGCGAACAGGATGGCCATCGCCACCCCGACGAGGGCATAGCCGATGACGATCGACGCGGTAGGCGTCGGCAGGCGCCAGACCGGCCCGGATGAGCGACCCGCTGACGAGACCGGCCCCGAGCGCGCCCGTCGCCGTCGCGACGTAGCCAGCCACGTTGTACCAGGCGAAGGTCGAGGTCCGACGGGCGTCCCCGACGGCCTGGCTGAGGGCCGCCTGCTCGACCGCCAGGAACGGCCCGACCTCGTTGCCGGTCGGGCTGAGCACGCCGAGCGTCCCCGCGATGACCAGGAGCGGCAGCCAGGTGGTCCAGGCGAACACGACGCCGGCCACGACCATCAGCCCGCAGCCGACGACCAGCACTCGTCGGCGCCCGAACCGGTCGGCGTTCGTCGTGAGCCAGAGCGAGATCAGCGTGTCGCCCACCAGGGTCAGTGTCAGGACGACCCCGATCGCCGCGGGATCCAGCCCGATCGCGGCCAGGTAGAGGACCAGGATCACGGCCAGGAACCCGTACCCGAACATCCGCAGAGTCCGCGTGGCGAAGAGCAGCCGCCCGTCCCGATCGAGCCCGCGCAGGCTGGCGACCAGCCCCGGGTCCACGACGGCGGGCTGGCTCTCGGCCGGCGGCCCGCTCAAGCCCACGGGCGACCACCCGGCGGGGTCAGGTGCCCGACGTCGTTAAGCAGGAGGATCCGGGCATCGGCCGGTCCGTCGCCGTGCTCGAAGCGGAGGACCGTGAGGTTCGCCTGGTCCTGGCTGAACCGCCGCCGGAACTCGCGCAGCTCGATCCCGGTCGCGACGCAGACGAGGACCCGGTTGAGGGTGCTGTGGGCCACCGCCAGGACCGGACGCTCGGCGCCGTCGGGCGACCGGAGGCCGTCGTGCCAGGCGATGAGGTCGCGCAGGAACGACTCGGCCCGGACGGCCACGTCCTCGCCCGACTCCCCACCGGGACAGGCATGGATGGAGGGGTCGGCTTCCCAGCGTCGTCGCCCGTCGGCGTCGCGCTCCTCGATCTGGGCATAGGTCAGGCCTTCCCAGGCGCCGTAGTCCATCTCCGACAGCCGCGGGTCGACCTCGATCGACGGGCCGTCCGCTGAGCCCATCGCGCGGATGATCGCGGCCGTCTCGCGGGCCCGCGCGAGCGGGCTGACGACGATCCGCTCGAACGCCACTGGCACCAGGCGCCGACCGAGCGCCCCGGCCTGGGTCCGGCCCTCGTCGGAGAGTGGGACGTCGAGCCGCCCGCCGAGGTGCTGCTCCGGGACCGAGCGGGCGGTCAGGCCGTGGCGGGTCAGGACGAGGGTCAGCATCGACGTCGAGTCTACGGCCCGGGGGCCGACTCTCGGATCGACTGAGCGACGGAGCCGTCGACGCCTGCTTCGATGGTCTGCCAAAATGCGAGCGGAGGTGGCCGACCGCACGATGACCGAACCGACCGCGAGCCAAGGGGCTGCGTCGCCCGTCGCCGGCGACGACCATCACACCGACGAGCACGACGGCGCCACCGGCCACGACGCGCCGGACCACCGCGACGAGCGGCTCGGCCCGATCGACTGGCGAGCCTGGGGTGCCGGGGTCCTCGGCGTCCTCCTGGGGCTGGCCGTGGCCGTCGTCTTCGCCCGTGCGACGGGCCTGTTGGGCGGCTAGAACAGCCCGACGATGTTCCCGTCGGCGTCGATGTCGATGTTCTCGCCGCCCGGTCGCGAGGGCAGCCCGGGCATCGTCCGCATCTCGCCGCAGAGGGGCGTGATGAACCCGGCCCCGGCCGAGAGCCGGACGTCGCGGATCGGCAGGCTGAATCCGGTCGGTCGGCCCTTCAGATTCGCATCGTGGCTGAGCGAGTACTGGGTCTTGGCCATGCACACCGGCAGGTGCCCGAAGCCGAGCTCCTCGTACAGCTTCAGGGCCTTCGTCGCGGCCGGCTGATAGTCCACCCCGTCGGCCCCGTAGATCCGGGTGGCGATGGCCTCGATCTTGTCGCGCAAGGGCGCATCGTCGGGGTAGAGGAAGCGGAAGTCCGGGGCGCCCTCCTCGGCCGCCGCCCAGACGGCCTCGGCCAGCGCCTCGGCGCCCCGCCCGCCCTCGGCCCAGTGGGTCGTGACGACGGCCGCTCGCGCCCCCGCCTCGAGAGCCACCGCCTGGATCGCGGCGACCTCCCCGGAGGTGTCGGTCGGGAAGGCGTTGATCGCCACCACGACCGGGACGTTGTACTCGCGGACGTTCTCGATCTGCTTGGCCAGGTTCCGTGAGCCGGCCCGGACCGCCTCCACGTTCTCCTCGCTGAGGGCCGGGTCGAGCGGCTTGCCGGCCACGATCCGCCCTACCCCGCCGTGCATCTTGAGAGCGCGGACCGTGGCCACGACCACCGCCGCGTCGGGACGCAGCCCGGAGGCGCGGCACTTGATGTCGAAGAACTTCTCGGCGCCCATGTCCGCCCCGAAGCCGGCCTCGGTGCAGACCGCGTCGTTCGTCACGAGAGCCAGCCGGTCGGCCAGGATCGAGTTGTTTCCGTGGGCGATGTTGGCGAACGGCCCGCAGTGGACGAAGGCCGGCCCACCCTCGAGGGTCTGGAGCAGGTTCGGCTTGATCGCGTCGACGAGGAGGGCGGTCATCGCACCGGCGACCTTGAGGTCCTCGGCCGTGACCGGTCGACCGTCGGTCGTCTGGGCCAGGACGATCCGGCCGAGCCGCGCCCGGAGGTCCTGGAGATCGGTGGCAAGGGCGAGGATCGCCATCACCTCGCTGGCGACCGTGATGACCGTCTCGGTCTCCCGGGGCACGCCGTTCTCGCGCCCGCCCAGGCCGATGACCATCTTCCGGATCGCCCGGTCGCTGATGTCCACCACCCGCGGCCAGAGGATCGAGAGCGGGTCGATCCCGAGCGGGTTCCTGTGGTGAAGGCTGTTGTCCAGGAACGCTGCGGCGAGGTTGTGGGCCGCGCCGATCGCGTGGACGTCGCCGGTCAGGTGGAGATTGAAGTCCTCCATCGGGATGACCTGGCTGTACCCGCCGCCCGCGGCACCGCCCTTGATCCCGAAGACCGGTCCCAGCGACGGCTGGCGGATGGCCACCGCTGCCCGATGGCCGATCCGGTTCAGGCCCTGGGCGAGCCCGACCGTGGTCGTGGTCTTGCCCTCGCCGAGCGGGGTGGGCGTGATGGCCGTGACCAGGATGTACTTGCCCCGCGGGTTCGCCGCTTCGAGCCGCTCGACCGCCTTCAGGCTGACCTTGGCCTTGGCCGGCCCGTAGAGCTCCAGCTCGTCCTCGGTCAGGCCCAGCTCGGCGCCGACGTCCACGATCCGGCGGGGCGTGACCGAGCGGGCGATCTCGAGGTCGGACGGGAAGCTCATGACCGGACTCCTGCGCTTGGCGGATCGGTTGCCGCGCGGGCATCGGCCTGGCGGACGGCCGCGCGGACGAGATGGGTGAGGAGGATCGCGTTCGTCACCGGACCCACCCCACCGGGGACCGGGGTGATCGCACCGGCGACGAGCCGGGCGCTCGGCTGGTCGACGTCCCCCACGATGGCGTCCCCGACGACGTTGATCCCGACGTCGACGACGACGGCGCCCGGTCGAAGCATCTCCCCGGTGACCAGTCCCGGATGGCCGGCCGCCACGACCACGATCTCCGCCCGCCGGACATGGGCTGCCAGGTCGCGGGTCTTCGAATGACAGACGGTCACGGTGGCGTTGTCGCGGACGAGCATGAACGCGACCGGCATCCCGACGACGTTCGAGCGACCGATCACCACTGCCTCGCGACCGGCGATCGGGATGTCATAGCGATGGAGCATCTCGATCGCGGCATGGGCGGTGGCCGGCAGGAAGCCCTCATAACCGAGCCGGAGGAGACCGGCGTTCAGAGGGTGGATCCCGTCGATGTCCTTGGCCGGGTCGATCGCGTCGATGACCGCGCGCAGGCGGACCGAGGGCGGCAACGGCTGCTGGACGATGATCCCCGCCACCGTCGGATCGTCGTTGAGCTCCCTGATCGCCCGGGTGGCTCGCGTCTCGAGGTCATGGTCGTCGCGAACGTCGCGGTCCTCGTCCTCGTCCTCGACCTCCACGAGGCGGCCGCCGATCCCCGCCGCCTCACAGGCCCGCAGGATCTGGCGGAGGTAGACGGCCGATGGCGCGTCTCGCCCGACGAGGACGATCCCCAGGCTGGGGGCGTACCCATACGCGGCGACGAAGGCTTCGACGTCGTCCTTCACGGACGCTCGGATCTCCGCCGCGATCGGCGCACCGGGCAGCAGGCGAGCCTCGCCCTGGGTCACGTGCGTCAGCGATCCGGGGCTGGAAGGGGCTCGCGCGAGACCCCGGACGCGACCGTCTCGCGTGTCCTCGCGGAGAGCTCCGCGACCTCGGCGAGCAGCCGTTCCACCTGTCCGGTCATGGTCGCCGTGAACGACTCGTCCGCGACCGAGGGCAGGTTGACGAGCACGTTCGCGGCCGCGCCCCGTGCGGCCGCCTCACCGAGGAGCACGGCCACCGAGAGGTCGCTCGAGGCATTGACATTGCTCCGACCGGCGAGCGACTCGGCAGCCGCCACCAGATCGCGGCACGCCTCCACGCATTGGAGAGGGACCTGGGCCGCGATCCGGGCTGCGTCCCGGAGAGCTGCGGCGCGCACCGACTTCTCGGCGTCGGTCTCCCTGGGCAGCTTCATCGCGGTCGCGAACCCCGCGTACGCTGCGGCATCTGCGTCGGCCAGCTCGAGGCACCGGTCGACCAGGGCCTGGCCGGCCCGCCCGGCGACCGCGTGGGTCGCTGCGTGCTCCGAGTAGCGGGGTCGGTCGGCCGAGAGTGCGGCGACCATCGCGACCAGCCCGGCGCCGAGGGACGCTGCGACCGCCGATGCGCTGCCGCCGCCGGGGACGGGCTCGGCGGACGCCAGGTGGTCCGCGAAGTCGCCGACGGTGAGGTCACGGAACCGTTGCCGGTCGGTTGTCATGCCCCGATTGTAGGCGCGCCCGACACCTCCCGGCGGTCCCGGGTCGCGAGTCGGACCTGCCGGGCGAATGCGGTACCGGCGCACCCGCCCGGCAGGGGTCCCGAGCCGGGCTTCCGACGGTGGGAGGAGCGTCGTCGCCCGGCGATGGATCGGTCGGCTCGGTCAGGCTGCGGGCCGCTCCTCGTCAAGGCCTTCGATGGTCCAGCGTCGCGAGCGGTGCTGGTAGCTCAGGGCGACGCGCGCTCGGGGCGTCACGACCTCGAAGAGCGTCCGAGGCCCGGTCTCGACGGGGTAGGCGGAGTCTTCGTGTCGCACGGCCGCCAGGGCCATCACCGGGAGTCGCTCCTCCCCCCAGGTGATCTCCCGCGGCCGACCGTTGAACCAGTCGGCCCGCACGTGCACGACCGTCGGCTCCATCCTGATCATCGCCATCTCATTGCTCCTTCTTCGGCAGCGACCGGCTCGTCGCCAGGGGCACGTCGGCGACCGAACGTCTGTTCACTTCTGGCCAGACAGTAGACCGAACGCCTGTTCGATGTCAAGGCCTCGAAGGCAGATTCGTCGGGGCTCGTGACAGCTCGGGTGTCATCGGCCAAGGGGGTCGTCGGAGCGGTGGCGTCGGCGGATCGTGGCTGGCCGAAGCCACGACACGTGACGCCGCCTGGTCGAGGTCCCATCCGTGATGCCAATGGCTGCATCGCCGGGCTGCCCGGGGTCGGGCGGGTGTCAGTGGGCCGGCCGGTGTCGATGAGCCTGGGTCGATCCCGGAGTGACCCAGGGATCAGTCGCGGTGAAGACCGACGTGCTCGAATCCCACGATGAGCGCCTGGTCGCGGCCGATGCCCGATCCCTCGGACGAAGCCCTGCGCCGGATCGGCGACGGACTCCGGGCGGCCCGACGTCGCCACAGCCTGAGTCAACGGGCGCTCGAGCGGTCTACTGGCGTACCGCAGTCGACGATCTCGAGGATCGAGAACGGTCTGCGGCCTACGGCCAAGGCGGCGACCCTGGCCCAGCTCATCCACGTCCTCGGAGCGGTCGACATCCCGCCTTGGAGCCCCCGCTGACCGTCCGTCCGCTTCTCCGCCAGCTCAACGTTCGATCGCCTCACTGGCGTGCTCGGGCCGCCGCTGGCGGCCCCATGCGACGACACCGCCCGTGTCCTGATGCATCCATTGGCATCACCACCCGAAACCGTTCGGGCCGCTCGTGACACCGAGCCGGGCGAGGAGCGACGACGACGCCGACCCCGACCACGACGCCGAAGAAACCGGCGATCAGTCGACGCCGTCGGGGGCGTCATCCTCCGGAGCGACGCCCTCATGCTCCGACCCCTCTGCGTCCGCCCCGTCGGGGTCGACCCGGGCGGCCTCCCGCATCCCGGTCCGCCGTTCGAGCGGCTTCATCGGGTCGCGCTCGAACGGGGCCGGAAGGTCCGCCCCCAACAGACGGGCGCGGGTCATCGCGCCATCGCCGAAGCGCCGGCGGATGGCATCCTCGGCCCTGGTCGCCCGCCGCCGACGGTCGGCATCGGCCGGTCCCCCATCGCGGACCCCGGGAACATCGAACAGTCCGAGTTGCTGGCGCTCCGCGAAGTGGCTCGCGGTCACCCCCAGCAGCCGGATCCGCTGGCCCCGCATCTCCGGCCTCGCCAGCTCGAGCGCGGTGTGCCAGATCGGGTCGGTCTGGTCCGTGGGCATCGCGAGGGTCCGCTGGCGGGTGATCGTGCGGAACGACGAATCGCGGATCTTCACGTGGATCGTGCCAGCCCGCAGACCGGCCGAGCGGAGCCGCGACGCCACGCCCTCGGCCATGGCCAGGAGCGTTCGCTCGATCAGCTCCCGATCCGAGGTGTCCACGTCGAACGTGTGCTCGTGTCCGATCGACTTCGCCGGATCGTGGTCGCCGACCGGATCCGCATCGATCCCCTTCGCCCGGGCGGCCAGCGATGCGCCGTGCTTCCCGAAGCGTCGCACGAGGACGACATCCGGCAGCGCCGCGAGGTCGCCGATCGTGGTCACGCCGTACTCGCGGAGCGCCTCCGCGGTCTTCTCCCCGACGCCCCACAGTCGCGAGATCGGCAGCGGGGCCAGGAAGGCGGCCTCCTCGCCGGGCGGCACGACCACGAGGCCGTCCGGCTTGCGCAGGTCCGAAGCCACCTTCGCCACGAGCTTCGTCGCCGCGACCCCGACCGAGGCGGTCAGACCAACTTCCTCACGGATCGTGGCCTTGATCGTCGACGCGATCGTCGGCCCGTCGCCGAACAGCGCCCGGGACCCGGTGACGTCCAGGAACGCCTCGTCGATCGAGATCGGCTCGACGAGCGGGGTGAACCGACGGAGGATCGCCATGACCTCCCGGCTGGCGATCTGGTAGCGGCGCCCGTCGACCGGCACGAAGACCCCCTGCGGGCAGAGCGCGTAGGCCGTGCGCAGGGGCATCGCCGAGTGGACCCCGTACCGACGCGCCTCGTAGGACGCGGCGCTGACCACGCCTCGTGCCGTGGGATCACTCCCACCCACGATCACCGGCTTGCCCCGGAGCTCCGGTCGGTCGCGCTGCTCGACCGCGGCGAAGAAGGCATCGAGGTCGACGTGGAGGATCGTCGCCCGGCTCATCGTCGTTCCGTCCGGGGGCTCACGCGACGTAGCCCCCTCTCAGGAATGACTCGAGGAGGAGGGCCAGGAGCAACAGCGAGGCGACCCCCCAGGCGAACCGCAGCCAGCGCCCCCGGACCTGGGAAAGGATGACGAAGACCGGGAAGACGACCAGCAGGTAGCGCGCGGTCGAGGTCAGTGGGGTGGGCTGGATGCGCACGGCCAGGAGCAGGATCTGGGGGATCGCGTAGAGCGAGTAGGCGATCGGCACCCGACGGATGCCGACGATGCTGACGACCCCGAACAGGACGAGGGTGAAGAGGTTGAACGCCTGGAGCGGGTCGTGGTGGCTGACCGCCCAGTCCCAGCTGGCGGCCGCCACCTCCCACGGCGGGTGGAAGTCGGTGCCGCCCCAGGCTCTCTGGGTGTCGAGGGGCGTCTCTCCGGCGACCGCCGCGCTGAACGCGACGAACCCGACGAACCCGACCAACGGAGCGAGCGTGGCCAGCCCCGCCGGCAGGAGCTCGCCGGGCGAGGGCAGGCTCGCGCCGAGGCGCCGGTCGGAACCGCGCCAGGCCTCGAGCGCCTCCCAGCCCAGGGGGAGGACGAGGAACAGACCCTGGATCCTGGTCAGCGCGGCCAGCAGGCCAGCCAGCCCGGCCAGCAACCAGAGCCGACGGCGCGCACCGAGGATCGACCAGACCGACAGGGCCAGGAAGAGCAATTCGGTGAAGGGGGCGAAGAAGAAGAAGGCGGTCGGGAAGATCGAGATCGCGATCACGGTCAAGGCCGCGGTCTCGTCATCGACGTCGACCGACACGAGCCGCCGGAGGCCGGTCATCGCGGCCACGTACGCCACCCCCGAGACGAGCAGCCCACCGAGAGCCATCGACGATAGGAGGAGCCGGCCGACGAGCCCGGTCAGCATCGGGAAGAGCGGCCAGAAGTTGGTCGAGTGCTCGCCGGTCTCGTAGCCGAAGGTGGCGATCTTCGTGTACCAGCAAGCGTCCCAGCGCTGCCAGACGCCGATCAGCGGGAATGCCGCCCCGCCGTCGGCCAGGGGCGGGATGGTCTGCCAGCCGTTCCGGGCCAGCTCGAAGTGGCACGGGCCGGGGACCTGGGCCGTCCCCCAGACGTACAGGGCGAAGAGCCCGAACACCAGCCGGAGCGACACGAAGAGCCCGATCGCGTCGCGCAGGGCGGCCCGCCCGTCGCCGCCGATCGCACCTCCGACGCCGCTCATCCGAGCCATCGGCGAGAGTGTATCGTCGGGCCCATGGCCCTGGACTCGGCGGCCCCGACGACGGCCGACGACCGCCGGGCGCGGATCGGCCGGATCCTGGCGACCCTGGCGATCATCGGAATCGCGACGGGCATCTACCTGTTCACCGCGTCACGCGACCGCCAGGACCTCGACTACTTCGTCCGGCTCGCCGACGCATTCCTCCACGGACGGATCTACCTGACCGAGGCACCGTCGTGGCTGAACGAGCTGATCCCCAGGGACGGGGTCTGGTACGTCGCCTACCCGCCGATGCCGGCGATCCTCCTCGTCCCGTTCGTCTGGGCGTTCGGGCCGGAGTTCCCCCAGCAGGTCGCGAGCTGCATGTTCGCCGGGATCGCGGTGGGGCTCGCCTGGCTCGTGTTCGGTCGCGTGGAGCTGTCGATCCGGGTCCGTCTCGGCCTCACTGCCGTCTTCGGCTTCGGGACCGCGCTGTGGTACGTCGCCGAGGTCGGCTCGGTCTGGTACCTGAGCCATGTCGTGGCGGTGATGTTCTCGATGGCGGCGGTCCTGCTGGCGCTCGACCGGGACCGGCGCCGGCCGTTCCTGGTCGGTCTCCTCCTGGGCGGCGCCGCGATGGCCCGGCTGCCCGTCGGCCTGACCGCCCCGTTCTTCATCGCGATGCTCGTCGCGGTGGACCGGCCGCTCCGTCTGCCGGCCGCCGGTGAGCGCTCCGGGGCGATCCGCCGGGTCGTCCTCTTCGCCCTCGGCCTGGCGATCCCCGCCGCGATCTACGCCCTCTACGACGTGGCCCGTTGGGGCGGCGTCCTGGACCAGGGCTACGTCCTCATCCCGGGCGTGCTCGAGGACCCGATCTACGCCAAGCACGGGATCCTCGCCCTCGAGTACATCCCGCGGAACCTCTTCGCGATCTTCCTGCGGAGCTGGAACTACGTCGACGACCCGCCGTTCCTCCAACCGTCCTGGTGGGGGCTCTCGCTGTTCCTGACGACCCCCCTCTTCGGGTGGCTGTTCCGAGCCCGCTGGCGCGATCCGCGGGTGGCCTGGGCGCTGATCGCCACGGCGATCGCGCTCGTCCCGATCGTCACCCACGGCAATGTCGGGATCACCCAGTTCGGCTACCGCTTCAGCCTGGACGTCCAGCCGCTCCTGTTCGTCGTCCTGGCCGTGGGCTTCAGCCGGGGGATGTCGCGTTGGGCCTGGGCCGCGAGCGTCGCCTCGATCGCGATCTGCGCCTACGGGATCTGGGCGATCGGGATCGGCTTCGTGGCGTTCTAGCCCTTGGGCTCCACGATGACGGTGACCTCGGGGGCCATGCCGGCGATCACCTTGACCGCCACCTTGTATGTGCCGAGGCTCTTGAGCGGCTCCTCGAGGTCCACCTTGTGGCGATCGATCACGATGCCCCGGCGGCCCAGCGCGTCGGCGATGTCCTTGGACGTGATCGAGCCGTAGAGCTTGCCGCCGTCGCCGACCTTGACGCCCATGGTCAGGGTCGTCGAGGCGATCCGGGTCGCGTAGATCTCGGCTTCCTCGCGCTCGCGCCGGCGCTTGTCCTCGCGGCTCGCGATGTCGTGCTGCCAGGCGCGATAGGCGCCGCCCGCGGCGGGCACGGCAAGCTTCTGCGGGATGAGGAAGTTGCGAGCGTAGCCCTCGGCCACGTTCTTCATCTCGCCGCTCTTCCCGAGCTTGGCGACATCGGCGGTCAGGATGACCTTCACGCGAACGAACCCTCCTTGTTGATCCAGTCCCGGACCCGTGGTCCGAGACCCGTTGCCCGGGCCGCGCCGACGACGATGTCGACCGCCTCGGGGACTCGCCGGATGAGCCGACGGATGGGGCGGGGCGTCAGCCGGCGGATCTGGCCGAGATCGCGCTCGAAGGCCGCCCGGTCGACACCGAGGTCGGCCAGCTTCTCATCGAGCACCTCGGCCGGGACCCCGTCGAAGAAGAGGTCCGTCGCCAGCAGGACGACGACCAGGTCGTCGAGCGCACCGAGGATCGGCACGTCGTCGCGGATGACATCGAACGGGACGACGAGATAGGCCAGCGCCCCGGCCACGAGCGCCTTGCGCGAGGCCGGCACCCGGGAGTCGGCCAGCAGCTCCCAGCCCAGCCGCGCGTAGAGCGGCGCCCGGCTGGCGATCGGCAGGAAGGCCGACACGAGCAGGATCCGACGCACGGAGGCACCGGGCACCAGCCCGCGCCGCTTCTGTCGTCCGGCCATCGCCTCCCGTCGACCTCGTCCTGACCCGGCCGCGATCCCTGACGGCGAACGCTGGCTCGGGACAGCGCAGTCTACCAGTCCTCCCGGTCGAGCCACGCTCGGACGGCCGGTCGGGCCCTTGACAATCGAACGTCCGTTCGGTACCGTCTCTCTGAACGGAGGTCCGATGACGAAGCACGATGCGGATCGCAAGCTCAAGATCCTCGACTTCATCGCCGCCACGCTGCGCACTCGCGGCGTGCCGCCGTCGGTCCGCGAGATCGCCCGGGCGGTCGGGCTGGCGTCCACCTCCGCGGTCCACCACCACCTCCAGATCCTCGAGCGCGAGGGGTACCTCGAGCGCGAGCACTCCAGCCGTGAGAGCAACGCCTCGCCGGCCCGGTCGATCCGGCTGACCCCCAAGGCTGCCATCGAGCTCGGCCTGTCCAGTGAGCTCACCCCGCAGTCGGCCGCCGCCGAGGCGCACCTCCTGCCGATCATCGGGGAGATCGCCGCCGGCGGACCGATCGAGGCGTACCAGCGGGCGGACGAGACCCTCGCCGTTCCGGACGTGTTCGCGCCCAGCGGGGACGCCTACGTCCTGCGGGTCCGTGGGGACTCGATGATCGAGGCCCATATCGCCGATGGGGATTTCGTCGTCATCCGTCCGCAGAGCACGGCCCGCAACGGCGACATCGTGGTCGCCCAGGTGGAGGAGAACGCGGTCACCCTTAAGCGCTTCTTCAAGGAGCAGGGACGGATCCGCCTCCAGCCGGCGAACGCCGAGTACCAGCCGATGTACTACGACGACGTTCGGATCCAGGGCAAGCTGATCGGTGTCATCCGCCGCCTCGACTGAGCGCGGACCGGGGCGGTCGTCCACAACGTCCGTCCACAACGGACCCACAGTCGCCCGGTTTCGTGGACGAGGGCCGCCCGACCGGCCCGGGTTCGTTGAGCGTTCGACCCCTCGGCTCGGTGACACTCGACCTGTCACTCCTCCCCGTCAGTTTCGGTGTGCCTTGATCGACCGTCTCCCGCCCCAGAGCACGGAAGCCGAGCAGTCCGTCCTCGGCGCCATCCTCATCGACCGCGACGCCGTCGTGGAGATCGCCGAGTTCCTCCGCCCGGAGGACTTCTACCGGCCCGCCAACGGCACGATCTACGCGGCGATGCTCGAGTTGTTCGACCGTCGCGAGCCGGTCGACATCGTCACGGTCGCCGAGGCCCTCGAGCGCTCCGACCAGCTCGAGACGATCGGCGGCCGGTCCTACCTGTCCAGCCTCTCGAACCAGACCCCGACCGCCGTCCACGCGGTCCAGTACGCGCGGATCGTCGAACGCAAGGCGGTCCTTCGGAATCTCATCTCGGCGGCGGGCAAGATCGCGGGGATCGGCTACGAGGATCCGGCCGAGATCCAGGAGGCGATCGACCGGGCGGAGAGCGAGCTGTTCAATGTCAGCCAGCGCCGGATCTCCACCGGGTTCAGCACCCTCAAGACCCTCCTCCACGATGCCTATGACCGGCTCGACTATCTTCATGCCCACCGGGGCGAGATCAGCGGCGTCCGGACCGGGTTCACCGACCTCGACACCCTGACCACCGGACTCCAGAAGAGCGATCTCATCGTCCTGGCCGCTCGACCCAGCGTGGGCAAGACCAGCTTCGCCCTGAACATCGCCGAGCACGCCGCTGTGACCGACGGTCGCAGCGTCGGCGTGTTCAGCCTGGAGATGAGCAAGGAACAGCTCGTCCTTCGGCTGCTATCGAGTGTCGCGAACATCGATTCGCAGCGGCTCCGGACCGGGTTCCTCGAGGAGATGGACTTCGCCCGCCTCGCCCCGGCGATGAACGCGCTGTCCGAGGCCCCCGTCTATATCGACGACACGCCGAATATCACGGCCATGGAGCTCCGGACGAAGGCTCGCCGGCTCCAGGCCGAGGCCGGCCTCGACCTCATCATCGTCGACTACCTCCAGTTGATGCAGGCGACCAGCCAGAACCGCGACGCGAACCGTGTCCAGGAGGTGTCGGAGATCTCTCGGGGGCTCAAGGCGCTCGCGCGCGAGCTGTCGGTCCCGGTCATCGCCCTGTCGCAGCTCTCCCGGCAGCCGGAGATGCGCGAGAGCAAGGAGCCCCGTCTCTCGGACCTGCGCGAGTCCGGAGCGATCGAGCAGGACGCGGATCTCGTGATGTTCCTGTGGCGGGACAAGGACCGTGGCGCGGAGGACCAGGACCAGGAGGGCGAGGTCATCAACCTCAAGCTGGCCAAGCACCGCAACGGTCCCACCGGAGAGATCCAGCTCTGGTTCAAGAAGCGCCAGACGCGCTTCGTCTCATACGCCGGTGAGCGCTACGCCGACATCGCCGGCTGAGCGCGACCGGAAGGTCGTCGGGACCACGGCCTGCCGGCGATGGCTGTCGTCGGCCGCTCCGCCCACTCCACGGATCTCACCCCTTCTCGGGGATTGACTGCGCGCGTATCCTCCCGGTCAGGGTTTCGACCGTTCGAGCGCGGTCGGGGTCGAGCGCGCGCAGAGGCATCTCGGGGGACCGCTGGTTCGACCCCGCCGCCGCCCGTCCGATCGGGACACGATCCATCCGTGGCAGCCCGCAAACCAGGGACGAGGGACGAGGGTGTACCAGGATCGAACGCTGCCCTGCCGCGACTGCTCCGAGGAGTTCCTCTTCTCGGCCGGTGAGCAGGCATTCTTCGCCAGCAAGGGTCTCCAGAACGACCCCCAACGATGCCCCACCTGTCGCGCCAACGCGAAGCGAGCGCGCTCGGTGGACGGGCCACGCGAGTTCCATGCCGCGATCTGCGGCGAGTGCGGCGGCCAGGCGATCGTGCCGTTCGCCCCGAGGAACGATCGACCCGTCTACTGCAGCTCCTGCTTCGACAAGGTCCGGGCCGCCGGCACGAGCGCCGCACTCGCCTGAGATCACCCGTTCCAACGAGGCCGGATCGACGACGCCGGCGATCGTTGGCGCCACCGACGAGGGCCCGAACCGCGGCCGGCCGTCGCTAGACTGGGACCACGGCAAGGACCCGGAGAGCCCCGGTGATGGCCGGTCGGGAGATCACGATATGGGCGTCATCATCATCCGCGAGATGGTCGGCACGAGTCCGAGTTCGTGGTCCGACGCGGCCCGGATGGCGGTCGCAACCGCCTCGAAGACGGTCCGCAACATCCGTACGGTCGAAGTCGTGAAGTCGAGCGCGAACGTCGAGGACGGCGAGATCGTCGAGTACCGGGTCGAGCTGAAGATCGGCTTCGAATACGAGGGCTGATCGCGACGCTCGTCGCAGCTAATCGCGGAGTGAGCCCCGGCGGGCACCATGCCCGTCATGCCCCTGTCCGAACGCCCCGTGGTCGACGAACCCGACGAGATTGACATCGCGCGAGCGTCGTCCCTATCGTTCGGCCCGTCCCTCCCGCCCCGCGCCCGCCCAGGCACGCGGGAGCCGGTGCCGGTCGGCCCGGGACGGCCGGCGCCCGACTCCAGGCTCTCCCTCCCGATGGGGGCCGAGGTCGTGCGCGAGTTCCCGCTCCAGCTCTCGAAGGTCGAACGCCCGCCGCTCCGCCGGGAGATCCTCCGCCGTGAGCGGCTCCTGGACTGGCTGAAGGTCAAGGTCCACAACCGGGTCGTCCTAGTCACGGCCGAGGCAGGCTACGGCAAGACCACATTGCTGGCGGACTTCGCCCGGCATCACCGTCGACCCACGATGTGGTATCGGCTCGATGAAGAGGACCGCAACTGGGTCAGCTTCGTCCACTACCTCGTGGCCGCAGGTCGGGCTATCGAGCCGGAGTTCGGGACCGCGACGAAGGGTCTCCTCGCCGAGCTCGGCCTGGGGGCCGGTCCCTCGCGCGACACGATCTTCGCGACGTACCTGCGGGACCTCCAGTCGCTGGGATCGCGAGGCGCCTCGCTGATCATCGACGACTACCACCTGGTCGACGACATCGCGGACATCCGGGTCCTCATGCGCGAGCTGATCTCGCGCGGTCCCGAGCGGCTCACCCTCGTCCTTGCCAGCCGCCAGACGCCCACCTTGCCCCTGGCCAGATTGCGAACCCTCGGCGAGGTCGCCGAGCTGACCGCCGACGACCTGCGCTTCGACCTCGACGAGACCGAGCGCCTCTTCCGTGACACGTACGGGCGCGCCCTCGAGACCGACGTCCTCGCGGACCTCGCCGACCGCACCGAAGGGTGGGCGGCCTCCCTCGAGATGGTCAACGCCGCCATGCGCGACCGACCCCCCTCCGAGGTCCGCGCCTTCGTTCGCAACCTCACCGGCGCCCACGGCGACCTCTACGACTACCTCGCCGAGGAGGTCGTCGGCGACCTCGACGAGCAGACGCAGCAGCTTCCTGATGGCGACCTCGCTGCTGCAGTTGGTCGACCTCGAGCTAGCGCAGGTGGTCGCGGCCTGGCCCAAACCACGCTGAGGAGATGCATCGGTCGGATGCGGAGCGACTCGGCCTCCTGTGCGAGTAGAGGCGACGTCAGACGCCGGGCGCGCGGCGTTACCACCCACTGGTGCGCGAGTTCCTCGAAGCACGACTTCGGCGGACCGACGGGACGATGCGGCGTTAGGGAGCTGCATCGGAGGGTCGCCCGCCATACAAGCTCGAACAGATTGGCGGCTTGCCGCCTACCACTACGCGGCGGCGGCGGACCATGCGGACGATCTGGAGGACGTCGTTTCAGGCGCCGTCCCGGCGATCATGGGCGGCGGCGAGTTCGCCCTCGCCGAGTCGTACTTCTGACTGGGCCCATCGAACAACCGAACGCACCGTACGAGCTCTTCACTTCGCGGATGGATCTTCACCGAGGTACATGCCAAGCGCGGTGACACACGCCGAGGTCGCGGTGGACCTGACGCTGCGAGTTCGAAGATCGCGAACTCACCGACTACGCACTCGCCAACCTGGTGACCCCGTTCTTCGAGTCCGGCAACTAGAGAGATCCCTCGAGGTCGCCGAGACCCTCCATCAAACGCACCGACTCCGCGGTGCTCAGTCCGATCTCGGCGGCGGTCTGATCGCGCTCGTGGACGGATCAGCGAGCGGGAACCTCGATGACATCCGATCCATGCTGTCCGAGATGGCCGAGGAGCAGAACCGACGCGGCCTGAAGCACTACGTGGGCATTTCCCTCCTCAATGTGGCTGAGGCCGATCGGTTCGAGGTGATACTGAGGGGATGCTCGACGCAGCGCTCCGCGCCGTCGAGGCTCTCGCTGGGACGTCGGCCGGCCTAGAGCTGGAGTCGGCCCGTTCGTCGGTCGCCTGGGCCTACGCCTTCGGGAACCGCTGGGACCTGGCGCAGGCGGAGATGAACCGGGCTCAGGGAACGCCATTCGATGCCGTACGTGGCGAAATCCTCGTCGAGCACGCGCAGATGCACGCAATGCTCGGGGATCGTGAGTCCGGAGCCGCCCTACTCGTCCGAGCGTTCGAGGAACCGCTCCTTCCGATTGCCCTTGAGGACCTAGCCCGACTCACGCGGGCCGAATTGGCGCTGAGGAGGGGGACTTGCATCCGCCAAGGTCGAACTCTCCCAGATCGATCTTAGCCGGCCACACCCCAGTCTCGCGTTCAACTCGAGAGCGAAATTCGTCACGGCGTGCTTGTCCTGTGCAACCGAGTCGCCCTCAGCTTCTCGAGATGCAGCTGCGGCACTGCACCTGGCGGCTGCGCAAGGCGCAAGGCCGTTTGCTGCTGCTTCGCGCGTGTTACTTGACATCGCCGACAGCCACAGACCGCCCGATGAAAGCCTCACGCAAGCTGCCGGTGAGTTTCCATGGACGCTGTCGATGCTGGCCGAGGCTATTGCGATCCGTCTTGGCGAACTGCGGGCGGGGACGTGTGAAGTCATTGCCAATGAGGCCAGGAGAGACCCGTTCGATGGCGGGAACCACTTCGTAATGTCTTGGCGACCGGCAACAATGAGACGCAGTATCGGTCGGCCCGGATGCTCGATGAAATCGGCGAACTGTCTGATGTCGCCGTGCTTCGGAAGGCCGCCAAGTCTCTGCGTCGTCATCCAGGTGCGCTCGACCTCGGACGCGGACTCGCCCGACGACTTGCGCGGCGAGTGATCGTCCTCGATCAGGGTCGAGTGCACGTTCAGATCGGAGACGAGCTCATCGTTGGAACCGACATCCGTCGGAAGGTGCTCGTCCCTTCTCTGCTTCCTGCTGACGCGGCCGCAGCTCGGCGGCCACGCGCGATCAAGTGCTTGACGCCCTCTGGCCGGACTTCGAGCCCGACGTCGCGACTAACTCGCTGAACCAGACGGTCTACTTCCTGCGGCGGGTCTTCGAACCCTCCTTCGAGGACGAGACGTCGCCCGGCTACGTCCACCACGACTCAGATGTGCGTATGGCTCGACCCCGAGCTTGTCACGAGCAGCTCAATCGCGGCCACGCGTCGGCGATTCGCGGCGCCGAGGTAGATCCATCTCCAGAGAACGTCGAAGCGCGTGAGCGCGGCCTACCGCGGGCCGTTTCGCGCTCGACTTCGCGTACGAGGACTGGGCGGTCCCTACCGCGACTCCCTGCACGCCGCCTACCTCGAGATCATCGAGAAGGCCGTGCTCGACCGACACGAATGCCGGGGCCTTCGACCGCGCGATTGGCCTGGCGCGCCGGGCCGTCGAGGTAGACCCAGACGCCGAGCAGATCGAACTCTCGCTTCTGAAGCTGTACCGACGAACCGGCGCGCACGCAGCGGCGGCCGAGCAGTACGCGCACTACGCGGCAGTCCTGAGGAACGAGCTCGGCATCGAGCCACCCCCGCTCGAGTCAGTCTGTGAGGATAGGTAAGGTGCCGTATTGACCGGTGCCGTTGCGGCATCCCTATAGTCCGGCCACTGACCTGGTACTCCGGTACTAGGAAGTAATGTCAAGACGCTCGGACGCGCCGATGCTTCACCTGAAATGGGCACTTAGGGTGAAGCGGAGCGAGTAGTGCAACCGACCGACTTACAGTCAGGTCGGTTTTCGTGTCTTCTGGGCACGGAGGCCGCGAGGAGGAACGAGCGTGGCACCCGAATCCTGACCAAGACCTGGTAGAAGACGGCCGAAAGGGATCGACCGATGAAGGATCGACTCTCTCGTCTGGCTGGCCGTCTGGCGGCCGTGGCCGCGATTGCGTTGGCGGGAGGAGCGTCACTCAGGGGCTTCTAGGACCATAGTCCCATACCGACCCTGACTTGAAGGGGTTACAGTTCCCAGACCGAGTCGGTCGCGTAGGGACTGGTGATGCCGAAGGCTCTTAAGGTCTACATCGCTGGGCTCGTGGGAGCGAGTGCATTGCACTCGTTGTCACGAGCCTTGTCTATGCTCGGCCGCCCGGACCTGCATCCTCGGCATGACGCCCGCAGATCGCCGTAGTTCAGCCCGGCGAACGAGCTCGCCGTGCTTGCGGGCCTGGCCTTCTGGACCGTGCATCACCCTGTTCGCATCGGCGTTCCCGGTCCGGATGCCACGAGGGACGATTGTCTCAGTCGTCATGGCGCCCATCATCGCCGCGGCGATGCTCGGTGGACCTGTCGCGGCAGGGTGGGTCGCCGCACTCGGAACGACGGAGATCCGCGAACTCCGCGGTCGCATCCCCTGGTACGGGACGCTCTTCAATCACGCTGGCATTGTGCTGCCGGCCCTTGTCGGCGCCTTCGCCTATCGAGGTCATCGGGGACCTAGTCGCCGACGACCGGCGATGGCCTTCGTTCGGCGGCGCATTGCGGGCGCACGATCTGTCTCTTCCTGAACGTGCTGATCACCGCTGCCAGCGTCAGCCTGCTGACGCGGGCTCGACTTCCGGCTTGTCCTCGTCGGCGACACCAAGGCGTACCTGGCCAACCTGTTCGCCCTAGCTCCGCTCGCCTGGCTTATGGCGCAGATCTACCACCTGCCCAGCGGCGCGGGAGTCTGGGCGACGCTCCTCTTCGCGCTCCCTCTCTACACGACGCGAGTTGCTCACCAGCGCTACGTCGAGATGCGCGAGATGTTCACCCAGACGATCGGGGCGCTCGCGGAGGCTGTCGACAAGCGAGACCCGTTCACCAGCAAGCACAGTCGGCGGGTGATGGAGATCGCGAGCGACATCGGCGATGGTGATGCGGCTCGGGGAGGCCGACATGGAGGCCCTGGAGTGGGGCGGGCTGCTCCACGACGTCGGCAAGATCGGGGTCCCGGATCACGTCCTGCTGAAGGCCGACCGGCTGACCAAGGACGAGCGGACGATCATGAACAGCCACCCGGTCCTGGGCGCCCAGATCATCGCGCCCGTCACCAAGCTCGCTCCGGAGCTGCCGATCATCCGTCACCACCACGAATGGTTCAACGGCTCGGGTTACCCCGACCGACTCATCGGCGAGGAGATCCCGAAGCTGGCCCGGGTCCTCCATGTCGCCGACGCGTTCGAGGCCATGACGGCGGCCCGGCCTTACCGGATGGTGCCGCTCACGGCGGAGATGGCGCTCGGCGAGCTGCGCAAGTTCGCCGGGATCCAGTTCGACCCGCAGGTCGTCGACGCCTTCGTCCGGACGAAGTGGGTCGAGGGGATCCACGACCCCGGCGGTGGCGCCGCCGTCGAGGGTCACTCGGGTGGCCCGGGCGGACCCGCCAGGCTACGCGCACTGCCACCGCTGATCGGCGACCACGGCGCGGCCTCGACGGCCCCGGGGGCGTCGGTCGCCGACTCGCGCTAGCGGGTGCTCCTCGGCGGTATCGTCCTCGGCCTGGTCGCGGGTCTCATCGCCGGAGGCCGGCTCGGCAATCTCCTCGCCATCCGGATGAGGTGGCTGCCGGCCATCTTCCTCGCGGTCGTCGTCCGCTTCGGCACGGAGGCCGCCCTCCTCCGAGACGTTCCCCTGGCCGAGACCCTGCGGGTCCCCCTGCTGGTCTTCGCCTACGCGATCCTGCTCGTCGCGCTCTGGGCGAACCGGCGCCTGCCCGGCCTGGCGATCGCCTTCGTCGGCGTCCTCTCGAACGCGGTGGTCATCGCCGTGAACGGCGGGATGATGCCGATCTGGGCGCCGAGCCTCGCGACGGCCGGCCTGACCCCGGCCGATGTCCTCAGCCCGATCCACTACATCCTGCCGCCCCAGATGGACGCGTCGTTCCTGGCCCACCTCGGACCGCTGGCCGACGTCATCCCGATCCCGGTCCCGTTCGTCCGGAACGTCGCCTCCATCGGCGACGTCGTCATCTCGATCGGCCTCGGCTTCTTCCTGTTCGCGACGGTCCTGCGGACACCGACCCAGGCGACCGAAGAGGAGCGGCCCGCCCCCGAGCCCATCCCGGAGCAGGTCCCCGGGCTCGCCGGCTCGGCTCGACTGCATGGCGTTCCGCCGGCCGGCGCTGGCGTCGCCGGGGGCATCCGGCCCGAGACCGGCTTGATCGGCGGCCTGGCCGAGGCCTCGATCCTGGCCCGGCCGATCATGCTGGGCGGCCCCCAGGCCTCACTGGCCGACGGCCCGGGGACGCTGGCCGCTGGCGAGGCCGGCGCGATGGCCGGAGCGGCCGTCGCACTGCCCGCACCGGGTGTCGCCCAGCGGATCCGTCGTCACCCGTACGTCCGCCTGGCCCTCGACCCGTCCTTCTCGGCGCTCTGGACGAGCGGGCTCATCAGCCTGTTCGGGGACCGGGTCACCCAGATCGCCCTGGCCGTGGTCGTCTACGGTCTCACCCACTCGGCGGTCGCCGTCGGCTTCGTCTTCCTCGCCGCGACCCTGCCGAACCTGCTTCTCGGCCCGGTCAGCGGCGCGCTCGTCGACCGCTGGGACCAGAAGCAGGTCCTGGTGGTCAGCGACCTCCTGCGCGCCGCGATCGTCCTGCTCATCCCGGTCGCCGCGGTGACGAACCTGGTGCTGGTCTACCCGCTCGTCTTCCTGGTGACCTCGATCTCGATCTTCTTCCGGCCGGCGCGCGAGGCGGTCATGCCCCGGATCGTCCGGGAGAGCGACCTTCTGACGGCCAACTCCGCGAACTGGCTGGCCGAGACGCTGGCGGACGTCATCGGCTACCCGCTGGCCGGGCTCTTCGTCGCCTTCCTCGGGAGCTCGATCCCGCTCGCGTTCTGGTTCGACGCGGCGTCCTACCTCGTCTCCGCCGCACTCATCCTGACCGTCCGGATCCCGCCGCTGATCAGGCTGGCCGAGGACGTCACGACCAGCATCCTCGCCGACATGCGCACGGGCTGGCGCTTCCTGCGCGGCGATCGAGCGCTGCTGGCGAACACGGCCCAGGCGGTCGTCGCCCAGTTCTCGACGGGCATCGTCATCTCGGTCACCTTCATCTACGTCGACATCGCCCTCCAGCGGGGCAGCCTGGCCACGCCCACCGTATACGCGCTCATGGAAGCCGGGCTCGGCGTCGGGAACCTGGTCGGCGGCTTCCTCATCGGCCTGATCGGGGGACGGTTCGGCAAGGGTCGCCTGGTCATCGTCGGGTACGCCGTGAACGGAGCCTGCCTGGTCGGGTTGGGCCTGACCGGCAACGTCCCCGCGGCGATCGGGCTGGCGGTCGGGATCGGCGTGGCCAACATGGTCTACGTCATCCCGAGCCAGACCCTCTTCCAGCAGCGGACCCCGCGCGACATGATCGGCCGGGTGGTCGGGCTGCGCTTCTCGCTGGTCTTCGGGTCGTTGACGGTGGCCATGGCGGCCAGCGGCTTCCTGGCCAACGCGATCGGGGTCACGACGGTCCTCATCGTGTTCGGGGCGCTGACCGTGGCGGCGGGCCTGGGCGGGCTCCTGGTCCCGGCGCTCCGCGACGCATGATGGCCCGCTTCGGTACACTCCCGGTCGGTCGACCTGCCTGGTCGAGCCGAGCACCCGAGGAGCGGACCACCGGATGACCGAGCCCGAGCAGCCCACGACCGACCAGCCCACGACGGGGCCGGCCGACCCGGTCGAGGACGGGCTCGAGCCGGAGGATGAGCAGGGTCCGGGGGAGGAGACACCCGAGCCCGCCGTCCCGGCGGCGACCGGGGCGGCCGCTTCCGTTGCCGCCGGTCCCAGGCGTCCGACCGGGGCGGCTGGACCCCCCGGCGCGCAGGCCGATGAAGCCCCGCGGCTCAGGGACCGCGCTTCGCAGGTATTCGTGATCGTCGTGGCCGTCGTCTTCGGTCTGATCCTCGTCAACGGCGTGTTCCTGGGTAAGGGCGGTTTCCTCACCCCGCTGCCCACACCCGAGCCGATCCCGGTCGAGACGCCCGCTGCCTCGGAGTCGCCGTCGCCGGCGGGGTCGAGCTCGGTCGCCCCGTCGGCCTCGGGCTCGGTCGCTCCGTCGGACTCGCCGTCGGACTCGCCGTCGGCCTCGCCGTCCGCGGCGCCATCCGGGGCTCCCTCGGCCGGTCCGTCGGTGGAGCCGTCGGCCGAGCCCTCCGTCGGTCCCTCGCCCTCGGCCTGAGCGTCGCCACCGGGAGCGGCAGGCATTGTCGCCGGAGCCGCGCACCGGCGTATCCTCGCGCCGTGGGCAGCCACCCGGGCCACGATCCGACCGATCCGGACCGGATCGCCGCTGCGCGGGACTCGATGGTCGCGGACCAGCTCCGTCGGCGTGGGATCCGCGACGAGCCCCTCCTGGCGGCCATGGCCACGGTCCCTCGGGAGCTCTTCGTCCCGAGCGCGATCCGCCGGCAGGCCTACGAGGATGCGGCCCTGCCGATCGAGGCCGGGCAGTCGATCAGCCAGCCGTACATGGTCGCCCGGATGACCGAGCTCCTCGCCGTCCGCGAGGGGGACCGGATCCTGGAAGTCGGGACGGGTACCGGCTACCAGGCCGCGATCCTCGCCAGCCTCGGGGCGTCCGTGGTGAGCTTCGAGCGGCATCCTGAGCTGGCCGACGGCGCCCTCGAGCGACTCGTGACCCTGGGACTGGCCGATCGGGTGGCGATCCGCGTCGGCGACGGCAGCCTTGGCGACCCGACGAGTGCGCCGTTCGATGGGATCGTGGTCACGGCCGCCGCGCCGCGTGTCCCACAACCGCTCCGGGACCAGCTCGTGGACGGAGGCCGACTCGTCATCCCGATCGGTCCGCGCGATCGCCAGGTGCTCGTCCTCGTCGTCCGCGAGGGATCGACCTGGACCGAGCGTCGCGACGATCCGTGCGTGTTCGTGCCACTCGTCGGCGCGGGCGGCTGGCCCGATTAGACGTCCCGCGAGGCGGTCGGGACGCCCGGTATACTCGCCGGGCCATGACCCACGTCTTCATCGCGCCGCACCCGGACGATGTCGCGCTCTCGTGCGGCGGGCTCATCGGAAGCCTCCGCGAGCTCGGCCAGAACGTCGCGATCGTGACCGTCTTCTCGGGCGCCGGCGGACGCGACGTCCTCACCCCGTACCAGCGGGAGGCCCTCGGCTTCGGGTCGAAGGCGAACTGGCCGGACACCCTGGCGTTCAACCGGGCGAGCCTGGTCGCCGACTACCCGATCGACGAGAACGACCCGGCGCCGCCCTGGGCGGCCGAGGGGGATCGCCTCGAGGCGACCCAGGCCGACGCCGATGCCGCCGCCAAGCGGTTCTGGCAGCGGTCCAGCTGGTACCGCCGGGCGTCGATCCACAACCAGTCGCTGGCCGGCCAGGTGCTCGCCGACGACGTCCCCACCCAGGGCGCGGTCCTGACCACGGAGCTGACCGAGGCCGAGGCGGCCAGACGACCTCATGGCCACGCGCCGGCTCGAGGACGAGCGCTTCGCCTACTACGCCGAGGGGTCGGTCATCTTCCTCGACCTGCCCGATGCGGTCTTCCGCGGCTACGAGGGCGACGACCAGCTGTTGGGGGGGCCGAGGGCGGAAGACACCGCCCCGGCGGCGATCCTTCGCCGGGAGATCGCCCGGCTGGAGCCCCAGAAGGTCTACTTCCCGCTGGGCATCGGTGGCCACGTGGACCACCAGCTCGTCCGGGAGGTGGGGCTGGGACTGCTCGTCGAGCCGCGGAGCTGGGTCATGCCGGGGCCCGATTGGGCGGGGGTCGTCTCGTTCTACGAGGACTTCCCGTACGCCTGGTGGAACGAGTTCAGCCAGCTCTCGGACCTGGACACGGATGTGCTCGGACGGCTGCCGGCCGACATCTCGGTCGTGCCCGAGTTCGCCGACATCGGCGATCAGCTCGAGTGGAAGATCAGCGGGATCTCGCTCTACGCCAGCCAGCTCGATCGGCTCTTCGGCGGCCGGCGGGAGATGGCCGCGACGGTCCGTTCCCACGGCCGGCGGGTCGCCGGCCTGGGCGGCGTTCCCGGTGCTGCCGAGCGCTACTGGGGCTCGATCCGGCTGTAGTCGCCGGCGTCGTCCTGGTCGAGTCACCGGGGGCGATGAGCACGGGCGCGACGACGGCCGCGATCGTCAGGTTGACGTTGGCCCCGGGGACGGCGATCGCGGCGAGGCCGAGAGCCCGCAGCGGGTGGGCCCGCACGAACGGGAACACCCCGGCCAGCACCGGCACGCGGCCCATAGAGGGGCACGTACGGGGCAGAGATCAGGCCCACGAGAAGGCTCCACATGAGCCTCTTGCTGACCGCCGTCCTCGGCGGGCTGGCGGCGATCGATGCCATCCTGCTCTGGCGTGACGTGACCGGCCGCCCGGGTGGCCTGGGCGTCGACTTCTACCAGTACCGGGGCCACCTGGAACGCTGGCTCTCGACGGGCCAGCTGTACCTTCCTCACCAGTTGGCCGGTCCGACGCCGGTCGGGGCGGGCGACCCCCTCTACCCGCCGGTGGTGGTGTACCTGCTCGCCCCGTTCCAGGTCCTACCGGCGATCGTCTGGTGGATCGTCCCGCTGGCCGTCGTCGGCTACGTCCTGGTCCGCCTCCGACCGGTCCTGTGGGTCTGGCCGATCCTCGCTCTCATCGCCCTGTGGCCGCGGACGCCGGCGCTCGTCTTCTACGGCAACCCCGGGATGTGGGCGGTCGCGGCCGTCGCCGGCCGGGTGATGTGGAGCTGCCGGACGACCGGGTTCGCCGATACCCCGACCGCGAAGGTCTTGACCGTGGCACCGCACGGGTCCGCATGCGTCGCCACGAGCGACATCAGGAAGGATGCTCCGAGAGACACCGGGACCTTGCGAGACGCGAGGCTCGAAAGAGGGCGCCACGAGCATCGCTCACTCGAACCGGTCCCGCACAACATAGTTCGGTCTCTTGCGCACCTCTTCGTTGATGCGCCACACGTACTCTCCGATCACGCCCAGCATCACCATGATCAGCCCGCCGACAAGCAGGATCACGATCATGATCGGCGCCCAGCCCGTGAACGGTGTGTCACCGCGAAGCCAGGCGTAGATCACGGTCAGGCTGTACAGGATGCCCAGCCCAGCGGTGATCAGTCCAAGCAGCGACATGAACCGGATCGGCAGGTAGGAGGCGTCGAGCACGGCGTCCAGGAAGTTCTTGAGTTTCTTCCCGAAGTTGTACTGGGACCGACCGATCGTCCGCTTCTGGCGCACGTATGGGATGAAGCTGGTGCGGTAACCGGTCCACAACAGGTCGCCCTGGAAGAAGCGGTGCCGCACGTCGATCGCGTTGAATGTGTCCATCACGATCCGGTCCATGAGCACGACGTCAAATCCGCCGCGAGGGATCTGAGGTAGGGAGAGGCGCAGGACGGAATAGGCGATGCGAGACGAGATCCTCGCGAGAGTCGAATTGGAGCGGTCGGTCCGGTAGCAGACGATGATCACAGCCCCGCTCTCCCATTTCTCCACCATCTCCGGGATCAGCTCGACGGGGTCCTGCAGGTCCGCCGAGATGTTGATGACCGCGTCCCCGGTGGCCTCTCTGAAGCCGGCCAGCATGGCGGCCATCTGCCCGAAGTTCCTTGTGAAAGTGATCGCTTTGACGTGGGGATCCTTCTGCCGGAGGTCCAGGATCTCCTTCAGCGAGCCGTCCATCGAGCCGTCGTCGACAAAGATGAGTTCGTAGTCGTGACGTGCCAGCACGTCCGTGAACACGCCGCGGATCCTCTCGTGCGTCAAGGAGATGGCGCCCTCGTTGTGATACACGGCGACGACGATGGATACCTTCATTGGGCTGCACCTTGCTCACAGAGCAGGAAGATGCTGGAGCACAGATCGGGGTATCGCTGACCGAGGGCGTAGCACCCGTCAAGGTAGCCAGCTGAGATGATGTCGGTCTTCAGGAGTCGGTCGAACTGGAAGTTCGCCAACCCCTTGAAGAAGATCCCTGAGCGATGTACCACTTTCAACCCGGACGCCACCGCATCCTGCTGCAGCGTGTCAAGGGAGTAGGTCCGCCGGTGGCCGTGCTCGGCCTCGTCTGGCGTGACCGCGGCGTTGTGCGAGATCAGGCCCATCTCGACCGCGATCTGTCGCGATGGGGCGTTCGCGTTCGGACAGACCAGGAAGAGCCGTCCCCCGTCGTCCAGCCATTCGTCATTCACGCGCCGCAACACCCCGACGGGGTCATCGAGGTGTTCCAGCACGTGGGTGAGGATGATGTTTCGGTATCGCCTCGAGAGGTCGACGGTCTCGAACCGGCCGTTCACATATACCGCCCGGTGACCAACTCGCCTCGTGCATGTCGATCGCGGCATCGGACGCGTCCACGCAGGTCACGTCGTCGAAGAGGCAGCAGTCGCTTCGTGAGGTCGCCCCTGAAGCTCCCCAACTCCGGCCGTGCCGCCCTGGAAGAACGGCTCGAACTACCGGATCATGTAGCCGTGCATGACGTCCAGGTCGAAGTCGTAGGCGTATCGATGTGTGGCCGTGTCCTGGAGCTCGGCGTTGTAGTTCCGACCGTCGGCCTTACGTCCTTCTCTTCCGGTATCCATCTGCATGACGAGCGTTCTCCCGCGTACCTGGGACTCGATGAAGCCAATCCTCGCGTAGAGATCGAGGGCGGCGATGTTCTCGCCGTCGACCTCGAGTTCGATCTTCTCAAGCCCGTCACGGGCGGCGTGCTCGATGCACATCGCCACCAACGTCGATGCGATGCCCAACCTCTGGTGCCCGCGGTCCACGCTGACGTTGGTGACGAAGGCGCATCTGCGGTCCTCGTCGCTGAGGTAGACGGCCACCAGCCCCACCAAGATGCCGCCCGCCCACGCCTCGAACCGCTCGGCGCGGAGCCCGATCCTACGGGCATATTCCTCGATCTCGACCCTGTCACTGAGGGGAGGAATGAAGGACGCATCGCACCGGGACAGGTGCTCGGCGATCTCGGTCACGGTAGCCGTGTTCACGGCGAAGCCGACGGAGACGCTCATGTCTCGAGCACCGCCAGGCCGAATCCATAGCGGCCGAATTCGTTGCCGTTGTAGAGCAGGAAGATCCGGCCATCGCATTCGAAGACATGGGGGTAGCACTGCATGTCGGAGTCCCATGGGTCCGGGCCGCCCACCAGCGGCGGGTCGTGGTCGTTCCGGGTCCAGGACGTCAGGTCGTCGGACGATGCGTGACCGATGTGGTAGCCGCGTTCGCGGATCCGTGCGGAAGTCGAACGCCTGTCGATAGCAGAAGAACATGTGGTAGCGCCCTGCCAGCTCGATCACCGAGGGGAGCGCCTGGCATTCGTCTGGGCCGAGGCGGTCGGCGATGATCTGACGCGCCTCATCCTTGGCCCAGTCGATCCCATCTGCGGAGACGGCATGTCCGATCTTGTAGACCCGGTCTGGCAGCGCATCCGCGGCGGATCGCTTCCAGCCGAGACCGAAGATGTACCACATGTGGAACGTGTCACCGATGACCCTGACGAATCCGTCGCCGACCAGGCAAGGTTCGTTCAGGGACGCAGAGAGGACGGGCCCGACCCCGACGCGCCGGAAGGTGAGGCCGTCGTCGTGGCTGACGGCGAGGCCGATGGCGGTCTCGACCGACACGGAGACCCGGCGACTCCAGCCACACGTGTAGCCGTAGATCGCATCGCCGTGCCGGAGCACGCTCATCGGGAAGATCCCGTGCTCGTCGAAGCAGCCCAGGTCACCGAGTGGGATCACAGCATCGCTGGACACCCCGATGATGGCGTCCAGCGTTCTCGTCATGTCGACGAACGCAACGTGACTGAGGTACTTGCCGGTACCCGCCTCCACCGCGCGAGTCGAGAAGAAGATGCGCACCCGGTTATCGAGTACAAGCGCCTGCGGAGCCTGCGCGAACTCCGTGCATCCAGCCGGCAGATCGACGGCCGTAGGATCGAATACCCGGCCCAGCTTCCTCCATCTCACGGGCGATCGTCCCCTAGCCCAACGAACCGTCGAGAACGGCCAATCCGAAGCCGTACCTTCCGACCTGGTCGCCGAGATAGGCCAGGTAGGTCCGGTCGTCCACCTCGAAGACGTGCGGGTAACTGACCATCTCGGCGTCCCAGCCCTGGGAGGAGACGTCGATCCCGGCTCTGGCGTCATCGCGCGACCAGTGCACAAGGTCAGTGCTCGAGGCATAGCCGATGCGGTAGCCGTTGACCGAGCCGCGGTAGTCCTGGCTGCGGCGGTAGCAGAAGAACATGTGGTACGTCCCGCCGGCGAAGGACACGTCGGGACTCGCCTGGGCCTCGTTCTCCTCGATCCTGCTCTCGATCAGGTCTCGGTCCATACGCGTCCAGTGGATCCCGTCAGGTGACGTCGCCGCTCGGATCTTGTAGACCGGTTCCGGTCGGCCACGCCATGGCTTCCACTTGCGCCCTGCGATGTACCAGAGATACCAGAGGTCGCCGAAGCGACGTATCTTCGGACCACTCAGCACGAAGGGTTCGTCGAGCGAGTAGCCCAGGACCGGCCCATTCCCGAGCCGGTTGAAGGTTCGGCCCAAGTCGTTGCTGATCGCCAGCCCGATGGCGACGTTGAACGGCACGGATTCGCAGCGCGTCCACCCCCCGTAGTAGGCACGAACTTCGTCGCCCGCTCGGATGACGGAAACGGGATAGGTGCCGTACTCGTCGAACTCGCCCAGCCCTCCGAGCTCGAGAATGGGCCGGTCAGCGACGCGCAAGACCCTGGACAGGTCTCCCCGGTCGAGATCGACATAAGCGCTGTAGCTGACGTACTGCCCATGCTCGTCCGCCGGGGGACGACAGGAGAAGTAGACGCGGACGAAGTCGTCGAAGACCAGGGTCGCGGGTCCCTGCGCATATTCCTTCAGCCAGCTGCGACCCCGCACGTCTTGCGGCGTGAAGACTCTGCCGAGCTTCTTCCATCGGAACATCGGGTCGGCCCTTTCGAGAGCGTCAGATGAGCTCGTAGTTGGTGCGGATCACGCCTCGGACCACGTCGAGCGGGTTGAACATGAGGACGTCCACGATCGACAGCCACGGGACGAACCCGTTTCCGAGCTGGGCGTATTCGAACGGGCGAGACCTGATGAACTTCAGCGCGATGCCGCGCTCCCGGAATCCGTCCCTGGAATACAGCTGAAGTCCGCCAATGGCATTGACGTAGACGGTGGCTCCCACTGCCTCGCAGATGGCGAGCACCCGGTCCTGGCCTCTGGGCCGGCCATCGATGACGATCTCGGACGACGGTACGACCTTCGTGGTGATCCCGAGATGTTCACAGATCGTGACGATCGAGTGGTAGAGGAATCGGAACAGATTGCGCTCCTCACATCGAGCCACCTGTTCGACGATGGGAAAGGCAGCGGCGAAATACGGCGCTCTCCGGTATGCGCCTGCGAACTGATTGAGCAGCTTGTCCGGCGCGAAGTCATCAGCCAGGTCGCGGTCGCAGACGTCCAGGGCGTCGGAAGCGTGCTTCAGCGGCAGGGAGAACGTGGCGTCCCGCCCATCGATCAACAGACGGTTGCGATTGATCCAGCCACTCTTGGTGTACTTCACCTGGTCATATACGACGAACAGGTCGGCCGCATCGATCAGCTGGAAGTAGCCGATGTATGGCAGGAAATAGGGCTGCATGATCGCCGCCGTCAGTTCCATCGCAGGCGGGTGGGATCCGATCACGGATTCAACCATCGGACGAGGCGATGAGGCGACCGATCTCGTCGACCACCGAGAGGCCGAGACCCGGGTAGATCGGCAGACAGAGGACCTGGCGGGAGGCCTCCAGCGCGACCGGCAGATTATCGACGCTCGCGGATGGAAGGCCGCGGTACATCGGGAACTCCGCGACCAGTGGGTAGAAGTACCTTCGGGCGAAGATGCCGTGCTCTCGGAGCTTCTCGTTCAGGGCATCGCGGCTCGTGTGATATTCGTCGTCGATGAAGATCGGAAAGTATGCGAAGTTGCTCACGGTGTCGGTCGTTCGCCCGACGCATCGGATGCCGGTGACCCCCGCGAGCAGCTCACGGTATCGACCGTCGATCTCGCGGCGCTCGGCGATCGCCGCGCCGATGTGCTTGAGCTGTAGCAGACCGAATGCCGCCTGCAGCTCGTTCATCTTGCCGTTGATACCCGGCGCGACCACGGTGACCTCGCCCGAGTACCCGAAGTTCTTCAGGTAGTTGGAACGGGCCGCCGTTGGTCAGCCACTTGGTCTCCCAGATCTTGGTGAGATAGGGCATGAACTCGTCGAGCGGCGGCATGAGCGGCTGTGTCACGTTGATGCGTCCGGTCTTCGGCATGGAAGTCCTCTTCCTGGGCAGCGGAGGTGGTAGGGAGTCGCTCATCGAACCTCGAGGACCTGTCCGTCCCCGCTCGTGGCCACTGGGACGGCGTCCGGGACCAACGTGTTCGGGTGCTTCGCGTCCGCGTAGATGTAGTCGATGCCGTTGGCTTTGAGGAACGCGGCGACCTCGGCCGGCGGAGGATCTGCCGCGGCGTCCGGATACAGCGAGCGCTGCGGAGCCCAGGTGAAGAAGACGTTGGGAACGAGCGGGGACAGTTCGGCGCCCATCAGGATGGGTGTGTCCGCCTCGAAACACATCGGCACGACGCGGCGGCCCGTGTGCGCGTCGATGCTGAGTAGACGCGAACCCGCGAATCCGACTTCCTCGTAGGTCCCGCACGCATACGCCAGCTTGGCATCCGGTGGCAGCCGCTCGATCGTCTTCAAGCAGGCCGACCGGGATCGGCTCGTACTGGTGTGGTCCGAAGAGCTGCAGGCGGTGGATCCCGAGGACGACGCCCAGCTCGAGCTGGACAAGGCAGAGCGCCACGAGCCCCACCGCGATCCTCAGGTGCCTAGTCTCGTGCAGGCGTTTGATGACTACGACCACCGCGACCGCCGCGACCGGCGCCGCGAAGACGGCGATGCCGCCGTAGAACACGTGGAACATGTTGACGTCGGCCACGCGCGCCCCCCAGACGACCGCACCCGCGACGAGGATCACGAGTGTCCCGGCGAAGACATCCGCCGGAATCCGTGCCGAGGACCGGACGAACGACCCAAGCCGCAATGATCGCGAAGATGGCACCGGCGCCCAAGAATCGTGATCGCGACGGAATCGCGCCAGAAAGCGTTGAACGGGGCCACTCCCGGCGATACTCCGCTCGAACCGACGGTGTGGCCCGTCAGGAGACCCCACGTGACGGTGGCGACGAGGGCGATGGTCGTGGCGATGATGGTGCGTCGCCAGACATCCGATACCAGCGGAAGGTGTCTCGTGGTGGCAACGGCTACGGCGATCCGCACGCACCACATCGTCCCGACACCAACGATCGCCAACACGGCCACGACGAGGTGCGCCGGTACGATCATCGAGACGGCACTGCCCGCGAAAGCGGCAAGCGCCCAGCTCGCAGTCCGCCCGCCCAGCACTGCGAACCCGTAGAGGGCGAGAAGAACCGCGACAGCCGCCAGACCATACGACGTGATCCCGAAGATCAGACCGATGGCCCACGAGCTGAAGAAGGGTCCCGGCACCAGCGGGATTGGGGCGAGGAACAGGCATGCCGAGGACGCCGAACACGTAGGCGCACGGGAGTCGGTCCGAGCCAGACGGCGGACGACGGTCCCGGTGAGGCTCGCGGCGGCAAGGAGCAGGACCGGTAGCACGACTGAAGATAGCGAGCCGCGATCGGCGCAGTCCCGAGCGTCTTGATGACGATCGATGCGAGCCACAGCTCGCCCCAGTGGTACCAGTTCTGAGTCGGAAGCCCTTCGAGCTGCGAGAACCCGGACGGCGAGTACATCGTCTCGGTTCCCGTCGCGGCAAGGTCCGCGCCAAGGATGCGAGTAGTACGCCTCGTCGACGTTCTCGACGGGCTGCACGCCGTCGCGCGCGCTCAACGCCATTGTGGATCCGTACAGGACCGCGATCCCCACGATGAAGGCGACGCCGGCCAGGGCGGTGAGGACCATGGGCCGGTAGCGGGACCATCGAGGAGCTGCCGGATCGCCGACTGTCTCAGACGGCGCGTCCGCCTGGGACTGCGCCCGTACTGGTGATCGGCCTCGTCGAGCCTTGGCGAGAGCGATCGAGATCACGAACCCGACCGCCACCGGCGTCAGTGAGCTCCGCCCACCGGATGCGAACGTGGCCCACCATGCGGCCAGGACCATGAGACCGGACGCCAGCCCGACGCCGAAAGTCTCCGCGGCCGGGGCGCCGGGATCGAGGAGTCCGACCCCCCGCACCATCCACGTGCCAAGCAGCAAGACAGACACCGCCAAACAGCAACGCCTGGCAGATCGCGAGCCACACTTCTCCATTGGAGACGGTGATGGCGAGCTCATCCGTGAGCGACGGCAGCACGTCCAAGTGCGATCCTACCCTTGCGAATTTGGGATGAGCAGTGCTGCGGCAGAGCGTACGCTCCGACCCGCCGGTCCCCGCGTGGTACTTTGCCGCCACGAGCGGCAGGCCGTTCAGCGCGCCCGCCCCGGGCGCTAGCGGCGCTGTCGACTCGGTCGAGCCGAGCCTGGCGCGCCCGAACCTCCCAGACGAAGGGGGGATGCGGTCACCAAGAGTCCTCTGGGCGTCGAGAGCGCCGGAGAGTAGCATCGCGCCCATGCGGCCGACGGCATCCCTGGCACCGAACAGGTTCGAGAGGTACCTCGACGCGCTTCGCGACCATCCGTCGCTCGGGTCGTCCGTCAGGTTCTACTTCGGCCACCGAGAGCAGACTGCTCTTCATCGTGGTGGGTGCCTGGAACACGGTCTTCGCATTCGGCGTCTGGGCGCTCCTGCAGCTCCTGCTCGGCGACTACGTTTCCTACCAGGTCGTGCTCTTGCTCGCGTGGCCGATCGCGGTGGCAAACGCCTATCTCGGCTACCGCTACGTCGTGTTCCGGAGCCGGGGTTCGGTGCTCAGGGAACTTCCCCGCTTCTCACTCATATACCTTGCCACGCTGGTCCTGAACCTTGTAGTCCTGCCCCTGGCCCTGATGGTGATGCCGTTCAACGTCTACGTGACCGAGGCGCTCTTCATCGGTTCGGTGGTCGTCTGCAGCTACCTGGGCCACAAGTGCTTCCGCTTCGACCGTCGCCACCGCTCAGGCTCCCGGCCGTGACGCGCGACGATCCCGACGTCACGGGAACGCTGAGGGCGTCCCGACGCCGCCGGACAGTCTCCTTCACGCCGACCAGCGCGGACAGCGAGAGGTCAGCTTCAGCGTCGGCCGGCAGGGTCGTGACGCGTCAGTCGCACGTAGGCTCGCCGAGCGGTCACGGGCGGCCCGCTCGAAGATGGCACCTTCGCCATCCTCATAGCGAAGCCGCCAAAGAGATCCGGCCCGCATGACCCGGATGAGGGCCGCCTGCTCGGTCGCGCTGGCGACGACGAGGGTCACGCCGCGGCGCTCGAGGATCGATGCCCAATCCGGGGACCCGCCCGAGAGGGCCAGGTGATCCGTCCAGGCATCGGCCGGTACGAGCTCGATCCGCGAGTCGACCGCGACGGTGGCTTCCGGCACGGTGAGCTCGAGCCACGAACCCCAGCGCTGAGCGCTCCAGATCCGGTCGCCGGGACGGACGGTGGCCAGGAGCGCATCGGTGATGCCCTTCGGCGCGTCGGCCAGCAGGCCGCTCGGACCGTAGCGGGGATCGCCGCCGCGCCAGACCGGGAGCAGGGCGAGGATCGCCAGAGCGAGAACGGCGACGATCGCCGTGTTCAGAAGGCTGCGACGTTCACGCGCGGGCCCCGCCGCCACCGGGCCGGCGCCGGGCGCCCCGTCATCCGGGGGCGTCGCTGCGGCCGCGACGGCGACCCGCCCGGCGGGAAGCAGCGCGACCAGGCCGGCCGCGGTGATCGGCGCCGCGATCGACCACCAGGCCACCCCCCGCTCGGCGTACGTCCCGATCGCGGCGAGGCCGACCAGCCAGAGCAGGGTCGGCCAGGCGAAGCGTGGGCGGAGCGCACCCCGCCGGGCGGCGAGGACCGCGAGGGCGGCGACCCCGACGATGGAGCCGTAGAAGACGAGCCCGGCGAACGAGAGCGGCGACGTTGCCTGCCACTCGGTGATGAGCCGCCGGATGGTCGGATTTGCCGACAACCCGACCGCGTATGTCCAGATCTCGAGACCGTACGGGTTCAGCAGGGTGGCCGCGGCCGACAGGATGGCGATGACCAGCAGCCGAGCGCTGCCCGGACGCCGGGCCGTCAGGTCCTCAAGCCAGGCGACGCCGACCGCCGCCGGAGCCAGGAAGAACGAGCCGTGGACGCTCGACCAGGCCAGGACGACGAGCGGGATCGCCCAGGCCAGCCGCGGGTGCCGTCGCCGGGCGGCGAGGATCGCCAGGGTGAGGGCGAAGAGGGCCATCCCCAACAGCTGCGGACGGAGGGCCAGCGACACCAGCCCCACGCCGAACCCGGCCAGCGTCAGCCAGGCGGCGACCCGGAGTCCCGCACCGGCCGAGCGACAGCCCCACAGCACGAGTCCCGCGATGAGCCCGACGAGGGCCGCGCGCCCGACCGCCAGGAGGGCCCAGCCACCGACCCGGAAGACGGTGGCGAGGACCACCTGCGCGCCCCATTGCTGGTCGAGCCAGCGCTCGCCTGCGGCCGTGAAGGTGAAGACGTCCGGCGACGGGAGCCGGCCGGTGTCCAGGATCATCGCGCCGGCGCGCAGGTGGTAAGCGAGGTCCACCGTGGAGATCGGGGCGAGGAGCGCGCCGAGGACCGGCAGAGCCACCGCAAGGCACGCCCAGAGCTGGGCGAACGTGAGCCCGGGGCGCCAGGATGCGGGCGCGGCCGCCTCGGTCAAGGCCGGCCGACCGGGCGCGGGTCGATCGCCGTCAGCGGCTCGGCAGCCTCGAGTCCGCCGGCGTCGTCGACGATCCGGATGATCGCCAGCAGGACGCAGTACGTCTCCACCCAGACGACCGGGAAGGCCAGCGTCACCGCGATCGGGACGAGCCAGCGTCGGTTGGTCAGGCCCGCCAGGGCCATGATCCCGACCGCGATCGCGACCCGGAGCGGCAGCGCCTCGCCTCGCTGGGTGCTGCCCAGGACGAAGTCGACCCACTCGAACCAGGCTGTCGGATAGGCGACGAAGGAGACCGCGACGATGGCACCGGTGACGCCGAGGGCGATCGCCAGCTTGTGCCACTCGCGCCGGAAGGCGAACCACAGGACCCCCACCCCGGGGGTGACCTTGGTCAGGATCGGGATCGCCCAGAGCGCCGGCCGGGCGAATCCGAGGACGATGACCGCGGCGATGACCAGGTGGACCTGGCCAACGATCAGCTCGTAGCTGATCGGCAGGGCGAAGATCGCCAGGGCCCACGGCCAGGGCCGGACCAGCCAGACGATCAGGCCGATCGCCATGACCGTCCAGAGGGCGTAGAAGACCGGGAACGGCAGGAGCGAGAAGGGGGCCAGGACCTGGGCGAAGATCGGGGGGTAGAGGTAGGTCGAGATGTCACCGACACCCGAGGCGACGTACGGGTGGGCCAGGTCCACCCGCCAGTAGGCCCGGGCGTCGACGCCGACGGCCCCGACTGGGTCGATGCCCTGGAGGGCGTAGTAGACGAAGGCACGGCCGAGACCCAGGATCACCAGCGCATCCCGGACAGCCCGGCGATTGCGCAGGATGAGTACCCACACGCCGCGGACGGCCTGCTTCAGCGGGTTCGCGATCGCGGTGTCGATCTTCGCCCTCCGCGTGCCTCGAGCGGTGGTGGTTCCTATCCGCACCGCCTCGGGCCGAGTGTACGCAGGCCCGGCTCGCCCGATGATGGCTCGAATGTCCTAGCCGCGGACGATCGCCGGGGCAGACCGTCGGCGGCTGGCGGGCGACCACGCGAGAACCTACGCTGCGTGGCGATGTCCACCACTGAGCGCTGGAGGCTCGCCTGGTTCGCGACGGCGGCCTTCGTCGTCCTGTTCGGGCTGGGCGAATTCCAGGGCTGGGTCCGGACCGCCTGGGCGGGGACGGGCTGGTGGGGGATCGACCTCGACCTGGTCCTCCATGCCGGCGAGCGGCTCCAGCACGGCGGTCCGCTCTACGCCGATCCCGCCTACCTGTACCCACCCCTTGCCGCCGCGGTGGGAGCGCTCCTCGGCCGGTTCGACCCAGCGATCGTGGGCCTCGCCCTGGCCGGGTCGAAGGTCGTCCTCGTGGCCTGGGCGGTCCTCGCCGTAACCCCGGGTGTCGCGCCGGCTCAGCGTGCCCTGGCCCTCGTCATCGCCCTCGGCTGCCTGCCGTTCCTGCACGACCTGATGCTCGGCAATGTCAACGTCTTCCTGGTCATCGCGATGGTCCCGGCGGTCCTCGCCCCACCGCGGGCGCGGAACGGCGTCCTGCTCGGGCTGCTCGCGGCGGCCTTCGCCAAGCCACTCCTCGTCCCGGTGCTCCTGTGGCTTCTCGTCTGGCGCTCGCGGGTGTTCCTAGCCGCGGTCGTCTCGGCTGCGGCGGTCTCGCTGGCCGCCCTGCTCGCGCTCGGTTGGGGGGCCCATGCGGCCTGGCTCCGGGCACTCTTCGGCGGGACCCGATACGCCTCGCCGTTCGCCGGCAACCACGGCGTCAGTGCGCTCCTCCCCGACCTCTGGCTGCCGGTGGCGCTGGTGACGGCGGTCGCCCTCGGGCTGGTCCTCCTCCGCCGGGGACCGGTCGTGGGCCTGGTCTGGGCCGTCACCGCCGGCCTCCTGATCGCCCCGTATGCCGGGACCTACGCCGCGCTGCCGATCGCCCTGGCCATCCCTTCGATCATCGCCCTGTCGCCGGGGTTCGCCCTCGCGATCGTGGCCGTCTCACCGCTGGCGGTCACCCATCCGCTGCCGATCTACGCCGCGGCGATCCTCGTGGGCGCGCTGTTCCTCCGGGAGCCGGACGTCGGTCCGCGCTTCGACTGGCCGGGGATCACGATCGCGTTGCCCTGGCGGGCTCAGCCGGCGGCAACCTCGGCGGGCCGCATCGACCGAGCGCCCTCGTCGTAGATCCGCTCGACCGCCTCGACCATCAGCTCGATGCAGAAGCGCTCGTGGACGAGGTCGTGACCGGCCCGGGCGAGCGTGTCGGCGAGGGGATGATCTCGGAGGAGCCTGATGATGGCGCCAGCCAGCGACTCCGGATCGCGGGGTGGGACGAGAAGCCCGGTGACCCCGTCCTCGATCATCTCGGGGATCCCGCCCACGTTCGAGGCCACGACCGGTCGGGAGAGGGCCATCGCCTCGAGGATCGTCAGCCCAAGGGCCTCGCGGTAGGAGGGCAGGACCGCGACATCGAGGGCGGCGGTCACCGCCGGGACGTCGTCGCGACGGCCGGTGAAGACCACCCGCCCGGCGATCCCGAGCTCGTGGCTCATCGCCTCCAGAGCCTCGCGCCGGCTGCCTTCCCCGACGACGAGGAGGGTGGCGTCGGGGACCACGGCCAGGACCAGCGGCCAGGCCTCGAGGAGGGTGGGATGGCCCTTCTCCGGCTCCAGCCGGGCGACCACCCCGACGATCGGACCCACGGCCGGGAGACCGTACTCCTCGCGCAGCGTGCAGCACGGACCCTGGTGGTCGTAGCGCTGCAGGTCGACCCCGTTGTGGATGAGCTCGATCGGGGCGGTGTCCCGACCCTCGTGATGGAGCTTGTCGACGATCGAGCGGGAGACGGCGATGAGCCGGTCCATCCGAGGGGTGAGGATCCGCAGCTCCGCCCGGTCCTCGTCGGACCGGACCCGGCTCGAGTGGACCGTCGAGACCACGAAGGGTCGCGGCCGGCCGATCTCGCCCAGGGCGATGGCCGCCCGGGTCCCGACCAGCTCGGCCCGGTACATGTGGTTGTGGATCACCTCTGGCCGGAGGTCGCCGAGAAGGGCGGCGACCGCGCCGGTCGCGATCGCGTCGTCCGGGTCGTCGACGACGGTGACCGGGATCCCATGACGCTGGAGCTTGCGCACGGCGCTGCCCGGCGACAGCGAGATGACGTGGACGTCGTAGCGGGCGGCATCGATCCGGGTCAGCAGACCGAAGACGTGCTCCTGGGCGCCGCCGTTCGTCCCGGTGGCGAGGAGCTCCACGACCCGCACCCGACCGCCGGGGACGGCCGGACGCGGCGGCGGGTCGTAGCAGGGGTCGCCGAGCGACGGCGCGCTCATCGACCCACGCTCCGTCGGACGAGCAGGCGCTGGATCGGCTCGTCCCGGGCGCCCCACTCGTACTTGTAGCCTTCGTTCCCGCGGAGGAAGTCGAAGCGACGGTAGCCACGGGCGATCGCCCGCTCCAGATAGCGTGCGACCAGGACCACCCCGGGCGACAGGTCGCGGGCCTCGGGGTCGACACCGGCGTTGTAGTAGGCGACGGTGTCGCCCGCCTCGAAGGTGATCCCGGCCGCGATCCGACGACCGGCGACGGTCAGGAAGCACAGGCGCGCCGGGCCGTCCGACCCGAAGCCCTCGAACAGCCGTCGGACGAAGATCCGGCTCGCGTCACCGCCGGGGGTCGGCGGGAAGAGACCGTCCGCGCCCCAGCGACGCTGGTGAAGGTCGATGAAGGCGTCGAGGTCGGCCAACGGTTCGGCGGACTCGGTCAGCCTCACCTCGCCGGCCGTCTCGGCCCGACGGACCTTGCGCCGGATCTCGTGTCGCTCCTTCTTGCCGAGGGTCGCCAGGAACCCGTCGAGATCGGTGACGCCCTCCGGGACGACCGCGACGGGACAGACGTCCTCGCGCTCCAGGTTAAGGGTCCAGCCCTCGGCTGCCTCGCGTCGCCCGAACGCGGCGGCGAGGGCGTCGGCGGCCGGATCGCCACAGCGCAGCCGGCGCAGGTCAACGACGTCCCAGGGTGCCGGGTGAGGGTCGTCCGCCCGGGCGGGTTCGGCGAGGGCGGTCGCGACGGCCTCGGCCACCGCCGGGAGATCGTCCGGATCGGCCAGGACCGTGGCGTAGTCGGCGTGGTAGGAGGCCCCGAAGAAGACCGCTTTGGCCGACGGCGGGACCGGCGTGAGCTCGACGTCGGAGCCGTGACGGAGCGTCGTGTGGTCGACGGCGTCGGTCGGCTCCACTTCGTGACGGTGCATGAGCGGGACGATCCCCACGAGGAGGGCGGGGTCAGGTCCCGCGCTCCCCCGTTCGAGGACCACCAGCGTCTGGTCGTGGGCGTTGCCGCCATAGGCCGCCCACCAGGCGGAGTGGAAGGCGTGCCGCGAGAACGGGGTCGCCCACGGGTTCCGCGCCGCCATGGCGTCCCAGGCCGCGAGCGGGATGCTCTCGAAGGGACGCCGGACGGCGACAAGGTCGCGACCGATCCGGTCGGTGTCGGCGAGGCGAGTCGGGGCCCCGGGACACGCGGGCTCCACCTCGGCGAGGGGAGAAGTCACGCTCGGGAGGATAGCACCGGTCGGCCGACGGCTCGTTGCTGGCGCAATGGCCACGACGCCGATGCCACGGACGACCCCCGCAACGAACCCTCAGCGCAGGTTGTAGGCCCAGTAGACCCCACCCAGCCCGACGAAGACGCCCCATACGATTGCGATCCGCCAGACCCAGCTGACACCGGTCCGGGTCGCCGCGATCGCGCACAGGGCCAGCACGAACGGGATGGAGTCCAGCGCGTAGCGATAGCCGTACTGCAGCCAGCCGCCGCCGTAATAGAGGAGGCTCGGCACGAGCGTCGCGACCGCCGCGCCGAGCAGGAGCCACGAGCGCCGGCGGCTCCAGTCGGCGAAGACCGCCCAGAACAGTCCCGGGCTGGTGATCAGCACGGACATCCCCATGCCGTCCGGCCGGAAGATACGGGAACTCACGGATCTGCCGGGGCAGGTGGACGAACAGGTAGTCCAGGTTCATCGGGATGTGGGTGGTCGAGAAGAGGCCCTTCGCCCGGATCGCCTCGAGCCAGGCCGGCAGGGCGGCCAGCTGATAGCCGGACTCCAGCGGCGACCCGAACCGCGCCGCGTTGTAACCGAAGAAGACGACGAGCGACGGGATCACCCCGAGGCATCAGTCCCGCCCAGCGACGGGCGAGAGGGACGAGCCACGACCCGTCGCGCCGGGGCAGCCCGTCGATCAGGAACAGGGCATAGAACGGGATCGCGAAGGCGAGCGGCGCCCTGGTCAGGAAGGCCGCGCCGGCGAGGAGGCCGATCAGCCACGATCGGCGCCGGCCCTCCAGCTCGATGAGCGCCGCGAAGGTCAGGAGAGCCGCGACGAGGTGCCCGGTGTGCCAGACCCCGCCCCGGGTGGTGACCCACCAGATCTGGGTGCTGAACCCGAACAGGATCGCCAGCCAGAGCCGGTCGACCAGGGATCGGACGCCGATCCGGCTCATGAGCCACCAGCACAGGCCCACGTCGATCGCCGCCAGTCCGGCGTTGATCCCGGTCTGCCATGACGCCGCGGTCCGCGGACCGACGAGCGCCACGAGGGGGACCAGCCCGAAGGCCGGGAACGGCGCGAACGGCACGTAGGTCCGGCCCCCGACGGTCACCACGTCGGCCGGGCCGAGCGGCGCGGTCAACCAGACCCGGCCGTGGACGAAGGCGTCGGCGAGGTAGAAGAAGTCGGGACGTCCGGCATCGAATCCGCGGTTCGACAGCCAGAAGACGACGAATGACGCGACCACGACCCCGAGCCCGGCGAAGAGCCCCCGACGCTCGCTCACCCTCCGGCCACGGCCAGCGGGCGGCCGGGTGCCGCCGGCGGCCGTCCGGCCGTGTCCCAGCCGACACGGTCGCGGCGCCGCTCCAGCCGGTCGACCGCGATCGGCGCCAGCAGGGCCGCCCAGAAGACGATCGGGATGATCGCCGGGGGAAGCCAGATCGCGAGGATCGAGGTGGCCAGCGGGATCGCCGCACCCCACCAACGGCGCTGCTCGAGCAGCCAGGCGGCGGGCAGGAGGAGGAGCATGGCGTAATGGTCCCAGAGGAGCGGGCTGAGCAGCTGGCTGGCGGTGACGGCGCTCAGGTAGCCCACGTCGTCACGGCTGCGCAGGGCCGCCCAGCCCGCGATGGCCAGGGCCGCCAGGGTCGACACCCACTGGACGACGTTCGCCGCCTCGGCCGGGACGCCCGACTGGTAGGCGATCGCCCCGGGCGAGAAGTTGTGGGGCGTGGTCACTGCGCCGCTCACCCGTCGGAGGAGCGCGAGGTAGTCCGGCCCACGTCCCGGGCCCGGCGACCAGCGTCGCCACGACGGCGGCGACGGCGAGTGTGACGATCCCCACCGCCGCGGTCCGCCAGCGGCGGGTCAGGAGCGCCCAGCCGAACAGGAGGGCGGGCTGGACCTTCACGATCGTCCCGAGCGCGATGGTCGCCCCCAGCGGGGCCGGCCGGTCGAGCCAGCGCCAGCCCGCGGCGAAGACCAGGAAGAGGATCGGGCCGACCTGGCCCAGCTTGAGCGAGTAGGCCAGCGGCCAGGACAGTCCGCCGAGCAGGAGGACCAGCCAGCGGACCTCGGTCCGGACCGGCAGGAGCGCGACGCCGCCCAGGAAGCAGACGGTGAGCGCGGCGATCCACGGCCAGGGCCCCAGGGCGGACGTGAGCGGTGCCAGCGGGACGACGAGGAGGGCGAACGGCGGCGGGTAGAGGTAGATCGCGAAGCCTCCGGCCACGTCCACGTTCGGGTCGTAGAGCGGCCGGCCCGCGAGCAGCCGATCCGCCGCGCCGGTGTAGGCCGCCAGGTCGTAGCCGAGGGTGGAGCCGGCCGCGGCGAGGACCGCCCCGACGACCACGACGAACGTGACGACCGCGACGACCGGCAGGAGCCGAGCGAGCGGCCAGCGCGGCTCACGCTCGGCGGCCCCGCCGCCGGCGACGGCGGTCACGGCCGCCGGCCCACCCCACGGTGGATGAGCGGGATCCGGAAGAGGTCCCAGGCCACCCGGATCGCCAGCCCGGCGCGGGCCTGCATCCGCGAGCCCCGGCGGTCGGTCCACTGGATCGGGACGACGGTCATCCGGTAGCCTCGCCGTCGGGCGAGATAGATGAGCTCGACGTCGAAGACGATGCTGGTGATCCGCTGCCGGCCGAACAGGTCGTGGGCGGCCGCGGCGCGGAAGCCCTTGAACCCGCACTGGGTGTCCCGGACCGGCCCGCTGACCCAGGCGGCCGCGAGCAGGTGGAAGACCTTCCCGAGCAGCCGGCGGATGCCCGGCTGGGTCCGGCGCATGTCGGAGCCGTCCGGCTGGATCCGGCTGCCGAGGGCGATCGTCCGCGGCCTCGAGCGCGGCGACGAGGAGCGGGCAGCTGGTCCGGCGGGGTCGCCATGTCCGCGTCGGCGAAGACGACCAGCTCGCCGTCTGCGGCCAGCATCCCGGCCCGGACCGCGGCGCCCTTGCCGTGGTGGGGCACGGACAGGAGGCTCGAGCCAGGCGCCCTGCCAGGGCCCGCCGACCCCGGCTTCGCGGACGCCCGGCGCCGCCTCGGGCCGGGCCCGCACGATCGCCGCCGTCGCGTCGGTGCTGCCGTCGTCGACGACCAGGACGTGGATGTCGCCGGGCAGGTTCGACGAGCCGGGGTTGCCCTCGCGCGGCGGCCCGCCCCGGCGCCGGAGATAGCCGAACAGCTCGTCGAGCGCGGGGTCGATCCGCGCCTCCTCGTTGTAGGCCGGCAGGACGAGCGTCAGGTCGGGCATCGTCGTCCCAGTCTACGGGCTGGGCGTGAGCTGACGAAGGAGTCCCGGCGTCACGGTCGGGACCTTCGGCCCGAGGACCTGGCGCGAGCAGGAAGTACTCGGGCAGCGGCCGGTCGTCGGTGATGAGCGGCCCGTCGCCGGCGAAGCGCGCGACCTGGTCCTCGGAGATCCAGACGAGCGACGGCGATCCGCGCCGCCCAGCCCGCGGCGTCGTGGTCGCGGCGAGTCGTAGGCCGACGAGATGTCCTCGGTGACCCCCGGCCGGGCGAGGATCGCCTCGATGTTCGGCCGGGTCGAGCGCGAGCGGCGCCTCCGAGCCGAGCATGTACACCCCGTACCCGCCGGGGCCGAAGGCGATGAGGACGTGCGGGAAGACGTCCCGGAACGTCCGGACGTGGGCCCTGAACGCGTCGAGGGTCTGGCCCCACGGCACCCACTGCATCATCACCCCGCCCGGGTTCGAGGTGGGCCCGGCCGGCCTGGTAGTACTCGTGCGACGAGATGACCGAGACGCCGGCGCTCTCGATCGGCGGCGGCGGGTCGGTGACGATCATGTCGTAGCGATGATCGGTCAGCTCCAGGTGGTTCCGGCCGTCGGTGACGATGACCCGGCCGTTCGGGTTCGGCCAGGACGGCATCGCCGCGTCCGGGTAGTAGACGTGGAACATCGTCGGCACGGACGGGACGAGCTCGACCGCCTCCGTCGTGCAGGCCCGGCGATGAGCGCGCCGCGGAAGGCCGAGCCCATCCCGAAGGCGACGACGAGGGCGGTCTTCGCGCCGGGTCGGGCGATGAGCGGCAGGACCGGCATCAGCTTGGCGTCGACGGTCAGGAGGGTCATCGCGGTCCCGGTCACCCACAGCTGGGCCGAGCCGTCCGGCCCGTGGCCGGCCTGGACCGAGGCGATCTCGTCCTCGCGCCGATGCGACGATCGCGGCCGCCCGACGCGCTCGATCCGGGCGACCGACGGGTCGACGAAGACCCCGCCGGCGACGAGCGCCAGCGCGAGGACGACGGCGACGCCGACCCCGCCGACGCCGACGATCACCGCGGACGGCCGGCCGGGCCAGCCGCCCCAGAGCGCAGGACCGACCGCAGGAGCGGCGTTGACGATGGCGAGCAGCCCGAGCGCGTCCGGCGAGCCGATGAGCGGGATGACGACGAACGGGATCGACGAACGTGCCGACGATCGCCCCGAGCGTGTTCGACCGCGAGGATCAGCCCGGCCCGCGCCGCCGACCTCGCCGGTCGCTCCCGGCGACCAGCGCCGGACGCCGCCGGGAAGCTCACGCCCATGAGCGAACGTCGCCGGCAGGACCACGAGGGCGCGCCACCGAAGAAGCCCGAATGAGCAGCGCCTGGGATCCGTCTGGAGGTCGAGGGAGCCGACTCGGTCGGTCGAGGCTGGCCGGATCACCAGCGACGGCGCCGGCCGACCACGAGGAGCGCCGTCACCAGCTGGAGGACGGCCAGCAGCCGTGACCGGTTGCCGGATCCAGCGCCGGAAGAGGGTGAAGGCGATGGCCCCGAGCGCGATCCCGATCAGGAAGCAGGTGAGGATGAGCGTGAAGACGTAGGTCGAGTTGCCCGTCCCCGAGGCCAGCAGCCGCGTCCACAGGGTCTGGTAGCCGAGCGAGGTGAGCCCGGAGACGAACGCCACGACGAGCCCGAGACGGAGCGTCGAGCGCACCGGCGGGTCGCCGGCGGCCACGACGGCCGGCGGCCGGATCGCCGGCCGAGGCGGTGACCCGGTCGGCCGGCCCGCGACGGCGCGGACCCGGGCCCGGTCTCCGCCGCGGCGGATCCCACCGTGACGGTGGCCGCGGGCCCTCCGGCGATCGAGCGCCAGGGCGACCAGCCCCGCGACGGCCGAGCAGGCCGCGCCGACGACCAGGGTGCCGGTCAGCCCGACCAGCTCGATGAGGACGAAGCCGGCCGCCACGGTCCCCAGGATCGCGCCGATCGTGTTCGCCGCGTAGAGCCGCCCGAACGCCTGCGAGAGGTGGGCCGCATCGCGACTCAGGTAGCGGGTGAGCGTCGGGAGCGTGGCGCCCATCATCACGGTCGCCGGGCCCAGGGCCAGCAGAGCCAGCCCGAACCGGAGCAGGGCCAGGAGCGCCGGCTGCGTCTCGAGCGAGCCGAAGACGCCGCGATACAGCTCGTGGAGGAGCCGGAAGGTCAGCGGGGTGAGCAGGACCACCACGACCAGGGCCAGCTCCAGCAGGCCGTACAGCCGCAGCGGGCGACGGACCCGGTCGGCCAGCCGGCCGCCGGCGAAGCTCCCGATCGCCATCCCGCCGAAGAACCCGGTGAGGATCGCCGAGATCGCCTGGGTGGTGTTCCCGAAGACGAGGACGAGCTGGCGAGCCCAGACGACCTCGTAGACCAGCCCGGCCGCGCCCGACAGGACGAAGATCGCCAGGACCACCGCCCGACTCACGGCCCGAACCAGCCGGCGAACGTCACCGCAGCTCAGCCCGAACAGGAGGGTCAGCGAGACGACCGGCCAGCCGATCCGGAACCAGCGCGCGCGGCGACCGGCCAGCAGCCACTCGTTGGGGAACGCGACCATGACCTGGCGGCCGAGCGACAGGAGGGAGCCGCTGGCGAAGGCGAGCAGGAGCGCGCCGATCGGCACGATCGCGTAGGCGAACGGGATCCGGTCCGGCCGGAGGTAGACGAGCAGGAAGACCGCCCCGAGGAGGGTGGCGAACTGGATCGCGTTGGTCAGCGAGAAGAGATCGTCGGCCAGCGATCCGCCCGCTCCGGTCGCCCCGACCCCGTTCCTGCCCCAGGCGGCCTGGGCCGCGCCGTAGGCCGAGCCGCTCCCCGCGAACGCCCCGACCCAGCCGATGAACGCGATCGCGGCGAGCGGGCCCAGGAGCAGCCACAGCTGGCTGACCCGGAGCCGCCGCCCGTCCCGCAGCGAACAGGATGATGAAGAGCGGGACGATGAGCACGGCGCCCTGGAGTCGGGTCAGCGCGCTCAGCGCCAGGAGGACCCCGGCCAGCGCCCGGCGGTCCCGCTCGGCCGCGAGGAACGCCCCGACCATGAGCAGGAGGAACAGGCTCTCCGTGTAGGCCATCGAGAAGACCGTGCTGAACGGGAACATCGCCAGCAGCGCCGCACCGAGGATCGCCCGCTCCCTGCCCACCACCCGCTCGCCCAGTCGGACGAGGAGGACGAGCGCGGCCACGAACGCCAGGTTCGCCACGAGGACGGCCACCACGCCGCTGAACGCCGGCCAGGGCCAGGCGAGGAGGCGGACGAGGTACGGGTAGAGGGGCAGGAAGGCGTAGTCGTGGTAGCCGTCGACGACCGGGGCGACGTGGTAGCCGTTCCGGGCGATCCCCAGGTACCACCAGCCGTCCCAGCTGGTGAGGCTCCCGATGATCGGCGCCGGATCGCCGGGCACCAGCTTCGGATTGCGGTCGAGGCCGTTCTCGGCGAGGAACGCCGCCGCGAGCACCACCAGGCGCGAGGCGACGACGGCCGCGACGAGCCCCCGGATGGAGGTCATCAGAGCCGGTAGGCCCAGTAGACGCCGAGCAGGTTCACCGCGAGGCCGAGCACGATGAGCACTTTGCCCCACGCCGGCAGCCCGCGTCGGGCCACCGCTAGTCCCACCAGGGCCATGACGAAGGGGATCGCGTCGAGGGCGTAGCGATAGCCGTACTGGAGCCACCCGCCGCCGTAGTAGAGCAGGCTCGGCAGGAGGACCGCCAGCGCGGTGAGCCCCAGCCCGACGACCCGGCTCGAACGCCAGTCGGCGCGCAGGGCGAGGAGCAGGCCGGGGCTGGTCAGCAGGATCGACATGCCCAGCCCGTCCGGCTTGAGGAACGGCGGGTCGGCGATGAACGTCGGGAGGTGGACGAACAGGTAGTCGAGGTTCATCGGGAGGTGCCGGAGCGAGAAGAGCCCGATCTCGCGCTGGCGCTCGAGGAAGTCCGGCAGGGCCGCGAGACCGTAGCCGGACTCGAGCGGCGAGCCGAACCGGGCCGCGTTGTACCACAGGGCGAACGCCACGGCCGGTGCCAGGAAGGCGCCGAAGACCGCGAGGTCGCGCCACGATGTCGCTCGTCCGGCCGGCTCGGCTCGGGTCGGTGCCGTCGGGCCGCCAGCCAGGCGATGTAGGGCGTGGCCAGCGCCAGGGTGGCCCGGCTGAGGAACGCCGCCCCCACGCAGCAGACCCATCAGCCACGCTCGTCGTCGTCCGAACGCCTCGACCAGCAGAGCCAGCGTGAGCAGCACCGCGAGCAGCTGGCCGACGTGCCAGACCCCGCCCCGGGTCGTGATCCACCACATCGGAGTGCTGAAGGCGAAGAGCACGACGATCCAGATCCGATCGGCGATCTCCCGGACACCGACCCGGGCGAGGAGCCACCAGCACAGCCCGACGTCGATCGCCGCGATCGCGGACCCGATGAGCTGGCCCCGGCCGGCGGCCGCGTCCGGGCCGATGAGGGCGACGAGCGGCGCGAAGGCGATCGCCGGGAACGGCGCGAACGGGACGTAGACCCGGCCGTCCCGGACCACGATGTCCCAGATGCCGAACGGCCGGTCGAGCCAGAGGCGACCGTGGAGGAACGCGTCGGCGAGGTAGAAGAAGTCGGGTCGTCCGGCGTCGTAGCGCGAGGCTCGACACGAGGTAGACCAGGAACGCCAGCCCGGTCAGGGCGAGCCCGACGCCCAGGCCGCGTCGCCCGTCCGAAGCGGCGCTCTCCGCGAGCGGCGGTGCGGGGCTCATCGCGGCAAGGCTACCAAGACGGGCGCCTGCCGGGTGCCCCGGGTCGGCAAGCTCGCGAGGCGACCGCGGAGCCCGTAGACTCGCCGCCGTGGGTGCCCATCCGGCCACGACCGTCGAAGCCGAGCCCGGGAGACCGGACTGGCGAGCCGCCGTCCCGGTCATCATCGCGATCTTCGTGGCGGCCAGGCTGGTCATCCTGGGCGTGGCCTCGCTGACCGAGTACGGCGGGCCGATCCACGATGCCACCAAGGCGTTCTCCAGCGCCCCATTCCTGTCCGGCCTGACCTCGTCCGACGGCGTCTGGTACCTCGGGATCGCCCGGGACGGTTACCACGCCGGGCCGGTCATCGGGGCCTACGCCGACTACGTCTTCTTCCCGCTCTATCCCATCGTGGTCCGCGTCGCCTCGCTCCTGACCCTGGGCGACGTGACCGTCGCCGGCCTGCTCGTGGCGAACCTGGCCGCTCTCGCCGCGATGATCCTGCTCTACCGGGTCTCGGCCCCCCGGATGGGTCACCGGGACGCCCTGTGGGCGGTCGGGTTCCTGGCCTTCGCCCCGGGCGCGGTGGCGTTCGCGATGGCCTACAGCGACAGCCTCTTCCTGCTGCTCGCCCTGGCGGCGATCGCCGCGACACGCGGCCGGCGCGACGCGGCGATGGGGATCCTCTTCGGTCTCGCCGCACTCACCAGGCTGCCGGGAGTCCTGCTCGGGATCCCGCTCCTGGTGGCCCTCATCGACCGTGACGGTCGCCGCCCCAGCCGGGGCTGGGCGTGGCTGCTGCTCGGCCCCTTGGCCCTGCTCCTGTTCAGCGGCTACCTCTGGCAGCTGACCGGCGATCCGATCGCGTTCCTCCACGGCCAGGCGGCCTGGAACGGCCCGACGCCACCACCGGTCCTGGGCGGCCCGGTCTCGACCCGGGCCGAGCCGTACTTCCTGCTCCTGGTCGGCGTGATCCTGGCCTACACGTTCATGCTGGTCTACCTGCGTCCGGACCGGATCCCGAGACCGGAGGCGGCCCTGGCGATCCTGGCCCTGGTCACGGTGCTCGTCTCGGGGCGGACCGTCTCGGCGCCGCGCTATCTCGCGGTCGCCTGGCCGTTCGCCTGGATCCAGGCCGGATCGGCACAGCCGCTGGTTCCGGATCGTTTGGCCGGCGATCCTCGTCGTGGTCTTCGCGGTCTTCGTCTACCTCGATCTGACCGTTGTTCGCCCCGTAGGTCAGGCGGTCCCGTCGGGCTGCGTCGGCGGTCGCTCGGAGGTCGCGTCGGGCGTCGGACCCGGCGAACCCGCGACCGCCGGATCAGGGGTCGCGATCGGCTCCGGCTGCCGGACCGTCGCCCACAATGAGCTGAACATGTAGAGGAGCAGCCGCGGCGAGCTGAGGACCGACAGGGAGACCGCCGCCGCCCAACCCCAGCGCGTGCGGGCGAGGACGAGCGTCGCGATCGCGCCGGCGACCACCAGGCCGACCCACAGGAGGCGCGAGACGCCGTACGGCGACAGGTTCGAGACGACGCCGACCTGGTCGAGCCCGAAGACCTTCGGGAAGTCGAGCGTCTCGGTCGGCGCCAGGACGAGCTGGAAGACCAGCAACGCCGCGGAGATCCCGATGAACTCCCCGAGCGAACGCCAGTCCCGCCGGCCGATCCAGTAGAGGGCCACCAGGGCCGGCAGGATCTTGATCTGGGTGGCCAGGGCGATCGCCCAGGGCGACCCGATGGCCAGGAAGAGGGTCACCAGGACCTGGGCCTGGCCGATCCCGAGCGACCAGGCGAGCGGCAGACCCAGGATCCCCATCGCCAGCCAGGTGGCCCGTCGGCGCACGCCCAGGACGACCGCCGTCAGGATCGTCGCCCCGAGGAGGATCCCGAACCAGACCCGGGCGGCCGTCTCGTAGTCGAGCAGCGCGAGGGGCCGCATCAGGATCGCCAGGAGCGGCGGGTAACGATAGAAGTCGGGGAAGAATGGGTCCCGCTCCGGGAGGTACAGGGTCTGGCCGGCGTTCAGCCTCGCGGCAGCCTCGTAATAGGCGTGGAAGTCGACGATGGGATGGGCCAGGGTGAACCAGTACCACAGGTCGACGATCCCCAGGACCGCCCCGACGAAGGCCGCGCCGTAGAGGGCGAGCCGCGCGATCCGCCGGACGACCGACGGCGCTCCCCGGGCGGCGATCAGCCACCGCTCGATCCTCCATCGGGCCGGGCTGGCGCCACTCGCCGGACCGCGGCCCAGAGGCTGCTCAGCATGTAGACGAGCAGTCGCGGCGAGCTCAACACGGAGAGGGACACGGCCGCGGCCCAGCCCCAGCGGGTCCTCGCCAGGAGGAGCGGTCGCGACGGAGCCGGCCAGGACGAGCGCCAGCCACAGGATGGGCGACGTCACGTAGGGCGACAGGTTGCGGATCGGCCCGACGTGCTCCGGTCCCAGCACGCCCGGGAACGCCAGGAGCTCGCCCGGCGCCAGCACGGCCTGGAACGCCACCAGGCCGGCCGAGATCGCCACGAAACGGCCCAGCGCCGGCCAGTCGCGGCGACCGACCCAGTAGAGCGCGGCGAGGGCCGGCAGGACCTTGAGCTGGGCCGCCAGCGCCACCGACCACGGAGCGGCGATCGCGAGGAAGAGGGTGACCAGGACCTGGGCCTGGCCGATCGCCAGTGCCCAGGCGATCGGCAGCCCGAGGATGCCCATCGCCAGCCAGGTCGCCTGCCGGCGCGCCCCGAGGACGCGGATCGTCAGGACCGTTGCGGCGACGAGGATGCCGAGCCAGATGGCCGCGGCCGCCTGGTACGGCACGAGGGCAGCGACCGGTCGCATGAGGATGGCCAGGAGCGGCGGGTAGCGGTAGTAGGCCGGGTCGAACGGGTCGATCTCGGGCAGATAGAGGGTCCGGCCGGCGTTCAGCCGGGCGCCCGCGTCGTAATAGGCCCGGAAGTCGGCGAGCGGATCCTCGGTCAGGTGGATCCAGAGAGACAGGATCCCCGCCAGCGCGCCAACGAGGGCGAGGGCGAAGACGACGAGTCGGAGGGTTCGTCGGAGGGTCGGCTGGCTCATCGGCTGCGCAACTCTACCCATCGCTCGACCGGGCGTGTCAACGAGCGCGACCACGCCGATCGGCGGGCCGGGGTAGGCGATCCGTACCGCGCCGCGCGGTCGGGGCCCGGTGCTAGGCTGCACCGCGATGCGGACCGCGATCCTCCTCTACGGACTGGCACTCGTCGCCAGGCTCGTCCTCGTGGCGCTCTTCCCGGACCCGGCCTACGTCGATTCGTACTACTACGTCAACGTGGCCCGGGCGCTGGCGGCCGGTCACGGCTTCAGCATCGACTTCGTCTGGACGTTCGTCGACCTCGGCGGAGCGATCCCCGCCCAGCCGGGTCTGCCCATCCCGAGCAACGCCCACTGGATGCCCCTGGCCTCGCTGGTCCAGGTCCCGTTCATCGCGGTGGTGGGCGCCACGGCGTGGGCGTCGGCGCTGCCGTTCGCGCTGGTCGGCGCGCTCGCGGCTCCGATGACCTGGGCGGTCGCCCGGGAAGCCGGCGCCCGTCGGGACGTGGGCCTCGGTGCGGCGATCCTGGTGGCCCTCCCGCCGGCGATGGTCTTCATGGCCCAGCCGGACAACTTCTCGATCTTCCAGGTCCTCGTCCTCGGTGCGCTGTGGCTCGGGGCACGAGGGATCAAGGGCGATGCCCGGGCGTTCGCCGCCGCCGGGCTGCTGACCGGGCTGGCGATGCTCGCCCGGAACGACGGCTTCCTCGTCGGAGCGACCCTGGCCCTCGTCTTCCTCGCGATCCGCTGGCGGGCCTGGCGAGCAGGCACGCGTGCGACCCTGCCGTGGTGGTCGGCCGTCGCCTGTCTCGGGCTCTTCCTGCTGGTCATGACCCCCTGGTGGGCGCGCCAGCTCGCGGTCTTCGGCTCGATCTCGCCGTCGTCGGCGTCGGGTCGGATCCTGTGGATCCGGTCGCTCGGCGAGATGAACTCGATCGTGGGCCGACCCACCCTCGACTCGTTCCTGGGCCAGGGTGTCGGACCGCTCCTCGGGAGCCGGCTCGCCGGGCTGGTCCAGGCGCTCCTCGCCTACGCGATCCTGGTGGTCGGACCGGTGCTCCTCGTCTTCGTCCTGGTCGGGGCGCGGCTCCGCCGGCGGTCGCCGGACTTCGTCCCGTTCTTCGTCTACGCCGGGCTGCTGTTCGCCTTCTCGGCCCTGGTCTCCGCGGTCCACGTCCCGAACGGGACGTTCGTCCACTCGGCGGTTGCCCTCGCCCCGTACTCGTTCATCCTGGGGCTCGAGGGCGTCGTGGCGGCCGTCGGCTGGGCCGCCGCCCGTCGACGCGGCTGGGATCGCGACCGCGCCACCCGCACCTTCCTCGTGGGGGCGGTGGGGCTCACGATCCTCCTCGGGGCATGGTTCTCGGTGTCCACCCGGGCGACCTGGGCCGCCGAGCGCGACATCAAGGTCGGGGTCGGGGCCGCCCTCGACGCCGCCGGCGCCCGGCCGACCGACGTCGTGATGAGCCTCGACACGGGCGGCGTCCGCTACTGGACCGGCCATCCGGGCGTGGTCGCGCCGTCGGACCCGATCGAGACGATCGAGCAGGTGGCCCGGGCCTACGACGCTCGCTGGCTGCTGGTGGAGCGGCAGGACCTCGTGGCTGCGCTCGCCCCGATGCTGGACGGTGGGGCGGCCGCGCGACCGGCCTGGATCGGCCCCCCGATGTGGACCGCCGCCGGCCGGGACGAAGCGGGTCCGGGGGCCGTGCTCATGCCGGTCTGCCTGTCGACCAGCGACACTCGCTGTGCGCCGGCGAGCTCGCTGGTCAGCGGCGGCCCGGGCGGATGACCGACGGTCCCGGCGACCCGGGGCGAGCTGCCGCTGCGCCAGATCCGCTGCGCCTCGCCGCGGAGCGGCTCCTCCGACCAGCGCTCCTCTTCTTCCTGATCGTCGTGGTCGCGGTGGACGCGGTCCACCTGCTGCTGACCCACCCATGGGGCGTGGACCTCGTGATCCCACTCCGGGCGGCGGACCGCTGGATCCAGGGCGGTCGACCGTACCTGCCCGAGAGCTTCGCGGCCGGTCCCGGCTACGACCTGCCCTTCCTCTATCCGCCCTTCCTCCTGCCCTTCCTTGCCGTCCTCGCGGCGCTCCCCTTCTGGCTGGTGGCTGCGGCGTGGTACGTCCTCCAGGGAGCCGTCGCGGTCTGGACCTGCCGACGACTGGCCGTCCCGTGGGCCTGGCTCCCGCTGGTCCTCCTCTGGCCGCCCTTCTTCGAGGCGCTCCTGGGCGCCAACGCCCAGGTCGTCCTGTTCGGGGCCTTCGTCGCGCTCCTGTACGGGCGGGCCGGCCGCGGTGAGGCCTGGCGACCGCGGGAGCGGGACCCGGCCAGAGCCGATCGCCCGGCGCTCGCGGACGGGCTGCTCGGCGCGGTGAGCGGCGCGATCAAGGTCGGCCAGGTCCAACCCTGGGTCTACCTCCTTCGGCGCCGCCCGGGCGCGGCCGTCCTCGGCGCCCTGGTCGTCGGCCTCGTCGTCGCCGTGACGGTGCTCCTCACCGGGCTCCCGGCATGGTCCGACTGGCTCGCCCAGCTGGCCCGGGCCAGCGACCCCGCCTGGCCCCTGGTCGGGTCGTCCTATCTCCAGTACCTGCCGGGGCCGATCGGCTGGGCGATGGTCCTGGCCACGGTGGTCCTGGCCTTCTTCGTGCCGACCCGCCACGCCGCGGCCTGGCTGGGCATCCTCATGATCGCCGGCAATCCCAGCCTGAGGATCTTCTCGATGCTCTACCTCCTGCCCGGGCTCCTCGTCGTGCGCAGAGAGATCGCCCTCCTCGCCGCGCTCCTCGTCGCGTCGTACTTCCCGCCGGCGATCTGGCTGGCCGTCGGGCTGGTCGCGGGCGCCCTGGCGCTCGGTCGCGGTTCGCCTCAGCTCCTGGCAACGGCCGACCCCGGCAGTACCACCGACTAGGTCATTCGTACCGGCTGGAGTCCGGGCCGCCCGGTGCTAGGCTGCACCGGCCATGGCCACCCTTCGAGCCGATCGTCCGCTCGCCCTGGCACGCTCCGTGCCGTGGACCCGACGAGAGGCCTGGCTCGCCGGCGGGCTCGTCTTCGTGGTGGCCCTCGTCGTGCGCGTCGCCTTCGCCCGGGTCCTCTCGTTCCCGACCCCAGAGGACACCGCGTACTACGTCGCGGCGTGCCCGGAACCTGGTCGAGGGTCGGGGCCTGGTCAGCGACGCCCTGTGGAGCTACGGGACGCCGCCGCTCGTCTTCCCCCGACCGGCCTTCGAGGTCTGGCTGCCGCTGCCGACCTTCCTGGCCGCGGCCGCGATGGCGGTCCTGGGGACCGACCTTCGACGCCGCCAAGGTCCCGGCCATCCTCATCGGCTCGCTGGTCCCGGTCCTGGCCTGGCGCCTCGCGGCCGACGTGGCCGACGAGCAGCGTCTCCCGGTCGGACGCGCCCGGACGCTCGCCGTCGGGGTGGGCCTGACGGCGGCCGTGGAGCTGCCCCTCGTGCTCTTCGGAGCGCTCCCGGACTCGACCATCCTCTTCGCGGCGCTGACCCTGGCCGGCTGTCTGCTGATGACCCGGATCCTGGCTCGTCCGGTGGACGCGGCCGACCGCCGGACCCTCAGCGACGGGCGACTGGTCGGGCTGGGGGTCGTCCTCGGGCTGGCGGCCCTGACCCGCAACGAGGTCGCCTGGCTCGCCCTGACCTGGGTCCTCCTCGCCTGGCGCTGGGGGCCGCGTGGCCTCCGGCTCCGGCTGGTCGCCGTCCCGGGGCTGATCGCCTTCCTGATCTTCGCCCCGTGGATGATCCGGGACTGGCTCGTCTTCGGGAACCCCCTGCCCGGTCAGGCCCTCGCCAACGCGCTGTCGGTGACCGGCTTCGACATCTTCGCCTGGTCGGACCCGCCGACGCTCGTCCGCTACCTGGCCCTCGGCCCGGGCCGACTCCTCCAGCTCCGGCTGGACGGGCTGGGGCACAACCTGGTCAACGTCCTGCTGGTGCCCGGCTTCCCGGTGGCCCTGATCGGCCTGCTGGCCCTGCCCTGGTCCGGCCGGCTCCGGACCCTCCGCCCACTGCTCATCGTGAGCCTCATCACCTTCCTCGTGACCAGCCTCGCTCTTCCCGGTCTCGACCACGTGGGGGACGTTCCTCCACGCGGCGGCGGCCGGGCAGGTCCTGCTCATCGTGAGCTGCCTGGTGGCACTCGACGCCGGGATCGCCCGGCTGGGTGTCTGGCGCGGCTGGCATCGACCGGTCGCCTGGCTGGGGCCGACCCTGACGATCTCCGCGTCGCTCCTCCTGAGCGTGACCCTCGCGTCGTACGCCACCCGGGCCGCTGAGGCCGGATCGACGCTACCGCGTCCTCGCCGAACGGATGGCCGCCGTCGGTCACCCGCTCGATGGGTCGGCCGGTCCGGTCATCACCGACCTCCCGATCTGGCTGGCCGAGTCGGCCGAGATCCGGACGCTCGCCCTGCCCGACGAGCCACCGGCCGCGGTCCTCGACCTGGCCCGGACCTTCCCGGGCACCCGCTACCTCGTCATCAGCGATCCGAGCCACGGTCGCTGGCCGGCGGTCCTGGCCACCGGTGCACCCGGGGCCGAGTGCTTCCGGCAACTGGACCTTGGACCGGCACCCTCCGACCCCGACGAGGCCAGGGCGGTCGAGACGACCCGAGTCTTCGAGATCGGCTGTCCGTGATGGCCGGACCTCTATACTCGAGCGAGATGGATGGGACGCGGATGAGCGAGGATCGCGACGGCCGCTTCGACGAGCTTCACGCCGAGGCGAAGGCGGCGCTCGGCTACTCGGCGAACACGCTCGACGCCGTCGCCGCGCGCTATCGGGGCGCCTACCTCGAAGAGCTGGCCCGCTACCAGGAGCTGCGCGACGAGCTCGACACGCTCGAGCGCCGACCGCGCCGCGAGCGCGTCGGCGAGGTCTCCGGCGGAGGCGTCGCGCCCAGCCCCGAGGAGGCCGCCGAGGCCGGCGCCGACGACGCCCGGACCCGGGCCCTGCGATCCGAGGTCGAACGCCTGGAGTCGGAGGTCGGGGCGCACCAGTCCGAGCTCACCCGTCTCGACCTGGCCCACCGGAGCCTGGAGACCACCTGGCTCTTCCTCGAGCGCGGCGACGTCAGCCTCGTCGGCCGGGATCCGGACGGCCGGTCGTCGATGGACCTGGAGCTGCGGATCGTCGAGGCCCAGGAGGCGGAGCGGTCGCGGCTGGCCCAGGAGATCCACGACGGACCGGCCCAGGCCCTCTCGAACGCGATCTTCCAGGTCGAGTACATCGAGCGGGTCCTGGACCGCGAGCCCGGGCTCGCCCGGACCGAGCTGCGGTTCATGCGTGAGCTGCTCCGTCGCGAGCTGGGCGACGTCCGGACCTTCATCAGCCAGCTCCGCCCGCCGCTCCTCGACGAGCTCGGTCTCGACGGCTCGATCGTCGACGCCGCCGAGACGATGGCGGCCCTGCTCGGCGCCACGGTCGAGACGGACCTCGAGGCCGCCGACGGGCGTCCTGGGCGAGGCCCAGCAGACGGTGGTCCTGCGGGTGGTCCAGGAGGCCCTCCAGAATGTGCGCAAGCACGCCAGAGGCCGGCCGGACCACCATCGCCACCCGGCTCAAGGACGGTGCCTGGGTCGTGGAGATCGCGGACGACGGCCGCGGGTTCGACGTCGGTGCGGTCGCGTCCCGCGGCCGTCGCAACTTCGGGCTGCAATTCATGCGTGAGCGAGCCGAGCTCATCGGCGCGACGCTCGAAGTGTCATCCGGTCCGGACGCGGGGACGATCGTCCGGCTGGCGGTCCCGGTCGAAGAGGAGAGCAGATGAGCGAGAACAGGGACTCCGGATACCAGGGCCCCGATCGGCGTCGGGGCGGCCCCGATCGGCGGACAGTGGAGCAGATCAAGCTGCTCCTGGTCGACGACCACGCCCTGTTCCGGATGGGCATGCGCGGGCTGCTCGAGCGCGAGCCGGACTTCCTCATCGTCGGCGAGGCCGAGGACGGCCGCGGCGCGATCGAGCTCGCCCTCGAGACGTCGCCCGACATCATCCTCATGGACCTCACCCTGCCGGCCCCCGGCGGGATCGAGACGACCCAGCGGATCAAGCGCGAGCTGCCCTCGGTCGGGATCATCGTCCTCGCCCAGAACGAGGAGGAGGACGCCCTGTTCGACGCGATCAAGGCCGGCGCCGCCGCGTTCATCCTCAAGGATGTCGGCCCGGACGACCTGGTCACGATCATCCGACGCGTCTCGATGGGCGAGTACCTCATCAACGACAAGGTCTTCGCCAAGCCGGCGGTCGCCTCGCGGGTCCTCAAGGAGTTCCGCGAGCTGGCGGTCTACGGCCAGGATGCGGCCCCGATCTTCGCGCCGCTCTCCCCGCGCGAGGTCGAGATCCTCGACAACATCGCCCAGGGCATGACCAACAAGCAGGTCGCCTACGCGCTGTCGATCAGCGAGCAGACGGTCAAGAACCACATGAGCTCCATCCTGCGCAAGCTGTCGGTGAACGACCGGACCCAGGCCGTGGTCTACGCCATGCGCCAGGGCTGGATCCGGATGCCCGAGGACTGATCGGCGATCCCGGCCCGGCCATGGCGACCCCTCCGCGACGACCACCGACCGAGCGATCGGACCCGGCCCACGCCGGGGTCGGCAGCGTGGCCGACCTCGTCGAGCGCCTTGAGGGAGACGTCGACACGCTCGACGCCGAGCTGACCGAGATCGACATGCTCATCGCCCAGGCCCAGACCGAAGCCGAGCGACACGAGGCGAAGCGGGCCGCCCTGGCCGAGCGGATCGCCTCGGCCAGGGCCACGATGCGCGCCGAGCCGGCCGAGCTCGCCGAGCAGAACGCCCAGCTGGTGGTGCTCACCCGGCGAGCCGTGATCATGGGCTCACAGGTCGACGTCCTCAACGGGAAGCAGCGGGCGCTCCGCCGCTACCGTGAGGGCCTGGCCGCGCTGCTCGACGATCTCCGGACCTTGGCCGAGGGTCCCAGCCTACCTCTCCTGGCGCCGCCGGCCGGCGCCGCCGGCGACCGTGGGGGCGGGGGCGCCGGTCCTGACGGCGGGGCCGGTGGCCCGGGGACCACGGGCAGGCTTGCGCCCGACGTCGCCCGACTCATCCAGTCGGCCCAGGAGGATCTCCGCCGGGACATCTCCCGAGCGATGCACGACGGGCCCGCCCAGAGCCTCACCAACATCGTCCTCCAGGCCCAGATCGTCGATCGGCTGATCGGCCGGGATCCGGCCCTTCTCCGACCCGAGGTCAGCCAGCTGGTGGCGATGGTCCAGTCGACCCTCGATGCCACGAAGTCGTTCATCTTCGACGTCCGCCCGATGGTCCTCGACGACCTCGGGCTGGTGCCCACCCTCCGTCGCTCGTCCCGCGATCGCGGCCGTCGGGCGAACATCCCGGTCGAGTTCGATTCGCTGGGCACCGATCGACGCCTGCCGATGGAGCTCGAGAGCGGGATCTTCCGGCTCCTGGAGGAGGCGGTCGCCGCCTATCTCTCGGTCGGCCCGGATCGGGTGGTTCTGCGGCTCGACTGGTCGGATACCCTCGAGGCCGTCGTCCGCTCGGTCCGCGACGGAGCCGACGGAGGGCATTCCGGTTCGGATGAGCCCGCCGGGGTCGGCCCCGAGCCGGCCGCCACGGGGCCGACCAGCGTGGCCGGGCCGCGAGCGTCCGGCCGGGGACGCGGGCGCGGCGGCGCGAGCCCGGAGCCCGAGATCCCCGCCGCACTGGCGGCGATGATCGCCGACCGTCAAGGCGAGGAGGCGGCGGCCCTGGCGGCCACCGTCGCCCCGGTGCCCATGCCCGCCAAGGCCTGGCGCGAGATCCAGTCCCGGGCGCTCACGCTTGGGGCCGCCGTCGACCTTTCGTCGGCGGGCGACGCGCTGCGGATCGTCGTCGACCTCCCACCGACTGCCTGAGTCGATCCGATGCCTGAGCGGGCCCTCCTGCGAGCCCCGACCGGCCAGGGGCTGGTGGAGTACGGGATCATCCTGGGGCTGACCGCCCTGTTCGTGATCATCCTCCTGGTCGTGTTCGACGACCAGATCGCGGCGGTCCTCGGCTGGCTCAGCGCCCAGCTCCCCTGAGCGCCGGTTGACCCGAACGGGCCATCCCTCACCGGTACCATCAGCCCGATGGTGTCGCGCGGGGACCCAGCCTATATTCGCCTCGCCCTCGTCTGGGGGTGGCAATCATCCAGGAGGCCGTACGGCTATGGGGATCCTCAACTCGTTCCTGGCGATGCTTCAGCGTGACGACGAAGGCCAGGGCCTCGCCGAGTACGCGCTGATCCTCGCCCTCATCGCGATCGTCGCGATCATCGCCCTGATCTTCCTGGGCAACCAGGTCAGCGGCATCCTTCACCAGGTCGGCAACTCGGTCTAGTCCGAGCCGCGGAGAGCCACCGCTCCCCGCCCCGATATCGACGGCGCCGGGCCCTCCAGGCCCGGCGTCCGCGATTCCCGGCGCCCATTCGGAGCCACCCGAAATAGTCCGCGGCGATGCACCACTATCGCTTCGCGCATCTTGACACCGGGTAGACCCACTCCCTAGTGTTCGTTGGCCGTCAGGCGCCCACGCGATCGATCAAGACCGGGATCCGGTCCCCGGATCGCGCCGGCAGCTCCCGTATCGCGGGAGACTCTCGAGGAAAGGAGGCCACATCCCCATGACGCAGCTTCTCGCTCTCATCTCTTCGTTCCGCTCCGATGACGAAGGCCAGGGTCTCGCCGAGTACGCGCTGATCCTCGCCCTCATCGCGATCGTCGCGATCATCGCCCTGATCTTCCTGGGCAACCAGGTCAGCGGCATCCTCCACAACGTCGGCAGCTCGATCTAATCCGAGCCCTGGGGCTCGCAGCCCCCCACCACCCCGTAACGACTCGTCGAGCGGTCCGTCAGACAGGCGGGCCGCTCGACGGCTTCCCGGTCTTGACACCCGTTCTTGCGGGCCGTCCCTGACACGTCCGGCCACGTATGAAATCCAGCTATTTCTTCCTAATGGTCCTAGCCCTTTGGTATAGTCGCGCCGCCTTTGGGCGGTGCTACAGTGGTGCCACCTGTCACACGGCTGGGGAGAGTGGCTTTGAAACGGTCCAACCGCCTGATTCTGCTTGTCGGCATCGTCCTGGCAGCAGTCGCATTCGTGGCGATCATCGCGTTGTTCAACTCTGGCGGCACGTCCGACCAGGGCAACAAGGCGCCCACTGAGCTGCCCACGGTGGTGGCCACCGTGGACGTGGCGCTCGGGACTCAGATCCGGGCCGACATGATCGCCACGAAGCAGATCAAGGTGGAGGATCGCGCCAGCGACGCCATCGGGGACCCGTCGCAGATCGTCGGCCAGATCGTCCGCACCAACGTCGTCAGCGGCGCCCAGATGACCCAGACGATGTTCACCACGACCGGTGTGGGTCTCGCGCCCGGACCGCTCCTGCCCAAGGGCCTGCGCGCCCAGTCCGTCCGGGTCGACCAGATCTCGGGCGTGGGCACCCTGATCAACGTCGGTGACCGGGTGGACGCGGTGGTCGGCTTCGGCGGGGCCGGCGGCGGCGACGGCGGGGCTACCCAGTGCGGCACGCCCTTCCCGGTCGTCACGGTCGACAAGCAAACGGGTGCGATCACCACTCAGCCGGGCCTCTCTGGGATCTCCACGAAGCTGCTCCTCCAGAACATGCAGGTCGTCGGGGTGGAGCTTCCCCCGGTCGAGCAGACGTCCAGCGGGACCGCCTCGCCGGCGCCCGGTGGTGGCGGCACGACCCTCAACGGGCAGCAGGAGATCGTCATCCTGGCGGTCACCCCCCAGCAGTCCGAGGTCGTCAAGTACGCCCAGGTGGACGGCTGCATCAGCCTGGTCCTGCGCTCGCCCAAGGATTACGTGGACGATAGCGGCCAGCCGATCGAGCCGACTCTCGACATCACCACGGGCATCATCCTCAAGACCCTCGTGGACAACTACGGCGTCCTCCCGCCGCAGGTCGTCGAGGCCATCCTTCCGAAGAAGTAGGCAGCCGGAGGCGCGCGACCCGCGAGACACGAAGCGCCATACCCGGCCTGACCCCGCTCAGTGTTCCGACGGGCGCGCCGGATCCCGAACGGATCCCGCGCCCGTCGGCCTCTCCCCCGACATGGATCGTCCCGACCACCGCAGCACCGACGAACGAAGGCTCCACCCCTCGATGGCAGACATGATCAAGGTCCTCATCGTCGACGACATCGCGGAGACCCGCGACCATCTCACGAAGCTCCTGGGCTTCGAGAGCGACGTCGACGTGGTCGGGGCGGCCGACTCGGGCGGGCAGGCCCTGGAGATGGCGTCCCGATTGCGGCCGGACATCATCCTCATGGACATCAACATGCCCGACATGGACGGGATCACCGCGACCGAGAAGCTCTCGGCCGAGGTCCCCACCGCGGCGGTCGTGATGATGTCGGTCCAGGGCGAGGCCGACTACCTCCGCCGGTCGATGCTCGCCGGCGCCCGGGAGTTCCTGGTCAAGCCGTTCAGCAGCGACGAGCTGACGGCCTCCCTCCGCCAGGTCCACATCCGCGAGCGCGAGAAGCAGGGCCGGATCACGATCACCACGAACGCCGCCGTGGCGGCGGCGTCGCTGGCTGCCGGCGACCGCGACCCCGGTCAGGTCGTCGCGGTCTTCAGCCCGAAAGGCGGCGTGGGTCGGACGACGATCGCCGTGAACCTGGCGGTGGCCGCAGCGGCCGAGCTGGGCCAGAGGACCGTCCTGATGGACGGTTCGTTCCAGTTCGGCGACGTCGGGGTGCTGCTCAATCTGAACCCGAAGAACAAGTCGATCGCCGACCTGGTGCCCGAGCTCGAGGGCGGGGAGCCGGAGTCGCTCGACACGTTCGTCATCAACCACTCGTCAGGGGTCCGGGTCCTCCTCGCGCCTCCGTCGCCGGAGCAGGCCGAGACGATCACCCCGTCCGGCGTCCGGAAGGTCCTCGAGGCGCTCAGGGCGACGAACGATCTGGTGGTCGTCGACTGCACGGCATCGTTCAGCGACACGACCCTGGCGATCCTCGACGCGGCCGACCTCATCCTGACCGTGCTGACCCTCGAGATCACCAGCATCAAGAACATGCGCCTCTTCCTCGAGGTCGCCAACCAGCTGGGCTACGAGGGATCGAAGATCCGGCTCGTTCTCAACCGCGCAGATTCGGCGCTCGGCATCCGCGTCGCGGACGTGGAGCACTCGATCGGGCGCAAGGTGGATCACACCATCGTGAGCGATGGGCGGAGTGTGGTCTACGCCCTGAACCGCGGAGTACCCTTCGTCCTGTCCAACCGGGAAGCCCAGGTGTCGCAGGACGTCGTCCAGCTTGCGACCGCGATCACCGGTGGCGAGCGCCGAGTAGCCACGTCAGAGGAGGGCCGCAAGCCCGCTCCTCGCAAGTCCCTGTTCGCATGGCGGTAGCAGTGTGCCCCCCGGGGCCTGAAGGGGTGTAGGCGATGTCCCTCCTGAAGCGGATCGAAAGCGCTCGACCCGGGTCGTCCCCGGGCACGCCGTCGGAGAACCTGCCCGCCGCGCCGGGCGGACCGGCGGGCCCGGCGGGGACTGCCCCGCCGGCGCCGGCCAGCCGGCTCATGTCCCAGGGTCCGGTCCGCGAGTCGTTCCGGGATGTCAAGTTCCGCATCCAGAACCGGGTGATCCAGGACCTCGACCCCAAGCTCGATCTGTCCAACCAGGTCGAGGTCCGACGCCAGATCGAGGAGATCTTTGGCAAGGTCATCGACGAGGAAGGCCTCGCCCTGACCCGGGCCGAGCGCGTCCGGATGCTCGAGCAGATCACCGACGAGATCATCGGCCTCGGGCCGCTCGAGCCGCTCCTGCGCGACGAGAGCATCACCGAGATCATGGTCAACGGGCCCCGCCAGGTCTACATCGAGCGGTCCGGCCGTCTCGAGCTGACCAACGTCGTCTTCCAGAACGACGACCACGTCATGCGGATCATCGATCGGATCATCGCCCCGATCGGACGCCGCGTCGACGAGTCGTCGCCGATGGTCGACGCCCGGCTGACCGACGGCTCCCGGGTCAACGCCATCATCCCGCCCCTGTCCCTGGTCGGACCGGTCATCACGATCCGGAAGTTCTCCGCCTCCCCCTTCACGGTGGACGACCTGATCCGATTCGGCACGGCCACCCCGGACATGTTCGACTTCCTCAAGGCCTGCGTGGAGGCCCGCCTGAACATCTTCGTCTCGGGCGGCACCGGCTCGGGCAAGACGACCACCCTCAACGTCCTCTCGGCGTTCATCCCGAACGACGAGCGGATCATCACGATCGAGGACGCCGCCGAGCTCCAGCTCCGCCAGGAGCACGTGGTGACCCTCGAGTCGCGCCCGCCGAACATCGAGGGCAAGGGCGCCATCCCGATCCGGGAGCTCGTCCGGAACTCGCTCCGGATGCGGCCCGACCGGATCATCGTCGGGGAGTGCCGCTCGGGTGAGGCCCTGGACATGCTCCAGGCGATGAACACCGGTCACGACGGCTCGATGTCGACGGGTCACGCCAACTCGCCGCGGGACATGCTCTCCCGGCTCGAGACGATGGTCCTGATGGCCGGCGTGGACCTCCCCCTGCGGGCCATTCGCGAGCAGGTCGCCTCGGCGGTGGACCTGATCGTCCAGCAGAGCCGACTCAAGGACGGGACCCGGAAGATCGTCAACATCACCGAGGTCCAGGGCATGGAAGGCGATGTCATCGTCATGCAGGACGTGTTCGTCTTCGAGCAGTCCGGCGTGGTCGAGGGCAAGATCCAGGGCCGTCTCAAGCCGACCGGGATCCGGCCCAAGTTCGTCGAGAAGTTCGAGACGCAGGGTATCCACCTGCCTCCGGGCCTCTTCGGCTTCTCGTACTGAGCCCGCTGGCAGCCAGGAGGTAGCGAATGGAGCTGAGCACCCTCGCCGTTGCCGGCATCGCGGCCCTGGCGATCATCTTCATCACCCTGGGCCTGGCATCCTCCGGGAGCGGCTCGGGGATCAGCTCACGGCTCGAGCGCTATGCCTCGGGTCGCCAGGAGCAGGCCAAGCCGGCCTCGACCGGACAGGGGCCGATCAGCGACCTCATCGCCCAGAGCCAGGCCCTGGCCAACCTCAACAAGGTGGTCGAGGGCCGCGACTTCGGGGCCAACCTCCAGCGCGAGCTGTCCCGGGCCGACCTCAAGCTGAAGCCGTCCGAGTACCTGATGATCTGGGGCGGCGCCGTCATCGGCGTGCCGCTCCTCATGCTCGTCTTCTCGATCTTCCTGCCGATGTTGGGGAACCCGATCGCCCTGCTGATCGGCGTGCTCATCGGCTTCTGGTTGCCTCGCTTCTGGCTCGGCCGCCGGAAGAGCGGGCGGTTGAACGCATTCAACAAGCAGCTGCCCGACACGATCACCCTCATCGCCAACGCCCTGCGCGCCGGGTCCTCCTTCCTCCAGGCGATCGAGATGGTCGTGCGCGAATCGCGTCCGCCGGTCTCGACCGAGTTCGGCCGGGTCATCCGCGAGGTGAACCTCGGTCTGCCATTCGACCAGGCGCTCGAGAACATGGTCCGCCGAGTGCGGTCCGACGACCTCGAGCTGATGGCGACGGCGATCTCCATCCAGCACACGGTCGGCGGTAACCTGGCCGAGATCCTCGATTCGATCGCGTTCACCATCCGCGAGCGGGTCCGGATCAAGGGCGAGATCCGAACGCTGACCGCTCAGCAGCGGATGTCGGGTTACGTCGTCGGCTTCCTGCCGATCGCCCTGGCCGGCTTCCTGTTCATCATCGCCCCCGGGTTCATGGCCCCGATGTTCGACAAGGACGTCTCGATCATGGGCCTTCCCGCCGGGGTCATCATCCTCGCCTTCGGCGGGTTCATGATGTTCCTCGGCTTCATGGCGATCCGCAAGATCGTCGACATCGAGGTCTGAGCGATGCTCCCAGCGCTCATCATCGCGGGCGTCGCAGCGGCCGCGATCCTGTTCATCTTCATGGGCCTTGCCGGCAGTCGGCCGGTCGACCCGGTCCAGGCCCGGCTGACCCAGCTCGGGTCGATGCAGGCCAAGAACCTCGAGGAGCTCGAGCTCCAGCAGCCGTTCATGGAGCGGACCCTCCGTCCGCTGGCGGGCCGGCTGTCGGGCACGGTCGCCCGAGTCACCAGCCAGTCGTTCGGGGATCGGACCCAGAAGCGGCTCGCCCTGGCCGGCAACCCCGGCGACCTGAGCGTCTCCGACTGGCTCGGGATCAAGGGCCTCGCCACGCTGCTCTTCGCGATCGGCTTCTTCTTCTTGTTCTTCCTGATCATGAACGGCTTCATCGGCGGGGTCATCGGCGTCGTCGTCGGGGCGCTGGTGGGCTACATGGCTCCCGAGTTCTGGCTCGGGCGCAAGATCAAGGCTCGCCAGAAGGCGATCCTGATGATGATCCCGGACACCCTCGACCTCCTGACGATCTCCGTCCGGGCCGGCCTCGGCTTCGACGCCGCTCTGGGCAAGGTCGTGGAGAAGCTCAACGGCCCATTGTCCGACGAGTTCCGCCGGGCCCTGGCCGAGGTCCGGGTCGGCAAGACCCGTCGCGAGGCGCTCCGGGACATGATCCCGCGGACCGAGGTCCAGCCGCTCACGAACTTCATCGGCGCCATCATCCAGGCCGAGCAGCTGGGCGTGTCGATCTCCAAGGTCCTCCAGGTCCAGTCGGAGCAGCTCCGCATCGAGCGCCGCCAGCGAGCCGAGGAGATGGCGGCCAAGGCGCCGATCAAGATGCTCTTCCCGCTCGTCGGCTGCATCTTCCCGTCGCTCTTCATCGTCATCCTCGGGCCGGCGATCATCCTCATCGTCAAGAACCTGCACACCTGAGATGAGCGACCCGGACCGCGGCGCCGGGCCGTCGGTCCGTCGGGCTCGCAACCTCGACCGGGGCACGGTGCTGGCCGCCCGGCTCGAGTCGGCCGACAGCCTGTGGGCCCGCTTCATGGGCCTGATGGGTCGCTCGACCCTGCCCAACGACGCCGGATTGTGGCTGCCCGGCGGGAACGGCATCCACATGATGTTCATGCGCTTCCCGATCGACTGCGTGTTCGTCGGGCGCCCCACCGGCGAGGACGGCTCACGCCCGGTCGTGGCGGTCCGACGGGCCCTGCCCGCTTGGCGGGGGGTCGTCTGGTTCGTACGTGGTGCGAACGGCACCCTCGAGCTCCCGGTCGGCGCGATCGACCGCACGGCGACCGCGGTCGGCGATCGGATCATCCTGGAGGAGGGGCCGCCCGGCTGACCCGGTCGGCGAGGCCCCCGGACGACGGCTCGGAGGCGCCGGGCCGCGACGGTCCGGCCCGGCTCAACGCTCCCGGGCGATCGTCAGGCCTGAGACGGCGAGCGCACCCTCCGCCATCAGCGCCGCCGCACAGGCGGCCAGGGTGGAGCCGGTCGTCGTCACGTCATCGACGAGGACGACCCAACGCCCCCGGACCGGCGCCGGCTCGTGGCGATCGCGTCCTCCGGCCGCGCGGAGCCCGAACGCGCCTGCCACGTTCACCCCGCGTCGAGCCCGATCGAGCTCGAACTGGGCCGTGGTCCGACGCCGCCGCTCCAGGATGGTGCCCATCGGCAGGTCCAGCCGTTCGGCGACGACGGCGCCGAGGAGCACAGCCTGGTCGAACCCCCGCTCGCGCGCTCGCGACGGGTGGACCGGTACGGGCACGATCAGGTCGCCGCCGGCGCCGGCCCGCCGCCAGCGCTCGGCCGCGGCCGCCCCGAGCGGCTCCGCCAGGCGTCGCTCGCCGCCGTACTTCAGGGCGTGGAGAGCGGCCCGGACGGTCCCGCTGAACGGCGCGCACCACTCGAGCTGGACGAGCGGCGCCGGCAGGTCAGCCGGCAGGCCGATGGTCGCGCCGCCGGGTCGATGCACTCGGACCGCCAGCGCCGGCCTACAGTCGGCACAGACCGGCTCGCCTTCCCGGCCGCAGCCGGGGCAGGTTGCCGGGAGCGCGAGGTCGAGCAGCCGGGAGGCCAGGGTCCGCATCGGAGCGATCATGCCGGCGCGCCCTTCACCGCGGATCGTCCGCACGACCGTCGGTGCCCCGGAACGGGCCATTCGTCCGTCGTGGGATCGCGCCCGGCGGTCCTATACTCGGGTCAGGTCCAGTCGACCCATGGGGAGCGCCCTCCGCACCGCCGTCCCGGCGATGCCGGCACTCCAAGCGTCTCCGGGAGGTCTTCCGTGAGGACGATCGTCAAGGGCAAGAACATCCGGATCTCCGAGCCCGTGCGGGCGTATGCCGAGCGGAAGATGGCGCGTCTGGAACGGATCCTGGACGATCGGAGCGAGGCGATCGTGGAATTGTCGGTCGAGAAGCACCGGAGCCTGGATGACTCCCGGATCGCCGAGGTGACCCTGGTCATCGATGGTCGGACCCTGCGCAGCCGGGCCGCCGGGCTGACCCACGAGGCGGCGATCGACACCGTCGTCGACAAGGTCGAGCGGCAGGCCGTCGATCACCTCGACAAGCCCCGGGTCCGGGCTCGTCCGATCGAGGAGAAGGTCCTCCTCCGGCGACTGGCCGACGGGACGGCCGAGGTGGGGCGGCCGCCCCAGGTGGTCAAGACGAAGCGCTTCGCGATCGAGCCGATGTTCGAGGAGGACGCGATCGCCGGGATGGAGGATCTGGGCCACGGCTTCTTCGTCTTCGTGAACGCCGAGACGGAGCGGCTGGCCGTCATCTACCGGCGCGACGACGGCGACTACGGGCTGATCGAGCCGGTCCTGAACGGCGGCTATACGGTCGGCCGCGGCAACGGCGCCCGGACGGCGGGTCCGAAGCCGGCGCGCAAGGCCGGCTGACCCGGCGGTCTCGACCCTCGCCCGGCGGCGCCCGTTGGCGAGGCCCGGGTCGGTCACCTCGCGCCCCGGCCCGGCCGGTAGGATTCGAGGGTGCTTCCCGACGGACGGCGGATCGGCGCCCATCTCGCCCTGGGCCAGGGGATGGTCCGGGCGGTCGACCGCGCCGGGCAGCTCGGGCTCGACACCCTCCAGATCTTCAGCGATAACCCGACTGCCTGGCGCCGCCGGGCCGCCCCGCCCCGGGAGCTGCCCGCGTTCCGAGCCCGGGTCGCGGAGCTGGGACTCGGGCCGATCGCCATCCACGCCGCCTACCTGGTGAACCTCGCCGGCTCCGACGAGACGCTGGTGGCTCGGTCGCGCGAGGTCCTGGCCAGCGAGCTGCGGGTCGCCCCCGGGTTCGGGGCACGCTTCGTGAACGCCCACATCGGGTCGCACCGCGGGACCGACGTCGCGACCGGCACGGCCCGGCTCGCCGACGGCGTGGCCGTGGTCCTGGCCGAGGTGGACGACGCCCCCGACGCCGCGATGCTCGTCCTGGAGAACTCGGCCGGCGGCGGCGACGGCCTGGGCACCACGGTCGAGGAGATCGCCGCGACCCTGGAGGCCTGCGCGGCCCGCGGCCTGCCGGCCCGAAGGATCGGGGTCTGCCTCGACACCGCCCATCTCTGGGGCGCCGGTCACGACATCTCGGACCCGGCCGGGGTGGATCGCCTGGTCGGGCGCTTCGCCGAGCTCATCGGGCTGGAGCGTCTGGCGATGATCCACTTCAACGACTCGCGGGCCGGACTCGGCTCCCGGGCGGACCGCCACGAGCACATCGGGGCCGGAGAGATCGGCCCGGAAGGCCTGCGGGCCGTGCTGTGCCATCCCCGGCTCGCCCACGTCACCTACTTCCTCGAGACCCCGGGGATGGACGAGGGCTACGACGAGGTCAACGCCTCGAGGACGATAGCCCTGGCGGCCGGTCGGTCCCTGCCGGAGCTCCCGCCCGAGGCTCGCGAGGTCCGCGGCAGCCGGTCGCGAAGCCATCCGGCGCCGGAGCCCGGGACGGAGGATCCGCCGGTCACCGACTCTCGCGGCAGACCCCGCCGAGGTTGAGGCCGGTCCGGGTCACGGACCCGGGTCTCGAGCCGGGCAGGACTTCGGGGTCACGTGCGAACGCCGGCCCCCAGAGCCGGCGTTCGCTGTCCCCTGGGGCCCGGGAGAGGAGGGGTATCCCGGACCGATGGAGGCGTGATCAGTAGCGGCTCGTCGGTCGGCCCGGTGGCGTGCGAAGCGGGCTCCGCGCGCTCCCGAGCCTGTTCGGGCCGGTCGCTCCCGGCCCGCCCCCGACCCCGACCGGGCTGGGCGAGCCGATGCCGTTGCGCAGGTAGGGCTGAGTCATCGGGCGACCCTGGTCGGCCGGCGAGCCGTAGGCCCGCCCGAGGCGACGCATCCGGACGGCCAAGTAGTACTCCATGATCTGCCGGACCTGCGGCTCGCCGAGGACGTCGTCGGAGCGGAGGGCGTACTCGACCCGGGCGGTCGGGTTGGCCGAGCCGGACGACATGAGGCCCAGGTACTGGGGCGTGTCGGCGTCGTCGCGGAGCTCCCGGAGGCCGCGAGCGAGCTTCGTCGCCGTGCCCAGGGACGGCATCCGGTCGCCCCGGATCAGCCGGGAGATCGTGGAGTGATCCACTCCGGACTGCTGGGCGAGCTGGCGCTGCGACATCTTCTTGGCCTTGAGCTGGGCTCGCAACCACTCGTTGAACGCGCGGCCGTTCTGGGCTGTCATGGCCTGCCTGATTCGCTCCTCGAGGGAAGTCCGACGATCCGGGTCAGGGGTCCACTATCGACGCCGGCGTGGTGCATCCCCATCACCCGTTGGTACGGGTGGGGGAGCAACCTCCGGTTCGTCGGCGCGCCGGTCGGGAGCGGTCGGCGATGGTCCGGTGGGGACCGTGGTCAGGGGGGCCGGCAGGACCTGTGGCGCCGGGACGGCACCGCGGCCATCGGCCCTAGGACGTGCCCTCGGCCACGGGCTCGCCGGCGATCCAGCCCTCACCCCGTGGCTTCTTCGAGACGACGTACAGGATCCCCCCGAAGGCGATGATCGAGAGGACGCTGATCACCCAGTCCAGGATGGTGATCGCGGTCGCCTCGGCCAGGGGCACGTTGTAGGCGACGGTCAGCACCCCGATAACCCCGGCCTGGGCGAAGCCGAGCCCGGCCGGGCTGAGCGGGATGGCGGTCAGGAGCGATCCGATGAGGGCCACGAAGACGGCCCCCGACAGGCCCAGCTCCACGTCCGGGAAGCCGAGCGCCTGGACCACCAGCCACAGGCGCAGCGCCTCGGTCAGCCAGATGACGACCGTCACGGCGGCCAGGATCGGCAGCTGGCGGAGTCCGACGCCACCGAAGACGCCCTCCTCGAAGCGCTCGTACAGCTCGAGGATCCGGACCGGGACGGGCAGCCGGACGATGATCCGCCGACCGAAGTTGCGCATCGTGAAGAGGCCCACGGCGAGGACGACCACGACGACGATGCCGAGGAGGAAGACGAGCCGGATGGCGGGCGGCATCCCGGTCCGGAAGCTCCAGAACCCGGCGGCCAGCCCGAGGAAGGCGATCACGAAGAGGTCCAGGATCCGCTCGATGAAGACCGTCCCGAAGGTCCTGCTGAGCGACGCCGGGCTGTTCATCTTGAGGAGGTAGGCCCGGTAGACGTCGCCCAGCTTGGCCGGGACGACGCAGTTGACGAACCAGGACAGGTACAGGATCTCGGTCGAGTCGGGCACGCCGATCCGAAAGCCCGTCGCCCGCAGGAGCCGCCCCCAGCGAAAGCCGCGCAGTGGGAACCCCAGGTAGAAGACGACGAAGGCTGCCAGGACGAGGGCCGGGTTGGCCTGGAGGATGAGCGCCGGGACCGCCGACAACCGCCCGCCGTTGATGAACAGGAAGAAGACGATGATCCCGACGGGCACGACGATCGAGATGATCGTCCGGGGCTGCCGGAGCCGCCGGCCGATCGAGACCTGGTCGGCGGTGATCTCCCGCTCGGCCCGGTTCGGGTCCTCGAGGAGCTCCTCCTGGAGGGCGACCGGGTCGATCAGTCTCGGGTCGACCGACCCTGGGTCGGTGGGCGGGGTCGTCGGATCCGGCGGCGGGTCGATCGGGTCCGGATTGGTCGGGTCGCTCACCGGGTTCGAGCCTCGTGCGGGGCCGCGGCGCTCACGCGACCGTTGCCGCGCGCTCGCTGGACGACCTTGGCGATCGGCGTGATCACCCGTGCGAGATAGGATGCCCGACCCGGCACGAGCGTGCTTCCGACGAGGGCCGCCCGCAGCCCCTCGGGGGTGGACGGGTCGCCGTGCATGACCGAGTAGGCGATCCCCACCTCGAAGGTCGAATGGGCGTCCGAGACGGCCACGGCGGGCAGCCCGTGGACCCCGGCGAACTCGACCGCCTGGTCGTTGCCGGACCGGCCCACGATCCGGGCGTTCCAGCCCTCGACCCAGTCGACCAGGGGCGCCAGCGCCTCGAGACGGGGGTCGTTGAGGAGAGACCCCCGAAATCGGTCGAACGGATGGGGGATGCCTACCAGCCCGCCCTGCTCGCGGGCCGCGGCGATCGCCTCGGCGGCCTCCAGCCCCGGCCGGATGGGGCGCTCCAGGAAGAGGCAGATCAGGTCGCCGTCGCGGGTCTTCACCTCGGAGCCGACGATGATCGTCAAGCCGGCCGGCGCCACGTCCCTGGCCCGCAGCGCGGCGTCGATCCGGTCGTGATCGGTGATCGCGAGGTGGGTCAGTCCACGCCCGGCGGCCGCCCGGACGACCGCGCCGGGGTCGCTCAGCGAGTCGAAGCTCCCGTTCGTGTGGCAGTGCAGGTCGACGAAGACCCGGTCGTCGCTCGCGGGACGCTCCGCCTCGTCGCCGATCAGCATCGGGACGAGCGGGCCGCGAGCTCCCGCCTGGCGACCGCCACCCGGGCCGTCAGATCTGCTGGACCAGCGACTTCTTGAAGAAGTCGTAGTGCTCGAGGGCGAGCCCGGTCCCGATGGCCACGCAGTCGAGGGCGTTCTCCGCGACGTGGCAGGGGACGCCGGTGACCTGGGTCAGGAGCTTGTCGATGTTGCGCAGGAGCGAGCCGCCGCCGGACATCACCATGCCCTTGTCGATGATGTCCGAGCTGAGCTCCGGGGGCGTCTGCTCGAGGACCATCCGGACCGCGGCCACCAGCTGCTGGAGGGGGGCCTCGATCGCCTCCATCACCTCCGAGCTGGTGATCGGGATGGTCCGGGGCAGGCCGGCGATGAGGTCGCGCCCGCGGACCTCCATCTGGAGCTCGCGCTCGAGGGGCAGGGCTGTCCCGATCTGGATCTTGACGTCCTCGGCGGTCCGGTCGCCGACCATCAGGTTGTACTTCTTGCGGATGTAGGTGGCGATCGCCTCGTCGAACTTGTTGCCACCGACCCGCAGGCTGGTCGAGACGACGATCCCGCCCAGGGCGATGACCGCGATCTCGCTGGTCCCGCCGCCGATGTCGATGACCATGTTCCCGGACGGCCCGCTGATCGGGACGTTGGCCCCGATGGCGGCGGCCAGCGGCTCCTCGATCAGGTAGGCCTCCCCGGCGCCGGCCTTGAGCGCCGCGTCACGGACGGCCCGCTTCTCGACCGAGGTCACCCCGGCCGGCACGCTGATCATCACGTCCGGCTTGGTGAAGTTCACCCGGCCCTTCTTCACCTTGCTGATGAAGTGGCTGAGCAGGGCCTCGGTGATGACGTAGTCGGCGATGACCCCGTCCTTCATCGGGCGGATCGCCTGGATGTTGCCCGGGGTCCGGCCGATCATCTCGCGGGCGTCTTCGCCCACCGCGACGATCCGGTTCTGGTCGTCGACCGCCACCACCGACGGTTCCTGGATGACGATGCCCTTGCCCTGGACGTAGACCAGGATGTTCGCCGTGCCGAGGTCGATGCCGATCTTCATGAGTGGGTGTCTGGCTTCCCTTCGCTGGTTGCGACCCCGCCCGGGGCCGGGGCGGCCTGCTCCGGCTCCGCCGGCTCGGCGGCGTGCTCGATCCGGGCGCCGAGGTCCTGGAACTTCCGGCCGATGTTCTCATACCCCCGGTGAACGTGGTGCGCTCCGTGGATGGTGGTGCTCCCGTCGGCGGCCAGGGCGGCCAGGATGAGGCTGGCGCCGGCCCGCAGGTCGCCGATCTCCACCTCGGCGCCGTGCAGCCGGGAGGCCCCCTGGATCGTGGCGTGGTGGGGATCGCTGAGCTCCACCCGGGCGCCCATCCGGCGAACCTCCGAGAGGAACTCGAGACGGTCCTCGAAGATCGCCTCGTGGACGCGGCTCTGGCCGGCCGCCTGGGTCAGCAGGATGCAGGTGGGCGGCTGGAGATCGGTGGCCAGCCCGGGGTAGGGCGCCGTCTCGATGTCCAGCGCCCGGTAGGCGTCGATCCCGGTCCCGTCGACCTCGATCGTGTCGGCAGTGCACGAGACACCCACGCCCACCCGACCGAGCACGTCGATGAACGCGCCGAGGTGCTCGCACGGGGCGTTGGCGACGGTCACCCGACCACCGGTGACGGCCGCCGCGACGACGAAGGTGCCGGCCTCGATCCGGTCCGGGACCACCCGGTGCTCGGCGCCCCGGAGGCGCTTGCGACCCTCGACCTCGATGATCCCGGGGCCGGTCCGCTGGACCTCGGCGCCCATCTTCTGGAGGAACGCGATGAGATCGTCGATCTCGGGCTCGGCGGCCGCCGGGCGGATCGTCGTGTGGCCGTCGGCCAGGACCGCGGCCAGGATCGCGTTCTCGGTCCCCATCACGGTCACGAAGGGGAACTCGACCAGGCCGCCCCGGAGCCGACCGGGGGCCCGGGCGAAGTAGTAGCCGTTGCGGTAATCGATCTCGGCGCCGAGCGCTCGCATCGCGTCGACGTGGAGGTTGACCGGGCGCCGTCCGATCCGGTCGCCGCCCGGGTTGCTGATGATGACCCGGCCGAACCGGCCGAGGAGGGGCCCGAGGAGGATGAAGCTGGCCCGCATCTTGGCCGCCGCCTCGAGCGGCACGAAGAGCCACTCGACGTCGCCCGAGGCGACCTCGTAGACGTTCGGCTCGGGATGGTCCACCAGGACGCCGAGGTCGCCCAGGGTCTCGGCCATGACCCGGACATCCTCGATCTCAGGGACGTTGGTGAAGCGGCAGCGCTCGCCGGTCAGGGTGGCGGCGGCCAGCAGCTTGAGGGCGGCGTTCTTGGCGCCGCTGATCTCGACCCGCCCCGACAGCGCCCGGCCGCCCTCGATCCGGAAGACCTCACGGGTGATCGGAGCCGGCTGGTACTCCCAGTGGAACGGGCGAGCGTCGGCCACCTCGCGCTATCCGCGGTGCCGCGGACCCTCGCGGTGACGACGCTCGGCGACCCGGATCCGAAGGAGGGCCTGCTGGAGGCTGGCCCGGGCCGCGGCCAGGTCGGCGCCCTCGTGATAGCCGGTCTCGAGCGCCCGCTCGGCCTCGCGCCGGGCTTCCTGGGCCAGCTCCAGGTCGATCTCCGAGGCCAGGTCGGCCGTCTCGGCCATCACCACCACCTTGTCCGGTCGGACCTGGAGGAAGCCGCCGATGATCGCGAAGTGATCCTCCTGGCCGCCCTTCCGGATGCGCAGCTCGCCCAGGCCGAGGGTGGTGATCAGGGGGGCGTGATGGGGCAGCACCCCGAGCTCGCCCTCGACGCCGGGCACCGCCACCGCGTCGACGTCGTCGGCGTAGACGAGCCGCTCCGGGGTGACGATCTCCAGCCGGATGCTCATCGTCAGCCGGCCAGCTTCTCGGCGTTGGCCCGGACGTCGTCGATCGTCCCGGCCAGGAAGAAGGCCTGCTCGGGGAGCGTGTCGGCCTTGCCCTCGAGGATCTCCTTGAACGAGGCGACCGTGTCCTTGATCGGGACGTACACGCCCGGCCGGCCGGTGAAGACCTCGCCGACGAAGAACGGCTGGCTCATGAACCGCTGGAGTCGCCGGGCCCGCGAGACGGTCGCCTTGTCGTCCTCGGACAGCTCGTCGATGCCCAGGATCGCGATGATGTCCTGGAGGTCGCGATAGCGCTGGAGGACCCGCTGGGTCTCCCGGGCGACGTCGTAGTGCTCCTGGCCGACGACCAGCGGGTCGAGCACCCGCGAGGTCGAGGTCAGCGGGTCGACCGCCGGGTAGATCCCGAGCTCGGTGATGTAGCGCTCGAGACGGATCGTCGAGTCGAGGTGGCCGAAGGTGGTCGCCGGGGCCGGGTCGGTGTAGTCGTCGGCCGGGACGAAGACCGCCTGGAGGCTGGTGATCGAGCCCTTCTTGGTCGAAGTGATCCGCTCCTGGAGGGCGGCCATCTCGGTCGCCAGGTTGGGCTGGTAGCCGACGGCGCTGGGCATCCGGCCGAGCAGTGCCGAGACCTCCGAGCCGGCCTGGGTGAAGCGGAAGATGTTGTCGATGAAGAGGAGCACGTCGCGGCCCTCCTCGTCGCGGAAGTACTCGGCCATCGTCAGGGCGGTCAGGCCGACCCGCTGACGGGCGCCGGGTGGCTCGTTCATCTGGCCGAAGACGAAGGCCGTCTTGGCGATGACCCCCGACTCGGTCATCTCCTGGATGAGGTCGTTGCCCTCGCGGCTGCGCTCGCCGACGCCGGCGAAGACGGAGTACCCGGCGTGCTCCTGGGCGACGTTCCGGATGAGCTCCTGGATGATGACCGTCTTGCCGACCCCGGCCCCGCCGAAGATCCCGATCTTGCCGCCCTTCTTGAACGGGCAGATCAGGTCGATGACCTTGATCCCGGTCTCGAACACCTCGACGTCGGTGGTCTGCTGGTCGAAGGCCGGCGGCTCGCGGTGGATCGGCAGGTGGGTGGTCGCCTCGACCGGCCCCTTGAGGTCGATCGGCAGGCCCAGCACGTCGAACACCCGACCGAGGGTCGCCTCGCCGACCGGGACCGTGATCGGCGCACCGGTGTCGATCGCGTCGACCCCGCGGGCCAGCCCGTCGGTGGTCGTCATCGCCACCGTCCGGACCCAGTTGTTGCCGAGGTGCTGCTGGACCTCGACGGTCAGCGGGACCTGGCCCGGTCGCTGGATCTCGACCGCGTTGTAGATCCCGGGGAGATGCCCTGCCGGGAACTCGATGTCGACGACGGCGCCGGTGATCTGGATGACCCGGCCGGTCGCGGTGGTGGCGGTCGCCATGCTCGTCATTGCCTCCTGGGTGGGCGCGTCAGCGGGCCTGGGCGCCCGTGGCGATCTCGATCATCTCGCGGGTGATGTTCGCCTGGCGAACCTTGTTGTAGCTGAGGGTGAGGTCCTCGATGAGCTCCTCGGCGTTCTCGGTGGCGTTCTTCATCGCCACCATCCGGCTCGACTCCTCGCTCGCCTTGGCCTCGAGGACCGCCTGGTAGAGGCGGGTCGCGACGTAACGCGGAAGGATCTGTTCCAGGACCGCACCGGCGTTCGGCTCGAAGATGAACTGGTTGCCGGGGATCCCCTGGGTGTCGTCGGCCGGTTGGATCGGCAGGAGCTGGGCCAGGGTGGGCCGCTGGGTCAGGGTCGACACGAAGTGGGTGTAGATGATGTCGATCCGGGCGTACTCCCCGCCCAGGTAGTCGTCGGTGACCAGGCGGGCGAGCGGGACGACGTCGGCGAAGGTGGGCCGATCCCCGAAACCGTTGAAGTGGGCCTCGATCGGGACCCGGGCGGCTCGCATCGCGTCGCGACCCTTGCGCCCGACGGTCACCACCGCGAGGTCGCCCGGGTGCTCGGTGATCTCGCGGGCCGCGAAGCGGACCGTGTTCGTGTTGAACGGGCCGGCCAGGCCGCGGTCGGCGGTGATCAGGACGATGAGCCGCTTGCCGTCGTCGCGCCGGACGAGGAGCGGGTGCTCTTCGCCGCTGAGCACGGCCGCCAGGTCGGCCAGGACCTCCTCCAGCTTGTCGCTGTAGGGCCGCGAGGCCAGGGTGGCGTCCTGGGCGCGCTTGAGCTTGCTCGCGGCGACGAACTGCATCGCCCGGGTGATCTGCTTGATGTTCTTCACGGCGCCGATCCGGCGCCGGATATCCCGCTGACTAGCCATGGTCTTCAGCCCGACGCGTCGGCCGCCGCTGCGATCGGCCCAGGATCGGCGTTGTCGCCTGCGCGCGCTCGCTCACGCACCTTGGGGTGCGCTCGTTCGCGTGCTCGGCTCCGCCTTGCCCTGGACCGCCGGAGCGACGGATTCTCAATTCCATGAGGCCCTCAGGCGAGGAACGACTGACGATATGAATCGATGGCGTCGTCGAAGGCGGTGGCCAGCTCGTCGGTCATCGTCTTCGTGCCGGCCAGCTCGGTCAGGATCGCCGGGCGCTCGGTCTCGAGGAACCGGTAGAAGCCGGTCTCCCACTCCTTGACCCGGTTCGACGGGATGTCGTCGAGGGCGCCCTTCGTCGCGGCGTACAGGATGGCGACCTGGCGCTCCACTGCGAGCGGCTGGTACTGGGGCTGCTTGACCACCTCGGAGAGCTTTTCACCGCGGGTCAGCTGGTCCCGGGTGGCCTTGTCCAGGTCGGAGGCGAACTGGGCGAAGGCCGCCAGGGCGCGGTACTGGGCCAGGTCCAGCTTGAGCGGACCGGCCACCTTCTTCATCGCCTTCGTCTGGGCGGCCGAGCCGACCCGGGAGACGGAGATGCCGATGTTCAGGGCGGGCCGCTGGCCCGAGTTGAACAGGTCCGTGTCCAGGAAGATCTGGCCGTCGGTGATCGAAATGACGTTGGTCGGGATGTAAGCCGACACGTCGCCGGCCTGGGTCTCGATGATCGGCAGGGCCGTCAGCGAGCCGCCGCCGTTCGCCTCGTTCAGTCGCGCCGCGCGCTCGAGGAGTCGGCTGTGGAGATAGAAGACGTCACCGGGATAGGCCTCACGGCCGGGCGGGCGGCGGAGGAGCAGGGACATCTCGCGGTAGGCCCAGGCGTGCTTGCTCAGGTCGTCGTAGACGCACAGGGCGTCCTTGACCTGGCCCTGACCCGCCACCTCGACGCCGTTCTCCATGATCTCCTCGCCCATCGCCACGCCGGCGTAGGGGGCCAGGTACTGGAGCGGAGCCGGGTCCTCGGCGCCGGCGACGACGACGATGGTGTGCTCCATCGCTCCGTGGGCTTCGAGGATCGCGACGGTGTTGGCGACCGTCGAGAGCTTCTGGCCGATCGCCACGTAGATGCAGACGAGGCCCTTGCCCTTCTGGTTGATGATCGTGTCGAGGGCGATCGCGGTCTTGCCGGTCTGGCGGTCGCCGATGATCAGCTCGCGCTGGCCGCGGCCGATCGGGATGAGCGCGTCGATCGCCTTGATCCCGGTCTGGACCGGCGTGTCGACCGACTTGCGGACGATGACGCCGGGGGCGATCCGCTCGACCGGGCGGGTCTTCGTCGCAGCGATCGGGCCCTTGTCGTCGAGCGGCCGACCGAGCGGGTCCACCACCCGCCCGAGGAGCCCCTGGCCGACCGGCACCTCGACGACCCGGCCGGTCGTCTTGACGATGTCGCCCTCCTTGATCGCTGTGGCGTTGCCCAGGATGACCGCGCCGACGGTCTCCTCCTCGAGGTTCAATGCCATGCCCATGACCCCGCCGGGGAACTCGAGCATCTCCGAGGACAGGGCCCCCTCGAGACCGTAGATCTGGGCGATCCCGTCGCCGACCTCGACGACCGTGCCGACGCTGCGCGTCTCGGCGCCCTGGTCGAAGGCGTCGATGGCCGACTTGATGACGCTGATGATCTCGTCCGAACGAATGGCCATGTGGCTGGATCTCCTAGAGGGCGCCCGAGACGAGCTGGTTCCGCAGTCGCTCCAGGCGACCCCGGACGCTCCCATCGATCAGGCGGTCGCCGACCCGCACCACGAGGCCGCCGAGCAGGCTCGGATCCACCTCGAGGTCCAGCCGGACCCGACCACCGGTCATCTCCTGCAGCCGCTCGGTCAGGGCGCTGACCTCGGCGGGTCCGAGCGGCGTGGCGCTCGTGGCGAGGGCGGTGGTGATGCCGTTGCGGCGGTCGTCGAGCCGATGGAACTCCTCGGCGACCCGCGGCAGCTGATCGATCCGGCCCCGCCGGATCATGAGCAGGATGAGGTTGAGGACGGGCCGGCTGATGCTCGTGCCGATCCCCCCGGTCAGGGCCGCCTCGCGCTCCACTGTCGGGATCGACGGGTCGTGCAGGCCGGCGGCCACGTCCGGGTCCGAGACCACGGTCGCGGCCGTGTCGAGCTCGCGCCGCCATGCGTCGACCGTGCCGTCGCGGAGGCCGATCTCGAAGGCCGCCTCGGCGTAGCGACGGGCGGCGGTGGACGGTCGAGCCATCAGCCGTTCGCCTCCGGCGAGGGACCGGTCGCCGAGCTGCGCAGGAACTCGTCTACGAGCCGGCGCTGGCGCTCGTCGCTCATCGTCTCGCCGACCACCCGTCCGGCCGCGGCCAGGGCCAGGTCGGCGACCTCGGAGCGCATCTCGGCGAGCGCTCGCTGCTTCTCTGCCTCGATCTCGCCGGCCGCCCGAACGCGCAGGCGCTCGAGCTCATCGCGGGTCGCGGCGATGTCCGCTTCACGGGTCTCCTGGGCCACCTTCTGGGCGCGGTCGAGGATCTCCTTCGCCTCGCGTCGGGCCTGGCCCAGGGCGTCGGCCCGCTCGGCGGCCGAGGACTCGCGCTCGCGACGCGCCGCCTCGGCATCCTCCAGGCCCTGGGCGATCCGGGTCTGGCGGTCGGAGAGCATCTTCGAGACCGGCTTGAACGCGAACGTCCAGATGATCGCCAGGAAGAACAGGAAGTTCAGCGAGCTGACGATGACCCAGAACAGGTTGATCTGCAGCCCGCCGCCGCTCTCCGCGTCGAGCCGGACGGCTTCCCGCGCGACCGGTCCCACGAGAGCCAGGAAGTCCACGGCGTCAGCTCCGTACCGCTGGGGCTAGTTGAGGACGAGGGTCAGGATGCCGACCACGACCGCCAGGACGCCGAGCCCTTCGGCGAAGGCCGCGAGGATGATCGCCAGGCCGCGGATCTGGCCGGCGGCGTCGGGGTTCCGCCCGATCGCGCTGCTCGAGAGACCGGCCAGGATGCCGATGCCGATACCCGGACCGATGACGCCGAGGGCGGCAAGGCCAGCGCCGATGTGCTCCATGACGGGACTTCCTCCTTCTTCCCGGATCTTGGGCCGGGTTCGATGACTGGACGGTGGATGGTTCAGCCGGCCGCGGCCGACTCGTAGGCTCCGTGACCCTCGAGGGCCTGGACCGCTTCGTGGCCTGCCTCACCCTCGGCCTCATGGTGGCTCTCGATGGCGAGCAGGATGAACATCAGGGTCAGGACGCTGAAGATGAGGGCCTGGACGGCGTTGAGCAGGAACTCCAGGCCGTAGATGGCCAGCGGGACGATCGAGATCGTCAGCGCCGTGATCACCCCGACGGCCACCTCGCCCCCGTAGATGTTGCCGAAGAGCCGCATCGACAGGGTCAGCAGCTTGACGAACTCGAGCATGAGCTCGACCAGACCCACGAACATCGCGATGAGCCCGGCGCCGATCCCGTGCTTGAACTCGTAGAGCGGGAAGAACTTCCCGAGGTAGCCCGTGAAGCCAAGCTTGCGGAAGCCCTCGCCCTGGAAGATGCAGAACGAGACGAGGGCCAGCCCCAGGGTGATGTTCACGTCGCTGGTGGGCGCCCGGAGCTCCTCGACCTTGCCGATCGGCGGGATCAGGCCGCTCCAGTTGCTGAGCAGGATGAACAGGAAGAAGGCCGCGAAGAGGGGGATGTACGGCCGGCCCGCCTCACCGCCGAGCGATAGGCCGAAGTTCTGGAGGCTCTCGTAGACGAACTCCGAGAAGTTCTGGACCCGGCCGGGGACCATCGCCCGGCCGCGGGTCGCGGCGATGACCGCGATCAGGATGACCCCGATGACGATCCACATGGTCACGATCGTCGAAGAGATGCTCGGGTGGAAGGTCACCAGCTGGCCGGCGGCCGGGGCGTTGGCCGGGTCGAAATCGAGGACCACGTGGGGCACCGGGAACTCGAAGTTGCCCTGGATGAAGCAGGTCGGGTACTCGCACGCGTCGCCGGGCTGACCGCCCTTCGGGAAGGGCGGGAAGAGGATGAAGGCGACGACGTTCAGGGCGATGATCGCCAGGGCGATCAGGCCCCAGCGGGTCTTCGCCCCCGGGCGGCGGCCTGAGGCGGATGCCGGGCTCGCCTCGGCGGCGGGCGCTTCCGTCGTGACCTGGTCGCTCGACACGCTTGCTCCACAGACAGGAGCGCGGCCACCTCGCCGCGCTCTCGAAGGCTTCCTCCGCGGGCCGGGGCCCGCTACCCGTATCTCGCCAGGAACCGGCTGACCAGCCGGTAGATGCCGTACGTACCCATCCCCGCACCGGCGAAGAAGCCGACGAGGACGAAGACGGGCACGGACCCCAGCTGCCTGTCGACCCAGTAGCCGGCAAGGACGCCCACCAGCGTGGTGACCAGCAAGAGGATGCCGATCTCAGAGAACAGGGCGAAATAGGCTCCGGCCTGACCCGACAAAGCCCCCGGATGATAGCAGGTGGCCCGAGCGAGCGTCCAACCCCAGGTTGCGGGCGGGTTGCGGTTTCGAGGGTCCGGGCGCCGCCTCAGCGGATGACGACGAAGGCGTCGAGGTCGACGCGAGGATGGCCGGCCGTCCCGACGACCTCCAGGCGGATCACGTGGTTGCCGACCGAGCCGAACGACCGGCTGAACACGATCGATCGGGAGTGCTTGGATGCCGATCGGAGGCTCACCGTCCCGGCGTACACCCCGTCGACGTAGACCCGGACGGAGCCGCGGCTCGCGCTCCGGGGCGCCACGTAGCCGATGGCCGAGCCGATGAAGGCGAACGTCGCCGAGGCGCCGGCCGTCGACGCATAACGGACCCTTCCCCCCGAGTAGGAAGACGACGAACTGCTCCGCCAGCTCCCGCCGTACGTGACGCTCGACTCCTGGTAGCGGGCGACCCGGAACGATGGACCGACCGCCCAGGCACCTGCATTACCTGCCCGGTCGGTGAGGCGGCTGCGATGGGTCCATTTCGAGCCGACCGCCACGGAGCGGGTGACACTTCGGGAGGTCGGGCCGGCGAGGCGGACGGCTCGGTAAGGTCCGGAGCTCCGCCGCTCCTGGAGGGTGTAGCGGCGCACGCCCAGACCGTCGTCGACCAGGGACCACCGAAGCCGGATCGGCGCGGTGGACGTTCCGAGCGTTCCCCCGGTCAAGAAGCTCGCGGTCGGCGGCGAGACCCTCGGCCTGGCTCTGGCAACGGTCAGGATGACGAAGGCGCGACTCTTTCGGCCGAAGAGGTCGGTGATCTCGTACTGGAAGTTGTCCGGCCCGGCGTAGTAGCCGGCGGGGTCGTAGGTCACGCCGGTCCCGCCACCGGTGATCGCGACCTTGCCGTGGTCGGGGGGGTTGATGATCGACGTGATCGTGATCGTGTCACCAGGGTCGAGGTCAACGTCGTTGGCGAGCACGTCGATCGGCGTCGGGCCGCTCCCCTGGGCGATCGCGGGTGGGGTATCGAGGCGGGCGTACGGGTCCGGCCGGACCTCGAACCTCACCGTGCCGACGACCGCGTCTGTGCCGTCGCTCGCCTGGATGCTGAACGGATCGAAGCCCACGAAGCCGCCCTTCGGCGTGTAGTCGACCGCACCGTTCGACTGCAACGTGAACACCTGTGCGTTCGACGGGTTGCCGAGGGCCGTGTACTGGAGCGGGTCGCCGTCCACGTCGGTACACGCGACGGCATCGCTCCTGGGCGTGTCCTTCCGGACATCGATGGTCTGGGCCGGGCAGACGGGCGGGTCGTTGACCGGGCTGACCGTGATCGTGAATGTCGCGGGATCCGACACCGATTGGGCATCCGCAGCCGTGAAGGTGAACGTATCGGTACCGTTGAAGTTCGCGGTCGGGGTGTACGTCACCGAACCGCCGAGGCCGAGGATCGCCGTCCCGTGGGACGGGAGGCCGTCGAGAGCGAAGACGGTCGGCGGGGCACCATCGACATCCGTGCACGTGAGCGAGACGACCGCAGCGATATCCTCCGGCGTCGTCGTCGATCCCGCGGCGCAGACCGGGGGGTCGTTGACGGCGGCGACCATGATCGTCGCGGTGGCCGTGTTCGAGTCCACCAGTCCATCGTTGGCCTGGAATGTGAACGAGTCCGAACCGTTGAAGTTCGCGATCGGGGTGTACGTGTAGCTCGCGTCGGAGCCGAAGACCGCGCTCCCGTGGCTTCCGTCGGTCACGACGGCGTAGGTCAGGGGATCGCCGTCCACGTCCGTGCAGCTCACGCCGCCGCCGAGGACGGTGTCTTCGTTGCCCGACTGCGCTTCCGCGACACAGGCCGGCGCATCGTTGACCGGCGCGACGGTGATCGAGACGGTCGCTGCGTTCGAGTCCGCTTGCCCGTCATTCGCGAGATAGGTGAACGTGTCGGTGCCGTTGAAGTTCGTGTGCGGCGCGTAGATGAACGACCCGCCTGGGTCCACGAGGACCGACCCGTGGGTCGGACTATTGACAGTCGAATACGTCAGCGGGTCGCCGTCGACATCGGCGCACGTGACGCTCCCCATCACCGGGGAGTCCTCGTTTCCGGTCGTGGAGTCGCCCGGACAGACCGGGGCGTCGTTGACGCCGGTTACCGTTATCGAGAATGTGGCAGGCGGCGAAGGAAGGGACCCGTCGTCCGCGACGAATGTGAATGAGTCGGAACCGTTGAAGTTCGCACCCGGCGCATATGTAAACGTGCCGCCAGGGTCGAGGCTGACTGACCCGTGGGCCGGACCGTTCACCACGGTGTACGTCAACAGGTCGTTTTCGGGGTCAGTGCAAAGGACCGGGTTGGCCAGATCGCCAGCCAGTGCGTGATCCTCGGTCGTTGTGGCGTTGCCAGGGTCACACTGGGGCGGATCTCCGCTCGCGGCAACGTGTGCGGGCGCGAACAGCCCGCTGACCAGGATCGCGATGAACAGGACGACACGGACCCTAGGTGACACCGATGCTCCTCGTGTCCGCCGAGGACCCGCCGGGTCCTGCCACCCGGACCGCCGCGACGTAGTCCCCCGGGGCGGCATAGGTATATGGGACGGCGACCATGGCGGACCCGATGCTCCCGGAGATCGGGTTCGAGCCGTCGCCCGGATCGAGCATGAACGTGGTGGCGCCCGTCGCCCAGATCTCGAACGTGACCGTCAACGGACCCGGCCCTCCCGTCACGTCGGAGGACAGGTTCACCGTGGGCGCAGCCGGCTTCGGTGTCGGCTTGGGTGTCGGCTTCGTGGTCGGGTGGGCGGTCGCCAGGGGCACCGCGGTCGGGCGCGGGGTCGCACGACGGGTCGGCGCCGGGGTCGCGCCGGGCGTCGGCGAGGCCGTCGGCGTTGGGGCGAGGGTTGGCGTGGCCACGGGCGTCGGCGTCGGCGCGGGGGTCGGCCGGGGAGTAGGTCGCGGCGTCGGCAGGGCGACGGCGACCCCGCCGCTGTCCGGAGGCGCCCCGCTCGGGGCGACGGCGGCGGGGGTCGCGCTCTCACCCAGGACCTGACCGGTGCTCGCTGAGGACGAGAGGACGGCCGACCCGACGAGGAGGACCCCGTCGAGGATGAGCATCGCGATCGCGGCGTCCCGGACCAGGCGGAACCGCGGGCTGAGCGTCCAGCTCCGCTCGGACGTCGGCGCCGGCGGGCGGGACGGCTGGACGGCGGCCGCCGCGGCCATGCGGGACGGCTGGACGGCGGCCGCCGCGGCCATCGTGGCCGGACGTGGCGCCGAGACCACGATCCGACCGGGGGTCAGGTGGACCGGACCGCTCGGGGCGGGCTCCTCTGGGGCGTCGCCCAGCCGGCGGGCGATGTCTGCGAAGCTGAGCTCGGCGGCCATGAGCTGGGCGTGCTTCTCTCGCTCGCTGCGCACACGCAGGATCCAGCTGCCAAGGGCGAAGCCGGCGATCACGGCGATCAGGCCGACGAGGCCGATCGCGAACACGAGTACGAGGTTCATCGGTCCCCGATGGAACGCCCCTCGGATGCGCGAAGGGTCGACCCCGATGCTAGCACCGGGTCCTGTTCATGGCAGTACGAAGGTCCTGTCGTCGTTGCGGAAGAGCAACGAAACGAACGCCCGATCGGGGTGACCTCAGACGGGCGGCGGGGTCGCCCCGGTCGCTTCGCCCGGGTCGTAGGACTCGGCCTCGAGGTCCTCGGCGACGCCCTCCCGACCGGTCAGAAGGAAGAGCCCGATGCCAGAGGCCACCACGACCCCCAGGAAGGCGTACACCTGGCCGGCCCCGGACAGGAAGAAGGACAGCAGCCCGAGCCCCACCGAGATCGCGTAGATGAGCAGGACCGTCTGGGTGTGGCCCAGGCCGAGGTCCAGCAGGCGATGGTGGACGTGGCCCCGATCGGGCGTGAACGGGGAGCGCCCGCCGGCCACCCGCCGGACGATGATCCAGAACGTGTCGATGATCGGCACGCCCAGGACCAGCAGCGCTACGGCCACCTTGGCCGTCCCCAGGATCGACAGCACCGCCAGGGTGTAGCCGATGAACATCACCCCGCTGGTGCCCACGAAGATCGACGCGGGGTGGAAGTTCCAGCGCAGGAAGCCCAGGAGCGCCCCGGCCAGGACGAAGCACAGGATCGCGATGAACGGCTGGCCGAACGGTCCGACCGAGGTTGTCAGGCTGATCAGGCCGAGGGTCACCGCCGCGATGAGCGAGATCCCCGACGAGAGGCCGTCGAGCCCGTCGATGAAGTTGATGCTGTTGATCATGCCCACGATCCAGACGACCGTGAAGCCGATCGCGAAGACTCCGTCGAGCTGGATCGAGCCCGGGCCGAACGGGTTGGCCACCGAGCCGACCTCGACCCCCAGGACGACGGCCAGGAGGGCCACCGCCAGCTGACCGAGGAGCTGCCAGCGGGCCCGGATCTGGAGGACATCGTCGAGGAACCCGATCGCCGTGGCCGCCAGCCCGCCGATGAGCAGGGCGCCGAGGGCCGAGGGCTCGACCGAGCTCGGGATGTCGATCGCCCCGATGTCATCCCGGTCGACCAGGATGACGATAAGGATCGCGACCGGCAGGAAGGCTCCTGCGACCGCCAGGCCGCCGGCGCGGGGCACCGGCCGCAGGTTTACTCGGCGCGGATCCGGCAGGTCCACCAGCCCGAACCGCCCGGCGAACGAGCGGACGACCGGGGTGAGCACGAGCGCCAGCAGCGCCGCGGCGGCGAACGCCACGAGGATCGCCGGGAGGAGGCTCCCGGCGTCCGGAACGAACCTCATCAGACCTCGGTGAGACCGGGCACGGGGAACCGCCCGGTGATGGCCGCGACCTCCGCGGCCAGACGAGCCTGGACGGCGGGCTGGTCGCGGAGCCGGATGGCCTCCACGATGATCCGGCCGACATCGCGCATCTCGGCCTCGCCGAACCCGCGGCTCGTCGTGGCCGGGGTGCCGATCCGGATCCCGGAGGAGATGTTCGGCGGGTTCGTGTCGAAGGGGATGCCGTTCTTGTTGACGGTGACCCCGATCTCGTCGAGGAGGTGCTCGGCCTCGCGCCCGGTGACCCCGAACGAGGTGACGTCGGCCAGGATGAGGTGGTTGTCGGTGCCGCCCGAGATGAGCCGCATCCCACTGGCGCTGAGGGTCTCGGCCATCGCCCGGGCATTGGCCAGCACCTGCCGCTGGTAGACCCGGAACTCCTCGCCCAGGGCCAGCTTGAACCCGACGGCCTTGCCCGCGATGACGTGCTCCAGGGGGCCGCCCTGGACTCCCGGGAAGACGCTCCGGTCGATGGTCGCAGCGAGGGTCGGCTTGACCATCGGGTAGTCGGCCGGATCCACGCTCTCGGGAAGCTCGCGACGGCTGAAGATGAGCCCGCCCCGGGCCCCACGGAGGGTCTTGTGGGTGGTCGTGGTGACGATGTCGGCGTGGGGGAACGGGCTGGGATGGAGCCCGGCCGCGACCAGTCCGGCGACATGGGCCATGTCGACCCAGAGGAGCGCCCCCACCGAATGGGCGATCCGGGCCATCCGCTCGAAGTCGATGATCCGGGGATAGGCGCTGGCCCCGCCGATGATGAGCTTCGGGCGGACCTCGATCGCCTGCTGCTCGAGGGCGTCGTAGTCGATCCGCTCGTCGTCTCGCCGGACGCCGTAGCCGTGGACCTCGAAGAAGCGGCCGCTGAAGTTGAGCGCCATCCCGTGGGTCAGGTGGCCACCCTGGTCCAGCTTCATCCCGAGGACCCGGTCGCCCGGGCTCATCGTGCTCAGGTAGACGGCCATGTTCGCCTGGGCGCCCGAGTGCGGCTGGACGTTGACGTGCTCGGCGCCCGGGAAGAGCTCCAGGGCCCGGCTCTGGGCCAACCGCTCGGCCACGTCGACGAACTCGCAGCCGCCGTAGTAGCGCTTGCCGGGCAGACCCTCGGCGTACTTGTTGGTGAGCCAGCTGCCCTGGGCCTCCATGACGGCCCCGAAGACGTAGTTCTCGCTGGCGATGAGCTCGATCTTCTGGTGCTGGCGACGGCGCTCGGCGATCATCGCCTCCCAGACCTCGGGGTCGACGTCGGCGATGCTGGCCCAGGCCAGGCCGCGGGGAACGGTGGCGGTCATCGGCGATCCTCGGTTCGGCGGTCGCGGGCAGCGTAGAGCGGACGCCATCGTCCCACAAACGCCGCCCGGCGCGACGCGCCGAGCCCGACGGACCCCGGTCGGCCCGCGGCCGGTCAGGAGGTCCCGAGGGCCTCGCTCGGGCTGACCCGGGCGGCCCGGGCGGCCGGGTAGAGGCCCGCCAGTCCCCCCAAACGACGAATGCGGCGTCGTCGGCGCTCGCGTCCAGCCCCCGGACCCGGCCCACGACGGCGTCGCGAGCCGTGAGCAAGATGATCGGGACGCCTACTCCGTCGCCAGCGCCGGGAGGTCGGCATCCTCGAGAGCCGCCGAGAGCGCCGCCGCCGGGATCGCTCCGGCGCGGAGCAGGCGCGGCGGGTCGACCGAGCAGTCGACCACCGACGAGGGAGCCCCATGACGGGCCGGTCCGCCGTCCAGGACCAACGCCAGGTCCGGCACATCACCGAGGGCGACGAGGACGGCCGCGGCGTCGACCGCATCGGGCTCCCCCGAGCGGTTGGCCGAGGTCACCGGCAACGGCCCGAGCGCCTCGGCGAGGGCGCGCGGGGTCTCGTGGTCCGGGAGACGGAGCCCGATGGTCGTCGCGCCTCCGGTCAACCCGGCGGGCAGGACCGCGTCGGGTCGTCGCCGAGCGACCAGCGTCAGCCCACCGGGCCAGAATGCCGCTGCGAGGACGTGGAACGAGACGCTCAGCTCGGCGATGTCGCCGGCCTGTCGGTGATCCGCGAGAAGGAGCACGACCCCCTTCTCGGGCGGGCGGCCCTTGGCCGCGAAGAGGCGCTCGATCCCGCCCGCCGCGCCGAGCGCAACGCCCACCCCGTAGACGGTGTCGGTGGGCAGGGCGACGAGCCGACCGGCCGCCAGGGCCTCGATCGCGAGCGCGCGCCCGGCCGGGTCGTCGGGAACGAGCCGGGTGGTCAGGGGATCGGCCTCGGCCGCGCTCCGGCCGTCAGTCGGCCGCCGGGCGTGAACAGCCTCACGTTCCGGGGTGCCGCCGCGCCGGCCAGGACGAGCGCTTCGATGATCCCCGCCGCGCCTTCGTCGGCCAGCGGCGGGGCGACGTAGCGGGCGGCGGCCCTGACCGCCTCCGGCGCGCTGGGCATCGCCACCCCGTGACCGGCCGCCGAGATCATCTCGAGATCGTTGAACTGGTCGCCGATCGCGAGGACCTGCTCCAGGGCGATCCCGTGGCGGCGGGCGAGCCAGCGCACGGCGCGACCCTTCGAGACGCCCGGCGCGAGGAACTCGATGAACTCCGGGTGGCTGACCGTGACCGACGCCCGCCCGGCGAAGTGGGCCCGGGCCGTCCCGAGGAGCTCGAACGGGCGGCCGGCCTCGCCTACGGCCAGGACCTTGGTGACCGGGTGACGGATCCAGCGCTCGAGGCTGGGAACGATCTCCGCCCGCGCCCCGAGGAACGCGGAGTAGTCGTCCGTCCGTGGGTCGCCGGCCGGCATGATGAACCGCTCGAGATGGTTGAGATGCGGCTGGAAGCCGTTCGCCCGGGACCAGTCCAGCGTCTCGCGGGCGACCGCGGCGGCGAGCGGTCGGTGGTAGACCAGGCGCCCCAGCGTCCGCCCCGGGAGCGGCATCTCGCGGACGAGCGCGCCCTGGTAGGCGACGATCGGCCCGGTCAGGGAGAGGGCCTCGGCGAAGGGCAGGGCGCTCGTCGCCATCCGACCGGTCACCAGGGCCACCTCGATGCCGCGCCTGGTCGCCCCGACGATCGCCGCCCGGGTCCGTGGATGGAGGGTGAGGTCGTCCCCGACCAGGGTCCCGTCGATGTCCAGGGCGATGAGACGGATCGGGAAGCGCGGCTCGGGCATCGTCAGACCGGCCGCGGCGACGGTGACCGATCGCCGGCCCCGCGCTCGATCCGGGCCACCCGGGGGTGCCCGGCGAGGTCGGGGATGATCTCGCAGCCCCAGCCCGGCATCGCAGCGGCGACGGCGACGACGATGGCGTCCGCCTGGTCGGACCCGATCTCGAGCACGGCGATCCCGTCCGGCCGGAGGTCGCGCGGGAGACGTTCGAGGAGAGCCCGGATCACGTCCAGACCGTCCGGGCCACCGTCGAGCGCGGCCCGAGGCTCGAACGAAGCCGCGACCGGAAGCCGGTCGACCTCGTCCGATGCGACATAGGGCAGATTCGCCGCGACGACGTCGAGGAGGTGGCCGTCGAACGGTAGGAGATCGGCCACCATGAACTCGATCCGATCGGCCACGCCGTGACCCACCGCGTTCTCGCGGGCCAGCTGCAGGGCGGCCGGGTCGATGTCCGTCGCGACGATCCGGACCTCGTCGAGCATCCGCCGACGGCGGAGGGCCGCGGCCAGGGCGATCGCCACGGTCCCACCGCCGGTCCCCACGTCGGCCACCCGGAGCGGCGGCGTGCCGGCCGGCCGCGGGGCCCCGGTGAGGCGAGCCACGACGGCCGCCTCGGCGACCTCGACCAGCCGCTCGGTCTCCGGTCGCGGGATGAGGGCCCGGGCGTCGGCCGATAAGGCAAGGCCGTGGAACTCCTTGAAGCCGCGGATGTAGGCGACCGGCTCGCCGAGCTCGCGGCGGGCCAGGTCCGACCCATAGGCCGCTTCGGCGGCCGGCCCCACGGGCGCCTCGGGGTGGGCGATCACGGTCGTCCGGTCGACACCGATCGCCCGGGCCAGGAGGAGCTCGGCATCGAGCCGCGCGCTCTCGGAGCCCGATGCCCGAAGGCGGTCGACGCCGACCCGCAGGAGCTCCTCGACCGTGGGCATCGTCGCGCGCCCGGCCTCAGCCGGACGCTCCCTCGTCCACGAGGCTCGACAGCCGTTCGGCCTGGTCGGTGGTGATGAGGGCGTCGATGAGCCGGTCGAGGTCGCCGTCGAGGACCCGGGGCAGGTTCGACAGGTCCATCCCGATCCGGTGGTCGGTCACCCGATCCTGGGGGAAGTTGTAGGTCCGGATCTTGTCGGCCCGGTCGCCCGAGCCGATCATCGACCGCCGGGCGACCGAATTGGCCTCGCGCTGCCTGCGCATCTCGATGTCCTGGAGCCGTGCCCGGAGGACGGACATCGCCTTGGCCTTGTTCTTGTGCTGGCTCTTCTCGTCCTGGATCTCGACGACCAGGCCGGACGGCAGGTGGGTGATCCGGACCGCCGAGTCGGTCGTGTTGACCGACTGGCCGCCCGGTCCCGAGGAGCGCTTGACCTCGATCCTGAGGTCCCGCTCCTCGTCGATGACGACCTCGTGCTCCTCGACCTCAGGGAGAACGACGACGGTGGCCGTGGAGGTGTGGATCCGGCCCGACGACTCTGTGGCCGGCACCCGCTGGACGCGGTGGGTCCCGCCCTCGAACTTGAGCCGCGAGAAGGCTCCGTCGCCGGCGATCTCGACGATCGCCTCCTTGACCCCGCCGATGCCCGTCTCGTTGAGCGAGATGGCCTCGGCCCGGAAGCGGTGACGCTCCGCGTAGCGCAGGTACATCCGAAGGAGCTCGGCGGCGAACAGGGCGGCCTCTTCGCCGCCGGCCCCGGCCCGGACCTCCAGGATGACGTCACCGTCGTCGGCCGGGTCGCGTGGCAAGAGGAGGACCTTGAGCTCTTCGATGAGCCGCGTCTCGTCGGCCTCCAGCCGGTCGATCTCCTCGCGGGCCATCGCCCGAAGCTCGTCGTCCGTCTCGTGGTCGCGCATCTCGCGGGCGCCGGCCAGCTCGACCCGGGTCTCCCCGAGCCGGCGGAACGCCTCCACGACCGGCTCGAGCCGGGCAAGCTCACGACCGAGCCGCCGGATCTCGTCGGGGTCGGCGGATGTCTCCGGCTTCATCAGATCGGCCTGGACGGCGTCGTACTGGGCGGCGACCTCGAGGAGCTTGGCGTCGATCATCGGTCCGTGCGATCCGGCGGAGAGGTCAGGAGCCGGAGCCGGGCGCGTCCCGCTCCGCCTCCACCGGCGGCCGAGCGATCGATCCCGCACCGACGACGTCGGGCGCCGGCACAGCCTGTGGGGCGGGCACGGCCAGCGATGCCGGCACAGCTCCGGCAGCGGCCTTCCGATCGGCAGCGAGCTGCTCCTTGAAGCGCGCCTCGGCGTCGGCCAGCGGCTCGCGGGCGAAGCCGGCGCTGCCCTCCGGGATCGCCTCGCCGTCGGCGCTCAAAGCCTGCTCCATCGAGACGATGGCGACCTCGATCATGTCGTCGGTCGGCTGGCGGGTGGTGATCTTCTGGACCCAGATCCCGGGCATCATCACGACGTGGACGACCGGGTTGGCCCGGTGCCGCGCCCCGAGCCGGAGGAGCTCGTAACCGATCGCGGCGATGACCGGGATGAGCAGGACCCGGCTGACCACCATGACGACCGGGGTCTGCCGCCCGACCAGGCTGAACATGATGATCGAGAGGGCGATGACCACGACCAGGAACTCCGTCCCGCAGCGCTGATGGGCCGTCGGGTACTTGCGGACTTCCCCCGTGGTCAGCGGGTCGCCGGCCTCCAGGGCGTGGATCGTCATGTGCTCGGCGCCGTGGTACTGGAAGACCCGCTTCACGTCGCCGGCCTGGGCGATGAGCACGAGGTAACCCAGGAAGATCGCGACCCGGACGAGGCCCTCGACCAGGTGCTGGACGAAGCCGTTCTCGATCTGGCTGGTGGTGAACGTGGCGATCAGCAGGGGCAGCAGGAAGAAGATCCCGATGCCGGCAACCAGGGTGACCCCGAGCATCAGAGCGACCGAGCCCCGGCCGAGCTCCACCCCTTCCTCGGAGGCGGCCAGCGAGGCCGATCGGACCAGCCAGCGGGTTCCCACGACCAGCGTCTCGTACAGGACGACGAGCCCACGGATGAAGGGCATCTTCGCCCAGCGGCTTCCGTGGAAACCGGAATTGAGCCGTTCGGTCTCCCACACGATCTGTCCGTCGGGATGCCGGAAGGCGACCGCGATCGAATCGCGACCGCGCATCAGGACTCCCTCGATGAGGGCCTGTCCGCCGTAGGTGTAACGCGCCATGTCGGGAAGTCTACCGGCTCGAAGGACGAAGGCCGGCCCGGACGCAGATGCCGTGTTCGCGGTCGAAGTCAGGCGCGCGCGGAGCGCTCCAGGCGCTTCTGGAAGCGCTCGACCTGGCCGGCCGTGTCGATGATCGTCTGCTTGCCGGTGAAGAAGGGGTGGCAGTTCGAGCAGACGTCCACCCGGAGCTCGGGACGGGTCGAGCCGATCGTGAAGTTCGAGCCGCAGGAGCCGCAGTGGACCTCGGCCTGGTAGTACTTGGGGTGGATGTCGGGCTTCACTGGGTTCTCCTCCGGCGCCGTCCGTACGGGTCCTGCCCGCCGGTGGTCGTCGGCTGCGGTGCTGGTGACTAGGCCTGGGCCTCGGCGGCCGCGGGGGCGACGGCCTCGACCCGGATGCGCTTCTTCGACTTGGTCTGGTGCTCGAAGCGGACCTTGCCGGTGATCGTGGCGAAGACGGTGTAGTCCCGTCCGAGCCCGGTCCCCTCGCCGGCGAGGAAGGTCATCCCACGCTGGCGGACGATGATCGAGCCGGCCGGCACGAGCTGGCCGTCACCGACCTTCACGCCGAGACGCTGGCCGACGCTGTCGCGGCCGTTCTTCGAAGTGCCGCCTGCCTTCTTGTGGGCCATCGCTACTCGTCCTTCTTGGTGGCGCGCCGCTTCTTCGGGGCGGCGGGGGCGTCAGCCTCGGCGGCTTCGATCGCCGGGGCCTCGGCCACCTTGGCGGTCTTCGGCTTCCTGGCGGGGGTCCTGCTCGGGGTCTCGGTGGGGGCCTCGGCCTTGGCGGCAGGCTTCCCGGCGGGGGTCTTGGTCTTGGCCGCGCCCCCGGCAGCGGTCGCCTCGGCCTTGGCCGTCTTGGCGGCTGCGAGCTTGGCGGCGAGCGCGGCATCCTCGGCGGCCTGCCGGCGGGCGGCCTCCTCCAGGCGCTGGCGCTCGGTGGTGGCATCTGTCGCGGCCTTCTTCACGACGTCGGCGGCGCTCTTGCCGTTGAGCACGATGTCCGCGATCCGCAGGACGTGGAGCTCCTGGCGATGGCCCTTCTTGACCCGTCGGCGAGCCTTCGGGCGGTACTTGAACGAGATGACCTTGTCACCGCGCTCCTGGCGCAGGACCTCGGCGCTCACGCTGGCGGCGGCGACCGTGGGCCGGCCGATCTCCGTGGTGTCGCCGTCGGCGACCAGAAGGACCCGGTCGATGGTCACGGTGTCGCCGGCTTTCGCGTCGATGAGCTCGACCTCGAGCTGGGTGCCGACCTCGACGCGATACTGCTTCCCGCCGGTCTCGATGACTGCGTACATGGATCCTCTAGGTGTCACGGACAGGGAGATGCGCCGACCGGTGCCGGGCGCGAACGCGAATGGTACGTCCGGCACGCTCCAGCGTCAAACTACGTCAAGGGCACCCCCGGCAAGGACAGCTGCAGGCAGGCGCCCGATCCCGGCCGATCCATCACTTGGACCGTCCCGCCGTGATGCTCGGCGATCGAGCGGGCGATCGCGAGGCCCAGGCCGTGCCCGCCGGGCGGTGACCCGGGGCGCCGCCAGAACCGCTGGAAGACGTGCTCGCGATCCTCGGCCGGGATGCCCGGCCCCTCGTCCAGCACCTCCAGCAGCCCCGGCTCGCGGGTGCGGATCGTGACGAGTCCGCCGGACGGGCTGTGCCGGATGGCGTTGTCCACCAGGATGCCGGCGAGCTGGCGGAGGCGGTCGGGGTCGCCCGCCACCGGGCTCGGCTCCACGTCGAGCCGGATCCGGGTGCCGTGTTCGGCGGCGAGGGCGGTGAAGGTCGCCGCGGTATCGGCCGCGACGTCGCCCAGGTCCACCGGGACCGCCGCCAGCTCGAGGGTGTCGGCGTCCGAGCGGGCGAGCAGCAGCAGGTCGTCCACCAGGTGGGACAGCCGGTCCGTGCCGGCGTCCACGTCGTCCAGGAGACGGGCGACGATGACCGGGTCGTCCCCGTGACGCCGGAGCTGCTGGGTGGCGCTGCGGACGATCGTCAGCGGCGTCCGGAGCTCGTGGCTGGCGTCGGCCGCGAACTGGCGCTGGCGGCGGAGCGACTCGCGGATCGGGACCAGCGCCCGACCGGCGTAGAGGTAGCCCAGGGCGACCGCCACGCCCAGGACGACGGCGCCGCCGACGACGAGCACGCCCAGCATCGTGCGCAGCGTCTCCATCTCCTTGGTCCGGTCGCCGATGACCTCGACGACGGCGGTCGCGTCGATGCGCGGGACCGGGGCGAGGAGGACCCGGACGGGCAGGGCCCCCGACGACGACTCGCGGACGACCGTGGCTCCGCCCTGGGCCGCCACGACGTCGGCCGGATCGGGCGCCGGGATGACCACCGTCGTCGTCCCGGACTCGGTCGTCGTCCCGGCGACGACGAGGGGTGCGCCGGCCGGTCCCGGGACCCCGGACACGATCATCGCGATCGTCCCGCTGGCCGGGCCCCCCACGGCCAGCCCGAGGGCGCCGCTGTCGAGTGTCACCTGGAGCTTTCCCAGGTCGGACGGACCGATCGTCATCTTGAAGTCGCCGCCGGCGATCGCCGCCGCCCGGGCCTGGAGCTGCTCGACCGAGGCCGTCCGGAGCGCGGTCGCGACCGACCAGTAGAGGAGCGCGCCTAGGACCACCAGGACGACCAGGGTGGATCCGGCGCTCCAGCCCATCAGCCGGAGACGGAGACGCCGGAGCGTCAGCGCATCCTCCGACGAGCCGGTCGCCCGGCGGCCCGACCGGAACCGACGGAGCCTCATGGCGGGGTCAGCCGGTAGCCGACCCCGCGGACGGTCTCGATCCGGCGGGCGGCCCGTGGCCCGAGCTTGCGTCGCAGGAAGTAGACGTAGGCGTCCACGCTCGAAGGGAGCACCTCGACGTCGTAGGGCCAGGCGTGATCGAGGAGCTGGTCCCGGGTCAGGGCCTGGCCCGGGTGACGGAGGAGGCACTCGAGGAGCGCGTACTCGCGACCGCTCAGCTCGACCGGCCGGCCGTCGACGGTCAGCCGGTGGGCGGCCTCGTCGAGGGCGATCGGCCCGCAGGCCAGAACCGAGCCGCCGGCCACCGGGCTCGGCCGGCGACGGCCAAGGGCGCGGAGCCGGGCAGCCAGCTCCTCGAACGCGAACGGCTTGACCAGGTAGTCGTCGGCACCTGCGTCGAGGCCGGCTACCCGGTCGCTCACGGCGTCGCGTGCGGTCAGCATGAGGATCGGGAGGGCCGAGCCCGAGGCCCGCAGCCGGCGGGCGACCTCCAGGCCGGTCAGATCCGGCAACATCACGTCGAGGATGACGGCGTCGAGGCCGGGGAGCTCGGCCGTCTCGAGCGCCGCTCGCCCGGTGCCTGCGACCTCTACCACGTGCCGGTCGTCGCGCAGCTGGCGGGCCACCAGGTCGGCCAGCCGGGCGTCGTCCTCCACGAGCAGCAGGTGCATGCGGGTGCGGCTCCTCCGTCGACTCGCTGGACGCCCGGTCATCGTACGCGCGCCGGCCGTCAGGCCTGTGATACCCGACCAACCTCAAAGCCGGATGAAAGCGCCTTTGATGCGGTTTCGATGTCGCTGGACGATACCGGTGGTCGTCGCCGTGGGCAGCCACGGATCCTGGAGGAGCGAACCACCCCATGTCCACCCGCCTCGATCGCGGCCGGTCCGGCCGTCCGGTCACCGGTCTGATCGCCGCAGCCCTCGTCGCCGCCCTGGTGGCGGCCTGCTCGACGTCCGCCGGCCATCCCGGGGTCGCCACCCTGGCATCCGCGTCGCCCGGGGCGGCGGCACCGTCGCCCGGCGCCAGCCTCGACCCGGAGGCCGCGCTGCTCGCCTTCGCGAAGTGCATGCGCGACCACGGGGTCGACATGCCCGACCCCGTCTTCGACGGGAACGGCGGCGGCCGGATCACCATCGGCGGCAAGACCGAGGGCGGGAAGGATGTCGGCACGGCCCTCGACGGGGCCAGGATCGACGCTGCCCAGACGGCCTGCGACCATCTCCTGCCCCCGCGTGACGCCAAGGACGCGATGTCGACGGCCGACCAGGACAAGCTGCTTGCGTTCGCCAAGTGCATGCGCGACCACGGGGTCGACATGCCCGATCCCGACTTCAGCGGTGGCGGCGTGTCGTTCTCCATGGGCGGCGGGATCGATCCCGGCTCGGCCACCTTCCAGGCGGCCCAGGCCGCCTGCGGCTCGCTGATGCCCGGCAAGGGCGGCACGATCACCAGCGGTGTGACCCCGGGTGGGACCGATGGCGGCGGGCTGACCATCGACGGCGGCGGTCCCCAGACGGGCGTCCCGGGCGCCAGCGCGGTGCCGGCCCCGGCTGCCTCGGCGACCGCACCGTGAGGCGCGGGCTGGTCGCGGCCGGGATCGGGGTCGGCGTCGTCGTCGTCGTGGCCGGGGCCTCGGTCGGGGCCGGCTTGGTGCCCGGTCCCACCGCCGCCGCGTCCGCCGCCCCGAGCGTCTCGGCGCCGACCGCCACCGTCGCCAATCGGTCGCTCCAGGTGACCGAGGACGTGGGCGGGGCCCTGGGCTACTCCGGGCAGGAGCAGGTCGGCGGTCAGCTCGGGGGGACCCTGACCTGGCTGCCGTCGCTCGGCTCGGTGATCGGTCGCGGCGGCCGGCTGTACGAGGTCGACGGCTCGCACCGGGCCGTGCTCATGATCGGCTCACGCCCTGCGTGGCGGACGATGGGACCGGGGGTCGCCAACGGGGCCGACATCCTGCAGCTCGAGACGAACCTCAAGGCCCTCGGCTTCGCCCCCCGGGGCATGCGCGTGGACGGTCACTGGGACGCGAAGACGACCCGGGCCGTCCGGCGCTGGCAGCATGCGGCCCGCCAAGAGGTGGACGGCGTGGTCGACCTGGGCGAGGCGGTCTTCCTGTCGGCGCCGATCCGGATCACGACCGAGGCCCTGCCTCTCGGCGCCCAGGTCGGTCCCGGCGCGGTGGTGGCCGCCGGCACGACCGCCACGCCCGTCGTCTCGGTCGCCCTGGCGACGACCCTCAAGCACCTCGTCCATGAGGGGACCCAGGTCGCGGTAAGCCTGCCGGACGGGACCTCGACGCCCGGCACGGTGACCTCGGTCGGCCGGGTGGCCACCGTTCCGAGCGGGCAGGACGGACCGCTGAGCCAGGGGTCCTCGAACGCCACCTTGGACCTCGAGGTGGCCCTCGACGATCCGTCGGTCGCCGAGTCGCTCGACCAGGCACCGGTCACCGTCCACATCGTCAGCGCCCGGCACGACGACGTGCTGGCGGTCCCGGTCGGGGCGCTCGTCGCCCTGCTCGAGGGCGGCTACGCCGTGGAGGTGGTCGGCCCGGACGGCGCCCGGCACTACGTCCCGGTCACCCTCGGCATCTCCGAGGACGGTTGGGTCGAGGTGACCGGGAACGGCCTCGCGCCCGGGGCCACGGTGGTGGTGGCCGGGACATGACGGAGGCTGCCGTCCCGGGCGGCGCCCCGGACGCCGGGTCGCCGGACGAGGGACCGGAACTGGTCATCGAGCTGCGCGGCGTGACCAAGCGCTATCCGGGCGACACCCCGGTCGAGGCCCTGCGCGGGGTGGATCTCATCATCCGACCGGGCGAGCTGGTCGCCATCATCGGCCCGTCGGGCTCGGGCAAGTCGACCCTGCTCCACGTCATGGGGACGCTCGACCGGCCGACCGAGGGAGACGTCCGGGTGGCCGGCTCCGACGTGCGCCGGCTCGGCGACCGGCAGCTGGCCGGCCTGCGCGCCTGGCGGATCGGGTTCGTCTTCCAGCAGTTCTTCCTGCTCGACGGCGAGTCCGCGCTGGGCAACGTGGCCGATGGGCTGCTCTACCGCGGCCTGTCGAGCCGGATCCGCCACGAGGCCGCGATGGCGGCCCTCGAGCGGGTCGGGCTGGCCGACCGGGCGCGCCACCGTCCCAACCAGCTCTCCGGGGGCGAACGGCAGCGGGTGGCCATCGCCCGGGCGATCGCCGGGCGACCGGCGGTCGTGCTGGCCGACGAGCCCACCGGCAACCTCGACTCGGTGACCGGGGCGACCATCCTGGAGCTCCTCCAGGAACTGAACGCCAGCGACGGGACGACGATCGCCGTGATCACCCACGACCAGGCCATCGCGGGGGCGATGCCCCGTCGGGTCGAGCTGCTCGACGGGCGCGTCGTCCGCGACGGGATGGTCGCGTGACGGCCGTCGGCACGAACCCCCCGGCGGCCCGGTTGGGGTTCCTGGCCCTCGCCCGGATCGCCGCGCGCGGCCTGGCCGCGCGCCGGCTCCGGTCCGCGCTGACGGCCTTCGGCATCGCCATCGGGATCGCGGCCATGGTCGGCGTCCTGGGCATCTCCGCCTCGGCCAGCCGGAACATCCTGGCCTCGCTGGACCGGTTCGGGACGAACCTCCTGACCGTGTCGCCGGGCGAGACGCTCTTCGGCGATGCGTCCACCCTGCCGGCGACGGCCGCCGGGATGATCCGCCGGATCGGCCCGGTCGAGGCGGCCTCACCGGTGGCTCGCGTCGACGCCACCGTCCGCCGGACGGATCGGATCGATCCGGGGGCGACCGGTGGGATCAGCGTCCTGGCGGCCGACCCGTCGCTGCTGTCGACGCTCCGGGGCACGATGGCGATGGGCCGCTGGCTCGACGCGGCCACGGAGCGCTACCCGGCCGTGGTGCTGGGGTCGGTCGCGGCCGCCCGGCTCGGGATCGTGGACCTGGACGCACCGATCCGGGTCTGGATCGGTGGCCGCTGGCTGTCCGTCGTGGGCGTCCTGGATCCCCTCCCGCTCGCGCCTGAGATCGACCGGGCGGCGCTCGTGGGCCGACCCTACACGGAGTCCGTCCTCGAGCCCGGCATCGAGTCCTCGGCGATCTACGTCCGGGTGGCCCCCGACGCGGTGACCGACGTCCGGGCCGTGCTGGCCCCGACGACCGACCCGATCCACCCCGATCAGGTCCGAGTGAGCCGCCCGTCGGACGTCCTCGAGGCCCGGGCGACGACGGCCACCGCGTTCACCGACCTGCTGCTCGGGCTGGGTGCCGTCGCCCTCCTCGTCGGCGGGCTGGGCATCGTCAACGTGATGCTGATGAGCGTCCTCGAGCGCCGATCGGAGATCGGCCTCCGCCGGGCCCTGGGCGCGACCCGCGGGCACATCTCGGCCCAGTTCCTGGTCGAAGCGGTGACCCTGTCCGGGCTCGGCGGCCTGCTCGGGGTGACGGCAGGGGCGGTCATCGCCGCCGCCTTCGCCCGCGCCCAGGGCTGGATCGTCGACGTCCCGCCGGCGGTGCTGGTCGGCGGCCTGGCCGTGGCCGTGGCCGTCGGTGCCGTGTCGGGCCTGTACCCCGCGCTGCGAGCCGCCGGAGTCCCGCCCACCGAGGCGCTGCGCTCTGCGTGAGGCTCGGACGATGGCGCCGGGTAGACCAGGCGGCCGGATGAGGACGGACCGGCGGGCAGGCTCACCGACGATCCGGGCCGGGCCGATCCGCCTACCCGATGCCCAGGCCCTGCGTCACGGACGCTCCGGGGCATGGTCGACGCCGAACAGCTCGTCGACGGTCCAGAGGCGCTCCCGGATGACGATCCCGGTCTCGACCGGCGTGCCGATCGCCTCGGCGAGCGCGAGGAGGACCTCGTCCGGGCGGCCGATGCCCCGCTCCTGCTCGTGGCGGAGACGCATCCGCAGGTCGTCGCCGGCCACCTCGAGGCCCAGGATCAGGGGCCGCAGGTCGTAGCGGACGACCTTGCCCTCGCCCTTGACCCGCTCCCGGGGCAGAGCCCGGGCCGCCAGGAGGCGGGTGCAGCCATCCGCCGGGATCGCGGCGGGCGGCCCAGCGATCGCCACCCGGTAGTCGGCGGCCGCGAGGGCCGCGGTGAGGGCCGGGGCGCCGGTCCAGACGTCGAACAGGTCGACCAGGCCGAGACCGGCCGGGAGGACCGCGGTCAGGGACGAGCGGACCGTCGACCGCGGGACCCGGGCCGACAGGATCGCGTCGAGCAGCTCGTGCTCGGCCGGCATCCCCGCCGGGAGCGGCGCCGCCGGCGCGAGCTTCGGACGGGGGTTCCGGCCCTGGCTCAGAGCCACCGGCAGTCCGGCCCGGCCGAACGCCTCCTCCCAGAGCGCCGACAGCGCGGACGGGCCGAGGTCGAGGATCGGCTCGCCGCGCGCGAAGGCGATCCGCCACCGCTGACGGACCTCGCCCGATGCCGCTCCGGAGGCGTCTACCACGTCTGCTAGTCTGACCGACCATGGAGGACGCCGCCCCCACGCTGCCGTCGCCGACCGGCGCTGGCGGGCGCCTCCGGGCCCCGACGCCGCGCGTCGCCGTGCTCATCGCCGGCGCTGTGGTGGTCGGAGTCCTGCTTTTCGCCGCCGGCTCGGCCGTCCGCCCCTTCGTCGTGGGGCTGCTCCTCGCCTACCTGCTCGATCCCCTGGTCGAGCGGTTCGCCCGGCTCGGCCTGCGCCGCTGGCTGGCCGTCCTCGTCGTTTACGCGATCGCCCTCGGGGCGATCGTCCTCGTCCTGGCCGTAGCGATCCCGCCGCTCGTCCAGCAGATCGCCACGTTCGGCGACGAGCTGCCGCTCATCCTCGACCAGATCCAGTACCAGCTCGGCCACCTGAACGAGCTCTACGACCAGCTGGGGCTGCCGATCGAGGCCCGCGGCCTGGCCGACCAGGTGGTGAACGCCGCGATCGCCTCGGTCCACGACCTGAACGTGGGCCTCCTCCAGCCGATCGTGACCAGCGTCACCTCGTTCGTCGGATCGCTCTTCGGGTACCTGATCCTCCCGGCCTGGCTCTTCTTCATCCTCAAGGACCGGCCGAGGCTGCGGATCGCCGCCGACCGGGCCCTGCCTCCCGAGTGGCGCACCGACGCATGGGCGGTCGCCGGGATCGTCCACGAGGTCTTCGGCAAGTGGGTCCGCGGCCAGCTCGTGCTCGGCGGGGTGGTCGGAATCGCCTCGTTCGTCGGGCTGACGATCCTGGGGATCTACGTCGACCCGATCTTCGGGCGGTTCGCGGTCCTGCTGGCGATCGTGGCGGCGATCGGTGAGCTCATCCCGATCATCGGCCCGATCATCAGCGCGGTGCCGGCCGTCCTCCTCGGCCTGACGGCCGGCGTCGGCCCGGCGCTCGCCGCGCTGATCCTCTACTTCGTCATCCAGCAGGTGGAGAACAACGTCCTCGTACCGAAGATCCAGAGCGACGCGATCGATCTCCACCCCAGCATCGTCATCGCCGCCCTCGTCATCGGCGGGGCGATCTTCGGACTGCTCGGGGCGATCCTCGCCCTGCCGGTGACCGCGGCCGGAAGGGACGTCTTCAAGTACGCCTTCCGACGCGCCGGGGAGGCGGGCGACGCCGCCCCGCCGGACGGTGGCGGTTCGAGCGACGGCGAGATCCGGGCCATGGAGGCGAGCGGGGCGCAGTTCGCGGTCGAGACCGGGATGAAGGCGGTCCGATGACCCGGGCCCAGGACCCCGGCTTCGATCCGTACAAGGTGCTCCAGCTGGACCCGGAGGCCGACCCGGAGATCATCCAGGTGGTCTACCGACGGCTCGCCCGCCGGTATCACCCGGATGTCACGCCGGGGGTCGCGGCCGCCGCGAGGATGATCGAGCTCAATGCCGCGATGGACATCCTGAGCGATCCGACGCGCCGGGCGGCCTACGACCGGGAGCGCGCGCGACGGCAGCGGACGGCGACTCGGGCGCCCACGCCGGCCGGTCAGGCGGCCCGCTCGCCGGCCGGGACCCCGGGGGCGCCCGGGGGCGGATCGGGCCGCGGGACGCCTCCGGCCGCGGGCGGTGGCCCGGCCCGGGGGACGACTCCGGCCGACGGCCCTGGACCGACGCCGACCCAGCCCCGAGCGCAGACCGTCTCACGGGACTGGACGAGCGGGCGATCGACGGTCGGCTCGGGCTACGACCCGAGCCGGATGCGCGCTCCGGACGGCGAAGGGGCGGCTGGGCCGCCGCCGGGGGATCCGTCGGGCAGCGTGCTCAACTTCGGTCGCTACGCCGGGTGGTCGCTCGGCGAGATCGCCCGGAGGGACCTCGAGTACCTCGAGTGGCTCGACCGGATGACGATCGGCCGGAACTACCGACCCGAGCTCGACGCGATCCTCCGGGGAGCCGGCCGGCGTCGGGGCGCCCCGGTCGAAGAGGACCGACGGGGTCTCTTCCGGCGCTCCTGATCACCGTCGGGTCGCCGATCGTCGCCGGATCCCTGGTTGGTGAGCCACCATGCCGGGCGTATCGTCCGCGAGTCAGGGCTGGTCGCCGGCCCTCACCACTCCGCGCGCGTCTGGCGGATGTTGATGCTCTGGAGGACGCCGAGGCCCACGGCGATGCTGATCAGTGAAGCGCCGCCGTGGGTGATGAAGGGCAGCGGGATCCCCGTGATCGGCATCACCCCGATGACCATCCCGACGTTGACCACCAGCTGGAACAGGAGCATCGAGGCGACCCCGGAGGCGACCCCCAGCCCGAACGGGTCCTGCGACCGCCAGGCCGTCAGGAGGATCCGCCAGATGAGCGCGATGAAGAGGCCGAAGACGAGGAGCGCGCCGAGGAACCCGAGCTCCTCGGCCAGGAGCGCGAAGACGAAGTCCGTCGTCTGGACCGGCAGGAAGTCGAGCTGGTTCTGGGTCCCGTTCGTGAGGCCCTTCCCGAACAGTCCCCCCGACCCGACCGCGATCTGGCTCTGGAGCAGCTGGTAGCCCGATCCCTGGGGATCTGCGGACGGATCGAGGAAGCTGAGCAGCCGCTGCTTCTGGTAGTCCCGCAGGACGTAGGTCCAGGCGAACGGGACGGCGAGGACCACGGCACCGGCGAGGACGGCGAGCCAGCGCAGGCTGGCGCCCGACATGAACAGCATCCCGGCCAGGATCCCGCCCAGGACCAGCGAGGTCCCGAGGTCCGGCTGGAGCATGACCAGCGCCCAGGCGGGGACCACCAGAAGGCAGGCGCCCAGGATCGTCCAGATCGAGCCGAGGCTCTTCTGCCGGGTGGCCAGGTAGTTGGCCAGGACGATGATCATCAGGATCTTCGCGAGCTCGCTGAACTGGAACTGGAAGGGCCCGACCGCGATCCAGCGGGCGGCCCCGCTCACCCCGTCGCCGATCGCCAGGGTCACCCCGAGCAGGAGGAGATTGACGAAGTAGAGCGGCCAGGCGAAGGTCTTCAGCCACTTGTAGTCGAAGGCGGTCGCCCCGATGAAGGCGACGACGGCGAGCGCCGACCAGATGAGACCCCGTCCGAAGGTCGAACCTGGATCGAACACGGAGTCGCCGGCCGCGATCGTGTTGCTGTAGGCCATCGCCGGGCCGATCCCCACCAGGAGGATGGCGAAGATCGTCATCTGCCAGTCGAACGCGCGCCAGGCGACACCGACCGACCGGGCGGCCCAGTCCTGGACCCGCGCCGGCTCGGCCTTCAGGACGCCCATCAGTTGCCACCGTAGAAGTTGCCGCGCCGGAGGAGGTCCGTCCGGCGGATGTCGTGCTTCAGGTGGAAGTGCAGCTGGAGGTAGTACTTGACCATCTCGGTCGCGGTGTTCCCGACCGTGTTCGAGTCGTAGGCGAAGCCGATGACCGCCAGCTCGGAGTCGGGCTTGGCCACGTTGCCGTGCTTGGGCACGAAGGCGACGAACCAGTTGTGGAACGGCAGCCGCCCTTGGAGTCGCGGACGCCGAACTCGGCCGTCCCGGTCTTGCCGGCGACGACGATCGGCAGGTCCGCCAGGTTGTAGGTGTGGCGGCTGGTGACGACCTGCCGGGCGGCGAGCCGCATGATCTGGAGGTTCGCGGCCGTGGTCTTCAGCTTGCGGATGAGCTTCGGCGCGAACGGCCGGACGACGTTGCCGTCGGCGTCCACGACCTCCCGGACCACCTGCGGCTGGTAGAGCTTGCCGCCGTTGGCCACGGCGGCGTAGGCGTTGAGGATCTGGAGCGGGGTCGTGGTGTCGTAGCCCTGGCCGATCCCCGCCTGGAGGACCTCGCCGGGGAAGATCGCCTGGCCGAACGTGTCCTGCTTCCACTGCTCGTCGGGCACGATCCCGCGCACCTCGCCGGGCAGGTCGATCCCGGTCTTGGCCCCGAACCCGAGCTGGCGGGCCCAGTACGCGAGACGCTCGATCCCGAGCCGCTGGGCCATCTGGTAGAAGAACGTGTCGCTCGAGTGGGCGAACCCGACCGGATGTCGAGTCGGCCGAACCCGGCGTGGTTCCAGTCCCAGAACCGGTCCGCCCCGATCTGGATGAACGCCTTCGTCTGGACCAGCTCGGTCGGTCCGAGCTTCTTGTCCGAGAGCACCCCGAGGCCGGTCACGAGCTTGTAGGTCGAGCCGGGCGGGAACTGCTCGTTGATCGCGTGGTTGAGCAGCGGGTGGTCCGGGTTCTTCGAGGAGCTTGGCGAAGTCCTTCGAGCTGATCCCCTGGGCGAACATGTTGTTGTCGTAGGTCGGCAGGCTGACCATCGCCAGGATCTCGCCGGTCTGCGGGTTCATCACGATCATCACGCCGCGCTTGAGGCCGGCCGTCCGCATCGCCCAGACGACGGCCTGCTGGGCCAGCTGCTGCTCCTTCGTGTCGATCGTCAGCGGGAGCGAGTCGCCGGCCTGCGCCTTCGCTGGTCGGTCGAGAGCACCTGGAGCTTGCGTCCGGTCGCGTCGCGCTCGACCGTCTCGGAACCGTAGACGCCGCGGAGCGTGGTCTCGTAGTACGACTCGACGCCGGCCCGGCCGATGAGATCGTCCGGCAGGTAGCCCTGGTCCTTGAGCGCCTTGAGCGTGTCGGCGTCGATCGGGCCCGTGTAGCCGATGAGCTGGGACATCAGCGGCCCGTCGACGTAGTGACGCTTCGACTCGACCGCGACCTCGACGCCCGGAAGCGCCTGCCGCTCCTCGGCGATGAGGTTCGCGGTCGCGACCGGCACGTCCTGGGCGATCCGGACGAGGTCGAACCGCGAGCCCGGGTTGCCGTCGATCGTCAAGGTTGATGTCGGCGGCGTCGATCCCCAGGAGGGCGGACAGCCGCGTCACGACCTCGTCGCGCCTGGAGAACGGGAGGTCGGCCGGTCGGACCTTGATCGCGTAGCTCGGCTCGTTGACGACGAGGAGTCGACCGTCCGGTCGTAGATCAGGCCTCGGGTCGAGGGGATGGCCTGCTTGACCGTCCGGTTCTGCTCGGCCCGGGCCTGGTAGACCTGGCCGCGGTCGAACTGGAGGTAGACGAGCCGGGCCGTGAGGCCGCTCACGCCGATGAGCACCGCCAGTCCGAACAAGAGGAAGCGGAGGAGCTGCCGCTCGCGCGCCGGACGCTCGTCGACGATCGACGGGGCTACCACGTCACGCGCTCCCGCTCGAGCGACCGCTGGTGCAATGCCACGGCGATCGGCCCGACGACGGCAGCGACCGCCGTGCTGTAGAGCGCGTCCGGCAGGATCGCCCGGGCCGGGTCGGTGATCGGGATCGCTCCCGAAGGGCGCCGTACAGGACCAGGAACAGGATGCTCGAGACCACGCTCGCGACGAAGACCGCCGCGACCGGAGCGATGTAGCGCGCCCGATCCAGGATGCGCCCGAGGCTCGCGGCGATCGCGACGGAGACGAGAAGCATGAACGATGTCATCCCGAGTGGTCGAGGGGCGAGAAGATCGATCATCAGGCCCCCGATGAAGGCCCAGACGAGCCCGGCTTCGATGTTCCCGGCGACGGTGGCCGTGACGGCGAAGACGAGGACGAGGTCTGGTTGTGCGTCGCCGATCCGGAGATACGGCACGACGGTCAGTTGGAGGAGCGCCGTGACCACGGCGCCGACTGCGGCGAGAGTCAGACGCATCTTGCGAGTCGAACCTCGGCCTTGGGATCGGCCGCTCGACGGATGCGCGAACGACCGCGACGACCGAGCTGCGGCTACGTCACAGGCGAGTATACCGAGGCCTCCGGAAGAGGGGCAATCGGGTGCCTCGTCGGGCACGGGCGGAAGGACGCCCGACATCGTGCCCGTGTTTCACGTGCAACATCGGGCTGCACGTCGTTGAGCGACGGTCGATCGGCCGCGAAGCGCGTCTTGACATGCTCCGGCGACCGTGGTCAGACCCTCGATCGGAGCGCCGGATGCTAGAATCGACCCCCGTGAGCACCCTTGGACCCGGAGCCTGATGGGCCAGACGATCGCCTGTGCCAACCAGAAGGGCGGCGTCGGGAAGACCACGACGGTGGTCAACCTCGCGACCTACCTGGCTCTGGCCGGGCGAGCGGGTCCTCGTCATCGACCTCGATCCCCAGGGCAACGCGACCAGCGGCTTCGGGATCGAGAAGGGTCGGGTCGAGCGATCGGTCTACGACGTGATCGTCGGATCATCGTCGCTGGCCCAGACGAACGGTCCCGACCGCCATCGACGGTCTCGACCTGGTCCCGTCATCGCCATCGCTGGCCGGTGCCGAGGTCGAGCTCGCGACGCTCTTGGCCCGCGAGCGACGGCTTGCCGCAATGGTCGGGCCCGACATCGACGGCTACGACTACGTCCTCATCGACTGCCCGCCCTCGCTCGGACTCCTGACCGTCAACGCCCTCACCGCTGCCGACGCGGTCCTCGTCCCGATCCAGTGCGAGTACTACGCCCTCGAAGGCGTGAGCCAGCTGACCGCCACGATCAATCTCGTGCGCGACCACCTGAACCCGGACCTCGAGATCAAGGGCGTCGTGCTCACGATGTTCGACGCTCGGACGAACCTGTCGAGCGAGGTCGCCGCCGAGGTCCGACGGCATCTCGGCCCGATGGTCTACGACACGATCATCCCGCGCAGTGTCCGACTGTCCGAGGCGCCCAGCCACGGTCTGCCGATCGCGCTGTACCGGCCGGAGTCGAAGGGCGCGGAGGCGTACCGCGACCTCGCGTCGGAGTTCCGCCGGCGCGAGCGGAAGGCTCGGGAGCGCGATCTTGCCCGGGCGACCGATGCGCCCCGGGCCACGGCGGTCCCGATGGCCATCTCGCTTGAACCCGTCCTCCGGAGTGCCGAGCGATGACCGCCCAGCCCGGTGAACGGCCGGGCGCCCTCGGGCGAGGCCTCGCCTCGCTGATCCCCGGCCGGGCGGGTGCCATCGAGGCGCCGAGCGAGATCGCGCTCGACCGGATCGCCGAGAACCCGTACCAGCCACGCCGAGGCGGTCGACGACGCCGGCTCTCGACGCGCTGGCGGCGAGCATCGCCGAACACGGCGTCCTCCAGCCGATCCTGGTGACCGAGACGCTCGACGGCTACCAGCTCGTCGCGGGCGAGCGGCGGGTCCGAGCGGCCCGCCGGGCCGGCCTGACCCGGATCCCGGCGGTGGTCCGTCAGCTCGACGACCTCCACCGCTCGAGCTCGCCCTCGTCGAGAACGTCCAGCGGGCGGACCTCGACCCGCTCGAGGAGGCGCACGCCTATCGCCAGCTCATCGACGAGTTCGGCTACTCGCAGGAGATCGTGGCCCAGAAGGTCGGCCGAGCCCGCTCGACGGTCGCGAACACGCTGCGACTCCTGGACCTGTGCCCGGCGGTCCAGGCCGCGGTGGCCGACGGACGATCACCGAGGGCCATGCCCGGGCGCTCATCGGGCTCGACGTCGAGAGCCAGGAGACGATCCTCGGCATCGTCGTCGGGCGCGGGCATCTCGGTCCGCCAGACCGAGGAGCTCGTCCGACGGGTGCGCGACCCCGGGCCCACCGTGGAGCGAGCCGAGCCCGCGGCCGATCCGGACGTCGAGCGCGTCGAGGAGGACCTCCGACGGGCGCTCGGGACGAAGGTCTCGCTCGCCCGCACCCGACGCGGTGGCCGGATCGTCATCGAGTTCTACAGCGACGAGGAGCTCGGGCGTCTCTACGAGCGCCTGACCGGAGGACCTGCGTGACCGACGAACCGACGACCGTGAAGGCCGCCACGAACGGGGCCGCGGCGACCCCGACCCGACGCACGACCCGCAAGGGCGCGGCATCGGCCTACACCGCCGAGACCATCCAGGTCCTCGAGGGGCTCGAGGCGGTCCGCCGTCGCCCGGGCATGTACATCGGCTCGACCGATGTCCGCGGCCTCCACCATCTCGTCTGGGAGGTCGTCGACAACTCGATCGACGAAGCGATGGCCGGCCACGCCACCCGGATCGACGTGACGATCGCCGCAGACGGCATGGTGACCGTGATCGATGACGGTCGCGGCGTCCCGGTCGGCAAGCATTCGACCGGTAAGGACGCCCTCGAGGTGGTCCACACGGTCCTCCACGCCGGTGGCAAGTTCGGCGGCGGCGGCTACAAGGTCTCGGGTGGTCTCCACGGCGTCGGCGTCAGCGTGGTCAACGCGCTCTCGTCGTGGATGCGGGTCGAGAGCTCCCGGGACGGTTTCGTCTGGGCCCAGGAGTACGTGCGGGGCAAGGCCACCACGCCGGTCAAGAAGATCGGGCCGTCGGCCGGTCGGCAAGGGACGAAGACGATCTTCCGCGCTGACCAGGAGATGTTCGAGACCACCGACTACTCCTTCGAGACGATCAGCCAGCGCCTCCGCGAGTCCGCCTACCTGAACAAGGGGGTCTGGATCAGGTTCGTCGACGAACGGGCCGACCGCGAGCGGTCGTTCTACTTCGAAGGCGGGCTGATGTCCTTCGTCCGGCACATGAACCGGAACAAGGAGACGCTCACCCAGCGCCCGATCTACGTCGAGCGCCGCGAGGGCAACACCTCGGTCGAGGTCGCCCTCCAGTACAACGACACCTACACCGAGAACGTCCTCGCCTTCGCCAACAACATCAACACGGTCGACGGCGGAACGCACGTGACCGGCTTCCGGGCCGCTCTGACCGGTTCGCTGAACGACTGGGCCCGACGGAGCGGCGTGCTCAAGGACAACGACCCGAACCTGAGCGGCGACGACGTCCGCGAGGGGCTGACCGCGGTCATCAGCGTCAAGCTCGTCGAGCCCCAGTTCGAGGGCCAGACGAAGGCGAAGCTGGGCAACGCCGAGGTCAAGGGCCAGGTCCAGACCGTCGTCTCCGACGGGCTTTCGCAGTACCTCGACGAGAACCCCGGGGACGGGCGACGGATCATCGAGAAGTGCCTGACGGCATCGCGCGCCCGGGAGGCCGCCCGAAAGGCCCGCGATCTCGTCATCCGCAAGGGCGCCCTCGACGGTCTCAGCCTGCCGGGCAAGCTGGCCGACTGCCAGGAGCGTGATCCGGAGCGGAGCGAGATCTACATCGTCGAGGGCGACTCCGCCGGCGGCTCGGCCAAGCAGGGCCGCGACCGACGCTTCCAGGCGATCCTGCCGCTCCGGGGCAAGGTCCTCAACGTGGAGAAGGCCCGGCTCGACAAGATCGTCGCCAGCGAGAACGTCCGGCCGCTCATCATCGCCCTGGGGGCCGGGATCGAGGGCATCGGGGACAGCTTCGACATCGCGAAGCTGCGCTACCACCGGATCATCATCATGACCGACGCGGACGTGGACGGCGCGCACATCCGGACCCTCCTGCTGACGTTCTTCTATCGCCACATGCCCCAGGTCATCGAGCAGGGCTATCTCTACATCGCCCAGCCCCCGCTCTACCGGGTGAGCACCGGCAAGGTGACCCGCTATGCCCAGAGCGAGAAGGAGCGCGACGCGATCGTCAAGCAGATGAACGTGAAGAACGTCTCCGTCCAGCGCTTCAAGGGTCTCGGCGAGATGAACGCCGATCAGCTCTGGGAGACGACGATGAACCCCGAGACGCGGACCCTCCTCCGGGTCGACGGGGAGAACGCGGCGCTGGCCGACGAGATCTTCACGATGCTGATGGGCGAGAAGGTCGCGCCGCGCAAGGAGTTCATCAAGACCGAGGCCCGGAAGGTGCGCAACCTTGACATCTGAGCGCGTGGCGGCCCCAGCGGTCGGCGCGTTCGAGTTCGAGCCGCACAACTGCTTCGCGTGCGGGTCGCTCAACGAGCACGGCCTCCACCTCGACCTGCACCTCGGGGACCGGCGCTCGTGGACCGAGCTCACCGTCGATCCCCGGTTCGAGGGCTGGGTCGGCATCACCCACGGCGGGATCATCGCGACGATCCTCGACGAGGTGATGGCCTGGGCTCTCGTCGCCGAGGAGAACTGGGGTGTCACCGCCCGGATGACGATCGACTACCGCCGGCCGATCACGGTCGGCACCCCGATCCGGGGCGAGGGCTGGATCGTCCGCTCCCGACGCCGGCTGGTGGATACCGCCGGGCGGATCGTCGACGCCGACGGGAACGTCCTGGCCGAGGCGGAGGCGGTCTACCTGGCCGCCGACGAGACCCGCAAGCAGGAGCTCCGGGCACGCTACGGCTACCGCGTCCGGGCGGCCCGCGAGGCGGGATCCGCCTTTGACGCCGACCCCGCGGGCGGGCCCGACGCCGTCCACGAGACGGCTCGCGCTACGCCCGAAGCGGTGGCCACCGGGACGTCCGCCCGATGACGGCTCCGCCGACGGTCGAGCGCCCGGCACGACGATCAGCCGCCACCGAGCGCGCGGTCGCCTTCGTCGCCGACCGGAAGCCGGCGGCCGAGACGCTCGGTCGGGGGCTCGCCGGCCAGGTGGGGGACCCGGAGGAGTTCGCCCGGGCCCTTGCCGCCGGGCTGGCCGGACTGGCCGACCCCGAGTATCGCGAGGGCTCCCGGCGTGTCGCGCCCGGGCTCGGCCCGATCCACGGGGTCCGCTGGCCGCTTCTCGCCGCGGTCGAGCGAGGATTCAGGGCGGCCACCCGTCGAGAGGGAACGGCTGGGCTGTTGGAGATCGCAGCCCGCCTGTTCGCGGAGCGCGAGCTGGAGCCGCGCTGGTTCGCCTTCGGGCTCCTCGACCGGGTCGTCCGCGACGATCCCGAGCGCGCCTGGCAGCTTCTCCGCCGGGCCGGCCGTGAGGCCGACGACTGGATCACCGTCGATTCGCTCGCCCATCCCGTGGGCCGAGGCGTCCTCCTCGAGTCGTATCGCTGGTCCGAGCTCGAAAGCCTGGTCTTCTCGCCCTCCCGCTGGGAGCGCCGGCTGGTGGGGTCGACCATGGCCACGATGCCCTTCGTGGATCGCCGCCTGGGTCGGACGAAGGACGTGGCCCGGCACGGCCTCGACCTCGTCGGCCAGCTCATCGGCGACGACAGCCCGGACGTCCAGAAGGCCCTGTCGTGGGCCCTCCGCTCGCTCACCCTGGCCGACGGCCCGGCCGTCCTCGCCTTCGTCCGGAGCGAGACCGCGATCGCCCGGACGACCGACGACGGCGCTCGGGCCTGGGTCCTCCGGGATTCCCTGCTGAAGCTCCCGCCCGCCGATGCTGCGGCCATCCGGGCCGACCTGGACGGGCTGCGCCGCCGACCCGGCGCTCCGGCCACCTCGCGCGCCGCGAAGACCGCCCGCCGGTTCACCGGTGAGGCGTCCATGCCCGACCCGTCCCTCTACCGGGACCGCTTCCCGGATCTCGCCGGCCGACCAGGAGACCGTAGACCGTGACCGACGACATCGGCGACATCCGTTCGATCCGGATCGAGGACGAGATGCGGGTGAGCTACCTCGACTACGCGATGAGCGTGATCGTGGCCCGGGCCCTGCCCGACGTGCGCGACGGCCTCAAGCCGGTCCACCGCCGGATCCTCTACACGATGGGCGAGATGGGCCTGAGCGGGACGAGCTCGTACCGCAAGTGCGCCGCCATCGTCGGCGAGGTCATGGGCAAGTACCACCCCCACGGCGATGTCGCCCTGTACGACGCCCTCGTCCGGCTGGCCCAGGACTTCTCCATGCGCTACCCGCTGGTCGACGGGCAGGGCAACTTCGGCTCGGTCGACGGCGACAGCGCCGCCGCGATGCGCTACACCGAGGCCCGGCTCACCCCGATCTCGGCCGAGATGCTGGCCGACATCGAGAAGGAGACGGTCGACTTCGCTCCGAACTACGACGGCACCCAGGAGGAACCCCAGGTCCTCCCGGCCAAGCTGCCGAACCTGCTGATCAACGGGTCGACCGGGATCGCCGTGGGGATGGCCACCAACATCCCGCCCCACCACCTCGGCGAGATCTGCGACGCCACGATCGCCCTCATCGACGACCCCGACCTCACCTCGGACGAGCTCTGCCACTACGTCCTGGGGCCGGACTTCCCGACCGGGGGCACGGCCTACCGGTTCGAGACCCGGCGGAACACGATCACCGGCGAGATGGAGACCGTCGACGCGATCCGCGAGATGTACGCCCACGGCCGCGGCCGGGTCGTCGTCCGGGCCCAGGTCGCCTTCGAGGAGACCCGCTCCGGCAAGACCGCGATCATCGTCACGGAGCTGCCCTACCAGGTCAACAAGGCGACGCTCATGGAGAAGATCGCCGAGCTGGTCAACACCAAGCGGATCGAGGGCATCGCCGACCTGCGCGACGAGTCCGACCGCGACGGGATGCGGATCTACGTCGAGCTCAAGCGCGACGTCAACCCGCACAAGGTGCTGAACAACCTGTTCAAGCACACGGCGATGTCGTCGGCCTTCAACCTGAACATGCTGGCCCTGGTCGACGGCCAGCCCCAGACCCTGTCGCTCAAGGCGGTCATCCAGCACTACGTCGAGCACCGCCGCGAGATCATCCGGCGGCGGACCGAGTACGACCTGGGCAAGGCCCGGGCCCGGGCGCACATCCTCGAGGGCCTCAAGATCGCCCTCGACAACCTCGACGCGGTCATCAAGACGATCCGCGAATCGGCCGACGTGGAGACGGCCCGGACGAACCTCATGACCCGGTTCGACCTGTCCGAGCTGCAGGCCCAGGCGATCCTCGACATGCGCCTCGCCCGGCTGGCCGCCCTCGAGCGCAAGAAGATCGAGGACGAGTACCTCGCGGTCATCCAGCTGATCGCGGAGCTGGAGGACATCCTGGCCAACCCGGGTCGTGTCCTGGCCATCATCAAGGACGAGCTCGGCGAGCTGAAGCGCAAGTACGCCGGCGAGCGCCGGACCCGGATCGTCGACGACTCCAGCCGGGAGATGACCGACGAGGACCTCATCGCCGACGAGGACGTCGTGGTCACGATCAGCGGCCGCGGCTACGTCAAGCGGCAGCCGGTCGCCACCTACCGCCGCCAGCACCGGGGCGGCAAGGGGATCATCGGGCACGTGACCCGCGAGGAGGATGCGGTCGAGCACCTGCTCGTGGCGAACACCCACGACTGGGCGCTCTTCTTCACCAACCGCGGACGGGTCTTCAGCTCGAAGGTCCACCAGATCCCGGACGCCAGCCGGCAGGCCAAGGGGATCCCGATCATCAACCTGCCCGGCGTCCAGGTCGAGTCGGGCGAGGTCCCGATGGCCACGATCACCCTCCACGACTTCAAAGCCGGCACGTACCTCGTCCTCGCCACCCGGAAGGGCATCGTCAAGAAGACCCCGCTGGAGCAGTTCGAGAAGGTCCGCTCGAGCGGGATCATCGCCATCACCCTCGACGAGGACGACGAGCTGGCCTGGGTCGACACCGCGTCCGGCAACGACGACGTCATCATCGCGACCGCCCTGGGCAAGATCGCCCGGTTCCGTGAGACCGAGGTCCGGCCGATGGGCCGGCCGGCCGCCGGCGTCATCGGCATCCGCCTCGCCCGGCAGGGCGACACGGTCATCTCGATGAGCGTCGTCCAGCCCGAGGCGGACCTTCTCGTCCTGACCGAGACGGGCTACGGGAAGCGCGTCCCCCTGACCGAGTTCCGAGTCAAGCACCGGGGCGGACAGGGCGTCCAGCTCATCGCCCTGGAGGGTCGCAAGACGGGCGACGTGGCGGCCGTCCAGCAGGTCACCGAGGCGGACGAGGAGCTCTTCCTCATCAGCTCGGGCGGCCAGGTCATCCGGACCGAGACGAACACGATCAATCGCTACAGCTCGGGCGCCCGCGGGGTGATCGTGATGCGCCTGGCCGAAGGAGACCGGGTGGTCGCCATCGCGGCCTTTCGGGCGGGGCTGGCGGAGCGCGACGGCATGGACGACAATGACGCCCCGGGCGCCGGCCCGGACGCGTAGCGCGACGGCGAGGGTGACGGTGAGACGACCCGAGGGCGCGAGGACGGACGGGTGACCCAGTTCGGCGGCGAGGAAGCACCCGTCTACACGGACCGCTACGACATCTATACGGGCAACGCCAATCCGGACCTGGCCCGCAAGATCTGCCGCTACCTGGGTGTGGACCTAGGCCAGGCCGAGGTCTTCCAATTCGCCAACGAGAACATCTTCGTCAAGATCCTGGACAACGTCCGCGAGAAGGACGTCTTCATCGTCCAGCCCACCTCACATCCCGTGAACCAGTCGATCATGGAGCTACTGATCATGATCGACGCCTTCAAGCGGGCGAGCGCCGGGCGGATCACCGCGGTCGTGCCCTTCTACGCCTACGGTCGCTCGGACAAGAAGGACCAGCCCCGGGTCCCGATCACCGCCCGGCTCATCGCCGACATGATCACCGTGGCCGGGGCGGACCGGGTCCTCACGATGGACCTCCACCAGGGCCAGATCCAGGGCTTCTTCAACATCCCGGTCGACGAGCTGACGGCGGTCCACATCCTCTCGAACTACTTCCGTACGAAACGCCTCGAGGACCTCGTCATCGTCACCGACCTCGGCTTCGCGAAGCGTGCCCGAACGTTCGCCGAGCTCATCGACGCGCCGCTGGCGATCATCGAGAAGCGCCGGGTCGGCAACCTCGACCGGGCCGAGCTGATGAACGTCATCGGCGACGTCAAGGGCAAGCGGGCGATCATCGTCGACGACGAGATCGACACCGGCGGGACCCTCCTGGAGACCGTCCGGGCGCTCGAGCGCGAGGGGGTCAGCGAGATCTACGCCTGCTCGACCCACGGCGTCCTGTCCGACCCCGCGGTCGAGCGGATCCGCGACTCGAGCCTCAAGGAGGTCATCCTCACCGACTCGATCCCGCTGCCGCCGGCCAAGCGGATCGCCAAGATCAAGACCTTCTCGATCGCCCCGCTCATCGGCGAGGCGATCAAGCGGATCCACCGCGGTGAATTGGTCGGAGCGCTGTTCAGCAGCGACGTCGCCCTGACCCAGCAGATGTTGATGTGGGAGGATGGCGTAGCCCGGACGCTCGACCTTCGCGAGGATGAGGCGCTCGGCGAGACACCCCCCGCCCCGGGCCCGGTCCGCGCCACCCCCATGGCCGCCCGCTTCGCGGCCACCAGACCCGGAGACCGATGACCCTTCAGCTCCACAAGCCCGACGGCCAGGGCGGGCTCGAGAAGCGGACCGTTCACGAGGACGACTGGCGACGGGGCCTGCGCTCGCCCCGCTGGGGCTCGGGCATGCGGACCAAGCGCCTGCCGGGGATGGCCAATACGGAGATGAACCCGACCTCGACCGGCCGCTCGGTCGCTTTCTGGCTCGTCCTCGGTGGAGCGACCTTCGTCCTCCTCGTCGCGGGCTACGGCACGGGGTTCTGGCACTAGGCCTCCGAGCGCGACCGGGTCGTCGATCCGAGCGCCGGGTGCCTCTCAGGACGCTCTCAGGCGGGTCGCCGAGACTCCCCCGATGACTACTCGATCTTCGGCCTCGTCCCGGCGCGCACTCGTCGTGGCGCTCGTCGCGGGGCTCGTTCTCGTCGCCGGCGCCCTGCTAGCCTACCTGCTCGTCCTCAAGGGCGACGAGACGGCCCCGCTCGCCCTCCCGACCACGGCTCGGTCCTCGGGCATCGGCGGCGGCGGAGCGGCCTCGGCCGGTCCCGGCGGCTCGACCAGCGCGGGCGGCGCACCGACCGGTGGCGGCAAACCGAGCCTGCCGGTCGCCTCGGGCGGTGCCGCGGTCGACGCCGCCGGCCTGGCCGGGATCTGGTCCGTCGGCGATGGGACCGTCGTCGGCTACCGGGTCCGGGAGAAGCTGGCCGAGCTGCCCGCCCAGAGCGACGCCGTTGGTCGGACCAGCACGGTCACCGGTGGGGCCACGCTCGCGCTGAGCGGCTCCGAGCTGAAGGTGACCGCGGCCGAGTTCCAGGCCGACCTGACCACCCTTGTCAGCGACCGCGGCCAGCGCGACCAGAGGATCCGGAGGATCGGGCTCGAGAGCGCGACCTTCCCGACGGCGACCTTCAAGCTGACCTCCCCGGTCGCGGTCCCGGCAGCCGCCCTCGCCGGGACGCCGGTCGACCTGAGCCTCAGCGGCGACCTGACCATCCACGGCACCACCAGGAGCGTCTCGATCCCGGCCCGGGCCCAGCTCGACGGCTCGGCGATCCAGGTCGTCGGCTCGCTCACGTTCCCCTTCTCAGACTTCGGGATGACCCCGCCCAGCGTCGGTTCGTTCGTGAGCGTGGAGAACGACGCGACCCTCGAGTTCCTCATCGCCCTCGCCAGGGGCTGACGCCCGCCCGGCCTATACTTGGCGCCCATGCTTGGCTTCCTGAACCGGTTCGTCGACTCCAACGACCGGGAGCTCAGACGCATCCAGCCGTTCGTCGACGAGGCGAACGCCCTCGAGCCGGAGATCGAGGCGCTCTCGGACGATGAGATCAAGGCTCGCTTCGCCGAGCTCCGCGAAGAGGTCCGCGAGGCCGCCCGGCCCGACGAGCCTTCCGACGACGAGCTGAACCACCCCGAGGCGGAGCGTCGCCGGGAGCTCGCCGCCGAGCGTCGGAAGCGCGAGAACCAGCGGATCCAGACCGCCCTCGACGACGCGCTCTCGGAGTCGTTCGCGATGACCCGCGAGGCGATGAAGCGGACCCTCGGGATGCGCCACTTCGACGTCCAGCTCCTGGGCGGTGTCGTCCTCCACCAGGGCAAGATCGCCGAGGCCAAGACCGGCGAGGGCAAGACCTTCTACCCGACGCTCGCGGCCGTCCTGAACTCGATGACCGGGCGCGGCGTCCACGTGGTCACGGTCAACGACTATCTCGCCCGGCGCGACCCCCAGTGGATGGGCCCGGTCTTCCACTTCCTCGGGGTGAGCGTGGGGATGATCACCCACGACGCGAGCTTCGTCTTCGAGCCGGGCTACCCGACCAGCGACGAGCGGCTCATCAACCTCCGGCCGGTCGAACGGGCCGAGGCCTACGCCGCCGACGTCACCTACGGCACGAACAACGAGTTCGGGTTCGACTACCTGCGCGACAACATGGTGGTCGAGCTCGACCAGCGGGTCCAGCGCGAGCGCAGCTTCGCCATCGTCGACGAGGTGGACAACATCCTCATCGACGAGGCGCGGACGCCCCTGATCATCAGCGGCCAGGCCGAGGAATCGGCCGACAAGTACTTCACCTTCGCCCGGCTGGTGCCCCGACTGTCGCCTCGTCCGGAGGGCGCTGAGGAGGGCGGCGATTACTTCATCGACCTGAAGGACCGGGCCGTCAGCCCGACCGAGACGGGCATCGACAAGATGGAGAAGTGGCTCGGCGTCCCCCACCTGTACGACACCGACCCGAGCCTGGCCCGCCATTTCGAGCAGGCCCTCCGGGCCCACGCCCTCTACAAGCGCGACCGCGACTACATCGTCAAGGACGGCGAGATCATCATCGTCGACGAGTTCACCGGTCGCCAGATGCCCGGCCGACGCTGGAGCGAGGGCCTCCACCAGGCGATCGAGGCGAAGGAGGGCCTGCGGGTCCAGCGCGAGAGCGTGACCCTGGCCACGATCACCTTCCAGAACTACTTCCGGCTGTACGACAAGCTCTCGGGAATGACCGGCACGGCGATGACCGAGGCCGAGGAGTTCTCGAAGATCTACAAGCTCGAGGTCGTCTCGATCCCAACGCATCGGCCGATGATCCGGATCGACGAACCGGACCTCGTCTACCGGACCGAGAACGGCAAGTTCGAGGCGCTCATCGAGGAGATCGTCGAGATGCAGGAGGCCGGCCGGCCGGTCCTCGTCGGCACGGTCTCCGTCGAGAAGTCCGAGATCCTCAGCGAGATGCTCAAACGGCGGGGGATCAAGCACGAGACCCTCAACGCGAAGTTCCACGAGAAGGAGGCGCCGATCGTGGCCCAGGCGGGCCGGACCGGCGCGGTCACGATCGCCACGAACATGGCTGGCCGAGGCACGGACATCAAGCTCGGCGGGGACCCGGCCGGACTGGCCAGCGAGATCCTCCACCGGCGCGGGCTGAACCCGGCCGAGGTCGACAAGATGACCATCGACGAGGCGATGACCGAGGCGAAGGCGGTCTGCGACACGGATCACCTGGCGGTTGTCGCCGCCGGCGGACTCCACATCATCGGCACCGAGCGGCACGAGAGTCGGCGGATCGACAACCAGCTCCGCGGCCGTTCCGGTCGACAGGGCGATCCCGGCACCTCCCGGTTCTACCTCTCGCTGGACGATGACCTCATGAAGCGCTTCGCCAGCGATCGGGTGGCCGGGCTCATGGAGCGGATGGGACTCGACGACGACGTGGCCATCGAGTCGCGCATCGTCAGCCGCACGATCGAGAGCGCCCAGAGCCGGGTCGAGGGCTACAACTTCGACATCCGCAAGCGCGTCGTCGAGTTCGACGACGTCATCAACAAGCAGCGCGAGACGATCTACTCCGAGCGCGACAAGGTCCTCCGCAACGAAGACCTGGGCGAGACCGTCCTGGGCTTCCTCGACGAGGAGATCGATGCGCTCCTGGAGCAGTTCTGCTCCGGCGACATCGTCGATGACTGGAACATGGAGGGCCTCGAGGCCGCCCTCCACGCGATGGGCCTCGGCGGGCCGGGGACCCACCAGGACGAGCTCTGGGCCGTCGGCGGGCGGGACGCCCTCCGGGAGCACCTCCGGACCCTCGTCGACGCGGCGCTCGAGAGCAAGGAGCAGGAGGTCGGCGAGACCGACTGGACCCAGATCGAGCGGCTCATCCTCCTGCGGACGATCGACTCCCTGTGGGTCGAGCACCTGACCGAGCTCGACGACATGCGTCACGGGATCACCCTGCGCGGCTATGCCCAGCAGGACCCGCTCAACGAGTTCCGGCGCGAGGCGTTCGCCCTCTACTCGGAGCTCCGCGGGTTCATCCGCCACCAGGTCGCCAACACCATCTTCCGGGTGACCATCACCCGCCAGGCCCCTCCGCCGCCGACTCCAATGGCGATGCCCGACGCGGCCACCCTGGCCGCCCTGCGCGGCGACGGCGACGACGGGCGACCGCCGGCCGAAGGAGCCGCGATCCTCGCGGCCGGCTCGGCCGGGGCCCCCACTGGATCGGCCGGCGGCGGCGCTTCCCGGCCGGTCGCCCGCGGCCTGCCCTCGGGACCGGCCGTTCGCGGGGTCCGCGAGACCCTGGGCGACCAGGTCGTGGGCGGTGGGCCGGCGAATCCCGGCGCGACCCGACCGGGCTATGCCCCGGACGGCCGGAGGATGGGTCGCAACGACGTCTGCTGGTGCGGGTCGAGGCTGAAGTACAAGAAGTGCCACGGCGCCTGATGAGCCGGGTCGTCGTCCCGGTCCGGCGGTGATCCTCGACCTCGGCTGAAGCGCGGCCCGGCCCGTTTCCCCTCTTGGCGAGCGGGACTTGCGCCGATATACTGGGCCAAGTCACCGCCCCGCGGGTCCGGAGGGGACCCCGATAGCGGCGGATCACCTGAGACCGCGCCCCGTCCGTTCCCCCGCCCACTAGAGAGGGAATCGTGAAGCAGGCCGAGGAATCGTCATTCATCGATCTCATCGCCTGTGAGCGGGATTGTCGGAACTGCAGCTATGCCGCCGCCCTTGACTGCGACGGGAACTGCGGCGTCTGTCCCCACAACAGCTACTGCCCCTGCGTGAACCCCGTCGTCGTCCGGAGCAAGACCGCCCTGCGCCTCATCGAGCTCCGACCGATCCTCCTCCAGGAAGCCCAGGGGGCGCGCGTCTAGGTGGACGCGACGTCGGTCCGGGACCTGGTGGCCCGGATCCGGGCGACCTCGGGGCGGCTTTGACCTCGACGGCAAGCGCAGCCGGGTCGCCGCCCTCGACGCGCTGACCCAGGAACCCGACTTCTGGGACGACGGCCGGGCCGCCCAGAAGGTCCTCCGTGAGGCCGACGGCCTGCGCACCGAGATCGACCTGTGGACCGGCCTGCTGGCTCGCGCGGACGAGCTTCTGACCCTCGTCGAGCTGGTCGAGGAATCCGCCGACGCCGAGCTCGACCGGGAGCTCGACCGGGATGCTGCCGGCCTCGAGCGGGACCTCGGCCGGGCACGTACCGAGCTCCTCTTCAACGGCGAGTACGACGCCGGGTCGGCCATCCTCTCGATCAGCGCCGGCGCGGGCGGCACGGAAGCGACCGACTGGGCGGAGATGCTCCTGAGGATGTACCTGCGCTGGGCCGAGACCCACCGCTTCGCCACGGAGGTTGTCGACTCCCAGGAGGGTGAGCAGGCCGGGATCAAGAGCGCCACCGTCGAGGTCGAAGGTCGCTACGCCTTCGGCTACCTCCGGGCCGAGCGCGGCGTCCACCGGCTCGTCCGGATCAGCCCGTTCGACGCGCAGAAGCGGCGGCAGACGACGTTCGCCCTCATCGAGGTCATGCCCGAGGCCGGCGACGACATCGAGATCGAGCTCGACTGGGACCAGATCCGGGTCGACACCTACCGCTCCCAGGGCGCCGGCGGCCAGCACGTCAACAAGACCGATTCGGCCGTCCGGCTGACCGACCTCAAGACCGGGATCGTGGCCCAGAGCCAGAACGAGCGGAGCCAGACCCAGAACAAGGAGATGGCCATCAGGGTCCTGAAGTCCCGCCTGCTCGAGCGTGCCCTGACGGAGCGCGAGGCGGAGCTCCGGGCGATCAAGGGCGAGCACGTGGAGGCCGGCTGGGGGAACCAGATCCGGAGCTACGTCCTCCATCCCTACCAGATGGTCAAGGACCTCAGGACCGGCTACGAGACGAGCAACACGACGGCCGTCCTCGACGGCGACCTCGACGCGTTCATGCTGGCCGAGCTGGAGCGCCTGGCGATGGACGGCGAGGCCGGCGGGCCGGAGACGGGCTCCTCGTCCTCCGCGAAGGCCGGGTGAGCGGCCGGAGCCGGACCCTCCCGGCAGCCCTCATCGGGACGATCTTCCGCCCCGCCCGACCCGACGAGATCCCCGAATGTGGACGGATCTGGCGCGATTCGATCAACGACTACATCCGTCCCCTCGGTCAGCCCGAGATCCCCGACCAGCTGGCCGGGATCGGCCGGCTCCACGACCACACCAGGTCCACGGACCCCGAGCGGTTCATCGTCGCCGTGCGTCCCGGCGAGGATGGGGAGCGGATCGTGGGCTTCGGGTCGGCGCTGGTCCGCGGGGCGCCGGGCGTCGGTCGGGGCCCGTTCTGGTACCTCTCGATGCTCTTCGTCCGCCCGGATGCCCAGGGCGAGGGGCTCGGCCGGGCGCTCCTCGAGCGGCTCCTCCCCGAGCCGGCCTTCGAGGGCGCGCTGGCGGTCGCGGTGGACAGCCTCCAGCCGATCTCGGCGGCCCTCTACGGGCGCTACGGGGTGGTCCCTCGATCCCCGGTCCTCGACCTGACCGGCTCGATCGAGCGACCGGACGCCTTCCCCGAGCTGCCCTCAGGCGTCGTCCCGGTGGCCTTCGAGGCGATCGCCGACGGCCCGCCGGACGGTCCCGGCCACCGCGAGCTGAGCGCCGCCGTGAACGCGCTCGACCTCGAGGTGATCGGGGCCGAGCATCCCCAGGATCACCGCTTCGTCCGGCTCGAGGGTCGTCGCGGCTATCTCTACCGGGGTCCCGACGGCTCCGCCCTGGGGTACGGCTATGCCGGGGCCGTCGGCCGGATCGGACCCGTCGCCGTGCGCGATCCCGGGCTCCTCGACGCGGTCGTCGGTCACCTGGCCGGCGCGGTCCCGGCCCGCGGGGCCACGGCCATCTGGGCGCATGGCGAGGCCCCCCGGCTGGTCGCCACGCTGCTCGCGGCCGGGTTGCGGATCGATGGGTTCCCGCTCCTCCTGTGCTGGGATCGCCCGTTCCTGGACCTCACCCGGTACCTGCCGCTCTCGCCGGGGCTGCCCTGATCGGCCGACCGGGCACCGGCGGGGAGGCCCGGACGGATGACCGGATGGGGCGGTCCGGGGCCGTGAGTGGTAGCCTCTCGTCTGACGTGGCTCCCCCCATCGTGCCCACGGTCGGAGCCGGGACGCAGCGGATCGACGCAGCGCGTCGTCCTGGATCGCCGCCTCGGAGCACAGCTTGAGCCTGGTCCCTCTCCGCGCCGTCGCGCGCTCGCACACCGAACGACCGGTCGGTCTCGCCCCGACCGAGTCACCGGTCGAGGGCGCCGTGCTCGCCCTGCACGACGTGACCAAGACCTACCCGAACGGCAAGGTCGCCCTCCGCGAGGTGGACCTGGTGGTCCCCGAGGGCGATTTCGTCTTCCTCGTCGGGCCGTCCGGGGCGGGCAAGTCCACCCTGATCAAGCTGCTCATCCGCGACGAGCTGGCGACCCAGGGCAGCGTCATCCTCGATGGCCAGGACCTCGCCCGGCTCGCCCGTCGCCAGGTGCCCCGGATGCGGCGCAAGATCGGGATCATCTTCCAGGATTTCAAGTTGCTGCCGACGAAGACGGTCTGGGAGAACGTCGCCTTCGCCCTGGAGGTCACCGGGACGCCGCGCCGGAGGATCGCCCCGGCGGTCGATCGGGTCGTCGCCCTGGTCGGACTCAGCGCCCAGGCTCGGCAGCTGCCGAGCCAGCTCTCGGGCGGCGAGCAGCAGCGGACCGCGATCGCCCGGGCGCTCGTCCACGACCCGCGCCTGATCATCGCCGACGAGCCGACCGGCAACCTCGACCCGCTCATCAGCTGGGAGATCCTCCAGCTCCTCCTCCGGATCAACGAGCTCGGGGTGACGGTCCTCATGGCCACCCACAACGCCGAGATCGTGACGGCCCTGCGCAAGCGGGTCGTCGCCCTCGAGGACGGGCGGATCATCCGCGACGAAGAAGCCGCGGCCTATCACCGTGAGGACTGATCGGCGGTGATCTCGTTCGTCGCGTTCAGCCTCCGCCGGGCCTGGCAGGGCTTCTGGCGGAACGCGGTCATGAGCCTGGCCGCTACCGCCACGATGATCTTCATGCTCCTCCTCCTGTCCGGCTTCTTCGTCCTCCTGACCGGCCTGAATGCCGGTCTCGAGTTCGTCGAGCAGAAGGTCGAGGTGGTGGCCGACGTCAAGGACTCCGCTCCGACCCTGGCCATCGAGGACCTGGCCGGCCGGGTCCGGGCGATGCCCGAGGTCGCCAGCGTCGAGTACGTCAACGCGACGGAGGCCCTCCAGCGCTTCCGCGAGCGGCTCAAGGAGCAGGGCCGCGAGGACCTCACCACGTTCCTCGACCGGAACCCGCTGCCCGGCTCGCTGCTGGTCAAGCTCAGGGACCCGCAGGTTTTCGGGAACGTCGTGGACTACCTGCGGGCGGACCCGGTGGTGGAGCGGGTCAAGGAGGTCCAGAACCTCGTCAACCGGGTGCTGACCGTGACCGAGTTGCTCAGGACGGGTGGGCTGATCGTCCTGGCCCTGGTGGGGATCGTGGTCCTGTTCATCATCGTCAACACGATCCGTCTGGCCGTGGTGGCCCGCGCCGAGGAGATCGAGATCATGCGCCTCGTCGGCGCGTCCGACGCCTTCATCCGCTGGCCGTTCATCTTCGAGGGCGCGCTGGTCGGGCTCATCGGGGCGCTCGTGACCCTGGCTCTCCTCGCCCTGGGTTCCGGTCCGATGGGTCGGGTCATGACCGGCTTCTTCGACGTGCTCCCACTCCAGCTCGGGACATTGGGTCGGGACCTCGCCCTGCTGGTCCTGGGCACCGGGATCGGACTCGGGGTCCTGGGGTCGTGGCTCTCGGTCCGGAGCTACCTCCTGAAGTAACGGAGCGGGGGCCGTGGCTGCCGGGCCGATTCCGGCCGGCCGACGTACGCTGTGCGCCCACTCCCCACCCACCCGAGCCACAGGACCCGAACCGATGGACGACGACGCCCCACCCGCGCAGCCGATGTCCGGCGCGGGGATGGCCGACGATCAGTCGACGACGGTCGGCCGGCCGGCCGGGCCGGCAGCCGGACGGTCACCGCGGCGGACGGCGACCGTCCGCCTGACCCTCGCCCTCGTGGCCGTGCTCGGTGGCGGGGCGCTGTTCCTCTCGGGCTTCGCGCTGGGGGCCCTGCGCAGCTCGACCCCCGGCACCGGGGCCGACGAGCAGGCCATCTTCCAGCCGTTCTGGGACACCTACCGGGCGGTCACCCAGGACTACGCCGGCGAGCCGGTCGATCGCAAGAAGCTCGTCGACGGGGCGATCAAGGGCCTGATCTCGGCCCTCGACGACCCCTTCTCGATGTACCTCACCCCCGACGAGTACCGCCTGTCGCTCCAGGGGCTCTCCGGGCGGTTCGAGGGGATCGGCGCCCGGGTCGAGATACGCCGGGTCGCCGGCAGCGGCGATTGCACCAGGTCGGGCGGCGGCTGTGCGCTCGTCGTCGTCGAGCCGCTCGCCGGGGCGCCCGCGGTCAAGGCAGGAGTTCGTGCCGGAGATGTCATCAGCGCCATCGACGGCACGACGGTCGACGGCCAGACGACGGACGAGGCCCTCAAGAAGATCCGCGGCCCGAAAGGCACGACCGTCCGCCTGACGGTCGTCCGGGCCGGCGCCGCCCCGATCGAGATCGCCATCGTCCGCGCTGTCGTGGTCGAACCGGAGGTCGAGGCGAAGACCCTGGCCGATGGCTCGGTCGGCTACATCCGGCTGGCCGGATTCAGCGATAGCGCCGCCGCCGAATTCGGCGCGGCGGTCGCCAACGACATCGCGGCCGGGCGGAAGCGCCTCGTCGTCGACCTCCGGGGCAACCCCGGCGGCTACGTGACCGACGCCCAGAAGGTGATCAGCCAGTTCGTGCCCGCCGGCACCACCGTCTTCTTCCAGCAGACCGCGGACGGCCGACGGACGGCGACGACGGCCCTGGGCGGCGGCGCCGCGACGGCGGACGACGTCCGGCTGACCGTGCTCATCGACGGCGGCAGCGCGTCGGCCAGCGAGATCGTCGCCGGGTCCCTCCAGGATCTCGGCCGGGCGACCCTCGTCGGCTCGACGTCATACGGCAAGGGCACGATCCAGGTCTGGCAACAGCTCGCCGACGACAACGGCGGCTTCCGCCTGACCGTCGCTCGCTGGCTGACCCCGAACGGACGCTGGATCCACAAGGCCGGGCTCACCCCCGACGTGCCGATCGCGTCGTCGGCGACGCCGGGGGTCGGCGCCGATCCCGTCCTCGAGCGCGCCCTCGAGATCCTCGGTGCCGGAGCAGGGGCGGCCGGGGCCCGTTCCGACGCTCTTGCGCTCGTCGGGACGTTCCAGTAGGGTTGCCGGGAACGAAAGGAGGTGATGTGCAGTGATCGAACGTAGTAGCTGCACCACCTCGCAGGAGATGGCCGTCTAAGCGGACACGCCTGCGGGTGGTCGAAGCTTTCGAACGCCGGTCCGCGAGGGCCGGCGTTCGTGCGCCCGGACCCCCACCCCCGTCGCGGCCCGCACCATCATCCCGAAGGAGTCTCCCCGATGGGCGAACAGACGATCGCCCTCAACCGAAGAGCCCGCCACGAGTTCTCGATCGACGACACGTTCGAGGCCGGCCTGGTGCTGACCGGAACGGAGATCAAGTCGGTCCGGGCGGGCAAGGTCAACCTGGCCGACGGCTTCGTCCGTATCGAGCGCGGCGAGATGTGGCTCATCGGCCTGCACATCGCTCCCTGGGAGACGGGTAATCGCTACAACCACGAGGCGAAGCGGACGCGCAAGCTCCTCGTCCACCGGGCCCAGATCACCCAGCTCCTGTCCAGGACGAAGCAGAAGGGCCAGACGATGGTCCCGCTCCGGCTCTACCTCACCGAGCGTGGGCGGTGCAAGGTGGAGGTCGCCCTCGCCCGGGGCAAGCAGCTCCACGACCGGCGCCGCGACATCGCCGACCGGGACTCGCGTCGAGACGTCGCCCGCGAGCTGGCCGACGTCAGTCGAGGGCGCTAGACGGTTCCGCCGGGATGCGGTCGGGCTCCGGCCCCGGCGGCCGGTTCACCGGACGGACAGCGTCGAGGACCACCGCCAGCGGAGCGGTCAGGAGCACGAAGCTGACCCAGTAGAACCCGGGCAGGGCGATCACCGCGCCGAGCGCCCGGGACCACGGCCTCTGGAGCGCGACCAGCGGAACGGCCACGATCAGCCTGACCGCTAGCGGGATGCCGACCTGCGGGCCGACGCCACCGTGGGCCAGCGCCCGCTGGAGCGCCGCGATCCACTCCGGCCACAGGTACAACCACGGCAGCGTGACGGCGCAGGCGGCCCCCAGGACGACCAGGAATGCCCGGGCGTCCCTCGGGGGAAGGGCGAACGCCGGCGAGAGCTTGGCCAGGGTCGACAGGGCGAGGGGTCCCGTCTGCCCGCGCTGGGCGACCACGATCGTGGCGGCGATGAGCAGGTTGATGTTGCCGCTGGCGAGCTCGAACGGGATGATCGGCAGCCACATCACGTAGCCGACTCGTCGCCACGACCCGAACATCACCCGGAGGGCGATCACCTCGCCGGTCGCGATCGCGAGGTAGACGACCTGCCAGGGCAGCCACGAGACGGCCGCGAAGAAGACCGCCCAGGGCGGAGCCCAGAAGAACCCGTCGACCGGGCTGAGGCCGGGCAGGAGCCGCGGGGCATAGGGGTCGAGACCGGCCCGGAGGGCGTCGCCGGCCGGCAGGAAGAAGGTCCGCAGGTCGAATCCCGGCGTGCCCATCCGGAGCACGAAGGTCCCGAGCCAGATGGCGAACGCGTACCCGCCGAGCGAGAGGCCGAGCGAGAGGTAGGCGCCCCGCCGACCCGTGGCCCCCACTCGCCCGTCCATCCGCCCGGGTCAGCGCAGCAGGTAGCGTCGGCTGAGCGGGACCTCGCTCACCGGATCGACGGCCAGCGCCCGCCCGTCGATGGTGACCCGGCCATCGCCCGGGTCCACCGACACCGGCGCGACGGCGCGATTCGCCCACAGCGAGGAGCGGGTCAGACCGCGGCAGCCGCGGACCGCCACGATCCGCCGGCGCGTCCCCAGCCGGGCTGCGATCCCGCCGGCCAGCCCGCCCGCCGAGACGAACGTGACCGAGGTGTCCGCAGGGGCGAGGCCGTGACCGCCCCAGTCGGGCCGGAAGCGGGTCGGCTCGGATCGCTCGAGGCTGGCGTTGCCGTCGCCGAGCGGCCCCCAGGCATGCGCTCCACCCTTGAGCACGGCCTCCGGTTTGACCCCGAAGAACGCCGGCTTCCAGAGGACGATGTCGGCCAGCCGGCCGGGCCGGAGCGAGCCCACCTCGTCGGCCAGACCGTGGACGATGGCCGGCTCCACGGTCGCCTTGGCCAGGTAGCGCAGCACCCGGGCGTTGTCGTCGAACGGGTCGCCACCGTCGTCGGGGAGGCCCGGCCATCCGGAGCCGGCCTCGGAGCCGCGCCACGCCTTCATGACATGGGCCAGCTGGAGGGTCCGGCGGAGGACCTCGCCGATCCGGCCCATCCCCTGCGAGTCGGAGTTCACGATGCCGATCGCGCCGAGCTCGTGGAGCGGGCCCTCGGCGGCCATGGTGGCCGGGTGGATCCGCTCCCGGACGAGCGCGATGTCGCCCGGCAGCCACGGGTTGCCGCCGTGGTTGAGCAGGGTCATGGCGACGTGCTCGGCGGCCGCCGCGACGCCCCACGGCAGGGTCGGCGTCGTCGAGGAGCATAGGATCGACGCCTCGCGGACGAGCCCGATGAGGTCCGGCACGTGACCGCCACCGGTCCCCTCCACGTGATAGGCGTGGACGGTCCGCCCGGCGATGGCCGCGACGGTGTCCTCCAACTCGGCACTCTCGTGGAGGCCGTCGGTGTGGAGGCTGACCACGACGTCGTGCGCGTCGGCGTAGGCCAGGGTCCGGTCGATGACCTCGGGGTAGGCGCCGTAGTCCTCGTGGATCTTGAACCCCACCGCGCCGGCCTCGAGGAGCTCGTCGAGACCCGCGTCGGCTTCTCCGCGGGCGCCCGCCTGGAGGGCGACGTTGAGGGGCCAGCCCTCGAAGGCCATGAGCCGGCGGAGCATCTGCCGGGGCGGCTCCTCGAACCCGGCCGTGATCAAGGTGGTCGTCCCGGCCGACAGGGCTGCGGGCAGCAGCTGCGGGGTGATGAGGTGGATGTGGCTGTCCACGACCCCGGGTGTGGCGATCAACCCGTAGCCCATGATCGGGTCCGTGTGGGGCCCGATCGGCAGCTCGATCCCGTCGCTGATCTCGGGGTTGCCCGCCCGACCCACGCCGACGACCCGCCCGTCCTTGATCCCGATGTCGGCCTTGACCACGCCGATCGTGGGGTCGACGACGAGGACGCCGGCCACCACCACGTCCAGCTCCGACGGCCCGGCGGCGCCGGCCGACTGGGTCATCCGGGCGCGCAGGTTCTTGGCGTAGCCCCACAGCGGCTCGTCGCCCGGGTCGTGCAGGTCTCGTTCGACGCGGAGCCAGAGGTCCGTGTCGCCGACCCGGACCCGATCGCCGGTCGTCGGGCCGTATCGGAGGTGGTAGGCCTCGCGCGAGAGCCGGGTCATCGGGGACGATCGGATGCGGCGTGGATGGCCGGTCCGATGCCGAGTCCGCCGCCGTAGCGGACGAGGGTGACCTCCCGGGTCTCGCCCGGCGACCAGCGGACCGAATCGCCGGCCGGGACGTCCAGCCGCCAGCCGGCGGCCGCCGCCCGGTCGAAGCGGAGCCGGGAGTTGACCCGCTCGAAGGGGTAGTGTGACGAGATCCGGACCACCCGCCGCGACTCGTTCACGACGGGGAGCGTCCGGCGCTCACGTCCGGCCGCCAGCTCGACCGGATCGGACCCGAGACGCGTCTCACCGGGGATCACGCCCGGCCCCCGCCCGTGGAATCGGGGCCGGCGCCGGGTCCGAGGACGGTCCCGGGCGGGTTCGCCGACCCGGCGCCCGAGATCTCGGCAGAGGCGGCCAGCGGGTCGCTGTCGCCGAGCGGGTCCACCAGCACGACCAGGCGCGTGCCGTCGCCGAGGAGCACCTCCAGGCGGACCTCGTCGACCAGCGCACGGACCCCGTCCAAGAGCTCCTCCGGGCGGACCGCCGACCGTCCGGCCGCCTCCACCTCGGGGTAGGTGGCGCCGGCCCGAGCGGCCTCGAGCATCGCGTCGCAGATGAGCGCGACCGCCTCCGGGTGGTTGAGCCTCAGCCCGACCGATCGGTGGCGGCGGGCCAGCTCGGCAGCCGAGAAGATCAGGAGGCGCTCCTCTTCCCAGGGGGTCAGACGCATGGCGGCATGGTAGTGCCCTCGGGCGAGGCGCCGTCGGATCGACCCGGCGGCGGGCCGCCGCGAGCCGGACGCGGGCGGCCGCTTGGCACCCGGGCCGGCCTGTGGCACCATGATGATCCGTCGAACACCGGTCCGGCGGCCGTGGGGATGCGTGGATTCGACAGGGTCCAGCTGCCCGGGAGCGCGAGCCGAGGATGCCGCTCAGGCCTCGTTAATCAGGCGGCAAAACGAAGTACCTGGCAACCGCCAGTCGACTCTCGCCCTCGCTGCTTAGGCAGTAAGGTGAGCGTGGAAGCAGCCTCCTCCTCGCGGGCTGTGGAAGCGTCATCCAGCGGGGATGCAGCCGACGCCACTGCTGCGTAACGTCGGACCAAGCCCGATCTAGGGACACGTGACTGGACCGTCCGGTAGCCTGCCGATGGGCGCTCGGGCGGTCGACGACAAACCATCGGACACGCTCGTAGTGGTCCTCGGCGAAGGGTTCTGGACGGGGAGTTCGACTCTCCCCCATCTCCACCAACGACGCGCCGCTCCGGGCATCTCCCGGATCGCCAGTGGCCGGCTACTCCAACCAGTCGATCCCGTGGTCGTGCGACAGCCTGGCGAAGGCCGCGTCATCCAGCTCGCCGCGTCGCTTCGCGTCGGCCACCGCGTCGAACCACAGATCGAGGCCGCCGGGGACGACGACGAACAGGTAGCGCGAAGGCGTCTCGAGCGGATTGCGGATCGCGTGGGCGATCCCCTTCGGCAGCCGCGCCAGGCCGCCCGCCTCGAGGACCAGGCTGCGATCGGCGAGCCGGACCTCCAGCGCGCCCTCCAGGACGTAGCCGATCTCGTCCTCGCGACGATGGACGTGGAGCCTGTTCCCCGTCCCGGGGTCGAACGCCGTTTCGAACAGGTAGTACGCGCCTCCGGTCTCCCGGCTCGTCAGCTTGTGCGTGACGGCGAGGAAGTCCAGAACCGCCCCTGTGCCGTGCGGGACGAAGGTCGGCTGGCGATCGTCGGACCTCACCGGTTCGACGCCCGTGGTGCCCGCCGGCGGGCGAGTCGACGCTACTTGGCCCTGCCGATCAAGGTGACGCCGATCATCTGGGCGTAGTGGCTGGCGAAGGTCTCCTTGTGGATGACCTTGCCGGAGCTGTCCTTGACGATCCGGGTGACCCAGACGTCCTGTCCGTCGGCCGGGTACTCGATCGTCTGGCGGACGCCGGGTCGCAGGCTCGTGGTGTACCTGGTGACGCTGTATCCGCGCCGGTAGTTCTTGACGATCGGCTTTGTCAGGATGACCCGGCGACCCGTCGGCACCGAGTAGATCGTGAACCGGACGATCCCCGGCTTAGCGTACGTGCGGATGAGGACCGGGTACTTCGTATCGTTCCGGAAGGTCATGTCCTGGGCGCCGCCGCCGTCACCGATGAAGACGGTCGCGTCCAGGCCTTTCGGGTAGCGGCTGATGTAGTAGTAGTGGTTCTTTCGGGCGCCCATCTGCAGACCGGCCCTCAGGGCCGCGTTGAAGATCGTCGTCGACGAGGAGCAGATCCCGCCGCCGATCGAGGCGCCTTCGACCGAGTGCCCGTCGATGATCGCGCCGCCGAGCTTGTAGCCCTTGGCAAGGGTGACCGCACCGACCGTCTTCCAGTAGCTGAACCAGGCGCCCGGCGCGACGACCGTCCCGTTGATGGCCATCGAAGGGATCGTGATGTTCGCGGCGAAGCCGTTATGCGGACCCGGCTGGTAGTAGGTGGTCCACGAGGAGATCCGGCGCATGAGCGGCGCCGATTTCTGGGCCTGCTCGGTGGTCAGCGCCGGCTGGACGACGGACAGCGTCGGCGCGACCGGCGCCTTCGGGTCGACTCCAGCGCCGGCCCGCGCCACGAGCGCAGCCTGGACCGCCTGGCTGGTCCCCTCGACGTCGAGGGTGCGTCCCTCGTGGCCGGCCTTGACCCCGACGATCCCGCCGCTCTTGCCCGTCAAGAAGGTCGCGGAGACCGCCTTCGTGTTGATCTTCTTGGCCAGTCCCTTGACCGACTCGGTGACCGCCGCCCCGTCGACGATCGGCCCGTAGCTCCCGTCCGGCCAGGCGCCGAACGTCACCCACGAGCGGACCGTCGCAAGGGGGATCGACCAGCTGTCCTTGCCGCGAGCGAGGACGACCGGTGCGATCAACCGGTCCGCCCGCGAGCGGGCGACCATGGCGTCGGTGTCGGTGATCGTCGGGGCGACCGGGGTGACGACGAGTGGCAGGTCGACGGTCGACGGAGCGTCGACCGGCAGGAGGGCCTCCTGGATGGCCGTGGCCGTCGCCGCCTGGTCCACATCGCGGCCCCAGACTGCGGGGGTCTCCGTATAGCCCGAGGTCGCTACGGAGACGGCGGCAGGGGTCGGTTCGAGGTTGACAGCCGTGGCCAGGGCGGCGATCCGGGCGTCGAGGGTCGCCTTGTCGACCATGACCCGCGGGCCGAGGGCGATCGGGCTCAGGGCGGTCCGGGCTTCCTCGACCACGCGCTCGAGCGGGTTGCCCGTCCGACCGACGGCGAGGGCCTGGTCCAGCATCGTGTCGACGTCGGCTCGACGACCGAGCTCGGCATAGGTCAGGGCCACCGGACCGTTCACCGTGTCCAGGGTCAGCGTGCCCTGCCCGACCGAGGCGAGGGACGACTCCAGCTGGGCGGCGGCTTCGTCGCGGGTCAGACCCGACAGATCGACGCCGGCGACCGAGACACCGGCCGCGACCTTCCCGGTGTAGGCGCTCTCGTAGGCAAGGACCCCGCCGACGGCCAGGGCCGCGACGAGAAGGACGCCGAAGAGGAACGCGAGGAGGACGCGCCCGAACGGGAACCGCCGGCCTTCGACGGCGGCGGCCACGACCTGGGTCTCGGTAGTGGTGGTCATGATGCGTGCGTCATCCTATCAGGCATCTACGCGCAGGCAAGCAGGACGGTTCCCGTCGTCGGGTCCGGCTCGTCCTTGACGCGTGAGGCTCGGACGATGTTTCAGGCCCGGGGCAGGACGACCACCCGACGATTCGGCTCCTCGCCGATCGACTGGGTGATGACGTCGGGGTCGTCGCGCAGGGCGATATGGATCCAGCGGCGCTCGAGGGCCGACATCGGCTCGAGCTGGAGCATCTTGCCGGTCTCGGTCACCCGCTCGGCGGCCCGCCGGGCGATCTCGACCAGTTGGCGCTCGCGTCGGCCCCGGTAGTCCTCCACGTCGACGAGGACCCGGGTCCAGTCGCCCATCCTGCGCGAGAGCATCAGGTTGACGAGGTGCTGGAGGGCCGAGAGACGCTCGCCCTTCCGGCCGATGAGCGCGCCGAGGGCTTCCTTCTGATCGTCGTCGCCGACGACGTTGAGACGGCTCGTGTCGCCCTCGCGGACCTCGACCCGGACGTCGAAGTCGAGCAGCTCCATCAGCTTCTCGAGGATCTCCTTGCCGGCCTGGAGGGCTTCCGGCGAGGCTTCGGCCGCCTCAAGCTCGGCGCGTTCGGAGCCGGTCGACCCGCGGGCCGCGGCGAGCTCGGCACGCTCGCGCTCGCTCAGGTCGCCGGAGGCCGGACGACGGCTCCGGTCGTCGCGGCGCGGGGGCCGGTCGTCGCGGCGCGGGGGCCGGTCGTCATGGCGGGGCGTCGTCGCCAGGGCCGCGGCGGGCGCGGCGGGGACCGCATCGCGCGGGGGCCGGTCGTCGCGGTGTGGCGGCCGATCGTCGCGCCGGGGACCTCGATCGCCGCGCGGCCCGTCGCTCCGCGGCGGCGCCGGCGGCAGCGGCTTCGACTCGGCGGCCTCGCGCTTGGGCGCGGTCCCACCCAGGGCGTCGCGCGGAGCGGCGACGATCCGGGCGGGCTCGGCGCCCATCCCCAGCACGCCCCGGCTGCCGGGCGTGAGGATCTCGAAGTCGAGGTCGTTGAGCTCGACCGCGAACGTCTCGCGGGCGTTGCGCAGGGCCTCCTCGACGGTCTTGCCGGTGAACTCCTGATAGGCACTCATGTCAGCGTCGTCTCCCTCGGCGGCCCTTGCGGCCGCTGCGTTCGCGGGGGCGGACGGTCGAGGCCGCCTTGGCGGCTCGCTCGTCTGTATCGGTGAGCACCGAGGTGGGTGCTCGCTTCGTCGGGTCGGGCGCCGGGATGGCGACCGGGAATCGCGGAGTGTGGCCCTTGGCCCAGGCGGGGTCCTAGCCGAGGAACGGGAACATCCCGCCCCAGCCGAGGATCAGGTACTGCTGGACCACCGAGAAGAGCGTCGAGACGATCCAGTAGATGAACAGCCCGGCCGGCAGGAACCCGCCGTAGAAGACCGAGATGAACGGGATGAAGATCATCGTCTGGCGCTGGATCTTGATGTTCTGGTCGTCGGAGGCGGCGCCCTGGGCGGCCGGCGGCAGAGTCATCCGCGACTGGACGAGCTGGAGGAGCGCCGAGATGATCGCCAGGATGGAGACGCCCAGACCCAGGATCGGGAGGGTGAACAGGACGCTCGGCTGGCTCAGGTCCACCCCGAGCACGGTCGAGTTGATGCACGGGATCACCGGTCCGGGATGGGGTGGCGGGACGATCCCGCAGTTGAGGTCGATGAGCTGGACCCCGAACACGTTGAGCATCCGGTTCGGGTCCACGTTCTGGAGCCCCTGACTGAAGACCGAGTACATCGGGATCAGCAGGATGAACTGGAGGACGAGAGGCAGGCAGCCCGAGGCCGGGTTGACCCCGCGCTCCTTGTAGAACTCGCTGGTCGCCTGCTGGACCTTGACCCGGTCGCCCTTGTAGCGCCGCTGGATCTCCTTGAGCTCCGGGGCGAGGAGCTGCATCCGCTTCTGCGAGACGATCTGGCGCCGATAGAGCGGGATGAGCAGGACCCGGACGAGGAGGGTGACGATGACGATCGCGATCATCATGTTGCCGGTCACCTGCTCGAAGGCGACGAGCAGGATGAACAGGGCCTGGAAGACCGGCGTGAACAGCCAGGCCATGAGCGACAACGGGATTGTCCGGGGTGGCCGGGCGCGAGCGGGATCGAGTTCGGGTTCGGTGTGAGCAGCGGGGTCGGTGTCGGGGCCGGCGGTGGCGCCCGACGGGACCGGCGAGCCAGCCGACGGCGTCACCCCGGCGCCGAGCGGGGCGCAGGCCACGAGGATCGCGGCCACCCCGACGACGAGCAGGACCGGCAGGATCCAGCGCCGGACGTCCGGGGGGATCCGGCGCACGAGGCGGGCGGCGGCGTCAGCGGACCGGGTCATAGCCACCCGGATTCCAGGGATGGCAGCGGGCGATCCGCTTCGCTCCCATCCAGCTGCCCTTGAACAACCCGTACTTCACGATCGCCTGCTCCGTGTAGCGCGAGCAGGACGGCTCGAAGCGGCAGCTCGACGGCAGCCAGAAGAACGCGGCCCGATAGAGCCTGATCAATCCGACCCCGATCGACTTCACGCGGGTCTCGGTCCTCCAAGGACCCCTCCACGCTGGAGGAGACGTCGAACCGCCTCGACCATCTCGTCGTGGCTGGCGTCCACGACGGCCGGGCGGGCGATGATCAGGACGTCCCAGCCGGGCTGGAACGAGGGCGCCATCACCCTGAACACCTCTCGGAGTCGTCGCCGGACCCGGTTCCGAACGACCGCGCCACCGAGGCGCTTGCCGGTCGACAGACCGAACCGGGTCGTTTCGAGGTCGGTCCGCCGGAACCGAGCCACGAGCAGCGGGTGGGACCGCACGGTCCCATCGCCCTGGAGCGCCCGGAAATCCGTCGGACGGGAGAGCATCACGAGCCGCGGCGCCGTGGCCCCGCGCTCGCTGGTCAGGCCGTCAGCCGCTTGCGACCGCGCGCCCGACGCGCGGCGATGACCCGGCGACCACCGGTGGTCCTCATCCGGGCGCGGAAGCCGTGCTCCTTGGCGCGATGGCGCTTCTTGGGCTGGTAGGTCTGCTTCATCGGGGCTGCGCGCGATCCTCTCCATCGGGCCTCGGGGACTGTGGTTCTCGACCCCTAGAGGCACACGAACGCGCCGGGCGCTCGGAAGCGCTGGGCGCGTTCGACGTCCCGCGGATTATAGGAAGCGGCTTCGAGGGGTGTCAAACTCGGCTGGATCGGCCATGATCGGACCGTCGTGCACCGATACTCCCCAGGAGTATCGGTCGAATTGCGCGGGATCGCCTTGCGAGGGGCCTGTGGCCGGTGCTATCCTTCGCGGGCCTCCGGCGCCGGGACGACCGAAGGCAGCCTCTGGAACGTTCCGTTGAGGAGCCCCTGGAGCGGATGGTCGCCGGCAGGCCCAAGCCCGCCGAGCGCGTCCTCGACACGGTTCCCCGAGCCCTCGCCCCTGGCCCCCGCATCCCATCGACCATCCAACCACCAACCACAGGTCAGCGCATCGAATGGACGCGAAGCAAGTCTGGCGGGCGGCCCTCGGAGAGCTCCAGGTCGCGCTGTCGCCGGCGAACTACGAGACGTGGCTGCGGGACACGCAGCTCGTCGACGTCGATGACAACCGCTTCCGGATCGCGGTCCCGAACGGCTTCGCCAAGGACTGGCTCGACACCCGCTACCGATCGCTGATCTCCCAGACGCTCGCCCGCATCGTCGGCTACAGCGTCCAGGTCGAGTTCGTGGTCCGGTCCGGGTCGGCGGCCGCTGGGGTGGCCGGCGAGGCGTCCGCGCGCGCCACGGCGACGGCTCCGACCCAGCCCGCCGCGGCCCAGCAGGTCCGCCTCGAGCCGACCCGGGTCGGCGGCGAGGGCGGGGCGTCCAGCCTCAATCCCCGCTACACCTTCGCGAACTTCATCGTCGGTTCGGCCAACCGCCTGGCCCACGCCGCCAGCCTGTCCGTCGCCGAGCGTCCCGGGCATGCCTACAACCCGCTCTTCCTGTACGGCGGGGTCGGTCTCGGCAAGACCCACCTGATGCACGCCATCGGCAACCAGGTGATCGCCAAGTTCCCCCGCAAGAAGGTGGTCTACGCCACCTCCGAGAAGTTCACCAACGAGTTCATCACCTCGATCCAGCAGGGCAAGATCGACGAGTTCCGGGCGCGCTATCGGCGGATCGACCTCCTCCTCATCGACGACATCCAGTTCATCGCCGACAAGGAACGGACCCAGGAGGAGTTCTTCCACACGTTCAACGCCATCCACGAGGACGGCAAGCAGATCGTCCTGTCCAGCGACCGGCCGCCGAAGCAGATCGTCACCCTGGAGGAGCGGCTGCGCAGCCGCTTCGAATGGGGCCTGATCGCGGACCTGACCGCGCCGGACCTCGAGACCCGGATCGCGATCCTCCGGGCCAAGGCCGAGGAGGGCGCGGTCCCGATCACCTCCGACGTGATCGAGTTCATCGCCCGCAAGGTGGTGAGCAACATCCGCGAGCTCGAGGGCGCCCTCAACCGGATCGTGGCGTATGCCAGCATGAGCGCCGTCCCGATCAGCATCGAGCTGGCCCAGGCGGTCCTCGCCAACGTCATCTACAACCCCAAGAAGCGGCAGGTCACCCCCGAGCGGATCGCCCGGGTCGTGGCCGACTACTACGGGGTCCCGATGGACGTCCTCCAGGGGCAGAAGCGCGACAAGGCGATCGTGATGCCCCGCCAGATCGCGATGTACCTGATGCGCGAGGAGACGGACGTCTCGCTCCTCCGGATCGGCGCCGAGCTCGGTGGGCGGGACCACTCCACGGTCCTCCACGCCTGCGACAAGATCAACCGCGAGTCGGCCGTCAACGACGAGCTCCGTCGCGAGATCGCGGCCGTCCGCGAGCTCATCTACGCCGACTGACGCTGCCCGGCGCTGCCCGGCGCCGGGGTCTCGATCCCGGCCACCTCCTGTGGATAAGGCGGCCGGATTCGGTGGAGAACCCCTGCGTCGCTGTGGACAATGGGCCGTCCGCCGGGGGCCGGGTCCGTGGTCATCCCCGGCTCGGGCGTTGACGATCCGGGCGTCTTCGGGAGCCGGGCTCTCGAGGCGGGCGGCCAGATCGTCCACCACGCATCCCGGCCGCCGTCCACGGATCGCGGCTCGATCGGTCCACGAGCATCGGTCGGTCGTCGACAGCCCGACCGTGCGTGGCCACACGGGGCCGTCCACACCGTCCACCACATGATGACGATGATGACGTTCTAAGATACCGATGGGTTCTACCGACCATCTCTCCCGGGTCCGGGGGCTCGATCCATCCCGGTCCAGGAAACGGACCGCTCAACGGGGGTTCACGGCGGTCCCGCGACCGTCGCGCGACCCCGGCTCCTTGGAGTGAAGCCCGACGTGAACGTATCGGTCATGCAGGAGAACCTCGCCCGCGGCCTCGCGGTCGTGAGCCGGGCCGTCTCCACCCGGAGCTCCCTGCCGGTCCTCGGCAACGTCCTCATCAAGACCGAGGACGCGGGGCTCAAGCTGACCGCCACCAACCTCGAGATCGGGATCACCTACTGGGTCCCCGGCACGGATCGATTCCGACGGCGCGATCACCGTGCCGGCCAAGCTCCTGGCGGACATCGTGGCCGGCCTGCCCGCCGGCGAGCGGGTGGACCTGGAGCTCCAGGCCGGCGACACGCTGCGGATCCGGGCCGGCCGGTTCGAGACCCATGTCAAGGGCATCGACGCCGACGAATTCCCGGCGATCCCGATCGCCGGCGAGCGGCCCGACCACCCGCATCCCCCAGCGGGTCCTCCGCCAGGCGCTGAACGAGACGACCTTCGCGGCGGCCAGCGACGAGGCCCGGCCCGATCCTGACCGGCGTCCTGTGCCGATTCGAGGGCGACCAGCTGACCCTGGCCGCCGCCGACAACTACCGGATCGCGGTCAAGACGATCCCGACCCTCGACCCGGTCGAGGAGACGAGCATCGTCGTGCCGGCCCGGTCGCTCAACGAGCTCAGCCAGGATCCTGGCCGACGTCGACGACCCGGTCGACCTGGTGCTCGCCCCGAGCAAGAACCAGATCCTCTTCCACCTCGAGGGGATCGACCTCGTCAGCCGGCTCATCGACGGCCAGTTCCCCAACTACCAGCAGGTCCTGCCGAAGGGCCATACCACCCGCACGGTGATCGACCGAGAGGAACTCCTCAAGGCCGTCCGTCTCGCCGCCCTCATCGCCAGCTCCGCGGCCAACATCGTCAAGCTCGGGGTCGGGGTGGACGGGGAGCCGGCCGTGGTCGTCTCGGCCGCCGCCGAGGTCGGCGACAACGAGGGTCGAGTGGAGGCCGTCGGTCGAGGGCGACGGCACGACGATCGCCTTCAATGCCCGCTATCTCGCGGACGTCCTCCAGAACGTGACCGCCGACCAGTTCGCCCTCGAGCTCAACGGCCCGCTCTCGCCAGGTGTCTTCCGCCCGGTCGGTGACGACGCGTACACCCACGTCGTCATGCCGGTCCGGACCACCTCCTGAGGAGGCCGGGCCCCGACCCGGCGTGCCGACCTGCTTCGATCGATCGACCTCCGCGACCTTCGCGGCTACGCGTCGCTGAGGCTCGAGTTCGCACCCGGACCCCAGCTCGTCTGGGGTCCCAACGCCGCTGGCAAGACCAGCCTCCTCGAGGCGATCGTGCTGGTCGCCTGGGGCCGCTCACATCGGACGACGGCCGACGGCGAACTCATCCGCTGGGGCGCCGACCTCGCCCGGGTCGAAGCGGTGGTGGTCCCCGACGCCGGTCCCACCACGCCCGCCGGATCGGCTGAGACGATCGTGGAGGTCGCGCTGGTCCGGGAGGGCGCGGGCGGTCAGCGCAAACGGATCCGGGTGAACGGCGCGCCCCGTCGGGCCTCGGCCCTGGGCGGGATCCTGCGGACCGTCATGTTCGCGCCCGAGGACATGCTCCTGGTGGCCGGATCGCCCGGGCTCCGCCGGACCGCCCTCGATGCCCTGGCCACCAGCCGTTCGCCGGCCTACGGAGCCGACCTGGCGACCTACGGTCGGGCGCTCCAGCAGCGCAACGGTCTCCTCCGGGCGATCCGCGAGGAGCAGGCCGGGCGGGACCAGCTGCGGTTCTGGGACGGCGCGCTGCTCGAGGCTGGGAGCGCCGTCGTCGAGGGTCGTCACGCCGCCCTCGCGGCGATCTCCGGGCCCCTGGCCCGGGCGCACGCCGAGATCGCCCCGGACGAAGGCCGGCTCACCGTGCGCTACGAGACGAATGCTCCGGCCCGCCCCGGCGAGACGGTCCGCGAGGCGCTCGGTCGTCGATTGGCGGAGACCGCGGACAAGGAGGTCTGGAACGGGACCACGCTCATCGGGCCGCACCGGGACGACCTCGTCTTCGAGCTCGAGGGCCGCGACCTGGCGGCCTTCGCCTCGCGGGGCCAGCAGCGGACGGCGATCCTCGCCTTCAAGCTGGCCGAGGTCGACCTGCTCACCGAGCAGGACGGGCGACCGCCGCTGCTCCTCCTCGACGATGTCTTCAGCGAGCTCGATCCCGACCGTCGAGCGCACCTGGTCCGGCGGATCGCCGATCTGCCCCAGGCGTTCGTCACGACGACCTCTCCGGACGACCTCGACCCGGTCCTCCGCGCCGCGGCCGCCGGATGGGCGGTGACGACCGCGCCCGACGGGTCGTCGATCGTCGGCGCAGCCCCGGCGGCGGGCCGATGAGCTCGCGGCGCGGACCGATGGAGCGGATCGGCGACCTCCTGCCGGAGGCGGCCCGCGAGCTGGGACTGGAGCGCGAGCTCAGGCTCGCCAGGGCGACCGCCACCTGGTCGGCGATCGTCGCCGAACGGGCCCCGGCGGCAAGCGGCGCCTGTCGGCTCGTCGGCATCGAGGAGGGCGATCTCCTGGTCGAGGCGGATCACCCGATCGTGGCCCAGGAGCTCCGCCTGCGAAGCGGCGAGCTGCTGGCGGCCTTCGGGTCGTCACCGGGCGGGTTCCGGACGTCCGGGCTGAGAGTCCGGGTCCGGCGCGTATAATCCGGCCACCTGCCAGCCGTCCGGGGGGATCGCCAGCCCTCCGGCCCCGACCCATCGACCAGCGAAACCCCGGGCGCGTGCCAGTCGGCCTCCGCCCGACCCGAGACGAGGCCCGACTTGGCCGTACGGCTCCAGATGAAGCTCGGCTTCGTCCCCGAGCAGGATCGCCTGCCCGACTCTCCGGACACGATCGTGACCCACGAGCCGACGATCGGCGCCACCCTCCGGTCGAAGGGCAGCCTCTTCCTCCTGGTCACCGGGCGGGTCTCGGGACCACGGCTGCGCGAGGCGACCGAGCTGGTGGCCCAGTCGATCGACCACGACTACTTCTACGACGAGTCGGCCGGGATCGCCGTCTGCCTGGCGAAGGCCATCAAGGCGGCGAACAAGAAGATCGCCCAGCAGCGGGATCGCCTCGGCGGCGACGTGGCGAGCGGTCCGATCGGGGTCGCTGCCGCCGTGGTCCGGGGCAACGAGCTGTACGTCGTCACGGTGGGGCCGGCCGAGGCGTACCTCATCCGCCAAGCCCGTCTGGCCACGCTGCCGGACGTGAACCGGGAGCACGGCCTCCCGGCCGCGGAGCTGGAGCCGGACGTCTGGCGGGGCGAGATCTCGGTCGGCGACTCGCTCCTGCTCGCGTCGCCGGGCCTGGTCGCCAGGCTGGGCACGGACGCGATCAAGGATGCCCTCGTCACCCTCCATCCTCAGTCGGCCGCCGAGCACCTCCATCACCAGTTCGTCGCGGCCGACGGCTCCGGGAGCGACGGCGCGATCGCCCTGGAGGCCACCGAGGTCTCGGCCACGACCAAGCAGCGCCACCTCATCCCGGTGAAGCCCCCCGAGCCGCTGGCGGGCACACCCGACCGCTCGCCGATCCCGCTGGCCGACGGGGTGAGTGCCGGCGCGGCCGCGGTGAGCCAGTCGGCCAGCAAGGCGAAGACGGCGGCCGGGGGCGCGGCCGGCCGGCTCTTCGGCGGCTTCCTGGACCGCTTGCCGCGACGCGGCGTCCCCCACGATCGTCGCGTGACCTCGGCGTCGTCGCGTCAGGAGACCCAGCGACGGGCCGCGGTCGCGATGCTCGCGCTGGTGGTCGTCATCGCCTCGCTCGGCCTCGGAGTCTGGTACCTGGGCGGTTCTGGCGGATCACCCAGCAACCTCGGATCGCTCAATGCCGGTCAGAAGGCCCTGCGGGCTGCCCAGACCGCGATCGACCAGGTCTACGGCCCGGGGGTCGACCTGGTCAAGAACGACCCACCCCAGGCCAAGGAGCTGCTCACCAAGGCCTGGCAGCAACTCGAGGCCGCGGCCGCCGGCGGGATCCCGGCCAGCGCCATCGCCCCCCTCAGGACGAAGGCGCAGGCCGGACTGGACGAGCTCTACGGGCTGACCCCGGTCGGGGCGTCCACCCTCTTCTCGTTCGCCGACGCGAAGACACCCGCCGACCTCGGCGGAGTCGTCTACGGGCCGGACCGGGTCCCCTACGTCCTGGATCGGGCGACCCAGGCCGTCTACCGGGTCGACACGCGGACGGGCAAGGCGACTCCCGTCGCCCGATCCGGCCAGGCCGTGAGTGGCGTCAAGATCGCCGAGCCGCGCTACATCGCCCTCGCCGGACCGGACGTCCTCATCCTCGATTCCAAGAACCAGCTCTGGCGCTGGCGCCCGGCCGGGTCGGGCAAGGGATCGCTGGCCAAGGTCAAGGTGAAAGGCGCGTCCAGCTGGGGCGACGACATCCGGGGTCTCGGCGCCTTCGTCCGTAACGTGGACCAGGGGCTCTACAACCTGTACGTCGTGGATCCGTCCGGCAAGCAGATCCTGGTCTACACGCCGGCCTTCGACGGCTCGGGGTTCCCGGGCGACCCGTCCGGCTGGCTGGCCGCCCCGCAGGACGTCTCGACGGTGGACACGATGCTCATCGACGGGGACGTCTACCTGTCCCGCGACGGGGGGATCACCCGCTACGCCCGCGGGGGCAAGACGGGCTGGACGCCGGCCGATCCGGGCGATGCGCTGCTCCGGCCCGCGCCGGCCTATTCGGTCATCGCCTCGGGCACCGACAAGGGGCTCGGCTCGGTCTACGGATACGACCGGGCCAACAGCCGGGTCCTGAAGATCGACAAGGACAACGGGGCGATCCAGGCCCAGTACCGACTGGCCACCGGCGATCCCGGCTGGGCGGATCTCCGGGGGATGATCGTGGTGGCCGGGACCGGATCGGAGCCGGACACGCTCATCTGGGTCGACAAGGGCCGGGTCATGAGCTCGCTCCTCGAGGCGATCCAGGGGCCGACCGCCTCGCCCGGTGCGAGCCCGTCCGCCTCGTCCTCCGCCTCGCCCGCGGCGAGTCCCAAGCCGACGAAGAAGCCGACCAAGACGCCCAAGCCGTGACCCCGGCGGTCGGGTGATCCCCCTTCGGGACGCGAACCCCACCGCCCGACGCCCGGTCGTGACCGGGGCGATCATCGTCGCCTGCCTGGTCGTCTTCGCCCTGGAGCTGGGGATCCAGGCCGTGGGCGGGGAGCCGGCGCTCGAGGAGTTCTTCTCGACCTTCGGGGTGGTCCCCGCCGACCTGCTCGCCTCGTTCGGCTCCGGCCGGGTCCTCGACCTCTCCCTGGCGACGCTGGTCACCTACCAGTTCCTGCACGGCGGCTGGATCCATCTCGGGGCCAACCTGCTCTACCTGTGGGTCTTCGGGAACAACGTCGAAGACCGCCTGGGCAGACCCATCTTCCTGGCTTTCTACCTGGTCGGCGGGGTGATCGCCGCCCTCGCCCAGGTCGCCATCGACCCGACCTCGGATGTGCCCCTGGTGGGAGCGTCCGGGTCGATCGCGGCGGTCCTCGGGGCGTACTTCGTGATGTTCCCGCGGGCCCGGGTCCTTTCGCTCGTCTTCCTGGTCGTCTTCTTCCAGCTCATCGAGGTCCCGGCCGTCTACCTGCTCGGCCTGTGGATCGTCCTCCAGCTGATCGACGCGCTGACCGCGCTGGGCCACGACACCACGGTCGAGGGCGTGGCGATCTTCGCTCACGTGGCCGGGTTCGGGGTCGGGATCGCCGTCGGGCTGGCCGACCGACGGCGCCGATCGCGTCCCCTCCCCGTCTCCTGAGCCGTCGGCGCGGCGTGGGATAATCGAGTCATGGCCGACGAGCTCGTCGAGATGGTGGTCGAGAGCGTGCGCGTCCACATGCCGTCGAGCCAGCACGTGGTCATCCTCAAGGAGGTCGATCGGGAGCGGTACCTCCCGATCTGGATCGGTCCCTGGGAGGCCAACGCCATCGCGATGCGTCTCCAGGGGATCTCGGCGGAGCGACCACTCACCCACGACCTGTTCGCGACCACCCTCGAGGAGCTCGGCGTGACGGTCCGTCGGGTCGTCATCTCGTCGCTGACCGCCGAGACGTTCCACGCCCAGCTCTTCCTGGAGGACGACGGTCGCGAGGTCACGGTCGACTCGCGTCCATCGGATGCGCTCGCCCTGGCCGTCAGGACTGGGGTCAGGGTCTTCGCCGCGGAGTCGGTCCTGGAGCAGGCCGGCGTCCGGCCGGAGGATCCCGACGCCGACCCGGCCCTCGTCCTCGAGACGATCGACGGAGTCGCCTCGCCGGCCGACCCTCGTCTCGACGTCTTCCGCGACTTCGTGAACTCGCTGGATATGGGCGGCGAACCGGAGACGCGCGAGGGCCCCCAGCCGGAGTAGGGGCGACCGAGCGGGTCAGCCCGGCGGGTCGTTCGGCCCCGCCCCGGAAGCCGCGGTCTCCGGTCCCAGCACCGGAGCGCCCCTGGTCAGGGTCCGCCGCGGTGCCGCCCAGAGCCTGAGACGGAGCCGCCAGAAGTCGCGGACGGCCCGCAGGATGACCTGGGGCTTCGCCCCGGTCGGCGAGCCGGCGGTCCTGGGGTGATGCGGGACCCCGACCTCCACCACCGTCCGTCCGGCCGCCCGGAGCTTGATGAGCAGCTCGGCCGAGAGGAACGCGCCGCCGGACTCGACCCGGATGCCCTCGAGCGCCGGGCGGCGGAACAGCTTGCAGGCGCAATCGACGTCGGTGACCCGGAGCCCGAAGAAGATCCGGTTGGCCAGACGATAGGTCCTGGCGTAGAGCGTCCGGATCAACGGGTCGGCGCGCTTGATCCGAAAGCCGACGACAACGTCGGGCCGGTCGGGCTCGGCCATCCGAATCACGAGGCGCCCGAGGTCGGCGATCCGGAACTGGCGATCGCCGTCGGTGAACGCGACGTACTCGCTGCGAGCCGCCCCGAAGCCGGACCGGAGGGCGGCGCCGTAGCCGAGGTTGACCTGATGGTGGACGGCCCGGACCAGGTCGGGGTACTCGCCGGCCAGTCGGTCGGCGATGACCCCGGTCCCGTCTCGCGACCCGTCATCGACGACGACGATCTCGAAGCGCTCCGCCAGCGTGGGCAGCTCGGCGAGGGCCTCCTCCACGAGGGCCTCGATGTTGGCCTCCTCGTTGTGAGCCGGGAAGAAGTACGACAGCTCCGGCAGCCGCTCCGGGTGGGCCGCCTCCGGGCGGCGGCCGGGGTTCGCGTCGATCACGTCGGTGCTGTCTCCCATGTGCTGATCGAGATGGGCGCGTTCGGGGGCGGTGCCGGCGAGGAAGCCGGCGGGGCCCCGGAGCGGACACCCGCCCGGTCTCCGCGCGGGATCGGCCGAGGGGTCGCCCGAAGGACCCTGCGCTATACTCCGCACCACCTCAGCGCTCGTGCAGGAGGCGCACCCCCCTGGCTTCCCCCGAACCCGGTGTGCCCGACCGAGGCACCACGACGCCGAAGCGGTCGTTGGAGGCCGCCGGGGCGCTCGTCGTGATCCTGGCCCTCGGGCTCGCCTTCCGGCTCATCATCGCATACGTCCTCCTCCCCGGCTCCGGGTTCGGCGTCGATCGCGGCACCTTCCAGGCGTGGGCGGGCGAGCTCGCCGCCAACGGCCCCCTCGGCTTCTACGACCGAGGGTTCTTCATCGACTACACGCCGGGCTACCTGTACGTGCTCTGGATCGTGGGGATCGTGGGCCAGGCGGTGGGCGGCATCGGCGACCTCATCAAGCTGCCGCCGATCCTGGCCGACGTGGCGATCGCCTGGCTGGTCCACTCGATGGTCCGCGAGCTCGGCGGTTCGCGCCGGGCCGCCCTCCTGGGCGCCGCCATCGTCCTGGTCAACCCGGTCACCTGGTTCGACAGCGCGATCTGGGGCCAGGCCGACTCGTTCGGGGTGGTCTTCCTCCTGCTCGCCCTTCGGGAGCTGTGGCGGGGCCGGCCGGAGCGGGCGTCGATCCTGGCGGTGGTCGCGGCGGTCATCAAGCCCCAGCTCGGGATCCTGGTCCCCGTCCTGGTCGTCGTCCTCGTCCGTCGACATCTGGTCAGGCCGCTCCTCGCCACCCGACGGGGTGTCGCCCGGGGTCCGGAGCCGGAGGGTCGGCGCCCCGCCTTCCTCGATCGGCTCGGGGCCGGCCCGGTCCGTCTCCTGACGAGCGGAGCGGCCGGACTGCTCACCGTCTGGCTGTTGTGCCTGCCGTTCGGGATCGGGATCGTGGGCCTCGTCGAACAGGTGGTGAAGACGGCAGGCGGCTACCCGTACCTGACCGTCAACGGCTACAACCCGTGGGCCCTCTTCTCCGACGGCGGGAACGGCCTGGCCGCAGCCGGGACCTGGCTGCGCGACTCGGTCGGGGACAAGCCCGGCGAACTCGCGACCCTCATCTGGGGGATCCCGGCCGTCGTCGTGGGCACGGGGCTCCTGCTGATCGTGATCGGCGTCGTCTGCGTGGTCGTGGCCCGGCGCGACGACCGATGGACGATCCTGCTGGCCGTCACGGTCCTGGCGATCGCCTTCTTCGTGGTCCCGACCCGGGTCCATGAGCGCTACCTCTTCCCGTTCTTCGCCCTCGGGGCGATCCTGGCCGCCGTCTCCGCCCGGTGGGCCATCGCCTACCTGGTCCTGGCGGCCGCCAGCTTCGGGAACCTCTACGCCATCCTCCTCACGCCGTTCTACAAGAACCCCGGGATCACCGACTGGCTCGGCCTGGGCCCCGCGCTCCGCTCGCCGCCGGGGGTGGGACTCATCGCCCTCGCCCACCTCGCGGTCTTCGTCTTCGCCCTGACCGAGCTGCGGGCGAGCCGGGCCGTCGCGCTCGCGGTCGGGACGTCGGCCGGTCGCGAGGCGGAGGACCTCGCCGAGATCGGGTCGGCGGCCCCCACGGGCGAGGTCGCCTGGACCGGTTCGACGACCGGCCCGTCGTCGGCGTCGAACCCCGGTGTCCGCCCGGCCGAGGGGCCACCCGTCCTGGTCGTCCCGATGGGCGTTCCGCTCGTTACCTCGACCGAGATCTCGCGGTGGCGGACCGGCCCACGCGACGCGGAGACGGGGGCGCTGGACCGCTCCGGCGGCCTGCCCCTGCCGTTCGGGCTCGGGGCGGTCCGCTCGTCGATCGCGGATCGATCGCGCCGGCTGCACTGGGAGGCCGGCGGTCGCTTCGACCGGCTCGACCTGTGGTTCCTGGTCGTCATCGTCGTGGCCGCCCTGGTCATCCGCGGGTTCCGGCTGGCCGAGCCGTACCGGATGCACTTCGACGAGGTCTACCACGCCCGGACCGCCACCGAGTTCCTCCAGGACTGGCGCTACGGGAAGCCCCACGAGATCTACGAGTTCACCCACCCGCATCTTGCCAAGTACGCGATGGCGCTCGGCCTCGTCGTCTTCGGCGACGACCGGGTGACCGCGTCGGCGGATCTCGGCACCCCGGTGGCCGACGTCCTGGTCGAGCCCCGCTGGGAGGACGAGACGATGACCGGCGGTCTGGCCGGGGACCGGTTCTACGTCGCCGGCAGCGACGAGCTGCGGGCCTACGACCTCGGCTCGCGAGCCCTCCTCGCCCGTTGGGCGATCCCCGACGCGACGAGTCTCGCCCTGGACCCGGTCGCCCACCGCGTCCTGGTCGGCACCGGGGCGGGCGCCATCTACGCGATCGACACGCCAGCGGAGCTCGACGGCCTGAGGACGGGGACGACGCCGACGCCGAACGTCGTGAACGCGACGCCCGAGCCGCTCGCCCAGGTCGGCGAGCGGGTCGCCCATCTCGCGGTCACCGACGACGGCACGGGTCTGGCCGCCGCGACGGCCGGTGGTGAGGTCGTCTCGATCGACCCGGGCGACGGTACGATCCGTGGTCGGACGCGGGTCGACGGCCTGGCCAGGATGACCGACGGTGGGACGGGCGACGGTCTGACCGCGGATCTCGGGGTGGTCAGCGACGCGAAGGCCGCCGCCGAGAAGCTGGCCGGCCTGACCGGCGGCGATGCCTCGGTCTACCAGGCTCGGCTGACCCCCCGGGAGGGCGACACCACCACCCCGGCCGTCGTGCTGGGGACGATCCCGGATGCCGCGCGCGAGGCGGTGGACGCGGCGATCGCTGACGGCAGCCTGGCCGGGTTCAGCGTCACGCCGCTGGCGCGGATCGCCGTCGCCGGCGGGAACGGGGTGAAGTTCATCGCTCCGGCCACCGGCGAGCTCGTCGACACGATCGACATCGGCGCGCCGGCCGGCGACCTGGCCAAGGTCGAGGGGATCGACAAGCCGAGCCTCTACGTCACGCTGGGCGACGAGCGGATGGCCATCGTCCGCCTGCCCGACACGGGGTCCAAGGACCGCCCCCGGCTCGACAAGACGTTCTGGATGCCCGGCCAGGTCCAGCGGGTGCTCTTCGACGAGCCGACCCAGATGGTCCACGTCCTGGGCGAGACGCCTGACGGCGCCGGGTCGACGATCTACGTCATCGAGCCGCACGGCAACGCCGTCTTCGCCGACGCCCGGCTCCCCTTCGCGCCGCAGGGCTGGGCGCTCGACGTCGACCGCGGGCAGCCCAGCGGGGACCGCCAGGCGATCCTGGCCGCCGGGGCGGACGGGGCGCTCGTCTCGGTCGACGCCGGTGACCACGCCCTCGCCTGGCGCATCCCTGGGGTCGTCGCCGGAGCGCTGATGGCCGGGCTCATCTACCTGCTCGTCCGGACCCTCTTCCGGCGACGCGAGGTGGCGGTGATCGCCGCGATCCTGGTCCTCGTCGACGGGATGCTCTTCGTCCAGTCGCGGATCGCCATGAACGACGTCTACGTCGGCCTGTTCATCGTCGCCGCCTACACCCTGTTCGCACCGCTCTGGCTGGGACGCTGGCGACGAGCCTGGGCGTTCTGGCTGGTCCTGCCGGTCGTCGGGCTCCTGCTCGGACTGGCCCTCGCCTCGAAGTGGATCGGTCTCTACGCGATCGCGGCCATGGCCGTCCTCATCCTCGGCCGGTCGGCCCTCGGCCGGATCCTGCTGATCCTGGGCCTGGTGGTCGGTACGACCGTCCTCGGCTACATGGCCCTGGCCGTCCCCAAGGAGGCCGTCACCAGCGGCGGCAACTTCGTCTTCGTGGCCCTGATGATCGCGATCACCCTGGCCGCGGTCCTCGTCACGGTCCTCCATCCGATCGCCTGGTCCACGGAGGAGATCCGGTTGGCGATCGTCGGGCCGGCCGCCCTGGGCATCCTCCTCTTCCTGTCGGCGGTGCCGCTGGGTCGGGCCTCGTCCGAGTACGTCGTGGGCCCGGTGAAGGTCACCCCGATCGAGGTCTCCCTGGCCCTGACCCTGGCCTCGGGAGCGGTCTGGCTCATCCTCCGGTTCGCCGGGGCCTGGGGCCTCGGACCCTTCGCCGCGACACCCGAGCCGGACGACCCGATACGGCTCACCGAGCCGGCCGCACCGCCACCCGAGGGCTGGCTCCGACCGGGGGCGCTGTTCGGCCTGCCGATCGTCTGGGCCGTCGTCTGCTTCGCCGTCATCCCGGTCGGCGTCTACGTCGTGTCGTACCTGCCCTGGGTGGAGCTCGGCAACCGGCTGACCAACGACTGGCCGCCGGGACACACGGGCCAGACCCTGCTCGACCTGACGACGTCGATGTACGACTACCACAACGGCCTGCGGGCGACCCACGCCGCGTCGTCGCCCTACTGGGCCTGGCCGTTCGACCTCAAGCCGGTCTGGTTCTACCAGGACTCGTTCGCCAACGGCACGGCCGCCGCGATCTACGACGCCGGGAACCTCGTCGCCTGGTGGATCTCGATCCCGGCCATGGCATTCGTCGCCTGGCAGGCGTTCAAGCGGCGGAGCCTCGCCCTCGGGCTCGTCTTCGTGGCCTTCGCCTTCCAGTGGATGCCCTGGGCCCGGATCGACCGGGCCACCTTCCAGTACCACTACTACGCCGCCCTGCCGTTCCTCTTGATCGCCCTGGCCTACTTCATCGCCGAGCTGCGCGCTGGGCCGTCGCCCCGGACCTGGGCCCTGGCCCGGATGGCGGCCGCGCTGGCCATCCTTGGACCGGCCCTGATGTGGCTGCTCAAGGGGCCGCTGTGCACGTTCGTCCGGGTCGAGGCGGTGAACCCGGGCTCGCAGGCCTGCGTGGCGACGGCTCCCGGTCAGATCGTCCTGACCTGGCGGTCGGCCGGCATCGCCGGGGCGCTCCTCCTGCTCGGGGCGCTCCTCGTCGTCCAGCTCCTCAGGCTCGGTCGCCCGGGCGGCAGCGGTCCTGCGGACGGCGGGTCGGACGCCCGGGCGCTGACCCGCTCGCGTCTGCTGCGGATCGGTGCCACGGCCCTGGCCGGGATCGCCTTCCTGGCCCTCATGGCGGCGGTCCTGCCCGACACGGCCTTCCTCAGCCAGGACGGGTTCCGGATCGAGCCGATCGCGCTGGTCGTGCTCGTCGCGCTCGCCCCGGTGGCCTGGGTCGTCGCCACCGCTCGGGACCCGCGGCGCTTCGCGGCCGGGCTCATCCTGGCCTGCGTCGTCTTCTTCATCGTGTGGTACCCGAACATCGCGGCCCTGCCGCTCCCCTCGGCCATCGTCAACGCCTACCAGGGGCTCCTGCCGACCTACCTGTACGCCTTCCAGTTCCCGGTCAACACCGACCCCGTCATCCAGGGTCTCAAGCTGTTCGACGGGCCGCCGCTCGTGCTCTTCGGGGCACTGTTGGGGACGGTCGTCGTCGTCGGCTACAGCGCCTGGACCTGGCGGATCGCGGTCGCCGAACGCGAGGCGGAGCGTCGGGACCCGGGGGCGATCGCCCCCGGCGAGGCGGGCTAGCCTCGCGCGACGTCGAGACTGGACCCGACCCGAGTCGGCTCGGACGGATCGACCCCGGTCGGCTCATCGGCTCCGGGCAGGTGGTCGCCGGCCCGGGCAGGGCCGGCCGGAACGGGGGCCGTGTAGTCGGTCGGCAGCGCTCCCTGGGCGGCGAGCCGACGGATCACGAAGCCGTAGTAGGACTCCACCCGCTCGGTGATCCGCTCCCAGCTGAAGAGCTCCGCCCGGGCGCTCCCGCTGGCGCTCATCGCGGCCCGGAGGTCGTCGTCCATGACCAGCCGCCCGATCGCCGTGGCCAGCTCGCGGTGCTCCCCGGGCGGGACGAGGAGACCCTGCTCGCCGCGCCGGACGACGCCCTTGTAGCCGTGGATGTCGGACGCGACGATCGGCGCGCCGGCGGCCATCGCCTCGAGCAGGACGATCCCGAAGGACTCCTGGCCGGTGGCCGGCGCCACGAAGACGTCGGCGGTCTTGAACAGCTGGGCCTTCTCGTCGTCGCTGACCCGACCGAGGAACTCCACCCCGGTCAGGCGTCGGGTCATCACGTAGCGCCGCGCCTCCCGCTCCTGCGGTCCCGAGCCCGCGACCAGGAGCCGGCAGGGGCAACCGGTCTTGTTCAGGATCCGGTAGGCCTTGAGGAGGTCGAGGAGACCCTTCCTCGGTTCGTGGCGGCCCACGAACAGGAGGTTCTTCTGGCCGTCCTGCCAGCGAGCGACCGGCACCGCCCGACGATAGCGCTCGACATCGACCCCGTTCGGGATGATCTTGTAGTCGCCCGGGAAGTAGCGGTCGATGAAGTGGCGGGCGGCCGCGCTCACGGCGATCCGGCCGTGGAGCAGGCGGGCGTGGCCCTGCATCACCCGGGCGCCGAACTCGTACGACAGCGAGAACCCGGCGTAGGCGTGGAACGTCGCGACGTTCACGCTGCGCGAGCGACGCAACAGGATGAGCGAGAGGAAGGGCACGAACGGCTCGTGGAAATGGAGGACGTCGAACCGCTCGCGCTCGAGCATCTCGTCGATGAGCCGGACGTAGCGCGGCGAGACGGTGACCGTCCCGACCGAGCCGTTGGAGCGGACGCTGAAGCCCTTGCCCAGCCGGATGACGTCGCCCTCGGAGGCGCGCTGGAGACCGTGGCTGCTGCTGATGATCCGGACGTCGTGGCCGTGGAGGCGGAGGTTCTCGTAAAGATGGCGGACGTGCTCGTTGACGCCCCCGGGGACCGGGTAGATATAGGGGGTCACGAGGCCGATCTTCACGACGGCACCTCGAAGCGGGGCGGTCGTGCACGTCCTCCGGGGTAGCCGTGGTCGCGACCTGTGCCGTCGCGGCGGACCCGGCCGCCGACCTCGTCGCGGACGTCGCGGCCGCGCTTGCGCAGCTGTCGACTGAAGACCGACAGCTGGCTGCCGGTCGGGTGGAACTCCCCGTGCCAGTGGGTCCGGCGCTCCAGGACGGCCCGGCGGAGGTCCTCGGCCGTCCGCCCCGGGAAGGTGGTCCAGGCCCGGCCGATCGCCTCGAGGGCGTGAGCGTCGCTCGAGCCTGTCCCCGCCAGGTCGTGCTCCTCGACGAAGCTCACCACCCGGCCGTGGGCGCGGCCCAGCGTCGTCGGGTTGAACGCCTCCAGACCGTCGAGGTGGACCCGCGGATCCGGGTCGGCGAGCAAGCGCCGCAGGACCGGGGCCTGGGCGCACAGCGGGTAGGGGAAGAGCGGGTGGGCGGCGATCGCCAGCCCGCCTTGCTCGTGGATCGCGGCGACGCTCGCCCGGAGCGACTGCCAGGGTCGGACCGGCTCGCGCAGGAAGAGGCCCAGGAGGTGCCCGCCCCGGGTCGAGATCTCCTCGCCGACCACGACCTCGACCCGCAGTCCGCGATCGCGAGCCAGCGCCCGGGCGGCCAGCGCCGCGTCGATCCGCTCGTGGTCGGTGATCGCGATGACGTCGAGCCCGGTCGAGGTCTCGACGTGGTCGAGGATCTCGACGATGCCGGCGGTCCCGTCCGAGGCCAGGCTGTGGATGTGGAGGTCGGCCCGGCCCAGCCGCGCGGTCATCGGACGACCTCCTCGGCAGCCGGCGCGGGGGCCGCATCGACCCCGGTGGGGACGACCTTCACCGGGGACGGGACGCCCCCTCCTTCGAGGTCGGGCCAGATCGGGAAGAAGGCAGCCCACCACTGGTCGGGCGCCCGGGCGATCTCGCGCTCGAAGGCGTCGGTCTCGGCCTCGAGGAAGGCGGTCACTCGCTCCCGCCGCGTCCCCTGGCCCGGGATCTCGAGCCGCTCCAGCCGACCGAGATAGCGACCGTCGCGCCGGCGCCGGACGGCCACGAAGAAGACCGGTGCGCCGCTCTCGAGGGCGACGAGCGCCGGACCGAGGGGCAGCGAGGTGGGCGCCCCGAAGAGGGTGGCCGGCATCCCGCCGCCGGTGAGGTCACGATCCGCCACCAGGCCGACGTACTCGCCCCGGGCGAGCGCCGCGCCCACCTCGCGGCGTGCCTCGCGGAGACCGACGATCTGGATGCCGAGCGCACCGCGGGTCCGGACGAAGTAGCGCTGGAGCTCGGGGTCGTCGATCGTCTCCATCGGCGTCGTGAGCGGCGTGGCGGTCCGGGCCGCGGCGACGTAGGCCTGGAGCTCGATGGCGCCGTAGTGGAGACCGATGAAGATCCGCGGCCCCGGGACCCCGAACGCCGCCTCGTAGCTGTCCGGGGTCTCCACCGTCAGCCGGTCGTCGAGGAAGGCCGGGCTGAACGACGGCGCCCGGGCGACGTCGAGGTAGTAGCGGGCGTAGTAGCGGAAGGCCGAACGGACGAGTCGCTCGAGGGCCGCCGGATCCGAGGCGGCCGCCCGGATCCGCGGGTCGGCCGAACCCTTCGCCTCCAGCCAGCGGACGACCCGGCCGCAGGTTCCGACGGGCCTGGTCGGCCCGCCGACGATCCGTCCGGTACCACAGCGCGCCGGCCAGGTCCGTGAGCCGAGAAGGCGATCCGCTCGGGAGTCCGGCAGGCGAGCCACGAGAAGGCCGCCAGCCCGCCGGCCACCGAGCGCTGTCGGAGGGTCCCCCTCGGCGGGAGAACCGCCCCGGACGACCGATCGGCGCCGGTCACCGGGGATCAGCCCCCGGGGCGACCCTCTCGGTGTCCCGGTCCTCGGCCATGACCGACGCCCGGACTTCGAGATGGGTCATCTCGGCCTCCGTCTCGGGCCACATCGGCTTGAAGCTGTACCACTGGTCGGGAGCCGCCGCGATGACCCGCTCGAGTGCGTCGGCGATCGCCTGGGTCCCCCGGAGGACGTCGGACGGGCGGGTCGACGGGACCCGGATCGGGGTATCGATGGTGGCATGGAACCGGCCGTCCGGGGTCCGTCGGGCGACGACCGGGAGGATGACCGCGCCGGTCTTCCCGGCCAGGGTGGCTGGTCCGGCCGGGAGGGTCGTCCACGCCCCGAACAGGCGAACCGGGACGCCGTCGGGCCGGTAGCCCCAGTCGACGAGCAGGGCGAGCATCTCGCGTCGCCGCAGCACGCCGTAGACCTCGCGCAGGTTGCGCCAGGGGATGACCCGTGCCCCGAAGCGCTCGCGTTCGCGCTTGAGCTGCTCGAACAGCTCCGGGAAGGTCGAGTCGTCGGCCAGCCCGGAGAGCGGCCAGCCGCGTGAGCCGATCCCGGCCGAGATCGCCTCGTTGTTGCCGACATGGCAGGCGGTGAAGATCACCCCGTTCGAGCCGCGCCAGATCCGCTCGACCTCCTCGACGCCCTCCGGGTCGAGCATCGCCGCCGCCTGCTCCGTCGTCATCGAGGGCAGACGCATGATCTCGACGAGGTAGCGGGCGTAGCTCCGGTAGGCGCGGAGGGCCAGCCTGCGGACGGCCGGGTCCTCCGGTGGCAATCCCAGGACGTGCCCGAAGTTGAGGTTCGACCAGCGCCGCTTCTGGGGCCACAACAGGTAGGAGGCCTGGAACAGCCAGCCGATCGCCGTCCAGGCCGGTCGGGGCGGCAGGTGGCCGACGATCCAGGCGGTCCCGCGGTAGGCGAGGACGGCCGACCGCTCGAGGATCCGTGGCGTGCTGGCCACCCGCCGGTGAGGCGCCTCGAGCGATCGCCCGGAGCCGGGCACGCCCGACCCGTTGGCGACCGACCCGCCATCGGCGGGCCCGCCAGGACCGGGCCGGTCGGTGGCCGAGGTCACCTGGCGCCGGCCGCCACCTTCGCCTTCGAGCCGGCCAGCTTGCGGAGGACCTTCTTCTGGGGCGCCTCCGTGCCGACCAGGGTCTCGTCGTCCTCACCCCGGATGAACGCCTCGACCCGGTTGAAGGCGATGTCGTCGTGGATCTGGTGGGGCGGGCTCTTCATGAAGTAGCTCGACGGTGCGACGAGCGTCCCCTTGAGGCCCCGGTCCAGACCGAGCTTGAGACAGCGGATGGCGTCGGTGATGACGCCGGCGCTGTTGGGGCTGTCCCAGACCTCCAGCTTGAGCTCGGCGTTGAGCGGGACGTCGCCGAAGGTGGTCCCCTCCATCCGGATGTAGCACCACTTGCGGTCGAGCAGCCAGGGCACGTGGTCGCTCGGGCCGACGTGGACGTCGTCCGGGTCGAGCTCGTAGTCGAGCATGCTGGTGACGGCGTTCGTCTTGGAGATCTTCTTGCTCTCGAGGCGCTCCCGCTCGAGCATGTTCAGGAAGTCGGTGTTGCCGCCGAAGTTCAGCTGGTAGGTCCGGTCGAGCCGGACGCCGCGGTCCATGAACAGCCGGGTCAGGACGCGGTGGCTGATCGTGGCGCCGACCTGGCTCTTGATGTCGTCGCCGATGACCGGCAGGCCCTCCTCGGCGAAGCGGCGCTGCCAGTAGGGCTCACGGCCGATGAACACCGGGATCGCGTTGACGAAGGCGACGCCGGCCTTGAGGGCCTGCTCGACGTACCACTTGGTGGCCTCCTCGCTGCCGACCGGCAGGTAGGAGACCATCACGTCGACCTCGCGCTCCTTGAGGATGCCGACGACGTCGGCCGTCGGCCCGGGCGCCTTCTCGATGATCTGGCTGAGGTACTTGCCCAGGCCGTCGTGGGTCATCCCGCGGTCGACCGTCACGCCGAGATGCGGGACCTGCTGGAAGACGTAGGTGTTGTTCGGCTTCTGGTAGATCGCCTCGGAGAGGTCCTTGCCGACCTTGTTCTTGTCGATGTCGAAGGCGGCCACGAACTCGATGTCGCGGACGTGGTAGCCGCCGAGGTCGACGTGCATCAGGCCCGGGACGAAGTCGTCCTTCTTGGCGTTCTCGTAGTAGTAGCGACCCTGGACGAGGCTGCTGGCGCAGTTGCCCGACGCCGACGATCGCGACCCGGATCTTGCCGTCGCCGCGTCGCCTCGGCGCCGGCCGCCGGCTTCGCCCCGTCGGTGCTGCTCTTGCCGTTCGTCCCGTTCTTGGCCACTGGTGGCTCTCCTACTTCTCGCCGCTCGTGGCGGCCTGGTTCCTGACATGGAGGATGCGCTGGATGACGGTGATGGTCGCCGAGGCGATGACCGAGTGCAGTCCCGAGGCCGGCGGCCAGCCAGATCGAACCCGCCGGCGAGACTGTCGCGAGCCCACGCCGCCGGCGAGCCCGGCGAGGATGAGGCCGACGGTCAGGATGACGAGCCGGATCTCGCGCGGAGCGAGGCCGACCTCGGCCATCCCGGTGCCCTGGGTGAAGCCGAGGCCCTCGGACTTCGCCCGGGTGTAGCTGACCAGGAACGCCGACGCCCATCGGCGAAGGCGGCCAGCCCGACCCCGAGGTCGAAGTCGGCCAGCGAGCAGCCGACCACGATCCCGACGTAGATGATCGCCTCGCCCCAGCGGTCGAAGACCGAGTCCATGAACGCGCCGAGCTTCGAGACCCGGCCGGTGGCCCGGGCGAGGGTGCCGTCGAACATGTCGAAGACGCCGCCGACGATGACGACGATCCCGGCGACCAGCCAGAGCTGGAGCCCGGCGAGGATGGCCGCGACGACCGTGATCCCGAAGCCGATCAGGGTGAGCCCGTTCGGGGTGAGCCCGAGCCGGCCGAAGAAGAGGGCGATCGGCTCGCCGATCCTCTTGACCCGGGTCCGGGTCTCCGGGGTCGAGCAGGGAGCCGCCGCCGGCCCGGCCGGACCGGGTCACCTGACGGCCCCTTCACCGAGCGCCGAGCCGGCGGGATAGGCGATCTCGATCGTGAGCGATCGACCGAACAGCGCCCGTTCCCGGGCGGCGATCTCGCTGAACGCCTCCGGCCGGAGGCTGCAGACCGTCTCCCGGCCGCTCCGCCGGGTCGTGACGATGCCCGATGCCCGGAGCTTGCCGAGATGCCAGCTGACGAGGGGCTGGGAGAGCCCGACGTGGTCGATGAGCTCGGTGACCGTGGCCGCGCCGCTCGACAGGCGCTGGACGATCCGCAGCCGGTTGACGTCGGCCAGGGCCTTGTGGAACAGGCGGATCTCGCGCAGCTCGTCGGGCTGGTCGACGACGGACGCGATGGTCGAGCGGATCCGGGCGGGCGAGGGGCTCAGGGGGAGGCTCCGGCAGGTTTCGAGCCCGAGGGCTCAACGAGCATTTATATAAATCGGCGTTGATGCTACGGCCACCGGCGAGCGGTGTCAACCGGTCCGCGCGCGCTCAGGCCGCTCGTCCACGGTGCACCGGCGGCTCGTCCACCGGGCCCGGCTACACTCGGGCGATGCGCCTGAGCCGCCGCGAGTCGCTCCTCATCCTGGCTGTGCTGGGAGCCGGCGTCTTCCTGGCCGGCCTCGAGCTGATGATCACGGCGGTGGCCCTTCCCTCGATCGTGGTGGACCTGGCCGACTGGACCCAGCTTCGGCGGGCGTCCTGGATCGTCAACGGCTACCTCCTGGTGTACGTGGCGACGATGCCCCTGGCCGGTCGTCTGGCCGACCTGTGGGGGGTCCGTCGGGTCTTCCTCGGCGCCCTCATGGCGTTCACCCTGGGATCGCTCCTCGCCGGCGCGGCGCAGAGCCTCGACCAGCTCATCGCGGCGCGCTTCGTTCAGGCGGTCGGGGGCGGCGCGCTCGTCCCCGTCGCGACCGCGGCGGCCGCCCACCTCTACGAGGGCCACGACCGGCCGCGCGCCCTCGGTGCGATCGGTGCCCTGACCTTCCTGGGGATGGCCGCCGGACCATTCGTAGGGGCGGCCATCCTCGGCTCGCTCCACCCCGAGACCGCGGTCGCGTCGGCCGGTCTGGTCGGAACGCCCCTGGGTGACATCCTCGCCCCGGCCTGGCGCTGGGTCTTCTATCTCAACGTTCCGATCGGGCTGGTGGCCCTCGTCCTGGCCTGGGCGGCCAGCGGCGACTGGGAGACGCCCCGGATCGATGCCCGGGTCGACCTCTTCGGCGCGGCGGCCTTCACGGTCGGGCTGGCCGCCGGCCTGGTCGGGCTGACCCTCCTCGGGAGCGCCTCGACCGACGAGATCCTCGGGCTGCCGGCCCCGACGGCCCTGGTCCTCCTCTTCGTGGTCGCTGCGATCGGACTCGGCCTGGCCGTCGTCGACGGTCTCCGTCGTCCCGATCCGTTCCTCCCGGTCCGGCTGTTCGCGTCGGGCGAGTTCGCCTCGGCCGCCCTCGTCTCGCTCCTGACCGGGTATGCCTTCGCGACCGCGATCATCGGGGCGGCGGTCTTCGTCGACCGGGTGCTCTACGGCGGCCCGCCCGAGCAGCAGGTCGCCCTCGGGGCCCTCGCCGCGGCGACCGCCGTCGGCGCCCTCGTCTCCGGGTTCGCCGTCCGCCGGCTCTCGCTGCGTTCGGTCACCGTCATCGGCCTGGTGGGGAGCGCGGTCGCCCTGTTCGTCATGGGCGGCTGGTCGCCGACGACCGGGATCGCAGCCGCAGCGGCCGCCCTCGGACTCTACGGCCTGGGCTTCGGCCTGACGGTGACCCCACGGTCGACCGCGGCGGTCGAGGCCGCCGGCCGGACCGCGTTCGGTGTCGCCTCGGCGACCGTGACCGTCGCCCGGATGATCGGGATGGCCGTCGGCCTGGCGGTCCTCACCGCCTACGGCTCGACGACGATCGACCAGGCCCGCGCCCGGGTCTACGCCAGCGCCGAGGCCTACAAGGCGTTCATCCCCGTCGAGCTGCGGGACCGCCCGCTCCGTGACGGCCTCGTCATCCAGGCGCTCGAGCGCTGGGCGTCGAACGAGGCGGCCCGGGTCATGGTCGGGCTCTTCCTCGTCGCGGCCGTCGTGACCCTCGTCGCCGTGCTCCCGGCCCTCGCCCTCGGCCGACGTCGGACGCGTATGCTGGCGACGCGGTCGACCACGACCGGAGACGACGTCGCGCGGGCAGCGCCGACGTCGGGACAGGAGACGGGAGGCGAGCGAGGCCTCGATGGCCCAGACGAACCCGAGCCCACCCTCGCCCTCTGAGGCCGTCCCCGGGAACGCCCCACGACCGGCGTCGGGGACGGGCCCGACGGCCATCAGCCTTCGTTCGTCCCCCGTCCGGGTGATCCTCCGGACGGCCGACGGACTGGTCACCTCGGACGGGATCGACACCATCCCGGCGATGCCGGGACCGGCCGGCGCCATCGTCTGGGTGGATGCGGCCGGAGCGAGCGCCGACCAGGTCGGCCGGATCGCCACCCGGCTCGGTCTCCACGAGCTCATCGTCGAGGACATCCTCGAGGGCAACCAGCGGGCCAAGATCGAGGTCACCGACGACCTGGTCCATGTCGTGATGTTCGCCCTCCGGTATGGCGACCCGATCGTGGCCGTCGAGATCGACATCGTCCTGGGGCAGGGCTTCCTGCTGACCTCGCACGGCCCGGACTGGGACCCGCTGGCCAGCCATCACCTCCGCGGCGAGGGTCTGGCGGCCGTCCTGGCCCGCGGCCCGGATCACCTCCTGTGGGCCATCTGCGACGACCTGGTCGACGGCTACTTCCCGCTGCTCGACAAGCTCGGCGACGAGATCGACCTGCTCGAGGACGCGGTCATCGAGCACGGGACGCCCCAGACCCTGGAGCGTCTCTTCGACGTGAAGCGAGACCTCATCATGATCCGCCGCGCCGCGGCCCCGGTCCGCGAGATCTTCAACCAGCTCACGAACCGGGACCTGGCCCTCATCGACAGCGAGGAGATCGTCTACTTCCGCGACGTCTACGACCACCTCATCCGGCTGACCGACGAGCTCGACACCTACCGCGAGCTCGTCAGCGGCACCCTCGACGTCTATCTCTCCACGGTGAACAACAACCTGTCGCTGATCATGAAGCGGCTGACCGGGGTGACGGTGGTCCTGGCCGGGATCGCGGCCCTGGGCGGGATCTTCGGGATGAGCGAGGCCGGGGCCGCCTTCGCCGGGACCGAGGCGACCGGGTTCTGGCTGGTCACCGCCTCGATCATCGGGTTGGCCTTCCTGATGGCCTGGGTCCTTCGCCGGATGCGCTGGATCTGATCGAGCCCCGTCGGAGCGGGTCGCGACCGGGGCCGAGCGGGCCGGGCTACTGGCAGAAGACCGGATCGGCCTTCGGATGGGCCTCGCGGTGATCGGCCGGGCCGTGCTCGAGCGGCAGCGCGATGACCTGGGTCTTCTCGAGCGTGCCCCGGGGCCCCTCGGAGGTCTGGAGCCAGAGGGTCTCGCGCTTCTCGGCCAGGGCCGCGTCGAGCGTCGTCTGGTGGCGGCGCACCTGGAAGACCTCGTACAGGTAGAGCTGGTCGTCGCTGGTGTAGACCTGGACGAGCATCCCCACCATCCGCTTGCCGTCGTGCACCTTCGATGCCTCGAGGATCGGCAGGAACATCCCCGTCCGGGCGTGGGCGTAGAGGTAGGTCGCGCCCGGCTGGCCGGGCTGGCTGAGGGGCTGCAGGTACATCGCCACGTCGCACGGCGGGAAGGACGCGCCGGCCGGCTGCTTGATGACCGGCAGGTCGATGCCCAGCGCCGGGACCACGACCCGCGTCGCGACGGCGGCGGGCCCCGGCGACCCGCTCGTGGCTGCCGAGGGCGTGGCGATCGGCGGGAAGGTGAGCAGCGGGCTCGGCGTGGTCGGACCGAGGCTGGCGACCGCGCTGACCGAGGCGCGCGGGGTCGCGACGACCGGATCCGTGTAGTGGAGCAGGCCCGCCGCGAGCAGCGTGACCCCGAGCGCCGCGAGCAGCGCGGGGACGAGGCGGCGGCCCAGGTGATCGGCGACGACGTGCACGGCGGCGCCCATCGTAGTCCGTCGTCCCCGGGACCGCCCCGGCCGCGTGGTACTGGTACCCTCGCGGCATGCGGTCGGCCATCCCCGTCATCCTCGCCTTCCTCGCGGGCATGATCCTGACGGTCGCCGTGCTGGCCGGTGCGGTCGCCTTCCTGCCCGGGCCGGTCCGGGGCGAGCCGACGCCGTCGCCGATAGCCACGTCGGCCCCGAGCGCGGCCGAACCGTCTGCCGCCCCGTCACCGACCGGACCTGCCCCCACGGTCGCGACGCAGCCGTCCGGCGCGACGGCCAGCCCATCCGGGCCGTCCGGGTCGCCGGCCGGTCCGACCGAGGCCGGGCCCAGCGCCTCGCCCTAGGCCGCCGGCTCGCTCAGTACGGGCGGCCCATCGCCGTGCGGGGCCGGATGCCTCGTGGAGACGGGCTCGATCAGGAGACGAGCGCGTTCGCGGCGTTCGTGACGATGGTCAGGAGGGGATCCGGGTAGAGCCCGAGGAGAAGGGTCATGAACCCGGCTGCGACGAGCCCGGCCCGCATGATCATGCTCTTCTGGACCGGCGCCGGCTCACCCCGGCTGTCGCGCATGAACATGTAGACCACGACCCGCAGGTAGTAGAAGGCGGCGACGGCGGCGTTCAGGACGGCGATCACGGCGAGGACCCCGACCGCGCCGCCGGCCTCGACCGCCGACAGGATGACGAAGGCCTTGGCGAAGAAGCCGGCGGTCGGCGGGATCCCGGTCAGCGAGAGCAGGAAGAGGGTCATCAGGATGGCCAGCGCCGGCTCGCGCCGGGCCAGGCCGGCGAACGTGTCGAGGCCGCTCGTCACGCCGGTCCGACGCTGGAGCGCCGCCACCACGGCGAACGCACCGAGGTTCATGAAGGTGTACGCGGCGCCGTAGTAGAGCAGGCCCTCGAGGCCCTGGATCTGGGAGTTCGGGCTGGCATAGGCGGCCAGGCCCACGAGCATGTAGCCGGTGTGGGCGATCGACGAGTAGGCCAGCATCCGCTTGACGTTGTCCTGGGTCAGGGCGATGAGATTGCCCAGGGTCATCGTCAGGGTGGACAGGACGATGACGATGACCACCCAATCCTGGTGGAGCGGGCCGAGCGCCTCGACGAACAGGCGCAGGATCAGGGCGAATGCCCCGACCTTCGGCCCGACCGAGAGATAGCCGGTGACCGGCGTCGGCGACCCCTGGTAGGCGTCCGGGGTCCAGTAGTGGAACGGGACCGCGGCGATCTTGAAGGCCACCCCGGTGGTCAGCAGGGCGAGGCCCATCGCCAGGCCCGGCGCAAGGGGCGCCTTGCCGGCCACGATGTCGCCGAGCGCTCCGGCCACGCCGTCGACCCGGGTGGTCCCGGTCAGGCCCCAGACGAAGGCGAGCCCGAACAGGAAGATCGCCGAGCTGAACGAGCCGAGCAGGAAGTACTTGATCGCGCCCTCGGTCGCCAGCGCGTCGCGCTTGGCGAAGGCGGCCAGGAGGTAGCCGGGCAGGACCATGAGCTCGAGCCCCAGGAAGAGGAGCAGGAGGTCGACCGAGCCGGCGATGAGCATCGCCCCGGTCATCGCGAACAGGAGGACGACCGCGAACTCGGCCATCGGCAGGTCGCGCGACCGGAGGTAGTCGGGGGCGAAGATCAGGGTGAAGGCCGCGATCGCCACGAACAGGCCGTCCATGAACGTGGTCATCGCGTCGACCCGGTAGGCGCCGCCGAAGGCGTCGACCGGATGCTGGGCGGTGGCCACGACGACGACGGCCAGGACGACCAGCCCGACCAGGGCCACCGCCAGCGGGAGGGTCCGTCCGCCGGGACGGACGAGATCGACGACCAGGACCGCGGCGGCCACCAGCACGGCGACGATGAGCGGCGCGATCGCGACGAGGTCGTCCCAGGTCATCGTGCGGTCGTGCTCCCTAAGGGTGGAGGAGGAGTTGGGCGGCGATCGCCTGGCCGTGCTCGACGCTGGCCAGGACCGAGGTCACCGTCCCCTGGACCAGGTCGAGGACGAGACCCGGGAAGAGGCCGAAGACGACGATCAAGGTGGCCAGCGGGACGAGGGTCAGGGCCTCCACCGGCCGGAGGTCGGTCAGGTGATGGCCCAGCCCGCGCAGGAACTCGGACAGGTCGCCGGTGAAGATCCGCTGGAACATCCAGAGCAGGTAGCCTGCCGCCAGGATCATGCAGAAGGTGGCAACGGCCGCCACGGCCGGGCTGTAGGCGAACGACCCGACGAGGACCAGGAACTCGCCGACGAACCCGGACAGCCCGGGCAGGCCCACGCTGGCGAACATGAAGAACCCGAAGGCCGCCGCGTAGACCGGCGTGATCCCGGCCAGCCCGCCCATCCGGGCGATCGTCCGGTCGTGAGTCCGCTCGTAGATGACCCCGACGAGGAGGAACAGGGCGCCGGTGATCAGTCCGTGGTTGACCATCTGGAGGATGGCCCCCTGGAGACCCTGCTCCCGTCCGATCGTGCCCAGCGGGATGAGGATCGAGACGAAGATCCCCAGGGTGACGAAGCCCATGTGGCTGACCGACGAGTAGGCGATCAGCTTCTTGAGGTCCGGCTGGACGAGCGCGACGACCGCCCCATAGATGATCGCGATCAGGCTGAGCCCGATGATCAGCGGGGCGAAGGTGGTGGCCGCGTCCGGGAAGAGGGGCAGGGCGAACCGGATGAACCCGTAGCCACCGAGCTTCAGGAGGATCGCCGCAAGGACGACCGAGCCGGCCGTCGGCGCCTCGACATGGGCGTCCGGCAGCCAGGTGTGGAACGGGAACATCGGGACCTTGATCGCGAAGGCCAGGAAGAAGGCCGCGAAGGCGAAGACCTGGAGGCCGCTCGTGAAGCCGACCGTGCCGGCGTAGGCCACCAGCGACTCGAGGTCGAAGGCGTTCGTCCAGGAGCCGGTCGCCTGGGCGAAGCTGTAGGCGGTGGCCAGGATCGCCACCAGCATGAGCAGCGAGCCGACCAGCGTGTACAGGACGAACTTGATCGTGGCGTAGATCCGGTTCGAGCCGCCCCAGATCCCGATGATCAGATACATCGGGACGAGGACGATCTCCCAGAAGATGTAGAAGAGGAAGAGGTCGAGGGCCACGAACACGCCGATCATCCCGACCTCGAGGATGAGGAACGAGATCATGTACTCCTTGACCCGCTCCTGGATCGGTCGGAACGAGGCGAGGATGGCGATCCACGAGATGGTCGTGGTGAGGACGACGAGTGCGACCGAGAGCCCGTCGACGCCCACCGTGTAGGCGATCCCGAAGGACGGGATCCAGGGGACCGACTCGACGAACTGGAAACCGGGCTCCTTCGGTTGGTAGCCGGCCAGCATGGCCAGCGAGGCGAGGAAGGTCAGGAAGGCGAAGCCCAGCGCGGTCCAGCGCAGCGCGGCCACGTTGCGCGACGGGACGAGGCCCACCACGATCGCCCCGAGCAGGGGCAGGAAGGTGACGATCCCGACGATCGGCAGGCCGCTCATCGCGGGCCTCCGGCCAGGACCAGGTACGAGCCGGCCATGAGCAGCAGGCCGACCGCGATCCCCAGCGCGTAGTTCTGGACCCGTCCGGTCTGGATCCGGCGCAGCCCGCGACCGAAGCCGATGGCGATCGCGCCGATCGCGTTCACCGTGCCGTCGACGATCACCCGGTCGAACCACCACATCGCCGCGGCCACCCGGCCGCCCGCCCGGATGAAGAGCAGGTCGTTGAGCTCGTCGAACCACCACTTGTTGAGCGAGGCCCGGTAGAGGAACCGGGTGACGCCGTTGGCGCTGGCGATCGCGTGGACCTGATCGGGCCGCGGGTCGCGGCGCAGGAAGGCCAGGTTGATCCCGAAGTATCGCCAGGCCAGGATCATCCCGAGGGTGGCGATCCCGACGCTCAGCAGGATGAGGGCGCCGTCGACCCCGAACATCTCCGCCGGCGCCTCCGTCCGGCCCAGGATCTCGTTGCTCCGGGCGAAGACCGGCTCGAGCCACTCGACGATCCGCCCCGCCCCGAGGGGCAAGCCCAGGAAGATCCCGATCGTGGCCGAGAAGAAGGCGAGGATGACCAGGGGGATGGTCATCGACCGCGGCGACTCGTGGATCTTCGGCTCGACCGCCGGGTCGACCCGGCTCTTGCCCCAGAAGGTCATGCCCATCAGCCGGAACATGTAGAACGCGGTCATGCCGGCGACGACGAAGCCGATCGCCCAGACCACGATGAAGCCGTTCTTGTAGGCCTGGCCCAGGATCTCGTCCTTGCTGAAGAAGCCGGCCAGCGGCGGGATCCCGGCGATCGCCAGCGAGCCGATGAGCATCGTCCAGTAGGTGATCGGGATCCGCTTCGCGAGGCCGCCCATCCGGCGCATGTCCTGCTCCTCGTGGACGGCATGGATGACCGAGCCCGAGTCGAGGAAGAGGAGGCCCTTGAAGAAGCCGTGGGTCATCAGGTGGAAGATCGCCGCGGTCCACGCCCCGACGCCGAGGGCCGCGAACATGTAGCCCAGCTGGGAAAGGGTCGAGTAGGCCAGGACCCGCTTGATGTCGGTCTGGGTCAGGGCGATCGACGCGGCCAGGATGGCGGTGAAGATGCCGATCGCGGCGACGACGAGCATCGTGTCCTGGGCGTGGGCGTAGATCGGGTTCGTCCGGGCCACCAGGTAGACGCCGGCGTTGACCATCGTCGCGGCATGGATGAGGGCGGAGACCGGGGTCGGGCCCTCCATCGCGTCGGGCAGCCAGACGTGGAGCGGGAACTGGGCGCTCTTGCCCATCGCCCCGCAGAAGACGAGCAGGGCGATCGCCCCGATGGTGAGCTGGTCGAGCGTCTCGACCTTGGCCAGGACCTCCTGGATGTTCAGCGTCTCGAGGCTGACGAAGATGAGCATGATCCCGAGGGCGAACCCGACGTCGCCGACCCGGTTGACGATGAACGCCTTCTTGCTGGCCAGGGCCGCGCTGGGCCGCCCGTACCAGAACCCGATGAGCAGGTAGCTCGACAGCCCGACCAGCTCCCAGGCCACGAAGACGACGAGGAAGTTGTCGGCCAGCACGAGCAGGAGCATCGAGAACATGAACAGGTTGAGATAGGCGAAGAAGCGCCAGGTGCCCGGGTCGTGGCTCATGTAGCCGATCGAGTAGACGTGGACGAGCATGCCGATCGTCGTCACGACGATGAGCAGGCAGGCCGTCAGGGCGTCGACGTGGAAGCCGACGTCGACATGGAACGCCCCGGCCGGGATCCACTGCCACAGGGTGATGTCCAGGCCGTGCTCGCCGAACGGCTCCGGTGCTGGAGCGCGGCCGGCACCACCGATCATCGCGAAGGCCCAGCTCAGGACCACCAGGCCGATCGGGACGAGGCTGGCGGCGTTCCGCCCGAACCGGGCCTGGAGCCGGCGGCCGAAGAGGGCCGCTGAAGACGAAGCCGGCGATCGGCAGGGCCGGGATGAGCAGGATGAGGGTCTCGTACGGCATCGTCGCCCTACTGCCGCATCGAGTCGTACTCGTCGACCAGCGGCGTCCGGCGGTTCCGGAAGATCGCGATCACGATGGCCAGGCCGACCGTGGCCTCGGCCGCGGCGACGGCCATCACCAGCAAGGCGATGATCGAGCCCTGGTCGCGGAGCGCCGGGTTGAACGCCCCGAAGGCGACGATCGTCAGGTTGACCGCGTTGAGCATGAGCTCGATCGACATGAGCATGCTGATCGCGTTCCGCCGGGCCAGGAACCCGAACGTCCCGATGCAGAAGAGGAGCGCCGAGAGGACGAGGTAGGCATCGAGCGAGTCGCTCACCCCTGGCCCCCGTCGTCCGCGTCCGGGCTGTCCTTCCTGGCCAGGTAGATCCCGCCGATGACCGCCGCCAGGAGGAGCACCGCGACCACCTCGAACGGCAGGACGTAGTCCTGGAAGAGGGCCAGGGCGAGCTCCCGGGTGACGGTCCGGATCGGCCCGGTCGCGGCACCCCAGTCGGTCGCGCTCACGACCAGGGCCAGGATGACGGCCAGGACGACCGCGGCGATCGCGGCCGGGACCGCCTGGGTCTGGAAGACGAGCCGGGTCGGCGCCGCCTTCGTCTGGGTGAGCATGATCGCGAACAGGATGAGGACGCTGATCGCCCCGATATAGACGAGGACCTGGGCCCCGGCCACGAGGGACGCCCCGAGGATCACGTAGATCCCGGCGAGGGCCCCGAAGCAGACGATCATCGCCAGTCCGCACCGGATGATGTCGCGCATCGTCACGACCAGCAGGCCCGACCCCAGCATGACGGCCGCGAAGAAGACGAACAGGACGTCGTTCCAGCTCGCTCCGATGACCGGGATCGTCTCCGAGATCGCCACCGACCGTCCTCTGCTACTCGTGGTGGGCGTGGCCGGCGCCGACCCCGCCGGCGTTCGCACCGTCGCCGTGGCCGCTGCCGTTGCCGTTCGAGCCGCTGGCCAGCCGCCCGGCCACCGACGACGGCAGGACCGGCAGGAGTCTGGCCGGGTCGGGCCGTCGCCCGTCTGCCGTCGCCCGCTCCACCCAGTCGCGCTCGCGGCGGATGTAGGTCGCCTCGGTCTCGCGGTCGACGGCCGCGATGGCGATCAGATCGATCATCGGCTCGGCCCGGCTGGTGTGGGCCAGCTCGAAGTCGGCGCCGTCGCGCAGGGCGTCGTAGGGGCAGGCGTCGACGCAGATCCCGCACAGGATGCAGCGGCTCTCGTCGACCTCGTACTTCTCGAGGACGCGCGGCTTGGGCATGAGCGCGCCGGTCGGGCAGGTCTCGGCGCAGCGCCCGCAGGAGACGCACGGGGTGTCGTTGAGGCTCATGTCGAGCGGGGTCGTGACCAGGGTGTCGAAGCCGATCCGCATGAAGTCGTAGCAGGCCGCTCCGACCACCTCCGAGCAGACCTGGGCGCAGCGTCCGCAGTCGATGCAGCGCGACGGCTCGCGGAGGATGAAGGCGTGGCTGTCGTCCCGCAGGTAGTCGTGGTTGAAGCCGGTGAAGCGGTTCTCGGTGACGCTCCGGTAGCCGGCGCCCTGGTGGAAGGCCGGTTCGAGGGTCTTGAGCGTCGTCCCGTACTCGATCCCCAGCCGGCGCAGGTCGCAGAAGCCGATCGCCTCGCAGGTGCACTGGAGACAGCGGGTGGACTCGGCGATCGCCTCGGCCGGGGTGTAGGGGATCTCGTACTCGACGTAGCTCTTGTTGCGGACCTCCGCCTCCATCGCCTTGAGGCGATAGCGCGGCTCCTTGATCTCGCTGGTGAACGGGACGATCGAGAGGAACTCGGGCTGCGGCTCGGCCAGCGTCTGGCGGGTCTTGATCGCCGACAGGTCGAGACCCTTGAGGAAGGCGTCGACCGCGTACGAGGCGCGGCGGCCCTCGGCGATCGCCTGGACCACCGTGGCCGCGCCGATCCGGACGTCGCCGCTGGCGAAGACGCCGGGCCGTCCGGTCTCGAAGGTCACCGCGTCGGCCTTGAGCCGGCGCTGCTTGGTGGCCTGGGGTCCGTCGGACCCGGGCCCGATCCAGGTCGAGGTCCGGCCCCTGGCCGATGGCCAGGAGGACCCGGTCGCAGTCGATCGTGAACTCGGTCCCCGGGGCCGGCTCCGGGCGGCGCCGCCCGGAGGCGTCGGGCTCGCCCAGCTTGTTCCGGATGAACTCGACGCCGGTCACCTTGCCGCTCGTCTCGTCGATGATGACCCGGGTGGGCCCGGCCTGGAAGATGGCCTGGACGCCTTCCTCGATCGCCTCGTGGACCTCGCCCGAGGCGGGCATGTCCTTCATGTCCCGGCGGTAGACCAGGGTCACCTCGGCGGCCCCCTGGCGGACCGAGGTCCGGGAGCAGTCCATCGAGGTGAAGCCGCCCCCGATGACCACGACCCGCGTCCCGGCGTGACCCGGATAGGGCAGGCCGAGGGTGGCCGTCTGGAGGTACTCGAGGCCGTCGATGACCCCGTCGGCGTTCTCGTTGGGGATGCCCAGCTTGTTCGTGTCGTAGCAGCCGATCGCGACGAGGACCGCGTCGAAGCCCTGGCCCTGGAGATCGTCGAGGGTGAAGTCCCGGCCGAGCGCCTGGTTGCAGACGATCTTCGCCGCCGAGCCGGGTGACCGACTCGTACTCGGCCTCGAGGACCTCGACCTTGGGCAGGCGGTACTGCGGGATGCCGTAGCGGAGCATCCCGCCGGGGGCCGGGTCGCGCTCGAAGACGGTCACGTCGTGACCGGCCAGGAGGAGGTAGTAGGCGGCGCTCATCCCGGCCGGACCCGAGCCGATGACCGCCGCCCGACGGCCGCTCTTCGGCTGCGGCTCGAACGGCAGCGGCGGGTCGACGCCGTCGTCCAGCATCGCCTTGAGGACCTGGTCCCCGGCGTAGCGGTGGCTGTCCCGGATGGCGATCGCCTCGTCCACCTCGTCGCGTCGGCAGTGCTCCTCGCACGGCGCCGGGCAGACCCGGCCGAGGACGCTCGGGAACGGGATCGTCCGCTTGAAGATCCGGGTCGACTCGCGCCACTCGCCTTCGGCGTTCTGCTTGAGGAAGCCGGGGATGTCGATGTGGCTCGGGCACTTGTTCTGGCAGGGCGGCAGGCAGTAGGCGTTGTGGTCGCTGAAGATCAGCTCGAGGTTGGTGGCCCGGAGCCGGCGGAGCTCCTCGGTCTGGGTCTGGACCTTCATCCCGGCCTCGGCCGCCCGCGAGCAGCTGATCGGCGGGTTCGCCTCGCCCTCGACCTCCACGACGCACATCCGGCAGGCGCCGAACCCGGGCAGCTTGGGCTCGTAGCACAGGGTCGGGATCTCGATCCCGTTGTCCCGGCAGACCTCCAGGATCGTCTGGCCCTCGCAGACCCTCCACCAGCCGACCGTCGACCTCGATCCGGATGGCCGGCGTCGACTGCGGTCGCTGCGGCGCCTGGGTGGTCAGGAACCGCTCGGCCAGCGTCTCGGGCTCGATCGCGGGTTCGGGGCGGGTCAGCAGGTCGGCCATCAGGCGCCTCGGGCGGCCGCGCCCGCGCCGGCCACCGCGATCGGGTGGCAGACGCCGGCGGGACAGGTGCTGCGGAGGAGGTGGTCGTCGATCTCGGCACGGAAGTATCGCATCGCGCTCATGACCGGGAGCGTCGCCAGGCGCTCGTGGTCGCACAGGGCGGATCCGCAGATGTCGGCCGACAGGTCGGCGGCGAGACTCGGCGTCGGTCGGTCGCGGCGTCCCCACGGCGATCCGGTCGACGACCTCCGAGAGCCGGCGGGTGCCGATCCGGCAGGGGATCGTCTTGCCGCAGGCCTGGTCGGCGCAGAAGCGGGTCAGCAGCCGGGCCAGGTCCACGATGCAGGCCCGGTCGTCCGCGACCACGATCGAGCCGGAGCCGAGATGGGCGCCGGCCTGGCGCAGCGTCTCGAAGTCGTACGGCGTGTCGAGCAGGTCGACCGGCAGGAAGCCGCCCGACGGTCCGCCGACGAGGATCGCCTTGAGCGGCCGGCCGCCCGGCGTCCCGACCAGTCCGACGAGCTCGCGAAGCGATGTGCCGAGCGGGACCTCGGCGACCCCAGCCCCGCCCGCTCCGCGGAGCTGGACGAGGATCGTGCCGGGGCTGTCGGCGGCGCCGATCGCGGCGTAGGCGTCCGGGCCGTGGCGGACGATCCAGGGCACGGCCGCCAGCGTCTGGACGTTCTGGACGACGGTCGGTCGGCCGAACAGGCCGCGCTCGGTCGGGTGCGGCGGCCGTTGCTCGGGCTGCCCGCGCTTGCCCTCGAGGGCCTTCAGCAGGACCGTCTCCTCGCCGAGCATGTAGGCGCCCTGGACCGGTCGGATCTCGATCTCGAGCGACCAGCCGGAGTCGAGCACGTCGGGGCCGACGAAGCCGGCCTCGGTCGCGCCGGCCAGGGCCGCCTCGAGTCGGCGGATCGCCTCGGTCGCCTCGGCCCGGACGGCGATGAAGGCGTCGCTCGCCCCGATCGCGTAGGCGGCCAGGGCGACGCCCTCGATCACGGCGTACGGGTCGGACTCCATGAGCAGCCGGTCCGTCTGGACGGCCGGGTCGGCGCCGTACCCGTTGGCGACGACGTACTTCGGACCGCTCGGGGCCGCGGCGGCCGCCCGCCACTTCAGCCCGGTCGGATAGCCCGCTCCGCCCCGACCGCGCAGACCGGCGGCCGTCACCATGCCGGCGACCGCGCCGGGAGTCATCGCCCGGACGGCCGTCTTGAGGGCCTCGTAGGCACCGGCCCGAACAGCGGCGTCGAGGTCGGCCGGGTCGGCGGCGCCGGCCCGTTCCAGCAGGATCCGGGGCCACGCCGGCGGTGTGCGGAGGAGCTCGCTCATGCCGGGCCCGCCGCGGACGGTCCGGGACCGGCTGCGTCCTTGGTCCCGCCGAGCGCCCCGTCGAGGGCGGCCACGAAGTCGGACCCGGGCGCGGCTGCGTCGGGGCCGACCGGCGCGCCGACCGCGAGGTGGTCGTAGTAGGTGGCCGTTCCGTAGAGCATCGCGTACCAGGCGCCGGTCGTCTGGCTGATCCGCTTGAGGGCGGCGACCGGGACGTGGCCGTAGGCCGCCTGGACGGCCTCGAGGATCTGGAGCATCCGCTTCGGGTCGTGGTCGACGTCGTCGAGGATCGCGTCGAGGGCGGCCGAGGTCGATCCCGTGGAAGTGGTCGGAGGCCGGGTCCGGGACGGTCCGGCCGGATCGCCGCAGGGCCGACTCCTCGCGCCGCTCGCCGTACGTCTCCGGGGCCCCCCAGTGGACGGCGAAGCGGCCCTTCGTGTCGAGGCCGCCCATGTCGATGCACTCGATCGGGCAGGCCTGGGCGCACTGGAAGCAGGTCTCGCACTTGAGCGTGCCGTACTCGTCGTAGAGGAGCTGCAGCCGACCGCGGAACCGGCCGGGGATCTCGGCCGGGTCCTCCGGGTAGCGGTGGGTGACCTTCGGCTCGAAGAAGCGGCGCAGGGTCAGGGCCATCCCCCGGACGATGCCGAGGCCGGGAACGAGGCTCATCGGGCGGTCCCCATCACTGGCCCTTCACGAGGATGACCGCGAGGGCGGTCACGAACAGGTTGAGGAGGGCCGCCGGGCAGGAGCCACTTCCAGGCGAAGCCCATGAGCTGGTCGATCCGGACCCGGGGCAGGGTGCCGCGCATCCAGACGAAGGTGAAGACGAAGACGTAGGTCTTGCCCATGAACCAGAGCAGGCCGACCACCCAGTCGAAGCTGATGAAGGCCCAGCCCACCAAGGCGGCGACGGCCACCAGGTTGAACAGGACGAACCCGATGACCAGGGCCTGCCAGAACCTGAGCCTGCTGTTGACGAGGTAGAACGGGAGGCCGAGGGCGACGATCGCCAGGACCGGAACGACCGCCAGGGCGGCCAGCAGCCCGAGGCCGAACTGGGCGAGATCGGTCGACAGGGCGATCGGGAACGGCCAGTCGAACGGGGCGTTCCAGCCGCCGAAGAAGAGGGCCACGGTCAGACCGGAGACGATGAAGACGTTGACGTACTCGGCGAAGAACAAGAAGCCGAAGCGCATCCCCGAGTACTCGGTGGCGAAGCCGGCCACGATCTCCGAGTCCGCCTCGGTCAGGTCGAACGGGGTCCGGTTCGCCTCGGCCGTGGCGGCGATGAAGAAGATCACGAAGGCCAGCGGCTGCCTGAAGACGTACCAGTCGAGCAGGCTGCCCGACTGGTCGAGGGTGATCTGATTGAGGCTCATCGTCCCGGCCAGGAGGATGATCCCGGCGACCGACAACGTGAGCGGGATCTCGTAGCTGACCACCTGGGCCGCGGCCCGGAGGCCGCCGAGGAGCGAGTACTTGTTGAAGCTCGACCAGCCGGCCATGAGCAGGCCGACCACGCTCAGGCCGCCGATGGCGAAGAAGTAGAGCAGCCCGATGTTCATGTCCTGGCCGAAGAGCCCTGGCGCGAAGGGCAGGACGACCAGGGTCATGACGCTGGCCAGGTAGACCACGACCGGGGCCCAGGTGAAGACGATCGGGTCGGCGCCGGTCGGGGTGAAGTCCTCCTTCATGAGGACCTTGAGCCCGTGGACCACCGACAGGGCCGATCCGAACGGCCCGACCCGATCTGGTCCGATGCGAAGGTTCATCAGGGCGATGACCTTCATCTCCATGTAGATGATCAGGAAGGCGGTCGGAATGGTCATGAGCAGGACCGCCGTGGCCGCGACCACGAACCGGACGAGGGGCGTGTTCGCCGAGAGGAACTCGACGACGAACGGGCCGAGGATGACCACCGTGACGACCAGCCCGGCGATCAGGGCGAGGAGCACGGGCACGACCGTGAACAGGATCTTGCCGGGCAGGGTCAGCCGCTCGAAGGTCCGGTTGATGGTGGCCATCTACTTGTCCACACCGCCCATGATCGGGTCGAGCGACGAGAAGACCGCCATCATGTCCGCGACCAGGTTCCCGGGCAGCATCAGCGAGAGCAGCTGGAGGTTCACGAACGATGGGTCGTGGATCCGCATCCGGAACGGTTGGTCGGTCCCGTCGCTGACCGCATAGACGGCATTGATGCCGCGCGGTCCCTCGACCCCGGCGAAGGCACGACCGGGCTGGGGCCGCAGGAGCCGGGGAAGCTTGGCCATCACCGGACCGTCGGGCATCTCGTGGAGGCACTGGTCGATGATCCGCAGGCTCTGGCGGATCTCGTCGATCCGGATCAGGTAGCGAGCCAGACAGTCCCCCTCGTCGCGGGTCGGGATGTCGAAGTCGAGCTCCGGGAAGACGGAGTAGGGGTGGGTCCGGCGCATGTCCAGGGGGATGCCCGAGGCGCGGAGGCTCGGCCCCGTGACCCCGATCCGGAAGGCGGTCTCGCGGTCGAGGCGGCCCACTCCGCGCATCCGCCGGACGAACAGCTCGTTCTCGTTGAGCAGGGTGAGGTTCGCCTCCACCTGCTCGGCGGCGTGGCCCATCCACACCCCGAGGCGGCTCATGAACTCGTGGTTCAGGTCCCCGTTGACGCCCCCGATCCGGAAGTAGTTGAAGAGCATCCGCTGCCCGGTCAGGGCGGCGAGCATCTCGACCACCTCGTCGCGCTCGATGAACCCGTAAAGGATCGGGGTGAGGCCGCCGAGGTCGAGGGCCATGAACCCGATGAACAGGAGGTGGCTCGCGATCCGGTTGAGCTCGGATGAGAGGACCCGGATGTACTCGGCCCGCCGAGGCACCTGCACGTCGAGGAGCTTCTCGTAGGCCATCACCGCAGGCCATTCGCAGAACAGCGAGCTGACGTACTCGAGCGGGTCCATGTACGCGATCGTGTGGTGGTAGTCCGCGTTCTCGCAGAGCTTCTCCACCCCTCGATGGAGGTAGCCCAGGACCGGGTCCACGTCCACGACCCGCTCGCCGTCGATCTTGAACACGACCCGCAGGACGCCGTGGGTCGACGGGTGGTGCGGTCCGATGTTGATGAACATCTCGCCGCCGCCCAGGGTGTAGAACTCGGCCTCGCGTTCCGTCCGGGGCGAGTAGGGCGGGATCGGCTCGTACACCCCGAGCTGCTCGTCGAGCATGACCCGGGGGTCGTCCGCCGATGGATGCCGTGGCACCGTGGTCATCGCCGCGCCCTCCGGATCGTCGCATCCGGTGCGGCGTTGGTCGGGGCGTGGGTCTGCTCCATGTGGCGCTCGCCGCCGCCGGCCGATCGGGCCGCGTCATCGGGCAGGAAGAAGTCCTTGCGCAGAGGGAAGCTGGTGTAGTCAGGCGGCATGTAGATCCGGCGGAGGTCGCGGTTGCCCTCGAAGCGGATGCCGAACATGTCGTAGGCTTCCCGCTCCGGCCACTCGGCACCCTTCCACAGGAAGGTGACTGATGGCACCCGGGGGTCGTCGCGTTCGATCCCGTCCGCGATCACCCGAAGCCAGTCGGACGTCGAGCGGCCCCAGAGGTGGTAGACGACCTGCATCACCTCCCCGGTATCGACCCCGCCCAGGTCGACCAGGAGCTCGAACCCGAACTCGGGCTCGTCGTGGAGAGCCCGGACCACCTCCGGCAGGTCGGCCGGCGCGACCCGGATCTCGGTCTCGTCGTGGCGTTGACGGACCGGCCCGAGGAGCATCGCGCCGAAGCGCGATTCCAGGCGACGCTTGAAGGCACGATCCACCGTCAGACGTCCCTCGGCACGGTCGGGCCGATGGCTCGCTCCGGCCAGTGACCGCGGCGCTCGAGGACGAGCTGCTGGAGCTTCATCATCCCGTAGATGAGTCCTTCCGGTCGCGGCGGGCAGCCCGGCACGTAGACATCGACCGGCAGGACCCGATCGATGCCCTGGATCGTCGAGTAGCTTCGCTTGTAGCGACCGCCCGAGCAGGTGCAATCGCCCATCGCGACGCACCACTTGGGCTCGGGCATCTGCTCCCACAGGCGGACGAGCGGACCGGCCATCTTGGTCGTCAGCGTCCCGGCCACGATCAGCACGTCAGCCTGGCGGGGGCTCGCCCGGAACGGGAACATCCCCCAGCGATCCATGTCGTTGCGACTGGTGGCCGAGGACATCATCTCGAAGGCGCAGCAGGCCAGGCCGGACAGGAGCGGCCAGAGGCTGTTGGCCCGGACCATGTCGAGGACGTAGTCGGCCTTCGTGGGGATGATCTCGAGGGCTCCCCAGCGGGCGTCGTCGTGCCGTCCGAGATCGGTCTCGGCGAACGCTCGGAGGTGGGGGTAGGGGTTCTCGTTGACACCGCCGTAGGCCGTCGGATCGCTCGAGACCCAGAGCGTGTTGGGGACGACGATCGGCTCGACTAGGTCGGTCTGGCCGGCCGGCACGAGGCCGCGGTCGTCCGGGCTCGCGCCGTCCGGCGTCGCGGCCGCGACGATCTCGTTCGGCTCGCCCGACGGCCCGCCCGGCTCGGGGGTCAGAGCCACGTCAGTACCCCCTTCCGCCAGGCGTACGCCAGGCCGAGCAGAAGGATCGTCACGAAGATGAGCATGCTCACGAAGCCGCCCATGAGGAGATCGCGGAAGACGATCGCCCACAGGTAGATGAAGATCACCTCGATGTCGAACGCGACGAAGAGGAGCGCGTAGAGGTAGAAGCTGAGGCCGAACCGGGCATGGGTGTCGCCGTACGTGTCGATCCCGGACTCGTAGGGCAGGCCCTTGTGTCCGTCGCCTCGATTGCGGTGCGAGATGAGCCATGCCGCCCCGATCGTCACGAAGACGAACGAGACGCCCGCGAAGGCGAACCCGACGACGTACCAGATCCCGGTCAATCGAACCTCACTGCGGGCGCGCCATGCGACGACTCGCGGCTGGGCGACGCGCCCTCCTCGCGGCCGTGCCGGCCTCGGGATAGACGGTTGCGGGGACGCGGGCCCCGCGTCGGCATTCTAGCAGCGGAGGGCCGCGCATCGCGGCCGTGCCCGGTCGCAGACCGACGGGTCGGGGGAGGTCGGGGAGCGGATCGCGCCGAGCGCGCGTGCAGGTTGCGAGCCGCCCCCCGGCGGATGGCGCGGCTCGTGCCCGGGCCGGCCCGGGTCAGCGTGCACCCCGGCTCGACCGGCGGACAATAGGGCGAATGCCCTAGTGCGCTCGAGTGCGAGCACGTCCGGAGCGGCACGGTCCGGTGCGACCGGGGAGGCTCAGCGGCGAGGCAGGTGGAAGGCGAGCCCGCGCAGGGGCGGGTCGGTCGTCATCCCACGGGCCAGGGCGAGCACCCGGAACCCGCCCATCGCCAGGGGATCCAGCAATCGCACGAGGGAGGACCGGAGCGCCGTCCGCTCCTCGAAGCTGGTGGTGGGGTCGGACCGGATCGCGTCGACGAGCTCCTCCATGCCGGCCCCGACGAGGAACTCGGCCTGGCTGGTCAGCCCCAGGACGGTCAGGCCGCAGGCCGTCGATCGCCGCTCCACGGCGGTGAAGTCGACGTGGGCGGTCAGGTCCTGGCGTCCGACCGCCCGCGACCAGTCGTCGTGGGCGCGGTGGTCCGCGTAGGCCATCAGCGTCCCGGCCGCGCGCTCCGGCCCGTAGAGCTCGACGGCCGGGTGGCCGTAGTCGATGGCCAGCACCACCCCACGCTCGAGTCCCGCCCCGACCTCGCCCACCCATTCGTCGAGGGCCAGGCAGATCTCGGCCCGGGCGCCCTCGGCCAGGACGATCCCCTCGGCGTCGAGCCGCCCACCGAGGGCCGCGCTGGACGGATCGCCGGCGACCTCCACGAAGTCACCGTCCTCCCAGCCGACGTACAGCTCGCGGAGCGAGCCCCCCATGACGGCGACCCGATGGACCGGCAGGGCATCGAGGAACTCGTTGGCCACGACCGCCCCAGTCGCCGGCCGATCGGGCTCGAGGTCGAGCTCGAGGACCGGCCCGAAGCCCGCCCCGGTCAGGCGCTCGACGAGCTCGGCGCGCCGGTGGGCGTTCACCTCGATCGGGGCGTAGCGGATCGCGTCGAGCAGTCCCGGCGAGCCGGCCACGGACCCGAGCGGGCCCTCGCCCGCCAGGGCGCGGAGGACGGCGAGGGCGAGCGACCCGGACCCGGGCCCGTACTCGCGGAGGACGAACCAGTCGGGCTCGTCGATCCGTCGCCAGACCTCGTCGAGCTGCCGGGCGATGACGGCCCCGAAGACCGGATGGAGGTCGGGCGCGGTCAGGAAGTCGCCCGACCGGCCCGGTCGCTCGGCTGCGCTCCGGTAGTAGCCGTGGTCGGGGTCGTAGAGCGCCAGCTCCATGAACCGGGCGAAGGTCAGCGGGCCGCTTGCGGCCATCTCGCTCCGTATCCGCTCGACCAGGGCGGGCTCGCTCTCGGTCGCGAGGGGGCCGCGGCCGGGGGCTCGTCGGAGGGAAGCCTCGAACCGGTCCATCAACCGCGCGTCCGGACGGGCGCCTGGTCGGCGTCGGCTCGTCGGACCCAGACCTCGAAGCGGTCCATCAGTCGCCCGGCCGAGGCGTCAGGAGGCGGATCCCCGGTCCGACGAGGGTGTGGCCGCCGAGCACGATCGGGATGGTCGCCCGGAGCGCCGACTCGGTCAGCTCCCGGAGCCACGGGTCGGCGATCCGGTCCGGCAGCAGGAGGTCCGAGGCGAACCGATCCTCCGGTCGTGGCCAGGCGGTCTCGTCGGCGCCGAGCCGGTGCGCCAGCAGGACCCGGGTGTCGACCGCCGCGCCATCCCCGAGCTCGCCGAGCCGTGCCCCGATCGCCCCCGGGCCATCCCGGTCCAGGACGAGCCCGAGCACCGACCGGGGCGGCCGCAGGCCGCGGGAGCCCGGACCATCGTCCCCGGCCGCGTCCGAGAGTGCCAGGCGGCTCGACGCCCGCAGTCCGCGCTCTTCGAGGAGCGCCCGGACCCGGCAGGCGGCGCGCCGCTCGAGCCAGGCGATCGTGCCCGCCGAGCTCCGACCGGACAGCACGACCTCGGCTCGGCGATCCGCCAGGACCGACCGCAGCCCGGCGATCCGTTCGGCCGCGGCCAGGGTCCACGGTTCACCCCCGGGAACGGCCGCCCGCCGGCCGGCTCGATCCCGAGCCGACAGGAGGACGGGATCGGCCGGGGAGTCCAGGTCGATCGCCAGCCGCCAGCGGCCCCGGAGGTCCGTCACCTCGACCGCGGCGACCTCAGCCAGCCAGCGCGGAAGGGCGTTGTCCCCCGGCAGGCCGGGTGGGACGTCGGCCAGGGAAACGGCCGCTGTGGCGGTCAGGGCGATCGCGTCCGACGAGAAGCGGTTGTTCGTCAGGGCCCGCCGTCCTGGCCCGCGGGCGGCGGCCACGAAGCGGGCCCGATCAGCCCGGGTCGCCAGCGCCAGCGAACCCGATCCGAGGAGCACGAGGCCGCGGCCGGTCCGGGCCACTTCGCGGAGCGATCCCGCCAGGGGCGCCCCCGGCTCCATCAGGGCGCCAGCGAGCCGACGGAGCCTCGACCCGAACGGTTCCCCGTCGACCTCGTCGCTCACGATCCGGACCGTGTCGGCTCCGGCCGCCCGGAACCCCCGGCCATGCTCGTCGGCCAGGCGGGCCCGGCTGTCGTTCAGGGCACGCTCGAGTGGGCCGGCCTCCGGACGGACGGGTGGGTGGAGGATGACGACATCGACCGCGGGCACGTGGCGAGTCTAGCCGCCGACCCCGGCCGGCCGTCGGCGATCGGTCCCGAGGTCGAGTGTGGACGGCACCGGGCATCGGCGGTAGGGTCAGGAGGTGTCCCACGAAGCGCCGCCTCGGGGCGGCGACGGAACCAGCTCGAGCGCACCCCGCCACCGCGTCCTCATCATCGGCGGTGGGTTCGCCGGCCTGTACGCGGCTCGGGAGCTCTCGCGGGCGCCCGAGGTCGAGGTCACCCTGGTCGACCGGCTGAACCATCACTTGTTCCAACCGCTGCTCTACCAGGTCGCGACCGGCGCCCTGTCGCCCGGTGATATCGCCCAGCCGCTGCGCTCGATCCTCCGTCGCGCCCGGAACACCACGGTCCTCCTCGGGGAGGCCGTCGGGCTCGACCCGGAGCGACGCGAGGTGATCCTCTCGGACGGCGGGCCGATCCCGTACGACTCGCTGATCGTGGCGACCGGTGCTCGTCACCAGTACTTCGGCCACGACGAGTGGGCCCTGCACGCGCCGGGTCTCAAGACGATCGACGATGCGACGATGATCCGGCGCCGGATCCTGATCGCCTTCGAGGCCGCCGAACGCGAAGCCGACCCGCAGCGCCGGTCCGAGTGGATGACCTTTGTCGTCGTCGGCGGTGGACCGACGGGGGTCGAGCTGGCCGGCGCCCTGGGCGAGATCTCGCGGGATACCCTGCGCAACGACTTCCGCTCCATCCACCCTTCGGACGCCCGGATCGTCCTGGTCGAAGCGCTCGACCGGGTGCTGCCGCCCTATCCCCCCGACCGCTCGGCGTCGGCCCACCGGCAGCTCGAGCGGCTCGGGGTCACGGTCAGGACCGGGACCACGGTCGTGGCCATCGACGATCGCTCGGTGACGGTCCGATCGGGCGAGACGGAGGAGACGATCGCGACCCGGACGGTCCTGTGGGCGGCCGGCGTCCTCGCCGCCTCGTTCGCCCGGACCGTCGCCGGCGCCGTCGGCGCCGAGATCGACCGCAACGGTCGGGTCCGGGTGGGCGGCGACCTGACGGCGCCGGGTCATCCCGAGATCTTCGTGGTCGGGGACGCCGCCGTTCAGCCATGGAAGCCGGACCGGCCGGTCCCTGGCGTGGCCCAGGGCGGGATCCAGGGCGGTCGCTACGCGGCGAGGACGATCCGTCGCCGGCTGCGACGCGAGCCGACCCCGCCGTTCCGCTTCCAGGATCGGGGCGACGTGGCCGTCATCGGTCGGCTGTCGGGGGTCACGAACATCGGCTGGCTGGGCCCCCTCGGCCGGCAGTCGGGCTTCCCGGCCTGGCTCCTGTGGCTGGGCATCCACATCGTCTATCTCATCGGGTTCGCCAACCGGGTCGTGGTCATCGTCCGCTGGGGCTGGTCGTTCCTGACCCGCGGTCGCGCCACCCGACTGATCACCGGCGAGCCGAGGGTCCCGCCGATCGAGGATCCCGAGCCGCCCGGTTGAGCGCGCGCCCCGACGACGCGCCGCGACCCGGGCGATCATGATGCGATCCTGCCGCGCGCCGCCGCGGGCAGAGAGCAGCGACGGACGGCACGGATCGGGGAGCCGTTGATGGGACGACGGACGCGGGCCTACATCGGGCTCGGGGCGAACCTGGGGGACGCGGAGGCCACGCTGGCGGCCGCGGTCGCCGCCCTCGGGCCCTGCCCGGGGTCCGGCTCCGGGGTGTCTCTCGGATGTACGCCACCGAGCCGGTCGGGGTGACCGACCAGCCCGAGTTCCGGAACGCCGTGGTCGCCCTCGAGGTGCCCTCGGGTCCGGACCCGACGATCGGCGCAACGGCGCTCATGGTGGCCCTGAAGGGGCTCGAGCGGGCGTTCGGCCGGCGGACGGGCGAGCGCTGGGGACCGCGCGAGCTCGACCTGGACCTGCTCGTCTTCGGCCGTGCCCGGCTGGCGATCGACCGGTCGCCCGAGGCCCGGTCCCTGGACGCGATCGTCGACCCGGCGAAGGCGGCCCGGCTCCTGGAGGTGCCCCACCGCGAGGCCCGCGAGCGCCTGTTCGTGCTCGCTCCACTAGCCGACCTCGCACCCGGCCTGGTGCCGCCCGGCTGGGGCGAGACGGTGGCGACGGCCAGGGCGCGCCGGGACCTCGCCGAGGGAGCGGACGCGGCTCGTCCGGTCGCTCGCTGGGATCGAGCGACCAGCGCCTGGCGGGACCTCGCCTAGAGGCGGACCGCCGGCGGCTTCGAGCGATCGAACATCTGGACCGTGTCCACGAAGCGCACCTGCTTGGACTGGTAGGCCATCACCAGCGAGTGGGTCCGGGCGCCGCCGCCGAAGAAGCGGACGCCCTGGAGCAGGTCGCCGTGGGTCACCCCGGTCGCGGCGAAGACGAGGTTCTCGCCGCCGGCCAGGTCCTCGGTCCGGTAGACCCGGGACTCGTCGTCGTCGTTGCCCATCGCCCGGGTCCGCCCGCGCTCCTCGTCGTTGCGGAACCGGAAGCGGGCCTGGATCTCGCCGCCGAGACAGCGCAGGGCCGCGGCAGTGATCACCCCCTCGGGCGCTCCGCCGATTCCCATGACCGCGTGGACGCCGGTCCCCGAGACCGCGCACGAGATCGCCGCCGACAGATCGCCGTCGCTGATGAGCTTGATCCGGGCGCCGGCCGCCCGGACCTCGGCGATCAGGCCGTCGTGGCGGGGGCGCTCGAGGATGACCACGGTGATGTCGTTCACGCGTCGGCGGAGCGCCTCGGCGATGCGATGGACGTTCTCGGTGGGGCTCGTTGTGATGTCGACCTGGCCGGCCGCCACCGGACCGACACACAGCTTCTCGAGGTAGGTGTCCGGGGCGTGGAAGAGCCCGCCCCGCTCCGAGGCCGCGAGCACGGTGATCGCTCCCGGCTGGCCGTGGGCGACGAGGTTCGTGCCCTCGAGCGGATCGACCGCGATGTCGATCTCAGGGGTCGTCCGGCCCTCGCCGTCCTCCGGTCGACCCACCCGCTCGCCGATGTAGAGCATCGGCGCCCGATCGCGCTCGCCCTCGCCGATGACGATCGTCCCGGTCATGTCGATCTCGTCCATCGTCCGGCGCATCGCCTCGGTCGCGGCCCGATCTGCTTCGTCCTTCTCGCCGCGACCCATGAACCGGGCCGAGGCGATCGCCGCGGCCTCGGTGACCCGGACCATCTCGAGGGCGAGGAGCTGTTCCATGGGATCTCCCTGGCCGGCGAACCGGAACGGTGACTCAGTGGCGGAAGTGGCGTCGCCCGGTGAAGACCATCGCGAGGTGATGCCGGTCGGCGACCTCGATGGCCATCTCGTCTCGGATCGAGCCGCCCGGCTGGATGATCGCGGTCACCCCGGAGTTCGCCGCGAGGGCGATCCCGTCCGGGAACGGGAAGTAGGCGTCGCTGGCCATCACGCTCATCCGAGCCCGATCGCCGGCCCGACGGAGGGCGATCTCCACGGAGACCTGGCGACTGGCCTGGGCGGCCCCGATGCCCACGGTCGCGGCGTTCTTGGCCAGGACGATGGCGTTCGAGCGGACGTGCCGGACGGTCCGCCAGGCGAAAAGCAGGTCGGTCAGCTCCTCGAGCGTCGGCCGCCGCTTGGTGACGACCTGGAGATGGCCGGCTTCGATCCCCAGGGCGTCCTGGGTCTCCACCAGCAGCCCGCCGGCGACCCGCTTGAAGTCGAGGTTGGCGATGCCGTAGTCGCGCATCCCCTCGGACGGATCCGGTGGGACGGCCAGGATCTCCAGCCCCGTCTTGGCCCGGAGGATGCCCAGGGCGGAGTCGTTGAAGGCCGGTGCCACGACGGCCTCGTAGGAGTTCGCCGCGATCTCCCGCGCGGTCGCGCCGTCGAGCTCCCGATTGACCGCCACGATCCCGCCGAAGGCCGCCACGGAGTCGGTCTCGAGCGCCTTGCGGTAGGCCTCGACGAGCTCGTCGTTGGAGGCCATCCCGACCGGGTCGGTGTGCTTGACGATGGCGACCGTCGGGGCGGTGAAGTCGCGGGACATCCGGTAGGCCGCGTCGAGGTCGAGCAGGTTGTTGAAGCTGGGCAGGGCGCCCTGGAGCTGGCGCGCGTCGGCCAGCGTGCCCGAGCGGTGGGTGGTCTCGCGGTAGAAGGCCGCCCGCTGGTGGGGGTTCTCGCCGTAGCGCAGGTCCTCGACCTTCTCGAGGACCATCGCCAGCCGGTTCGGGAAGGTCGTCCCGGAGACCTGGTTGATGTAGGCGGCTATCTCGGCGTGGTAGGCGGCGACGATCCCGAACGCCTCGGCGGCCAGCTGCTGGCGCAGCTCGGCCGAGATCGAACCGCGCTCCTTGAGCTCGCGGACGATCCGCGGATAGTGGGCCGGATCCGCCACGGCCGCGACCCCGGCGTAGTTCCGGGCGGCCGCCCCGAGCAGAGCCGCCCCGCCGACATCGATCATCTCGATGGCCTCATGGAGGGCGACCGGGCGGGCACCGACCTCGGGCGCGAACGGCTTCACGTTCACGATCACCAGGTCGATCAGCCCGATGCCGTGCTCGACCAGCTCGTCGAGTTGCTCGGGTACGTCGCGACGAGCCAGGATCCCGGCGTAGACGGCCGGGTGGAAGGTCTTGACCTGACCGCCGACGAGTGGCGGGACGGCCGTGAGGTCTGAGACCGAACCCACTTCGACACCGTCCGAGGCCAGGTGCTCCCGGGTGCCGTCCGTGGCGAAGATCTCGACACCGAGGCCCAGCAGCTCCCGGGCGAGCGTGGAGACGCCGTCGCGGTTCGCGACCGAGAGCAGGGCTCGCACCCGATCCAACCTCCTCACCCGCGGACGCCGGGCGCGTCGACGGCTCCCGTGATGGGCGCTCACGCCTGACCCCGAGTATACCGCCCGGCGTGGCATACTCGACCTTCCCGGAGTCCGCCGGGCGCCGCCAGCCGGGCCGGCCGCAGCCCGGTGTCACCGCCCTTCAGCAGGAGTCAGCGTGACGCTCCCGCCCTGGGAATACCTGTTCCTCAAGTTCTCCGGGGACACCTTCCCGGACCTCTTCAAGCCCGTCTGGATCAGCTCGCTGGTTCTACTCGTCGCGCTCGTCGTCCTCTACAACGTCCGCACCCGGGCGCTCCGTCGCCACCCGCCGTACCTGGACATGTGGGAGTGGCTCCTCTGGACGGGGCTGATCACGTTCAGCCTCCTGCTCGTCTTCTGCCTCTTCGTCTGGGACTTCATCTTCGTCCTGGTGACGATGATCGGCGGGGCCGCGCTCCTGGTCTGGGTCCGCTTCGTCCGCTTCCCTCCCATGTTCGAGGTGTACGAGCGCAAGCTCGCCAAGGAGCGCTACATCGCGCGCTCGAAGTACGCTCGCCCCGACGCCACGATCCGGTCCAAGGGGGCCAAGCCGGTCCGGTCGAGCCGGCGCCGTCGGCGGCACTGAGGGTCGCGAGCGCCCGGCCCGGTGGAGATCCGTCGGTTCGGCTTCGGTCATCGCCGGCCAGAGGGTCCGGTCGGCAGCCGCGGCGTCGGCGCTGCGTCGATCCACGGTGACGCCCGGGGGTCGGTCGCCGAGCTCGCCTTCGGCCGCAAGGCGGTCGTGGAGCCCCACACCAACCCGAACACTGCCTGGTTCCTGGTCATCGAGGGCGGCGGGTTCGTCCGGGTCGGTGACGAGACCGCCCGGGTCTTCGCCGGCGAGGCGGTCCTCTGGCCGGCCGGCATCCCCCACGGCGCCTCGACCGACCTCTCCGAGATGCGGGCGATCGTGGTCGAGTTCGCCGGCGCGGACGATGCCGCTGTCCGGGGGATCCTGGAAGGTGTCGCGCTCGCCCTGGGGACCGGGCCGGTCGAGCCGGCCGATGGTGCGTTGAGGACCGACCGACCCGACCGCGGGTACGACCCGTCCCACGGGGAGCCCCGCTAGGACGCCCGCCCACCCAGGATCGCGCCGAGCTGGCCGAGGATCCGGGCCGTCGCGCCCCAGACCAGGAGCTCCGTGCCGTCGTCCTCGGCCCGGACCGGGTAGGCGGCGTAGCGCAGCGGCCAGTCGCGGATCGCCCGCTCCACGATCCGGAGCGGTGCCCCGGGCAGGAACGTCTCGACCGGCGGCACCAGGATCCGGGCCACTTCGGCGGGCGCGGGACGGAGGACCGGCGGGCGCTCGGCCACGGCCAGGACCGGGACGAGGGCGAACCGGCTGACCGGGATCCAGACCTCGTCGAGCCGACCGAGGACCCGGACGCCGGCGGCCGTTCGATCGAGCCCGACCTCCTCCTCGGCCTCGCGCAGGGCGGTCGCCACGATGTCGTCGTCGTCGGGCTCGACCTTGCCGCCGGGGAAGCTCACCTCGCCCGAGTGGTGACCGTCGTAGGTCGGGCGCTCCGTGAGGACGACCCGGGCCCGGTCGGCGGTGTCGGGGACGAGCAGGACGAGGACCCCGGCCGGCCGGTCATCGGCCGGTACCCGGGCCGGGAAGGAGCGGGTCCGGCCGTCGGTCAGGACCGGGGTCAGCGCATCGGGACCCCAGGGCAGCGGGTCGGGCAGGGCCGACAGCCGTTCGACGGCGGTCGCGATACGCATCCGGGGCGGGCCGTCAGTTGACCAGCTCGCCGGGTCCGCGCCGCGGCTTGTCGTCGGTCTCGGGCAGGTCGAGGATCGTCGAGCGACCCGTGCCGACCGCGGCGTCATCGCCCGTCGAGCCAGCCCGGGCATCGCGTCGCTGGCCGGCCTCGACGGTCACCGTCGCGTCGTCCGATGAGAAGACGACGGTGCCGCCGACCGGGTCGGCGTCGGCGACGATCCGGTCGCCCGGCCCGAACCGGCCTGCGACGAGGGCCCGGGCGAGCGGGTTCTCGACGAGCCGCTGGATCGTCCGCTTCAGCGGCCGGGCGCCGTACGCCGGATCGTGGCCCTCGCGGCTGATGAGCGCCCGGGCGGCCGGGGTCAGCTCCAGGACGAGGTCCTGACTCGCCAGTCGCCGGGCCAGGTCGGCCAGGAGCAGGTCGACGATGGCAGCCAGCTCCGTCTCGTCGAGCGAATGGAAGACGATGACCTCGTCGACCCGGTTCAGGAACTCGGGTCGGAACTGGAGACGGAGGGCCTCGGTCAGGCGGGTCTTCATCGCTTCGTAGGCGGTGCTCCGCTCGGCCGCCGTCCCGCCCTCGACCGCGGCGATGACGTTGCCGCCGACGTTGCTGGTCATGATCACGACGGTGTTCTTGAAGTCGACCGTCCGGCCGTGGCCGTCGGTCAGGCGGCCGTCGTCGAGGACCTGGAGGAGGACGTTGAAGACATCGGGGTGGGCCTTCTCGATCTCGTCGAGGAGGACCACCTGGTAGGGCCGCCGCCGGACCGCCTCGGTCAGCTGGCCGCCCTCGTCGTAGCCGACGTAGCCGGGGGGTGCACCGACGAGCCGGCTGACCGTGTGCTTCTCCATGTACTCGCTCATGTCGACCCGGACCATCGCCCCGTCGTCGTCGAAGAGGAACTCGGCAAGGGCCCGGGCAAGCTCGGTCTTGCCCACCCCGGTCGGACCGAGGAAGAGGAACGAGCCGATCGGTCGACGGGGGTCCTTGAGACCGGCCCGGGCCCGGCGGACCGCGTCCGAGACGGCCTCCACGGCCTCGTCCTGACCGACCACCCGTCCGTGGAGCCGCTCCTCCATGTGAACGAGCTTGGCCGTCTCGCCCTCGAGCAGCCGGCTCACCGGGATCCCCGTCCAGGCCCCGACGATCTCGGCGATGTCGTCGGCGTCGACCTCTTCCTTGAGCAGCGACCCGGGTCCCTGGAGGGTGGTCAGGACCGCCTCCTGCTCGCGGAGCCGACCGGTCAGGGAGGGCAGCCGCTCGTAACGCAGCTCCGAGGCGCGGCGGAAGGCCGCCTCGCCGCCTCCGAACGAGGCCTCTCGCTCGGCGCTCTCGATGTCGCGCTGGAGGTTCTCCAGCTCCGACTTCGTGGCCCGGATCGCCCCGATGGCGGTCTTCTCGGCCTCCCAGCGCTGCTTCATCGCGCCGGCCTCCTCGGCCAGCTCGGCCAGCTCGCGCTCGAGGGCCTCGAGACGCGCCCGTGAGCCCTCGTCCTTCTCCTTGCGCAGCGCCTCGCGCTCGATCTCGAGCTGGACCCGGCGGCGCTCCAGCTCGTCGAGCTCGATCGGCATCGAGTCGATCTCCATCCGGAGCCGGCTGGCCGCCTCGTCGACGAGGTCGATCGCCTTGTCCGGGAGGAAGCGCTCGCTGATGTAGCGGTCGGACAGGGTGGCCGCCGCGACGAGCGCCGAATCGGTGATCCGGACGCCATGATGGACCTCGTAGCGCTCGCGCAGCCCGCGCAGGATCGAGATCGTCTCCTCGACCGAGGGCTGGTCCACGAGGACCGGCTGGAAGCGGCGCTCCAGAGCGGCGTCCTTCTCGATGTGCTTCCGATACTCGTCCAGGGTCGTCGCGCCGATGGTGTGGAGCTCGCCCCGGGCGAGCATCGGCTTGAGCAGATTGCTGGCGTCCATCGCGCCCTCGGCGGCCCCGGCCCCGACCACCGTATGAAGCTCGTCGATGAAGAGGATCACCCGTCCGTCGCTGTCCTTGATCTCCTTGAGGACGGCCTTGAGCCGCTCCTCGAACTCGCCCCGGAACTTCGCCCCGGCGATGAGCGCGCCGAGGTCGAGCGCGATGACCCGCTTGTCCGTGAGGCCCTCGGGCACGTCGCCCCGGACGATCCGCTGGGCCAGGCCCTCGGCGATGGCCGTCTTGCCGACTCCCGGCTCGCCGATGAGGACCGGGTTGTTCTTCGTCCGCCGGCTCAGGACCTGGATGACCCGCCGGATCTCCTCGTCGCGGCCGATCACCGGGTCGAGCCGGCCCGCCCGGGCCTCGGCGGTCAGATCGCGGCCGTACTTCTCGAGGGCCTGGTAGGTCTCCTCCGGGTTCGGCGAGGTGACCCGCTGACCGCCGCGTACGCCCTGGATGGCGCCGAGGACGGCCTCGCGACCGGCTCCGTGGCGCTCGAGGAGGGCCTGCCCCTCACCGCCGACCTCGAGGATCCCCAGGAGTAGGTGCTCCGTGGAGACGTAGTCGTCGGCCAGCCGGCGGGCCTCCGCCTCAGCCCGCTCGATGACCCGCCGAGTGCGCGGATCGAGGCTCAACGAGCCACCTTCGATCCGGGCTCGAAGGGCGAGGACGGCGGCCAGCTCGCCGCGCAGGGCCGGCAGGTCGACGCCGAGCCGTCGCAGGGTCTCGGCCGGGACGCCGTCGTCCGGCTCGATGAGCGCGCCGAGGAGGTGCTCGGCGTCGAGGATCGGGCTGTGCAGGGTCTCGGCCAGCTTCTGGGCGGCGACGACCGCCTCCTGGGCCTTCTGGGTGAATTGGTCGAGCTGCATGTCAGGGCCTCGGTGGCGCGCCGGTCGCGGCGCCTTCGCGGGGGTCGGGCTGGTGGACGAGATCGACCAGTCGGCGGGCGGCCTCGGTCGCCTCGTCGCTGAGACCGGTCGGCAGGACGACCCGGACCCGGACCAGGAGGTCGCCGGTCTCGGGTTCGCCCGCCTTGGGCTTGAGCCGGGGCATGCCCTGCCCCTTGAGCCGGAAGGTCCGTCCGTTCTGGGTCTGCCCGGGCACGGTCAGGACGATCCGGCCCTTCAGGGTGGCGAGCGGGATCTGGGCGCCCAGGAGCGCCTCGCCGAGGCTGATCGGGAGCTCCCGGCTGAGGTCGGCGCCGATCCGGCTGTAGACCGGGTGATGACGGACCCGGGTCACCAGGTACAGGTCGGCCGGGTGGGCCGGGTCGCCTCCGCCGCGACCCTTCAGCCGGATCCGGCTGCCGGTCTCCACCCCGCGGGGGACCGCGACCTCGAGGCGCTTCCCTCCGACCTCGACCAGCCGGGAGGTCCCATGGAACGCCTCCTCCAGGCCGACCTCGACCTCGGCCTCGACGGCCGGCGGGCCGCCGGCCCGGCTGCGGCCGTTCGGGGAGGAGGCGCCGCCCCGGCTGGCCGCCGGTCCAGCGGCGCCCGGATCGGCGGCCCAGGATCCGCGACCCTGGGCTTCGCTGGCGGGCATCTCACCCAGGCCGAGGCCGGCCAGGATGTCCTCGAACGAGCTGCCCTCGGCCGTCGCCGCCGAGGACCCCCGGCGTCCGCGGGTCGCTCCGGTGGCGGCCCCGGCGGCCGCACCGCTGAAGAAGGTCCTGAAGAAGTCGCTGAACCCGCCGGCGTCGCCGCTCGTCCGGAACTCATAGCGGATGCCGCCGCCCGGCCCGCCGGTCGCCCCGGCGAACGGGCCCCCGGGACCGAACGGGTCGGTGCCGCCCGCCCCGGCCCGCGAGAACACATCCCAGTTCGCCCCAAGCTGGTCGTAGCGCTTCCGCTTCTCGGGATCGGACAGGACCTCGTTGGCCTCGTTGACCTCCTTGAACCGCTGTTCGGCCGCGGTGTTGCCGGGGTTCCGGTCCGGGTGGTGCTCCCGGGCGAGCTTGCGGAAGGCGCGCTTGATCTCCGCCTGGCCGGCGTCGCGCTTGACCCCGAGGACCGAGTAGTAGTCGCGGTACTCCATGGTCAGGCGCTCCGGTCCCGTCCGGGCTTCGTTCCGCGGCCCATCGCTGGCCGCCCGATCCCGTCGATCAGCGCGCCGTCGTGGCGCGCTGGACGACGACCGACGGCTGGTCGGCCGGCGGGAAGGGGGCGGTCGGGCGGACGCTCGTCTCGACCGGGCGCTCGGGGCTGCCGCCGCGCTCGGGTCCGGCCGCCCGCGGGGCGAGCGGCTTCGGCTTCCGACGCAGCGCCGCGTCGAGGACCTGGTCCATCGAGTCGACCAGGACGAGCTTGGTCTCCTTGCGGATCTCGTCGGGGATGTCCCGCAGGTCCTTCTCGTTCTTGTGCGGCAGGATGACCATCTTCGCCCCGGACAGGTGGGCGGCCAGGATCTTGCTCTTCAGCCCGCCGATCGGGAGGACCCGACCGCGCAGGGTGATCTCGCCGGTCATCGCCACGTCCTTGCGGACCGGGATGCCGGTGAAGGCCGAGACCATCGCCGTGGCCATCGTGACCCCGGCGGACGGGCCGTCCTTGGGGATCCCGCCAGCCGGGACGTGGATGTGAAGGGTGTTCTTCTCGAACACCTCCCGCTCGATCCCGAGCCGGTCCGCGTTGGCCCGGATCCAGGACAGGGCGGCCCTGGCGGACTCGCGCATCACCTCGCCGAGCTGGCCGGTGAGGATGAAGTCCTCCTTGCCCTCCATCTTGGTGACCTCGACCGCGACGATGTCGCCGCCGACCTCGGTCACCACGAGGCCCGTTGCCGCGCCGGTCTGGTCCTCGGCCTCCAGCTCGCCGTATTCGTAGCGGGGCGGCCCGAGGTACGCGTTGAGCTTCTTGATGTCGACGACCGTCTTGCGCTTGCGACCTTCGGCTACCGACCGGGCGACCTTGCGCATGACGTTGGCGATCTCGCGCTCGAGGTTCCGGACGCCGGCCTCGTGGGTGTAGGCCTGGACGAGCTCGGTCATCGCCTCGTCGGTGATCTCGATGTGCTTGGCCTTGAGGCCGTGGTTCTCCATCTGCTTGGGGATGAGGAACCGGCGCCCGATCTCACGCTTCTCCTGCTGGGTGTAGCCCGGCAACTGGATGATCTCCATCCGGTCGCGCAGAGCGGCCGGGATCGGGTCGATGAGGTTACCGGTGGCGATGAACAGGACCTTGCTCAGGTCGAACGGCACCTCGAGGTAGTTGTCCTGGAAGGTGTTGTTCTGCTCGGGGTCGAGGACCTCGAGGAGGGCCGAGCTGGGGTCGCCCCGGAAGTCCATCCCGATCTTGTCGATCTCGTCGAGCATGAAGACCGGGTTGTTCGTGCCGCCCGTCTTGACGTTCTGGATGATCCGGCCGGGGAGGGCCCCGATGTACGTCCGGCGGTGGCCCCGGATCTCGGCCTCGTCGTGGATCCCGCCGAGGCTCATCCGGACGAACTTCCGGCCCATCGCCCGGGCCACGCTCTTGCCCAGCGAGGTCTTGCCCACGCCGGGGGGTCCGACCAGGGCGAGGATCGGGCTGCGGATCTGGTCGGCCAGGACGCGCACGGCGAGGTACTCGAGGATCCGCTCCTTGATCTTCTCCAGGCCGTAGTGGTCCTCTTCCAGGATCCGGGCGGCCTGCTTGATGTCGAGCTGGTCTTCCGTCGAGACGTTCCAGGGAAGACTGATGAGCCAGTCGACGTAGGTCCGGATGACGCCGACCTCGGGCGAGGCGGACGGGATCCGGCTCATCCGGTCGACCTCCTTGATCGCCCGAGCCTTGATCTCGTCGGGCATCCCGGCGGCTTCGACCTTTTCGCGCAGCTCGTTGATCTCGGCCTGCTGGGGGTCGTCCTCACCCAGCTCGCGCTGGATCGCTTTGAGCTGCTCGCGGAGGATGTATTCGCGCTGGGTCTTGTCCATCTCGGACTTGACCTCGGACTGGATCTTGCCCTTGAGCTCGAGGATCTCGACCTGGCGGGCCAGGAACGCCTGGACGAGCTTGAGCCGCTCGACCACGTCGACCGTCTCGAGCAGCTCCTGGCGCTGCTCGACGGACATGTCCGGGCTGTAGGCCACCATGTCGGCCAGGAGCCCTGGCTCGGTGATGTTGCGGGCGGCCACGGCCGCCTCCGGGGGGACCGGCGCGCCGTTCGCGACGTACTGCTCGATCCCGGCCTGGACCGTCCGCATCAGGGCCTGGACCTCGACGCCGCCCGGCGTTTCGTCGGCCAGCTCCTCGATCGTCGCCACGATGTAGGGCGCGGTCCGGGTGAACCCGGTGACCCGGATCCGGCCCTGACCCTGGACGATCGCCCGGACCGTGCCGTCCTGGAGCTGGACGACCTGGGCGATCTTGGCCAGGGTCCCGATCTCGTAGAGCTCGCCCGGCTCCCCGATCTCCTCCTGCTCGGCCCGGCGCTGGGTGACCAGGGCGATCGGGCCGCCGCTTTCGACGGCGGCATTGAGCGCGGCGACGCTCTTGTCGCGACCCACCTGGAGGGGCACGATCATCTCGGGGAAGATGACCGTCTCCCGGAGCGCCACGAGAGGCAGCTCCCGGGCGGCGGGGTCCGGGGCGAGCTCCTCGTCCGGGTTCGACGGTCGGTCAGACATCGTGGATCTCCTTGGTGGCCGCGGCAGGTCGGTCGACTCGTTCTGGTCGGGTGGCGGCACGGCCGGCCGCCTGGTCATCGGCATAGGCTTCGTCGAAGAGGGTCTCGAGGATGCGTGCGCCGAGGCGCTCTTCGAGCTCGAACAGGATGCGGATCCCGGCGAGGTTGACGCCGCGGTCCTGGGTGAGGTGGCGGATCCAGAGCACCCTCCGGATGTCCTCCTCGCTGTACAGGCGGATGTTCGTGGGGGTTCGGGCCGGGCAGATCAGACCCTCGTCCTCGTAGATCCGCAGCGTGCGCGGATGGACCCGGACGATGCTCGCGGCCACGCTGATGACGTAGACCGGCCGAGCGGGGTCGCGATCGACCCGGCGGATCGACATGTCAGTGGTGACGCTGCGTTGTAGACACATCGGCAGGGTAGAACCCTGACAACAATGTTGTCAAGAGTTCTAGCACGCCACCCGTACGGTCGGGTCGCGGCCAGCCCCGTCAGGCCGGGGCGACCTCGATGTCCACGACCTCGCCGATGAGCTCCCGATGGAGGGCCGCCTCGCACTCGGCGCGACCGATGGCGATCACCTTGTCGCCCTCGTTCAGGACGGTGTCCGGCCGGATCGGGATGGCCGTCTCGCCGCGGATGACCGCGAAGATCGCGCAGCCCTCGGGCATCGGGACCTCGCGAGCCACCCGGCCGATGGCCGGCGAGCCGTCGCCGAGCTGGGCCTCGATGAGCTCGAGCTCGCCCCCGCCCAGCGCGGCGAGATGGAGCAGCTCGTGGACGGGGATGTCCTGCTCGATCGAGCCCAGGATCATCCGGGTCGGGCTGATCAGCTCGTCCACCCCGAGATGCCGGAAGAGCGCCTCGTTCTTGGGGTTGTTCACCCGGGCGATGGTCCGCGGGACGTCGAAGTGGTGCTTGGCCATCTGGCAGATCACGAGGTTGTCCTCGTCGTCGCCGGTGACCGCGGCAACCACGTCGGCGCGCTCGCAGCCGGCCTCGACGAGGTACTTGCCCTCGCAGCCATCCCGGGGGATGACGACGGAACCGATCTCGTCGGCGATCTGGCCGGCTCGGCGTGGGTCGCGCTCCATGAGGACGACCTCGTGGCCGGCATCGATGAGCTCCTTGGTGAGGTAATAGCCGACCTTGCCGCCGCCGATGACGAGGACGAACATCGCTCAGCCCTCCCGGCCGGTGGCGGTCGCCGCGCGGGCGGTCGACGCGGGGACCGGCGCGGACGCGGGTCGTTCGGTCATCGGGTGCTCGTGCGGCGCGGCCGCACGATACCCGGGCTGGTCGCCCGGCGGCAGACCCATCGACTCGAGGAGCGCCCGGTCCATGAGCTCCGTCCGGCAGATGGTGGCGATGCCCAGCGCCGCGTACGCCTCGGCCCGGACGGGGTCGTTGATCTTGGCCACGACCTGCTCGATGCCCAGCGCCTCGGCCGCCAGCTGGGCGGCCATCACGTTGCGGTTGTCGCCCTCGGTCAGGGCCAGGAAGACGTCCGCCGTGCCGGCCCCGGCGCGGAGGAGCGAATCCTCGTCCGTGCCGTCGGCCCGGATCGCCTGGCCGCCGAACGTGGCCGGCAGTCGGTCGAACGCACTCGTCACCTGGTCGATGACGATGACCTCGTGGCCGCGTCCGTCGAGATCGCCGGCGAGGGTCGCCCCGACCCGGCCGCATCCCACGATGACGATCTTCATAGCTCAGGCTCCTCGGCCATCGGCTCACGGATGACCATGACCGCGCACGGCGCGTTCTTGAACACATAGGGGATGGTCCGCCCGATCGCGAAGTCGCCCCCGAAACGCTTGCGGTAGGGCAGGCCCAGGATCAGCAGATCCGCCCCCCGCTCGCTGGCTTCGTCGACGATCGCGGCGCCCACGTCGCGGGCCTGGAGGAGGACGGTCTCGATCGGGATCCGTTCGGCCTCGGCCGCCCCCTCGACCATGTCCAAGGCTCGCTGCGCCTCCTCGGACCGGCCGGCGATATCGGCGTCGAGGGGCAGGTTCCAGCCGATCTCCACCACGTGGACCGCGACTAGCGTCGCCTTCGTGGTCCGGGCCAGCTGGCAGGCCGTCCGGACGATCCGGGCGTCGCTCGGGCCGCCGTTGACGGCGACGACGGCGCGACGGAACTGTGGGCGAGGATCTGGGGCTGGCACGGCGGTCACGATACCACCGGCCCCGGGTCGCGTCCGGCACGGTGTCGGATCGGCCGTCGGGGTCAGGGGGCGGGCGGCGACTCGAAGCCCGCGGTGTCCTCGCGCCGGTATGGGGCGTTCACGACCACCGTGTGCGGTCGACCGAGGAGGACCGTCCGGAGCCGCTTCGAGGACTGGTTGTAGAGGATCCGCTCCCACCAGTGGCGGGCGACGTACTCGGGGATGACCACGAAGGTCACCGGCTCGTCCTTGTCCGGCGGCCAGGCCGCGTCGAGGACGTCGAGATAGGCCAGGAGCGGCCCGATGAGCGCCCGGTAGGGCGACTCCACGACGACCAGCGGAACGCCCGGGACCTGGCGCTCCCAGCGCTCGCGCATCTCGGTCGCCGCGTCGGGGTCGTCCGAGATGTAGACCGCCCGGATGTCGTCGCTGATCGAGCGTCCGACGTTGATCGCCTGGACCACGGCCCGGGTCAGCCCCGGGACCGGGACGACCACCCGCTCCTCGCGATGGAGCGGCGGCACCACGAAGTCGGGTCGGACCGCGACCTGGCGACCGGCGGCCGAGTACTGGCGCTCGATGAACAGGAAGAGCAGGACCTGGACGGGGATGAGCACCGCCACCAGCCAGGCCCCATCGGTGAACTTCACCGAGGTCACCACGAGCAGGACGACGAGGGTGAGGGCTCCCCCGAAGGCGTTCAGGACGGCACGCCACCACCAACCCGACACGCGGTCCAGGAACCAGTGCCGGACCATGCCGGCCTGGGAAAGGGTGAAGCAGACGAAGACGCCGACCGAGTAGAGCGGGATCAGGGCGTGGGTGTCGCCGTTGAAGACGAAGAGGAGGCCGAAGGCGATACCGGCCAGCAGGACGATGCCCCAGCTGTAGGCCAGCCGGTCGCCCCGGAAGCTGAACTGGCGGGGCATGTAGCCGTCCTCCGCGAGAATGGCCGCCAGCCGCGGGAAGGCGTTGAAGCTGGTGTTCGCCGCGAGGAACAGGATGAGCGCCGTGCTCAGCTGGAAGAGGACGAACATCGGGCTGCCCGCGCCGAACGCGGTTCCGGCGACCAGGGCGATGACCGTGGGACCGCCGCTGTTGTCGACCGACGGCACGATGGCGAAGGCGTGGGCGACGATCGTGACGCCCACGAAGATGATCCCCAGGAGGACCGCCATCGCGGTCATCGTGTTCGCCGCGTTCCTCGACTCCGGTGGCTTGAAGGCGGGCACGCCGTTGGCGATGGCCTCGACGCCGGTCAGGGCCACCGAGCCCCCGGCGAACGCCTTGAGGAGCAGGAAGAGGGTCAGCGCCTCGGTGCCCGGGACCATCGCGTCCGGCTGGGGCGGAAGCGGTGCGGCAGTGCCCCCGGCGATCCGCGAGAAGCCGATCGCCACGATCCCCAGGGCCAGCGCGGCGAAGACGTACGTCGGGATCGCGAAGATGTTCCCGGACTCACGCAGGCCGCGCAGGTTGCCGATCGTGATCAGCCCGATCGAGACGAAGGCGATCTCGATCCGGTAGTCGTAGATCGGCGGGTAGATCGACTGGAGCTGCTGGATCGCCGAGGCCGTCGAGACCGCCACCGTCATGACGTAGTCGATGAGCAGGGCGGCCGCCGCGATCAGGCCGAACAGCGGGGCGAGGTTCTCGCGCGCGACCGCGTACGCTCCGCCGCCGTGGGGATAGGCCCGGCAGACCTGGCGGTAGGACAGCGAGACGACCGTCAGCAGGAGGGCGATCCCCAGCGAGACCCCGATCGAGTAGGTCAGCGCCCCGGCCGCCGCGGCGACGATGAGGACCCGCAGGATCTCCTCGGTCGCGTAGGCCGACGACGAGATCGCGTCCGAGCTGAAGATCGCCAGCGCCTTGACCTTGGAGAGACGCTCGCCGATCTCCTCCTCGCTCGCCAGGGGACGTCCGAAGACGACCGACCGGACCCGGGCGAGGGCCCGACCGAGTGGGGTCTTCGGGACGGAGGCCGCCTCCTTGGCGACGAGCTGGCCGGGTCCCGTGTAGCGGAAGTACGGGGAGTGCGGGCGCTCCACCCGGACCCGCCGGTCCCCGGGCTTTCGCCCGGCGAGCGGTCGGCGACCGCCGATCATCGCGTCGTCGCTTCGCGGCGGACTGTCACGCTGCCTCCGACTCCGGTCCGTCCAGCGGGCAAGGCTATCATCCGTCCGGTCACAATCCGTGCGCGAGCCGCTCGACCAGGCGTGCCGGGAGTCCGACCGCCCGCATCGCCGCCTGGGTCCCGGAGATGTCGTACGCCACCCGGTACCAGCGCAGCTCGGACCGCTCGGTGTCGAAGACCATCGCGCCCGCCCGCGGGTCGCCGTCACGGGGCTGGCCGACGCTGCCGGGGTTGGCCATCACCGGTCGGCCGTCGAGATGCAGGACCGAGCCGTCGGCCGGGGTGATCGTCTCGATGAGCCCGTCGACGTCCCGGAAGACGAGGGGCAGGTGGGTGTGGCCGTTCAGGACGTACGGCGTGGTCACGACCTCGAGGTTCAGCCGGGCGACCGGGGCCGTCGTGACGTATTCCCAGATCGGATCGCGGGGGCTGCCGTGGACCAGGCTGAAGTCGCCCTCCGAGCGGCGCTCCGGCTGGGTGGTCAGCCACTCGCGGGTCCTCGGGGCGATCGCCGCCCGGGTCCACTCCATGGCCCGCCGCGCATCGACGTTGAAGTAGGTCGATCTCGGGACCACCCAGGGCGGCGGTGTCGTGATTGCCGCAGACGCCGATCGCCCCGAGATCCCGCAACCGGTCCACGACCGCGTCCGGGTCGGGTCCGTACCCGACGACGTCGCCGAGATGCCACAGGGCCTCGACCTTGCCGAGCGTCTGCCAGGACCGCCTCGAGCGCCCGAGATTGGCGTGGATGTCGGACAGGACCGCGATCCGCATCCCCAGAGTTTCCGTCACCCGGGGTCCGTCGCGCTCGGCGTCGCAGCCGACGCGTCCGGGTCTTCGGTGCGGACACGCGATCGTGCGGGCGGTCGGACCGATCGCCGATCAGGCGAGGGGTCGTCGTCTCCGGATCGCCGGGTCGCGCGGGTAACCGGCCGGGGTCGGTCGGACCTTCTCGATCACCACCAACGGTGACCGGGCAGGCCCAGCCGCTCGTCGACCGGCACGATCTCGGCTGCCCGCCACCGAGGATGCCGAGCGCCGCCCGGCCGGCCCAGAGCTCGGCTTCGATCTCGCCCCGCTTCCAGGCCACCAGGAGCCCGCCCGGCGCGAGCAGCGGCAGTCCGAGCTCGGCCAGCTCGGCCAGCCCCCCGACCGCCCGGGCCGTGACGGCCGGCCAGCGCTCGCGATGACGCCGGTCGGCGGCGAGCGACTCGGCCCGCCCGGCGAAGGCCTCGACCCGGTCGGACATCTCCAGCGCGGCCGAGGCCGTGGCCAGGAAGCGCGCCTTCTTCGCGACGCTGTCGACGAGCAGGACCCGCCGGGCCGGCAGGGCGATCGCGAGCAGGCAGCCCGGGGAACCCGCCGCCGCTGCCAAGGTCGACGAACGCGTCGATGCGCGCGGCGCGAAGGAGGGGGACCGCGGTCAGGCTGTCGAGGAGGTGGAGCCGGACGGCCGTCACCGGTTCACGGATCGAGGTCAGATTGATCGCGCCGTTCCACGCGGCGAGGAGGCGGAGGTGAGCGGTCAGCGCCAGCCGGCTGGGCCCGGCGAGTCCATCGAGACCCAGGACGGCCAGCCCCGTCTCGAGGACGGCGAGCGCCTCGTCCGGCAGCTCGGGGAGCCCCTCGACGCGCGACGGGAGCGGTTCGCGAGCCTCGTCCACGTGTCCTCCGGCTGGGGGGCGTGGATCGGGCGCGAGCCGCTCCCGACGTCGTTGCTGGCGCGCCACGACGGTCCGTTCGGTCTTCCCCGACTCGTCCGGTTCTGGCTCCGGTCTCCCGGCGCCCCTCGCGAGTCACGGTACCCTGCGGCCGCCCTGTCGTGCGGAAGCCGGACGTTAGGCCGCCCGCGGGCCGCCGTCAACGCGGTTATCCACCAACATCGGGCCGCCGTCCACCTTCGTGGATAAGTCAGCGGATCGGCGCCCGGCTCGTGGATGACCGGTCGGGTCGGGCCGGCCTCGCGGTCGGCTCGGTCAGGCGCGCTCCGGTCCCTCGACGATCGACAGCGATCCGTCGATCGAGCGGAGCCGAGGTCGGTCGGGCCCCCGATCGACCGCCGCCTCGGCCGGCTCCGCGCTCGCCGGGCGAGACCGTCCAGGGGGACCCGGTTCCCGACCCGAGGCGCGGATCGCCCGGAGGACGGCGGCCTCCTCGAGTCGGACCTCCTCGGCGCCGACCGCTCGCTCGAGGGTCGCCTCGATCATGGCCGGATCGGAGCCGGTCGGTCCGGGCAGGACCAGGACGAAGCTCGAACCGCTGCCCGGCACGGACGCCAGGGCCAGGTCGCCGCGCATCGCCCGGGCCAGGTCGCGGGCGATCGCCAGCCCGAGGCCCGTTCCGGCGATCGCGGCGTGGCCGTCGATCCGGTAGAACCGCTCGAAGATCCGGGACCGGTCGGCCGGCTTCGATGCCGGGACCGTCGTCGCGAACGGCCAGGACCGCGACCGGTCCGTCGAACCGGCCGGCGACCTCCACCGTCCCTCCCTGGCCTCCGAACTTCAGGGCGTTGGCCAGGAGGTTCGTGACGATCCGCTCCACGTGACGGCGGTCGCCGACCGCGGCCCGCATCCGGGGCGGCAGATCGGTCCGCAGCTCGACCTGCCGGTCGAGGGCGATCGGAGCCAGCGCGACGACCGCCCGCCCGGCGACCTCGGCCACCGAGAACGGCGCGATCTCGAGGCGGAGGTTGCCGGCGTCGAGCTTGGAGATCTCGAGCAGATCGCCGACCAGGTCGGTCATCGACTCGACGATCTGCCGGCTCCGCTCGAGGAACTCGCCGACGATCGCCGGGTCGCCGACCCGGTCCTCGAGGATGAGGTCCAGGTAGCCGCTCAGCCCGGTCAGCGGGGATCGCAGGTCGTGGGCGACCGTCGAGACGAACCGCTCGCGCTCCGACTCGTGGGCCCGAAGCGCCTCGAGCTCCGCGCTCGCCGCCAGCTGACCGGTGACCAGGGCGAGGGCCACCGCGGCATGGCGGGCCAGGGTCGGCGGCAGCCGGTGGGCCAGGGCCAGGACCCCGTCCTCGTCGTCCATCTCGAAGCCGAGAGTCACCCGACCGGCCACCGGGATGTCGAGCGAGGCGAAGCGCGCATCCGGCGCCCGACCGGAGTCGGCTGTGACCGCCAGCGGTCTGGCGGCCTCGGTACGTCCGCGGACCATCGTCACCGCGGCGGGCCCCGAGGCGGCTCGCTCGGCCCGACTGCGCGGCGCGTGGGCGTCGAGCCAGGCGGCGAGCTCGACCGCGCCCGCCGGATCGGCCAGACCGGCCGTCGTCTCGGCCGTGACCGCGACCCGTCGCTCGGGATCGCCCGACAGGACGGCCGCCCGACGGGCGCCGGCGGTCGCGGCCAGGAGATCGAGGACCCCGGCCAGCCGACGCTCGGCGCTCGCGTCCCCGGCAAGGATGTCGAGGACCCGGGCCAGGAGCGTGGCCTCCTCGCGGGCCAGCCGATCCTCCTCGCGACGATCGGTGCCTCGTCGCTCGGCGTAACGGGGTGGCGCGCCGACGACCGGCGGCCGGATCGGCAGCCGGAGGATCGTCGCGTCGGGCTCGGCCATGGGCCCCATGGTCGCCCGACCGGTGCGTCCGGGAACATCCCCCGTCCGGTGCAGACTCCGACCCGGAAAGTACCGCAGGCCGGAGGCCGCGGGGCTGTCTCCGGGGTGTCGGTCTGTGCCTACGTGCCCCGGGCGGGTCGGACCGGGCGGCCGAGGCTGCGCCGGACGACGTCGATGACCTCGTCCACGTAGACGTCGGCCTCGCCGCGCTCGGCTGCGGTCCGGACGCAGCCCCGGACGTGATCCTCGAGGATCATGATCGAGACGGCGTCGACCGCCGCCTGGAGCGCCGCGGTCTGCTGGAGGATGTCGACACAGTACTCCTCGCGCTCGATCATCCGGGCGATCCCCCGGACCTGGCCCTCGATCCGGCCCAGCCGGCGGACGAGGACGGCCTTGTCCTTGGAGTAGCTGTGCCGGAAGTCATGATCGTCGTGGGCGGCGGGATGACCGGTGCGGGTGGTGCCTGGCATCTTCTGGTCCGAGGGTCGGGCGCGTCTCGCCTCATCGCCTCCATCATACTCCCCATGGGTATCGCGGAAGACCCGGAGGGTATCCGCCTCGCCCGCCGACCGGCGGTCGGCTAGACTGGTCGTCGATGGGTCCACGCGAGCGGCTGCGGGAACGACTTGGCGAAACGATCCGCGCCGCCCGCGGCCGCGAACCGGCGAGTCGCGCCGGGTGAGCGGACCGGGGTCCACCCCCCCAGAGGAGGTCCGACCCATCGCGCCGAGCCCGGCCTTCGCCCACGCCAGCGAGGCCGAGCTCTCCCGGATCCTCGACTTCTACGCGGTCCGCTGGGAATACGAGCCGCACGTCTTCCCGATCCTGTGGAACACCGACGGCGACGTCCTCGAGAGCTTCGCACCCGACTTCTACCTGCCCGATCTCGACCTGTACGTCGAGCTGACCACCCTGCGCCAGAAGCTCGTCCGGCGCAAGAACCGCAAGCTCCGACGACTTCGCGAGCTCTACCCGGCGGTCCGAGTGAAGCTGCTCTACGCCCGCGACTTCCGGGCGCTCATGCTCAAGTACGGCCGCCTGGCCCTTGCCGACGAGCTGTCCGGGACGCCCGGCCAGGTCACCCCGGACCGGCCCTACGGCGAGATGCTGGCCGGTCCCTTCGGCATCGCCGTCCCGGATCGGGCCCCCGGCGTCCCGACCGACGCGGACTCCCCCGGACCCGCTCCGGAGCGAGGGGCCTCCGACCCGGCCGTCGGCGCCGCGCCGCGCCGTCGTCGCCGTCGCTCCGGTCGTCGATCGTCGGTCGCCGCGCGGCTCGAGACGTCGGCTGACGTCACGGCGACCGAACGATGACGATGCCCCCCGACCTGCGCGCCGACGTCGACGAGATCCTGCTCACCGAGGACGTGATCGAGGCCCGGGTCCGCGAGCTCGGTCGAGCGATCAGCGACGACTACCACGACCGGAGCCTGACCCTGGTCAGCGTCCTGAAGGGCTCCCTCCCGTTCATGGCCGACCTGATGCGGGCGATCGACCGCCCGGTCCGGATCGACCTCATGGAGGTCTCGTCGTACGGCGGCACGGCGACCGAGTCGTCCGGTCTGGTGCGGATCCTCAAGGACCTCTCGGCCAGCATCGCCGGCGAGGACGTCCTGCTGGTCGAGGACATCATCGACACCGGGCTGACCCTCAACTACCTCATCCGCTACCTGCGGGGCAAGAACCCGGCGTCGCTCCGGATCTGCACCCTCCTCGACAAGCCGGCCCGGCGCCTCGTTGAGATCCCGGTCGACTACACGGGCTTCACGATCGAGGACCGCTTCGTGGTCGGCTACGGCCTCGACTACGGCGAGTTCTATCGCAACCTGCGCTTCGTGGGCGTGCTCCGCCCCGAGGTCTACTCGGGTCAGGGCTAGGCCGGGCCCGTGCACCGTCGACCGCTCGGCCGGGGTCGGCTGCTCGCTGCGATCGGGGCGATCGTCGTCCTCGTCGGTTGCGTCCTGCCCTGGTTCACCGCCTCGGGTGGGACCACCGGGCTGACCGCGATCTCGACGAACGCCTTCACCGACAAGGGCATCATCGTGTTCATCTGCGCCCTGCTCATCCTGGCCCTCGTCTCGCTGCCCTACGCGGCCGGCGACAAGCCCCTGGCGATCGACCGGGCGCTGTCCTACGTCATCGTCACGGTGGTGGCCTGGACGGCCTTCGCCTGGCGGGCCGTCGAGTTCGTGCTGATCGACCCGGCCGGTCTCCGGCCCGACCTGGCGCCCGGCATCTGGGTCACCGGGATCGGGCTCGTCATCCTTGCCCGGGCGGCCTACGACATCGCCGGCGAGCGGCGCTACTGAGTCGGACGGCCGGGGACCCCCGGGTCAGCCGCCGAGGTAGGCCTTCTTGACCTCGGGGTTCGTCGCCAGGAGGCTCGCCTCGTCCTCGAGAACGATGGCTCCCGTCTCCAGGATGTAGCCGCGTCGGGCGATGCCCAGGGCCATGAGCGCGTTCTGCTCGACGAGCAGGACCGTGGTGCCCTGGGCGTTGATGTCCTTGATGATGTCGAAGATCTGCTCGACGAGGATCGGGGCCAGGCCCATGGACGGCTCATCGAGGAGGAGGAGCCGTGGCCGGGCCATCAGCGCCCGGCCGATCGCGAGCATCTGCTGCTCGCCGCCCGAGAGCGTCCCGCCGTGCTGGAGGCGGCGCTCCCGGAGACGCGGGAAGAGGCTGAAGACCCGCTCGAAGTCGGCGGTCACCTCGGGCCCCTTCTTGCGCTGGAAGGCGCCCATCTCCAGGTTCTCCTGGACGGACATCCGGGGGAAGACGCGGCGACCCTCGGGCGACTGGGAGATACCCCGCGCGACGATGTCGGCGGCGTTGTGCCCGTCGATCCGGACACCGTCGAACCAGATCTCGCCGACCCGCGGCCGGAGGAGGCCGCTGATCGTCTTGAGGGTGGTGCTCTTGCCCGCCCCGTTCGAGCCGATGAGGGTGACGATCTCGCCGGGCTCGACCGAGAAGCTGACCCCCTTGAGGGCCTGGATGTTGCCGTAGTAGGCGTGGACCTCCTTGAGCTCCAGGAGCGCCATCTACTTGCCCTCCGCGGCCGCGCCACGCCCGAGGTACGCCTCGATGACCCGGACGTCGGCTCGCACCTCGTCCGGCGTTCCCTCGGCGATCTTCTCGCCGTGGTCGAGGACCGTGACCCGTTCGCTGATGCCCATGACGACCCGCATGTCGTGCTCGATCAGGAGGACGGTCAGGCCCATCCGGTCGCGCAGACTGCGGACGAAGGCGGTGAGCTCGTGGGTCTCCTCGGGGTTCATCCCGGCGGTCGGCTCGTCGAGCAGGAGGAGCTTGCAGTTCGTGGCCAGGGCCCGGGCGATCTCGAGGCGACGCTGGTCGCCGTAGGGCAGGTTGCGGGCGTAGTCGTGCTCACGCTTGAGCAGGTCGAGCTCGGGCATGGCCAGGAGCGCCCGGGCCCGCTCCACGGCCTCCTTCTCCTCGCGTTTGATGCCCGGGGTCAGAAGGATCGTCCGCCACCAGCTCCCCTTGAGGGTGTGGTGGAGGCCGACGAGGACGTTCTCGAGGACACTCATGTTGCCGAACAGCCGGATGTTCTGGAACGTCCGACCGACCCCGGCGCGGACGACCTCGTGGGTCCGGGCCGAGGTCATGACCTTCCCGTCGACGCCTTCGAAGAGGATCTTGTCGTCGAAGACGATCTTGCCCGAGGTGGGCCGGTACAACCCGGTGATCATGTTGAAGAACGTCGTCTTGCCGGCCCCGTTCGGCCCGATCAGCCCGACGATCGCCCCGCGCGGGATGTCGAAGTCGACGTCGCTGACGGCGACCAGCCCGCCGAACTCCTTGCGGACCTTGCTGGCGTGGAGCAGGACCGATCGGTCGTCGGTGGCCGGCCCGCCGGCCGGCGGCAGCGCCGTGGCGGTCATGCCGCTCCCCCGCCGCCGTGGGCGCCCGAGCTCGCCGGCGGGTCGCCGGGCGGTGGACCCAGGGTGGCCTCGGACCGCTCGGCCGCCTCTTCGGCGGCGATCGAGTCGGCGATCCCGAGCTCGCCGGACTCCTCCTCGTAGGTCGTGGCCGCCTCGGCCAGGCTGTCGGTCGTGCCAAACGTCTCGCCGACGTTGATCCCCTCGCCGTGGAGCTCGGCCTTGCGCGCCGCCACCGGCAGCATGCCCTCCGGGCGGAAGATCATCATCAGGACCAGGACGATCCCGAAGATGAGGTAGTTGAGCGAGACGAGGGTGAACTCGGTCAGGCCCGCCCCCTGGATGATCGGATCGACGATCTTGCCCAGGAAGGGCAGGAACGTCTGGCTGACGTAGGTCAGGGCGAAGGCGCCGACGACCACGCCGCGGAGGCTGCCCATCCCGCCGAGGATGACCATGATCAGGATGCTGATCGAGACCGAGAAGTTGAACGACTCGGGAAAGACCGCGGTCTGGTAGGAGGCCACGAAGGCGCCCACGAAGCCCGAGAAGCTGGCTCCCAGGGCGAAGGCCAGGAGCTTCGTGGCGGTGGTGTTGATGCCCATGCTCCCGGCGGCGGTCTCGTCCTCGCGGATGGCCATCCAGGCCCGACCGAGCCGGCTGTCGCGCAGCCTCCGGCAGACGAAGAAGCTGGTCAGGAGGATGCCCAGGACCAGGTAGAAGGCGGCGTTCGGGTTCGAGTTGCTGAAGCTGAGCTCCTTGACGTCGAACAGGGTTTGCAGGAATGCGGGCAAGGGGATCACCAGGGCGTCGACGGGGTTGATCCCGAGCGCCCCGCCGGTGATGTTCGCGTCCGGCCCGACGATGACGATCCCGGCGACCGTGACGTTTACCTTGTCGAGGTTGCGGACGAGCTCGGGCACGATCTCGCCGAAGCCCAGGGTCACGATGGCCAGGTAATCACCGCGCAGTCGGAGGGTCGGTGCGCCCAGGAGGAGTCCGGCGCCGGCCGCGACCATGATCGCGACCATCGCGACGAGCGGCCACGGGGCGTGGAGCCCGAACTGGGGCGATGCGAGGAACGCGGTGGTGTAGGCGCCGAAGACGTAGAACGCGACGTACCCGAGGTCGAGCAGGCCGGCGAAGCCGACCACGATGTTCAGCCCGAGGGCGAGCACCGCGTAGTAGCACATGACGATGAGGTTGTTGACCGTCGGCGCCGGCGCACCCTGGGGGATGATCCCGACCACGAACGGATAGACGAGCGCGGCGACGAGCAGGACCCCGACGATGAGCCGGTTTCGGCGGGCGGCGTCGGCATCGCTCAGCGGACCCCGGAGGCGGCGGCCGCTCTGGGCCGGCATCGTCTGGACGGCCATCTCAGCTGCCCTCCGCCTGCTTCGCGCCGAGGAGTCCGGTCGGTTTGAAGACGAGGACGAGGATCAGGATCGAGAAGACCACGAAGTTCGTCCACTTCGGGTCGATGTAGTAGTCGGTCAGCGCCCGGATCAGCCCCAGGACCACGCCGCCGAGGGCCGCGCCGGTCAGGTTGCCGATCCCGCCGAGCACGGCCGCGGTGAACGCCAGCAGGCCGAACGGGAAGCCGAAGAACCACCAGGCCTGACCGTAGAACAGGGCGACCACCAGCCCGGCGCCGCCGGCCAGGGCACCGGCCAGCAGGAACGTCAGGGAGATCGTCCGGTTCACGTTGATGCCCATCAGCCCGGCCGCCTCGCGGTCCTGGGCGGTCGCCCGCATCGCCTTGCCCTGGCGAGTGCTCCGGACGAACCAGGCGAGGGCGATGAGGAGCGGGATCGTGACCGCGGCCACGAACAGCTCGTTGAAGGTGAACTGGACCGGCCCGATCGAGAACACCACGTTGGTCGGCAGGATCTTGGGCAGCGACTTCGGGGACGGGCCGAGGATGATCTGGCCCACGTTCTGGAGGACGAACGACATCCCGATGGCCGAGATCAGGGTGGCCAGGGTCGGGGCGTTCCGGAGCGGTCGATAGGCCAGTCGCTCGATCGACGCGTTGAGCGTCGCGGTCAACAGCATGATGACGAGGAGCAGGCCCAGCAGCACCGGGACGAGGATCGCTGCGCCGCTGCCCTCGGTCAGCCCGAAGAAGGTGACCCCGAAGAAGGTAAGCATCGAGCCGATCATGAACACGTCGCCGTTGGCGAAGTTGATCAGCTGCAGGATGCCGTAGACGAGCGTGTAGCCCATGGCGATGAGGGCCACGATCAGCCCGTTGAACAACCCGATCTTGAGCGGGTTGTCGGCGCACGTGCCGAGGTCGGCGAAGCACGGCCCCGCGATCGGGATCAGGCCTCCCTGACCGATCGCGAAGAGGGCGACGAACAGAAGACCGACCACGATGATGAAGACCGCGGCGATCGGCGGTCGCCGGGAGATCGTACGTTCCACCACTCGTCCTCTAGGTGCGCAGCCCTTAGACGCTCGGGTGAGTGACCGGGCCGGTCCCCGCGGGGGTGACCGGCCCGGTCCTTATCGCGTGTTCGGGTCGCCGGCTACTGGCCGAGGACCTTGGCGAAAGCGAACTTGCCACCGGTGACCGTGGACCCGGAGAACAGCGTGTTCGTGGTGTCGCCGTTCGCGTCGAACGACCACTTGCCGAGCACGCCGTTGAAGTCCTTGGTCGCGGCCAGCTGGGTGAGGATGCCCGCGCGGATCGCTGCCGGGTCGGCGGCACCGGCCTTGATCGCCCGATCCATGGCGTCGAGGGTGACGTTCATCGCCTCGTACCCGTAGATCGCGTAGACCTCGGGATCGGCCCCGTACTTGGCCTTGTACTCGTCGCGGAACTTCGCCGCGTCGCCGGTGTACTGGTCGGCGGTGGTACCGCCGAAGGTGAGGTAGGTGCCCTCGGCCGCCGAGCCGGCAGCCTTGATGAAGGCATCCTCGTAGATGCCGTCGGGGCCCATCAGCTTGACGTTCGGCATCGCCTCGCGGAGATCCTTCCAGAGCTGACCGGCGTTGTTCTGGGTGATCCCGCCGTAGTAGACGAGATCAGGACCGGCGGCCTTGATCTTGGCGGCCAGGGCCTTGTAATCGGTCGCCTTGCCCGGGGCCTGGTCGTGACCGAGGACGGTCAGACCGGCGGCCTTGGCCGAGGCATCGAAGACGTCGGCGACGCCCTTGCCGTAGATCTCGGTGTCGTCGAGGACGTAGACCTTCGCCGCGCCGAGCTCCTTGGCCCAGTCGGCGCCGACCTTGCCCTGGAGGTCGTCGGCGGGGACGACGCGGTAGTAGTTGTGACCGCTCTTGCAGTCCTTGTAGTACTTGTCGGGCTCGTCGGCCTCACCCTTGCCGGGCTTCGTCAGGCCGGGGTAGGTGTTGGCGGGGCTGACCATCGGGATGCCCGCCTTGCACAGGATCGGGATCGAGATCTTGGCCGCGCCGGAGTTGAACGTGCCGACATAGGCGGCGAGAGCGGCATCGGCCACGGCCTTCGTGGCGTTGTCCGTCTCCTTCTCAGGGGTCCACTTGCCGGCCTCGGCCGTGGAGTCGTCCTGGTCGACGTAGTTGACCGTCCAGCCGCCGACCGCACCACCGCGCTTCTCGAGCGCCATCTTGATGCCGTTGACGAGGGTGTCCGACTGGCCCTTCGACGAGCCCTGGCGCGGGAGCGACGACCAGATGTCGACGCTGCCCTTGCTTCCGCCGCTGGCCGTGCTCCCACTCGAGCAGGCCGCGAAGACGAACACCGCGCTGGCGACGATCGCGCCGAGCTTGGTGACCTTCATCCGTTACTCCTCCTATAGCCGCTCGTCCGAGTGACGAGCGATCCCGGTCGAAACCCCCGCCCGTCCTCCCGTGGTTCGGCGGTCGGCACGTCGCCGTCGCCCATTCGTCCCCGGTCGCGAACCGAGCGCCTGGCCCCCCTCCAGGAGCTTGCGGCGGGACACGCGGTCGGGGTCGTCGGTGCGGTGCGGCGGCGGCACGGCTGTCGAACTCCGGGCGGCGCGCAGGTGGCCGCCGAAGCGATGCCGTATATTAGCCTCCGGCGCGTCGATTGCAACAGGCGATCGACGGGCGCCCGAGGCGGCTGTCGAGCGGTCCACCGCTCGCCCCCTGAGGCGTGCCCGCGGTCGGATCTCCCGGGCGAACCCGGTCGGAACCCGATCTCGACGTTCGCGACGACGCGCCATCCTCGCGAGGTTGCACCCGACAGCGTGGAATACCAGGTTCGAGCGGCCCGGATCACCGACATCGATCGGCTCGTCGCGCTGTGCGCGGGGCCGGGGGCGATGGCGGACGCCGACGGGCCGCTGGTCGCCCCCGATCTGCTCCGCCAGCTGGTCTACCTGCCGCAGGCGACGGTGATCGTGGCCGAGCTCCGGCGGACGATCGTCGGCGTGGCCATCCTGGCCCTCCGGCCGTCGGTTCGTGCCGGCGGGTTCGTGGGTACCGTGGACCTGCTCGTCTGCGATCCCCGCCACGATGCCGATGCGATCACCGAGATCCTCGTCGAAGAGGTCCTTCGCTCGGCCCGCAACAAGGGCTGCGCCGTCGTGGAGGCGTCGCGCCCCGACGATCCCGCCGAGCGGGCACGCTGGGACCACCGGGGGTTCCGCGACGGCAGGCCGACCATCGAGCGACCGGTGACCGCCGAGCGGTCTGGGTCGCATCTCCGGACATGACCATCGAACCGAACACGACCATCAAACCGAGCCCCCGAGCCGCGACGACGCGCCGGGCGGCCACCCATCAGATCGAGGAGTCATCGTGAGCAAGAACGTCGCCGTCTTCGTGGACGTGGCGAACATCTTCTACGCGGCCAAGGCGGCCGGCGTGGACATCGACTACGTCACGCTCCTGAAGTCGGCCGTGGCCGGTCGCGACTTCGTGCGCGCCTACGCCTACACGGGACTCGACCCGGACAACGAGAACCAGCGCAACTTCCATTCCTTCCTCGCCCGCCACGGCTATAAGGTGGTCAGCAAGGACATCCGCAAGTACGGCGACGGCAAGGTCAAGGCGAACCTCGACATCGAGCTCGTCGTCGACATGATGAAGACGGCCCGGAACCTCGACGTCGCGATCGTGGTCTCCGGCGACGGCGACTTCGCACCGGCGATCCGGGCGGTCCAGGAGATGGGCGTCCGGGTCGAGGTCATCAGCTTCCGCGGCAACACCTCGTCGGACCTCATCGAGGTCGCCGACGTCTTCACCGACATCATCCAGCTGGCCCGGGTCGAGAAGGGCTCGTCGAGGAGCGGCCGCCGGGTCGCCGACGACGGCGAGGACCTGTCGATGACCGAGGTCCCCGACAAGATGACCGAGGGTACCGGTCGGGGTCGCGGGCGGGGGACCGGTCGCGGTCGCGGCCGGACCACGGAGACACGCGAGCCGGTCGCCGCCGGCGCCGCCCGTCCGGCCGCGCGAGGTGGTCGAAGCCGGACCGTCGAGCCAGCCGCCGAGGCGGCACCGGGCGCCCCGATCGGACTCGTGGCCCTTCCCGGCGAGAAGCTCTCGAAGGCCGCCCAGGCCCGTCTCGCCGCGGCCGCGGCCACGATCGAGGAGGAGGTCGCGGTCGAGGGCGCGGAGACGATCGCCGAGAGCGGAGAGACGGACGATGCCGAGGGCCAGCGCCGTCGGCGCCGGCGCGGGGGTCGCGGTCGCGGTCGCGGTCGCGGTCGCGGCGAGGGCGAGGCCGAGCTCGAGACGGGCGCCGTCCGGACCGAGGCCGCCGCAACGGAGCGGGTCGGATCGCCGCCCCTCGAGAGCGACGAGGACGAGGAGCTGGAAGCCGTCGCCGGGCCGCCACGGGCCCCGCGCCCGGGGGCCTTCGGGTCCGTCTGGGATTTCCAGATCGGCCAGACCAGGGTGCAGTCGGTCGAGACGACCCCGTTCGACATCGAAGATGAGGATGAGCCGGCGATCCCGGAGTACCTCATCGCGGAGCAGCGTCGGGCATCCGGCGGGGGCGGCGCTCGCGGTCGTGGTGGGGCCCGGGGCGGCTACGCCTCGGCCGTCGACCGTGAGCGCTACGGCCGGGGCGGCTCGAGCGGCGGCGTCAATCGCTATCCGGACACGAGCGGTCGCGGCGGTCGCCCGTCGGGCGGCGGCCAGGGCGGCCGCGGGGGTCGGAGCAGCGAACCCCGACGGGATGACCGGTCCGCCGCGCCGCGACCCGATCGCGACCGGGCGGCGTCGGGCCGCTCGGACGAGCCGTGGAGCGAGGTCCCACCCGAGCTCGAGGCGATCCTGCGGGCCCAGCTCGCGGCGAAGGGCGGGGGTCGTCCGGCCGAGGGTTCCCGCGGCCGCACCCCGCACTCCGAGCAGGGCGCCCTGAAGACGCCGGCCGTGGCGGCTACGGAGACCGCGACGTCGGCCGAGGCCCCGGCACCGGCGAAGCGTCGCCCGGTCAGCCGGGCCAAGACCGCCGAGACGCCGCCGTCCCTTGGCGAAACCGCCGAGACGCCCGCCCCGAAGCGGCGTGCGCCGGCCCGAGCCCGCGCGAAGGCGTCGGTCGAGGCGGCTACCGAGAACGCGACGTCGGCCGAGGCCCCGGCACCGGCGAAGCGTCGCCCGGCCAGCCGGGCCAAGACCGCGCCGGCGCCCGGTGCCGTGGCGTCCGGCGACGAGTCGCCGGCGGCCCCCGCCCCGAAGCGGCGTCCGCCGGCCCGCAAGAAGGCCGAAGCCCCCGACGCCTAGGCGCAGCCCGGTGGTCCCGACCGGACCCGGCCGATGGGCGACCCGGGGCCAGCAGTCCGCCCTGGCGGCCGTCGTCGGGATGGCCCGCGGTCGGCCGCCCCATGCCATCCTGCTGGTCGGACCGTCGGGCGTCGGCAAGACGACCCTGGCGGATGACCTGGCCGCTGCGCTCCTGTGCCGGGCCGCCGATCCGGTCGCCCGGCCGTGCCGGACCTGCCGGGCCTGCCGGATGGTCGCCGGCGGGAACCATCCCGACCTCCACCGGCTGGGTCCCGAGGGGGCCGCCGGGCAGGTGGTGATCGGCGACCCGGCCGATCCGAAGGCGTCTCGCGGCGTCCGCGACCTCGTCCGCGAGCTCGCCCTGCTGCCGGTCGAGGGAGGTCCCAGGGTCGCGATCGTCGCGGGCGCGAGCCGGATGAACGAGGACGCCCAGAACGCCCTGCTCAAGACCCTGGAGGAGCCGCCGGCCGACGTCGTCCTCATCCTCTGCGCCGACGAGGAGGAGACGCTCCTGCCCACGGTCCGTTCGCGCTGCGCACGCGTCCGTCTGGGTCGCACCGGGCCGCGCGAGATCGAGGGTCTGCTCGGCGACCTCGGTCTGGCCGACCCGCCGACGGCCGCCCGTCTGGCCCGGGTCGCCGATGGACGACCCGGGTTGGCGGTCGGCTACGCTCGCGTTCCCGAGACGCTGGTGACCCGCGACGAGATCGCCCGGTCCCTGCTCGACCTCCTCGCGGCTCGCCCGGCCCGGCGCCTCGCCACGGCGAAGGGCCTGCTGGAACGGTCCCGCGACGTCGCCCTGGCGCTCGAGTCCGCCGACCGACCGGAGGCCGAGCGTGGGACCCGGCGGTCCGCGCGAGCGTCCGAGCCGTCCGAGCCGTCAGAGCCGTCAGCGCCCGACGACGGCGATGAGCGACCCGGGGACGCGTCGTCCGCGACCCGGGGCGGTCCGGATCCGGCCCGGATCCCACCGGCCGAGCGACGCCAGGCGGCGCGGGAGCTGCTGGGCATCTGGCGCGACCTGACCCGCGACCTGGCGGTGGTCGCGGCCGGCGGACGGGGCGAGGTGCGTGACCCGGCCCTCCTCGACGAGCTCGTCCCGGTCGCCGCGCTCCTCCCGGCCGGCGCCGCGGTGGCCTTCCTGGCCCGGCTGGAGCGGGCCACCGAGCTGGTCGCCGGGAACGTCGGTCCGGAGCTGGTGGTGGACGTCCTCCTGCTGGCCTGGCCCACGATCGTCGAGCCGGCCGCATGAGCGATCGCTCCGAGCCCGGGCGGCCGACACCCTCGAGCGAGGGCCGGATCCTGGCCGAAGCCCTGGTCCGCGGCCGGGTCCAGGGCGTCGGGTATCGGGTCTTCGCCGCCCGGGCCGCGATGGCCGGTGGGCTCGGCGGATGGGTGGCCAATGAGCCGGACGGCTCGGTCCGGTGCGTGGTCGAGGGCCCCGAGCCGCTCGTCGAGACCTTCCTCCGGGAGCTGGCCCGTGGTCCGCTGGGGTCCGAGGTGGCCGCGGTCGAAGTCGCCCGGCGACCGCCCGGCGGCGGCTTCACGCGGTTCGAGATCCGGACCGGCTGGCACCCCGGCGACTGATCGCCGACGGACGGGCTCGGCCCGGCGCGCGGGCTCGGCCCGGCCGTCCCTGGCCTTGGGCGTCTCGTCAGGGCAGGCCGGTGATGAGCCCCCCGTCGACCGCCGCGAACGTCCCGGTCTGGTAGGACGCACCCGTCGAGCAGAGATAGGCCGCGTAGCTCGCGAGCTCCTCGGGACGACCGTAGCGGCCGGCCGGGATCGCCGCCAGGTTCGTCTCGAGGACCGACTCGACCGATCGTCCCTCGCGCTCGGCGCGACCCAGATCGAGGCTCGCCACCCGGGGCGTGTCGAGCCGGCCGGGCAGGATCCCGTTGACGGTCACGCCATCGCGAGCCACCGTCCGGGACGTCGTCTTCAGCCACGCCATCAGGGCGGCCCGGCCGCCGTTCGAGTAGACCAGGTCCGGGATCGGCTGACGGACCCCGGACGAAAGAATCGCCACGATCCGGCCCCAGCGTCGCTCACGCATCGCCGGCAGGAGGGTCGAGGCGAGCTCGATCGGGGTGATCGCCAGCAGCTGGAAGGCGCGCTCCCAGCCGGCCGCGTCGGTCGCGGTGGGGTCGACCGTCGGCGGGCCGCCGGCGTTCAGGATCACGATGTCGATCGGTCCGAGGGCGGTCGTCGCCTCGGCGGCGATCCGGGCCCCGGTGCCGGGCTCGGTCGCTTCGCCCCGGAGGACGATCACCTCGGTGCCGTACCGACCGCGCAGGTCGTCCGCGACGGCGTCGAGCCCGTCCCCGCCGCGCGACCAGACCGCCACCCGGCAGCCTTCAGCAGCGAGCGCAGCGGCCGTGGCCCGGCCGAGTCCCGAGGAGGCGCCGCCGACGAGCGCCGTCCGGCCGTTGAGTCCGAGATCCATCGATGGCCTCCGTGTGCGGGAGCGGGGTTTGCGGGATGTTCGGCCGAGGTCAGGTGATCGGTCGGAAGGCCGGCAACGACGGCTCGATCGCCAGTCGCTCGAACAGACCGTCGAGGGCTGCCAGGGTCGCCGGGTCGAGCGGTCCGGGTGCGGTCCGGGTGGCCGCGCGGTCGATCGCCCCGCGACGGCGGAGGACCTCCTTGCGGATGCCCAGCCCGACGATCGGCTGTGCCTCGAACGCGATGAGCGGCAGATACCGGTCGAAGAGCCGTCCGGCCCGGTCGCGAGCGCCACCCTCGAGCGCGACGCGGATCGCCCGGAGGACCTCCGGGAAGGCGAACCCGGTCATCGTCCCGCACGCCCCGCGCTCGAGCTCCCAGAGGGCCGCCGCGCCGCCGAGACCCCCGAAGACCCCCAGGCCCGGGTCGGCGGCGAGGAGCCGCCCGATCTTCGGCGGGGTCGGGGGATCCTCCAGCTTTACCGTCCGGGCTCCGGCGGCCTGGAGCGAGGCCAGCAGGATGCTGACCGGCATCAGGACCCCGGTCGCCGCCGGCTCGTCCTGGACGATCAGGGGCAGACCGGCGCCGGCGGCGACGGCCGCGTAGAACCGGGGCAGGGCATCCACGTCGCGGAGCAGGGCCGGTGCCGCGACCATGGCCGCGATGGCCCCGTGCGAGCGCGCCTGGGCGGCCGCATCGAGGACCGCCGCGATCGACGGCCCGGAGCAGCCGACCGCCACCGGCACCCGACCCCCGGCCGCCTCGAAGATCGTCCGGAGCGCCGTCGTCCGCTCGGCCGCCGAGAGGCTGCCCGGCTCGGCCATGACGCCCATCGCCGTGAATCCGTCGACCCCCCAGTCGATCGCCGCCTCGACGAGCCGCCCGAGCGACCTGGTGTCGAGCCGACCCTCCGTGTCGAACGGCGTCGGGAGGATGTACCAGGTCCCGCGCAGCACGCTCGGCCCGCCGGCGTCGGCCGTCGACGGACGGTCTGGATCGGGCCTTCCGGGTTGGCTCGTCATCGCCCGGGGATGATGCCACTGTCGGCGGGCAGTGGTTCGGCATGGCCCGAACGGCTCGGGGCCACCGGGACCAGTCGGTCATGCTCCGCCGGCTGCGGATGGTCCATCGTGGTCCGGTGACGTCGGATCCCCTTCTCGCCGAGCACTTGCCGGAGCTCTATCGTCGCGCCCTCGACGCGGCCGACGACCTGGCTCGTCACGGCCAGCGGGCCGAGGCGGCCCGCCTTCGACATGCCGCCGGCCGGGCATACAGCCGGGCCTGGGACGAGACCTGCCGACGCACGCTCGAGGACGTGATCCGACGAGCCGGCGTCGCCTCGGGCGCCCGGGACCGCGCCGCCGACGGCGTGGCGGCCACGACCACCGGCTGACCGAACACCGGCTGACCGACCGTCCCCTGACCGCCCGGTCGCGTTCCGCTACGCTCCACCCATGGGGCAGCGACCCGACCTCATCTCCGGGATCATCGAGCGGGCGATCGCGGCCGAGCGCGACCTGGCCGACCTTGGCGAGTCGATCGAGGACGAGTGGTCGTACGTCAACGACCTCGACGCCGCGTGGGCGAGCCGGCTGACCGAGGTCGCCCTTGCGCGGGGCGTCGACCCGGCCCCACCGGCGGTCGTCGCCGCGGTCGACGAGGCGATCGCCGAGATCCGGGCGATCACCGATCCACACCGGGCGATCGACTGGCTGTCCACCTTCCCCCAGGTCGTCCTGCTCGCCCTCGGCGAGCCGGCCTGAGGCGGGACCGGCCGATGCGCTTCCAGGACGCCGCCCGCGACGGTCGGGCCGTCGTCTACGCGGCGATCCAGGCCGAGCCGCTGGTGGCCCGTGCGGCCGAGCTGATCGTCGCGACCGGCACCGCCGAGCACGTCCTGGCCCGGGCGGTCATGAACGGCGAGCGGGACGACCCGGAGTCCTGGCGCCGGATGTTCCCATCCCTCTTCGGGGCCGACGTCCCGGAGGCACGGCGATCGGCCGCGGAGGCGGTCCTGGCCGTCTCGCTCGAGGTCGCCGAGCGCGGCGACCAGGTCCGCAGCCAGGTCCGAGGGGCGATCGTCGAGGCGATCACCGAGCAGCTCCTCGCCCGGCGTGGGCCGACGACCGGGCCGCCGGCGACCCGGCGGGAGCGGCGGATCCTCTTCGACGGCGTCGCAGCCGAGATCCACCCCTACGACGTGACCGTCGAGCTGGGCGGTCGTGCCGAGGCGTGGGACTGCAAGTGGGGGGCGCGCGGGATCGACGCCGACGTCCTCTACCAGCTCGACGACGCGCGGACCCACGCGGCCGACGAGGACGAGCGGCTCGTGGTCGGGCTCGTCGTCTTCGACGCCGAGCGGTCATGCCGGGTCCGGCTCGAGCGCCAGACCGCTCCCCACGACTCGACCCGCCTGGTCGCCCTCGAACGCCTGGCCGAACTGTCGGCGCCCCGATGAGCGACCGGGCTGCCGCACCGCCGCCGACCGGGTCGGAGCGGACGGCCGAGCAGGCCTTCCGGGTCCGCTTCGACGAGGCCGGCCCGTCGGGGACGATCCGCGCCTCGGTCCTCCTGCGCTACGCCGCCGAGCTGGCCTGGGTCCACTCGGAGCGACGCGGCTTCGCCCGGTCGTGGTACCGGGAGCGGGATCTCGCCTGGCTCGTCCGGGGCGTGGACCTGCGGCTCCTCCGCCCGATCGACGATGGATCGACCATCGAGGGCAGGACCATCGTCGGCTCGGCCCGCAAGGTGATCGCCCGGCGCCGGACCGAGTTCAGGTCGGCGGAAGGCGAGCTCGCTGCCGACCTCGACGTCGACTGGGCGATGACCACGACCGCAGGCGTGCCCACCCGTGTCCCCGAGGTGTTCGGTCTCGCCTTCGGGATGACGCCGGGGTCGACCCTGACACCCATCCGCGTCCGGCTCACGCCCCCGACCGGGTCGACGGCCGGCGTCCTGGATCCGCCGCCGGAGAGGGCCGTCCGCCGCCACGAGCTCGACCCGATGGGTCACGTGAACAACGCCGTCTACCTCGACTGGGCGGAGGAGGCCGTGGCCGCCGGCGGAGGACCCGTGGACGACCTGCCCCGCCGCTGGCGGCTCGAATTCCAGGGCGCCGCCGGTCCGGCATCCCGGGTCCGGACCCGGGCCTGGCCGACCGGCGATGGCTGGTCGTGCCTCATCGACGACGCCGGCACCGGCGAGCGGTTCGTGGGCGCGACGCTCGCAACCGGCGGTTCGGACCCCGGAAGCGACCCGGAAGGTCCGGCCGACCGCCTCTGACCGGTCGGCCTCGGTGACCCGCGGCACCGAGCGGTCGAGCGATAGCGCCCCGGCACCGCCACGGACCCCACTCCGATGCACCGCCCGGCGGCAAAGGTCCCCCTCGCGGTGGGCCCGTGCATCGGGGCACCGCGCCTTCCCGGGCCCGGTACCACGAGCGACCACGGACGAGGGGGACCTTCTCGCTATGGCCCCGGGGGGACCATCTCGCGAGGATGACTCAGGGGGCGCGGGCGGTCCGCCACGCCGGGGGAGGACATGAATCGACCGAGTCGGGCGCTCCGGGAGGACCCGGGCCCGACCCTGCCATCGACGTCAGCGACATGAGGCCCTGACCATCTCAACCAGCACGACCCTGATCCTGGCGATCCTGGCCATCGGCCTCATCGGCGCGCTCGTCGGGACGGCCGGCTATGCCGCCACGATCGGGCGGCGACAGATGCGCCGGATCGCCGAGCTGACCGAGATCCTGGCCGGCGGCGGGGACCTGAGCGGCGGGGTCGACACGGGCCGAGTGGACGACCCGCGCCTGCGCGCCGGTTTCGGGCGGCTGGTCGAGCGGATGGGCGAGGCCTGGACCCTGGCCACCGTCGATCTCCTCACCGGCGTGCTCAATCGCCAGGCGCTCCTGGCCCGGCTCGAGGAGGAGCTGGTCCGCGCCGCCCGGTACCAGCGGCCGTGCTCGATCATCCTCGTGGACCTCGACCACTTCAAGCGGGTCAACGATACCCACGGCCATGCCGCCGGCGACGTCGTCCTGCGGGAGATCGCCGAGATCCTCCGGACCAACGTCCGGACCACCGACATCGTCGGCCGGTACGGCGGCGAGGAGTTCATGATCGTCCTGCCCGAGACGGACGCCGACGCGGCCGCCGCGAGCGCCGAGAAGCTCCGCCGCCTCGTCGGGTCGCGTTCGGTCCGCCTCGAGGACGGCCACGTCCTTACGATCACCCTGAGCGCGGGTGTGGCCGGGGGACTGGGCCAGCACCTCGACCTCGACGCCCTCGTCCGCGACTCCGACGCCGCGCTCTACTCCGCCAAGGCGCTCGGCCGCGACCAGGTCTACGTCTTCCACGAGCTCGAGGAGGGCAACCTGGTCCGCCGGGCCGCGATCGGACCGCAGGCCCGGGAGCGCGCCGTCGAGGTCGGCCGGCTGGCCGCCGGGATGGCCACGGCCAGCCTGCGCGAGGTGCTCGAGGCCCGGCCGGCGTGGGCCGGCAAGCCGTCGACGATGATCGCCGAGATGTCGGTGAGCCTGGCCCGGGCGATCGACCTGCCGGTCGGTGAGATCGAGCGGATCCGGACCGCGAGCATGCTCCACGATCTCGGCAAGCTGGCCATCCCAGACGAGATCCTGTCGAACCCCGGTGAGCTCACGGATCCGGAGTGGCGGGTCGTCTCGGAGCATCCCAAGATCGGCCAGGTGGTCCTGGAGCAGGCCGGCGCCCTGCGCGACGCGGCGACCATCGTCCTCCACCACCACGAGTGGTTCGACGGTCGAGGCTATCCGCACGGGTTGAACGGCCAGGAGATCCCGGTGGGGGCGCGGATCGTGGCGATCGCCGACGCCTACGAGGCGATGGTCTCCGGCCGGCCGTACCGGCGGGCGGTCAGCCACGAGCAGGCCCTCCACGAGCTGCGTCGGCACGCCGGGGTCCAGTTCGACCCCGAGCTCGTCCGGCTCTTCTCGGTCCTCTACGCCGACGGCGTCCCCGTACCCCGGGAAGCGGGTCCGGCGGACGAGGCCCACGCCGCCGCCCACGCGCACGAGGCGCTCCCGGTCCGGCGGCTGGCCACCCGGCCCGTCGCCGACCGCCGGACCCACGGCCAGATCCACGACGAGCTCCATGCCCGCCGGCGTCGGGCTGTGCCGACCGAGCGAGACGTCGAGGCGGCGAGCGTCTCCGTCGAACCGGACGACGCGGGGACCGGGACCACCGGCTGACACCGGCCCGGCCCGAACCATTAGCATCCGGCCCATGACACGCACGCTGTTCACCGGGGCCCGCGTCTTCGACGGCTCCGGGGCCGATCCCGCTCCGGCCGACATCGTCGTGGAGGACGGCCGCTTCGTCGGGGTCGGACCCGGGCTCGACGGAGACGTCGCCGTCGACCTCACCGGTCGGACGGTCCTGCCCGGCCTGATCGATTGCCACGTCCATGTCGCCTTCAGCCACGTCGACGTGTGGCGCCACGTGAACACCCCGTTCTCGTACCACTTCTATGAGGCGATCGGGAACCTCGGGGCGACCCTCGACGCCGGGATCACCACGGTCCGCGACGCCGGCGGCGCCGACCTCGGGATGCAGCAGGCGGTCGCCGACGGGCTCGTCCGCGGACCGCGGCTGCGGATCGCCCTGACGATGCTCAGCCAGACCGGCGGCCACGGCGACGACTGGTACCCGTCGGGTTACGAGGCCGGCTTCGGCCGGCCCTATCCGGGAATGCCGGCAAGCGTGGTGGATGGACCCGACGAGATGCGGGCGAGGGTCCGTGAGCTGATCCGGGCCGGCGCGAACCAGATCAAGGTCGCGACCTCGGGCGGGGTGCTCTCGCCGCGGGACGACCCTCGTCATGGGCATTTCCGCGACGACGAGCTGGTCGCCCTGGTCGCCGAGGCCGATGCGGCGGGGATCCCGGTGATGGCCCATGCCCAGGGCGCTCCGGGGATCAAGGCCGCCATCCGGGCCGGCATCCGGTCGATCGACCACGGGATCTACCTCGACGACGAGGCGATCGAGATGATGCTGGCGCGGGGCACCTTCTTCGTCCCGACCCTGGTGGCGCCGCTCGGGGTCCTCGAGGCGGCCGACGCCGGCGCGCCGATCCCGCCCGTGGTGGTGGCCAAGGCCCGGGCCGTGGTGGATGTCCATCGCGAGGCATTCCGACGGGCGGTCGAGGCGGGCGTCAGGATCGCCATGGGCACCGACAGCGGGGTCACGCCCCACGGCCGGAACCTCGACGAGCTGGGCCTGATGGCCCGGGGCGGGATGCGGCCCGCCGACGTGCTCGTGGCGACCACCAGGGACGCCGCCGACCTGCTCGACCTGGCCGACGAGCTGGGGACGATCGAGCCGGGCAAGCGCGCCGACCTCGTGGTCCTCGACGGCGACCCCTACGACTTCGACGGCTTCCGAGCTCGGATCCGGGCGGTCTACCAGGACGGCCGGCTCGCGAGCGGGGGCGTCTGACCCTCAGACCCCGGCGTCGGCCTTCAATCGGCCCGACTGGATCGCGGCCACGAAGGCCGCGTGGTCCTTCTCGTTCTGGTCCGCGTAGAGGGCGGCGAAGTCGGCGAACGCATGATCGACCGCGTTGTCGTCGCCGAGGTAGGCCGCGATCGCGACCGGATCGCCCGACCGGGCATGACCGCGGGCGAGGGCCCAGCCGCAGAGCCGACCCCAGGTCACCAGGTCGTCGCCGGTCATCGCCTCGATGACTGCGCTCCCCTTCTGGTCCTGGAGCTGGCGGACGTAGAAGTGCCGGCCGGCCGGCCCGACGGCCCAGCCGAGGAGGACGTCGGTCGCCGCCTGGAGAAGGCGCTGCCCGGCGACCACTCGCTCGCCGCTGGTCGCGTGGGTGCTCGTGCCGAGGAACCGCTCGAAGACCGACGCCTCGGCCTGCTTGACCTGGAGGAAGACCGGGTCCACCCCGCCGCCCTCGTCGAGGAGGACGACTGCCGCCACGAGACCGACGCTGCCGACCCCGACCACCTTGATCGCCCAGTCGACGAACTCGTAGCGGTCGAATAGAGCTCGACGGTCGACGAGCAGCGACTCGCGGTAGACCGCGAACCCGGCCGCGGTCGCCTCCGCGGTGAGCTCCGGGCGGTGGGTCAGGATCGGCGGCTGGTCCCGGATCCGACGTCGGCCGGCCTGGTCGAGCTCGGTCAGCTTGGGCAGCTCGTGGAGGCTGTCGTGCTTCGACGACGACTTGACCGTCGACTCGAGGAAGGGAAGGGCCCGCTTGTTCACGAACGTGGTGATCGCCGCGACGTCGACCCGCGAGTAGAAGACGTCGATCGCCGACATCGCGGCGAACTCGGTCATCCGCTGGCGATAGCTGTGGACGGCAGCGTGCACGACATGCGCGTTCGTGGCGGCGTCGAGCCCCAGCTCCCGGCCGGCCACCACCAGGCTGGCCGCGAGCCGCTTGAGGTCCCACTCCCAGGGTCCCGGTAGGGTCTCGTCGAAGTCGTTGATGTCGAACAGGAGGTCCCGCTCGGGTGAGGCGAACAGGCCGAAGTTGGACAGGTGGGCGTCGCCGCAGGCCTGGACGGTCAACCCGCTCACCGGTGTCGGCGCGAGGTCGACCGCCATCGGCAGGGCCGCTCCCCGGAAGAAGGTGAACGGGGAGACGGCCATCCGGCCGTAGCGGATCGGGACCAGCTCGGGGACACGGGTCGTCGCCTGCTCCTCGAGCAGGGCGATCGGATCGGCCCGATCGGGCGCCGGCTTCCAGTCGCGATGACTGGCCGCCGGCTCCCGCTTCCGGGCCGTCTTGCCGAGCTCGGCTCGTTCCTCCCGGGTTGGCAGCGCTGCCACGGGTCTCCTTCTGCTACCTAGCTCGCCGACGCCACCTTCCGGTAGGCGGCGACGACGTCCAGGGAGGTATCGAAGATGTACGCGGCGCCGATCTTCTCGGTCAGGCCGTAGGCGTCGAGCAGCTTGCGGACCGCCGGGTCGAGCGAGCAGATGGCCAGCCTGGCGTTGCGACGCTCCATCTCCCCGGCGATCTGGCGGACCGAGTCCGCGCCGGAGAAGTCCAGGTCGCCCATGGCCGCGGCGTCGATCGCCAGCCACTTCAGGGGCGGGTCGGCCGCCTCGACGATCTCCATGATCTCCTCGCTGAAGCGGCTCGCGTTCGCGTAGAACAGCTCCGCCCCGAAGGCATAGATGACGAGGCCGGGGGCGGCCTGGGCGGCCTCGACGACCGACCCAAGGCTCGGTTTGCCTTCGGCTGTGAACGCGACGATCCGGTCGTGCGGCCTGTAGACGTGCATCAGGACGACGACGACCGACAGGACGATCGCCAGGATGATCCCCTGCTCCACGCCGACGATGACGACGGCGGCCGCGGTGATGGCGGCGACAACGAACTCGTCGCGTCGGAGCCGGTAGATGCCGCCCATCCCCATATAGTCGATGAGCTTGATCCCGATGAGGAAGACGACCGAGGAGAGGACCGCGTTCGGCATGTAGGACAGCGGGCCGGTGAGGAAGAGCAGGACCACGACCACGACGGCGGCCGTGGTGAGCTGGGCGATCTGGCTCCTGCCGCCGGCGCTGTCGACCATCTCGGTCTTGGTCGGTGAGCCGTTCACGACGAACGTGCCGCTGATCCCCGCGGCCAGGTTGGCGAGGCCCAGGCCGATGAGGTCGACGTTCTCGTCGAAGCTGTCGTCGTACTTCATGGCGTAGGCGCGGGAGGTCGCCGCGCTCTGGGCGAGGATCAGGATGAACATCGAGAAGACGACCGGCAGCAGGGCGGTGACGTCGGCGGCCAGCTGGTCGCTGGTGATGGCCGGCAGGCCGATCGGCGGCAGGCCGGCGGGGACGGTCCCGATCGTGGTGATCCCGCGGGCCGCGAAGTCGAAGACATAGCTGGCCACGATCATCCCGACGACGGCGATGAGCGCGCCCGGGATCTTCTTGTTGACCCGGTCGAGACCGACGATCGTGGCGAGGACGATGATGGAGACGGCGAGGGTGGCATAGCTCGTCTCCCCGGCGGCGATCGCCCTGAGGGCGTTGCCGAACTTCTCGAGGGTCGTGCCGCTGCCCTCGCTCACCCCGAACATCCCACCGACCTGGCCCATGGCCACCTGGATCCCGACGCCCGTCAGGAAGCCGATGAGGACGCTGTGGGACAGGAAGTTGGCGATGAAGCCGAGGCGGATGACGCGGGCCACGATCATGAATACGGCGCACATGAGGGCTGCCAGCCCGGCCATCGCGATCCACTGGGAGGAGCCGGGCGCACCGGCCGCGGCGATCCCGGCCAGCCCGGTGGCGAGGACCGCGGCGGTCGCCGAGTCCGCCCCGACCACCAGGTGACGCGACGAGCCGAAGAAGGCGAACGCCGCCATCGGCAGGACGAGCGTGTAGAGACCCGTGACGACGGGCATCTCGGCGATCTTCGCGTAGCCCATGACCTCGGGCATCGCCAGCGCGGCGAGGGTCGCCCCGGCGATCAGCTCGTTCGGGAGCCGGGCCGGGTCGAAGGGCAGGATCCCCTCGAGGATCGGCAGCCGACGCTTCGCCTTGGCGGCGCGGGTGCGCGCTGGAGCAGTCATGGATCTCGGGCCTCCTCCTCGAGCCCGGCGGGGCGACCGGACGTGCCGATAGTAGAGGGCGGGGCAAGCCCCCTGCAGCACCTGTTCCGGGTGAGACGCTCCGCGAAGACGGATCTTCGGAGTGTCAAAGATAGTTGACAGTGTGTCGGCTATCATTTACATTGCCCATGTCAACGATGTTTGACATTGGAGATGCCGATGACATTCCTGGAGAAGAGCAACTGGGTCGTTCTCGTCGTCGCGGTGCCGACGCTTCTCGTTTACGTGGCCCTGGTCGTGCCGCAGGTGCTCGACAAGCCGATCGCCGAGGTCGCCTGGGTCCAGCCGATGATCTTCACGATCGTCGGCTTCATCGTGGCGAACATCCTGGGCAACGTCGTGGCCGCGGCCTCGAACCCGGGCGAGGCGGACAAGAACGACGAGCGGGACCGGGAGATCGACCACTTCGGTGAGCGGGCCGGCAACTGGCTGATCATCGCCGGCTCGATCGCCGCGCTCGTCCTGGCGATGACCAGGGCGGACCATTTCTGGATCGCCAACGCGATCTTCCTGGGGGGCATCGCGGGAGCCGTTCTCAGCTCCGTCACCAAGATCGCGGCCTACCACGGGCCGTTCCAGCGATGGTGAAGCCGACGCTCGTCACCAACTCGATCCGAGCGCTCAGGTTCGCCAATGGCGAGATGACCCAGGCGGACCTGGCCGATCGAGTCGGGGTGACCCGCCAGACGATCATCGCCATCGAGCAGGGCAAGTACTCACCGTCGCTCGAGATGGCCTTCCGCATCGCCCGGGTCTTCCGGGTGCCGCTCGACCAGGCCTTCCAGTACTCGGACGAACAGGGATGACCAGCCGACCACAAGCCTCGGCCTCCACCGGACGCCACGACCACCCTCACACCGATCGGGAGCAGACCATGTCAGAACCGTCGAAGAAGTCACCGTCTCTGCCGCCGCGCTGGTTCATCCGCTCGTTCTGGGCGGTGCAGCGGGCCGTCTATTCCGTCACGCGCGGCCGGTTCGGCCTCCGGACCGTGACGGCCGACCGCTGGGGCATGATGCGTCTGCGGACGGTCGGGCGCCGCACCGGCGAGGAGCGCAGTGGCCATCCTCGGCTACTTCGAGGACGGTCCCGACCTGGTCACCCTGGCCATGAACGGCTGGGCCGATGCCGAGCCCGCCTGGTGGCTCAACCTGCAGGCTCAGCCCGACGTCACCGTCGATCTGCCCGGCGAGTCGCGCGCCGTCCGCGGACGTGCCGCGGACAAGGACGAGCGGCCGCGCCTGTGGGCCAGGTGGGCCGTCTACGACAAGGATCTCGACGGTTATGCCGCCCGGCGGTCTGGAGAGACCGCGGTCGTCATCCTGTCGCCCCGACCAGCCCGGCGCCAGGCGTGATCGCGGACCGGAAGGCCGCCCTGGATCGGCGCACTCTCCCAGTCGTCCGCGACGGCCTCGGTCAGGTGCCGACATAGGCCGCGAGGTGTTCGCCGGTGAGGGTCGAGCGGGCGGCGACGAGGTCGGCGGGGGTGCCCTCGAAGACGATCCGGCCGCCGTCGTGGCCGGCGCCGGGGCCGAGGTCGATGATCCAGTCGGCGTGGGCCATGACCGCCTGGTGGTGCGCGATGACGATGACCGACTTACCGGCGTCGACGAGCCGATCGAGCAGGCCGAGCAGCTGTTCGACGTCGGCGAGGTGGAGGCCGCTGGTCGGCTCGTCGAGGACGTAGACGCCGCCCTTCTCGGCCATGTGGGTCGCCAGCTTGAGCCGCTGCCGCTCGCCACCGGATAGCGTCGTGAGCGGCTGGCCGAGGATGAGGTAGCCGAGCCCGACGTCGGCGAGCCGGCCGAGGATGGCGTGGGCGGCGGGTGTTCGCGCCTCGCCGGCGCCGAAGAACCCCTCGGCCTCGGTCACGGACATCGAGAGCACCTCGCTGATGTCACGGCCGTCGAGGTGGTAGTCCAGCACTGATGCCTGGAACCGCTTCCCCTCGCACTCCTCGCAGGTGGTGGCGACGCCGGCCATCATCGCCAGGTCGGTGTAGATGACACCGGCGCCGTTGCATGTCGGGCAGGCGCCCTCGGAGTTGGCGCTGAACAGCGACGGCTTCACGCCGTTCGCTTTCGCGAATGCGGTGCGGATCGGGTCGAGCAATCCGGTGTACGTGGCCGGGTTGCTCCGCCGCGAGCCGCGGATCGGGACCTGGTCGACCGACACGACACCCTCGCCGGCGGGGATCGAACCGTGAACAAGGGAGCTCTTGCCGGAGCCGGCGACACCGGTGATGACGACCAGCACCCCGAGCGGGATGTCGACATCGACGTGACGCAGGTTGTGCGCCGTCGCGCCACGGATCGCCAGGGTGCCGGTCGGCGTCCGCACCGTCTCCTTGAGGGCGGCCCGGTCGTTCAGGTGGCGGCCGGTCAGGGTGTCGCTGGCCCGCAGCCCCTCGACGGTCCCTTCGAACACCACCCGGCCGCCGGCGGTGCCCGCGCCCGGGCCGAGGTCGACGACGTGGTCGGCGATCGCGATCACGTCCGGCTTGTGTTCCACCACCAGCACGGTGTTGCCCTTGTCCCTGAGCCGCAGCAGCAGGTCGTTCATCCGCTGGATGTCGTGCGGGTGCAACCCGATGGTCGGCTCGTCGAAGACGTAGCTGACGTCGGTGAGCGAGGAGCCGAGGTGACGGATCATCTTGACGCGCTGTGCTTCGCCACCCGACAGCGTGCCCGACGGCCGGTCGAGGCTGAGGTAGCCCAGGCCGATCTCGACGAACGAGTCGAGGGAGTGCCGCAGCGTCGTAAGCAGCGGCGCGACGGACGGTTCGTCCAGGTCCCGCACCCACCCCGCGAGATCGCTGATCTGCATCACACAGGCGTCTGCGATGCTGATCCCGTTGATCTTCGACGATCGAGCCGCCTCGCTGAGTCGCGTGCCGCCGCAGTCGGGACAGGTCGTGAACGTCACCGCCCGCTCAACGAAGGCCCGGATGTGCGGCTGCAGGGCGTCGAGGTCCTTGGACAGGAACGACTTCTGGATCCTGGGGATCAGACCCTCGTAGGTGAGGTTGATGCCGCCGACCTTGATCTTGGTCGGCTCCTTGTAGAGCAGGTCGCTGAGCTCGGTCGTGGTGAACGCCCGGATCGGCTTGTTCGGGTCGAAGAAGCCGCAGCCGCTGAAGATGCGGCCGTACCAGCCGTCCATGCTGTAGCCGGGGATCGTGAGCGCGCCTTCGTTGAGCGACTTGCGGTCGTCGTAGAGTGCGGACAGGTCGAAGTCGGTCACCGAGCCCATGCCCTCGCACCGCGGGCACATGCCTCCGGTGATGGAGAAGTCTCGCTTCATCGCCTTGCTCGACCCGCGCTCCACGGTTATCGCCCCGCTTCCGTGGGCCGAGGCGACATTGAACGAGAACGCCTGGGGCGAGCCGATGTGCGGCTGCCCGAGCCGGCTGAAGAGGATGCGCAGCATCGCATTGGTGTCGGTGGCGGTGCCGACGGTGGAGCGGGCGTTGGCGCCCATCCGCTCCTGGTCGACGATGATCGCCGTCGTCAGCCCGTCGAGCACGTCGACGTCCGGCCGGTCCAGCGTCGGCATGAAGCCTTGCACGAAGGCGCTGTACGTCTCGTTGATCATCCGCTGCGACTCAGCGGCGATCGTGCCGAACACCAGCGAGCTCTTGCCCGAGCCCGAGACGCCGGTGAACACTGTCAGCCGGCGCTTCGGGAGCTCGACGCTGACGTCCTTGAGGTTGTTCACGCGTGCACCGTGGACCCTGATCAGGTCGTGGCTGTCAGCTCCGGACACACGTACGCCTCCGTTGATTGGGGATCGTCAGCGTAGGCCAGCGAAGCAAGCCGGGACCGGCCCGCCCCCGGATGGCGTAGCGTTGCACCGTGAGCCGGAACGTCGAGGATCTGAACAGGCGCCTGCTGCGCGCCCGCGACGCCATGGACCGCGCCTACGCCGAACCGCTCGATGTCCGGGCCGTGGCCGCGGTGGCCCATCTGTCCGAGGCGCACTTCAACCGCAGCTTCCGCGCCGTCTTCGGGGAGACGCCGCATCGCTACCTGCAGCGTCGGCGGGTGGAGCGCTCGATGTTCCTCCTGCGCGAGACCGATCGCAGCGTCACCGACATCTGCCTCGACGTCGGCTTCACGAGCCTGGGGACCTTCAGTCGCACGTTCCGTGAGGTCGTCGGCGAGACGCCGTCGGCTTACCGCGTGGGGCACGGGCCGATGGTGGCGCCCAACTGCTTCCAGCTGGCGGCCACGCGGCCCTGGTGACCTCCGGCCGGGCGGTGCGATCGAGCAGTTTCGGAGAAGCCACCGTCGAGGCGGTTCTCTAGGATCAGGTCATCGACAACAATCGCACGAGGAACCTCCGATGCCAGCACCGCAGAAGTCAGCTTCGCGCAACGCCGTCGATGGGACGAACCAGGGCTTCACCGCCGACGAGAAGGCCGCGATGCAGGAGCGCGCCCGGGAGTTGAAGGCCGAGTCGCGGTCACGCGTGGCCAGGGCCGACGGGGAACGCGACCTGCTGGCGAAGATCGCCGAGATGCCGGCAGCGGACCGCGCCATGGCCGAGCGGCTCCACGCCCTCATCTCCGCGAGCGCGCCGGGCCTCGCGCCGAAGACCTGGTACGGGATGCCCGCGTACGCCAAGGACGGCAAGGTCGTCTGCTTCTTCCAGAGCGCGGACAAGTTCAAGGCGCGGTACGCGACGCTCGGCTTCAGCGACGAGGCGAACCTCGACGACGGCGCCATGTGGCCGACGTCGTTCGCGTTGAAGGAGCTGACCGCTGGCGACGAGGCACGGATCATCGACCTCGTGACGAGGTCCGTGCGCTGAGGACGGCGCCCGAGGCTCCGCCATCCAAGATCTGACGAAGGAGCAGCCACGCCATGATCTCCAGGCTGAACGTCACCGCGATCAAGGTCCTCGACCAGGAGGAGGCCCTCGACTTCTATGTCAACAAGCTCGGCCTCGAGGTCGCCCAGGACTTCCAGCAGGGCCCCGTGCGCTGGCTGACGGTCCGCGTCCCCGGCGACCCCGACACCGAGATCTACCTCGAGAAGCCGGCTCCGCCTGCGTACGACGAAGCCACCGCCGCGGAGCTCCGTGAGCTCATCACCAAGGGCGCCATCGGGTGGGTCGCCTTCCAGACCGACGACTGCCGGGGTCTGTACGAGACGCTCCGGGCGCGCGGCGTCACCGACTTCACCCAGGAGCCCACGGAGCACTTCTACGGCACCGACATGGGCATCCGCGACCCCTTCGGCAACGCCATCCGGATCCTCCAGCCGGCGAACCTCGCCCACGAGGCGACGGCCTGACCGGAGGACGGCGATGCGACCCGACCTTCGCGTCGAGCTGCCGGACAGGACCACGATCGGCTACGCGGGGGCCGGTGACGGTGCAGGTCCGTCGCCCGGCGATCAGGCTCCCTGCAGGGCCCGTCCGATGCCGTCGAGGATGAGGTCGAGCCCGAACTCGAACTCGTTTCCGTAGTCGAACCCGGACGCGAGCAGCTCACTGGCGACCCGCGCCGTGTTCGGGTACTCGTCCGCCGCCACGTGGGCGAGCAGATCCTCGCCCAGCGCTGCCAGCTCCTCGGCGTTGCTGAACGGCAGGTTCACCTCCTGGAGCGCGAACCCGAGGACGTAGCTGTCGACGAGGTTGTAGGCGTGCGTTGCCGTGGTCGCGGAGCACCCCGAGTCGAGCAGGACGGTGAGGGTGTCCTCGTGGCTGCGGAGATTCGCCGGGCCGGGCGCCATGCGCGACTCCATGAGCGTGATCGCCCAGGGATGCCGGCGCAGGGCAGCGCGGGTCGAGATCGATCGGGCACGGAGCACCGTTCGCCAGCTCGAGCGATCGGCCGGCAGCTCGATCTCGGCGAAGACGAGGTCGACGATCCCATCGAGGATGTCGTCCTTGTTGCGAACGTGTCGGTAGAGCGACATCGCCTCCACGCCGAGCCGGCTACCGATCTGCTGCATCGTCAGCGCCCCGATGCCGCCCTCGTCGGCCAGCTCCAGGGCGGCCCGCAGCACGCGGTCCCGGCTGAGCGGCTCGCGCTTCCGCGTCGTGCGGCGTGTCATCGACGTTCTCCTCGAGTGCTCTTGACGCCATCATAGCTTATGGCATATGCTTATGGCGTAAGCAACAACGCGACGCGGAACGACACGAGGAGAGATCGGTGCAGGCAATCGTCCAGGAACGGTACGGCGGGCCGGAGGTGCTCACTAGCCGGGAGATCGAGCGGCCGGGGATCGGCGACGGGGACGTGCTCGTGCGCGTCCACGCCGCAGGGCTCCACATCGGCGATGTGTTCGGCGTCCGGGGCTCGCCGTTTCCGGTCCGGTTCACGAGCGGCCTGCGCGGGCCGAAGCTCGGCGTGCCGGGGTTCGACATCGCCGGGACGGTCGAGGCGACCGGCAGCTCCGTGACCCGGTTCGCGCCCGGTGACGAGGTCTTCGGCATCTGCAGCTGGCCGTCGTCCGGCGCCTGCGCCGAGTACGCGCGGGCCGCCGAGGACAAGCTCGTCCGCAAGCCGTCCGGCATGAGCTTCGAGCAGGCTGCGGCCATCCCGACGTCGGCGTCCGCGGCGCTCCACGGCATCCGCGATGCGGGCCGGCTGCAGGCCGGCCAGAGGGTCCTCATCAACGGCGCATCGGGCGGCGTGGGCACGTACGCGGTGCAGATCGCCCGCGCACTCGGCGCCGAGGTCACCGGCGTGTGCGGCCCGACCAACGTGGAGCTGGTCCGCTCTCTCGGCGCGCACCACGTCATCGACTACACCCTGGAGGACTTCACCCGGGGCACCGCACGTTACGACCTGATCCTCGACAACATGGAGAACCACTCCCTCGCGGACACTCGACGAGCCCTGGCGCCCGACGGCACCCTCGTCCTCATGAGCGGCACGGGCGCGAGCGGCCTGGGCCTGCTGGTCCGGCTGATCCGACCGGTCGTGATGTCCCCCTTCGTGAAGCACAGCCTGCGCCGACCCATCTCCAACCCGAACCACAAGGACCTCGAGGTGCTCACGTCCATGGTCGAAAGTGGGGACGTCCGGCCGGTCATCGACGCGACGTATCCACTGCCCGAGACGGCGGCGGCGCTGCGCTACATCGAGGCGGGGCACGCCCGGGGGAAGGTCGTCGTCGCGATCTGAGGCGCCCGGGAGCCGAGCTGGCCGCAGGGCACGCGGGGCACGGCCATCATCACCATGAAGCAGTTCGAAGCTTATGAGCGAGGCAGCTGAAGACATGGCGGACGTGAGAATCATCCTCTCGGGGTTATGGGTGGCCGTGATGCTGACCTACCTGCTCGGCGACGTGCTTCGCCTGATGGCCGGCGACATCACGCCGGGGGAGATCGAGGGCCGAAAAGCCAGCCAGGGAATGTGGCTCGGGATTGCCGTGATCATGCTGATCCCGATCATCATGGTCGTCCTGTCCCTGACGTTGCCGTATCCCGCGATCGGCTGGGTCAACATCGTCGTGGCCGTGCTCGTCGTCGTGTTCAACTTGTTCGGCTTGCCCTACAAAGGTCTCTACGACAACTTCCTGATCATCGTGAGCTTCGTCTTCAACGCATTGATCGTCTGGTACGCATGGACGTGGGTCTCCACAGCTGCCTAGAGCCAGATCGTGCTCATCGGCTCAATCGGTCCCGCGATGCCATCTGTATGTCCAGGGATTGACAGCGGCTGCTGGAGCCGAGGACTGGCGCCGCAGGAGTAGCAGCGCACGGATTCGCGCTCGCGCTACCGGAGAAGGTTGCAGTGGCGCGCCCGACAGGTGTTGGGCGCGCGATCTCAACCTACACCTTGCCGATCGAGGGCCGCGACGAGTGGCTGGCCGCCGCCGAGCGGCAGGCATGAGGGAGGGGTAACTGCGCGGCGCACTCTCACCACAGCCGACGCAGCGTCAGAGGGACGCATTGGCGGCCTTCGTGGCGGCTGGCGGGTCGGTCCAGGACGCCGCGAAGCTTGTGGGCATCCGACCGAGTACGGTGAAGCGCCACCTCGCTGATCTCCGCGCGCGGTCGGGCCTGACGACGGTGTAGCACCGGAGGCGAATAGACCCCACCGCGCTCGCCATCCACGATCGTCGCGATGTCGAAGGGCAGGCCGCGCCGGTGGTGCGAGGCCCACCATCCGCGTCCGTTGCTGTCGCTCTCCGCGGATCGCTTCGGCGGCAGCGATACGGTCGTGGAAGAAGCGGCGCCTCGGGAGGTGGCCGATCCACCTGCCCAGCAGCGCGTAGTCAAGGCCCTGGATGTTGAACGCGCGGCGCGCGAACAGCGCCCAGGCATCCATGAGTGCAGCAGCTCTCATGCCGATGGTCACGCCCCGCGTGAGGAGCTCCACGCCATCACTCATTTCGATGCTCCCTGACCGACCTGCCCGGCCGACTCGCCGTCCAGGCCGACGAGGCGGGCGCTGACCTGCCAGAGCCGGGCCGCGGCGGCAACGTCGTACGAGGCCCTGTTCGAGGTTTGCGGCCGTCCGTCGGCGAAGTAGGTACCCGTGACGCCCTCCACCTCCGGCGACGACGCCAGGTAGATAGACGTCGCGGCGCCCTGCTGCGGTGACTTCATGAACGGTCGCCAGAACGGCACGAGGAACTTGAAGATCCGCGACGGATCCTCGGCGCCGAACCCGCTGTTCACCACGCCCGGATGCAGCACGTTGGCCGTCACGCCGGTGCCTGCCAAGCGACGGGCCAGCTCGTAGGTGAACATCACGCTGGCCAGCTTCGACTGGTTGTAGGCGTCCTGGCCGGAGTACCGGCGCTCGCCCTGCAAGTCCTCGAAGTCGATCGTGCCAAGTGACTGGGCATTGGAGGACACGACCACGATCCGCGCCGGGGCACTGGCCTTCAGCCGATCCAGAAGCAGGTTGGTGAGCAGGAACGCAGCCAGGTGGTTGAGGGCGAAGGTGTGCTCCAGCCTGTCGGCCGTGGCGTGGCGGGTGGCCCAGTAACCGCCGACGTTGTTGACCAGTACGTCCAGGCGCGGGTAGGTGTCGAGCACCTCTGCGGCGAGGCGGCGCACCTCCGCCTGGGATGAGAGATCGGCTCCGAATGCGTCGACGTCCGGATTGCCCGTCGCCGTGCGGATCTCGATTGCGGCGACCTCGGCGCGCGCCCGGTCCCGGCCGGTGATGGCCACCCTGGCGCCAAGGGCGGCGAGCCCCAAGGCGGTGGCCTTGCCGATGCCGGCGCTTCCGCCGGTGATCAGGACGCACTTGCCTGCCATCGACGTGTTGTTCTCAACCATGATCGACTCCTCTCCACTCAGCGGTCGGCGCCGGCTGCATTGCCGGCGCCGATCACGTAGGCATCAACGATCGATGCCTGTCACGCGGTGGTAGGGCGGGAGGTGGTATCCGGGCTCCGGACGGCCACGTCAGATGAGCCATCAGGCCCGGCGACCAGGAAGGCGACCATCGCGAAGAAGCCGAAGTTGAAGATCCCCAGCAGGAGCAGGCCGGCGAACCACGTCTTGCTCTCGAGCTGCCAGGTGTTCATCAGGGCCCCGATCCACGCGACAAGGCCGGCGATCAGGCCGCCGGCGATCGCGAGGCCGCCGACGATGCCGAGCGGGAGCATGATCCACGCGAGCGCGCTCCCCCTGAGGCCCACGATGTCGGGGCCGTTCATCACGAACACGTCGTTCGCGTTCGCGATCGACACAGCCGCGATGGCCAGGATCGCGCCCGCGATGACAGCGAGCCCGCCGCCGATGAAGAGCCTGGTGACGGTTGCCTTGGACATGGGTTGTCTCCTTGCGAGATTGACGAGGGACTGTCGTCGGTCGCGGCGAGACGGCCGAGCGGTGCGCGCCGCGCCCGTGTTGTTGATCAGCTAAGGGCCCCGAGGGCGTCGGCGGCACGAACCGGCGCGACGACATCTGGCAGAACGCGCTCCGAAGACCGGAACCCATTGGCGATCAGCCAGATGCCAAAGGCGACTTCAAAGAGTCCACCCGGGAGCGACAACAGGAGCGAAACGTGGACTCCGAAGATCTCGGCGATCGCACCAGTGAGGTGGATCGCGTAGCCGACGACACCCCACAGCGCGAGGGTGCGAGGGACCATTCGGGTCCGGAACAGGAACCAGGTCATGAACAGGGCCCCGAACGCCAGCGTCCCTTGGCCAAGCTGGAAGGCGAGGGTATTCGCCTGCGTGAGGAGCGACCCGAGCGCGGTGCCCTCGATCGCGCCCGCGCCGGCGACGAACTCGGAAAGGGGAACCAGCATGAGCAGGAACAGCACACCGAGGTCCAACAGGACCACCTGGACCGTGATCGCGGCGAGGTAGACGAGCGCGGTGCGCTTGCCACGGCGCTCGGCGATCGGGAAGAACAGCACGCCCTTCCCGATGTCGACCACGGTGTTGAGGAGCATGAGGAAGGCGCCAACGAGGAGGACGGTCGAGTTCGCCGAGAGGGTCGACATGAAGTCAGGCGCGGTCGTTACGGAGCTGACAAGCCCGAAACCGATGCCGTACACGAGGAACCCGGCGAGGAACAGTGCCCCGAAGATTCTCGAGAACCGCTTTCCTGGACCCTGGGGGTCATCGGTGGAGAGGTCGGCGGACGCAGCCGCGTCGCGGACCCGAACGTTGGATGTCATGGCTACTCTCCTTGTCGTTCATGGTGTGTATGCACGTCGTCCGGCGGCTCACGGCCGCGGAGGTTGGAATGGAGCGTGGCGTCCGCCGGCCTTACACGGTGATCGCGACCTTCCCCTGCGCATGGCCGGCTCCGACGTGGTCGATCGCCTGGGCTGCGCTGCTCAGGGGATAGGTGCGATCCAGCACAGGCGTGACCTTGCCGGCCTCGATCAGCGCCTTTAGGGCGACGAGATCGGCATGATTCGTGGAGACGAGGAACCGCCCGAGGCGCTGTGTGCCGAAGCGGAACAGGAACGTCGCACGGATGAGCCGGCCCGCGCTCGCGAACCATCGGTTTCCGAAGTTCCCGCCGTTCGGGATGAGCACGCCCGTGGGGGTCAGCGCACGGCGCAGGTTGGACAGCGAGTGGTTGGAAACGTTGTCGAGAATGACGTCGTACAGCCTCCCGCTGCTGGTGAAGTCCTCCGCCGTGTAGTCGATCACGTGGTCGGCCCCAACCGAGCGGAGGAGGTCGAGGTTCCGGGTGCTGGCCACCGCAGTCACCTCGGCGCCGAGCGCCTTGGCAATCTGGACCGCGAACGTGCCGATGCCGCCTGAGGCCCCATTGATCAGGACCGTCTGTCCGGCACGGACCTTGCCGTGGTCACGGATGGCCTGAAGCGCCACGAGGCCGGCCATCGGCACGGTGGCGGCCTGCTCGAAGGTCAGGTTGGCCGGCTTCAGGGCGAGTTCGTCCTCCGAGGCCGCGGCGTACTCGGCGTATGCGCCTGTGGACGCACCGAATACCTCGTCGCCTGGCTTGAAGCGCGTGACGCCGCTGCCGACCGCAGCCACATACCCGGCGACATCCGTCCCGCGGACGCCGATCTTGGGCCGGCGCAACCCATAGACGGGCCGCGCGATGTACGGCAGCCCGCTCATCACCGCCCAGTCGGCCGGATTGACGCCCGCCGCGCGAACGCGGACAAGCACTTGGTGCTCCCCGATCGCGGGCCTCTCGATCTCCCGTAGTTCGAGCGCCTCGCCTGAGCCGTAGTTGTCCTGAACGATCGCCTGCATCGGATCTCCTTCCCTCGGGTCGGCGCCGCTCCTGATCGGAGTGCGCCTACTGCACGCTAGGGAGGACGCCGCCCTGTTCCATCCGGACGAACACGTACTCGGCACTTAGGACCACGCGGGGTCGCGGCACTACGTACCCGCTCGGTGTTCCCCGCGATGTGGTGGAACCACCGAGCCAGCGACCATCCGGACCATGCCTACCTACTTGATCGAGGTACACATGGCGGACGCAGACGCGTTCGAGCTCGAGCGCGCCACGCGGATGCTGGTGGCCGCTCAGTCCCGGATGCGCGGGCAGGCGAGCGTCGCGCGAACGATGTTCGCCGGTCTCGATCGCGCCGATGGTCGGCTCGTCTACCTGGTCGACGCGGCCAGCCTCGAGTCGGTGCGACGCATGGTGAGCCTGGCCCTCCTACCGCCCGGGCGGATTCGCGAGATCACCAACCTCGCGGACGCGCACCTACTCGGTGGTCGACACCCACGAGGCGATGCTGACTCTGGAGTTGAAGCCGAGCTTGTTGAGGATGTTGTAGACGTGGGTCTCGACGGTCCGCTCGGACAGGAATAGCCGAGTGGCGATCTCCTTGTTGCTCAATCCCTCGGCAATGAGCGTCGCGACCTCTCGCTCACGCTTGCCGAGCGGATCGGGCGTCCTGGCGGTCGGGGGCCCAGCATCTCGCACGACCTTCTTCCCGAGTGCGAGACCCACCGCACCCTCCCGGTCGAGGTTCGCCCCCGCTTCAAATGCCTTGTTGAAGCGGGC
>CAWEKG010000002.1:0-916996 GCA_963809595.1 uncultured Chloroflexia bacterium | reverse complement strand
AAGACCTGGCTCATCTCCCGCATCACCTGGCGTTCCTTTCTCCCCGCTCCTGCACCAGGTCTGCCCCACAGTCCATGCAATGCGTATCCGTACTGGCAACTTCGCTGCTGCAGCTTGGGCACAACGGCATCTAGATTGGCCTCCATGCAAAGACAAACGCCGGGCAGGTCCCTGCGCCGGGCGGTCCCGTGATTATGTTGCACCGCAGGCGACTTGTCAACGGCACGCGGTCCGCCACACGGCCGTTGCGGACGCCGGGGTCAGTGGTGTATAGTTCACTAGACTTTTGTGTTGCCTTGGGGGCGTTAGGGCGGAGGGCATCCACAGACTGGAACAGGCTGGCCCCACAATCTGCCCTGCAGGCTGGAACCCCCACATGCCCACACCAATCCGTTCGGCTCGCCGCTCACCCCGGCGGAAATCGCAGGCCTCTACGAATGGCCGGAGGCGGCCATCGCATTTCTGCGAGCGCCGAGGAGAGGAGCTGCCCTCCACGTTCAGGGAATCCCTGGTAGCGGCAAGACAACGCTCCTCAACCAGCTGCAGCTTATCATGGCGCGCAGACAGATCAGCGTCAGCTACATCTATGTGCCCACCAGCAGCCTGAGCGCCACCAGTCGTCTCACCGCGGTACGCGGGAGACTGCGCCCTCGTGGATGAGGCGGACCGCCTGGCCCCCCGCACTCTGGCTTCCTTCCTTGCCAGCGCCAGCGCTGCAGCGCGCAAGGTAGTGCTGGGGACGCGCCGCAACCTGCTGGGGGCGATACCGCTGGCCGGTGGAGTTCCTCGTCGAGGGCGAGGACGGGCGCTGGCGCCTGCCCACCGGTTCGAAGGGCGACCTCCCGCTCTTCTTCTCGCTCAAAGCGACGAAGCCTGGAGCTTCGGTTCGCTGACCTTGGCGACGCTACCGCTCTGACGTGGCGGATCGCGCTGAGCGCGCATCCTGGAACGTGACGACCGACACCTGATCCGCAGCCTCGTCGAAGGCATAGACGACCAGCATCCAGGGCCAGGGTCCGAGGAGGAAGCGGAACCCCCGCCAGTCACCGACCAATGCGGGGCCCAGCAAGGGGAACGTCGCCAGCGGCTCGAGCGACCGCCGAACACGGACTCGGGTCCCAGCGGAGAGGCTGTGGGTCGCGATCAACTCCTCGAGATCAGCGACCGCCGACCGTGCGACGACGACCGTCGCCATCGATCACAGGTCTTCGAGGCGGACGACGTGACCGGCCCGGACGTCGCGCAGTCCTTGCTGCGCCCGCTTGTGGGCGCCGGGGATCGCGTCAAGGAGCGCCGTGACGTTCGCAGGATCGGGGTCCGCCTGGTCCAGGGCCGTGGAGAGCAGGGAACGAGCAAGCGTGCCGGGGTTCACATAGGTCCGCTCGGCCAGGCGATGCAGGCGCGAGGCATGCTCGTCGTCGAGGAGGACATTGAAACGGTTCGATCGTGGTTCCGGCATCACGTACCTACACAGGATGGCACATATCGTGCGCGCAATGGAGCGTACGACCGGCGCGAAGCGGCGTCAAGGCGGTCGGGTGACCGATCGGCGGTTCAGGCCTGAGCGTAGGTCAAGCCCGTCGCGACCCGATCGTAGACGGCGACCTGCCAGAACGCGCCACGCTTGATCGACCGCCGCTCGAAGCCGGCGCCGCGGAGGACCTCGTCGATCGCTCGCTCCCGGTGGACGTAGAAGCGGAAGCCGTCGCGTCGGGCCGCAGTGATGGGGGAGAGCAGCGCGGCCCCGAACCGCGTCCACCAGGCATCCCGCGGGTAGACGAGACCCACCGCCCGCCCGGCTCGATCGGCGGCCGCCCCGAGCAGCGCCGGCATGTCGCCGTAGCAGCAGACGACCCGGGCGAGGGTGACCAGATCGGCCGCCGGGACCTCCGGGGCGAGCTCGACGAAGTCGCCCCGACGGTGCTCGATCCGGTCGGCCAATCCGCGGCGTTCGGCCTCTCGCCGGGCGGTCGCGACATAGGCGCTCGAGGCGTCGACCGAGGTCACCCGGGCCGCTCCGGCTGCCAGCAGCTCGAACCCGACTGCGCCGATGCCGCCGCCGATGTCGAGGACGGACGCACCGTCGACCCCTTCGGTCCGAAGCGACGCCACGAGCTCGCGGGTGGTCCGATCGGGGCCGCGACGGAGGTAGTCCCGCAGGTCGTCCTCGGCCACCTTCGTGGTGAAGGTGGCCTCGTGGCCGGAGCAGTCGCAGCGCGCCATCCGCCCCAGTCTACGGCGCCACCGCTGCAGCGAGCCCGGCCCGGATGGCGCACGATGAACGCGATGCAGAAGCGCTGGAACGGCTGGGGCGACGAGACGGTGACGATGCCCGTCCCGGGCGCTGCCGCCACGCTCCTCGATGGTCTGGTGGGTCCGGCGAAGCGACCGGTGGACGCGACCCTGGCCGATGTCGTGGCCGCGGTGCCGCCATCGCGCGTCGAGCCCGATGCCCTGATCGGTATCGACCCGGAGGACCGGGTCCGCCACGCCCGCGGCCAGAGCCTCGGCGACTGGGTGGCCCTCCGCAGCGGCCGTCTCGGGCTCGTCCCCGATGCCGTGGCCCGCCCGACGAGCCCGGCCGAGGTTCGCACCCTCCTGGCTCTTGCCGCGGACCGTGGCTGGCGGGTGGTGCCCTACGGCGGCGGCTCGAGCGTCGTCGGGGGGCTCGGCCCGTCCGAGCTCGGCGAGCTGCGCGGGGGCGATCCGCCGGTCCTCGTCGTGGACCTCGAGCGGCTGGCCGACCTGAGAAGCCTCGACGAGGCGAGCGGACTGGCGACCTTCGGGGCGGGGGTGACCGGACCGGCCCTCGAGACGGCGCTCCGGGCCCGCGGGTGGATGCTCGGCCACGAGCCGCAGTCCTGGGAGTACTCGACGCTCGGGGGTTGGGTCGCGACCCGCTCGTCCGGCCAGCGCTCGCTCGGCTTCGGGCGGATCGAGGCGCTCTTCGCCGGCGGCCGGCTCGAATCGCCGGCCGGGACGCTGGACCTGCCGCCGCACCCGGCCTCGGCGGCCGGGCCCGACCTCCGCCAGCTCGTCCTCGGCTCCGAGGGCCGGCTCGGGATCCTGGCCGAGGCGACGGTCCGGAGCACTCCGGTCCCCGACTTCGAGAAGACGATCGCGATCTTCCTGCCCGACTGGGAGCGGGGGATGGTCACCGTTCGGGACCTCGCCGCCGCCCGCCTGCCGCTGGCGATGATCCGTCTCTCCACGCCTCTCGAGACCCGCACGACCCTCGCCCTGGCCGGTCACGGGCGCCAGCTCCGGCTGCTGGGCCGCTGGCTCGGGATGCGCGGCGCGGGCGACGACAAGTGCCTCCTCCTGCTCGGGGTCGCCGGTCGGACGCGGATCGCCGAGGCGACCGCCGGCGAGGCCTCGAAACTGGCCAAGAAGCACGGCGCGGTCGCCGCACCGGACCGGTTCGCACGGCAATGGGAGCGCTCGCGCTTCCGCTCGCCATACCTGCGGAACACGCTCTGGGAGATGGGCTACGCCGTCGACACCGTCGAGACCGCGGTCGACTGGTCGCGGGCGCCCGAGCTGGCGGCCGCGCTGACCCAGACGCTTGCCGCAGGGCTCGAAGGCGAGCACGAGCGGGTCCACGCCTTCACCCACCTCTCGCATGTCTACGGCTCGGGGACGAGCATCTACACGACCTACCTCTTCCGGCAGGCAGCCAAGCCCGAGGGCACGTTCCGGCGCTGGATGACCCTGAAGACCGCGGCCAGCCGGACGATCGTGGAGGCCGGCGGGACGATCAGCCACCAGCACGGGGTGGGGCGCGACCACGCGCCGTATCTCGCCGTGGAGAAGGGCGAGCTGGGGATGGCGGCGCTGGCCGATGTGGCTCGGCGCTTCGACCCGGCCGGGATCATGGACCCGGCGGTCCTTCTCGGGGGCGGCCTCGGGCTCGAGCCTGAGGCAGCTGGCGCGCCGAAGGCGGTGGTCGGCCCGGAGCCGGAGGCCATCGTCGCGCGCGAGCCCGAGCCCGGCCGCCCGTGACCCCTGCCGCCTCGGCCGACCACGTCCTGGCGATCGACTGCGGGACCCAGAGCCTGCGGGCGCTCGTGGTCGGCCCCACCGGGGAGATCGTGGCCAAGGTCCGGATCCCGTTCGAGCCGTACGTCTCGCCCCATCCCGGCTGGGCCGAACAGGACCCCGAGATCTGGTGGCGCGCCCTCGGCGAGGCGACCCGGCGGGTGCTCGCCGATCCGGCCGTTCGGATGGGTGCGATCGCCGGCGTGACCCTGACGACCCAGCGAGCCTCGGTGGTGGTGGTGGACCTCGCCGGCGATCCGCTCCGACCGGCGATCACCTGGCTCGACCAGCGCAGGACCGAGGGTCTCCCACCGGTCGGCGGCGCGACCGGCCTGGCCTTCCGAGCCCTCGGCGTGCGTGAGACCGTGGCGGCCTTCCAGGCCGACGCCGAGGTGAACTGGATCCGCCGCTACGAGCCCGAGGTCTGGGCGCGGACCGCCGGTTACCTGCTCGTCTCGGGGTTCCTGACCCGGCGCCTCGTCGGACGGAACGTGGACTCGGTCGGTTGCCAGGTGGGTTACCTCCCGTTCGACTACAGGCGGCTGCGCTGGAGCGGACCGTCGGACTGGAAGTGGCAGGTGGCCCCGGTCGACCCGGCCATGCTCCCGGAGCTCGTCCCGCCGGCCGGCCGGCTGGGCGAGATCACGGCGGAGGCTTCGGCCGCGACCGGGATCCCGGTCGGCCTGCCGCTCATCGCAGCCGCCGCGGACAAGGCCTGCGAGGTCCTCGGGGCCGGCGCCCTCGACCCGTCGATCGGGGCGATCTCGTTCGGGACCACGGCGACGTTCAACACGACCCAGCGCCGCTACGTCGAGGCGATCCCGATGATCCCACCGTACCCGGCCGCGATCCCCGGCGCCTACAGCCTCGAGATCAACGTGATGCGGGGCTACTGGATGGTCGAGTGGTTCAAGCGCGAGTTCGGCGACCGCGAGGTGGCCCGGGCGGTCGGGGAGGGGGTCGCCCCGGAGGCGCTCTTCGACGAGCTCGTCCGGGCGGTCCCGGCCGGCTCGATGGGGCTCACTCTCCAGCCGTACTGGTCGCCCGGCGTCCGGATCCCCGGACCTGAGGCCAAGGGGGCGATCATCGGCTGGGGCGACGTCCACACCCGGGCCCACCTCTACCGGGCGATCCTCGAGGGTCTGGCCTATGCCCTGCGCGAGGGCGCGGAGCGGACCGAGAAGCGAGCGAAGGTGACCCTCGGCGAGCTGCGGGTGTCCGGCGGCGGGTCGCAGAGCCCGGCTGCGGTACAGCTCACCGCGGACGTCTTCGGGTTGCCGACGGGCGTGCCCCACACCTACGAGACCTCCGGCCTGGGCGCGGCGATCGATGCGGCGGTGGGCCTCGGGATCCACCCTTCGTTCGAGGCGGCGATCGGGGCGATGACCCGGGTCGCCGGGGTCCGTGAGCCCGATCCGGCCACCCACCGGCTGTACGACGACCTCTATCACGAGGTCTACCGGAAGATGTATCCGGCGCTGCGGCCGCTCTACGCCTCGATCCGGCGGATCACCGGCTACCCGGGACCGACCTAGGCGGCCGGACCGACCGCGGGACCGACGACGACCGGGGCCTCCGGACGGAGCCCGGCGGCTTCGGCGGTGAAGCCGTTGGTGACCTTCGACTCGGCGCCTGGGAAGAAGAAGCCGAGCTCGATGTCGGCCTCGACGCGCTCGACGACGTAGCGGTTGACCCAGGCCAGGGCGTGCTCCACGGCGCCGCTGGTCGGTGCCGCGGTCAGGGTGAGCCGGACATTGCCGAGGAGGACGAATGTCCCGGTCGGGCGGGCGAGGGCGCGGGCGGGGTCGAAGCCGGGCATGGTCGGCATCCGCCCGACCACCACGTACGGCCCCGCGCGCAGGACCACGTCGTGCCAGGCGGGATGCACGGGCATCGGGGTCTCGGGCGGTGCGACGACGATGAGCAGCTCGTCGGTGGGCACGTTCGTGCCGCCGCTCGGATCGGGGGTCGCGGGGGAGCCGTCGAGGGGCACGATGACACCGCCGGTCACCCGGACCTGGTCGAGCGTCTCCAGGAGGTCACCCAGCCGGCCGTCGGCGTCGACTGTGCCCCGTCGGACCCCCGTGGCGGTGTAGGCGTCGAATCGGATGGCCATCTCGTCGTTCCCCGGCGCGCCATGCGCTCCGTCGCGACTCGCATGCGCTCCGTCGCGACCGGAGCGTCCCACGGGCCACCCCGGCCGTCGATGGTCATGCCGTACCCGTCCGGCCCGCCGTTCGTACCGACCGCGACGACCGGACCGGTCAGTCCGGCGGGACGGTGATCGCGACGTCGACCTCGTTGCCCGCCGGGTCGGCGAGCGTCCAGTACTCCGGTCCGACCTCGTGGCGGACGATCCGACCGGCGGCCGCCACGGCTGCCGCGACGCGCGACTCGGCCTGATCCCAGGGCACCCAGATGACGACGTGGATGGTCCCGCTGCCGTCCGGCCGCGGCTCGTCCATCTCCTCGAACCAGAAGGGCGCGCCGCGTCCGTGCGGATCGACGAGGTCCTCGTCCGGGCTGTCGGGACGCCGCCGGTATCCCAGGACCGCCTGCCAGAACGGCATGATCCCGGTCCGGTCCGTCGCGCCGGGGATGATCGCCAGGCTCTGGATCGCGGACGGGTCCGCGGCAAGCCCCATCTCCCTGGCGGTCGTCGAGACGCGGCGCGCTAGGTCGAGCTCGCGCTTCGTGAGGCCGTACTCCTCGCCCTTGAACGCCCCGAGCAGGACCGTGACGCCGTCGGCGCGGATATCGACCTCGGGCTGGTGGCCGTCGGGCGCAAGGTCGCCGATCGCGCCGACGAGTTGGGCGGACGTGGCGAACGAGTCGGTGCGGAAGAACGCATAGGCGCCTTCGGGCAGGACGCGCCAGTCCTCGGTGCCCTTGGCCTGGTGGAACCGCTTCGAGTCGATCCGGTCGCTCATCGGTCGCTCCTGCAGCGGCACGCTCCACCCGACCACGACGCCAGGCCGCTGGGCGTCGAGGCGCTTGACCGGGCGCTCAGTATGGTGGCCAGGGGACCGCCGGCCAGTCCGGATCGGGCTCGGGATAGAGGCCGGTGGCGAGGAGATCGTCGAGCCGGCCTCGGGTGGCGCCGACTTCGTCGGAGGCGAGCAGGCGAGCGAGGTCGCGGCCGAGCGTCCCGTCGAAGGCCTGCCGGAGCCTCCGAAGGACGTCGAGGTACGGCTCGGCGATCGGCGTCGAGCGCCACGCCCAGAGGACGGTCCGGAGCTTCGGATCCTCCGAAAAGCAGACGCCGTGGTCGACCCCGAACAGGTGGATCTCGTCGAGGGCCGCGTCCGGGTGCGACGACCCGTCGCGACCGGCGTCGCCGCCCCCGCGGCGGACGGGCAGGATGTGGCTGCCCTTTCGATCGGTGTTGTTGACCACGGCGTCGAAGAGGGCCATCGGGCGGAGCCGGTCGTCGTCCGCCTGGACCATCTCCCATGCGTCGATCGTCTCGTCCTCGTCGATCCAGACCTGGACCATCCCGAGCCCGGCCGGACCGTCGCGCAGGACCGTCGGCGGGACGATGGCCCAGCCCGTGGCCTCGGAGACGAGGAACGCGGCGACCTCGCGGTTGGCGAGCGTCCCGTCCGGGAAGTCCCAGAGCGGCCGCTCGAAGGCGATCGGCTTGTAGACGACGGCGAGGACGTCCCGACCCGGCTCGGGGGCCCCGCCGGCGAGGAGCGTGTCCAGGAGGCGGGATCGAGCGGGCCTGCCAGGTTCCGTCGCCTCGGCGCCGACGCCTCCCGGAGCCGACGCGTCGGGCGCGCCCGCTCCGTCGCGCGGCTCCCCCGGCGACTTCGCGCTGACGATCCCGACAAGGGCGGCGTTCGACGAGACGACGAGGCGGCCGCGCACCTCGAGCTCCCCCTCCCGGAGGACCCGGAGCGCGTCCATGCCCAGCCCAGCTGGGCCCGCGGCTTGTACGAACGGTGGATCGTGCATCACTGACTGGGTCATCCCGCTGCGCTGTGGGACGGGTTTCGCGGCGATTATCAAACCTTTTCGTCGTCGCCCCACTCATGATGGGTGACACGTCCCACCGAGGGCGTGCGAATCGGGAGGCGAGGGTGGACCGGACGCTCATCGAGGCGGCACGGTCCGGGGACGAAGAGGCATTCGCCTCGATCGCCCGTGGCTCGGCCGATCGGCTCTTCGCCGTCGCGCATCGGATCCTGCGTGACGTCGGGCGGGCCGAGGACGCCGTGCAGCAGACGCTCGTCACGGCCTGGCGGCAGCTTCCGGAGCTCCGCGAGGCCGATCGCTTCGAGGCCTGGATCCACCGGATCCTGGTCCACGCCTGCTATGCCGAGGCGAAGCGGGCACGGCGCTGGTCCGCCAACGTCCGGATGCTGTCGGTCGACGGGCCGGCGACACCCGACACGACCCTGGGCGTCGCGACGCGCGACGCGCTCGACCGCGGATTCCGCCGACTGCCGACGGAGCAATGCGCCGTCTTCGTGCTTCACCACTACCTCGGTTGGCCGCTCGGTGAGATCGCCGAAACGCTCGGCGTGCCGCTGGGGACGGTCAAATCGAGGCTCCACTACGCAACGTCGAGCCTGCGCGCGGCCCTCGAGGCCGACGCCCGGACCCCGACATCAGCCTCGCGGGAGCGGATGGCATGACCACGAACGACTTCGACCGGACCGCTCAGTCCTGGCTCGAGGAAGGTCCGACCGTCATGCCCGAACGTGGTCTTCAGGCCGCCCTCGACGAGATCCACGTCACTCGACAGCGCCGCGCCTGGTGGCCGGCGCGGAGGTTCTCTTCCATGGGTATCGCGGTTCGCGTTGCGGCGGGGGTGGCGGCCGTACTGGTCGTCGCCCTCGTCGGCATCAATCTCTTCTCATCGAGCAACGGAGGCGTCGGAGGTCCTGCACCGAGCCCGACGCCGACGCCGAGCCCGACGCCGACCCGAGCCCGACGCCGCTCGCGTTAACGGTCGGCTCTGATCCGAGCTCGCTGGAGCCCGGAACCTACGTCATCGCCGACCCATTCCTGGTGCAGGTCACCGTCTCGGTGCCTGCCGGCTGGAAGGGGAACATCGGAGGGCCGTATCACGTGGGCCTGGAGCCTGCCTCCGGTTCGGGCGCGGTAGGGCTCTCGATCTTCGACAAGGTGTACGCGGATCCATGCCACTACGACAAGGGGCTCCTTGACCCCCTCCCGGGCCCGACGGTCGACGACCTCGCAACCGCGCTGGCAGGCCTGCCGGGCCTTCAGGCCACGACTCCGTCCGATGTCACTGTGGCTGGTTACCAGGCGAAGTACCTCACGTTGACGGCACCCGCCAGCTTCACCGGCTGCACGTTGTCGCCGGATGGGTACCTCGTCTGGGAGCTTCCATTGGGCGGGCGGGCCACCATCGGCGCCGGGGACCGCTCACGGGTCTGGATCCTCGACGTCGGCGGCCAACGGCTCGTGATCTCCACCGAGGAATCCCCGGCCGAGACCGCGCCGGCCAAGACCGAGGTCCAGGGAGTCCTGGACTCCCTGCGCATCGCGCCCGCAACGGTGACCCCGAGCGCGACCCCGTGAAGGGCTAGGCCCACGCTTCACCTTCCGACCCGGGTGATCGTTCGCTCGTCCCATCGGGCAAACCGCGGCGGCCAGCTCGCGCACGACAGTGAGCTGGTCGCCTTCTTCTGCCCGGCGCCTAGTTCAGGTAGGCGGTGGGTCGGGTGCAGATGTGGCCCTGCGGGTCGAGCGGCTCGCCGCACTTCGGGCAGAGCGGCCGGCCGGCGGCCACGACCCGGACCGCGCGCTCGACGAACGCCCGCGCCGCGGTCCCGTCGATCCGGATCCGGACGAGGTCCGGACCGTCCTCCTCGTCGTCGTCGGTGTCCTCGGGCGAGGTCTCGCCGTCCTCGGGGATCGCCGCCGCCTCGATGACGACCCGGTCGTCCTCGCCGTCCCAGGCGAGGGCCATCGCGCCGACCCGGAAGGCCTCTACGAGCGGCTCGCCCAGCGGCGCGTCGTCGGCCAGGGCCGGGTCGGCGGCCGCCGGGACCCCCTCCACGCCGCGGTCGGCGAGGATGTCGAGGAGCGCGTCGAGCTGCTGGGCGAGTACCGCCACCTGGGTCTTCTCGAGGGCGACGCTGACGACGTCGCCGCCTTTCTTGGCCTGGAGGAAGAATGTCCGGTCGCCGGGCTCGCCGACGGTGCCGGCGACGAACCGGTCCGGGGTATCGAACGTGTAGACGCGACGACTCATGGCTCGACTCTACGACCTCCTTCGTTTCTTCGCCGGAAGGAGGTCGCCCGGATCCCCACCCCGGTCGTTGACCCGCAGGACCCGGGCCGGGCCGCCACCGTAGCGGACGACGCTGAGTGAGCCCGGCCCCACGACTAGGTGCTGGTAGCCCTCGAAATGGAGCCCGAGCGCATCGGCCAGGATCGCCCGGATGGGATCGGCGTGCCCGACCAGGACCCACGTCGCGTCGGGTCCGAGGCGGTCGTTCCAGTCGCGGACCGCGGCCACCGCCCGGGTCGCCATCGCACGGAGCGGTTCGCCGTTCGGGAAGATGACCTCGGCCGGGTGGGCGACCACGGTCTTCCAGAGCGGCTCGCGATGGAGCTCCTTGAAGGTCCGCCCGGTCCAGTCGCCGTAGTCGACCTCGGCAAGGCGGTCGTCGAAGGTCACTTCGGGGATCGGTTGGCGAGCGGAGGCGACGATCGCGGCGGTCTCCCGGCAGCGCTCGATCGGCGAGCTGACGATCGCCTCGACCGGCACGCTCCGGATCCGCTCACCGGCCGCTCGGGCCTGGGCGATGCCGCGGTCGTCGAGCGGGACGCCCGGGGTCCGCCCGACGAGGGTCGACTCGGTCAGTGCGGTCAGGCCGTGGCGGATGAGCAGCACGGTGGTCACGGGCGGCCATCATACGGGACCTCGAAGGCCGGACCCGACCCGGCTGTATCATCGCCCGCGATGATCGTACTCGCCTCGTCCCGGGCTGCGCGCGTCCTCCGACTCGTCCGGTTCGGTGCCCTCGCCGTCGTCTCGGTCTGGTTCGCCCACGATGCGGTCTTCGCCGCGGAGCACGGGCTCGGGTCGGGGTTCGCGGCCGCGATGACGGCCGGCGGGCACGACGGCTACTGGTGGGCGCTCAGCCTGGCGGTCGGCATCGTCGCCACCCTGCTCGGCCTGTGGGTGGCGATCCGGTTGGTCCGACTGACCGACCGGACCCGGGATGTGCGGTCGCGCCCGATCGCCGTCACGGCCCCGTCCTATCGAGCTGAGCTGGCCGGCCTGTGGACCGCCCTCTTCGTGGTCACGGCGGCAGCGTTCACGCTCCAGGAGAACATCGAGCATCTCGCGGGCCACGGGCACCTCATCGGCCTCGAGGCCCTGAGCGGGCCGGAATACCCCCTGGCGCTCCCGGTCATCGCGGTGGTCACGCTCGTCGTGGCCGCGCTCGGGGCGCTGGTCCGCTGGCGGATCGCCGTCCTCGAGGCTCGACTGGCCGGCCGGCTCCACCGACCCCGCGAGCGCGGCCTGCACGGGACCCGCCCCCCTGCGGCCTGGGCGGACATCGCCTCGGCCCGCGCCCACGCCTGGTTCCTTGTCCGGCTCGATGCCGGCCGGGCACCGCCGCGGATCGCCTGAACCCGCTGCCAGGTCAGGCAGCCCTGCCGCCGTCGCGAGCGGGGCTGCGATCCGGGTCCCGGCTGTTCGAGCCGGAGGCCACGCCCAAGGAGATCACGACCCATGCACGTTTCCATCGGGACGCGCCGGTCCGGCCGTCCTCACATCCGAGCCGTGCTCGCGGCGGGGCTGGGGACGGCGCTCGTCCTCGGTCTGGCGGGCACGGCCCTGGCCCACGAAGAGCGCGACGTCGCCGGCTACGCGGTCGAGGTCGGGTTCGTCGGCGAGCCCGTCTTCGTCGGTCAGCGGACCGGGATGGAGCTCATCGTCCACAAGGACGACAAGCCCGTCTCCGGTCTCGACAAGACCCTCAAGGCCGAGGTCATCTTCGGCGACGCCAAGCGCGATCTGCCGCTGACCGAGTCCGAAGAGTCGCCCGGCACGTACACATCGGTGTTCATCCCGACCGTCGCCGGGAAGTACACCTTCCATATCAATGGGAACATCGACGGGACGGCCGTCGACGAGTCGTTCACCTCGAGCCCTGAAGGGTTCGACGAGGTCCAGGAGGCGACCGCCGGCCAGTTCCCGGTCACCTTGCCCACGACCGCCGAGCTCGCCGACCAGGCGAAGAAGGGCGCCGACGCCGCGAGCCAGGTCCAGCTGGCCCTGATCCTCGGGGCGGCCGGGCTCGTGGCCGGGCTGCTCGGCATCGGGATCGCCCTGGCGGGCCGCCGCCGGCCGGCGGCGTAGCACCGACGATGGCACGCGACCGCGGTCGCGCGACGGGTCGCCCTGGCCCTGATCGCGGCCGCGGTCGTCCTCCTGCCGGGCCGGTCGCGGCCGGCCCGGTCTCGACCGGACGATCGGCCTCGTCGCGGTCGGCCACTCGCAGCTCGTGTCGAGCTCGCCCGGCGCCGGCGAGACCGTGCCGGTCGCGCCGACCGAGATCCGGCTCGTCTTCAGTGAGCCGGTCGAGCCGCGCTACACCTCGCTGGACCTCCTCGACCCGGTAGGCAAGGCGATCCTCGTAGGGGCCGGTGCGCCTGACCCGGCCGACCCACGCGTCCTCGTCGCGCCGATCCCAGACGGAACGTCCCTCGCCGACGGTGTCTACACGGTGAACTGGCGGGCGCTCTCTGCCGCCGACGGCCACGCCACCGACGGCTTCGTGACGTTCGGGCTCGGTGCTGCCGCGGCCGGCGGGCACGGCGGGCACGATGGGACCACCTCGAGCGGCGGAAGCGGCGGCCTTCACAGCGGTCACTCGGGCGGGGCGGCGATCGCCGAGATCCAGGGCAAGGTCCTGGCCTATGGCGGGACGATGCTGGCCTTCGGGCTGGCGATCCTGGGTTGGCTCGTCCTCCGGCCGGCCCTCGGTCGGGTGCCCCGTGCCACGGCCTGGGGGATCGCGACCGGGCTGATCGCGGCCGCGGCCGGCTGTCTGCTCCTCCTCGCCATCGGGGCGAGCTCGCTCTCGGGTGGTTCGGGCAGCGACTACATCGGGTTCGCCCTTGGCAGCCGGATCGGCCAGCTCCTCCTGGGCCGGGTCGCGGTCGGGATCGTCGGGGCCGCCGCGGTCGTCATCGTCGTCCGGCTGGGCGGCCCGCGCGGTCCGGTCCTCGGCCTCCTGGTCGGCGGCATCGCAGGGGCGATCCTCATCGTCCTGACGGCCGCCTCGGGACACGCCTCGGCGTTCACCTCGCCGGTCCCGGTGATCCTCGACGTCGTCCACGTGGGTTCTGGGAGCATCTGGCTGGCCGGGTTGGTGACCCTCGCGGCCCTGACCGACTTCGGCGGTACGGGCCGACTCGAGCAGGGGCGGCTGCGGGCGATCGTGCCCCGCTTCTCGGCCCTGGCCCTCGTCTCGGTGACACTCATCGCCCTGACCGGCACCTACGCCGACTGGGTCCAGACGCGCGACCTCCTGGCGTTCGAAACGCCCTACGAGCTGAACCTCCTGGTCAAGGTCCTCCTGTTCGCCCTGGCGCTCGCGATCGGCTTCTTGAACTACCTGGACGGCGGTGCAGACCGGCGCCGGCTCGGCGGCTTCTCCCGGCGGGTCATGGCGGAGCTCGTCCTCGGCGTCGCGGTCGTGGTCGCCACGGCGAACCTCACGAGCGGGTCGCCGACCGCTCTCGATCGCCCCGTCGCGATGAGCACGGCGGTGAGCACGGCGGTCTCGGCCGAGCGGGTCGGCCTCGGGCTCCTGCCCGGCCGCCCCGGTCCGCAGCGATTCGTCGTCACCCTGCCCACGCCGCCGGTCGAAGGAACCACCGTGGCGCTGACCCTGCTCCGGCTCGATGCGAGCCAGGGCCGGATCGCGGATCGTCATGCGACCGGACTTCCAGACCAGCGAGCCCACCTTCGTCGCCGACGGCGTCCTGCCCGAGGGCAGCCGCTGGGACGCGAACGTCGTCGTGACCGACCCGGCCGGCGTCGAGCTGGCTCGACAGCGCTTCGCCTTCGCGCTCGATGCCGAGGGGATCTCGGAGGGACGGGCGACGCCGCCGCTCGACCCCGGGCTCGCGGTGGCGGTGCTCCTCCTCGTCCTCGGACTCGTCGGGGTCGGCTACGCCCTCGTCGGAGGCTCGCTGCCCCGGACCATCCCGGACGCCGGTCGGCCGGCCCTTATGGTCGGGAGCGTCGTCGGGGTCGCTCTCGGGGTCGCCATCCTGGTGATCGGTGGGCCGACGTGAGCCCTCTCGGCGTCTACGCGTCTGTATCACCGCAACCCACCGGCGGCGGTCCGATCAGTCTCGGGCTCGTCGTCGGGATCCAGCTCCTGGTGATCGCGCTCCTGGCGGCGGCGTTCGCCCGCTACGTGGGCCTCCGGCGGCCGGGTTGGGCGAGCCTGGCCCGAGTGATCGGCAGCCTCGCCGGGATCGCCGGCCTGGTCCTCGTCGTAGCGGCGATCCTCCAACCGGAAGCGACGACGATCGTGAACCCGGTCCCGAACACGGTGACCTCGGTCGAGGCCGGCGCTGCCCTCTTCCAGGCCGATTGCGCCCGCTGCCATGGGGTGGACGCCCGGGGCGGCGGGGTCGACGCCGGGACGACGAGGACCACCCCACCGAGCCTTCGCAGCGGGCACCTGGCCCAGCACTCGGACGGCGACATCTACATCTGGATCAGCGACGGCCTGCCCGGCGGAATGCCCGCCTGGTCCGGGGCGATCCCCGATACGGCGCGCTGGAACCTGGTGAACTACCTCCGGTCCCTCAACGGGGGTGGGCCGTCACCGGTCCCGTCCGTCTCGCCGTCGGCCGAGGGTCAGCTGTCCCGGCGATAGGCGCGGATCGAGAGCGGACCCGAGGACCGCCGGGACGGGACCGTCGGGCCGGCCGATGAACGGTGAGACGCGGCCGAACCCCTGTACCCTCTCGTCGTGAACGCGCGCCCACCGGCCTTCGCCCGATCCGACAGCGCGGCGCCCTGGCGCCCGTCGCCGGCGGATCTCGCCGAGTCGCGGCTCGCGACCCTGGTCCGCGGTGCGGGCTACGGGCCCGATGCGGCCGCCGGGCTCGAGGCGTTCCAGGCCCGGGCCGCCGACGAGCCCGGCTGGTTCTGGGGAGTGGCGGCGGACGATCTCGCCCTCACCTGGCAGCGCGGTCCCACGGCCACCCTCGACCTGGCCCACGGCCCGGCGCACGCACGCTGGTGGGTCGGTGGCGCGTTCAACCACGCGGTCGCCGCCACCGAGCCGTGGGCGAGGTCGCGATCGGACGACGAGGCGCTCGCCTGGGAGGGCGAGGACGGCGAGGTTCGGCGGCTCACCTGGGTGGAGCTGGATCGGGCGGTCCGGGTCGCCGCCCGGCGGCTGGCCGCGGCCGGGGTGGGCGAGGGGACCCGGGTCGGAATCCTCCTGCCGATGCTCGTCGAGACGGCGATCGCGGTGCTGGCTCTGGGCCGTCTCCGGGCGGTCTTCAGCCCGATCTTCAGCGGCTACGCGGCGCCGGCTGTCGCTGCGCGCCTGAACGCCTTCGAGGCGAGCCATCTCATCACCGCCGACGGCTTCCTGCGGCGCGGGACGCCTGTCGAGCTGAAGGCGGTGGCGGACGAGGCGGTCGCGGCGGCGCCGACGGTCCGGGCGGTGCTCGTCGTCCGGCGCCTGGGCGCCGATCGGCTGCCCGTGCCGATGACGCTCGGCCGGGACGTCGAGTGGGCAGCGGACGGCGGGCAAGCCGGGACCCCTCACGCCGCCGCCGACGAGCCGGCGAGCGGACCCCCGACGGCGGAGGTCCCCCCGACCGACCCCGAGACGCCCTACATGGTCATCTACACCTCGGGGACCACGGGCCGCCCGAAGGGGACCGTTCACGTCCACGGCGGGTTCCCGATCAAGGCCGCCCAGGACCTCGCCCACACCTTCGACCTGCGGACGGGCGACGCCCTGTGCTGGTTCACCGACCTCGGCTGGATGATGGGGCCGTGGGCGATCAGCGGGGCCCTCCTGCTCGGGGCGCGGCTGGTGATGTACGAGGGCGCACCCGACTGGCCCGACGCTGGGCGCCTGTGGGAGCTCGTCGCGCGTCACCGGATCACCCACTTCGGGGTGAGCCCGACTCTTGTCCGCGCCCTCCGCGTCCACGGCGAGACACCGGTCCGGGACCACGACCTCACGTCCCTACGGGTCATCGGCTCGACCGGCGAGCCGTGGAACCCAGATCCCTGGCGATGGGCCTTCGACGTGGTGGGTGGGGGCCGCCTGCCGATCGTCAACTACTCAGGCGGGACCGAGATCGGCGGAGGGATCGTCGGCTGCTCGCTCCTGCGGCCGATCCGGGCGACGTCGTTCAACGGGCCGTGTGTCGGGATGGCGGCGGACATCGTCGACCCCACCGGTCGACCGGTCCGCGGCGAGGTCGGCGAGCTCGCTCTCCGGGCGCCCTGGCCGGGGATGACCCGGGGCTTCTGGGCCGAGCCGGACGACGAGCGCTACCTCGAGACCTACTGGCGGGCCGTCCCGGATCTCTGGATCCACGGCGACTGGGCGGCCACCGACGCGGACGGCTACTGGTACATCCACGGGCGCTCGGACGACACCCTCAAGGTGGCCGGCAAGCGGGTCGGGCCGGCCGAGGTGGAAGCCTGCGCGGTGGCCCACCCGGCGGTCGCGGCGGCCGCGGCGATCGGGGTCCCCGACGAGCTGAAGGGCGAGGCGATCGTGGTCCTGTGCGTGCCCCGACCGGGCGTCGCCTGGGACGACCTGATCGCCCGCGAGGTCGGCCAGCTGGTCATCCGCGACCTGGGCAAGCCCGTCCGTCCCCGGACCGTCGTCGCCGTGCCGGACCTGCCCCGGACGCGGAGCGGCAAGGTCATGCGCCGGGTCGCCCGGGCCGCCTGGCTCGGGCTCGATCCGGGCGACATCTCGGCGCTCGAGAACCCGGCCGCCGTGACGGCGATCGCGAGCCTCGGCCGCGAATCGGGTTGACGGTCCCGGAACGTCGCCTCCGGTCGCTCAGTCCGTCGTGAGCTGACCCCGCAACCAGATCCCGAAGAGGAGCGAGGCGACCGCCGGGACGGCGAACCACAGGGCGAGCAGGGCGATCGCCAGCCGGACGATCCCGATCATATCGGCCAGGCTCTCCTCGACGACCCCGGAACCGAGGGCGGCCGTCGTGGATCGCAGCTGGGCGGCGAGCTCCTTCAGGCTGGTACCGAGGGCGACGAGGGTCGTCTTGTTCTGGGTCAGGTTGTCCGCCAGCAGGCTGACCTGGCCCTGGAGGCCCTCGAGCTGAGTGGCGACCGCGCCGAGCTTCTCGCCGGCCGCCCCGAACGGGGTGCCCCCGAGGATCGAGACGCCGCCGAGGGTGACCTGCAGCTGGCGCAGGGTGGGGGCCATCGTCGAGATCGTGGCGTCGACCTGGTGGAGGGTGGGCGCCGACTGCTCGATCGTGACCGCGAAGCCCGTCGAGGCGTCGGCCGCGGCGTCGAGGGCGGTCGCGGTCTTGTCGAGGGTCGTCGAGACGTGCGCGAGCTGGGTGGTGACGCGCAAGGCCACGGCCTCCATCCGGGACGACAGGAGGAGCTCGCCACCGAGGAGGACGACGGTCAGGACGATCCCGATCACCCCGTAGACGATGAGCCCGGTCGAGAGGGTACGCAGCCGCCGACGCGTGTCCGACGGGGCGATGGTCTGGGTCACGCTCTCGCTCACGGTCCGTCCCTCGGGTCCTGGCTGGATGTGTCCATCCTAGAGGCGACGCCACTCTGCCGCGCACCATCCGGCGGCTATCCTGCGGGGTATGACCGACCCGGCGCGGACCGATGTGTTCCTCGACGCCGTCCGCGCCACGCTGCCCGGCCTCCGACTGCTCACCGACGAGGTCGACCGCGACTCCTACCGCCGCGACGAGACCGCCTACCTCGAGCCGCCCCGACCGATCGCCGTGGTCCTGCCCACGGAGACGGCCGAAGTCGCCGAGCTGGTCCGGCTGGCCGCCGTGCACCGGGTGCCGGTCGTCCCGCGGGGCGCCGGAACGGGGCTGAGCGGTGGCGCGTCGGGGGTCGCCGGCGGCCTGACGATCGCCTTCACCCGGATGGATCGGATCCTCGAGATCGACCGCGCGGACCTGGTCGTCGTCTGCCAGCCCGGGGTGATCAACGCCGATCTCAAGAAGGCGGTCGAGACCGAGGGTCTCTTCTACGCCCCCGATCCGGCCAGCTACGAGACCTGCACGATCGGCGGGAACCTGGGCACGAACGCCGGTGGGCTGTGCTGCCTGAAGTACGGCGTGACCCGCGATTCGGTCGTCGGTCTCGAGGTCGTGACCGCCGACGGCTCGGTCGTCCGGCTCGGGGGTCGGACGGTCAAGGACGTCGCCGGCTACGGGCTGATCCCGCTCATCGTCGGCAGCCAGGGGACCCTCGCGATCGTGACCGAGGCGACCCTCCGCCTCCGGCCGCTGCCGCCCCCGAAATCGACGATGGTCGCCTTCTTCCCGACCCTCGACGCCGCGGGCCGGGCGGTCAGCGCGATGAACGAGGCCGGCGTCGAGCCGTGCACCCTGGAGTTCATGGACCGGGCCACGATCGCGGCCGTCGACGACGACCACCACCTCGGGCTCGACCGGGAAGCCGCGGCGATGCTCCTCGTCGAGTCCGACCTCCCGGGCGACGCCGCGACGCGCGCCCTCGAGACGGCCGTCCGCGCCTGCGAGGCCGCCGGCTCCAGCTCGACGGTCGTTTCGAACGACCCCCAGGAGGCGGACTGGCTGCGACAGGCCCGGCGGCTCGCCTTCCACTCGATGGAGCGGATCGGGGTCGCCCGGATGGAGGACGTCGGGGTCCCGCGCGGTCGGGTGTCCGAGCTGCTGGCCGCGATCGAGCGGATCGGGCGGGAGCAGGGCCTGACGATCGCGACCTTCGGCCACGTCGGCGACGGCAACCTGCACCCGAACATCATCATGGAGCGCGACGACCCGGACGGCGAGGGGAAGCTCGGGCGGGCGACCGACGCGCTCTACCGGGCCGCGATCGCGCTCGGGGGAACGGTCACGGCCGAGCACGGGATCGGCCTCTCCCGACGCGACTACCTCGAGCTTCAGCGCGGAGCCGGGGCGGTGGCGATGATGCGGGCCGTCAAGGATGCCCTCGATCCGCTGGGGATCCTCAACCCCGGCAAGGTCCTCCCGGACCGCTGATCGGGGCTCCGATCGAGCCGATCATCGGGCCCAGCGAGGTCACGGCCCGGTCCGGGTGATCGACGCCGACCAGTGCGGGCAGGTGGACTCGACCCGGACGACGGCGGATCCGGCCACGATGCCGGAATCGCGCTGCGAGTCGCGAACGGTCTCGTCCACCGGGTAGGCCGAGGCCAGGAGGAGGTCGAGACCGCGGGCGTCGGTGAGGAAGATCGCCCACGGGCAGCTTTCACCGGGCGGGGACGACACGACGTAGTCCACCCGAAAGGTCCCTCCGCTGATCCGGAGCTTGGACGCGGCGTGGTCACCGCCCCCCGAGATGGTGAGGACGGGGATGGCGCGCGGTGCCGTGGGCGGCGAACCGGACGGCCGTGTCGTCGCGGCGGATGTGCTGCCGGCCGTGGGTCCCCGGGTCGGTGTCACGACCGGCGTGAGGACGGACCCGCCTGCGTTCCGGGATGGGCCGGCCGAGCCGGCCCGGGCCGGTGACGGTGCGCCGGGTCCGCTGACCGCGGAGAGGACGCGTGAGCCGCCTACGAGCGCGAGGACCGCCACGACCGTCAGGACCACCACCCATCGATCGCGATGCGATCCCCGTCCTCGGACGCCCCGAACGGGATCTGAGACCGTCGACATCGGACGTGCCATCGGAGGACGCTGCGCGGAGCCGGACCGCACCGGTCGCGACGGTACGGCAACGGGCGTCGTCGGGCGGTTCGGCGCGATCGTCGGCGCGCGGCTCGCGTCGTAGCGCGCCCGTCGGTCCGGGTCCGTCAGCCAATCGTGGGCGATGTTCAGTCGGACGGTGCGTTCTGCCGCGCGCGGGCCTCCCATGTCCGGGTGATGGCGCTTGAGCAGCGATCGCCAGGCGGCGTCGATGGTCGGCGTCGTCGCGGTCCGGCTGACCTCGAGCTCGGCGTAGAGGTCGAAGTCCGGTACGGGCTCCACGTCAGCGGCGTCTCCCGGTCCGGCCCTTCGGGTAGGCCCGGGTCCGCCGCCCGGACCGCCCGATCAGGGCGCCGAGCTCGGCGCAGGCGAGCCGTTGTCGCCGCCCGGTCGCAGACCACGTCCGAAGACGCCGACGTCGCCGATGACGACGTTGGTGGCGGTGACGCTCCCGTCGGGGTTGGCCGTGCCGATCACCGTCACGGTCGCGCCGCTCGTGATATCGGTCACGGCCTTGTTCGCCGAGCTCACCTCGGTGACCGTCGTCGTCGGGGTCAGGAGGACGATCCGGGCGCTGCCGTTCTGGGTGGTCACGGTCATCTGGTCCGCGGCGACGGAGCCGACGGTCCCGGTCGTGTTCCCACCGAAGCCGCGCGGGCGCCCCGACGCGTTCGGACCGAAGCCCTGGCCGTTGCCGCCCTGGCCGTTGCCCTGGCCGAAGACCCCCTGGCCGATGCCGCCGCCGTTCCCGGCTGTCGCACTCTGGCTCGAGGTCGCGTTGGCGACGGCAAAGCCGGCCGCGAAGCCGACGAACGCGATCACCAGCGCGCCGACGACGGGCAGGATGAACCTGCGCGGGCCAGGCTTCGGGCTCGGGGCCGGGACCGGCGCCGGCGGAACGCCGTAGGTCGGCGGCACCGCGGCTGGCGGTGGGGCGATCGGCGCGACGGAGGCGGGCTGCCCGGGGGGGATGTTGTCCATCGATGCTCTCCTGCGGTGGTCGACCCGGACGTCGGGTCGGGACGGTATGGGTGGCTACTCCGTGCGGAGTGCGACGATCGGCTGGAGGCGCGCGGCTCGCCGCGCGGGGTAGAGCCCGAAGACGAGGCCCACCGCGGCGCTGACGCCGACCGCGATGACCAGGGAGATGGGGGTGACCGTCGCCTGGACCGTCGAGAGGTTGGCGATGGCGATCGAGACGAGGATCCCGACGATGGCCCCGAAGAGCCCGCCGAGGGTGGTCAGGAAGACGGCCTCGACGAGGAACTGGCCGAGGATGTCCCGGCGCCGCGCGCCCAGGGCCTTGCGCAGGCCGATCTCGCGCGTCCGCTCGGTGACCGAGACGAGCATGATGTTCATGATCCCGATTCCCCCGACGAGCAGGCTGATGCTCCCGATCGCCGCCAGCAGGACGGTGAACGTCGAGGTCGCCGACGTGGCCGCGCTGAGGAGGTCCTGCTGGGTCTGGACGGTGAAGTCGGCCTGGGTCGGGTCGCCGATGTGGTGGGTGCCGAGCAGGACCTGGGTCGCCTCGAGCTGGGCGTTGCCCATCGTGTCCTGGCTCGTGGCGCTGATCGCGATCGTGTTGACGTTGCTCCGGCCGAAGATCCGCTGGGCGGCGGTGGTGACCGGCACGACGACCTGGTCATCCTGGTTGAAGAAGCCCCCGGCGCTGCCCTTGGACGCGAGGACCCCGACGACCTGGAGGCGGACGGTCCGGACCGGGGCGTTGCGCCCGCCCTGGGTGAAGTTGAGGTTGATGTACTGGCCGACGGGCTCGCCGCCGCTGAACAGGTTGGCGGCCGTGGTCGCCCCGATGACCGCGACCGGAGAGGCGGACGAGACGTCGTTCTCGGTGAAGAAGGCCCCGTCGGCGACCGTCCAGTTGCGGACCGTCGTCCAGGCCGGCGTCGTGCCGGTGACCGATGTGTTCGTGTTCGTGCCCCCGACGATGACCTGCGCTCGCCCGGTCAGCTCGGGTTCGATCGCCGCCGCATCGGGGACGGCGCCTGACGTCTGGAGGGCGGTGACGTCGTCGAGGGTCAGGGTCGTGGCCCCGCCCCCGGCGCCCCGGACGAGGCCGGTCGAGACGCCGCCCGGCGAGACGAGGACAAGATTGGTGCCGAGGCCCTGGAGCGTGCTCGAGATCGACGCCTGGGCGCCCTCGCCGACCGAGACCATGCCGATGACCGCGGCCACCCCGACCATGATCCCGAGGATCGTCAGGAAGGCGCGCAGCTTGTTCGCGGCGATCGCCACCATGGCGGTCCGGAGGGTCTCGTAGACCGGCATCTCAGAGGGCCCCGGAGAGCGGCGGCGGCGATGCCGGGACGGGCGCGGCGGTCTCGGCCGGGTCGGGCGTGTCACCCGCCCGGATCTCGTGCGTCTGGCCGTCCAGGACGATCCGCCCGTCGAGGAGGTGGACCTGGCGGTTGGCGAGCCCCGCGATCTGGGGGTCGTGGGTGACCACGATCACGGTCCGGCCGCTCTCGTGGAGGCGCTTGAACAGGTGCATGATCCCCGCGCCGGTCGTCGAGTCGAGGCTCCCGGTCGGCTCGTCGGCCAGCAGGATGGCCGGCGAGGTGACGAGCGCCCGGGCGACCGCGACCCGCTGCTGCTCGCCTCCCGAGAGCTGGTTCGGGCGATGGGTGGCGCGGGCAGCCAGGCCGACCGCCTTGAGCGCCGCCAGGGCCTTCCGGTGTCGGTCGCGATCGCCGCGGTAGGCGAGCGGCAACGCGACATTGTCGACGGCCGCGGTCCGGGCGAGAAGGTTCCACTGCTGGAAGACGAAGCCCACCAGCCGGTTGCGGACCTTCGCCAGGGCATCGTCGCCGAGGCGTGACACATCGACCCCGGCGAGGACATATCGACCGCGGTCCGCGACGTCGAGGCACCCCAGGATGTTCATCAGCGTGCTCTTGCCCGAGCCCGAGGGCCCCACGATGGCCACGAACTCACCCCGATCGATCCGCAGATCGATCCCGCGCAGCGCGTAGACCGACGTCGATCCGGCCGCCCCGAGCGAGCCCTCGGTAGCTCCGTAGCGCTTGACGACCCCGGTCATCGACACGAGCGGCTCCGGGCCAGCGGCGGCGAGCGGCGAGCCGGCCCCTGGCGGGTGAACGGTGACGCCCGACCCGGCCACCGACGACTCAGCCACCGAAGCCGCCGCCGAAGCCGCCGCCCGGGAATCCGCGGCCGTTCCCGCCGTTTCGGGTGGTCGTCGTCGTGAGCGTCTGGACGACCGTCGCGCCCTCACTCAGGCCGGACACGATCTGGGTCTGGGAGCCGTTCGTGATCCCCACCGTCACCGGGACGTTCGTCTGGGTCTTGCCGTCGGCGCCGAGGACCGTGACGACCGTCTGGCCGCCGACCGTCTTGACCGCCAGGCTCGGCACGAGGACCGCGTTGTCTGCCCGATCGGTCACGGCGGCGGCGGTGGCGCTCATGCCCACCAGCAGTCCCTTGGTGTTCGGTTCGAGACAGACCGTGACCGGGAAGCTGGTCACTCCGGAGATCTGGGTCCCGACATTGCTCAGTGCGCAGACCTTGCCGACGGCGGTCTCCGTCCCGAGGGCCGCGGCGGAGATCGTCGCCAGCTGGTCCATCTTGAGCTTCGGGATGTCGGTCTCGGAAGCCTGGCCGGCGATCTGCAGACGGGCGAGGTCCATCACCTCGATCTGTCCGGTCGTGCTCGTGGACGAGCTCGAGGATGCGCCCGAGCTGCCGGTGACGTCCTGGCCGACCTTGAGGTTGACGGCCGTGACCGTGCCGTCGATCGGCGACGTGATCGCGGCGCCGTTCTGCTGGAGGGCCGACAGGGCCTGCTGGGCCGAGGCGACCGCGGCCTTGTCGGCGGCGAGCTGGGCGGCGGTCGCCGGGACGATCTTGAGGCTGTAGCCGTGCTGCGCCGAGGTCAGGCCAAGGCTCGCCGAGCTCACCTGGTTCTGCGCCTGGTGGAGCGAGAGGGTCGCGTTGAGCTTCGCGGCGCTGAGCGCCGATGTCGCGCTCGAGACCGCGGCCTGGTCCTTGGCGATCTGGGCGGGATCGACCGGCACGGCCTTCTTGTCGGCCGCCAGGGTCGCCTTGGCCGACTTCAAGGAGGCGTTCGCCTGCTTGATCGACTGGGCGTTCTTGGCCTTCGTGTCGCTGAGCGACTGGCGCGCCGTCGAGAGCTGGAGGGCGGCCTGGCTGACGGAATCTCGCGCCGCGGCCTTGGTCGCCTTGGTGGGACCGGCCTTGTCCGTCGCGAGGCGGGCCTGGGCGGCGACGAGGTTCGCCTGGGCGGTCTCGAGCTGGCTCCGCAGGTTGGAGTCGTCGATCGTCGCGAGGACCTGGCCCGTCGTCACGGTATCCCCCGGAGCGACGTTCACGGCGGTGACGGTCCCCGAGGTGCCGAAGCTCAGCTCCTCGACCGTCGACGAGGCGACCGAGCCCGAGAGGTTGACGCTGCTGACCACGGTCCCGGTCGTCGCCTGGGCGGTGACGAGCCTCGCCGCGGTGGTTCCGAACGGGTTGGTGACCCAGATGACGGCACCGGCGATCACGACCAGGACGAGCGGGACGATCAGCCAGCGCAGCCACCGGCGATGCCGGGCGGGTTGGTCGCCGACCTCGGCACCGCCGAGGTCGAAGTCATCGACCCAACCGCCCGTCGCCTCCGTCGTCTCGATCGAGGTCGTCATCGTGGTTCTCGAGCTCCTATCACCGTGTTCGACCGATACACAGTAGCCAGCCACGCTGAGACCCTCGTGAGAGCCGTGTTGAGGTTCCTGAACCGGGCTCCGCTCGCGGAGCGGTCCCGCCTCGCATCCGGGGGTGCGCAGGCCACCGGTCGGGCGGACTCTCAGGACCGTCTCAGGAGCAACGGACGAGACTCTGGGCGATCGCCGGGCGTGGCCCTTCTCGGCGCATCCGGTGCAGGATCGCGACCGTTCTCAGCGACCCGCCGCCACGGCGGCTGCGGGCAGGGCCCGATCGCCACGGGTCCACGACGAGCAGGAGACATCAACCGTGACCGATCCCGCCGCGAATGAGCACCCCGACCCGGAGCCGGCCCCGCCGTCGGCCCCGGATCACGGGCTGAACCCGACCGAGCCCGTCCCGGTCGGCGGTCCCGCACCGACACCGCCCATGCCAGCGAATCCCTCGCCGCCGCGACGCGGGCGGAACATCGGCGACGCGATCCTCGTGGTCGCGGTCGTCGCGACCATCGCTGCGATCGGATTCGCCGCGGGTCGCCTGACCGCCCCGACGCCGGCGACCGGTCGGGTCTCCACCGTTGTCCCCAATCGAGGGTTCGGGGGCGGCGTCTTCGGCAACGGCGGACCAGGACAGGGCGGGTACGGGAACGGTGGCCAGGGCGGGCTCGGCCGTGGATCCGTCGGCCAGGGTCTCGGCGGCGTGGCGATCCAGGGCAAGGTGACCGAGGTCGCTCCCGATCACCTGACCGTGACGCTCGTCTCGGGGCGGACCGCTCAGATCCCGGTCGACTCGTCGACCCAGTACCAGCGGCAGAGCGGTTCTAGTGCGTCGGGCGTGACGGCCGGGGACCAGGTGCAGATCCGTCTGGCGGGGCGTCGCGGCGCGAACGCGGGGCAGAACGGCAGCGGTGGTCGGACCCTCCCCGTCGCGATCAGCGTCACGATCCTGGGGCAATGAGCCGATCCTCCGTACGACCAGGGCTCGGCCGCCGAGCATCCGCCCGGCGCGGCGGGTAGCGTTCAACCGTGCACGTACTCCTGGTCGAGGACGATCCCCGGCTCGGCCGGCTCCTCCGGCGGATGCTGGAGGAGGATCGCCATGTCGTCGAGCTGGCGACCGACGTTCGAACGGCCCTCGAGCTCGCCGAGGACCTCGGCGGGTTCGAGGCGATCGTGCTCGACCTGGGTCTGCCCGACGGCTCGGGGCTCGACGTCGCCCGACGGCTCCGGACGACCGGATCGGCGATCCCGATCCTCGTCCTGACCGCCCGCGACACGGTGGCCGATCGGGTCAAGGGACTCGACGCCGGGGCGGACGACTACCTGGTGAAGCCGTTCGCCTACGAGGAGCTGGCCGCTCGCCTGCGAGCGCTCGCCCGACGGGCCGACAGCACGGTCGCGGTTCGGGCCGGCAACCTCCTGACCAGCGGCTCGATCACCCTCGACGACGTCCGTCGCCGGGTCACCGTGGACGGCCGCGAGATCGAGCTCAGTCCGCGCGAGTTCTCGCTCCTCGAGTACTTCCTGCGACATCCCGGCGAGGCGCTCACCCGCGACCGGCTGCTCGACCACGTCTGGCCGTCGGGCGTGGCGGTGACCCTCAACGCGGTCGACGCCTACGTCCACTACCTGCGCGCGAAGCTGGGTCCGGCAGGCTCGCGGATCCGAACCCTGCGCGGGGTCGGCTACCGGCTCGAGGAGGCGTCGTGACGGCCGCGAACAGCGGCGACGCGCGCCTCCTCGGTGGGGTCCGCCTCCAGCTCGTCCTGTGGACCGGCGGGATCGTCCTCGTCGTCCTCCTCGCCCTCGGGGTCATCCTCACCCTGGCGGTCGCCGGCTCGCTCGCCTCGAGCGGCACGGCCCAGCTCCAGGACCGGGCCGACCAGATCACCGACGCCCTCCGCGATCGGCCCGGCCGACGCGACGCCATCGGCCGACCCGAGGTCGGCATCGCCGTCGGCGGTCGGAGCGCGGGGACGTTCGCCTTCGTGATCCCGCCGAGCGGCGAGGTCATCCGGCCGCCCAACCTGGACCTACCGCCGGAGCTGCCCGACGAGGCGGCCATCGTGGCCGTCCGCACGACCGGAGAGACCGACGTCCGAACGGAGAACGCGGGCGGGACGCCGTTCCGGATCCTCAGCGAGGCGGTCGTCAGCCAGCGCACCGTCTACGTGGTCCAGGTCGCCCAGGACATCACGTCGGAGCGCCAGACGCTGACCACCCTCATCGCCGTCATGGCGGTCGGCGGGCTCCTCGCCCTCCTGGCCGCCCTGGCGGCCGGGGCGCTCGTGGCCCGGCGGGCGCTGGTCCCGATCCGCGACGCCCTCCGCCGTCAGCGCGAGTTCGCCGCCGACGCAAGCCACGAGCTGCGGACCCCCCTCGCGGTGGTCCGGGCGAGCGCCGAGCACCTCCAGCGCAACCCGGACCGGCCGGTCCGCGAGGTGGGCACGGCCGTGGACGACATCACCGCCGAGGTCGATCACATGACCGGGCTGGTCGAGGATCTGCTCCTCCTCGCCCGGAGCGATTCGGGCGCGGTCGAGCTGGCCCGCGAGCCGGTGGAGCTGGCCGAGGTCGCCACCGACGCGGCCGCCGGGCTGGCCGGCCTGGCCGCCAAGATCGGGGTCGCCCTGGCCGTCGACCCGGAGCGGGTCGAGGTGACCGGCGATCCGATCCGACTCCGCCAGCTGGTCACGATCCTGGTCGACAACGGCATCCACCACGGATCCTCTGGTGGCACCGTGACGGTGACCGTCCGGCGGGACGGGCACGTCGCCGCCCTGACCGTCGACGACGACGGGCCGGGCATCCCGCCGGCAGATCGCCAGCGCGTCTTCGACCGGTTCTGGCGCTCGCCCGACGCGACCGCGGGTGGCACCGGGCTCGGGCTGGCGATCGCAGCCTGGATCGTGGACCAGCACCACGGGACGATCGCCGCGACCGACCGGCCCGGCGGCGGTTCGCGCTTTGTAGCCCGCCTGCCCGCGACCTGAGGGCGGGCGTCGACCGGGCGACCACGAACCGGCACAGACCGCTCGGAGCGTCCCGTGCCCGGGACCACGATCAGGGGGCCTTGATCTGCTCCAGGGTCGGGCAGGGATCGATCTTGTACGTCGTGCATTCCGTGGCTGTGAACGTCCGGGTCAGCGACGCGCGGACGACGTTGGCCAGCTCCGCCGGATCGAGGGTCATGAAGAGCAGGTCGCCACGCCGCGGGGTGACGGCAAGATGCAGGTCGTCGACGAAGGCGACGCCCTGGACCTCCGACCCGCCGAAGTCCATCTGCTGCCTGAGTGCCCCGGTCTCAGTGTCCCAGACGCGCAGGATCCCGTCCGACGCGCCGGTGGCCATCAGCGAACCATCGGGGCTCAGGGCCATCGACTTCGGTGACCCGGTGTGGGCATGCGGGACGGTCCGGGTGATCTTGAGCGTGGCTGGGTCGAGCCAGATCAATGTCGCGTCGCCCCCCTGCCCGAAGCCGCCGAGGGCGAGGATCGTCGAGCCGTCCGGTGTGACACCGATGAACCCCAGGCTGGTCACTCCGAAGACGGTCGGGTCGAGGGTGTTCGTCATCACCGGCTTCCACGTCTCCGTGGACAGCATCTCCACGACCCCCTGGGCCGGAGCCGGCGTCCAGACGTTCCAGGAGACCACGAGGCCCTTCGAGTCCGGCGTGAACAGGACCTGGAACGCTCCCTTGTCGGGGGAGGACTCGCTCTGGAATTCCACGGCTCCGGTCTGGGCGTCCCAGACCACCACCGATCCGGAGTTGCCCTCGACGGCGGCGATCATCCTGCCGTCTGGCGACCACTGGATCGCCCCGGACACGAGTCCGAAGGGGAACGGCGTCTTCGGGTAGGTCACGCAGCCGGGCTGCTCGTCGAAGGGCGCCGAGTTCGAGTCGTAGGTGCACAGCCCCTGCAACTGGACCTGGACCGAGCCGGTCCGGATGTCGGCCACGGCCAGGGGGCCCATGACGATCCCGTCCCTCGACACCTGGCTCACGAAGGAGCGTCCATCCGGTGAGAGCGCCAGGTCCTGCGACCACCACCCGGACCACGACGCCAGGCGCGACCGCGTGGCGAGGTCCACTGCCTCCAGTCGGATGCTGTCGTCAGCGCAGAACTCACCGAACGCGGCCACGCCGGCCAGGATCTTCAGGCTCCCGCCCATCGTGAAGATACGACACGACGTCACCCCGCCGAGGTCACCCCGGGCCCCGACATCCAGGAGCGCGGCGGTGGCGGATACGGGGTCGGTCACGAGGACCCGCGGGTCCTCGGTCGCCAGCGCGATCCATCCGCTGCCGACGGCCGGCCAGGTGACGAGTACCTCTCCCGTGGTCGGATCCCAGCGACGCAGGGTCCCGTCGCGAGCGTCCTGGACGACGGACCCGTCCGGGGCGAACACCGCCCATCCGCCGCTCCCGCCCGTGCCGGCCCACTGGGCGATGGGCCTCGCCCCCGCTCCGTCGGTGGTGCGGTAGACCTGCGTCGGGCGGTCGCCGGACAGGAGCAACGATCCGTCATCGTTCAGCCGACGCGCGTTGTGACCGATCGAACTTGTTTGCGCGAAGTCGAGCACGAAGACTCGCTTACCGGTCTCCAGGTCGACGACCACGGTCTTCGGGCACGAGGCTCCGCATGTCCCGGCCTCACGCAGGTCGAATGCGGCGAAACGACCATCGCCGCTCAGCGTCCCGCCTCCGGTCCATTCACCCCGAACGGTGAGAGGAGTCACGGCACTGGTGGCCAGGTCGACCACCACGACCCGTTCCTCGCCGGCCGGCCGCCAGTCGCAGCTCGTCCGTCCGTCGGGACCGGGCGCCATCTGGGGAGCCCAGACCAGCAGGCGGTCCTTCGAGACGGCCGTCACCTCGCCGCCGCAGGGCCCCACGTCGATCGTCCGCTGATAGGCGCCGGTGCGGGCGTCCCAGACCATGATCCCCAGCGCGACCCCGCTCGGTGGCGGGGCACCAGCCTTGGAGACGGGTGATCCCCAGTACAGGCCGGCGATGACCTGTGTGCCATCGGCGGAGAACCAGGACGGCCCGACGAAGCCATCGCTGCTGGCGGCGCTCACGTCCCCGTGGCTCCAGGACCACAGGACCGTCCCGGTCGTCGCGTCGGCGACCTCGAGGTGGTTGGTGGGACTGCCCCCGCCTCCGGATGCCACGAGGAACCGGCCCGAGGGATCAAGGTTGGTCCACAGCTCGTCCAGGTGCCGGTCCTTCGGCCAGCTGTATCGGGCGATGATCGGATCGGCTGCGAGGACCTGGTGGAGCACGCTGGTGGACTGGTAGGTCGGCGCGACGGCCGCGTTCATCGCTTCGGCGGTGAGGAGCTTGGCGAGGCTGGCGTCCTCGTCCTTCGCGGCGACGGCCGAGGCGAGGAGCTCGCGGGAGCGCGCGTCGCGGGCCGCCCGCTGCGCCTGGTCGGCGGCCTGCTGGGCCAGCTGTTGCTGCTCGATGGCATTGCGTGCCTCGTCCGCGGCGCGCTGTCCCTGCACCGCAGCGAAGCCACCCGCCACGAGCGCCACGACGAGCAGGGCCCCCGCACCCGCCAGCAGCACCCGGAGCCGACGGTTCATCCGCCGCTGGCGCTCGACCTCGCGCTCGGACGCCAGGCGGCTCTCGTCGAGGAAGGTGCGTTCGGTCGCGTTGAGCTCCACCTGGTGCTCGTCGGCCCAGTCGAGCGCGGCCGCCAGGCGGGCGCCGCGATAGAGGTCGCCGGTCTCACGGCCTCGCCCCTCCCAGTCGCGGACGGCGCCGATGAGGTGGAGCCGGACCTGGCGCCCGGCCGCGTCCTCTTCCAGCCAGCCCTGGAGCCGCGGCCACTCGCGCAGCAGCGCCTCGTGAGCGACCTCGACGAAGCTGTCACCGCTGGTCAGCAGGCGAGCGGCGGTGAGGGTCTCGAGGACCTCGGCGATCGCCGGGTCGCGGTCGGCATCGAGCTCGGTGAGGGGGACCCGGCGGCGGACGAGCTCCGCGCCCTCGCCCGGCCCTGCCAGGCGCAGGAGGATCGCCCGCGCGATCGCCTGGCGGTGCGGGTCCAGCTCGGCATAGGCGGCTTCCGCCAGGCGGGCGATGGCGCCCCGGAGGCCGCCGCTCGCCCGGTAGGCGGCCAACGTCAGGCGGCCGTTCTCGCGCGCCTGCCACAGCTCGAGCAGGGCGGTCGAGAGGAGAGAGAGGACGCCCGGCTCGCTGCCGGCGTCGTCGACGAGCGCCTCGGTCAGACCCGGCTCCACCCGCAGCCCGACGCGCTCCGCGGGATGCTCGATGACGGCCGCCAGCTCGACGACGCTCAACGGCCCGACGAGCACGTGGTCGGCGCCGATGAGGCGAGCCAGGGCGGGATAGGCCGCGCACCGTCCGTAGTGATCGGCCCGCATGGCGACGATGACCTTCAGGCTCGGGCGCTCGTCGGTGAGCAGGTCGATGAACCCGCTCCGCTCGGCATCGTCGCGGGTCGCGTTGAAGACCTCCTCGAACTGATCCACGACGAGGACGAGCCGTACGCCGGGCGCGAGGGCGGCGAGGGCGGCGTCGAGCGCGGCCGCCGGGTCGCCGGCCTCCAGCGCCCCGTCCGGCAGAGCTCGGGCGAGCGCTCGCCCGAGCTCGACGAGCGGATGCTCGCCGGGTCGCAGGACGACCTGCGGCCAGCTCTCGCTGCCGGGCAGGACGCCGCCCGCCAGGGCCGGCAGCAGCCCGGCCAGGAGGGCCGATGACTTGCCGCTGCCCGAGTCGCCCACGAGGCCGAGGAACGAGCTGCCGACGAAGCGGGCGATGAGCTCGGCGACGAGGCGCTCGCGCCCGAAGTAGTAGTCGGCGTCCGCCGCCTCGAACGCCGCGAGACCCTTGTACGGGCAGATCGTGCGGGCTCGGAGCCGGTCGCCCTCGTCGGCCGCGTCGACCGCATAGAGCCGGGCCCGCTCGCGGGTCGACTCGAGATCGGCGACGTCATCGATCATCGCCGCCTCGGCCTCGCGCAGCGTCCGTCGCCCCGAGCCGGTCCGTCCCGCCGAGGCCTCCAGCCGGCGGGAGGCCTCGGTCCGCGCCCACTGGCTGGCTACCTGGTGGACCGCGGCCGGGACGCCACCGGATCGGGCGACGAGATCGCCGAGTGGCAGGTCCTCGACGGCGCGGCCGGCATAGAGCGCGGCGATCGCGCGGACCGCGTCCGGCTCGAGCGGGCCAAGCTGTCGACGCTGCTCCGGCGGAGCGAGCCGCTCGGCCAGGGCAAGGACCGCGGGCGCGGCCTCCCGGCGGTGCGTGACGAGCAGCAGTCCGGGTCGACCCGCCAGCCCGTGGGCGAAGCGGTCCGCTTCGTGAGCCATCGTGGTCGCGGCGGCGTCGACATCGTCGACGATGACGAGCAGCGGTCCGGGCAGCGAGGCGAGCTCCTCGAAGACGGACTCACCCGTTCCATGGGGCGCCGGCAAGTAGGCGACCGAGGCGCCCGTGGCGTGTGCCTGCGTCGCCAGCTCGGCGGACAGGCGGGTCTTGCCGATCCCGGGTGGACCAGACAGCACGACGGTGCGACCGTGACCGTGCCGGGCCCGTCGCCAGTGCCAGCTCAGCCAGCGAAGCTCCGAGTCGCGGCCGGCGAGGGGCACGATGGGGTCGAGCTCGGGCGGCAGGGCCGGCGGTTCCGCCCCGGACCGCTGCGGCGCCACGCCGGCCACCCCCCAGAGCCCGTCCGAGCCGCTGATCCGGACCGCGCCGATCGGCTCGTCGTAGCCCTTGAAGGTGGTGGGCTCGAGAGACGTGTACTGGAGCCCGTCCACGTGCCCGGCGAGACGAACGAGCCCCTCGCTCGCGAGCACCTCGCCCGGCCCGGCGATCGCGCACATCCGGGCGGCCAGGTTGAGCGCCGCCCCGCGATAGCCGTCACCGACCGGCACGGCCTCCCCGACGTCGAGGCCGATGCCGACGCCCAGGGGCAGCGCCGGCTCGCCCTCCGTCTCGTCCGCGAACGCCGACTGGAGCTCGACGGCCGCGCGAAGGGCCTGACGAACCGAGTCGAAGACCGCAAGGGCCTCGTCGCCGCGTAGCTCGACCAGCTCGCCGCCCCAGGCCTCGACCCCTTCGGTGGCGACTTCGGCGAACTTGGTCGCCAGGCGCGAAGCCGCCTCGTCCCCGTGCTGGGCCGTGAAGCGCGTATAGCCCCGGACGTCCGCGATCAGGAACGTCCGGATGGCAGCTGCTCGCGACGAGGCGCCGGGCAACGATGCCATTCCGCTCGGCTCCCGAACTCCGAGTCGACACCACCGGTGGTTCCGAGTGGCCGGGACGCCGACTGGCCTTGAGGTGGCTGCCACTGTACTCGTGGGCATCGGTGAAAGGAAGGCCCACCTCGCGAGCCAGGAACGCGATGCCCGGTCGGACCCTCAGGCGGCCTCGTCGAGACGGATGAGCCGGTCGGGCTCGCCGTGGAGCGCGCCTTCGGCCCAGGCCAGGGCCCGCTCGTCGTGGGTGAAGACCACGACCTGGCGCTCGGCGCTGACCTCGTGGAGGAGGTCCAGCAGGCGGGTCGCCCGCCCCTCGTCGGACTGGACCGTGACCTCGTCGCACAGGAGCGGGGCGACCTCGCCGTCGCGGACCAGCTGCTCAGTCATCGCCAGGCGAAGGAGCAGGTAGATCTGCTCGCGGGTGCCGTGCGAGAGGCGTCGCGCATCGCGCCAGCGGCCGTCGGCGGCGGCCTTGACCGTGACAGCCAGGTCGGCCGGGTCCACCGCGGCCTCGACGTAGCGTCCGCCACTGATCGACGGCAGGTGGGCGGCGATCGCGCCGCCGAGCACGGGGGCGAGGTCGCGATGGATCCGTCGCTCGGCCTCGCGGAGGAGGGTCATCGTCGTCTGGAGGATCTCGTCGAGCCCGGTGACCCGGACGACCTCGACGTCCGCCGCCGCCAGGAGCTCCTCGGCCTCGGCGACGCTCGGGAGGCCGCGCTCCACCTGGGCCAGCCGGCCGGCCAGCCGATCGGCCTCGGCGCGGCTCTCCGCGGTGGCGGCCTGGCGCTCGGCGATCCGACGGTCGGGGTCGGGCCCCAGCGTCGTTCGGGCCGTCTCCACGCGATCCGGGTCGAGCCCGTCGGCCCGGTCGCGGGCGAGCTCGGCGAGGCTGGTCGCGTCGGCCTCGAGGTCGGCGAGCGTCCGGTCGCCGAGGAGCGTCTCGAGCTCGCGCCACTCGAGGGTGGCGGTCTCGGCCGCCCGTCGTTCCACCCCGCGGTGCTCCTGCCAGGCCCGCAGGGCTGCGGCGGTCATCTCCGGATCGGTCTCGGTCCCGCCGACGATCCCGACGTCCGCCGCGGCGGTCCGGAGCTGGGTCTCGATCGCGCCGAGCCGTTCGGCCACGGTAGCGGCGTTCCGCTCGAGGTCGCGCCGGGCGTCGATCGCCGACCGGAGGTCCGGGCCCCGTGCAGCGTCCCGGGCGAGCGCGGCACGGGTGCGGCAGTCGGCCAGGTAGCGTTCGAAGGCCGCGACGAGGTCCGCGTCCGCCGCCACGGCTGTGCCGTGTTCCGCGAGTCGGCCCGTGAGGTCCGACCGGGCCTCCTCGAGCGCCGCGGTCCGCTCGGCACCGAGCCGGCTCCACTCGGCCAGCCGGGTCTCCGCCTCGCGGGCGACCCGGTCGCGTTCCGCCGCGGCCAGCTCGGCCTCCCGCCGGTCGGTCTCGAGGCGGGCTGCCTCCGCGGCGCCTCGGTGGGCGACGGCGCCGGCGGACGTCGCACCAGCCCGGCGGGCCAGCCCGGCGCCGACCCCCAGGACGACCGCGAGGGCGAGCAGCCCGACGCCCACGGCGACCGCCTGGCTCAGGGCGGCGACCCCGACCAGCGCGACGACAAGGGCGGCCACGGCCAGGGCGAGCCAGCGGCGATCGGCGGGTCCGGCCGGCGTCTCTGACGTCGGCCGGGGCGCTGCGCCGGTGCTTGCCTCGGGCCCGGCGGGTTCGCCGGTCATCGCATCGGGTGAAGCGGTCGCGCCCGCGGCCACCTGCTCGGGCCGGTCGCCCACCAGGCGGCGGGCCTCGAGTCGACGGTCGTACTCGGCCTTCGCATCGAGGACCTCGGCGGCGGGGTCGAGGTCGCCGGTGGGCATCGCGGGTAGGCGACCGAGCTCGAGCTCGAGCTCCTCGGAGGTCGGCGGGTCGAGGACCACCGTGGTCGGGCGGTCGTCCCAGGCGTCCAGCGCGCTGGCGACCCGACCCGCCGCGTCGTCGGCGTCCGCCAGGGCGGGTGGCGCACCGTCGGGGAACCGCACCGCCAGCCCGGCCGCCCGGTCCGCCCGGTCCCGGGCGATCGCGGCCCGGTGCAGGGCGAGGGCCGCCACGAGCGGTCGGAGGTCCGCCGCTTCGCGGTCGGCCCGCTCACGTGCCGCGTCCGACTCGGCGGCCAGGGCGAGGTATTCCTCGTGGTTCCTCTGGGCCGCGACGAGCGCCCCCCAGACCCGGTCGCGGGCGACCTTCGCCGCCCGGAGTGGCTTCGTGCTGTTGGACCGATCCTCGCCGACCTGGGCCCGCCGGAAGGCGTCGAGCCGTTCGACCGCCGCCGCCGCCGTGGCATCCGTGCCGCGGGTCGCCGCCGCCCGCTGGATGTGCTCCTGGAGGAGCCCCGGGTCGTCGGAGATGGCCAGGAGCTGGGCCTGGTTGATGCAGGCCGTGGCGAGGAAGGCGCGACGGTCGAGTCCCAGCCAGCGAGAGCCGTCGGGGCTGCCCTCGAACATGATCTCGCTCGAGACGTCGCTCCCGAGCGAGACGTCGGTCGCCCGCGAGTCGACCCGGCCGGCAAGGTCCTGCCGGATCTCGATCCGCCGACCGTCGGTGAGGGTGACCAGGACCTCGACGTCCCAGCGATCGTCGTCCCAGGGCTTGTGGTCGTCGCGGAACTCGCGGTCGACGAGGATCGGCTGGCCCTTCGCCCGGCGCATCCCGCACAGCCCCGCGTAGAGCGCGGCATGCCAGCTGGACTTGCCGGCCTCGTTCGGTCCGTAGACCAGGGTCATCCCGGGGGCGAGGTCCAGGCGTTGCTCGGAGAGCGGGCCGAAGGCGTGGGCGGTCACCCGCTCGATCCGCACCTCAGACCACCTCGAGGTCGGCCCGACCGTCGAGCGCCCGGAGCCCGGTCACGAGGACCCGGCGGAGCGTCTCGGGATCCAGCTCGGCGGCCCGGGCGTCCCGGACGAACTGACCGCGGACGGTCGGCTCCGCCTCGAGCGCGTCGAGGTCGTAGGCCGGCCGGAGGCCCTGGAAGCGGACGACGTGGCCGTCGAGGCCCGTGAAGAGCGGATCCAGGTCGGCGGGGGAGAGCTCCACGTCGGTCCCGACCTCGCCGCCGATCGTCAGGCGGACGGTGCCCTCGACCCCCACGAGGGCCAGCGAGACCCGCTCGCGGACCTCCTGGCGGGTGGCCGCGCCGGTGACGTCGACCCCGATGTCGTGGACCTCGCTCGTGGCCACCCGGACCCGCCGACGGTCCACCGACCCGTCCTGGCCGATCGTGGCGATGACCGCCCCGCGCTCACCTTCCTCCCCGAAGGTCAGCGGGTCGGGATTGCCGGGATAGGTGTGGCGGGCGGCGTCCTTCGGGGCGTGATAGTGGCCGAGGAACGCGTGGTCCAGCCCGGCCGCCTCGATCTCGGGCGCGTCGAACGCGGCGTGCGGCGCCTTACCCGATTCCTGGAAGACCAGCCCGCCCCGCTCGGCGGCATGGAACAGGCCCAGGTTCACGCCTTCGCGATCGACCCGGAAGCCGGCCAGGAAGTCGTCGGTGTTGGCCGGGGCGCGATGGGCGCCGCCCCACAGGTTCAGGCCGCTCGCCAGCTCGACCGGAGCGAGCCGGTCCTCCCGGAAGACGTGGACGTTGGGGGTCCAGGCGACCCGCTCGTAGGCGCTCGCCGGACCGAACCAGTCGTGATTGCCGGGGGCCAGGAAGACGGGGATCGGATCGAGCCCGGCGAAGGCGGTGCGGAGGAAGCCGGCGGTGTCGGGGGTGATCCGCTCGTGCTCGTAGAGGTCGCCGCCGGAGAGGACCGCGTCCACCCCCTCGGCCCGAGCGAGCTCCACGATCCGCAGGAGGGTGGCCCGGAGGTTCTCCCGTCGCTTCCGGGCGGCATCGGGTCCGGCCCAGGCGAACTGGGCGTCGAGGTGGAGGTCCGAGAAGTGGAGGAACTTCACGCGGCGTCGGTCGGGTGGCTCACCGAGTGGCCGCGCTGCTGGAATGCCGTCCTTCGCACTGGCTCGAAGGGTACCGCACGGCGATGCCACGGCGCCGGCGGCGTGTCCCCCGCCTCACGGCGCGAGTGGCCGCCCTCCAGCCGTTGTGACACCTGCGGCCCGGGGTCACACGGCCTTGAGGCTGACCACCCGTGCTCCGCAGCTGGAGCAGACGCCGGCGACCGCGCTGCGGCCGTTCGCGAAGGTCACCGGCTTCGGGTCGCGGACCGTCACCCGGACCCGTTCGCGCACGCAATAGGCCTGGACCGCCGAGGGATCCCCGGCCGTCCCGCCGGCGGTCGCGCCGTCCGCGCCGGCCAGGGCGGCGAGTCGGTCGGCCAGGGCAGCCCGTCGGGCCGAGGCGGCCTCGAGCTGAGCCTGCCGCCGGGCCACGCGACGATCGGCGACGGCCAGCCGCTTCTCGATCCGGGTCCGACGCCTGGCCTGACGATCCGTCTCGGGTCGCGCCGTGAGCACGCTCCCAGCCTTGCCGCCCCCTGTCCTTGTCTTCTTGCCCATCCGACGCTCCTTCGAGGACTGCCTCTCGGCCATTTGGGCCCTGCGCACGATCCGTCGCAAGGTGACCAACGTCACGTCGGGCCGGGCAGGACCATCGGGCCTGGCGGCCTTATTCCACGAGCGACGTCGGCCGTGGTGACCGCGAGACAAGCGCATCGCCGCAGTATGGGGCTGCCCCTCCACCGTTCGACCAGTGATATCAAGAGGACGCGATGTGGTATCGTCCTGAGGTGAGGCGCATCCCGATCGGCTTCACCGACGCCCAGCACGAGCGACTCCGCCGCGAGGCCGCCCGCCGGCACCTCAGCGTGGGCGCGCTCGTACGTGAGGCCGTGGACGCGACCTTCCCCGAGGAGCTCGAGGCTCGCCGGGCGGCCAGGGTCCGCTCGGCAGCGATCCTCGGTGGCTTCGCCTCGGGTCGCGACGACATCTCCGAACGCCACGACGCGCATCTCGGCGAGGGTCCGTGGTGAGCGTCGTGGTCGACACGAGCGCGATCTTCGCCCTCCTCGACCGGGACGACCGTCATCACGCCGCGGCGGTCGACTTCTGGCTGGACCCGGAAGACGAAGATCTCGTGACCCACGCCTACGTCGTTGTCGAGAGCGTCGCGCTCGTCCGGTCGCGTCTCGGCGCCGAGGCGGTCGGGGCACTCATCGACGACCTGCTCCCGGCCGTCCGCGTCGAGATGGTCGACCGCTCGCTCCACGAGGCGGCGCTATCGGAGCATCGGCGGGCGGGCGGCGGCACCAGCCTGGTCGACCGGGTGACGGTCGCCTTCGCCGCGCGGCACGGGATCGGCCGCGCCTTCGCCTACGACGCGGACCTCGTCGCAGCTGGCCTCGCCCCGGTGTCGACTTGATCGACGAGACGACGCCGCCCCAACGGGCCGGTCGCGTCCGCACACTCCTTGTGTCGTGGCTCCCGGTCGTGGCCTGGGCCACCCTGATCTTCGTCCTCTCCGCGCAGCCGAACCTGCGGTTCGTGGAGGACTCGGGGCTGGACTTCGTCGTGCGCAAGATCGGTCACATGGCCGTCTTCGGCGTGCTCGCGCTGCTGCTCTGGCGAGCCCTGGCGGGGACGACCGCATCGCCTCGCCAGTGGGCCCTGGCGTTCGGGCTGACGGTCCTGTACGCGATCAGCGATGAAGTCCACCAGGCGGTCGTGTCCGGGCGACACGCGTCCATCGTCGACGTCGGCATCGACGCCGCCGGAGCGCTGATCGCCCTGGTGTCGGCCGCTGTCCTCCGGCGCGGGCCGGGCTGTCCGGGCGACGTTCGGACCTTGACATGCATCGGGGCAGGGGACAGGGTCGTGGTGGGCAAGTCAGCCGTGACACGCGGTGGCTCCCGAGGAGTGACGTGAGCGAGCCGCAGCGGAGGCGATCGGGCCCGAGCGCCGGTGCCTTTCTGTCTCCGGTCGGCCCGGTGGCCGCGCCGACACGCACGCTGAGCGACGAGTACCACGACGAGCCGGCCGAGCCCGCGGACTCGTCGAGGGTCCCCGAGCCCGAGCCTCCGGGTCTCGTTCGACGGATCCTCGATCGACTGAGCGGTTCCGTTCGATCGGGCAGCTGACCGTCGGGTCGAGGCGGAGCCCGGTCAGGCGCGTCGATCCGAGCCGTCAGCCCGCCGCGACCTCCGACGGCAGCGGGAACCATCTGAGCGTCTCGAAGTCGTCGTCCAGGACGAGCCGTTCAGGCGCGATCGCCGGGGCCGGCGGGTCGGCGAGCAGGCGGCGAGCCTCGGCCAGGTAGCCGGCCAGGGCGCTTTCGGGCTCGGTCCGGCGGTGCGACGGCCAGGTCATGTGCCCGCCGGCCCAGCTGACGTCGCGCAGGCTCATCGGCGCCTCGGCCGTCCCGGCGGCGTGCCGCCACAGCCCGGTGTCCGGCTCGAAGCCGTAGTGGGGGAGGAGCCGCCAGCCGTCGCTGGCGACGAGCTCGACCGCACCGAGGATGAAGTCGAAGACGGTCTCGCTGATGAAGTAGTTGAAGTTGACCCGGACCCAGCCGGGTTTGATCCCCTCGCAGCCGCGCCCGATCTCGCGCTCGAACTCGTGGGACCGCTCGAGGTCGATCCCGAGCAGCCGGTGGCCGTACGGCCCGGCGCACGAGCAGCCGCCACGCGACTGGATCCCGAACAGGTCGTTGAGCAGGGCCACCACGTAGTTGTGGTGGAGGTAGCGCCGCGACCCGTCCGGTCCGGGGTGGCGGACGACGAACGACACGATCGACAGCCGGTCGAGCGAGTGGCTGCCCAGGATCTCGATGTTCGGGTGGCGGTCCCAGCGCTCGATCGCCCGCCGGATGAACGACTCCTCCCGCTCGCGGATCGCCTCGGCGCCCACGGCCTCCTTGAGCCCGAACACGAGGCCGGCTCGGATCGATTCGACGATCGCCGGGGTCCCGCCCTCCTCGCGGTGCTCGATGTCGGTCAGGTAGCGGTGCTCGGTCGGGTTGACGTAGGCGACCGTGCCGCCGCCGGGCACGCTCGGGACCCGGTTCCGGAAGAGCTCGCGTCGGGCGACCAGGACGCCCGGGGTGCCGGGACCGCCGATGAACTTGTGGGGCGAGATGAAGATCGCGTCCTTGTAGGCGAGCGGGTCCGTCTCGCGTCCGGTGGCCGTCTCGGCGAACGGGCCCATCTCGATCGATACGTACGGCGCCGCCGCGGCGAAGTCCCAGAACGAGAGCGCGCCGTGGCGGTGGAGGAGGATCGAGATGCCCCGGACGTCGCTGATCACCCCGGTGACGTTCGAGGCGGCCGAGAACGAGCCGATCTTGAGCGGCCGGTCGGCGTGGGCGACCAGCTCGACCTCGAGCCGCTCGAGGTCGATCCGCCCGTCGTGGTCCTCGGGGATGACCACGACGTCGGCCAGCGACTCGCGCCAGGGGAGCTCGTTGCTGTGGTGCTCGTAGGGGCCGATGAAGACGACCGAGCGCTCACCGACGGGGACCGCGGAGCGCAGGTCGTAGCGGTCGTCGAGGTCGGCCGGGATCCGGATCTCGAGGCAGTCGATGAGCTTGTCGATGGCCCCCGTCGAGCCCGAGCCCGCGAACAGGACCACGTGGTCCGCCTGGTTCGCCCCGACCGCGTCCGCGATGATCCGGCGGGCGCCCTCGCGGAACCGGGTGGTCTGGAGACCGGTCCCCGAGGACTCCGTGTGGGTGTTCGCGTAGAGCGGCAGGACCGCCTCGCGGATGAAGTCCTCGATCGAGCCGAGGGAGCGGCCCGAAGCCGTGTAGTCCGCGTAGGTCACCCGGCGCAGCCCGAACGGGCCGACCACGGCCTCGTCGTCGCCGATGACGTCCGCCCGGATCGCCTCGATCAGCCTGGTGGTCTCGTCCATGACGGCCTATCGTAGGCCACCGGCCACCCCCCTTCCGCTGGGCGGTCTCCCCGGCCCCGGCTCGCCCGCGCCGCAGCCTATGCTGGCGTCGTCCTCGCCACCGACGGAGACCGCGTCCCATGAGCAACGCCTACGAAGTCGACATCTACGACACGACCGACTGGACCCCTCGCCCCACCCTGAGCAGCGCCGACTACGCGGGTCTCGACGTCTGGCAGGACGAGCGCGAGCGGATCTGGTGGAACGACTGGGTCTGCATCGGACGGACCGAGGAGGTCGCCTCGGCCGGCGACTATATCGTCCGCGACGTCGCCGGCGAGTCGGTCTTCGTCACCCGGAACGAGGCCGGCGAGCTCCGGGCGTTCTACAACGTGTGCAGCCACCGCGGGACGAAGTTCCTCGACGAGATGGACGGCACCGGTCACGTCCGGAAGGCGTTCAAGTGCCCGTACCACGCCTGGAGCTTCGACCTTGACGGGCAGCTCATCGGCACGCCCAACGTCCACGCGGACGAGCGCTTCGACCGGAGCTGCTACCCGCTCTATGACGTGGCCGTCGACCAGTACGCCGGGTTCGTCTTCGTCAACCTCACGAAGGGCCGGCCGCGCCCGCTCCTCGAGGCCCTGACCGACGGGGCCGAGACGATCACCGCCTTCGAGCGCTACCGGATGGACGAGCTCCGGATCGGGGTCCGGCTGGTCTACGAGGTCGCGGCGAACTGGAAGATCATCGTGGAGAACTACAACGAGTGCCTCCACTGCCCGACGATCCATCCCGAGCTGGTCGCGGTCGTCCCGCTCTATCGCTTCGGCGAGGTCTGGGACGAGCAGGACACCGCCACGGGCAACCGGATGATCGAGGGAGCGTCCAGCTTCACCCTGACGGGGGCCTCCACGCTGCCGAAGTTCCCGGGCCTCGAGCCCGAGGACTATGGGATGTACCACGGCTCGTTCGAGTTCCCGAACCTGATGATCAACCTCCATCCCGATGCCGCGATGTACTACATCGCCTTCCCGAAGGGGCCGAACCACACCCAGGTCGTCTCCGAGTACCTCTTCCGGCCCGAGACGATCGCCGGCCCGGACTTCAAGCCTGAGCCGGTCGTCGAGTTCTGGGACCTCATCAGCAAGCAGGATTGGGCGGTCTGCGAGCGGGCCCAGACCGGCGTCTCGTCGCGGGCGTTCACCCGCGGCGTCTTCCCCCGCCAGGACCGGTTCCTGTACTGGTTCAACGAGGAGTGGCGGCTGAAGATGGGTCGGGCCCCGCTGGGCTGATCGAGCGCGCCGTCCGCTACACTCGGCCGGACGCCGGCTCGAGCCGGCGCCGATCCCACGGAGGAGAGGACGGGCATGCCCTGGCTGCTCGCCGCGCTCGCGGCGCTCATCGGTTTCGTCGGGTTCAGGCGGGTCCGGGTGGACCGCTCGAAGCGGGCCTACCCACCGGGACCGGACGCGGTCGAGGCCGACCGGGCCAAGGCACTGGGCGCGGCCCTCGCCGCCAAGCCCCGGCTCGATCGCTCTGATCTCGCGATCCAGTTCGCCCCGAGCGTCTCGGCGACGGTGGAGCCGCTCCTTCACGGACGGCACTTCTTCCCCAGGATGCTGGCCGACATCGGGGCGGCGACGTCGTCGGTCCACCTGATGATCTACGGCTTCAAACCCGGGGACATCGGGACGACCTTCAAGGAGGCGCTCATCGCGAAGGCGGCCTCCGGCGTCCAGGTCCGGCTGGTGGTCGACTCCATCGGCAGCGAGATCGCCTTCGGCTCGAAGGCGCTCTACAAGGAGCTCACCGACGGCGGCGTCGGGATCGTCGCCAACGAGGGGGCGGGCCCCGACTTCGAGGGCCGCCTCGGCTCGAAGCGCAAGCTGGACTGGCGATTCGACGACCTGGGCCACTTCGACCACCGCAAGTTCATGATCGTCGACGGGCGGATCGGCTACGTCGGCGGCGCCGGGATCGAGGACCACTTCAACGACGAGCGCTTCTACGACGTCTTCGTCCGCTACACCGGGCCTTCGGTCCACCAGCTCCAGACCCTGTTCATCGCCGCCTGGCGCTACCACCAGGGGCCGCTGCCGACGGACCCGACCTCGATCGCGGCCTGGTACCCGGAGATCGAGCCGCCGGCCGACGGCGGCGTCCGAACGACGCTGCTGACGAACACCCCGGGCGAGGACCACTACCCGATCACCGACGCCATCGAGCACATGCTCGAGAACGCCCAGGCGAAGATCGACATCGTCAACCCGTACATCACCGACCACGGCATCCTCGAGCGGATGCTGGCCGCCGCCAAGCGAGGGGTGAAGGTCCGGATGATCATCCCGGGCAAGCCCACCCCGCCCTACGCCGCGGCCGCGTTCAAGAGCTGGTACGGCCGAATGCTCGACGCCGGGATCGTCCTCGCCGCCCACCCGGACATGGCCCACGCGAAGGTCATCCGGGTCGACGACCGGGTCCTGGCCGGAGGCTGCAACCTCGACGCGCTCAGCCTGTATCACAACCACGAGGTCGACGCGCTCTTCGAGGACGCCGGCGTCGCGGCCTGGTTCGAGGAGCACCTGTTCGACGCCTGGCAGGCCGTCTCCTCGCCGGTCCAGGTCGCCACCAAGCCCACCGAGCGCGCATTCAACGCCGTGATGGACCTGCTCTCGCCCCTGATGTAGGAGCCCCGATGACCGAACCCACCCGACCCGAGGCCGACGAGACGCCGGCGCGGCCGACGAACGACGTCGACGGCCCGCCGCCCGAAGAGGCCGACGAGGTCGGGGCCGACGCCCTCGATGAGCCCGACGACGGCCTCGAGGAGGCCGACGCCGATGACGAGACCCTCGACGAGGACGTCGACGAGGACGACGAGCCCGAGGAGGTCCCGTCCCCGTCGAGTCGTCTTCGCCAGGTGGGCGCGATCCTCGCGGTGATCTCGGGCTTCCTGCTCGGGGCCGGGCTCTTCCTGCCGTACGCGGCGTCGGCCGGGGTCGAGAACCCGGGCCTGGTCATCGACTTCGCCCAGCCATCCTGGGTCATCGGGATGAGCAACCTCGGGATCCCGGCCCTGATGGTCCTGACCGGGCTCGCCGTCCTCGGTGAGTTCATGCGCCCCTCGGTGGGTGCGGGCGCCGTCCTGACTGCCTCGATCAGCCGGCTCCTGACCTCGGCGGCCGGGCTCGCCTTCCTGATGATGGTCGGCTCGGGCGCCCAGCTCAGCCTGGCGAGCGGGTTCTACGTCCTCGGCGGCGGCGGGCTGCTGGGTCTTCTGGCCGGGGCGATCCTGCTCGCGTCCTCGCGGCACCCACGCGGCTGAACGCGTCCCGGGACCTGACGTCCCTGGGCGGGTAGCGGGGACCGGGCCGCGCCGGTGACGTCGGGCAGCTGACGCCTTATCAGGCTCCCGACGGGGCGGGGGAGGACCGCCCGCGTCGCGGTCCGGCCACCCACAGGGCGACCGACCACAGGATCAGCGCCACGAGCACGACCGGCACCAGCGCGGCGTACGTCCCGGTCCGGTCGAAGGCGAACGCTCCGAGATAGACGGCCAGCGTGCCGCCGATCGGGTAGGCCACCCCGAGCAGGCCGAAGATCGTCCCGAAGTTCGGTCCGCCGAAGACGTCCCCGAAGGCCGCCGAGCGGACGGCGATCGTGGCGCCCGTGCCGATGCCGTGGAGGGCGAGCCCGGCGACGGCGATCTCCGGCGCAGCCGCGACGAGACCGATCGCCGCGATCACCCCGCCGCCGACCATGACCGCGGCCGCCACCCCCACGACCCGACGACCGACCCGGTCCGAGAGCCAGCCGCCCACGACCTGGCCGCCGACATAGGCCAGCGACTGGAGCCCGAGCACGGACGCCGCCCAGCCCGAGCCGAACCCGGCCTGGACCGCGTTGGGAATGAATGCCTGGAGGACCCCCTCGTCGAAGACCCCGATCGCGGCCGCCCCGGCGAAGAGGAGCCAGAACCGCCGGGTCCGGACGACCCGTCGGATGCTGTGGCGACCGTCGCCGCTGCCGACCGGCCGGATCTCCTGGGCGGCCGAGACCGCGCCCGGCGCCGATGTCTCGTGGAGCCCGGTCGCCCGGGTCGCCAGACCGGCCTCGGTCGCCCGGAGTCGAGCTGACCGGCGCTGAGCGGCTCGCCGAGGGCCTTCGAGGCGGGTCCCGACGAGGCAGCGTCGGCGGGCTCGCCGGCCTCGTCCGGCCCAAGACTCGGGCCGTGGGCCTCGGGCGGCGCCGCGCCGCGGACGTCGGACGGGGCTGAGGTCCGGCGCCGGTCCCGGCCACGAACCGGCACGACGACGGCCGGACCGCTGGTCATCAGCCAGACGAAGGCGACGCCGACCAGGCAGGTGGCCAGGAAGACGAGCGCGGTCGCTCGCCAGCCGACCGTGGCGATGATCCCGCCGGCCAGGGGCAGGGCGATCGCCACCCCGATCCCCGGGCCGGCGTAAGCGATCCCGAGGGCCAGCCCGGACACCCCCGCGTAGCGCCGGGCGATCGCGGTGGACGTCCCGATGAACGAGAGCTGGAGGCCCATCGCCATGAACACGGCGTAGGCCATGATCACCAGCGAGATGTCCTGGGCCAGGTAGACCGCCAGCCAGCCGGCGGCGAGGAGGACCATCGAGGCCGTCAGGAGGTCGCGGTCGGCCCACTCGTCGTAGGCCCGGCCGAGGAGCGGGCTGGCGACCGCGGTGACGACCAGGAACATCGTCCAGGGCGTGACCGCGAGCGTCCGGCTGATCCCGAACTCCGAGGCGAAGGCCACCGACATCGCCGGGAACGTGTACAGCCCGCCGTAGGCGATGGCGCCGACGACGAACGCCCCCACCAGCGGGAGCGAGACACGGGTCGCGCGCCGGGCGATGGGCAGGGCCATGCCGCCATCGTACGGGAGCCGATCAGCCGACCGGGCGCCACCGCCAGCGCATCGTCGCGGTCAGTGGTCGGCCCGGCTCGACGATCACCGGGTCGATCGTCACGAAGTCGGGCGGCGACGACTGCGGCTCGACGCAGACCGTGTCGTCCGGCTCGTCGTAGACCACCCAGTAGTCGCACGACGACTCGATCTCCAGGCTGAGGGCGCCCGGCCAGGTCAGTCGCGGCGCGCTCCGCAGGTCGGTGAAGCAGTCGTCCCAGGGGCCCGGCGTCGGCGGGATGAGCTCACCGGTCGGGATCCCATCGGCATCGCGGACGAACATCCGGCCCGGCTCGAACCGGAGCTCGACAGGCTCCGAGGTCGCTCGTGGAGCGGCGGCGGTCCCGACGAGCCGGCGGCGGAACCAGGGATGCCAGCCGACGGCGCCCGGCATCCGTGCCTCGGCCTCGAGGGTCAGGCTCACTGCCAGGCCGTCGCGAGACAGCTCGAAGCGCTGGACGACCCGACCGGAGAACGGCCAGTCCGGCCCCAGGTCGGTCGCGATCGTCCGCTCGTCCAGGACCGACCACGGCCGCACGAAGGCTGTGCCGTGCATCGCGTGGGGAGGATGGTTGATCGGCAGCCGGAACTCGCGGCCGTCGAAGCGGAAGGCGCCTTGGCGGATCCGGCCGGCGAAGGGGACCATCGGATAGGCGCCCCACATGACCGGGCCCGATCCCTCGGTGACAAGGAGCTCGGACCCGCCGACGACGACCGACGAGATCCGACCGCCGTCGGCCGGGCTGATCTCCAGCCGTGCGTCGCCGGCCTCGAGCACGAGACGCCCCGGACGGTCGCCCCCGCTCATGCCCACGGTCTCATCGATGGCATCGGTCGGCGGCCTCCATTCGGCACAGGAGGCCGGGATCCGGGGCGACGACCTCGGGACCGATGGTGCCACATCGGCCCCCCGGGGGACGGCCTTGGTCACGAGCTGGTCAGGGGACGGTGACCTCCAGCTGGTACGTCCAGGCACTCTGGCCGCCGGCCCACGGCTGGCTGTACTTCATGGCGACGGTGGTGGTGCCCGGTGCCAGGCCCTTGATCGTGACGACCTGCCGGCCGGCGGCGCCGACGACCGGCGGGCTGGCGTCACCCGGAGCAACGTAGACGCTCGAGACGACCGTCACCACGGCGGGTTCGGCGACCGTCGGCGGCTCCCAGGCATAGCCGGTCGTGGCGTTCGAACAGAGGTCGATCGTGGTCTTCGCTCCAACGGCGAGATGGGTCGTCTGCTGGACGTTCGGTGTCGTCCCGAGCTGCTCGCAGGTCGCCCCGAGCTTCGGGGTCGGTGAGGCGGCCGGGGAGGCGGTCGGGGAGGCGGCGGAGCTCGAGCACGCGGCGGTGGCGAGGGCCAGGGCCAGGAGCCCGGGCAGGATGAGGGTCGATCGGATGGTCGGGCGCATCGAAGACTCCCTGGGGCGCCTGCGGCGGTCGGCGGTCGGCGGTCGGCGGTCGAGAGCATGCCGTGGTGCCGGAAAGGTCGCCAGAGTCGTAGGTCCCGAAGGTCCATCGTCACTACCGACCGTTCCGGGTACGATCGCAGGGCGATGGAGTTCCCGATCCGCCTCTCGCCGCGGTTGCGCCCGATCCTGTTCCTGTTCGGGGTCCGCCCCGACCGGGCGCTGGTCCGCCTCGACGACGACCGCCTCGTCGCCCGGTTCGGGTTCTTCGGCGCCGAGACGGCCCTCTCGAATATCGCCGCCTGGGACATCACCGGCCCGTATCGTTGGTGGCGCGCTGTCGGCGTGCGGCGGACGATCGGGACCCACGACCTGTCGTTCGGTGGGAGCGCCCACGGTGGCGTCTGCCTCCACTTCCGCGAGCCGGTCAGGATCGGCCGGCTCGGCGTGACCGACCTCTACCTCACGGTCGACGACCTCGAGGGCCTCGGGGCCGCCCTGGCCGCCCGGGGCATCACCGGCGAGGACAAGCGCACGGGCGTCTGAGGGCGCGCATCGACTTCGTTCCTGGATGAACGCATCTCCATCGGACCTTGGCCGCGTTTGAACGCGGCACCCCGTAGGATGCCGGAGGAGGAGGGGTGAGCCCTCGCGGGCTCGCTTCGACCGGTGTCTTCGCTTCGGTGAGGATGCCGGTCGTTTCGATTCGTTCCCGGGGGCGATCCTCTTCCTCCAAGAGCTGGTATCTTGACAGTGGCACGTCGTACTGTATAGTAGTGGCATGCCGACCGAGAACGAGTACACGCTCCAGGACCTGGCGGAGCTCGCCGAGGTGACCCCGCGGACCGTCCGCTACTACGTCGCCCAGGGCCTGCTGCCCTCGCCCGGGAAGCTCGGCCCGGGAGTCACCTACGGCGAGGGTCACCTGGCCCGCCTGCGGCTCATCCGCCGGTACCAGCGGGACCATCTCCCGCTGGCCGAGATCCGGGTCCGGCTCGCCTCGGTCGACGACGGCATGGTGGAGCAGCTCCTCAACGCTTTCCCGACCGAGCCTGAGCCCGACTCGGCGTCGGAGTACATCCGACGGGTCCTCGAGAAGCCCGGCGAGCTCGCCCTGGCGGAGGTCGCGGCGCCCTACCCGACCCTGCGCCGCTCGATCCTGTCTCCGCCGCCGGGGTCGCCCGCGGCTCCGGCCCGGTCGGACCTCGAGAGCCCGACCGCCGATCGCTCCCAGTGGGACCGGATCGTCCTCGTCCCCGACGTCGAACTCCACGTCAGACGTCCTCTCACCCGACACCTCAACAAGCGGGTCGAGCGCCTCATCGCGATCGCCCGGGAACTCCTGGAGGAAGACCAGCCATGACCTTCGACGTCCGACCCGACCGCCGGCTCATCCGCCCCGCCTATCGCAGCAACCGCTTCGTCCTCGTCGAGATCGTCGCCCCGCCCTCGCGCCGCGAGCAGGGCCGACCGCCGGTCAACCTCGCCTTCGTCCTCGACCGCTCCGGGTCGATGGGCGGCCAGAAGATCGAGCTCGCCAAGCGGGCCATCGAGACCTCCATCGCTCGCCTCCACGACGACGACCGGTTCGCCATCGTCGCCTATGACGACGTGGTCGACGTGGTCGTCCCGGGCACCCGGGCGACCCCCGATGCCCGACGGACCGCGCTCGACCGTCTTCGCGGGATCGACGCCCGGGGCAGCACGAACCTCGGCGAGGGCTGGCTCCGTGGCTGCGAGCAGGTCGCCCTCGCGCTCTCCGAGGAGGGCGTCAACCGTTGTCTGCTGCTCACCGATGGACTGGCGAACCAGGGGATCGTCGACCGTGACGAGCTGGCTCGTCACGCCGGCGAGCTCCGGGCCCGGGGCGTCTCCACGACGACCTTCGGGGTGGGCGAGGACTTCGACGAGGTCCTCCTCCAGGCGATGGCCGCGGCCGGTGGCGGTCACTTCTACTTCATCTCGGGACCGGCCGCGATCCATGACCACATCACCAGCGAGGTCGGCGAGACGCTCGACGTCGTCGCCCGCGACGTGGTCCTCGAGGTGACCGCGCCGGACGGGGTCCGGGTCGAGCCGCTCAGCCCCTATCCCGTCCGTGAGCATCGCGGCCGGACCGAGGTGGTCCTCGGCGACCTGACCTCGGACGAGCGGGTCTCGGTCGTGCTCCTGCTGAACTTCCCGTACGGCGAGGTCGGCCGCTCGACCCTCGCGATGTTCGGCCTGGTCGACCGCGACGGTATCCTCGACGGAGGAGCCAAGCTCGCCTGGGAGTACGCCGACGACCGGGCGAACGACCTCCAGGAGCGCGATCGGGACGTCGACCGGGCGGTGGCCGCGGTCTTCGCCGCCCGGGCTCGCCAGGAGGCGGTGGGACTGAACCGGCAGGGTGACTACACGGGTGCCCGCCACGTCGTGGAGGCGACGGCTCGCCGGATCCGCAAGTACGCCGGGCGTGACCCGGTGATGCGGGCGATCCTCGCCGAGCTCGACCGCGAGGCCCGCGAGTTCGAGGCCCCGATGATCGAGATGAACCGCAAGGTCGCCTACGCCCAGAGCTCGTACGCGATGCACTCGCGGATGGCCGACGGGAAGGCGATGAAGGACCCGAACCGACCTGGCCGCTGATCGGGCCGCTCGCCGCCGGGCGCCTGCGCCGCCTCAGGCGCCCGGGAGCGGGATCTGGGCGTGGACCACGGTCGGTCCACCGGGCGGGCTCGTGACCGCCAGCGAGCCGTCGAGCGCCTCGACCCGGTCGCGCAGGCCGGCAAGCCCGCCCCCGGGCGTGACGGTCGCGCCGCCGATGCCGTCGTCGCGGATCTCCACGACGAGCCCGAGCGGGTGGCGACTGAGGCTCACCGCGCAGCGGCTCGCCGAACCGTGCTTGGCGACGTTGGTCAGCGACTCGGCGACCACGAAGTAGGCCGCCCGCTCGACCGCATCGGGCAGCCGCTGGCCCTGGGCGAGGGTGCTCTCGAGGACCGTCGGTACCGGGCTCGAACCGGCGACCGAGCCGATCGCGGCCACCAGGCCGCGATCGAGGAGGATCGCCGGCGCGGTCCCGCGGACGAGGTCGCGCAGCTCGGCGAGCGCCAGGCGCGCCTGCTCGCGGGCACCCACGACGAGCGTCTTCGCGGACGCAGGATCGGTCTCGATGCGGTCCTCGGCCAGGCCCAGGTCGATGGCCAGGGCGACCAGCCGCGCCTGAGCGCCATCGTGCAGGTCGCGCTCGATCCGCCTGAGCTCGCTCGCCTCGAGCTCCAGGGCGGCCGAGCGGCTGCCGCGCAGGCGCTCGACGTCCTGGCGGAGGGCCACCGTGGGGTCGACGCACAGCAGGCCCTCGACCACAGCCCGGTGGAGGACGATCATGCCCCGCGAGGCTGAGGCCGCCACGGGCAGCAGGGCGAACCCGACGAGCACGGCCGCGACCACCACCCAGGTGGGCGCCGTCGGCATGCCGTGGATCTCCAGGCGGTCGGCGAGCGACGCGAGGCCGGCGAGCAGGAGCGGCGTCCCCATGAGCACGATCGCCGTGAGCCACAGCATCAGCGCGACGCTGAGCTCGAGGACCGCGAGCGGGAAGAGGACCAGCACGTAGACCACGTCCCGCCAGCGGTTCGCGTCGAGGAACTCGGTCTCCGCCCAGTCTCGGATCCACGGGCCGTACGGGCGGCGCGGTGGGCCGTCGAACGGGCGGTAGAGGTGGGCCGCCAGCGGGCGCCGGTCGACCATCGTCATCCGCCAGCGCTCCATCCGGGCGAAGACCCGGCTGAACTCGATGCCCAGGCCGATGATCGGGATCCCGACCAGCCAGATGAGGAGCGAGCCGCCGGCCGAGAAGCAGGCGCTCAGGACGCTGATCGAGAGGATCGCGATCCCGAACCCGAGCAGGATGGCCGACACAGCCCGCCAGGTCGCCGGGTCGATCGGCGACCGCACGAAGGCGCGGACGAGGCCCATCCGGCCCCCGATCCGCGGCGCGGCAGGGGTCGAGGTGCTCGCGCTTCCGCTCATCACGCCGACCGTACCACCCCGTCGCGCATCCGGACGACGCGGTCGCAGGCCTCGCCGACCTCGGTGTCGTGGGTGACCAGGACGACGGTCTGGCCGTGCTCGCGGTTGTACCGCCGGAGCAGGTCCAGGATCTCGGCCGAGCGTTCCGAGTCGAGGTTGCCGGTCGGCTCGTCGGCGAGGACCAGCGACGGATGGTTGACCAGCGCCCGGGCGATCGCGACGCGCTGCTGCTCGCCGCCGGAGAGCTCTGTCGGGCGATGGCCGCCCCGGTCACCCAGCCCGACGAGGTCCAGCGCCTCGGCGGCCGCCGTCGTCGCCGCCGCGCCGCGGACCCCGGCGTAGTCGCAGGCGAGGAGGACGTTCTCGAGGGCGGTCAGGGTCGGGACGAGGTTGAAGTCCTGGAACACGAAGCCCATCCGACGGGCCCGGATCCGGGTCCGCTCGGCATCGCCGATCGCGACCATGTCGCGGCCGTCGAAGCGGAGCTCGGGTCGCGGGCCGTGGTTCAGGTCCGGGGCATGGAGCAGTCCCAGGATGTGCATCAGCGTGCTCTTGCCCGACCCGGACGGGCCCATGATCGCGACCATCTCGCCTTGGTCGATGCAGACGTCGACGCCCCGCAGGGCGTTCACGTCGGAGTGGCGTCCGAGGCGATAGGTCTTGCGCAGGTCGCGGCCTTCGAGGAGTGCCGTGGCGGTCATCGTTCTTCTCCGTTCCGTAGCGTCACAGGGATGGGGGTCATTCGTAGCGCAGCGCGGCGACCGGATCGAGCCGGGCGGCGTGGAGGGCGGGGACGAACCCGGCGACCGCGCCGAGGATCGTCGAGAAAGCGACGGCTGTGAGGGCCGTGCCGGGGGTCATCTGGAAGAGGATCGTGCCCGAGGTCCGGCCGGCCTCGTTGGCGAGCGTCACCAGGGCCGCACCGAGGGCGAGGCCGATCGCGCCGCCCAGGAACCCGATCAGGGCGGACTCGGTCACCAGCTCGCGGACGATCCGTCGCCGGCTGCCGCCGATCGCGCGCTTGATCCCGATCTCGCGGGTCCGCTCGGCGACCGACATGGCCATCGTGTTGACGACCGAGAGGCCGCCGACGGCCAGGCTGATCAGGGCGATCCCGATCAGGATCGAGTTCAGGATCGAGGTGGCCGAACCGATCTGCCGGTCGAAGTCCGCGGGGGTCATCGTGGTGAGGTCGGGCTCGGCGGCCTTGATCTCCGCCGCGACGGTCTCGGGGTCGACGCCGGGCTTCGGGTAGACGACGAGCCCGTTGACGGTCGTCGTCGGGTCGAGCTTGGACGAGACGAGGGCAGGCAGGGTCCGGGCGTACAGCCGCTGGGCGGCGGCCAGGGGCACGACCGCGGTCGTGTCCGGCGCCGTGAGCGTCGGCGCCTCGATCCCGACCACGGTGAACGTCTCGCCCCGCAGGGTCACCCTGTCGCCGACCTTCGTGTCGTGCTGCCGGGCGATGTCCGAGCCGAGGACGGTCACGTCCGAGCCCTCGTCCGCCGGGGTGAGGGCTCGCCCGCTCGCGATCCCGATCGGGAACGTCTCCCGACCATGGTCCGCGCCGGCGACCTGGCCGATGATCATCTGGGGCACGCCCATCGAGACGCCGCTCATCTCGTCGGACATGAGCATCGAGACGCCCGGGACGACGACGTCGACGCTGCCGAGGCGCGGCGACCCGATCGGCCGTCGAGAGCGCCATCGGGCTGCCGAGGGCCATCGACCCAGCCGACGCCGAGACGGTCACCTTGCCCTGGTAGAAGTCGCTCCCGCCGGCCACCAGGGCGTCGATCTTGTTGGCCATCGAGCCGAAGACGACCAGGGCCCAGATGCCGATGGTGATCCCCAGGATCGTCAGCGTCGTTCGGACCTTTCGTCGTCCGAGGTCGCGGAGCAGTCGCATCGTTCTTCCCTCTCTCATGAGTGAGGGCCGCGACCGGGGAAGTCCCGGTCGTCGGCCCAGGTGGTGGATCCGTTCAGCTCGCGCTCGGGGCGGGCTGCGGCGAGCCGGCGTCGCCGAGCGGCGGCGCGTCGTGGCGGAAGGTCCGCCAGGCCGCCAGCAGGAGCGCCCCGAAGCCGAACAGGGTGGCGATCGCGGTCACGAAGGGGATGACCCCGAGGACCGCGAGGGCGACGACACCGAGCCCCGCCGCGAGATACGGACGATCCGCTTCGACATCGCCGCGGAGCCGGGCGACGATCCAGTCGCCGATCCAGATCGCCGCCACGATCCAGGCCAGGAAGGCCAGGGCCGGCAGCAGGACGAACAGGACGGCGAGACCGATCGGGGCGCCGACGATCGTCGCGATCAGCAGGATCGCGCTGAGCGGCAGGACCACCGAGCCGACGATGCCCGCGATGAGCACCTGGCCGGGCTCCCGGCGGATGAGTCCCTCCACCGAGCGGACCTGGCGCGCGCCGAAGGCGGCGACGAACAGGGCGACCGCGATCGCGACGAGCCCGAACCCGATGGCCAGCAGGATGAAGGCCGGGATGAGGAGCACGCCCAGGGCGGCGAGGTCGCCGTCGAGGGTCGTGACCGATCCGCGGACCGTGGCGCCCGTGGCCTGGGTCACCGTCCCGTTCAGCGTTCGGACGTCGCCCCGCACGGTCGTCCCGGCCGCCAGGTCGGCATGGCCGTCGACGACGAGGAGCGAGCCCGCCGTGGCGCCCGAGAGCGTTGCGGTGCCCCGAACCAGGACGATCGTCCCGACATCGCCGCTGATCCGGGCGTCGCCGTCGATCACGACCAGCGTGTCGAGGTGATCGCCCGCCGCGACGGTCACCGGACCGGTGACGGAGATGAGGACGCTCTCGGCGTTGGGTCGGGGCTCGGCCGCGAGGGCGACCGGCGCGCCGATGCCGAGGAGGAAGGCTGCCGTTGCCAGGACGGCGAAGAGGCGTTTCACGGTGTCCCCTTTCAGGAGTACGTTTCGTCGCCTCCGACGCTACGGTCCCGACCCTTCCCGGCCAAGCCGGGCAGCCGGCGTCTTCGGGGTGGGGCTATCCCCACCATCGGTCGGCAGGGCGCTCCCGGGCACGGCCCGGTCGCCCGCCGGGCGGTGCATCATCGACACGTGAGCGACGCCGGGCTCCGGGTGGTCATCGCCGAGGACTCGGTCCTCCTGCGCGAGGGTCTCGTCAGGCTCGTCGAGGATTCGGGCGCGACCGTGGTCGCCCGGGTCGGCGACGGTCCGTCACTCGTGGCGGCGGTGGTGGAGCATCGGCCCGACGTCTCGGTCGTCGACGTCCGGATGCCGCCGACCCAGCGCGACGAGGGGCTCCGGGCGGCGATCGAGGCCCGCCGGCTCGTCCCCGCCTCGCCGGTCCTCGTCCTGAGCCAGTACGTCGAGCGGCAGTACGCCAGCGAGCTCCTCGCCGACGGCGCCGGAGGGGTGGGTTACCTGCTGAAGGACCGGGTCGCCGACGTCCACCAGTTCATGGACGCCCTGCGCCGGGTGGCCGCCGGCGGGACCGCCCTCGACCCCGAGGTCGTCGCCCAGCTCATGGTCCGGCGCCGTCAGGACGACCGGCTCACGGCACTCACCCCCCGCGAGCGGGACGTCCTCAACGCGATGGCCGAGGGCCGCACGAACGTGGGGATCGCCGCCGCCCTCGGCATCAGCGAGGGCGCCGCCGAGAAGCACATCAGCAACATCTTCGGCAAGCTCGACCTGCCCGACTCGGAGAACGACCACCGCCGCGTCCTGGCGGTCCTGGCCTACCTCGGCGCGGACACCTGAGTCGGCAGGCCGTCCGGATCGGCATCGGGGCCGTCGACGTTGACGTTCTGCGGGCCGGTCCCGACGCGGACGACGAAGAACTCTGCCGCATCGTCGGGGGCGGTGATCTCGCGATGCACCATCCGGGCGGGAGTGAAGATGAAGTCCCCGGCCACCGCCGTCACCTGCTCGCGCCCGGCGGGACCGGATTCGATCGTCACCCTTCCGCGGAGAACGTAGATGTAGGAGTCGCGCGCTCCATGGTGGTGCCAGCCGCCCGCGAGTCCGGCGTCGGTCCGCACCCAGCCCACCCAGCGATCCTCGTGGTCGAAGAGCTGTCGGCGGTCCATTCCGGGCGTGGGTGGCCCGGCTGGCGGGGTCCCCTCATCTGGCCGGACCACGATCGGTCGAGCTTGCTCCATTGGTGCTCTCCTCGCAGGTTGGCCTGGGCACGCTGCCCGACGCTCTGCCAGACGTCAAGACCGCGAACCTGTGCTGGTCCGGAACGCTACACCGTTACCCGACCGCTCTCGGGTTTCACACACGGGCCCTTAGGGCGCGCTCGGACCGTCGAGGATCTCGAGCGCTTCGGCCACGTTGGTGACGTCGACCTTCAGACCGAGCCTCGCCGCTGGCCGTGAACGCGCGCCGAAGCCGGTCCGACGCAGTGCCGCGCGGACCGCTGCAGCGACGTCTCTCCGAGTCAGCCTCATGTCGGCGATCATCGCATCCGCCGACCGGGAGGTTCTCAGCGGGTTCCGTCGCGTAGCATGGACGTGAGGCCCGCGCTCGCACGGCCCGTGCCATCGGAGCTGTCACGAGGAGCGGGCACGATCCCGGTGCCGCGTACCGTGGCGGAGGAGGTCCGACGGAGATGGGGGAGACGCCGACCGGGATGATGGAGCCCCGCGCCGCTCTCGAGCTGTCCGACGAGCAGCGCCCGATCGTCGAGTGGGGCGACGGGCCGCTCGTCGTCATCGCGGGAGCGGGCACCGGCAAGACCCGGGTCATCGTCGAGCGCGTCCGGTATCTCCTCGAGACCCGCGGCGAGTCCGCCTGGACGGCGGCCGGCGACCCGATCCCCGCCGAGCCCGGACGTCACGATGCGCCCTTCGAGGGCCCGCTGGCCCCGGAACAGGTCCTCGTCCTGACCTACAACGTCAAGGCGGCCCGGGAGCTGTCGGAGCGCCTGGAGGCCGCCCTCGGTCCGGCGGCCCGGGCGCGTCTGCCCGTCTCGAACTTCCACAGCTTCTGCCACCGGGTCCTGACCGAACACGCCGCCGAGGCCGGGCTCCAGGGCCGGCCGGACGTCCTCGACGGGGTCGGCCAGCTCCTCCTCCTGCGCGACCTGTGGCCGGACCTGCCGCTGACCTACCACTCGAGCCGGGGCGGCGACGGGGGCTGGTGGCTGGCCCAGTTCGTCGCGTTCATCAACCGGGCCAAGGACGAGCTCGTCACGCCGGACCGGGCCGACGCGTTCGCCGCCTCCGAGGGTGCCGCCTTCGAGGCCGAGTACGGCCCGGTCGAGCCGGCGATCGAGCGACTGCGTGGCCTCGGCAACCTCGGGCCGGCACGCGCGGTGCGCAAGGACTACGCCCGCTACCGGGCGGACGTGCGGGCCCAGGAGGGACGAGCGTTCGCGCTCGAGCCGACCGACGAGGGTGTCCGAAAGACCGCCGACAAGGAGGCCCGACGGACCGTCGACGGCACCGGTTCCGCCCGGAACATCAAGCGCTTCACGCCCGACGAGCAGGACGAGATCGCGGAGCTCGCCGACACCTACGTGGTCGACGGAGCAGCCCTCGAGGTCCTCCGGTTCCGCGAGCTGGCCCTCGTCTACCGGGCCTACCAGGCCGAGCTGGCGCGGCGCGGAGCGCTCGACTTCGGGGAGCAGATCGCCGCGGTCATCGGTCTCTTCCGGGCCCGGCCCAACGTCCTGCGGCGCTACCAGCGCCAGTATCGCTACCTGCTGGTCGACGAGTTCCAGGACGCGAACGTCGCCCAGATCGAGCTCGTGGAGATGCTCGGGCGGACGCCCGACCGGCCCGACAACGTGATGGTCGTGGGCGACGACGACCAGTCGATCTACCGCTTCCGGGGCGCCAGCTACGCCGCCTTCGCCGAGTTCGACCGCCGGTTCGCCCTGGCCCCGACCCACGATCCGGACGCCACGCCGCCGGGACCGCCGACCCGCCTCCGGCTCGAGGAGAACCACCGTTCCGGTGGGCACGTCCTGACGGCCGCCAACCGGATCATCGAGCGGAACGTGATGCGCTACGAGCCGGACAAGCGCCTCGTCACCAAGCGCGGCGCCGGGCTGCCGGTGGAGCTGATCGTCTGCGCCGGCCCGGCCGACGAGGCGGTCACGATCGCCGACCGGATCCGGGCCCTGACGACCGCGCCTTCGAGCGGCGGCGCGCCCCGTGCGACGGGCGCCGCCGCGGCCCTCGCAGGTGGTGCCGCCCCCGGCCGGCCCTGGTCGGACATCGCGATCCTCTACCGCAAGCACAAGCACCGCGAGGCGATCGTCGCCCGGCTCCGCGACGAGGACATCCCGTACACGGTGGTCGGCGGGCTGTCGCTCTTCGAGACGCCCGAGATCCGCGACCTCGAGCAGACCCTCCGGGCGATCGCCGATCCGCACCAGGACATCGCCCTCGTGCGGATGCTCTCGGCGGCGCCGTGGCGGCTCGACGCGCTCGAGATCCTGGCGGTCGCCCGGATGGCCCGCTACGACCGGCGCCACCTCATCGAGGCGATCCGCGAGGTCGTCGAGTCGGGCCGGGTCGCCGTCGACCAGACCGCTGGGGTCGCGCCCGGTCGGGGGCGACGGCGCCGAGCCGGACGAGACGAACGGGCACGACGCGGGCGGGACGAGCCTCCAGCCGCGGACGTTCGACCTCCTGGCCGATGGCGAGATCGAGGTGATCGAGAAGATCGGTGGACGTGCCGAGGCGCCGTCGACCGCCACGAACGCGCTGGTCGCCCCATCGATCTGGGACGCCGCCGCCCCCGCCGCCCCGGAGCCCGCGCCGACCGAGCCGCTTTCGACCGAGCCAGCCGCGCCCGCGTCGACCAGTCCGACCAACGGTCGCGAGGTCGCGCCGATCACCCGGACCCGACTGCGCCGGGTCCTCGAGACGATCGACGAGCTGGCGCCGATGACCTGGCGCGACGGCCCCCACACGATCCTCGAGCGGCTGCTCGAGCGGACCGGCACCGTCCTCGACCTCATCGCCGCCGACACCCGCGAGTCGCAGCGCGCCGCGACGAACATCGCCTCGTTCCTGCGCTTCGCCTTCGACTGGCAGGCCGAGCACCCGCAGGGGTCGCTGGCCGGCTTCGTCGACTACCTCGATGCCTACCAGGCCGCCGGCGGCGAGCTGCCGACGAGCGTCGAGCTGACCGAGGATGTGGACGGGGTCAGGCTGATGACCCTCTACCAGGCCAAGGGGCTCGAGTTCCCGTGCGTCTTCGTCCCGTTCCTGCTCGACGGGGAGTGGCCGGTGAGTCGCGAGACCGGCGAGGCCCTCCCGCGCGAGCTCCTCCGCGAGCCCGTCCCGGCCGGTGACCTGCTGATGGAAGAGGAGCGTCGTCTCCTCTACGTCGCGATGACCCGGACCCAGGAGCGCCTCACGCTGACGACCCAGGCCGGGCCGGCGATCGAGAAGAACCTCTCGCCGTTCGTCGTCGAGCTGCGGACCGGGGCCGGCGTCGAGCTGCACGACGTCACCTCGAGCGCCGCGGCGGCGGAGGCCGCGGCGGCCGGCACAGGCCCGGGCGCGGACGCGACAGCCGCCGCCCCGACCGCCGGCGCCGGTGCCGCCGCTCGTCGGACAGCAGCCGCCGTCCGCCAGGTCATGCCCCTGCCCACGACCCGGGAGCACCGGGTCGCGCTCCGGGTCCGCGCCGCGGAGATCCTCGGCCTCATCGAGGCCTCGGACCCCGAGGATCCCGAGACCGCCGACGCCCGTGCCGCCCTGGCGGCCCAGCTGGTCACGGTGGGGGAGGCGGCCGCGCTGACCGCCGATGGGGCCCGGGAGCGCGGGCTCGACCCCCTGACGATGCGGGCGATCGCCGTCGAGGGTGGCGCCGGGGCGAACCTGCTCGAGGTGGCGCCGCTGCCCTCGAGCTTCAGCTACAGCCAGTTCGACGTCTACGAGAAGTGCCCTCTCCAGTACGCGTTCAAGCACGTCTACCGCTTCCCCGAGCCCGCCGGTCGGGCGGCGCTGAGCTTCGGCTCCACCGCCCACGCCGCCTTCGAGCGCTTCACCCGCGAACGTCGCGAGGCCGCCGCCCGGGGCGACCCGCCGCCGACCCGCGAGGACCTGGCCCGGTTCTTCGAGGAGGAGTGGAAGCCCGGCGAGTACGGCGACCGGACCGCCGAGGCCGGCTACCGGGCGCGGACGGGGCCACTCATCGACGCGTTCTACCAGGGTGAGCTGGCCGACGGGGCGCGGACCGTTGACTACGAAGAGCTCGGCTTCGAGCTGGCCCTCGACCCCGGCGACGGATCACCCGCGGTCGTCGTCCACGGCTCGATCGACCGGATCGACCGGCTGGAGTCCAGCGGTCTCGAGGTCATCGACTACAAGACGGGTCGGCCGAGCTCCCAGAAGGGTGTCGACGAGAGTCTCCAGCTGTCGATCTATGCCCTCGCCTGCCGCGACGCGCTCGGCCTCGGGACGCCCGAGACGGTGACCCTCTACTTCACCGAGTCGGCGACCCGGATGACCACCAACCGATCCGACGAGCAACTCGACGCCGCCCGCGCCGATCTCCTCGCCCGGGCCGCCCGCCTCCGCTCGGGCGACTTCGCCGCGACGCCCACGAGCAAGATCTGCGGCTGGTGCGACTTCCGGGCGATGTGCCCGGCTCGGGTGGTGTAGGGGAGGCTCGAAGTACCTTCGGGCGATTGCGCCTGCGGCGTCCAGACCCTACCGTGCCTGGTCGATGCTGCCCCAAGCGCCGGGTCGTCTCCATTTCATCCTCCAGCCGACGCTCGAGGAGGTCTTCGAGCCGGACTACGTATCGGAGGCGCCTCTCGTCCGGTTCGACGCCTACGGCCGGCATCACCGAGTGTTCGGCTGGATCCGCCTGAGGGCCGATCGGCTGACGGACCTCCTGAACGCTCACGAAGAGCTGCTGCTCACCGAGGTCGAGGTCGAAAGCCTCGAGGACGGTGCGACACGCTCGGTCGACGAGGTCCTGATCCGCTGCAGCGAGCTGATCGCCGTCCATGCGAGCGGGCCCCGAGGCAACGAGGCGCGCCGCCAACCGACCCGGACCCACCCGATCGCGCTCCAGTCGGGCGACTACCTGATCGGCGGGTATCTCCATGTCGCGCCGGGTCGCGACCCGGTCGCGAGCATGGGTGAACGTCCGCTGATGGTCCCCCTGACCGACGCCTGGATCGAATACTGGTCGGGCGGCGAGCGTGCTCAGCAGTCGAGCGGAACGATGATCGTCAACCGTGACCTGGTCGACTGGATGCGGGTCGTCACCGACGAAGACCTGCTGGACGGATTGCTCCGACCCTCGCCGAAGCCAGGTCACGCAGCGCCCTGATCCCTCGGTCAAGACCGAGTGGCGCGGCCTCGCATGGCCGTCTGGCAAACCGGTCCCCCGAGCGGACCGCGGCATCCCGGTCTTCGAGCCAGCCCGGCTCGCGGTCAGGCATCCGGTGCGACCTCGACGGCGGAAGTCGGCGCGGTCGCGGGTGAGCTCGCCCCTCTCCCCGCCCGTGCCCGCCCGTACGCGTCGAGGGTAGCCTCGAGCAGCGGCAGCATCGCGCCGACCCGGCGCGAGCGAATCACCGCGTCCCAGAATGGTTCGAGCCGCTTCCATCCGCCGGCGTAGGCCAGGTGGCGGGCCTGCCGATGAAGGGTGGCCTGGCCGGCGGCCCCGCGCAGGATCGAGCCCCAGGCGTAGAAGTCGCGGTAGGCCCGCCGGTAGCCGGCCAGCAGCTCGTCGGGCGTCATCCGCTTCGGTCGGTAGACGACGTGACGGGTGTCGTAGTGGTCCCAGTCGGTGTCGGTGATCCGGCCCTCGGCGGCGACCCGGTCGTGCAGGGCGGTGCCCGGGTAGGGGGTCATGATGTGGAAGGTCGCGGTCTCGATGCTCTGCGAGACCGCCCAGTCGACGGTCCGATCGAAGACGTCGGGCTGGTCGTCGTCCAGCCCGAACACGAAGCTGGCGTTGACCATGATCCCCAGGCCGTGGACCCGGCGGATCGCGGCCTCGTAGTCGCGGGCGAGGTTCTGACGCTTGGCGTGGAGGGCGAGATTCGTCGGGTTGATCGTCTCGAGCCCGACGAAGACGCTGCGCATGCCGGCTTCGGCCGCCCGCTCGAGGAGGCCCGGCCGGAGGACCGCGTCGACCGTGCTCGCGCCCTGGAACACGCGGCCCATCCCGCGCATCCCGTCGAACAGGGCCGTGGCGAAGCGCGGGCTGGCCAGGAGGTGGTCGTCGAGGAAGTAGACGTGCCGTCCGGGCATCCGCTCGATCTCGGCCAGGGCCCGGTCGACCGCCTGGGTGTAGAAGGAGACGCCGCCCTCGTAGAACGCGTCCTTGTAGCAGAAGTCGCAGTGGTGGGGGCAGCCCCGCGAGACCACGATCGAGTTCGGGCAGAGGTAGCGCCGCCGGTCGAACAGGTCGCGCCGGATCGGCGGCGCGCCGTCGAGCGTTCGGCGTCGGGAGACGTAGCGGGCGGCCGGCTCGCCGCGTCGGAGGTCCGCGAGGAAGGCCGGCCAGGTGTCCTCGCCGGGCCCGATGAAGATGCTGTCGGCGTGCCTGGCCGCCTCGTCCGGTCTCGAGCTGACGTGGAGGCCGCCGAGGGCGACGTGCGTGCCTCGAGCCCGGTACGCATCGGCGATCCGGTAGGCCCGCTTCGCGGCCGTGATGTAGACCGACATGACGACCAGGTCCGGTCGATCGTCGAGGTGGAGCGGCATGACGTGCTCGTCCTCGAGGCTGACCTCGTCGTCGGGGTCGAGATAGCCCGCCAGCGCCGCCAGTCCGAGTGGTGGGAAGAGGGCGTACTTGATCGGGCGGAACCCGGGGTCGGTCGCTTCCAGCAGGGCCGGCAGGATCAGCTTGACCTTCATCGTCGCTGTGACGCCAGAGCGCGTGGAGGTGCAACGTTCGGCCGCCGTCGACGTCTCACCATCGGGCGTCCCGATCGGGTGGGGTGTTGGCGATGGCGATCAGGCGGTTTCGGCGTCTCCTCGTGGTGACGCCGTTCATCGTCGTGATCGCGGCCTGCACGGTCGGGGCGACTCCCTCCGCCCCGGCCACGCCCGCTTCGGTCGCCCCGTCGAGCGGCGCCTTCGGCGACCTCACCTATCGGCTCGACCTGCCGGCCGACTGGGTCACCCTCGGCTCCTCGGCCTCATACGACGCCACGAGCGACAAGACGCCGGACGTGGCCGACTGGCTCAAGCGGCTGGATCTCGTCGGACCGAACGCCTTCCGCGCCTATGAGCCGCGGCCGGGTGCAGCCGGCCTGCGGCTCGCCATCAACCCACCGTCCACCTGGGACTCCACGACCGCGGGTCCGCTCCAGGACGGCGAGGCGATCGCCGCCATGCCTGGGGTGAAGGAGATCCCGGTCGGCGACCTGGTCGGGGTGGGGGAGAAGGCCAAGGCCGCCCGCTTCCGCTGGACCCAGACCCTCGACTGGGGCAGCGGCACGCCGAGCGCCCGGACCGTCGTCGGCTACCAGGTCATGGGCGAGTTCGACCCGGTCAACGTCGTCTTCAGCTGGCCGGCAGAGACTGATCGCCTGGCCGAAGTCGAGAAGCTCATGGCCACGTTCAAGGTCACCGGCAACCCTGTCGTGAGTCTGCCGCCGGGCGCCACGCCGGCGCCATCGCCGACCCAGTACGACAAGTACGGCTCGCCCGAGCCGGTCGCGACGCACCACGAGGATCCCGGTCTCGAGGCGCTCCTCCCGGACAGCTTCGAGGGCCGAACACTGACGAAGCAGTCGAGGACCGGCGAGGGGATGGGCATGACGGAGAAGGACCCGATCCTGGCCGCCCTCGGCAAGCACCCGGCCGACTTCGCCAGCGCGACGGCCAGCCCGACTGAGCCGCCGCTCCTCCTCCTCGCGGTCGAGCGCGTCCGCGGGGTGCCGGCCGACCAGCTCCTGGCCGCGATGCTCAAGACGATCCCCGACGCCAAGGTGTCGAGCGCTTCCCTGGGCGGTCGGGCGGCGACGTACGTGGAATACGGCGCCTGGCCGGTCTGGTACTACCCGAAGGGCGAGCTGCTCTACGCCGTCGCCGCGATGAGCGAGGCCGAGGCCACCCGGGTCCTGGACGCGCTCCCCTGAGGCGTCAGCCCCTCGAACGGGTGGGCGAGGTCGAGGTCAGCTCGCGCGGCGTGACCCACGAGCGGAGCGTCTGGAGATAGTTCGCCCGCTCGAAGGCCGACGGGTTCTCGACCGTGGCCTGGCTGGCGCTCCCCCGGAGCTGCTCGACCGAGACGTATTCGTGCTCGGCCATCCAGGACCGCAGCTCGGCCTCGACCGTCGCGACGTGCTCGGGGCCGTGGCGGAGCAGGGCCGAGGTCATCATCACCACGTCGGCGCCCACGATGAGCCCCTTGACCACGTCGCCCCCGGTCTGCGCGCCGGAGGTCGCCGCCAGCGAGACGTCGGGCCCGAGCTGGGGCCGGAGGATCCCGATCCAGCGGACCGGCAGCCGAAGCTCCCAGGCCTGGCTCAGCTCCAGCCGCGGCACGACCTCGAGCGATTCGAGGTCGAGGTCGGGTTGGTAGAAGCGGTTGAACAGGACGAGACCGTCGGCGCCGGCCGCGGTGGCCGCGGCGGCGAAGTGCGAGAGCGCCGAGTAGAACGGGCTCAGCTTGACCGCCAGCGGGATCGTCACCGCGAGACGCGCTGCGGCGATCAGCTCGAGGTCGGCCGCCTCGATCTCGTCGGCGGTCCGACGCGGATCGGCGGCCAAGTGATAGAGGTTCAGCTCGAGGGCGTCGGCGCCGGCCTCCTCGAGCCGCTGGGCGTAGCGGACCCAGCCGCCGGCCGTGCTCGCGTTCAGGCTCGCGACGACCGGCACCGAAACGGCCTTCTTGACCCGTTCGAGCGAGGTGACGTAGCGATCGGCCGCGCCCAGGAAGGTCTCGACCGCCGGGAAGTAGTCGAGGGCCTCGGCGAACTGCTCGGTGCCCTGGTTCAGGGCCCGGTCGAGCTCCCATTCCTCAGCCAGGATCTCCTCCTCGAACAACGAGGGGAGGACGATGGCGCCGACCCCCGCGTTCTCGAGACGTTTGGCGGTGGCCGGCTCCCCGTTGTGCGGGGCGGCCGACGCGACGATCGGCGAGCGGAGCTCGAGACCGAGATAGCGGGTGCTCAGGTCGACGGTCACTTCCGGTCCCCCTCGCGCTCGTAGCGATAGCCCGCGTCGCTCTCGACCTCGGGCACGATGTCCGGGTCGGGTCGATGGACGTGGGGCACCGTCCGCTCGATCCCGGCCAGCTGCTCGTAATAGCGCCAGCGCTCGTCGGCGTCGTCCTGGGCCAGCGCGGCGAGCTCGGCGGCTCGTTCGGGCTGGGTCCGCTGGAGGATGCCGAAGCGGGTCTCGGTCGCCACGAAGTCGGCGATCGGGATGGTCGGGGTGGACGAGTCGAGCTTGAACGGGTGCCCGCCCTCGATCTCGGAGGGATGGAACCGGTAGAGCGGCCAGTAGCCGCTCTTGACGGCGTCCTTCTGGTGGGTCATCGACTTGCTCATGTCGATCCCGTGGGCGATGCAGGTGCTGTAGGCGATGACCAGCGAGGGACCCGGCCAGGCGTCGGCCTCGAGCAGGGCCCTGATCGTCTGGACGTCGTTGGCGCCCATCGAGACCTGGGCCACGAAGACGTTGCCATAGCTGCGAGCGATCGCCCCGAGGTCCTTCTTGGCGGTGCCCTTGCCGGCGGCGGCGAACTTCGCCACGGCGCCGCGCGGGGTCGACTTCGAGGCCTGGCCGCCGGTGTTCGAGTAGACCTCGGTGTCGAGGACCAGGATGTTCACGTTGCGACCCGACGAGAGGACCTGGTCCACGCCGCCGAAGCCGATGTCGTAGGCCCAGCCGTCGCCGCCGATGATCCAGACCCCCTTGCGGACGAGGTCGCCGGCGAGGGCGAGGAGGTGCCTCGCGTCGGAGGCCTGCGGACCGTCGATCCGGGCGAGCGCCTCGCGGAGTCGCTCCACCCGTTCGCGCTGGAGGTCGATCTCGGCCTCGGTCTCCTGGACCGCGCCGAGCAGCCCGCCCACGAGATCGGGGCCCAGGTCCGGGGCCAGCCGCTCGAGCAGCCGACGGGCGTGGTCGGTCTGGGCGTCGATCGCCAGCCGCATCCCGAGTCCGAACTCGGCGTTGTCCTCGAAGAGCGAGTTGTTCCAGGCCGGGCCGCGCCCGGCCGCGTTGACCGTCCACGGGGTCGTGGGCAGGTTGGCCCCGTAGATCGACGAGCAGCCGGTGGCGTTGGCCACGATCATCCGGTCGCCGAAGAGCTGGCTGACCAGCCGGATGTAGGGCGTCTCGCCGCAGCCCCCGCAGGCCCCGGAGAACTCGAAGAGCGGCTCCAGGACCTGGCTGCCCTTGACGGTATCGTGGGCGATCAGGCCGCGATCGAGCGGCGCGATCGACTGGAAGAAGTCCCAGCGTTGTCGCTCGACGGCGACGTGCTCGGCGACCGGCTCCATATTGATCGACTTGTGGCTCGTGTCGGTCTTGCTCTTGGCCGGGCAGACGTCCACGCAGACGCCGCAGCCGGTGCAGTCGTCGGGGGCCACCTGGATCGTCAGCCGGTGGTCGACCAGCTCGCGCGACTTGAACTCCTTGTGGGGGAAGTCGGCCGGCGCAGCAGCGACCGCGGCGGCCGGGAAGACCTTCATCCGGATCGTGGCGTGGGGGCAGACGATCGCGCACTTGCCGCAGTCGATGCAGATCGAGGGATCCCAGATCGGGATCATCTGGGCGATCGCCCGCTTCTCGTACTTCGTGGTCCCGCTGGGGAAGGTCCCGTCGGCCGGGAAGGCACTCACCGGCAGCATGTCGCCGTCACCGGCCATCAGCCGCGAGGTGACCCGGGCCACGAAGTCGGGGACGTTCTCGGGCGCCGCCGGGATCGTCGGGATGGCGTTCGTGACGAGGCCCTTGGTGACGTGGCTCAGCCGCTCCAGCGAGCGATCGATCGCCGCGAAGTTGCGGGCGACGACCGCCTCGCCGCGCTTCGCGTACGTCTTCTCGACGAAGCCCTTGATCCGGGCGATCGCGTCGTCCGGGGGCAGGATGCCGGCGAGCTGGAAGAAGCACGGCTGCATGACCGTGTTGATCCGGCCGCCCATGCCCGCCTCGTCGGCGACGGCGAAGGCGTCGATGACCCAGAAGTCGATCTCCTTGTCGATGAGCAGCTGCTGGACCCCGCCGGGCAGGTGCTCCCAGACCTCGTCGGCCGGGTACGGGGCGTTGAGCAGGAAGGTGGCCCCCTGCTTGGCGTACTCGAGCACCTTCATCCGACCGAGCAACCCGAACTGGTGACAGGCCAGGAAATCGGCGTCCTCGATGAGATAGGTCGACCGGATCGGCTCGGGCCCGAAGCGCAGGTGCGAGACCGTGACCGAGCCCGACTTCTTGGAGTCGAGGACGTAGTAGCCCTGGGCGTACAGGTCGGTGCTCTCGCCGATGATCTTGATCGAGGCCTTGTTCGCGCCGACGGTGCCGTCCGAGCCGAGCCCGAAGAACATCGCCTGGACCTCGCCGGCCGGACGCGGGTAGCGGAAGGCCCCGTCGATCGGCAGGCTGAGGTGGGTCACGTCGTCGTAGATGCCGAGGGTGAAGTGGCGCTTCGGCCGGGGCGCCCCGAGCTCCTCGTAGATCGGCTTGATCATCGAGGGGGTCATCTCCTTGGACGACAGCCCATAGCGTCCGCCGAGGACCCGTGGCGCGCTGGCGAACGGCGGCGTCTCGCCGTCCATCGCCTCGCTCAGGGCGGCCACGACGCCGAGGTACAGCGGCTCGCCGATCGCGCCGGGCTCCTTGGTCCGGTCGAGGACCGCGATCGCCCGGACCGTCGACGGCAGGGCCGCCACGATCTGCTCGGCCGGGAACGGCTGGAAGAGGCGGATCCGGAGCAGTCCGACCCGCTCGCCGGCCGCGTTCAGGGTGTCGACCGTCTCCTCCACCGCGCCGGCGGCGGAGCCCATCACGACGATGACCCGGTCCGCGTCCGGGGCGCCGTGATAATCGACGACGCCGTACCGGCGACCGGTCCGAGCCGCGAGCTCGCCCATGACCTGCTCGACGATCCCCGGGACGGCGAGGTGGAAGGGGTTCGAGGCCTCGCGGGCCTGGAAGAAGACGTCCGGGTTCTGGGCCGTGCCGCGCACGAAGGGGGCGTCGGGGGTCATCCCCCGGCCGCGGAAGGCGAGGACGTCCTCGTCGCGGATGAGTGCCCGAAGGTCGTCCGGCTCGAGCAGGGCGATCTTGTCGATCTCGTGGGAGGTCCGGAAGCCGTCGAAGAAGTGGAGGAAGGGGACCCGGGCCCGGAGGGTCGCGGCATGGGCCACCAGGGCGAAGTCGTGGGCCTCCTGGACCGAGCCGGCGGCGAGCATCGCCCAGCCGGTCGTCCGGGCGTGCATCACGTCGCTGTGGTCGCCGAAGATCGAGAGGGCGTGGGTGGCGATCGTCCGGGCGGCCACGTGGATCACCGTGGGCGTCAGCTCGCCGGCGATCTTGAACATGTTGGGGACCATCAGGAGGAGACCCTGGGAGGCCGTGAAGGTCGTCCCGAGGGCGCCCTTCTGGAGGGCGCCGTGGAGGGTGCCGGCGGCGCCCGCCTCGGACTGCATCTCGATGACGTCGGGGACCTTGCCCCACAGGTTCGGCCGGCCGGCCGCGGACCAGTCGTCGCAGTGCTCGGCCATGGCCGAGGCCGGGGTGATCGGGTAGATCGAGATGACCTCGCTGACGGCATAGGCGACGCGCGCGGTCGCCTCGTTGCCGTCAAGACATTCGTAGCGCTGGCCCACGGGCGGGGACTCCCTTCGCGGATCGGGTCGGTGGCGTATTCGTGGCAGGTCCGGGCCGCCCTGCCCCTGGGGGCAGGACCGGGAGTCGATTATCGGTCCGCTGCGCGCCCCCTCGCCGTGCCAAGGCGGCTCACCTGCGCCGGGCCGAATGGCCCTGTTGTCGAGGCCGACGGGACCGACGGGGTCAGGCCGGACCGGGCGATGCGTCGGGTGCGGGGCTGGACGGTCGGATCGCGTAGCCCGCCGGCAGGGCGTCCCGAAGGGTCGCCAGGACCTGGTCGGGATCCGCGTCCGGCGGTCCGACGACGACGACCGAGAGCTCGACGGGCGGGCCGGTCGGTCGGAGCGTGGCCGTACCTGCGGCGGTAGAGGTCACCGCGGTCGCGGTCGCGGTCGTCGCGTCGGTCGCCCAGGTCATGGCCGGGGCCGGGCCCGCGGCGGCGGGCTCCCGGAGGGCCAGGTCCGTCCGCAGGGCGAGCCCGTGATAGGCGACGACGAGAGCGCCGACCAGCACGACGCCGACCGGCTGGCTGAGCTCGGAGACGACGTTCGACGGCGCGGTCGCGCCGAGGAGCACGCCGAACAGACGGTAGATGATCACGGCGAGCCCGGAGATCGACGCGATGAGCGTCGTGGCGAGGACCAGGTAGAGGTAGACCCGTCGCTGGGTCGCCGCGGCCTCGAGCTGGGGCATCGTCGCCCAGCGGCGGGTGGCCACGATCCAGCTCCACAGCCAGAGCGGCGTCCCGACCAGCAGGTACGCCAGGTAGGTGGCGACCTCCCGATGCCAGACGTCCGAGCCGGCGAGGATCGTTCGCTCGCCACCGAGGGCGACGTCGACGACGAACCCGACCAGCCAGCCCGCGCCGACCGCGGCGAAGGCCAGCCCGACGGCCGCCGACGCGTAGCTGCTCAACCGACGGGCGGCCACGACCCCGTCCCGCGGCCAGGCCCAGGGACCCTCGGCCAGCAGGCGCCGTCGGCTCCACCACCAGACGATGGTGAAGGGCAGGATGGCGATCGGCGGGCCTACCGCGTCCTGGAAGGCTCGTGACGGGTCGGTCGTCTCGGCGGCTCCGAGCAGCCAGGCCAGGGCGACGGCCAGGCCGCCGCTCACCGCGAGCAGGGTCGTCGCCGCACCGACGACGATCCCGCCGGCCAGGAAGCCCTTGCGGACCGCCGAGGCGCGCTCGCTCGGCCCGATCCAGCCCGGCGACCGGAGCCGTCGGTCGAGCCCGAGCCACAGCCCGAGCCAGGCGCAGCCGCCGACGAGGATGCCGGCGAAGCTGCCGGCGACGGGCGCGAGCCAGGGATCGGTCGCGCCGACGATCGACGAGCGGCCGACCGCAACGTCGAGCAGGGTCCGGATGAGCTCGGTTGCACTCGAGCAGAGCATGACGAGCGCCCCGGCCACGAGGGCGTACCAGGCGAGCCGGGGCCACCAGGCCGCCGGGCCCTCCATCGGACCGACTCGCTCGTCGTCGCGCCGGGTGAGCGCATGGAACGCCCAGATCCCGCCGGCGACGAGGACGGCCGCGAGCGATCCTTCGGGCGCCCCGCCGAACTCCGCCGGTCGGCCGATCGCGCCGCGGATCGCGCTCGTGACGACGGCCGAGCCGTTGACCAGGACGAGCCCCAGGGCGACCAGCTCCACCAGGGCGAGGTAGAAGGCGCGGATCGGGGCCGTCCTCTCGGCCTCACCGCTGACCGGGGAGCGGACGCCTCGACCCGACGAACCACCAGTGGATGGCCCACAGCGGTCCGGCCACCGCGACGAGGGCGAGGGCGAGGCTCAGCTGCGATCGCGTGTCGGCCTGGCTGATCGAGCCGATGACCGAGCCCGAGAGCTGACCCGAGATGCGCTCGAAGGCCAGGGTCAGGAGGTTCCACAGCCCGACCGCCGCGACGGTGAGGCCGATCGCCGAGAGCAGGTAGAGGTAGGTCCGCCGTGCGGTCTGCATCGGGATGTCTCCCTGCTACGGCGCTTCGGGCATGAGCTCGGGCCCGACGTAGAGCTGATCGAGCTTCCAGGTCCCGCCTTCGCGGACGAGCAGGAGCGTCGGGTGGAACGTGTTGCGGTTCGGGGTGAGCCCGCCACCGCCGGAGTACTGCTCGAGGGTGAGGATCACGGTCGCCCGATCGTCGCGGATGTCGGTCCGGTCGATCCGGGCGACCCGACTCGGACCGTCGCCGCCCGTGTAGCCGTACATCGTCACCCGATCGACGTAGCCGGACTCCGTCAGGGTCGCCTTGAGCCGGGCGCTGAGCAGGCCGTAGGCGCCGGCGAGGTCGCCCGAGTCCGTCGCTCGGACGTAGGCCTGGACGGTCGCCTCGGGCGTGCCCGTCGGGTACTCGCGGACGCCCCCGGCGCCGAAGGCGAGGATCACGACGACGGACAGCACGACGAGTACGCCGACGGCCGCCAGCGCGATCGCGATCATCCGGGTGGGGGACGTCCCGACCGGCGGCCCGGGCTCGGGTGCCTGGGCCGGCGCGTCCGCCGACGGGGCCGAGGGGCGGTCGCCACCCGGGTCGATCGGTTGCTCGGTCAGCGTCATCGCCCGCTACCTCACGGCTGTCTGCGTTCCCGTCAGGAGGACGCCGATCGACCGGGATTGTTGCACCGTCGTGGACGTGGGAGTCGGCAGGCCGGCTCGAGCCGGCCTGCCGACGAAGACACTCGCGGTCCCGCGGTGGGCGGGGTTCCGTTGCCCGCGGTCAGGCCGCTGCCCCTTCCGCGTCCCCGAAGGCGACGCTCGTCTCCGGCTCGGCGAGCCGCATGCCCCTCACGTAGCGGGGGAGGGCAAGGGCAAGCACGGCGCCCAGGGCCAGCACGGCGGCGCCGACGGCGACCGCGGGGGTGAGACCCGCGACGTACTGGGCCGGGGACTGGTACGAGCCGTTGGCCGAGAAGACCGCGGCCAGGACCGCCACCCCGAAGACCCCGCCCAGCTCGCGGATGGTGTTGTTGGCCCCCGACGCCTTGCCCTCGTCCTCCCGCGGCACGGCCGACAGGACGACGTTGGCGATCGGGGCGAAGAAGAGGCCCATGCCCACGCCGCTGAGGATGAACGCCGGCACGAGGCTGGAGTACGCGACGGTGGTCGAGCTGACCGCGGCGATCCAGGCCAGGCCGACGGCCATCAGGGCGAGCCCCGCGGCGATGATCGGGCGAGCGCCGATCCTGGCCGAGGCGACCCCGGCGATCGGGGCGACGAAGATGGGCATCGCTGTCCATGGCAGGACCCGGAGGCCCGCCTCGAACGGGTTGAGGCCCTGGACCACCTGGAAGAACTGCGAGAGCAGGAAGATCGAGCCGAACATCCCGAAGGACATCAGGAACGAGACGCCGTTCGAGACGACCGAACCGCGTCGGCCGAGGACCTGGAGGGGCAGGATCGGCTGGTCCGTCCGGGCCTCCCAGGCGATAAAGGCGGCGATGAGCGCCGTCCCGACGGCGATCGCGGCGAGGACCTGGGGATCGGTCCAGCCCAGGCCGTTGCCGTGGGTGACGCCCCAGACGATGCCGATCAGCCCGGCCCCGGCGAGGGCCACCCCGGGCACGTCGAGGGCGCGGTCCGGCCCGCGGCTTTCGTCGAGCCGGAGGGCGGCCAGGATCACCCCGACGATCCCGATCGGGACGTTGAGCCAGAAGATCCAGTGCCAGTCGGCGCCCTGGGTGATGGCACCGCCGACGACCGGACCGATGGCGATGGCCAGGCCCGAGATGCCGCCCCAGGCGCCGAGCGCCAGCGGCCGTCGGGCCGGCGAGACGGCGGCGGACAGGATGGTCAGGCTCAGCGGGGTTACGAAGGCGGCGCCGAGGCCCTGCGTCGCACGAGCCAGGATGAGCGCGGTGCTGGTCGGCGCGAGGGCTGCCGCGGCCGAGCCCAGGGTGAAGATCGCCAGGCCGATGACGAAGACCCGCCGTCTCCCGAACCGGTCGCCGAGCGCGGCGCCGAACAGGAGGAGGGCCGCGTAGGTCAGGGTGTAGGCGTTGACGGTCCACTCGAGGTCGGCCAGCGACGCACCGAGATCCAGGCGGATCACGGGCAGCGCCATCGTCACGACCAGGTTGTCGAGGCTGACCATGAACAGGGCCAGCGCGGTGATCATGAAGGTCCAGGTGGCTGAGGATCGGCGGGTCATCGGAGGCTCCTTGGGTTCCGGTCGGTGGTGGGTTCCTGTTGGATGATTGAGTAGTCGCTAAGTCCAGCGGGCAAAGAAAAGCGGTCGGTCATTTCCGGGCGGCGACACCTCCGAGCAGCGTCGCGTTGAACTCCTCGACGGTCCGCGCGTCGCCGACGCTGGCGATGACGTTGATCAGCATCCCCTGGGCGAACCAGGCGTGGAGCCCGTACACGTCAGCTCCGGACAGCCGGGCGACCCGGTGCCACAGGGCGAAGAACTCATCCCGGACGACGGCCCGGACATCCGGGTCCGAGCAGGCCGCGTAGGCGTGGAGCTGGAGCCGGAGGCTGTTGCGGTCGGCCAGGAGCATCTTCACGTAGGCTTCGCCCATCCGCATGAGGATCCCCTCGCTGTCGAGACCGGCGGTCTGGGCGGCCCGGCCCGCCTCCTCGAAGACCCGGCCGGTACGGTCGAAGCACCCCCGGACGGCGGCCAGGAAGATCTCCTGCTTGGTCCGGAAGAGCTGGAAGAGGTAGGGCTGCGATACCCCCGCCCGGCGGGCGATCGCGTTCGTGGAGGTGCCGGCGAAGCCGCCGGCCGCGAACTCGATGGTCGCGGCCGCGATCACCTCGTCGCGGCGCTCGTCGGCGGTGAGTCTCGTGTTCATGCCGTGTAACTTAGCAGTCACTAAGTAAGTTGTCAAGTCCCGGTACGGCCGGCGCGGGCCCCAAAGTACCGGCACGATCAGGACTTGACCGCTCCCACTTCGGGCGCAGACTCGGGTCGACGACTGCCGCGCCGAACACGCGGACCGGGGCGCCGACGGGGCCGGCGAAGTTGATCCAGGCGAGTCCCGTTCTGCGTCCCTTCGCGATTCGACAACCCCCTCGTGGCTGTCACCCTCGAGGGCGAGACAGGTCGCCGCTCGACTCGGATCAGCCAGGAGCGGGGCGTCATGTCGATCGAGCTGTCCAGGGTCCCGGTGCCGATCCGGCGCAAAGCCGCCCAGCACCTCGAGTCCATCCGCGGGACGCCGATGGCGCCGAACGCTGGCATGGCCAAGCTGGCCGACGAGGCCTGGCCGATCCATCGCCCCGATCTCGAGGAGGTGGCCTACTACGAGTTCGCCGTGGACCTGGGTTCCTCGCCGACCCGGCTGGTCACCTCGGCAGCCGAGCTCTCCGCGCTGCTGGCCACCGAACGCAGGACGACCGGTGCCCGCCCGAAGCGGTCCGAGCTGGGTCTCAGGGGCCGTCCCGAACCGCCCCCCTCGTCGGATCGCGGGTTCATCGTCGTCTCGACCGGGCCGCATGACTTCCCCATTCCGCACTGGAGCCTGGACCTGCCTCCGATCAGCGGACAGCTCCGGGCGGCGGGGGAGAAGGGCGGTGAGATCGAGCGGATCTACCGCCTCGACGCCCTGGCCTACGTCGCCGAGGCGAAGGACGGGACGCTGGTGGGACGGGTCGGCCAGATGCCCGGCCTCGTCACCGGGCTGCCCCACGACCTGCGGCGCTCCGCGAGCGATCGGTCGACCCTCGAAGCAACGCCGGCCGGGGAGGTGAAGTCCGACGATCAGGCCGAGGGCGTGGAACACCAGGTCACCCGGACCGAGGACCGGGTCCCGGACCTCAAGCCCATCGAGGCGGACGACTGGGGGTCGTTCCGCGAGCGTTACGCCGACTCGTTCGGGCCGTTCCTCGACGAGCTGCGTCGGCAGGCGGCCCGCGCCTGGGAGGTGGAGGCGCTCATCGAGGAGTTCGGTGAGGGCATCCATGAAGGGGAGACCCATCGCGTGGCCCTGCTCCAGCGTGAAGCCGCGGTGGAGCTCAGTGGCGAGGGCGCCCGGCATGTCGTCGCCCGGCTCGATGAGACACCGGGGATCCCGGCGCTCGTCCTGACGGTGAAAGGGGGTGCCGCGATCGCCGGCGAGATCGACCTCTTCGTGGACATCCGCTACCCCGACGGCACGGACGAGCGACTGCGCTTCTTCCTCGTCGCGTCCGGGTCACCGTCGAACCAGCGAACGACCTCGACCGAAGGAGGGCGGTAGCCGTGGCCTACTCGTACTGGTGGGCTCCGCCCCCGGTCCCGAACTACTACCAGTTCCCCTTTGGCGGCTGCGCCGTGGGCTGCGGACCCGTCGCGTGGGCGATGCTCTTCGGCTGGGCCGACCGCCAGGCCGGTCTCGGTAACGGCTATTGGGCACCCCGCAACGGCCTCTATCGCCAGAACGGCGGCTACGGCGCCGACGCACTGGCGCCCGTCAACCAGGACGCCGGGGTGGAGAACGTCATCCGCGAGATCCACGGCTACGTGGGAACGTTCTGCATCGCCGGCTCGGGCGCGACCTGGCCATGGCGCATGGCCGACGCCTGGCACTACCTGACCGGTCGGTCGTACACCAGCCTGCGAGCCGGCTGGAACAGCATCGGCTGGTGCCAGGACTGGATCCGCGACCGAGCTCGCGACAGCATCCGGTACCGGGCGACCCCGGCGGTCATCGGCACCGGCTGGCTCAGCCACTACCCGATGGCGTTCGGCTATGCCTACCAGGAGCGCACCGTCCGGACCTGCTTCATCTGGTGCTGGGACACCACGGTCTACGACCGCTGGTTCTACGTTGACCAGGGCTGGGGCGGTGCCGGCAACCAGTGGGTCTCCGCCAGTACCTGGTTCGTCGGCGAGATCTTCCCGTAGCGAGGAGGCAGTCATGCCCGACCGGCGACCCGTCGAGGTCAGCGTCGAGCCGTACGAGATCGTGCTCGGATCCCCTCGGCTCGAGGTCCGGGCACACGCCCCGCTCGATCCCGAGACCGCTCGAGGAGCGCTTGGCCTCGGCCAGCACCACCTCACCGTCGCGCTCTCGGACGACGGGCGCACGGTCACCGCCATACCGGACGACGACCTGCCACCGGGGCCACACATCCTGACCGTCGATGAGCTGGTCTCGACCACGGGCAGGCGTCTCGGGGATCGCCTGGGGGTGCCGTTCTTCGTCAGCGACTCGGTGGCGAAGGTCGGGTCGTCGCTGCGGATCGAGACCCTGGTGCGTCTCCGCGTCGAGCGTCTGGGCACGGTCAGGTTGCCGGAACCGGCCCGGCCCGACGGGCCGTTCATCGAGATCATGAAGGCGGTCGACCGGCGGACGGGCAAGCCGGTCGAGCTCGCCTTCGACCAGGACGGCGCCAGGATCGACCCGGATGAGGTCTTCGCCCGGATCGTCCGGGATCGCCAGGGCACGTTCGGCAAGATGCATCCGACGCTGCACCGGGCGGTCGAGGAGCGCCGCGACGACGAGCGTCTGCCGGTGGCGGTCTGGCTCCAGCTCCCCCCGGCCAAGCTTCACGCCAAGCGTCAGCGGGGCGCCACGACCAAGCCGCCGCCGGCGGAGATCGAGCGAGCTGGCAGTGCGGCGAAGGCGGCCGAGCGGGTCGCCAGGATCCTGCGCGAGCACGGCGCGGAGGACGTCGAGCCCGATCTGCACGCACCCGTGGTGTATGCCGGCCTGCCCGTCGCGAGCATCCGCCGGCTCGAGGAGTACCCGGAGATCGCCGCGCTCTTCCTGCACGAGACCGAGGGGCGACTCGACCTCTCCGACTCCATGGCGATCGCCCAGTCGGACACGGTCCAGTCGAGCCTGGGTCTGACCGGTAGCGGGGTCAACGTGGCCGTCTACGAGGACGGCCCCGACAGCACCGCCGATCTCGCGATCGCGGCCTCCTTCACGACCAGCCCGGCGACGACGCAGCACTCGCGCCACACCCACGGGATCATCAGGAACACCGAGGCCGGCCTGCCCAACGGGCACGCGTCCGGGTGCAACCTGCATTCGGCCAACACCATGGCGCTCGCGGCGATCAGCTGGGCGGCCCGCACCCGCGGCTGCACGGTCATCAGTCAGAGCTTCCATCGCGAGGCCGAGCAGACGGACTCCGGCCTGTCGTTCGACGACATGTACAAGGACTGGCTGGTCCTGCACTGGCCGTACCCCACCATCCTCCAGGCGGCCGGCAACGGCACGAGCACGGAGTACGTCAACCACAAGGGCTTCAACAGCCTCGCGGTCGGCAGTCACAACGACACCGCCACGGCGATGGCCAGCGACTCTGTCTTTCGCAACGCCGCGTCCGCGCACGGCGACCGCGAGTCGCCGGAGATCGCCGCGAACGGGATGGCGGTCACGGCGGTCAAGCTGACCCTGAGCGGCACCAGCATGGCGGCGCCCGCCGCGGCCGGTTGCACGGCTCTGCTCCAGGAAGCCAGCACCACCCTGCAGTCCTGGCCCGAGGGCTGCCGGGCCATCCTGCTCGCGGGTGCCAGTCGGAATGTCGGCGGGGCGACCTGGTGGGCCGACCGCAGCGCGGGCATCGACGCCTCCGACGGCTCCGGCGCCGTCGACGCCCTGGAAGGCGTGCGGATCGCGCAGAGCCGTCGGTCTCGCGGCTCGGCCGGGACCCGCCGCGGCTGGGACGTCGGCACACTCCGATCGAGCGACATCGGGGCGAACGGCGAGACGACGTTCGTCTACCAGGTGACCGTGCCGGCGCTGTTCTTCACGCCGAGGGTCAAGGTCGCGCTCGCGTGGGACAGCCTGGCGACGATCCAGGACATCCTCTTCATCCAGGTCGGCTGGGACACCCTCCAGCTCGATCTCGACCTGAAGGTCTACGACAGCCGCGGCTCGCTGGTCGGGTACAGCGGCTCGTGGGACAACAGCTATGAGATCGCGGAGTTCGACGCGCGCCCGGGAGAGACCTATACGATCAGGATCCGACGCTGGTCCGGCAGCGCGGACGTGTGGTATGGGATCGCCTGGACGGTCCAGGGCCTGCCCCGTATCCGCCCGGACTGGGAGCTCCGGGAGGCGCCCCTGAGGAGGCGTCGCACGCCGGCCGGGTAGTCCCCGACCCCGGCGGCCCGGAGCAGCCGTGCTGCCTCGAGCGGACGATCGATCCCGACCGAGCGCGGCGGTCTATCGCCACCGGGCACGGGCCATCCCCGTCAGGATGTCCACGACCGAGGGTCAGGCGGGCCCGTTCAGCGGCATCGGGACCGTGATCGTCCGCAGCCCGGCGCCGACCTCGGCCGGCTCGACGATCGGCCGGTCGGTCGCTCGGAGCGTCGCCCGGTCCCGGGCGACCCAGGCGATGAGCGGGATGAGCATCAGCGGGACCTCGTGGATCGAGTAGGCGAACCCGAGCCCGGAGTGACGGATGACGGCGACCCAGTCGAGCCAGAGAGTGGTGAAGGGGATGCTCAGGACGACGAGCGCGCCGAGGGCGATCCACCATGAGCGACGGCGGATCCCGAACAGCGCGAACGGCCCGAGGCTCGGCTTGAGCACGATGAACGCGGATGGCCAGGCGTGGAGCGTGCCCAGGGCCAGGGCGGCCATCGCCCAGATGACCGGGTTGCCCGACACGATCCTGAGCAGGGCGGGCAGCCAGGCCAGGCAGAGCGCCATCAGCGGCCAGGCCCACGGCGCGGGGCGCAGCCGGCGGATGGCGTAGCCGGTCAGACCCAGCGGGATCGCCCACCACAGGACGGCGGGCAGGACGGCGAAGATCGCCAGCAGGGGCAGCGCGCTGGGCGGATAGAGGATCGCCCCGAACGAGGTCGTGTACGGACCGGCGACCTGCCACGGCTCGTAGAATGCGCCGCCGGCCAGGAACCGGCGGGTGGCATCCATGTAGAGGGCGTAGTCGACCCCACCGTAGACCCGAACGAGATGGGCCCAGCCGCCGAGCAGGAATAGCGCGACGGGGGCCAGCGCGACGCCCGTGGCCGCGGCACAAACGAGGCGCACGCGCCGTGCTCGCACTGTGACGATAGTCCTCCCGTTCTCCACCCGAGCTCCCCCATCGGTACTGGCCCGGAGTGGGCATCATGCACGGCGGGGCACTCGGCGGACAGCCCCCAATCCGTGGTCATGGTGCCCGGGGGCACCTGATAGGGCGTGTGGCACCCGGCTGGAGTTCGCGACGAGGTGGAGCTGGGCGATATGGATCGCCGCGCCGATACGGAACGGGCGAGGGTGGGTCACCAGCTTGACCAGCGAGGAGGACGGCATGAGCAGGATCGAGGTCATCGCTGCAGCCGCAGGAGGTGGCTGGGAGTGCATCGTCACGGTCCGCAATGGCAGCGAGACGCACCACCGGGTCCGCGTGGCCCGAAGCGACCTCGCCCGGCTGGCTCCGGGTGCATCCGATCCCGTCGACCTCGTGCAGGCGAGTTTCGCATTCCTGCTGGAGCACGAGCCGAAGGAGTCGATCCTGAGCGAGTTCGACCTTACCGTGATCGGCAGGTACTTCCCCGACTACGAGAGTGAGATCGGGCGCCGCTTGTCAGGCTAGCCGGCCCTCAGCCCGAGACGGCGTCACGCTCGGGCAGCAGGGCCACGCCTACCTGCGTCGGGTCGGCGCGGGTCAGCCAACGGTCGGGGCGGCGCGGGCCAGGGCTGACCGCGACTGACGGCTGATACGTCCATCTCTCGGGGCGGGTCGTCTGTTGCGGTCGACCCTGTGGGCGCGCATCCTCGCACGGTCATGCCCGAACCCGACCGACCGCTCCGCGTGCTCGTCGTGGATGACCATGAGGTCGTCCGGGAGGGTCTCATCGCCTTCCTCGATCGTCGTGGGCAGTTCCAGGTGGTCGCCTCGGCCGGCTCCGCTGCGGAGGCCGTCGCCGGCGCGCGTCGGTTCGTCCCGGACATCGTGCTCATGGACGTCCGCCTGCCCGACGCGTCGGGGATCGAGGCGTGCCGGATGGTGCGCGACGAGTTCCCGGCGATGGCGGTCGTCTTCCTGACGAGCTCGCCCGAGGAGGTCGACGTCTTCTCGGCGATCCTCGCCGGCGCTCGGGGCTATGTCCTCAAGCAGACACGCGGTGCCGAACTCGTTCGTGCCCTCGAGGCGGTCGGGCGCGGCGAGTCGCTGCTCGACCCGACCGTCACGGGGATGGTCCTGGAGCGGATCCGGTACATCGCGAGCCACAGCGAGGCGGAGAACGTGTTCGGACTGACTCCGCGCGAACGGGAGATCCTGCCACTGGTCGCGGCCGGCCAGACGAATCGCGAGATCGCCACGGAGGTCTCGCTCTCGGACAAGACGGTCAAGAACTACGTCAGCTCGATCCTGACGAAGCTGGACCTCGAACGACGCGCCCAGGTCTTCGCCTTCATGGCCAGCCACGACATGGGCCCGCCCGAGCCGTAGGCGACCGCCCGGAAGGAGACCCCCCGGTCGCTCCCTCTCACCGTGCCGCCCGGCTCAGGGCTGAATCAGGAGAGCCATCCGTCCATGATCCGGGGGATTGGCTGGCGAGGAAGGATTCGAACCTTCGATCTCCTGATCCAGAGTCAGACGACGCGAATCAGGTTTTCCAGCCGATCTTTGAGCTCAGCTCGGCGCCTCGCGCCGTGTTGATCCGGGAGTGTCAGGCGAACATTCCCAGAAGAGTCATGCGAACTAGCGGATTCGCCCATGAGTCAAGCGAAGTCGCCGCGCATCCAGATCTCACTCCTGAGCCTCGTTTCAATCACGACGTGGAGGGTCGCGGGGGCATTGAGCCGGAGGACGTCCGGACCTCGCCCATGAGCTCAACCGCCCGGTCCGGAGCACCATCGCCGCGCTGACCGGGCAGCCCGCTTGACCCTTTCGGCATCCAGCCGTACGGTTTGCATACTTCGGCGAGGATGTCACGGTAGGTGCGCGATTGGCTGCTTCGCCGCTCCGAGTTGGCCACCTCGTTCGGGCCGTAGCTACGGTGGCCCTGCTCCTTATGACGGCGTCTTGCGCCGGCACCCAGCCGCCTCCGTCAACGGCTTCGTCAGGTGCCGCGACGGTCACTCCGTCGCCCTCACCCGCGACGCCCCTGCCTGCGAGTCCATCCCCGCGCTCTAGTCCTTCGCCAAGTCCACCCGCGCCGCCCGGCGGCCCCGCACCCCCAGAGCTCACCGGCGTGTGGCATACGGCCCTGTCGGAGACCGACCAGGTGGAGCTCCGGCTCCACGAGGACCTCTACGGCATCACCAGAGGTCCGGAGGGCCAGCCGGGCAGGATCGCGGTCCAGGGGGACGAGATCGCGTTCTACCGCAGCATCAGCAGCATCAGCTGTAACGGCACCGGCACCTATCGTTGGTCGCTGCACGAGGGCTCCCTCACGTTCACGTCGATCGAGCCCGATCCCTGCGGGGGGCGGTCCGCGGTGCTGGACGGAATCACGTACACCCGGTGACGCGGGAGCGCCGGCGCCCTTCTGTGCCACGGGGATCCCGCGCCGCTCATCCCGGTCGTTGTGTGGCTGGAGCTCGTGATCGCCCTTGCGGCGCCGACGCCGCGCACAAGTGGGGGGTAGAGTCAGGCGCACTTCGCATCTCCGAGCCTCCTTGGAGATGCCGTCCGTCACGCTCAGAACCACATCATCTGGTGGTTTGAACGGATCGGGCCCGACGATGTTGTGGTGTTGGCTGGCGAGGAAGGATTCGAACCTTCGATCTCCTGATCCAGAGTCAGGCGCCTTACCGCTTGGCCACTCGCCAGTGACGGACCCGATCCCACGCCGCGGGCCGCGGCGTCGGTCTCGGATCCGATGCGCTGCGCCGTCCCGATCCGGGTCTCGAGTCAGCATCCCCCAAAGCGTGCTGCGCACCAGTCCGCTCGCCCGAGCGTCGAGGCGGAACGACACGCCCGCCGGAGTGTACTGGGGGACGAACCCGTCTGCCTCGCCGGGCCGACGGGGCCTGGCGCCTCGAGTGACGTCGACGATCTGTCGACCTCGCCGGGGCCGTGCGGACGGCTACGGTCGCCCGAGCGACTGCGGGTCCGGTCGGTGGGCTATGCCTTGGCCTGCAGCTTCGCCCAAGTATCCTTCAGGGTAAGCGTCCGGTTGAACACCAGCGCGTCCGGGCGCGAGTCCGTGTCCGGCGTGAAGTAACCCAGGCGCTCGAACTGGACCGTTTCGCCGGGCCGCGTCTCCGTCAATGCCGGCTCCAGCATCGCGTCGCGCACGATCGCCTGCGACGCCGGGTTGAGATCCGCGAACAGGTCGCCGTCGGCACCCGGGTCCGGGCGGCTGAACAGATGGTCGTACAGACGCACCTCGGCCGGCACGGCGCACGTCGTCGACACCCAGTGGAGCGTCGCCTTGGGTCGCCGACCGTCGGGCGAGTCACCCCCTCGCGTCGCAGGGTCGTAGGTGCACCGCAGCTCAAGGACGCGGCCTGCCCCGTCCTTGACCGCCTCCTGGCACGTGACGAAGTACGCGTTCCGCAGCCGCACCTCGCGCCCGGGGGCCAGCCGGAAGAACCTCGGCGGCGGCTCCTCCAGGAAATCGTCGCGCTCGATCCACAGCTCGCCCGAGAACTCGACCGCCCGCGTCCCTGCAGCCGGGTCCTCGGGGTTGTTGACGACTTCCAACATCTCGACCCGGCCCTCGGGCCAGTTCGTGATCACCACCTTCAGGGGGTCGAGCACCCCGAACCGCCGCTGGGCGGTCCGGTTGAGCACGCCCCGCACCGCATACTCGAGCTGGCCGACCTCGATCACCGAGTCCGTCCTCGCCACCCCGATCATCGCCGCGAACTCGCGGATGCCCTCGGCCGGGAAGCCGCGCCGTCGGAGACCCGAGATCGTCGGCATCCGCGGGTCGTCCCAGCCCCGTACGTGGTCTTCGTCGACCAGCCGCTTCAGTATCCGCTTCGACAGCACGGTGTAGGTGAGGTTGAGCCGCGCGAACTCGTACTGGTGGGGGACCGAGGGCACCGGGAGGTGCTCGACCAGCCAGTCGTAGAGCGGTCGGTGCGCGTCGAACTCGAGGGTGCAGATCGAGTGGGTCACCCCCTCGATCGCGTCCGACTGGCCGTGGGCGAAGTCGTAGGTCGGGTAGATGCACCAGGCGTCGCCGGTGCGCGGGTGGCCCGCGTGGACGATCCGATACAGCACGGGGTCCCGGAGGTTGATGTTGGGCGAGGCCATGTCGATCTTCGCGCGCAGCACCCGGGCCCCGTTCGGGAACTCGCCCGCCCGCATCCGCGCGAACAGGTCGACGTTCTCCGCCACCGGACGGTCATGCCATGGGGATCTCGTCCCCGGCGCAGTCAGCGTGCCGCGCGTCTCGCGGATCTCGTCGGCGGACAGGTCGTCCACGTACGCGAGCCCGCGCTCGATGAGGTGGACGGCCCATGCGTACAGCTGCTCGAAGTAGTCCGACGCGTGGAACAGGTTGTCGCCCCAGTCGAAGCCCAGCCATCGGACGTCGGCTTCGATGGCGTCGATGTACTCCTGCTCCTCCCTGGCCGGGTTGGTGTCGTCGAACCGGAGGTTGCAGTGGCCGCCGAACTCGGCGGCGATGCCGAAATTGAGACAGATGGACTTCGCGTGGCCGATGTGGAGGTAGCCGTTGGGCTCGGGCGGGAAGCGCGTGACGGGGGCCCTGATCCGGCCGGCGGCGATGTCGGCGGCGACGATGTCGCGGATGAAGTCGCGTCGCTCAGGCGTCTCGACGAAGACGTTGGGGGCGGTCGTCGTCTCGCTCGTCTTGCTGGTCATCGGCGCGGCTCCTGCGAGCGGTGGGGAGGAGTCGCGACTCAGGCGAGGACGCACCATGCTCCCGGGAGGAGTTGGCTGGCGCGCCAGGATTCGAACCTGGAACCCCCTGATCCAGAGTCAGGTGCTCTACCGTTGAGCCACGCGCCAGCGACCGACGCGCATTCTAGCGCACCGGGCCCTGTCTACCAGGCCCGGTACCTTCAGCGGGCCCGGTACCTTCGGGGGAAGGCGGCCGGAATGGCGGTACCCTCAGCATCGGCTCGATGAACCAGCCCCGGTCGGTCCGCTCCCTGATCCGTGCTCGTCAGCGTCCGGTGACGGCGATCCTCGCGGCGCTGTCGATCCTCCTCGGATCGTTCGCGTTCGAGGCCCCGGGCGCCGAGGCAGGCTCCCTGCCGTCCTGTCGGATCGGCGACGTCCTGACGAAGTGGAGCGCCCCGGCCGACTGGCAGCGGACCCTGCTCGACACCAGCTTCCGGGTCCGGCGCTCCTATCGGCCGATCGGACTCGTCGCCGTCTCGAGCGCCGGCCTGTCCGGCGGCGGCTCGATCCGCCGGGTCGCCCTCGCCGACCTCCGGGCGCTGGTCCGCGCGAGCCGCATCGCCGGGGCTCGTCTGGCCGTGGAGTCGGCCTACCGGAGCTACGCCACCCAGGTCTGGACCTTCGCCTACTGGGCCCGCGTAGGCGGCCGGGCGAGTGCACTGGCGACGAGCGCCCGGCCCGGGCATTCGGAGCACCAGCTGGGCCTGGCCGTCGACTTCAAGACCTCCGGCGGCGCGGCCCCGTGGCGTTACGGCGATTGGGTCCGGACCCGCGAGGGCGCCTGGCTGGCCCGAAACGCCTGGCGCTACGGGTTCGTCATGAGCTACCCGGCCGGCAAGCGCTCGCTCACCTGCTACGCCTACGAGCCGTGGCATTACCGCTACGTCGGGCGGGACCTCGCGAAACAGGTCCACGACAGCCGTCGGACGCTCCGCCAGGTCCTCTGGTCGCTCCAGGACGCGCCGATCCCGACCCCGACCCCGGCGGGGACGCCGGAGCCGACCCCGACCGAGGCGCCGACCCCGACCGAGGCGCCGACCCCGACCGAGGCGCCGACCCCGACCGAGGCGCCGACACCGACCGCGCCCTAGTACACCTCGTCGTGCGAGCCGAGGTTCACGAGGAATGCCACGGTCCCGTCCCACCGAAAGAGAACGCGCAGGTCGTCGTCGACGGTGAACGCCCAGTAGCCCGCAAGCTCGCCCTTCAGCTTGTGGGTCCGGAGCAGCGGGTCGCGCGGGTCGACGGCGAAGCGCCGCAGAGCTGCCCTGAGGAGTGCACCGCGGCGGTCATCCAGCTTCGCGGCACGGCGGTGGAAGCGACTCGAGACGACGAAACGCATCGTGGCAGAGCCTGCGATCAGGTCCGCAGGTCGTCCAGGAGCGCCTCGACGTCGTCGTAGGTCGTCGCCTCACCCGCGCTGTACTCGGCCTCCGCCTCGCGGATCTCGCGGAGGAAGAGCGACCGCCTCGCGACCCGCAGCTCGGTGCGTTCGGCGTCGTAGCGCTCGGCATCCACCAGGTAGGCGGTCTTCTCCGAGCGCTGGATGATCGCGACCGGCTCCTCGCTGTCGCGGACCTCGCGCAGGATCTCGGCCGTCCGCTGTCGGAGCTCGGTCACCCCGATGGTCTTCATATGGTACAGCGTACGGATGAACGTACGGTTGTCAAGACGTGCCACCAGTGTGAGGACGTGCCACAGCGTTGAGAGCTCCCGGGCCGCGTCCGGCGGGCGCGGCCATCCGTCCACGAGGCGCTCGCCGCTGCGAGTCGCCGCGGTGCCCGTGGTCCATCAGGGTGGGCTCGGACCTGGCCAGACTTGCACCCGGGGAACGTTGGGTCGAGCGATCGGGTCGGGGACGGCCAGCCAGCGCCCGGTTTGTCCCGCCGTGAGCGTGGGGCGGTACAGGTCAGAGGTGCGCCGCGCCTGTGGGCGGCGCTGCGTGCGTCCCAACGTTCCCCCGGTGACCGCATGGCCAAGAAGGAGAGCCAGGGAGGTGAAACCAGAAGAGGGGACCGAGCACGAGGAGGCTCAAGACCGAGGGCCCGGGACGGGAGGGGATCAGGAACGCCGGGGCCGAGTGGCGACCGAGAGCCGCACCGAGCCGGACGCATCCCACCGGCAGACGCCGCCGCCGTCAAGCGTCGGGCCGGACCGCAACCTAGAATCGGGCGATGAGCGCCATCCCCTCGACCTTCCGCGCATTCGTGGCCGAGAAGACCGACGACGGGGTGACCCGCGGCGTGCGGGACTTCGCCGAGGCGGACCTGTCGCCGGGCGAGGTCGAGATCCGGGTCGCCTGGTCCAGCGTCAACTACAAGGACGGGCTGGCCACGATCCCAACCGGCAAGGTCGCCCGGATCAGCCCGCTCATCCCGGGCATCGACCTGGCCGGCACGGTGGTCGCCAGCGAGGACCCTGACCTCGCGCCCGGCTCCGAAGTGCTCGCCCACGGTTACGACCTCGGGGTCGCCCGGCACGGCGGCTATGCCGAGTACGAGCGCGTGCCGGCCGGCTGGGTCGTCCCGCTGCCGGACGGGCTCACGACCCGGGAGGCGATGGCGGTCGGGACGGCGGGCTTCACGGCGGCGATGTCGGTGGCCCGGCTCGAGGCCCAGGGGCTGACCCCCGATCACGGCCCGGTCCTGGTCACCGGCGCCAGCGGGGGCGTCGGGCGGACGGCCCTGGCGATCCTCGCCGAGCGGGGCTACGAGGTCTGGGCATCGACCGGCAAGACCGAGGCCCACGACGAGCTCCTGACCCTCGGTGCGACGGGGATCCTGTCCCGCGAAGAGGTGACCGCCGAGAGCCCGCGGCCGCTCGAGAGCGAGCGTTGGGCGGCCGCGGTCGACTGTGTCGGAGCCACGACCCTGCCGTACATCCTGCGGACCCTGTGCTGGGGCGGAGCCGTCGCCTCGAGCGGCAACACGAGCGGCGCGCCGTTCACCACCACGGTCTTCCCGTTCATCCTGCGGGGCGTCTCGCTGCTCGGGATCGACTCGGCCCAGCTCCCGATCGACGAGCGCCAGCGGCTCTGGGAGCGGGTCGCGACCGACCTCCGGCCGCGGGCACTCGGCGAAGCGGTCACCGAGGTCGACCTCGACGGGCTCGAGACGGCGCTCGACGGGATCCTGGCCGGTCGCGCCCGCGGTCGCTGGGTCGTCCGGGTCGGCGGCTGACCGACGGCCCTTGCGGCTCGTCGATCCGGGGCGGACGATGACCCGGTGATGACCGCGACGATGGGCGACTGGCGCGCCGGGCTGAACGATGATCCACTGCCCTGGCTGCTCGACCCGGCGACACCCGCGGTCCGCCATCGAGCCCTCGTCGAGCTGCTGGACCGACCGCTCGACGACCCCGAGGTGGTCGAGGCCCGCCGGGCCGCGATGACGACCGACCCGATCGCCACGATCATCGCCGAACAGGATCCGGAGGGCTGGTGGGTCAAGCCGGGGGTCGGCTACTCGCCGAAGTACACCAGCACGGTCTGGTCGCTCATCTTCCTCGACCAGCTCGGGGCGGACGGAGCCGATCCGCGGATCGCCCGGGGATGCGAGTACGTGCTCCGGCACGCCCAGGCGTCGAGCGGCGGCTTCAGCTTCTCGGGTGGGTCCCGGACTCCGCCGCCACCGTCGAGCGTCGCGCACTGCCTGAATGGCAACCTCCTGCGAACGCTGATCGGGTTCGGCCGACTCGACGACGAGCGGGTCCAGCGGGCGCTGGCCTGGGAGGCGGCGGCGATCACGGGCGAAGGCCAGGGCCGGTGGTACGCCATCACCCCGGGACCGGGCTTTCGCTGCGGGGTGAACCAGGGCCTGCCCTGCGGATGGGGCGCGGTGAAGGCGGTCCTCGCCCTGGCGCGGGTACCGGCGGCGGCGCGGAGCGGGGCGGTCGACGACGCCCTCGCCCAGGGCGTCGAGTTCCTGCTCTCGGTGGACCCTTCGACCGCCATGTATCCGATGGGTTGGGGCAACACCAACCCGAACGCCTCGTGGTTCAAGCTGGGCTTCCCGAGCGGGTACGTCGCCGACGTGCTCCAGGTGATGGAAGCGGTCTGCGAGGCCGGTGCGGGTGCCGATCCCCGGCTCGGCACCTCGGTCTCCCGGCTGCTCGCCCAGCAGGATGCCGGCGGGCGCTGGAAGAACCGCTATCCGTACCGGGGCAAGATGCACCTCGATATCGACGAGCCTGGTGCCCCGAGCCGGTGGGTCACGCTCCGGGCCTGCCGGGTGCTCAAGATGGTCGCCGCCGCTCGCGGCGCGGATCCGACCGGGCGGGCACACCACGAAACACATGAGGTTTCGCGCTGATGTCGACCACCGAGACGGTCCAGGGCCGGACGGGCGTCCCGATCCTGACCCGGAGCTGGTCGTCGGTGGGCACGGCCCGGGCCGGCGTCCTGATCGTCCCCGGGCTGGCCGAGCACTCCGGTCGTTACGAGCGGACCGGGTCGATCCTGGCGGCCACCGGGTTGGAGGTCGCATCGTTCGACCTCCAGGGGTTCGGTGCGTCGGGCGGTCGTCGGGCCTACGTCGCGAGCTGGGACGTCTGGCTGGACGACGTCGCCGATCGTCTGAGCGCCCTGCGAGGCGCGATCGATCCGCTGTCGGTCGTGCTGATGGGTCATTCGATGGGCGGGCTCGTCGCGTTGACCTACGCCGAGAGCGATCGACCGCAGCCCGATCTGCTCATCCTCAGCGCGCCGTGGATCGCCGACACCGTCGTCCCCGAGTCGCAGCGGGTCATCGTCGGGGTCCTCGGCCGGATCGTGCCGACGATCTCCATCGCCAACGGCCTCGACGGCGCGGCCCTGTCACGCGACCCCCAGGTCGGGATCGATTACGCGGCCGACCCGCTGGCCTATCACCGGATCACGTTCGGGCTGGGCCGCGAGGTCATCGCGGCCCAGAAGCGGGCCGTGGCCGAGGTGGATCGGGTCCGCGTCCCGCTCTTCGTCGTCCACGGCGGCGAGGATCCGCTCGTGCCGGTCGCCTCGTCGGAGCTCTTCACCCGGCTGCCTGACGCGCAGCGGAAGGTCTACCGGGGACTCCGCCACGAGTCGCTCAACGAGCCCGAAGGACCCCAGGTCGCCGCCGACATGGCGGTCTGGATCGGGTCGCGGGTCGCGCCGCCGGACGCGCCGGCCGGCGAGCCGACCTCCGAAGCCGAGCCTCAGCCGCCCAGCACGAAGGTGTAGGTCCCGACCCTCGCGTCACCGTTCGCGGTGACGTCCAGGAGCAGCTCGGGGCGGAAGATGCCGTCCTCGGCGTTGAGGTTCGAGTCGGGGAAGTAGACCTGGGTGGTGAGGGTCGACCCGCCCGGTGGGGTCAGCTTCAGATGGATGTGGGGTGTCCGGCCGGGGTACTCGCCGGGGACGACCGTCTCGACGGTGAACCGGCCGTTCGCGTCGGTCAGGACGTGCCCGCGGAAGCCGTATCCCGTGTTGTCGTAGGCGCCGCTCGTGTCGGCCTGCCAGATCTCGATCGCCGCGCCGACGATCGGTGCGCAGTCGGTTCCGACGACCGTCCCCTCGAGGGTGAGGTGGGTACCCGGCGTGCTCGCATCGGCGAGGACCGACCGCTCGGGCGAGCCCGCCTTGAAGTAGGGACCCTCGGTCTGGGCGGTGGTCGGGGTGGCGGGCGCGGTGCAGACCGATGTGGCGGTGGTCGATCCGACGGTCGGAGAGCCGCTCGCAGACACGGCGTCGGATGGCACGGCGGCTGGAGGGGCGGTCGATGGGCTCGCCGGCGCGCCCGAGGTCGCACCCGATCCGCAGGCGGCCACGAGAACGAGGATGAGGGCTCCCGCGATCGCGCCGAGGCGTGCTGGGATGACTGGGATCGTGGTCATGGCCCGAGTCTGACGGGCCACCTCTGAGACGGTCATGAGAAACGGGTGTGACCGGACCGGTCGGCCCGTTGACGCCAGCCTGGGCCGGCGTAGCATCGGGCAATGAGCATGGGACCCAATCCGATCCCGGCCGATGCGACCTATCGGGCGCTCACGCCCGAGCAGGCGAAGGCCGCGGGTCGAAACGAGCTCGACTTCGAGCGGGCGGTGTACGACGAGGAGGAGATCCGCGAGCTCGAGCATGCCGAGCTCTACGGCGGGTCGGCGGCCGGCGATGGACCGGACGCAGTCTCCACCGGCGCGACGGACCCGGGCGTCAGGGCGCTCCGCGACGGTCCCCTGAAGCGGTTCCTCCGGACCCTGTTCGGCCACCGGTAGCCTGGCGGGCCGACGTCGGCCCCGTCCCTCGGCATTCGGCCCTCAGTCGAGCTCGCCCCTGAGCTGGGCGAGCCCGCGCTCCAGTGGTTCGACCGCGTCCGCCGCCGGGTAGGGTGCCAGGGCGATCGCCGCCTCGAGGTCGAGCTCGCCGGCATGGAGGCGCCCGGCCAGGCCCGCGATCGCCCGGAACGCCTCGATCGAGCGATCGACGAAGTCGAGGCCCGCGACGTCGCCGTGGCCCGGCACCACCGCGCCGTCGACGAGCGCCCGGAGGGTCGTCGCCGTGGCCGGCCAGTCGAGCGGATAGCCGTCGCCGAAATAGGGCGTGGCGCCGTTCTCCAGCAGGTCGCCGGCGAACAGAACCGCGGCATCGGGCACCCGGACCACGATGTCGTTGTCGGTGTGGCCTCGGCCGAGCCAGCGCAGCTCGAGCCGTCGGCCACCGACCTCGATGTCGACACCCTCGTCGCCGAACGTCCGGTCGGGCGGGTCGAGCTCCACCTCGCCGAGCTCGCCGGCGATCTCGGGGTTCTCCGCGGCGAGCTCCGCGAAGTCGGCCGGCACGATCGCCCGGATCCGCTCGGCACATCGAAGGTGACCCCAGATCGGCGCCGGTCGGAACTGACGGTTGCCGAAGGAGTGGTCGAAGTGATGGTGGGTGTCGATCACCGCGGCCACCGGCTGGGCGGTGAGCGAACGGAGGTCGTCGAGGATCGCGCGGGCCTGCGCCGGCGTGCTCCGGGTGTCGATGACGACGGGTCCGTCGGCGGTCAGGATCGCCCCGATGTCCTGGTCGAAGAACGCGTAGCGGCGAACGAAGACCCGGTCGCCGACCTCCGCCCAGGGTCCAGACGTCACGCTGCGGAACCTCCTCCGTCCGATCGTCGCTGCATGGCATCCTAGCGGCCATGAGCGAACCACGGACGATCGTCTTCTTCCCCGAGGGGGCCTTCGGCCCGACCAACAACTGCGTCGGGATCGGTGCCGTCCTGCGCGATCGTGGCCACCGGGTGGTCTTCGTCGTCGAGGAGTCGTTCGCCGGGACGCTCGAGGCGAAGGGCTTCGAGGAGCGGCTCATGCGCCTCGGTCCGCCGCCCGAGATCCCCGAGGTCCCGGGCCAGTTCTGGAAGGACTTCATCCGCGACACCGCTCCGGTCTTCCGGACCCCGACGATCGAGCAGCTCAGCGGGTTCATCCAGCCGACCTGGGGGGCCCTCGTCGACGGCGCGAAGTACGTCCATCCGCGGCTCCTGGAGATCTTCGACGAGCTCGGGCCGGACGTCATCGTGGAGGACAACGTGGTGGCCTTCCCGGCCCTGCCCGCCTCGGGCCGGCCGTGGGTCCGGATCACCTCGTGCAACCCGGCCGAGCTGCTCGACCCCGACGTGCCGCCGGTCTTCTCCGGCTATGCCGCGGACGATCGGTCCGGCTGGCCCGCGTTCCGGGCGGAGTACCGGCGCGTTCATGGCGGGCTGTGGGCGGACTTCGACGCGTTCTGCCGGGACCACCGTGCCCCGGGCCTGCCCGACGGTCCGGGATGGCCCGGCCTTCATCCACGAGTCGCCGTTCCTGAACCTCTATCTCTACCCGGCCGAGGTCGACTACCCGCGGGCGCGTCCGCTCGCCCCGACCTGGCATCGGCTGGACTCGTGCGTCCGGGCGACCGAGGCGACCTGGGAGCTGCCCGACCCGCTGGCCGACCGCCCGGGGGCGCTCGTCTACCTCAGCCTCGGCAGCCTCGGCTCGGCCGACGTCGAGCTGATGCGCCGGTTGGTCGACGTCCTCGGCCGGACGCCCCACCGGTTCGTCGTCTCGAAGGGTCCCCAGCACGACCGAGTACGAGCTGGCCGACAACATGGTCAGGCGCCGAGTTCCTGCCCCAGCCCTCGATCCTGCCGATGGTCGACCTGGTCATCACCCACGGCGGCAACAACACCGTCACCGAGTGCTTCCACAACGGCAAGCCGATGATCCTGCTGCCGCTCTTCTGGGACCAGTACGACAACGCCCAGCGGGTCCACGAGACCGGCTTCGGGGTCCGGCTGCGGACGTACGCGTTCAGCGAGGCGGAGATGGACGCGGCGATCGTCCGGGCTGCTCGGCGACGTCGGCCTGCAAGGCGCGGTTGGACGCGATCTCGGCCCGGCTCAAGGCGAACCCGGGCACCGTCCGGGCGGCCGACCTCATCGAGCGGGTGGCACGGACGGGGGAGCCGGTCCTCGGCGGCTGACCTCGACCGAGCCCCGCCACGAGCCCCGGCACCACCTGCCGCGACGGGCTTCCCGGCGCGGCGCACAATGACGTTCCACCCGACCCCAGACGACGTCCAGGCAAGCGACGGCCCCGCGCCGTCGCGAGCACCGGAGGGACCGCACCGTGACCGAGACGATCTCGCGAGTCCAGACGTACCAGCAGTTCATCGACGGCGCCTGGGTCGACAGCGCCAGCGGCGAGACGCTGGCCGTCGAGAACCCGGCCAACGGCGAGGTCATCGCCCACGTCCAGGCCTCCGGCGCCGAGGACGTCGATCGGGCCGCCGACGCGGCCGCGAAGGCCTTCGAGACCTGGCAGCACACGACGCCGCAGGACCGCAGCCTGCTCATGCTCAAGCTGGCCGACGCGATCGAGGCCAGGGTCGACGAGATCGGCCGGCTCGAGAGCCAGAACGCCGGCAAGCCGGTCGGGGCGGCGATCGACGAGGTCCCGGTGGTCGTCGACAACCTGCGCTTCTTCGCCGGCGCCGGTCGGGTCCTGGAGGGCAAGGCGGCCAACGAGTACGTGGCCGGTCACACCAGCCTGATCCGGCGCGAGCCGGTCGGGGTCGTCGCCTCGATCGCGCCCTGGAACTACCCGATCATGATGGCCGGCTGGAAGATCGGGCCGGCGCTCATGGCCGGCAACACGGTCATCCTCAAGCCGTCGGCAAGGACCCCGCTGACGGCCCTCGTCCTGGCCGAGATCGCCGCCGAGATCCTTCCCCCCGGTGTCCTCAACGTGGTCACCGGGACCGGCGCCGGGATCGGCGATCTCCTCGTCGCCCATCCCAAGGTCGGGATGATCTCGGTCACCGGCGACACCGACACCGGCAAGCACATCGCCCGGACCGCGGCCGACCGGGTCAAGCGGCTCCACCTGGAGCTCGGCGGCAAGGCCCCGGTCGTCGTCTTCGACGACGCCGACCTCGACGCGGTCATCGAGAACCTCAAGGTCTTCTCGTACTGGAACAGCGGCCAGGACTGCACTGCGCCGTGTCGGGTGATCACCGGGCCCAAGGTCTACGAGCGCTTCGTGGCCGACCTGGCCGGCCAGGTCAAGACGATCAAGTGGGGCGACCCGGCCGAGGGCGACGAGATCGAGATGGGTTCGCTCATCGCCAAGGCCCAGGCCGACAAGGTCCAGGGGATGGTCGAGCGGGCCGACCGCGGTCCCGGCGGCGCGGAGATCGTCGCCGGCGGCCATCGGCCCGATCGACCGGGCGCCTTCTTCGAGCCGACGGTCATCGCGGGCCCGGCCCAGGACAGCGAGATCGTCCAGGACGAGGTCTTCGGACCGGTCGTCACGGTCCAGCGCTTCAAGGACGAGGACCAGGCCGTCGCCTGGGCCAACGACGTCCGCTTCGGCCTGGCCGCCTCGGTCTGGTCGGGCGACGTGGGCAAGGCGATGCGGGTCGCCAAGGCGATCCAGTTCGGCACCGTCTGGATCAACGACCACTTCACCCTGGTCTCCGAGATGCCCCACGGCGGGTTCAAGGAATCCGGCTACGGCAAGGACCAGTCGATGTACGCGGTCGAGGACTACACGGTCGTCAAGCACGTGATGATCAAGCTCTGAACCCGGCGATCGAGGCCGCGCTGACCCTCGACCTCTTCGAGGGCCGGCGCTGGTACGGCGGGAAGGGGAGGGTCGTCACCCGGCTCCGGCTGGTGGACACGGTGGATCTCGGGCCGCTCGATCTCGCACCGGCCGGGCTCGGGTCGACCGGCCTGGGGCCGGTGGCAGAGACCCAGGCCGGTGCCGTCGACGCCGGCCGCGCGCGTCGCGGTTCGGCTGTCCTCGCCCTCGTCGAGCTGGATGACGCCGACGGGGGATCGGACCGCTACCTCGTCCCGTTCATCGTGGGCGATGGCACCGCCCCGGCCCGTGAGGCCCACGACGGCGACGGCGCCTGGCGGTCGCTCGCCGTGGCGATGGCCGAGGGCCGGGTCCTCCCGACCGCAGCCGGGGGTGCCCTCGTCTGCCGACCCGGACTGGCGCTCGCGACCTTTGCCCCGGGCGGTGCCGCCGAGCTGGCCGGCTGGTCCGAGCGCTCGCTCGACGCCGACCAGTCGAACAGCTCGGCCGTCCTCGGCGAGCGACTCCTCCTGAAGGCCTACCGGCGGGTGGTTCCCGGTCTCAACCCTGACCTCGAGCTGACCGCCTACCTGGCCGAGGAGCGAGGCTCGCGGCTGGTGCCCGCCCTGGCCGGCGCCGCGGAGCACGTCGGCCCCGACGGACGGGTCTCCACGATCGCGATGCTCGAGGAGCTCGTACCCGACGCCGAGGACGCCTACGAGTCGACCGCCGAGCGGCTGGCCGGGTGGGTGGCCGCGCCGGGGGTCGTGGCCCTGGAATACGCCACCGAGGACGCCGCCGCGCTCGGGTCCGCCCTGGCCGAGCTCCACGCCGCCCTCGCCGATGCCGACGCCCTCGAAGACTTCGCCCCGCGCGAGGCGACCGCCGACGATCTCAGGGCCTGGCGTGGCGCCGCAGGGGTCCGCCTCGACACGGCGCTCGGGCTCCTGCCCGGCGACGACGCCGGGGTCGATGCGGACCTGGCCCGTTGGGCGCCGGCGATCCGGGAGCGCCTGGCCGACCTCGAGCGGCCGACCGCGCCGCCCCTCCTGACCCGGATCCACGGCGACCTCCATCTCGGGCAGATCCTCCGGACGCCGGGTGGCTTCGTCCTGGTCGACTTCGAGGGCGAGCCGATGCGGCCGATCGAGGAACGCCGCGAGCTCGACTCGCCGATGCGCGATCTGGCCACCCTCCTGCGCTCGTTCGACCACGTCTCGACGAGCGCCGAACGACGGGCCCGGGCGCGGGGCTGGACGCCCGACGAGCACAGCGGCCTCGACCTCGCGGCCTGGCGGCGACGCTCTCGGGAGCGGCTCCTGCGGTCGTACGGCGCCGGGCTCCGGCGGGCCGGCTCGAGGATCGCCCTCGACGAGCGGCTCCTGGTCGCGCTCGAAGTCGCCAAGGAGTGCGACGAATTCGTCTATGCCGCCACTTACCTCCCGGAGTGGCTCTGGGCTCCGCACGAGGGGATGCGCCGGCTGATCGAAGGGGATGGGGCAGGGGAGCCGGGGCGGTGAGCTGGGATCTTCGCCCGGTGGCCTCCCGGCCCGGCCGTGCGCCTGGTCCCGCCGCCGCCGAACGGGCCGACGCGGCCCCGGCCGCCCTCGACGGGTTCGACGTCGCCAGGTTCCGTTCGGCCGTCCTCGCCTGGTACGACGCCCAGGGTCGGGCCCTCCCGTTCCGGGGAACCACCGACCCGTACCTCGTGCTCGTCTCCGAGACGATCCTCCAGCAGACCCAGGTCTCGCGCGGCGCCCCCGCCTGGGAGGCGTTCGTGACCCGCTTCCCGACCGTCGAGGCGCTCGCGGCGGCGACCCCGGCCGACGTGCTCCGAGCCTGGCGGGGTCTCGGCTACAACCGGCGGGCGCTGAACCTCCACCGGGCCGCGCGGATGATCGCGGACGACTTCGGCGGCAGATTCCCGACCGACGTCGCGGGTCTCGAGCGGCTGCCCGGGGTGGGGCCGTATACGGCCAGGGCGGTCGCGTCGATCGCCTTCGGGACGCCCGTCGGCGCCGTCGACACGAACGTCCGGCGGGTCCTCGGTCGGGCGGTCGGGGGCAAGCTCGGAGCGCTGCCGGGTCGGGACCTCCAGACCGTCGCGGACGCGGTCGTGCCGCCGGACCGGTCGGCCGACTGGGCCCACGCGCTCATGGACCTCGGCTCGGCACTGTGTCGTCCTCGGGCACCGCGCTGCGGCGCGTGCCCGGTCTCCGCTCTGTGCCGGGGCGCGGCAGCAGCGTCCGCGTCCGCGACGGCGTCCGCGGCGACCGTCACCGCCTCGCCGACGACGCCTGCACCGGGTACCGACGGGCCGGTCGTCGTCGGTATCTCCGGCCCCGCCACCCGCGAACCTCGCCAGCCGTTCGAGCACACCAGCCGCTGGCTCCGCGGCCGGATCCTCGACCGGCTGCGCGCCGCCCACGGCGATGAGTGGGTCGAGGTCGACGGTGAGCTGGGGATCCACGACCGCGTCGCCATCGACGAGGCCCTGGCCGGGCTGGCCCGCGAGGGGCTGCTCGAGCTTCGATCCGGGGACCCGCCGCAGGCCCGGCTCCCGCTCTCCTGAGGCGACGGCATCGACGGGTCCATCCGAGTCCGGCTACGCTGATACGGTGAATGCGACCCTCCAGCGGTCGGCGGCCGACCCCCTTCCGGCCGACGATCCGGACCTCATGACGGCCGATCTGCGCGAGCTCGTCCGGCGCTGGTCCGCCACGAAGGACCTCGCCCCGATCGGGGCCGAGGCGATGATCGGAGCCGACCGCCGGGCCCAGGCCCTGGGGATCCCCGGCGCCCGGCTCATGGAGCACGCCGGTGCCGCCGTTGCAGCCGCGGTCCGGGCCGTCGCCGCCGACCAGGAGCGGCTCGGCAAGGGCCCGGTCCTCGTCCTGTGCGGACCCGGCAACAACGGCGGCGACGGGCTCGTGGCGGCGCGCCGGCTCGGGCATCTCGGGCTGACGGTCGTGGCCGTCCTCGTGGCGACCGAGGCGCGGCCGACGACCGCCGATGCGGCACGCAACTGGGATCGCCTCGCCGGCGAGCGGACGGTGACCCGGATCCACGCCGCGGTCCCCCGGGACGTGGCCATCCTGGGCCAGGGGGTCGAGAAGGCGAGCGTGGTCGTCGACGCCCTGCTCGGCTCCGGCGTCCACGGCGCGATCCGCGAGCCGATCCGCTCGGCGGTCGAGCTCATCGGTCGGGCCCGCGAGGCGATGGTCCCGGTCGTGGCGGTCGACACCCCGTCGGCGGTCGACCTGACCAGCGGCGAGCTCTCCGACCCGGTGGCCCGGGCCGACCTCACGGTGACCTTCCATCGCCCCAAGACCGGCCTGCTGACGAAGCGCGGCGCAGCCCTGGCCGGGCGTGTCCTCGTCGCCCCGATCGGGATCCCCCCGGAAGCGGACCGTGGCTGAGGGCGCCCGGACGTTCGGCTGGCGTGAGGCGCTCCTCGTCGGGGCGGTCGTCGCCGGGGTCGTCCTGGGGCTGGCCGTCGGAACGAGCCTGCTCCCGGCGGATGCCCAGCGGCTCGTCTTCCGGACCCCGCTCCTGATCGTCATCCTCGTCGCGGGCACCGCCCTGGTGCTCCTGCGGCTCGTCCGGCGCCCTCCCCAGCCGTGACCGGGACCGCGAACCCGGGTCTCGCCCCGGCCGTCCCGACGTCGACCGAGCCGCCGATCCTGGTCGCCCGCCGGCAGGACCTGGCGCGACTGTCGGCCGAGCGCTGGGACCTGCTCGTCGTCGGCGGCGGGATCACCGGCAGCGGGATCCTCCTCGACGCGACGAGCCGCGGACTGAAGGCGGCCCTCGTCGAGCGCGACGACTACGCCGTCGGCACGAGCGGCCGCTCCTCGCGGCTCATCCACGGCGGTCTGCGCTACCTGGAGCAGTTCCACGTCGGGCTGGTCCGCGAAGCGCTCGCCGAGCGCGGCCGGCTGCTTCAGCTGGCGCCCCACCTCGTCCGGATCGAGCCGTTCCTCTTCCCGATCTACGGCGGCCCGCTGACCCGGCCGTTCTTCGACGCCGGACTGACGATGTACGACCTCCTCGGCGCCTCGGCCGACGGCGGCCGTCACCGCCACCTCTCGGTGGGCGAGGCGCTCGAGGCGACCCCGGTCCTGCGCCGGGGGCGGTTGCGCGGCGCGTTCGTCTATCACGACGGCCAGGAGGACGACGCCCGGTACACCCTTGCCGTCGCCCGGACGGCCGTCGCCCGCGGCGCCCTCGCCCTGACCAGGGTGAGCGCCCTCACGGCCATCGAGGAGGGCGGCCGGATCGCCGGCGCGACCGTGCGCGACGAGCGGTCCGGGGCCACCTTCCCGGTCCACGCCGACCGGCTGATCGACGCGACCGGCGTCTGGTCCGGTCGGGCGGACGGGCCCTTCCCGGTCACGGACGGCGGCACGGCGGTCCGGCCGAGTCGGGGCACCCACATCGTCGTCCGACGCGACCGGATCCCCAGCCGCGACGGGTTGACCCTGCGGATCCCGGGACGGGTCTGCTTCCTGGTGCCGTGGCCGGATCGCTGGGTCATCGGGACGACCGACCTGGACGACGACGGGCCGCCCGATCGACCCATCCCCACCGCGGCCGAGATCGACAACATCCTGGGCAACGTCAACGCGACCCTCGACATCGACCTGCGTCGGAACGACCTCATGGGCGCCTACACGGGCCTCCGGCCGCTGGCCACCGATCCCGGCGGCCACCCCGGCTCCACGGTCAAGGCATCCCGGGAGCACCGCATCCGGACCGACCCGAACGGTCTCGTCCGGATCGGCGGCGGCAAGTACACGACGTACCGGCTGATGGCCGCCCAGACGGTGGATGCCGCGCTGGGACCGAAGACGGCGAAGACCCGACCCTCGGCGACGGCCGAGCTCCCGATCGTCGGCGCGGCCCCGCTCGACGATCTGGGCCGGCTGGCGGCGCGGCTGACGGCTGAGACCGGGCTCGATCGAGCCCGGGCCGAGCGCCTCGTCGCCCGTCACGGCACGGAGGCCGCCGACCTGGTCGTTCTCGGCCGCGAGCTCGACCTGCTCCGACCGCTCGGTCCCGAGATCGCCCACCTGGAGGCCGAGGTCGTCCGGGCCGTTCGCTCCGAGTCCGCCCTCTCGCTCGACGACGTCCTGGCCCGGCGGACCCGGCTGGCGCAGGAGCTCCCGGACCGCGGCGCCTCGATCGCGCCCCGGGTCGCCCAGCTGCTCGGCGGCGAGCTCGGCTGGTCGGTGGCGGAACAGTCCGCGGCGATCGAGGCCTACCTCGCCTCGGCCCATCGCGAGTACGACGTGCCCGGGACGGATCCCGCGCCGGCCCGGGTCGCGATCGCGTCCGTCGGCGACCCGGTGGCGGTCTCCCCGACCGAGGCCGAAGCCACGACCCCGGTCGCCACCAGCAGCTGACCCGGGACCGCCTCATGCCCCGTTCGGTCGTCCTCGCCCTCGACCAGGGGACCACCTCCTCCCGGGCCGTCGTCATCGACCACGACGGCCGGATCGTCGCCGGCGCATCCGAGGAGCTGCCTCAGATCTACCCGGCGCCTGGCGAGGTGGAGCACGACCCCGAGGCGATCTGGGAGAGCCAGCTGCGGTCGGCGCGGCGCGTCCTGGCCGGGACCGATCCCGTCGAGATCGCCGCGATCGGGATCACGAACCAGCGGGAGACCACGATCGTCTGGGACCGAGCCACCGGAAGGCCGATCGACGATGCGATCGTCTGGCAGAGCCGGGTGACCGCGCCACGCTGCGACGCCCTGAGGTCGGCCGGGCACGGCCCCAAGTTCCTGGAGCGGACCGGGCTGCCGATCGACGCCTACTTCAGCGGCCCGAAGATCGCCGAGATCCTCGACCGGGTGCCCGGCGCCCGGGCGCGGGCCGAGCGCGGGGAGCTGGCCTTCGGGACGGTCGACGCCTTCCTCATCTGGCGACTCACCGGCGGCCGGGTCCACGCCACCGACGTCTCGAACGCGAGCCGGACCCTCCTCTTCGACATCCACCGCCTGGCCTGGGACGAGGAGCTGTGCGCGATCGTCGGGGTCCCGCCGGGGATGCTGCCCGAGGTACGTTCGTCGTCGGAGATCCTCGGGGAGACCGACCCGGACCTGTTCGGTCGGTCGGTCCCGATCGCGGGTTGTGCCGGCGACCAGCAGGCGGCGACCTTCGGTCAGGCTTGCTTCGAGCCGGGGGCGACGAAGGCGACCTATGGGACCGGCGCCTTCCTCCTGATGAACACCGGCGAGCGGCCGATGGCCTCGTCGAACGGGCTCCTGACGACGGTCTGCTGGCGGCTGGGGGAGGGCCGGCCCGCCTACGCCCTCGAGGGCTCGGCGTTCGTGGCCGGGGCCGCCGTGCAATGGCTCCGCGACGGACTGAAGGCCGGCCGCGACGCGGCCGAGATCGCCCGGCTCTCCGAGACCGTGCCCGACACCGGGGGGGTCTACCTCGTGCCGGCGTTCGTGGGGCTCGGCGCGCCCTACTGGGATGCCTACGCCCGGGGCACCCTCGTCGGGATCACCCGAGGGACCGGCCTGGCCGAGATCGCCCGCGCCGCCATCGACGCGATGGCCTACCAGGTGGCCGACGTGGTCGGGGCGATGGTCGCCGACGCCGGCGTTCGCCTCGAGGTCCTCCGGGTCGACGGCGGCGCCGCCACCAACGACCGGCTCTGCCAGTTCCAGGCGGACCTCCTGGATGTGCCCGTGGAGCGGCCGGTCCACGCCGAGACCACGGCCATCGGGGCAGGGATGCTGGCCGGGCTCGCGGTCGGCTTCTGGCGCGGCCTGGACGAGCTGGCCGCGATCCACGCCGTCGAACGGCGCTTCGAACCGGCGATGGCCGCCTCGGCACGCGACCAGCTCGTCCGCGGCTGGCACCGCGCGGTCGAGCGGTCGCGAAACTGGGTCGAGCCGCTCGGCTGAGGCGGCCCGGCGGAGCCCGCGAGCCCGCGTCCCGTGCCGCGAGCCCGCGAGCCCGCGTCCCGCGCCGCGAGCCCGCGTCCGTCGTGCCCCCCAAAGCCAGAGCCGCCCCCTGTCGCCGGTCTCGGCCCAAGGCGCCGGTGCCGCCATGAGCCGCCCCCTGTCGACGGTCTCGGCCCAAGCCGCCGGTGCCGCCCCCTGTCCGACGCCCCGGAGCAGCTTCGCACCGACGTACCGACGGCCGGCGGAGCTCCGTACTACGGGCATTCGTAGGAGTCGTCCTGGCGCGACGAGAGCAGGCTCCGAGCGGCCGCGTGACGCCCGGATCACGACGACCATGAGTAGCACGGCCCGTAACGCCGTCGTTCGGGCCTCGACGGCCCGGATCGCGCGGTCTTGTGCCCCTGCTACGAATGTCCGTAGTACCGCGAACTCGCACGTGGGCGGTGCCGGCGCCGAGCCCGCCCGTTCGGCGGCGCCGAACTCCGCACCCACATCCGTGGCACCTGGGCCGGTAGCCGGCCGGACCGCGCCACCGCGTCCCGACTCCGCGGCACCGCGACAGACCCCGCGAGCGGCGGGCGGGGCCGGTTCGGACGCCTGTAGCCTCCGCGGCACAAGCGACGCGGAACCGGGCCGTTCGGCGCCTCGGGCGCGGCCGTGCTCAGGTCGCCCGCGTCCACGCTCAAAATGCCCCCTATACAGGTCCGGGAACAGGGCCTACACTCCCCCGGTCAAACGTCACGGCACGGCCGCGACCAGAGCACGTAGCACGACGACCGACTCCTCTCACGGCTGACGCGAGAACACGACGGATCGCGCGGCTACACAGAGGAGTTTTCGTTTAGGTGTACAACGACAAGAACCTGACCTGCGCGGATTGCGGGCAGGAGTTCGTCTTCACTGCCAGCGAGCAGGATTTCTACGCGCAGCGCAATTTCACCGAGCCGCGCCGCTGCCCGAGCTGTCGGGCCAGCCGCAAGGCCGCACGCAACGCCGACTCCGGTGGTGGCGGTGGCTACAGCTCCGGTGGCTACGGCGCCGGTGGCTCGTACAGCGCCGGTGGCTACGGCAACGGTGGTGGCGGGAGCAGCTACGGCGGCTCGCGCGACCGGGTCCCCGTGAGATGTTCACGGCGACCTGCAGCAACTGCGGCCGCGAGGCCCAGGTGCCGTTCCGCCCGACCAGTGGCAAGCCCGTCTACTGCAGCGACTGCTTCCGGAGCATGCGCGGCGCCTGATCCGAAAAGGTGGCGGTTCGTCAGCCCCGCCACCCGAGTCAATCGTTTCGACCCGGCCCGATCGACTCGGACCGGGTCGTTCGATTCCGACCACCCGGCGGCATGCTCCTGTCATGAGGTCGCGCATGAGGAGAGGTCCCGCCCAGGCGGCCAGCGGGCCTCACGCGCCGATTCGGGCCGCGGGCGCACTCGCCCGTCGCGCGGCTGGCGCCGTCCGTGCCGCTGCTACGATCGCCTCGTCACCACGCAGCGCGTCCCTGGAGGTCGCCCCGATGGTCAACAGGTCGGGCCGAGCCGCGGCGCTTGCCGGGCTCGTCGTCGTCGCCGTCCTGATCGCCGCCTGCGGCTCGTCGAGCACTCCCACCGCGCGACCCACCCCACCGTCGGCCCTCCCCGGCACGTCCTGGACCCTGGGTGTCCAGGGTGGCACCGCGCCCGCCGCCACGAACCCGGCGACCCTCGTCTTCGGCACGGACGGGAGCCTGAGCGGCAACGACGGCTGTGCCAACTTCACGGGTTCGTTCACCACGAGCGGAAGCACGATCGCGATCACCGGGATCGCGGTCTCGGCCACCTCGCAGGTCTGCGCACCGGTGACCCAGGCGGCGGCCGACGCCTACCGGACCGCGCTCGCCGCGGTGACCTCGTGGCAGGCGACCTCGGCCGACGACGTCCCGCTCCCCAGCGGCATCCGGGTCCTGTCGCCGGTCAAGCTCATCCTGAGCGGTCCCACGATCCTGGCTTTCAGCCAGAACTGACGCGAGGCGCGGCCGGTCGACCAGGTCGCGGCGCTCGGCGAGACGCTACCCGGCGGCGCCACCGCTGCCCCGGCCGCCGAGCATCCGGAGGTCGAACTTGCGCTCGGTTCCGTGGATGAGCCGGTCGATGTTGTCGGCGTGGGCGATCCAGACCACCGCCACCCCGGCCACCGCGTAGACCAGGTAGGCCGGCGGCACGGTGCCGCTGACGACGAGGAAGACGAGGGCGACCGCCGGGATCATCGTCGCCGAGCCGAGCAGAGAGCCGAGTGACACGTACCGGGTGATCAGGACCACCCCGATGAAGACCGGCGCGGCCAGGAGGACGGCGATCGGCTGGATGACCAGCATCGTGCCGACGCCGGTGGCGACCCCCCGACCACCGTGGAAGCGCAGGAAGATCGACCGGGCCGAGCCGATGACGGCGGCCACCCCGCAGGCCGCCTCGACGGCCGGCTCGCCGCCGGTGACCGCCCGGGCGATGAGGACCGGGAGGGCGCCCTTGGCCAGGTCGCCGGTCACTACGATCAGGGCCCACCTCGGGCCCATCGCCCGGAGGGCGTTCGTGCCGCCGGTCCGGCCGGAGCCGATCGTCCGGGGGTCCGGGGCGCCGGTCAGCTTGGAGACGATGACGCTGAACGGGATCGACCCGATGACGTAGGCCAGGCCGATGAGCAGGACCGCGGTCATCGGTTCCATCGGCTCGAGCGTGACCTCCGTGGCGCCGCCCGGGTCCCTCCGCGCGGGACGCCGGAACGGCAGCATAGCACCGGCCCGGCCGGCCTCGGTTGCGCCCGTCGGGACGCGGCGCGTACCATCGCGCCGAGGTCATCCGCACCTCGCGATCGCCCGCCCATCCCGCACCCTGAGGCCCGTCAGACCCATGGCCGTCGGCTCCAGCAACGACTTCGACCTCGTCGTCCTCGGTGCCGGCACGGGTGGCTACACGGCCGCCTTCCGGGCCGCCCAGCTCGGTCTCCGGGTCGCCCTCGTCGACGACGACAAGATCGGCGGCACCTGTCTCCACCGGGGCTGCATCCCGACCAAGGCGCTCCTCGAGTCGGCCGAGATGATGAACCGGGCCCGCCATCTCAAGGAGTACGGGGTGGTCCTGCCCGGCGAGCCGGCGGTCGACTACGCGGCGATGGCGCAAGCGTCGCGACCAGGTCGTCAAGCGGATGTGGACGGGCCTCAAGAGCCTGGTCGACAAGAACAAGGTGGCCTGGGTCCAGGGCCGCGGCCGGCTCGAGGGTCCGGGTCGGATCCGGGTCTCCCAGCCCGGCGAGGACGGCGCCCCGGGGGCCGGGGGCGAGCGGCTCCTCCAGGCCACCGACATCATCCTGGCGACCGGGAGCCGGGTGAAGAGCCTGCCCGGTCTCGTCCCGGACGGCGAGCGGATCCTCACCTCCGACGACGTCCTCCGCCGAGGATCGGCACCGGCCAGCATCGTCATCGTCGGGGCCGGCGCGGTCGGGGTCGAGTTCGCCAGCTTCTTCCACGACATCGGGACCCAGGTGACCCTCCTCGAGTATCTGCCCGGGATCGTCCCGCTCGAGGACCGCGAGGTCAGCCAGCTCCTCGAGAGGAGCTTCACCCGGCGCGGCATCCGGGTCATGACCAACGCCCGGTTCGACCCGGCGGCCGTGCTGACCGGCCCCGACGGGGTCCGCTCCAGGTCGGGCCCGAAGGTGGCGCCGTGGAGGAGATCGCGGCCGAGGTGATGCTGGTGGCCACCGGTCGGGCGGCCAACGTCGAGGAGATCGGGCTCGAGACCACCACGGTCGAGGTCGAGCAGGGCGTGATCAAGGTCAACGGCCGGATGCGCACCCGCGAGCCGCACATCTACGCGATCGGCGACATCGTCGGCGGGCTGTGGCTGGCCCACACCGCCGGTCACGAGGGGATCGTCGCGGCCCACACCATCGCCGGCGACACCGACGTCCACGAGATCGACTACACGAAGCAGCCCCGGGCCACCTACTGCCGTCCCGAGATCGCCTCGATCGGGCTGACCGAGGCCCAGTGCCAGGAACGCGGTCTCGAGATCAGCGTCGGCAAGATGCCCTTCCAGGCGATCGCCAAGGCGGTCATCGGCGGCGAGTACGAGGGCTTCGCCAAGGTCATCGGCGACGCCCGGACCGGCGACACCCTGGGCGTCCACATCGTCGGGCCCCACGCGACCGACCTCATCGCGGAGGCGTCGCTGGGCTTCGACCTGGAGGCGACCCCGGGCGAGATCGGCGGCGCCACCCATCCCCATCCCACGCTCTCCGAGGTCCTCGGCGAGGCCGCCCTGGCAGTGGACGGCCGGTCGATCAACTTCTGACCGAGCTCCGACCCACGGCGAGGGAGGCCACATGACGGCGAGCGACCCGGCGAACGCGGCGACGCCCGGCGACCGGCTGGGCGCGGACCTCGGCCTGACCGAGGCCGACCTCCTGGCGATGTACCGCCACGTCGCGCTCGCCCGGGCCCTCGACGAGCGGATGTGGATCCTCAACCGGGCCGGCCGGATCCCCTTCGTCATCAGCGGCCAGGGTCACGAGGGGGCGCAGGTCGGGGTGACCTGGGCGCTCCAGCGTGGGCACGACTGGATCGCCCCGTTCTACCGCTCGATCGCGATGTGCATGACCTTCGGGATGAGCGCCCGGGACATCATGCTGGCCCAGTACGCCAAGTCGAGCGACCCCTCGTCCGGCGGTCGTCAGATGCCCGGTCACTACGGCGACCGGAAGCGCAACCTCCTGTCGGTCAGCTCACCGGTAGCGACCCAGATCCTCCACGCCGTAGGGATCGCCCTGGCGGCCAAGATCCGGGGCACCGGGCAGGTCGCCCTGGCGGCGATGGGCGAGGGGTCGTCCAACCAGGGCGACGTCCACGAAGCGCTCAACTTCGCCGCGATCCACAAGCTGCCGTTCGTCTTCCTGGTCGAGAACAACGGCTACGCGATCAGCGTCCCGGCCGCCCGCGAGGTGTCGGTCCCGGACGTGGCGATGCGGGCCTCGGGCTACGGGATCCCGGGCGTCGTCGTCGACGGCTCCGACGTCCTGGCCTGCTACCGCGCCGCGCGGGCGGCGGTCGACCTGGCCCGGTCGGGCGGCGGACCGACCCTGATCGAGGCCAAGGTGATGCGGCTGACCGGGCACTCGTCGGACGACCAGCAGACGAAGTACCGCTCGGACGAGGAGCTCGCCTCGGAGCGACTGCGCGACCCGCTCCCGCGCTTCCGCGACGAGCTCCGACGCGGCCGGGGTCCTGACCGACGCGATCGAGGCCGCCCTGGCCGCCGAGCTCGTCGCCGAGGTGACCGACGCGACCGACTTCGCCGAGGCCGAGCCCGATCCCGATCCGGCCACGGCCACCCGCTGGGTCTTCGCCGAGGAGTGGCCGTCGGAGACCCCGCCGCCGTGGGGCTTCGGACACGGGGGGGCCGGCTGATGGCCCTGCGCACGTTCATCGAGGCCATCCGGGACACCCTGGCCGAGGAGATGCGGCGCGACCCGTCGGTCATCGTCCTGGGCGAGGACGTGGGCAAGAAGGGCGGTGTCTTCCTGGCCACCGACGGGCTCTGGGCGGAGTTCGGCGACGACCGGGTGATCGACACCCCGCTGACCGAATCGATGATCGTCGGCGCGTCGATCGGGGCCGCGGTGAACGGGCTCCGGCCGGTGGCCGAGATCCAGTTCGCCGACTTCATCTTCCCGGCCTTCAACCAGATCGTCTCCGAGGCGGCCCGGATGCGTTACCGCTCGAACAACGCGGTGGCCGTCCCGATGACCATCCGGGCTCCCTACGGCGGGGGCGTCCACGGGGCGCTCTATCACTCCCAGTCGGTCGAGGCCTTCTTCACCCACGTCCCCGGTCTCAAGGTGGTCGTGCCCTCGACCCCGCACGACGCCACGGGGCTCCTCCGGAGCGCGATCCGGGACGACGACCCGGTCCTCTTCTTCGAGCACAAGAAGATGTACCGCTCGGTCCGGGGCGAGGTGCCCGAGGGCGACTTCACGATCCCGCTGGGGAGGGCGAGGGTCACCCGGCCGGGCTCCCAGGTGACGGTCATCGCCTACGGGCTCATGGCCCACTACGCCCTCGAGGCCGCCGACCGCGTCGCGGAGGAGGGGATCAGCGTCGAGGTCGTCGACCTGCGGACCCTCCGTCCGCTCGACAAGGAGACGGTCCTGTCATCGGTCCGCAAGACCGGCAAATGCCTGATCGTCTACGAGGACAACCGCTTCGGCGGGTATGGCGCGGAGGTGGCAGCGATCGTCGCCGACGAGGCGTTCGACTACCTCGACGGTCCGGTCAGCCGGGTCGCCGGCCCGGACGTGCCCGGGGTCCCCTACAACCACGTCCTGGAGGACTGGTTCATGGTCGACCCGGTCAAGATCGCCGACGGGATCCGGACGCTCGCCGCCTACTGACCGGGCCGGTCCATCGCCCGGTCGGGTCGCCGCGGTCGGTCAGTGCGCCCGGATGCGGACCCGGCCGTCCTGGTAGGTCGAGGCGAGGCCGGACGTGTCGCCGCTGTGCCAGATCAGGGTGTGGTACCCGGACTTCATCCGGGACGCCGAGACCCGGACCCAGACGCGCGCCGATCGCACCGTTCCGGCGAAGCTCCAGCTCTTGAGCCGGACCCCGTCGAGGCTGACGTAGCCGGACCGCAACCCGGCGTTGTCCGAGAGGGTGGCGTAGAACGTGTGAGCCCGACCCCGAGGGAAGGTCGCGCCCTTGCCGGTCTCGCTGGTGACCCTCGGCAGGACCGCATCGGTCACCGCGACCGCCGGCCCGCCCTTCGAGAAGACGCAGGTGTAGTAGACGCCATGATCCGAGGCGATGGCCGACGCGCAGCCGAACCGGTCGTAGTCGCCGAGCAGGTTGGCCCGGTGCCCCGAGCTGTTCATGAAGCCGCGCTGGGCGATCGCCACCGAGTAGATCACTCCGGGCTCCGAGCCCTTGCAGCCGGAGCTCGGGTTCGTGCCTCCGGCCCCGAGCGCGCAGCCGGTCCCATAGGTCACCGTCGAGGTGGTGGAGTACCCCTTGTTCCAGGCGATGTTCTCGCCGCGCGTGGTGGCGTAATGGAACGAGATGAGCATGACGTCGAGCGAGCTGTAGGTCCCTCCGCTCGACTTCAGGCAGCTCTTGACCGAGTGGCTGAAGTAGTCCCGGCGGGCCATGTCCGACGACCGACCGGCCAGAACCATCGTCGTCCCGGGGCAGGTCCAGGCCTTGCCCTGGGCGAAGGCGACGAGGGTAGGATCCTCGGCCAGGGCGGCCATGCCCCGGGCCGTCCGATCGAGGTTGGTGAGTCGCATGAGCTGGCTGCCGAGGGTGTCGCCGGTGGCGGCGCCGGCGGGTCCGGCGAGGCCGGTCGCGAGGAGGGCGACGAGCAGGACGCTGGGCCCGACCAGCGTGAGGCGGCGTCGGGGGTGAATCACGATAAGGCTCTCCGCAGGTACGCGTGGGCTGGACGTTGCGGGCAGCCCGAGCATGGGACGATGCGACGGCCCGCACGATCCCGCGAACGTCCCTCTACCGGTCGACCCGACGTACTGTCGAAGACGGCGCCCGGGATGGCATCCGGTGAGGTCCGCGCGGGTTGGAGGCGGCGACCCCGGTGTTCCCGGGCAACGGGGGCGGCCACGTCCGCGTGACCGCATTGTCCCAGATGAACGAAGATAGCGTCAGGAACGCGGACGGGCAGCGCCCCAGCTGACCTCGGAGGAGGAACGAAACCCGTGGCGAAGGTGACGATGCCTCAGCTCGGCGAGAGCGTGGCAGAGGGCACGATCGGCAAGTGGCTCAAGAAGCCGGGCGACCACGTCGCCAAGTACGAGCCGCTGCTCGAGGTCATCACCGACAAGGTCAACGCCGAGGTCCCCTCGCCGTTCGAGGGCACCCTGACCGAGATCCTCGTCCAGGAGGGCGAGACGGTCCCGAACAACGCGGAGATCGCGGTCATCGACGCCGTGGACGACGAAGCCGCCCCGCTCGCCGACCGTTCTGCCGTCGAGCCGGCGAACGGGCCGGCGGGCTCAGACGAGCGACCCGCCCCGGCGGCGGTGTCCCCGGCCGCGGCCGGGCTCGCGGGACCGCCTCCCGGCCGGGCCGACGCCCGGATGACCCCGGCCGTCCGGCGCCTCCTTCGCGAGCACGGGCTGACCGCCGAGATGATCGTCGGGACCGGTGGCGGTGGGCGGATCACCCGCGAGGACGTCATCGACCACGTCGAGGCGGTCCGGACCGGCCGCCCGGTCGGCAGCCAGTCGCCGGGCGTTGCGCCGGCGGCGGCCGGCGGCGCAACGGTCGCGGTCCCGATGTCGCCGGCCCCGCTGGGCGGCACGCATCCGGCTCCGGCCACCGGCGCCGGCCGTGACTCGACGATCGTCTTCCCGGTGGGGGCGGACGAGGTCCTCGTCCCGATGACCCAGATGCGCCGGGGCATCTCCGCCCAGATGACCCGGGCCCTGGCCGTGCCCCACGCCTACGTCCACATGGAGGTGGACGTCACCTCGCTCGTCCGGCTTCGCGAGTCGCAGAAGCGCGACTTCCAGGCCCGCGAGGGTCTCTCCCTGAGCTATGTCCCGTTCGTCGTGAAGGCCTCCGTCGAGGCGCTCAAGCGCTTCCCCGCCTTCAACGCCCACTGGACGGAGGCCGGCCTGCTGGCCAAGCGCCGGATCAACGTGGGGGTGGCCGTGGCCGTCGACGAGGGGCTCATCGTCCCGGTCGTCCGCGATGTCGACCAACTCTCGATCAGCGGCCTGAACCGGGCCATCGCCGAGGTCGCCGCCCGGGCCCGGGCCAACAAGCTCCGGCTCGACGACTTCGGGGGCGGCACGTTCACCGTCGACAACACCGGCTGGCTCGGCTCCAACCTGACGATGCCGATCATCAACGTCCCCGAGGTCGCCATCCTCACGATGGAGGCGATCGCCAAGCGCCCGGTCGTGGTCGAGACGCCCCAGGGCGACGTGCTGGCCATCCGCTCGATCATGAACATGGTCCTGGGGATCGACCATCGGGCCAACGACGGGGCGGGCGGGGCGGCGTTCCTGCGCGACGTGAAGGCCTGGCTCGAGGCGGTCGGTCCGGAGACGCCGCTCTATTGACACGGGATCGGATGCGGTACCCCCCGACCGAGGCGGTGTGACCGACCGGCGGGCCTGTTCCCGGGTCGCGATCGTCGCCCTGCTCGCGGCCGCGACGTTCGTCGCCACCGGCTGCGAGGCGCAGCTCCAGGCGGTCAGCGAGCCCGGCGCCACCCAGGTCATCGTCGGGACGCGTCCCGACGGCCTCACGGTCGAGGCGCCGACCTGGAACCCGGCGACGACGATCGTCTACCTCTGCCCGGTCGCGCCGACGAAGACCGCCTCGGATCTGGCCGACGCCGGCACGATCCAGCTCGACGAGAGCTGCCAGTCGTACGGCCGGAAGGACTCGAGCCACGGGCTGGTGACCGCTCTCGGGTTCGGGCGGCTCGACGCGACCCGGCGAGCGGCCCTGGAGGCCAGCCCGCAGTGGTACCTGGTGCTCATCGGGTTGTGGCCCAGCGGGCCGACCGTCTTCCAGACCGCGGTCCGGCCGGTGACCATCGATCCGGCCATCACGCCCGGTCCCAGCGACCCGCCCAGCCCGCCCGGCAGCGACGCCCCGAGCGGGAGCGGCGTCCCGGCCGGGCCCGCCTCGCCCGGCGGCAGCGTGGCACCCTAGCCCCGCGTACACTCCCGGCCATGACCCGCGAGCTCCCGATGTTCAGCCCGCCGGACGACCCTTCGGGCCACGGCCACGCAGACCGCTCCGGCCTCCCGTCGACCATCGCTCTGAGCGGCGGCTCGTTCAGCGAGCCGGCCGCCGACGGGTCGCTCCCGCTCCGTCGCCATCCCGACTGGATCCGGGCCCGGATCCCCTCGGGCGAGGCCTACCACGACCTCAAGGGTCTGCTCCGCGGGCTGACCCTCAACACCGTCTGCGAGGAAGCCCATTGCCCGAACGTGTCGGAGTGCTGGGACCAGCGGACCGCCACGATCATGATCCTGGGCGACACCTGCACCCGGGCCTGCGGCTTCTGCGCGGTCAAGACCGGCCGACCCACCTGGTTCGACGACGACGAGCCGCGCCGGGTCGCCGAGGCGGTGGCCCAACTCGGCCTCGACCACGTCGTCATCACCTCGGTCGCCCGGGACGACCTGCCCGACGGCGGGGCCGGGGTCTTCGCCGAGACGATCCGCCGACTCCGCGACGCGTGCCCGGGGATGGGCGTCGAGGTCCTCATCCCGGACTTCGACGGCAGCGACGGGCCGCTCCGGACGGTCATGGACGCCCGCCCCGACATCCTCAACCACAACGTCGAGACCGTGGAGCGGCTCCAGAAGCCGGTCCGCAAGCGGGCCCGCTACGGGCGCTCGCTGGGCGTGCTCGAGCGGGCGAAGACGTTCGCCGCCGCCGACGGCTGGACGGTCCACACGAAGTCGAGCCTGATGGTGGGTCTCGGCGAGGAGCGCCCTGAGCTCTCGCAGACGTTCCGCGACCTGCGCGCGGTCGACTGCGACATCCTCACCATCGGCCAGTACCTGCGGCCTTCGCCCGAGCACCTGCCCGTGATCCGCTACGTCCACCCCGACGAGTTCGCCGAGATGAAGGCGGAGGCCCTGGCGCTCGGGTTCCGGCATGTCGAGTCGGGGCCGCTCGTCCGCTCCAGCTACCACGCCCGGGACCAGGTCCCCGGCGCCGAGCTCAGGCGCCTCCGCCGCCAGGCGACGATCGACGCCGAGGGTCGGGTCGTACCCGGGTCGCTCGCCGGCTGATCGCCTGAGGGCGGGTCCGGGTCGCTCGCCGCCCCGGGACTGGGCCTAGAGGATCTTCGAGAGGAAGTTCTTCGTCCGCTCGTGGGTCGGGTTGGTGAAGAAGTGCTCGGGCGTCCCTTCCTCGATGATCCGGCCGTCGTCCATCATGAGGACCCGGTCGGCGACCTCCCTGGCGAAGCCCATCTCGTGGCTCACGACGATCATCGTCATCCCCTCGCGGGCGAGCTCCTTCATGACCTCGAGGACCTCGCCGATCATCTCCGGGTCGAGTGCCGAGGTCGGCTCGTCGAAGAGCATCAGGGCCGGCTTCATGGCCAGGGCCCGGGCGATCGCCACCCGCTGCTGCTGGCCGCCGGAGAGCTTGCCCGGATAGGTGTCGTTCTTGAGACCCAGCCCGACCCGCTCGAGGAGCGCCTTGCCGATCCGGACGGCCTCGTCCCGGGGCACGCCCCGGACCCGGATCGGCGCCTCGACCACGTTCTCCAGGGCGGTCATGTGGGGGAAGAGATTGAAGCGCTGGAACACCATCCCGATGTCCTCGCGCTGCTTGGCGATGTTCTGCTCCTTGTCCTCGACCAGCTTGCCGTTCTCCTCGCGGTAGCCGATGAGGTGGCCGTTCACGAAGATGCGACCCTTCTGGATCCGCTCGAGGTGGTTGATGCAGCGGATGAAGGTCGTCTTGCCCGAGCCCGAGGCACCGATGATCACGACGACCTCCTGGCGCTTCACCTCCATCGAGACGCCCTTGAGGACGTGGAGCTTGCCGAACCACTTCTCGACGTCGCGGGCGTCCACCACGATGTCCCCGGTCGGGCGCGGGACGCCGCCGATCGCGTCGAGGAGAGTCGGGACGGGCACGCCGGCGCTCATTCGTGGAACCCCACGCCGGTCGCGTCCTCGGGAGGGACCGCCTTCCGGCCGAAGCCCGTCAGCCGTCCCCAGAACGAGGTCTGCTCCTCGCCCCGGGTGCTCTCGCCGAGACGACGCTCGATCCGGCTCTGGATCCAGCTCCAGATCGTCGTCAGGAGGAGGTAATAGAGGGCGATACCGAAATACGCCTCGAACGAGTGGAACGTCGACGAGTTCACGGCCTGGGCGAACCGGAACATGTCACCGACCGCGATGACGCTGAGGAGCGAGGTCGTCTTGATCATGTTGTTGAACTCGTTGCCGAGCGGCGGGACGATCACTCGCAGGGCCTGGGGGAGGACGATCCGGCTCATCGTCAGCCGGTAGGTCATCCCCAGCGACTTCGCCGCCTCGGTCTGGCCCGGGTCGACCGACAGGATGCCGGCCCGGACGATCTCGCTCATGTACGCCCCCTCGTTGATCCCCAGCGCGACGAGGCCGGCCATGATCGCGCCGTGGAGGTCCAGGGGTCCGATCAGGATATGGTTGGGGAAGAGGTCGACCCCCCCGAACAGGTACGGCGTGCCGAAGTAGACCAGGAAGATCTGGACGAGGACCGGCGTGCCCCGGAAGAACCAGACGTAGACCCCGCTGATCGCCCGAAGGGCGCGGTTCTTCGACATCCCGGCCAGGGCCGAGAGGATGCCCAGGATCACCCCCATGATCTGGGCGATCACGGCCACGTAGATGGTGATCACCATCCCGCCGATGAGGGCGGGCTTGGGGTTGAAGACGAAGTCGAGGAAGAAGTTCAGGTCGAACTGGAACTGCAGGCTCTGGACCGCCAGGAACGCGTCGTGGTTCACGGGCCAGCTCGCGCTACGTGGGACGACGCGGAGGGTGCCGGTCGACGGCGCCCTCCGCCTTCACGAGTCGCTGTTACTTGAGCAGGACCACCGCGTTGGTCATGCCCCAGGCGTCGACGATCGTCTTCATCGTCCCGTCGGCGTACATCGCATCGATGGCCGCCTGGACGGCCGCCTTCAGCTCGGTATCCGACTTGCGGACGGCGATCCCGATCAAGATCGGGTCGATCGGCGTGCCACCGACCTCGAACTTGCCGGCGTTCTCGGGAAGGGCGTTGTAGTAGGCCACCACCGGCGAGTCGGTCGAGTAGGCGTCGACCCGGCCGAGCTTCAGCTGCTGGAAGGCGTCGGTGTCCTGCTGGAAGGTCTGGATCTCGATCGGGGGCTTGCCGGCCGAGGCGAGCTTCACGTTCGCGGCGTCGAGGGCGTCCTTGTTCGTCGTCCCCAACTGAACGGCGACGGTCTTGCCCGACAGGTCCTCGAGGGTCTTGATGCCCTTGGGGTTGCCGGCCGGGACGAGGAGGCCCTGGCCGACCTTGAGGTAGTCGACGAAGTCGACCTGCGCCCGGCGCGCCGGCGTGTCGTTCATCCCGCTGATGATGAGGTCGCACTTCTTGGCGGTCAGCGCCGGGATGATCCCGTCGAAGCCGGTGTTGTCGATCTCAGCGGTCACCCCGAAGCGCTTCGCGATGTCGGTGGCGATGTCGACGTCGGAGCCCTGCGGCGTGGTCCCGTCGGGCTTGAAGAATTCCTCCGGCGCGTAGCTGACGTCGCTGCACCAGACCAGCTTGCCGGCGGCGGTGATGGCGGCCGGCACCACGATCGCCGGAGCCGACGGAGCGACCGAGGCGGCCTCGGACGGAGCGGTCGACGGAGCGACCGAGGCGGCCACCGACGGCGCGGCCGAGGGAGCCGTGCTCGCGGTGCCGGTCGAGCAGGCGCCCAGGACGAAGAGCGCCGCACCGGCCAGGCCGGCGAGACGTCGTGTGGTGATGATCATCGTCGTGTCTCCTCCTTGCCGACGATCGGCGATCGTCGCGGGCCCCGGACCCCAGACGCCGAATGGTCGGCCGGGCCGGACCCGGGCGGACAGTGCCGTTCGTCACCCGCCATCGGGTATCCTCGCGGCATGCCCCTGTCGCGGAAGATACCCCTCGCCGAGCTCCACTGCCACCTCGGCGGCGCGGTGACCCCCGCGATCATGTGGGGGATCGCCCACAGCCAGGGGATCAAGCTCCCGACCAAGGACTACTGGGAGTTCCGCGACCTCATCACCGTCTCGCCCCGCCGGGCGCGGAGCTTCGACGGCTACCTCCAGCTGTTCCACTGGACCGAGCTCATCCAGTCCAGCCCGCTGGCGGTCGAGCGGGCGGTCTACGAGGTCATCGGCGGCGCCTACCGCAAGAACAACGTGACCACCACGGAGCTCCGCTTCAACCCGATGAAGCGGAACCGGGGCGGCGAGCAGGACCTCGACCACATCATCGCGGCGGCCCTCCGCGGGATGGACAAGGCGACCCTCGAATACCCGGTCAGGCCGGGCCTGATCTTCTGCCTCGACCGGGCCTTTCCCTTCGAGCTCAACGAGATCCTCGTCGAGAAGGCGATCTCCTGGCGCGACCGCGGCGTGGTGGGGGTCGACATCGCCGGACCCGAGTCGACCACCTTCCGGGTGGCCGACTACCGCCGGCTCTTCCGTCGGGCCCGCCAGTTCGGCCTGGGGCTGACCGTCCACACCGGCGAGTCGGGCCCGGTCGAGGAGGTCGCCCGGGTCATCGAGCTGCTCGAGCCGGACCGGATCGGGCACGGCGTCAAGGCCGCCTACGACCCCCGGGCGATGGCGATGCTGGCCGATCGGGGCATCGTCCTGGAGATCTGCCCGACCTCGAACCTCAACACCCGGGTGGTCTCGGGCTGGGAGGAGTTCCGCTGGATCTTCGACCAGTTCCGGCGCAACGGGGTCCGCTTCACGATCAACACGGACGGTCCGGAGATGCTCAAGACGTACATCCGCGACGAGCTGGCCACCCTCGGTCGGCTGGGCATCCTGTCGCTCGAGGACCAGCAGCGGGTCGCCGAGACCAGCCTCGCGGCGTCCTTCGTGCGCAACGTCAGCGACGTCCCGCGGCCGCTCGTGGCGCCGGCGTCGCGGGTCGCCGTGGAGCGCGAGGAGGCGTAGGCCTCCGGATCGGGGCCGCCCACCCGAGCCGGCCCCGGGGGCTCAGTCCGGGCGGACCACCCGGTAGGAGCAGCATCGATCACCGGCCGCGATGTGGGTGTCCCGGACGACCTCCACGCCGAGGACCTCGCGGAAGAGGTCGAGCTCGGCCTGGCAGGCGGCCGGCGTCCCGTTGGCGACCCCGAAGATGGCGCAGTTGTGCTCGGTCAGCCGGATCGTCCCGTCGGGGTCGACGTCGGTCGCGCACAGGTAGCCCTGCTCGTCCTGGATGACCGCCAGCTCGCGGACCCGATCGGCCAGGCTGGCATCGGGGGCCAGTCGCTCGGCCATCCGCTCGCGGATCCGTCCCACGGCCTGTCGTCGACGGGCCGCGAAGACCTCCTCGAGCAGGTCGTCGCCGCCGACCGCCTCGATGGCCGCCAGGAGCCCGGCGGCCAGGCCGTCGTAGTTCGAGGGGAAGAGGTCCTGGGCCTCCGCGGTCACGTCGTACAGGTGACGCGGCCGACCGACGCCGTGACGCTCGGTCCGGCGGGTCACCAGGAAGGCGGTCTCGAGCGCGCGGAGCTGCTGGAGCACCCCCGTCCGGCTGGCCCCGAGCTGGACGGCCAGCTGGTCTGGTGACGACGGTCCGGACTGGCGCAAGTGGACCACGATGTCACGACGGAGGGTGGGCGAGGCGTGATGGCCGTTCGATCCCGAGCCGTTGACGGGCTCGACGTCGACCGCGGGGACATCGGGGGGACGCTCGGTTCCCGGCATGGCCCGAAGGCTAGCACCAGCCCCGTTTCGACGCTGTCGAGGCCGGGGGCCGGGGTGTACCCTGCCGCGGTGGACCTCGACCTCTCGCCCGAGCATGTCCTCCTTCGGGACACGATCCGCGAGTACCTGGCGGCCGAGGTGGCGCCGGTCGTCGACGAGCACGAACGGACCCGTCGCTTCCCGGTCGAGGTGGTCCGCCGGCTGGGCGAGATGGGCTGGCTCGGCATCCCGATCCCCGAGGACGAGGGAGGCGCCGGGCTGGACACCCTGGCCTACGCCATCGCGATCGAGGAGATCGGCCGGGTCTGGGGCTCGCTCGGGCTCATCGTGGCGGCCCACACCAGCCTGGGCTGCGGCCCGCTCCACATCGCCGGAAGCCCCGAGCAGAAGGCCCGCTACCTCGTCCCGATGGCCTCCGGCAAGGTCATCGGCGGGTACGGCCTGACCGAGCCCGGAGCCGGATCCGACGCCGGCGGGACCCGGACGACGGCCCGCTTCGAGGCCGGTCCCGACGGCGGCTCGTGGGTCATCGACGGCAGCAAGCGGTTCATCACCAACGCCGGTCAGGCCGGCACGTACATCGTCACCGCCCGGACCGGGACCGGCGACCGGGGCGACGCCCAGATCAGCGCCTTCATCGTCAGCGCGGACATGCCCGGGTTCAGCATCGGCCGGCTGGAGGAGAAGATGGGTCTCCATGCCTCGGCCACCGGGGAGCTTTTCTTCGACGCCGTCCGGGTCCCGGCGGCGAACCTCCTGGGGACCCAGGGCGAGGGCTTCCGGACCTTCCTCAAGGTCCTCGACGGGGGTCGGATCTCGGTCGCCGCCCTGGCCGTGGGTCTGGCCCAGGCCGCCCTCGACGCCGCGGTCCCGTACGCCCGGACGCGCGAGCAGTTCGGCCGCCCGATCGGGACGTTCCAGGGGGTCGCCTTCCTCATCGCCGACATGGCCACCGAGATCGAGGCAGCCCGTGGTCTCGTCCGGAAGGCCGCCTGGCTCAAGGACCAGGGCCGCGACTTCGGCCTCGAGGCGGCCCAGGCCAAGCTCTTCGCGTCGGAGGTCAGCTCGCGAGTCACGAACGCGGCCATCCAGGTCCACGGCGGCTACGGCTACGTCGAGGAATACAAGGTGGAGCGCTACCTCCGCGACGCCAAGCTGACCGAGATCGGCGAGGGGACCAGCCAGATCCAGCGGCTGGTCATCGCCCGGCGGATCCTGGGTCTGCGGGTCGTCTGACCGCTCAGCGGGTCTCGTAGAGCCGGACGACCAGGCGATACCGGTCGCCGGCCCCGACACAGGTCTGGAGGGTCATCGAGGAGCGGCTCTGGGCGGCGTAGGCGAACTCCCCCCGGGTCGGCAGGACGACCCGCCACCAGGCCACCGCGAAGCGATGGATCCGACCGTGGGTGTCCGCGTAGGTGACGCTCATCCCCCGGCGCAGGCCGCCCCGGAGGTACAGGTCGTGGAGCTTGCGGAACGGCCCGCCGGCATGGGCCAACAGGTAGACGTTCCCGGAACCGGCACAGCCCCAGCGGTAGACGGCCATGTCCGGGGCGCGGGTCCGCGAGCAGGGGAACCAGGCGACCGCCCGATCCAGACCCAGGGCTGCGCTCCAGACATGGTTCGTGCCGACGAACGCCGGCCGTCGGACCGGTGCGACGGGGCCGGCCGCCCGGGACGGCCGGGTCGCGACCTTCGGTCGGGTCGGTTCACGGTGGGCGGAGGGCCGGACGGTCGGCTCCGGCCCGCCGAGCGGACCGGCCGCCCGGTCGGCGGCCGTGGCCGGCGCGGTCGTGAGCGGGGGTCGTGTCGCCGGGACGGCGTCGCGGGATGGGGACGTGACCGGGGGCGGGACGGTGCGGGCGACCCGCGCGGCGGGCGCGGCGACCGGCGACGTCGGACGTCCGGCCGAGACCGCGGTCGCGGCGACCGGGACCACCGCCGTGACGACCACCTCGATCGCGAGGATGAACGCCAGGGCGCGGAAGGTCCGGCGGGTGGGGCGGCGCGAAGTGGAGGGCATGACCCGATGCTGGGTCCGGCTCCCCGCGCTGGCCCTGGCCCGGTGGTCCCGATGGGCCTGAGAAGGTGGAGCCCCTCGGGGCTGGGACCCAGGTCGGTCAGCCGCCCGTTCCGGCGGCCTCGGTAAAGGCCTTCTCCAGGGCAGCCGCGAAGCCCGGCGCCCACGGGCCCTGGCCCGACACGACGAACGGCGATGGAGCCAGCGATTCGTACGTGGAGGGATCGGTCACGTAGGCCTGGGCGCAGGTAGCCACCGAAGCCGAGAGGCGCTGCCAGGCGTCGTGGTCGCGGAAGATGTAGAGCCGCACGCGGACCGGCTTCGTCTGGTCGAGACCGCTCGCATCGAACCCGATCGCGGTGCGAGCGAGCCCGAGATCGGCACAGCCCGCATCGCCCGAGACGACGTTCGCCACCTTGATCCCGACGGTCGAAAGCTGGTCGGCGATCCCCGGGAAGTCGGCCGGGGTGGGCGATGGCGGGGCGGTGGCCCGTCCGCAGCCGGCGAGCGCGACGAGCAGGGCCAGGCCGAGGAGGGCCCGGACGACGGGGTGGGGAAGGTGCACCAACGGAGGCTAGCATCGCGCGGGCCGGGCCGCGGGCGCGGGGTAGGATGGCGCATGGAGGTCGGAGCCCGGATGGGGATCCCTGGCCGGCGCCGCGTCCCGCGGCCCGCTCGAACCGCTCGGCGATCGGCCGGGATCGTCCTGGCGATCCTCCTCGCCCTGGTCCCCGGCCTCGCTCTGCAGGTCGACGCCGCGGCCGATGACCCCGTCCTGGGACCGTGGGTGGACGTCCTCGTCGTCGCTCAGCCGGCCGGTTCGGCCGCGCCCGCTCCGGGGGACGATCGCCCACGACTCCTCGCGGTGGCGCCGCCCGACCCCCACGAGCCGGGCACGATCCATCTCGTCCTCCTCGCCCGGGGGGCCGACACCTGGTCGGTAGCCGCTCGGTTGGACGTGCCGACCGGTCTGGCCGCGGCCGGAGCCGGCGAGGTCGTTCCGGTCGAGGACGCCGTCGCGCTCGTCTCGACAGACGCGGAGGCGCGACGCACGTCGGTCACCCGGATCGTCGTCGGGGCCGGCGGCTTGAGCGCGGGGATCCAGACCGTGCTCGAGCTCGGGGCCGGCGCCGTCGGGTCGATCGATGTCGACGGCGACGGCGTCCGCGAGCTGGCTCTCACCGGCGATGCCCCCCGCCCGTTCGTGCCGCTGGCGGACTGCCGACGGACCTTGCTCGAAGTGCTCGACGCTCGCACGCTCCGGACGAGGACCGGGCCCCGCGCCATCGGGGCGACGCCCTGGTCCGCGGTGATCGGGAGGTTCGACGGTGTCGGCGAGTCGATCGTCGCGCTCGCCGTGCCGGGCTGCGACACCGACCCCGCCGGGTCGTGGACCTTCGGGCTCGTCCGGATCGATCCGGCGACGGGCGGGACCCGACTCGTCCGGGACCTCAGCCAGACCCCCCGCGATGTCGGCCCGGATCCCGTGCCGTCGAGGGCGGTCGGCCCGAACCGACCCCTGTCGATCGACCTGGATGGGAACGGTCGCGACGAGATCATCATCCGGACCGGCCATGGAACGTCGATCCTCGAGCCCGACCGGGGTTGGCGGGCGACGACCCTGGACGACGGGGCGATCCCACTGGCTGTGGCCGCGGCGGCCAGCGGTCCGCCGGTGCTCGCTCTGTACCGGGCGGGCCCCGAGGGGGCGGGCGCTACGGCCCCGACCCTGGAGCTTCGCGTGGTTCGCCGGGATGCCCACGGGATCGCCCTCGGGGTCCGCGCCGTCACCGTCGCGGTGGGTGGCGGGCCGGACGGCCTAGCTCCGCCTCCGGCGATCTCGCTGGCGACCGACCCGGCCGCCCCGCCGCCGATCTGGTCGGGCGACCTGGCCGGGACGGGCTGCACGGCGCTCATCGTGCCGGCGGCGACGTTCCAGGGGTGCGGACAGCCCAGCGCCTGGACCGAGCGATCCGGCCCGGCCTGGTTGTCGACGCTCCCGCTGGCGACCTACGGCCCGCCCCGCGCCCGTCGCCTCCTCGTCGCGGCGGGGGTCGGCTGGGGTACGCCCGGCGGCGCCCTTGCCTCACCGTCGCCGGCGGCGTCCGCCCTCGTCCGGGCGTCGGGCTGGCGAACCGCGGCGTCGTCCCCGTTCGCGCTCGAGGAACTCGACGCGAGCGACGTCGCCTACTTCACGAGCTTCCCGGCAGCAGCGGTGGACGTCGACCCGAACGGGGGCGGCCGGGAGACGCCCCAACTCGTCCTCGGTGGGACCGCCGGTGACCGGGTCTTCGCCCGGCTGACCCCGGCCGCGCCGACCCCGGCCGACCAGCCGGCGCTCGGCCCGCGATACCTCGACGATCCGGACGGGTCCGTCGCCTCCGGGTTCCTCGCCGCCACGCCCGACGCGGCGGGGTCCCGGGTCGGGGTCATCCCGGTCCCGCCGGCCAGCACCGCCGGGGCGAACCCGGGCTCCGTGGCGTTGCCGCTGCCGCTCGGAGTGACGCCGGACGTCGGGTCCGGGGTGAGCCCGGCGCCGCTGGCCGCTGCCTGGCAAGTGAGCGCGCTGGGCCTCAACGCGTACGGCATGCCGTCGCCGATCGTCTCGACGCTCGTCGCCGTGGATACCACCGGGCCGAACGTCGCCATCGACCCACCGTTCGCGTCGGTCCCCTGGCCGTTGACCGCCACCCTCCGGGGCACGGCCGAACCCGGCTCACGGGTCGGGCTCGACGACGGGCCGCTCGTCGAGGCGGCGATGAACGGGGCGTTCGAGATCCGGACCCAGCTGGCGCCCTGGCCGCAGGAGCTCGCGATCCGGGCGGTCGACGAGCACGGCAACACCACCACTCGCACGCTCGACGTCGTCGGCGGCGTCGACTACCGGCGTCTGCCGTGGCAGACGATCCTCGTCGCGGCCGTCCTCCTGGGGGCGGCGATGAGCACCTGGCGGGGACCGGCGGCGCTCCGTCGGACTCGCGCCATGACCGGCTTGCCGGTGCTCGCCCACGGGTCGCGCCCGTCCGGGTCGATCGGCGATCCGATCGGCCGGACGACTCCGGCGGGCAGGCGAGGGCGGACGTTGCCAGCGGTCGGCGGTCCGCCGGCAGAGCCGGTCGGCGAGATCGAAGACCTGCCCTGATCCGGACCGGCCGACGGTCGGCCGGGGCTCGACGCGCCTTCGACGGCGGCCCCGGGGCTGTCGTACGATGGTCCCCCGACCACTCCGGACCCGAGGAGCCCGTGCCCGAGATCCGCCCGTTCCGCGCCCTCCGTTACGACCCGGACGTCGTCGGCGACGTCGCCGCGGTCGTCAGCCCGCCCTACGACGTCATCTCGCCGGCCGAACAGGCGACCCTGCTCGCCCGCCATCCGAAGAACGTCGTCCGGCTCGACCTCCCGGCCGAGGAGCTCGGCGACGAGCCCGACGACCGCTACCGGCGGGCGGCCCGGACCCTGGCGGCCTGGCGCTCCGACGGGACGTTCCACAAGGACCCCCGGCCGGCCGTCTACGTCTACGAGCAGGTCTACCGGCTGCCCGGCTCGGACGACGAGCGGACCCAGCGCGGCTTCTTCGCCCGGCTGCGTCTCGAGCCCTTCGGACCGGGCGGCGGCGTGCTGCCTCACGAGCGGACGCTGAGCGGACCGAAGGAAGACCGCTACAAGCTCCTCCGGGCGACCGGCACGAACTTCAGCCCGGTCGTCGGTCTGTACGGCGACCCGAGCGGCGGGGCGGCCGGACGGCTCGCCGCGGTGGCGACCAGCCCGCCCGACATCGACCTGCTGGCCGACGACGGGGTGCGTCATCGCCTGTGGGTCGTCCCGCTCGGCGACGACGGGGCGGCAGCGGTCCTGACGGCGGCGGCCGGGGCGTCGACGATCACGATCGCCGACGGTCATCACCGGTACGAGACGGCCCTCCGCTACCGCGACGAGCGGCGGATGAGTCGCTCCTGCGAGGAGGATCCGGCCTTCGACTACCTCCTGGTGCTCCTCCTCGAGACGACCACCGTGCCGCTCACCGTCCTGCCCACCCACCGGGTCGTGGGCGGGCTGGGGGATGCCGGGGTCGAGGCCCTCTGGGCGGGGATCGGCGAGCTCTTCGAGGTCAGCCCGGTGAGCGACGCCACGGAGCTGGAGCGGACCTTCAGCCCGGCCGCCGGGTCGCCCGGCGGGGCTGGCCGGTTCGGCCTGTGGACCCGTCGCGGCGGGGCGCTCCTCACGGCCCGACGGGCCGCCCTCGAGCCCTGGCTGCCACCGGGCAGCGCGGCCCTGCGCGGGCTCGATGTGACCCTCCTCCAGGTCACCCTGGAGCGGCTGGCCGGGATCGATCCGGCCCAGACCGCGGCGGGCGGCCGGGTGGCCTACACGAAGTCGGCGGCCGAGGCGATCGCCTGGGTGGAGAGCGGCTCCGACGGGGCCGACGCGGCCTTCATCCTGGAGCCGACCCCGGTCGCCGAGGTCGCGGCAGTGGCGGCGGCCGGCGACGTGATGCCCCAGAAGTCGACCTACTTCTGGCCCAAGCCGGTGACCGGGCTGGTCGTGAACCCCCTGGAATGGTGAGCGGCCCGTGCGTCGGCGGCGCGACCCGCGGTTGCGCCGCGCGATTCGAGGTGTACGATGCCTGACACGCACCCGGACGGGTTCCAGGGGTCCAACGGAGAGGCGGATTCCCCCCTCCGCCTCTCCGCTCGACCTCCCGCTCCCGGCTCGTCCGGTCGACCGGTCCGCAAGGACGAGATCGAGCTCATCGAGCGCGGTCTCTACCTGGAGTCGTGGCTGCCCGAGCGGCGATCCCGCCGCCGACCCCTGCTCTTCCTGCACGGCGAGCTGACCGGCTCCTGGCTCTGGGAGCGTTACCTCGGCTACTTCGCCGGGCGCGGCTGGGAAGGCCATGCGCTCAATTTGCGCAACCACTTCTGGTCCCAGACCGACGACCCGGCCGAGCTCTCGTTCGACACCTACACCGAGGACGTCGTGGCCGCCATCGAGCGGTTCGGACCCTCGGTGGTGGTGGTCGGCCACGGGATGGGCGGACTGCTCGCGATGAAGGCCGCCGAGCGGCACGAGATGGGCGGGCTGGTCCTGCTCTCGGCGGAGCCGCCCAAGGACCTCCGCCCGCCGGCCCGCGGCCACGAGCTGCGCGAGATCCCGGCGGCCTACGGCAAGGCGGTCATCGGCTGGGCCACGCTCCCGGAGAAGCTCCAGCGTGAGAACCGCGACCTGACCCTGGCCGACGTCCTGCGGATCCAGCACCTCCTGGGCCAGAAGCCGCGGGAGGCCGGGGCCGCCCGCCGCCAGATGATCGCCGGCGTCCAGGTCGACCGGCGAGCGCTCGAGGATGTCCCGACCCTGGTCATCGGGGCCGGCCTGGACCGCCAGGTCCCGGAGGCCCAGAGCGAGCGGCTCGCGGCCTGGCTCGGTGCGCCCTACGAACCGTTCGGCGCCCACTCGCACTACGGCCTGGTCCTGGGCGAGGAGAGCCACGTCCAGGTCGCCGACGCGGTCCGGGCGTTCCTCGAGACGAACCGTCTCTGAGCCGGCTCCGCGTTTGCCGGGAACGGCGGCACGCTGGTATCATCCCCGCCGGTCCGGCGCAGCCCGCCGGCCCGCGACGCGGCGCCGCATTCGTCTAGAGGCCCAGGACACCGCCCTCTCAAGGCGGAGACCACCGGTTCGAATCCGGTATGCGGTACCAACACCCGCCTCGCTCCGAAGGCCCCCTCCGTCCCGCTAGACTCTGGGTCCACGTTCCCAGCGGAGGCCCCATGCGCCCGTCGGCCGCGCGTCGGCTCGTCATCCTCACCGAGGGCCAGTTCGAGGTCCACAACGCCAAGACGGCGCTCGGGGTCATGCGCTACGGCCGCGATACGGTCGTCTGCCTGCTCGACTCGACGATCGCCGGGCGGATGGCGTCCGAGATCGTGGGCGCTCATCCCCGGTTCGAGGTCCCGGCCGTGGCGACCCTCGAGGAGGCGCTCGCCCTCCGGCCCGATGCGCTGCTCATCGGGATCGCCCCGACCGGCGGCCGGCTGCCGCCGGATTGGCGCTCGACGATCCTGGCCGCCATCCGGGCCGGTCTCGACGTCCTCTCGGGGCTGCACACCTTCCTGGGCGACGACCCCGAGTTCGCGGCCGCCGCCCGCGAGGCGGGCACGACGATCGTCGACTACCGGCGCCCACCCGACCGGATGGAGACGGCCGTCGGTCGTCGGCACGGTCCGGGCAAGCACGTCATCCTGACCGTCGCCACGGATTGCGCGATCGGCAAGATGTCGGTCGCCCTCGAGCTGCGCCAGGCGGCCCTTGACGCCGGACTGTCCGGAGTCTTCGTGCCGACCGGTCAGACCGGGATGATGATCGAGGGCTGGGGCGTGGCCGTGGACCGGCTCATCGCGGACTTCCTCCAGGGGACCTGCGAGTGGCTCGCCGAGCAGGGCGAAGGCCTGGGCGACTGGGTCTTCGTCGAGGGCCAGGGCTCGCTCGACCACCCGGCCTACTCGTCGGTGACCCTCGGGCTCATCCACGGGGCGACCCCCGAAGCGATGGTCATGGTCCACAAGCCGGGTCTGACCGATCACGACTTCGACCACCTGCCGGACCGGACGTTCCCGATCGCCCCGCTGCCCGAGTACATCCGGCTGCACGAGCAGATCGCCGCCCTCGTCAGTCCGTCGAAGGTCGTGGCGGTCGCCCTCAACACCTCGCTCATCGCCGACGACGCCGAGGCCCGGCGGGTGATCGCCGAGACGGCCGACCTGACCGGACTGCCCACCGACGATCCCTTCCGCTTCGGCGGGAGCCCCCTGTTCGCGGCGATCCGGTCCGCGCTGGAGCCGGCGGGGTGAGCCTGGCCCTGCACTCGGAGGTCATCCGCATCCCGTTCCGCGACCCGTTCCGGATCGCCCGGACCCTCGAGACCGGCGACGGGGGCGGGATGACCGGGGTCATCGTCGAGCTCAGCGCCACGGCCCGGCCCGACATCGTTGCCCTCGGCGAGGGCTACCCGGACGAGTACTACGGCGAGACCGCGGGGACGATCGAGGCCGTCCTGCCCCTGCTCCTGGCCGCGGTCGAGCCGCTCGAGGACCGACTCATCGGCCCGGCGACGGACGTGACCATCGCCCGGGCGGCCCTGGTCGAGGCGGCCGACCGGATGAATGCCACCATCGGTCACAACGGCGCGGCGAAGTGCGCCCTCGACGTCGCCCTCCACGATCTTGTCGGTCGGGCGCTCGGGCTGCCGGTCCACGCGCTGCTCGGGCTGTCTGCCGCCATCCCACCGACCGACTTCACGATCGGGATCGACGAGCCGGCGATCGTCGCCGAGCGGGCCGCCCGGGCCGCCCGGTTCCCGGCCCTGAAGATCAAGCTGGGCGGGCCGGCCGACCTCGAGACCCTGGCCGCGGTCCGGGCGGTCTACGACGGCCCGATCCGGGTCGACGCCAACACCGGCTGGAGCCTCGAGAGCGGCAAGCGGCTCCTGCCCGACCTCGTGCGACTCGGTGTCGAGCTCATCGAGCAGCCGTTCCCGGCCCGTCGGCTGGACGACCTGGCGGCCCTCCAGGCCCTCACCCCATTGCCGATCGTGGCCGACGAGTCCGCGGTCACCATCGACGATCTCGACGGCCTGGTCGGGGTCGTCGCCGGGGTGAACGTGAAGCTGGCCAAGTGCGGCGGGCCCGGCCCGGCGGCCCGGATGCTCACCCGGGCCCGGGAGCTGGGCTTCCGGACGTTCCTCGGCTGCATGGAGGAGACGACGGTCGGGATCGCCGCCTCGGCGGCGGTCGCCTCGCTCGCCGAGTGGGTGGACCTGGACGGAAGTCTCCTCCTCGCGACCGACCCGTTCGAGGGGCTCGACCTCGGCGACGACTGCCGCTGGCGGCTGACCGACGCTCCCGGACTCGGGGTCCGCCGGCGGGTCCGGGTCGACTCTCCGGCCGAACCGGGCGGGAGGCCGTAGAGGGCCCTCGGGCCGCCGCCGAGCTCGTTCCGAACGCCTGTCCGCCGAACGTCCGTTCGTGTGGATAAGTTGGTGGACGAGATGGTGGACAAACCCCCTACCCCCGGTCGGGACCGCCCTCTACGATGGACTCCTTCGGCGCGGACCCCCGGGGAGAGGGTCGCCGAAGGCCCCGAGCTTGCGGTCGGACCGCCCGCTTCCGCGGTCGAGCGCGCCCTGGACAAGGGAAAGGAGGAACACGTATCGATGGATCCCAGCAGACCCGCTGAAGCGCCGGGCGTACCGCCGGACACGCTCGAGTTCGTCCGCTTCTGCTACCGCCGCCGCCGGGTCGGCTGGCCGGAGCTGTACGACGAGATGTGCGCCGTGGCCGGTCGTGGGCTCTTTCGAGGTTGGCGGTTCGCCGAGCTCGAGACCCACGGGATCGGGTTCAGCCTTCACCAGACCCTCGAGCTGGCCCGGATCGCCGGGCAGGTCGCCGCGGAGGAGGGCGATCGACGCGGCCGGGGGGTGACACCGGGCGTTCTTGCCCGCGAGGCGGTCGGGGGCCCCGTCGAGGCGCCTACCGCCCCGCCGACGACCCCGGAGCGGGTGGCGGCGAGCGGGAACCGGGACGACGAATGCACGTTCGAGGTGCGGATCGTGGCGGCGGCCGAACGGGGCGAGCCGGAGACCGGCCCTGCCGGGCTCGGCGAGGAGACGACCCCCGATCCGACCCCATCCCGGGTCGCCGTGCCGATGGATGCTCCGGTTCCCGGTCGGGCAGGCCCTGCCCAGGCAGGGACGGTCCTGGTTCCGTCGCTCGTGCGGAGCGCCGCCGTCGCCGGCTGAGTCGGGACGCCCGATCCGGCCTAGGCGCGGATCCGGCGGCGAGCCATCTCGCCCTCGAGCTGGCGCTCTGCCTCGACGTAGCGGTCGATCTGGTCGCGGACCTGGTTCGCCTCGGGGGTATAGAGGTGGACCTGCTGCTGGAGGATGTAGCTCAGACGGCGGCTCGTCATCCGGACGTGGTCCAGGTTCTTCATGAGGACCAGCGGATCCATCGCGGCCAGGTCGGCCGGGTCGTACATCTGCTGCATGGCCGCATTCTAGCGGGAGGGTCGGCCGGTGGCGGGACCGGCCGGTGGCCGGACCGGGTCAGACCGCCCGGGGACGTCGCGGCGGCCAATCCCAGTCGACCGGGACCGACGCTCCGTTGACCGCCCGACGACGACCGGCTTCGCTGGCGCCCAGGACGAGCAGCCGATCGAGCTTGGTGGCCCGGCCCGCCTCGTCGCCCCAGAGCTTGGTCATCTTCCGACCGGCGGCGACGTCGTCGAGGGCGATCCCGGCCAGCCGATAGCCGGCCGGCTCGGCCGCCGCCCGCCAGACCGCCTCGGCCAGCCCGACCCCGTCGGCGATCCGACGTCCCCGGTCGAGCTCGACGTCGCCGATGACCAGGACCACGACCGCGTCCTCGGCCAGCGCCGGGCGGAGCCCCTCGAGGGTCTCGCCCATGAAGCGCAGGTAGGCGCCCTTGTGGTGGGCGTCGTCGAGGGCGGCATCGATGGCCGCCGCGTCGAAGCCCAGGAACCAGGTCCGCAACCAGTTGTAGTAGCCGTACTTCACGACCCGCAGGTAGGGCGGCGAGGTGACCACCAGCCGGGCCCGCTCGGGCAGACCACGCTCCCGGAGCGCCGCCCGGGCCCGGACGCCCGCGTCGCGGGCGTCGCCGAGCAGGGCGATCCCGGCGGTCGGTGGCAGCGGCTCGCGGCGAAGGCGCTCCAGCTTGGCGTCGAGGCAGGCGAAGACGTCCCGGTCGGGCGAGTGGAAGTCGGTCCGGGCAGCGAAGTCGCGCACGTACCGCGGAGCCATGCTGAACGTGTTCGGCATCACCTCCGAGAGATAGGTCGCGCTCTTGCCGTGAAGGATCCCGGTGATCGCCGCCGCGAGGAACCGGTCAACCCGGTCGTCGAGCCGGAGGTTCGATCGCACGAAGAGGACCTGGGCGAACGTCCGCGGGTGGAAGCTCAGGACCACTTCTACGGGTACCGTCTCCCGGTCGGTGACGTCGTCGCCCGGTCGCGATCCGCCCCCCGCGCGCGGCACCCGCATCCCGTCGGCGCCCGGATCATGGACGACCCGGAGGGCGAGCTCCAGCCAGGCCGCCGCCTCGCCCGCCCAGCGGAGACGAAGGGTGGCCAGCCGGGCGGTCGTCTCGGCGGTCGTGGCCGGCTCCACCTTGGCGGCGGTGAGCAGGTGGGCGAACGGGTTCAGGTCGTTGCCGACCCCGATCCGGCCCTCGGCGCAGGCCTGGAGCGGCGTCGTGCCCCGCCCGCTGAACGGGTCGAGGACCACGTCACCGGGACGCGAGTAGCGGGCGATGAAGGCGTGGGTCAGGGCGGCCGGGAAGCTTGCCAGGTACGAGCACATCGGGTGGAGCCGGTGGCCCCACAGGCGTTGCTGATCCTTCCATTCGGGCGCGATCTCGAGGACCGGCAGGGCGACCGGACCGAGATCGGGCAGGCCGAGGGCGAGCTGGGTCGGACCGGCCACGGTCGACGGACCGGGGTCGATCGGGCGCGGACGCAGCCCGGGCTCCGCGCGGTCCTGGGCGAGCAGTCGGGCGTTCGGTGGGTCGGCGACGGGGCGGGGGGGCATCGGGCGGGCGGGCTCCCTCGGGTCCGGTCGCCGATCCCGGCGGCGACGGGTCGCGGAGCATAGCACGGGCGAAACCGCGCGGGACGGGTCCGATGGCGCCATCGGGGGGCCGTTCGGTCCCCCGCGGGGTCACCCGCGGGACTGGCCAGCGGTGGTCTTCGGGCGTACCGTGTGGTCGAGTCCGAGGCTGCGTGCGGAACCGCGCGAGCGACATCGCGAGGGCCCGTCCCCACCGTCCGGCTCCGCCGGCGAAGAGGTCACCCGGACTCCGGCGGGCCGCCGATCTGCCGACTCCGCGTCGGCGGCGGCCCGCACTCGCCTCGGCGTGCCGACCAGCCGTACATCGGTGCGCCCGGACACCGGTAATGCACGGATCAGCCGGCCCCGGCCCTCGCCATCGCGAACGCCACGATGGCCACGGTCATGGCCGCAAAGGCGAAGACCAGGGCGACCAGGACGAGGCGTGGGCTTGCCGCGCTGACGGTCCCGAAGTCGAGCGCCCCGCCGGCCCGGAAGGACGCGACGGCGTACAGGACCAGGGCCAGCAGGGTCAGGATCAGGAAGTTGCCGGCGGAGTCATGCAGGACCACGGCAGGTCTGACTCTAGCGGACGTGTAATGTCGCCTCTCCCGGGCCGGCCGTCCGGCCGCCATCCGTCCCGTGGTCGAGCCACCGGCTACGTGCGTACACTGAGCGCGAGGCCTCGTCCCCGTAGCTCAGCGGACAGAGCAACCGCCTTCTAAGCGGTAGGTCGAAGGTTCGAACCCTTCCGGGGACGCCAAACCTGGGGTAGACGGCTCCACTCCGAGGAATGGGTCTCCTCGAGCGTCCTCGATGAGCCTTCTGAAGGACGGCGCTACGAGGTCGCCTCCGAGTCGCCGTCCGTGGCTTCCGCAGACGGCTCGGAGGGCGGCGTAAGCGTCCGGGGCTGTTCGGAAGAGTCGGTCGAGTTCGCCCCGGGCCTGATGACCGGACCGATGACCCAACTACCCTGCATCGCCGCTATCTCCTCGGGTGAGTAGGGAGTCATGGTGACGACCACGTCCCGCCTCGGTCGCTTGGGTTCAGTCATTGCTCGCCTCCAACCACGATCCGGCACGCATAGGCGCCCCACTGCCACCCCGAACCCGACGAGGATCGTACGCCAAGCCCCCTGCCCGAACCGACTCCCCGAGGTCAGGTCGACAGCAACCTACACCCCCCGGATCTCGTGAGCAGAGCAGGGTGTGCCTCTCACGCTCGGGAGCAACAAGCGGCGATCGGGCTTTCTTCCAAGGGGAGGTGAGCCGCTCTCAGAACCATCAAAGGAACGGTCGGTAGTCTGCGGGGCATGGACTCATCCGATCCGCGCTTCGCCGCGCGACCCGGCGTGCCCGTCGGGACGCTCCGCCGCCCCTCGGCCCGTCCCGTCGCCCGCCCGCCCGCTCCTGGACCCGCTCGTGCCGACCACCTGGTGACCGTCCGACGCCTGAAGGGCGTCGCGATCGTGGCGACCGCCGTGACCGTCGGCGCGTTCGCGGGGCTCGTCGTCAACCACCCGATCGGCACGGCGGCGTCGTCTGCGACCCAGCCGGCCGCCGGCGGGGGATCGACCGGCACTCACACGAACCCGGGCGTCACGACGGTCGACCCGTTCTTCGACCCGAACCCCGGGAGCGGCGGCAACCAGGCGGCTCCGGCCTTCGGACCGAGCGGCGGGTTCGGCGGGGGCGGGGGCGGGGGCGGGGGCGGCAGTGGCCCGGCCTTCCAGTCGGGCGGCTCCTGACGGATGACGGCATCAGCCATCCACCAGGCGACCGTTCCGTCGGACGATCGCCCGGTCCCGATCGGGCCGGCCGCTGACGTCCCTTCCGCGGGGGTGACCCCGGCCGGGATGCGTCGCTGGAGCTACCGGGTCATGGGCACGACCCTCGAGGTGGTGGCGCCGGTCGCCGCCCCGGAGGCCGGCCCGCTCGTGAGGGACCTGTTCGACGACTGGGATCGTCGCCTCAGCCGGTTCCGGGCCGACAGTGAGCTCTCCCGGGTCAACGCCTCGGCCGGCCGAACGGTCGCCGTGAGCGAGGTCTTCATCGACGTCATCCGGGCGGCCGTCGCGGCGGCCCATGCCACGGGCGGCCTGTTCGACCCGACGGTCGGCGCCCGGATGATCGCCCTCGGCTACGACCGGACCTTCGCGGAGCTGCCGGCGGACTCGGCGGCCGGTCGGGTGCTGGCGCCGTGGAACGCCGGCGCCTGGCGCTCGATCGAGATCGACCCGGCCGCCCGATCGGTCCGGGTCCCGAGCGGGACGAGCCTCGACTTCGGGGGCATCGCCAAGGGGATGGCGGTCGATGCCGCCCTCGACCTGCTGGTCGCTCGGGGGATCGAGCCGGCGGCCGTCGACGCCGGCGGAGACCTCGCCGTCCGGGGCACGCCGCCATCGCTGGACGCCTGGCCGATCGCCCTCGTCGAAGCCGAGGGCGTTCCCGCGGTCCGGATCGCGCACGGGGCCCTCGCCACGTCGTCCACCACGCGCCGGCGCTGGCGCGTCTCGGGCGATGAGCGTCACCACCTGCTCGATCCGCGGACCGGTCTGCCCGCCGCCACCGGTCTGCGCTCTGTCACCGTCGTGGCCCCGAGCTGTCGGGTCGCCGAGGTGGCCGCCAAGGTCGCCCTCCTCCTCGGTCGCGAGGTCGGCGAGGTGTTCCTCGCCGAGCACGGTCTGAGCGGGGTCCTGATCTCGGACGCCGGTTCGGCGCTGCCGGTGGGCCGCTGGCGGACCGACGAAGGCGCCCCGGCCGACGGAGCGTACGCATGAGCCCGACGGAGATCCAGGGCCTGACCTGGGACATCGCCCGGATCGGCGGGTTCACCGCCTACGGCCTGATGCTCGCCTCGGTGGTCATCGGCCTGGTCCTGAGCCTGCGCTGGAAGTCGGTCCGCTACCCGCGTTTCGTGACCAACGAGCTCCACCGCTTCGTCACCCTGCTGGCCCTCGTCTTCACGATCGTCCACGGGATCGCGGTGGCGGTCGACCCATTCATCAAGCTGAGCCTGCCCGAGCTCGTCATCCCGTTCGCCAGCCACTACCGACCGGTCTGGATGGCCTTCGGCATCGTCGCCGGCGACCTCCTCCTGGCCATCTACCTGAGCGAGCGGGTCCGGGCCCGGATCGGCTACGACTGGTGGCGACGGTTCCACACCCTCGCCTTCGTGGTCTACGTCTTCGCGACGATCCACGGTCTGGGGACCGGCAGCGACGCCCGGACGCCGTGGGCGATCGCGATCTACGTGGGCGGCGCGATCCTCGTCGGGTCGCTCCTGGCCTGGCGCCTGTGGCCGACCGGCGCGGTGGGTCGTCTCCGGCCGGCGCTTCTCGTCGGCGCGGCCGTCTCCGTCCTCGCGATCGGTGCCTGGGCCGGGACCGGGCCGCTCGCCCCGGGCTGGGCCGCGGCAGCGGGTGGCGCCGCTACTCCGGCGCCGGCCGCCGTCGCCGTCGCCCGGCCCGCGCCCACAGCGACCCCGGAGCGGATCGAGCTGCCGTTCCAGGCCACACTCAAGGGGACGGCCAACCAGACCGACGCGAACGGCGGCACGCTGGTCATCGACGCGAAGATGAGCGGTGGTGTGGCCGGTCGGTTCCAGGCGAAGATCCCGCTGGCCGGCGACGCGCAGACCGCCCCGCTGACCCTCACGGTCGATCCATCCGGGGCGACCTGCCAGGGCGACATCACGAGCGCCCGGCAGGGTCGTCTCGGGGGCACCTGCTCGTTGCCGGATGGTCGCGTCCTGGCCCTCTCGATGCGGGTCGGCCTCGACGACAGTGGCGCCTTCGTGGGGACGATCCAGGTGCGCGGGGCAGGGGAGCCCGGAGGCTCCGGTCCCAGCTCCGACGCCGACCTCGAGGACGACTGACCGCGCGTCGGTTCCCCGTGGGCGACCACGGTCGGCCGCCACCCGGGCGGCTCCGGCCATTCCGTGCCACAGTGACCGCCTCGACCGCGGATCCGGTCGGCTCATGGATGGAGGGAGACGATGCGACGTCTGGCCTGGTTGCTCGGTCTGCTGACCCTCGTCGGCTTCTCGGTTCCGACCCTGCTCGCCTACCGCGAGAAGACCCGACGGATCGGCCTCGGCCAGGACGTGTTCGACCCGTCTGCCGACGTCCTCGACCTGGCGGTCATCTTCGACGGGCTCGACGGCGCCAGCACGGCCGCGGCCTTCCGGGGGGGCGACTTGGTCTGCTGGTACGGCGGCGGCTCGCTGGATCTGCGTGGCGCCACCCTCGACCCGGCCGGCGGTCGGCTCCGGATCCAGTCGATCTTCGGCGGCCTGGACGTCGTCGTCCCCAGGTCGTGGCGGATCGTCCTCGACTCCCGCGGGATCTTCGGCGGCGCGTCCGACCAGACCGACCCGGGCACCGCCGATGAGGATGGGCCGATGCTCGCGATCGTGGCCCGCTCGATCTTCGGCGGCGTCTCCATCCGGCCGGGAGACCCCACGGAATAGGACTCTCGGGTGAGGGCACGCCCGCACCGAGTACCCCTTTCGGCGTCTTGACACCCCCCAAGGGCGGCGACCACGATGACTCGACCGGCGGGTTGCGTCCGGCCCGTCGTGCGCAGGCGGTTGGTGCGCTTCGTACAGCCTCTCAAGGGGAGGACTTCGACCGGAAGGAGGTGCAGTAACGCTCATGCACGCGGTCATGGCGCGGGCCGTCCTGGGACGTGCCCGACAGCGACCGAGCGAGCAGGGTCAGGGTCTCGCGGAATACGCACTCATCCTCGTTCTCATCGCCATCGTCGCCATCCTCTCCCTGATCTATCTCGGCGGCACGCTATCCACGATGCTCAGCGGCGTCGGAAACTCGGTCTGATCGAGCAGGTCATCCCGGCGGCCACCTAGGTGACGCCCCCGTCGCGGTCCTTCGGGACCGGTCGCGACCGGGGGCGTCGTCACGTCCGGGGCGGAGGCGGTGGGTCTGGTACCCCCGGTGGGACCAACGTACGGCTTGGCGGTCGGTCCCGGCCACCTCTACGCTCCCCTCAGCAGCAGGCCGGACTCCACCCGTCGTCCCCATACGGACCCGGACCCGGCCCGAAGACGCACAGACGAGGCTGACCGACCAATGGCATCCATGGCCGTCAACGAAATCGGACCGATGCTCACCGCGAGCGAGGTGGCCGACATGCTCCACCTTCACGTGAACACCGTGAAGCGGCTCGGCGACCGCGGCGAGCTCCCGTTCTATCGCGTCTGCAAGCGCGGCGACCGCCGCTTCCGCTACGAGGACGTGATGAACTTCCTCGCCCGCAACCGCTAGACCCCGGTCCGCCGCGCCTCGGCGTCGCGTCCCGCCCGCCTTCGCGTCCCTGAGCGCCTGCACCGACGCAGGCGCTCGCTGCTGTCCGGCTCAGACCTTGCCGAGGGCGCCCCAGAAGATCGCCAGCGCCTCGTCGATCTCGGCCGACGACGCGTCGAGCGGCGGGATCCAGCGGATGACCTGGTGGGCCGGTCCGCAGCGACAGGACGAGCAGCCCGTCGTCGGCGCACCGTCGCGACGACGGCGTCCACGGTCTCCCCGTCGGGCTGACGAGTCGCCCGGTCGCGGACGAACTCGACGCCGATCATCAGCCCGGGCCCGCGGACGTCGCCGATCCGGTCGTCCTCGGCCTGGAAGCGCTCCAGACCGGCCCGGTCAGCTGCTGCGCCGCGGGCCGCCGCGTTGGCGACGAGGCCCTCGGTCGCGCGATCGTCTCGAGGACGGCGATGCCGGCGGCGCAGGCGACCGGGTTGCCGCCGTACGTCGACCCGTGGGCGCTCTTGCCCCAGCGTTCCTGGAGCTCGCGACGGGTCGCGATGGCCGACAGCGGCAGGCCGTTGGCGATCGCCTTGGCGATGCAGACGACGTCGGGGACGATCCCGGCGTGCTCGAACGCCCACATCCGGCCGGTCCGCGCGTAGCCGGACTGGACCTCGTCGGCGATGAGCAGGATCCCGTGCTCGTCGCAGAACGCGCGCAGCTGGCGCATGAAGGCGAGCGGGGCCGGCTGGTAGCCACCCTCGCCCTGGACCGGCTCGATGAGGATGGCGGCGACGCTCGTGGCCGGGACGATGAACGAGGTCAGCCGGTGGAGCGCGTCCATGCAGGTCCGCGTCGCCAGCTCCTCGTCGCCGCCGAAGTCGCGGTAGACCGCCGGGAACGGGGTCAGGTAGACGGACGGCAGGAGCGGCTCGTAGCCGGCCCGGTAGTTGAGGCTCGAGCTCGTCACCGAGGTCGCCCCCAGGGTCCGACCGTGGAAGGCGCCCTGGAAGGCGATGATCGCCGGCCGCCCGGTCACCCGGCGGGCGAGCTTGAGCGAGGCCTCGATGGCCTCCGAGCCCGAGTTCAGGAAGAAGATCGTGTCGATCGGGTCGGGCAGCGTCCCGGCCAGCATCCCGGCCAGGAGCTTGACCGGCTCCGAGAAGCCGATCGCGCCGGTCGGACCGATCAGCCGGTCGACCTGGGCGTGGATAGCCGCGGTGACCGCCGGATGGTGGTGACCGAGGCTGGTGACCGCGATCCCGTTGGCGAAGTCGAGGTAGCCCCGCCCGGCCGTGTCGTACAGGCGGTGCCCCTCGCCGTGGCTCCAGCTGCACTCGAAGTACCGGCCGAGGACCGGGCTGAGGAACGGCGAGTCGTGCGACGGAGCGGCCGCCTCCAGGATCTGCAGATCGTCCATCTGGTGGTCCTTGGCGGGCTGCAGGCGTGGTGGGGCACGGGCGCGCCCGGCCGGCGCTCGGCCGACCGAGTATAGGAGGGCGAGGCCGAGCCGACCCCTGCCGGACGGCCGGGCGTCCGGGGTCCATCCGGCGGGCCGCGGCGGCGGACCGGATCGGCGCCCGCCCGGCGCTGGCCCGGGGGCCCGTGGTGCCGGACGGCCTAGAATGAGCCTGCTTCCGCCCGCCTTCCGCCCCCGGTGCGCGCCCGCGCCGCCACGAGGAGCGCTACCGTGATCGACTTCTCGCCCACCGATGAGCACCGCCTGGTCCGCGAGGCCGCCCGTGGCTTCGTGGAGGCCGAGATCCTGCCGTACATCCGCGAGTGGGACGAGAAGGGCGAGGTCCATCGCGAGATCTTCGACAAGATGGGCGAGCTGGGATTCCTCGGCGCGCCGATCCCCGAGACCTACGGCGGAGCGGGGATGGACTACATCAGCTTCGCCATCCTGTGCGAGGAGCTGGAGCGCGCCGACACCGCCTTCCGGGTGGTCCAGAGCGTCCACGTGGGGCTCAACTCGCTGACCCTTCTCCAGTGGGGGACCGAGGAGCAGCGCCGGAAGTACCTCGTCCCCCAGGCGCGCGGCGAGAAGCTGGCGACCTTCGGCCTGACCGAGCCCGGGGTCGGGACGGACGCCGGCGCGCTCCAGACGACGGCCCGCCGGGAGGGCGACCGCTACCTCCTCAACGGGGCCAAGATCTGGATCAGCCTGGCCGACATCGCCGACCACTTCCTGGTCTTCGCGACGGTCGACCGGGCGAAGAAGCACAAGGGCGTCACCGCCTTCATCGTCGAGCGGGGCTTCCAGGGCTTCAGTACCGGGACCCTCCACGGCAAGCTCGGGATCCGGGCCGGCAACACCGGGCTGCTCAACTTCGACGACTGCGAGGTCCCGGTCGAGAACCGGGTCGGCGAGGAGGGCGAGGGCTTCCTCATCGCCATGAGCGCCATCGACCAGGGTCGCTTCACCGTGGCGGCCGGGGCGGTGGGACTTGCCCAGGCCTGTCTCGACGCGAGCCTGAAATACGCCCACGAGCGACAGACCTTCGGCCAGGAGATCGGCCGGCACCAGCTGGTCAAGCAGATGATCGCGAACATGGCCAAGGGGACCGAGATCGGCCGGCTCCTGGTCTGGCGGGCGGGCTGGCTGAAGAACCAGGGCCTCCGCAACACCCGCGAGACGAGCCTGGCGAAGTGGCACGCCACCGATCACTCGGTCCAGGCCGCCCTCGACGCGATCCAGATCCACGGCGCGAACGGCTACAGCAACGAGTTCCCGGTCGAGCGCTACCTGCGCAACTCGAAGGCCGCCGTCATCTACGAGGGCACCAGCCAGCTCCACACCCTCATCCAGGCCGACTACGCCCTGGGCTATCGCGAGGATCGTCCGCTCCGCTGCGAGCCGTGGCCGGCCCAGGGTTGGGAGCGCGGGGTCGCGCGTCCGGTTGACGGATGACGGAACGGCTCACGGGTCGGTCGGCGACCGGCGTCGGTCCCGGCGAGGCGTCTAGGGCCTCCGAGCGGGGGTCGTCGCGACGCACCCGTCTCGCTCGGACGCTGGGCTGGGCCGGGCACGCGGGTGCCACGCAGGTCGGGGCCGGCATCGGCGGCCTCGTCCTGCTGGGGGCCGGCCTGTTCGGGCTCATCCACATCGTGGGTGGGACCTGGCATGGGAACCCACGCGCGGCGATGTTCGGGGTCGCCCTGTCGACCGTCTCCTTCGCGGCCCTCGCCCTGCTGGTCGGGGCCCTCCGGTGGACGTCCCGGCACGGGCCTTCGGGCTCCCTCTGATCCTCGCTCAGCGTCGGAACAGGTAGATGCCCCAGCCGAGCGTGTCCCGTCCCCAGGTGAGGTACTCGTGGCGCTCGTGGGCCACGCGCTCGCGCAGCGCTGGCAGGTCCGGATCGTCCGGGTTCGCCCGCGCCCAGCGATCCACGGCTCGCCACTTGAGAGCCTCGTAGCGATCGAAGTCCTCGACCGGTCGAGGCATGGCGTAGACGGGCGTCAGCCCGGCCCGCTTACCCGCTTCGACGTTCTCCACGTTCGTCCCGAACTGGTCGGCCCGTAGTCCGCTCGATGCGAGGTACGCCTGCCCCGGCGACCGGCGCCAGAACGGTTCGCCAACGAGGACCAGACCACCCGGTCGGACGAACCCCGACAGGGCCCGCAGGGTCCCCGCGTGTCCGTCGAAGGTCCAGCTCGCCCCGAGACAGCAGGCCAGGTCAAAGCTGCCCAGCTCGCCCCGGTAGTCGGCACCGTCCATCTCGAGCACCTCGAGGTCGGCGTCCGGGACACGCCCGACCGCCTTCTCTCGGAGGTCTCGGATGAACGACGGCGAGAGGTCGACCCCGACCGCCCGTACGCGATACTGTTCGACGAGGCGGACCAGCAGCTCACCCTTGCCGCAGGCGATATCGAGGACCCGGGCTCGGGGCGGAAGCTCGAGCAGGTCGACGAGCTCCTCGAGCGCGTCGACGCTCATCGGGTTGCACACGACATGGTCTGCGTGGGTGATCGCGAAGAATTTCCAGCGGTCCATGGCAGTGCGCTCGCCCGACATGTCTAGATCGGCTCGAAGCGGGCCTGGAAGAAGCGCAGGTACTTCGGCTCGTAGGTCATCCGCAGGCCGCGGGCCGAGGCGCGGCCGTCGTGGCAGGCCTTGACCGACTCGGCCACCACGTCCATGTGGGCCTGGGTGTAGACCCGCCGAGGGATGGTCAGTCGGGTGAGCTCCAGCTTCGGCCGGTTGTGGTCGCCGGTCTCGGGGTTCCGACCGGCCGAGGCGATGCCCCGCTCCATCGAGCGGATGCCCGAGTCGAGATACAGCTCTGCGGCCAGGGTCTGGGCCGGGAAGAGGTCCTGATCCAGCTGCGGATAGAAGCGCCGGGCGTCGAGGAAGACGGCATGCCCGCCGACCGGCTGGACGATCGGGATGTCCCAGTCGGTCAGCAGCTCGCCCAGATAGCGGACCTGGCCGACCCGCGAGCGGATGTGCTGGTCCTGGACCGACTCCTCGATCCCGATGGCCAGCGCCTCCATGTCCCGCCCGGCCATCCCGCCGTAGGTGTGGAGCCCCTCGTAGACGACCACCAGGTTGCGCAGCTCCTCGAAGATCGACTCGTCGTTGACCGCCAGCCAGCCGCCGATGTTGACGAGGTTGTCCTTCTTGGCGCTCATCCAGGCGCCGTCCGTGTACGAGCAGAACTCGAGCAGGATCTCGGCGATCGAGCGCTCTGCATAGCCCGGCTCGCGCTCCTGGATGAAGAAGGCGTTCTCGGCCATCCGGGTGGCGTCGAGGAGAAGCCGGATCCCGTGCCGGTCGAGAAGCGCCCGGAGCTCCCGGAGGTTGGCCATCGAGACCGGCTGGCCGCCGGCCATGTTGACCGTCCCGGCCAGGCTCAGGTAGGCGATCCGCTCGGCCCCGACCTCGGCGATGAGCCGCTCGACCTTGGCCAGGTCGACGTCGCCCTTGAACGGATGGAGCGACTCGGGGTCGTGGGCCTCGTCGACGATCACGTCGACGAAGACGGCCCCGGCCAGCTCCTGGTGGAGCCGGGTGGTGGTGAAGTACATGTTGCCGGGGACGAGGTCGCCGGGCTTGATCAGGATCTGGCTGATGAGATGCTCGGCGCCGCGACCCTGGTGGGTGGGGACGAGGAAGCGGTAGCCGTAGAAGCGTCGGACGGCGTCCTCGAGGTGGTAGTAGTTGCGGCTGCCCGCGTAGGCCTCGTCGCCGAGCATCATCCCGGCCCACTGGCGGTCGCTCATCGCCGAGGTGCCCGTGTCGGTCAGCAGGTCGATGTAGACGTCGTCCGAGCGGAGCAGGAAGGTGTTGTAGCCGGCCTCGCGGATCGCCCGCTCGCGGTGCGTCCCGGTCGAGCTGGGTGAGCGGCTCGACCATCTTGATCTTCCAGGGCTCGGCCCACGATCGCCGACCGAACTGCTGGCCCATCGTCTGCGGCGTCGGGCCGTGGTGTCCCGTGGTCATCGAGGCGTCTCCATCTCGGTCGGGCGGGGGCGCGGGACGACGCACTCCGCGGGGGTCGTGGTCCGGATCAGCGCCCGGACAGCGCCTGGTCGAGGTCGGCCATAAGGTCGTCCGGATGCTCGCCGCCGATCGACAGGCGGATGAGCCCGGGCCGGAGCGAGGCGAGCTCGCGCCCCGCATCGCCCTGCTGCTGGTGGGTGCTGATCTCGGGGATCGTCGCGATGCTCTTGACCCGGCCGAGGTCGGTCGCCCGCCAGACGAGCCGGAGCCGGTCGAACGCGACCCGGGCCGCCGGGGCGCCGCCCCGCACCACGAACGACATCAGCGAGCCGTAACGGCCGGCCGGCTCGTCGCGCGGCTCCGCGTCGACGAGGCGCAGGTCGCGCCGGGCGACGGCGTGACCGGGGTGGGTCTCGAGCCCCGGATAGCCGACCTCGTCGACGGCGGGATGGGCCGCCAGGAACCGGGCCACCGTCTCCGTCGAGCGGCTCCACAGGTCCATCCGGGAGCGGAGCGTGCGCAGGTCGTTGAGGGTCATCAGGGCGTTGAACGGCGAGAAGGCCGGTCCCTGGTCGCGGCCCGGTCCCAGCTTGAGGTAGAGCCCGTAGTCCGCCCGCAGGTCGTCGTCGCCGACCCTGCTCGGGATCCCGTGCCGGGCGATCACCGCGCCGCCGATCGACATCCCGGATCCGGCGATCGCCTTGGACAGCGAGTGGACGACGACGTCGGCGCCCAGGGCCAGGGGTCGGAGCAGGGCCGGGGTGGCCACCGTGGAGTCGACGATGAGCGGGAGCCCCGCCGCGTGGGCGAGCCCCGCCACGGCCGGGATGTCGAAGACGCCGAGCCCGGGGTTCGAGGGCATCTCGCCGAAGACGAAGCGGGTCCCGGCATCGATCCGTGAAGCCCAGCTCTCGAGGTCGAGCTCGTCCTTCACCCAGCGGACGTCGAGGCCGCGCTCGGCGGCATAGCGGCCGAAGAGCATGAACGTGCCGCCGTAGCACTTGGCCGAGATGACGACGTTCGGCCGGCCGGCCGGGGCGTCCGCCGCGGTGCTGAGGAAGGGGCTCGTGGCGAGGTGGACGGCGGCCATCCCCGACCCGGCCACGCAGGCGCTCGCGGTCAGCTCGGTCCCGTACGTCTCGAGGAGGGCGAGGGTCTCCTCGAGGTAGTGCAGGGTCGGGTTGGCGACCCGGGTGTAGCCCCAGGCCGGTGCACCGTAGGCGACGGCCGCCTCGAGGGCGTCGGAGTCCTGGTAATGCTGGGCCGGGCTGAGGTAGGCCGGCTCGATGATGCTGCCCTGGTTCGCGAGCGCCTCGCGCATCCCGTAGATCCCGTGGACGGCGATCGTGTCGAAGCGCATCCGGCGCATCTCCGATCGGCGCTCCGTCGCGGCCGCCGCGGCGAGGCTGCCCCGTTCGAAGGCGGCCCGGACCCCGGGCGACGCGTCGGCGAGCGGGTCGACGGCAGGGCCGGGTTCGTCCACCGGTTCGATCACCGGCTCAGCCGTCCCGGGGGCCGTGGCATCGATCATCGGAGGGATCTCCTTGGGCCGGCACGGGACGATGCCGGGGTGGGATGATTCGCGTTCGGCGGTCATCGTAGCCCGCCAGCAGCCGAGGGACCGAGCGCTTGGACCCACGACTCGCCGACCCGCCGGGCCCCGCCGAGGGGTCCTCCTGGTCCCCGGCCGAGCTCGCCACGCTGGCCGCTCTCGCCGAGACCTTCGTCCGAGGCGGGGCCACGCGCCGGGCCCGGCTCGCCGCAGAGGCGCTCGACCTGGCGGTGGATCCGGCCCAGGTCCGTCAGCTCCGACTCGCCCTCCGGCTGGCGGAGTCCAGGGTCGCCAACCTGGTCCTGACCGGCCTGCCGTCGCGGTTCGGCGATCTCGACCCGGCGGCCCGCGAGCGCTACCTCCTGGCCTGGGGCGGGTCGAGGCTGGCCCTCCGTCGCTCCGCGTTCCAGGCGTTCCGGCGGCTGCTATCGTTCCTGGCCTACGCGGATCCCGGCGAGGGCGGGGCGGCCAACCCGTACCTGACCGCGATCGGTTATGTCCAGGACGACCCCGGACTGACCGAGGACCCGACCCCGATCCGACCCTTCGCCCTCCCGGTCGGCGACGCTTCCGGCGGGCTGCTGACCCTCGAAGCCGACGTCGTCATCGTCGGGTCCGGCGCCGGGGCCGGAGTGGTCGCCGGGACCCTGGCCGAGGCCGGGCGATCGGTGCTGGTGCTTGAGGCCGGGCCGTTCGTCCCCGAGCCGGAGATGCCCCGCGACGAGCTCGACGCGTTCGATCGGCTCTACCTCGGACACGGCCTGACGGCCACCTGGGACGGCTCGGTCTCGATCCTGGCCGGCGCCGGGGTGGGCGGTGGGACCACGATCAACTGGATGACCTGCATCGCCGCCCCGGATCGGGTCCGGGCGACCTGGGCGGCGACCCACGGGATCGCCGGCTTCGACGGGGCCGAGGGGGACGCCGACTACGCCGCCGTCTCGGCCGAGCTGGAGGTGGCCCCGGTCGCCGAGCCGCCAGCCAAGGACGCGATCATCCTGCGCGGGGCGGCGCAGCTCGGGCTGGAGGCGGCGCCGATGACCCGCAACGCCGCGACCTGCACGGCCTGCGGCTCGTGCCCGTTCGGCTGCCGGGCGGGCTCGAAGCGGTCCGGTCTGCGGGCCCACCTCGCCGACGCCTTCCGGGCCGGTGCCCGGATCGTGCCGGACGCCCGGGTCGAGCGGGTGCTCATCGAGGGCGGGCGGGCGGTCGGAGTGGAGGGCACGGTCGGCTGGGAGTCGCCGTCCGGGGCGACCGCAGCAAGCGGGTCTCGACCTCCCTCCCGTCGGCTGCGGGTGCGCGCCCGGCAGGTCGTGGTCGCGGCCGGCTCGCTGCGGACCCCGGTCGTCCTGGAGCGGTCGGGCATCGGTCATCCCCAGCTCGGCCGCAACCTGCGGCTCCACCCGGTCTCGGTGCTGGCGGGCTGGTACCCCGAGCCGATCGAGATGTGGCGGGGGCCGCTCCAGGGCGCCCGCTCGATGGCCTTTCTGGAGCCGGAGCCCGGTCGCAACGGGTATGTCGTCGAGAGCGCGCCGGGTCATCCGGGCCTGCTCGCCCTGGCCCTGCCCTGGGAGGGCACCGACCGCCACGCCGGGATCATGGACCGGATCCGCTGGTGCGGGCCGCTGATCGCGGTCAGCGAGGACGGCGGCTCGGGTCGGGTGCGGGCCACCGCGAGCGGCGGGGCCCGGGTCGACTACGACCTCGACACGACCGGGGTCGCGACGCTCCGGCACGCCCTGGGGTCGATGGCCCGGCTGGCTCGGGCGGCCGGCGCCCGCGAGCTCGTCGCGGTCGGCACCCCGCCGCACTGGCACGGCCCGACCGGGTTCGCAGCCGGTGGCGAGGAGCGAGCCTTCGCTGCCTTCCTCGATCGACTGCAGCGCTTCGACTTCGGTCCGAACCGCGGGACGATCTTCAGCGCCCATCAGATGGGCACGGTCCGGATGGGCGCGGATCCGGCTGGCCACCCATGCGATCCCGACGGTCGCGTCCGCCGGGCAGGGCGAGGCGGGTCGATCTCGACGATCCCGGGGCTCTATGTCGCCGACGCCTCGCTCTTCCCGACCGCGATCGGGGTAAACCCGATGCTGACCGTGATGGCCCTGGCCCGGCGGGTCGCCAGGACGGTCCTGGCCGAGGGCTGAACGGCCGGTCGAGCGACCTTCGCCGGACCCCGGGTCAGTCCGGGTAGGCGGCTGTCGCTACGCCGGGCTGGGTCGCGGACCGGCCGTCGGTCCGGCTCCGGGCGGTGACGATCAGGGCCACGGCGAAGATGATGATGGCCCCGGCGATCACCGTGCGTGGCTCGATCGCCTCGCCGAGCAGGATGCCGGCCAGGATGAACGCCACGACCGGGTTCACGTAAGCGTAGGTCGCGATCCTGGGCAGCGGCGCCACCCGCAGGAGCCAGACGTAGGTGGTGAAGCCGACCAGGCTCCCGATCGTCGTGAGATAGACCAGCGCGACGAGCGACCGGGTCGAGACGGCGGCCGGGTCGAACGTGGCGACCTCACCGGTGACCAACGCCCCGAAACCGAGGAGCAGGCCGCCGCAGAGCATCTGGAGACCGGTCGCGGTGAGCGGTCGTCGGGGCAGGGTGGCCAGGTGGGACGAGTAGAGCGACCCGGCCCCCCAGCACATCGGCGAGATGATCAGGCACAGGATCCCGAACGGGTCGAGCCGCGCCTCGCCGCCGGACGCGAACGGACCGACCAGGATGATCACGCCCGCCAGGCCGACGATGATCCCGACGACGGCCGCGACCGGGAGTCGCTCCCCGAAGAAGACCCGGCCGAAGACGGCCACCCAGACCGGCAGCATCGCGACGAGGATCGCCGCGATCCCGGCCGAGACGGTCTTCTCGCCGAGCGCGACCATGCCCATGCCGCCGAGCAGGAGGGCTCCGCCGACGATGGTCGAGTCCCGCCACTCGCGCCGACTGGGCATCGCCGGGCGCTCCTCCGGCGGCACGTCCGGGTCGCCCCTGAGCCGACGGGTGGCGACGATCTCCCAGGTGAGCAGGATCGCCCCGGCGATGAGGAAGCGGATCGAGGCCATCAGGAACGGCGGGATCGTCTCGACGCTGACCTTGATCCCGATGTACGTCGAGCCCCACACGAAGTAGAGGGTGAAGAGGCCGGCCCAGATCGCGACCGGGCTGGCGGCGTGGAGCCGCCCCGTGGAGACGCTTGGCTCAGTCGACTGGTCCAAGTCCGGAGCATACCCGGTCCCGGTCCCGGGCGCATCGCCCAGGTCGCCGCCTGCGGAAGAGGCCGGCGCGGGCGGCGCGGGCGGACTCGAACGACCGATACCCACGCAGCGTCCTGGAGTGGTACCTCGAAGGCGGGTCGGGCAGCCCCCTACTCGTGGCGGCGACGCCTCGTCCGGTGTCCGCGATCAGGATCGCGGGACTCGGTACAGGTGCCAGCGGTCCGGGACGCCCTTGAGCTCGTGCTCGCCGCAATCCTCGAAGGCCAGACCGGAGCCCGCGGTGAGGTCCTTGACGGTGGAGCTGACCCAGACCTCGCCGGCACCGGCCATGGCGCCGACTCTGGCCCCGATGTGGACACCCACCCCGGCGACCCCGTGGTCGGCACGCTCGACCTCGCCGGTGTGGAGGCCGGCCCGGATCTCGACCCCCAGGGGCCTCGCCGCCTCGATGATCGCCTGGGCGCAGCGGACGGCTCTGGCCGGGCCGTCGAACGTGGCGAGGAGGCCGTCGCCGGTGGAGTGTATGTACTCGCCCCGGTACCTCGCCACCAGGGCTTTGGCCGCGCGGTCGTGCTCGTCGATCAGCTTGCGCCAGCTCGCGTCGCCCAGCACCGTGGCCGTGGCGGTGGAGTCGACGATGTCGGTGAACAGGACCGTGGCGAGCACCCGGTCGAAGGACGTCTCCTCCTCCCGGATGGAGGCGATCAGGTCGCCGACGGCCGCGAGGATCGAAGAGCCACGGGCGTACCAGTGATGCCACGAGGCGCCGCCCTCTCTCGTCGGCTCGATCAGTCGCGAGCCCGGGATCCCGGCCTGAAAAGCGCGCGCGTTGGTTGCAACCGGATCGCCGATGCTCTCACTCCCCTCGGAGCTGCCTACGAGGAGCGTCGGCGCGTGGATCGAGGAGAGGACGTCCCGGACATCGACCCCGCCGAATGCATCCGACTCGGCGGCGAGCGCTCCCGGGGCGATGCTCGCCCGGCACCACGGCGCATACCAGTCATGCTGCTCGCGTTCGTCATGCCAGTGTTCGCCGAAATAGGCGGGCGTCCCCCACTCGCGGCGCACTCGGGCGTTGATGTCCGCCCACTCCCGTCGCGCATCCTCGGTGTCGTACCAGGCGAAGATCGGGTCGACTAGGACGAGGCCGGCTGTCCGCTCGGGATACGTCGCCGCGAACAGCACACCGGTGGGACAGGTGTCGTCCGACAAGAAGATCACCGCACGCTCGGAGCCCGCCGCGTCCATCACTGCGACCAGGTCGTCGACCTGGACCTCGAGCGGAGCGACGTCCCCCGGCGAGAAGCGGTCGGAGCAGCCCCAGCCACGCCGGTCCGTGTGGATGACCCGCGCCCGCTCGCCGAGTCCGCGCAGGAACCTCGCCAGGTACGGGCTGTCCCAGTTGAGGTCGATGTGGGACGCGTACCCCTGCAGGTAGACGAGGTCCACCGGCCCAGCGCCGAAGACCTGGTAGGCCAGCGCCACGTCGCCGTTCCAGGCGTACCGCACGTCGGCTCGTCGAGCCATCACGTGATGATAGGCGGCTCACGCTCCCCGCACGTGCTGTCCCAGGAGTGGCCGGTGATCTGTCAGCCCGTCAGTGGCCGGCGGACCTGCCGGCCCAGGTCTCAGGCGGCGATCGCCGTCGGGCGGCAGACCCGGCAGGGGCGGTATCCGTTCCGGGCGCCCTCGGTAGCGGACCGGAACGGGACCCGATGGCGCTCGTCGATCCGCCGGGCGTGATGGCAGCTCGGCAGGCAGTAGATCCGCGTGGTGTCGGACCCGATGTAGCGGATCCCCGCCCGGGCCAGCCGCTCCAGCTCGTCCGGGTCGAGCCCCTCAGCGCTGAGGATCGTCCGCTTGTTGCCGGGCCCACCGAGCGAGTAGTTCCCGATCATCCCGTCGCTCCGGACCACCCGGTGACAGGGCACGATGAGCGGGACCGGGTTGTGACCGAGCGCCGTCCCGACGGCACGGACCGCCCGCGGCCGGCCGATCTCGGCGGCGATCCAGCCGTACGGCCGGACCTCGCCCCGGGGGATCTCGAGGGCCTTCATCCAGACGTCGCGCTCGAACTCCGTCCGGCCGCGCAGATCGAGCGGGATGCGGACCCGTCGGTCGCCACCAAGGCGACGATCGATCGAGCCGGCCAGGCGGGCCGGCAGGGCGGCGACGGCGTGGGCCGGCCGACCGAACCGTGCGGCATGGCGCGCCTCGAAGGACGCTCGGTCGGACGCCTCCTCGACGGTCACCACGCCGAGACCGTTGAAGGCGACCCAGAGCGTGCCGATCGGCGACGGGATCGAGCCGTAGGCGTCGGCCAGCCCCAGCTCGACGAGGGTCCGGGGCAGGACCGCGGCCGGCGCGACGATACGGAGCTCGGCGAGGTCGGCGGCAAGGGTGGCGTCGTCGGGCGACGGGGGAGCGAGCGGGGTCATCGGGGCACCTCCGGGAGGCGGTTCGGGACGGGGAGAGGATCGGCGGGGCGTTCGACGGGACCGGTCGGACCCCTGGCCATCGGCCGGGCGATCGAGCCACCGGGTCGAGGGACGTCCGTCCCGACCTGGGTCGGTGCCCTGGATTCGGCCTCGATGGCCGCCCGAAGCAGGGCCAGCCCGCGGTGGACCTGGGCCTTGACGGTCCCTGCCGGCCGGTCGAGGGCGAGGGCGATCTCGTCATAGCCGAGCCCGTCCACGTGGCGCAGGACCACAGGTGCGCGATAGCGCTCGGGCAGGGCCAGGAGGCGGATGGCCCAGGCCTCAACGGCCTCCCGCTGGAGGGCGCGGTCGTGCGGCGTCCCGGGCGAGCCGGCGACCGGGTGCTCCAGCTCGTCGAGGAACTCGAGCGGCTCGGCGGCGCCCGATCCGGCGGGGCGGCGTCGACGATTGCGCACGACGTTGACCGTGATCGTGGCCAGCCACGCCCCCAGGCGGACGGTCCGGATCCGGTCGCCGTCCCAGGTCCCGAGCGCCCGATACGCCCGGACGAGCGCGTCCTGGGTGGCGTCCTCGGCTTCGGCCCGGTCGCCCAGGAGACGGAGGGCGATCGAGAAGACCCGGTCCTGCTGGGCGCGGACGAGGGTTTCGAACGATCCATCGAGGTCGGCGGCGAGGGCTTCGAGGAGCTCTGGCTCATCCATCACCGGTTCATAACACGGCGGCGGTCCACGCGGTTGCATCCCCCGGCCGCCCGGACCCCTGGACGGCCGAAGCCCGCTCGGCCGAGAGGAGCCGACATGCGACAATCCCGGGACGATGTCGATCGACGACCGCTTCGACGAGCTGGCGGGGAGCCTCGCCGGGTTCTACCGGACCTGGGCCGTCCACCTCGGGCTCGAGCTCGGGCTCGTCGCCCGCCTCCGGGCGGCCGCCGAAGCGGGACTCACCCCCGAGGCGCTCGCCACGGAGGTCGATTGCCAGCCCGGACCGGTCGCGGTCTGGATCCGCCTGGCTCACTCGGTCGACGTCATCGACTTCGACGGAGAGCGGGCTCGGGTCATCCCCGAGGTGGCCAGGATCCTCCTCGACGACGATCGGCCCGAGTACCTCGGCGGTCAGTTCAGCTCGACCGTCGTGAGTGCGCTCGACTGGGAGCGGATGACCGAGTTCTTCCGGACCGGTCGCCCCATCGCGGAGCGTCCACCCCGGTTCCACCGGGCCATCGAGGCGGTCACCGCCCAGGACATCGCGGTCTTCTTCCAGGAGGCCCTGGCCGCGCTGCCCGATCTCGCCGCCGCTCTCGCCGGCGGCGGCCGGGTCCTCGACGTCGCGTGCGGTGGGGGGCGCTGGCTCGTCGCCATCGCCCGGCGGTTCCCCGGCGTCTCGGGGGTCGGGGTCGACTTCGAGCCGGACAACGTCGCCCGGGCTATGCGTCACGTCGCCGAGGCCGGCCTGGGCGGGCGTGTCGTCATCGAGAGCCGGGATCCGACGGACCTGCCGTACGGTCCGGCGTTCGACCTCGTCTACATCCAGGATGCGCTCCACGAGCTGGTCGACCCGGTCGGCGCCCTCCGGTCGGCCCGGGCGGTCGTCCGACCCGGCGGCCGGCTGCTGGTCCTCGACTGGTGCCTGCCGGACAGCCTCGAGGAGTCGCGCGCGCTCGACGGGGCCATGCTCTGGGGGATCCAGCTCGACGAGGTCTTCCAGGGGACCCGGATGTGGGATCACGCCGGGTACGAAGCGCTCTACGCAGCCGCCGGCCTGCCTGATCCGACGGTCATCGACCTGCCGTCCGGGGCGACCCTCTTCGTCGTCGACGGACCGGCCTGACCGGCCGCGAGGAGGGTCGTGGACGCCAGCCGGGACCCGTCGGCGGTCGGGCGTGAGCTGGCGGCCGCGATCGGGCTTGTCCTCCTGCCCGAGGACGCGCTCGACCTGGACGGCGTCTCGCTCCGGCCCGTGGCGGTCGGCTGGGCCACTGTCGACCTCGACCGGGCGACTCGGGAGCTGCGCGACCTTGGACCCTTCTCCGACGCGCCGTTCGACCGTCTCCTCGGGGCGACCGCCAGGATCGGCCTCACCCGACCACCGGTGAGCGGGGCGACCGTCCCGCCGGTCGTCCTCCTGGAACCCTCGACCGAGGGTCGGCTGGCGGCGACGCTCGCCCGACGGGGTGAGGGCTGGGCGGTGCTCTACGCCACGGTCCTCCATCCGATCGGGTCCCATCCCGGGGAAGCCGGCCTGATCCTGGAGCGGCTCGCCGCGGCCGGTCTCACCCTCCGGCGCGGGTCCGGTCCGTTCGGGGCGGCGGTGCTCGTCGTGGATCCCCGGGCGCCGTCGGAGGGCAAAGCGGTCGGCAGGGGGTCGCGGCCCGTGCTCGTGGTGGTCGTCGATGACGGCGACGGGGTACCATCGGGGCCATGATCGCCCCGCAGCCTGTCGTCCTCCGGGCCGCCACCACGGCCGATGCCGAGCGGATCGCCGCGCTCTTCACCGACGAGGGGTATCCCGCCGCCGCGTCGACGATCGTGGGCCGGATCGAGCGCTTCACGGCGGGGTCCGGAACGGTCCTGGTGGCCGAGGACGCGGGGGAGATCCTCGGTTTCGTGGCGGTCCACCTGATGCCCCGCTTCGAGCACGACGACACGATCGCCCGGGTGCTCGCCCTCGTCGTCGACGCCGGCGCTCGCGGGCGCGGGGTGGGCCACGACCTGATGACCGCGGCCGATGCGATCGCCCGCGACGCCGGCGCGGCGTTCATCGAGGTCACCGCCGCCCATCATCGAGCCGAGGCGCGCCACCTCTACGAGTCGCTGGGCTACGACGCGACGGTCACCGCCTACCTCCGGAAGCGGCTCTGAGCGACCTCGCGGCCCCGGCGCCCTTTCCTCACCTCCGACTACGGACGACGTCCCCGGGTCTGATCGGTCTGCCCTGGGAGACGCCCCTCGCCGAGTGGTCGGCGGCCGACCACGACCTGCGTGAGCTGCCGGTCGGCCCTTCGCGTCATCTCGTCCGGTTCCTCGTCGACGATGGCCGGCTGTACGCCCTCAAGGAGGAGCCGCTGGGGGTCGCCCGACGCGAGTACGAGGTCCTTCGCCACCTCGGCTCGATCGAGCTCCCGGCGGTCGAACCGGTCGGGCTGGCCGAATCGGCCGACGGGTCCGAGGCGATCCTGGTCACCGCCTACCTGGCCCATTCCCTTCAGTACCGGCGGCTGCTCATGCGTCTGCCGTCGGGCTCGGTGGCCTACCGCGACCGGCTCCTCGACGCCATGGCCTCGCTGCTGGTGGACCTTCACCGGGCCGGTGTGTACTGGGGCGACTGCTCGCTGGCGAACACGCTCTTCCGCCGGGACGGGGACAAGATCCAGGCCTTCCTGGTCGATGCCGAGACGAGCGAGGTTCATCCCTCGCTCTCCGACGGCCAGCGGGCCTACGACCTCGAGGTCCTCGTCGAGAACGTCGCCTTCGGGCTGGCCGACCTCGCCGCGCTCCAGGGCCGCGACGACGACTTCGAGGACGCCATCTCCGCGGCCGAGGGTGTCCGGATCCGCTATCGGGCCCTCTGGGACGAGCTCCACGCCGAGCACGACCTGCGGGCCGGCGACCGGCACGCGATCGAGGCTCGGATCCGCCGGCTCAACGACCTCGGCTTCTCGATCGACGAGATCGAGCTCGAGCCGGGCGATCGGACCGGTCGCCTCCGGCTCCGCGTCGCGGTCACCACCCGGCGGTTCCATGCCCGCGAGCTCGAGGAGCGGACCGGCATCGTCGCCCTCGAGGGCCAGGCCCGCCTGCTGATGAACGACCTTCGGGAGTACCGGACCTGGTTGGCCTGGTCCGAGGGTCGGCCGGTCGACCGCCTCGAGGGTGCCCGACGCTGGCGCGAGGAGCTCTACGAACCGGCGATCGTCCGGTTGGCCGCGGCGGTCGAACCCGATCGCGACCCGATCCAGACGTACTGCGACGTGCTCGAGCACAAGTGGCTCCTCTCGGAGCGCGCAGGGCGGGACGTCGGGTTCGAGACGGCGCTCAGCTCGTATCTCGCGAGTGGGGCTCCGGCGCCCGAGTCGGCCGGGGCGGTCGCGGCCCTCGAACCGGGCAACGATCTCGAGCTCTGAGCCGGGCCGGCTCGGGGCGGCATGTCCGCTCGCGACGGACGTCGAGCGCTGCTGGCACAATCCAGGGCACGACGGCTGGGTCCCGGCCACGAGAGGCGACATGACGACTTCGTTCCCAGGCGATCCGATCATCCGCGTCCTGGACGTCCACAAGACGTACGGTGAGGTGCGGGCGGTCGACGGCCTCAGCTTCGAGGTCCGGCGCGGCGAGGTCTTCGGACTGCTCGGGCCGAACGGCGCCGGCAAGACGACCACCATCGAGATGCTCGAGGGCCTGCGCAAGCCCGACTCCGGCCGGTTGGAGATCCTCGGGATCGACGCGGTCGCCGATCCGGATTCGCTGAAGGAGCGGATCGGGGTCACCCTCCAGACCGCCGAGCTCTACCCGAAGCTCACCGTGACCGAGGTCCTGGATCTGTTCCGGAGCTTCTACGCCCGGACCGTCCCGACCGACGAGCTCATCGACTTCCTCGACCTCGGCGAGCGGCGCCGTGCTCTCACCCGGGAGCTGTCCGGCGGCCAGCGCCAGCGCCTGGCGGTCGCCCTCGCCCTGGTCAACGATCCGGAGGTCGTCTTCCTCGACGAGCCGACCACCGGCCTGGACCCGGCCGCCCGGCGGTCTCTCTGGGACCTGGTCGAGAGGCTCCGCGATCAGGGCAAGACGATCCTCCTGACCACCCACTACATGGAGGAGGCCGACCACCTGTGCGACCGGCTCGCGATCATGGACCACGGCCGGATCCTCGAGCACGGCTCGCCGCGAGAGCTCATCGACCGACGGTTCCACGAGCGGGCGGTCCGCTTCGACAGCCTGCCCGAGCTGCCGGTCGAGCGACTGCTCGGGCTGGCTGCCGTCGAGACGGTGAAGACCGACGACGGTACGACGTTCCTGTACACCAAGGACGTCCCGGCGACGGTCGGCGCGCTGCTCGCCCTGACCGACGAGGCGGGCGTGGATCCGGGCAACCTGGACGTTCGCCGGGCGACCCTCGAGGACGTCTTCCTCGAGCTGACCGGCCGGGCGCTGCGGGACTGAGGGGAACGCGATGAAGGCCCTTCGAGCCCTGACCCTCGCCAACATCCGGGGCTACCTGCGCGACCGCCAGGCGCTCTTCTGGACCCTCGCCTTCCCGCTGATCTTCGTCGTCCTGTTCGGTGCGATCTTCTCGGGGGGCGACAGCACGATCACCGTGGCCTGGGTCGACCAGGACGCCTCGCCGGCGTCCGCCCAGCTCCGGGCGGCGTTCGCCTCGGCGCCCAATGTCAAGCTCGTCGACACGACCCAGGAGGCCGGGCTCGAGGCGATGAAGACGGGCGAGAACTCGGGGGTGATCGTCGTCCCCAAGGGCTACGCGGCGGTCGTCGCGACCGCGGGCCTGGACCCGACCCGGCAGACGACGATCACCTACTACATCGACCCCAGTCAGCAGACGACGGCCGGGACGATGGTCTCGTACGTCAACGGGGTCATCGCCCAGGTCAATCTCGGTGGGCGCCCGGTGGCGATCGTCGAGCGCTCCCCGGCCGATCCAGACCGAGCGCCTGAACGCGGTCTCCTACCTGGTCCCGAGCATCCTCGGGATGGCCCTCATGCAGACCGGGATCTTCGCCGCCATCCCGATCGTGGCCGACCGCCAGAAGCTCATCCTCAAGCGGCTGGCCGCGACGCCCCTCCGGCGCTGGCAGCTGATCGGCTCGAACGTGATCATGCGGATGCTCATCGCGCTCGTCCAGTTCGTGCTCATCGTCGGCGTCGGGGTCCTGGCCTTCAACGTCCAGATCGTCGGGAGCCTGCTGGGGATGGCCGCCCTGGCGATCCTCGGCTCGCTGGCCTTCACGGCCCTGGGCTACGTGATCGCCACGCTTGGCCAAGACCGAGGACGCGGCGAACGGGATGACCAGTGCCGTCCAGTTCCCGATGATGTTCCTGTCGGGCACGTTCTTCCCGATCGCCGTCATGCCCGAGGCGCTCCAGACGGTCGCCCGGTTCCTGCCCCTGACCTACCTCTCGGACGCCCTCCGCCAGGTCATGGTCGGCGGCGTCGCCTATGCCCCGCTGTGGGTCTGCGTCGCGGTCCTGGCCGGTCTGGACCGTAGTCTGCTTCGGCTTCGCGGCGCGCCGGTTCCAGTGGCAGTAGCCCGACCCTGGGACCCGGCTACCAGCGCTCCTCGCGGACCATCCCGGCGAGCGGCCGGCGGCCCCCCGGGCGAGGCGGGGCGCTGAGCTTCGAGGGGTCGGCCGGGTAGCCGAAGGACAGGATGTACTCGCAGTGGCGGTCCGTCGGATAGCCCAGGATGGCCCGGCAGCGGTCCGCCTCGTAGACGGTCGCCGGCACGCTGCCGATCCCGAGCTCCCAGGCGACGAGCAGCATGTTGGCGGCCACCTGGCCCAGGTCGAACATGACCGAGAGCGGAGCGTCGGCAGCCTCGCGGATCCGGGGTGATCAGGGCGATCCCGACCGCGGCGCCGGCGAGGTGACCGGCCCACGGGCCGACTCCGGCGAGCTGCTCGAGTCGCTCCCGGTCGCGGACCACGATGAAGTCCCAACGCTGGAGGTTCTTCGAGCTGCCCGCATGGCGGCCGGCATCGAGGATCCGCTCGATCTCGGTCTCCGCCAGCGGCCGTGGCGCGAACGTCCGGATCGCCCGTCTCGACCGGACGGCGTCCCACGCCGTCACGGTTCGCGCGACGACCGGCCGACCATGGCGAGGGCCGGCGAGGACGCCCGGTCGCCGACCAGCGGCGCCTCCGGCTCGGGCAACCGTCGGGCATCGGCCGCCGCCGCGGCATCGCCGGCCGCCTCCGGGGTGAGCGGTCCGCCGAGGGCGCGGGCGAGGAAGGCGGCCACCGTCGGCGGAAGTCGGGATCCTCGTACAGCCAGCTGTGCCCGCCCTCGTCGCCGATGAGGAGCTCCACGGGGGCGGGTCGCCCGGTCGACCGGCGGGCGTCGAGGGCCGCGCCGGCGATCCGCCGGGCGTGGGCGACGGGCATGACCGGATCCGCCCGGCCGTGGGCGACCAGGAGGGGACCCTCGTAACGGACCACCGCGTGCCGGGCGCTGATCTCCCGGAGGAGGTGGCCGCGGGGCCGGAGATAGACCCGGGTCGTCAGCCAGGCGAGCGGCTGGGCGACCGGGCCGGGGATGGGCAGCCTGGCGAGCCGGAAGGTCTGGCGGACCATGGCCCGCGGATCGGCCGGGGCCGACACGCTGACCACGGCCGCGACCCGCGGATCGGCGGCGGCGGCCAGGATCGCCCCGACCCCGCCGATCGAGTGACCCAGGATGCCTCCGATCGTCACCTCGGGCCGGGCGAGCAGGGCATCGAAACCGGCCGCCGCATCGGCCCCGAACTCGCCGGCGCTGAGCGGCAGCTCCTCGGCCGGGTTCGCCCCGTTGCCACGCACATCGAAGGTCAGGCAGTGGAACCCGGCGGCGTGGAGGAAGACGGCGTTGGGCAGGGTCCGGTCGCGGGCCGAGTCCCAGCCGTGCACCAGGAGCACCCCGGGTCCTGACGCGCCCCCCTCGGCCGGGATGAACCAGGCCGGCAGCTCGCCCCCGGCCGAGGCCACGACCGTCTCCTCGAAGGGCAGGCCGAAAACGGCCGGGGTGAACCGGGGCGGCCGCCGGCGGGGGAAGCCGGCCCGCTCCCGGTAGACGTGGGCGAAGCGGACGGCCGCGGCCGCCGAGGTCGCCGCGAGCCCGATGACGATCCCCGTCCGTCGGATGGTGGACATGAGCCAAGGGGACGACAGCCGGACCGCCCTGTCAAGCGACCCCCGCTAGACTCGGATCGTGACGCGACGCGACCCGTATCTCGTCCTCGGCGTGGAGCCCGGCTCGTCGACCGCCCGGGTCAAGGCCGCCTGGCGACGACTGGCCCGGGAGCACCACCCGGACCTCACCGGGGGGACGCCGTCGCGGCCCGCGCGGCGACCCGTCGGATGGCCGAGATCAATACCGCCTACGAGACGCTCGTCTCGCGCAATGGACAGGCCCAGGGCGCCTCCTCCGGGGCCACTGATCGGCGGCGAGGCGGACCACCCGCGGCGCGGCCGACCCGCCCGGTGACCGCCCGTCTCGACACGACCGACGTGCTCCGGCCGCGGAACGCCACCACCAGTCGACGCGAGAACGGGCAGGCTCATCCGCTGCCCGGACAGCCGCCGATCCGAGCCCGCGTCGGCGACACCGGCCCGCGTCGGGCGTCCGACCCGAACGGCCCGCTCGTCCGGTCGCGGGTCCGTCGCTTCCGGCCGCCGGTCGCCCCGTCGCTCGAGGCGGCCAACGCGACGATGCTGGGCTTCGGCAAGTTCCACGGCCATACCCTGGGCGAAGTCGCGGCCTTCGAACCGTCGTACATCGACTGGCTGGCGACCACCGTGCTCCGCGAGCCGGACCTGGTCGCCGCCGCCCGGGTCGTCCGCGAGGACCTGGACGCCCGGGGGATCGTGCGGCGGTCCCGGCCCTCGCGGGTCCCGCCGGGGCCGCCGCACGACTGATCCGGCCCGCGTCGGAGCGGCCCCGCTAAGGGGTCGGCCGCCTGGACGCGGACCCGGACATGACGATCGCCCCCGGTGCCCTCGGGGGCGATCGTTCGGAAGATCGTGATGGAGGCGGCGGCCCGATGTCCGGGCCGCCCGCCGTATGAAGGCTGATGAGGCCTGCCGTCGCTCCGAGACTCGGGCCTGCCGGCCGATGACTCATGGTTGCTCGGCTCGTGATCGGGGTTCGCCGGGCCCTTGGTGACCGCCCCTGGCATTCGCCCTGGATGGTCCTGGACGTTCAGGTCCTGCGCTTCCCCGGTCCGTGACCGACGCCCCAGGTACGTTCCCGTGGCTCGCTCGACGGCGTGCCCTGAAGGTACCCGACGACGGGGCGATGGGGAATAGCCGACTCGTTCCCGGGGCGGGCGGCGATGGTCGGGCGCGTCGGCGCACCACTCCGGGACGCGGGTACCAGGTGCACCCGGACACCGGGCAGGCGGTCCCTGGGGCGCGGACCGCCGGCCCGGGGTAGATTCCCCGACGATGATCCCTCGTCGTCTGGTCGCCCTTGTCGCGGCCGTCCTGCTGACCGCCGCGGCCTGCGTCGGCGGGGCGTCGCCCCCCTCGTTCGACCCCACGGCGCCGTGCGGCGGCGTCGACGAGCAGCGCATGGCGGGCGCCTTCCCCGAGCTCGAGATGACGGTCCCGACCACGATCTCGGGTCTCCCGCCGAGCGTCCTCGAATCGGGTCGCTACTGCTCGAAGGCCTCGCTCGGCGCCCTGGCGGAGAGCGGTATCGGCGAGGCCCGCTTCGGCGCCGGGACGTGGGACCGCGGGAGCGGCAAGGCAGTCAGCCTGGTGACCTTCGAGGCCGATGGCCTGACGGCGAAGACGATGTTCGATTCGTACCTGGCCGGTGCCCGGGCGGATACCGCCCACGTCCACGACATCGTCCAAAAGGACCTCCGGGTCGGCGACCTGACCGGTTATCGCCTCGACTTCCTCAACGGCGAGTCGTTCCAGCGGATCCTCGTCTGGCCGGGCCCCGGCAAGGGCCAGGTCCGGGTGGCCCTCGCCGCCGACTTGACCGACGCCGAGATCCAGGCCGCCCTGGACGCCTTCCGCTGAGGGCTCCGTCGGCGCGGGACCCCGTGCTATCGTCGCGGCCATGACCTGGTCGGCCCGTCGCCGTGCCTGGGAGGCGAAGCGCCTCGAGCCCGCCACCGAGCGCACGCCCGAACGTCGTCGTCGCTTCAGCACGATCAGCGACGTCGAGATGGAGCGGCTCTACGGACCGTGGTCGACCGCGGAGACGACAGCCGGGTCGACCGGCGGCGGCGGTCCGACCGAAGTGGACCACCTGGGGCAGCCCCTCGCGGCCGGCCGCTGGGACGACTTCGACCCCCTCCGGGACGTCGGCTTCCCCGGCGAGCCGCCCTTCACCCGGGGCATCCACCCGAGCGGCTACCGGTCGCGGCTCTGGACGATGCGGATGTTCGCCGGCTTCGGGGCGGCCGAGGACACGAACAGCCGCTTCCGGCAGCTCCTCGACGCCGGCCAGACCGGGCTCTCGATCGCCTACGACATGCCGACCCTGTACGGCTACGACACCGACGACCCGGAGGCCGAGGGTGAGTTCGGGACCTGCGGGGTCGCGGTCAGCAGCCTGGCCGACATGGAGGTCCTCCTCGACGGCCTGCCGCTCGACCGGATCAGCACCTCGATGACGATCAACTCGCCGGCCGCCCCGATCTGGGCGATGTACATCGCCGCGGCCGAGAAGCGCGGTGTGCCCCGGTCCGCACTCGAGGGCACGATCCAGAACGACATCCTCAAGGAGTTCGTCGCCCAGAAGGAGTTCCTCTTCCCGCCCGGCCCGTCGATGCGCCTGGTCACCGACACGATCGAGTTCGGGACCCGCGAGCTGCCCCGCTGGAACACGATCTCGATCAGCGGCTACCACATCCGCGAGGCCGGCTCGACGGCCGTCCAGGAGCTGGCCTTCACGATCGCCGACGGGATGGCGTACATCGAGGCGGCGGTCGCCCGGGGGCTGCGGGTCGACGACTTCGCCCCGCGCTTGAGCTTCTTCTTCAACAGCCACAGCGACTTCTTCGAGGAGATCGCCAAGTTCCGGGCCGCCCGGCGGATCTGGTGGAAGCTCATGACCGAGCGCTATCGGGCCGGGAACGAGCGCTCCACCTGGCTGCGCTTCCACACCCAGACGGCCGGGGTCAGCCTGACCGCCCAGCAGCCGCTCAACAACCTGACCCGGGTCGCGATCCAGGCCCTGGCGGCGGTCCTGGGGGGCACCCAGTCGCTCCACACCGACGCCTACGACGAGGCCTGGGCGGTCCCGTCGGCCGAGGCGGCCTTGCTCGCCCTCCGACAGCAGCAGGTCATCGCCGACGAGACCGGGGTCGCCGACACGATCGACCCGCTCGGCGGGTCGTGGTTCGTCGAGTCGCTGACCAACGAGACCGAGCGGGCGGTCTGGCGCTACCTCGACGAGATCGATCGGCGGGGCGGGATGGTCGCGGCGATCGCCGAGGGCTATCCCCAGCGTGAGATCGCCGACGCGGCCTACCGCTTCCAGCGCGAGTTCGACGCCGGGGAGCGGATCGTCATCGGGGTGAACCGCCAGGCCGACCCCGACGAGGCCCTGGCGATCCCGCTCCTCCAGGTCTCCGAGGCCTCGCTCCGGACCCAGCTGGCCCGGCTGGAGCGGACCCGCCGAGAGCGCGACGCCGTGGCGGTCGAGGCGGCCCTGAGTCGGCTGCGCGACCTCGCCGCGCGTCCGGAGTCGTCCGAGACGAACCTGATGCCGGCCCTCGTCGCCTGTGCCGCCGCCTACGTGACGCTGGGCGAGATGTGCGGGGTCTTCCGGGCAGTCTTCGGGGAGTACCGCGAGCCGGTCGCGGTCTGAGCCCGGACGGCGCCGGACGCGATCGCGCGCGGTACCATCGCCCTTCCGAGCCCAGAGGAGCCCCGATGTACCTTGATGCCCTCTCGTTCCTCGAGGACGAGCGCGACGGCTGGCGACCCTACGAGGTCCTCGCCGAGCTGACCGATGCCGAGCTCTCGACGCCGCTGGCGGCCGCCCACGGCTGGTCCGGTCGCGACCTGATGGCCCACCTCGCGGCCTGGCTGGAGGTGGGCCTCGAGGTCGCCCGGGAGCTCGCCGTGGGCGAGACGAGCCCGGCCAAGGTGGCCTCCGACGCCGACTGGGACGCCCGCGGCGACGACCTCAACGAGGAGATCCGGCTGACCTGGCTGGCCCTCCCGATGGACGAGGTCCGGCGCCGCTACCGGACCGTGCCCGGCGAGCTGCGTGGCTATCTGACCGTGGTCCCCGAGACGCGCTGGTTGAAGAACGCCGAGTACGAGGAGTTCTTCCTGACCGAGACGATCGACCACTACGAGGCCCACCTCGCCGACCTCGCGGCGGTCCTGGCGGCGGCCGGCCGGGGGTGAGCCTGACCCTGGCCGAGGCGCTCGCCGCGGCCGCCGGCGACCTGAGCGGGATCGTCCTGCTCGAGACGACCGACGGCGCCGTCGAGTACCGCCACCGCGACGTCGTCTTCGCGGTCGTGGAGGCCGGTGGCGGGGCGGCCTCGTTCCGGCTCTCGCCGCCGGTCGCCGAGGCGGCCCTCCGGACCCCGGACACCGGTCGGTCGCTGCGGGGCAGGGGCTGGGTGACCCTCGGCCCGGCGATCGTCGACGGTCACGCCATCGACCGGGCGACGGCCTGGCTGGTCAGCGCCTGGCGCGGCGCCGGCGGCGTCGAGGCCTGAGACCGCGCCGGGACCTCCCGGACGAGCGAAGACCCCGGGAGCGCCGGGGTCTCGGTCCGATATCGGCGAAGCGGGCAGGGCCCGCCGGGCGATCAGGCCTGCGGTTCGGCGACCGGCGCCGCGGCGAACTCGGCCAGGCCGAACTGCGCCTCGAGCTGCTCCATCGGTCGGAAGCCGACGACGCCCTGGGGCTGGGCACCCGGCTTGAAGAAGGCGATCGTCGGGATGCTCATGATGTTGAACGCCCGCGACAGGCCGGGATTGGCGTCCACGTCCACCTTGACGACGTCGACCTTGCCGTCGTACTTCGCGGCGATCTTCTCCATCTCCGGCGCGACCATCTTGCACGGGCCGCACCAGGTCGCCCAGAAGTCCACGACGACCGGGCGCTCGTTCTTGAGGACGGCCTCCTCGAAGGTGGCGTCGGTCACTGCCTTGATCTCGGCCATCGGGCCCGGATCCTTTCTCCCGCGTCGTGCGGGACCACGAACGCCCGGCGGATCGGCCGCCGTTCGTCTCGCCCTACCGGGCGATCGTCTGGATGAGTCGGTACGCCTCGAGGACCCGTGGGTCGGTGAGGCGATAGTAGACGGTGCTGCCCTCCCGTCGGGTCGTCACCAACCCGGCTGAGCGGAGCACCGCGAGATGCTGGCTCATGTTGGGGACCTGGCAGCCGACCCGGGTCGAGAGGTCGCCCACCGAGAGCTCGCCGGCGGCGAGCGACTCGAGGACGCACAGTCGCTTGGGGTCGGCGAGGGCGCGGCCGACGGCGGCGAACCGCAGTCGGTCCGTGTCGCTCGAGGCGGCCGCGGTCTCCAACATGCCCCTAACGTATCACTGGTTGCGCAACCACGCAAGTCCTTGGCCGGAGGACCCCGAGCCGCGTCGACGACCTGCGATACTGCCGCGGTGACCGACCACTTCGTGCCGCTCGCCCGGATCGTCGAAGCCCGCGAGCTGGTCGCGACGCGTCTGCGTCCGACGCCGATGCTCGGCTCCTCGACCGCGGCCCGGATCGTCGAGGCCGCCACTGGGATCCGTCTCGGGGACGGCCGGCTCCACCTCAAGGCGGAGCATCTCCAGCCGACCGGCTCGTACAAGGTCCGGGGCATGACCTGGAAGGTCGGCTCGCTCGATGCCGCCGCCCACGAACGGGGGATCATCACCCTGTCGGCCGGGAACGCCGCCCAGGCCTACGCCTGGGCGGGCGGGCGGCTCGGGGTCCGGACCACGGTCGTCATGCCGGCTGCCGCCGTTCGGACGAAGGTCGAGGCCTGCCTGGGCTACGGTGCCGAGGTGATCCTCTTCGGCGCCCACGTCGGCGAGACCCTCGAGCGGCTGCACCAGATCGAGCGTGAGCGTGGCCTCGTCTTCTGCCACCCGTTCGACGATCCCGAGGTGATCGCCGGGCACGGCAGCCTGGGTCTGGAGGTCCTCGACGACCTGCCCGACGTCGATGTCGTGGTGGCCGGGGTGGGCGGCGGCGGGATGATCTCAGGGTTGGCCGCGGCCCTCAAGGAGCGCCGGCCCTCGGTCCGGGTCTACGGCGTCGAGCCCGAGGGTTCGGATGCGATGACCCGGGCCCTCGCCGCGGGACATCCGGTGACGATCACCCCGACGAGCGTGGCCGACGGCCTGGGTGCGCCGTTCGCCGGCGAGTGGACGCTGGCCATGTGCCGGCGCTACGTCGACGGGATGATCCTGCTCGACGATCCGTCGATCCTGGCCGGGGTCCGCTTCGGCCTGGAGCGGATGAAGCAGGTCCTCGAGCCGGCCGGTGCGGCCGCCCTCGCGGCGGTCCTCCTCGGCCGGGTCCCGATCCGCGACGGCGAGCGGGTCTGCGTCATCGGCTCGGGCGGGAACGTCGCCGTCGACCGGCTCGGCGAGCTGCTCGAGATGGCGGCGCCACTGGCCGCACCGGCCGGCTGATGGACCCGGCGACCCCGCTCGCCGCCCGTCCGGCGCCGGCCTGGCCGCGGGTCGGCGCGGTCCTGTCCGGCGCCTTCGACCTGTTGACCCAGGCCCGGCTGAGGATCCGCGACGGCGCCCTGTACATCGGCACCCTCGGCCTCCTGGTCATGGGCCCGGCGGCCATCGCCACCATCGCCGAGATCCCCCGGCTCACGGTCTCGGGATCCGGCCGGCTCACCGGCCCAGGCCCGTCGGGAGCGCTCGTCCTCGCCTGGGGGATCGGCCTGGTCGGCGCGGTGGCCGTCGGGATCGAGGCCCAGATCGTGGCGATCTCGATCCTCGGCGGCGCCCGGGTGGGTCGACCGCTCTCGCTCTGGGAGGCGCTGCGTCGCTCGCGCTCGATCTTCTGGCGGGCCTTCTGGGCGATCGTCGGGGTCGGCTTCGTGACGGGCATCGTGTCGTCGCTGATCTCGCTGGCGACGCTCCTGGTGTTCGGCCCGGTCGGCGATGCCAGCTCGGTCAGCGCGAACCTGCTGACCGGGGTGATCGTGGCCCCGCTGGTCTACGTCCCCGTCGGCGTCGTCCTCGGGGATGTGGGCGCCGGCGAGGCGATCCGACGGTCCGTTCGTCTGGCCAGGGCGCGCTTCCGGCTCGCCCTGATGTGCTCGATCTTCGCGGTCGTGACCCAGTACGTCCTGATCATCGCGGCCCTCACCGGGCTCGACCTCGCGGTCCGCCTGCTCGAGCCCCTCCGGGGGCAGCTCGAACGGCTCGACCCGAGCACTCTCGGCGGCCTCGTCGTCGCCGGGGCCGGCGTCCTCGTCGCCGTGTTCGCCTACTGGACCCTGAGTTTCACGATCCTGGCCCTGACCGCCGCCCCCCAGATCGTGTCGTTCCTCGGCTTGACCGGTTACTCGGGCGGGCTCGACCGGGCCCGCGACAGCGCGGCCGACGGGCCTCGTCCGGCCCGGCCCGTCCCGGTCGGCCGGGTCATGGTCGCCGGCGCGATCGCCGGCGCGATCCTCTCCCTGGTCGCGATCGGCAGCGCCGTCCACTGACCCGGCCGGTCAGTCGAGGCCGAGCTCCTCGAGACGGTCGTCGTCGATCCCGAGGTGATGGGCGAGCTCGTGGATGACCGTGATCCGGACCTCCTCGGCCAGGTCGTCGGGATCCGGGAAGTCCTCCTCGAGGGGGATCCGGAAGAGGCTGATCCGGTTCGGGAAGGGGACGGCATCGGCACCCCACTCCGTCCGCGGCGTCCCCTCGTAGAGCCCGTAGAGCGCGTCCTCGGGGTCGGCCGCGTCGACGTCCGCGACCTCGAGCTGGTCGGGCGTGGCCTCGTCCTCGATGACGATGGCGACCTCGGCGAGGGCGGCCCGGAACGGCGCCGGGATGCCGTCGAGGGCTCGTTCCACGAGGCGCTCGAAGCGGTCCCGGCCGACGGCGACCCGGCGATAGGCGGCGCGGGACCCGCGGCGGCGTTTGACCATGGCGAACGTATCCTAGGCCGATGGACCCGCAGCCCGACGACGCCGCCGAGCCCGCCGGGTACGTGGTGGAGGTGGCGCCGGGGGAGCGGATCCACTTCCTGGACTGGGGCGGATCGGGCGACGGCGACGGGGTCCTCCTCGTCCACGGGCTCTCGTCGACGGCCTGGAGCTGGACGGCGGTGGCCCGTCGTCTCCGCCGCTCGCGCCCGACCGTCGCGCTCGACCTGCGCGGGCACGGTCTCTCGGATGCGCCGACGGGCGCCTACGAGCCTGCCTCGCTGGCCGGCGACGTCGCGGCGGTGGCCGAGGGATCGGGGCTCCTGGCGGCCGGCGACGACGACCCGGCCCTGCCGGCTCGGCGGATCGTGCTGGCCGGTCATGGCTTCGGCGGGATCGTCGCGGCCTGGGCGGCCGCCGAGCTCGGACCGCGCTGTGCCGGGCTCATCCTCGTGGACGGCGGCTGGCAGGACGTCGCGATGGAGACCGGCCTGACTCCGGGCGAATTCACCCGGGACCTCGCCGAGCCGCCCGAGGTCCTCGGCTCGATGGACGCCTTCCTGGCCGACCGCCGCGCCTGGGACCCTGCCAGCTGGGGCCCGGACGAGGAGCGGGCCGCCCGGGCCACCGTGGTCGAGGTCCCGGCCGGGCACCTCCTCCCGGCGGTCCGTCCGCACGCCCTGGAGCGCTCGATCGAGGCGATGTTCGCCTACCGACCGGCGTCGACCCTGGGGCGCCTGGACCTGCCGGTCGTGGTGGTCGTCGCGGTCGAGGACGAGGACCGGGCGAAGACGGCCGCCCTGGCCGAGCTCGACGCCGTCCGGCGGACCGGCGGGCTCCGGCCGATCGAGGTCGTCCGGTTCCCGGCCGACGGCCACAACCTGCCCCGTTACCGACCGGCGGAGCTGGCCGCGCTCATCCTCGGCCTGGCCGACGAGTAGCATCCTCCAGACGCGGTCACGACCCGCGACGCCCGGAGGATCGCATGCGCGCCGTCTACACGCCCGCCCACCTCGGTCACGACATCGTCAGCGAGACCATCCTCGGGGTGCCCGTCCCGGCCAACGAGGTGGCCGAGCGGGCCGAGATCATCCGGGCGGCCCTGGCGGCCGACGGCGGCTTCGAGCTGGTGGCGCCGACCGAGCACGGTCTCGACCCGATCCTGGCGGTCCACGATCCCGGGCTCGTCCGCTTCCTGGAGGAGGCCTGGCCGGCCTATCGACGGGACGGCGGGAAGCACGGGGCGCTCATCCCCGAGATGTTCGCGGTCACCGCCCTGTTCGAGGGGATCGGCTCCGGGGACGGTCGGACGGAGGGGCCCGGCCGACCGGTCCGGGAGCCGCAGGCCGCCGGTGGCCGGGCCGCCCGCTGGGCGCTCGACACCTCGACCCCGATCGTCCCCGGGACGTACCTCGCCGCGCGCGGGGCGGTCGACGTGGCGCTCAGCGCCGTCGACCTCGTCCTCGAGGGTGGGCAGACGGCCGCCTACGGCCTGTGCCGACCCCCGGGTCATCACGCCGCCCGGGCGATGTACGGGGGCTACTGCTTCTTCAACAACGCCGCGATCGCGGTCCAGGCGATCGTCCGCCGGACCGGGGAGCCGGTGGCGGTCCTCGATCTCGACTACCACCACGGCAACGGGACCCAGCAGATCTTCTGGCGCCGGGGCGATGTCCTGTACGTCTCGATCCACGCCGACCCGGATCGCCAGTACCCGTACTTCCTGGGCCATGCCGACGAGACCGGGGAGGGCCCCGGGGCGGGCGCGAACCTCAACCTGCCGCTCGAGGCGGGGGTCGACGACCTCCGCTACCTGGCCGTCCTCGACCGGGCGGTGGAGGCGATCGCCGGGACGAAGGGCTCGGTCGTGGTCGTCTCGCTCGGGTTCGACACCTACGGCCAGGACCCGATCTGCGACTTCGCCCTGACGACCTCGGTCTACCACGAGGTCGGGCGCCGGGTGGCCGCGCTCGGCCGGCGCCTGGTGATCCTCCAGGAGGGCGGCTACTACCGGCCGGCCCTCGGCGAGAACGCCCGTACCTGGCTTCGCGGAGCCGAGGGCCGATCGCTCGACCTCGTGCCGGCGACCGGCTGGGGTCCCGGCGGCGCCCGGGGCTGAGGGCGGGGTCCCGGGCCGGCTCGCGCTACCATCGCCCCCACGAAGGAGACCCATGACCGACCTGCCCGAGCACGTCCAGCGGATCGTCGCCGAGATCGAGACCGAGATCGGCGAGGAGCCGACGACCGCGATCGAGGGCGCCTCGCTCCGCGAGCCGGGCGGCAACGGACGGGTGGAAGCCGCGGTCCGCGAGATCCTGGCCGAGATCGGCGAGGACCCCGACCGGGAAGGGCTGGTCGGCACCCCGGCCCGGGTCCACCGGATGTACATCGAGTTGACCGCGGGCTACCACGTCGATCCGGCCCGACTGGTCAACGGAGCGATCTTCGACGAGGACTACTCGGAGATGGTCGTCGTCAAGGACATCCCGTTCTATTCCCTGTGCGAGCACCATCTCCTGCCCTTCTTCGGGGCCGCCGCCGTGGCCTACATCCCGAAAGGCCGGGTCCTGGGTCTCTCCAAGATCCCCCGGGTCGTGGAGATGTACGCCCGACGGCTCCAGGTCCAGGAGCGGCTGACTCAGCAGATCGCCGACTTCCTTCAGGACAACCTCGAGCCGCAGGGCGTCGGCGTGGTCCTCGAGGCGACCCACCTGTGCGCCTCGATGCGGGGCGTCCGCAAGCCGGGGACGGTCATGACGACGAGCGCCGTGCTCGGCCTCTTCCGCTCGCGCGACAAGACCCGGGCGGAGTTCCTGGCTCACCTCGAGCGGAGGGCGCCCGGCGCCTGAGCCGGTCCAGGCCGGCGTCGTCGGCGGGACTCGCGGAACGGCATTCGGTGTTGCGTGGACGCACCGGCGCGCGGAGGTTCGGGTTGCCTCCGACCCCACCGGAGTGCCACGCTGTCCTCTTCCGGGACCAGGACGCGCCGGAGACCGGGCCGCCGGGCGCGTCACACGAAGTTCCCGTCGGCCCGTCGCGCACTGGAGGGCTACCGATGCCCCATCGCTCCACCAGGCCGATCCTCATCGCCGGCGCCGCGGTCATCCTCGCCTCGGCGAGCCTGGTCGCTCCGGCAGCTGCGCACAGTCCCTCCGGACTGCACGTCCGGGTCGTGGCCCGCGGGCTCGACAACCCGCGCGGGATCACCGTCGGACGGGACGGCCGGGTCCTCGTGGCGGTCGCCGGCAAGGGCGGCTCGGGTCCGGACGGCTACGGCACCAGCGGCAAGATCGTCGAGATCCGCTTCGGCCACGCGCGGACGCTGGTCCGCGGTCTGCCCTCGATGATCAGCGACGAAGGCGAGGTCACCGGACCGGTCAACGTCGCGCTCACCGGCGCGGGCAACGCCTTCGCCTTGATCGGCGGCGGACCGCAGGACGTCAACAAGCGGTTCGGGACGGTCATGCGTCTTCGGCCGCATCCGGGTCGGGTCTACGCCAACATCGCGGCGTATCAGGTGACCGACCCCGACCTCACCGACCTCGACCAGCCCCCGAACCCGACCGACTCGAACCCGTACGGGATCGCCGCGCTCGGTGACGGGCGGCTGCTGGTCACCGATGCCGGCGGGAACGACCTCCTCCTGGTCAAGGGCAACCGCCGGATCGCGACGATCGCCCGCTTCCCCAACGAGGTCATCAGCACGGCCGCCCTGCCCCCGGTCCCGCCGTTCAACGCCCTCCCGGACGCCGTCCCGGCCGAGGCCGTGCCGACGACGGTCGCGGTGGGACCCGACGGCTTCTGGTACGTCGGCGAGCTCAAGGGCTTCCCGTTCACGCCGGGCACCTCGCGGATCTGGCGGATCGCGCCGTGGGCGCGCAACGTCACCTGCGACCCGACCGCGACGAGCGGTCCGTGCACCCTGTTCATGGACGGTTTCACCTCGATCACGGGGATGGCCTTCGGTCGCGACGGCAGCCTCTACGTGGTCGAGATGGTCAAGAGCGGTGTCTTCAACTGGTTCACCGGGACCGACACCGTCGGCGCGCTGTGGAAGGTCAAGCACGGCGCCAAGACCGAGCTCGTGCCGGGTCGGCTGACCCTGCCCGGCGACGTGGCGGTCGCCCGTGACGGGGCGATCTACGTCACGAACAAGAGCGTCTCGGTCGGCGGCGGCCAGGTCCTCAAGATCAGCCACTGATCCGAGCGCGCGAGGTCGGCGGCCGGGCGACCGGTCCGGCCGCCGACCTGGTCCTCGCATCCGACACGCGTCCGAGCGGCCCATCCCCCAGGTGGGCCGCTCGGCGCGTCTTCGCGCTGTCACCGCGCCATGCGGCGGCGCTACCATGGGGCCATGACCGATCGACCGATCAAGGTCCTCATCGCCAAGCCCGGGCTCGACGGGCACGACCGGGGGGCGAAGGTCCTGGCCCGGGGTCTCCGCGACGAGGGCTTCGAGGTCGTCTACACCGGCCTCCGTCAGACACCCGAGATGATCGCCACTGCCGCCCTCCAGGAGGACGTCGACGTCGTCGGCCTGTCGATCCTGTCGGGCGCCCACATGACCCTGCTGCCGCGGATCTGCGAGCTGCTCCGCGCGGAGGGGCTGGACGACACCCTGGTCACCGCCGGCGGGATCATCCCCGACGACGACGTCCCGGCCCTCAAGGCGGCCGGCGTGGCGGCGGTCTTCGGTCCGGGCACGACGATCGGCGAGGTCGCGACGTTCCTGCGTGCGAACGCCCGTCCGCGCGACTAGCGTGGAGGCTGCGGCGGCCCGTGCGACCGAGCTGGCCGACGCCGCGCTGGGCGGTGACCGTCGGGCGCTGGCCCGGCTGCTGACCGCGATCGAGAACCGGACCCCGGTCGCCGAAGCCGCGCTCCGGACCCTCTACCCGACGGCCGGCCGGGCCCATCTCGTGGGTATCACCGGGCCACCCGGCGCGGGCAAGTCCACCCTGGTCGCGGCCCTCATCGCCGAGGTCCGCAGGGCGGGCCGGCCGGTCGCCGTGGTCGCGGTCGATCCGTCCAGCCCGATCACCGGTGGGGCGATCCTCGGCGACCGGGTCCGGATGCAGGCGTACGCCGGGGACCGCGACGTGTTCATCCGCTCGATGGCGGCGCGCGGCCATGCCGGCGGGCTGGCCTCGACGACCGGGGCTGCCTGCGCCGTCCTCGACGCGGTCGGCTTCGACCTCATCCTGGTCGAGACCGTCGGCACCGGCCAGAGCGAGGTCGAGGTCGCCTCGTCGGCCGACACCACCGTCGTCCTGGAGGCGCCCGAGATGGGCGACGAGATCCAGGCGATCAAGGCCGGGCTCCTCGAGGTGGCCGACCTCGTGGTCGTCAACAAGGGCGACCGTCCGGGCGCCCAGCGGACCGCGGCCCAGCTCCGGGCCATGCTCGTCGCCGTCCCGGTCGCGGCGGTGGGTCGGGCGGATCCCGGGGTTCCGGTCGAGCGGCCTCGTCCGAAGCGGCCCGAGGTCCTCGTCACGACCGCGGCGACCGGTGAGGGCGTGCCCGAGCTCCTGGCCGCGCTCGACCGGCACCGCTCGACGATCCGCGGGGAGGACGGCGGGTCGCGCGGCTCGTCGGCCCGGCTGGTCCGGGCCGATGCCCAGGTCCGGGCGATCCTCGCCGAGCGGGTGGCCGACCGGCTCCGCGGGCCGGGTCTCTCGACCGAGGCGGCGGCGACCCTGCGGGCGGTGGCCGATCACGAGCTGGATCCCTTCGCCGCGGCCGACCGGCTGCTGACGGCCATCGGCCGGGAGGAGACGCGATGACGATCGAGCGGGTCTTCGTTGCCGGGGCGGGACTGATGGGCCACGGGATCGCCCAGGTCCACGCGGCGATCGGCAAGACAGTCAGCCTCTACGAGCCCCAGCTCGTCCGGGCGACCGCAGGGCGGGAGCGGATCGCGGCGAACCTCGAGCGATCCGTCGCCAAGGGCCGGCTCGAGGGCCCGGAGCGCGACGCCACCCTCGCCCGGATCCGGGCGACCGACGACCTGGCCGCGGCGGCCGATGCCGATCTTGTCGTCGAGGCGGTCTTCGAGGACCTCGACGTGAAGACGGCGCTGTGGAACCTGCTCGACGAGGAGGCCGGCCCGGCCTCCATCTTCGCCACGAACACGAGCTCGATCTCGATCGATCGCCTGGCCGCGGCGTTGGCCCCGGCCCGGCGCCCTCGATTCGTCGGGATGCACTTCTTCAGCCCGGTCCCCGTGATGCCCCTCGTCGAGCTCATCCGTGGCGCGGCGACCGACGACGCGACCGAGGCGGCGATCCGGACCCTCGCCGCCGACCTGGGCAAGCGGGTCATCGTCAGCGCGGATCGGCCGGGCTTCCTGGTGAACCGGATTCTCATGCCCTTCCTGGCCGAGGCGATGCGGACGTTCGAGGAGGGGACGGGGACCGCCGAGGACATCGACACCGGGGCGAAGGTCGGCCTCAACCACCCGATGGGTCCGCTCGAGCTGGCCGACTTCATCGGCCTCGATGTGTGCCTCGGGATCATGCGGGTCCTCCACGAGGGCCTTGGCGGAGAGCAGTTCCGGCCGCCGGCCATCCTCGAGTCGCTCGTGGCTGCCGGCCACCTCGGCCAGAAGACGGGACAGGGGTTCCACCTCTACCCGAGGGATCCGGTTCCGTGAGCTGGCCGCTCACGGAGGAGGAGCGTCTTCTCCAGGCGACGGCCCGCGAGTTCGCCGAGCGCGAGCTGGCGCCGGGCGCTGCCGAGCGGGACGAGACCGAGCGCTTCGACCGCTCGCTGTTCACCCGGATGGGCGAGCTCGGGCTGACCGCGGCGCCGTTCCCGGAGTCGGTGGGAGGGGCCGGGTTCAGCTACCTCGGCTGGACCCTGGTCATGGAGGAGATCGCCCGGGCGGACATGGCCGCGGCGATCGGCCTCTCGGTTCACATCCTGTCGCAGTACCCGGTGGTGACCTGGGGCACGGACGAGCAGCGTGCCCGGTGGCTGCCGGCGATGCAGGCCGGCGAGCTCCTCGGCGGGTTCGGCCTGACCGAGCCGACGGCCGGCTCCGACGCGGCCGCCCTGCGCACCCGGGGCACCCGCCACGGGCCCTCCGGCGCCGAGCTGTCGGAGGCCGCCCCTGCCGACGAGGTCGAGGAGTACCGTCTGACCGGGACGAAGATCTGGATCTCGAACGCTCCGGAGGCGGAGCGCTACCTGGTCTTCGCGACGCTCGATCCGTCGCGCGGCCGGTCCGGCATCACGGCGTTCCTGCTCGAGAAGGGGACGCCCGGGTTCCGCTTCGGGGCCCACGAGAAGAAGATGGGGATCCGGTCCTGTCCGGCCGCCGAGCTCGTCTTCGACGGCGCGTCCGTCCCGGCTGCGAACCGTCTCGGCGGGGAGGGGGAGGGCTACCGGATCGCCCTGTCCGCGCTCGGAGAGGGCCGGATCTCGATCGCGGCGGCCTGCGTCGGGCTGGCCCAGGCGGCGCTGGAGCGCTCGGCGGCCTATCTAGGGCAGCGGCAGGCGTTCGGGGGACCGCTGACCGATCAGCAGGGTCTCCGGTTCATGCTCGCCGAGATGGCTCGCGACGTGGCCGCCGCGCGGGCGCTCACCCGCGAGGCGGCGGCGACAAAGGATCGCGGCGAGCCGATCGCCGAGGCGTCGTCGCTGGCCAAGTGGACAGCCTCCGACGCCGCGATGCGGGTGACCACGGACGCGGTCCAGCTCTTCGGCGCGAGCGGCTACTCGCGCGAGACCGGGATCGAGCGGCTCATGCGCGACGCCAAGGGCGCCCAGATCTACGAGGGCACGAACCAGATCCACCGGCTGATCGTCGCCGACGAGCTGCTCAAGCGGACCGGCCCGGGCTGAGCCGCCCTTGGAGCCCCGGCGATGCGTACCTCCGCAGGCGACGCGAGGGCGCCGGGGTTCCGCGTCGACAGACCATGATGCCCCCGATCCCTGACATACGACCGGCGGGTGAACGCTCGCCGACTCCAGGCCGCAGACCCCGTTCCGCGACCCTGCCATTCGATCCGGTCATGGGCGATCGGCATGCGGGACGGGCGCGATCGGGCCTGCCGACCGTCGCCTGACCCGGTGCGGGCCGGCGAGACCCCGGCGAAGGTCCCCGTCGTGTGCGTATGGCAGGAACGACAGTGCGGCGACCACCCCGACCGATCGATGACGCCGCGCTCCCCGAAGATCGAGAGCGACGCCTCGGGCACGACCGACCACCCGGGTAGACCGACGAACGAGCGAGCGACCGCCTCGTGAAGCGCGGAGTGCCTCGCGTTGACGAGCCGGTCGAGCTCGCCGCCACGCCACCGCGCGACGAGGTCGACTCTGATGTCGAGCGCCGCGCCGATGGCTCGCACCGAGTCGAGGGAGACGCTGGTCAGGTGACCGCCGCCCGACCCTCGAGACGTTGGCCCGGCTCACGCCGGCCGCCCGACTCGGGTCCTGCTGTCTCCAGCCACCAGCCCCCCGGCGTTGTAGCATCGGGTCATGCCCGACCTCCACGCCGGCCGCGACGGCCACGTCTTCATCGTCAGCGCGGCCCGCACGCCGATCGGCAAGTTCGGGGGCGCGTTCGCCGATACGCCCGCGGTCGAGCTGGGCGCGGCCGCGATCCGGGCGGCCGTCGAGCGAGCCGGCCTGCCCGAGGGGACGCCGATCGACGAGGTCCTCATGGGCCAGGTCCTCCAGGCCGGGGCCGGCCAGGCACCGGCCCGCCAGGCGGTCCTCCGGGCCGGTCTCCCGGTCACCACCAGCGCCACCACGATCAACCGGGTCTGCGGCTCGGGTCTCAAGGCGATCATGCTCGCCGCGGCAGAGATCCGGGCCGGCGACGCCGAGATCGCGGTGGCCGGCGGGATGGAGAGCATGAACCTGGCTCCCTACCTCCTGCCGAATGCCCGGTTCGGGTATCGCCTGGGCGACGGGGTGGTCAAGGACGCCACCGTCCTCGACGGGCTGTGGTGCGCCACCGAGGACTGTCACATGGGCACCCACGCCGAGCGGGTGGCCGCCCACGACGGGGTGAGCCGGGCCGACCAGGACACCTTCGCCTACGAGAGCCATCGTCGGGCGATCGAGGCGATCGACGCCGGCCGGTTCGACGCCGAGCTCGTCCCGCTGACCGTCCGGGACGCCAAGGGCCGCGAGACCGTCGTCCGGGTGGACGAGGGCCCGCGTCGCGACACGAGCGTCGAGGCGCTGGGCAAGCTCCGGCCGGCCTTCGCGCTGCCCGAGCCGGAGGGCGGCGAGCCCCTCCCCGAGCGCTCGGTCACCGCCGGGAATGCGCCCGGCATCACCGACGGCGCCGCCGCCACCGTCGTCGCCAGCGAGCGGGCAGTCGAATTGCTCGACCTCGAGCCGCTCGCCCGGATCGTCGGCTACGCCCAGGCCGAGGTCGAGCCGAAGTGGCTCTTCCTGGCCCCGGTCGAAGGCGTCCGCAAGCTCCTCGAGCGGATCGAGCTGCCGATCGAGGCCTTCGACCTGGTCGAGATCAACGAGGCCTTCGCCGCCCAGGTCCTGGCCGACGGCCGCCAGCTCGACTTCGACTGGTCGAAGGTCAACGTCAACGGCGGGGCGATCGCGCTCGGCCATCCGATCGGGGCGAGTGGCGCCCGGGTCGTCGCGACGCTCCTCCACGAGCTCCGCCGCCGCGGTGGTCGCTACGGCCTGGCGACTCTCTGCCTGGGCGGCGGCGGCTCGGTGGCCATGGCCTTCGAGAGGGTGTGACATGACCGAGACCGCGATCCCGACGCCGGCCGCCCCGGGCGGCGAGACCCCGACCTTCCGGCTGTTCATCGCCGGCGAGTGGGTCGAGTCGGCCACCGGCCGGACGTTCGAGAGCGTGAACCCGGCCGACACCCGTGACGTCGTCGGGCGGTTCCAGGCCGGCAACGCGGCCGACGCCGCCCGCGCGATCCGGGCCGCCGAGCTGGCCTTCCCCGGCTGGCGGGCGACCCCGGCCCCGAAACGCGGCGAGATCCTCTATCGCTTCGGACATCTCATGGCCGACCACAAGGAGCGGCTCGCCCGGGCGATGACCCGGGAGATGGGCAAGGTCCTGGCCGAGGCCCGGGGCGACGTCCAGGAGGGGATCGACATCGCCTTCCTGATGGCCGGCGAGGGCCGCCGGATGTTCGGCGACACGACCCCCTCGGAGCTGCCCGACAAGTGGGCGATGAGCATCCGCCAGCCGATCGGGGTGGCCGGGATCATCACCCCCTGGAACTTCCCGATGGCCATCCCCTGCTGGAAGATGATGCCGGCCCTGGTGACCGGGAACACGGTCGTCCTCAAGCCGTCGAGCGACACGCCCCACTGCGCCACGCTCCTCGTCGAGCTGATGGCCGAGGCCGGCTTCCCGGCGGGGACCGTCAACCTCGTCACCGGGTCGGGGGCCGAGGTCGGCGATGCGATCGTCGAGAGCCCGGACGTCCCGGTCATCAGCTTCACCGGCAACACGGCCACCGGACGGCGGATCGCCGAACATGCGGCACGCCGGCTCAAGCGGGTCAGCCTGGAGCTCGGCGGCAAGAACGGGATCGTCGTCCTTGCCGATGCGGACCTGGACCTGGCCACCGACGGCATCCTCTGGTCGGCCTTCGGGACGACCGGACAGCGCTGCACGGCCTGCTCGCGGGTCATCGTCCAGGAGGCGGTCGTGGAGCCCCTCCTGGAGCGCCTCGAGGCCCGGGTCGGCAAGCTCCGGCTCGGATCGGGACTCGAGCCGACCACCGACGTCGGGCCGCTGGTCAACGCGGCCGCCCTGGCCAAGGTCGCCGGCTACATCGATGTCGGGCGCCGGGAGGGCGAGCTCGTCGCTGGGGGCGCCCGGGCCGGCGGACCCGGTCTCGAGCACGGCCACTTCTTCGAGCCGACGATCTTCGCCGGGGTGAAGCCGATGGACACGATCGCCCAGGACGAGATCTTCGGGCCGGTCCTCTCGGTCATCCCGGTGCCGGATTACCCGGCGGCGGTCACCGCCCTCAACCAGACCCGCTATGGGCTGTCGTCGTCGATCTTCACCCGCGACGCGAACACGGCCTTCCGGGCGATGCGCGACTTCGAGACCGGGATCGTCTACGTCAACGCCGGCACGATCGGCGCGGAGACCCATCTCCCGTTCGGCGGGACGAAGGCGACGGGCAACGGCCATCGCGAGGCCGGCCACGCCGCGCTCGACACGTACACCGAATGGAAGGCGATCTACATCGACTTCAGCGGCCGGCTCCAGCGAGCCCAGATCGACAACCAGCCGGACTGATCGACCCGATCGTCAGGATGCGCCCGACCCGCCTCGTCGCCCTGCTGGCCCTCGCCGCCCTTACCTGGGGCTGCGCCGCGACGACCGGGACGCCCGCGCCCTCAGCACCGACCGCGGCGACCGTCACGTCGGGGGCGGATGCCTCGCCGCTGCCCGCGTCGGAGGGTCCCACGACCGCGCCGAGCCCCACGATCGGCGCGACCCCTCGACCGTGGGCCTCCGATCCGCTGACGGCCTCGGCGGGAGCCGACTTCGCGGCGGCCGCCGACCGGGTGAACGCCGCCGTCGACCTGGCGTACCGGACGTACCCGGTCTTCAACGTCCGCGATGTCGCCGGCGGTCAGGCCTTCTTCCGGGCCGCCTCGGTGGCCGAGCGAGAGTTCGTGACCGCCGTCAGGGCGATCGCCTTCCCGGCCGGGATGGAGAGCGACGTGAAGAAGCTGCTCGAGGCCGAGACCGCGCTGATCGCCCTGGAGGATCGCGCCGTCGAGGCGAAGACGCTCGAGGCGCTCGACGCCCAGCTCCGCGACTACATCGCGGCATCCTCGACCGCGGCCGACGCCTCGACCCTGGTGCGCCGCGATCTGGGTCTGCCGGTGGGGACCTCCTGACCGGAGCGTCCGCTTGCGGTACCATTCGCCCGGGCCGGTAGCTCAACGGCAGAGCAAGTGCCTCTTAAGCACTCGGTTGGGAGTTCGAATCTCCCCCGGCTCACCACTCCACGACGCGTGACGAGACCCGGGGACGGCGCCCCGGGGGTCTTCGATTCCGTCTCGTGCCGTCTGCCCTACAAGACTCGCTGCTCGACTCCGACGGGGACGGGCGCCGGGACCGGGACGGGCGCCGGCTTGGTCTGGGGGGCATGAGGCAGGAAGATCCCCCGCGCCCAGCGCCGGACCTGGTACGTGTGCGACTCGAACAGCAGATAGAACCCATAGGAACCGACGAGGATCATCGCCAGCAGGACGCCGTAGATGGCCAGGTCCGACCAGGCATACGGCGCCAGTTCGGACCGGCCGAACCAGGTCTGCCCCGCATAGCGCAGCAGCTCGATCAGCGGCACGTGGATCACGTACAGGGTGAACGAGAACGCGGCCAGGAAGACGCTGATCCTGCCCAGCAGGGCGATCGGTCGGGATGCCGGATCGGTCATGATGAACATGCTCGAGAGGAAGACCCCGAACACGATCGTGCACACGAGGTCCGGCCCGAGCGAGGCCGCGTTCAGGTCGTCGGTGATCCCTTGCAGGCGGTAGAAGACCGCGACCGCGACCACCAGCGCCAGCCAGCCGATCTTGAACCGCGGGCCGGATTCGATCCTGATCCGGGAGAACGCGACGCCCAGCAGCCAGATCGAGAAGAACAGGAAGATGTCACGCGGGACGAAGACCGCGATCCCGACGATCCCGATGGCGCACAGGGCCCGCAGGAGGTTCCGGCGCGACACGACCGCCAGCACGGCGAGCGGGAACAGCACGTAGTACCAGGTCTCGTTGGCCAGGCTCCACAGAGAGAGGTTCCCGCCGAAGTTGGGAACCACGATCGTCTGCAGGCCGAACAGGTTGCCCACGAAGGTCCCGATGGAGTACTCGTTCGAGGTGGCCGGATCGATGTTCCTCGCCAGGGCGGCCAGGGTGACCAGCACGAAGGTCGGGATCAGCACCGTCCACAGGCGGGTGACCCGGTCGATGGTGTAGCCCCGGATCGCCTGGGGCCGGCCGATCTTGTTGAGCAGGCTGCCACCGACCAGCCAGCCGCTGATCAGGAAGAATACGAGCACCGCCTGGTGGGCGAACCCGGTGAAGAAGGCCAGGCCCTGGTACCACAGCGCCGGGTCGCTGGCCTGGCGAAGCCCGGGAAAGACGGCGGCTCGAAGATGCGCCGCCGCGACCTCGATCGCGGCAAGTCCGCGGATCAAGGAGAGCAGGACCGACTGGAACGAGTCCTGACCCAGCTGGCTCTGAGCCAGCCAATGGACCCTGGGCACCTTCGGGGAACCCACGATGCCCCTCGCGGAAGCCAAGATCGCCTCTCCCGTTACGACGCTCTGCTTCAGAAGTCCGTCGGCGTCGCCCAGACTCGGACCGGAAGCCGGCTCGACGACCCTGCTAGATCTGCGCGGCTTTGCCAGATCTGGGCAACTTTGCTCGGTAACGCGTAGCCCCCTGGAGGCGCCATTTGTACCATGCTCCACCCCGGACCGCCAGCGTCCGGTGCGCTCGAGCACCGCATTCCGTCGACGGCCGCGGTCAGGCGCCCGACGGTCAGTCCGGGAACCAGACCCGGAGGTAGCGCTCGAGCGCGACCATCTGGAAGACCTGATCGTCCCAGGCGGTCGAGGGCGTGCGTCTCAGCCAGGCGGCCTGGAACTCGCGCAGGCGGTCCGGCTCGACCACCGACTCCCAGGCGGGGTGCGGCGCCGCGATCCAGGCGTCGACCGACGGTCGCAGCTCGCCCCGGAGCCAGCGCCCCTGGGGCAGCGAGAACCAGAGCTTGCCCGGGCGCCAGGCCGGCACCCGACCGGCCCTCGCGGCGAGCGCGACGCGAAGCGGCCATTTCGTCCAGCCGTCCCGGAGGACGACGTCGTCCGGCATCGCGAGCGAGAGCGCCACCACGGCGGCGTCCAGATAGGGGAGTCGGGTCTCGATCGAGTGCGCCATCGCATTCCGATCGGCGTACGCCAACAGGTTCGGCAGGCTCCACCGGCGGATGTCCTGGAGACGGATCTCGAGGCTGCTGACCCGGACCCGGGGCGCCTGGTCGCCCTCGAACAAGCCGGGTCGCACCAGGGCATCCGTGGGTGGCGCGAAACCGGCCCGACCGAGGTACCGGTAACCCGCCGTACGCAGGTTATGGATGGACCCGACCTGGCGGACGAAGCCGGCGACGGACCCGGGCAGGGCGAGCGGGCGCCGGCGTGCGTCCTCGAGCATCATCGCCACCAGGAACCGGTTGTAGCCGCCGAGGATCTCGTCCGCCCCCTGCCCGTCCAGGATGACCGTCACGCCAGCTGCGCGGGCCGCCTCGAAGACCTTCCATTGCCCGTACAGGCTGGTCCCGGAGACGGGGCACTCGTGGTGCCACGACATCCGGTCCCAGATGGCGTGGAACTCCGTCGGGTCCACGACGACCCCCTGCCAGATGGATCCCTGGCTTGCAGCGAACCGACCGGCCGCGCGGCCCTCGTCGATCCGTGGCTCGTCGCTCGTCACGGTGAACGTCCGGTAGGCAGCGTGACCCTGGGCCGTCGCCTCGGCCAGGATGAGCGAGCTGTCGACTCCGGACGACAGGGAGGTCCCGACCGGCACATCGGACCGCAGACGACGACGGACCGACGCGGACATGAGTCACGGCGAACCTGGCCGTCCAGTCGGCCGGTGAGCGCTCCGGGGTCACCGCGGCGACCTCCTTCTCGAGATCGAAGTAGGAACCGCCATGGACGCCGGACCGGTCCACCCAGAGGAACGCCCCGGGAGCAAGCTGGTTGACCCCCTCGTACCAGGACGAGGGACCGTCGTAGGGTCGACCGGTGACCAGGAAGGCTGCGGCGCGCCGGGGGTCCAGCCGGGGGGTCACTCCGGGATAGCGGGCGAGCTGCTTGACCTCGGACGCGAAGGCCAGGCCGCCTTCCCATGCCGTCCAGAACAGGGGCTTCTCGCCGAAACGGTCACGGGCGAGAAGGAGGCCGTCCCTCCCCTCGTCGTAGATCCCGAACGCCCACATGCCGTCGAGCCGCGGAAGCGCGTCCGTGCCCCACTCGAGGTATGCCTTGAGGAGCACCTCGCTGTCACCGGAGGAGGTGAACGTCCAACCGAGTGCGGCCAGCTCGTCGCGGACCTCGAGGTAGTTGTAGATCTCGCCGTTGTAGGTCATCGCACCCCGTCCGGGAACGACCATCGGCTGAGCGCCCGAGGGGGAGAGGTCGAGGATGGCGAGTCGACTGAAGGCGAGCGCGACCGTGGTGGGTCCGGCGTCGTGGCCGTCCAGCTCGGCGACGGGCCGGCCCGACGCGCGTCCGGGCAGCCAGTAGCCCGTCCCGTCCGGCCCACGGTGGCTGGCGACCCGCACGGCGTCCGCGAACCAGGCCCCGGCGACCTGGGGGGTGGCCGAGAAGAATCCATTGATGCCGCAGATCGCGCAGGCCCTCCCAGCCGTGGCGGAGGTTCGTCCGCGCCGCCCCGGGTCATCGTCATCGTGACACGTCGCCGTCAGCCCGCCGACTCGACTCCCGACGACGCGACCCAGCGTCCGGTCCTGTGGCCGATCTCGTCGTCGCTGATAGACTCACGAGCGGCGCAGCAGGTCAGCTTCCGACTCGGGGTCGATGGTGCGGTCACCGTCACGTCACCCGCCGGCCGGACGTCGCAGGCCCGGCGGCGATGACTTCGCCACCGAGGAGGACACGACCCTGACATCCGGACGGTATCCCGGTACCCGCGCGGCCCGCGACATGGCCACGCCGCCCGTCCGGCACGGTAGCGTCGCTCGCTTCGGGGCCGGTCTCGCCTCGGCGATCGTGCCCGGTCTGGGCCACCTGATCATCGGCCGGCCGCGCCGGGCGGCCCTGTTCTTCGCCCCGCTCCTTGTCGGCCTCGTACTGGTCGCGATCTACCTGGTGACCCAGGGCGCGATCGAGGTCGCCGCGACGCTCGTCGACCCGACGGTCATCGCGGTCGTCCTCGTGGCCCAGGGGCTGTTCCTGGTCTGGCGTCTCCTCGCCGTGGGGTCGGCGATGACCGACCGCTCCTTCGGTCGGTTCCGGCCGCTCGACGTCGCCTCGCTCCTCGTCGTCCTGGCCATCGTGGTGCTGCCGCAGGTCGGGCTGGGCTACGTCACCAACACCGCCCGGCTGGCCTCGGCCGAGATCTTCCAGCCGTCGGTGGACAACGCCTTCCCCAGCCAGGATCCGGCCGCGACGGAGCTGCCGGGGGCGGATCCGTCCGACGGCTCGATTATCGAGGCGTCCGGCGACCCGTCGGCCTCACCCTCGCCGAGCGGCACGCCCACGGTCCCCCGGGTGACGGTGCTCCTCCTGGGCGTGGACCAGGGGGTCGGCCGGAACACCTACGCGACCGACACGATGATCGTGGCCAGCCTGGATCCCGTCGCCGGCACGGTCTCGATGGCGTCCATCCCACGGGACATGGTCGACACCCCGATCCCCGGCGGCCGGACCTTCAGTGCCAAGCTCAACGGCCTCGTCTCGTATGTCCGCTGGCATCCCGGCGCCTTCCCGGGCTACAAGGGCAACGGCCAGGCCGTCCTCGCCTACACCATCGGCAAGATGCTCGGCGTGCATGTCGATTACTACGCCCAGGTCAACCTCCAGGGGATGGTCAACGTCGTGAACGCCGTCGGCGGGGTCGACGTCAACGTGGACCACGCCCTGTGTGACGCCCGCTACGACGAGTACGGCTTCCAGGGCTACTCGATCGGGGCGGGCCGCCATCACCTTGGGGGGAACGCGGCGCTGGCCTACGCCCGGATCCGCAAGTCGGCCGGTGAGAGCGACTTCACCCGGGCCGCCCGCCAGCAGCAGGTCGTGGTCGCCCTGAAGGACCGGATCGTCCGGGGCGGGTTCATCGACGACCCGATCGGGCTCATCCGGGCGCTCGGCGACACGGTCGAGACGAACGTCCCACCGGCCGTCGTCCGGACGCTGGCGCCCCTCGCCACGCAGGTCGGTCCGAAGGACATCTACCGGGTCGTGGTCGCGCATCCGTACGTGCGGCCCGGTTATGACGCCCGGGGCTCGATCCAGCTGCCCGACCTCAAGAGGATCGCCGCCCTCGGCGCGTCGCTCTTCACGACACCCGGGACCCGGCCGGCCGCCAGTCTCCTCGCCCCCGCACCGACGACACGGGCCAAGGGTGCCGCCCAGGCGGCGCCGCACTGCTCGGTGGTCCACTCGACCCCCAAGCCCACCCCGAAGCCGACCAGGAAGCCGACGCCGAAGCCTTCGGCGACGACCGCGCCGACCGAGGCCCCGACCGAGGCCCCGACCGAGGCCCCGACACCGGCCGAGGCCCCGACGCCGACCGAGGCTCCGACCGCCCCCGCGCCCTGACCCCCGGCCTCCGCTGGCGGCGTTCCCCGCGCCGGCGTCGGCGTTCCGCGCGTCTCGACCACCGCCCACTGCCGTCGCCTCTGGTACCCTTGGGCCGTCCTTGACAGCCGGTCCCGTGAGGCCGGCGTACCGGTCCCGTGAGGCCGGGGAGGAGGCTCGATCGTCCGTGTCCGCGCGCCCTCGCTGCACCGAACGAGTCTCCCCGTTCCCGGTCCTCTCCCGCTGATGACGACCATTCCGGTCCCGCTGGCGAGCTCGATCGTCGACCCCCGGGTCGGCGACCATGGACCGGCCCTCCTGGCCCTCGCGGACGGGACGGTCTTCCCGGGCATCGCCTTCGGCTCGCCGACGACGGCCGGTGGCGACCTGGTCGTGAACACCAGCCAGACCGGCTACCAGGAGGTCTGCACGGACCCCTCGTACGCGGGCCAGGTCGTGGTCATGACCTACCCGCTCATCGGCAACTACGGCCGCCTCTTCGCCGACGACCAGTCCGAGCGGCCCTGGCTCCGGGCGCTCGTCGTGGCCAACGCGACGGCCGCCGTGGCGGAGAAGGCGGCCCAGCTGGCGGTCCTCCTCCGCGACCAGTCGATCCCGGCCATCGCCGGCGTCGACACCCGAGCCCTCGCCCGGCACCTCCGGACCCACGGCTCGATCCCGGGCATCGTGACGGCACCGGGCCAGGTCGATCCGCAGGCGGCCGTGGCCGCGGCCCGCGCATTGCCGGCCTGGGAGGACCAGGACTTCGTGGGCCTGGTCTCGCCGGAGGCGCCCCGCGAGGTGGGCGATCCGGCCGAGGGCGGCCCGCTGGTCGGGATCGTCGACCTCGGGCTCAAGGCGAACATCGTCCACTCGCTCCGTCGCCGCGGCGTCCGGGTCCGGATCCTGCCCCACACGGTCTCGGTCGAGGAGGCGCTGGCCCCGGAGATCGACGGGCTGGTCCTCTCGCCGGGTCCGGGCGACCCGGCCCGCCTGGCCGGCCCGGTCGCGCTGGCCCGCGCGGCGATCGCCGACGGACGGCCGGTCCTGGGGATCTGCCTGGGTCACCAGATCGTGGGCCGGGCCGCTGGTGCCGAGACGCGCCGTCTCCGCTTCGGGCACCACGGCGCCAACCATCCCGTCCGCGACGTCGACACCGGGCTCGTCCAGGTGACCGCCCAGAACCACGAGGTCCAGGTCGTGGCCGAGACCCTCCCGGCCGCCGGCGGGTTCCACGTCAGCCAGGTCAACCTCAATGACGGCTCGGTCGAGGGGCTCCGTCACCGCGAGCTCCCGATCGAGACGGTCCAGTACCACCCGGAGGGGGCGCCCGGTCCGCTCGACGCCCTCGCCGTCTTCGACCGGTTCGTGGCCGCCTGCGCGGGGCGACCATGACGCCGACCGGCCGGGCGACCGGAGCCGCGGCCACGAGGCCGTGACGATGCCCGGCGGGTCGGTCCGGCGTCCCGGAGCGCCGGCATCGGTGCTCATCCTGGGCTCCGGGCCGGTCGTCATCGGGCAGGCGGCCGAGTTCGACTACGCCGGGACGCAGGCCTGCCGGGCGCTTCGGGCGGAGGGCGTCCGGACGATCCTGGTGAACTCGAACCCGGCCACGATCATGACCGACCCTTCGGTCGCCGACGCGGTCTACCTCGAGCCGCTGACGGTCGAGGCCGTCGAGGCGGTCATCGCCCGCGAGCGCCCCGAGGGGCTGCTGGCCGGGCTGGGTGGCCAGACGGCGCTCAACCTGGCGGTGGCCCTGGCGCGGGCCGGGGTGCTCGAACGCCACGGCGTCCGGCTGATCGGCACGCCCCTCGAGGCGATCGAGATGGCCGAGGATCGTGAGCTGTTCCGGGGGCTCCTCGACCGGATCGGCCAGCCGTACGCTCCCTCGTCGATCGTCGTGGGTGCCGACGCGGCCGAACGCGAGGCCTCGGCCGACGCGGCCCTGGCCGAGATCGGCCTCCCGGCGATCGTCCGCCCGGCCTTCACCCTGGGTGGGACCGGTGGCGGGATCGTCGAGACGGAGCCGGCCTACCGGGAGCGGGTGCGGGCCGGGCTGCGGGCGAGCCCGATCGGCCAGGTGATGGTGGAGCGCTGTCTGGTCGGCTGGCAGGAGATCGAGTACGAGGTGATGCGCGACGCGGACGACACCTGCATCGCGGTCTGCTCGATGGAGAATGTCGATCCGCTCGGCGTCCACACCGGGGATTCGATCGTGGTCGCCCCGGTCCAGACGCTTCCCGACCCGGTCCACCAGCGGCTCCGCAGCGCGGCCCTGGCCATCATCCGCGCCCTCGGCGTCGAGGGCGGCTGCAACGTCCAGTTCGCCCTGAGCCCGGACTACGAGGATTACGCGGTCATCGAGGTCAACCCCCGGGTCAGCCGCTCGTCGGCCCTGGCCAGCAAGGCGACCGGCTACCCCATCGCCCGGGTGGCCGCCCAGATCGCCGCCGGCCGACGGTTGGCCGAGATCCCCAACGTCGTCACCGGGACGACCGTCGCCGCCTTCGAGCCGGCCCTCGACTACCTGGTCGTCAAGCTGCCCCGCTTCCCGTTCGACAAGTTCCCGACCGCGGATCGCTCGCTGGGCAGCCAGATGAAGGCGACCGGCGAGGTGATGGCCATCGACCGGACCTTCGGGTCGGCCCTCAACAAGGCCCTCCGCGGGCTCGAGCAGGCGGGCGTCGGACCGCTCGCCGAGGATCCCGAGTGGGCCTCGACCCTGGCCTACCTCGGCGCCGTCCTGGCCCCGCCAGGCCACGGCGGGACCGACGACGACGAGGCCGATGTCCCGATCCGCTGGCTGGGCGCCGACGGCGCCGCCTGCGAGTCGACCCGCCACGCCGAACGAGCGGCCGCCCCGATCGTCCTGCGCCGCTTCCTCGCCCCGTCGGACACCCGCCTCTGGCGGGTCCTCGCCCTGCTCCGACGGGCCGTCCCAGAGGACGCGATCCACGAGGCGACCGGGATCAACCCGTGGTTCCTGGCCGAGTTCGGTCGGGCGGTCGCGCTCGAGCGAGCCGTCGCGGTGGCGGGCCCCCGTCTGGCCGACCCGACGCCGGACGGGGCGGCGAGCCTTCTCGTCACCGCCAAGCGGGCCGGATTCGGCGACCGCGAGCTGGCCGACCTGGCCGGGATCGATCGGGCGACACTCCGGGCGAGCCGTCTCGCGCTCGGGCTCCGGCCGGGGTACGCGATGGTCGACACCTGCGCCGCAGAGTTCGCCGCCGAGACGCCCTACTTCTACGCGACCTACGCCGCGGCCGGCTCACCCCCGGAGGCGCCGCCGGTCAGCCGTCCGGCGGCCCTCGTCATCGGCTCCGGCCCGGTCCGGATCGGCCAGGGGATCGAGTTCGACTACTGCGCCGTCCACGCGGCGGCCGCCCTCCAGCGGCTGGGCTGGTCGGCCGTGATGATCAACTCGAACCCGGAGACGGTCTCGACCGACTTCGACGCCTCCACCCGGCTCTACTTCGAGCCGCTCGACCCGGAGTCGGTGATGAGCGTCATCGAGGCCGAGACGGCGGCCGGCGAGCCGCCCCTTCCGGCCTTCGTCCAGTTCGGGGGCCAGACCCCGCTCAACCTCGCCGCGTCGCTCGTGGCGGCCGGGGTGGAGCTCCTCGGGGCGGACCTCGAGGCGATCGACCAGAGCGAGGAGCGGACCCGCTTCGCCGCGCTCCTCGACCGGCTCGGGATCCCCCAACCCGAGGGGGGTATGGCCCACAGCGTGGAGGAGGCCCTGACCCTGGCCGACCGGATCGGCTACCCGGTCATCGTCCGCCCCTCGTTCGTCATCGGCGGACTGGCCATCGACTTCTCGTACTCGCCCAGCGACCTCGTCCGCCAGCTCGCGGCGGCGACCGTGGTCGACCCCGACCGACCGGTCCGGATCGACCGCTATCTCGAGGGGGTCGAGGTCGACGTCGACGCCGTCTCCGACGGCCGGGACGTCCTGATCCCCGGGCTCCTCGAGCACGTCGAGCGGGCAGGGGTCCATTCCGGCGACTCGGTCGGGCTCTACCCGCCCCAGTCGGTCTCGCCGGGGGACCGCGAGCTCATCGTCGCCACGATGGAGCGGATCGTCCTGGCTCTCGGCGTGCGCGGCCTGGTGAATGCCCAGTTCATCGTCCGAGACGACGGGGTCTACCTGATCGAGGTGAACCCGCGCGCGTCGCGGACCGTGCCCTTCTTGAGCAAGGTCACCGGCGTCCCGATGGTCGATCTGGCGGTCCGGATCGCCCTCGGCGAGACGCTGGCGGGGATGGGCTGGCCGGGCGGCCTGCTGCCCGACCCGGACCTCGTCGCGGTCAAGGCGCCGGCGTTCTCGACCGCGAAGCTGCGCGGGGTGGACCCCTCGTTGGGGCCCGGGATGCAGTCGACCGGCGAGGTCATCGGGATCCACCGGGACCCCCGGGTGGCGCTGGCCAAGGCGCTCCTGGGGGCCGCGCTCGTCCCGCCCCGCCCCGGGCCGGAGGGTGCCCTCGCCCTGCTCTCGATCGCCGACCGCGACAAGGCCCTCCTCGGGCGGCTCGCCGACGGCCTGGCCCGGGCCGGCTATCGGTTCGCGGCGACCGAGGGGACCGCCCGGGCCCTGGCCGCCCTGGGCCACGACGCGCGGCTCGTCGCGAAGTACGGGACCGAGCCGGCACCCGGCGTTCCGGCCCCACCGACGCCCATCCTCGACCTCATCGCCGCCGGTGAGGTCCGTCTGGTGGTGAACACGCCGACGCCTCAGTCGGGGGCGGTCCGCGACGCGGCCGAGATCCGGCTGGCGGCCACCGCCGAGGGGATCCTCTGCCTGACCGCGATCGAGACTGCCGTGGCCGCCGCCGAGGCGCTCGACCCGGCCGTGCTCGACCGGCTGTCGGAGGTCCGCTCGCTGGCCGAGTGGGTCCCGGCCGGTCGGGGCCCGGTCGCGGCCGGCTCGGCCGGGGTCGCGACGATCGCCTGACCCAGCGACCAGAGGGTCAGGGCGGTCAGTCCCACCATGATCGCGGCGAGCGGGAGCTGGCGGGCCCGGAGCGCTCGGGCGTCCAGCCCGCCCAGCGGCCCCCGACCCCGGGCGGCCTCGCGAAGGGCCACCGAGTGCCCGGCCCAGGCGCCGAGGACGTGGCCGCCGACGACGGCCAGGAGCGCGATGCTCCAGGCGACGCCGCCCGGGAGCCAGCTCGTCGCCGGCTCGAAGCCGGCCAGGCCGAGCACGTCCCAGCCCAGTCCGAGCGGGTCGGTCAGGGCGTAGGCGATCCGCTGGCCGTCGAAGAGCAGGTAGGTCAGGTAGTGGGCGACAAGGTAGCCCACGGCGATCGGGATGAGCCCGGCGACCAGGGCCGGGATGCCGACGCGCCGCCCGACCGCGTACGCGGCCAGCCCGATGAGCGCCAGCCAGGCGACGAGCAGGAGCGTCTGTCCGCCGACGGCCGGCGCGCCGAACGCGTCGAAGAAGGCCTGGGTCTGGGACAGGCCGTCGTACAGGATCCCGGCGACGGCGAAGGAGACCATCATCAGGCTCGGGAGGTCACCCTCGGCGTCGAGCAGCCCGGAGGCGAACCGGCGGACCGAGATCCGGCCCGGGCGCTCGGCGGCGGGATCGCCCGCCAGGGCCAGCGGCGCGAGGCGGCCGACGAGGCCGAACCAGACCGAGAAGACCTCGCCGTTGCGCCGCCAGGCGGCCCGCCCGTACTGGGCCATCGCGACGAGGGTGAGGACGGTGTAACCGAGCATGACGAGCCCGAGGGCCTGCCCGCTGCGGGCCGCCGGGACGGCCAGCTCGAGCCAGACGAAGAGCGCCAGGCCGATCGCGGCGGGCCATCGTCCGAGGCGGGCCGGATAGGGCGCCGGGGCGCCACCGGCGAGCCCGACCGCTCGGAGTCCGGCCGCGAGCAGCCGGTGGAGCGTGCCGAACGGGTCGAGGTACTCCCAGGCCGGGCCGATGAAGGCGCAGACCATGGCCAGCCCGACCCACCCGTAGACCCACAGGAAGAGGGACGCGACGTCGCCCTCGGCGTGACCTCCCAGGACGACAGCCTGGACCACGATCCAGGTCCAGCCGAGCAGCCCGATCGCGGCCAGGGAGATCGCGACGGGGCGGGCGACGCCGACCGTCCGGGACGGCGTCGGCTCCGGGTACGGGCGGACCGGCGCACCCGGTCGCCCGAGGACGATCGCGAACGACGCGGCCACCGCGGCGACCGCGCCTACGAGATAGGCGCCGAGCGGGATCGGCGACGCGAACCGCCCGGTCAGCTGGTGGGCGCTCACGACCGCCGGCGCGGCGAGGGCGATGAGCAGGCTCGCGACCGCCGCCGCCGCAGCTCGCCCGACGGCGGTCGGGCTCCGGGGGACGGGGCGGCAGCTCACGATGGGGGAGTCTACCCCGCATCCTCGGCAGAAGGCTGGCCCGACATCCCGGGGATGAGGGCGCCCGGCCGAGGGTGATCAGGGCTCGCCGGCGAGGCCCTTCGGATCGACCAGGACAGGGACGGCCGGCACATCGAGGCCGGTCGAGGCCAGCGAACCCTGCTCGACGTTGACGAGGTCGAGGACGAGGGTCCACGGGCCGGCCGTCGTGGGTGCCGTGAGATGGAGCTTGAGATGGGCGGACGCACCCGGGCCCACCTCGGCCGGCAGCGTCGCCGCCGGCAGGACCCGGCCGGGAGCGACCCAGCGGATGACGACCATCGTCTGAGGCCGGGTCGGAGTCTGACGCGGGGCGTCCGGACCCGCTTCGGGCGGGCGCCAGTCGACGGTCCCGATGTTCGTCACCGCGATCCTGACCACGATCGAATCGCCGACGGTCGTCTGGGCGGGGGCCTGGACGGACCAGCTCGCGGCGTAGGCCCCGATGACCTCGATCTCGACCGGGGCGAACTGCCGGCTCAGCGGGCCCGTCGCGCCCTGGGCCAGGCCCAGGCTCAGGCGGTAGCGGCCCGGCACCTCCGGGACGGGGATCGTGCCCCCGAAGCCGTGCCGGCTCGGCCGGCCGACACCCGAGGCCGTGGCCACCGTCACCGGCTCGGCCGCGTCGGCGCCGACGGACGCGGTCGTGTCCACCACGGCCCGCGACACGGCGCTCGTCCGTGCCGCAGGTGCGTCGACCACCGGCTCCCAGGTCCCGACGAAGCGCTGGGCCGCCGGGGCGGGGAAGCCGAAACGGATCTTGAGCGGGACGCTGACGCGGAGCGCGGAGCCGGCCACGGCGGTCCGAGCGAGCACGGGACCGCGGACCGCGTAGGCGGGATCGATGAGCGGCGCGGTCGTGACCCGATGGGTGGCCGGGGTCGCCGCGGCGATCACCTTGTCGCCCTTGAAGGAGGCGTAATGGTAGAGGGCGGCCACCCCGATCCACTCGCCCGGGTAGTCGCCGACGGCGAGCGGATCCATGAGCCAGACCCGCCCGTGCGCGCGGTCGTAGCGCTCGACGTAGACGGCGTGACTCGACTTGCGCTTCCGGGCGAAGCTGCGGTCCCAGCGGGTGAACGCGGCGGGCAGGCGCCGGTACTCCCCGATGAGGACCGCCCCGCCGCCGTGCTCGAGACGGTCGAGCAGCTGCCACCAGGTCATCGAGTCGCCGAGTCCCGGCGACGAATGGAGCCGGATGCCGGTCAGGCGGGCGATCCCCCGTGAGAGCTCGTAGAGGCTGGAGCCGCCCTTCTTGTCGCCGGACGCCCGCCGGAGTCGGGCCTGCGAGACGCGCACCTGGCCGTGGGTCCACTTGTCGACGAGCATCTGGCCGGCAGCCCAGACGCAATTGTCCTTGAGCTGCCAGACGTGACGCGGGCTGTAGTCACCGCGCGGTGCGCGCGGCGACCAGGCCGAGGCCTCACCGGCCGGCAGGGTCAGGACGAGGAGCGCGGCGACCAGCAGGCCGATGACGGCCTGGACGAGGCCGCGCCGGACGTGGAGGGAACGGGTCGGGTGGGCGGTATCGTGGGGCACCGCCCGACTGTGTCAGGAGCGAGCGGGGTTTCCCATCGCCCGACGGACCCGGGCGAGCGGAGTACGTTCGGGTCATGTCGCACCGGCCCGGATCAGCCGGGGCGACCCGCGATCGGCCGGCGCGCCGCCCCGGGATCGCTGGCCAGGAACGTCCCCAGCGCGATGAGACGCCGACCCAGCCAGGCCCGGCCGGGCGACGGCCGGCCGGGCCTGCGCGCCGCCCGGAGGGCGTTCTCGACTCGAGCGTGATCCTGTTCGACCGTGATCCGGGACCGGATCACCAAGAGGTCCTCCTGGGTCTGCACGTCCGCTCCTCCTCCTCGTCGAGATCGATCGTGGGTCCTGCCGTCTGTGCAATTCATCTCGTTCACCTGTAAGTCATCGGTCTAACATGAAGGCCCGATGGTGGCCGCGACCTCGCGGTCGCGGCCGGGTCCGGCGGGCTCAGCTCCTGAGGTAGTCCGAGAGCCCCATCCCGCTCGCCTCGATCGCCCCGCGGCGGAGGCTGTAGTAGGACAGGCCGCCCTCCTCGGTCAGGGTGACCAGCCCGGCAGCCCGCATCAGGGCCAGGTGGTGCTTGATGGTCGGTTTCGAGAGCTCGAGTGCGGTGGCGATCTCGGTCAGGTAGTGATCCCGGGTCGCGAGCAGGCGGAGGATCCGGAGGCGGGTCTCGTCGCCCAGGGCCCGGTGCAGCCGGACGACCGCCGGCGGTGGCGCCAGCGGGTCGACGTCGACCACCGCTTCGTCGCCGATCGGGTATCCGAAGAGGCGCCAGTCGAGCCCGCCGAGGGCGTAGTTGTACGGCCGGGCGAAGTACGACGGGGCAAGGATGACCCGACGGACCCCCGGCTCGGCGAGCCAGCGGATGCCGCCCGTCGTGCGCTCGATGAGGTCCGTCGCCGACAGCGTGACGAGGTCGCCGACCCGGCTGTCGGCGTCGCGCCGGATCATCGCGCCGACCCGCGCCTCGATCGGGCGGAAGCGGGGCAGCCAGGCGGCGATGACCGACCGGGCCGGACCGACGGCGCTCGACGGATCGCGGACCATCGTCTCGAAGCGGGCCTGCTTCTCGGGGCCGTGACCCTCGGCGACGTCCGCGACGAGGATCTTGATGGCCGCGTCGTCACCGGCGAACGCCCGCTCGGTCACGGCCCGCCGCTCGGGGTCGCGGAGGTCGTCGGCCAGGACCGCCCGGACGATCGTGTCGTCATCCAGTTCGGCGACGAGGGCCACGAACCCGGCCGCGTCGCGGACCTCGGGCCGGTCGACCGCCAGTCCGGCCATCACCACGCAGAGGTCCATCCGGTACTCGTCGAACGCCTCGCCGACCTCCTCGCGGAGCCCCGCCCGTGCTTCGGCCAGCCAGGCCCGGTCGGGCGCCGGGAGCTCGTCCACGCTGCCGGCCTCCTCGGACAGGCTGAACACGAAGTCGTAGACCGTCCGGACGTCGAACTCGACCTCGGGGATCGCGCTGTTGCCGGAACGCGAGAAGTCGCGGACGATCGCCCGGGGCCGGGCGGGGACCGGGTCGTTCGAGCGGATGCGCGCCGCGCTGCGGGCCATAGGTGCGTGTCTCCTAACAGATGTTAGACATCAATCTAACACGGGTCGAACCTATGTCAAGCCCGGCATCGGGACGGGTGCGTTCCGTGGCCGGCGCCCATACAATCGCCGCGGTCGCGCCGACCGCCGCCAAGGTCCTCGCCGAGGGAGCTCGCTGCATGTCGATCCCCGTCGTCCGCTTCACCGATGAGCGGCTGGCCAACGGCCTCCGGCTCATCATCGCGGAGGACCACCTCGCCCCGGTCGTGGCGGTCAACGTCTGGTATGACGTCGGTTCGAAGCACGAGGTCGCCGGCAAGACCGGCTTCGCTCATCTGTTCGAGCACGTCATGTTCCAGGGCAGCCGCAATGTCGGCAAGGCCGAGCACATCGCCCTCGTCCAGGCGGCCGGCGGGACGATGAACGGGACCACCTGGTTGGACCGGACCAACTACTTCGAGACGATGCCGTCGCACCAGCTCGAGATCGCCCTGTGGCTGGAGGCGGACCGGATGGGCACCCTCCTCGACGCGCTATCCCAGGAGAACCTCGACAACCAGCGTGACGTGGTCAAGAACGAGAAGCGCTGGTCGTACGACAACCGGCCCTACGGGACCTGGTCGGAGAAGCTCCAGGGCCATCTCTTCCCGCCCGACCATCCCTACCACCACCCGACGATCGGTTCGATGGCCGACCTCGACGCCGCATCGATCGAGGATGTCTCGGCCTTCTTCCGGACCTGGTACGCCCCGAACAACGCCGTCCTGTCGATCGTCGGCGACGTCGATCCGGCGCTGGCCCGAGGCTGGGTCGAGCGCTACTTCGAGGGGATCCCGGCCAACCCGTCGATCCCGCCCTGGGCGACCTGTCGGTCGACCTGTCGCTCGGCGGCGAGCGTCGCGAGGTGGTCGAGGATCGGGTTCCGCTGCCCCGGATCTACTTCGGGTTCCGGGCGCCGATGCTGGGCGACGAGCGGCTCGACGCCCTCGAGGTCGCCATGCAGGTGCTCGCCGGGGGCAAGGGCAGCCGGCTCCACCGGCGGCTCGTCCGGGACGAGCGGATCGCCCAGGATGTCGTCGCCTACGCGCTCGGGTTCGTCGGCGGGGCCTCCGTCGTCGAAGGCTGGGCCACGGTCCGGCCGGGCGTCGCCATCGAACGGGTCGAGGCGGCCTATCTCGAGGAGCTGGCCCGCCTGGCCGATGAGCCGGTCAGCGACGACGAGCTCGCCCGGGCACATGCCCTGATCGAGACCGAGGAGCTCGGCGCCCTCCAGCGGGTCGAGGAGCGGGCGGATCGCCTGTCGATGTACGCGACCCTGTTCGACGATCCGGACCTCATCAACCGGATGCTCGGGCGCTACCTGTCGGTGACCCCGGCTCGGATCCGGGCCGTGGCCGGCGAGGTCTTCCGGGTCGAGAACCGGGTGGTCCTGACCTACCTGCCGGCGCTGCCGCCGGCCGAGGAGGTGCCCGGTCCGATCGATGCCGAGGCGGCTCCGGGCACCGACGAGGGTGACGAGGAGGAGGCGGCATGACCGGCCCGGCCACCCGCGACCCCGGCCCGACGGTGATCGCCACCCGACCCACCCCGGGCCAGCCCCGCCCCTACGAATTCCCCGCGTTCGACCGGGCGACGCTGGCCAACGGGCTGACCGTCCTGACCGTCCACCTTCCAGGCCGACCCCTGGTCAGCACCCAGCTCATCCTCCGCAACGGAGCGGCGGACGAGCCCGCCGGCGAGGCCGGGGCGACCGTCCTCTCGGCCCGGGCCCTGACCGAAGGGACCGAGCGCTACGACGCGGTCGCCCTGGTCGAGGCGACCGAGCGACTCGGCGCGAGTCTCCACGCCGAGGCGGGCTGGGACGCCTACTTCGTCGGCGTCGACGTCCCGGCCGAGCGCCTGGCGGCGGCGGTGGAGCTGCTCGCCGAGGTCGCCGAGCATCCGACCTTCCCGGCCGCCGAGGTGGAGCGGATCCGCGACGAGCGGCTCAACGACATCCTCCAGGCCCGGGCCGACGCCCGTCGCCGGGTCGACGAGGCCTTCTCGGCGACGGTCTACAGCGACGGTTCGCCCTACCACCGGCCGGCCGGTGGCGTCACGGGCACGGTCTCCGGGCTGGACCGCGGCCGGCTCGAGGCGGCCTGGTGGCGAGGACTGGATCCGACCCGGATGACCGTGGTGGTCGCCGGCGACCTCGAGGGCATCGACCCGGTCGGTCTCATCGCCCGGGCGATGGGGTCCTGGCGCCGCGCCGCCGGGGCGCTCGCACCCGGCCCGATCACCGCAGCTCCCGCCGGCGCGGGCCGTCGCCTCCTGCTCGTCGACAAGCCGGGCGCGCCGCAGACCGAGATCCGGGTGGGTCATGTCGGGTCGCCCCGCCGGATCCCCGACTTCCATGCGGTCTCGGTGATGGCCGCCATCCTGGGCGGGCTGTTCAACTCCCGCCTGAACATGAAGCTCCGCGAGGAGAAGGGCTATACCTACGGCGCCCACGCCGGCTTCGACCTGCGTCGGGCAGCCGGGCCGTTCTCGGCCCGGGCCGCCGTGAACACCGAGGTCACCGCCGCGGCGCTGGCCGATCTCCTCGCCGAGCTCGAACGGATCCGGACCGAGCGGGTGACCGAGGCCGAGCTGCGGGCCGCCCGCGACTTCCTCATCGGCGTCTTCCCGCTCCGGTTCGAGACGCCCGGGCCCGTGGTGGGCGCCCTCTCCGGGATGGTCGTCCACGACCTGCCCGACGACGAGCTGGCCACCTACCGGGCCCGGATCGAGGCTGTGACCGTGGGCGACGTCCTCGCGGCGGCCCGAAAGCACCTCCGGCTGGAGGACGCCTCGGCGGTCCTGGTCGGCGACGCCGCGACCGTCTCGACGGTCTTGCCGCGCTCGGGTACGCCGAGCTCGAGGTGGTCCGCGACGAGGCGGCCGCCCCGGTCGGCTGAGCGACCACGGGCCCGAGTCGTCCCGTCTGAAACCTTCCGGTCCCCGGTGGTCTCGGTGGAGATGAGCGGCACCGCTCGTCATCCGGGAAGGGAACCACCGTGGACAAGACTCGACCGATCAAGGCACTCGGCGCCGGCGCCGTCGCCGTCTTCCTCGTCGGCGGCATCGCGCTCGGAGCCGACGCCGTCCTGAACGCCCCCTCGGTCGGCAGGCCGGTGATCCTGACCACCTCCGAGAGCACGCTCACGTCAGGCGAGACGACCACCACCTCCGAGACGTCGGATACGACCACCTCCGAGACGACCGAGACGTCGGACACGACCACCACCTCCGAGACGACCTCCACGACCGAGACGACCGTCACGACGGAGACGACCGAGACCGCCCAGACGACGGAAGCGACCGAGACCGCCGAGGCCGAAGACGACCAGGGCGAGGACGAGTCGGGCGAGCATGCCGGCGGTGACCACCAGTCCGGCGGCGACCACCACCCGACCGCGAAGCCGACCCACCGGCCGGAGGCGACCGAGAAGCCCGAGCCGGCCGAGACGCCCGAGCCGACCGAGGCCCCCGAGGCCACCGACGGCGGGTCGAACGGCTGACCATCCCTGCGACCGATCGACGGTCGAACCCACCGACCCGGACCGGGATGTACCGTTCCGGGTCGTGACCAAAGGACCCTGACGATGGCCACGCTCGACCTGCATCATCGGACCGCATCGCGGTCACGGCGATCGACCGGCGTGGCCACCTATCCGGAGCCCGGATCATCCATCCAGACCCGTCGACCTCGACCGCCCCTCCGCCTCGCGACGATCCCGACGCGCGGCGGGCCGTCGATGCCGTGCTGGCCGGAGACCGAGACGCGTTCCGCTACCTCGTCGAGCGCGAGTCGACCTCGGTCGTTCGTGCCTGCCACCGCGTCCTGGGCGATCTCCACGAAGCCGAGGATGCGGCCCAGGAGGCGTTCGTGATCGCCTACCGCTCGCTCGCCGGGTGGCGTGGTGAGGGGCCGTTCGGGGCGTGGCTCGGCCGGATCGCCATCCGGATCGCGGTCCGCCGGGCCCGTACGCGGAAGCCCGTCGCGAGGATCGATCCGACCGACCCGGAGCTGGTGATGGGGTCGAGCACGGAGGCCGGCGCCGACCGGGCCAGCCTGGCCGCCATGGCCCTGGGCCTGACCGGGACCACCGACCCGGCGATGATCTCGCTGCGCACCGAGCGCGCCGAGGAGCTCCGCAGCGCCGTGGCCCGGCTCGATGAGCCGTATCGGGAGACCGTGATGCTCCGGTTCTTCGGCGAGCTCTCGCTGGCCGAGATCGCCGCCGAGACCCAGCGACCCATCGGAACCGTCAAGACGCACCTGTTCCGGGGGCTGCTCCGTCTCCGGGAGTCGATCGATGCCTCGGAGACCCGGGCATGAGCCGCCCGTTCCAGCCGAGCGACCTGAGTGGTCTCGACGACGTCGAGCCGACCCAGGCGGAGCTGGCGGAGGTCGCCGCGGTCGCCCGCCAGGTCGAGGGTCTGTCAGCGTCAGAGGGGGTCCATCCGAGCGCGGCATTCGTCGAGAGCGTGATGGGAGCGGTCGCCGCGGAGCCGCTGCCGCAGCCCGCGATCGCGGCCGGGATCGCCGCCCGGCGCGGCCGCTTCGGGGCGATGTTCGCCGCGTTGGCCGGCAGCTGGCGGGTCGCCACCTCGGGCGACCGACCCTTCGCCGTCCGGGCCCAGGCGCTCGCGTTCGTCATGGTCGCCGTGCTCGCGGTCGGCTCGGTCAGCGGGGCCGCCGCCGTCGGGGCCTGGCAGCTCCTCGCTCCGCACCCCGTCCCGACCATCGCCCCGACCCAGGATCAAGAGCCGTCGCCGACGCTTCGGCCGGAGCCGACGACCTCGCCCGAGCCGAGCCCGAGCCCAGAACCGAGCGAGAGCGTGGAGCCGAGCGGCTCGCCCGAGCCGAGCGAGACCGCAGAGCCGGGAGACACGGCCGAACCGGCGAGCACCGACGACCACGGCGGCTCGGGCAGCTCGTCGAGGACCCCGGCGCCGACTCGCCGGCCGACCCCCGAGCCCACCAGGACCCCGCGCCCGTCCGATACCCCGGAGCCGTCGGAGACGCCCGACGGCGGGAAGCCCACCGAGACCCCGCACTGACGAGGGTCGCTCCCGGGGACCCGGGACGAGCGGGCTGACGCTCGGTGACCCGAGGCCGTACGATCGACCGGTGATCGTCGTCATCGGCTCCCCGCTCCACGTGCCCGGCGACGACGATCGACCATCGGCCGCCGAGGGCCTGCCGGTCCGGATCGCCCGGGCTGCCGTGGCATCGGGCTCCGTGGTTCAGCTCGTCGGCAGCGTCGGCGAGGACCCCGCCGGCGACGCCACCCTCCTGGCCCTGGCCCGGGACGGGATCGGCCACGCGGCGACACGCCGCGACCCGTCGCGGGCCACGCCGGCGATGCCGCCGGTGACGACCGGCCCCGAGCCCGAGATCGACGAGGTGGTCGTCCTCGGCGGGGACGACGCGTCGTCCGGGGCGGCCTCATGCACCGCCCTCGGGCCCTTCGGCTCGGCCGAGCTCGACGGCGCCGATCTCGAGCTCGCCCTGCGCTACCTCGACGCCGTTCGGGTCGTCGTGGTCGCCGAACGGCTCGGCCCGGACGCCACGAGGGCGGTCGAGCGGGCGGCATCGTTCGTCGGAGCGACCGTGATCGTCCTCACCGGACCCGCTGCCGCCGATCCGCGGCCGCCCGTGCCCGATCCGGCGGCGCGGGCCGAGGTCGCCGCGACGATCGTGATCGAGAGTCCGGACGGCGATCCCGAGGGGATCTTCGCCCGGACGGTGGGCGCCTTCGCGGCCGCTCTCGACGTCGGGGTCGATCCCGGCGTCGCCCTCGAGACGGCGGCTGGGGCCGCCGGCTGGCGGCACGCCGAGGGCTGATCCGGGCGGCTACTCTTCGCCGACCGGCACGATGAGCTCGGGCCCGTCGTTGCGGACGTTGTTCACCAGCGGACGCACCTCGACGAGTCGGAGGGATGCGCTGGGGGACGGCCGAAGCAGCCCGTGGAGCTCGCCGACGTCGCCGACGTCCGGATCGAGCCAGAGGTCCCAGGCCTCCGGCTCGAGGACGACCGGCATCCGGTCGTGGATGCCGGCCATGAGCTCGTTCGGGGTCGTGGTGACGATCGTGAACGTCCGGATCGTGAGGTCGGCGATCGGATCGCGCCAGCCCGACCAGAGGCCGGCCAGGGCGAGCGGCCGCCCGTCGGCCCGGGTCGCGAGGAAGGGGATCCGCCGACCCGCCTCGCGTCGCCATTCGTAGAACCCGTCGACCGGGACGATGCAGCGGCGACGGCGGAAGCTGTCCCGGAACATCCCGCTCGTCGCGACGGTCTCCGCCCGGGCGTTGAACAGGCGCGAGGCGATCCGCGGGTCGTCGGCCCAGGAGGGGATGAGGCCCCAGCGATAGGCGCTGACCGCGCGCCGGTCGCCCCGTTCGACCACGACCGCGGCCTCGTCGGTGGGGGCGACGTTGTAGTGACCCCCGGGATCGTCGACCAGCGGCTCGGCCTCGAAGATCTCGGCCAGCTCGGCGGTCGGGCGCTGCTGGGTGAATCGTCCGCACATGACCCGATCGTATCCTTGCTAGAGTCCGCGCGATGGACCCGAACCCTTCCGCCCCGCCCGCGCCGGATCCCGGCGTGGAGAGCCAGGCGATGGCTCCGCCGCCCGACCCCCGGGTCTCCGGACCCCTCGACCGGGCCACCGCCTTGACCTTCCTCGGGATCGGCGACCGACTGCTGGAAGGGGGTGAGCCGGAGGCCGCCGGCGGCTACTACCAGCGGGTGGTCGGGTTCGACGATCCGGCGGTCACCGCGGCGGCGCTGCTGGGTCTGGGCAACGTCCTCTTCCGGCTCGATCGCGACGGCGAGGCGCTCGAGACCTGGCGGAGCGTGGTCGCACTCGGCGAGACCCCCAGCAGCTACCCGGCCTGGCGCCAGATCGCCGCCACGCTGGTCCGGGAGGGCGACCTGACCGGAGCGGCCGGCGCCTACCGGGAAGCGGACCGTCGGGCGCCGGCGGAGGATCGGCCGGAGATCGCCTCGCGGCTCGGCTGGCTGGCCAAGGAGACGGGCGACACGAGGGCCGCCCGGCGCTACTTCGCCCGGAGCCGGGGCGAGGGCGGGCTGCCGATCCCCCTCACCTACCTGATCATCGGCCTGACGGTCGTCGTGTCGCTGACCTCCTTCGCCAGCGGCCCGGAGGCCCGGGACCTCACGACCACGCTGTGGCTGGACAAGGTGGCGGTGGCCCAGGGCGAGTGGTACCGCCTGCTGACCGTCACCCTGGTCCACGGCGGCCTGCTCCACCTGCTCTTCAACATGTACGCTCTGTACCTCGTCGGGCCGATCGTCGAGCGGATCTACGGCTGGAAGACGTTCGGCCTGATGTACCTCCTGTGCGCGCTCGCCGGCTCGGTCGGGAGCATGCTCGTCGGCGACCCGGCGGTCCCATCGGTGGGCGCGTCCGGGGCGATCTTCGGCCTGTTCGGGGTGGTCCTCGCGGCGACCCGGATCCACGATCCGATCCTCGATCGCCGGGGGCGGGCCCTGGTCGGCCAGATCGGGACGCTCATCGTCCTGAACCTCGTCTTCGGCTTCGCCAGTCCGGGGATCGACAATGCCGCCCACATCGGCGGGCTGCTGGCCGGTCTGTGGCTGGGCTTCGTCCTCGTCCCGGGCAACGTCAGGACGGTTCGCGACCTGTGGCAGATGCCGACGCCGACCGGGTCCGGAGCGGTCGCGGTCGAGACCGACCGGCGGCTCGGGCGGCTGGTCAGGCTGATGGGGGTGGTCGTCCTGCTCCTGGCGATCGGAGCCGGGCTGACCTTCGCGACTGCTCAGATCCGGAGTGACGGTGGGGGACCCGGCCAGGTCTCGTCCGTCTCCGGGAGCGGTGGCGGGGTGGTCGGCAGAAGCACGCTCAGCCGGGCGCCCCGCGGGGCGACGTTCTCGGCCAGCGCGTCGCCGCCGTGGGCCCGGGCCAGCTCGCGGACGATGGCCAGACCCAGGCCGCGTCCCGTCCCGGCCCGGCTCGGGTCACCCCGGTAGAACCGCTCGAACGCCCGCTCGGCGTCGCCCGGGGCGAACCCCGGCCCGTCGTCGGTGACCGTGAAGGCGACGCCCGGTCGACCGCCGACCGGGAGCGCCGGCATCGGCCGGCTCGAGATCCAGACATGACCTCCCGGCGACTGCGCGACCGCCAGGGCGTTCCCGACGAGGTTGCCCAGGATCCGCTCGAGGGCCTGTCGATCCGCGGCGAGGCTGAAGCCCTCGCCGTCCGGGTCGGCCTCGCCGACCTCGGTCAGCTCGACCCCGGCCGCTGCGGCGCCGGGCGCGAACCGGGCGACCGTCTCCTCGACGATGCGCCGGGCGTCCAGCCACTCCGGTCGCAGGCCGGCCGCGCCGTCGCGCAGCCGCTCGAGCGCCTCGAGCTCGTCGACCAGGCGCTCCAACCGGGCGGCCTCCTCGGCGATCGCCCCGGCGGCTCGTGCGGCATCCTCTCCGGCCGCCGTCCCGTCGGCCAGCGCCGAGGCGAACCCGCCGATGACCGTGAGCGGCGTCCGAAGGTCGTGCCGGAGATCGGCCAGGAGGCGCGTCTCGCCGTCGCGGGTCTCGGCCAGCTCGGCGGCCATCGCGTTGAACCGGTCGGTCAGCTCGCGGACCTCGGTCGGTCCCTCCAGGGGCAACGGCGTCGGCTCGGATGTCCGGAGGTCGGCGGTCGCCGCAGCCAGGCGCCGCAGCGGCCCGGTCACCGACCGGCTGAGGAGCGTAGGCGATCGGGACCCCGATGAGCCCGACGAGGATGACCACGACGGGCAGGGTCCGGACGAGATCGCGCAGAGCGTCGCCGGCCGACGTGTCGAGCTGGGACAGGACGATCGCCCGCGCTCCGACGCCGTTCGGTCCGCGGAGGGTGGTGGCGGAGTAGAGGTGGTCGCGACCGTCGCCGAACCGGACGGATCCGCTGGTGACGGTGCCCCGCGGGGCGGTCGGGTCGAGGCCGATCGTCTCGATCGGACCGCCGCTCCCGCCGAGGTCGACCACGGCGCCGGCCGCCGTGACCAGGTGGACGCTGAGCCCGTCGTCGGCGACCTGGGCTGCGAAGGTCGGCCAGGGTCGCTCGCAGGTCGCCCTGGGCGGCGGCGCTGCGGAGCTGGAAGACGAGCGGCTGGCTCGTCTGGGTCAGGGCCGAGATCGTGGCGTCGGCGTGGAGGCGCGGAGGACCACGAACATCGTGGCGCCCGTCGCGACGAGGGTGACCAAGGCGACCGCGGCGAAGGCCAGGCCGATCCGTGCGCTCAGGCGCTGGAACACCTCGATCAGCCTGCCACCGGGGTGTCCGGGAGGGGCTCGCGACCGGGCGGGACCAGCCGATAGCCGACCCCCCGGACCGTCTCGATCCGGGGCCCGTCCTCGCCGAGCTTGCGCCGGACCTCGGCCACGTGGACGTCGACGGTCCGGGTCTCGCCGGGGAAGTCCGTCCCCCAGACCTACTCGAGCAGCGCGTCGCGGGTCAGGACGACGCCGGGGTCGCGGGCGAGGGCCGCCAGCAGGTCGAACTCGCGGGCCCGGAGCTCGAGCCGGCGATCGCCGACGGTGGCCTCTCGTCGCGGTGGGTCGATCCGGAGGTCGCCGACCTCGATCGGGCGCCTGGCGCGGACGGCGCCCGACGTCCGACGGAGGATCGCCTTGACCCGGGCCACGAGTGCCCGCGGGTTGAACGGCTTCGTCACGTAGTCGTCGGCTCCCAGCTCCAGACCGACGATCGAGTCGACGTCGTCGTCCCGGGCGGTCAGCATCACGACCGGGGTATCGCCGCGCCGTCGGATCTCGCGGCAGACCTCGAAGCCGTCGATCCGGGGGAGCATCAGGTCGAGGACGACCAGGTCCGGGTCGTGGCGCCGGTGGAGCTCGAGACCGGCCTCGCCGTCGGCGGCGGTGATGACCGTCCAGCCTTCCTTCTCGAGGTAGAGTCGGAGGAGCTCGACGATGTTGCGCTCGTCGTCGATGACCAGGATCGTCTTCATCGGCGCGAGGATACCCCGGGCCGTCGGCCGCTCGGTCCGCCCGTGTAAGCGCCACGTAAGGCCGGGCGAAGGTCGTCGGTCCCGCGGCACTCCCCGTCTGCCACGCCGCCCGATGACCTACCATCCCGGCGATGTTCGCCACCCTCGCCGGCCGTTACCCGGCGACCGAGACGCCCGGCCGCTCCAGGAAGCCGCCCTCCGACGCGGCGGCCGACCGGCTGGTCCGTGAGGTCGTCGGCGACCAGGTAGAGGCCGGCCTGGGCCTCCTGACCGACGGTGGGGTCCGCTGGCCCGACGCTACGCATGCGTTCGGTCGCCGGTTGGGCGCGGGCGGTCGCAGCCTGCCGCGGTGGAGCGACCCGTTGACCGTTCCCGCCTGGTCGGTGGCGGCGGCGCTCGCCGGCGGACACCCGGTGAAGCAGTGCCTGCCGGGGCCGTACACGCTGGGGCTCCGTTTCGCGACCGCCGACGAGCGCCGATCGGCGCTCACCCTCGCCTTCGCCGAGGCCCTCGCCGCCGAGCTGGGGGCACTCGGTGCGGCGGGCTGCCCGTTCATCCAGGTCGATGAGGACGCCGCCGTCCGGATCGGGTCAGACGAGACCGAGCGTGCGCTGTTCCGCGAGGCGCAGGGTCGGCTCCTGGCGGGCCTGCCCGTAGGCGCCGAGCGGGTCCACCTCTCCCTGGCCATCTCCGGTGGGAACGTCGACCTCGCGGGTCCCGAGACGATCCTTGCCGGACCGTACGACAGCTTCTTCTTCGACCTCCTGGCCGGTCCCGACAACTGGCGGCTGGTCAGCCGAGTGCCCGGCGAGCGCGGTGTCGTGCTCGGCGTGGTCGACGCGCGCCGACCGGAGCCCGACGATCGGGAGATCGTCGTCTGGGCGGTCGGCTACGCCGCGGCGAGCGCGGGTCGCGGCGAGGACCGCGTCGGCATCGCTCCGTCCGGCAGCCTGGTCGGCCTCCCCCGGTCGGTCGCCCGGGCGAAGATCGGCCTGCTCGGCGAGGTGGTCGGGCTCATCGAACGCCGGCACGAGGAGGCGATCGCGGCGGCCCTCGATCCTCGGGCGGTCGACGCCCGCAGCGCCGCCCTGGGGCGGTGGTCGCCGCGAACGGGTGGGGAACCTCGCGACCACGGATCCTGATCCGACGTATGGGCCCGCTCGCCGTCCGACGGGACGACGGCGGGTTATCCTCGCCTCCATGCATCCGTTCGCGTCCCGATGACCTGCCCATCCTGCGGCACCGACAACCGTGCGGGCCGGCGATTCTGCCGATCCTGCGGCTCGGAACTGGCCGCGAGCTGCCCGACCTGCGGCGCCGTCGCCGAGCCGGGTGACCGCTTCTGCGGGTCCTGCGGCGGTCCGCTCCCGGAGAGCGACGGCGCGATCTCGAGGCAGGGCGGCGCGGAGCTCACCGCGCCGGCGACCGAGCGGCGGCTCGTGTCCGTCCTGTTCGCCGATCTGGTCGGCTCGACGGCCATGGCCGAGGGCCAGGACGTCGAGGCGGTGCGCGAGCTCCTCAGTCGCTACTACGACCTGTGCCGGGAGATCGTCGACCGCTACGGCGGCGCGATCGAGAAGTTCATCGGCGACGCCGTGATGGCCGTCTGGGGCAGCCCGGTCGCCCACGAGGACGACGCCGAGCGGGCCGTCCGGGCGGCGCTGGACCTTGTCGACGCGGCGGGAATGCTGCTCACCCCGACCGGGGCGCCGCTCGTGGTCCGGGCCGGGGTGCTGACCGGCGAGGCTGCGGTCACCCTCGATGCCCTGGGACAGGGGATGGTCGCCGGCGACCTCGTGAATACGGCCAGCCGGCTCCAGTCCGCGGCGCCACCCGGCAGCGTGCTGGCCGGCGAGGCGACGGTGCGCTCGAGCGAGGCGTCGATCGACTACGAGCCGGCCGGCGAGCAGCTGCTCCGCGGGAAGACCGTGCCCGTGCCGGCCTGGCGCGCCTTGCGGGTCGCCGCCGGTCGACGCGGATCGGGTCGGGCCGCCCGGCTCGAGCCGCCGTTCGTGGGTCGGGACGACGAGCTTCGGCTGATCAAGGACGTCTTCCATCAGACCGCCCGGGAACGGCGAGCGCGCCTCGTCTCGATCACCGGCGTGGCCGGTATCGGTAAGAGCCGGCTCGCCTGGGAGCTGGAGAAGCACATCGACGGGCTGGTTGACGCCGTCTACTGGCACCAGGGTCGCTCGCCGGCCTACGGCGACGGGCTGGCCTACTGGGCGCTGGGCGAGATGGTCCGGGGCCGGGCCCGGATCGCCGAGACCGATGATCCGCCGAGCGCCCGGGCGAAGCTGTCGGCGATGACCGCCGAGTACCTGCCCGACGCCGACGAGCGCGCCCGAGTCGAGCCACGCCTCGCCGCCCTGCTCGGCCTGGAGGCGCCGCCGCCGGGCGGCTCGGAGGAGCTCACGGCCGCCTGGCGAACGCTCTTCGAACGGATCGCCGATCGGGGGCCGACCATCCTCGTCTTCGAGGATCTCCACTGGGCGGACTCCGGGTTGCTGGACTTCGTGGAAGGGCTGCTGGCGGCGGCCCGGTCGCGCCCGATCCTCGTCCTCGCCCTGGCCCGGCCGGAGCTCATCGCGACCAGACCGACCTGGGGCGCCACGGTCCGCAATCACCTTCGCCTGGACCTCGCACCGCTCGACGACGCGGCGATGGAGATGCTCCTGCTCGGTCTCGTCCCCGGCATCCCGCCGGCGGCCATCGCGGCCATCCGGGACCGAGCGGAAGGGATCCCGCTGTACGCGGTCGAGACGGTCCGGATGCTCATCGACCAGGGACGCCTCACCGGTGCCGAGGGTCGGTTCCATCTCGTCGGCGACATCGGGACCCTCGCGGTCCCGGATTCCCTCCAGGCGCTCCTCGGCTCCCGGCTGGACGCCCTGGACCCGGGAACCCGCGACCTCGTCGGGTCGTGCGCGGTCCTGGGGATCAGCTTCACGACCGGGGCGGTCGCTGCCGTGACCGGGCGGACCGAGGACGACGTCCGACGGACCCTCGACCATCTCGTCGAGCGCGAGCTGCTCGTCCTCGACGACGACCCCGTCTCGCCCGAGCGTGGCCAATACCGCTTCCTCCAGGGCGTCTTCCGGGAGGTCGCCTACGGTCGCCTCGCCCGACGTGAACGCCTGGCCCGCCACCTCGCCGCGGCCGAGGCGTTCGCCGCTGGCGGCGATGAGCTGGCAGGGGTCGTCGCGACCCACTACCTGGAGGCGCTCCGGGCGGCTCCCGAGAACGAGCGCGGCGACCTTCGGACCCGGGCCCTGGCGAGCCTCGAGGCGGCGGCCGCCCGCTCCCACGCGATCGGAGCCTATGCCAGCGCCGCCCGCTACCTGGCCGATGCCGTCGGGCTGGCCGAGGGCGTCGAGCGGCTCGGGCTCCGCGAGGCGCGTCTGCGTGAGCTGTACGACGCGAACGACATTCCGGCGACGGAGTCCGAGGCGCGGGACCTCGTCGTGCTCGGGCGGGTCGACGGCGACCGCGGTCTCCTCGCCCGGGCTGGCTTCGCCCTGGCCGGTGCGCTCCTCGTCGACGCCCGACCGGGCGAGGCCGTGGCCGAGATCTCCGCGATCCGCGAGTCGCTCGGGGACTTCGCGATGGAGGACCCGGACGGGCTCCGACTGAGCGCCGAGCTGACCCGCTGTCTCCTGATGAACGGCGAGTTCGATCGAGCGGCACCGCTCATCGAGGAGACGTTGCCGATCGCCGAACGGCTCGGGCTCCGGGAGACGGTCGCCGAGCTGCTGCCGAGCAAGGGCTGGGCGCTGGCAGCCCAGGGGCGGGTGATCGAGGCCCTGGCACTCCATCGCGGGGGACTCGCGTTCGCGATGCGCGAGGATCGCTTCCGGGCCGAGATGCGGTCGCGGATGAACCTGTCGGCCCTGGGGTCGTTGGAGGACCCCGGTGAGGCCTTCGAGGTCGCCCGGGTCGGCATCTATCGGGCGTTGGAGCGGGGCTACGGCGGCTGGGCGTTCTCGCTCGTCGGGAACGCCTCCAGCAGCGCGCTCCAGCTCGGCAAGTGGGACTGGATCGCGACGACCGTGGCCGCGCTGGGGCTCGACGATCGGACGGCGCCCTGGGAGCAGTCGCCCCTGCAGGCGCTCTCGCTCGTCGAGGCCTACCGCGGCCATACGGAGATCGTGGACCGGATCCTTGCGCATGTCGCGGCGGCGATGGTCGACGTCGACGACTTCCAGCTCGTCAACTCGCAGCACCAGATGGTGGCCGAGGTGGCGTTCGCCCGGGGCGATCTCGAGCTGGCCGCCAGCGAGGCGGAGGCGGCACGCGCGTCGACGCTCACGGCGGGTCAGCCGGTGGAGCCGCTCGGCGGGTTCGTCGCGCTCGAACGTCGGGACCGCGAGGAGCTCGGCCGATACGCCGGCTCGCAGCAGGGCGGTCGGGCGCAGGCGTGGATCCTGGAGGCGTTCGCGGCCGGTGCCGACGTGCTCGATGGCGAGCCGGCCGGACTCGAGCGGATCGACGTGGTCGCCGCGGCGCTCCTCGGAGAGGGCCTGCGGTTCACGGCGGCCCAGCTCCTGCGGGCGCGAGCGATGCTGTCGCCGACGGACCCCGGGGCGCCCGACGCAGCCGTCCGGGCGCGGGCGATCCTCAATGACCTCGGTGCCGTGACGATGTTCCGTGGCCTGCCCGAGCTGGCCGACGCTTCGAACCCGACCGTCGGCGATGCCCAACGCGCAGCCGAGCCCTCGCTTCCGACTTGATTCCGGCACCCGGCGGTGCCACCATCGGTCCGTACCCTCGTCTGCGCCGAGCGCCCTGTGGGGCGCCCATCTCGTCTCCCTCGGTGATCGTCCAGCAGGAGGTCGACTCGTGGTCGAGCAGGTCAGGCTCACGGTGAACGGGATCCCGAGGGAGGTGGAGGTCGAGCCCCGGCGGCTCCTCGTGCAGACCCTGCGCGAGGACCTGGGGTTGACCGGGACGCACGTCGGCTGTGACACCAGCCAGTGCGGCGCCTGCACCGTCCAGCTCGACGGCCGGGCGGTGAAGTCGTGCACGGTGCTTGCTGTCCAGGCCGATGGTCACACGGTGACGACGATCGAGGGGATGGCCCCGGTGGGCGGGCTCCACGCCCTCCAGGCGGCGTTCTGGGAGAAGCACGGGCTCCAGTGCGGGTTCTGCACGCCCGGGATGATCATGGCCGCGGCCGACCTCCTGGGCAGCAATCCGGACCCGACGGACGACGAGATCCGCCACGCGATCGAGGGCAACATCTGCCGCTGCACGGGCTACCACAACATCGTGGCGGCGATCCGCGAGGCGGCCTCGACCCTGCGTACCGGCACCGACGTGCCGGTCGGCGCGAACGCCTGACAGGAGGCCAGACCGATGACCAGCGACGTCCTCGGCGCCCGGATCAAGCGGGTCGAGGATCCCCGTTTCATCACCGGCAAGGGCCGCTACCTGGATGACATCCAGATGCCCGGGATGGCCTACATGGCCATCCTCCGGAGCCCGTACGCCCACGCCAACATCCGCTCGATCGACACCTCGGCCGCCAGGGCGATGCCGGGCGTGGTCCTCGTCCTCACCGGGGCCGACGTCCCCTACAACCCGCTCCCGATGGCCTGGCCGGCGGGCGGCGCCTCGGGCATCCAGAACAACATCAACAGCCCGAGGGCGCTCGCCACCGGCGACGTGAAATGGACCGGCGAGGGGGTGGCCGCGGTCATCGCCGACTCGCCCGAGCAGGCGGCCGACGCGGTCGAGGCAATCCACGTCGAGTGGGAGGCGCTGCCGGCGGTCGTCGACGCCGAGAAGGCGACCCTGCCCGGTGCCCCGCAGCTCCACGAGAACGCCCCGAACAACGTCGTCTTCGAATGGACGGTCGGCGACAAGGCCGGGACCGACGCGGCGGTGGACGGGGCCGAGGTCGTGGTCCGCCAGCGGATCGTCAACCAGCGGCTCATCCCCAACCCCATGGAGGTCCGTGGCGACATCGGGCTGTACAACCCGGGCACCGACGAGTACACGATCTGGATGTCGAGCCAGACGCCGCACATCCAGCGGCTCCTCCTGGCCGCGTTCGTGACCGGCATCCCCGAGCACAAGGTCCGCTGCATCTCGCCCGATGTCGGCGGGGCCTTCGGCTCGAAGATCTTCTGCTACGCCGACATGGCCCTGGTCATGCTCGCCTCGAAGCTCATCGGCGGCCGGCCGGTCAAGTGGGTCGAGACCCGGCGCGAGAACTACCAGTCCACGATCCACGGCCGGGACCACATCACCTACCTCGAGATCGCCGGCAGCCGCGACGGCGAGATCAGCGGCCTCCGGGTCAAGACGTACGCCAACCTCGGCGGCCGCCTCTCGACGATCGGACCGGGCATCCCGACCACCCTCTACGGCCGGGTCCTCTCGGGCTGCTACAAGATCCCCAACGTCTACGCCGAGGTCACCGGCGTCTACACGAACACCACCTTCGTCGACGCCTATCGCGGTGCCGGCCGACCGGAGGCGACCTACGTCATCGAGCGGGCGATGGACCTATTCGCCGCCGAGATCGGGATGGACCGGGCGGCGATCCGGCGCAAGAACTTCATCGCCCCGGACGCCTTCCCCTACGACAACCCCTCGGGACTCGGAACGGCCGTCAACGGCGAGAAGATCTTCATCGATTCGGGGAACTACGAGCCGGCCCTCGACAAGGCCCTGGCGATCGTGGGCTACGACGACCTTGATGCGCTGAAGGCGGAGGCACGGACCCGGGGCAAGTACCTGGGTCTGGGTCTCTCCACCTACATCGAGGTCTGCGGGGTCGCCCCCTCGAAGTGGATCGGCGCGGTCGGCGAGGGCTGGGGCGCCGCGATGTGGGAGTCGGCCAACCTCAAGGTCCACCTTACCGGCAAGGTCGTCCTGACGATGGGTACCCAGCCCCAGGGCCAGGGCCACGAGACGACCTACTCCCAGATCATCGCCTCGGAGCTGGGGCTGGCGATGGACGACATCATCGTCCAGCACTCCGACACCCAGGGCACGCCGTTCGGCTACGGCACGTACGGCAGCCGGACCTCGTCGGTCGGCAGCACGGCCGCGATCAAGGCGGCGGGCAAGGTCCGCGAGAAGGCCCGCCGCTACGCGGCCCACATGCTCGAGGCCTCGGTCGACGACATCGAGGTGGTCGGCAACGAGTACCGGGTGAAGGGCTCACCCGAGAAGAAGAAGACCCTCCAGGAGATCGCCTTCGCCCTCGATCTCGGCTTCAGCCTCCCCGAGGGGATGGAGCCGTACCTCGACGAGACCGCCTACCACGACACGCCGAACTGCACCTGGCCGTTCGGGACCCACATCGCCGTGGTGGAGGTGGACGAGGACACCGGCAAGGTGGACCTCGTCCGCTACGTCGCGGTCGACGACGTCGGCAAGAAGATCAACCCGATGATCGTCGACGGCCAGCTCCACGGCGGGATCGCCCAGGGGGTCGGCCAGGCGCTCTGGGAGGAGGCGGTCTACGGCGACGACGGGCAGCTCCTGTCGGGCTCGATGCTCGACTACGCGCTGCCCCGGGCGTCCTGGCTGCCGAACCTGGAGCTCGACGAGACGGTCACCCCGTCGCCGGTCAACCCGATCGGGGTCAAGGGTGTCGGAGAGGCGGGCACGATCGCGAGCACGGCGGCGGTCGCCAACGCGATGATGGACGCCCTGCAGCCGTTCGGCATCCGCCACCTCGACATGCCCTTCACCGCGCCGAAGGTCTGGCGCGCGATGCACTCGCAGGAGGCCCGGTCGTGATCCCCGCCGCATTCGAGTACGACCGTCCCTCGAGCGTCACCGAGGCGCTCGACATCCTCGCCCGGAGCGGCGGTACGGCCAAGGTCCTGGCCGGAGGCCAAAGCCTCATCGGGCTCCTGAAGCTCCGTCTGGCCCGGCCCGAGCGGCTCGTCGACATCGGTGGGCTCAGCGAGCTGCGCGGGATCCGCGAGCTGCCCGACGGCGGGATCGCCATCGGCGCGCTGGTGACCTATCGCGAGGTCCTCGACTCGGAGATGGCCACCACCCATGTGCCGCTCCTGGCGATGGCCATCGCCGACATCGGCGACGTCCAGGTGCGGAACCGCGGGACGCTGGCCGGCTCGATCGCCCACGCCGACCCGGCGTCCGACATGCCGGCCGTCGTCCTGGCCCTCGACGCCCGCATCGTGGCCCGATCGGCGAGCGGCGAGCGAGTCATCCCCGCGACCTCGTTCTTCGAGGGCCCCTTCGTGACCGACCTCGGGGAGGCCGAGCTGCTGACCGAGATCCGGATCCCGGCCCAGCCGTCCGGGGTCGGGATGGCCTATCGCCGGCTCGAGCAGCCGGCCTCGGGCTACTCGATCGCCGGCGCCGCCGCGGTCGTCGGGCGGACCGGCGGCTCGGTGACCACGGCCCGGATCGGGATCACCGGGGTCGGCGAGGTCGCCTACCGGGCGAGAGCGGTGGAGGCGGCACTCGTCGGCACGAGCGGCGACCCGGCCGCGATCGTGGCAGCGGCGGCCCACGCGGCCGACGGGGTCGCGGTCGGCTCGGACATCCACGCCGACGCGGTCTACCGGGCGGAGATGGCCCGGGTCCACGTCCGTCGGGCGATCGAGGCGGCGCTCGCCGCCGCCGACTGACCGGACCCGGGTGCGGCTCGAGCGGGTCGTCCCGGGGACGGGCCCGCGGGTCGACCTCGTGGGGGCGGTCCTCGTCCGCGACCTGGTCGTCAACGGGACGCGCTGGTCGAAGGGCCGGCGGCTGACCGCCGCCGACCTGGCCGCCCTCGGCACGCCCCGCGCCCGGGTCGCCGGGGAACCTCGGGCGCTGGCCGGGGACGGCATCGCCCTGCTCGTCCTCGAACCGGGCGACCTCCACGAGGACGAGGCCGCGCTCCGTCTGGCGGCTGCCGTTGCAGGCCCCGGGCTGAGCACGCGTGGACCGGCCGAGAGCCGGGTCGACCTCCTGGCGGTGGGCGACGGCCTGGTCCACGTCCGGGCCGACCTCGTCGAGCGGATGGACCGGATCGACCCGATCGAGGTCTTCACCCTGTTCGACGGTCAGGTGGTCCGGGGCGGCGAGCTCGTCGCCAGCGTGAAGGTGGCGCCCCACGTCGTCCCGGCCGTGGTCGTCGAGGCGGCCGCGCAGGTCGCGGCGCGAGCGGGCACCCGCGGGGTCGTCCGGGTCGCGCCGTTCGTCCCGCGCCGGGTCGGGGTCGTGGTCAAGGAGTCGCTCCACGCGCCGGCCCGCGAGCGCTTCGAGGCGAGCGTCCGCCTGAAGGTCGAGTCGCTCGGCTCCGAGCTCGTCTCGCTCGCCTACGTGGCCGACGAGACCGATGCGGTGACCGAGGCGCTCCGGCCGCTCGCCCGGGGCCGCGACCCACACCGGGTCGACCTCGTCCTCACGGCCGGTTCGGCCAGCACCGACCCTGAGGATCCGTTCTACGTGGCGGTCGAGCGGCTCGGCGGCCGAGTCGTCCGCCACGGCGTCCCGGCCCACCCCGGCTCGATGCTCTGGCTCGCCCGGATCGGCCGGACCGACCTCCTCGGCCTGCCCTCCTGCGGAGCCTACTCGAAGGCGACCGCGGCGGACCTCCTCCTGCCCAGACTCCTCTCGGGCGAGCGGGCCAGCGCGGCCACCGTCGCCCGACTCGGGGTCGGCGGGATCCTGACCCGCTCGATGCGCTTCCGCTTCCCGGCCTACGCCCGCGACCTCGACGCACCGGACGGGTAGACTCCCCGACATGCCCGACCGCGACGCCCGCCCCCCGGCCCTCGAACCCGCCGACCGCCCCGAGAGCGTCCGCTCCGTGGACGGGATCGTCTCGAGCTTTCGGGAGGCCGACTACATCTGCGACCGGTCGTTGGCGACGGCGGTCTTCCTGGCCCTCGAGCTGGGCCGGCCGCTCCTCCTCGAGGGCGAGGCCGGGGTCGGCAAGACCGAGCTGGCGAAGACCCTCGCGACGACCCTCGAGACGCGGCTCATCCGGCTCCAGTGCTACGAGGGCCTCGACGTCAACTCGGCCGTCTACGAGTGGAACTACCCGCGCCAGATGCTCGAGATCCGGCTCCTCGAGGCGACCGGTCGGGTGGACGGCGCCACCGCCCACGACATCTTCGGCCCGGAGTTCCTCATCAAGCGCCCGCTCCTCCAGGCGCTCGAGTCGCCCGACGGCCGCGCGCCGGTCCTGCTCATCGACGAGATCGACCGGGCCGACGAGGAGTTCGAGGCGTACCTCCTGGAGATCCTCTCCGACTTCCAGGTCACCGTGCCCGAGATCGGCACGGTCCGGGCCGAGCGGACGCCGCGGGTCGTCCTGACCTCGAACCGGACCCGCGAGGTCCACGACGCCCTGAAGCGGCGCTGCCTCTACCACTGGATCGACTACCCGACCTTCCAGCGCGAGCTCGAGATCGTCCTGACCCGGGTGCCCGACGCCCCGGAGCGACTGGCCGGCCAGATCGTCGGCTTCGTCCATCGCCTCCGCGAGGCCGACCTGACCAAGGTGCCTGGCGTCGCCGAGACGATCGACTGGGCATCGGCCCTGCTCGCCCTCGGGGCGACCGAGCTCCGGCCCGAGCTGGTCGACGAGACGCTCGGGGTCGTCCTCAAGTACGAGGAGGACGTCCGGCACGTCCGCGGTGACGCCGGCCACCGGATCCTCGACGAGGTCGTCGCCGGCGGCTGAGCCGGGACGCGAACCTACGGTGCCTCGATCCGTACCGGCCCCCGGTCCACCCATCGACCCCCGTCACGTCATCCCGCCCCTGGCCGGTGGCCGGACGGCCCTGGTCGTCGACGGCGAGAAGTTCAGCGGCAGCGCGGTCCGCTTCGCCCGGTCGCTAAGGGTGGCCGGGCTGACCACCGACCTGGGCGCCGCGATCGACTTCACCCGGGCCCTGGGTCTGGTCGAGATCGGCGATCGGGAACAGGTCCGGGCCGCCGGGGCGGCCGTCTTCGTCCATCGCCGGGACGACCTGGAGATCTACGACGAGGTCTTCGACCGCTTCTGGCGGAGCCGCGGGCCGCGTCTCTCCCCCGAGGGGCCGAGCATGACCGCGCCACCCGAGCCGAGCGAGGGCGACGAGGACGAGGACGGCGGCGTCGACGCCGAGGCGGGCGACGAGCGGCGGCGACCGCTGCCCGACCCGAACGGGATCCCGACACCGGTCGGGGCGGAGGGCGAGCCGGACGACGAGGTGGACCCCGACGCGATCGTCATCAGCGAGCAGGCCTACAGCGCCGGTCAGGTGGACCGTCATCGCCAGTTCGACCGGATGACCGCCGCCGAGCTGCGTGATGCCGAGCGGCTGATCGACCTGCTCATCCCCAACCTCGAGCGGCGCCGGACGCGGCGGAGCGAGCTCCACCATCACGGCCGGGTCGTGGCGCCCCGGGCGATGTTCCGGCGCAGCCTGGCGACCGGCGGCGACGTCCTCGACTGGGTCTGGCGACGCCAGGTCCGGCGACCCCGGGCCCTCGTCGTCATCTGCGACATCTCCGGCTCGATGGAGCGTCATGCCCGGGTCCTCCTCCGGTTCAGTCAGGCCCTGGCCGCCTCGTCGGTCCGGACCGAGGCGTTCGTCTTCGGGACCCGGCTCACCCGGGTGACCCGGCTGCTCCGGGACCGCGACCGGGACCGGGCCCTGAACCGCGTCGCCGAGACGGTCACCGACTGGTCCGGGGGGACCCGGATCGGCGAGTCGTTCCGCGAGTTCAACCAGCTCTGGGCCCGACGGGTCCTGCGCAGCAGCGCGGTCGTCGTCATCGTCTCCGACGGCTGGGACCGGGGCGATCCCGCCCTCGTCGCCCAGGAGACCTCGCGGCTCCAGCGGAGCTGCCATCGGCTGATCTGGCTCAACCCCCTCGCCTCGACCCCGGGCTACCAGCCGCTGGCCGGGGGGATGAACGCCGCCCTGCCGTTCGTCGACGACTTCGTGCCGGCCGGGACTCTGGCCAGCCTCGAGCGGCTGGGGATCCTCCTGTCGGATGCGCCGACCCGGCGCGAGGCGGCCCGACGCGCCCGCGGCTTCGGGGGCGAGGGCGCCGGCTCGGTCGGCCGGGCCCCGCGGGTGGCCTCGATCCGACCCGACGTCGCGGGAGCGGTCACGGTCCGGGCGACCGCCGACGCCGAGGCGGCTGGTGCGGCCCGGCCGCTCGACGCCTGAGACCCGTCGCCATGACGACCCGAGCCCCGACCCGGCGGATCCGGCGTAGGCTGTCCGACCTGGAGGTCGACCGATGAACGAGCTGCTCGAGACCCTGCGCGGCTGGCAGGCCGAAGGCGTGGCGGTGGGCCGGGCGGTCGTCGTCCGGACCTTCGGCTCGGCGCCGCGACCGGAGGGTGCGGTCCTCCTGGCGACCGGCGACGGACGGCTGGCCGGCTCGGTCAGCGGCGGCTGCGTCGAGGGCGCCGCCTACGAGGAGATCGAGCGAGCACGTCGCGACGGGGTGGCCCGAGTGATCCGCTACGGGATCAGCGACGAGCAGGCCTGGGACGTTGGGCTGGCCTGCGGCGGCACGATCGACGTGCTCGTCGAGCCGGCGATCCGGCCGGAAGTGGTCGTCGCCGCGACCGAGGCCCTCGGCGGCGGGTCGGCTCGCGGTCGGGCGATCGTCATCCCCCTGCCGGCCGACGCGCCCGGACCGGCCTTCGGACCGCACGACCGCGGGGTGGGGGAGCCGGTCCCGGCATCGCTGGCCGTGGGCGACGACGGGGTCCTGATGGGCACGCTCGGGGACCTGGCCCTCGACGCACGACTCATCGAAGTGGGCCGCAGCGCGCTCGCCAGCGGCACCTCGGCCACCGTGGAGCTGGGCGAGCGCCAGTACTTCATCGAGGCCTACCCGGTCCGGCCCAGGCTCGTGGTCGTGGGCGCGGTGCAGGTCGCGATCCCCCTCGTGGCGATGGCCCGCCAGCTCGGCTTCGAGACCGTGGTCGTGGACGGGCGCGCGGCCTTCGCGACGCCGGCGCGGTTCCCGGACGTGGATCGGCTCGTGGTGGGCTGGCCGGACGAGATCGCCGAGGCGATCGGACTCGGCCCGGCCGACGCGGTCGCGGTCCTGACCCATGACGTGAAATTCGACGAGCCGGCGATCGTCGAGGCCCTCCGCCGCCGCTGCCGCTACGTGGGCGCCGTCGGCTCCCGGAAGACCCAGGCGGATCGTCGGGCGCGTCTGCTCGCGGCCGGAGTGGACCCCGCCGAGCTCGATCGACTGCGCGGCCCGATCGGTCTCGACCTTGGTGGGCGCGCACCGGCCGAGACGGCCCTGGCGATCCTGGCCGAGATCGTCGCCGATCGTCACGCCGGGAGCGGTCGCCCGATGCGCGAGCTGGCTGCCGCCCGGGCGTGACCACGCCCCGGGCGGCTTCGAACGAGGAGGGAAGGACGGTGGCTCGAAGGGTCCCCGAGCGAGTCCCGGCTCAGGTGGAGGTCGAGGCCCGCACCCCTGACCTGCTCCGCCACGCCGCCGATATCGCGGTCGCCTACCGGGCGGTGCTCGGCGAGCACCGGGTCGGCGCCGAGCCCGGCCTGCGGGTCGACGATCTCCGGCGGACGCTGGGCGGCCCGCTGCCGGAGGACGGCCGGGATCCGCGGACCGTGGTCGACGAGCTCGTCGCCGCCGTCGAACCGGGGTTGGTCGCGATGGCCTCGCCGCGCTACTTCGGGTTCGTCATCGGAGGATCGGTCCCGGCCGCGCTCGCGGTCGACTGGCTGACCTCTACCTGGGACCAGAACGCCGTGCTCTACCTGGCCGCCCCGGCAGCCTCCGTGGTGGAGGAGGTCGCCGGCGCCTGGCTGGTCGAGCTGCTCGGCCTCCCCGCCGGCACGTCGGTCGGGTTCACGACCGGGGCCACCATGGCCAACGTCACGGCCCTGGCGGCCGCCCGTCATGCCGTCCTCCGAAACGCCGGCTGGGACGTGGAGGAGGACGGACTCCAGGGTGCGCCGGCGATCCGGGTCGTCGTCGGCGCCGACCTCCACGTCTCGGTCCTCAACGCCCTTCGTGTCGTCGGACTCGGCCGCCGCGGAGCGCTCCGGGTGGCGACCGACACCGAGGGCCGGATGCGACCGGCCGAGCTGCGGCGGACGCTGCACGACCTGCCTGCGGGACCGACGATCGTCGTCGCCCAGGCCGGCGAGGTGAATACCGGCGCCTTCGACCCGCTCGGGCCGATCGCCGACGCCGTCGCGGAGCGCCCGGGGACGTGGCTCCACGTCGACGGTGCCTTCGGGCTGTGGGCCGCGGTCGCACCGGGGCTCCGGGGCCGGCTCGACGGACATGACCGGGCCGATTCCTGGGTGACCGACGCCCACAAGTGGCTCAACGTCCCGTACGACTCGGGGCTGGCGTTCATCCGGGACGGGGCGGCCCATCGGGCGGCGATGGGAGTCGCGGCGGCGTACCTTCCGGCGGCCGCGGACACCGAGCGAGACCCGTTCGACTACGTGCCCGAGCTCAGCCGGCGGGCCCGGGGGTTCGCCGTCTACGCCGCGATCCGCTCGCTCGGGCGAGCGGGGATCGCGGAGATGCTCGAGCGCACCTGCGGGGTCGCCGCCCGGGTGGCCGACGGCCTGGCCGCCGCGCCAGGGGTCGATGTCCTCAACGAGGTGGTCCTCAACCAGGTCCTCGTCCGCTTCGACGACGACGATGCGACGACCCGTGACGTCATCGCCAGGGTGCAGGACGAAGGCACGGCCTGGCTCGGGGGCACGACCTTCCACGGCCGCGTCGCGATGCGGATCTCGGTCTCGAACTGGGCCACGACCCTCGAGGATGGCGACCGGTCGGTGGTGGCGATCCTCGGCTGTTTCGCCGCGTCCCGCGCGGCCCGCGGGTGACGGACCCGCGCCGCACGGCGGCCGTCATCCTGGCGGCGGGCGCGGGCACGCGGTTCGGTGGCGGCAAGCTGCTGGCCGATCTCGGCGGGCGACCCATCCTCGGGCGCGTCCTGGACGCGGTCCACGCGGCCGGGCTCGCCCGGGTGGTCCTGGTCCTCGGGCACGGGGCCGAGTCGATCGAGGCGGCCATCCCGGCGGCCGGCGAGTCGCGGGTCCGGAACCCGGACCCCGACGCGGGGCTCTCGAGCTCACTGCGGGTCGGGTTCGCGGCGCTCGACGTCGCCCGGGACCTTGATGCGGTCTTCGTCGTTCTGGGCGACCAACCCCTGGTGGATCCGGCGGTCCTCCGGGCGCTGCTCGCGACCGAGACCCGGGCCGGGGTCGACTTCGTCGTACCCGGCTACGTCGGCGGCGGGGGAGCGAACCCGGTCCTCGTCCTGCGGTCCGGCTTCGGAGCGGTGGCGTCGGCGACCGGCGACCGCGGCCTCGGGCCGCTCCTGGCCGCCGCCCCCGACCGCATCGCGACCGTGGAGCTTGGCGGCTCGAACCCGGACGTCGATACCCCCGCGGACCTCGCCGAGCTGGCCTGGGGCGAGCGCGTCAGGGCGAACCGCGACCAGGTCGACCGCCACCGTGAGGTCCCCGACGGGGCCGACTTCTACGGCCCCGTCACGGCGCTCTTCCGGGCCGACCCGCGCCGGACCGACGAGCCGATCCTTCAGGCGCTCCTGGCCCTCAGCCGGCCGGGCGACACCTGGCTCGACATCGGTGCCGGGGCGGGTCGCTACGCGCTGCCCCTGGCGCTGGTCGTGGCCCAGGTCGTCGCGGTCGAGCCGTCCGACGGGATGCGCGACGCCCTGGCCGAGCTCCAGGCGGAGCACGGGATCGCGAACATCCGGGTGATCGCTGACCGGTGGCCGCCCGTCGGGGATGGTCCGGCCGCCGGGATCCGCGCCGACGGCACGCTCATCGCCCACATCGGCTACGACATCGAGGCGATCGGGCCGTTCCTCGACACGATGGAGGCGGTGACGACCCGGATGTGCGTGGCGATCCTGATGGAGCGCCAGCCATCATCGATCGCCGATCCGTTCTGGCCGCCGATCCACGGCGAGGAGCGGGTCGGCCTGCCGGCCCTGCCGGAATTCGTGGCGCTCCTCGAGGCACGTGGAGCGCGGCCGCGGGTCGCCGACTTCGAGCGGCCACCGCGGGGATTCGAGACGCTCGACGAGCTTCATGGGTTCGTTCGTCGCCAGCTCTGGCTGACCGAGGGCGGAGCGAAGGACCGTCGCCTGGGCGAGCTCATGCGGACCCGGGCGACCGAGCGGGACGGTCGCTGGTCGCTGGAGACCCGGCCGATGACCACCGGGCTCGTCACCTGGCCTCCGCTGCCACGCGGGAAGCCCGCAACCACCCGTTGACTGGCGAACGACCCCGGCCTATCCTCCGGCAACGACCCCCCGCGCCGCTCCCGGACCGCCGTCCCCGGTCTCTTCCCGGTCATCGGCGCCGTCCTGGCGCGCCGCCCCGAGTCGTCGATCAGCGATCGCGTCCATCGTCATGTCGATGGACGCCCGGCGTCCGGTCCGGGCGCGGGAGGAGGACGGATGATCCCCGGTCAGTTCGACTACGTCAGGCCGGCAGGGCTCCACGAGGCGCTGCGCATCCTCACCGAGCGGGAGGGCGAAGCCAAGGTCCTGTCGGGCGGGTACAGTCTGTTGCCTCTCATCAAGCTCCGGCTCGCCCAGCCGCCGCTGCTCGTTGACATCCGCGACATCGACGGGCTGGATGGGATCGTCGAGACGGATGACGATCTCCGGATCGGCGCCCGGGCCACCCATCGCCGGATCCTCGAGGACCCGACCGTCCGGGCCCGCTTCCCGCTCCTCGTTGACGCGGGCAGCGGGATCGGCGACCCCCAGGTCCGCAACTGGGGCACGATCGGCGGGTCCTGCGCCCACGCGGACCCGTCGGCGGACTGGCCGGCGGTCCTCCTGGCGACCCGGGCGACGCTCGTCTGTCGGAGCCTGGCCGGCGAGCGGGTCATCGCTGCCCGGGAGTTCTTCATCGACACGTTCCAGACGGCGATCGCGCCGACCGAGCTCCTGACCGAGATCCGGATCCCGCGCTGGTCGCGCCCGAGTGGCGGTGCCTACGCCAAGCTGGAGCGGCGGACCGGCGACTTCTCGACGGTCGGCTGCGCGGTGATGGTCTGGCTGTCGCCGGACGGCCGGATCGGCGACGCCGGGGTGGGCCTCACCGCGGTGGCCGAGACTCCGTTCTACTCGGACGGGGCCGTCAGTGCGCTCGTCGGCGGGGAACCTGCCGAGGCGACCTATCGGGCCGCCGGGCTGGCCGCCGCGGCGGAGTCGCGCCCGGCCGAGGACGGGCACGGACCGGTGGCCTACAAGCGGGCGATGACCGAGGAGATGACCGTCCGAGCCCTGCGCAGCGCCGTCGAGCGTGCGCAGGCCCAGCGGTAGGGAGCGCAGCGATGACCACCCAGCACCTCAGCCTCAGCGTCAACGGCGTCCCCCACGAGGCGGACGTCGAGCCGCGGCTCCTCCTCGTCCACCTCATCCGCGACGTCTTCGGGCTGACCGGGACGCACATCGGCTGCGACACGAGCAACTGCGGCGCGTGCACCGTCCTGGTCGACGGTGAGAGCGCCAAGTCCTGCACGATGCTGGCGGTCAGCGCCGCCGGCTGCGAGATCAAGACGATCGAGGGCATGGCCGACGGCGCCGCCCTCCATCCGCTCCAGCAGGCGTTCTGGGACCAGCATGGCCTCCAGTGCGGGTTCTGCACCCCGGGGATGATCGTCCAGGCCTCCTGGCTGCTCGCCCGCAACCCGGACCCGAGCGACGCCGAGATCCGCGAGGGGATCTCCGGTAACCTCTGCCGCTGCACCGGCTACGTGAACATCGTGAAGGCGATCGAGCAGGCCGCCGCCGAGCTGCGCGCGACCGCGGCCGCCCCCACCGACGCGCCGGCCGAGCCGGCCGCGGCCAGCTGAGCGAGGCGAACGAGATGGCCGAGGCCGTTGCGACCCAGACCACCCCCGAAGTCGGGGGGATGGGTCACTCCGTCAAGCGCAAGGAAGACCCGCGGTTCATCCGCGGCCAGGGCGAGTACATCGACGACGTCAACCTGCCGGGTCAACTCTGGCTCGACATCGTCCGCAGCCCGTACGCCCACGCGCGGATCAAGTCGATCGACGCGTCCGAGGCCCTCAAGATCCCCGGCGTCGCCGCCGTGGTAACCGGCAAGGATCTCGAAGGCTACAAGCTCCACTGGATGCCGACCCTGGCCGGCGACATGCAGATGGTGCTCCCAGTGGACACCGTCATGTACCAGTCCCAGGAGGTCGCGGCGGTCATCGCGACGTCCCGCTACGCAGCGGCCGACGGCGTAGCCGCGGTCCTGGTCGACTACGAGCCCCTGCCGGTCGTCATCGACCCCCACAAGGCGCTCGAGCCGGACGCGTTCGTCCTCCGGCCCGACCGTGGCCCGGACAAGGCCAACAATCACATCTGGCACTGGGAGTCGGGCGATCGGGCGGCCACCGACACCGCCATGAGCCAGGCCGAGGTCCGAGTCGCCCAGGATATCTACATCCCGCGGATCCACGTCGCCTCGATCGAGACCTGCGGCTGCGTCGCCGACTGGAACCCCGTCCGCCAGCAGCTCACCCTCCACATGACGTCGCAGGCGCCCCACGCGATCCGGACGGTCATCGCCCTCGTCGCCGCGGGCGCCGGCCTGCCGATCCACGAGCAGAACATCCGGGTCAAGACCCACGACATCGGTGGCGGGTTCGGCGGCAAGGTGCCGGTCTACCCGGGCTACGTCCTGGCCGTCGCGGCCTCGTTCCTCACCGGCAAGCCGGTCAAGTGGATCGAGGACCGCTCGGAGAACCTCCAGGCCGACTCGTTCGCCCGCGACTACCACATCCACGCCGAGCTCGGCGCGACGAAGGCGGGCAAGATCACCGCGCTGAAGGTCAAGACGCTGGCCGACCACGGCTACACCGACGCGGCGGCCGACCCCTCGAAGTTCCCGGCCGGCCTGTTCAACGTGATCACCGGCTCGTACGACTTCAAGGACGCCTTCGTCGAGGTCGACGGGGTCTACACCAACAAGCCGCCGGGCGGCGTCGCCTATCGCTGCTCGTTCCGGGTCACCGAGGCGGTCCACGCCATCGAGCGGATGGTCGACATCCTGGCCCACGACATCGGCAAGGATCCGGCCCAGCTCCGGATGGAGAACTTCATCCAGCCCGAGCAGTTCCCGTACACGACGCCGACCGGCTGGGAGTACGACTCGGGCAACTACCCGGCCGCGCTCCGCAAGGCGATGGACATCATCGGCTACGACGACCTGCGCAAGGAGCAGGCCGAGAAGCGGGCTCGGGGCGAGCTCATGGGCATCGGCATCAGCTCGTTCACCGAGATCGTCGGGGCCGGCCCGTCGCACGACTTCGACATCCTCGGCATCAAGATGTTCGACTCGTGCGAGATCCGGGTCCACCCGACCGGCAAGGTCCTCGCCCGGCTCGGCGTCCAGTCGCAGGGCCAGGGCCACGAGACGACGTTCGCCCAGATCATCGCCGAGGAGCTCGGCTTCCCGGTCGCCGACATCAAGATCGAGTAGGGCGACACCGACACGGCGCCCTACGGCCTCGGAACGTACGCGTCACGCTCCACCCCGGTCGCTGGCGCGGCGACGGCGGTCGCGGCGCGCAAGATCCGCGACAAGGCTCGCAAGATCGCCGCTCACCTGCTCGAGGCCAGCGAGGACGACCTCGAGTGGACGAACGGCAAGTTCAGCGTCAAGGGCTCGCCGGACCGCTTCAAGACGATCCAGGAGATCGCCTTCGCGGCCTACACGAATCACCCCCAGGGGATGGAGGCGGGCCTCGAGGCGGTCGACTACTACGACCCGCCGAACCTGACCTTCCCGTTCGGCAGCTACATCTGCGTCGTCGACATCGACAAGGGGACCGGCGAGGTCCACATCCGCCGCTTCGTGGCGGTCGACGACTGCGGCAACATCATCAACCCGATGATCGTCGACGGCCAGATCCACGGCGGTCTGACGATGGGTCTGGCGCCGGCGCTCTACGAGGAGATCCGTTACGACGAGCTGGGCAACAACCTCGCCGGGACGTTCATGGACTACCTCCTCCCGACGGCCGTCGAGACCCCGGCCTGGGAGACCGACAAGACGACCACCCCGTCGCCGCACCATCCGATCGGGGCCAAGGGGGTGGGCGAGTCGGCCACGGTCGGCGCCCCGCCGGCCATCGCCAACGCGGTCGTCGATGCCCTCTGGCACCTCGGCGTCCGCAACATCGACATCCCGATGACCCCGCCGAAGGTCTGGGCCATCCTGCGCGAGAAGGGGGTCACGGCGTAGGCACGACTCGGACGACGAGGTCCGCCCGATGACCTCGCAGATCTCGCTCCTCGAACGGGCGGTCGAGCTCGATCGGACCGGCCGCCCGTACGCCCTGGCCACGGTCGTGGCCGTCCGCCGGCCGACCTCGGCCCGTCCGGGCGCCCGCGGCCTCATCCACCCGGACGGCTCGATCGAGGGGTTCGTCGGGGGAAGCTGCGCCCGGCCGCTCGTCGTCCGTGAGGCTCTCCGCGCCCTGGCCGACGGTCAGCCGCGACTCCTCCGGATCAGCAAGGAGCTCCCGAGCGAGAGCCGCCGGGGCGACGGTATCGTCGACGAGGTCATGACCTGCCACTCCGGTGGCACCCTGGAGATCTACGTGGAACCGCATCTGCCGGCACCGGTCCTGTGGGTCGCCGGGACCACTCCCATCGCCGCCGCGGTCGCCGAGCTCGGGGCCGCGATGGGCTTCGAGGTCTCGGTCATGGATCCGATCGCGGACGCGAGCTCGCTCCCGGCCGGGGCGACGGTCGTCGTCGGCGACGACCTGGCGGCGCTGCCCACGCCCCCGGCGAGCCCGTACGTGGTGGTGGCCAGCCAGGGCGTCTGGGACGAGGAGGCGGTGGCCTCGGCGCTCCGCCTCGACGTGGCCTACGTCGGGCTGGTGGCCAGCCCCAAGCGGGCCGCCGCGGTTCGGACCTGGCTGCTGGACGAGGGCCTGGAGCCCGATCGGGTCTTCGCGATGCGGGCACCCTGCGGCATCGACCTCGGTGCCGAGACCCCTGCCGAGGTCGCCGTCTCGATCCTCGCCGAGCTCGTCCAGGTGCGCCGCGGCCGAGCCTCGTTCGTGGCCGCGCCCGGTCCCGCGACGCTGGCCGGAGCCGGCGGCCTGGCCGGCGTCCAGCCACTGATCCCAGCGTCCCACGACATCGTCCTGCTCGATCCCGTCTGCGGGATGACCGTCGATCGTGCCTACGCTCGTCATCTCGCCGAGCACGACGGCGTGGTCTACGCTTTCTGCTCGGTCGGCTGTCGCTCCAGCTTCGTCCGCGAACCGACCGCCTACATCGGCACCGGGACGCCCGCCACCGGCTGACCCCGCCGCACCGGAGGACCCATGCACTTCGAGGGCACCGTCGAGATCGCCGCGCCCCGCGACAAGGTCTGGGAGTTCGTCACCGACCCGACCCAGGTCGGCCAGTGCGGACCGGGCGTGGAGTCGGTCGAGGAGATCGACCGGACCCACTTCAAGGCGAAGGCGAAGGTGGGCATCGGGTTCATCAGTGCGAGGTTCAACGCCGACGGCGAGATGGGGATCATCGCCGCCCCCGAGCTGGCCGAGGTAAGGATCCACGGCCAGGCCCCCGGCAGCGCGGCCGACGCGGTCGCCTCGATGCACCTCTCCCACGGTGGCGAGGGGATCACGATCATGGCCTGGAAGGCCGACGTGAACATCTCGGGCACCCTGGCCAGCGTCGGCGCCCGGCTCATCGAAGGCACCGCCAACAAGCTCATCGCCCAGACCTTCGCCTGCATGAAGACGAAGCTCGAGGCCTGACGCCCGCCCTCGCCGTCAGCGCTCGGTCGTCGCCTCGGCGCGGTCGCCTGCGGCCGGGTCGCCCGCGGTCACCGCGGCCCGCCCCGGTGCGGTCGCCGGACCCGACGTCGAGCGCTCGAGCGCCCAGCGCTCCAGCCCGAGGTCCAGGCGTTCGAGCAGCGGTGGGCAGTCGAGCCGGACGAGGATCTCGCGGGCCTCCTCCGCCGCGGCGCGGGCCTCGGGATCCGCCGGTCCCACCAGCGTCGCATGGTCGAGCTGGCAGAAGGCCAGCTCCAGCGTGTCGTCGAGCGCTCGGAGCGTCGTGGCGGCTGCGCGGTAGCCCACGACCGCATCCTCGCGACGACCCTCGAGCGCGGCCAGGCCGGCCTCGAGACCCCGGCGGATGGCGTCGACGGCTGGCCCCCGGTCGAGTGCCGCGACGACCATCGAGCCGGCCTGCCGGGCTCGACCCAGGTCCCGCATCGCCAACGCGCAACGCATCGCGACGACGGGCGCGTCGATAGTCGGGACGAACCCGGCGCCGGTCATCGCCTCTGCGTAGGCGCCGGCTGAGTCACCGGCCAGCCAGAGGATGAGCGCCTTCTCGACATGGCGGCCGGACAGGAAGTCGGGCCGCGAGATCTCCGGGAAGGCGGCCTCCTCGGCCTCCCGGAGCCGAGCGGCCTCGTCGGGTCGACCGCGATAGGCGGCGACGACGGCCCGGGCGCCGAGGACCGAGTCGAGGTCGAACTCGACCAGGTCGGCTTCCTCGAGCTCAGCCACGATCGCCAGTGCCCGGTCGAACTCCCCAAGGGCGAGGCTGCCCCAGGCCGACATCCAGCTGGCCCAGCGGAACTGCTCGCGCAGCCCGAGCGATCGGGCCCGCTCGCGCGTCTCTTCGGCCATCCGCACCGCACCGCGACGACCGTTGCCGAAGAGGCCAGACGCGAGGTTCGAACGTGCCCGGAGCTCCGTGTTGACGAGGCCGTTCGCGGCGGCGAGGTCGATCGAGCCACGGAGTAGGGCGATGCTCTCGAGCGTCCGCCCGTGGTTGTCCATGATCGAGCCCTTGGTGACGAGGGCATCGACGATGGTGGGAACGACACCGAGCGTCTCGGCACGCACGAGTGCCCGCTCCACCGCCTCCAAGTCGCGCGGATCCCGGGCGATCATGAACAGCCGGGCGATCTCGGCCAGGAGGGCGACGACGTCCGGGTCGGTGGAGTCGTCGGCGCAGCTCGCTAGGGCGGTCTCGAGCGCCTCGATCGCCTCGTCCAGCTTCCCGACGGCGTCGAGCGACTTCGAGTACAAGACGACGGCCCGGGCGAGCCCGGACTCGTCGCCAGCCGCTGTGTAGTGCTCGAGCGCAGAGAGGCCGTAGCGCTGTGCCACATCGAGGCGGGCGGCCCGGAACGCGGCGTCTGAGGCAGCCTCCCAGGTCGCGGCACGCTCCGCGATGTCGGGCGTCACCGAGAGCGCCTGCTCGAGGTAGCCCAGGGCCTGGGCGTAGGAGCCCAACGCGAAGGCCCGGTCGGCGGCGGCGCGAAGCGCGATCCGGGCCTGGATCGCCAAAGCGTCCGCCTCGGCGCCCGTCGGCGTCGCGGCGTGCGCGTCGAGGTAATGGCTGGCGAGGACGCCGGCGAGATCCTCGCCCTCGAGCGACTCGAAGTACCGCGCTGCAGCGAGGTGGCGCGTCCGCCGGTCGCGCTTGGCCAGGGTCTCGTAGGCGACCTCGCGGATGAGCCCCTGGACGAAGACGTACTGGCCGCGCTCCGGTGAGGTCGGGTCGTCGTCGACGGCCAGGATCTCCCGCTGGACGAGGGTCCGGAGGCGCTGACCGAGCGTCTCGATCGACTGGGCGGTCAGGGCGGCCAGCGCCTCGAGCGTGAAGCTCTGGCCGAGGACTGCGGCGTCTTGCAGGAGGGACCGTTCAGGCCCCTCCAGGCTGTCGATCCGGGCGCCGATCAAACCCCGGAGCGAGTCGGGGACGGCGAGCCGGCCGATCTCGCCCTCGACCCGATAGCGCCCCGCGTCGGGTACCAGGCGCCCCTCGTCGATGAGCATCCGGACCGTCTCGACCGCGAAGAGCGGGACGCCGGCGGCCCGCTCGACGATCCGCCGGGTGAAGGCGCGCGGCAGGCCGGGGGCGACCCCCTCGAGCATCCGGATCATCGCGGCGTCCGAGAGCGGTTCGAGGTGGAGGGCGGTGAAGTTGCGCTGACGGGCGCCCCAGGTCGGCCGCCGGTCGTGGAGCTCGGGTCGGGCCAGGGTGACCACCAGGATCCGGTGGTTGCGGCTCCACTCCAGGATCGACTCGATGAATTCGATCAGACCCGTATCGGCCCACTGGAGGTCCTCGAAGACCAGGACCACGAGCCCACGCTCCGCGATCCGCTCGAAGAGCCGCCGCCAGGCGGCGAAGGCGACGTCGGGCTCGGGCGTCGCATCGCCTTCGAGCCCCAGCAGGGTGAGGATCGCCGGCCGGAGACGCCTCCGCTCGTCTTCGTCGACGATGTGCTCCGCCAGCAGCTCATCGACCCGGGTCCGCGCCGTGAGGTCGTCGTCCGACTCCGCGATCCGGGCGCGGCTCCTGACCATCTCGGCCAGGGCCCAGAAGGTGATGCCCTCGCCGTAGGCGGGCGAGCGGCCCTGGTGCCAGTAGACGTCGCCGGCCAGCCCGTCGATGTACTTGAGCAGCTCCCAGGCGAGACGGCTCTTGCCGATCCCGGCGATCCCGGTGATCGAGACGAGCCGGGCGCGTCGCTCGTCGTCCGCCGCGTGGAGCAGGTCCTTGAGCAGGCGCAACTCCGCGTCGCGTCCGACGAAGGGCGGCTCGAGGCGATCCGCGCGACCTCGCCCGCCACGCATCGCCAGCGTGTGCAGGGCCCGCCAGGCGGGTACCGGTGCCGCGCGTCCCCGCAGGTCCTGCTCGCCCAGCGGCTCGGCGGCGACCCCGGCTTCGGTCGCACGGTGGGTGGCCTCGTCGATCAGGACGGCGCCGTTCGGGGCGACGGATTGGAGACGGGAGGCGGTGTTGACCAGGTCGCCGGTCACCAGCCCCTGGTCGGTCGCGCCGACGTTGATCGCCGCCTCGCCGGTCATGACCGCGGCGCGGGCGACGAGACGCGGCCCGGTCTCCGCTTCGCCTGGCGATCCTGCCTCATCGACCCGGATGGCGCGCACGGCGTCGACCACGTCCAGGGCCGCCCGGACGGCGCGCTCGGGATCATCCTCGAAGGCCGTCCGAGCGCCCCACAGCGCCATCACGGCGTCCCCGATGAACTTCTCGACGATGCCGCCATAGCGCTCGATGACCGTTCTGGCCGTCGAGAAGTAGCGCTCCTGGAGGTCGCGGACCTGTTCCGCGTCGCGACCCTCGGTCAGGCCGGTGAAGCCGACGAGGTCGACGAACAGGATGCTGACGACCCGGCGCTCCGTGGCGGATGGTGCCGTGGCCGAGGCGTCCGGCTCATCGCGAGCGCGTTCCCCAGGCTCGCCGAGCGCCGTCCCGCACTCGCCGCAGAACTTCGCCCCGGGATCGTTGGCGGCGCCACAGCTCGGACAGCCCGTGCTCAGGCGGGCACCGCACTCGGCGCAGAACTTGCGACCGGCGACGTTCTCGGTCGAGCAGCTGGGACAGCGCATGCCCGGTCATCCTCCCGGCGACGACACCGCCGCCCGTGCGGGAGCGTAGCCGAACGCCGTCGTCGGCGGAAGCCCCGTCGTGCCCGAGCTGGAGGGGGCGACGGACGCCGACGCGTCGTGGCCTAGGATGGCCCGATGCAGGTCGTCAGCCGGGTCGTCGGCCCCGTCGCCACGAACGTCATCCTCCTGGCCGACGAGCGATTGCGCGAGGCGATCGCGATCGACACCGCGATCCCCTCGCTGGCCTGGATCGCCGATGAGCTATCGGCGCGCGACTGGACCCTCAAGCTCATCGTCTCGACCCACGGCCACTGGGACCACATCGGCGACAACGCCGCGGTCGCCGAGCACACCGGTGCGTCGATCGCCGTCCACCCGCTGGACCGCGGGCGGCTGACCGACCCGCAGCCGCTCTGGGCGCCGTTCCCGATCCCGCCGTCGGTCCCGGCGGTCGACCTGGCCGAGGGAGGGCTCGTCCGGTTCGGGGAGGTCCGGCTCGAGGTGCTTCACACGCCCGGCCACACGGAGGGCTCGGTCTGCCTGTACGCCCGCGACGAGGGGGTCCTGTTCAGCGGCGACACCCTCTTCGCCGGCGGGTGGGGTCGGGTGGACCTCCAGGGTGGCGACGCCGAGGCCATGGTCGGCTCGATCGCCCGGCTCGCCGGCCTGGAGGATCCGATCCGGGTGCAACCCGGTCACGGCCCGGCGACCATCATCGGCCGGGAGCGGCCGTGGATGGAGCTGGTGGTGCGCGAAGGTCGCCTGCTCGTCTGACCGCGAACGCATGCAAGGATCGGAGTGGCCGATGCGTACAACAGACGTGATCGACCAGGAGCTCCGACGCCAGGCCGTCGACCGGGCCTACCGGGACCACGCGGACGACGTCTACCGGGTGGCCTTCGGCATCCTTCGCGATCCGGACGGCGCCGTCGACGCGACCCACGACACGTTCGCCCGGGCGTTCGAGCGCTGGGAGCAGTACGACGCGAACCGGCCCCTCCGGGCGTGGCTCCACGGGATCGTCACGAACACCGCCCTCGACGCCCTGCGCCGTCGCCGGGTCCGCCAGCTCGCCGTCCCGGTCCTGGGTCGGGTCGCCGAGCTCGAGAGCGGCGGTCCACGCGCCGGCGGCGATCCGGCCGTCGAGGTGGTCCGGCGTCGGATCGTGGACGAGGGCCTGGCGACGCTCAAGCCCGAGGCGCGGGCGGCCGTCGTCCTGCGGCACTACTACGGCTACGACTACGCCGAGATCGCCGGGTTCCTCCGGACGAGCCCGGGCAACGTCGGCTCGATCCTCTCGCGCGCCCACGCGACGCTCCGTGGGCGACTCGCCGCCGACCCGGCGGCCGCGTCGGCGGCGGGACCCGGCGCCACGACCCCGCCCACCGCGACCATCGTCGCATCACCGCCAGACACCCGCCCGGCGCCGCCTCCCGCGGCGAACGGCCGCTGACCGCGCAACCCCGAGGTGCTCCGATGAACCCGCCCACCGACCCGACCGGATCGAACCGACCGAACACCCCCGCGCCGCGGGCCGATCCGGCTCGCGCGGCCGAGCCGATCGACGACCTGGTCCTGGCCGGGCTCGTCCGGGACGTGGCGGAGGGGTGGCATCTCCCGCCGCGCCGTCTCGATGAGCCGACCTGGACCGACCGGGTCGAGCCCGGGCGGGTCGGCCGGCGCATGCTCGGCGGCTCGCTGGGCCGGCTCGCCGGCGCGGCGGTCGTGGCGGTCGGAGCCACGCTCGCGCTGTCCCTCCTCGCGGTCTGGCTGGGCCAACCGCGTGCCGACCAGGCCGGTGTGGGCGCGAGTCCCAGCGGTGGCTCGGCGACCGCCGGCGCCTCGAGTCGACCGACGCCGACCTCGACGGACAGGCCGAAGCCCACGGCGCTCCCCGTCCTGACCCAGCCCGGCGCGACCCCGAGCGTCACCACGGCGCTCGTGCGGGTCGGCGGAGGCCACGCCCAGGTCGACCTGGCCACCGGGACGCTCGGTCCCCAGATCAGCTCGGCGACCGGCGGTGGGACCCTCGTCCGGCGGAGCGACGGCTCGTTCGTCTGCCTGTGCATCGACACGGACGGATACGTCCAGGCCGCGTACACCCACGCCACGATCGTCCTCCGGACCTACGATGCCGCCGGCAAAGTGCTGGACTCGAAGGCGCTCGCGGACTACACCGGTATCCCCGATCCTCGTCCCGCCGCGGAGAAGGACCAGCCCTACCACGTCGACACCGCGACCCTCGTCACGACGGACGGACGTCTCGGGTTCGTCGGCTGGACCGCGCGAGAGCCGCCGACCTGGCACTCGGGGATCCTCGTCGTGGAGATGGCCTCGGGCCGGGTCCTCGACCGGCTCGCCCTGCCCGACGTCTCCACCGGGCCGGACGACGCGCCAGTCCAGGGGCTCGCTCCGCGGATCGTGCTGAGCCCGGCGCGAGACCGCCTCCTCGTGACGAGTACGGCCTACTACTTCGGTCCGTCCGGCCAGGATTACCACGAGATCAGCACCCACCACGTCGCGACGGTCGACGGTTCGGGCCTCGGACCCCCCGGGCCGTTCGCATCGGGCGTCGGACCACTCGCGCCGTTCGCGCCGGCGGCCGCCTGCCCCGAGGGCCAAGCGGCGTCCGGTATCGCCGACGACGGCAGGGCCTGGCTCTCGTGCTGGACGAGCGGCGGCGGGCTCCAGACGATCCGCCGGATCGGGCCGGACGGCAACGTGCTCGGCGAGACCGGCGTGAACGCGGGTGGCGAGGGCGGGACCCTCGTGGCGGCGTCGGACGGTTCTGCCCTGTGGTCCTGGGCGCCCCTCACCCGGACGTTGACCCGGATCGACCTGAAGACCGGCCAGGACGTCAGCACGACCGCCCCGGCTCCGCCGACCTCGTCACGGGACGACTGGCTGGCCGCCCTGGGTCGTTGGATCGCCCCGTCGGTGGGTGCGAAGATCTTCCTCGACCCCGGGCTCGTCATCTCGCCCGACGGTACTCGGGTCTATGCGCTCGGGATCGACCCCGCGCCATCCGGCGCCCCCTACGGCGGCTCGTCGGGGATCTTCGTCTTCGACGCCCGGACGCTGGCCCCGATCGACCACTGGGCAGCGGTCACGGACTATGTTTCGATCGCGATCAGCGCCGATGGTCGCTGGGTATATGCGGCCGGCGAGCCGGCGGTGGATTCCACCGGCCAGGCCTTTGCTCCGTTCGAGGCCTCGATCGCCGTCCATGACGCCGCGGACGGCTCGCTCGCGCTGCTGGCCGGCCGCTTGGGGAGCGACCTCGTGACGTTCAGCGACCCGGTCCTGCGCTGAGGACGTCGGCGGGGTCGGACCCGGTGGCGGCGCGATCGGTTAGGGCGACCTCCAGGTGAAGCCGGTCGTGTCAACGACCTCGAGCATCGAGCCGGTGATCCGACCGAGGCCGTGGAGGTCGTCGTCGTTCCAGTGTGGGTCGGGGGCGCCGGTGATGTACCAGGGCGACCCGTTGTCGGCCAGGATCATCCCATAGCGCTGGAGGGCGACCAGGATGACCCGTGCCTGGGGCGAGAACCCGGTCAGGTCGACCGAGCTCCGCAGCCGCACCCGGAGCCCCATCGGCGGCAGGGCCGGGTCGGAGCCGTCGCCGGCATCGTGGCGGGCCGGGTAGATGTGGGCGGAGCGAGTGGTGGGGGCGGTGAACCGCAGCGCGTGGGCGATGACGCCCCGGGCGACCTCGTCGTAGCGGGCCAACCCGGGCAGGATCGGCAGGCCGGCCGCATCGGCGCTCGTCCAGCCGTCGGGGCGAAGGCTGTTCGAGCGCAGGTTCCAGACCGCTCCGGACCCCGCCGACCAGGCGCCGCTCTTCGAGCGGACGGCGTCGTACAGCTCGTAGAGGCGGCACGTGTCGCGATCCACCACGAGGATGTGGCGATCCGAGCCGGCCTCCTTCTTGACCTTCCTCGGGATCGGGTACTTGACCCGGTTCGACTCGCTCGCGTAGCGGAAGCGGACCGTCCGCCGCGGCGTCGACGTCCGTGCCACGTTGTAGGGGATGCCGTAGCCGGCGTACGAGCCGAAGTCCGGATGGAGCCCTCGTCCGAGACCGATCGAGGTCAGCAGGGTCGCCGAATCGGCGCGCACGGGCAGGCTGTCCACCCGCCGGTTCCAGACGCTCGTTGCGGGGAAGATCGGGCACGACGGGGCGCCCGGCAGGGACTTCGCCGCGGCGCCGTCGACCGAGCCGGTCAGGACGGCCACGACGGCCGCGATGAGGGCGAGCCGAAGGTGCATGGGGCGGCGCGGTCGCCTGGCTCGGGCGCTCATCGTCCGATCGTATGGCCGGCGGGACGGTCCGGTGCCGAGCAGATGGTCCCGGTCGGTGCGCTCCGCCACCGGACCTCCGGACCATCCGAGGTCGGGCGACCGCCCCGGCGCTCCCGACGACCCGCGGCTCACATCGGTTTGCGGTAGGCCATCGCCCGCTTGACCGGCCGGAACCCGAGCCCTTCGTAGAGCCCGAGCGCGCCCGTCTGGTTCTCGGCGTCCACCCCGAGCGAGGCCACCTCCATGCCCCGCTCCCGGAGGGTCCCGATCGCGGCGACGATGAGCGCCCGGGCCACCCCGCGGTGACGCCACGGTCGGCGGACGCTGACCCGGTCGAGCCAGCCTCGACGGACGCCGGAGGCCTCGTTGTCGTCGGGGAAGATGTAGCCGAGGACCGAACCGGCGACCTCGTCGCCGGCCCACGCGACCATCCACAGGCTCGGATCGGTCTGCGGGTGCTCCTCGATTCGCTGGATCTCGGCCTCCGAGAAGGGCCGCGCGCCCCAGTGGTCCTGGAAGGCCTCCTGGTCGGCCACGAGCACCGGCCGGATGTCGATCGCGCGCACCGGACGCAGGTCGAATCCGTCCGGCAGCGTTGCCTCCGGTAACGGGTCTCCGGTGGGGCGGTCCATCTCGAAGAACCAGCGGACGACCGCATACCCCTCGGACCCGAGCAGGGCCATCGCCCCGGGCGACGCCTCGAAGGCCCACGAGCCGAGGAATGCCCCCGCCACGCCGCCCTCGGTCACCGCCCGGGACCGGAGCCGACCCTCGGCATGACGGAGCATCGCCCGGCCGATCCCCCGGCGCCGGACGTCAGGATGAACATGTCCGTAGGTGTCGTACACCCGCACGCCGTCCCGGATCGAGGCGAGCTCGTAGGAGATCGCCACGATCCGGTCATCCAGCTCGGCCAGCAGGACGTCGCGCTCCGGCACGAACGCCTCGCGGTGGGCCAGGTCGTTGGCGAGCCCCTCAACGGTCTCGATCTCGGACGAGCCGTCGGCGACCTCGGCGTCGTTCATCAGCGCGACCATGCCCGGCAGGTCGGCCGGCCCGTCAAAGGACCGGAAGCGGAGCCCCGGGATCGGCGGCCCACCATCGACTCGGACCTCATCGGCCGCCCTTGTCCGTCCGCCGGTCATCGTCCGTCCTCCCCGTACTTCAGCTTCATCCGGCGGTCGGTCGCCTGGTGGATGAGCCGCCACCGTCGACGCTCCTCCGCCCGCAGACGCGGGTCGCGCTCGCGGTCGGCCCGGGCGAGCTCCCGGTCGAGCTTTCTGCGGCCGGCCAGGCGCCCGGCCTCGAGACGGCCATCGTCGATCGCGCCGCGGACCGCACAACCGGGCTCGCGCTCGTGCCGGCAGTCGCTGAACCGGCAGTCCGCCGCCAGCTCGTCGACGTCGGCGAAGGTCGCGTCGAGATCCGCATCGGTCTCGACCAGCCCGAGCTCGCGCATCCCGGGCGTGTCGAGGATGAGCGCACCGTTGGCCAGCTGCACGAGGTGACGCCGGGTGGTGGTGTGCCGACCCCGGGCATCGTCCTCGCGGATCTCCCCGGTCGACTCGACGGTCTGGCCCGCCAGGGCGTTGAGCAGGGTCGACTTGCCGACGCCCGACGACCCCAGGAGGGCGATCGTCCGGCCGGCCCCGAGATAGCCGGCGAGCCCATCGAGACCCTGCCCGGTCTTCGCGCTCACGACGTGGATCGCAGCCCCGCCGACGACCGGTCCGGCCTCGGCCATGCTCGTCTCCACCGACTCCGCGACGTCTGCCTTGCTCAGCACGACCACCGGCTCGGCGCCCGAGCCCCAGCCGAGGGCCAGGTAGCGCTCGAGCCGGCGTGGGTTCAGCTCGGCGTTGAGCGAGGTCATCACGAAGATCGTGTCGACGTTCGCGGCCAGGACCTGCTCCGGGGCGGAGTGATCGCCCGGCGCCCGACGGACGATCGAGGTCCGCCGGGGCAGGACCCCCTGGACCAGGCGCTGGTCGGGCGTCCGGGGCGCCCTGGAGGGCGACCCAGTCGCCGACGGCCGGGAAGACGAGGTCCGGATCCACCTCGGCCTCGTGCCGGTAGCGGCCGGAGATGCTGGCCCGGACCTCCCCATCGGCCGTTCGGACGAGGTACGAGCCGCGGTCCTCGATGACCACCCGACCGGGGGCCAGGCCGTCGGCCGCGTGCTCCGCGAACGCCGCGGCCAGCCTGCCGTCCCAGCCCCAGGCGGCCAGAGCCGGCCCGGTCATCGGTCGGGCTCCGCGGGCGGAACGGTCCCGTCGAGGGCCAGGCGCCCGTGGTACTCGAACTGCTCGGAGACCACCCGGAACCCGAGATCCTCGTACAGGTCGAGAGCCTGGTTGACGTTCTGGCTGTCGACGCCGAGGGCCGCCCGGGTCGCTCCGGCATCGCGGACGGTCCGCAGGCTGCGGGCCAGCAGGGCCCGGGCGATGCCCCGCCGTCGCCAGGGCTTGCGGACGGCGATCGCCTCGGTCCAGCCCGTCCTCGATCCGTCGGGCTCGACGGGGTCGACGTAGTTGAGGATGTGGCCGACGACCTGGTCGCCGTCGAAGGCGACCTGCCACAGCCGGGGCTGGAACTGAGGCGACTCGAGATAACCGGCGAAGCCGTCCTCCGACCAGTCGGTCTCGCTCATCCCCCAGTGCTCGGCGAAGGCCTCCTTGCCGGCCTCCCTGACCCGCCGGATCTGGCGACGGTCGGCCGGATCGATCGGGCGGACCACGATCCCGTCCGGGAGCGGGAGGTCCGGGATGCCCTCGAAGTCGAGGCGGTTCAGCTCGCAGAATCGACGGACCGGGCGATAGCCCGAGGCCTCGAGGAGGACCCGGGCGCCGACGTCGCGACCATAGGCGTAGGCGGTCGCGAAGACCGAGCGGTCAGCGGGCAGGCCGGCCGCGATCGCCGCCGACCGGCGCCGCTGCCAGGCGAGGAGCGCCGTCCCGATCCCGCGCCGGCGGACGGCCGGGTCGGTCATGCAGATCGACCCGAACTCGCGCGTCCCGTCATAGCGGTCCGCCCAGAAGACCCGGCCGTAGGCCACCAGCGCTCCGTCGAGCTCCGCCCCGATGAAGTCGCGATCGAGATCGCAGTTCGGCAGGTGGGCGTAGTCGGCGTCGAGAAGCGCAGCGGTCACGACCTCGATCCCGCCGTTCGAGCGGCGGACGACCGTGTTGATCCGGGCCATCGCCGGATGGTCGGACCGGCCCCGGTAGTGGCGGAAGCGAAGCCCGGGGATCGGGGGAGTCTCGGGCACCTCGATGTCGTCGCGGATGGCGCGTGTCGTCGTCATCGCTCAGCCCACCCGCTTCAGCTTGCCGGTCCGCTTGGCGTAGCGCTCGGCCCTTCCGAACGCCCAGATCCCGAGCGGGATGAGGGTGACGCCCATGATCACCAGCGGGACGATGTCCGACCCGAGCTCGTTCAGGGGCACCCCGTCGATGAGACCCTTGCGCACGCCGTCGAGGACGTACGTCGCTGGCGAGAGGCGGGACAGGACCTGCATCCAGGGCGGCAGGATCGTGACGGAGTAGTAGACCCCGCTCACGAGGAGCAGGCAGGACTGAAGGACGAAGGTCATCTGGGCGCCCCGCTCAACATAGAGAAGGGGCAGGATCGCGGCCATCATCCCGATGCCGACGAAGCTGAACGAGCCCAGGGCCATGAACGTCGCCGCGGTCGGCAGGTTCGCCCGGGACAGGTCGAGCTGAGGGAAGAACAGGAGCATGACGACCAGGATCGCCGCCGTATGGACGAGCCCGTAGACGATGGCGTAGGAGCACGAGCCGAGCAGCTGGGTCCAGCGCCGGACCGGCGCCATCATCGTGTACTCGAGGGTGCCCTCCCAGCGCTCGACGGCGATCGTCTCGGCGATCCAGCTGAAGACCACCGACAGGTAGTTCCAGAAGATCGCCCCGATCATCAGCGACAGGAGCAGGGTGGTGCTGCCCGACTCGACCCCGATGAGCGAGACCGAGAGGGCGCCGGCGACGGAGTAGACGAGGAACGCCAGCTCCCAGCCCCAATACCGACGGGTCAGGTAGAAGTTGCGCTCGACGAAGGCGTAGCTCGCCTTCAGCTCGTGGGTCAGAACGGTCAACGGAGTATCTCCTGGTGGGCTCGGCCGGCCCGACCCCTCAGCGGGATCGGACCGGCCCGAGCGAGGGCTCGGCGGCGAGCCGGGCGCCGATGGCGACCATCGAGCGACCGACCCGCCACCGGATGGAGCGGCGCGGGGGCCGGTCGAGGAGACGCATCGCGGCTGCCTCGGCCGACCAGGCTGCCGCCCGTTCCGCGTGGATCACGCGGGCGAGCTGGTGGTCGGGGAACATGTCGTGCCTTCCATTCCGGGTTCGTCGTGAGTCGTGGTGGGGGAGGGGCCGCCGCGGGCGGCGTCGGGTTTCAGTCGTCGGCATCGTTCACCTCCGTTCCTTCGAGGTCGTCGTCGAGCGAGCGACCGGTGTAGGTCATGAAGACCGCCTCCAGGGTCGGCGGCTGGTCGTGGACTTCGGCGACCATCCGCTTGAGCCCGTCGGGCGTCGACGCGGCGACGATCCGCCCGTCGTTGAGGATCGAGATCCGGTTGCACAGGCGCTCGGCCTCGGCCAGGTCGTGGGTGGTCAGGACGATCGTCGCGTCGTGATCCCGGTTGACCTCCTCGATGAAGGCCTGGACGTCGAGCTTCGAGCGGGGGTCGAGGCCGGTCGTCGGCTCGTCGAGCAGGAGGAGCGTCGGGGACGTCAGCAATGCCCGCGCGATCGCGACCTTCTGCTGCATCCCTCGGCTCATCTGCTCGATCGGCCGGCCGACCCGCTTCGTCCCGATCCCCAGCCGCTCCAGGATCGCCAGCGCCTCGCTCCGGGCCGTTCCGGCATCGAGGCCGTAGAGGCGGGCGGCGAAGCTGAGGTTCTCCATCGGGCTGAGCTTCTTGAAGAAGGCGGCGTCGACGCTGACCCGGTTGATCAGCCGCTTGACCGCCATCTCGTCGCGTTCGAGATCGTGTCCGAAGATCTCGACCCGACCGTCGTCCAGGGTCAGCAGACCGCAGACGAGCCGGATCAGGGTGGACTTGCCCGACCCGTTGGCGCCGAGGATCCCGTGGATCTCGCCCCGCTCCAGGCGGAGCGACACGTCATCCACGGCCAGCACCGGCTCCTTGTTCCGGCCGACCGTGAAGCGCTTCGTCACGTGGTCGACCAGGAGGGCCGGGGTCGATCGATCGAGCTCCGGGCCGGGCTCGCCCACCGGGCGCGCGACGCGCTTCCACGACGCGACGGCCGGACGGGTGGTCTTCAGTTGTTCGGTCGTGGTCGTGGTCACGGTGGTGGCTCCTGTCCTGATCGGGCGACGATCGCCCTCGGTCGTGTGGAACGGGTCCGGGAATCACGTGAGCCGCGGGTCCCGGTCGGCGACGCGTTCGTCGCTGGGGGCCTCGCGGCTCTGGTCATGCCCGCGCCGGGGCATGAAAAAAGCCGTGGGGCCCGATCCGGCCCACGGCTCGTGGTGTCGTCGGTGGCGGCTCAGCCGCCTCGCTCTACCTCGAGATGGGCGCGGATCTCCCGCGAACGCCAGCCCCGGTGGGCGGCGTGACGCGTCGGATGAAGAGGTCGTTCCACATTCGGTTCGACTCCTTCCCATCTGCTCGTGGCGAGGCGCTCGGCGAGCGCCCCGGGATGCTACGCCCGACCGTCGCGATGTGTCAACCCGTGATTCGCCCGGACAGGTGGAGACTGCGGCGAAGGACTCAGGGGGTCGGCGCGAAACATCCCGCCTGCGCGCGAGGATCGACTCAGGGCGCTGGCGTCTCGGGTGGCGGCGTCTCGGGTGGCGGAGTGTCGGGTGGCGGAGTGTCGGGTGGTGGCGTGTCAGGTGGTGGCGTGTCGGGTGGTGGCGTCGGCTCGGGGGAGGCTGTCGGCGTGGGCGACTCGGTCGCCGTCGGCTCGGGAGTCGTGCCGGGCGTCTCGGTGGCCGTCGGCGCTCCGGTCGGTGTCGGCGTGGCGGTCCCGCCCGGTGTCGCCGAGGCCGTAGGAGCGCCCGTCGGTGGCGGCGCGGTCGAGCCGCCAGAGCCGCCACCCGCCCCGGTGGCACCACCGCGGCCCGTCGACGCCGGGTGGAAGTGACTTGGCCGTTCCGACGGCGGCTCCGACTGATCCTCGGCCGGGACGACGGCGGCCGGCGGAGACGACGATGGGATGGTCGACCCCGGGACGACCTCCAACGACGGGGCGATCGTCGCGACGGACGGGGTCGCTCCAGCTGTGACATCGAGGTCGGCGGCGACCGGCCGCCCGGGGCCGCCACCTAGGACGCGGAAGGCGACGAGGGCCACGACCGCGACCGTGCCGAGGGTCAGGAGTCCCATGATCGGACGACTGCCCCTTCGACGCTCTTCGGGGACGACCGAGGCGACCACCGGCGTGGAGCTCACCGTGGTGTCGGCCGGCCACATCGGAGCCGCCGCAGCGAGCGGACGATCCGCCCTCGTCCTGGGCTTCGTCGCGCCGGATCGCCGGGCCCGGGCCGTCTTCGACGGTGTCGGTTCGACGACTTCGGCGGCCGCCGCGCCGACCAGCGCCGCGCCGACCCAGCGGGGTCGAGCGGGTGCCGCGTCCGGGAGGCTGAAGGGGCGACACGACAGGCAGCCGCCGGCCACCTGGTTCCAACAGTTGGCGCAGCACGAGCTCCCGCAGCCGGGGCAGGTATGGAAGGCGGTCTCGCCGGCCGAGCCGAGGCGCTCGGAATCGAGGCCGCACCGTTCGCAGAAGGCCAGTTGGTCGTCCAAAGGGGTCTGGAGTCCTCACCTGCCGAGCGGACCGGGGCACGGGCCGAGCCGTGGTCTCCACGATAGGCACGTCGACTCCGACGGGGACCCGGCAAGAGGTACCGGTGCCCTCGGGCGGTGGTCATGCTCGGTTCGCCTGCGGGTGCGCCCGCTCTCGGTTGACGCTGGTCGGCGACCCCCCGTACGCTCCCGACCCGACGTGCCCGACGCATCCAGGAGTCCGCGTGCCCGATCCAGCCCCGTCGTCAGCCGAGACCCCGATGACCCGCCCACCGGCGTCGATCCTCGAGGCCCTGCGAATTCGGGGCGGTCGACCCCGAGCTAGCCGGGCTCCTCTGGGTCCTCCTCGACGGCGGCGTCTCGTGCCTGGTCGCGAGCGGGGGCGACGACCTCGACGATCGGGCCCGTCGCTCGGGCTTCCTCGACGCCGTGCTCGACCTCGTCCCGGCGCAGAGGATCCGCCGCCGGCTCGACGGACCGACCGAGGACTTCAGCTGGCTCGCCGACGCCGAGTCGCTCGGCTGGCGGCGAACGCTCCCGCCCGACGCGGTCCCGGCGGATCCGACGGCGACGCTCCTGCTGGCCGGCGAGCTCGACGGCCCGGTGACGACCGATCCGAGCGGCGACCGGGCGCGGCTCGCGATCCGCGCGGTGGGCCACGGCTACCTCCTCGCGGCGACGATCCGCGGGGATCGGCTCGAGGACATGATCGACCGCCTCCGCCGCCGGCCGCTCCGGGTCTCCGACGACGAGCTGGCCCGGTTGGGAGTGGTCGTGGTCCTGGAGCCGGGTCCGGTCGTCCGGGTCGGGGCGGCGCACTACCTGCGGCCGCTCGCCCGGGACGCTCATGGGCATCCGCAGCGACTGCCGCCGGCGATCCTCGCCACCTGGGACCCCGGGCCGGGGCGGTTCGAGCACTTTTCCTGGGGGGTGGCGACCGAGCTCGCCGCGCGGGTCGGTCGCAGGGTCGGCGACTTCGAGCTCGAGCGGGAACGCCGGAGCGTCGCTCTTGCCGCCCTGGCCGCGGGATCGGGCGGACGGCATGGCCCGGGCGGCCTCGAAACGGACCCGCCGGCGATCGCCGAGGCCCTGGAGCGGATCCGCAGCGCCGGCTCCTCGCCGCCGCTCGGACACCGTCACTGAGCGGGGTCCGACGACCGGACGGCCGCTCCGCGGAGGCGGGCGCCGTGTATCGTGCAGCCTGTCTGGCGATGGACGGCGTCCCAGGGCGAGATCCGCCCGCCCGGCCCGCCCGACGGCGGAGGCGAGATGGTCCAGCTGTTCCTGTTCCTTCACGTGATGGGCGCCATCGTCGCCTTCGGGCCGTCGTTCACCTTCCCGCTCATCGGGTCGGCGAGCGCGAAGGAGCCGAGCCACGCCCACTTCGGGGCGGTGGTCTCCGAGATCATCGAGCGGCGACTCGTCCTGCCCTTCGCGATGCTCCAGGGGGTGACCGGGCTGGTGCTGATCTTCCTGCTCGGCTGGAACCCGGCGGCCCAGGGATCGCGCTGGCTGGGGGTCGGGATCGTCCTCTATCTCATCGCGATCGGCTATTCGGTAGCGATCCAGGCGCCCCGGGCCGCCAGGATGGTGGAGCTGACCGGCACTCCGCCCCCGCCGCCGACGCTGGGCGCCCCGGCCGGGCCGCCGCCGGAGATCGCGGCGACGGCGAAGGGTCTCCAGCAGGGCGGCATGTTCCTGACCGTCCTCCTCGTGCTCATCGTCATCGTGATGACCACGAAGCCGTTCTAGACCCCCGTCCGCGGTCCGGCCGGCCCGCCCGCCGCGGTCCGGCCGGCAGGGCAGGCGCGGGCCCGGCCCGGGGTACCATCGACCGGAAACGATCCCCGAATGCCGGAGCCCTCCATGCCGACCGTCGCCGCCACCGTGACCGAGCTCAGCGACCTCCTCCGGGGGGCAGCCCACCTCGACGCCGAGCGCCTCGTCATCGACGGTCCGGCCGCGTTCCGCGAGAGGGTCATCCGCGACCTCGCCTGGACTGCGACATTCGGCGACGATCCAGCGGTGGTCGAGGTGGCCCGTTGGCTCGTCTGGGAGGCCAGCCAGGAGCTCGGCGTCCGATCGGCGAGCATCCATGAGCTCTACCTTGCCCGGGCTCGGGGCGAGGTCGCCGGCTTCACCGTCCCGGCCATCAACCTCCGGGCCCAGACGTTCGACATGGCCCGGACGATCTACCAGGCGGCGGCCGCGGCCGACGTCGGGACGGTCATCCTGGAGCTCGCCCGGAGCGAGCAGACCTATACCTACCAGCGGCCGGTCGAGTACGTGACCAGTGTCCTGGCCGGGGCGATCGCGGCGGGCTGGACCGGCCCGGTCTTCATCCAGGGCGACCACTACCAGTTCAACGCGGCCAAGTACGCGGCCGACCCGGAGAAGATGACCGAGGAGATCCGGGGCGCCTGTCGGCAGGCCGTCGAGGTCGGCTACCGGAACATCGACATCGACAGCTCCACCCTGGTCGACCTCTCCCGCCCGACCGTCGACGATCAGCAGCGGACGAACTACGAGCGAGCGGCCGAGCTGACCGCCCTCATCCGGGAGCTGGAGCCGGCCGGGCTGACGATCAGCGTCGGCGGTGAGATCGGTGAGGTTGGCAAGAAGAACTCGACAGAGGCGGAGCTGCGGGCCTACCTCGACGGCTTCCGGCGCGAGCTCGACCGCCGTCGTCCGGGCGCGACCGGGATCAGCAAGGTCAGCGTCCAGACCGGGACCAGCCACGGCGGCGTCCCGCTCCCCGACGGGTCGGTCGCGGCCGTCAAGCTCGACTTCGAGGTCATCCGCCGACTCGGCGAGGTGGCCCGGAGCTACGGCCTGGCCGGTTGCGTTCAGCACGGGGCGAGCACCCTCCCGGACGAGCTGTTCCACCACTTCCCGGCGGTCGAGACGGCCGAGATCCACCTCGCGACCGGTTTCCAGAACCTCCTCTTCGAGCATCCCGCCTTCCCGGCCGAGCTCCATGCGACGATCCGCGAGTGGTGCTTCGCCAACGCCCTCGACGAGCGGAAGACCGACCAGACCGACGAGCAGTTCGTGTACACCAGCCGCAAGAAGGCGATCGGGCCGTTCAAGCGCCAGCTCTGGGAGCTGGCCACGAAGGACGAGATCCTGGCCGCCCAGCGGCGCAAGATCGCCTTCCTGTTCGCCGAGCTCAAGGTGGCCGGGACCGCCGAGCTGGTCGAGCGCTACATCCGCCCGGTCGAGGACCATCGGCCGCTGCCCGAAGCGCTCCGCGGGGTGGTCGCCGGCTGACCGCCCGGGTCGGTCGGGCCGGGTCCTACGGCCGGAGCCGGTAGAACCGCCAGAAGTCGTGCTCGATGGGCACGATCTCGACCGACCTGAAGCCGGCCGCGGCGGCGTAGCCACGGAGCGTCTCGGGCCGCATCACGGCACCGGTCCCGGCAGCGTCCTCGCCGTCCATCCCCGAGGCCAGGCAGTGGAGGACGCTCCAGCCGTAGAGATAGCGCTGGAGCTCGTCGCCCGGGGCGCTGAACGTTTCAGCGCTCTTCTCGTCCGCGATGAGGACGCTGCCGCCCTCGGCCAGGAGCGCCCGCATCGCCCCGAGGACGTCCACCGGCCGGCTCATGTCGTGGAGGCATTCGAAGGCCGTGACCAGGTCGTAACGCCCGGCCAGGGCCGGGTCCGCCGCGCTGCTCACCTGGAACGTCACCCGGTCGGCCACGTCCGCCTCCGCGGCATGGCGCCGGGCGGCCTCCACCGAAGGGCCGTCGAGGTCGAGCCCGTCCACCAGGACGTTGGGGTAGGCAAGGGCCATCCCGATGCTCGACCAGCCGAAACCCATCCCGATGTCGACGACCCGAGCCGGCGGGTCGGCCACGAGCCGGGCATGGAGGTCCGGGACCGAGGGCAGCCAGCTCTGGCCGAGAAGCGAGAGGTACATGGGCCGGTTCGCGTCCGCCTCGCCGCGGCGCATGTCGTCGCCGGCCGCCTCGAACGGGAACCCCGACCCCGTCCGGAACGACTCGATGAGCCGGGGCAGGGCCGTCAGCGCCCCGATCACCGCCACGACCTGGGGCGTCGCGTAGGCCAGTGAGTCGCGGTCGAGCAGGGCGGCCGCGTGACCGGAAGGCAGGGAATAGCGCCAGCCGCTCGGGTCGGCAGCGGAGAGGTCGGCTTCCAGGAGACCGGTGACCGCCCCCTGCTCGAGCCACTCGCGAACGTATCGCTCGCTGAGCCCGGCCCGCTCGGCCAGCTGGGGCGGCGTGGCCGGGCCGTCGGTCGCCAGGGCTCGGAACAGGCCGAGCCGCTCGCCGAGGTAGATGTTGACCATGTCGAAGGTGCCGAGGGCCATGCCCGCGACGCGCTCGACGAGCAGATCGCGGCGATCGGTCTCGGTCGGGGATAGGACGCTGCTCGGTGCCACGGGGACGCCTCCGACTCGGGTGACCGGCCCGTGGACGACGGACCGGCTGTGGTCCGCCCACGATACGCCGACGGCGGCGGGGTACGACCGCCCGGCTGCGACCTGCGCAGTCGTGACCGTGCCGTGGGTGCGAATCCCGTTGGTCAGGCGGTCCGGCAGGCACGATTCCTCGTTGACGAGCCGTTTCCCGGTGCTATCCTCCGGCCCAACGCTCGGGCGCGGAAGAGGGAGCCGTCGCCCGGCCAGTGCCCGATGTCCTCGCGTGACCCCTGGACCGTGTCTGCGCCCGACGCTCCCCTGCCGCGGCGCGACCATGGAGGAGGTTCGATCGTGGCGGGACCCTCGCAGGTGGCGGACCAGGCGGCGCGCGACGATGCGCACCTCCAGTCGCTCGGGATCAAGCCGGAGCTGAGACGCAGCCTCGGCTTCATGTCGAACTTCGCGGTCGCGTTCAGCTACATCAGTGTCTCGACCGGCACATTCACCCTGATTGCGGTGGGCCTGGCCGTGGCCGGTCCGACCTTCTTCTGGTCGTGGCCCCTGGTCATCCTGGGCCAGACGTTCGTGGCCCTCAACTTCGCCGAGCTGGCCAGCCACTTTCCGGTCGCCGGTTCCATCTATCAATGGTCGAAACGGCTCTCGAACAAGACACTCGGCTGGTTCACCGGCTGGATCTACTTCTGGGCCGGCGTCCTCACCACCACCGCCGTGGCGATCACCGTGCCGCTGGTCCTTGCCAGCATCCTGAACTTCGACCTGGCCTCACCGTCGCCGGTCCCGGCCCTGACGATGAGCGTCTTCATCGCCCTCATCACGATCGTGAGCACCACCCTGATCAACGCCTTCGGGGTCAAGGCGCTGACGATCATCAACAACCTCGGCGTCGGCGCAGAGATCCTCGGGATGGTCGTCTTCGCGCTGATCCTGCTCATCTTCTACAACCACCAGCCGGTCTCGGTGCTCACCCAGGACGCCCCGAACGTCACCTCGACCGGCGGCTTCGCTCCGATCTTCCTGGTCGGGATGTTCATGAGCCTGTTCGTGGTCTACGGCTTCGACACGGCCGGGACCTTCGGCGAGGAGACGCTCGACGCGAGCCGCCAGGCTCCCCGCGGCGTTCTCTCGGCCATCTGGCTGTCGGGCCTGGTCGGCGCCCTCTTCCTGCTGGCGATCATCCTCTCGTTCAAGGATGTCCCGGCCCAGATCCTCAGCGCCCAGCAGTTCGCCTGGGGCGTCGGCGGAGCGAACCCGATCGGCGACACGATCAACGCGAACATGGGCGAGCTGGGCAAGGTCTACCTGGTGGTCATCCTCGCCGCGGTCTATGTCTGCACCCTGGCGATCCAGGGCGCCACGACCCGGCTGATGTTCTCGATGGGTCGCGACCGCCGGCTGCCGTTCGGCGGCGTGTGGGGTCACGTCAGCCACCGGTTCCAGACCCCGGCCAACGCGGCCGTCGCGGTCGGCGTCCTGGCCGCCCTGCCGTTCCTGCTCACGAACTCGCCCGGCGTCCTGGCCGTCGCGGCCACCGGGATGATCTACGTCAGCTACTTCCTGTGCAACCTCGGCGTCATGATGGCCCGCCGCCGCGGCTGGCCCCAAAAGGGCGCCTGGTTCAGCCTCGGCAGCTGGGGCACGGTGATCAACATCCTGGCCCTCCTGTGGGGCGGGTTCATGATCATCAACTTCGCACTCTGGCAGACCGACACGTTCGGAGCGTTCGGGACCGCCTCCTACCCGCTTCCCGACGGCACCGCCGTCGGCCTGCGCGACCTGTCCAACCCGATCCTGGCCTCGATCAAGCTGGGCGGCGTCGACGTCTCGCTGCCGCCGATCCCGATCTTCGAGCTGGTCCTCGGGTTCGAGCTGGTCCTCGGCATCGTCTACTACCTGTTCGCCGAGCGGGGCCGGATCGCCCGCGAGAAGCTCGAGGCGGACTCGGCGACCGGCGAGGTCGCCATCGGCTGAGTCGATCCACGACCGAACGACGGACGGCGCGGCGAGTCATCGTCGCGCCGTCGTCATGACCTGAGGACCGTCATGGACGGAGAGACTGCGCCGGTCGGCACGACCCACGGCGAGCTCCACGACGAGCTGGTCGCGGCCCTCGGTCGCGTCCCCGAGCTGGCCGGCCGCGAGCTGGCCCTCAGCCCGCTCTCCGGCGGGATCACCAACCGCAACTTCCTGGTGAGCGCCGGCGGGACCGCCGACCGCTGGGTCCTCCGCCTGGCCGGCAACGACACCCACCTGCTGGGGATCAGCCGGGAGGTCGAGCTGGCGGCGACCGTCGCCGCGGCCGGGGTGGGGGTCGGGCCGGAGGTCACCGCGTTCCTCCGCCCCGAGGGCTATCTCGTCACCCGCTTCATCGAGGGCGGCCCGGTGACCGACGAGGCGGTCCACCGACCGGAGACCATCGCCAGGGTGGCCGACTCGATCCGCCGGTTCCACGAGGGCCCGGCGATCCCCGGGCTGTTCATCCCGCTCCGGATCGTCGAGGCCTATCGCGCCCTGGCCCTCGAGCGTGGCGTGCCGATCCCGGTCGAGTACGAGCTGGCCCGGGCGGTCGGTCGCCGGATCGAGCTGGCCCTGCTCCAGAACCCACTCGAGCTGCGACCCTGCCACAACGACCTGCTCAACGCGAACTTCATCGACGATGGGCGCCGGATCCGGATCGTCGACTGGGAGTACGCCGGGATGGGCGACCCGTTCTTCGACCTCGGCAACTTCTCGATCAACCACGGGCTGACCGTCGAGGAAGACCGGATCCTGATCGCCGCGTACGATGGGGCGGTCCGCCCCGACCGGCTGGCGAGGCTGGTCCTCATGCGGGTGGTCTCTGACTTTCGTGAGGCGATGTGGGGCGTTCTCCAGCAGGGGATCAGCACCCTGGCGGTCGACTTCGTGGCCTATGCGGGGGAGCACTTCGAGCGACTCCTCGGGAATGCCGCGACGCCCGGCTTCGAGGGCGCCCTGAGGTCGGCGGCCGGCGGCGACTGAGGACAGTCGGCGACACCGAGCGCGCGGCCCGAGACTAGGGGGGAGACATGGTGCGGCCGAACGGTTCGCTGCGGATCGCGGCCAAGCTCGGCGGGCTCATCCTGGCGGCGGTCCTGGTCGTGGCCGTGGCCGGCGACGTCGTGGGCCTGCTCCCGCGAGAGAGCCCGCCCGTGGAGCCGGTCGCGTCGGCGTCGCCGGACGCGGTCGCCGCCTCGCCGACCCTGCCGACGACGACGGGCTCGCCGGGGTCCGACGGTGCCGTCCTGGTGGGTGCCGGCGACATCGCTGAATGTGGGACGACCGACGACAGCGCCACGGCGGCCCTGGTCGCAGCCATCCCCGGGGCCGTCTTCGCGGCGGGCGACACGGCCTACCCGGCCGGGTCCCCGCAGCAGTTCACCGACTGCTATTCGCCGACCTGGGGCGCCTTCCAGGACCGGACCCTGCCGGCCGTGGGCAACCACGAGTACGTGACCCCGGGAGCCGTCGGCTACTACGACTGGTTCGGCTCCGCCGCCGGAACGCCCGGCCAGGGCTGGTACGCGACCGATGTCGGGACGTGGCGGGTCCTCGTGCTGAACGCCGAGTGCAGCCAGATCGGTGGGTGCGGCGAGGGCTCGCCGGAGCTCGCGTGGCTGCGCTCGGAGGTGGCCGCCCACCCGGCCCGATGCACGGTCGCCATCTGGCACCAGCCGCGCTGGAGCTCGGGGCTCCACGGGGACGATCCGACGGTGGCGCCGTTCTGGGATGTCCTGTACGCAGCCGGTGCGGAGCTGGTCCTCAACGGGCACGACCACGACTACGAGCGGTTCGCCCCCCAGGACCCGAGCGGTCGGTTCGACCCGGTCCGGGGTGTCCGCGAGTTCGTGGTGGGGACCGGTGGGGCGCAGCTTCGGCGCCTTGGTCTGGCGCGGCCGAACCAGCAGGCCGCCAATGACCGGACCCATGGCGTCCTCAAGCTCACCCTCCGGCCCGGCGGCTACGACTGGGTCTTCGTGCCCGTCGCTGGCGAGACGTTCACCGACAGCGGCAGCGGCACCTGCCACTGAGCCGGGTGGGGAGCGACGCCACGGCGTCGCGGTCGATACCCTACGGGGATCGAGGCATCGAGGGGAGTTCGGATGACGGATCAGGCCCGGGTGGTGATCATCGGCGGCGGGGTCGGCGGAACGAGCGTCGCCTACCACCTCGCCGAGCGGGGCTGGACGGACGTCCTTCTCGTCGACCGGGCGGAGCTCACCTCGGGCTCCACGTTCCACTCGGCGGGCCTGGTCGGCCAGCTCCGGTCCAGCGTGACCCTCACCCGGATGATGATGGACAGCGTCGAGCTCTACCGCCGGCTGGCCGTCGAGACCGGCGTCGACCCGTCCTGGCACGAGGTCGGGTCGCTCCGGCTGGCCTCCACCCCGGCGCGGCTGGAGGAGCTGACCCGCCAGGCCGGCTGGGCGAAGACCTTCGGACTGCCCCTCGAGCTCATCGGGCCGAGGGAGGCCGGCGCACTCTTCCCGCTGATGTCGCTCGACGGCGTCCTCGGCGCGGTCCACCTGCCGACCGACGGCTGGCTCGACCCGTCCGGGCTGGCCCAGGCGATGGCCGCCGGGGCACGCCGGCGGGGCGTCCGGATCGAGACCCACAGCCGGGTGACCGGGATCGACGTGCGCGACGGCCGGGTGCGCGGGGTCCGCATCGTGAAGGCCGGCGAAGAGCGGACGATCGCCGCCGAGGTCGTGGTCAACACCGGCGGGATGTTCGCGCCCGAGATCGGCCGGCTCGCCGGAGTGAACGTGCCGATCATCCCGATGGCCCACGAGTACCTGTTCACCGAGCGGATCGAGGGCGTCACCCCGACCCTGCCGACGATGCGCGACCCGGACCACCTCGTCTACTTCCGGGAGGAGGTCGGCGGCCTGTGCATGGGCGGCTACGAGCGTCACCCGGCTCCATGGTCCCTCGACGGCGTGCCGGCCGACTTCAACGGCCGGCTCCTGGCCCCCGACTGGCCGCGCTTCGAGGAGATCATGGACGGGGCGGTGCTCGCGGGTCCCGGCCATCGCCGACGCCGGGATCAACCGGATGATCAACGGGCCGGAGGGCTTCACCCCGGACAACGAGTTCATCCTGGGCGAGAGCGAGGTCCGCGGCTTCTTCGTGGCGGCCGGTTTCTGCGCCCACGGCATCGCCGGCGCCGGCGGGATCGGTCGCCAGGTGGCCAGCTGGATCGTCGACGGCGAGCCCGAGCTCGACCTCTGGAAGATGGACATCCGCCGCTTCGGCGGCCAGTACCGGAGCCAGGCGTACACCCTCGCCCGGACCGTCGAGGTGTACTCGACCTACTACGACATCCACTACCCCAACGAGGAGCGGTCAGCCGGCCGACCGCTCCGCCGCTCGCCGACCTACGACCGGCTGGCCGAGCTCGGCGCCGTCTTCGGCGAGAAATCCGGCTGGGAGCGCCCGAACTGGTTCGCCGTCGAACGAGGCGGCGGGCGACGAGGGGCTCCGGCCGCGCGGCTGGGCGGGCCAGCACTGGTCGCCGGCGATCGCCGCCGAGGCGCTCGCCACCCGGACCGCCGCCGCCCTCTTCGACGAGTCGAGCTTCGCCAAGATCGAGGTCCTCGGGCCGGGCGCCGCGACCTTCCTCCAGCGGCTCTGCGCGAACGACGTCGATCGGCCGGTCGGCTCGGTCGTCTACACCCAGATGCTCGACCGGCGGGGCGGGATCGAGTGCGACTTCACGGTCACCCGGCTGGCCGCGCGACCGCTTCCTGATCGTCACCGGGACCGCCTTCGGCAACCACGACCTGGGCTGGATCCGCACGCAGCTCGACGACCTGGAACGGGGCGACGACGGGCCGGTCGACGGTCCGGTCTTGGTCGAGGACCGGACCGGAGCGCTGGCCTGCTACGGACTGTGGGGCCCGCGGGCGCGGGACATCCTGGCAGCCTGCACGAAGGACGACGTCTCGGACGCAGCCTTCCCGTACCTGACGGCGCGCCGGATCACCGTCGGCCACGTCCCGGTCCTGGCCCTGCGAGTGACCTACGTCGGCGAGCTCGGCTGGGAGCTCTACCCCTCGAGCGAGTACGGCGCGGCGCTGTGGGACGTCGTGTGGGCCGCCGGGCGGCGTCACGGGCTGGTCGCCGGCGGCTACCGGGCGATCGACGCGCTCCGGCTCGAGAAGGGTTACCGCGTCTGGTCGAGCGACATCACCCCCGACGAGACGCCCTTCGAGGCGGGTCTCGGTTTCGCGGTCCGGCTCGACAAGGGGGTGGACTTCGTCGGCCGCGACGCCCTCCTCGGCGGCGAAGGCCGCCGGTCCCCGGAAGCGGCTGCGCTGTCTGGTCCTGGACGACCCGCGCGCGGTCGCCCTCGGCAACGAGCCGGTCCGGGTGGACGATGCCGATCGTCGGGCGGGTCACCAGCGGCGGCTACGGGTTCGCGGTCGAGCGCTCCATCGCCTACGCCTACCTGCCGCCCGACCGGGCGGCCGTGGGGACCCGGGGCGAGGTCGAGGTGTTCGGCGAGTGGGTCGGCTTCGCGGTCGCCGCCGAGCCGCTGTACGACCCGAGGGTGCGAGGATCCGGGCATGAGCGACGATCGCCGGTCGCCCGGATCCCCCGGCCCTCCCCGCCTGGGAGCCGGGCGCGCCGGTCGCCGCCGGGTCCGGGCCGGCCTGGAGCGCGAGCTGGTCGCGCGCCTCGAGCGACGAGCTCGACTACTGGCTCGCCTTCGCCCAGGCCGCCTGTGACGCGGCCGACGAGATCGCCCTGCACCACTTCCGGCGCGATCTCGAGGTGATGACCAAGCCCGACCGGACCTTCGTGACCGTCGCCGACCAGGCCATCGAGCGGCTCATCCGGGAGCGGATCGCCGGCGCCTTCCCGGACCACGGTCTCGTCGGCGAGGAGTACGGGACCGAGGCCGGCGGGGCCCGGACCCGCTGGTACATCGACCCGATCGACGGGACCCACAACTTCATCCGCGGGGTACCCCTCTTCGGGACGCTGCTCGCCCTCGAGGTGGACGGCGAGCTCCAGGTCGGGGTGGTCTCGGCGCCGGCCCTCGGCGGCCGCTGGTACGCCCGGCGGGGCGGGGGAGCGTGGGCCGTCGGGGCCATCGGGATGGAAGGCCCCCGGGCGATCCGCGTCTCCCGGGTCGGCGACCTGGCCGACGCCCAGCTCCTGTACGGCTCCGGCCACGAGATCGAGCAGTCCGGGGCGGCGCCCGGGTTCGGCGACCTGCTCGGGCGGGTCTGGCGCGAGCGGGGCTTCGGCGACTTCTGGGGGTACACCCTGCTCGCCGAGGGCGCGGCCGAGGCGATGGTCGAGGTGGGCCTGAGCCCGTGGGACATCGCCGCGCCGCTCATCGTCGTGGAGGAGGCCGGCGGCCGGGTCACCGACTTCGCCGGGCGCCGGACGGTCGACGCTCCGAACTTCGTGGCTTCGAACGGCCTGCTCCACGAGGAGTTGCTTCGGGCCCTCTCGGGCTCATAGGAGGATCGGCATGCAGGAGTCCGTCCCGGTCGGCGCCGCAGAGGCACGACCGATCGAGGTCGCCACGTCCGCATCCCAGGTCACTGCCGGCGAACCGCTGACGGACCCCAGGGCCCTCCAGATCCTGTCGACCGAACACTGGAGTCTGCTCGCCTCGCGCTCGCTGGCCTACAACGAAGCCTTCAGCCGGGCGGGGATGTTCCTGTCCTTCCTCTCGGCGTCACTCATCGTGATCGGGTTCCTGATCGGATCGCAGGGCCTCGCCCCGGCCGTCCTGCCCGTTACGGCCGTCCTCCTGATCGCCGATCTGTTCATCGGCGCGGCGACCGTCGGGCGGCTGTTTGACGCGAGCGGCGAGGAGATCCAGTGCGTCCGCGGGATGAATCGCATCCGGCACGCCTATCGCGAGATGGTGCCGGCCCTCGAGCCGTACTTCGTCAGCGGCTTCCACGACGATGCCCGAGGCGTGCTCGCGACCTACGGCCTAGCCACGCGCCCGGGCGTGATCTCGAACATCGTCCACGGTCTGACCACGACGGTGGGGATGGTCGCCACCATCGATGCGATGATCCTCGGCGCCCTGGGCGCACTCGTCGCCGTCGCCCTCGGCGCAGGGGTCGAGGTCGCGCTGGCGTTCGGTGTCGTCGGCTTCCTGGCCGGGTTCATCACGTTTGCGGTCGTCGGGATGCGCTCGGTGATGGCGATCCAGGAACGCCAGGACTCGCGTTTCCCGACACCGGACGACGTCGCGGCCTCCAGCGGACTGCTCCACGACGAGCTGCTGGACGGTCCACGGGGCCGCTGACTTCAGCGAAGTCGGCGCTCAGGCAGGCTCCGGTCCGTTCGCGTCGAGCCGCCGCGGCCGAGGATGCGGACGCATCGAGACGATGATGTCGTAGGGCTCCGACGATGGAGGGTCCGAGCCGCCACACCGGCCGCCGAGTGATCGGAGGTGATCTCGGCCCTCGGCTCGGCCTTCCTCGCGTCTACGCGCCGGCCGCGGCCAGGCTCTCGTCGAGGATGCCGAGGGCCAGGTCCACCTCGTCGGCGGTCGTGACCAGCGGCGGGATGATCCGGGAGACGTTGGCGTAGGTGCCCGCCGACAGGACGATGAGCCGGCGCTCGAGCGCCTCGGCCAGGACCCGCTTGGTGAGATCCGCGTCCGGGACCCGACCGTCGCCTTCGCCGGGCCTGACGAACTCCATCGCCAGCATCAGCCCGAGCCCCCGGACGTCGCCGATCGCCCGGTACCTCGCCTGGAGGGCTCGCAGCCCGGTCAGGAACCGGGCGCCCTGCACCGCGGCGTTGTCGACCAGCCCCTCGTCGCGGATGACGTCGAGGGTGGCGTTGGCCGCCGCGCAGGACACGACGTTCCCGCCATAGGTGCCGCCGTGGGTCCCCGGCGCCCAGCGCTCGATGAGCTCGCGCTTCGCGATGAGGCCGGAGAGGGGGAGCCCCGAGGCGATCCCCTTGGCCATCGTCAGGATGTCGGGCTCCACGCCCCAGTGCTCGACCGCGAACATCTTGCCGGTCCGCCCGAAGCCGGTCTGGACCTCGTCGGCGATGAGCAGGATGCCGTGCTCCCGGGTGATCTCGCGGAGGCGGGGCAGGAAGCCGGGCGGCGGGACGATGTAGCCACCCTCCCCGAGGACGGGCTCGACGATGATCGCCGCGACCTTGCCCGGGTAGATGAGCTGGTGGAAGGTGAGGTCGAGCTGGGCCTCCCAGTCGCAGGTGCACGCGGCCGGCGAGTGTCCGCCTCCCGCGGCGCGATAGCAGTACGGGTAGGCGGTGTGGTAGACGGAGCCGGGGAGCGGCTCGAAGGCGGCCCGGTAGACGTCCTTGGCGGTCGTCAGGGCCATCGTCTGGGCGGTCCGGCCGTGGTAGCCGCCCCGGAAGGCGATGATCACCGGGCGGCCCGTGGCCACCCGGGCCAGCTTCACCGCCGCCTCCACCGCCTCGGCCCCGCTGTTCGAGAGGAACGCGCCCCATCCCTCGCCCGGGAGGACGTGCTGGAGTCGCTCATAGAGACGCAGGCCGGGCCCGTGATAGACGATGTTCTGCTGGCCGTGGAGCAGCTTGACGGCCTGCTCGGCGATCGCCGCTGCGACCCGCGGGTGGGCATGCCCGGTGTTCGTGACGCCGATCCCCGACGAGTAGTCGAGATAGCGCTCGCCGTCCGTGGTGATCAGCCAGGATCCCTCGCCCCGCTCGACGGTGAGGTTCGTGATCCGGCTCCAGACCGGCGGGACGACGCCCCGGTCGGGGAGGGGATCGGCCGCGACCGGCCCGGCGACGGACGGCGATGGGGACATGGATGACCTCCTGGCGCGGCGCTCAGCTCGCGTTCGCGTTCCGCCGCTGGAGCACGGTCGAGACCGCGACCAGGGCGACCGCCGTGAGGAAGATCGCCGAGCCGATGACGTTGACCTGGACCGGGACCCCGTTCTTCTGAGCCCCGTAGATGAAGAGCGGGAAGGTGGTGGTATTGCCCGAGGTGAAGTTCGTGATCACGAAGTCGTCGATCGACAGGCTGAAGGCGAGCAGGGCGGCGGCCATGATCCCGGGCAGGATGAGCGGGAAGGTGACCCGCCGGAAGGTGTCCCATTCGTTGGCGTATAGGTCGAGGGCGGCCTCCTCGAGGTTGCGCGGGAAGCCCTCCACCCGGGCCTTCACCACGACGACCACGAAGCTGATGTTGAACATGATGTGGGCGATCAGGATCGTGTGCATCCCGAGCGGGTAGAACATCCCCTCCGGGATGAAGGCGAACTGGTTCGAGGCGATGAACAGGGTCAGCAGGGACGCGCCGAGGACGATCTCCGGGGTGGCCATCGGCAGGAAGATGAGCAGGTTCGTCGACGACCGGCCGTGGAACCGATGACGGACGAGGGCCAGCGCGATGAGCGTGCCCAGGACGGTCGCGATGATGGTCGAGGCGAAGGCGATCATCAGGCTGTTGGTCACCGCCTCGCCCAGTCCCGGCCGGCCGAGCGGATTGAGCCAGGCGCCGAGCGAGAACTGTCGCCAGGACAGGTTGAACCGCCCGCCCGGGTCGTTGAAGCTGAACACGATCATGACGATGACCGGGAGCATCAGGTAGAGGATCGCGGCCAGCGAGTAGAGCGGCAGCAGGTAGCGGTCGATCAGCCGGCTGGCGATCTGGAGCGGGGTCCGGCGGGTGGGGATCGGCGCCGCGATCGCGGTCATCCCACGGCTCCGGCGGTCAGGTCCTCGGTGCCCAGCAGCCGGGCGTAGACGAGGACCGCGACGAGGATCGCCGCCATCAGGGTGAACGACAGGGCCGAGGCGGACGGGATGTCGTTGAGCTTGAGGAAGCGCGACTGGATGACGTTCCCGATCATCTGCGCCGACGGGGTGCCCAGGAGCTCGGCGTTGACGTAGTCGCCGACGGCCGGGATGAAGGTCAGCAGCGATCCGGCGAAGACCCCGGGCAGGGACAGCGGCAGGACGACCCGGAGGAACGATTGCGAGACGAAGAGCGTCCCGACGGCCGCCCCGACGAACGCGCCGCCGGCCGCCCCGAGCGGCACTGACCAGTCGAAGATGGCCATGAGCAGCGCGATCAGGCCGGCCCCGACGATGGCGCCGACCACGGTCCCGCCCGGTCGCCACGGGCCGGCGTAGAGGTCCTGGGCGGCCTCGACGAGCCGCTTGTCGATCTTCTCCAGGGCGACGTAGAGGGGCAGGGTCATGAACGGCAGGAAGTTGTAAGTGATCCCGGCCACCACGGCGATCGGCGTGGCCAGGAGCCGGAACTCCTCGGGCACGACACCGACCGCCTTGAGCGGCCCGAGCACGAGCCCGGAATCGGCCAGGATGATCTTCCAGGACAGGGTCCGGAGCAGGAAGCTGGTGAAGAACGGGGCGATCACCAGGAAGAGCATCAGGTTCTTCCAGCGACCCGCCCGGAAGGCGATCGTGTAGGCCAGGGGGTAGGCGATGAGGAAGGCGATGATCGTCGCCGCCAGGCCGTAGGCGATCGAGCGGATGAACTGGTCCTGGTAGGTCGACAGGCCATCGAAGTAGTTCGAGATCTGGGCGCTGAACTCGAAACCGATCTCCCCGGTCCTCGTCGAGAGCGAGGCGAGGAACATCTGGAAGGCCGGGTAGACGTAGAAGATCGTCAGCCAGAGCATCCCCGGGGCGAGCAGGAGATACGGGGTCAGCCCCCGATGACGACGCAGCCAGGCCATCGCTCGAGCGGACTCCTAGGATCCGGTGGGTGGTCGGGCGGGTGGGCGGATGGCTCCGCCCGGCCGCCGTCGGGTCACAGGCCGATCACGTTGTTCCAGGCCTCGGTGTACGCCTTCTCCTCGGTCTCGGTCAGGCCGCGGAAGACGTGGAGCCGGTTCAGGACCTCCGGGGGCGGGAACATGAGCGGGTTGTTGGCGTTGTCCGGGTTGATCTTCAGGAGTGCTTCCTTGGCCCCGCTCACCGGGCAGACGTAGTTCACGAAGTCCTCGACCTGGGCTGCGACCGCCGGGTCGTAGTAGTAGTCGATATAGGCGAGGGCCTGCTTCACGTTCTCGGCGCCCTTGGGGATCATCATGTTGTCGGTCCAGAGCATCCCGCCCTCGGTCGGCACGTTGAAGGCCATCGTGTCCTTGCTCAGGGCGAGCTGGACGATGTCGCCGGACCAGGCCATCGCCAGGACGACGTCGCCGGAGGCGAGGTCGCCGAGGTAGTCGTTGCCCTTGATCGTCCGGACCTGCTTGTCCTTGATGGCCGTCTCGACCTGGACCAGGGCCTGGTTGAACTGGTCGTCGGTGATCGTGGCCGGGTCGAAGCCCAGCTTGATGGCCGACAGCCCGATCGTGTCGCGCATCTCGTCGAGGTAGTCGACCTTGCCCTTGAACTTCGGGTCCCAGAACGCGTTCACGCTGGTCAGGTCGCCGGTCTTGGCCGAGTCGAATCCGAGGCCGGTCATCCCCGACTGCCAGGGGGCGGTCATCTTGGCCCCGACGTCGAACGAGCGCTCCAGGTAGACCTTCTCCAGGTTGGCCGGGAAGTTCTTCATCCCGGTCGTGTCGATCTGCTCCACCCAGCCGAGTCGGATGAGCCGGGCGGCCATCCAGTCAGTCATCGTGATGATGTCCCAGCCGGTGGACTTGCCCTGGCTGATCGGGCCCTGCAGGTCGGTCCCGAAGAACTCCTCGTTCGAATTGATCGCCTCCTGGTAGTTCACCTCGACCCCGGTCGCCTTGGTGAACTGGTCGAGGGTCGGCGACGGGAGCGACGTGCCGTCGTCGCCCGTGCCGATCTTGCCGTCGGCGCCGGGGGTGATCGTCAGGTCGATATAGGCGGTCCAGTTGGCGAAGTTGAGCTTGCCCCCGAGCGGACCCTCCGAGGCCGCGATCGACGGGGCGGACGAGGGCTCGCCCGAGGGGGCCGAGCTGGGCGCGGCCGACGCGGCCGCGGTGGCGCTGGCCCCGCCGCCCGTCGTGCGGCAGGCGGCCACGAACGCGGCGACTCCGGCCAGGGCGGAGCCCTGGAGGAGCCGGCGTCGGCTGATCTTCACCGAAGCGATGTCGGCGTGCGGTTCGCTCATGGTCTCCTCGCTGGGTCCGGCCGCCGGGTCTCGGCCGCCTACGCCTCCGTCCCGGCCGGCTCACTGGCCGTCGGGACCCTGCTGTCCCCCGTGGGGTCGCCGGCCGGGGACGCTCGGACGACGAAGGTGTGATCGGGCGACCAGGAGAGGCGGACGTCCTCGCCCTGGGCCCACAGCTCGGACCGGGTGGCCCGTTCCACGTTCTGCTCGTAGACGGTCAATCGGGCACCGCCTCGGGCCTCGACGATGTACGAGGTGCTGACCCCCAGGTAGGACGCATCCAGGATCGTCCCGACCAGCGTGTTGTGCCCGGTCGGCGCCTCGTCCGCCGCGGCCCGGAGCCGGATCTTCTCGGGCCGGACGCCGGCCTCGACCTCGGTGGCGTCGCCGACCATGGCCCGCGGCACGCGGATCCGCGTGTCGTCGGCCAGGCGGACCAGGGCGTAACCGTCGGCGCTGCCGTCGAGCGAACCAGGGAGGAGGTTGCTCACGCCCAGGAAGCCGGCCACGAACCGGGTCGTGGGGCGCTCGTAGAGGCTCGCCGGGTCGCCCAGCTGCTCGTAGCGGCCCTTGTTCATGACGGCGATCCGATCCGACATCGTCATCGCCTCTTCCTGGTCGTGGGTCACGTAGATGAAGGTGATCCCGACCTCCTGCTGGATGCGCTTCAGCTCGACCTGCATCTGCTTGCGCAGCTTCAGGTCGAGGGCCCCCAGGGGCTCGTCGAGGAGGAGCACCGACGGCCGGTTGATCAGCGCCCGGGCCAGGGCCACCCGCTGGGCCTGGCCGCCGGAGATCTGGGTCGGCTTGCGCTTCTCGTAGCCGGGCAGCTCCACGAGTTGGAGCATCTCCCTCACCCGGGTCCTGACCTCGGCGTCGTTGACCTTCTTGCGCCGTAGGCCGAAGGCCACGTTCTCCTCGATCGTGAGATGCGGGAAGAGGGCGTAGTTCTGGAAGACGGTGTTGACGTCCCGCTCGTAGGGCGGCAGCCAGGTGACGTCTTTCAGACCCTTCTCGCCGGTGGCCTGGTCGACCACCGTGCGCAGCTCGATGACGCCCGACGTCGGCTCCTCGAAGCCGCCGATCATCCGGAGGGTGGTCGTCTTGCCGCAGCCCGACGGGCCGAGCAGGGAGAAGAATTCCCCGTCGAGGACCTCGAGATCGATGTGATCGACGGCATTGACCTCGCCGAATCGCTTCACGACATCGGCCAGGCGGACATCGACGACTGCCACCTTCGGGCGGGCTCCTCAGAGAGCGGGGGCCGTGGGGACCCCGGGGCACCGGATCGATTGACGCCGGGGGAACGGCGCGACCGCCTGCGACGCTCCTCGACGCGCAGTGGGTGGCGCGATGGTATGGCCCGTGGAAACGCGTGTCAATCCGACCCGTGAAGGTGCGGACTTCGTCGTCCTGACGGCGTCTTGCGACGAATCTCGTCGTTCCCCGTGTCGCTGCGCGGCGTGCTCGTGGTCGGGGTCCGGCGAGCTCCGTCCGTGGCCTCCGGCGCGGTCCGCCGACCGGGTCTAGGATATCGACGCGACCGTTAACGGAAATCCGATCCGCCGCCCAGGAAGGGACTCAGCGAGCCCATGACCGCCCTGACCGAAGCCGCCATCAACGACGCCCTTCGCACCGTCCAGGAGCCCGAGCTCGGCCGGGACATCGTCAGCCTGGGGATGGTCAAGGATGTTGCGATCGTCGACCGGGAGGTCAGTCTGACGATCGAGCTGACCACGCCGGCCTGCCCGCTCAAGGAAGAGATCGAGACGAACACCCGGGCCGCCCTGGACGGGATCGGCGCCGGACCGGTCCGGATCAACTGGGGGGCGATGGTCCGACGGGCCGGTCCGGTCCAGGCCCAGGCCCTCCTGCCCGGGGTGAAGAACATCATCGCCGTCGTCTCGGGCAAAGGCGGCGTCGGCAAGAGCACTGTCAGCGTGAATCTGGCCGTCGCGCTGGCCCGAAGCGGTGCCTCGGTGGGTCTCCTGGACGCCGACATCACCGGGCCGAACATCCCGTTGATGATGGGTCTGGAGGGCACGCCGGTCGCCAGCCCGAACAACAAGATCACGCCCCTCGAGCGGCACGGGGTGAAGGCGATCTCGATCCAGTTCTTCGTCCCGGAGGGTCAGCCGGTCGTCTGGCGAGGCCCGCTCGTGGGCGGGGCCATCCAGCAGTTCCTGCGCGACGTCGAGTGGGGTGAGCTCGACTACCTCGTCATCGACCTCCCGCCGGGCACCTCGGACGCCCAGCTGACCCTGGCCCAGGCCGTGCCGATCAGCGGCGCGGTCCTGGTCACCACGCCCCAGGAGGTCTCGCTCCTCGACGTCCAGAAGGCGTTCGCGATGCTCCAGCGGATGAACGTGCCGGTGACCGGGATCGTCGAGAACATGGCCGGCTTCGCCTGCGCCCACTGCGGTGAGGTCACCGAGATCTTCGGTCGGGGCGGCGGAGAGCGGTTCGCCCGCGAGCACGGAATCGAGTTCCTCGGCTCGATCCCGCTCGACGTGACCGTCCGCCAGGGTGCCGACGTCGGCGTGCCCGCGGTCGCCCAGCGCGAGCCCGGTCCGGCGGCCCAGGCCATGACCGCGATCGCCGGGACGGTCGCGGCCCGGATGAGCGTGGCGGCGGCCCGCAACGAGGCGCCGGCGCTGACGATCTCCTGATCGTCGCCCGGGTCAGGCGGCCGGCGATCCCGATCGCGGCGGGCCGACCTCGGCGGCCCGTTCCCCGCCCGAGCGGCCGACGATCAGGCTGAGACCGGGCCGGGCGACCGTCGCCTTCTCCGCGCCCCGGGCGATGCGCGTCTCCATCCCGGCCCGCCGGTCCGAGGGGTAGTGGGTGACGAGGAGGTGTCCGACCCCCGCCGAGCGGGCGTGCTCGAGCGTCTCCTCGAGAGCCAGGTGCCCTCGCCGGGCCGGGTCGTCCTCGGCCGGTGAGGCCAAGGTCGCCTCGCAGACGAGGAGGTCCGCTCCGGCGGCGCGGCGGACCAGCTCGGGGTTCGGACCGGTGTCGCCGGCGTATACCATCCTCGAACCGTTCGGGGCGGTCAGCTCCACCCCCCAGGCCGGCACATAGTGGTCGCCGGGGACGAAGGCGACCGACAGTCCGCCGAGATCGAGATGGTCCGCCGGGTCGTATTCGGCGAGCTCGAAAGCGTCGTCGAAGAAGCCGGGTCGCTCGCTGACGACCGCCGCCAGCGCGCCGAACCGGGCGATGCCGCCGGGCGGCAGGAGGACCGGCAGGCGTCGCTCCGGGCGGCCCGCCCAGGGGAAGCGGTAGCGCAGCGCGGAGAGGTCGATGAAATGGTCGGCGTGCATGTGGCCGATGATGACGGCGGTCAGCGATCCGGGGTCGCGTCGGGCCACGAGCTGGGCGGCTACGCCCTGACCGCAGTCCAGGAGGAGGGCCGTCGTGCCGGTCTCCACGAGGAGCCCGGACGCCGCGGTGTCGGGCTGGGCGGCGGCCGGGCCGCAGCCCAGCACGGTCAGGCACATCGCCGGATCGGACCCCGCGCCGTCACGGGCAGGTGGAGACGACGCTCGAGTCACGACGTCACTGTACGTGCTCGACGGTGGCCCGTCCTCGTCGCGCCGACCGCCGACCTGTCGGTGTGCCGACACCGGTCTCCGCCAGGCGCCGACCTGTACCATCGCCGTCATGCAGCCGACCGGCCCGGTCATGGAAGCCCTCGAGCGGATCCAGCTCTTCTCGGGTCTCGCGCCGGCCGATCTCGTGCGCCTCGCGGAGGGCCTGCGGACCCGTCGGTTCCGTCGCGGCGAGGTCCTCTTCCACCAGGGCGACCCCGGCGACTCCCTCTTCATCGTGAGTACCGGAGCGGTCAAGATCGTCCTGCCCTCGGAGGAAGGTGACGAAGCGATCCTCACCTCGATCCGGCCGGGCTCGTTCTTCGGCGAGCTGGCCCTCCTCGACGACGCACCCCGCTCGGCGACGGCCGTGGCGATGGAGCCGACCGAGACGCTCGTCCTCCGACGCGAGGCGTTCCGCGCGCTCATCGACACGTCCCCGGCCGCCCGGGACGCGCTGCTGGCCGCCCTGGCCGGCGAGCTGCGGAGACTGACCGCGCACGTCGAGGAGCTTCATTTCCTCGACATGACCGGGCGCCTGGCCGCTCTCCTGGCCCGGCTCGCCCAGGAGTCCGGGATCCCGGCCGACGACGGCTCGATCCGGCTCGACCGACCGTTCACCCAGGGAGACCTGGCGGCGATGATCGGGGCGACCCGGCAGAGCGTCAACAAGCTCCTCGGGATGTTCGTCGACGACGGGCTTCTCCGGGTCGACCGGGACACGATCGTGGTCCTGGACCTGCCGGGACTGGTCCGGGCCTCTCGCCGCTAGGCGTCGCGGAGCGTCTCGGCCAGGCGAGCGGCGGCAGCCACGGCCGCCCTGAGCCGGCCCTGCTCGCCACCCAGGAACCCGAGGGCCCGTGAGCGGGTCGCGCCACGCGGGGTGACGATCCCGATCGAGACCAGGGTGTCGGCGCCGCGCGGTCGGACCATCGCGGCGAGACCGACGTCCGAGGACCCGCTCTCGCGCACCGCCCGCGCCTCGGCGACGGGGTCGGCGGCTCCCTCGCCGAGCGCCCTCGGGCGCAGGGATTCGACCCGGTCCAGCCCGGGGCAGGCGCCGAGGAGCGCCCCCAGCGTGCCGCCGGTGCCGATCTCCCGAACGGCCAGGCTCCAGCCGAGCCTGGTGAGCTCCAGGCCGATGACCTCGGCCCAGGTCGTCTCGCCCCGGGCCCAGACGTGGTCTCCGAGGGCCGCGAGCACCACCGCCTCGGCCTCGTCGAGGAGGGCCTCCGCGGTCCGGGCCGGCGTGCTCGGGTCGCCGGGCTCGGCCACGGCGGAGAGTCGGATGTCGACCGCCTCGGCCCGGGCGTAGGTCGCGACCTCGGGGTTCGCCCGACGGAGGATCGACTCGCCGAGCCGGTCGGCGACCATCGACTCGCCGATGCCGGTCAGGCGCAGCGTTCGGACCGCCCGCTCCGAGCCGAGGCCGAGCGCGCGGAGCCGGGGAAGCGCCTCGTCGTGCCAGATCGGTCGCATCTCCCGCGGGGGCCCGGGCAGAGCCACCGCGACCCGGCCGTCGGGCCGGCGAACGAACCAGCCCGGCGCGGTCCCGTTCGCGTTGGGCAGGGCGGCCGCCGAGGGGATGAGCCAGGCCTGCTTTCGGTTGATCTCCGGGAAGGGGAGTCCCCGGCGGGCCCACAGGTCGCGGAGCCAGGCCTCGAGCTCGGGATCGACGGTCGGGGTCTCGCCGCAGGCGGCGGCCAGCGCCTCGCGGGTGAGGTCGTCGGGGGTCGGGCCGAGCCCGCCGGTCGAGACGACGAGATCCACCCGGGCGAGCGCCTGGCGGAAGGCCCCCTCGACCACCTCGAACCGGTCGGGTAGGGCGCCGATCCGCTCGACCCGGACGCCGGCACCGGTCAGCGACCGGGCGATCTCATAGGCGTTCGTGTCGCGGGTCTCGCCGTTGGTCAGCTCGGCGCCGATCGACAGGAGTTCGGCCGTCGCGAGGCGGCGAGCCGTCGGGGTCGCTTCCTCGGCGTCCGATGCGTCGCTCCGGCCGGATCGGTCGGCGGGCGGGTCGGTCATGGCGCCGAGGGTATACCGCCGGTCGATCGGTGTCGGATGATCCCGGCCTCGGGAAGGATCCCGACCCGGCCGGGCGTGGCGGCCGCGGTCGGACACCTGCCCGGCCGGACCGTCCGCGCTGGTATCATCGACCCGGTCCCCTGTCTCGACGGAACCTGCCCCGGAGCCCCGACCCCTGGACGACCTGCCGCCGACGCCCGAATCGTCGGACCGCCAGCAACCTGCCGACCCCGGACCCGAGGGCGACCCCGGCTCGCGGCTCGACGCGGGAGCCGCCGCGGCTGCGGAAGCCGCTGCTGCAGAAGCCGCTGCCGCTGAGGCCGCCGCCGCAACCCCGGTGGATCCGCCGGATCCCTCCGCCGGATCGGCCCCGCCCGCCGAGCCGTCGCCTCCCGGCGGCGAGCCACCCGGAGCTCCGCCGAACGACCCACCGCCGCCCGGCACGCCACCCCCGGCGGGCGGAGGCGGCGGGCGTCGCGGCTTCCGGCCCCAGCTCGGTGCGACGATCGCGGCCGGGCGACGGCTGGCTCAGGCCCACGTCGACCTGGCCAAGACCGAGCTCTCCGAGATCATGGAGCACGTCCAGCGGGTCGCCGCGCTCATCGGAGCCGCGATCGGGGCGGTCCTCTATGCCGCCCTGCTGGTCGTCATCGGGACGAGCCTGTTCCTCGGGGAGTGGCTCTTCGGATCGATCGGCTGGGGCGTCCTCCTGTTCACCGAGCTCGCCCTCTCGGTCGCCATCGTCGCCGTCCTGATCGCCCTGGACGTCCCCCAGCGGCGGCTAGCCCGGGCGCTCGTCTGGGCGACCCTGGTCGGGGCGATCGTCGCGATCGTGGCCGGGTTCTTCCTCTTCAACCGCCTCTGGACGGAGATCGGGTCACGGCTCCTGCCGGGCGTCGAACCCGGGAACACCGCGCTCGTCACCGGCCTGGCCGTCCTGGCCGTCGTGGGTGCGTTCGTCGGCCTCATCGTCGGGATCCGCTCGAGCCGCGGGACGCCGGTCGGCGAGACCGTCGGCGGGGCGCTCGGCGGCGCCCTGGTCGGCGCCCTGGTCGGCGCGGCCCTCGGCGCGTTCAGCGCGATCACCTTCAGCTGGCAAGTGGCCGTGGCGCTCGGGATCGCCACGCTCCTGGCGACCTGGGCGGCGCTGTGCGCCCTAGAGGCGAAGCGGGCCGACCTCGACATGGAGGCCTGGGGCCGCAGGTTCTATCCCACCGTCACGATCGAGACCGCGAAGGAGACCATGGAGTGGGTGCGCGAACGGACGCCGCTCGGGCCGAAGTCCTAGCCTCGCGCGACGGGCTCGGCGCCGAGCTCGACGGGCTCCGGGTCGCCACCCGGGAGGCCGTCGACGTGCCGGCCAAGGTCCGGCGCTCGCCGGGCAAGTCGGCGGCGGTCGCCGGCGGGGCGGCCTTCTTCCTCCTGGGCGGTCCCCGACGGATCATCGGCGGGGCTCGACGGGCGGTCTTCGGCCGGCCCGAGCCGCTCCCGCCTTCGATGCTGCCCGAGGACATCGAGAAGGCTCTTCGGGAGCTGGGAACGGACGGCGACCGGGTCCGGGGCCGGCTCGAGCAGGAGTTCGCCCGGTATCTGGAAGCCACCGCCGCCGATCGGCGCAAGCGCAGCCTCGGTGACGCGACCGGCGAGAGCGCCGGCTACCTCCTGCGTCTGGTCAGCCGGCTCGTCGGGTTCCGGCTCGTCGCCCGTTTCGCGTCTGGAGATTCGCGCGAGCTCGAGACGGCGATCCGGAAGGCCCAGTCTATGCTCCCCAAGGGTCTGCCCCGCGTCCGCCGGTTCTGGTAGGCAGGGTCCTGGGGCCGCACTGGCACCATTGCGAGGCGTCCGAGGCTCGCGTCGCCGGCGGCCGCCCTGTACGCTGTCGGACGGGCGAGTGGCGGAATGGCAGACGCGCCGGCCTTAGGAGCCGGTGCCGCGTGAGCGGCGTGTCGGTTCGACCCCGACCTCGCCTACCATCCCGGGGCTCCGGCCGACCGGGGCCGGCCAACCTATAATCCCGGGACGATGAACGTCACCACCACGCCCGCCCCCAACTCGTCGATCAAGCTCGAGATCGAGCTGCCGGCCGAGGATCTCGACCGCTCGATCGACGAAGCCGTCCGGCGGCTCGCCCGACGGACCAAGGTGGCCGGCTTCCGGCCCGGTAAGGCGCCCCGCTTCATGCTCGAGCGGGTCCTCGGGCCGGAGGCGGTCCTCGACGAGGCCAGCGACCTGCTCATCCAGAGGGCCTATCGCGAGGTCCTGATGGAGCGGGGGATCGTGCCTCTCGTCCAGGCCAGCGTCGACGTGGTCCAGGCCGTGGAGGGCCAGCCGTTCCGCTTCACGGCCCTCGTCCAGGTCCCACCCGAGGTGACCCTCGGCGACTACCGGGGCTTCAACTTCGCACCCGAGATCGAGCCGATCGACGACGCCAAGGTGGCCTCGGTGATCGAGGAGCTGCGCGACCAGAACGCCTCGCTCCGGCCGGCCGGCGAGCGCCCCGCCGAGAAGGGCGACTACGCGGTCATCGGCTTCGTCGGGACCCGCGACGGCGTCCCGTTCGAAGGCGGCTCGACCGAGCGGATGCCGCTCATCCTGGGCGAGGACCGGCTCATCACAGGGTTCGAGGACCACGTCATCGGGCTGTCGGTCGGCGACGCGACGGAGTTCGACATCGACTTCCCGGCCGACTACGGCCAGCCCGACCTGGCCGGCGCGACGGCCCATTTCGCGGTCGAGCTCAAGGAGCTCCGCGAGAAGGTCATGCCCGAGGCCGACGACGAGTTCGCCCGCTCGATGGGCGACTTCGCCGACATGGACGCCCTCCGCCGGGAGATCCGTGGTCGCCTCGAACGGAGCGCGCTCGACCGGGCCCGCCACGGCTTCGCCGACCGGATCATCGAGTACGCCGTGGCCAACGCCAGCCTGGAGCTGCCGGACATCCTCGTCGACCAGGAGGTCGAGGTGATGCACGACGAGTTCCGCTCGACGCTCGCCCGGCAGGGCATCGCCGAACCCGCCTACCTCAAGGCGACGAACCAGACCGAGGCGGACCTCCACACCGAGTTCCGCCCGCGGGCCGAGGGCCGGGTCAAGACCCTGCTGGTCCTCTCCAAGATCGCCGAGGTCGAGGGCACGGACGTGACCGACGCCGACGTCGAGGCGGAGATCGCCCAGGCCCGCTCGCGCTACGCCGACGACGCCCGGACCATCGCCTACTTCGAGTCTGATCGCGGGCGCAACTTCGTGCGCAGCACGCTGCGCCGGTCGCGGACGGTCGAGGCGCTCGTCGACGTCTGGCTGGCCGCCCATCCCGAGCATCCCGCCCTGCCCCACATCGAGGACGACGACGACCGCTCGGCCGCCGACGCCGCCGCCGCGGCCGCCGCGGCGATCGGGGCCACCGACCCATCCGTGGTGCTCGACGCCGATGAAGCCGCCGAGCCGGCCGGCGACCCGCAGACCGAACCCATCTCGGCCGCCGACCCGGCGTGACCGACCGTCCCGAACCCGACCCAGGGAGCCCGAACATGCTCGTGCCGATGGTGATCGAGACCTCCAGCCGGGGGGAGCGCGCCTACGACATCTACTCGCGCCTGCTGCGCGAGCGGATCATCTTCCTGGGCGACGCGATCGAGGACCACGTCGCCAACCTCGTCATCGCCCAGCTGCTCTTCCTCGAGTCCGAGGACCCGGAGCGGGACATCAGCCTGTACATCAACTCGCCCGGCGGCGTCGTCACGGCCGGTCTGGCGATCTACGACACGATGCAGTACGTCCACGCCCCGGTCAGCACGATCTGCATCGGGATGGCCGCCTCGATGGCCGCCGTACTCCTGGCGGCCGGCGCCCCGGGCAAGCGCTACGCCCTGCCGAACAGCCGGATCATGATCCACCAGGGCTCGGGCGGCTTCCGGGGCAACGCTCCCGACGCCGTCATCCAGATGAAGGAGTGGGAGCATCTGGTCGAGGTCAACCACCAGATCCTGGCCCGCCACACCGGCCAGCCCCTCGACAAGGTCCGCAAGGACACCGACCGGGACTATTTCATGAGTGGTGAGCAGGCGAAGGACTATGGCATCATCGACGCGGTCTACGCGGCGACCGGCGATTCGCTGATCGCCCAGGCACACGACCAGGGCCTCATCGCGGGGACGACCCCGGACGAGCCGCCGGCGAGCGGTCCGTCGACCAAGAAGCACCGGGACTAGCGGAAGGCACGGGCGGGACCGGATGACGACGACGAGCGGCGCCAAGGGACCCAAGGTCCCCTACCGCTGCAGCTTCTGCGGCAAGAGCCAGGAGCAGGTCCGCAAGCTCATCGCGGGCCAGGGCGTCTACATCTGCGACGAGTGCATCAACCTCTGCCAGGAGATCATCGAGGAGGAGATGCTCGAGGCGCCCAAGACGCGCCCGCAGAGCGCCAAGCTCCCGAACCCTCGGCAGATCAAGGCAGCCCTCGACCAGTACGTCATCAGCCAGGAGCGGGCCAAGAAGGTCCTCTCGGTCGCGGTCTACAACCACTACAAGCGGATCAACGCCGGCCACGCGGTCGACGAGGTCGAGCTCCAGAAGTCGAACGTCCTCCTGGTCGGGCCGACCGGCTCGGGCAAGACGCTGCTGGCCCAGACCCTCGCCCGGGTCCTCGACGTCCCGTTCTGCATCGCCGACGCGACCAGCCTGACCGAGGCCGGCTACGTCGGCGAGGACGTCGAGAACATCCTGCTCCGGCTCATCCAGGCCGCCGACTTCGACGTCGCCCGGGCCCAGCGCGGGATCATCTACATCGACGAGATCGACAAGATCGCCCGCAAGGCGGACAACCCGTCGATCACCCGCGACGTCTCGGGCGAAGGCGTCCAGCAGGCGCTCCTGAAGATCCTCGAGGGGACCGTCGCCAACGTCCCGCCCCAGGGCGGCCGGAAGCACCCCCACCAGGACTTCATCCAGATCGACACGACCAACGTCCTGTTCATCTGCGGTGGCGCCTTCGACGGGCTGGAGAAGATCGTCGAGGAGCGGGTCGGCCGCAAGTCGATCGGCTTCGGCTGCGAGAGTCCAGATCACCAAGCTGGAGCGAGGCAAGATCCTCGAGCGGCTCATGCCCGAGGACCTCCTGAAGTTCGGGCTCATCCCCGAGTTCGTCGGCCGGCTGCCGGTCGTGGTCACCCTGTCCGCGCTGACCGCCGAGGACCTCGTCCGGGTCCTGACCGAGCCGAAGAACGCGGTGACCCGCCAGTTCCAGCGGTTCCTCAGCCTCGACAAGGTCGAGCTCGTCTTCACGCCCGGCGCGCTCGAGGCCGCGGCCGAGGTGGCCCTCGATCGCAAGACCGGCGCCCGGGCCCTGCGCTCGATCGTCGAGGAGTCCCTCCTCGAGGTGATGTACGACATCCCGGAGCGGACCGACATCCGCAAGTGCATCATCACCGAGGAGACGATCCGCGAGGGTCGGCTGCCGCTCCTCCTGACCAAGACGGACGTCGACAAGGGCGTCGACGAGACGAACTACGCGGAGTGGCTCGCCGAGCGAGGCGAGACCGCCTGACGTCCTGGGGTCGGGCGCCCGACCCCTCGCCCGTCCACGACGCCGCTCCGGCGGCGGACCACGTCCGACCGCCCCGGCGGACCCGGTCCGGCAGTGACCGGCGAGGCGGGCCGATGACCCCCGGATGGACGTCACGGCGACCCTGCCATTTGGTATTGTGCCCATCGGTCGACACGTGCTACGTTGCGCTGGTACCGGTTCCACGGGACCCGTGGGTCGACCTTTGGAGGAGGACATCAAGGTGCGAAATCGTTTTGTCGCTGCGCTGGGCGTGATCGCCCTCGTCGCGACCGCTTGTGGGGGGACCGCGGCGAGCGCATCCCCGGCCGCGTCGGCGGCGGCCCCGTCGGCGGCGGCCCCGTCCGCGGCCGGATCCGTCGCCCCGTCGGCCGGCGCGGGAACGTACCTCGAGCGCGCCCTGGCCGGCGAGTTCAAGGGCACCCACGTGACGGCCACCGGGCCGTTCGTCGATGCAGGATGCCGTCAAGTTCAATGCGACCATGAAGGACTTCGAGGACAAGACGGGCATCACCATCGACTACGCGGGCAGCAAGCAGTTCGAGGCGGTGATCTCGGCCGAGGTCGACGGCAACAACGCGCCCGATATCGCCGACTTCCCGCAGCCGGGCCTCCTGGCGAACTTCGCCAAGTCCGGCAAGGTCATCGACCTCACGGACAAGCTCGACCAGGCCGCCCTCAAGGCGAACTACACCCAGTCGTGGCTGGACATGGCGACGATGGCCGGCGCTTCCGGTCCCATCATGGCCGGCGTCTGGGAGCGGGTGAACGGCAAGAGCTTCGTCTGGTACCCGAAGAAGGCCTTCGACGCGGCGGGCTACAAGGTCCCCACGACGTGGGACGAGCTGACCGCGCTACAGAACCAGATCATCAAGGACGGCGACACCCCGTGGTGCATCGGCATCGAGTCCGGCGCCGCGACCGGCTGGCCCGTCACCGACTGGCTCGAGGAGTTCATGCTCCGCACGACCAGTCTCCAGAACTACGACGACTGGGTCACCCACAAGCTGCCCTTCAGCTCGCCCGAGGTGACCGCGGCGGCCAAGAAGGTCGGCGAACTCTTCCTCGACCCCAAGATGGTCAACGGCGGAGCGGCCGGCATCGTGTCCACCAACTTCGGCGACGCGCCCAAGGCGATGTTCACCGACCCGCCCAAGTGCTGGCTCCACCGCCAGGGCAACTTCATCACCTCGTTCTTCCCGGCCGACGTCAAGCCGGGCGTGGACTACGACGTCTTCTACCTGCCGGGCATCGACCCGTCGCTCGGCAGCCCGGTCCTCGTGGCCGGCGACATCTGGGCGGCCTTCAGTGATCGCCCTGAGGTCATGGCCGTGATGGAGCAGTTCACCAAGGGTGAGCACCTCAAGTCCTGGATGGCCGCCGGTGGCGCCATCGCTCCCCAGAAGGACGCGGATCCCGCCTGGTACGGGACCGACGTGATCTCCGCCTTCGTCGGCAAGACCATCCAGAACGCCACCTCCGTCCGCTTCGACGCCTCGGATCTCATGCCGGGTGCCGTCGGCTCCGGAGCCGAGTGGAAGGAGTTCACCAGCTGGATCTCCGGCAAGGAGAGCCTGGAAACGGCACTCAAGAACATCGACGCGGCCTGGCCCGCACAGTAAGGCCCGGCGTCGCCTAGCGACAGCCGACCGATCACCGACCCTGGATCGGGGACCCACGTCCTCGACCCAGGGTCTCGTTTCCCCTAGGGTTCTGACCCCGACGGACCGCGTCGGTAAAGGCGATCTGGGAGGGACCTCGTGACCGAAGAACTGGCCGTAGAGGACCGACCGGTGCGGGGAGCGCTGTGGGCGCTCACGATCCTCGGCCGCGTCCTGATCTCCGTCCTCGTACCGCTCGTCGCGTTCGCGATCCTCTGGCAGGGCTTTCTATTCCTGCGCCAGAACGACGCGCCGAAGGTGGTCACGGGGGCGATCGCCATCGTCTGGGGCGTGGGCGGCGTCGCGCTCATCTACTGGGTGATGAACTGGTTCCTTGCCCGCCTCCCGGAGCGGGTCGGCTCACGCATCCTGCCGTATCTGTTCGTCGGGCCGGCGATCGCGATCCTCATCTGGTTCCTGGCCCTGCCGACCCTTCGGACGTTGTGGATCAGCCTGTTCAACGCCGACAGCACGAAGTTCATCGGGCTCGGCAACTACACCTCGATCTTCGGGGATCCGGCGATGCTCGAGGTCTTCCGGAACAACCTGCTGTGGCTGGTCGTCGGGACCACGCTCGTGGTCGCGTTCGGGCTGGTGATCGCGGTCCTCGCGGACCGCAGCCGGTTCGAGTCCCTGGCGAAGGCCATCATCTTCATGCCGATGGCGATCTCGTTCGTCGGCGCGGGCATCATCTGGAACTTCGTCTACGTGTACCGCCAGGCCGGTGAGCCGCAGATCGGGCTGCTCGACGCGGGCGTGACGGCGGTGGGTGGCCAGCCGCAGGCCTGGACCACGCTCCTGCAGCCCTGGAACAACCTCTTCCTGATCGTGATCATGGTCTGGCTCCAGGTCGGGTTCGCGATGGTCCTCTTCTCGGCGGCGATCAAGGGTATCCCCGCCGAGCTGACGGAAGCGGCCCGGGTCGACGGCGCGACCGAGCGCCAGGTCTTCTGGCGGGTCACCATCCCCTCGATCCGGGGGACGATCATCACCGTGGCCACCACGGTCATCATCCTGACCCTGAAGATCTTCGATATCGTGATCGTCATGACCGGCGGCCAGTTCGGGACCGGCGTGATCGGGACGGAGTTCTACCGGCAGTACTTCACGAACCGTAACTTCGGGATCGGATCCGCGCTCGCGGTCATCCTCCTGATCGCGGTCATCCCGGTCATGATCTACAACCTGCGTCGGTTCCGCAGCCAGGCGGGCTTCCGATGAGGCGCCCGGGAACGAAGCGTGCGTCGATCTTCATCAACACGGCGCTCATCTTCATCTGCTTCGTCTGGCTGATCCCGACCGTGGGGTTGCTCGTCTCGTCCTTCCGCATGCCCGATGACCTCCAGACCAGCGGCTGGTGGACGGTCTTCCCTCACCCGGACCAGGTCAAGGTCTCCGAGATGCCGATCCCAGCCGGGCTCGACACGAGCGGGGTGATGACGATCGAGGGGGCCACCGGCACCTTTGACCAGTTCCGGGCCGGGATCAAGACGCCCGACGGTCGGCAGGTCATCTGGGTCGGCAACAAGCGCGCCGGCCGGATCGAGATCCAGCAGCAGGCGCTGACCGCGAACACGAACTTCACCCTCGACAACTACGGCAAGGTGCTGACCGGGAAGGACTACGTCATCACGTCCGCCGACGGCTCGACCGAGACGGTCCACGGCGACGACATGAGTGGCGCGTTCATCAACAGCCTGATCGTGGCGATCCCGTCGACGCTCATCCCGATCCTGATCGCCGCGTTCGCCGCCTACGGGTTCGCCTGGATGCGCTTCGCGGGACGAGCCGTGCTGTTCATGCTCGTCGTGGCGATGCTGGTCGTTCCTCTCCAGATCGCGCTCGTGCCGATCCTTCGCGACTACGTGGCCGTGGGCCTCAACGGGACCTACCTGGCGGTCTGGCTGGCGCACACCGGGTTCGGTCTGGCCCTCGCCATCTTCCTGCTCTACAACTACATCGCCGAGCTCCCGCGAGACATCATGGAATCGGCGTTCATCGACGGGGCCTCGCACTTCCAGACGTTCTGGCGGCTGATCATGCCGCTGTCCGTTCCAGCGCTGGCTGCATTCGCGATCTTCCAGTTCCTGTGGGTCTGGAACGACTACCTCGTGGCCCTGATCTTCATCGGCACCAAGACGGACACCCAGGTGGTCACGCAGCGCCTCGTGGAGATCGTCGGTTCGCGGGGTGATGCCTGGCACCTGCTCACCGCCGGCGCCTTCATCTCGATGCTGCTCCCGCTCCTGGTGTTCTTCTCGCTCCAGCGCTACTTCGTCAGAGGGCTGCTGGCCGGCTCCGTGAAGGGGTAGGCGGCGTGCCGTTCCCCGCCGGCTTCCTCTGGGGGGTCGCCTCGTCTGCTTACCAGATCGAGGGAGCCTGGGACGAGGACGGGCGGGGCATGAGCGTGTGGGACGAGTTCGTCCGGCGCCCGTTCCACATCGCGGACGGGTCGACCGGCGACGTCGCCTGCGACCACTATCACCGGATGCCCGACGACGTCGCGCTGATGCGGGACCTCGGGATCGGCGCATACCGCTTCTCGATCGCCTGGCCCAGGGTCGTCCCGTCGGGGCGAGGTGCCGTCAACGAGCCGGGCCTCGACTTCTACGACCGCCTGGTCGACCAGCTCCTGGCGGCCGGGATCGCCCCGGTCGCCACCCTCAATCACTGGGACCTGCCCGTCGCGCTCGAGGCGTCGGGAGGGTGGCGGGACCGAGCGACGGTCGGGGCATTCGTCGACTACGCCGGTGTCGTGTTCGACCGGCTCGGTGACCGGGTCGCGACCTGGCTGACTCACAATGAGCCCTGGTGCCAGGCGTTCCTGGGTCATGCCACGGGTCACCACGCCCCGGGCGATTGCGACTGGTCGACCGGCTACCAGGTCGCCCATCACCTGCTGCTGTCCCACGGGCTGGCGGTGCAGCGGTTCCGGGCGTCCGGGGCCGGAGGGCGGATCGGCATCGCCCTCAATCCCCAGTGGTATCTGGCCGCGAGCGACGACGACGCGGACCGGGCCGCGCGTGATCGCGTCTGGTCGAACGCGGTCGGACTGTTCCTGGACCCGATCGTGCACGGTCGGTATCCCGAGGCGCTCATGACCTGGATCGGCCGCCACGGGCCGGACATCCGTCCTGGTGATCTCGAGACCATCCGCCAGCCGATCGACCTGCTCGGTGTGAACTACTACAACGCCGAGCGGATCTCCTTCGATGTCGATGGATCTCTGTTGAAGGCTGGCTCGGAGCCGTATTCGGAACCGGGCTGGGGTCGGACCGAGATGGGCTGGGGGATCGCCCCGTCCGGGTTGACCACGGTGCTGGTCGAGCTCCACGAGAGATACCCCGGCTTGCCGATGATGATCACCGAGAACGGCTGCGCCTTCGAGGACCGGTCGGGGGCGGACGGGTCCATCGATGACCCCGATCGGATCGCCTATCTGCGCGAACACATCGGGGCGCTCGGCGTGGCGCTCGACCGCGGGGTCGACGTGGGGGGCTACTTCCTGTGGACGTTATTGGACAACTTCGAATGGGCATACGGCTACACGAGGCGGTTCGGCATCGTCGGGGTCGAGGCGGAGACGCGGCGTCGGGTCCCGAAGGCCAGTGCGGCCTGGTACGCGACCGTCGCGCGGGCGAACGGCCTGCCCGTGGGCTGATGGCGGGCGCGATCCTCGCCGCCGGCCGTGGCGGCGGTCCGAAGATGGTCGATCGAGGCGGCCTGGGGTGAGCGTGACCATCGGCGACGTCGCGCGTCTTGCCGGGGTCGGTCGGGGGACCGTCAGCCGGGTCCTCAACGAGCGTGTCAACGTCGACCCGGCGACGCGCGCCCGGGTCCTGGCGGCGATCCGCGACCTCGATTTCGTCCCGAACCCGACAGCCCGTCGCCTGAGCCTGCGGCGGACCCAGACGGTCGCCGTGATCCTGCCCTTCCTGACCCGTCCCTCCGCAGTGGAGCGCTTGCGCGGCGTGGAGTTCGCCCTCGTCGCGGCCGGCTACGACATGATCGTCTTCAATGTCGAGACCGCGGAGCGACGTGAGGCCGTCTTCCTCGACCTGCCTCGGGCGGAGCGCGTCGATGGCTTGATCATCGTCTCGTTGTCGCCGCACGCGAGCGAGCTCGAGCGGATCCAGCGGTCGGGGCTTCCCACGGTGCTCGTCGACGCGCACCACCGGGCGCTGCCGCGGGTCGTCGCCGACGACGTGCGGGGAGGCCGGCTGGCGACGGAGCACCTCGTCGGGCTCGGCCACCGACGGATCGGCTTCATCGGGGACACCCCGCGGGTGCCGCTGGCTTTCACCTCCAGTCGTCTGCGTCTGAGCGGATTCCGACTGGCGATGCGCCGTGCCCGCCTTGCAGCTCCTGAAGGGCTCATCGCGATGAGCGATCACTCGCGCCATCGGGCGACCGAGCTGTCGCGCCGGATGCTCGTCGGGCGGCGTCCTCCGACGGCCATCGTCTGTGCGAGCGACACCCAGGCCGCCGGCGTCATCGAGGCCGCGACCGCGCTCCGGATGTCGGTCCCCGACGACCTGTCGGTCACCGGCTACGACGACCTCGAGCTCGCCGACCACCTACACCTGACCACGATCCGCCAACCACTGTTCGAGTCGGGGGTCCGGGCGGTCCAGCGTCTCCTCGTCGGGCTCGACGACCGGCCGATGACGCCGTTCCGGGAGGTGCAAGAGATCAGCCTGGTGGTCCGGAGCAGCACCGGACCGGCGGTCGTTCGATGACGTCCTCCGCAAGGCGGGCGCCTGCCTCGACCTCACTGGAGCGCGCCAACATGATCGCGGTCGAGGAGCTCGATGGCCTGGACGAGCGCGACATCGAGCTGTTCACCCTGCGCGTGCGTCGCTGGTGGCCCGACCTGGCCGAGAGTTGGGCCAGCGTCTACGGCGGTCGGCCCGACGGTTCGACCGGCCTGGAACGGCTGATCCGTACGCTCGCCCACCGCTACCGCGACCGACGACCGGCGCTTCGGACCCTGGATCTCGAGCGACTCCTGCGGCCGGACTGGTTCCAGGACCCGTCGATGATCGGCTACGTCTGCTACCCGGCCCGGTTCGCCGGGTCGATCGGCGGCGTGGAGCGGCACCTCGACTATCTCGAGGAGTTGCACGTTCGCTATCTCCACCTCATGCCGCTGCTGCGGACGCGCGACGGGGAGACGGACGGTGGCTACGCGGTCGCAGACTATCGAGCCGTCGATCCAGGCCTCGGTACCATCGACGATCTCGAGCATCTGTGCGACGAGCTGCGCACGCGGGGCATGAGCCTGTGCGTCGACCTGGTGCTCAACCATACCGCCGCCGAGCATGCCTGGGCGAAGGCGGCTCGAGCTGGGGACCCCGAGGCCGCGGCCATGTACCGGATCTTCCCGGATCGCACGCTGCCAGACCTCTACGAGCGCACCCTGCCCGAGGTGTTCCCGGGGCTGGCGCCCGGCAACTTCACCCAGCTCGAGGACGGGCGCTGGGTCTGGACCACCTTCCACACCTTCCAGTGGGACCTCGATTGGTCGAACCCGGCGCTCTTCGTCGAGATGACCGACGTGCTGCTGGACCTCGCGAACCGCGGCGTCGAGGTCTTCCGGCTCGATGCGGTGGCGTTCCTGTGGAAGCGCCTCGGCACCGATTGCCAGAACCAGCCGGAGGTCCACGACCTCCTCCAGGCACTCCGGGCGAGTGCGCGGATCGCCGCTCCGGCGGTGATCTTCAAGGCCGAGGCGATCGTCGCACCCAACCATCTCGTCGCCTACCTTGGGTCCGGTCGCCATCATGGCCGCGTTTCGGACATGGCCTATCACAACAGCCTGATGGTCCAGTTCTGGTCGTCCCTCGCGGCCCACGACGCCCGATTGATGACCGGGGTGCTGCGGGCCCTCCCTCGCAAGCCCGCGACCACGGCGTGGGCCACCTACATCCGCTGCCACGACGACATCGGCTGGGCGATCACGGAGGGGGACGCCGCCACGGTCGGCTGGGGTGGCCAGGCCCATCGGACCTTCCTCTCGACGTTCTACTCGGGGACCTTCCCGGGGTCCTTTGCTCGGGGCGAGCTGTTCAACGAGGTAGCCCAGACCGGAGACAGCAGGATCAGCGGGAGCTTCGCGAGCCTGGCCGGGCTGGAGGCAGCGCTCGAGGTCGGTGATCCGCGACTGATCGACGATGCGATCGCCCGGATCCGCCTTGGGCACGCCCTGATCATGGCCTGGGACGGAGTGCCCCTGGTCTACATGGGCGACGAGCTGGGCCTTCTCAACGATCGGTCCTACGCCGACGACCCGGATCATGCGACTGACAGCCGATGGCTCCATCGGCCGGTCATGGATTGGGCGGCCGCCGAGCGACGTCACCGACGCGTTACGGTCGAAGGCCGGATCTTCGCCGACCTGCAGCGCCTGATCGCGGCACGTCGCGAGGCGCCCCAGCTCCACGCGGCATCGGCGCTCGACATCGTCGACAGCGGCGATCCCGGCGTCCTGGCGTTCGTTCGTCGACACCCGGTCGGCGACCTGACCGCGCTCTACAACTTCACGGAAACCCCCCGTACGGTCGATGCCGCCCTTGTCCCGGCCTCGGCATCGGCGGCCCTCGCCGATCTTCTGGATGGCTCGCACGTCCAGATCGGCGAGCAGATCGAGCTGCCCGCGCTGGGGGTCCGATGGCTGGTCCCGGTGGAGGGACCCTCGTGACGATCGGGTCCCCTGACCCGTCGTTCCGGTACGGCCGCGACTGGTGGCGGCGAGGGGTCGTCTACCAGGTCTACCCGCGGAGCTTCGCGGACAGCGATGGCGACGGGACCGGAGACCTCCCCGGGCTGGTCGACCGCCTCCCGTATCTCGGTCCGGACGGGCTTGGCGTCGACGCGGTCTGGCTGTCGCCGATCTACCCATCGCCCGGTCGCGACATCGGCTACGACGTCAGCGACCACGGGGCCGTCGACCCGCGGTTCGGGAGCGAGGCCGACTTCGACCGGTTCGTGGCCGAGGCCCATCGTCTCGGCATCAGGGTGATCCTCGACCTGGTCATGAACCACACCAGCGACGAGCACCCTTGGTTCGTCGCCTCCCGCGCCTCGGGCGAGGGCCCGTATGCCGACTGGTACCTCTGGCGCGACCCAGCCGGTCTCGACCATCACGGTCGGCCGCTGCCGCCGAACAACTGGGTCTCCTGGTTCGGTGGCCCCGCCTGGACCTACGAGCCGGCGCGCCGACAGTTCTACCACCACACGTTCCTGCCCGAACAGCCGGAGCTCGACTGGCGAATCGCAGACGTCGAGAATGCCCAGTTCGAGATGGTCCGGCGCTGGACCGAACGGGGCGTGGATGGCTACCGGCTCGACACCTTCAACGTGTTTCTCAAGCATCCGGCCCTGCCGTCCAACCCACGGCGCCGCGGGGACTCGGCCTGGACCCGACAGGAGCACCGCTTCGATCTCGACCAACCCGACCTGCCCGCCCTGATCGGGCGGTTCCGCGCCATTGTCGAGCGAAATCCGGATGCGATGACGGTCGGCGAGCTGTTCGTGGGCACCACCGAGGGCGCAGCCTCCCTGACGGCCGATCGGCATCTCGTGTTCGACTGGGAACTCCTGACCCGGGCCTGGTCGGCGGACGCCTTCCGCGCCGCGATCCGTCGTCGCGAGCGGGCCTTCGGCCAGGACCGGTGGCCGACCGCGGTCCTCTCGAACCACGATCAGCCACGCCACGCCTCGCGGTTGGCCGCCCCACTCGGCAGGACGATCGAGGTCCAGGACGCGATGGCGAGAGCGGCCGCCCTGCTCCTGCTCACCGTCCGCGGCACGCCGTTCCTGTACTACGGGGAGGAGCTGGGACTCGGCGATGTCCCGATCCCGCCCGAGGAGAGCATCGACGCCCCGGCGACCCGATCCGGCCGGGACTTCCGCTGGTGGGACCGCTCGGCGGCGCGGACGCCGATGCCCTGGCGGCCCGGGCCCGGCGCGGGTTTCACCAGCGGCACGCCCTGGCTGCGGCTCGGCCCGGATATCCAGACGCGGAACGTCGCGACCGAGTCCGGCGACCCGGGGTCGGTCCTGGCGACCTATCGGCGGATCCTCGTCGCGCGCAGATCGCACCGTCCATTGCAGGACGGCGCGATCTCGCTGACCCGGACGGGCGATCCTTCGGTCCTGGGCTACCGGCGCCACGGTCGGGGCGGCGAAGCGCTCATCGTCATCTCCTTCGGTCCGGACGCCGGCCTGGCCCACGTCCCGCTGCCCGGCCGAGGCGAGCGCTGGCGCCCGGTCGTCGGAACCCACGTCGACCCGCCCCAGGAGATCCGCGGAGGCTCGACCGTGCGTCTGCGTCCGTACGAGGGGATCGTGGCGGTTGCGGACGGGGGATGATCGCGCCACGGCGGTCCCGCCGGGGCGTGCTACAGTCTGCGTCTCGACGGTGTCGACCGAGAGGAGTAGCGACCAGGGGCCCCGAGCGAGCGCGGGACGGTGTGAGCCGCGCGGGTGACCGGGTCGTGAACGTCGCTCGCGAGCCGTTCGGCTGGCGCCCGATAGCGCGCCGAGAGGAGACCGGGAGGTCGCCGACGGGATGACCGCCGAGCGCCCGAGCTCGAACCAGCAGGTGGTACCACGACCCCGTTCGTCCGCTGGACGAGCGGGTCGTTCGATTCTGGCGGGACGGGACGACGCGGCGAGCGACGATCGGGACGAGGGAAGCGACGATGACCGACACGACCCAGGCGACCGGCGCGGATCGCCACGAGCTGCCCAAGGCCTACGCTCCGGGCGAGGTCGAGGCCGCGATCTACGAGCGCTGGCTGGCCGCCGACGTGTTCGCCCCCGACGGCGCTGGATCGCGCGCGGACCCTGGCAAGCCGCCGTTCGTCATCGTCCAGCCGCCGCCGAATGTGACCGGCGCGCTCCACATCGGTCATGCCTTCACCGCCGACGTCGAGGACGTGCTGGTCCGCCATGCCCGGATGCAGGGCCGGCCGACCCTCTGGCTACCGGGTCTGGACCACGCCTCGATCGCCGCCCAGTTCGTCCTCGATCGGATCCTGGCCGCCGAGGGGGAGGATCGCGTCTCGCTCGGGCGGGAGCGCTATCTCGAGCGGATGTGGGCGTTCGTGGACGAGACCCGGGACACGATCCTTCGCCAGAGCCGACGGTTCGGCTCGTCGCTCGACTGGGGCCGGACCCGGTTCACGATGGACGAGGTCAGCTCGAAGGCGGTCCGGACGGCGTTCAGCCGGCTGTATCGCGACGGGTTGGCCTACCGGACCGAGGCCCTGGTCAACTGGTGCCCCGGTTGCCGGACCAGCGTCAGTGACCTCGAGGTGGTGCCCACGCCCGAGCTGGGCACGCTCTGGACGATCCGCTACCACCTGCTCGACGGCGCCGGTCGGGTCGACCCGGAGCGCTGGATCTCGATCGCCACGACCCGCCCGGAGACGCTCCTCGGCGACGTGGCCGTGGCCGTCCACCCTGAGGACCCGCGCTACGCCGACTGGATCGGTCGGACGGTCGTCATCCCGTTCGTCGACCGATCGGTCCCGGTGATCGCCGACGAGGTCGTCCAGCCTGACTTCGGGACCGGGGCGGTCAAGATCACGCCGGCCCACGACGCCGACGACCACGCCACCGGCCTACGCCACGGTCTGCCCATGATCACCGTCCTCGACGACGACGCCCGGGTCAACGCGGTCGGCGGCCCGTACGTCGGGCTCGACCGCTTCGAGGCGCGGGACCGGATCGTGGCCGACCTCGAGGTGAGGGGCGACCTCGAGTCGAGCAAGGACCACGAGATGATCATCGGGCGCTGCCAGCGCTCCAAGGACGTCATCGAGCCGCGTCTCAAGACCCAGTGGTTCATCCGGACGAAGCCGCTCGCCGAGCAGGCGCTGGCCGCCACCCGCTCGGGTCGGACGAAGATCCTGCCGGCTCGGTTCGAGAAGGTCTGGGAGCACTGGCTCACCGAGATCCGCGACTGGAACGTCAGCCGACAGCTGTGGTGGGGTCACCGGATCCCGGCCTGGTACTGCCCGGACGGGCACATCACGGTCAGCGACCGGGTCGACGGACCGACCGCCTGCGGATCCTGCGGCCGGCCGGCCGCCGAGCTTCAGCAGGACCCGGACATCTTCGACACCTGGTTCAGCTCGGGGCTCTGGCCGTTCTCCACCCTCGGCTGGCCGGACGACACCGCCGACCTCCGCCGCTTCTACCCGGGCACGGTCATGGAGACCGGCTACGACATCATCTTCTTCTGGGTCGCCCGGATGATGATGCTCGGGATCCACTTCCTCGGCGAGCCGCCGTTCGAGACCGTCTACCTCCACGGTCTGGTGAAGGACGGCGGCGGCAAGAAGATGAGCAAGACGACCGGCAACGTCGTCGACCCGCTCGAGGCGATCGACGAGATCGGCGCAGACGCCCTCCGCTTCGCCCTCATCAACGGGACGTCGGCCGGCAACGACCAGCGCTTCAGCCAGGAGAAGCTGGAGAACGCCCGGAACTTCGCCAACAAGCTCTGGAACGCCGCCCGGTTCGTGCTCGGGGCACGGCCGGGATCGGTCGCCGCCGACGCGCCGCGGCGGGCGCCGGACCCGACGAGGCTGGGCCCCAGCGATCGCTGGCTGCGATCGCGGATCGCGGCGACGGTCGAGGCCGTCGACGGAGCGATGGGGGAGTACGCCCTCGGCGAGGCGACTCGTCTCCTCTACGAGGCGGCCTGGAACGATTACTGTGACTGGGGCCTCGAGTTCGCCAAGGTCCGGCTCGCCGACGCCTCGCTCTCCGACGACGAACGTGAGGCGACGTGGTGGACGCTGGTGGAGGCGCTCGACACGCTGCTCCGCCTCCTCCACCCGTTCCTGCCCTACCTGACCGAGGCGACCTGGGCCGCCACCCCGCACGACCCGGCCGACCCGGAGCTGCTGATCGTGGCCGACTGGCCCGAGGCGGCCGCCTGGGCCACCGTGCGGGACCGGCCGGCCGAGGCCGCCGTGGACCAGGTCCGGGGCCTCGTCACCGAGATCCGCAATGCCCGGTCGACGGCCAGGATCACCCCGGGCGCGGTCCGTCCCGGGCACCTCCATGCACCGGCCGATCTCCTGCCGACGGTCGAACGGCTGGCGCCGGCGATCGAGCGGATGGCCCGGCTCCGTCCCCTGGACCTCCACGCCACGCGGGAGGCGCTGCTCGCGGCCGGGCGCGCCGGCGCCCTGTCGGTGGTCGCCGGCGATCTCGAGGCGATCGTCGAAGCCGGGACCGCGGACGCAGGGGCGGAGGCCGCCGAGCGGACTCGCCTCGAGCGGGAGCTCGCCGAGGCCGAGGGCTTCCTCGCCGCGGCGCGGACCAGGCTGGGGAGCGAGGCCTTCGTGGCCCGGGCGCCGGCGGCCGTGGTCGATGGCGCCCGGGCTCGAGAAGCTGAGCTGGCCGAGCAGGTCGCCCGACTCCGCGAACGCCTCGGGGGCTGACCCGGAGGCGCCGGAGCAGGGCCGGGAGGCATTCGACGGCCCGACGGTGACGTGGGAGACTCGACCGATGACGGCCGTCGGCGGATCGCTCCGGATCGCCCAGGTCGCGCCGGCCCTCGAGGCGGTCCCGCCGCCGGGCTACGGCGGGACCGAGCGGGTCGTCGACGAGCTGGCCCGCGAGCTGGTGCGGCGCGGTCACCGGGTGACCCTGTTCGCCAGCGCCGACTCCACCTCCGTCGTCCCATTGATCCCCACCGTCGAGCAGGCACTTCGCCCGGCCGGACGTCTCGACGATGAGACGCCGTCGCTCCTGGTCACCCTCGATGCCGTCCTCCGCCGGGCGGCCGAGTTCGACCTTGTCCACGCTCACCTGGGGTTCGCCGGTCTGCTCCTCGCCCGGGCGCTGCCGATCCCGGTGGTGGCGACCTTCCACGGCCGGCTCGATCGGCCGTGGGCGGACGAGCTCCTGGCCGGGACGACCGCCGCGCTCTGTGCGGTGAGCGTCGCCCAGGCCTCGACCCACCCGGGCCATCCCTGGCGGGTCGTTCACAATGGCCTGTCCCTGGCCGAGGCACCGTTCGTCGCCGCGAGTGGCGAAGACCTCTGCTTCGTCGGCCGGATGGCGCCGGAGAAGGGCGCCGTCGAGGCGGTCGAGATCGCTCGCCGGAGCGGACGCCGGCTGCGGGTGGCTGCGAAGGAGCCGGCGAGCGCGGCGGAGCGCGACTACTTCGAAGGCCGATTCCTGCCGGCGACCAGGGGCGCCGACGTGGAGCTCCTGGGCGAGCTCGCCCCGGTCGAGCGCGACCGGCTCTTCGCCGAGAGCTACGCCACCCTGATGCCCGGCGACTGGCCCGAGCCGTTCGGGCTCGTCGCGATCGAATCGCTCGCCTGCGGGACCCCGATCGTCGGGCGCCGGGTCGGCGGCATCCCCGAGATCGTCCGGGACGGCCTCGACGGGATCCTGGGCGACAGCGTGGACGAGCTCGCCCGGCGCATCCCCGAGGTCGGCCTCCTCGACCGGACGGCGATCCGCGTCTCGGTCCTGGAGCGCTTCTCGGTGGGTCGGATGGCCGACGAGTACGAGCGGGTCTACGAGACGCTCGTCGACCCGGCGTCGGTGGCCGTCTAGACCCGGATCGTCACGTCGAGCTCGCCGTCCTTGCGCAGGACCTCGGCGCTGGTCGTGCCGCGCCAGCGGTGGAAGAGCAGGTCCGCCGAGGCATCGCCCACCCGCAGGTTGGAGATCGTCAGCTTGCCGATCCAGGTCGGCAGGTGGGGTCGGACGAGCTCGAGAGAGTGGTCGGCGGCGCTCACCCGGATGCCCAGGATCGTCCGGACCAGGAGGAGTGGGGCGGCGGCGGACCAGGCCTGCGGCGAACAGGCCACCGGGTAGGGGACGGGGACGTCGACCTCGGCCCGGTCGAAGCCACAGTAGAGCTCGGGCAGCCGGAAATCGGAGAACCGCTGGGCGGCCTCGAAGATGCGTCCGGCCAGGGCGCTCGCCTCGAGGTCGAAGCCGTAGCGCTTCATACCGGCCGCGATGAGCGCGTTGTCGTGGGGCCAGATCGTCCCGGTGTGGTAGCCGAGGGGGTTGTAGCCTGGCTGCCCGGCACCAAGGGTACGGATCCCCCAGCCGGAGTCCAGGCCCCGCCCGGCCAGGACGCGGACCACCGACGCCGCCCGGGCCGGGTCGACGATCCCACCCCAGAGCGCCTGACCGGCATTCGAGGCGATCGCGTTGGCCGGTCGCTTGTGCCGGTCCAGGGCCATCGCATAGGAGCCCTGCGCTTCGACCCAGAAGGCGGTGTCGAAGCGCGTCCGGAGCTCGTCGGCCTCCCGGTCCAGGCGTTCGGCCAGCCTCCGGTCGCCCCGTCGCCGGGCCAGGCCGGCCATCCGTCGCTTCGCCTCGTGGACGTAGCCCTGGACCTCGGCCAGGGCGATCGGCGGCTCGGCCGAGGCGCCGATCCGGTCGCGGATCGCGTCCGACGAGTCCTTCCAGCCCTGGTTGAGGAGGCCGCGGTCGGCCCGGCGCCGGTACTCGACGAAACCGTCGCCGTCGAGGTCGCCCGATTCGTCGATCCAGGCGAGGGCGGCCAGGGCGTTCGGCCAGAGCCGGTCGAGGAGCACCCGGTCGCCGGTCCAGTCGAAGGTCTCGGCGAGGAGGATGAGCCAGAGCGGGGTCGCGTCGACGCTGCCGTAGTAGGTCGCGAACGGGAGCTCGCCGGAGCGAGCCATCTCACCGGTCCGGATCTCGTGGAGGATCTTGCCCGGCTCGGCGTCGGCGCTCGGATCGTCGACCGTCGCCTGGCGGGCGGCGAGGACCTCGAGGGTCGCCACGGCGATCGCCGGGCGGAAGGCGACCGCCTCGTAGGCCGACAGGATGGCGTCCCGGCCGAACAGCGTCGCGAACCAGGGAACGCCCGCCGCGAGGTAGCGCTCATCGTGGTCCGGCCCGTCGTTCTGGAGCAGCCGGAGATCCGTCACGCTCCGGTCGAGGAGCTGGTCGAACAGCTCGTTGTCGGTGGCGATCGTGGCCATCCCGCCGCGCCAGGCGTGGTAGGCGGTCGTCGCCGGCCGCCTCGTCGACCCGTGGGGGGCGGTCGCGTCCGAGCGCCTCGCCGAGCGTCTCCGACGGATCGTCGAAGGCGGCCGCGGTCACGGCGTCCTCGTCCGCCCAGACGGTCCACTCGACGGCGTCGTGGCCGCCCGGGTCGAGCTCGAGCCGCCAGCGCAGGACGACCGATGCGCCGGCGACGTGCGACCCGTCCGGGCGGTCGGCGGCAGGGTTCACCTCCGCGGTCGGGAAGGCCACCCTGGTCCGGCGCAGGACGCCGTCGAGCCCGACCGTCGCGAAGGCGACCCGGTCGAGGCGGGCCGCGATCGGGAGGGTCGTCCCGACCGAGCCCCGGCGATAGCCGCGGATCTCGAAGATGTCGGCGTCGTCGACGCCGAGGGTCAGCTCCAGGGTCACCGTCTCGGGATGCTCGGTGAAGTTCGCGACGACGACCCGCTCGCGAAGGGCCCCGCCCAGCACCCGGTGTCGGGTGATCCCCAGCGATTGCCGGGCGAGCGAGCGCTCCGGCGCCATCTTGTCGCCGGGATCGCGCCGGACCTCGGGGTTGGTGAGCTGGATGGTCCCCCGGAAGTTGTCGTTGGTGTCGCCCCTCAGGAGAGCCGGTCGGACCCCGTCGACGTGGAGGACGGCGCACGACAGGATCCGGGTGTCGCCGGCGTACAGGCCCAGGCCGCGGGCGTCCGGATGGATGTCGCCGAAGGGGTCGGTGAGGAGGTACAGATCGCCGTGCTTGAGCGTCCCGACCCCGCCCAGGTCCGTGGCGTGGACGACGTGGCGCTCGGGTGGCGCGATGCGCTGGACCCGGGATCGCGGCGGGCTCATGGGCCAAGTCTATCCGGGCCGTCATCCGCTGCTACCATACGGCCAGTCTCGTCCGAGTTGAGGGTTCATCGCGTGCCGCTCGAGTTCCTCAAGCGAAAGTCCGGCGACCCGGCTCCGGTGGTCTCCCCGGCGGCCGCCTCGATCCCGATCCCCGAAGAGGTCTCCGCCCAGGAGTACCAGCTCAAGCTCTACTACGCCGGCAAGAGCAGCGAGGGCGTCCGCTTCAAGGCCGGTCCCCGGGCCTTCGACGAGCTGCCGTCGATGCTGGCCGGTCTGGCCAAGAGCGAGATCGAGGTCGTCGAGCCGCTGGCGATGGAGTACAGCCAGGCGACACCGACGATCGTCCGGCCGTCTGAGGCGATGCAGTGGCTGAACGCCCACCACATCCACTCGCCGATCACCCGCCACGCCCTTGTCGTCCTCGAGTCGATCGACGCGATCGACCTGGCCTTCGACACGTTCGTCTGCGCCCTGCTCGACGGCGAGGTCGACACGTCGGGCTACCCGGACTACAGCGCCGTCCTCGGCGGGGTGGCCAGCCACTGGGACGAGGGGACCGGGGACATGATCGTCCGGGCCGTGGTCGGCTGGGGCGGTCGGGGTGTCCGGGGCGACACGGACCGGATCGGGGCCCGTCTCCTGGCCGGGATCTTCACGAACGTCCTGGCCAACCAGTACGCCCTGGGGATCACCGCCATCGAGCGCCCGGTCCCGGCGGCCGGCCGGGGCGGTCTCGTCTGCGCCCACTGCGGGTTCGCCTCGGCCCACGAACGCGCCTTCTACTGTCCGAAGTGCGGCATGCGGCTGCTCCGCGGCTGACGGACCCACGACCAGACCGACCACCCGCGAGGAGATCCGAAGGATTGCCCACCTACGACTACCGGTGCACCGTCTGCGGGCACGAGATCGAGGTGGTCCACGGCGTCCACGGTCACGGTCCGGACGCCTGCCCGAACTGCGGCGGCGAGATGCGCAAGACGTTCGTCGTCCCGACCGTCCACTTCAAAGGCTCGGGCTGGGCGAAGAAGGATCGCGGGACGGCGTCATCCACCAAGGCGGCCCGGGCCGGCGCCGGTGAGGGGAGCGCCTCGAAGAGCGGGGCGGATACCGGCCCCGGCGACGCCGGGTCGTCCACCGTGAAGAACGACGGCGCCACGGCGAGCGCCGGTCCCACCGAGAGCGGGTCCTAGGCGATGGCCGGCGGAGCGACGGACTGGATCACCCTGGCCGAGGCGTCGGCCATCCTCGAGGCGGCCAACGTCCACTTCCGGCCGGCCACGATCGGCCGCTGGGCGCGGACCGGGAAGCTCCAGAGCATCAAGCTCGGTGGACGCCGCTACGTCCGTCGCGGCCAGGTCCGGGCGCTGATCACGGCACCTCGGGCGGTCCGGGCGGACGAGCTCCAGCCCGGTCTCTTCGAAGACTGGAACGGGTGAGCGGACCGGAGCCGTCACCATCCCGGGACCTGCTCGCCAGGATCGGCGACCGGGTCCTCGACCTCCCGCCGGTCCGCTGGCTGAAGCCGATCCTCGACGCCTACGACGCCGCCGGCGGCGGTCTGCTCTCGGCCGGCCTGGCCTGGAACACCCTGTTCGCGCTGCTGCCGGCGATCCTCCTGGTCATCTCGATCGTCGGGATCTACCTGGGCGATCCAGCCCGGCTCGAGGCGGTCATCAGGCTGCTCGCCGAGCGCTTCCCGCCGATCGCGACCTTCCTGAGCGAGGCGGTGACGGAGTTCAGCCGGGGCGCCGTCTCGTTCGGGATCATCGGTCTCATCGGCCTGATCTGGGGCAGCAGCCGGTTCTACCAGTCGCTCGACGACGCGATGGCCCGGATCTTCCGGGGTCGCCCCGGCGGGATCCCGTCCAGCGGGCGATCCGCGGGGTCGTCTCGGTCTGCCTGATGATCGGCGGTCTCATCCTGGCCACCTACCTGCTCGCCTTCGTGGAGCAGGCCGGGGCGGACTTCCCGGGGCTCGGTTGGCTGACCCGTCGGCTCGACACGGCGCTGGGCTCGTTCATCGCGTCGGTCGTCCTGTTCGGCCTGGCGATCGCGGTCATCTATCGGATCGTCCCGACGGTCACGCCGAGCTGGCGGGAGATCGGTCTGCCGGCCGCCCTGGTCGGGACGGTCCTGGCGGTGCTGACCGCGATCTTCGCGCTCATCGCGCCGCGGATGGTCGGGACGCTGGCGGTCTACGGCGCCTTCGTGGCGGTCTTCGCCGCGATGATCTGGCTCTCCTTCGTCACCCAGGCTATCCTGCTCGGAGCAGCCTGGGTGCACCGTCGGGGAGTGCTTGACGGCGCCCTACGGGGCGACTGAGCCGGCATCGCGGCCGATCGGCCGCGGGCCCCATCGGTCAGTGCTGGGCGGAGCCGCAGCGGCGACAGAATCGGGCCGCCGCCGAGAGCGGAAGCCCGCAACTCACGCAGGCCGAGACCCCGGAACCGGGTCGGCTCAGGACGTCCTGGCTTGATGCCGCCCACATGTCGGCGACCGGAGCCGCCGCCCCGGCGGGCCATCGGGGACTCGGCTGGCTCGTCGGCATCGGCCACTGCGGCGGCGGTGTCGTGGTCGGGGTCGGCCACTGCGGCGCGGAGCCGGGAGCACCCTGGCTCGCTCCGTTGCTCGGCGCGACGGAGGCATTCGGCTGAGGTGCCCCCGCGGGCTGGGGCATCGGGGTCGGGACGGACGGCGTCGGCTCGACGGCCTCCGGGGCGACGATCTGCCAGACGGGTGTCTCCACGCGGTCGTCGCGGCGCGGGGTCGGCGGCGCCGCCGGGGCGGGCTCCGGGCGGGTGGGCTCGACCGAGATCGGCGGGGCGGGCTCGGCCACCGGCTCGGCCGCGGGGGTCGTCTCCGGCTCCGCAACGACCGCGAGCGGGGTCGGTTCAGCGACGACCGGCTCGGTCACGACAGGTTCGGCTGCGACCGGCTCGTCGGTCGGCGTCTCGTCGGCGGGTGCGAGGGCCGGTTCGGTCTCGAAGCCCGCTCGGCGCAGCTCCTCCACCGCTTCGTCGGCGGCGAGTGCTGCCGCCGACAGAGAGATCGTCGGAGCCGGGCTCTCCACGGGGCGACCCGTGGTCGCGGCGGCCGGCAGGTCGGCCGTCGCGCCTTCGGCAGGACCGTCCGTGGTCGGTCGGGGCTCAGCCGGCTCGTCCTTCCGGCCGGGTCGGAACCGACCGAGAAGGTCGGTGGTCTTGGCCGCGGCGGCGGCGGCTCGGTCGTCGTCGGCGCCTGCCTGGTCGGGCGCGGACAGGGCGGACGTGGCGACGGCTGCCGCGCTCGCCGCCTCAACGGCGCGACGAGCCCGCTCGGCGTCGGCGACCGCCTGGGCGACGTCGTCGTCGATCTCCTCGGCAGGCGCCGGAGCAAGGGCGGCAGCCCGGGCAGCGGCTTCGGCCTCGGCAGCCTGGGCGGCTTCGGCCTCGGCAGCCTGGGCGGCTTCGGCCTCGGCAGCCTGGGCGGCTTCGGCCTCGGCAGCCTGGGCGGCTTCGGCCTCCGCGGCCAGGGCTTCGGCAGCCAGGGCTTCGGCAGCCAGGGCTTCGGCAGCAGCGGTCTCGGCGGCAGCCTGGGCGGCCGCTCGAGCGTCAGCCTCGGCAGCCAGGGCAGTGGCTTCGGCCTCGGCGGCCGCGGCGGCCTGAGCTTCGGCGGCCGCAGCCTCGACGGCGGATGCCTTGGCTGCGGCCTCGGCGGCAGCGGCTGCGGCCGCCTCGGCTTCGGCGTGGGCGGCGGCCGCCGCCTCCGCCTCTGCCTCGGCCTCAGCCTCGGCCCGGAGGTCGGCGTCGGCCTCGGCGGCAGCGGCCGTCTCGGCGTCCGCGGCCGATGTCGGCGCACCGGCCGGGAGGGCCTCGGCGGGCTGAGCGATGAGTTCCGGAGCATCGCCCTCGGCCGACAGGTCGATCGTCGGCCAGGCGGGAGTGTCGAGCCCGATCGGCTCAGGGTGACCGTTCTGACCGTTCGGCGACCCGCTCGAGACCGGGACGAGGACGGTCGCCGCGGCGAGATCCGGGAACGGCGCCTCGAGGATCTCCTGGCCCAGGTGTGGGGCGCAGCTCAGACACCTGCCCTCGGCCTCGTTCCAGCAGTTCCCGCAGGTGTACTGGCGGCAGGACATGCAGAACTGGAAGGTCTTGTGGAAGGCTTCGAGCTGGTGGCTGGTCAGCTCCCGCTGCTGATCGCTCCGGGCGTCGGCGAACGCCTCGTCCAGGGACGAGTCGTCGTTCGTGACGAAGTTGACCAGGCCCTTGGAGAGGACCTTGATCTTGCCCAGCCGTCGACCCCTCGGGGCGGCGGCCTCGAATGTGTAGCGGGTGCCACACCGTTCGCAGAACGATTCGGTCAGGGTCTCGGGCATGGTGCCCCCGGCGCGAGGTGATACGGACGAGCGGCAGCCATGCCCCTCGAGCGGTTCGAGAGTATAGCGCAGGGTCCACGTCGGACCCCGGCCGCAGGTACCGTCGGGAGGTTCCCGAAGGTCAGGGTGGGCACGACCTCCGGGCACCCGACAACGGGCCGAGCGGCATCCTTCCCAGGCGTCGTCGGACCGGGCCGCCACGGGACATCGCGACGGCCGCGGAGGGCCCCGGCCGCTCCTCCTGCTAGACTCCGGCCCGACCATGCGACCTCTCTCCGGGCTGGAGCGGCTCCTCGAACGGCTCCTCGAGCGCCCGGCCGGCCGTCTCTTCCGGACCAGCCTCCAGCCGATCCAGGTCCAGCGACGGATCGAGCGGGCGATGGAGCTCGATCGACGATCGGCGAGCGGCCGGACCTGGGTCCCCGATCGATACCAGGTCCGGCTCGGACGGGCCGACCTCCAGGCGCTCGTCGCGACCTCACCGGACATCGCCGGCGACCTGGCCGACGCCGCCCTCGCCTTCGCCCGGTCGCACGCCTACGCGCTGGCCGGCCGGCCCCGGGTCGAGTTCATCGTCGACTCCACGGTCCCGCCCGGCGAGGTCCAGGTCGATGCCGAGCGGGCGTCGGCCACGGGCTGGGACGGCCCGCCGACCGAGGACGACCGGACGATGGCCTTCGCGATCCCCGCCGCCCCGGTGCCGGCCGCCGTCCTCCGGGAGATCCGCCGCGACGGCACGGGCCGGACCGTGACGGTCGCGGGCGGCTCGCTCTCGATCGGTCGATCGGCCGACAACGACCTCGTCCTCGTCGATACCCGGGTCTCCCGTCATCACGCCCGCCTCCGGACGAGCCACGGGATGCTGGTGCTCACCGACCTCGGCTCGACGAACGGTTGTCGGGTGAACGGGATCCGGATCGACGAGGTGGTCCTCGGTTCGGGCGACACGATCGAGCTGGGCGACACGGTCCTCGTCGTGGACGCCCCGGCTGCCGGTTGATGGATCCCGCCCTCATCACGATCTGGGTCGTCCGGCTCCTCTTCCTCGGCCTGCTCTACCTCTTCCTGGTCGGGGTCGTCCGGGTCCTCCTGCGAGACCTGCGCTCCGCCGCGCGCGAACCGGTCACCGCGTTGGGCCGGCTGCTGGTCGTGGCCTCGGAGGTGACCGAGCCGGCCGCCGGGACGGTCTTTCCGCTCGACGCGATCGCCACCCTCGGTCGCGACGTCAACAACACGATCGTCATCGACGACCCGTTCGCGAGTGCCGAGCACGCCGCGCTGACCTTCCGCGGTCGGGCCTGGTACCTGGAGGACCTCGGGAGCACGAACGGGACCTACCTCAACGGCGGCCGGATCGACGGGATCGCGGGGGTGGCCTTCGGTGACGAGATCGCGGTGGGTCGGGTCCGACTCCGCCTCGAGCGGGCCGGCGGTCCGGGGCCGGGACGATGAGCCGGTCCGGGGCGACGCGGTGAGCGCGGCGGTGGCCGCCCGGCAGCGGGCCGGCTTCGGACCGGTCCGTCCGCGCTGGCGTCGCCGTGAGCTCGGGCTGCTCGGGCTGGTCGGCCTGGCCCTCGTCGCGGGCAGCCTCTCCCTCGGGGCGACCGTCTCCGCGACCGGGACCGGATCTCCGGTCCTGCGGCCGGCCGACGGTGGCCACCTGGCGATCTACCTCGGCGCCCTGCTGGTCGCTCACCTGGCCCAGGTCCTTGCCGGTCGCCGGACCGACCAGGTCCTCCTGCCGACGGTGGGCCTGCTCGGCGGTATCGGCCTCCTGCTGATGGAGCGGCTGCCCCAGGACCTCGGCGGATCGGCCCTGGGGACGACCCTCGGGCTCGCCGGCGCCCAGCTCGTCTGGCTGCTCATCGCCCTTTCGGTCGTCACCGTCCTGGCCATCGTCGTCCGCTCCGACACCTGGCTGCGCCGCTACAAGTACACCTGGGCCGCGGCCGGGATCGTCCTCCTGCTGGCGGGCTTCGTCTTCGGGCACGAGGCCAACGGCGCGCTCCTGACGATCCGGATCGGACCGGTCAGCGGCCAGCCGACGGAGCTCCTCAAGGTGATCCTGGTGGTCTTCCTGGCCGCCTACCTCTCGGAGTTCCGGCCACTCCTCGTCTTCGAGAGCACCCGCCTGGGGCCGCTCCGGATGCCGCCCCTGCCGTATCTCCTGCCGATGCTGGTCATGTGGGCGATCGCATTGGCCATCGTGGTCGTCCAGCGCGACCTTGGCGCAGCGCTCCTGTTCTTCGCGGTCTTCCTGGCTCTCGTCTACGTGGCGACCTCGCGCGCGAGCTATGTCGTCCTCGGCCTGGTGATGCTCGTGGTCGGGGCCTTCGTGGCCTACCAGCTGTTCGGTCATGTCCGGGAGCGGGTCGACGTCTGGCTCGACCCGTTCGCGGACCCCCAGGGCGCCGGCTACCAGGTGGTCCAGGCGCTCATCGCCTTCGCCCGGGGCGGTCTCCTGGGGACGGGTCTGGGGGCCGGGCTGCCGGAGGTCGGTGGGCGGCTGCCGATCCCTGCGGTCCACACCGACTTCCCGCTGGCGGCACTCGGCGAGGAGCTGGGCCTCATCGGGGTGCTCGCGATCCTGGGTCTCTACCTGGTGGTCATCGAGCGCGGGCTGCGGATCGCGGCGTCGGCGGCCGACGACTTCCGGGCCCTGCTGGCCACCGGTCTCGCCCTGGTCGTCGGAGTCCAGGCCTTCATCATCGCGGCGGGCAACCTCAAGCTCATCCCGCTGACCGGGATCACCCTGCCGTTCATCAGCTACGGCGGCTCCTCGCTGCTCGCCAACGCCGTGGTGGTCGGCCTCCTCCTGGCTCTCTCGGACCGCGGCGTGGAACCGCCGCCACCGCCCCGGACGGGCCGGGGCCGGCTCGACCGGATCCTCCGGCGGAGCGTCTCGTGAGGCCGGCACCGACCTCGGGAGCAGGACCCCGGGCGATGCCGCCGGTCGGTCGCGGGGTGATCCGGCTGTGGCTCGTCCTCGTGGTCGCGTTCGCCCTCCTCGCCGCCGGGGCCGGCTACTGGCAGGTGGTCCGGTCGGCCGAGCTGGTCGGTCGTCCCGACGACCCGCTCCTCATCGCCGCGGCCCGGCAGGTCGTCCGGGGACGGATCCTCGACCGTGACGGGACGGTCCTGGCGACCTCCAAGAAGGACCGCAACGGCGAGTCCTACCGCTCCTACCCGAGCCGGGCGGTCGCCCCGCTCATCGGCTACGCGTCGCGGATCTACGGGACCGCCGGGCTGGAGCGGGCCTTCGACGCCGAGCTCAGCGGCCTGCGCCGGCTCGACCCGGTCGACGAGCTGCTGTCGAAGTTCGGGACGGACCGCTTCCGGCCGCAGGACCTCGACCTGAGTCTCTCGCTGGACCTCCAGAGCGAGGCGGTCCGCCGCTTGGGCGACGCTCGGGGCGCCGTCGTCATGCTCGACCCGAAGACCGGCGAGGTCCTCGTGATGGCCTCGACGCCGACCTACGACGCGGGCGCGATCGCGGACCCGAGGACGGCCCGGGCGGCGTTCAAGACGGTCTCCGCCGACCCGGCCAGACCGCTCATCGACCGGGCGATCCAGGGTCGCTACGTGCCCGGCTCCGTGTTCAAGATCGTGACCTCGATCGCCGCCCTCGGATCCGGGGCGATCACCCCGGCCACCACGTTCGCCCGGCAGCCGGCGGCCGAGAATGACGGTCTGCTCGTCTCCGGGTTCCGGATCCGCGACGGGCACCACGCCTTCACCGGGTCGACACCGCTGGCCTACCGGCGGGCGGTGGAGGTGTCGTGCAACATCTACTTCGCGCTGGCCGGGCTGGCGACCGGGGGCGACGCTCTCGCCTCGTGGGCGGCGAAGCTCGGGTTCGGTGCGCCGATCCCGTTCGACATCCCGACCGCGTCGAGCCAGGTCACCAACGGCGGCGGCTCGTTCGGCGGCGGGTTCGCCGACGACGTCGAGCTGGCCAACGCGGCCTACGGGCAGGGCGAGACGCTCGCGACCCCGCTCCAGATGGCCCTGGTGGCGTCGGCCGTGGCGAACCACGGCGTCCTCATGAAGCCACGCCTGGTCACCGGGCTGAGCGGCCCCGACGGCTCGACGACCTTCGGCCCCGAAGTCTGGCGGACCGTCATGTCGCCCGAGGTGGCAGGGCAGGTCGGAGCGGCGATGCAGCAGGCGGTCGAGGGCCCGGACGGCCGACGGTTCACGGCCGGCGCCGACGTGCCGGGGGTCGCCGTCGCCGGGAAGAGCGGGACGGCCCAGCTCGACGGATCGGCCAAACCTCACTCGTGGTTCATCGGCTATGCCCCGGCGGCCGACCCGCAGGTGGTCATCGCGGTCATCGTCGAATCGGGCGGGAGCGGGGCGGACAAGGCGTCGCCGATCGCCGGGAAGCTGCTCGCCCGCTATCTCGCCACGGTCGGGCGATGAGCGAGCGCCACGACCCGAACCCGACCGACGGCCCGCGGCGCGGTCGCCCGCTGATCGAGCGACTAGGACTGGCGGCGATCGCCGTCGTCTTCGCGATGCTGTTCGGGTTCGTCGCCCTGGCGGCGTTCAGCCTGGGCGAGCCGTTCCTCGCGGTGATGGGCGTGGTGGGCTGCCTGATGACCCTCTGGGTCGGCGGCATCACCCTTCTTCGCGGCTGAGTCCTCGCGGCTGAGGTCGCAGACGCGCCGCGCGAACCGTAACGACGCCCCGGACGTACTATCTGTCGACACCTCGGGCCGCCCCAGAGCCGGTGAGCCCAGCGCGCCCCCGACCAGCCCACACCGTGAGCCCGACGCCTTCGCGCCGGGCGACAAGAGGGGACCGATGACGACGAAGATCCAGGAGACCGGCGAGAAGGTCGTCTCGAACGTCGAGCGGGTGATCGTCGGCAAGCACAACGAGGTGCGTCTCGCCCTCGTGGCCCTGATGTGCCGCGGCCACCTCCTCATCGAGGACGTGCCGGGCACGGGCAAGACGGTCATGGCCAAGGCGATCGCCCGCAGCCTGGGCTGCTCCTTCCGGCGGATCCAGTTCACCCCGGACCTCCTCCCGTCCGACGTGACCGGGCTCTCGATCTACAACCAGAAGACCCTGGAGTTCGAGTTCCGGCCGGGCCCGATCATGGCCCAGGTGGTCCTCGCCGACGAGATCAACCGGGCCACCCCGAAGACCCAGTCGAGCCTGCTCGAGTGCATGGACGAGCGCCAGGCGACGATCGACGGGATCACCCACCAGATGCCCGACCCGTTCCTGGTCATCGCCACCCAGAACCCGATCGAGTACGAGGGGACCTTCGCCCTGCCCGAGGCCCAGCTCGACCGATTCCTGCTCCGGATCCGGATGGGTTATCCCCAGCCGATCGACGAGATCGTCATCCTCGACGAGCAGAAGCGAACCCACCCCCTGGACGACCTGTCGGAGGTGGTCGGTCTAGAGGAGCTGCGCGAGCTCCAGGCGGCCGTCCGGGAGATCCACGTCGAATCGGCCGTCAGCGACTACATCGTCCGGCTGGTGAACGGGACCCGGAACCACCCCGATGTCTACCTGGGCGCCTCGCCCCGGGGCTCGATCGCCCTCTACCGGGCGAGCCAGGCCCTGGCCGGTCTGCTCGGCCGGGACTACGTCATCCCGGACGACGTGAAGGCCCTGGCCGAGCCCGCCCTCGCCCATCGCCTGATCATCAAGACGAGCTCGACGATCCACGACATCCAGGCCGGCCAGGTGGTCCGCGAGCTACTCGAGACCCTACCGGTCGAGCCGGTCCGGGCTCCTGTCGGCGGTCCGCGGGCGATCGCCGCGAGCGCGCCGGAGACCGCCGAGCGAGGGACGCGGCCCTGACCGCCGCGACATGATGGATCCGGCGACCCGGCGATGATCCGCCGCATCGAGTACCTCGTCCTGGCGCTCGTCCTGGTCATCGCTGCCTTCTCGACCGCGCTCCCGTTCCTGTTCTACCTCCTGTACCTGGCGATCCTGGTCGTCGGCGGGAGCTACGTCCTGACCCGGCTCGGCCTGGCCGACCTCGAGGCCGGCTACGCCGTCGGCCAGCTCCAGGGACACGTCGGCGAGCAGCTCCGGGTCACCTACACGTTGCGCAACGCGGGCCGGCTGCCCAAGCCGTGGCTGGAGGTCTACAACCCGACCAGCCTGCCGGTGGCCATCCCCGGCCGGGCGATCTCGCTGGGTCATCGGGGCGAGCGGAGCTGGGTGGCCAAGGTCCCGCTGACCCGTCGGGGCCACTTCCGGATCGAGCCGCTCCAGGTCCGGACCGGCGACCCGTTCGGCTTCTTCGAGGCATCGGCGACGGTCGGCCAGGCGGTGACCCTGGTGGTCTACCCGCGGGTCGACCCGCTGCCGCTCTGGCGCCTGCCCTCGGCGAACCTCGAGGGCAGCCACGCGGCGCCCGAGCGGACGCTCCAGACCAGCCCGCTGGCGACGACCGTGCGGCCCTACGCCCCCGGCGACAGCATGAACCGGATCCACTGGAAATCGACGGCCCGACACGGTGAGATCCAGGTCAAGGAGTTCGACCTGGAGCAGACCGCCGACGTCTGGATCTTCCTGGACCTCGATGCCCGGGTGCAGGCCGGGACGGGCGAGGAGGCGACCGGCGAAGTCGCCATCCGGACGGCCGCCTCGATCGCCGACCGCTCGCTCCAGGAGAACCGGGCGGTCGGGATGACCGTCTTCGGCCACCGCATGTCGGTCCTCCAGGCTGATCGCGGCGGCCGCCAGCACCTCAAGATCATGCAGCTCCTGGCGGCGGTCGATGCCGACGGCGCCCAGCCGCTGGTGGAGGGTCTGGTCACCGGGCTGGCCCGGCTGCGTCGCGGGATGACCGCGGTGGTCATCACGCCGTCGGTGGATCGGAGCTGGGTCCGCCCACTGGCCGGGCTGCGCGGCCGCGGGGTCACCTGCGTGGTCCTCGCGGTCGATGCCCGGAGCGCCGTGACGGCGTCGATGAACCGGTTCCGGGCGCCGGGTCACGAGGTCGTCCTGCCGGATCCCGATCCGGACGGCGAGGCCCAGCTCAAGGCCCTCCGCCACACCCTCGCGGAGTACGACCTCAAGACGTATCGGATCGCCGCCGGCGCCCCGCTCGGCGAGCAGCTGGCCGGCCGGTGAGGACCCGATGAGCACGGCGATCTTCGGGGCGATCCGGGCCGAGCCCGCCGAGCGACGGCGCTTCCTCCTCGCCCCCGAGGAGGGTTGGACGACCCTGGGCCTCGTCCTCCTCCTGTCGCTGACCTTCGCCTGGTCGGTCAACGACCCGAACTGGGTCCCCGGCCGGAGGGGCCAGACGGACTTCCTGGCCTGGTCGATCGGGCTGGGCGTCGTCTGGGGCTTCGTGAGCGCGAAGGTGGGCTGGTCACGCTGGCTGGCCCACCTCCTCGGGGCGATCTTCGGTGTCCTGCTCATGGGGATCGTGGCCGGCTCGGTCGTGGAGCACGGGGTCGGCGGACCGGCCGAGTGGTTCCACGCGACGGCGGCGTCATCCGTCCACGCCTACCTGGACATCGCCGTCCGGGGTCTCCCGGTCACCACCGAGTCCGGTCACTTCCTGCTGACCCTGGCCCTCCTCACCTGGGGCACCGGGCAGTACGCCGGCTACGTGACCTTCCACCACCGGCGACCGCTCAACGCGGTCATCGTCATCGGCGTCGGGCTGGTGGCGAGCATGTCCCTGACCCCGGTCGACCAGCTCTTCTACCTGGTCGTCTACAGCCTCGCCGCGCTCTTCCTGCTCATCCGCTTCCACGCCTACGACGAGCGGACGCTGTGGCTCCGCCGGCGGATCGGCGACGCCCACGCCCTGGGGGGCCTCTACCTGCGCGGCGGCACGGTCTTCGTGGCCGGCGCCGTCGTCGTCTCCCTGTTCCTGACCGGGACCGCCCGCTCTCAGCCGCTGGCCTCGCTCTGGAAGGGCGCCGACCAGCGCTTCATCGACGTTGGCCGAGAGGTCCAGCGGGTCTTCCGGGTCGCCGGGCAGGGGACCCGCTTCACCGCGGTCGACTTCTCGGGCAGCGCGCCGATCACGGGCAGCTGGACCACGGACGGCACGCCGGTGCTCGAGATCAAGGTCCCCGACGATGGGCACTATCTCTGGCGGGCCGTGGCCTACGACCGGTTCGACGGCTACCAGTGGACCTGGTCGACGCCCTCCGACCACGATGTCAAGGCGGACAACGGGCTCCTCGGCGAGTCGGTCGACAACGCCCTCAACCAGAAGGGGGCCCGCCAGGTCTCGATCGAGGTGCGCGAGCTCGACCTCGACCCTCGCTCGATCTTCTCCCCTGGTGAGCCGGTCTCCGTCTCGGTCGATTCGAAGCTGACCACGGTCAGCCCGCCGGCCGGCCTGGCCGGGACGAGCCATTTCGCCGGGCTGTACGCCGACACGAGCGCCTACAGCGTCAAGGCCATGGTCCCGGTCGACTACCTCAAGGACCCCGTCCACGGTCTCACCGCCAGCCAGCTCGAGGTGGCCGGCACGGACTACCCGGCGAGCGTGACCCAGCTCTACCTGGATTGGGGTCCGACGCTCCGGGGACCGGCCCTCACCGGACTGCTCGCAGAGATCGTGGCCCGCTATCCAAACAAGCAGGGCAATGCCTACGACAAGGCCCGGGCGATCACCGACTACCTGACCAAGGACGGCCACTTCCAGTACCGGGCCGACGTCAACGACGTGGACTGCGGAGCGATGAACGTGGTCGAGTGCTTCGCGATCCACCGGGTGGGCTACTGCCAGCATTTCGCGAGCACGATGGTCGGGCTCCTCCGGATGCAGGGCGTGCCGGCCCGGCTGGCCGAGGGGTTCCTGCCCGGCGAGCGGAACGCCGCGGGGCTCGAGACGATCCGGAACAGCAACTCCCACGCCTGGGTGGAGGTCTACTTCCCGGACTACGGCTGGGTGACCTTCGATCCGACCGCCGGCGTACAGCCCGGCGTCGAGGACGTGCCGCTCCCGCAGGGTCCGAGGGTCACCGCCGCCCCGAAGACCCCCCGCCCGTCGGGATCGGGCGACAACGAGAACGATCCGCGCCGGAGCTTCCGACCGGGTGAATCCATCCCGGCCGGCGCTGCCGGTTCCACCGGTTCGCCGGGGAGCCCCGGCAGCGGTCCATTCGTCGTGATCGGGCTGCTCCTGGCCGTGGCGATGGGCGCCCTGGCCTTCGTCGCCTGGCAGCGCGGGCCGCGGAGGCCGGTCGAGGCGGACGCTGCCTGGCGCGGCGTGGTCGGACTGGCCCGGCGGTTCGGCTTCGCGCCACGGCCGAACCAGACGGTCTACGAGTACAGTGCCGCCCTCGGGGAGGTCCTGCCCAACGCCCGCCCGGACCTCCAGACAGTGGCCCGGGCGAAGGTCGAGGTCGCCTATGGGCGCCGACAGCTCCCCGACGAGCGGACGCGGGCGATCCGCGACGCCCAGCGACGACTCCGGGTGGCCCTCCTGGCGCTCCTCTTCCGGCGGCGCGATCGACCGGGTCGGCGTCGCCGCTGACCGGTCGGATCTAGAGCGAGCCGGTCCGCTCCCGGGTCGCGGCCTCGTTCTCGCTGGCTGTCTCCGCCGCCGACGTCGAGGCGCCACGGGCGGCCTGGAGCGGCTCGAGGTGATCGGTCAGGTTGTGGGCGCGGAGGACCGCCCGCCCGTCCACCAGCTCGACGACGGTGATCCCGGTCAGGCTCCACGGGAACATCCAGAAACGCTCGAGCGGGAGCCCGAACAGGGCCAGCAGGGCGGTCTTGAAGATCCCGTCGTGACCGACGAGCAGGGTCCACGGGGCGTCCGGACCGTGGGCGGCCGGATAGCCGCCCGTCTGGAGTCGGCGGGTCGTCGACCCTTCGGTCGCCGCGGCGAGCCGGGTGACGGCCGTCTCGAGGGCCGCCCTGGCCCTGACCGCCGCCTCGACGACCGGCTCGCCGCCGGGCGCCTGGGCCTCGTGTGGGCGGGTCCGCCACGCCTCGAGGGCGGCCGGGTAACGGCCCACGACCTCGGTCATGGGCAGGCCCTCCCATTCGCCCTGGGCCAGCTCCAGCAATGCGGGTTCTGCCCGGAGGGTCGGCGCCGGGGATCGATCCGCGTCGGGGCGCTCGGCGAAGGCCGTCGCGACGGCCTCGGCGGTCTGGCGGGTCCGCCCCAGCGGGGAGTGGACGATCTCGATCGGGGGTCCGTCCGGAACCGGGATCCGGGGCGGCGCCGTCGGGTCGGCCAGGCGATGCCCGGCCGCGGCGACCTGGCGCAGCCCGAGCGGGGAGAGGGGCGTCTCGAGACGACCCTGGAAGCGTCCCTCGACGATGGCCTGCGACTCGCCGTGTCGGAGCAGGACCAGGCTGGCGACGAGGCCTTCCGGGATCGGCAGCGGCCGGTCGCTCAGTGGGGGATCCCCAGCCGGATCGTCCAGACGTCCATGACCGCCTCGTTGGCCCGGATCGCGTCGGCCACCGTGGCCGGGACCTCCTCGTCGACGGCCAGGATCATCAGGGCGTCGGCCCGCGGGGCGGAGCGGGCAAGATGCATCGCGCTGATGTTCACGTCGGCCTCGCCGAGCATGAGCCCGATCCGGCCCATCGTGCCCGGCCGGTCGTGGTGGCGGGTGACCAGCATCGCCGCGGTCGGAGCCATGTCCAGCCAGTAGTCGTCGAGCCGGACGATGTGAGGCTCGCCGGCGGCGACCGTCCCGCCGATGGTGGTGACGGCGCCGTCGGTCTCCCCGGACAGGGTGAGCAGGGAGGCGAACTGGCCGGCCTCCGGTGTCTTCCGCTCGACCACGGTGATCCCGCGCGCCCGGGCCAGCGCCCCGGCGTTGACCAGGTTGACCCGCTCGGTGGTCGCCGTCTCGAGCAGACCGCGCAGGACCGCCGCGGTGAGCGGGCTCACGTCGTGAGCCGCCAGCTCGCCGGCGACCTCGAGGGTGAGCGTCTTGACCCCCGCCCGGCTGAACTGGGCGAAGAAGCTGCCCAGGATCTCGGCGAGGGGCAGGTACGGCGCGATCGCCCGGGCGGTCTCGGGGGTCAGCAGCGGCGCGTTCACGGCATAGCGCGCCGGACGTCCGTCAAGGACGTCGAGGATCTGGGTGGCGATCTCCTCGGCCACCAGGACCTGGGCCTCCGCGGTGGATGCCCCGAGGTGTGGGGTCAGGACGGTGTTCGGCGCATCGAGGAGGGGCGACCCGACCGGCGGCTCCTGCTCGAAGACGTCCACTCCGGCGCCCCCGATCCGGCCCTCGTGGAGCGCAGCGGCCAGGGCGGCCTCGTCGACGATCCCACCCCGGGCCACGTTCAGGACGAAGACCCCGGGCTTCATCCGGGCCAGCTCGTCACCGCCGATGAGTCCGCGGGTCGACCGGCTCAGCGGGACATGGAGGGTGATCGCGTCGGCCCGGGGGAGGAGCTCGTCGAACTCGACAAGTTCCACGCCGTGGAGGGCCGCCTGCTCGGCCGAGACGAAGGGATCGACGGCCAGGACGGTCATCTCCATCGCCCGGGCCCGCTTGGCGATCGCCTGGCCGATCTTGCCCAGACCCACGATCCCCAGGGTCTTGCCGCGCAGCTCGACCCCGGTGAACTGGCTGCGCTTCCACTCCCCGCGCCGGACCGAGGCGTCGGCGGCCGCGACCCGCCGAGCCAGCGCGTAGAGCAGGGCGAGGGTGTGCTCGGCGGCCGCGATCGTGTTGCCGGTCGGGGCGTTGACCACCACGATCCCGGCCCGGGTCGCGGCGTCGAGGTCGACGTTGTCGACGCCGACCCCGGCCCGGCCGATGACCACCAACCGGCTCCCGGCGGCGATGAGCTCCGCATCCACCTGGACCTGGCTGCGGACCACCAGCGCGTCGTAGTCCGGCAGGATCGCCGCGTACTCGGCCGGGGTCAGCCCCGGTCGTTCGTCGACCTCGTGGTGCGCCCGGAGGAGCTCGACCCCTTCACGGGCGACCGGCTCGGCGACGAGGATCCTCATGCGCCCACCGGATCCAGGAGTCCGAGCGACTGGAGGGCGGCCCGCTGGGCGGCGGCCACCGCCCGCCCCGCCTCGACCGGCCGGCCGCCGGCGATCGAGACCTCCTCGAGGACGGAGATCGTGTCGACGATCTCGCCCAGGGTGACGGAGCCGAGGTGGCCCAGCCGGAAGATCTGCCCCACGAGCTTGCCCTGGCCGCCGGCGAGGACGACCCCGCGGGCCTTGATCTCGCCGTTGAACGCCTTCCAGTCGAGGCCCTCGGGGACCCGCGCGGCGGTGACCGTCCGCGAGGCGAATCGGGGATCGGCGAACAGCTCGAAGCCGAGCTCGTCGAGGCCGGCCCGGGCTGCCGCGGCACAGGCCTCGTGCCGGGCGAAGATCGCCGCGGCACCCTCGCGTTCCATGAGGGCCAGCCCCTCGTCGACCTGGTAGACGACGGCGATCGCCGGGGTCCACGGTGTCTGGCCCTTGGCCTGGGCGTCGCGATGGGCGCGCAGGTCCAGGTAGAAGCGGGGCATCGTGGCGATCTCCATGGCCGCCCAGGCGCGCTCCGAGGCGGCGACCATGGCCAGACCGGGGGCGGCCATCCAGGCCTTCTGGGAGCCGGTCACGACGAGGTCGACGCCCCAGGCGTCCATCTCGAATGGGACCGCCCCGAGGGCCGAGACGCTGTCGACGACGATGAGCGTCTCGGGAGCGACCTCGCGGATCACGGCGACCAGGGCGGGGATCGGGTTCATCACCCCGGTCGAGGTCTCGTTGTGGGTGAGCAGGACGGCCCGATAGCCGGGGGCCGGCTCGGCGACGAGAGCCTCGCGGACGGCCTGGGGATCGGCCGCCTCGCCCCACTCGACGGCGATCTTCGTGACGTCGGCTCCGTAGGTCGTGGCGATCTTCGCGAACCGGTCGCCGAACGAGCCGATCGACACGCCGAGGACCCGGTCGCCGGGCGACAGGAGGTTGACCACCGCGGCTTCGAGCCCGCCGGTGCCGGCACAGGAGAGGATCGCGACCTCACCGCTCGTGCCGAAGTACGGCTTCATCCGGGTCATGACCCGTTCGAGCATCGCGGCGAACTCCGGCCCGCGGTGGTTGATCATCTGGCGCGAGCCCGCCTCGCGGACGCTGGGCGGCAAGGCCGTCGGACCGGGGATGCGCAGGTTCGGTTCGAAGCGGTTCACGGTGCGGTCTCCTGGGGCTGGCTCGCGTCGTGCGAAGCGGATGGCTGCGCTCCCGATGGTCGCACGCCGGGCGCACATCGCGCCAGCCGGCGCGTTCCTCCATCCGGGAGGAGACGCAGGAGCCGGAACGAAGGTGGACCGTCCGGGCGATAATGACGGCCGTCCCTGCTCATGAACCCTCGAACGACCGCGCTCGAAAGGATGACCTCGATGGCAGACATCGGACCGAAACGGATCGCGGAGTTCATCGAGCCGTTCCGGGTGGAGCCCGGGCGAAGGGTCCGACTGCCCCGCGACTTCGACACGGTCGGCACCCGGCAGCAATCCAAGGCCGAGGCGAAGGCGATCCTCACCCAGGGCATCGAACTCCTGGCTGAATACCAGGAGCGGCTGGCCGCCCAGGACACGTACGGCGTGCTCGTCGTGCTCCAGGCCATGGATGCGGCCGGCAAGGACGGGACCATCAGTCACGTCATGAGCGGGGTCAACCCGCAGGGCGTCCAGGTCAGCAGCTTCAAGGTGCCGTCGAGCGAGGACCTCGACCACGACTATCTCTGGCGTTATGCGAAGAAGCTGCCCGAGCGGGGCAACATCGGGATCTTCAACCGCTCGTACTACGAGGAGGTCCTCGTCGTCCGGGTCCATCCCCAGATCCTCGCCGGCCAGAAGCTGCCGCCGGCGTCGAAGCGGGGCGACGTCTGGAAGCGCCGCTTCCGTGAGATCAACGACTGGGAGCACTACCTGACCGACCAGGGCTTCCGGATCGTGAAGATCTTCCTGAATGTGTCCAAGGAGGAGCAGCGCCGCCGGTTCCTGGCCCGGATCGACCTGGCCGAGAAGAACTGGAAGTTCAGCGCGAACGACGCCAAGGAGCGGATGTTCTGGGCCGATTACCAGAAGGCGTTCGCCGACGTGCTGAGCAACACCAGCACGGAGTGGGCGCCCTGGTACGTCATCCCGGCCGACGACAAGCCGTTCGCCCGGGTCGCCGCGGCGGGGGTCATCGCCAACGCCCTCATCGAGATCGACCCGCGCTTCCCGAAGGTCAGCGCGGAGGCGAAGGCCGCCCTCCAGGCTGCGAAGATGGACCTCGAGGGCCAGGCCCCCGAGGGCGCGGCCCCGGATCCGATCGAGGTGGAGCTCGCCGAGAAGGCCACGAAAGCCAGCGGTCGGAAGGCGGACAAGAAGGGCAAGAAAGGGAAGAAGTCGTGACCGCCGCAGCGCCATCCACGGCAGCGAGCCCCGCCGCGGGAGCGAGCGCCACCGCCTGGTATGCCCTCTCTCCGGACGACGCCCTGCGCCAGCAGGCCGTCGACGTAGATCAGGGCCTGACCTCCGCCGAGGCCGACGCACGCCGGGCGAAGGTGGGTCCGAACAAGTTCACAGCGGCCAAGAAGGTGTCGCGCGCACAGGTCTTCCTGGGTCAGTACGCCGACCCGATGCAGATCGTGCTGCTCATCGCGGGCATCATCTGCCTCTTCCTTCCCGGGCAGTTCTTCACCGGCCTCATGCTCCTGCTCCTCACCTTGGGCAACGCGGTGATGGGCATGAATCAGGAGGGCAAGGCGTCGGCTGCCGCCGACGCCCTCAGCCAGAAGCTGGCCGTCATGGCGAAGACCCGCCGGAACGGCGAGCTCGTCGATCTCCCGATGGACCAGCTGGTCCCCGGCGACATCGTCAACATCGAGGCCGGCGACCTCGTCCCGGCCGATTTGCGGATCCTCAGCGCCGCGACCCTCGAGATCGACGAATCCGCCCTCACCGGCGAGAGCGTTCCCACCCCCAAGCAGGCGGACGCGGTCGCAGCCGACGCCGCCCTCGGGGACCGCGTGGACATGGCCTTCATGAACTGCCAGGTCACCCGTGGCTCCGGGACGATCCTCGTCGTGACCACCGGCATGGACACCCAGGTCGGCCACATCAGCGGCATGCTCTCGGCCACGGTGACCGAGGAAACGCCGCTCACGAAGCAGCTCAACGGGCTGACGCGCCAGATCCTGATCCTTGCCGGCTTCGCGCTGACCGCGTCGCTCCTGCTGGGCATCGCCCGCGGCGTGCCCCTCCAGGAGCTCTTCCTCACCGCGGTCGCGTTCATGATCGCAGCCATCCCGACGGCCCTCCCGGCCATCGACACGGCCATCCTGTCCAAGGGCTCGCAGCTCCTCGCGGAGGCCGGCGCCATCGTGAAGCAGCTCCGCTCGGTCGAGACCCTCGGGTCGACCTCGGCGCTCAACTCCGACAAGACCGGCACTCTCACCATGAACCAGATGACCGCCGTCCAGATGGCGATCGTCGGCCGGCGCTACGCCATCAACGGGGACGGCTACTCGACGACCGGGCAGATCTCGCACACCGGCGGCCAGCCCGACGTGCCGCTCGAGCAGTACCTGCTGCCGATGGCCCTCTGCTCCGACGCCGAGGTCCGCGGCGGCGAGCTCGTCGGCGACCCGACGGAAGGCGCGCTCGTCGTCCTCGCGGCGAAGGGCGGCGTGGATCCGATGCTCACCCGCGAGCAGTACCCCCGCGTCGCGACCCTGCCGTTCGACGCGGCCTACAAGATGATGGCCACCTTCCACCGGATGAAGGACACGAGCGGCCGCGAGGTCGTCCGCGGCTACATCAAAGGTGCGCCGGACCAGCTCCTGGCCCGTGCCGTCGCCGCCCACGGTCCGGACGGTATCGAGGTGCCGATCGGGCAGTTGCGGGACGGGTACCTCGCCGAGAACGACCGGCTCGGGAAGCAGGGCCTCCGGGTCATGGCGACCGGCCAGAAGGACTTCGACCCGGCCACGTTCGACCCGAACGCCGACCTGCTGAAGGCCATCGACGGCCTCACGCTCCTCGCCATCGTCGGCATCGTCGATCCGCCACGGCCGGCCGCCAAGGACGCCATCGCCCGGGCGCAGCGGGCCGGGATCCAGGTCCGGATGATCACCGGCGACCATGCCGTCACCGCCCAGGCGATCGCAACCCAGCTCGGCATCAAGGGCCGCGCGATCACGGGCACCGACTTCCGCGCGCTGAGCGACGACGAGGCCATGCGCCAGATCGACGGGATCGGCGTCATCGCCAGGGTCTCCCCCGAGGACAAGGTCCACCTCGTGGACATCCTTCGGAAGAAGGGTCTGGTCGTCGGGATGACCGGCGACGGCGTCAACGACGCGCCGGCCCTGAAGAAGGCCGACATCGGTATCGCGATGGGGATCACCGGGACGGAGGTCAGCAAGGGCGCCGCGGACATGATCCTCACCGACGACAACTACGCCACGATCGTGAAGGCGGTCGGGGTCGGCCGCAACATCTACGACAACCTGCTGCGCTTCATCCGTTACCAGATGGCGGCCTGCTACGGGTACATCACGGTGTTCCTCGGCTCGTCGCTCCTGAACATCCTGGCCGGCGTCCCGTTCCTCCCGCTCCAGACCATGTGGCTCAACTTCACGGTCAACGTCTTCCAGGCGGTCGGCCTCGGGTTCGGGAAGCCGCGAGACGGGCTCATGGAGGAGACGCCGCGGCCCAAGAACCAGAGGATCCTGCCCCGCCCGCTCACCATCTGGCTCCTGGTCGTGGGGCTCGTGATGGGCGGAGGCACCCTTGCCGTGATCGCGTGGGCGACGACCGCGTTCGGCAGCGACACGATCGCGCGGACGATGGGGGTGACCACGTTCTCGCTCTTCCGCATCGCCTCATCCCTGGAGACCGCCGACGAGAACCGGTCGGTCTTCAGCGGCTACATCCTGGGCAACCCGGCGCTGCTCAAGGCGACGGGGCTGTCCATCGTCACCATCGTGCTGGCGACCGAGCTCGGTGTCCTCAAGAACGTGCTCGACATGACCAGCCTGACCGGCCAGCAGTGGCTCGTGTGCATCGGGGTGGCCCTGTCGCTCATCGTGGTCGAGGAGGTCAAGAAGGCGCTCAAGGTCCGGACGGAAGACCAGCCGGTGGCCTCCGCCGCCCTCGCCGCCGCCTAGTCGATACCGGTGTCGGCGTCGCTCGGCCGACCTCGCGAGCGAGCGAGCCGACGGCTCGGGGGACTCGAACGCTGGATGCCCGGCGTTCGAGGGTCGGACCGTCGCCGGTCCTCGTCCTCGTCCTCGGCTCGTCCCCGGGGCCGATGATCACCGCGACGATCCTGCCTCCTGCAGCGGGGGACGAGCAGCAGGCGCTCGCGCTCGCCGGGATGCTCGCACTCCTCGTCGGAGCCGTGACGGTCGGCGCCGGCGTCGCGACTACCGCTCGGTGACCGAAGGTCCAAACTTCCGAGACCGGCTGACGGAAGGCATGGCGCGATGCGGAAACTGATCTACGGCATGAACCTGACACTGGATGGCTACGTCGCCGCGCCCGGCGACGACCTCGGGTGGAGCCGGCCGAGCGACGAGCTGTTCCAGTGGTGGCTCGATCAGGAGAGGGCGATCGGCCTGTTGCTGTATGGGCGCAGGCTGTGGGAGGCCATGAGTTCCTACTGGCCGACCGGCGACCAGCAGCCCAATGCCACCCCGGCGGCGATCGAGTTCGCGCGGAACTGGCGGGACACGCCGAAGGTGGTGTTCTCCTCGGCGATGGAGAAGGTCGACTGGAACACCCGCCTGGTCACCGGCGACGCGGTCGCGGAGATCACCCGGCTCAAGGCTGAGGACGGCGAGCCGATGAGGGTTGGTGGTGCAACGCTTGCCGGGGCGGCCATGCGGGCCGGGCTGATCGACGAGTACACGATCGTGACCCATCCGGTCCTGGTGGGCGGCGGCACGCCGTTCTTCACCGCGCTGGATAGCTGGGTGAACCTGAACCTGGTGGAGACGCGGACGTTTCCCGGCGGGGTGGTTCTGACCAGGTACGAGACGAGGCGCTAAGCGCGATTCCTCCGCGCGGCCAAGGAAGTGACGAGGGCAGTGATGGCCCCACGGGCTTGATCGCGGAATGGGTTCCAGGTAGTTCTGGACCCACCACGATCGTCGGAGGATGATGCGCTGTTTGCCATGCCCCTGGAGCAAGGTCGAGCTGTTCGCTGCGATCCGGCGGGACTCGGTCCACCGACACGATCCTGGTCATGTGTGCGACCGGCACTTCGGGCTCCCGTGGGGATACAGCTTCGACCCCGATCTCATCTGGGTGACTCAGGACGAATAGGCCGGTCCAGGATCCGGGCACGCTCTGCGCGACGGACCGCATCCGGATGTCTTGATACGGCCGGGGATGATGGGTCTGCTATTCGGTGCCCGCGGGCACCGCCGGTCGGTGCATGATGTCCACGAAAGGGAGGTGCCACCATGGGCTGCGTCATCACCGTCGTCGGGATGCTGTTCCCGCGTCTGCTCATCCTGGTCGGCTGGCTGAACGATCCTGCGACCTGGGGATCCGCCTTCGACTCGCAGATCTGGCCGGTCCTGGGGTTCCTCTTCCTGCCCTGGACGACGTTCTTGTTCGTGATGTTCTCGGCCGGCGGCTTCGACGCCTTCCGCTACTTCATCCTGGTCTGCGCCGTGCTCGGCGACCTCGGCACCTGGGGCGGTGGCATCTTCGGCAACCGCAAGAGGGTCGACTCGTACTACCGCGGGACGTAGGCGCCCGAGGCGCGGAGGATCAGCGTCATGGCAGAGCCGACTAGGCCAACCCGGAGGTCTACGGACCGCACTCCTGACGAGGCGACCGCCGCCGAGTACGACGCCGCCTGGGAGGTCGATGCACCGGGCGGCGACGCCTGGACCGCCCGACCGTGGGTCCATCCGACCGATCGCGCCGAGGCCGGCAAGGCCGCCCGGAAGCGCGTCCCTCGGACGGACCACGCCACGTTCGAGCCGGCGTCCGGCCGCGACCCGATCGCGATGCTCGAGGCGCAGGAGGCTGACCGCCTGCCCGACCTCGTCCCCCTGCGTCACGAGCGGATGGCCGCGTCGGCCTTCGCCTACTATCGGGGCACGCCGGCGGTGATGGCCTTCGACCTCGCCGCCGCCGCGCGGACCGACATCCTCGTCCAGGCGTGCGGTGACGCCCACCTGTCCAACTTCGGGCTGTTCGCCTCCCCCGAACGGACCCTGGTCTTCGACACGAACGACTTCGACGAGACGCTGCCCGGACCCTGGGAGTGGGACGTCAAGCGGTTGGCCGCGAGCGTCACGATCGCCGGGCGCGCGAACGGGTTCAGTGCCTCGCTGATCAGGGCCGCGACGATGAACGGCGTCCGAAGCTACCGCCAGTGGATGGCCCGCTACGCCGGGATGCGCCTGATCGAGGTGCTTTATGCCTCGATCACCGACGCCGATATCCGCGCGGCGGCCGAGGCGAGCGGAGCGCTCTCCGGCCGGGCCGCGGCCGACCGTCGCAAGCGGCTCGAGGCGATCTTCAGCAAGGCCCGCCAGCGCGACGGGATGCGCGCCTTCGAGTCGCTGACCGGGGTCGTCGACGGTCGCCGGGTCCTCCTCGACGATCCGCCGGTGGTCACCCACATCGACCTCGAGAGCATCGGCGGTGTGAAGGCTCTCGAGAAGATCTTCACCGACTACCGGGCCACGATGCCCGAGAACCGGCGCGACTTCCTCGAGCGCTACCGGTTCGTCGACGTCGCCCTCAAGGTGGTCGGGGTCGGGAGCGTCGGGACGCGTTGCTTCATCCTCGTCCTCGAGGGCCGCGACGAGAACGACCCGCTGATCCTCCAGGCGAAGGAGGCGACGGCCTCGGTCATGGAGCCGTACGTCGGGGCGACCGCGCATGCCAACCAGGGTCAGCGCGTGGTCGTCGGCCAGCAGATCATGCAGGCCACCTCCGACGTCTTCCTGGGCTGGACGCGGGGTCCCGGGGGGCGCGACTTCTACATGCGCCAGCTCTGGGACATGAAGGGCTCGGTGGACATCGCGACCCTCCAGCCGCTCGGCCTCGGCTTCTACGCCGGCATCTGCGGCTGGGCGCTCGCCCGGGCGCACGCACGTTCGGGCGACGCGGTCGCGATCGCGGCCTACCTCGGGACGAGCGACACCTTCGACGGCGCGATCGCCGATTTCGCCGAGACGTACGCCGACGTCAATGAGCGGGATCACGCGGCCTACGTCGCCGCGATCGAGGCCGGGCGGGTGTCGACCTCGGCCGGCTGACGGCGTCGGACGCCTGACCGCGCCGGGCGCACCCTACCGATCGCGCTTCCGGTCGACCTCGTCAGTCGGAGGCGTCCCGCTTCTCGGTCTCGGCCAGCTGCCGCCGGCTCTCCTCGCGGGTGCGCATGATCGATCCGCCCGCCTTCATCCCGTCGGCGGCCGGCCCCGGGATCGGCTCGCGACTCGGTCGACCACGCTCCCGGGCCTCCTCGCGGGCCTCCGCCCGAGCGGCCATCCGGGCCCCGATCGTCGTCTCGTAGCCCTGCTCGATCGGCCGGTAGTAGCGCCGCTCGGCGAGCTCGTCGGGCAGATAGGCCTGCTCGACGTCCGAGCCGGCGTAGTCGGGCGGGTAGCGATAGCCGACCCCGTGGCCGTGGTGCTTGAGCCCGCGGTGCCCGGCGCTCCGCAGGTGGAGGGGTACCGGCAGGGCTCCGTGCTCATCGAGGTCGGCGACGGCCGCCCAGTAGGCCATGCCCGAACGGTTCGACTTCGGGGCGGTGGCCAGGTAGGTCGTCGCCTGGGCGAGGGCGTACTGGGCCTCGGGCAGACCCACGTGGTCCAGGGCGGCGGCCGCGGCCACGGCCAGCTGGAGACCCCGCGGGTCGGCGTTCCCGACGTCTTCCGAGGCGGAGATGATCAGCCGACGGGCGATGAAGCGGGGGTCCTCGCCGGCGGCGATCATCGTGGCCAGCCAGTACAGAGCGCCGTCGGGGTCGTTGCCGCGGATGCTCTTGATGAAGGCCGAGGCGGTGTCGTAGTGACCGTCGCCGGCCCGGTCGTAGGCGAGGATCCGCTGCTGAGCGGCGGCCTCTACGTCGGCCAGCCGGGGCGCCACCCGGCCGTCGGCGTCGCGGACGTCCTCGCCCTCGGCCAGGGCGACGGCGCCCTCCAGGACGTTCAGGGCCTGGCGGGCGTCGCCTCCGGCCAGGCTGACCAGGTGGTCGAACGCCTCGTCGGCCAGGGCCACCCCGCCGCTCGGCCCGAGCGAGCCGGCCAGCCCTCGCTCGGCGTCGGAGAGCGCCCGCCGGACGACGGTCGCGACATCGTCGTCGGAGAGCGGCTCGAGTCGCCACACCCGGAGGCGCGAGAGGAGCGCCCCGTTCACCTCGAAGTAGGGGTTCTCGGTGGTCGCCCCGACGAGGGTGATCGTCCCGTCCTCGACGTGGGGGAGGAGGCCGTCCTGCTGGGCCTTGTTGAAGCGATGGATCTCGTCGATGAACAGGATCGTCCGACCGCCGTCCATCGTCAGCCGCTCGCGGGCGGCGGCCACCGCGGCCCGGATCTCGGCGATCCCGCTCATCACCGCCGAGAGGGTGACGAAGCGGGCCTCGACCGCGTCGGCCAGGATCCGGGCGAGGGTGGTCTTCCCGGTGCCGGGTGGGCCCCAGAGCAGGATCGACCCCAGATAGCCTCGCTCGGCGGCCCGTCGGAGGGGTCCCCGCTCGCCGACGAGGTGGGCCTGGCCGACGAACTCGTCGAGGCTGGCCGGGCGCATCCGGGCGGCCAGCGGCTGACGTCCCGGCGGGGGCTGGAAGAGGGCTGCCTGGTCGGGCGACGGCTTGCGGCTGGGCACCCGGTCAGTCTACGACCGGGCTCGTCGAGCGCGGGACCGTGCGGGGATCAGACCTTGATGACGCCGACGACGTCGATGAGGATGAACAGGACGAACATCGTCCCGAACAGCCCCGCCGCGACCTTGACGATCCGGCGCAGGTCCGCCCGGACGTAGGCGTACTCCTGGGCGGCGGAGGCGCTGAACGTGCCGGACGCGTCGCGCGAGCGCGTCCGCTGTGACGTCGCGGGCGGCGGCGGCGACGGCCGGTCGTGGCGGCCGTCGACCTGGGTCTCCGCGACGATCGGCGCGGGGGCCGGGCCTCCGGCGGGTCGCGTCGCCGGCCGTTGGCTGGGCCGACGCTGACCGGGTCGCGATGTTGCCGCGGGCTCGCTTGGCCATGGGCTCGGTGGGTTCCTCCGGGTCGACGCCGGTGACGGGGCGGCAGCCGGGCCACCGCGCGAGAGGATAGCACCGGATCGGGCTCGGGGGTGCGCGAAGGGTCACCTGCTAGACTCGGGGACCCCGAAGCCGGAGGCCATCCGCCCCGTGACCGTGTCCGTCCTGGACTCCATGGACCGCTCCTCGTCGTCCTCATCGCGCTCCTCGGCGTCGCGCTCGGTGGCCGCCATCGTGGCCTGGCGACGGGCCGCGGCGCTCGGTCGCCGGCTCGATGCGCTGACCCGGGGCGACGACGGGCGACAGCCTCCAGGATGTCCTCGAGGCGCAGCTCGGTCAGGTCGTCCAGCTCTCGTCCGAGGTGGCCGAGCTGACCGTCCGGACGGGCGCCCTCGAGGCCCGCGGTCGCAAGGCGTTCCAGCGGATCGGCCTCGTCCGCTACAACCCGTTCGAGGACACCGGGGGCAACCAGAGCTTCGCCCTCGCGCTCCTCGACGCCGACGACGACGGGATCGTGATCAGCAGCCTCCACGCCCGGGGCGGGACGCGGATCTACGCCAAGGCCGTCGCCGCGGGTCGGCCGGAGGCCGCCCTGTCCGAGGAGGAGACCCAGGCCCTGGCCCTCGCCCGCGGGGCCACCGCCGGCCGGGTCGCGCTGGCCGAACGGGTCGCGACCGGGCTCGGCGGGCGCTGACCGGCGCCATCGTGACGGGCGAGCTGTCACGGCTCGGCGCCGAGGATGGCGACATGCCCCCTGCAGCTCCCGCGACACCGCTTCCCGCGTCCTCGTCCTTCCGACCCGTCGTGACCGCGATCCGGCGGCGTCGCCGCCCGCGCCCGCTCGAGCAGATCCCGGTCTGGACGGAGCCGGCCGGCGCCGCCTGCGGCCGGGTCCGGACGCCGCGGCCGCGCCCGGCCTGGACGCCCTGCTCGACGGTCTCAACCGGCGAGCAGCTCCGGGCGGTCACCCACGGCGAGGGGCCGCTCCTCGTCGTGGCCGGGGCGGGGACCGGCAAGACCCAGGTCGTCACCCGCCGGATCGCCTGGCTCATCGCGACCCGCCGGGCGCGGCCGTCGGAGATCCTGGCCCTGACGTTCACCGACAAGGCCGCGGCCGAGATGCAGGTCCGGGTGGACCAGCTGGTGCCGTACGGCTACACGGACACCGCGATCGCCACGTTCCACGCCTTCGGCGACCGGCTCATCCGGGAGTACGCCCTGGAGCTCGGTCTGCCGCCCGACGTCCGGGTCCTGTCGCGGCCGGAGGTCGTCATCTTCCTGCGCGAGCGGCTCTTCGAGCTCGACCTCGATCACTACCGGCCGCTCGGCGATCCCGACCCGCTTCCTGGGCGCGCTGGCCGGCCACTTCAGCCGGCTCAAGGACGAGGACGTCGACCCGGCGACCTACCTCGCCCACGCCGAGCGGGAGGTCGGGCAGGCCGAGCTGCTGGTCGAGCTGGCGACCGAGACCGGCGCCTCGGACGAGGACCGCGAGTCGGCTGCGGCGGCGTCGAGGAGGCGGCCCGCCAGCTCGAGCTGGCCCGCGCCTACGCCCGCTACCAGGCGCTCCTGGGCGAGGCGGGCTTCATCGACTTCGGCGACCAGGTCGCCCTGGCGCTGCGTCTCCTGCGCGAGTCGCCGGCCGCCCGGCGCGAGGTCCAGCGTCGGTTCCGCTACGTCCTCGTCGACGAGTTCCAGGACACGAACCGGGCCCAGGCGGAGCTGGTGGAGCTCATCGCGGAGCCGCATCGCAACGTGACCGTCGTCGGCGACGACGACCAGTCGATCTACCGCTTCCGCGGCGCGGCGACCGAGCAACATCGTCGAGTTCCGGGATCGCTACCGCGACGCCCGGATGGTCGTCCTCCGGCGGAACTACCGGTCGCGGGCGGGGATCCTCGACGGCCAGCCACCGGCTCATCCGGTTCAACGACCCGGACCGGCTCGAGGTCCAGGCCGGGATCGACAAGCGACTCCGCGCCGCAGCGCCCGGAGCCGCCGGCCGGCCGGCGGGTCCCGGCCGTCCGCCACGAGGCCTTCGCGACCGGGGCCGAGGAGGCCGACTGGATCGCCCGAGAGATCGCCGGCCGGGTCGCCGCGCGGCGCCGCGCCGCGGGACCACGCCATCCTCGTCCGGTCCAACGCCGAGGCGGACGCCGATCCTGCGCAGCCTCAACGTGGCCGGCATCCCGTGGCGGTTCTCGGGCGTCGTCGGGGCTCTACGCCCGGCCCGAGGTCCGGCTCCTGCTGGCGTTCCTGCGAGCCGTCGCGGACCTCGGACTCGAGCGTCGACGTCTACGCCCTGGCCGCCTCGGACGTCTACGGCCTGGGCGGCGAGGACCTGACCGACGATCGTGGCCAGCGCCCGGCGGCGCAACCGGTCGGTCTGGGAGGTGCTCGAGGAGCTCGACCGGCAGCCGGGCCTCCTGCGGCTCTCGCCGGACACCCGGACCGCGGTCGAGCGCCTGGTCGGCCGACCTGCGCCGGTATGCCGGGCTCGCCCACGAGCGACCGGCCGGCGAGGTCCTCTACGCGTTCCTCAAGGAGTCCGGGCTGCTGGCCCGGCTGGCGGCGGCCGACGAGCGCGCGGCGCGGAGGAGGCGCTCCAGAACGTCGCCCGGTTCTTCGACATCGTCCGCGCCGCAGTCGGCCCTCCTGGCCGACGACCGCTGCCGGCGTTCGTGGTCGGCCATCTGCCGACCCTCATCGAGGCCGGGCGACGATCCGCCGACGGCCGAGCTCGACGACGATCGCGACGCGGTGGCCGTCCTCACCGTCCACAAGGCGAAGGGCCTCGAGTTCCCGATCGTCTTCCTGGTCGGGCTCGTCGACGGACGGTTCCCGGCGGCCGACCGGCGCGACCCGCTGGCGATCCCCGGCCGAGCTGCTCGCGGTCGGCGCCGGCCGAGGGCGACGCCCACCTGCGCGAGGAGCGCCGGCTGTTCTACGTGGCGATGACCCGGGCCCGCGACGAGCTGATCCTGACCCACGCCGTCGACTACGGCGGGCGGCGGGCGCGACGGGTCTCGCCGTTCGTGCTCGAGGCGCTCGACCTCCGGCCGGCCGATCCGTCCGCGGCGGTCGGCAGCGGGCCGAGCTCCCCGCTCGAGCGGCTGGCCGCGTTCGCCGCGGCCGGAGCGCGGCGGCAGCCGGCCCGCCGGTCGAGCCCGCCGGAGCCGCTCTCGCTCAGCTTCGACCAGGTCGACGACTACCTCGGCTGCCCGCTGAAGTACCGCTACGTCCACGTCGTCCGCGTCCCGGTGGCGCCGCACCACTCGATCGTCTACGGGTCCGCCCTCCACGCGGCCGTCCAGGAGTTCCATCGGCGCCAGGGCCGCGGCGAGATCATGACCGAGGCCGAGCTGGTGGCCGCCTTCGAGGCCGCCTGGACGAACGAGGGCTTCCTCACCCGCGAGCACGAGGAGGCGCGGCTCGACGGCCGGTCGGGCCGCCCTGCGCCGGTTCCGCGAGGAGCAGCTCCGGCCCGGACGCGGTCGTCCCGGCCTACGTCGAGCGCGACTTCTGCGTTCACCCTCGACGGCGACCGGATCCGCGGGCGCTGGGACCGGGTCGACATCGAGCCGGGCGACCGCGGCGCGCCGGCGGAGCGCCGCCGGGCCGGGCCGGCGTCGCCGCCGGACCCGAGCTCGGGCGGCCGTCGGCCGACGTCGTCGAGCCCACCCTGCCGCTCCTGCCGCGCGAGCGGGTCACGATCACCGACTACAAGTCGAGCGACGTGCGCGACCCGGTCAAGGCGCGCCAGCGGGCGCGGGACTCGCTCCAGCTGACGATCTACGCGATGGCCTACGAGGCGATGACCGGGCGGCTGCCGGACGCGGTCCAGCTCCACTTCCTCGAGACCGGGCTCGTCGGCCGGGCCGAGGTCGACGAGAAGCGGCTGGCGCGGGCGCGCGAGCGGATCGCGACTCGCCGCGGCCGGGATCCGGGCCCGCGCCTTCGAGCCGACCCCGGACCTGCGTGACCTGCACCTACTGCCCGTTCCGCGACATCTGCCCGGCGAGCGCGGTCCGCTGACGTGCCCGGGACCGACGGCGCCCGGGCGCCGGCCGCGGAGCCTTCGGGCGATCAGCTTCGACTTCGGGAACACCCTCGTCCCCGTCGGCGGGACGACCTCCGGGTCGTCGTCGAGCGGACGACGCGCGCCGTCGCCGACCGCTGCGGGCCGTTCGACCACGGCGGCGTTCGGCGCGGCCTGGGTCGACGGAGCGTGAGCGCCAGTTCGCGGAGGAGGTCCCGGCGATGCGCGAGGTCGACCTCGACCCAGCGGTCGTCCGCGTCCTCGCCCGGATGCGGGGCATGCCCGCGCCGCCGCGGCCACGATCGCTGGGACGACGCCGGCGGCCGCCCGGCTGTCGAGCCCGGCCGAGATCGCCTTCGCGGTCGACGTCTACAGCGAGGCCTTCGTCGAGGCGCTCGCCGCCGCCGCCGGAGGTCGGGCCGCTCCTTGCCCGGCTGGCCGAGCGGTATCGCCTCGGGATCTGCTCGAACTGGCCGCTGGCCGCAGACGATCGAGCGCTACGTCGAGGCGCGCCGGCTGGGGGCCGCACCTCCGGGCGGTCGTCGTCTCGCAGCGGGTCGGGACGATCAAGCCGGACTCCCGGATCTTCCGGGTCGCCGAGGCGGCGCTCGGGATGTCGCGGGTCCGGCGATCCTCCACGTCGGCGACGACTGGGCGGCCGACGTCGTGGGAGCCAGGCGGGCCGGCTGGCGGGCGGCCTGGCTGCGCGATCGGCCCGGCCGACTCGCCGCTGCCCGCGAGCGCACCGGCCGACGGACGGCCGCGACGGCGAGGACCTCGAGCTCGACCGGACCTGGTCGACTCGAGGCCGCCTCGGCGGCGTCGACGCTCGAGCGACGGCGCTGGCGCGGCTAGACTCCGGCGCGATGGAAGCACGCGACCGGATGACGAACCTGGCGATCTTCGCCGCGGCCGGCATCGCCTGGGTCCTCGTCGGGCTGGTCGTCACGACCCGCGACCCGCGGACCGACTCCGCGGCCGGGCTCCTCGGCGCGATCCTGATGGGGGTCGCCGTCGGGCTGACCTGCGTCCCGCTCTTCTGGCTGGTCGTCTTCGGTCGGCACGGACGGATCGCCTATCGTGGCGACTGGGTCCGGGCCGTCCGGCGGGGCGCCTGGGTGGCGGTCGTGGTCGCCGTCTTCGTCGTCCTCCGTCTGCAGGGCGCCTTCAGCCTGCCGATCGCCCTGTTCGTCGTCGTCATCGTCTCGGTCGCCGAGGCCACCCTGTCCGCCGAGCGCTGACGCCGACCGCGAGGAGCCCCGTGACCGCCGAGACGTTCGACCTCGCCGCCACCGCGCCCGCCGAGCCGTTCGCGGACGCCAAGCGCCGGATCGCCGCGGCCGTCGAGACCCACCGTGCCGAGATCCTCGAGCTCTCGCATCGGATCCATGCCAACCCGGAGCCGGCCTTCGAGGAGTTCCAGGCGTCGGCCTGGGTCGCCGAGGCGCTCCGTCGTCACGGCTACGTCGTCGAGCACCCGGTCGGCAGCCTGGCGACGGCGGTCCGCGGCCGGCTGGCCGGCGGTCGGGGCGGGGAGCGGCCGCGGATCGGGATCCTGGCCGAGTACGACGCGCTGCCCGGCCTGGGCCACGGCTGCGGCCACAACACGATGGCCGCCTCGGGGGTCGGGCGCGGCGATCGCCCTGGCCGCGGTCGCGGCCGGAGCTGCCCGGCGAGATCGTCTTCCTCGGGACGCCGGCCGAGGAGCGTGGATCGGGCAAGGGCCACATGATCCGCGACGGTCTCTTCGAGGGGCTCGACGCGGCGCTCCTGTTCCACCCCTCCGACACGTCCTACGTCGACTGCCGGCTCCTCGCCAGCGAGGACGTCTACGTCACGTTCCACGGGCTCCAGGCCCACGCCGCATCGGAGCCGTGGATGGGCCGCAACGCGCTCGACGCCCTCATCGTGCTGTTCTCCGCCGTCGGGCTGTGGCGCCAGCAGCTCCGGCCCGACGTCCGGGTCCACGGGATCGTCCAGGAGGGCGGCACCGCGGCCAACATCATCCCGGGTCGGGCGAAGGCCTGGTTCATGGTCCGCTCGCCGCGCGAGGCCGAGTACCTCGAGATGCGCGAGCGGTTCCGCGAGATGTGCGAGGCGGCGGCCGCGGCGACGCGGCTGCACGGTCGAGGTCGTCTTCGAGGGCGGCGCGTCGACGATGAACCACAACCGGCCACGATCGGCGACCGGTTCGCCGCGAACATGGCCGCCTACGGCGTCGCCGACCAGCCGCCGTCCGACAACCTGGGCAGCAGCGACATGGGCAACGTCAGCCAGGTCCTGCCGACGATCCATCCATCGATCGCGATCTGCGCCGAGGGCGTGCCCGGGCCACTCGATCGACTTCCGCGAGGCCGCGATCTCGCCGCTCGGGCGACGAGGTGACCCTGCTGGCCGCGACGCTGGTGGCCCAGACCGCCTACGAGCTGCTTCGCCGACCCCGCCCTGGTCGAGGCCGCCTGGCAGGAGTTCCGGAACGGGCTGACCGCGCCCTGCCGGTCTGACCCCGGCGCGGTCGGGCACCGGCGGTGCTACGATCGGCCCGGCGCGCCCCGCTGGACGTCGGATGCGAACCGGCGGCGCCCCCAGAGACGGTCCCGTCCCGCGCGGCCCGATGCGCCGCCGGCCCGTCTCCGGAGGACCTCGATGTCCGAGCGCCACGATCCCGATCCCGCCGCCGACCCCGGCTTCGCGGCCCGGAACGGCTGGGACCGGGAGTACGAGGTCTTCAGCGACTTCGACCTGCCGACCTACGTCGGGCCCGTCTCGTTCATGAAGCTGCCCTGGATCACCGACCCGGCCGAGCTCGCCCGGCGCCGGCCGGACGTGGCCATCGTCGGGGCGCCGTTCGACGACGCCGTCAGCCACCGGTCCGGCGCCCGGTTCGGCCCGCGGGCGATCCGCGAGGCGCAGTACACCTCGGGCTCGATCCACTCGCTCCAGCTCGGGGTGGAGCCGTTCGAGATCCTCGACGTCGTCGACGCCGGCGACGCCAACATCATCCCGGCCTGGATCGACCGGGCCCACGCCCTCATCTACCGAAAGATCCGACGAGGTCGCCGAGACCGGGGCGATCCCGATCGTCCTCGGCGGCGACCACTCGATCACCTGGCCGTCGGCCACCGCGATCGCCGAGGTCCGCCGCCCCGGCTCGATCGGGATCGTCCACTTCGACGCCCACGCCGACACGGCCAACGAGGACTGGGGCGTCCTGGCCGGCCACGGCACGCCGATGCGCCGGCTCATCGAGTCGGGTGCGGTCAAGGGCAAGAACTTCGTCCAGGTCGGCCTGCGCGGCTACTGGCCGCCGGTCGAGGTCTTCGAGTGGATGAAGGAGCACGGCCTGCGCTACCACTTCATGACCGAGATCGAGGAGCGCGGCTCCGAGGCGGTCATCGCCGACGCGATCGCCGAGGCGCTCGACGGGCCGGACTCGATCTACCTGAGCCTGGACATCGACGTCATCGATCCGGGGATGGCGCCGGGCACCGGGACCCCCGAGCCGGGCGGGATGCTCACCCGCGAGGTCCTCCGGGCGATCCGTCAGATCGTCGGCGCGGTGGACCTGTGCGGGATGGACATCGTGGAGGTCTCGCCGCCGTACGACCAGGCCGAGACGACCGCGATGGCCGCCAACCGGGCCGCTCTCGAGGCGATCAGCGCGCTCGCCCTGAAGAAGCGGGACGGCCGACCGGTCCGGCTCGAACGCTGAGCGGGTGACGTCCTCGATCGGCACCGGTCCGGGTAGCATCCGGTCATGAGCGCCATGCCGGACGGGGTCGCCGACGCCCTGGCGCGCCTTTACGACGTCGATCTCGTCGACGATCCCGGAGATCTCGACCTCTACCTCGCCCTGGCCGAGCGGGCCGGCGACGGGATCCTCGAGATCGGCGCCGGGACGGGCCGGCTGGCCGTCCCGCTGGCCCTGGCCGGCTGGTCGGTGATCGGCGTGGACCGCGATCCGGCGATGCTCGCCCGGGCCCGCCTCCGGGCGGCGGCGGCCGGCGCCGGCGCGGTCGAGCGGTTGGCGCTCCTCGAGGCCGACGCGCTCGACCTCCGTCTCCGGGACGGGGCCGGGGAACCGCGGACGTTCGGCCTGGCGTTCATCGCCCTCAACACCCTCATGCTGCTCGGGGATCGCGCGAGCCAGGCGGCCGCGGTCCGCGTTCTCGCCGGGCACCTGGCGCCGGGCGGCATCGCGGTGGTCGATCTGTGGCTGCCGGATGCGGAGGACCTCGCCCGCTACGACGGACGGCTCATCCTCGAGTACGCCCGCGAGGATCCGGAGACCGGCAGGACGGTGATCAAGACCGGAGCCGCCCTCCACGACGCCGCGACCGGGACGGTGACCCTGACGACGATCTTCGACGAGGGACGCCCAGGGGAGACGCCGATCCGCTGGGTCCGCCGCGATCGGCTCCGCCTGGTCGGCGCCGACGAGCTGCGCGGCTTCGCCGAGAGCGCCGGGCTCGTCGTGGAGACGATCGCCGGTGGCTACGACCTCGAGCCGCTGGGACCGGGCGCCGATCGCGCCGTCCTCGTCGCGGTGCGCCCATGACCGGGACGCCGTCGGGGCTCGTGCCGAGCGCGATCGAGCCCGTCGACCTGCGCGCCCTCGACGGCCCGACGGTGGTGGTCCTCAACCCCCTTGCCTCGCGTCTGCGCGGCCCTCGGCGGGGAGCCCGGATCGCGGCCGCGGTCGAGGATTGGGTCCGGACCGCGACGGGGCATCCGCCCCGGATCGTCACCGTCGGGGACGCCGCCTCGATCGACGCCGCGGGCTCGGCGGCGATCCGCGACGGTGCCGGGCTGGTCGTCGCCGTCGGGGGTGACGGCACGATCGCCGAGCTCACCACCGATCTCGCCGGCTCGGGGATCCCCCTGGCCATCGTCCCCGGGGGGACCGGCAACGTGCTGGCCATGGCGCTCGGCATCCCGGACGATCCGCTCGCGGCGATCCGGGCGATGGACCGGGTCGGCCGGCGCCCGATCGACCTCGGCCACGCGACCCTCGAGGGGGAGGAGGCGGACCCGCGGTCCGGACGCCTGTTCACCGTCGCGTCGGGGGTCGGCTGGGACGCCCGGGTCATGGAGGCGACGGTCGCCGCCCGGAAGCATCGGATCGGCCGTCTCGCCTACTGGGTCTCGGCCCTGGGCCTGCTCGGTCACCTCGCCCCCGTGCCCTACCGCCTGGAGATCGACGACGAGCGGATCGAGATCGAGGCGACGGTCGCCCTCGTGGCCAACTGCGGCGACCTCGTCCCGGGGATCGTCCGGCCGCGTTTGCCGATCCTGCCCGACGACGGCCTCCTCGACCTGTTCGTCCTGCGGGTCGGCAGCCTGCCCGGCGGGCTGCGGGGCAGCCTCGAGATCCTCGGTCGGACGGAGCTGGGTTGGAGCCCCTCGGGGCATGCCTACCGCGCCCGCGGCCGGCGGATCCGGGTCAGCGCGGAACCCGCCCAACCCCGCCAGGTGGACGGCGACGGCTTCGGGCCCGGTGGTCTCGAAGCGGTCGTCCGACCGGGCGCGATGGAGATCCTCGTCCCGTGGCGCGAACCATGACCATCGGGTACCCGTCGGTCGCCGACGGGGGCTTGGTATAGTCCGGGCAATGGCCACCACCGAACAGGTCCGTCTGCTCGTCGTCGAGGACGTCCCGCAGGTCGCCCAGTACATCCGCAGCCTCCTGAACTCGCAGCAGACGATCAAGCTGCTCGAGGTGATGAGCGAAGGCGCGAAGGCGGCGGCCCAGGTCTCCCAGCTCCGGCCGGACATCGTCATCGTCGATGCCCTGCTCCAGGGTCGGGTCAAGGCGCCCCAGCTCATCGAGCAGATCCGGACGGGTGGGATCCCCGTCCCGGTCATCGTCCTGACGGTCCCCCAGAAGCCGCTCGAGGCCAACCCGGCGGCCGGGGTCCACGCGGTCCTGTCGATGCCCTTCTCGGGTTACGACCTCATCAGCCGGATCCACGCCGTGCGGACCGCGTTCCAGGAGTCGGAGGCGATCGGCGAGTCGCGCCTGTTCACGGTCTTCGCCCCGAAGGGTGGGGTGGGGACGACGACCATCGCCCTCAACCTCGCGGTGGCGATGGGCCAGGCCGGTCGGCGGACGTGCCTCATCGACGGCAGCCTCCAGTTCGGCGACCTGCGGGCCCTCCTGCGGGTCCCGATGAACGCCCCCTCGATCGTCGACCTGCCGACCGACCGGATCTCCGAGGCGGACCTGTCGGACGTCCTGTGGCGGGACCCGTCGGGGATCGACATCCTGCTCGCACCCCCACGGGTCGAGCAGAACGAGATGGTCAGCGTCCGGGACATCGACAAGACGCTCTCGCTCCTTCGCCGGGTCTACGACGTCATCGTGATCGACACCATGGCCGGGCTGGACGAGCGGACCCTCGCCTTCCTCGACGTGGCCGACACGATCATCGAGATCGTGACCTACGACTCGACGACGATCCACAACACCCTGACGATGGCCGACACGTTCCGCTCACTGGGCTATGCGCCGACGAAGGTCCGCTACCTGGTGAACCGGGCCGATTCCTCCGGCGGCATCGGCGAGGCCGAGCTGGCCGGGGCGATCGGTCGCGTCCCGGAGCACAGCGTCGTCTCCGATGGCCGCCTGGTGGTCCAGTCGAACAACGAGGGTGTGCCGTTCATCCTGGCCGATCCCGGGGCCCAGGTCAGCCAGGACGTCGTGGCCATCGCCAACCAGCTCCTGGCGACCCAGCGGATACCGGCCGGGTCTCGACACTGACGTGGCCGACGCGCGACCGATCGGCGTCTTCGACTCCGGGGTCGGCGGTCTGACGGTCCTCCGCGAGATCGTCCGTCGGCTGCCGGCCGAGTCGACGATCTACCTCGGCGACAACGCCCGGGCGCCCTACGGGACCCGGACCGACGAGGAAGTCCTCACCTTCAGTCGGCAGGCCGTCGACCGGCTGGCCGAGCGCGACGTCAAGGCGGTCGTCATCGCCTGCAACACCTCCACCGCGGTCGGCCTGGCCGACCTGCGCCGACGCTACCCACTGCCGATCCTGGGGGTCATCCGGCCCGGCGCGGCCGCCGCCGCCCTGGCCACGCGGGTCCGCCGGGTCGGGGTCATCGCCACGCCGGCGACGGTCCGCTCGCACGCCTACTTCAACGCGATCAAGGAGGAGAACCCGGCGGTCGAGGTGTACGAGCACGCCACACCGACCTTCGTGCCGATGGTCGAGGCGGGCCGCCTCGGCGGGCCGAGCGTCGAGGCCGAGGTCCGCGACGCGCTCGCCCCTCTGCTCGGCCAGCGGGACGCGGACGGCGAGTTCATCTTCCCGCTGCCACCCTCCGCCCGGATCGACACGCTCCTGCTCGGGTGCACCCACTACCCCCTCCTGCGGCCGATCATCCAGGCCGTGGCGGGGGAGGGGGTCGCGGTGGTGGACTCGGCGACGGCCACCGCGTCGGCGCTGGTCGAGCTGCTCGCCACGAACGCCCTGGAGGCCCCGGGCTCGAGCCGGGGAACCGCCGCCGACCCCGGCCGCGAGGGCCACGACGCGCCGGTCGGTCGAGCCACGCAGCCGATCCACCGCCAGCTGACGACCGGCGATCCCGCCGCCTTCCACGGGCTCGCCGAGCGCCTCTTCGGACCCGGCTTCGCCGAGGTCGAGGCGGTCACCCTGCGCGAGACCGCGGCGTGAGCCGAAGCGACCCGGCCGGGAGCGGCCCGGCCCGGGACGACCGGGTCTGGCAGGCCGGCTTCCTCGTCGGCTCCGCACTGGGGGTCGCGGCGACCGTCGTCGGGCGACGGATGGAGCGGTCGGCGCGTCGTGGACTGGTCGACTGGCCGGCGGCCGAGCGGATCGCCGCCGGACGACTTCGGCGGGCACCCGGCGCGCTCGATCCGGCGGAGCTGGCCGCGACCGAGCCCGCCTACGCCGCGACGATGACCCGGATCGTGCCCCGGCTCTCCGAGGCCCTCGGGGCCGAGCTGCCCGGGGTGGTCGCCCGGGCCGGGGTGGTCGATCGGGCGGGCTGGGTCAGGGCCAACTCGACCGGCTTCGCGGCGCTCATCGGCCGACTCGAGGGCGAGCTCCTCGACCAGATCGTGCCGCCCGGCGGCGGGATCGGCCAGGCCGGCGTCGCCCTCGCCAACCGCTGGGTGACGACCCGCCAGATCGGCCTCCTCCTGGGGTTCATGGGCGCCCGCGTCCTCGGCCAGTACGACCTCGCCCTCCTGAGCGCCGAGATGACCCCCGGGCGGCTCCTCTTCGTCGAGGAGAACATCCGACAGACGGCCCGCAGCCTGGGCGTGCCGCTGGACGACTTCCGGACCTGGATCGCCCTCCACGAGACGACCCACGCCTTCGAGTTCGAGGCTCATCCCTGGCTCCGCCCGTACCTCGCCGATCGACTCGAGCGCCAGCTCATGGCCTTCTCGTCGAGCTCCCGGCGGATCGCCCCCGATCTCCTCGGCCGGCTCGCCCGGTCGCTCCGTCGCGACCCCGACGCCGGGCACTGGATGGAGCGGTTGATGAGCGACGAGCAGCGCCGGCTCTTCCGGGAGACCCAGGCCGTGATGAGCCTGCTCGAGGGCTTCAGCGACTACATCATGGACGAGGTCGGGCGGGACCTCGTGCCCGACGTCGAGCGGATCAGCGCCCGCTTCCACGCCCGCCGCGAGCAGCGCAAGTCGGGCTTCGACCGGGCGATCATGCGGATCACCGGGATGGACATGAAGCTCGAGCAGTACAAGAAGGGCGAGCGGTTCGTGCGCACGATCGCCGAGCGCGGCGGACCGCCGGCGCTGGAGCGGCTGTGGAGCGGGCCGGAGGCGCTCCCCCGGGACGGCGAGATCGAGGCACCCGAGCGCTGGCTCGCCCGGGTCATGGCGGCCTGAGATGACCCATCGGACGGTGGCCGGACCGGGGCGCGGGCCGCACGGCATCCCGGCCGCGATCGCCCTCAGCCCGATCCTGTCCGCGCGCTATCGGGCCCGCGACCTCGAGCGGATCCGGGCGGCCGCACCCGGCGCCCGGCTGGTGACGGTCTCGATCGAGGGCCTCGCCGACGGCCCGCTCGACGACGTCGAGGTCCTCCTGCGCGGGTTCCTCTCGGCCGAGGCGTTCGACCGGCTCCTGGGCCACGCTCCGCGACTGACCTGGGTCCACTCCGCGTCGGCGGGCGTGGAACGGGTCCTCACCCCGATCGGTCGGGAGCGCGGGCTGGTGGTCACCAACGCCCGGGGGGTCTTCAGCCGGCCGATCGCCGAGTACGTGATGATGATGATCCTGGCCGTCAGCCGGCGGCTGCCCCAGCTCCTCGAGCTGCAGCGCGAGCGGACCTGGCAGCCGCTCGAGGGCGCCGAGCTACGCGACGTGACGGTGGGGATCGTCGGCCTCGGCTCGATCGGGCGGGCCGTGGGGGCCCTGGCGACGGCCTTCGGCTGTCGGGTCATCGCGACCCGCCGCCGGTCCGATGAGGAGGTCGCCGCCGCCGGAGGGTCCGGGACCGACGGCGGGGGAGGCTCGCCGGGCTCCTCGGCCCCCGGTGCGAAGGGCGGCGCCGGAGGCGACGAGCCCGCCCTGGTCGACCTGATGCTCGAGCGGGTCACCGGTCCGGAGGGACTCGCCGACCTGCTCGCCGATTCCGACTTCGTCGTCCTGGCCGCGCCGCTGACCGCCGCGACCGAGGGGATGATCGACGAGGCGGCGCTGGCCCGGATGAAGCCCGGGGCCTGGCTCATCAACGTGGCCCGGGGCCGGCTCGTCGACGAGCGGGCGCTCCTCCGGGCACTCCGCGAGGGTCCCCTCGGCGGAGCCATCCTCGATACGTTCCGGGATGAGCCGCTCATGCCCGGCTCGCCCTTCTACGACCTTCCGAACGTGATCGTGACCCCCCACACCGCCTGGTCGAGCGGCCGGGTCCTCGATCGGAGCGTCGAGCTCTTCGCCGAGAACCTCCGCCGCTACGCCGCCGGCGAGCCGCTCCTCAACGTCGTCGACCCGGCCGCAGGGTACTGAGCGCCGGACCGGCGACCGGACCGCCGATCTGGGCCATCCTGGCAGCCAGGGATCGTAAGGACTTCGGGCACGATCGCGCGCATCGACTCGAACCGCGGCCCGGGCTTGCGAACGTGGTGCGGCCGGACCGGCCACAATCAGCGACATGCAGATCGCGATCGTCGGGCTTGCCGTCTCGGGCAAGACCACCGTCTTCAACACCCTGACCCGGGGCCACGCCGAAACGGGCGGGTTCGGCGGTCTCCAGCTCAATGTCGGGGTCGTCAAGGTCCCCGACGAGCGCCTCGACCGCCTGGCCGCCATCTTCAAGCCGAAGAAGATCGTCCACGCCGACGTCACCTACGTCGACCTGCCGGCGCCGCCGGCCTCGTCCGAGGGCCGGGTCGGGACCGAGGAACTGCCGGCCGAGCACCTGGCGCGGCTGCGCGATTCCGACGCCCTGCTCCACGTCGTCCGGGCCTTCGAGAGCCAGTCGGTGCCCCACGCCGAGGGGTCGGTCGATGCGTGGCGGGACCTCGAACGGCTGGACCTCGAGTTCATCCTGGCCGACCTGGCGATGAGCGAACGTCGCCTCGAGCGACTGAAGGCCACCGGTCGTCACGGCACGCAGGCGGAGCGGGACGCCAACGAACGTGAGGAGGCCATCCTCCAGCGACTCCACGACGGCCTGACCGAGGGCCGGCCGATCCGCGACAGCGAGCTCGCCGCGGACGAGGAGAAGGCGATCCGTGGGTTCCGCTTCCTGACCCAGAAGCCGGTCCTCGTGCTCCTCAACGTGGGCGAGGACGACATCGCCCGCGAAGCCGAGATCGTGGCCGGGATCGCCGGGCGCTACGAGCACCGCCACGCGATCGTCGACGCCCTCTCGGCGAAGATCGAGATGGAGCTCGGCGAGCTGGACCCGGACGAAGCGGCCGTCTTCATGGACGAGCTCGGGCTCCACGGCTCGAGCCTCGACCGGGTGATCGGCCTGTCCTATCGCCTGCTCGGGCTCATCAGCTTCCTCACCGTCGGGCCCGACGAGGTCAGGGCGTGGCCCGTCCCGGAGGGTTCGACGGCCGTGGACGCCGCCGGGGTGATCCACACGGACCTGGCCCACGGCTTCATCCGCGCCGAGACCGTCGCCTACGGGGACCTCCTCGAGCTCGGCTCGACCGCCGAGGCGCGGAAGCACGGCAAGCTGCGCTCGGAAGGCAAGACCTACCTGGTCCGGGACGGCGACGTGCTCGAGATCCTGTTCAGCCGCTGAGCCGCCGGGGCCGCCGTCCGTTCGCCAGCCCCGCCGACCCTCGATCCCTCAGTTCGGCAGCGGGCCGCCGTCCGGTCGGAGCTCGGCGACGATCGTGACGTAGTCGGGCAGCTCCTCGAGCTCGATCGAGCCGCCTTCCTCGTCCTCGCCGTCTTCGTCATCGTTGATCGGCTCGCCCTCGTCGTCCTCGCCCCACTCGGGCTCGGGCGCGAAGATACCGACCGGGACGATCGCGTTCTCCTCGTCGATCGGGGACACGTAGACCGCCGCGGACAGACGCTCGTCGGTCAGCGACGTGAAACCGTACTCGTTCTCGAGGGCCTCGGCGATCGCCTCGATGAGGGTATCGTGGGAGTAGCCGTCCTGGACGCGTCGCCGGGCCGCCTGGACCATCTCGAAGAACTCGTCCGGCTCGAACAGCTCGTCATGGGCGAGCATGATGTCGCCGAAGACCTCGTCATCCCCCTCGTGGAGCTCGTAGAAGTGCATGCCCTCACGATACCCCCGGATGCCTCGCGAGGTGGCTGACCGCCCCAGGCGACGGCGCGGCCCGGAGATCGTCCACGTGGGCTCGGCCTGCCGCGACATCCTGGCCGACGACCCGCGCGGTTGGCGACTGGGTGGCGGTGTCACGTACGCGGCCCTGACCACGGCCCGGCTTGGCCTGCGGACGGCGGCGGTGGTCGGCGTCGATGCCGAGGCGCGCGCCGCCGCCGAGCTCGAGCTGCTGCGCGACGCCGGCGTGGATATCCTCCCGGTCGACCTCGGCGAGGGCCCGGTCTTCCACAACGTCGAGACACCCGCCGGGCGGGTCCAGACCTGCGTGGCCGCCGGGCGGTCGCTGCCCATCCCGACCCTCCCCGAGTCGTGGTGGTCGGCGCCGGCCTGGGGCCTGGAGCCGGTGGCCGGCGAGATCGGCGACGCGTGGGCGGCTGCCGTCCCGTCGGGAACCTACCTCGGCGTCGCCTGGCAGGGCTTCCTGCGGACCCTCGTGGCCGGTCAGCGGGTCACGCGCCGGGCCCCCGAGCCGTCGACCCTCCTCCGCCGCGCCGATCTCGTCGGGGTGAGCCACCACGACGTCGATCCGACCACGCCGATCGAGACGCTGACCGGCTACCTGAAGCCGGGTGCCCGGATGGTCGTGACCCGAGGCGGTGAGGGCGGGCTCGTCGTCACCGTCGGGGGCTCCGACGCCGACGCGGTCCTCGGGTACCGGTCGATCCCCTCTGCCCGCGAGACGGACCCGACCGGGGCCGGCGACACGTTCCTCGCGGCGCTCCTGGCGACCGTCGTCCACCATACCCTCGGCGGCCGCCGTCGGTCGCGTGCCCACCCGGAGATCCGCTTCGCGGCGGCGGCCGGGTCGCTGGTCGTGGAGGGCCCGGGTCTGACCGCCGTCCCGGATCGGGCGGCCACCCTCGCCCGGATGGTCGGCAACGATCTCCGCCGGCTGGTCCGGCCGGTCCCGGCGGATCGCGTCGGGCTGGACCGGGACGCCGTCCGGGACGGCGGCTAGGCGGCGATCGCCTCGAGACGCTCGAGGAGCCGGTCGACCTCCTCGAAGGTCGTGTAGTGGGCGATCCCGAGCCGGAGCAGACCGCCCGTCTCGGCCAGGCCGAGCCGCTCGACCAGGCCCTGGGCGTAGAAGTCGCCGTCCCAGGCGTAGATCCCGACCTCGCCGAGCCGTCGGGCCGCCTCGCGTGGCGTCATCCGGTCCAGGGTGACCGAGATCGTCGGCGCCTTCTCGTCGGCGAAGCGGGCCGGGTCGGTGATCCCCCAGGTCCGCAGCCCCCGGACCTCGCGCAGGCCGGCCATCAGGCGATCGTGCAGACCCGCCTCGTGGTCGCGGATCGTCGCCAGGCCGGTGAGCAGCCGGAGGCGACGACCCGAGGCCGACGGGAACCGTTCGCGATACGGCGCCCCGAAGCGGTCCCCGATCGTGGCGAGGTACTCGACCGCGGCGCCGACGCCGGCGATCGCCTCGAAGCTCTGGGTCCCGGTCTCGATCGCGTCGTGGGCCGGTCGCAGCTTGTAGCGGGGGAGGGCAGCGAGGACTTCGGCTCGGACGTACAGCGCGCCGGCATGCGGTCCATACCACTTGTACGCCGAGGAGACCAGGAAGTCCGCCCCGATCTCGCGGACGTCGATCGGACCGTGGGGCGCGTAGGCCACCGCGTCCACGAACGACCAGGCCCCGGCGGCCCGGGCCAGTTCGACGATCTCCCGGACCGGATTGATCGTGCCGATCGCGTTCGAGGCGTAGCCCACCGCCACGAGCCGGGTCCGCGGTCCCAGCTTCGCTCGGAGGTCGTCGAGGTCCAGGGTGATGTCGTCGGGCCGGATGTCGACCTTCCGGACGACCAGCCCCCGATCGCGGGCGATCGCCTCCCAAGGGCCGATGTTCGCCTCGTGGTCGAGGGTGGTCACGACGATCTCGTCGCCTGGTGAAAAGGCGGCCCCGATCGAGCGGCTCACGTGGAAGGTGAGGGTGGTCATGTTCGGGCCGAAATGGATCTCATCCGGCGTGGCGGCCCCGTACAGGTCGGCGACCGCTCTCCGGGCCTCTTCGACGATCGCGTCGCTCCGCTCGCTCGTGGCGAAGGCGCCGCCCTGGTTGGCGTTCGAGCTGCGGTAGTAGCCGGCGACCGCGTCGATCACCCGCTGCGGCACCTGGGTCCCGCCCGGGCCGTCGAAGAACGCTGGCGGTCGGTCGCCGTCGACACCGGCGAGGGCCGGGAACTCGGAGCGGAGGGCGTACGGGTCGAATACGGTCATCGCGGGCTCCGCTGGGTGTCAGATGTCAGGAGCGACCACCGGACACGGCCCGAACGACCGCGGGCTGGGCACGGCGCCCCGACAGTACCACCGGCCCGGGTCGGCTCGGCGGCAGTGCCGCGGTCCGGGCGAGGCGTCGGATGAGCCGGCGGCGTCGCCGTCCGAGATCGGCCTCCAGGCCCGGCAGGGCACGACCGAGCAGTCGCGATCGCTCGGCGATCCGGGCCGCCCGGCCACAGGCCTCGAGCGCGCCGGACGGGTCACGCCGGCGATGCTCGAGGATCTTGGCCACCTCGATCCAGGCCACCCCGGCCCACGAGCCGCCACCGATCGCGACGTCCCGCCAGGTCGCCAGCGCCTCGTCCTCCCGACCGACCCGGCGGAGCAGGCGAGCGCGGTCCACCAGGAGTCCGTCGCGATCGTGGCCGGCCACGGGGGTGCGCGCGTCGGGGGCATCCGCCCGGGTCGTCAGGAGGGTCGTCCAGGTCCGTGGCACCGTCCGGCGGTCCGGACCGGTCTCGAGGGCGACGTCGAGGCAGTCGAGCGCCTCGCCCGGCCGGCCGAGTCGCCGATAGGCTCGGGCGAGCCCGGCCAGATCGCCGGCGGGCGCCGCCCGTCGGACGTCAGCGTCACCGAGGCGGTCCTCGATATGGCCGAGAAGCCGGGCCAGCGACCGCACGTCCTCGTGGTTGTGCCGGACGATATCGACCAGCGGGGCGGGGGATCCGCCCCGCAGGAAGTCGAGATACCGCCCGGGGATCTCCCAGCCGTCGATGTCCGGGCCGCGCTCCATCCCGAGAAGCTCGGCCTCGACGGTCCGCAGGCGGGCGTCCGTCATCCGGTGACGGAAGACCCGGCGGACGAACGGCAGCAGGTCCAGGTGTCCGGCGTGGACCGGGGGTGTTCGACGGGTCATCCGGTAGCGGGTCACCAGGATTGGCCAGTCGAAGCCCCGCCCGTTGTACGTCACCAGCCAGGCGTCGGGCGGGATGGCCGCTGCGAGGGCGTCGAGCAGGGCCGGCTCCTCGGCGTGGTCGGGCAGCAGGAACTGCGTCTGGCGGAAGCGGTCCCCGGACCATGAGCCGATCCCGACGAGGAAGGCGACCGTCCCCGTCCCCGTCGCCAGACCGGTGGTCTCGATGTCGAGGCAGACGAGCGGGACCCCGGCCGGCGCGGCGCCCGGCAGGCGCGCCAGCCGCTCGCGATCGACCGGCAGGCCGACCGGTGCCATCTCGACCCGTACGTAGCCGCTCACTGTGCCCCTGACCCACTCCCCGTCGACCGCCGCGGCGAGCCGGCGGGCGAGATCCTCGCCCTGCTCGACGAGATCGGCCGGGACCGTTCCACGCGCAGTCCGCTCACGTGATTCTGGAGGGTCGCCGGCGGCCAGCGCTCGGTCACGCTCGCGGCGCAGGTCGGCAAGCCGGCGCCCGAGCAGGGTCGCGCTCGTCATGCCACGCCTCGCCCGGCCGTGACGCCGGCGACCGCGAGCGACGCGACGCGTCCGGTCTCCGGGTGAACACTCGACGCGCCGAGGACGCCGAGGAGCCGGAGGGCCAGCGCCTTGGCGTCCACCCCGGGCTCCAGGCGCGGACCGGTGCAGGCCGGGCAACCGGCGTCGCAGGGACACCGGGCGATGAGGTCGGCGGCCCCGTCGATGAGCTCGTCGGTCCGCTCGAAGAGCCGCTCGGAGAGGCCCACCCCACCCGGGACGGCCTCGTAGAGGTAGATCGTCGGCGCCTCCTGGTGGGGCGAGCGGACCTGGCTGACCAGGCCGAGATCGCGCGGGTCGACCATGAGCAGGACGCTGGCGACGGCCTGGATCGCCCGCCCGGCCCCGATGAGCGCGACATCGAGCTCGTCCCGGCGCCAGCTCCCGACGGGTCCCCGACCGACGATCCCCGGGTCGACGACGAACCAGGCGGCCGTCGTCTGGAGCTCCAGCTCCGGCAGGTCGATCGGACCCCAGCCGACGTTCTCGTCGGTCCCGAACTTGAGCTTCTTGAACAGGGTGACGAGGCTGGCGACCATCACCTCGCCGTGGACCCGTCGACCGCCCGTTCGTGGTGCATCGGCGAAGACGTCGAGCGGCTTGAGGGTCACGGCCCGATTGGCGTACGTGTAGTAGTCCGCGTCGACCCGCCGGACGTAGGCCTTCCGCTCGTGCCAGTCGAGCCGGTCCACGTGGTACTGGACCGACTCGTGGAGATAGATCGCCTGCTCGTGGACGAGGACCTGGGCCGAGAACAGGTCCACCTCACCGATGACCCGCGGCCGATCCGGGGTCGTGTCGATGATCACGACGTTCTCCGGGGCGGCGGTCCGGAGCGAGATCTCCGAGGCCGGGAAGTTCTCGCTCGACCAGTACCACCGCCCGTCGCCGGCCTGGCGGACGTGGCCCTCCTCGGCGAGGAAGGCGAGGAGGTCGTCCGCGGGAGCCGGCCCGAAGACCTCGCCCGGCTCGAACGGCAGCTCGAAGGTCGCCGCCTGGAGGTGGGCGAGCAGGACGTGGAGGTTGTCCGGGTCGAGGCGGGCCTCCTCCGGCGAGCCGTCGAGGAGGAACTCGGGATGGTTGACCACGTAGCGGTCGACCGGCGAGCCCGACGCGACGAGGATCCCGACGCTGACGCCCTGGCGACGGCCGGCCCGGCCGAACTGCTGCCAGGTGGCTGCGACCGAGCCCGGGTAGCCGGCCAGGATCGCCACGTCCAGCCGACCGATATCGACCCCGAGCTCGAGGGCATTCGTGCTGACGACCCCGAGGACCTCCCCGTCCCGGAGACCCCGCTCGATCGAGCGACGCTCGGTGGGCAGGTAGCCGCCGCGATAGCCGCGGATCCGGGAGCGCGGTCCGGCACCCTCGCGGAGGGCTTCGCGCAGGCCGGTCAGGAGGATCTCCACCGCGACCCGGGAGCGCCCGAAGACGATCGTCTGGCGACCGGCCCGAAGGAACGGCAGGGCCCAGCGATCGGCGATGGTCAGGGCCGAGCCGCGGGCGCCGGTCGCCCGATCGAGCAGCGGCGGCTCGACCAGCAGGACGTGACGCTCGCCGGACGGGGCGCCGTTCCGGTCGACCAGCCGGGCGTCCCGGCCGGTCAGGGTGGCCGCCAGCTCGGCCGGGTTGCCGATCGTGGCCGAGCAGCACACGACGATCGGGTGCGAGCCGTAGTGGGCGCACAGTCGGAGCAGCCGGCGCAGGACGTTGGCCACGTGGCTGCCGAAGACCCCCCGGTAGGTGTGGAGCTCGTCGATGACGATGATCCGGAGCTGCTCGAAGAGCTGGAACCACTTCGTGTGGTGGGGGAGGATCGCGGAGTGGAGCATGTCCGGGTTCGTCACCACGACCTGGCCGGCGGTCCGGATCGCCGAGCGGATCGGCGCCGGCGTGTCGCCGTCGTAGGTCGCGGCGGAGATGCCGAGCTCGGCGGCCCGGGCGAGCTCGGCGAACTCGGCCACCTGGTCCTGCCCGAGGGCCTTGGTGGGGAAGAGGAAGAGGGCCCGGGCCGACGGATCCTCGGCGAGGGCCTGGAGGACCGGCAGCGTGTAGCACAGGGTCTTGCCCGAGGCCGTCGGCGTCACGACGACGACGTCCCGACCGGCCCGGACGGCCTCGATCGCCTCCGCCTGGTGGGTGTACAGGCTCTCGATGCCCCGCCCGGCCAGGCCCCGCCGGATCCGCGGGTCGAGCCAGTCCGGGATCGGCGCCGTGAGGGCCGATCGGGCCGGGATCACCTCGTGGTGGAGGACGCCGGACGCCAGGCTCGGTTCGTCGAGCAGACCGTCCAGGACGGCCTCGACCGAGGCGGGGGCATAGCGACGCATGTCGGTCGACCTCCTGCGATATCGAACGGATGTGCGAAACCGCCCGAGTCTAGCGCACCGTCGCCCGTGCGTGTGACAGCTCGCCTGTCACGGCGGACCGATTTGACAGGCCCCCCGGTCGCAGCTGAGGGTGATTCGCCATGGAGCCGAAGCGGTCGCGATCCGCATCGCCGAGCGCGGACGATCCCGTCGAGGAAGAGGGCCGTCCGTCGGCCCAGCCGGACGCACGCACCCCGGGGTTCACGCCGCCCGACCTGTCCGGGCTTTCGATCGCCGGTCTGAGCCGTCGACGGGTGGCCTGGCTGCTGGCGGCCATCGTCTCGGTCTGGATCGTCGCCGTCTTCGCCCGGCAGGTCGGGGATGCCGCTGCCGCCACCGATCGGGCCGACCGGCTGAGGCTCGACAACGCGACCCTGGTCAGCCAGGTCGACGACCTCCAGAAGGAGCTCGACCTCATCGGCCGGCAGTCGTTCATCGAGCAGCAGGCACGCGCCTACGGGCTGGGTGCCCGGGGCGAGAGGCCGTTCACCCTCGGACCGGACGCCTCACCGCTGCCCGCCGACGCGCCCGGCTCGGCGGCGGTGCGTCTGGGGGCCGTCAGCGAGCACAGCGCGCCGCTCGACGCCTGGCTCGACCTCCTCTTCGGCCCGAGTCGCTAGCGAACCCTGCCGTCGGGCCTCGGTCCGCGCCGTCTCAGTCGCGATCGGCGCCGCCGCCGCCCGCCTCCGACCTGAGCAGGATGTAGAAGCTGTAGACGAGGGACGCCACGAAGGCCGTGATGGCGAGCCCCGGGACCCACCCGAGACTGGCGGCCATCTGCGGTTGGAGCGTCACCACGGCGAAGATCGCCGTCCCGATGAGCTGGCCGACGACGATCATCCCGGTCGTCAGGCGGCGGCCGATCGCGTTGAGCTTCTCGAACTGGTTGCCGAGGTCGCTGGTGTCGACCTCCACGACCAGCTTGCCTCGCCCGAACTGGTCGAGCCAGCTCCAGGCGGCGGCCTCGAGGGTCGGCGCCCGACGGACGAGCTCCTTGCCCACCTGGAGCGCCTTCGTTTCGGCCGTGGCCCGGATCCCCTCCGGCGTGAGCTGGGCCAGGAGGGCCTCGCGCGCCTCGATCACGGCCGCGTCGGCGATGTCGATGTGGGGGGCGATGATCGCCGCGGTCTCGGAGGCCTGGATGATGGCCTTGATCGCCATCGTCAGGTTGGGGTCGAGCCGGAGACCGGCGCTGTAGACGGTCGAGAGCATCGATGAGAGACCCGTCGAGATATCGGCGTCGTCGCCGTAGACCAGGAACTGGCGGAGCTTGCGGTCGAGCTCGGTCCGGAAGTCGGCCTCGTCGAAGCCCGGGCCCCTGGTGCTGAGCCGGATGACCACGGTCGCGACCGACGCGAAGTCATGGACCTTGAGCGAGTAGATGAGGTCGAGCAGGTCGGTCCGCTGCTGGCTGTCGAGCTGCCCGACGAGGCCGCAGTCGATGAACACGATCCGGCCGGTCTCCGGGACCACGAAGAGGTTGCCGGGGTGCGGGTCGCCGTGGAAGAACCCGTCGATGAGGACCTGCTTGATGAGCGCCCGGATGAACGCCCGGCCGAGCTCGACCTTGTCCAGACCGGCGGCGTCGAGCTCGTCGACGTGGCTGATCTTGATCCCGCGGATGAACTCCATCGTCAGGACTCGCTCGCCGCTCAGGTCGCCGTAGACGCCGGGGACCCCGACGTTGCCGAACTTGGCCATCCCGTCCTGGAGCCGGCGGGCCTGGTAGGCCTCGTTGCGGTAGTCGAGCTCGCGCAGGACGCCCGAGGCGAACTCGGTGACGATGGCGTGAACGCCGACCTTCCGGGCGAACGACGAGCGGCGCTCGGCGACCCGGCTGACCTCCTGCATGACCCCGAGGTCGGCCTTGGTCATCGCCTGGATGTCCGGTCGCTGGACCTTGACCGCCACCTCGGTCCCGTCGGCCAGGGTGGCCCGGTGGACCTGGGCGGTCGAGGCGGCGGCGAAGGGCTCCTGTTCGAAGGTCGCGAAGAGCTCCTCGGGTGGCCTGCCGAGCTGCTTCGTGATGATGTCGCGGGCCTGCTCGTACGGGAACGGGGCCACGTCGCTCTGGAGCCGGGCGAGCTCGTCGGCCCACTCCGGCGGCAGGGAGGCGCCCTGGCTGGCCGCCATCTGGCCGATCTTGACGTAGGTCGGCCCGAGCTGCTGGAGCATGACGGCGACCTTCTGCGGCGGGGTCAGCCCGGCGATCGGGTCCGTCTCGCGAAGCAGATGGGCCTCGGACCAGAGACGGATCCGCCGGAGCGGGGTCCGATCGACTGCGATCTCGACCGCGAACTGGATGAGCGTGTCGTAGACCTGCTGGAGCCGGAGGTTCTCGATGATCGCGTTCCGGCGAGGGGTCGGCAGCGCGTCGAGGATCGACCAGACGCCGGTCATCCTCCGGCCCGGTGCGGCGGTCGGTCGGGTCAGCCCCAGGATCGCGTTCAGGGTGGCGTCGAAGAGCTGGACCAGGCCTGAGCCGAGCAGGACCCAAAGGAGCCAGGGCGACGCGATCTCGAGATGGAGCGGGGTGAACCGGCCCACGATGATGAGGATGATCGCTGTGATGACGACCGAGAACAGCCCGAACGACCAGAGCAGGAAGCGGCCGGTGAAGGCGACGATCACCGGCCGGATGATCATGTTCCCGACGGTCAGGCCGATGCCGGCGATGACGAAGAACACGAACCGGCTGTCCTCGGCCTGGACGATCGGCACCGTGGTCGTGCCGAACGGGAACGGCTGGGCGACGCTCAGAAGACGCAGGATCAGGATCGCCCCGACGATCGAGATCGTGTCGACGACGACCTGGAGGATGAACCGGCGCATGGCGCTCTCCTGGGCTGGCTGACCGGACGAAGCGTGCCAGACGCGCGACCCGCCCGTCAGGTCCGGCCGGCCCGTCCCGGCCGGACCTTCGATCCGTCGGGTCATCCTGGGACGGTCGGGCGACCGGCGGGGCGTCCTGCGCTAGAATGCCGACGGCCCACGGCGGAGTAGCTCAGTGGTAGAGCAGGGGACTCATAAGCCCTTGGTCGGTGGTTCGAATCCGCCCTCCGCTACCAGATGATCGCGACGGCCGGATCGGCGGCGCGGGCCGCCCCGGCGATCCGACGGGTCGCCCGCCCGTACTGATGGGTGAGCGACCCGGCACCGATCGGCCGGAGGGCCCTCCCGGGACCGGGCGCTATACTCGCCCCGTGGCGGTCGTTGGAACGACCGCCTGTCCCGCTCGATCCGGAGGCTCCCACTCTTGAACGCCAAGTTCGCCCGGAACGGGATCGTGATGCTCGTCCTCATCGTCGGGACGCTCGCGCTCCTCGTCACCTGGCTCACCAGCACGACGCCGTCCAACCCGGTCGGCTACTCCGAGTTCCTGGCCGATGTAGGCCAGGGCAAGGTCACCTCGGTCGTCCAGCAGCAGAGCACCCTGACGGTCAAGCGCACCGACGGCACCACCTACACGGTCACCGTCCCGTCGGTCCTGACCCAGGTCTACCCGAACGACATGATCGCCGCGGCCAAGGCCAACGGGATCACCCTCGACTCGAAGATCTACTCGGCCAAGGAGGCTCCCGACACGTCCTGGCTGGGGATCCTCGTGACCGGCCTGCTGCCGCTCATCGTGATCGTCGGCTTCATCCTGTTCATGATGCGCCAGGCCCAGGGCACGAACAACCAGGCGATGAGCTTCGGCAAGAGCCGCGCCCGGATGTTCCTGGGCAACAAGACCGTCGTCACCTTCAACGACGTGGCCGGGGTGGACGAGGCCAAGACCGAGCTCCAGGAGGTCGTCGAGTTCCTGAAGTACCCCGAGAAGTTCAACTCGCTCGGGGCGCGCATCCCGCGTGGCGTCCTCCTCGTCGGTCCCCCGGGAACGGGCAAGACCCTGATGGCCCGGGCGGTGGCCGGCGAGGCCGGCGTGCCCTTCTTCTCGATCTCGGGCTCCGAGTTCGTCGAGATGTTCGTGGGCGTCGGCGCCAGCCGGGTCCGCGACCTGTTCGACCAGGCCAAGCGGAACAGCCCGTGCATCGTCTTCGTCGACGAGATCGACGCGGTCGGCCGCCAGCGCGGTGCCGGTCTGGGCGGTTCGCACGACGAGCGCGAGCAGACCCTCAACCAGATCCTGGTCGAGATGGACGGCTTCGACACGAACACGAACGTGATCGTCGTCGCCGCCACGAACCGCCCGGACGTCCTCGACCCGGCCCTCCTGCGGCCCGGCCGGTTCGACCGCCAGGTCATCCTCGACCGTCCGGACATCAAGGGACGGGCGGCGATCCTCAAGGTCCACACCAAGGGCAAGCCGCTCGACAAGTCGGTCGACGTCGAAGGCGTCGCCAAGCAGTCGCCCGGGTTCTCCGGGGCGGACCTCGCCAACCTCGTCAACGAGGCGGCCATCCTGGCCGCCCGTCGTAACAAGAAGCTCATCGGGATGTCCGAGTTCCAGGAGGCGCTCGAGCGGATCGTGGCCGGCCCGGAGCGCCGCAGCCGGGTCATCTCGGACGCCGAGAAGCAGATCATCGCCTTCCACGAGGGCGGTCACGCCGTCGTCATGCGGGTCCTGCCCAAGTGCGACCCGGTCCAGAAGGTCACGATCATCAGCCGGGGCATGGCCCTCGGCTACACGATGGGCCTGCCGACCGAGGACCGCTACCTGAAGTGCCGGTCCGAGTTCGAGGACGAGATCGCCGGCATGCTCGGCGGCAACGCGTCCGAGCGGCTCATCTTCGGCGACGTGACCACGGGTTCGTCGAACGACATCGAGAAGGCCACCGACCGGGCCCGCCGGATGGTCACCGAGTACGGGATGAGCGATCGCCTCGGCCCGCTCTCGTTCGGGAAGCGCGACGAGCTCGTCTTCCTCGGCCGCGAGATCGGCGAGCAGCGGAACTACTCCGACGAGGTCGCCAAGCAGATCGACGAGGAGGTCCGGGCGATCATCGACCGGGCCTACGAGCGGGCGATGGAGACTCTGGTCACCCACCGCTCCAGGCTCGAGGCGCTGGCCGAGAAGCTGGTCGCCGAGGAGACCGTCGACGGTCCGGACTTCGAGGCCCTGTTCAGCGACCTGCCGCCCAAGGAGAACGTCCACGGACTGATGCCCGGGGTCGTCGCCCCGGGGACGTCCGGCACCCCGGCGCCCGTCCCGGCTCCCAACCCGGTCTGACGACCGTCAGGCCATCACCCACAGCACAGGCGGGCCAGGCGGCCCGCCTGTCTCGTTCGCCCATGGAGGATCCGATGACCGTCGACGCCCTCGAGGCCCATCTCGTGGCCGGCCGCGAACGCCGCCTGGCCGAGTACCTCGACTTCCTCCGGATCCCCAGCATCTCCACCGACCCGGCCTACGCGGCCGACTGCCGCCGGGCGGCCGACTGGCTGGTGGAGCGGCTCGTCGCGATGGGCATGGAGCACGTCGAGGCCTCCGAGACCGGTGGTCACCCGATCGTCTACGCGGACTGGCTCCACGCCGAGAGCGCCCAGACCGTCGTCGCCTACGGCCACTACGACGTCCAGCCGGTCGATCCGCTGGAGGAGTGGACCTCGCCGCCGTTCGAGCCGGTCGTCGTCGACGGTCGGGTCCTGGCCCGGGGCGCCAGCGACGACAAGGCCAACGTCACGATCCTGCTCCAGGCCGTCGAGGCCCTCCTCGCGACCGACGGCCGTCTGCCGGTCAACCTGCGCTTCGTCTTCGAGGGCGAGGAGGAGTCGTCCTCGGTCCACCTCGAGCCGTGGCTGCTGGCCAACCGGGCGCGCCTGGCCGGCGACGTGGCGCTGGTCAGCGACGTCGGCTTCTTCGAGGGCAACCTGCCGGCCCTGACGGTCGGCCTGCGCGGGCTGATGTACGCCCAGGTCGACGTGAGCGGCCCGTTCCAGGACCTCCACTCGGGCGCCTACGGCGGCACGGTCGCCAACCCGGCCAACGCCCTGGCCACGATCATCGCCGCGCTCAAGGGCCCGGACGGCCGGGTCCGCATCCCCGGCTTCTACGACGACGTCGTGCCCCTCGACGAGGGCGACCGGGCCAGCTACGCAGCGCTGCCCTTCGACGACGAGGCCTACCGGGCGGGCATCGGGGTCCCCGCCCTGGTCGGTGAGGCGGGCTACACCACCCTCGAACGGAAGAGCGGTCGGCCGACCCTCGACGTCAACGGCATCTGGGGCGGCTACCAGGGCGAGGGCTCGAAGACGATCATCCCCGGCCGGGCCGCCGCCAAGGTCAGCTGCCGGCTCGTCGCCGACCAGGACCCGGATCGGATCTTCGAGCTCTTCCGGGCCTACGTCGTGGAGATCGCCCCGCCGGGCGTGACCGTCGAGGTCCGCGACCTCGGCGGCGGCTTCGGCAGCCGCACCTCGATCGACCACCCGGCCGTCCGGGCGGCCGCGCGGGCGCTCGAGGCGACCTTCGGGCGGGCGCCGCTCTACATCCGGGAGGGCGGCTCGATCCCGTTCGTGGCGACCTTCGAGCAGGCCCTCGGGCTGCCGGTCGTCCTCCTCGGGTTCTGCCCCCCGACGGCAACTTCCACGCCCCCAACGAGTGGATGGACCTGGCCAACTTCGAGGGCGGGATCCGGGCCGTCGCGCGCTAGTTCGACGAGCTGGCCGCGCCGGAAGCCTGAGCCGGCGGGGCCCGGATCGGGCCGCGCGCCGCCATCGGTACTATGGTGGAAATGTGAGGTTCGGGAGGGTGTCCGGGTCGGGGCCGGGTGCTAGCATGCGGCCACACCCAGCACCGGGAGGACCACCGCTCGATGAGCACCGAGGCAGCCGACAAGACCGCGTCCAAGGGGACCTGGCGGCTCGATACCGCGAACGGCAGCATGGCCCCGCGCACGGCGCTCGACGTGCTCGTCGACCTCAACGACAAGGTGTCGAGCGGCTCGGTCGGGGACTACCAGCCCGTCCCGCTCGGGTTCACCCCGCTCGACAAGACGATCGGGACCGGTCTCCGCTCGGGTGAGCTCCTCCTGATCGGCGGCGCCCAGGGCACCGGCAAGACCACGATGGCCCTCCAGATGGCCCGCAACGTGGCCTCGGGCGGCCAGGCCAACGTCCTCTACATCTGCTTCGAGCACGAGGAGCAGTACCTCCTCAACCGGCTGATCGCGATGGAGTCGGCCCTGGCCCACCTGCCCCACAAGACCGGCGCGATCAAGATCCAGGACGTCCGCAAGGAGATCCTCGGGTCGTGGGCGGCCGACGGCCAGGGGACCCAGCAGCTGGCCAACAACCCGCGGCTGCGCCCGTCGCTCGACCGGATCGCCCGCTACGGCCAGAACCTCTTCCTCGTCCGCGGGACCCAGACCGCCTACACGATCGACAACATCCGCAAGCTCGTCCAGCTCCACCGGGAGCTGTCCGGCGATCGCCGTCTCCTCGTCGTCGTCGACTACCTCCAGAAGGTGCCGGTCTACCCGGAGCCGCCGACCGAGACCGAGAAGGTCACCTTCGTCGTCAACGGCCTCAAGGACATCGCCCTGTCCGAGGACGTCCCGATGATCACGATCGTGGCCGCCGACAAGGAGGGCCTCAAGGCGGCCCGCCTGCGCAACCACCACCTGCGCGGCTCGTCGGCGATCAACTACGAGGCCGACATCATCATCATCCTCAACGAGAAGTACCAGATCGTCGCCAAGGTCAACATCGAGTTCAACCCGTACCAGGCGCAGCGCTTCCGCGACTGGATCGTGGTGACCGTCGAGAAGAACCGCGGCGGCCAGGACAACGTCGACATCGAGTTCGAGAAGCACTTCGAGTTCTCCTGCTTCGACCCGAACGGTCGGACGGTGCAGGAAAAGCTCATCGAGGAACGCCTCTACAACGATTAGCGACGCGGCCGGACGCCCCGGGGCGCTCGCTGATCGGCTGGAGAGCGATCGAGACTCTATCGCCGCGGGCCCCGGCCGCCATGATCGTTGCGCTTGACCGATTGCGCGCGGCGTGACCTCCCGAAACGCCGACTGCCGCGGGCTGGTCTGGTCGACGTCAGGCCCGGAGCCCTTGACCCGTAGACCACGAGGCTCGCGACGATGCTCACCGTGAACGGGGCGGCCGGGACCGAGATCAGCTACACGATGACCGTCGACGATCTCGTCGACGGCGGCCGGCTGGTCCAGCGGCCACTCCGTCGGTTCGCGATCATGCTCGGTGTCGTCGCCTGCATCGCGGGAGCGGGCCTTGTGCTCGCGGGCGATCGGGTGCTGGGTGCAGCGGCGGTCATCTATGGCTTGCTGGACCTTGCGATCATGGTGGCCGGTCGCCCGATGGAGCGGTTCGCGGTCCGTCGACGCGCGGGGCGCCTGATCGGCAATGAGTGCGATGTCGGGCTCGGCGCACGGGCGGTGACATTCAGGAACGGCGGAGCCAGCGGGGAGATCGCCTGGTCGGAGCTCACCGGGATCCGCGAGGATGCCCGCACGATCGGACTCGCTACTGGCGGAGCGCTGCGACTCGGCATCCCGAAGCGAGCTTTCGCCTCACAGGCTGAGCTCGCGACGTTTCGCCAGCAGGTCTCGTCCAGGATCGAGGCAGGGCAGACCGGAGCCCGCGTCTGAGCCACGTGGCTCGCTCGGCGCACGGGCTGGCCGTTCGCGGCGAGTGACCCCGAACGTTCACAGAAGTCGCGCGACCGATCACGATCCTCGGCGGTCGGCCTCGTCGTGAGGTCAGTGGCGCTCGACTGGCGGCCCGCAGGTCGTCCATCGGGTGTCCCCGGTGATCAGGCCGCCGCTCAGGCCCACTGACTCGCCCGTCCGGGCGACCACATCGCCTTCAGCATCGAGGACCTCCACGACTGACGCGGCCTTCCGGGCCGAGAACCCATACGGCCAGATGACGGGCCGACGCTCCGTGCCCACGACGATCGCCGTTCCTGACTCGGCATCGGTCACGAGAGTGCCGCTGGCCCGCGCCAATGGGCACCCCACCACGTCGGGCTGACTCGTCGCGAGCGGCACGCGGTTGTCGGACGAGCAGGCTGCGAGGATGCCCGCGAGGATCAGCCCCGCGATGAACGCCCGAGCGAGGATGCGCATCATCCTGACCATACTCCGCGCCAAGATCCTCCTCGCCTGGGGGACTCCGGTCGAGAGTACAGGCTCATCTCCGCCCCGGCCCCCAGACGACGATGCGACGCGCCCGAACGCTCACTGATGGCGGGCGGGAAGTCGATCCACCACGCGTACCATGCAGTCGCGACAGTGCGGCGCGCGATCGGTGGGAGGAGATCATGCGGACATCGGCGGCGATCGTCCTGGTCGCGCTGCTCGCCGGGTGCGCGAGCGGTCTCGGCCCCAACACGACCACCTGGTGCGGTCAGCATCTCGATGCCGTCGCAGCTGAGGGCACCCACCAGGGAACCGAGTTCATCATCGAGGGGCACGATCCGGTCGCTTGGTCGCAATACCTGACGGACAGCCCGACCGAGCAGGCGATCGTGACCTCCGAGGCGAAGGACGGACCCGTCATCTGGGCGAAGGCCTGCCAGAGGGCATACCAGGCCGCGCATCCGAGCGCGACTCCCGAGCCGACGTCGAGCCCGTGACCACCTCATCCGGCCCCGGCCGGCGCCGGCACGGGCGAGCCGGTCTCGAGAACGCCTAGGCCGGCTGTGACAGGTTGGCTCCGACGAGAAGCAGTACTCCGGCACCGATCGGGATGAGCAGCAGGATCTGCTGTCCCGGCCGGCGGACCGACCAGCCGAGCAGCGCGAGATCGAGGAGCCAGAGCGCTACGCCAGTCAGCAACCACCCGCCGCTCACGGTGATGCTCTCGACGAGCCCGCCGGCCATGAACTTCACGACGCCCAGGAGGGCCAACCCCGTCAGCGGGAGGAGCGCCACGACCGAGATCCAGAAGACGGGCGCGTTCCTTGCCTGAGCGCTCATCACTCGACCCCCGCTGCGAGTTCAGTGGCACCAAGCCTACATCCGCGGGCACCCGGCCCCGGCCCGCCGGGTGACCTTCCCGAACGCTCACAGACCCGGGTCTTACGGCAGCAGACTCAGGGTGTAGCCGTCATACCCGCCGGTCGTCGTCTGCGCGGAGAGCTTGGCTCGGAAGAGGGCCGACTGTCGCGGGATCGCCGTCGAGTAGAGGTTGTCGGCGAAGTCGACCGATGGGCCCGTGGTGTCGAAGTCGTTGAGGATGTCCCACCCGACGACCTCCTTGCCCTTCACGAAAGCGAGCAGGACCATCGAGTCGGACTCGAGGCGCATGTTGTCGCCGTTGCCCCAGGGGAAGCCGAGGGTCGCCGACACGTCCTCGTCTCGCTGGTAGCTGCTGAACGCATACATCGAGTCCCAGTCGAACGGGGCGACCTCGCGCATGTCGACCGTGCCGCCATCGCCAGCCCGCACGACCGCGGTCTTGGCGGCGTCTGAGAGCGCAGGCCGCTCGTTCGCCGGGTCGCACGCCACCAGGAGAACCGCACAGACGAGAAACCCAGGAACGCGGGCCCAGCGAGTGGTCATCAACAACTCAGACGCCCACACAAGGCGATGGGTGACATTCCCGAACGCTCACAGTCCACGGGCGAGCCGTTGCTCACTTGCGTGTGGGCCACGACGAACCGAGACTGATCGAGTGAGCGACTTGGCGGTCTTCGCGGTCGTGGTCACCATCGCATTCGTTGTGGCGTTCCTCGCCTCACGCCGGGTCGCCGCGGGCGACCGCCGGTTCGCCGGTCTCGCCGTCGCGCCGCTGCTGCTTCTGGTGGTCTGGCCGATTGTCACCCTAACGGGCGACTTTGCCACCATGGGTTGGCTCGCCCTTCCCGGCCTGGTCCTCGAGATCGCCATCCTCGCGATCGCCCTCTGGCTGGTGGTCCAGGTGACGATCACGGGGTTCGAGAGCACGAGCGCCGCCGAGTTCGAGTCGCGGAACCTCGCCGAGGCTGCCCAAGGCGCCCTCGGTTTCTATGGTCTGATCCTCGTCGGCGCAGCGCTCGCGTTGGTCGGGCTGCTCGTCGTCGCCATATCCAGAGCGGTCGCGGACTAACCGCCCACCAGGTGACATTCCCGAACGCTCACAGACAGGTATGTTCGACGTCACTCGCCGTTGTCGAGGGTGCCTCGCCAGCAGTCGGTGGTGATCCCGTCGTGGTCGCACTTGATCTCGGTGTACTCGCCCTTGACGGGGTTGCCCTTCCCCCAGCCGTCGGTGACGACGCCGGTGATCACGGCCTGCAGGCCGGTCTGCTCGACGTGGACGAGCGCGGTGAAGGGCCGCGTCGAACCGTTGAACTGGTACCTCGCCTCGATGACCGTCGTGGGGCCGGGGTTGAAGTCGAGGACCTTCCCGACGTAGGCGCCCTCGCCGACGGCACCCCCGACGACGCCGGCCATGCCCGGCCCTTCGCCGACCATCCATTTCGTGAACGTCGCGGTCGCCATGTCCGATCCTTCCCCGCCGAGGCGGCACGCTGGTGTGGGACCATCGTCGGTGACCCTACGACCGAGGTGTCGCGACGGCGTCTCGCGGCGACCAGGACCGATCGGCTCGCCCCTCCCGGGTGACTGCGCGTTCGCTCGCGGCGCCACGCGATGCGTCGAGCGACCTCGGCCGGTATCGTGTCGGCATGAGCGACGCGCCTGCCTTTCCCGATGTCGTCGAGATCGTGGTCGAGATCCCGCGGGGGAGCCGGAACAAGTACGAGTTCGACGAGCGGGCCGGGGTGTTCCGCCTGGATCGGGTCCTGAGCTCGGCGGTCTTCTACAACTTCGACTATGGGTTCATCGAGGGGACCCGGGCCGACGACGGCGACCACACCGACGCCCTGCTGATCATCGACGAGCCGACGTTCACCGGGGTCCACGTCCACGCCCGCCCGGTCGGCGTCCTCGAGATGCGCGACGAGAAGGGCGCCGACTACAAGATCCTGTGCGTCGCCCTGGCCGACCCGAACCAGGCCCACATCGAGCGGCTCGACCAGATGCGGCCGCACCGCCTGGTCGAGATCGAGCACTTCTTCGAGACCTACAAGATGCTCGAGGACAAGACCGTCGAGGTGCTCGGCTGGCGGGATCGGGACCGGGCGCTCGAGATCCTGCGGGCCGACCGGGCGGCCTGGGAGCGGGAGACCATCGACCACGGTGGGTGACCCGTACGCCGGGATCCCCGGCCGGCGGATCTTCGTGGCCGTGCCCCTGCCGGAGGCCGCCCGGGAGCGGATCGAGGCGCTGGTCGCCGGCGGTTCGGGCGGCGGCCGACCCGACCCGTCGCGACGTCCGCTGGGTCCGGCTCGACGGGCTCCACGTCACCCTCCGGTTCATCGGGCCGACGCTCGACGATCGTCTCGCGGCGGTCGAGGCGGCCGTCGACGCGACCGCCGCGGCCAGCGAGGCCCCGTTCGAGGCGAGGCTCCACGGTGGCGGCGCCTTCCCGGGGACGGACCGACCACGCGCGATCTGGCTCGGGATCGGCCCGGGCGACGACGGGCTGGCCGACCTGACCGCCCGACTCGGAGCGGAGCTCGCCGGGCGCGGCTGGCCGGTCGACGACCGCCCCTTCCGCCCGCATCTCACCCTCGCCCGCTCCGACGGGATCGCGAGCGGCGGCGAAACGGCCCGTCGGCTGGTCGCCGCCGCCGCCGACCTCGACGTCGCCTGGACCGTGGACCGGCTCGTCCTCTACGAGAGCCTCACCGGCGGCGGACCGGCCCGCTACGTCCCCCTCCACGAGGCCCGACTCGGCGGTCGAACGCGTCTCGTCGACTGAGCCGGGGCAGGCCGGAGGCCGGGGCCGACGGCCGCGTCGATGGAACCCCCGGAGGCTCCATCGGTCCTGCTACGATCGCTCGGCGACCCGCCCTTCAGTGCCCGGAAGGAGCCCGAGATCGACGAGACCGCCACGCCCGGCCTGCGGGCCGTCCTCGCTCTCGGCGTGGTGAACCTCGTGCTGGCGGCCGTCGGCATCGTCATCGCCGCGGGGGGCCCGCTCGTCCGCTGACCCGGTCGCCGGCGAGGCGCCTTGCGAGCGCGGCGCGCCGGGCGTACGCTTGGGACCGCCCCGTCCAGGGCGGCCGCCCCCAGCGACCACGTCACGGGATCCGCGACCGCGTCGGACCGTCGGGTCATTCGTTCAGGGAGGACCACCGGCAGTGGCGGATCCGAGCGCGAAGCGGACGAAGTTCATCCTCGACGAGGACCAGATGCCGCGGACCTGGTACAACATCGCGGCGGACCTGCCGGTCCCGCCGGCGCCCGTCCTCCATCCGGGCACCGTCCAGCCGATCGGCCCGGCCGACCTCGCGCCGCTCTTCCCGATGGCGCTGATCGGCCAGGAGGTCAGCACCGAGCGCGAGATCGAGATCCCCGAGCCGGTCCGCGACGCCTACCGGCTGTACCGCCCGAGCCCGCTCTACCGGGCCCATCGGCTCGAGGAGGTCCTCGATACGCCGGCCCACATCTACTACAAGTACGAGGGCGTCAGCCCGGCCGGCAGCCACAAGCCGAACACGGCGATCGCCCAGGCCTTCTACAACAAGGAGGAGGGCACCAAGCGGATCGCGACCGAGACCGGGGCCGGCCAGTGGGGCACCGCCCTGGCCTTCGCCGGCGCGCTCTTCGGCCTCGAGGTCAAGGTCTACATGGTCCGGGCGAGCTACGACCAGAAGCCGTACCGCCGGATGCTCATGGAGACCTACGGGGCCGAGGTCGTGGCCAGCCCGTCGCTGACAACGAACTACGGCCGCAAGGTCCTCGGCGAGACGCCCGACAACCCCGGCTCGCTCGGCATCGCCATCAGCGAGGCGGTCGAGGACGCCGCCACCCGGGACGACACGAAGTACTCGCTCGGCTCGGTCCTCAACCACGTCCTCCTCCACCAGACGGTCATCGGCCAGGAGACGATCCTCCAGATGGAGATGGCCGGCGAGGAGCCGGACGTGATCATCGGCTGCGCCGGCGGCGGCTCGAACTTCGCCGGGCTCTCGTTCCCGTGGCTCGGCCGAACTTCCGCGAGGGCACGAAGCTACCGGGTCATCGCGGTCGAGCCCGAGGCCGCGCCGAGCCTGACCCGGGGCATCTACGCCTACGACTTCGGCGACACCGCCCGGATGACCCCGCTGGTCAAGATGCACACCCTGGGCCACGACTTCATCCCGGAGCCGATCCACGCCGGCGGTCTGCGCTACCACGGCATGTCCCCGCTCGTGTCGCTGCTCAAGGAGCACGGCTACATCGAGGCGCGGAGCGTCCACCAGCGGGCGAGCTTCGAGGCCGGCGTCGCCTTCGCCCGCTCGGAGGGGATCCTCCCGGCGCCCGAGCCGACCCACGCCATCCACGAGGCCATCGACGAGGCCCTCGAGGCCAAGGCCGCCGGCGAGCCGCGGGTCATCCTGTTCAACCTGTGCGGTCACGGCCACTTCGACCTGACCGCCTACGAGCGCTACCTGAGCGGTCAGCTCGAGGACTACGAGTACCCGAGCGAGAAGGTCGAGGAGGCGCTCGCGGCGCTGCCGCGGGTCTGACCACCGTGCCACGGCCCCAGGGCACATCCCGACCGGAGACCGCTCCGTCCGGCCACCGGTCGGCGTAGCATCGACCCATGCCCAGGCTCGCCTGCCTGTCCTGCGGTCGGCAGATCTACACGGTCTCGCCGCTCGAAGCGCTGTTCGCCGAGGAGCGCCGCTGCCCGCGCTGTGGCGCATTCCTCGACGCGGAGCGTCGTGACCACGAGCGCCGCTCGCGTCTCCGCCGGATGAACCCGCCGGACGATCCGGGCCCGCCCGATGGGATCGAGCGTCGGGTCTCCGAACGGCGCCGGACCCAGCGTCGCGGGTCCAGCTCCGGTGGCTCTTCCCGGGAGGGCGACGGCCCGGGCTGGGTCGACTGACCGCCGGCGTGCGGGTCGCGATCATCGGGTTCGGGCTCATCGGAGGGTCGATCGCGCGCGCTCTCCACCGGGCGGATGGCGCCGCGACGGACGGGCAGACGTTCGAGGTCGCGGCCTGGAGCCGGTCGGTCGCCGGTCCCCTGGCGGCCCTCGCCGAGGGCGTCGTCGACCGGGCCCCCGGGACCCTCGTCCAGACCCTCGAGGGAGCCGACCTGGTCGTCCTGGCCGCTCCACCACTGACCTGCCTGGCGTTGCTCGACGAGCTGGCCGGGCCGCTCCGCGGGTCGCTGGCGCCGGGCGCGACGATGACCGACGCGGCCAGCACGAAGCTGGCCATCGTGACCCGGGCCGACCGCCATGGCCTGGCCTTCGTCGGCGGTCATCCGATGGCGGGCCTGGAGCGGACCGGCTATGCGGCAGCGGTGGCCGGACTGTTCGACGGCCGGCCCTGGGTCGTCTGCCCGGGCGCCTCGGCGCTCCCCATCGACGTCGACCGCGTCGAGCGTCTCGCGATCGCCTGCGGCGCGCAGCCGGTCAGGCTCGACCCGACCGTCCACGATGACGCGACGGCCGCCGTGAGCCATGTCCCGCTCGTCGTCTCGGCGGCGCTCGTCGAGGCGATGACCGGCGGGCCGGTCTGGCCGGTGGCCGTGGACCTGGCGGCCGGCGGCTGGCGCGACATGAGCCGCCTCGCGTCGGGCGACCCGGCGATGGGCGCCGGGATCGCGGCCACGAACGCCGGCCCCATCGCGGCCGGTCTCCGCGAGGTGCGCGCGGTCCTGGATCGCTGGCTGGCCGAGCTCGAGCTCGCCGACCCGGACGCCGAGACCCTGCGCCGGCGCTTCGAGACAGCCCGCGAACGGCTCGAGCGGCGGTGAGCGAGCTCGTCTACGTCGTCCCTCGGGCAGCGCTGATCGACGGCGACGGCTGGCTCGGGATCCGGGCCGAGGGAGCGGAGACGCTGCTGACGGTCATCGCCCGGACGGGCCGGTTCGCGCCGCGAGCGGCGATGGAGCTCGACCCCGCCTTCAAGCAGGTCATCCCGTACCTCGTCCTGCGCGACGCCGAGCGTTGGTTCCTGATGCGCCGGACCAGGGCCGGGGGCGATGTCCGGCTCCACGACCGGTGGTCGATCGGGGTCGGTGGTCATCTCAACCCGGGTGACGCCGACCTCGGCGGCGGCCTCGCGCGCGAGTGGCGGGAGGAGCTGGTGGCCGGGTTCGAGCCATCGCCGCGTCTCATCGGGCTGCTCAACGACGACACGACCGAGGTCGGTCGGGTCCACCTCGGGGTCGTCTACCTGGCGGACGCGGCCGGGCGACCGGTCGGCGTCCGCGAGACGGACAAGCTCACCGGCTCCTTCGTCGACGGCGCCGCGGTCAGGGCCGTCGAGGACGACCTCGAGACCTGGAGCCGGATCGCGTTCGAGCACCTCGTGGCCGGCGAGGAGAGGGCCTGACCCCGGGTCCCGACGCTTCGACCGGACCTCATCTCCGGCCCGGCTCGGCCGGTACCACGGTCCCCTGTCCGGGCGGTACCGGGCTGTGCCTATAATCGGCCGACGGGGCCGGGGATCCTGGCCCGACCGACGCGACAGGGGAGTCAATGGCGGCCAAAATCCTCATCGTCGATGACGACCCGAACGTCCAGCGCGTCCTGACCTACACCCTCAAGCAGGAGGGCTACGAGGTCCTCGTCGCAGCCGACGGGGCGGAGGGCTTCAAGGTCTGGACCACCCAGGAGCCGGCGCTCATCCTGCTCGACGTCATGCTCCCGAAGCTGGACGGGTACCAGGTCGCCGCGAAGATCCGGGCCGAGGAAGGGACGAACGGCCACGTGCCGATCATCATGCTCACCGCCGAGCGTGAGATCGAGCAGCGGGTGCGCGGACTCCGGGCCGGCGCGGACGACTATCTGATCAAGCCGTTCCACCAGGCCGAGCTCCTCGCCCGGATGAAGAGCCTGCTCGCCCGGTTCGCACCGGCCGAGGGGCTCGAGGGGCGGCCGCCCCTCGGTCGGGTCGCCGCCTTCTACGGGGCGAAGGGCGGGGTGGGCACGACCACGATCGCGATCAACACGGCGATCGCTCTCCATCGCGAGCTCGGCCGGAAGGTGGTCCTCGTCGACGGCAACCTCCAGTTCGGCGATCATCGCGTCTTCCTGGACCTGGGTCTGGACCGGAAGAGCATCCTCGACATCGCCACCGCGCCGGCGATGGACGCCGACCTCATCAAGTCGGTCCTCGTCCGCCACGATTCCGGGGTCGATCTCCTGCTGGCGCCACCGTCGCCGGAGACCGCCGAGCTCGTCACCGAGGCCCAGGTGCCGGTCATCCTGGGTCACCTCCGGACGCTCTACGACTACGTGATCATCGACATCGACAAGCGGCTCGACGAGATCAACCTGAAGATCCTCGACGAGGCCGACACGTTCTTCGTGGTCATGACCGCCGACCTCTCCTGCCTCAAGAACGTCCGGCTCGTCCTCGAGACCGTGAACCACCTCGGGGTGGAGGGGGACAAGGTCCGGCTCGTCCTCAACCGCTCGAACGCGTTCACCGGGATCAACGTGAAGAACGCCGAGAGCGCCCTGAAGCGGACGATCGACCACCAGGTCATCAACGAGTACCGCGGCGCGATCAGTGCGCTGAACAGCGGCGCGCCGTTCATGTTCGGCAAGGCCGACACGCCGCTCGGTCGCTCGGTCCTCGAGTTCGCCCGGGGGATCGACAAGCCGGCCGGGACGACCCTCGCCCAGCTGCCCGCCCCGGCACGCTGATCGCGGCTCGGCCCCCGGGTCGTCCGGGAGGCCCGAGCCCAGGGTCGGGGCGGGTGACGCGCCGGTTGAGTCCCCGCGAAGGCGGCGTCGAGTCGCGGGTGATCCGCCGTCGACGCCCGACGGAGCCCGGCGGGATACCGTCGCCGGCGTGCTTGCCACCGTCCTCGCCGCGACGCTCCACGGGATCGAGGGCCGGGTCATCCGGGTCGAGGTCGACGTGGCTCCGGGTCTGCCCGGGTTCACCATCGTCGGACTGCCGGACGCCGCGCTCCAGGAGGCGCGAGAGCGCGTCCGCGGGGCGATCCGTAACAGCGGCCTCGCCTTCCCGCCCCGGCGGATCACGGTCAACCTCGCCCCGGCCGACCTGCGCAAGGCCGGGGCCGGGCTGGACCTGGCGATCGCGATCGGGATCCTGCTCGGATCCGAGCAGGTCCGGGCGGACGGACGCTGGGCGTTCATCGGGGAGCTGTCGCTCGGCGGCGAGGTCCGGGCCGTGCCCGGGATCCTGCCGATGGTCGTCGCCCTGGAGCGACGCGGCGCCCGCCGGGTGGTCGTCCCGACCGAGACCCTGGCCGAGGCCCGGCTCGTCCCCGGGGCCGATCCACGTCCGTCGGCGAGCCTGGCCGAGGCGATCGACGCGGTCCGACCGACCGGCCGACGCGCGACCCGCCGGACCGGGGCCCCGAGCCGGATCGAGCTGGCCGCCGACGGCCCGGCCGGGGGAGCGGGGCCGGGGTCGATGCCGGACGTCCGGTCGACGATCGCCGCCGGTCCGCCGGTCCTCGGTCCTGGGCAGGACCTCGCCGAGGTCCGCGGCCAGCTGCTCGGCCGACGAGCCCTCGAGATCGCCCTTGCCGGCGGGCACGGGATCGTGCTGGCCGGCCCACCCGGTTCGGGCAAGACCCTCCTCGCCCGGACCATCCCCGGGCTGCTCCCGCCGCTGACCGACGCCGAGGCACGCATCGCCTCGGCGATCGCCTCGGCGGCCGGCGACGGGCCGTTGACGGACCTGGTCCGGACCCGACCCTTCCGGAGCCCGCACCACACGATCAGCTACGCCGGGATGATCGGCGGCGGTCCGCGGCTAACCCCGGGAGAGGTCACCAGGGCGGACGAGGGCGTCCTCTTCCTCGACGAGTTGCCGGAGTTCTCGCGGGATGTCCTCGAGGCGCTCCGCGGACCGCTCGAGGACGGTCGGGTCTCGATCGTCCGGGTCGGTGGTGCCGTCGTCCTGCCGGCGCGGTTCCAGCTGGTGGCCGCGATGAACCCGTGCCCGTGCGGCGGGGCGGCCGGTCCCGACGGTGGGTGCGTCTGCCCGCCGGGCATCCCCGAGCGCTACACGAGGCGGATCTCCGGCCCGCTCCGGGACCGGGTCGACATCTGGGCGGAGATGCCCCGCGTCACGCCGTCGGCGCTCATCGCCCGCTCGGGGTCGGAGTCGAGCTCGGTCGTCGCCGGGCGGATCGCAGCGGCGCGCTCGGTGGCGCTCGGGCGAGGGCGCGCGCCGAATGGGCGGTTGGCCGGCGCGGCCCTCCGGGCGGCCTGTCGTCTCGGATCGACCGAGGAACGCCGCGCGGCGACGATCGCGGCGGCAGCGGGCTTCTCGGCCCGGGGGGTGGAGCGGTCGCTCCGGGTCGCCCGGACGATCGCCGACCTCGAGGCGGCGGACCGGGTCCGGAACGAGCACCTCGAGGAGGCCGCCCGTTTCAGGATGCCCGGCCCGACCATCGGCCGACGACTGGCGAGCTGAGCCCGGATGATCACCGAGCGGGACGCCTGGGCGGTCATGGCATCCGTCCCGGGTCTCGGCCCGAGCACGTTCGGGCGGCTCCTCCGCGAGCACGGCAGCGCGCTCCGGGTCCTGGACCTGGCCCGGACCGAGGCCGGGCGACGGGCGATCCGCGACGGAACGCCGAGCGGCGACGTCGATGGCGTGCCGGTGACCCGGCTCCGGTCGTCGGTGGTGGACGGCCTGACCGCGGCCGCCGGTGATCCGGAGCCGATCATCGCGGTTCTCCGGGCGGACGGACTCCAGGTGGTCACGATCGAGGACGGGACCTACCCGGCGCGGCTCCGGGCGCTCGAGGAGCCGCCGCCGGTCCTGTTCGTCCTGGGTTCCGTCGAGGCCCTCGCGGCTCGTCACGCGGTGGCGATCGTCGGGACGCGCCGTCCGACGGAGGCCGGGCGCCGGGTCGCGGCCAGGATCGCCGACGCCATCGCCCGGGTCGGGGCGGTCGTGGTCTCCGGGCTCGCGGTGGGCATCGACGGGGCCGCCCACGCGGCGGTCGTGTCCGCGGGACAGCCCACGGTCGCCGTCCTGGGGTCGGGTCACCGACGGCTCTTCCCCCGTGCGCACGGCCGGCTGGCCGAGGCGATCGTCTCCGGCGGCGGTGCCGTGGTCTCCGAGCTGCCACCGGACGTCGAGGCGACCCGGGGCACGTTCCCGCGTCGGAACCGGGTGATCAGCGGGCTGGCCGAGGCGACCGTCGTGGTCGAGGCGGCGGTGGGCAGCGGCGCCCTCATCACCGCCCGCTGGGCCCTCGAACAGGGCCGCGGCTGCTTCGTCGTGCCCGGTCCGATCGACGCGCCGGCATCGACCGGATGCAACGGATTCCTGCGCGACTACCCGGGTCTCGCCCGGATCGTGGCCGGCGTCCCGGAGCTCCTCGACGACCTCGGGATCCTCGAGGAGGAGCCGGCCGCCGCGCGCCGGGCCGCGTCTCGATGACCGCGTTGGCGGCCGTTCTTGGGCCGACCGCAGGCCGGGTCGCCCGGGCGCTCGTCGAGGGCGCGACGACCGTGGACGAGCTCGCCGGCCGCACGGATCTGCCCGTCGCGACCGTGCTCGGTGCGCTCACCGTGCTCGAGATCCAGGGCCTGGTGGCCGGTGCCTACGGCCGCTACCGACCGGTCGCCGCCCTCGCAGCGGCGGTTCCGGGTTTGCCCTGATCGGCGACCCGGTGCTAACCTGCCCTGGACCGCCCGAACGTCCGGGGCGCTCAGACAGCCGCACGAAGCCGCTGACCCCAGGCAACGAGCCAGGAGACTGTCTATTGCGAAAGCTCGCCGCTGCGGCCCTGGCCGTCCCCGTCATCGCGTTCCTCTACCTGCCCGTGCTCAGCCGGCGACTGCTCGCCGGACGCGCGGGTATCGGTGTCGGGATCGCGGCGATCGCGGGCATCCTGGCCGTCGGTATGGCGATGCCCGACACCACTCAGGCGCGTCCGCCGGTCGCGGTGACCCAGCTCGGCCCGGGCTCTCTGGCCGGCCGGATCGAGGCGGACCACGGGCTGCGTGCGCCGATCCGGCTCGGGTTCAGCGAGCCGATGGACGACACGTCCGTCGCTGAGGCGCTCTCGGTCAGCCCTTCCAGCCCGGTCGACCTCGCCTGGGACGCGACCGGACGGCAGCTGACGATCACCCCGCGGAGCGGCTGGAAGCCGGCCACCTATTACACGATCACGATCGCCGGCGCAGCCCTCGATCGGACCGGCCGTCGGCTGGCCAGCCCCGCCCGGGCCGTCTTCACCACTCGCGGCCCGATCGGCGCCCGGATCACCGCCACCGATGCCCTGGGCTCCGGTCGGACGGCCACCTCGGCCGCCTTCGTCCTGACCTACGACGGTCCGGTCGATGTCGCCGCCGCCAAGGCCGCCTTCCGGGTAGAGCCGGCCGTCGAGGGCACCTTCTCGGTCGCGTCCACGGCCGCCCGCGGATCGGCCATCACGTTCACCCCGACCGAGTCGCTCGACCCGAACACCAGCTACACGGCTTCGGTCGGCGGATCGGTCGCCGACGCCGATGGGGTCGTGACCGCGACCCCGACCGCGCTGAGGATCACGACCAGCAAGGCTCCCGGGGTCGTCCGGTTCCGACCGCTCGACGGCGCCAAGGGTGTGACCCGGGGCGCGCCGTTGTCGGTCCGCTTCACCGCCCGGATGGACCGCAAGACCACGGCGGCGGCGTTCACCGCCCGGGTCGGCGCGACCCGGCTCAAGGGGACGATCTCCTGGGCCGAGCGCGACACGGTCCTGGTCTTCCAGCCCAGGGTCGCCCTCGGCTACGGTGTGAAGGTGGTCATCGAGGTCGCCGGCAGCGCGCTCGACCGGCTCGGGACCCCGATCGGACGCACCCGCGACGCGACGTTCACCACGGAGGCCAAGCCGGTCGCCCGGCCGCTGGCCGTCGCCAAGAAGGCCACGATCCGCCGATCGAGCGGTGGGACGGTCCACATCAAGACCGGCGGGGGCAGCGTCGGAGCCGGATCGTGGCACGCCGTCGAGACCTACTACCTGCGCCTGATGAACTGCACCCGCGGCGGCGGCTGGGTCACCTCGGGCGGCGATTGCAGCAGCCCGGGCGGGAGCGGGATCTCACCCCTCATCCTCAGCGGCGGGATCAGCGACCGGGTCGCCCGGCCGTACGCCAAGTATCTCGCCACGACCGGCATCTGCGATCACTTCGCCAAGGGCAGTCCCGGCGATCGGCTCCATCGCGCCGGTTACCCCGGCGACTACCGCGAGAACATCGGCTGCCGCGGCGCGAGCAATCCGTACGCCTCGGTCCTGGGCACCCACCTCTACTTCCAGACCGAGAAGCCCTGCGGCGGGTACTGCCACTACGCCAACATGATGTCGACGAAGATGAAGTACGTCGGGATCGGCGTGTGGGTCTCCGGGAGCAGGGTCCGGTTGGTGGTGGACTTCTGGGAGGGTTGACCGCGCCGCCGGCGACCCCCAGCCTCAGCCCCGACCGATGATCCGCAACGCCGTCCTCCACATCAACAACGAGCAGCCGCTCCTGGCGGACCTGTTCTCCGTGCCCGCTGCCAGCGACGTCGCGGTCCTGTGCACGAATCTCCGGATGCTCAACGGCAAGCGTCCGGTCTTCGCCGACGACAGCGCCTCGGTCTTCCTCTTCCCGCTCGTCCACCTCCGCTTCATCGAGATCCTGCCCGGGACCGTCGACGCCGACGGCGGCCTGCCCGATGCCGGACTGGCGCTGGCCCCCGAGACATCCGACCCCGACCTCGAGCTGGAGATCGACGAGGAGCTCCTGCGTCGGGTCCGCGACGCCTGAGCTCCGTTCGTCCGAGCCGACGCAGCAACGGTCGATGACCGGGCGTCGAAAGGCCGGTGCTAGACTCCCCGACGACATGCGGACCGATCTCGTGATCGTCGAGTCGCCGGCCAAGGCGAAGACGATCGAACGCTACCTGGGGCCCGGCTATACCGTGCTCGCCTCGTACGGCCACGTCCGGGACCTGCCCGAGAACCCGGGCAAGGGCAAGCTCGGGGTGGACGTCGACCACGACTTCGCCCCGACCTACGAGATCTCGCCGGATCGCAAGCGTCAGCTGGCGGCGATCGAGCGGGCGGCGAAGACGGCCGACCGGGTCTACCTCGCGACCGACCTCGACCGCGAAGGCGAGGCGATCGCCTGGCACGTCTCCGAGGCGATCGGCCTGTCGCCGGCCCGGACCTCGCGGGTGACCTTCAGCGAGATCACCGAGCCGGCGATCCGCGAGGCGTTCGCCCACCCGCGGGCGATCGACCAGGACCTCGTCGACGCCCAGCAGACCCGTCGGATCGTCGACCGGATGGTGGGCTACACGCTCAGCCCGCTCATCTCCCGGAAGGTGCGCTCGGGCCTCTCCGCGGGCCGCGTCCAGTCGGTCGCCGTCCGGCTGGTGGTCGACCGGGAACGCGCCATACGGGCCTTCGACGCGGTCGAGTACTGGACGATCGAGGCGCTCCTCGTCGCGCCGGGCGGCGGCGACTTCAGCGCCGAGCTCGTCCGGATCGACGGGCAGAAGCCGATCATCGGCGACACCGAGACCGCCGAGGCGCATGTCGCCGCGATCCGGGTCAGCCGGCCGGTGGTCGAGTCGATCGGGGTCAAGCGCTCGAAGCGCAGCCCGGCGCCGCCCTTCACCACCTCGACTCTCCAGCAGGAAGCCAGCCGCAAGCTCGGCTTCAGCCCGAAGCGGACGATGTCGGTCGCCCAGCGGCTATACGAGGGCGTCGAGACGCCCGAGGGCCAGGTCGGGCTCATCACCTACATGCGGACCGACTCGGTCGCCCTCGCCGGGCAGGCCATGGGCGAGGCTCGCGAGGTCATCGGCGAGCGCTACGGCCCGGACTACACGATGCCCAAGGGCCGGCCGTTCAAGACGAAGTCGAAGAACGCCCAGGAGGCCCACGAGGCGATCCGCCCGACGTCGTTCCGACGCGACCCGGAGGCGCTGGCGCGGACCCTCGGTCGGGACGAGGCGCGGCTGTACCGCCTCATCTGGCAGCGTGCCCTGGCCAGCCAGATGAAGGAGAAGGAGCTCGACGCCACGACCGCCGAGCTCGCCGCCGGGACGTACGGCCTGCGAGCCAGCGCCTCGCGGACGGTCTTCGACGGCTTCAGCCGGGTCTACACCGAGGGCCAGGACGACGCGACGGAGGAAGCCGAGCGGGCGCTCCCGCCCCTGGTCGAGGGCGACGTCACCCGGGTGGCCGACGTGATCCCGATCCAGCACTTCACCGAGCCGCCGCCGCGCTACACCGAGGCGACCCTGATCAAGGCCCTCGAGGAGCACGGGATCGGCCGTCCGTCGACCTACGCCGCCACGATCTCGACGATCGTCGATCGGGGCTACGTCGTGGTCAGAGAGCGCCGACTCCACCCGGAGGAGGTCGCCGAGATCGTGACCGACCTCCTGGTCGAGCATTTCGGCCACTACGTCGACCTCGCGTTCACGGCCCGGATGGAGGAGGAGCTCGACGAGGTCGCCCGCGGCGAGCGGGCCTGGGTGCCGCTGCTCCGGGCGTTCTACGGACCGCTCAAGGATCTCGTCGACGAGAAGCGCTCGGTGCTCCGGCGCCGGGACTTCACCACCGAGCCGTCCGACGAGGTCTGCTCGGAGGGCCATCCGATGGTCGTCCGGCTCGGCCGGAACGGGAAGTTCCTGGCCTGCTCGCTCTACCCTGAGCACAAGGAATCGCGTCCGCTGCCCGGGACCGAGGAGGACGTCCCGGCGCTGCCGGGCGTGGGCGAGCCCTGTCCGAAGTGCGGCGAGTCCGACGGCGGGGTCCTGACCGCCAGGCGCGGCCGGTTCGGCCCGTTCGTCGGCTGCGCCCGCTACCCGGACTGCGACTACATCAAGAAGGACGGGCCACCACCACCCGAGCCGCTCGCCTTCGAGGTCGCCTGCCCGAAGTGCGGCGAGGGCCGGTTGACGGCTCGCCGCGCACGCCGGACCGGTTCGGTCTTCTGGGGCTGCTCGCGCTACCCGAAGTGCGACTTCACGACGTCCCACGAGCCCCTCGGCGCGGTCCACGACAACGACGCCGGCCCGGTCGGTCGCAAGGGCGAGAGCGCCGCGATGTGCCTCCTCTGCGGATCGACGATGACCGCCCCCGCAGCCGAGATCGCCCCGGGGTCCCGGGTCGCCGGCGGGCCACCGGACCCGACCGCGCTCGCCCGTCCCAGCCGGGGCGGGCCGCGCAGCGGCTCGCGCGGCCGGTCGAGGGGCGCGGGCGCCTCCGCCTCGCGGGGCGGTCGGACCACCCGGCGCGCCCGCGGTACTGAGCCGACCGCCGGGGCGTGACCGGCCGCGACGCCCTCGACCGGTACCTGCGGGGCCTGACCGCTCGCGACACCTCGGAGCACACTCGCCGGGCCTACGCGACGGCGGTCGGCGCCTATCTGGACTGGTTGGAGGAGCGCCGGATCGACTGGAGCCGCCCGGGACGACGCGAGCTCCGGGCGTACCTGGCCGATCTGACCGTTGGTCATGCCCGGACGTCGGTCGCCCAGCGCCTGGCCGCGATCCGCTCGTTCTATCGGTACGCGGTCCGCGAGGAGCTCTGCGCCGGTGACCCGTGGGGTGCCGTCTCGACCCCGCGCCAGCCCAAGCGGCTGCCCCACGTCCTGGAGGTCGCCGAGGTGGAGGCGCTCCTCGACGCGGTCGAGGCGCACGAGATCGCCGCCGCGCCCACGGGTCGGGGTCCGGCCGCCGTCCTGGCCGCGGCGCTCGCCCTGCGCGACCGGGCGATCGTCGAGACCGCCTACGCCGCCGGGCTCCGGATCAGCGAGCTGGCCGGCGCGACCGTCGGATCGCTCGACCTGGGTCGGGGCGAGATCCGGGTGATGGGCAAGGGTCGCAAGGAGCGCATCGGCTTGCTCGGCCGTCCGGCCCGGGAGGCCCTGGCCGGGTATCTCGCCGAGGGTCGCCCGGTCCTGGTCGCCCGGGCCGCGGGCCGGGCCGACGATGGTCCGCCACCGCCCGAACTCTTCCTGAACCGCCTGGGCGGCCCGCTGGGCGTGCGCGGGCTGCGGTTCCGACTCGACGGTCTGCGGGCGACGGCCGGCCTGCCCCTGGGCGTCTCGCCGCATACCCTCCGGCACAGCTTCGCGACCCACCTGCTCGACGGCGGGGCCGACCTGAGGGTCGTCCAGGAGCTCCTCGGCCATGAAAGCCTGGCGACCACCCAGGTCTATACCCACGTGTCGCCGGCCCGGCTCCGGGCGGCCTACGCCGACGCCCACCCGCGGGCGCGCAGCGCCGGCAGCCGCCCGTGACGACCGGTCGGGGGCTGGCCCGGGCGGGCCTCATCGTCACGATCGCCTTCCTCGTCTCGCGACTGCTCGGCTGGGTCCGTCTGGTGGTCATCGGCACGACCTTCGGGGTCAACGGCGAGACGGACACGTTCTTCGCCGCGTTCCGGATCCCGGACCTCATCTTCCAGCTGGTCGCGGCCGGAGCCCTCTCCTCGGCCCTCATCCCGATCGTCTCCGGGCTCCTGGCCAACGGTGAGGAGGGGCGCGCCTGGCGGGTCGCTTCAACGGTGGCCAACGTGATGATGGCCGTCCTGCTCGTCCTCGCCCTCGTGGTCCTCGTCATGGCGCCGGCCATCGTGCCGGCTGTGACCCCGGGGTTCAGCGACGCCCAGCAGGCCCAGACGATCGAGCTCACCCGGATCATGCTGGCCAGCCCGATCCTGCTCGCCCTCGGGTCGCTGGCGACGAGCCTGCTCAACTCGAAGAACCGGTTCTCGGCCTCGGCGATGGCCCCGATCGTCTACAACCTGGCGATCATCGGCGGCGCCCTCATCCTCGGGCCGGTCTACGGGGTCTACGGCCTGGCCATCGGGGTCGTCGCCGGGTCGGCCTGCCATCTGGGCGTCCAGGTCCTGCCCCTCCGGTCCATCGGCTATCGCTGGTCGCGCCACGTGGAGCTGGCGGATCCGGCCGCCCGCCAGTCGCTCCTGCTCATGGTCCCGCGGGCGATCGGGCTGGGCGCCAGCCAGCTGACCTTCCTCGTGGCGACCTCGCTGGCGACCACGATCGCGGTCGGAGCGGTCAGCGCCTTCTCGATCGCCTTCTCCGTGTTCCAGATCCCGATCGGGGTCATCGGCATCCCGATCGGCGTGGTCATGCTGCCGTCGCTGTCGCGGGAGCTGGCCCGGGGCGAGGTCGCCGGCTACGTGAGCCTCGTCAGCCGGGCGCTCCGGCTTATCCTCTGGGTCATGCTCCCGCTGGCCGGGCTCACGATGGTCCTGCGCTCCGAGGTCGTGACCCTCCTGTTCGGCTACGGCAAGTTCGACCAGCGAGGCGTGGACCTGACCGCGACCGTGCTCCTGTGCCTCGCCTTCGCGCTCGCCTCGGAGTCCCTCATCGCGGTCCTCGCCCGGGCGTTCTATGCCAGCAAGGACACCCTCGTGCCGGTCCTCGCGGCGGTCCTGGCCGTGGTCATCAACGTGACCCTGGCGATCCTGCTCGTCGGCCCGCTGGGTCTGGCCGGGATCGGGCTGGCGATCGCGGTGGGCTCGTGGGCCGAGGTCCTCCTCCTGCTCGCCGTCCTCGGCCGCCGCTTCGAGTCGTTCGACGCCGGCGGTGTCCTCCGGTCCGGGGCCGTGCCGCTCGTCGGCGCGGCCATCGCGACCGTCGTCGCCTGGGCCGTCATGAGCGGCCTCGAGCGGCTCGTCGGCCCCGAGCCGGCCCGAGCGGTCCTTCTCCTGGAGATCGCCCTGGCCGCCGGGCTGGCCGGGCTGGCCTATCTCGGTCTGAGCCGCGTCTTCCGGATCGCGGAGCTGGGCACGATGCTCCGGCTGGTGGGCCAGGCGCTCGGTCGGAGAACGGCGACGTGACCGGTCCCGAGGCGCCGAGCGGCGCCGAGACGCCCACCCGCGAGGCGCCCGGCGGCGTCGGCGACTGGGACGCCTTCGTCGCCGGCCATCCGCTGGCGACCTATCTCCAGACCGCCGGCTGGGCCCGGGTGAAGGCCGCCAACGGCTGGACGAGCCGGCTGGTCGATGTCCCGCTGGCCGGCCGCGGCCGGGTCGGGGCCCGGATCCTTCTTCGTCGCCCACGCGGCGTCCCCTGGACGTTCGCCTACGCGCCGCGCGGGCCGCTCGCCACGACCTGGGATCGCGAGGCCCTGGGCGCCCTCGGCGAGGCGCTCCGGGCCGCCGGGTCGGGGCGGGATGGCGCCCTGGCCGGGGTGGCTCACGTCCGGATCGACCCGGAGATCGAGGCGGGCGGCGCGATGGATCCCACGGGCGCCGGAGCGGAGCCGCTCCGGGCCCTCGGCTGGCGAGCCGCCCCGGAGGTCCAGCCGAGCGTGACCCGGGTGATCGACCTGTCGGTCGACGAGGCCGTCCTGTGGTCCGACCTGCGCAAGAAGTGGCGCCAGTACGTGAACAAGGCTCGGGCCGTCGGGGTGACCGTGAGCGAGGTCGACGCCGACGCCGACCTCACGGCCTTCCCGACCTTCCACCGGGTCATGACCGAGACCTCCCGGCGAACGGGCACGCTCATCCGGACCGAGGCGGCCTACCGCGACATCTGGGACGCCTTCCGACCCGACGGCGTCCGCCTCCTCTTCGCCCGTGACGGCGGGGGCGACGTCCAGGCGGTCCTCCTTCTCGTACGCTGCGGAACGCGGGTCGTGGAGCCGTACGGCGGGATGACCGCAGCCGGCGCCGGCGACCGGGCCAACTACCTCCTCAAGTGGGAGGCCATCCGTCGCTCGCGGGAGACGGGCGCCACCTCCTACGACCTGTGGGGCCTCGTCCATCCCGGGATCCGCCACTTCAAGGAAGGGTTCGGCGGCCGCGAGGTCCGGCTCATCGGGGCGTGGGACCTGCCCCTGAACCGACTCGGCTCCGGGCTGTACCGGTTCGCCGAGGCACGTCGGCGACCGCTCAGGGCCCCGGTCCCGGTCCGTCCCGAGGACGCCGTCGGGGAGGGGGAGCCGTGACGATCCACGAGGCGACCCCCGACGAGCTGCGCGACTGGGATGCCAGGACCGTCGAGGTCCCGGGAGGCAACGTCTACCAGTCGCGGGCGTGGGGCGAGCAGCGCGCCCGGATCGGCTGGCGGCCGCGCTACCTGGCCTTCGAGGACGGCTTCCGCCTCCTGTCCCTGGAACGTGCCTGGCGGCTCGTCGGCGGGTCCGGGGCGTACCTCTCGCGCGGCCCGATCTCGGCCGCGGAGCCCGTCGAGCGGACCGCCGAACGGCTCGTCTCGGCGGCCGCCTATCTCGCCGATCACGGTGTCGACGTCGTGGCCAGCGATGCCGAGATCCCCGCAGCGAGCGGCTACGGAACGCTCATCCGGGCGGCCGGCTTCCGGCCGATCGAGGAGGTCCAGCCGTCGCGTCATCGGGTGGCCCTGGCACTCGAGCCCGGGGTCGCGGAGGAGGCCGTCTTTCGCGGTTTCGCGACCTCGGTCCGGCAACGGGTACGACACGCCGAGCGGAGCGGGCTGCGGGCCCTCCGCTGGGACGTCCGGGGGGCGACCGATCCCGGTCCCGGCTTCGAGACGCCCCCGCCGTCCGAGTCCCCGGCGCCGGGCGATCGGGGCACCGCGGCGGCACCTGCCTTCGACCGGTTCTACGACCTCCTGGTCGCGACGGCTGCCCGACGGGGGTTCGGGCTCGGCTCGCGGGCGAGCTTCGTCGACTGGTCGTGCGCCGGGCTGGCCGCGGGTCACGTCGTCTACCTCGAGGTCCGCAGCCCGGATGACGAGCTCCTCGGCGGCGCCACGTTCTACCGGCACGGCGGTCGGCTGACCTACTCGCACTCGGGCGATCGGGTGGACCTCCGGCACACCCACCCGGGGTCATCCACTTCCTCCTGTGGCGGGCGGTCCAGCTGGCGATCCGCGACGGGCTCGGGGAGATGGACTTCGCCGGGGTGGACGTGCCCGGGCTGCGCCGGGAGCCGGTCGAAGGGGAGGAGATGTACGGGCTGTACGCCTTCAAGCGTTCCTTCGGGGCCGGCTGGGTCGAGCTCACCGGGAACCACGAGCGGGTCATCCGCCCGCTCCGCTACGGGCTCGGTCGGGTGACCGGCAAGCTCGGCCGCCGATGACCGCCGGGGCCACCTTGCGATGACCGACGGGTCCGGAGCCGACGGGCCGACACTGGCCGAGCGTCTCCGCGCGGCGGAGCCCGGCGAGCCGCGCCCGCTCGACGGCCTGGTGGAGCGGCTCCGGGCCGAGGGTCGCCTGCTGGGGGTCGTCCCGAGCGACGAAACGCCCCTGGCCACGGTCCGGGTCGGGGGCCTCGCCGACGACTCGCGGCGGGTCCGCCCGGGGGACGTCTTCGTGGCCGTTTCGGGCGCGCATGCCGACGGCCACGACCACGTCGCGGCGGCCCTGGCGGCCGGTGCCGTGGCGGTCATCGTCGAGCGGCCGATCGATCGGGATCTCCAGGGCGCGGTACAGCTCGTCGTCGATCGATCCCCGCCGGCCCTCGCGGCGGCGGCCTGCTGGTGGTACGCCGATCCGAGTCTCGAGCTCGGGGTCGTGGGGATCACCGGCACGGACGGCAAGACGACCACCTCGTTCCTCGTCTCGGCGGCCCTCCGGGCGGCCGGACTGCCGAACGGGCTGGTCGGGACGATCGAGACCCGGGTCGGCGGCTCCCGGGCCGTCACCGACCACGTCACGACGCCCGGCGCGATCGAGCTCCAGCGGTTGCTCCGGGCGATGGTCGCGCGCCGGCGATCGGGTGGCGGTCCTCGAGACGACGTCACACGGCCTGGCCGCCGATCGGGTCGCCGGGACGGCCTACGACGCGGCGATCCTCACGAACCTCAGCCACGAGCATCTCGAGTTCCACGGGTCGTACGAGGCCTACCGGGTTGCCAAGCTCAGTCTCTTCGAGCGGCTCGGCCGGCGTCGACCGGTCAAGACCGGACGCTGGCCGTCGGTCGGCATCGTCAACCGCGACGACCCCGAGGCCGATCGGTTCGCCGCAGCCACCCTGGGCGCCGGGGCCCGTCTCCTGACCTACGGCCTCGATCGCTCGGCCGACGTCCGGGCGAGCGCGATCGAGGAGGATGCCCGGCGGCTCCGCGTGTCGGTCACCGCCCCGGGCTGGTCCGGGCGGCTCGCCCTGCGGCTGGCCGGGCGGTTCAACGTCCACAACGCCCTGGCCGTCGTGGCCCTCGGGATCGGCTGGGGGCTCGACCCGGAGGCGGTCCGGGCCGGCCTCGAGGGCCTCGCCGGGGTCCCGGGTCGGATGGAGCGGGTCGATCGAGGACAGCCGTTCGGGGTGATCGTCGACTTCGCCCACAGCCCGGCGGCGCTCGAGACCGTCCTCGACCTCCTCGCCCCGCTCGCCCAGCGGCAGGGGGGCGGGCTCATCGCCGTCTTCGGCTCGGCGGGCGAGCGGGACACCGCGAAGCGGCCGATGATGGGCCGGATCGCCGGTGAGCGCTGCCGGCTGGTGGTGGTCACCGACGAGGATCCCCGGGGCGAGGACCGGCTGGCGATCCTGGAGCAGATCGCGGTCGGGGCCGAGACGACGGGTCGCCGTCGGGGGTCGGACCTCCTGCTCGTGGCCGACCGGGCCGAGGCGATCGCCGCCGCGTTCGAGCGGGCCCGCCCGGGCGACGTCGTGCTGCTCGCCGGGAAGGGCCACGAGCAGACGATCATCGGCGCCGGCGAACAGCGGCCCTGGGACGAGCGGTCGGCCGCGATCGAGGCCCTGGCCGCCCTGGGCTACCGGGACGAGCCCTGAGGTGCGGGGCTGCCTGGTCACCCTGGTCGCCCTCGTCGCCGTCATCGCCGCGCTGCTCTGGCTCGTCCTCCCGCCGCTGGCCGGGACCCTGGTCCAGGGCGCCCTCGTGGTGGGCGGGCTCGAGGCCGCCTCGACGGTGGTCACGGTGACCGCCGACCCGCCGCCCCGTCTCCTGACCCTGGTCGCGGACGAGGTGGACGTCCGGGCCACGAACGCGACGGTCCACGGGCTGCGCGCGGCCGACCTGAGGATCACCCTCCACGACGTGAACCTCGTCGACCGGACCTTCAGCCGGATCGACGGGACGCTCCGCGGGGTCCGCCTCGCCGACGCCTCCGGCGCGGGAGGGGGCATCCCGCTCGTCGTGCTGAGCGGGACACCCGGCGCCGTCCGGGCGACGCATGACCCTGTCCGCGGCCGACGCCCAGGCGCTCGGCTCATCGGCGGTGGAGCGGGCGGTCGGGATCACCCCGAGCTCCATCCGGCTCACGGCGCCCGACCGGGTCCGGATCAGGCTCGGGGGCCAGACCGTCGACGGCCGGCTGGCCGTCCACTCGGACGGGTCGCTGGTCCTCGTCCCGCCGGCGAACCTCTCGAAGGATCCGATCACCGTCCTGGCGGCCGACCCGGGGCTCGGTCTGAGGGTCCTCTCGTTCCGGGTGGTCGACGGCGGCCTGATCCTCGTCGCGTCGTTCGACCCCGGGTTCGGGTGACCGCCGGCGGGACGCGACGGGGGCGCTGCTATCCTTGGCCGGATGTCGGTGGATCACGTCAGCGCCCGGACGAAGTCGGGCGAGACCGGTCGGGCCCGTGCGTCGCTGACCGCGACGACGCGCCCACCCGCCAAACGCACCTTCGAGCCGCTCCGGCGGGAGCTCCTGGCCAGCCTCGAACGGCACTACCCCCAGGCGGACCTGGGGCCGGTGAGCCTGGCCTTCGACCTCGCGGTCGAGGCCCACGGCGACCAGAAGCGGGCGTCCGGCGAGCCGTACGTCACCCACCCGATCGCCTCGGCCCAGATCCTGGCCGACCTCGGGATCGACCCGGTGGCCGTCCAGGCCGCGCTCCTCCACGACGTGCCCGAGGACACCGAGTACAGCCTCCAGGACGTCGAGGAGCGGTTCGGCCCGGAGGTCGCCCAGCTCGTCGACGGCGTCACCAAGCTGTCGAAGTTCAGCACCCACACCCACGAGCAGCAGCAGGCCGAGAACATCCGGAAGATGTTCCTGGTCGATGGCCGAGGACATCCGGGTCGTCCTCATCAAGCTGGCCGACCGGCTCCACAACATGCGCACCCTGTCGTCGCTGCCGCTCGAGAAGCAGCAGCGGATCGCCCGCCAGACGATGGAGATCTACGCCCCGCTGGCCGAGCGTCTCGGGATCTGGCAGATCAAGTGGGAGCTCGAGGACCTGGCCTTCAAGGCCCTCGAGCCGGAGCGCTTCCGCGAGCTGGCCAAGATGCTCGACACCCGCCGGAAGGGCCGCGAGGGCTACATCGAGCGGGCCATCGACGAGCTCCGCCCGGCGCTCGCGGCGGCCGGCATCGAGGCCGAGCTCCAGGGCCGTCCCAAGCACATCTACAGCATCGCCAAGAAGATGCAGCGCAAGGGCGCCGGGTTCGAGGAGATCTACGACGTCTACGCGATCCGCTGCCTGGTCGAGGAGGTCAAGGACTGCTACGCGGCGCTCGGCGTCGTCCACTCGATCTGGCGGCCGATCCCGGCCCAGTTCGACGACTACATCGCGGTCCCGAAGAACAACCTCTACCAGAGCCTCCACACGGCGGTCATGGCCACCGAGGGCAAGCCGCTCGAGATCCAGATCCGGACCCACGCCATGCACCAGGTCAGCGAGGTCGGGATCGCCGCCCACTGGCGCTACAAGGAAGGCAGCCGGTCCGACCGCGAGTACGACGCCAAGCTGGCCTGGCTCCGCCAGCTCATGGACTGGCAGCGCGAGGTCTCCGACGCGACCGAGTTCGTCGAGGGGATCAAGCTCGACATCTTCCAGGACCAGGTCTTCGTGTTCACCCCGAAGGGCGACGTCAAGGACCTCCCGGCCGGAGCGACGCCGCTCGACTTCGCCTACCGGATCCACACCGACGTCGGTCACCGCTGCATCGGGGCGAAGGTCAACAACCGGCTCGTCCCCCTCGACTACCGGCTGAAGAACGGCGACATCGTCGAGATCGTCACCACCAAGGGCGAGCACGGCCCGTCGCGCGACTGGCTCAACGTCGTCCGGACGAGCCACGCCCGGGAGAAGATCCGGGCCTGGTTCAAGCGCCAGGAGCGCGACGACAACATCGTCCACGGCCGCGAGTCGCTCGAGCGTGAGCTCCGCCGGCTGGCCCGCAAGTCGACCCAGTCGGTGGGTCACGAGCGGATCCTCGAGGTCGCCCGGCAGTACAACTTCGACAATCTCGACGACTTCTATGCCGCGGTCGGCTACGGGGCGATCGGCGCCACGCAGGTGGTCATGCGTCTCGGGGTCGTCGACGACGCCGAGCTGGTCCTGCCCACGGTCGCCCCGCCGAGCCTGCCCCAGCGGACCGGCGGTGTCCGGGTCAAGGGCGTCGGCGACCTGCTCGTCCGGTTCGCGAAGTGCTGCCACCCCATCCCGGGCGACCCGATCCAGGGCTTCATCACCCGGGGCAAGGGGGTCACCGTCCATCTCCGGTCGTGTCCCACGGTCATCAACGAGCGCGAGGTCAGTCGGCTCATCGAGGTCGAGTGGGAGGCGGCGCCGGCCCAGACCTACCCGATCGCCATCCGGGTCGAGGCCTTCGACCGGACCGGGCTGCTGTCGGACATCACCCAGGTCGTGGCCGAGGCCAAGGTCAACATCGTCGCCGCCTCGGTCCACGTGATGCCGGACCACACCGCGGTCGTCGTGGCGACCCTCCAGGTGGCCTCGGTCAGCCAGCTCGCCCGGGTGATGAGCCGGATCGAGCAGCTCAAGGACGTGCTCTCCGTCCAGCGCGACCTCGGCTGAGGCCGCAGGTTTGCGTCACGCCTTCCGGCTGCCCGAGCCGGGCAGCCCCGCGATCGAGGTCGACAACAGCCAGTTCACCGGGCTCAAGGTCTGGGCCGACGGGGTAAGCCTGACCCGTCTGCGGGTGCGTGGGCGGCCGACCTGGGCGATCCCGATGGCCGACGGGTCGACCCGCCGGGTGAGCTTCGCCGGGACGATGACCGGGCTGCGGGCGATCGTCGACGACGATCGGGTCATCGAGCTGGAGCGTCGCTTCTCGCTCTGGGAGCTTGTCCTGGCGATGGCCCCGATCGGCCTGGTGGGCCTGACCGGGATCGCCGGCGGGGTGTGCGGCGTCCTGGCCATCGTCGCCAACCTGCGTCTGCTCCGGATGCCCTGGCCGCTCCCGGCCCGGATCGCGGCCGCCCTCGGGACGCTCCTCCTGGCGGCGCTGGTCTCCTACCCGATCGCCCTCGCCCTGTTCGCCTAGACTCCGCTCGATGCCCACCTACCGCGCCCCCCGCGGAACCCGCGACCTGCTGCCCGACGAGCGCGTCGTCTGGACCCGGCTCGAGCGCCTGGCGTCCGAGATCGCGGCGCGCTACGGCTACCGCTCGATCGAGACGCCGCTCTTCGAGCAGAGCGCGGTCTTCGAGCGTGGCCTGGGCGAGGCGACCGACGCCGTGGAGAAGGAGCTCTTCCGGCTCCAGCCCCGGACCGAGGACGCCGAGAGCTGGGCGCTCCGGCCGGAACCCACGGCCGGGATCGTCCGGGCGTTCGTCCAGCACGGGATGCAGACCTGGCCCCAGCCGGTCAAGCTCGCGATGGTCGGTCCGATGTTCCGCTACGACCGACCCCAGGCCGGCCGGTACCGCCAGTTCTGGCAGTTCGACGTCGAGGCGATCGGCGACCCGGGCCCGGCCGTGGACGCCGAGATCGTCGAGCTCGGCCGACGCTTCTACGCGGAGGCCGGGCTGCGCCGACGTGGAGGTCCTCCTCAACTCGATCGGGGACGCCGCCTGCCGACCGGACTATCTGGCGACGCTGGCGGCCTACTACCGGTCCCGTGCCGCCGAGCTGCCCCGCTTGGAGGCGGAGCGCCTCGAGCGCAACCCGCTCCGCCTGCTCGACTCGAAGGATCCGGCGATGGCTCCGGTCAACGCGGACGCGCCCCGGATCCTGGACGCCCTGTGCCAGCCTTGCGCCGACCACTTCGCGGCCGTCCGGGCTCATCTCGACGCCCTCGGGGTGAGCTACCGACTGGAATCCGGGCTCGTCCGGGGGCTCGACTACTACACCCGGACGGCGTTCGAGTTCTACCGCCGTGGAGCGGAGGGCCAGCAGCAGGCGCTGGGCGGGGGCGGTCGCTACGACGGGCTCGTCGAGCTCCTCGGCGGCCGACCGACCCCGGGGATCGGGTTCGGGATCGGCCTGGATCGGGTGGTCCTCGCCCTGGAAGTCGGCGCGGGCCCGGCCGCCGCGACCGGCGGTCCCCTGGCCGTCGTCGTCGGGGCGGACCCGGCCGCGACGGTCGCCCGCCTCTCCGTGGCCACGGAGCTGCGGGCCGCCGGGCTGAGCGCCCGGGCGGAGCTCGGCCGGCGCAAGCTGGGGCGTCAGCTCGAGTCGGCCGCTCGGGACGGCGCCCATTTCGCGGTGATCCTCGGTGACGAGCTGGACGGCGGAGGGGTCCAGGTCCGCGACCTCAAGGCCGGGACCCAGAAGCTGGTGGCGTCGGAGGACCTCGTCCGCGAGCTCCGGCGGGCTGAGGGCTCCCACCAACACGGCTGAGCCCCGCTCGGTGTGGGGATCGGGTCGCGGCGCGGCGACGTCCGCTTCGATCGGCGCCGGCGCCGTGCCCTCGATGGAGTGCCTCAGACGGCCGGGTCGGCGAACTCGACGATCCCGATCAGGTTGCCCTCGCTGTCCTTGAACCAGGCGGCCCGGTTCGGCCCGGTCGCGGCGATCCCGTTCACGGTCTTGAAGCCGGGGAAGTCGTACTCCTCGAAGACGACGCCGCGCGAGCGGGCGTCGGCCACCTCGGCGTCGAGGTCGTGGGTGGTGAAGCCCATCTGGGTGTGGGCTCCGGTCGAGAGCGCCGTCCCCTTGGTGATCGCGAAGTAGGTCCCCGCCCCGGCCTCGTAGAGGACCGCGGTCGGTTGGACGTTGTACGGGGTGAAGCCCAGCCCCTCCCAGAAGGCCCGCGCCCGATCGAGATCGGCGACGGGAAGGGTGACGTGGACCCTGCGCTCGGTGAGCATGCGGCGATCCTCCAGGCGGCCGGCTGGACGCTCGGGCCGATCCCTCGACCCGTCGCCGGTCGCTCTGTCCCGTACGATACGCGCACGATGAACGGACCCGAACCCAGTCTCGCCACGCCCTATCGATCCCACACCTGCGGGCAGCTCCGGGGCATCGACGCGGGCTCCGCTGCACGCCTGGCCGGCTGGGTCCACCGTCGCCGCGATCACGGCCAGCTCATCTTCCTCGACCTCCGCGACCGCCACGGGATCACCCAGGTCATCGTCGACGCCGCCGAGGCGCCCGAAGCGCACGCGACCGCCAGCCGGGTCCGGAGCGAGTTCGTGGTGACCGTCGAAGGCACCGTCGCCCCACGCCTGCCCGGGACGGAGAATCCGCGTCTCGCGACCGGCGCTGTGGAGCTCCGGGCCGGGTCCTTCGAGATCCTCTCCGAGGCGAAGACTCCGCCCTTCTACATCAACGACCCCGACGCGCCGATCGACGAGGCGCTCCGCCTGAAGTACCGCTACCTGGACATCCGGCGTGAGCCGATGCAGCGGCGCCTGCTCCTGCGCTCGAAGCTCGTCCAGGCCATCCACCGGGTCCACGAGGAGCACGGCTTCGTCGAGGTCGAGACGCCCAACCTGATCAAGTCGACGCCCGAGGGCGCCCGCGACTTCATCGTCCCGAGCCGGCTCCAGCCGGGCACGGTCTACGCCCTGCCCCAGAGCCCGCAGCAGCTCAAGCAGCTCCTGATGGTCGCCGGGATCGACCGCTACTACCAGATCGCCCGGTGCTTCCGGGACGAGGACCTGCGGGGCGATCGCCAGCCCGAGTTCACCCAGCTGGACCTCGAGATGAGCTTCGTCGACGAGGACACCGTGATGGGCTTCGTCGAGACGATGGCGATCGCGGTGACCCGGGCGGTCGTGCCCGAGCGACCGATCGCCCAGGTCCCCTTCCCGCGGTTCACCTACGCCGAGGTCATCGAGCGCTTCGGTTCCGACAAACCGGACCTGCGCTTCGGCATGGAGCTGGTCGACCTGGCCCCGGTCCTGATCGACGCCGAGGGACGACCGGACAGCGGGTTCGCCGTGTTCGACACGGCCATCGCCGCGGGCGGCCGGGTCAAGGCGATCGTCGCCCCGGGCCTGGCCGGCGCGACCCGGCGGGAGATCGACGAGCTGGTCGAGACCGCCAAGCGGTTCGGGGCACGGGGTCTCGTCCATATCGCGGTCGAGGAGGGCGGGCCGCGCTCGCCGATCGCCAAGTTCCTGGGCGACGAGCGTCTCGCCCGGATCGCGGCGAGCGTCGGCGCGACGCCCGGCGACCTGGTCCTGATCGTGGCCGACGCTCCGTCGGTGACCGCCGACGTCCTCGGCCGGCTCCGGGCCGAGCTGGGGAGCCGCCTCGGCCTGGCCGACCCCGACGTCCTCGCCTATTGCTGGGTCCACCGCTTCCCGATGTACCAGTGGGACGAGGAGAACAGGCGCTGGGACGCCACTCACAACCCGTTCAGCGGGGTCGTCCCGGAGGACCTCGAGCTGCTGACCACGCTCAGCGGCGACCCGTCCCGGCCGTCACCCGAGGATCCTGCCGGGCGGGCCCGGGCCCAGCAGTACGACCTGGCCCTCAACGGCTGGGAGCTCGGCGGCGGGAGCGTCCGGATCCACCGGCGGGAGCTTCTCGAGCGGAGCTTCGCCCTTCAGGGTCAGTCGCTCGGGGGGATGCAGGCGAAGTTCGGGGCCGTCCTCGATGCCTTCGAGTTCGGCGCTCCGCCGCACGGCGGGATCGCCCTCGGCGTGGACCGCTGGGCGATGATCCTGGGCTACCAGACGAACATCCGCGAGGTGATGGCCTTCCCGAAGACGCAATCGGGCAGCGACCTCATGCTCGACGCCCCGTCGATCCCCGATCCGGGCCAGTACGCCGAGCTGGGGTTGCGCTTCGTCGGCGTGCCCGGCCGTGAGGCCCCGACCGGGGAGGGATGACCGCAGGGGAGGGGACCGTCGTCGGGCGCGGACCCATCGCATCCCGACCCCGTTCCGCCGCCCTGGTCGGGGCGACCTTCATCGCGTTCTCGGGGATCTTCTTCCGGCTTTCGGAGCAGTCCCCCTCGACGGCGACCGTCTTCCGCTGCCTCTTCGCCCTGCCGTTCCTGGCCATGCTGGCGGTCCACGAGCGGCGAGCGGCCCCTCGGCCCGACCGACGCCAGCGGGCGATGATCCTGCTTGCCGGCGCCTGCTTCGCGATCGACCTCCTCGCCTGGCAGCACGCGGTCCTGCTCGTCGGGGCCGGCCTGGCCACGGTCGTGGCGAACTTCCAGGTGGTGATCGTGGCGGCCGCCTCGTGGGCTCTTCTCGACGAGCGGCCCGATGGCCGGTTCCTGGCCGGTCTGCCGCTCGTCCTGCTCGGGGCCGTCCTCATCTCGGGCGTCCTCGACGCGTCGGCCTACGGCTCGGACCCGGTCCTGGGGGTGGTCTTCGGGATCGTCTCGGCGATCGCCTACTCCGCCTATCTCCTGTTGATCCGGGGGGCCAACCCCGGTGGGCGCCGGACCTGGGGCAGCCTGCTCGAGGCGACGGGCGCGTCGGTCGTGGTCGCCGCCGTCGCGGGCGCGATCGTCGGGGACCTCGTGCTGACCCCCGGCCCGTCGGCCCTGGCCTGGCTGCTCGTGGTGGCCCTGACCTCGCAGGTGGTCGGCTACGGCCTGATCAACGGCTCGCTGCCGCATCTGCCGGCGGCGGTCACCTCGGTCATCCTTCTCGCCCAGCCGATCATCACCCTGGTGGCGGCGGCCGTCATCCTGGGCGAGCGACCGTCCGCCGTCCAGGTCTCGGGGGTGGCGATGCTCCTGGCCGGCGTCCTCGTCGCGGCGGGCCCTCGTAGGCGGAGGGGCGCCGTCGTCGAGCCGACCCTGGTCTGAGCGGTCGTCCCCGATGCTCGATCAGGGGTCGATCGCGGCGACTCCCTCGCCCCATTCGTGGGCGTGCCCGGCGCCGGGTCCCGACGGTCCGTCGTACGTGGGCAGCTCGGAGCGCGGGGTCCGACCGTCGACGACGACACCCGGGTCGCCGGTCTCGACCGAGTCGAACGGCACGCCCGCCGCGCGGAGCCGCTCGAAGAGGTCGTCCGGCAGCGCGTCGGCCGGGAGTGCCCGGAAGACCGCGAGGTGGTCTGCGGGGAGGAGCTTCGGCCAGCCGGTCTGGCCCCGATAGGTCGGTTCGAGGACCGTGCCCGGGCGCGTCCCGAAGGCCTCGATAAGGGTGGTGACCGTCTCGGGACCGACCCAGCACAGCCGGGCCGGCCAGACCAGGACCGCGGCGGTCTCCGTCACGAGCCGGAGGGCCGCGTCCACGCCGCGGGCGATCTGGCCGACCGGGCCGGTCTCGACCGGCGCCGGGGTCTCGAGCGTGGCCGGCGCGCCGGCGAGGGCCCGGCCGACGGCGCCGTCCGGGTCGAACGAGACGACGACGATCGGCAGGGCGCCGCCCGACCAGGCGGCATCGGCGATCCGTCGGACGGCCGGCTGGCTCTCGGCGGCGGCGAGCGCGGACTCCGGGTTGGCGGCGAGGACGGCGGCGGCGACGGTCATGGGGCCAGTGTATCGGCCGGGGCGCGCGCCGGGCCACCACGGGCCGACCCCGGCCGAGGCCGAAAACCCGGATCTGTGAGATGATCCGCGTCCCCGACGCGCAGGAGCCCCGTTCGACCGTGCCCGCCACCGCCAGCCAGGCCATCCGTTCCGATCTCCGGAATATCGCCATCGTGGCGCACGTCGACCACGGCAAGACGACCCTCGTCGACGCGATGCTCCGCCAGACCGGCACGTTCCGGGCCAACCAGGCCGTCGTGGACCGGGTGATGGACTCCGGCGACCTGGAGCGCGAGAAGGGGATCACGATCCTGGCCAAGCAGACCACCGTGGACCACGCCGGGATCCGCCTGAACATCGTGGACACCCCCGGTCATGCCGACTTCGGGGGTGAGGTCGAACGGTCCCTCCTGATGGTCGACGCGGTTCTCCTCCTGGTCGACGCGGCCGAGGGACCGCTGCCCCAGACCCGCTACGTGCTGACCAAGGCGATGGCCCGCCGGCTGCCGGTGGTCGTGGCCCTCAACAAGATCGATCGGGGCGACGCCCGACCGGCGGAGGTCCTAGACGCGGTCTACGAGCTGTTCATGGACCTCGGCGCCGACGAGCACCAGATCGAGTTCCCGGTCGTCTACACGAACGCCAAGGCGGGCACCGCCACCGCCGACCTGGCGGAGCCCGGTCGGGACCTGCGCCCGCTCCTCGACCTCCTGGTCGACGTGACCCCGCCGCCGACCTACGAGGAGGGCCATCCGCTCCAGCTCCTGGTGACGAACCTGTCGGCCAACGACTACGTCGGTCGGATGGCCGTCGGCCGGATCTGGAACGGTCGGATCCGGATCGGCCAGCGGGTCAGCGTGGTCCGGGAAGAAGCCGATGACACCTCGGGGGTGGTCGAGCCCGGTCGGACGGTGACCCTGTCGGGCACCGTCACCAGCCTCCAGACGGCCCACGGGATCGAGCGGGTCGACATCGCCGAGGCCGGCCCCGGGGACATCGTCTCGGTCGCCGGCCTGCCCGAGGTCACGATCGGCGACACCCTGACCGACCCGGCCGATCCCCGCCCGCTGCCCCGCCTCGACGTCGACGCCCCGACCCTGCGGATGACCTTCGGGGTGAACACCTCGCCGCTGTCGGGACGCGACGGCAGGTACGTCACCAGTCGCCAGATCAAGGCTCGTCTCGAGAAGGAGACCCTGGGCAACGTCTCGATCGAGGTCTATCCGACCGAGTCGGGCGACACCTACGAGGTCCGCGGGCGGGGCGAGCTGCAGTTGGCCATCCTCATCGAGCAGATGCGCCGCGAGGGGTTCGAGCTGATGGTCAGCCGACCGGAGGTCATCCTGCGGACGGTCGGCGGGGCGGTCGAGGAGCCCTACGAGCGGATCACGATCGACATCCCGCCCGACTACATCGGCGAGGTCCAGACGGCCCTGGCCGGGCGCAAGGGCCGGCTCGAGCAGATGAGTTCGGATGCCGACGGCCGGGTCCGGATGGAGTTCATCATCCCGGTCCGGGGCCTGATCGGCTATCGCGGCCAGCTCCTCACCGACACCCGCGGGACGGCCCTCCTCCACCAGCTCGGCGAGGGCTACGGACCGTGGGCCGGCGAGGTCACCCATCGGACGAACGGGGTGCTCGTCGCCGACCGGACCGGCCTCTCGAACGCCTACGGCCTGTTCAATCTCGAGGACCGCGGCGAGCTGTTCATCGGCGCCGGCGAGGACGTCTACGAGGGGATGATCATCGGCGAGAACGCCCGGTCGGGCGATATGAACGTCAACGCGACGAAGGCCAAGCAGCTGACGAACATCCGGACCCACTCGCACGACGAATCGCTCCGGCTGACCCCGCCCCGGCCGCTGACCCTGGAGTCGGCGATCGAGTTCATCGCCGAGGACGAGCTGGTGGAGGTCACCCCGACCTCGATCCGACTGCGCAAACGGTTCCTGTCCGAGCACGATCGGCGTCGGGCCCTGGGTCGCGCCGAGGACCTTCGCCGCGCGGAGCAGACGCCGGTCGACTGATCCGGCGGCCTCCCCGGCCAGGACGCCGCACGGGTCTCTGGCTGTCGCCTCGCCGATAAGCCCGGCGGCTGAGGACCCGGCATGCTGGCCGAGTGAGCCGGGCCGGGTACGATACGGCCGATGACGATCTATCTCGATCACGCCGCGACCACGCCCGTCCGTCGGGAGGTCGTCGAGGCGATGCTGCCGTACCTGACCGAGGTGTTCGGCAACCCGAGCTCCGCCCATGCGGCGGGTCGCCTGGCCCGGGCCGGTCTCGACGAGGCGCACGAGCGGATCGCAGCCCGTCTCCATGCCGAGCCGCGCGAGATCGTCCTCACCTCGGGCGGGACGGAGGCGAACAACCTGGCCCTGAAGGGGGCGGCCTGGGCAGGCAAGGCCCGCGGTCACCGGATCGTGACCTCGCCGACCGAGCACCACGCCGTCGGGCACACCCTGCGCTACCTCGAGAAGTTCGGCTTCGAGATCGTCGAGGTGCCGGTCGACCGGTACGGTCGGGTCGACCCGGACGAGGTCGAGGCCGCACTCACCGACAAGACGATCCTGGTCAGCCTGATGCTGGCGAACAATGAGGTCGGCACCGTCCAGCCGGTCGCCGACGTCGCCGCCCGGGTCCGTGAGCGGCGGGGGATCCTCCTCCACGTCGACGCGGTCCAGGCGGCGCCCTGGATCGACCTCGACCCGTCCGCGCTGGGCGCGGAGCTCGTCTCGATCGCCGCCCACAAGTTCGAGGGGCCGAAGGGGATCGGGGCGCTCTACGTCCGGCACGGGACCCACGTCCTCGCCCAGCAGCACGGTGGTTCGCAGGAGCGCCACCGTCGGGCCGGCACGGAGAACGTCGCCGCGGCCGTCGGGATGGCCGTCGCGTTCGACCTCGCCTGTGCCGAGCGGCCGGCGACGGTCGGCCGGGTCGAGATGCTGCGCGATCGGCTGCGTGACGCCGTTCTCGCCGTCGAGGGGACGGAGCTCACCGGTCATCCCCGAGATCGCCTTCCCGGGATCCTCTCGATCATCGCCCGCGAGACCGACGGTTCGGCCGTGGCCCTGGCCCTCGATCTCGAAGGCATCGCCACCTCCGTGGGGTCGGCCTGCGCGACCGGCTCGGCCGAGGTCAGCCACGTGCTCGCCGCCATGGGTTACCCGGAGGACGAGGCCCGCGGCGCGCTCCGCGTCTCGCTCGGCCGGACCACGACCGAGGCGGAGATCGCCGTCGCCGTGGAGGCCATCCCCCGGGTCCTTCGCGCCCAGCGAGCGGCCTCCCCGGCCCTGGTCGCGGACCCGCTGGCCAAGGCCGGGATCTGAGCCGCCGCCGGGATGCGGGCCGTGTCCGAGGTCGTCCGGTGAGCCGGATCCTCGTCGCGATGTCGGGCGGCGTCGATTCGTCGGTGGCCGCGGCGCTGCTCCACGATCAGGGCCACGAGGTGGTCGGGGTCTGGATGCGTCTCCACGACGGCGCCGACAGCTATTCCGAGTTCAAGCGCAGCTGCTGCTCGCTCGACGCGGCCGACGACGCCCGTAGGGTGGCCGGGCAACTCGGCATCCCGTTCTACGTCATGAACCTCGAGCGCGAGTTCGAGGCCGGGGTCATCCAGCCGTTCCTGGCCGCCTACCTCGGGGGCGAGACGCCGTCGCCGTGCGTGGACTGCAACAGCTACGTGAAGTTCGGTGCGCTCCTCGGCAAGGCCCGCCGACTCTACGACTGCGACGCCGTGGCGACCGGTCACTACGCTCGCCGGGAGGTCGGTCCGGACGGGCGGGCACGACTCCTCCGGGCCGTCGACCACGAGAAGGATCAGACCTACTTCCTGTACGGGCTCCGGCAGGACCAGCTCGAGCACGCCCGGTTCCCGCTCGGTGAGCTGACCAAGCCGGGGGTCCGCGCGGTGGCCCGCCGGCTGGGCCTCGTCACGGCCGACAAGCCGGAGAGCCAGGAGATCTGTTTCGTGCCCGGCGGCGACTACCGCGACGCCCTTCGCGACCGGTCGGGCTGGCAGGCGACGGCCGGACCCCTGATCGACGTCGACGGCGCGAGGGTCGGCGACCACGCGGGCACGGCGGGGTACACCGTGGGCCAGCGCCAGGGGCTCGGGGTCGCGCTCGGTGAGCCGCGCTACGTGAGCCGGATCGACGCGGCGACGAACACGATCGTCCTCGGCCGACGGAGCGATCTCGAGACGCGGGCGGTCGAGCTGACCGACGTGACCTTCATCGCCGGCGCTCCGCTCGACGACGGGTTTCGGGCCGAGCTCAGGATCCGACACCGGGCGCGGCCGGTTGCGGCCACCCTGCGGCAGGGTCGGACATCGGGCGACCCGACCGCCGACCGGTCCTGGGTGGCCGAGACCGACGAGCCTGTCTGGGCTGCCGCGCCCGGCCAGGCCGCGGTCCTCTACCAGGGTGACGTCGTCCTGGGCGGCGGACGGATCGCCAAAGCCTGACGGCAGCCGCCGGCCCTGTCGTCGCCGGTCGGCCCGACGTCGCAGTCCTATACTCGCCCGGTGATCGGCCCCGCCTTCGTGCTCGCCGTCCTCGTCGGCGTCCTCGTCACCGCGCTCTACGTCTTCGTTCGCGGGTCGGTCGGGGCGCGCCTCCCGATCCTGGTCGCGGCGGCGTTCCTGGGCGCCTGGGCGGGCGATTCCCTCGGCGCCCGGCTCGGGGTCGATCTCGTCCGCCTGGGCGACTTCCACCTGGCCGCGGCGTTCATCGGCGCGGTCGCCGGGATCGGGATCGTCTCGATCCTCGCCGCGCTCGGTCCGGAGCGGAAGCGGACGTGAGCAAGCCGACCGTCGAACCGAGCGGCCGGGCAGGCCCGGGACCGTTCGTCCGCGGTCTGACCGTCGGCGTCCTGGTCGGGGCGGCCATCGCGGGTTCGCGGCTGTGGCGCCGGTTGCGCCGCTGGCGAGCCGCCTCGTGACGGGAGCCTGACCGCGAGCCCAGGCGTCCTCCAGGCGACCGGCTCCGGGCCCGAGGCCGGTTTGGTACCGTTACGGCCGATGCCGCAGCCCACCGTGCCCCCGGACCCCCGGATCAAGGCCCTGCCCGCCGCCGAGATCCGGCGCCGGTTCGTGGCCTTCTTCGCCGAGCGCGGCCACGAGGTCGTCGAATTCGGCGAGCCTGGTCCCGGGCGGCGACCAGACCCTCCTGTTCACCAACAGCGGGATGGTCCAGTTCAAGGACGTCCTGACGGGTGCCGAGACCCGGAGCTACCGCCGGGCGGTGGACTACCAGCGCGTCCTGCGGGTGGCCGGCAAGCACAACGACTTCGAGGAGGTCGGGCGGACGACCCGGCACAACACCTTTTTCGAGATGCTCGGCAACTGGAGCTTCGGCGACTACTTCAAGCGCGAGGCGATCCACTGGGCCTGGGAGTTCCTGACGGTCGACCTGGGGATCCCCGGCGAACGCCTGGCCGCCACGACCTACAAGGACGACGAGGTCGCCCGGGCCGTCTGGCGGGACGAGATCGGGCTGCCGCCCGAGCGGATGGCGATCTGGGGCGACGTCGACGCCGGCGACGACAGCAACTTCTGGCGGATGGCCGAGACCGGACCGTGCGGGCCGTGCAGCGAGATCCATTTCGACCGGGGCGCTCAGCTCTCCGAGGGCCCGCACTGCATCCCCGACCACTCGGAGAACTGCCCGCGCTGGCTCGAGATCTGGAACCTCGTCTTCATGGAGTACGACCAGCGCCCGGGTGGTCGAGAGCCGCTCCCGTTCCAGAGCATCGACACCGGGATGAGCCTCGAGCGCCTGGCCAGCGTCCTCCAGCAGGTGCCCAGCAACTTCGACACGGATCTCTTCGTGCCGATCCATCGGGCCCTCGGGGTGATGCTCGGTCACGACCCCGAGCGCTTCGAGGCGGAGCGCTTCAGCTACCAGGTCATCGCCGACCACTCCCGGGCGATCGCCTTCCTCCTGGCGGACGGCGTCCTGCCCGCGAACGAGGGCCGCGGCTACGTCCTGCGCCGGATCGTCCGCCGCGCCGTCCGCCACGGCCGCCTGCTGGGCCGGCGCGAGCCGTTCCTGGCCGAGCTGGCCAGGGTAGTGATCGAGATCATGGAGGGTGCCTACCCGTACCTCACCGAGCACCGGGACGCGATCCTGGCGGCGATCGACCGCGAGGAGGCCCAGTTCGCCCGGACGCTCGACGCCGGGAGCCGGCTGCTCGACGAACGGATCGTGGAGCTGCTCGCCGCCGCGGCCAGCACCCCCGAGCACGAACGGGTCATCGGCCGACGACCCGAGGCCCTGCCCGTCGACGCCCCGATCCTGCCCGGTGAGGTGGTCTTCCGGCTCCACGACACCTACGGCTTCCCGATCGACCTGACGATCGAGCTCGCCGCGGAGTACGGGGTCGCCGTCGACCGGCCGGGATTCGACGCCGCCCTCTCTCGGCAACGCACCCGATCCCGCTCCGGCAAGAAGGCCGAGCTGGCCCGCCACGCCGAGCTCATCTCGCTCTACCAGGCGATCCAGGGACGTCGGGGCGACTCGGCGTTCCTCGGCTACGAGACGACGACCGTCGACGACAGCGAGGTCGCGGCCATCGTCCGCGACGGCATCGAGTACGACCTGCTCGCCTCGGTCGAACCCGCCGACGACCAGTCCGGCAGCGGTGCGGCCGCCGAGGTCGTCCTCGACCGGACCCCGTTCTACGCCGAGGGCGGCGGCCAGATCGGCGACCGGGGCGTCCTGCGGCTCGGCGGCGAGGTCGTCTTCGCGGTCGAGGACACCCAGCGGCCGGTCGGCGGGCTGGTGGTCCATCGCGGCCGGCTCCTCGGCGAGCTCCGGGTGGGCCAGCGGGTCGTGGCCGAGGTGGACGCCGAGCGACGCGCCCGGACGATGCGCAACCACACCGGCACCCACCTCCTCCATCGGGCCCTCCGCAACGTGGTCGGCGAGCGAGCCCGTCAGGCGGGCTCCCAGGTGACCCCCGACTATCTGCGCTTCGACTTCCCCTTGGACCGCGGGCTCGGCGATGACGAGCGCCGGGCGATCGAGGCCGAGGTCCGTCGGATCGTCCGCGAGGACCGTCCGCTGACGATCGCGTTCATGGGCATGCGCGAGGCGATCGACGCCGGGGCCGATGCCTTCTTCGACGAGAAGTACGGCGAGACCGTTCGCACGATCCGGGTCCAGGACTACAGCTTCGAGCTGTGCGGCGGGACTCACTGCCGGGCGTCGGGGCAGGTCGGGAGCTTCGCCATCGTCGGCGAGCGGAGCATCGGCAGCGGGATGCGCCGGATCGAGGCCCTCACCGGTGACGGGGCCGACGCCCACCTGGTCGAGCGGATCGCCCTCCTCGAGCGGGCCGCCCAGACCGCCGGGACGCCCACCGTCGAGGCATTGCCCGAGCGCATCGCCGCCCTCCAGGAGGAGCTTCGGGAGACCCGTCGTCGCCTGAAGGCGGGTGGCGCCGGTCTGCCCCGACCGGGTGAGCTCCGCGACCGAATCGTGGAACCGATCCTGGGCGTCACCATGCTCGCCTTCGCGGCCCCGTTCGGGACGGTCGAGGAGATGAAGGGCTTCGCCCGGGACGTCGCCGGCTCGATCGAGCCGAACGTGGTGGTCCTGGGTCTCGACGCCGACGAGCCCCAGATCTTCGTCACGGCCGACGCGATCGCGATCGGCCGGGGCGTCTCGGCCGGGGAGCTGGTCCGGGCCGCCGTGCCGGCCATCGACGGCCGTGGCGGCGGCCGGCCCGAGATGGCCCAGGGCAAGGGCACCCGGCGGGAGGGCCTGGCCGACGCCCTGCGGGCCGCCGAGGCCGCGGTCCGGGCCGTCGACGGCGCAGCGCCGGCGAGCGGCTGATGGCCTTCTGGCGTCGGATCCTGCAACGCGACGACGTGCCGGCCCTGGCGGCCTGCACCTCGCTCGACATCGGCACCGAGTTCGCCAAGGCCCTCGTCTTCGAGATCGACGACGCGGGGCAGGGGACCGTCCGGGGCGTCGGACGCAAGCGCCAGGGCCTGGCTCACATGCAGTCGGGGACGGTGGCCGACATCGCGGCCGTCGTCGACAACTGCGCGGTCGCCCTCAACGAGGCCGAGGAGATGGCCGGGTTCCGGCCCACCCAGGTCGTGATCGGGATCGCCGGAGAGCTGGTCAAGGGCTTCACCACGAGCCACAGCCAGGAGCGCAAGCGACCCGACCAGCCGATCACCGACGCAGAGCTCCAGAAGCTCATCGACGCGGTCCAGCAGGAGGCCCTCCGCGAGGCCGAGCGGGCCATCACCTGGGAGACCGGCCTGCCCCACGTCGACGTCCGGCTGGTCCATGCGGCGGTGACCTCGGCGACCATCGACGGCTACCCGGTCAACAACCCGGTCGGCTTCCAGGGCCGCTACGTGAAGATCGGCATCTTCAACGCCTTCGCCCCGCTGGTCCACCTGGGCGCCCTCGAGAGCGTCGCCAGCCAGCTCGACCTCGAGCTCTTGGAGATCGTGGCCGAGCCCTACGCCGTGGCCCGCGCCCTCGACGCCGAGCAGGTCCAGCAGGCCGGCGCCATCTTCGTCGACATCGGCGGTGGGACCACCGACGTGGCCCTCGTCCGGCAGGGCGGGATCGAGGGGACCCGGATGTTCGCGCTCGGCGGCCGGGCGTTCACCAAGTCGATCGCCGACCGGCTCGACCTGCCCTTCCCGCGGGCCGAGGCGCTCAAGGTCGATTACGCCCGGGGTCTCGACGTGGCCGACCGGGCCGAGGTCGCCGCGATCGTCGCCGACGATGTCGCGGTCTGGGCGGCGGGTGTCGAGCTGGTGGTGGAGGAGCTCGCCGGCGGCGACCTGCTGCCGGGCCGGATCCATCTGTGCGGCGGTGGCTCGCGGCTTCCGGAGATCCGCGAGGCCCTCGCGGCCGAGCGCTTCTGGAAGCACCTGCCGTTCGCCCGACCGCCGGTCGTCTCGGTCATGTCGCCCGACCAGGTGGCCTCGATCGTCGATGCGACGCACCTGCTCGTCGATCAGCAGGACGTCACACCGCTCGGGCTCGCCCGCCAGGCGATCGAGCTCCAGTCGGCCGAGGACCCCCTGGACATGGCCCTCCGCCGCGTCCTGCGCGCGATGAAGGTCTGACGATGGCCGCCATCCTCTACCTCGACGTCGACGACGAGATCACCACCGCCGCGGCACGGATCCGCGGATCGGCCGATCCGAAGGTCGCCCTGGTCGTTCCGCCGGGCTCCCGGATCGCCACCTCGCGGATGAACTTCCGGCTCCTCGCCCGGGAGGCGCTCGAGCGCAATCGGGGCCTCTCGATCGTGGCCGCCGACCCGGCCGCCAGGGCGATCGCCGGTTCGGCCGGTCTGCCCGTCTTCGGCTCGGTCGCCGAGTTCGAGGCGTCGATCGCACCACCCCCGCCGCCGGTCGTCGGCCGGACCGCCGGGACGGACGCCGGTGACGAGGGCGAGACGGGCCCGTCGGCGGCCTTCGTCGCCGGGCTGGCCGGTGCCGCCGCCGTCGCCGCCGAGACGCCGGGACCCACCCCCGAGACCCCGTCCCCGCCTGAGCCGGCGGCCCCCTCGGCCGCGCCCGGACCCTCTCGCGGCCGCGGAGCCCGGGGGGCCGCTCGCGATGCGGCCGCGGTCGAAGCCGTCTCGGCCGCCGATACGGAGACCACCGAGCCGATCGCTGCCCGCGGCCGAACCGATGCCCCCCGCTGGAGCAGGGCCCGCCACCGAGCCCCCGTCGATCGAGCCGGCCGCCGCCGGCGAGCCACGCGCCCGATCGCGTGCCGCGGCCCTGCCGGTGGTGCCCGCCGCGCGGAGCGGTCGGGGCGTCTCGCGCTGGATCGTGGCGGGCGTCATCGCTCTGCTCGTGGTCGTCGCCCTGGCGATCGCCGGGTTACCTCGTCCTGCCGTCGGCGACGGTGGTCGTCACGCCCAGCCCGGTGACCGTCAGACCGGTCGACTTCGTCGTTCGGGCCGATCCCGACGCGACGACCGTCGACGCGGTCGGAGGCGTCGTCCCGGCGACCCGGCTGAGCAAGGACTTCACGGCCTCCGGCGAGTTCCCGGCCACGGGCAAGCGGGTCGTCACGACCAAGGCGACCGGGACGCTGCGCTGGACGAACTGCGATCCGACCCGAGCCCGGACGATCCCGACCGGGACGGTCGCCCGCACCGTCGGGCGGGATCGGCTTCGCGACCGACGAGAGCCTCTTCCTGCCGGTGGCCATCGTCACCGGGCAGCCCTCCCACCGTAACCGTCACCTGCCAGTCGCGCGACGTGCCGGCGACCGCCGTCCAAGGCCGGCCCCGAGGGCAACGTCGCGGCCGGCGCGGTGAAGGTCGTGCCCGGCAGCCTCAACTCGGTCGTGGTCAAGGTCACGAACCCGGCGGCGATGACCGGCGGTACCCGGGAGGAGTTCACCCGGGTCTCGCAGAAGGACGTCGACCGCGGCGCTGGCCAGCCTGACCAAGGACCTCAACGGCCAGTACGAGACCTGGCTGGCGGCCCCCGAGGAGCTGCCGCCCGGGTCGACCGTCTTCACGGCCACCGGCAAGCTGAGCGTACCGACGCCGAGCGTGGACCCATCGACCCTGATCAACGTCGAGGAGCCGACGTTCCAGCTCGCCGCGACGGCGACCGGCACGGTCGTGGCGGTGGATGCGTCGCTGGTGGAGCAGGTCGCGACCGAGCGGATCTCCGGTTCGGTGCCCCCCGACCACCGGCTGGTCCCGGGCTCGGTCAAAGTCACCACCGACCAGGGCCAGGCCGACGGCGATCTCGTCGACTTCCGGGTCACCGCGAGCGCGGCGGCGATCCCTCTCCTCGACGCCGCCGTCCTGCGCGAAGCCATCCGGGGCCGGCCGGTGGAAGAGGCGGAGCGGATCCTGAAGCAGTACGGCGAGGTGACCATCGAGACCTGGCCCGGGTTCGTCACCTCGATCCCGACCATCGACGGCCGGATCGACCTGACGATCCTCGGCGACCAGGGCGGCACGCCCAGCCCGACCCCCGGTGCGAGCCCGACCACCCCCGGTGCGAGCCCGACCACCGGCGGTGCGAGCCCGACCCCCGGCGCGGCCAGCCAGACTCCTGGCGCGGCGAGCCCGGGACCCTCGGGACCGTGAGCCGTCTCCTGGGGATCGATCTCGGCGAGCGGAGGATCGGAGTCGCCGTCGCCGACCACGACGGTCGGGCGCGACCCCTGGTCACGCTGCGCCGGGGCCGCACGGTCGCCGCGGACGTGACGGCGATCCTGCGGGTCGCGACGGAGCAGGACGCCGACGAGCTGGTCGTCGGGCTGCCGCTCGAGGCGGCCGGCGGAGAAGGAACCCAGGCCGGCGTCACGCGGGCGTGGGTCGAAGCCGTCTCACCCCTCGTGCGCCTGCCGATCTCCCTCCGTGACGAGCGGTTGTCCTCCCACCTCGCCGAGATGCGCCTCGGACCGATGAAGCGCGGCCGTTCCGGTGGCCCGCCGTCGGCGACCCAGCGCGACGTCTACCGGGCCCGAGTGGACCGTGAGGCTGCTGCGATCATCCTCCAGGACGAGCTCGACGCGCGGGCCGCCGCCCGGTCGGCGACCCGATGACCGTCCGGGGCGGATCGAACCCGCGCGATCCTTCGGGCGCCCATCGCCTGACGGGCGTCGAGATCGACGACGAGCACTACGCCCGACCGGCCGAGCCGCCGACCGGTCGGCGTCGCCGCAGCCGGGAGCCGCGAGCAGGTGGTCGACCGCCGATGGCGCCGCGCGAGCGATCCGCGTTCGGCTTCGGTGGGCTCGTCCGGCTCATGCTCTTCCTGGCGGTCCTCGCCGGTCTCGTCCTGATCGTGTCGTTGACGGTCCTCCGGCCGGTGGTCGCCGGCGCCGTGGTGGGCTGGGCGGCCGACAACCCGAGCGCCCTTCGCCTGCCGTTCGTGGCCGACCTCGTCCGCGAGGACCTCGGTCCCGTCCTGACGGAGCCGACCAGCACCGACCCCGCCGACGTCGAGTTCACGGTCCTGGACGGCGACACGGCCTCGACCATCGGCCAGCGGTTGACCGACGAAGGTCTCCTGCGCGACCCCCGGGCGTTCGTGTTCATCACCACCGACCGCCAGCTGACCGGCCAGCTCGAGGCCGGCACCTTCATCCTGCGCAAGAACATGACCCCCGACCAGATGGTCACGGCCCTGCTGGTGGCCAAGGACCAGGCGGTCGCGGTCGGGATCCGCGAGGGCCTCCGGCTGGAGCAGGTGACGGCCAAGCTCCAGACCCTGCCCCTGAAGATGGACGTCAAGGCGTTCTACGACCTCGTCAAGCACCCACCGCAGAGCCTGCTCGACGACTACCCCTGGCTGGACCTCCCGAAAGGCGCCAGCCTCGAGGGCTATCTCGCCCCGGCGACCTACCGGGTCCTGCCCGACTCGACTCCCGAGCAGCTCGTCCGCCAGATGCTCGACACGTTCTACACGACCGTCGGGCCGGAGCGGCTCGACGTCCCGAAGGCGCGCGGGCTCTCCTTCCACGAGGTCCTGACCCTCGCCTCGCTGGTCGAGCGCGAGGCCAAGCTGGACGAAGAGCGGGCGCTCATCGCCGGCGTCTACCAGGACCGCCTGAACGCCAAGATCTGGCCGACCCGACTGCTCCAGTCGGACCCCACGATCATCTACATCAACGACACGGTCCAGCTGGCGAAGACCCCCTTCGCGAAGTGGCAGGAGTACGTCTTCTGGACCCCGCCGAACGGGGCGCTCAAGGGGGTGACCCTGCCGGCCGGCCTGGTGGGTTACGACACGTACAGCGTGCCCGGGCTCATGCCGGGCCCGATCTCCAGCCCCTCGATCGCCTCGATCGACGCGGCCCTGAACCCCGACACCGGGAAGGGGTACCTCTACTTCCTGGCCAAGAACGACGGCTCGGACGGCACCGCCTTCGCGCGGACGTTCAAGGAGCACCAGGCCAACATCCAGAAGTACGGGAAGTGACCGACGGCGTCCGGGCAGACTGCCGAGTGGACGCGCTCGGTCGTCCCGGACGCGGTACGCCGGGCGGCCTGGCTGGCCGCCGACGAGGCGGCCCGACCGGCCCGGCTCGGCCGGGTCCGGGCCCGGCTCGACGCCGCGGGGCTGGACGCCTACCTGGGAGTCCGTCCCGAGCACGCCCGCTACCTGACCGGCTTCGCCCTGGGTGACGGCGAGGACCGGGTGGCCGGCTCGTCGGGCTGGTTCCTGGTGGGACGGGACGAGGTCGTCCTCTTCGCCGACAGCCGCTACACGGTCCAGGCCGGACGCGAGGCGCCCGGGTCCCGGATCGAGCCGGTCTACGGGGACCTGGAGACGCGCTGGCCGTCGCTCCTGGCCGCGCTGGGCGCCCGCCGGGTCGCCGTCGAAGGGGCGGTCAGCCACCGGACCTGGCTCCGCCTCGCGGCTGCGGCGCCGGGATCCGAGCTGGTTGCCGTCGATGGCTGGATCGAAGCCGACCGGGCGATCAAGGAGCCGGCCGAGCTCGAGCGGATCGCGGCGGCCTGCGGGGTCGCCGACCGGGCCCTCGAGACGCTCCTGCCGGAGATCCGGCCGGGATCGACCGAGCGCGAGCTCGCCCTGCGCCTGGAGTGGCTCATCCGGACCGGCGGCGCGGACGGCCTGGCCTTCGACGTGGCCTGCCTCGCCGGACCGGAGGCGGCCCTCCCGCACGGTTCGCCCGGCGAGCGGACCGTCGCCGTCGGCCAGGTCCTGCTGTTCGACTTCGGGGCCCGGGTCCAGGGCTACCGGAGCGACATGACCCGGACACTGTTCGTGGGTGATCCGACGGCTCGCGACCGGTCGCTTTTCGAACTGGTCGAGGCGGCCCAGGCGGCCTGCATCGAGGCCGTTGTCGCGGCCGTCCGGAGCGGCGGGCCGCTGCCCAGCGGGCGAGCCGCCGACGCCGTGGCCCGGGCGGTCATCGAGACGGCCGGACAGGGCGAACGCTTCGGGCACGGCACCGGGCACGGCATCGGTCTGGCCACCCACGAGCTGCCCAGCCTCGGCCGGCGGGCGTCCGAGGAGCCGCTCCCGAGCCCGACGGTCTTCAGCGTCGAGCCGGGGGTCTACCTCGAGGGCGAGACGGGGATCCGGATCGAGGACCTCGTCGCGGTCGACGTCGTCGCCGGTTCCTGCCAGCTGCTCACCGGCTTCCCGCGCGGGATCGTCGTCGTCGGGGCCTGAGCCGGCTGCCACGGCGGCGCGCGAGGATCCCGCGGTCGCCGAGCTGAAGGCGCGCTACGCCCGCGGCGAGATCGAGACCACCGAGTTCCAGGTCCGGGTCCGGGAGCTGACCGGCGAGTAGCGGCTACAATCGCCCGACACACCCCGGACCCGACCGCCGCCGGACCATGCCTGCCGGTCACCAGGAGCCCACCCGCCATGATCAGCACCGGAGAACTGCGCAAGGGTGTCGCCATCGAGCTCGACGGCGACCTCTGGCAGATCCTCGACTACCACCACATCAAGATGGGCCGCGGCTCGGCCCAGGTGCGGATCACCCTGCGCAACATCAAGCGCGGCCAGACGGTCGAGCGCTCGTTCCAGGCCGGGACGAAGTGGCCGCGCGCCTCGATGGAACGTCGGCCGGTCCAGTTCCTGTATCGCGACGGCGACGACTTCCATTTCATGGACACCGACACGTACGACCAGTTCGTGCTCAGCGCCGGGCAGCTCGACGACGTCTCGAAATACCTCAAGGACGGGATGACCCTCGATCGGACCAGCTACCAGGGCGAGACGATCGGCGTCGAGCTGCCGACCACCGTCGATCTCGTCGTCAGCGAGACGGAGCCGGGCTTCGCCGGTGACACCCAGACCGGGGCGCGCAAGCCGGCCACGACCGAGACGGGGCTCGTGGTGACCGTCCCGATCTTCGTCGAGGAGGGGGACACGATCCGGGTCGATACCCGGACCGGCGAGTACCAGACCCGGGTCTGAGCGGCCTGGGGCTCTTGTGACCGATCGCGAGCCGCCGGACTGGGCGCTGCCCGCCTGGGACGCGACCGACACGACGCCCGTCCACGAGGGCCGGCCCCCGGACCGGCCGACGACGGCCGACCCGGGGCCCGCCGCCGGCCCGGCGGTCGTCCCGAAGGGCACCTTCGGCCTGACGATCCTGGGCGTCTCCGAGGTCACCCGGGCGGTCCGCGAGGCGCTCCGGAGCGACGACCGGCTGCGCGACGTCTGGGTCGAGGGCGAGGTGGGTCGGGTCACGGTCTCGAGCGCCGGACACGCCTACTTCACCCTCAAGGACGAGCGCAGCCAGCTCCAGTGCGTCTGGTTCCGGGACGACCGGATGGCATCCCCGTTCGAGCCGCGGACCGGGTTGCGGGTCGTCGCCCACGGACGGGTCGACGTCTTCGACGCGAACGGCGTCTACCAGCTCTACGTCAGCGCGGTCCAGCCGGCCGGCTTCGGCGACCTCGCCCTCCGGTTCGAGGCGCTCAAGGCGAAGCTCGGCGGTGAGGGGCTCTTCGACGCCGTGCGCAAGCGACCGCTGCCCGAGCGACCGACGGTCATCGCCGTCGTCACCAGCGAGACCGGCGCGGTCTGGCACGACATCCGGACCGTCCTGACCCGGCGCTGGCCCCTGGCCAAGGTCGTCCTCTCGCAGTGCCAGGTCCAGGGTGCCGCGGCACCGGCCAGCATCGTCCGGGCCCTGACCTGGGTGGACCGCTACGCCGAGAGCCGGGAGCGGGCCGGACGGATCGGCGAGGTCCCGTCGGTGACGATCCTCGCTCGGGGCGGCGGATCGCTCGAGGACCTCTGGTCGTTCAACGACGAGGCGGTCGTCCGGGCCATCGTGGCTCACGGCCGGCCGGTGGTCTGCGGGGTCGGTCACGAGACCGACGTCACCCTGGCCGATTTCGCCGCAGACCGCCGGGCGCCCACCCCATCGGCCGCCGCGGAGATCGTCGTCCCCGACCGGGCGGAGCTGGCGGCCCTTCTCCGGACGGAGACCCGTCGGCTCGAGGACGCGGTCCGACGGGCCGTCGCCGCGGCCAACCGCGAGACCGCGGCCGAACGACGAGCGCTCGACGGTCTCAGTCCGACCGCCCAGCTCGCCGCCGCCCGAGAGCGGGCAGGTCTGCTCCTGGACCGGGCGACCCGGGCCCTCCGGGTCCGGCTCGACGCCGGACGGGTCACGGTCGAGCGGTCGGGCGCTCACCTGGGACCGAGCGTCACGCTCCGGCTTGGTCGCGCCCGGGGGACCGTCGACGCGGCGGGGGCTGCACTGGCGGTCCTCGGGCCCGCGGCGACCCTGGAGCGCGGCTACGCGATCGTCCGGCGGACGCGCGACGGGCGGATCGTCCGCGAGCCGGCCGAGGCGCGGCCCGGGGAGCGCCTCGCCATCCGGGTCGCTCGGGGCGAGGTCCCGGCCACGGTCGATGCGGAACCTGGCCGATCGTGAGCGGCGACCTCGGCGGCCTGCTCATCCTCGCCGCGATCGCGCTGGTCGCGGGAGCCGCCGGCATCGCCCTTGGTATGCTCCTGGCGCCGCGGATCGGGCACCTCGTGGAGCCCGACGATCCCGCCCAGACCGCCGAGGAGACCGGTGACCAGCGAACGCACTGACCCGCCCGCACGATCCGGGTCCGGCCGCGACGGCGCCCGATCCGGCCACGCTGACCTTCGACGAGGCACTGGCCGAGCTCCAGCGGACCGTGGCCGAGCTCGAGGCCGGTGGCGCGCCGCTGGAGACCTCGATCGCACTCTACGAGCGGGGCGTGGTGCTCCACGAACGCTGCGCAGCGCTCCTCGCCGACGCCGAGCTCCGGGTCAGCCGCCTCGTGGAACGTGCCGGTGGGGCGATCGAGGCGCTCGAGCTGGGCGGGTCCGACGAGGCCTGACCGCGGGTGTCGGACGATGCCGGCCGATGACCGTGGGGCGGCCGGCGACGACGCGGCGGGCCTCGGGTAGACTCCGCCCGATGACCATCCTGTCCGACCTCCAGGGCCCCGCTGACCTGCGCGGTCTCGACGAGTCGCAGCTCGCCGAGCTGGCCGAGGAGATCCGCCGGACGATCGTCGCGACCGTCGCCAGGACGGGCGGTCATCTCGGCTCGTCGCTCGGCGTCGTCGAGCTGACGATCGCCCTCCACCGATTGCTCGAGTCACCCCGCGATCCGATCGTCTGGGATACCGGGCACCAGGCCTACCCGCACAAGCTGCTGACCGGCCGGCTGGCCCGGTTCGGGACCCTCCGCCAGCTCGACGGGGTGGGCGGGTTCCCGCGCCGGAGCGAATCCCCGCACGACGTGTTCGACGGCGGTCACGCCGGGACCGGGCTGTCGATCGCCCAGGGCCTGGCCGAGGCCCGCGACCTTCGCCACGGGTTCGAGCGGGTGGCCGTGGTCGTCGGCGATGCCGCCCTGATGAGCGGGCTGAGCCTCGAGGCGCTCAACGACATCGGCCACCGCGGGACGCAGATGCTCATCGTCCTGAACGACAACGAGATGTCGATCAGCCCGACCGTGGGCGCCTTCAGCCATTACCTCTCCCAGATCAAGCTGTCGCCGGCCTGGCAGCAGAGCCGGACCGCCTACGACACGCTGACCGAGCGGATCCCGGTCGTGGGACCGACGGCCCTCGAGTGGTCGCGCCGCTTCCGCAAGTCGGTCGTCAACTTCGCCCAACCCGGGCAGCTGTTCGAGGACCTCGGGATCACCTATATCGGGGTGGTGCCCGGTCACGACCTCCACGAGCTCGAGCGGGTCTTCGCCGGGGCACTCGAGCTCAAGGAGCCGGTCCTCGTCCACGTCCGGACCCAGAAGGGCCGGGGCTACCGACCGGCGGAGGCCGACCAGGTCGGCTTCCACGGGGCCGCCCTCCCCCCGATGACGGACAGCTACGAGAGCCGCCAGGAGACCGCCAACGGCACCGAGCCTGGCAGCGACGACGCGACGCCGGCCACGCCGCCGCCCGACGCCGCCCCGAAGGCGCCCAACTACACGGCCCATTTCAGCGCCGAGCTGGTGGCCTGCGCCCGGGACGACCGGCGGATCGTGGCGATCACCGCGGGGATGCCCACCGGGACCGGCCTGAGCCGTTTCCAGGCGGAGTTCCCGGAGCGGTTCTTCGATGTCGGGATCGCCGAGCAGCACGCGCTGGCCCTCGCGACGGGCCTGGCCCTCGGCGGCCAGCGGCCGGTCGTCGCACTCTACTCGACATTCCTCCAGCGGGCCTTCGACCAGACCGTCCACGACGTCTGCCAGAACGACCAGCCGGTCCTCCTCGCGGTCGACCGGGCCGGCCTGGTGGGCGAGGACGGGACGAGCCACCAGGGGATGTTCACGATCCCGGCCCAGCGCCAGCTGCCCCATCTCATCGTGGCCAGCCCGCGGGACGAGCAGGAGCTCCGCTCGCTCGTCCGGACGGCGCTCGCCCAGGACCATCCCGTTCGCCCTCCACTACCCGCGCGACCCGGGCTTCGGGGTCGAGCCGATCGAGCCCCGGATCCTGCCCATCGGCCAGGGCGAGACCCTTCGCGAAGGGCGCGATCTCCTGATCGTCGGGTTTCGGCCCGATCGTCGCCCGGGGGATCGCCGCGGCCGACCGGCTGGCCACCGACGGCTGGTCGGTGGGCGTGATCAACGCCCGGTTCGCCAAGCCGCTCGATCGCCAGCTCATCCTCGAGGCCGCCCGGGGCAAGCGGCTCGTCGTGACCCTCGAGGAGAGCGTCGTCACCGGCGGCTTCGGCTCGGCGGTGCTCGAGCTCATCGAGGAGGCCCGGCTGGCCGACCCGGCCTACCGCGACGTCATCGTCCGGATCGTCGGCATCCCCGGCGACCGGTTCGTGGACCATGGGTCGGTGGCCGACCTGCGTCGGCTCGTCCGTCTTGACGCCGAGGGCATCGAGGCCCAGGTCCGTGAGACCCTCGACGTCCTCCAGGCGCGACCCGAGCGCGAGGCGGCGGCGCCGGCCGGGTGACCGAGGGCGGCCGCCCGGGAGCGGGCGGGCATCCATCGCCGTGGAGCGGCCTGTGCCACGATAGACGGGTGATGCCAGCCGCCCGGGCTCCTCGCCAGCGTCTCGATCAGCTCCTGGTCGAGCGCGGTCTGGCCGAGAGCCGGACCCGGGCCCAGGCGTTGATCATGGCCGGCCGGGTCCGGGTCGGGGCCGGCGACGCCGTTCGCCTCGATCGCAAGGCCGGCGACCTGGTGGCCCCGGGCACGCCGCTGGCGGTCACGGTCCCGGAGCCGTACGTGTCCCGGGGCGGTCACAAGCTCGCCGCGGCCCTCGACCGCTTCGGGATCGATCCGGCCGGCCGGGTGGGGCTGGACGCCGGCGCCTCCACGGGCGGGTTCACGGACGTGCTCCTCCAGCGTGGCGCGACCAGGGTCTACGCCGTCGACGTGGGCCGGGGCCAGCTGGCCGAGGCGCTCCGGCGGGACCCCCGGGTGGTCTCGATGGAGCGGGTCAACGCCCGGACCCTGGGACCGGGTGTCCTGCCCGAGACCGTCTCGATCGCCGTCGTCGACGTCTCGTTCATCTCGCTGGGGCTGGTCCTCGGGCCGGTGGCCGGCTGTTTCGGCGCGGACGGCGGGCCGATCGTCCCGCTCGTGAAGCCGCAGTTCGAGGCCGGTCGGGGAACGGTCCCCGGCGGCGTGGTCCGTGACCCGGCGGTCCATCTCGAGGTGCTCCGGCGCGTCGTCGAGCGCGCTCGCGCGCTGGGCCTGGCCGCCCGCGACGTCATCGCCTCGCCGATCCTGGGGCCGGAGGGTAACCGCGAGTTCCTCCTCCACCTCGTCGTGGGCGGCGGTCCGGACGACGACCGCCTGGACGACGAGCGCCTGGTCGAGGCGGCCCGATGAGTCCGATCGCCCGGGTCGGGTTCGCTTACAACCCCACGATCGGGGCCGCCGAGGAGCTCCGCGAGCGTGCCGAGGGCTGGTGCGACATGCGCGGCCTGGCGCACTGGGCGGCGCCGTCGGGCGAGGTCGAGGCGATCCGGAGCGAGCTGGCGACGACCGACGCCGTCATCGTGCTGGGTGGCGACGGGACATTCCTGCGGGCCGCCCGCGCCGTCTCGGACGGGGACGTGCCCCTCCTCGGGGTCAACCTCGGCAAGATCGGCTTCCTCTCCAAGGTGGAGGCCGACGAGCTCGAGGCGGTCCTCGGCCAGCTCGTCAGCGGCGCCTTCACGATCGACGAGCGGATGACCCTGCGCGGCATGATCCGCCCGGCCGGCCGACCGGGTGCCGGGACCGGGTTCTTCGCCCTCAACGACGTCGTCGTGGCCCGCGGGTCGCTCGCCCGGGTGGTCCGGCTCGACGTCGCCATCGGGCCCAGCCACCTCGCGACCTTCGTGGCCGACGGGCTCATCGTGGCCAGCCCGACCGGCTCGACCGGCTACTCGTTCTCGGCCGGCGGACCGATCCTCGATCCGCTCAGCCGGAACCTCATCGTGACCCCGATCGCCGGCTACCTCTCGGCGATCCGCTCGGTGGTCGTCAGCCCCAGCCAGACGGTCACCGCCCGGGTCATCGACGCCCACGAGGCCCTGGTCAGCATCGACGGTCGCGAGGACCTTCCGATCGCCGTTGGCGACCTGGTCGAGGTGTCAGCCGGACCTCGTCCGATCCGGTTCATCGAGCCGGCCGGAGCGGTCCCGTTCTGGGACCTCCTGCGGACCAAGGTGGAGCTGCTCCCGTCGTGACCCCGGACGGCACCGGACGGCTCGTCGAGCTCGCGGTCCGGGACCTCGCGCTCCTCGACCGGGTCCGCCTCGAGCTGGGTCCCGGCTTGAACGTCCTCACCGGCGAGACCGGCGCGGGCAAGAGCCTGCTCATCGATGCGCTCGGCCTCGCCCTCGGCGCCCGAGCCGACACCGGGCTGGTCCGACACGGTGCGGAGAGCGCCCGGGTCGAGGCCCTCTTCGACCGGGCGCCCGAGGCGCTGATCGTCGTCCGCGAGGTGAGCGCCGCCGGTCGATCCACCGCCCGCATCGACGACGAGCCGGTGACGGCGGCGCGGTTGTCCGAGACCGTCGGTCCGCTGGTCGAGATCCACGGCCAGCACGACCAGCAGCGTCTCCTCGACGAGCGGGTCCAGCGCGACCTGCTGGATGCCTTCGGGGGCCTGGCCCCGGCCCGTGAGGCGGTCGCCGCGGCCGTCGAGCGCTGGCGGGTGAACCGGTCGGCCCTCGTCGAGCTGAGCCTCGATCCGCGCGAGATCGCCCGTCGCCTTGAGATCGCCGAGCACGAGGCCGGCGAGGTCGCCGCGGCTCGCCTCCGTGTCGGAGAGGCGGAGGAGATCCGGACCCGGCTCGGCGTCACCCACCATCTCGAGGCGATCGCCCGCGGCGGGGCGGGCATCCGGGACGCCCTGGCGGGGGACGAGGGCGGCGCCCGCGAGCGGGTCGGGTCGGCCCGTCGGCTGGCCGGGGAGCTCGCCCGGTTCGACGCCCGCTTCGGGTCGCTGGCCGACCGGCTCGGCGGCCTCGATGCCGAGCTCGACGACGTCGCCTCGGAGGTGCGGGCGCTCCTCGATGACCTCGAGCACGACCCGGCCGAGGTCGCCCGCCTCGAGGAGCGGCTGTCGGCGATCTTCGCCCTGGAACGGCGCTACGGCGACGACGAGAGAGCGGTCATCTGCCCACGGGCAGCGGATGGCGGCAGAGGTCGAACGGCTGCGCGGTCTCGACGCTGAGCGAGCCCGTCGCCAGGTCGAGGACGCGGCCCTCCTCGGGGCGGTCGCCCGGGAGGTCACGGTCCTGTCGGCCCTGCGCCACGGTGCGGCGGCCGTCCTGACTCCGGCGGTCGGCGCCGCCCTGGAGGGCCTCGGCTTCGGCGCCGCCCGCTTCGACGTCAACCTCGGTCGCCGGATCGCGGGTCCCGACGAACCCGCGGTGGAGGTCGACGGTGACGCCCTCGCCTTCGACGCGACCGGGGTCGACCAGGTCGCTTTTCGCTTCGCTCCGAACGTCGGGGAGCCGGCCGCAGCGCTGGCCCGGATCGCCTCCGGGGGCGAGCTCAGTCGGGTCGCCCTGGCCCTCAAGGAGGTCCTCGCCGCGGCCGATGCCACACCGGTCCTCGTCTTCGACGAGATCGACACGGGGATCGGCGGACGCAGCGCGGACCCGGTCGGCCGGAGCCTGTGGGTCCTCGCCCGGCGACACCAGGTCCTGTGCGTGACCCACCTGCCCCAGATCGCGGCCCATGCTGACGTCCACTTCCGGATCGAGAAGCGGGAGCGGGACGGACGGACCGTGACCGAGGTCGAGCGCCTGGGGCCTGCCGAGCGGGTCGTCGAGCTGGCCCAGATGCTCGGGGGACCCGCCGGCGGGGTCGCCGCCCGAGCCGGCGCCGAGGAGCTGCTCGGCCGGGTGGCGGACTGGCGGCGCGAGACCGCGGTCGGCGACGGGTCGGCGGTACCGGCCCACGTCCGGTGACGCCGGCGGCGAGTCCAAGTCCGGGCGGAACGGCGAGCCGCCGATCGATGAGCCGGGCCGATCGATCCGGGCTCAGCGCCGCCATCGAGGCCTACCTGCTCCATCTCCGGGTCGAGCGCGGCCTTGCGCCCGCCACCTTGCGTGCCTATGCCGGCGACCTGGCCGGGTTCGCCGCGGACCCCGCCGTGGCGACCGGCTGGGCCACCTCCACCGAGCCGACGACCCGCTACCTCGCCCGCTCGGCGGGGGTCCTCCGGCCGACCAGCCTGCGGCGCCGGGCGGCCGCCATCCGCGGGTTCTACCGGTTCGCCTACGGTGACGAGCTGATCGAGCGGGACCTGGCCGCCCGGATCGATCTGCCCCGTCCGGCCCGCCGGCTCCCGGAGGCCCTCGACATCGCCGAGACCGTGGCGGTCCTGGAGGCGGCCGGCGGACCCGACCGCGACGAACCGGTCCACGTCCGCGATCGCGCCCTCCTGGAGCTGCTCTATGCCGCCGGGCTCCGGATCAGCGAGGCTCTCGGGCTCGACCGCGACGACCTGTCGCTCGACGGTGCGTTCGTCCGGGTGATCGGCAAAGGCGACCGCGAGCGGCTCGTGCCGATCGGCGACGAGGCGCTGACCTGGCTGCGGCGCTACCTCGAGACGGTGCGACCGGCCTGGCTCGCGCTGCACCACGTCGAACCGCTCCGCGGCGGTCCGCTCTTCCTGAGCGCGAACGGGCGAAGACTGGGTCGCCAGCAGGCCTGGGTCGTGGTCCGCCGGGCGGCCGAGCGGGCCGGTCTCGGCGAGCGCGTCTCGCCCCACACGTTCCGTCACTCGTTCGCGACCCACCTCCTGGCCGGCGGGGCCGACCTGCGGGTCGTCCAGGAGCTGCTGGGTCACGCGAGCATCAGCACGACCCAGCTGTACACCCACCTGACCGGCGAACGGATCCGGGAGGTCTACGCGAGCGCCCATCCACGGGCGTGACGAAGGGAGCATCCGACGTTGTCGCGCTACGCTGACCGACTCCTGGCCGACGGCGAGCGGATCGTGCTGCGCTCCCGGCAGCACCCGATCGCGGTCGTCGTCAGCGCCTGGTTCTGGGCCCTGTCGGCCGCCGCGGTCATCTTCTTCCTGCTCGGCCGGCTGATCGCCTGGGCGCCCATCGACTGGCTGGCCCTCTTCGGTCTGCTCGGCGCCCTCGTGAGCCTGACCTGGCGGACCCTCGCCTGGCGCTTCCAGGACTATCTCGTGACCGACCGGCGGGTGGTCAAGGTCGAGGGGATCGCCGACCGGCAGGCCTCGGACAGCGCACTCCGCCGGGTGGACGACGCGGTCCTCCGCCAGGGCATCCTCGGCCGGCTGCTCGGCTACGGTGACCTGGCGATCCTCACCGAGGGCGACGCCTCGGTCCAGGGGTTCCGGATGCTGGCCCACCCGACGGACTTCAAGCGGGCGATGCTCGACGCGAAGTTCGCCCTGGAGCACGAGACGGGCGAGCGGACACCGGGCCCCGCCCTCCGCGCACCGCTGACGGCCGGGTCCGTCCCGGCCCGGGCGATGACCCTGGAGGAGGTCGCCACGGCTCTCGCCCGGTTGGCCGACCTGCGCGACCGAGGCGCCATCAACGCAGCCGACTACGACGCCAAGAAGGCGGAGCTCCTCGGCCGGATCTGAGCGGCGGGACCGGCTCGCCCGCGGGTCGGCCCCGGCCGGGTAGGATTACCGACGGTCCCGGCCCTACGAGGTAGCGCGTGTTCGGCATCACCCAGCAGGAACTGGTCCAGGATGCGGTCCTCATCTCGATCTTCCTGCTCCTGGCGTTCCCGGTCCACGAGTTCGCCCACGCCTTCGTCGCCTATCGGCTCGGCGACGGCACGGCCAAGGTATTCGGCCGGCTGACCCTCAACCCGATCGTCCACTTCGACCCGTTCGGCGGGCTGCTCCTGGTGATCACGGCCCTGTCGGGCAGCGGGCTGCTCTTCGGCTGGGCGAAGCCGACACCGGTCAACCCCTCGAACCTGCGCGATCGGCGGAACGGCGAGGTCGCGGTCGCCCTGGCCGGACCGGCCTCCAACCTGATCATGGCCTGCATAGGGGCGGTCGTTTTCCGGGTCCTGGATACGGCGGGCGTCTTCGACCCTCGCGCGATCACGTCGGTGAACGACCCCCGGGTCCTCGTGTTTAACGTCCTGACCCTGTTCGTCGAGATCAACATCGTCCTGGCGATCTTCAACCTCATCCCGGTCCCGCCGCTCGACGGCTCGGCGCTCCTGTTCCGGGTGATCAGCCCGATGACGGCCTGGCGGATCCGGCCGGTCCTCGCCCAGTACGGCTCGATCATCCTGCTCGGGACGATCTTCCTGCTCTTCTTCAGCCCGCTCGGCAACGTCCTCGGGACGCTGATCAATGACGTCACCAAGCTTCTCCTGGGGCTCTAAGGTCCGCCAGTTCCGGGCGCACCTGACGGCTCATGTCCGGCCGGAGGAGCGGGCCGCGCTGGCGCCCTGGCTGACGCCGGACCAGCTCGCCCTGTTCGACTGGATGCACGTCGCCGACCGGCGTCACGGACTCGACGTGGTGGCGACCCTTCGAGCCGGCGGGGCCCGCGACGACGAGCTCCTGCTGGCCGGGCTGTTCCACGATTGCGCCAAGGGGCCCGACGTCGGCGTCGTCCCGCGGGTCGCCTGGTCGCTCGGCGAGGCCTGGGGCCCGTGGGTCTGGTCAGGGGCGGCCCGTCTGCCCGGGATGGCTGCGTCGCTCGAGCGTCTTCGACAGCACGCCGACCTGTCGGCGGCGATGGCCCTGCGGGCCGGCTGCACGCCCCGGACCGCCGAGCTCATCCGTCACCAGGCCGACCCGCTCGAGCCGGCGGCCGGCGAACTACTCCGGCTGGCCGACGAAGCGAACTGAGATGGAACCGACGATGGCGGACCCGCGCCCGGCGGGCGGTCCGGCCCCCCTGGTCCGGGTGGAGGAGGGGAGGAGCGGGGGCTCGACCCACGTCAGGCTCGGCGAGTTCGACGGTCCGCTCGGGCTCCTCCTGGCGCTCATCGAGGCGCGCCAGCTCGACATCCTGACCGTTCCCCTCGGGGAGCTGGCCGAGGCCTACCTCGACGCCCTCGCAGGTCTCACGGCGGACCGGATCGGGAGCGTCAGCGGGTTCGTGGCGGTGGCCGGACAGCTCATCCTCATCAAGAGCCGGGCGCTCCTCCCACGACGCCAGGACCCGACGGCGGTGCCCTTCGATGACGCGCCCGACCCGGAGGCCGAGCTCCGCGCCCGACTCATCCTCTACCGGGCCTACCGCGACGCCGGCGCCCGGCTGCAGGACGAGGCCGTGGGGCGGGTCGGCCTCTTCCGACGAGAGCCCTCGGTCGCGCTGGCCTCGGGTCGGGCAGGGGGCGTGGCGGCACCGCTCCCGCAGCTGGACCCGGCCATCCTGGGCGCCCGGCTGGACCACCTACTCCGGGTCATCCCGCCCCCGCCGCCACCGCCGGAGGTCATGCCCCGGACGCTCACGATCGGGGAGCGGGCGGCGATCATCCGGGCGGCTCTTCGCCGGGCCGACCACGTCGTGCTCCAGGAGCTCCTCCGGGGTGTCCACGACCGGGTGGTGGTGGCGGTGACCTTCCTGGCCCTGCTCGAGCTCGTGAAGCGTCGCGAGATCGTCGTCGAGCAGGCCGAGCCGTGGGGACCGATCGTGGCCCGGGCGACGACGCCGGCCGAGCGGGCGGCCGCGGGCATCGTCGCGCTGGCCGTCGACGACCCCTTCGACGAGAGCCTGGAGTCGTTCGCGTGAGCGAGCCGCTCGAGACCCCCGCGGTCGAGCGGACGGACGCGCCGGACGAGGCGCGGGACGAGGCGTCGGAGCCGATCGAGTCGATCGAGCTGACCGAGGCGGCCCTCGAGGCCCTCCTCTTCGTCGCCGAGCGGCCCCTCGGGCGGCGCGAGATCGCCGCGCTCGCCGGGACGGACCGGGAGACCGTCGACGCCCGGCTGGGTGATCTCGAGGTGAGCCTCGCGACCCGGGGCATCCGGCTGGTCGTCTCGGGGGACCGGGTCGAGCTGGCGACGGCGCCGGAGGCGGGCCGGCTGGTGGGCCGCTATGTCGGCGCAGGGGCGAGCCGGCTGTCACCGGCGGCGATCGAGACGCTGGCCATCGTGGCCTACCGCCAACCGGTGACCAGGGCCGCCGTGGAGCGGATCCGCGGGGTCGACTCGGACTACACGATCCGGGCCCTGCTCCATCGCCGACTCGTGGTGGAGCTCGGTCGCTCCGACACGCCCGGACGGCCCTACCTCTACGGGACCGACTTCGAGTTCCTCGAGCGGTTCGGGATCACCAGCCTCGACGAGCTGCCGCCGCTCGACGCCGAGATCGCCGCCCGGATGGCCGATGTGAGCGCCGAGGTCGAGATCGCGGCCGGGGGCGGGTCCGGCGGTGGCGCCGGGACCCCCGGGTCGGGCGGGCGGACGGGCGGCGTTCCCGTGATGCCCGAACCGGATGGATCGGGTCCGGACCGCTGATGGCGCCCGAGCGGCTCCAGAAGATCCTCGCTTCGGCGGGTATCGCATCGAGGCGGGCCGCTGAGCGTCTCATCGCCGACGGACGGGTCAGCGTCGACGGCCGGGTGGCCACCGTGGGCCAGTCGGTGGAGCCGGGGACCGCCCTCATCACCGTCGACGGTCGCCCCGTCGGTGAGGCCTCGGCCCTCGTCCATCTCGTCGTCCACAAGCCGATCGGGGTCACCTCCACCACCCGCGACCGGCACGCCGAGCGGACGGTCCTCGATCTCGTGCCGCGGGCCCTCGCCGGGGTCGGCCGGCTCTACCCGGTCGGCCGGCTCGACCAGGACTCGGAAGGGCTCCTCCTCCTGACCAACGACGGCCCCTGGTCCGAGCGGGTGCTCCACCCCCGGTTCGGCGTGGAGCGCGAGTACGCGATCGGCCTGGCCGCGCCGCTGACCGGCGAACAGGTGGCGGCCCTCCGGGCGGGGATCCAGCTGGACGAGGGCCTGGCGGTGCTCGGTCATCTCCGCCGCCAGACCCCGGTCGAGGACCGACGGCTCGAGGCGGTCCTCGTGCCGCCGCCACCGCCGCTGGCCTGGTATCGGGCGACCCTTGCCCAGGGCTGGAAACGGCAGCTTCGCCGGATGTTCGCCGCGACCGGGACCCCGGTCGAGCGGCTCGCCCGTGTCCGGATCGGGACCGTCCGGCTGGACGAGCTTCGCTCTGGGGTCGTTCGACCGCTCAGCGCCGCCCAGGTCCGATCCCTCGGATCCGGCGCCAGCATCCCTGCGCCTGCCCGGCGGCCGACGACCCCGCGATCCGGTGACCGGTCGTGAGCAGCTCCGCTCCGGGCGCGGCGGCCGACGACCCGCGGCCATCCGGGCAGGTCGTGGCCCTCGACGGACCCGCCTCGTCGGGCAAGTCCAGCGTCGGAGCCGCCGCCGCGCGGATCCTGGGCTACCGCTTCTGCGACACGGGGCTGCTCTACCGTGCCGTGACCGGCCTGGCCCTGCGTCGCGGCATCCGCCTCGACGACCCGACCGCCCTCGTGCCCCTGGTGGCCGAGGTCGACCTCGCTCCAGACGCCGAGGGCCGCCTGGCCCGGGTCATCGTCGACGGGCGCGACGTCACCGACGAGGTACGCGGTCCGGCCGTCGACCGGAGCGTCAGCGAGGTTTCGCGGGTCCCCGAGGTCCGCCAGGCCCTCCTCGTCCGGCAGCGCGACCTGGCCGCCCGAGGTCCGATCATCATGGCCGGCCGCGACATCGGCACCGTGGTCCTGCCCGACGCCGACGTGAAGATCTTCATCGACGCCTCGGCCGAGGAGCGGGCCCGGCGCCGGGCCGAGGAGCGTGGCGTCGCCGCCGGGTCGGCCGAGGCCGCCGCGATCCTGGCCGATCTGAGACGACGCGACGATCTCGACCGCAACCGACCGATCGCCCCCCTGCGAGCCGCCCCGGACGCCGACCACGTGGCCACGGACGGGAATACCTTCGAGGAGACGGTGGCCGCCGTCGTCGCGGTCATCCGTGATCGCGAGGCCGGGGGTCGCCGCGGCACGACCGAGGTCCCAGGACGATGAGCGAGCGATCCGGGCGCGATCCGGGAGCCGGCGACCTGCCGGTCCTCGGCGACGACCGGACCTGGTTCATCCGGGCGACCGACGCCTTCGGCCGGCTGATGTGGCCCCTGTTCGGCCGGGTCGAGCTCCGCGGACTCGAGCACCTCCGGGGTCTCAGCGGGCCGATCCTGCTCGTTTCCAACCACGTCTCGAACGGCGATCCCCCGCTCATCGGGTCGTACGTCACCCCGGCCCTCGGTCGGCGGATCTACTGGCTCGGCAAGCAGGAGGCCCTCGACTGGCCGATCCTCGGCCGGCTCATCGCCTGGAACGCTGTCATCGGCATCCGCCGCGGGGCCGGCGACGTCGACGCCTTCCGGACCGCCAGGCGGGTCCTGGACCAGGGTCACGTCCTGATCGTCTTCCCGGAGGGGACCCGCAGTCCCAGCGGGGTCCTCCAGGAGGCGAAGGAGGGGACGACGATCCTCGCCCTGCGGACCGGGGCCCGGATCGTGCCCATCGGGGTGGCCGGGACCCGGGCCGTCTGGCCTCGCGGCCAGAAGCTGCCCCATCCCGGTCGTCATCGGATCGTCCTCAGCGTGGGCGAGCCGTTCACCGTCTCGGCTCCCGGATCCGGGGCGGACCGACGCGCCGCCCAGGTCGCCGCGACGACCGAGATCATGGGTCGGATCGCCGTCCTCCTGCCGCCGGAGCAGCAGGGCGCCTACGCCCCGGCCGGACGGCCGTCCGGGGACCCCGTGCCATAATCGAGCGGATGGGCACCGTTCGAGACGTCAGGATCGCTCGCCGGACCGGCTTCTGCTACGGCGTTCGCGAGGCGATCGACAAGGCCAAGGAAGCGGCGGCCGGGGGCAAGGCCACCCACACGCTGGGGCAGGTCGTCCACAACGAGGGCGTCATCCGAGATCTCCAGGCCTTCGGGGTGGAGACCGTCGACACGCTCGACGACGTCGACTCCGGGGCGGCCGTGGTCATCCGCGCCCACGGCGTGCGTCCGGAGGTGATGGAGCGGGCCGAGGCCCGCGGGCTGGAGGTCATCGACGGCACCTGCACCTGGGTGATCCAGGAGCAGCGCGAGCTCGTCCGTCTCGTCGAGGAGGGTTACACGATCGTCCTCCTCGGGACGCCCAAGCACCCCGAGGTGGTCGGCCTGCTCGGCTTCGCCCCCGAGGCCATCGTCGTCGACGAAGAGGACGACTGGCCGAAGATCCCTCGACGCAAGAAGATGGCCCTGATCTCGCAGAGCACCCAGCCGCCCTGGAAGTTCGAGAAGCTGGCCGCCTACATGGTCGGGCGCAGCCACGAGCTGAAGATCGTGAACACGGTCTGCCCGGTCACGATCCGACGCCAGGAGGACACCCTCGACGCGGCCCGCGAGGTCGACCTGATGGTCGTGGTCGGCGGTCGTTCGTCGGCGAACACCAAGGAGCTCACCCGGCTGTGCGAGATCGCCGGGACGCACGCCATCCAGATCGAGAGCGTCCACGACCTGATCGACGCCGACGCCTTCGACGGGCGGGCCGTGGTCGGGGTCACCGGCGGGACCTCCACCCCGATCGAGGACCTCCAGGCGGTGGCCGAGCGGATCCTCGTCCTGGCCGGGACGTCAGAGACCGCCCCCCGGGCCCGGGAGCTGGCGATGGCCGCCCTGCTCGCCGCGGCCACCCCTGCCGGTCGGACCACCTCGCTGCCGGCCCGCGACGAAAGCTCGGCCTCGTCGGCCGGCGCCGCCTGACCGCCGTGGGTCCCCGCCTGCCGATCGTCGCCATCGTCGGCCGCCCGAACGTCGGCAAGAGCACGCTCTTCAACCGGATCCTCGGCGGCCGTCATGCGATCGTGGAGGACCGTGCCCGGACGACCCGCGACCGGCTCTACGGCGACGCGGAGTGGAACGGCCGGCGGTTCGTGGTGGTCGACACCGGCGGGCTGGAGGTGGATCCGGACGACCCCATCGAGGCGCGGGTCCAGGAGCAGGCCCGGATCGCCATCGCCGAGGCGGACGTCATCGTCTTCGTCGTCGACACGACCTCCGGGGCGACCCCGTCCGACCTCGAAGCGGCCGAGCTCCTCCGACGGACCTCCTCGCCGGTCCTGGTCGCCGCCAACAAGGCCGACAACGACAAGCGGGAGCTCGACGCAGCCGAGTTCTACGCCCTGGGCTGGGAGGAGACCTATCCGATCAGCGCGGCCCACGGCCGGGGCACCGGCGACCTGCTCGACGCGATCGTCTGGGCGCTCCCGCCGGAGACCCCCGAGGAGCTCGCCCGGAAGGCCCGCGAGGCCGAGGCGGAGGAATGGGCCCGCGACGTCGCCTCCGGATTCCTGGAGCCCTACGTGGTCGGCGCCGAGGACGACGCCGGGCTGGCCGAGAAGGGCCCTGACGGCTCCCCGTCCGACGGAACGGGTGGCGCCGAGGACGACGCGACGATCGGCGACGAGGAGGCGCGGCGCTGGGACGCGGCGATGGCCGCCGACGGGGACGGGGCGCCCGTCGCGATCGCCATCGTCGGTCGACCGAACGTCGGCAAGTCGAGCCTCCTGAACTCGCTGCTGGGCGAAGAGCGCTCGATCGTCAGCGCCGTGCCGGGCACCACCCGCGACGCCATCGACACGACGATCGCCTGGGGCCGCGGCGAGGTGGTCCTGATCGACACCGCCGGGATGCGTCGCCGGGGGAAGGTCGCCGGCGGGCCCGCCGCCGAGCGCTACTCCGCCCTCCGCGCCCTCAAGGCGATCGGCCGGGCGGATGTCGCGATCCTCGTCCTCGACGCCGTCGACGGCCTGACCGCCCAGGACGCCCACGTCGCCGGCTACGTCGTGGACGAGGGGCGCGGTCTGGTCATCGCCATCAACAAGTGGGACCTCCTGGCCGAGAAGACCGATCGGACCTTCGACGAGTACGTGATCTCCATTCGACGCGAGGTCCCGTTCCTCGAATTCGCCCCGATCGTCTCGATCAGCGCGAAGACCGGCCAGCGGGTCGGACGGGTCCTGGAGGCGGCGGTCGACATCTGGGGCGAGCGCCGGAAGCGGATCTCGACCGGCGAGCTCAACCGGCTCGTCGGCGAAGCGGTCCGGCGCCAGCAACCGCCGGTCGTGAAGGGCAAGCGGCCGAAGATCTTCTACGCCACCCAGGTGGCCGTCGCGCCGCCGACCTTCGTGGTCTTCGCCCGCGACGCCGGGAGCGTCCACTTCAGCTACCGGCGCTACCTGGAGAACCAGCTCCGCGAGGCCCACGGCTTCGACGGGACGCCGATCCGGCTCGTCTTCCGGGAGCGCAGCTCGGTCGAGCTTCCGCGCCGGCGACGGGCGGGCGGCGTGGGCGCCCGGGCCGGCACGCCCGGCGGCGTGACGGTGACCCGCCGGACCGGATCGGGCGCGAAGGGGAGCCGGCGGGGGTGAGCCCGTCGCCCGGGATCGCGATCGTCGGGAGCGGTGCCTGGGGGACGACGCTGGCGATCCTCGCCGCCCGCCGCGAGCCGGCCTTCCTCCTTGCCCGGAGCGAGCCGACGGCTGCCCACCTGGCGGCGGACCGTGAGAACGTCAGCCCGTCTACCCGGGATCGCCTTCCCCGAACGGCTCCGGGTCAGTGCCGACCCGGGCGTCCTGGCCGAGGCCGAGCTCGTCGTCTTCGCGGTGCCGTCCAGCCATCTCCGAGCCGAGGTCGAACGGGTCGCCCGGTGGGTACCGGCGTCCGCCGACATCGTCTCGGTGACCAAGGGGCTCGAGGCGGGCAGCCTCCTGCGGATGAGCCAGGTCATCGCCGAAGCGGGCAAGATCGACCCAGCCCGGATCGCCGCCCTGTCGGGTCCGAACCTCGCCCTCGAGATCGCCCGGGGCCTGCCGGCCTCGGCGGTCGTCGCGGCCACGGAGCCGGCGGTCGCGGAGCGGGTGCGCCAGAGACTCGGACGGCGCCGGTTCCGGCTCTACGTGAACAGCGACATCGTCGGCGTGGAGCTGTGCGGGGCGCTCAAGAACGTCATCGCGATCGCCGCCGGTGCCGTCGACGAGCTCGGCTTCGGCGACAACGGCAAGGCCGGCCTGATGACCCGTGGCCTGGCCGAGATGACCCGGCTGGGGATCGCCGCCGGGGCGAACCCGCTGACCTTCGCCGGTCTGGCCGGCATCGGCGACGTCATCGCCACCTGCGGCTCGCCGCTCTCGCGGAACCACCGGCTCGGCGTCGAGCTGGCCCGTGGCCGGACCTGGTCGGAGCTCGAGGCGTCCCTCCCCGGGGTCGCCGAGGGCGCCTACACGGTCGATGCCGCGATCGCCTTGGCCGACCGGCTGGGCGTCGAGATGCCGATCGCCCGCGAGGTCCACCGGGCCCTCTTCGAGGGCAAGAGCGTCAAGCGCTGCCTGGTCGACCTGCTCGCCCGCGAGTCGAAGGACGAGCTCGCCGACTACCGCCGCTGGATGGCCGGCATCGGCGCCGGCTGAGGCTCGCGCGAGGGCCGTGGGCGGCGTCCGCCACGCCCGCTTGGGGCCGGTCGACGGCTCTGCTAGACTCGGTGACCGACGGGGCGTGGCGCAGTCTGGTAGCGCACCAGTCTGGGGGACTGGTGGTCGTCGGTTCAAATCCGGCCGCCCCGACCATCTCCAGCGTAACGGCCCCCACTGCTTGTCCAGATCGGGGCCTGACCACGGTTGGACCCAGCCGGCCGGCTCCTGCGCGTGCTCGGAACGCCTATGGCAGGAGCGCCTTCACCATCGTCGAGGCTGTCAGGGTGCACTGGCCCGACCCCAACGAGGTGATCTGCTGACCAGTCGGTCGGGTGGCGTCCAGCCCAAAATGTGGTCCGGTCAACCTCCGGTCGCTCCGGCTCGGCTGGCCGATGTCGCGCGATCGCGCCGACAGAGGGACCTGGGCCCGCCCATCGGGCCGGTTCTCACGTGTGGAGGTGCTCGAAGTCCCGGTCTTCAGCGCGAGCGGGTCCGGATGTACCTCCGGACGACCAGCGCCAGGCCACCGAAGATGACGGTCACGATGACGGCCTCGAGAGCACCCACCAGCGTGGCCTCCTGACGACGAACGGGCCCAGGGCTCGTCCATCATGCGTCGCCGACCGGTCCATCAGCGCCGCCGACGGGCGACCGGTATGTCGCCAGGACTCGCCAGGAGAACGGTCAGCCCGAGGGGCTCGGGTCGGGTGGGGCCGCCGGGTCGGGGCTCGGGGTCGGCGCCGCGGTCGGGATGGGCGTGGGCTCCGGCGAGGGTGTGACGGAGGGTTCGACCGACGAGGCTGCCGCAGGCGCCGCGGCCGCGGACGCCACCGGGCTCGCAGACACGGTCGGGCTCGGCGGCGGGGTGGGCGCTGGTGTCGTGCCCCGGACGACGGCGCCGGCCGGCAGCGGGTCCGTGAGGCGCAGCGGCACGATCGCGACCCACTTGCCCTCGATCCGCGGATCGCGCCGTGAGTCGTGGTACGGCGAGTAGTTCGAGGCCAGGACCGAGAGGGAGAGCCGGGTCCCCGGGCGATAGATCGTCCGGTGCCACACGTGGTAGTAGGGGTAGAGAGGGTCGGCGACGCGTCCGGCGACCACCTGGAAGTCCGTGGTGGTCGCGGGATCGGCGGTCGTGTCGACACCGGTCAGGACCCAGGCGTGCGCGCCACGCCAGACCACGATCCCGGCCGGCCGGTGGGTCAGGGCCATGCCCCGGGCGGCGAGACGGAGGGCGGCCTGCATCGAGTCCGCCGCCACGAGGACGTAGCGGCCGTGACCGGACATCGCGGTGGCCCCCGTCCACCCGTATGGATCGGCCCCGCCGTCGGCGGTGTACAGGCTCAACCGGCGCGCCCGACGCCAGAGGATGCGCTGGACGGCCGGGCTCCTGCTGGCCTTCGGATAGACCATGTTGCGCATGATCTGGAGCGACGCACCCACGCACTGGCGGTTCGTGTACTGGCGGACGAAGTCGCCCTTTCGCAGGAGCGACAGGACGACGAGCGGCGTCGGCGTGGGAGGCGGGCTCGGGGTCGGGCCGGCGGTCGCCGACGGATCCGTCGTGGGCGACGGGTCGGCCGCGAGCGTCTCGCCGGCCGCCGGGCCGGCCACCAGGACCACGGCCAGGGCGAGGGACCAGACCGCGGACCGCAGGCGGCCGCGGACGCCAAACGAGGTGGGCGCCTCGATCATGACCCCACCATACCGGGTCGGGCGAGGTCCGGGACCGGGCGGATGGTCCCATCGTCGCCCCGACCATCCGGCTGGGTAGACTCCACGGATGAGCCCCGATCCCGAGGCCGCCGACGACCGGCCGCCCGACGACGTCCGCCTTGACGAGGCCCAGCGCACCGGCTACGCCGACATGGACCCAGAGGCGTTCCGGGCCGCGGCCCACGTGGTGGTCGACCTGATGGCCGACTACCTGGCCGGTATCGAGGGACGCCCGGTCTTCCCGACGATCGAGCCCGGCGATCTCCGGCCACGCTTCCCGGCGTCGGCCCCGGAAGCGCCCGAGCCGCTGACCGCGATCCTCGACGACTACCGTCGATTGGTCGAGCCGAACACCACCGCCTGGCAGCACCCCGGGTTCCTGGCCTACTTCGGGACGACGGCCTCCGGCCCGGGCATCCTGGGCGAGATGCTGACGGCGACGATCGGTCAGAACCCGATGCTCTGGCGGACCTCGCCGATCGGGACCGAGCTCGAGGAGGTCGTCGTCGGCTGGCTACGCGAGGCCCTTGGGTTGCCGGCGGCGTTCGACGGCCTGCTGACCGACACCGCCTCGACGTCGAGCCTCATCGCCCTCGCGGCGGCCCGCGAGGCGGCCGGCCTGGACGCCGCCGCCCTGGGACTCGGCGGACGAGGCGGCGAGGGTCGGGTCCGGGTCTACGCGTCGGCGGAAGCGCATTCGTCGATCGAGAAGGCATGCATGACCCTGGGGATCGGTCGGACGGGGCTCGGCCGGATCCCGACCGACGATGCGTTCCGGATGCGGCCGGACGCCCTGGCGTCGGCGATCGCCGCCGACCGTTCCGCGGGGATCGTCCCGATCGCCGTCGTCGCCACGATCGGGACCACGAGCTCCACGTCCGTCGACCCGGTCGGCGAGATCGCGTCGATCGCGCAGCGGGAGCGGCTCTGGCTCCACGTCGATGCCGCCTACGCCGGCCCCGTGGCGCTCATCCCGGAGCGTCGCGGACCGTTCGATGGATGGGAGCAGGCGGAGTCGATGGTGGTCAACCCGCACAAGTGGCTCTTCACCCCGATGGACGCCTCGCTGCTCCTGAGCCGACGGATGGACGCGCTCCGGGCCGCCTTCAGCCTCGTGCCGGAGTACCTCCGGACCGTCGACCGGTCGACCCCGGCCCGCGACTACACCGAGTACCAGCCCCAGCTCGGACGGCGGTTCCGAGCGCTCAAGCTCTGGATGCTCATCCGCTGGTTCGGCCTGGCCGGGCTGCGCCGACGGATCGAGCGGCACATCGAGCTGGCCGGGGCGTTCGCCGGGTGGATCGACGCCGACCCCGACTGGCAGCGCCTGGCGCCGGTGCCCTTTTCCACCGTCTGCTTCCGCTGGCGGCCGGAGCGGGTCGCCGGACACGAGGATGAGCCCGGGATGATCCGCTTCCTGGACGCCCGGAACACCTCGATCATGGACGCCGTCAACCGGACCGGCGAGGTCTTCCTCTCCCACACCCGGCTCGGCGACCGGTTCACGATCCGCCTGGCGGTGGGCAACGTCCGGACCGAGGAGCGCCACGTCCGGCGGGCCTGGGACCTCCTCCGCGAGGCGGCGGCGCGTCTCGACGCCTAGCATGAGCCGATGACCCACCGAACCGCCCGGTCGCCGGCCCCCCGAGACGGCTCCGAACGACCCGACGGGGTCCTCGAGCACCCGTCTCGCGATGCGGACCTCGCCGGACGGCTGGCCGACGGGCTGGCCCGGCTGGCCGCGCTGCCGCCGGCCGACGGCTTCGACCCCGCCGCCCCGTCCGCGCTCGTCGCGGCCGGGCTGCATGCCGCGCCCGTCCCCGTCGCCGCCGGCGGACTCGGGATCGGGCTCCGAGAGGCGGTCGAGATCGTGGCCGCGATCGGCGCCCTGGACGGTTCGATCGCGCTCGGCTTCGCGATGCATCTCCACGTTGTCGGGGCGATGGCCGAGTCGGACGGCTGGCCCGACGGCCTGCGCGAGGAGCTCTACGCGGACGTGGTCGAGCGGGGTGCCCTGCTGAACGCCGCGGCCACGGAGGAGGGCGGCGGCAGCCCGGCCCGGGGCGCCGTTCCGGAGACCCTCGCGACGGTGAGCGCTGACGGGTCCGTCTTCACGATCGACGGCGACAAGACCTGGACCACCTGGCTGCCGGTCCTTCGCCATGCCCTGGTGACCGCGCGGATCGCGGCCGAGGCGTCGGACCCGCCGGAGGTCGGGATCTTCGTCGTGGACCTCGAGGCCCCCGGGATCGCTCTTCTTCCGGCTTTCGACGCGCTCGGGATGCGGGGCAGCGCCTCGGGCCGGCTTCGGCTCGACGGGGTCCGGGTCCCGGCCGGGCGGCTCGTCGTCCGGCGGCGGGCCGGCGGCCTTGACCCTCGCGGACCGGCCCCGGGAGCCTGGTTCGGGTTGGGGGTCGCCGCGACCTACCTGGGCGTGGGGGAGGGGGCTCGTCGGGAGGTCGTCCGCTGGGCGGTCGACCGACGACCGGGTGACGGCAGCACCGCGGTGGCCGACCTGCCGACCGTCCAGGTCCGCCTCGGCCGACTCGATGCCGCCCTGCGGGTCGCCCGGATCGTCACCCTCGAGATCGCCGGCCGCTGGGACGAGACGGACCCAGCCGACCGGGGGCGCCTGCTGCCGGAGATCGCCCTGGCCAAGCTGAACGCGGCCGCCGCAGCCGCAGTGGCGTCCGACGAGGCGCTCCGGATCGCCGGCGGCCCGGGATTCCTGGCCGGTCCCCTGGAGCGCGCCTTCCGGGACGCCCGGGCCGGTCTGATCAATCCACCCCTCGAGGACGTCGCCTTCCAGGGGTTCGCGAAGGTGCTCGTGGAGCGGGAGCGGGCCCGTCGCTGAGCGGGCGGCTCAGAAGGGCTTCGAGACCATCAGGATGACGATGACCACCACGATGGCGGTGGTCACGATGCCGAGCAGGCTGGTCCGCCTGGCGGCCGCGGCATAGGCCTCCGAGCCGGGATCGCGCTCGGCCTCCGCGAGCTGACGGCGGACCGCCGGGGCGAAGACGAGGATGCCGATCATCGCCGTGAGGATGTACAGGGCCAGGGCGGCGGCGAGCCAGCCGTTCCGGAACGAATAGACCCCGGTCGCGACCATCGCCAGGCCGGTGAGCAGGAGGAGGATGTAGCCCGGGTTGGCGATCGTCCGGTCGAGCCGGCGGACCCCCTCGATCGAGAAGATCAGCCGGTCCCGGTCGAGGCCGGCTCTTCGGAGCCAGAAGGCGTAGGTCACATTGGCGCCCACGGCCACGATGGCCGAGAGCACGTGGATCACCTTGAGCGGAACGAACGGCTCCATCGGCGACGGTCTCCTTCGTCAGGGCGAGGGGCGCATCGGGGAGCGCGATTGTCGCACCGGAGCCCCGACCGGTGCAGAGCTCGCCGGCGAGAGTCGGGCCGCCGTCACGTCGTGAGACCGGCCGTGGGCGTTGCGCAGACGGTCGGCTAGACTCGGCGCCGAGCGTTCGAACAGCAGCCCCGGGCCAACGGCCGGGGCCTTCCGGAGGAGAGTCTGCCATGGCCGTCCAGGTCGCCACCGATCACCCGATGTTCATCGACGGCGGCCCGGCCGAGTCGAGCGGCGGCTGGCTCGAGGTCCACAGCCCGGCCACCGGCGAGCTGGTCGGGCGGGTCCCGGCCGGCACCGCGGCGGACGTCGATCGGGCCGTCGGCGCCGCGCCGAGCGGCGTTCCGCGACGGTCGCTGGCACCGGATGGGCCTGCCCGACCGGGTCGCGGTGATGAACCGCCTGGCCGACCTGTGCGACGCGCACGCCGACGAGCTGGCCCGGACCGAGACGCTCCAGACCGGGACCGCCTACAAGCTCCGGCGCGAGTCGGACCTGGCCTTCGCCTCGGACAACCTCCGCTTCTTCGCGACGGCGATCCGGCACCTCGAGGGCAAGGCCGCCTACGAGTACACGGGGACACATACCTCGATGATCCGTCGCGAGCCGATCGGCGTCGTCGGGCAGGTGGCGCCCTGGAACTACCCGTTCTGGATGGCGGTCTGGAAGATCGGACCGGCGCTCGCGGCCGGGAACTCGATCGTCCTCAAGCCCGCCAGCGCGACCCCGATCACGACGATCCGGCTGGCCGAGCTCGCCCTCGAGGCGGGTGTGCCGGCCGGGGTGCTCAACGTCGTCACCGGCCGGGGTGACGTCGTCGGCGCGGCGATCGCCGCCCACGGCGACGTTGACCTCATCTCGCTGACCGGTGACTCGGAGACCGGCAAGCGGATCCAGGCCCTGGCGGCGGGCAACGTGAAGCGAGTCCATCTCGAGCTCGGCGGCAAGGCGCCCTTCATCGTCCACGCCGACGCCGACCTCGAGGCGGCCGCCCGGGGCGCCACCGCCGGGGCGCTCATCAACGGCGGGCAGGACTGCACCGCGGCGACCCGGGCCTACGTCCATCGCTCCGTGTACGACACCTTCCTCAGCCGGACCGCCGAGCTGTTCGACGCCGTCCGCGTCGGCGACCCGTTCGACCCGTCGACCGATCTCGGGACCCTCATCAGCCGGGGCCAGGTCGATCGCGTCGACGGCTTCGTCCAGCGCGCCAGGGCGGCCGGCGGACGGATCGTGGCCGGCGGCTTCCGACCGGAGGTCGCGGGCTTCCCCGACGGCGCCTTCTACCGGCCGACGATCGTGGCCGATGTCGCCCAGGACAGTGAGATCGTCCAGAACGAGGTCTTCGGGCCGGTCCTCGCCGTCCTCCCGTTCGACACCGACGAGGAGGCCCTGGCGATGGCCAACGACACGAAGTACGGGCTCGCGGCCTCGATCTGGACCCGCGACGTCTTCCGGGCGATGGAGGCGGCCCGGACCCTGAACTTCGGTCACGTCCAGGTCAACGACCACCTCATGGTCACCTCCGAGATGCCCCACGGCGGCTTCAAGCAGTCGGGCTTCGGCAAGGACATGTCGAGCTACTCGTTCGACGAGTACACCCAGGTCAAGCACGTGATGATCGAGCTGACCGGCGACGCCGAGAAGCCCTGGCACTACACGATCTTCGGGGACAAGCCGGAGGGGCAGGCGGAAGCTGCGCTCATCCGATGACGCCAGGGGCTGCGTGAGGGCGACCCGATCTCGACCGAGCCAACGTCGAACGGCTCCGAGCTGAAACAAGACTCACCCCTGCGGCGTCCAAGGTGCGGCCACGACCTCCTGGCGTGGTCTGACCAGTTCGCACCGTCGCGAGGTGGGCCATGCCCAGTGGCCGGGTCGTCGCGTCTCTTCTCTGCGTTGTCATGATCGCCGTCGCCTGCGAACGACTGGGCGTCGCGACCCCACCGGCGGCGCCCTCGATCGCTCTGGTTTCGACACCAGTCGCGACGACTACGCCGGCTGCGGTCCCCCCCGACGCGCTGGCGACGACATCGACCGCTGGCGCAACTTCAAGACCGACGCCCAAGCCCACCCTCGGACCGAGCCCTTCACCCACCGCAACGAAGTCGAGTCTGCCGAGCTGGCGGAGGATCGCGACGCTGGCCAGGATCGGGGACGTCCAGGCCTTCACGGCCGATCCTGAAGGCTATCTTCTGGTCGAGGAGACCGACTCCGCGAAGGTGGCACGCAGGTCGAGTGACGGCCGAACCTGGAAAAGGATTTCGGTGCCGGCGACCCCAGGGTGTCCACCATCCGTTGCGACCGGACAGGAGGCTGAGACCTGTGACGTCTGGGCGACTCCCAGCGGATGGGAGGCATTCTCGGCCGAACCCGGCAATCCGTCGCTGTGGCGCTCGGTGGACGGCACCCGCTGGCAAGCGGTGGCATTGCCCGACGATATCGCAGGCACCCTGGTTGGATCCGCGTGGACCGGCTCCGACGGGAGGACGCTCCTCCTGCTGGATCCGACCGGTGCCAGCGATCCGGACCATGAGACCCTTGGCGTCATAGGATCGGATGGATCCTGGCGGCCGGTCGTCTACCCGTCTTCCTGCCCAGAACCCGGGGCGGGCGAGGTGTCGGCCCCTGGGCCCGTCGGTCCCAACGTCTGGATCGTGACCGACGGTACCAACCTGTGCGTCTCATCGGATCTCTCGCACTGGCGTGCTGGCCGGTTCCCGCCGATCAAGGGTGCATGCCCGGTCCATGGGCCGATGTGGACGAGGTTCGGCATCCTCGCGCTCTCCGTCCCGGACGACCCAACCTGCGAGGGCGTCTACGAGTGGTTGAGTCCGGACGGGCTTCGCTGGACGAGGCTGCCGACGGCCGTCGAGGCCTGGAGCGTCGCCGATGGGCCGGCCGGCGTGCTCGGGATCGTCGACATCAACGACTCCCACCAGATCTGGCAACTGAGGCGCTGAGGTCGGCCGCTCGCCCTGAGGTCAGCTCTTCTCGACCCGGGCGGGACCACCTCTCAGCCCGAGCCGGAGCGACCGGGGTGTAACGGCACTTCCCGTTGTCGCGTCCTATTGCCGTGGAAGTTTCTGACTCGGAGCCGGAATGGAGGCGACGGTGACCCGTCCGACCGCACGACCGCTTGAGACTCCGAACGTGCCCGCCCGAACACGACTCCTGATGGTGGTCGCGGCGTACGTCGCGCTCAGCGGCGCGATCTCCATCGTCTACGCAGGGTTCGTCCCGATCCCGCCGTTCAGCGACGTACCAGTCCCACTCGTCGGGCAGGTGCTCGGCACCATCGCGCTGGTGGCCGCCATCGGGGTCTTCCGGCAGCAGGCGTGGGGCCGAACGCTCGGGGTGCTCATCGTCGCCGCCGGCCTCGGGCTCGCCGTTCTTCGGGTCGCATCCGTGGCCTCGGCAACGAGTCCGCTTTATGCCGTACTGACCATCGCCGTCGACATCGGGCTCAGCGTGTTCGTCCTCTGGGTGCTCGTTCGGCGCTGGCCGTCGCGTCCCTGATCTTCATCGCAGGTAGGCGACGCCCACCAGCCTGCGGTGACATCCCACTCCGGCGGCCAGCCGAGTCGGAGCCTCCGGGGCTACCCTGCCCACGCGACTGAGAGCGCCAGGCTGGCCACGAGCTGGAACCCGATGATCGCCGAAAGGCCGAGCGGAGACTCGCGTCGGCCGGCGACGTAGCCGAGCGTCGCCAGCCCTGCGACCCCGATCACGGTCACGAGATGACCGCCGAGCGACTCGAGCCCCCCGAAGTTGCTCAGGGAGAGCAACGCGACGTATTCCGCTCCGAGGACGACCAGGCTTGCGAGCCCGAGCGCCAGCGCCTCGATGTATCGACGCATCCCCTCTCACCTCGATCCGATGGGCCGGCCTGCGGTCGGCCATCGATAGGACGCGAAGGAGGTCGCGACGTTGCGCGGGCTCCGTCTCCGCACGATCGATCCCTCGTCACGGGACCAGCCGAGCCGGAGTCGGCCCAGGGCGAAGCCCACGACGGCCGAGTGACGGCCGCAGGCTAGGCTCCGGGTCGGGCGTCCGACCGTCATGGTGCGCCAGGATGCGGTGGACGAAGAAGTGTGCAGCGGATCGAGGCCAAGGTGATGCAGAGGTTGAACGAGAAGCCCTACTACACCCGGATAGCCCTCTTGGGCATCGCGATGTACCTCTTCATCGAGGTCGTCATCCTCATCGTGACCCTGATCTTCGAGCCGTCGGAATGGGCGTACGCATGCATCGTCGGCGGGATCGCAGCGGCGGTCGGTGCGGTCATCTACTTCGTGCATCCCTGGGGTCTCATCGTGGGCGTCCTCTTCGGGCTTCTGGGGATCGCCTTTGCGATGGATGGTCTCGGCGACAATCTCTCCTCGCCGGACTCGTTCCTCGATTTCGCGTACCGACCGGTCGTTGGCCTTGCGGCAGCCATCTTCGTCCTCGGTGGCAGTTCTGCCGGCCTGGTCCAGCACGTTCGGGGTCGCACCAGCACGAGCGGTCCCACCAGCGTGACCAGGGCGGTTGAAGGCGTCCTCGGGTTCGTGGTCATCCTGTCGGTCTTCTCCGCGGTCGTCACGGTCGCCGGCGTCAATGGTGTTTCGGCGGCAGACAAGCTAGGGGCGACAACGATCACCGCCCAGGTGACGAAGTACGACACGGACTCTCTGACGGCAGTCTGCCGATGGCACGACGAAGTTCGTCTTCAACAACGATGACCCGATCATCCACACCTTCACCATCGACGCTCTCAACATCGACGTGAAGGTGGGGCCGCGCAGCGAGAAGCTGTTCGAACTGAAGTCGCCGAAGCCGGGCACGTACGAGTTCTACTGCCGGATCAGCGGTCATAAGGAGCAGATGCACGGGACGCTGACGGTGCCCTGAGGGTGACGGGAACCGCTTAGACGTCGCCTCAGGCGGGGCCTACGGTCCGGACGCGGCCGTGGCGCGACATAGCGGACCGATCGGTGCCGTCGCGCAGATGGACTCGTGTACTGGGGTGGTCATACGCGGTCTGCCGACGGAGGGGATGTACGGTGCCTGATGTGGGGCGTGGCTCCGGATGGGGATCGCCGTGGACCAGAGCCCGTGCAAGCCCGGCGTCGTCGAGAACGTCAACGACCTCGGGGGCGACCGCCTCGCCGAGGTAACCGCGGCGGCACACGGCTCAGGGCTTGAAGATCAATCCCTGACCCGTCGGCAGGAGCAGGACCTGGACGCCACGATCCGCGGCGAACGCGTCGAAGGCGTGCTTCTGCTGGACGTAGGGCAGGTGACCGTAGTCGTCCAGGATCATGACCGCCCCGCTGACGAGCCGGTCCCAGAAGTGCTCGGCAGCCGCGATCTCCGGGATGACGACATTCATGTCGATCGACAGGTAGCTGACCTTCGCGGGCGTCACCTGGCCGAGCGTATCGGGGATCGGCCCGCGGACGAGGACGACGTTGGGGAACGGCCGAAAGGCGTCCTGCACATCATCGAAGCACTCGGTGTACTTGGCGTACGCCTCCCGGCTCACGCCCTTCGCTCGCTCCTCCGGCGTGATGTACGACTCGACCAGACCGTCGAAGGTGTCCATGAGGTAGAAGGTCTTGTCCAGTCGGCCGAAGTCGAGATAGTCGACGACCGCGCGTGAGAAGCCACCGCGGTTGACGCCGCACTCGACGAAGTCACCCTCGAGGCGGGCCGCCCGCCAGGCGGCCCAGAGGATGACGTGGTAGCGCCAGCGGACATCGCGGCTGAGGTCCCACGATTGGCGCTCGTTGCCGAGCTCGACCGCGTGGATGAACGCCGGATCCGCCAGGAACTCCGGGTTGTGCCAGGAGACGAGGTCGTCACCCGCGAAGCTGGGCATCGTGCGGATCGGCACCTTGCCGCGCAAGTGGTCGATCACGGCGCCTTCCTCGAGCTCTCGCCTCGAGATCCGGGGCTCAACGGCGAGCTCTCTGCGAATCCAGCGCCTGGTGCGGCCCGGGATCAGGCGTCTGGCCGACCTGCGGATGAACGTCACGCGTGAGCTCCTGCTTCGTGTGGTCGTCGTACCCGACCTGCGGCGAGCGGAAAGGGACCGGATTGGCAGGATACCGCTCGGACGGACCGCGGTCCCCGGATGGCTCATCGCTCGACCGGATAGCCTGCACGCATGCGTCTCCTCGTCGAAGGGGTCCGGCTGATCGACGGGCTCGCCGGTCCCCCGTGGTCCTCCGCGGACGTGCTCGTCGACGAGGACCGGATCGTCGCCGTCGCCGAGCATGGCGCGCTGCCGCCGGCAGCCGGCGATCCGGTCGACGCGGCGGGAGGTGTCGCGATCGCCCGGATCGACGGGCGGGGGAAGACCCTCCTGCCCGGGCTCATCGACGCCCATGCCCATTACACCTTCGACCCGAGCGAGCCGTCGGTGGCGGCGGTCGCCGCCCGGTCGGACGACGACATCCTGGCGATGGCGGCCCTCCATGCCGGGGTGGCCCTCCGGGCGGGGATCACCACGGCGCGGGGCGCCGGCTCGATGCGCGATCTCGATCTCCGCTTGAGCGAGGAGATCGCCGCCGGCCGGGTCGCCGGTCCCCGGCTCGTCGCGGCTGGTCTGGCCATCGGGATCAGCGGCGGGCACGGCCACCAGTTCGGTGTCGAGGCGGATGGGATCGAGGCGCTCGCCGACGCGGTTCGCGATCGCTGTCGGGTCGGCGCCGGGGTGGTCAAGCTCATCGCCTCGGAGGCCGCGATGCTGACGACCACCGGTCTCGCCCCCGGTGTCCTCGTCAACGGCGACCCGGAGCTGACCGAGTCGGAGATCGCCGCGATGGTCCGGGTCGCCCACGGCTGCGGCCTCAAGGTGATGAGCCACGCCCAGGGTCCCGAGTCGGTCGTGGCCTCGGCGCGGGGCGGGGTCGACAGTGTCGAGCACGCCTGGCTGGCCGATCGGGCGGCCATCGAGGCGGTCGCCGCGTCGGGCGCCGTGCTCGTCCCGACCCTCGTCGTGACCGACGTCAACCGCGACCTGCCCGGTCTGACCCCGATCCAGCGCGAGCGCCAGGACCTCATCGAGCTCCGTCACCGGGCGTCGTGCGAGACGGCGATCCGGCTGGGCGTCCCGATCGCGGCCGGCACCGACACCGGCGAGGTCGGGGTGACCGCGGACCTCGTCTGGCGTGAGGTGACCCTGATCCGCGACCACGGCGCGTCGGCGATGGACGCGATCCGGGCCGCCACCAGCGTGGCGGCGCGCCTGCTCGGCGTGGACGGGTCGGTCGGCACCGTCCAGCCCGGTCGGCTTGCCGATCTCGTCCTGGTGGACGGCGACCCCCTGGCGGACCTGCGTCTCCTGCGCGACCCGCTCCTGGTCCTCCAGGGCGGTCGAGTCGTCCATGATCCGTCGGGGTTGGTCGCGAGGGGACGCGCCTGAGCCGGACGGGCCGCCGCTCGAGACCCGATAATGAGCGACGGTCCCGACCGGACGCGTCGTCATGGAGGAGTCCGCCACGTGCCGCCGATCAGCGAGCTGACCCGGATCGAGCCCGTCTACCTCGAGCGCCTCGAGAAGCAGGGCATCTTCACGACCGGCATCCTCCTCGAGGTCTCGGAGACGCCGACTCGTCGCCAGTCGCTGGCCGACCACGTCGGCTCGAGCACGAACGAGGTCCTGACCTGGCGGGACGAGGCGCTGATGCTCAACCTGGCCGCCTTCGGCTCGGCCGAGCACCAGCTGATGACCCAGGCGGGGATCGACGGGCTTCGGGACGTGCTGGGCCTGGATCTCGATGCCTTCCGGGCGCGTGTCGCGAAGGCCGCCGCGGAGCTCGGCTGGGACGCCCCCGACGACCTCCGGGTCGAAGGCTGGTGGGACCAGGCCCGCACGCTGGAGGACGAGTAGTCCCTCGCCGGCCGGGTAGCATGGGCCGGTGAAGATGTCGCCGGCTCGCGCGGTCCTCTCGTTCCTGGTCGCGGTCGCGACGATGCTGGTCATCACCGGGATCGCGGTCGGGCTCTTCGTGAACCCGTGGTGGGTCTCCTTCGAGCAGGGGCGGACCGGCGCGGCGGAGCTGACCGGCTACACCCCGGCCCAGGTCCGCGAGGCGACCGATTCGATCCTCCATGACCTCGTGATCGGGCCACCGGACTTCGCCCAGATCGTGGCCGGCCGACCCGTCTTCGACGAGCGCGAACGTGCCCACATGCGCGATGTCCGGGGTGTCTTCCTGGCCTTCGGCGGGCTCGTCCTGCTCGGTGCGCTCCTCCTCGTGAACGCTCGCCTGGCCTCGCGCGGCCAGGTCTGGTTCCGAAGGGCCATGGGCTGGGGCGCGGCGGTCCTGGGCGTCGCCGTGGTGGCCGGTGGGATCGTTGCGGCGCTCGCCTTCGACCAGGCCTTCGAGATCTTCCACGAGCTGTTCTTCCCCGGCGGGTCGTACACCTTCGACCCGGCGACCGAGCGGCTCGTCCAGCTCTTCCCGATCGCGTTCTGGGAGGAGACCTCCCTCGCCGTCGGGATCGTCATCCTGCTGATCTCCGGCCTCGTGGCCTGGTGGGGACTCGTCCGACGACCCGCCCCGATCCCCCCGAGCGTGGCGGAGCCATCGTGAGCGGACCTCTGCTCAGCGTCGAGGCCGCCCGGGACGCGGTCCTGGCCGCGATCGACGGTCCGCTCGGCCTCGAGCGGGTCGCCCCCGAAGACGCCCTGTGGCGGGTGCTCGCCGAGCCGGTCATGTCGACGACCGACCTGCCGCCCTGGGACAACAGCGCGATGGACGGCTACGCGGTCCGGGCGGGCGACCTCGTCGAGGCAGGGGAGGTGACGCCGGTCCGGCTCGCCGTCATCGGCGAGGTCGCCGCCGGGGGCATCGCGACGCGGGCCGTCGAGCCGGGGACAGCGATCCGGATCGCCACCGGGGCGCCCCTCCCGCCCGGAGCGGACGCCGTCGTCCCGGTCGAGTCCACCACGCCCGTCGGCCCCGACGGCGTCGCGACGGGCCCACGAGGGCGCGACGCGACCGGGCCGCTTCCGGCCGGTTGCGCGGTCCACGTCCCGGTCGTCGCGGGCAACGCCGTCCGACGGCGAGGCGAGGACCTCCGGGCGGACTCCGTGGTCCTGGCGCCCGGCACGCCCATGACCCCGGCCGCCGTCGGTCTCGCCGCCGGGGCCGGAGCGTCCGCGGTCGCGGTCCGTCGGCGCCCGCGGGTCGCGATCCTGGCGACCGGCGACGAGGTCCGCGGCCCCGGCGAGCCGCTCGGCCCGGCCGGGCTCCCCGACGCGAACGGTCCCGGGCTCCGGGCGATGGCGACCGCGGCCGGCGCCGAGGTCCTCGACTTGGGGATCGCCCGGGACGAGCTCGACGACGTCCTGGGACGACTCCGGCGTGGCGTCGCCGAGGCGGACGTCGTCGTCGTGTCCGGCGGCGTCTCGGTCGGTCCCTACGACGTCGTCAAGCAGGCCTTCGAGAGCGTGGGTCGGATCGACCTGTGGCGGGTGGCGGTCCAGCCGGGCAAGCCGTTCGTCTTCGGGCGGGCGGGCGCCGCGCTGCTGTTCGGGCTTCCCGGCAACCCCGTCAGCAGCTTCGTGACCTTCGAGCTCTTCGTCCGACCGGCCATCCGCTGCCTGGCCGGTCAACGGCGTCTGCTCCGGCAGACCGACGCCGGGATCCTCCTCGATCCGGTGACCACGGCGGCCGGACGGCGGGCGTATGTCCGGGCGCGGGCCGACCGCGACCCCGACGGTCGGGCGCTCCGAGATGAGCAGGGCCGGGTGCGACTGCGTCTGGCCGGTGGGCAGGGCAGCCACGTCCTGAGCTCGCTCGCCCTGGCCGACGCCCTGGCCGTCGTCCCGGAAGCGGACGAGACCCTGCCGGCCGGGTCGCCCGTCGAGCTGTGGTGGCTGGACCGATGAGCCGCTCGACCCGACCCGACATCGACCCGGCTCCCGAACCCGAGCCGACACCCGACCAGCCTGCCACCGACCCGACCGTCGACCCGCCCACCACCACCGAGCCCTGGAGGCCGCCGATGGACCGCCGACCTGCCCCACGCGCCGAGCGACGACGACTCACCCACGTCGACCGGACCGGTCGTCCCCGGATGGTGGACGTGAGTGCGAAGCCGGCCACCGCACGGCGGGCCGTGGCGGAGGCGTTCGTGGCCTGCTCGGCCGAGACGCTCAGCCTGGTCATCGACGGTGCGACGACGAAGGGCGACGTGCTCACCGTGGCCGAGCTGGCCGGGGTCATGGCCGGCAAGCGGACCGGCGACCTCATCCCGCTGTGCCACCCGATCCCGCTCACGGACCTCCTCGTCCAGGTGGTCCCCGACCGGGCCGCCGGCGGCCTGCGGATCCGGTCCGAGGCCGCCACGGTGGGCGCGACCGGGGTCGAGATGGAGGCCCTGACGGCGGCTTCCGTGGCCGCCCTCACCGTCTACGATATGGTCAAGGGGGTGGAGCGCGGCGTCGAGATCCGCTCGATCCGTCTCGTCTCCAAGACCGGCGGCAAGAGCGGCGACTGGGTCCGGCCGGCGGACGGGGCGGCGGCTCCCGCTCGAGGCAAGACCGGTCGCAAGCCCGGCGATCGAACGGCCGGTCGGATCGGTGGACGGAGGAAGAACGAGGGTGACGGCCGGTGATCCGGGACCAGGTGGCGGACGACGGGCGACCGTGATCACGGTCAGCGACGGGGTCGTCGCCGGGACCCGGTCCGACGCCTCGGGCGACCGGCTCGCTGGGCGCCTCGTCGAGCTCGGGTTCGTGGTTGAGCGTGCGCTCGTGCCCGACGAGGCCGAGGCGATCGCCGGGGCCGTCGCCCGCACCGCCGACACCTCGAGCCTGGTGATCACGACCGGCGGCACCGGCCTGACGCCACGCGACGTGACGCCCCAGGCGACCGCGACCGTCCTCGACTACGAGGTCCCGGGCCTGGCCGAGCTGATCCGGGCCGAAGGCCGGCGATCGACCCCGATGGCCGCCCTCTCGCGGGCCGTGGTCGGGGTCCGCGGTCGGACGCTCGTCGTGAACGTGCCGGGCAGCCCCGGCGGTGCGTCGGAGTCGCTCGAGGCGATCGTGCCGATCCTCGGTCACGCCCTCGAGACCCTCGCGGGACCCCACGACCACGGGACGGCCCCGGCGAAGCCCGGGACCCCCCGACCAGACCGGAGCTGAGGTGCGCGGCTAGATGTTCGAGACGTTCGCCGAGGTGCCGGCCTACCCGCTCGTCTTCCCCGTCTTCTGGGGCGCCTTCGCGATCTTCGCCCTCATCGTCGCCCGACACCTGAGGATCTTCGCCGCGGCGGGGACGGACGGACCCAGCGCGCTCAGCGAGATCCCGCGCCGGGCCTGGGGCCTGTTCGAGTACGCGATCCTCCAGAGCCGGATGTTCCGCGAGGGTCGGGTCGGGGTCATGCACGTCGGCCTCTTCCTGGGCTCGACGATCCTGCTCATCGGCAACGCCAACGCGGTCACCGGGGGGCTCCTCCAGGCGATCGTCGGCTGGCCGCTCGACGGGATCCTCTGGACGCTCCTGGTGGCGATCCAGAACGTCGTCGCGATCGGCGCCCTCCTGGCGGTGACCTACGCCTTCTACCGACGCCTGGTGAGCCGTCCGGCCCGCCTCCTGTTCACCCGGACGGCCCTGATCATCCTGGTGATGATCACCCTGGTGGTCTCGACCGAGCTGTTGGCCCAGGCCTTCGAGGCCGCCCGCTACGGGGACATCCCGGGCGCCTTCGTGGCGAACGCCCTGGCGATCCCCCTGCGCAGCCTGGGCGAGAGCGTCACCGAGGCCGCCTTCGTGACCCTCTGGTGGGGCCACGTCCTGGTCCTCAGTGCGTTCCTCATCTACATCCCGTTCAACAAGCACTTCCACGTGTACACGAGCTTCGTGAACATCTGGTACCGCAAGCTCGCGCCACGGGGCGAGCTGCCGGCCATGGACCTCGAGCGCGAGGACGTGACGTTCGGGATCAGGACCCTCCAGGACCTCGGCTGGAAGGACGTCCTCGACGGCTTCACCTGCACCGAGTGCGGCCGGTGCACGGACGCCTGCCCGGCCAACCGGACCGGCAAGCCGCTCGACCCGCGGGCGCTGATCATGGGCATCCGGCGGATGTCGGTCGAGGCCGAACAGGGGATCGACATCATCCCTAACTCGCCGATCGTCCGCGACGTCTACGGACTCGACGACACCCGACCCGACGCGACCCGACTGGCCCGTCCGCTCGTCGACACGGCGATCCCCTACGACGCGGTCTGGGACTGCGTGACCTGCGGCGCCTGCGTCGAGGCCTGTCCGGTCCTCATCGAGCACGTCGACAAGATCGTCGGTCTGCGGCGCAACCTCGTCCTCGAGGACTCGCGCTTCCCTCAGGAGGTGACCGCGGCCTTCACCAACATGGAGCGAGCCGGCAACCCGTGGGGTCAGCCGAAGGCGACCCGGACGGACTGGACGAAGGCGCTGCCCTTCGAGGTCCCGACCGTGGCCGAGCTCGCCGCGGCGGGCCGCCTGGACGAGATCGAGGTCCTCTACTGGGTGGGCTGTGCGGCGGCCTTCGACGAGCGCAACAAGAAGGTGGCCCGAGCCTTCGCGACCTGTCTCGAGGCGGCCGGCGTCCGCTTCGCGATCCTGGGCCAGGAGGAGTCGTGCAGCGGCGACCCGGCGCGCAGGATGGGCAACGACTACGTCTGGCAGATGCTGGCCGCTGGAAACATCGAGACGCTCGACCGCTACAAGCTCCGCTCGATCGTCACGGCCTGCCCCCACTGCTTCAACACGATCGGCAACGAATACGGGCAGCTTGGCGGGAGCTACGAGGTGGTCCACCACTCGGTCTACCTGCGCCGGCTGTTGGCCGAGGGCCGGCTCCGGACGGCCGAGGCCGACGGCACGACCGGCCCACGGACGGTGACCTTCCACGATTCGTGCTACCTGGCCCGCTACAACGACGTCGTCGCCGAGCCGCGCGCGGTGCTCGCCTCGGTGCCGGGCCTGGAGCTCCGTGAGATGGCGCGGAGCGGCAAGGACAGCTTCTGCTGCGGTGCCGGGGGCGGGCGGATGTGGATGGAGGAGACCCGGGGGACCCGGATCAACGCCGAGCGGACCCGCCAGGCGCTCGAGACCGGGGCCGGCACGGTCGCCCTGAACTGCCCGTTCTGCATGACGATGATCAGCGACGGCCTCGCCTCGGCCGAGGAGAACAAGAGCGGCGTCGTGAGTGCGATCGACATCTCGGAGCTCCTGGCCGAGAGTCTCGCGGCGCCGGTCGTCGCGGGCGGACGGCAGCTCCCGGTGATCAACTAGTGGTCGAGGCCGGCGGCGGATACCGACTCTCGGAGGAACAGTTCGCCCTGCGCGACGCCGTCCGGGTGCTGGCCCGCGAGCGGGTCGCGCCACGGGCCGCCGAGATCGACCGGACCGGCGAGTTCCCGTGGGATCTCAAGGAGCTGCTGGCCGCCCAGGACATCCTGGCCCTGCCCTTCCCGGCGGCGTACGGCGGTCTCGACGCGGATCTGCTCACCCTCTGCCTGGCGATCGAGGAGCTGAGCGCGGCCTGCGCGACGACGGGGCTCATCCTCGCCGTCCAGGAGCTCGGCGCGACGCCGATCCTCCTGGCCGGGAGCGAGACCCAGAAGACGCGCTGGCTGCCCGACCTGGCGACCGGACGCCGCCTTGTGGCCTTCGCCATCACCGAGGCCGGCGCCGGCTCCGACGCCGGGGCGATCGCCACCAGGGCCGTCCGGGACGGCGACGGCTACGTCCTCAACGGGTCGAAGCGGTTCATCAGCCAGGGCGGCCTGGCCGACCAGGTGGTGGTCTTCGCGGTCACCGACCCGACCGGACCGAAGCACCGGAACCTGTCGGCCTTCGTCGTGGAGCGGGGGACGCCCGGCTTCTCGGTCGGACGGCTCGAGCACAAGATGGGGATCCGGGGCTCGCCCACGGCGGAGCTCCTCTTCGACGACGTCCGCCTGACCGAGGACGAACGGCTCGGCGCTGAGGGCGACGGCTTCTCGATCGCGATGCGCACCTTCGAGCGGTCTCGGCCAGGGATCGCCGCCCAGGCCGTCGGGATCGCCCAGGGGGCCCTGGACGTGGCGACCCGCTATGCCACCGAGCGGGTCCAGTTCGGCAAGCCGATCGGCGAGCACCAGATGGTCGCCGGGCTGCTCGCCGACATGGCCGCCGCCACCGAGGCCGCCCGGGCGCTCCTGTACGTGGCGTGCGCGGCGATCGAGGCCGGCGACGGCGATCCCGGCCGATGGGCCGCGCTCGCTAAACTGGTGGCCGGCGATGCCGCGATGCGGGTCACCACGGACGCCGTCCAGGTCCTGGGCGGGTACGGCTACCTCGAGGAGTTCCCGGTGGAGCGGATGATGCGGGACGCCAAGATCACCCAGCTCTACGAGGGCACCCAGCAGATCCAGCGCCTGGTCATCGCCCGCTCGCTCCTCGCCGCCCAGCACTGACACCCGACTCGCCCGGTCGGCTCGACCCGGCGGATCGCCAACGGAGGTCTCCACGCCCGTGCGGATCGTCGTCCTCGCGAAACCGGTCCCCGACAGCACCGGCCAGGAGCGCCTGGGCGCCGACCTCCGGGTGGATCGGGCCGGCTCGCCGGTCGTCGTCAACGGCAACGACGAGTACGCCCTCGAAGCGGCGCTCAAGCTCCGCGAGGCGCTCGGGGAGGGGAGCGTGACCCTCCTCGCGATGGCCCCGGCGAATGCGCCCGAGGCGCTCCGCAAGGCCCTGGCGATGGGTGCCGACCGCGGCGTCCTCATCTCGGACCCGGCCCTGGCCGGCTCCGACGCCCTGGCGACCGCCCGGGTCCTCGCGGCGGCCCTCGCTCGGCTCGAGTTCGACCTCGTCCTCGCCGGGGTCGACAGCTCCGACGGCGGGACCGGCACGGTGACCCCGGCCCTGGCTGCGCTGACCGGGCTGCCCTACCTCTCGTACGCCGCCCGGATCGAGCCGGCCGGCGAGCGGATCCGGGTCCGCCGGATCTCGCCGGTGGGCTACGACCTCATCGAGGCGCCACTGCCGGCGCTCATCGTCGCCACCCAGGCGCTCGGCGAGCCTCGCTACCCGTCGCTCAAGGGGATCATGGGCGCCCGCACCAAGGAGATCGCCACCTGGACCCTGGCCGACCTGGGGATCGACCCGGCGACCGTCGGTCCGGCCGCGGCCACGAACCGGGTGGTCGAGGCGCAGACCCCGCCATCGCGTGGCGCGGCGAGGCTGGTCCGAGAGCCCGCGCCGGCCGCGGCTGCGGAGATCGTGGCCTTCCTGGCCGAACGGAGGATCATCTGATGGCCGGGCGGATCCTGGTCATCGCGGAGGTCGGGGCCGACGGCCGTCTGGCCCGGATCTCGACCGAGCTCGGCTCGCTGGCCCACCGACTGGCCGAGGCGAGCGGTCTCGAGGCGGCGGGCCTGGTGGTCGCCGCGGATCCACGACCCGCCGCAGAGGAGCTCGCCCGGTACCTGCCGGAGGTCCTGACGATCGCCGCCCCCGAGCTCGCCGGGCAGGTCGCCCCGCAGCGCGTCGCGGCCGCCGCGCTCGGCGTCGCCGGCGACGCCCGGTACCTGCTCCTGGGTTCCACCCCGGATGGCCGCGACGTGGCCGGGATGCTCTCGGCGTGTCTCGGCTGGGGGGTCCTCGGCAACGCCGTCGAGGTCGCCTGGGACGACGGGCCCATCGTCGAGATGAGCATCTTCGGGGGGCGGACGATCACCCGCTCCGCCTTCACCGGTGACCGCGGCATCGTGACCGTCCGGACGAGCGCGGTGACCGCCGAGCCGCTGGCCCAGCCGGGTCGGATCGCGCCGCTGACCGAGACCGTCGGTGGCGCCGCGGGTCGGGAACTCGCGACGCCCCCGGTGGCGGTCCTCGAGCGGGTCGCCGAGGCGGGGGCGGCCGCGCCGATCGAGGAGGCCCGGATCATCGTCTCGGGCGGCCGCGGCGTGGGTGGGCCCGACGGCTTCCGGGCCCTCGAGGAGCTCGCCGCGATCCTCGGCGGAGCCGTCGGCGCCAGCCGGGCGGCCGTCGATGCCGGCTGGATCCCGTACGCCCAGCAGATCGGCCAGACCGGCAAGATCGTCAAGCCGTCGCTCTACCTGGCCCTGGGGATCTCCGGGGCGATCCAGCACAAGGTCGGGATGCAGACGGCCGAGACGATCGTGGCGGTCAACCGCGACCCGGATGCGCCGATCGCCGAGTTCGCCGACCTGATGGTCGTGGGCGACCTGTTCGAGGTCGTCCCGGAGCTCGTGGCCGCCCTCCGGGCCCGCACGGCCTGAGCGCGGGACCCGGAGCGACCGCCAGGTGAGCACCATCCTCCCGCTGGTCGTGCCCCTGGTCGCGTTCGTCGTCCTCGCCGCGGTCTTCGTGGTGGTCTTCCGCAGAGCCTCGCGGGCGATGGCTCGCACCCGCGACGACGAGCAGTTCCGGAACGCGGTCGAGGACCTGGCCGGGCGGATCGATCGCTCGCTGGGCGGCGTCATCGAGCGGGTCGACGCGGTCCGGCGCCACCTCCTGCCGCCCGACCAGATCGCCGACAGCCTGGTCGCCGGGGCCGAGGCGATCGGGCAGTACTCCGAGGAGGCCGCCGGGCTCCACGGTCCGGTCCCGGCGGACGAGGTGCGGGCCGCCCTCCTGGCCGAGCTCGACCGGGCGGGCCGAGCGCTCGAGATGGTCGCTCACGGCTGCGACCTGCTCCAGGCCGGTGGGGGCGGCGGGCCGCGGGAGCTCGAGGCCCAGACGGCGATCAAGCGCGGCTACCTCAACGCGCTCCATGCCCGCGAGGCGATCGCCCGGCACGCCGACGACCTGGCCTCCGGCCGACCGGCCGACCAGCGCCGCTGGCTGACCCGCCGGTCCGCCTGACAGGACGGGCGGGCCACCCCTCGGGAATGCCCGTATCTAGTGGTATGATGACCGGACACCACTACCGGTAGTGGTCCACCGGCCCGAGCCGGTCGCCCGATGGACAGGGGAGTCGGATGCGTTGCCCCCAGTGCGGTGAGCGCGAGACGCGGGTGGTGGACTCCCGCGACCTCGACGACTCCGCGACGATCCGTCGCCGCCGCGAATGCGCGGCCTGCGCCACCCGGTTCACCACCTATGAGCGGATCGAGGCCGCCCGGCTCGTCGTGGTGAAGCGCGACGGTGTCCGCCAGGAGTTCGATCGAGACAAGCTGGCGTCCGGTCTGCGCAAGGCGCTCACCCGGCGACCGGTCCCCGACGGCTCGGCCGAGGCGGCCGCCGACGCGATCGAGGCCGAGCTGCGCTCCGCCGGCGCCACCGAGGTCCCGTCCTCGCGGATCGGTGCCCTGGCCATGGAGAAGCTCCGGGCCATGGACCAGATCGCCTACATCCGCTTCGCCAGCGTCTACCAGAGCTTCGAGGACCTCGAGGACCTCAAGCGGGAGGTGGACACCCTCTACGAGAGCCACGGCAGCCTGGAGGGTTGACGATGGACCACGGACGCCCAACCCGATGAGCGTCCTCTCCGATCGCGATATCCGGGCCGCCATCGAGGCCGGTGACGTCCGGATCGACCCGTACGACCCGATCGACCTCCAGCCCTCGTCGGTGGACCTCCATCTCGACCGCAGCTTCCGGGTCTTCCGCAACAACCGCTACCCGTACATCGACGTGCGGGCGCCCCAGCCGGACCTCACCGAGCTCCTCCGGATCGACGACGACGAGCCGTTCGTCCTCCATCCCGGTGAGTTCGTCCTGGGCCAGACGGTCGAGTGGGTGGAGCTTCCCTCGGACCTCGTTGCTCGTCTCGAGGGGAAGTCGTCGCTCGGCCGGCTCGGTCTGCTCATCCACTCGACCGCCGGCTATGTCGACCCGGGCTGGAAGGGCAACCTCACCCTCGAGCTGAGCAACGTGGCGAACCTGCCGATCGCCCTCTACTACGGGATGCGGATCGGCCAGATCAGCTTCTTCCGGATGTCGAGCCCGGTCGAGCGGCCGTACGGCTCGGCCGATCTCGGATCGAAGTACCAGGGCCAGTCGGAGCCGACGGCATCGGCGTTCCACCGCGACTTCGATCCGGCTCGTCGATCCGAGAAGGCCACCAGGCCCTGACCGGGTCGGGATCGCCCGGGCGGACCGGCCGGCGATGACGCTGAACGACGCCGTGGCCTGGTCGGCCGACCTCGGCGGCGGCACGACCGTCGCCCTGGTCCAGGCCGGGACCTTTCAGACGGACGCCGGAGCCATCTTCGGTCCCGTCCCGCGGCTGCTCTGGGAGCGTCATGTCGCCGAAGAGCTGACCCACGACCACCGGCTCGTCCAGGCCCTCAACTGTCTCCTGGTGGAGACGCCGGCCGGCCGGGTCCTGGTCGAGACCGGGATCGGCGAACGAGCCGACGAGAAGACCCGGACGAGCCGTCGCTGCGAGGGCGAAGCGATCCTGCCCACCCTGCGCCGGGCGGGCTTCGACCCGGCGACGGTGGACCTCGTCGCGGTGAGCCACCTTCACTTCGATCACGCCGGCGGGCTCCTCGCCGCCGACGGCAGCCGCGCCTTCCCGCGGGCCCGGATCGTCGCCCAGCGGTCCGAGTGGGAGATCGCCCTGGGCGGCAACCCCCGGCTGGTCGCGAGCTACGACCAGCCGGAGCTGCGCCTCGTCCGCGATTGGGGCACCGAGGGCTGGGTGGACGGCGAGCGGGAGGTGCTGCCCGGAGTCAGCGTCGTGCCGACCGGCGGGCATTCGGCCGGCCACCAGGCGATCGTCGTCCGCGGCGGTGGACCGACCGGGCGGACCCTGGCCTTCTTCGGCGACCTGGCGATGCGGCCGTGGAGCGCCAACCCGCGCTGGGTCACGGCCTTCGACGACTTCCCGCTCGACTCCGTCAGCGCCAAGGGCGAGCTGTTCCGCCGGGCCGCTCAGGAGGGCTGGACCGTCGTGCTGTCCCATGAGCGCCGCCGTCCGGTCGGCCGGCTCGTCCCCGACCGGGACCGCTACACGTTCGAGCCGGGCTGAGACCCGACGGCGGTCTCAGGTGGCCTGCCCGGCGTCGGTCCTAGGACGGACCCGGGTCCGAGCCGGCAGGACCCGGCGGCAGGATCGACTCCACCTCGGCCGCGGCCTGCTCGGCGGTCAACGGTCCCTGGATCACCTTCCGGACGATCCCGGCGGGGTCGATGAAGACCTGGGTCGGCAGGGCGTAGACCCGGTACAGGTGGAAGACGTCGGCCGAGAGATCGGCGGCGATCGTGTTCGTCAGGCCGTACTTCGCGGCGTAGGCGGCGACGTCGGTCGGGTTCGTCTCCTGGACGCTGACGCCGACGAGCTCCAGTCCGCGGTCCCGGTACCGCTCGTAGACGTCGCGGAGGATCGGCGTCTCGGCCTGGCACGGCGGGCACCAGCTCGCCCAGAAGTTGAGCCAGACGGCCCGGCCCCGCAGGTCGGCCAACCGGACCGGCCTGCCGTTCACGTCGGTGAGCGCCCAGGTCGTCCCGTCGGCCCGGGTACCGGCGAGCTCCGGCGCCAGGCTCCCCGGTCGAAGGCCGACGGTCGGGGAGGCGAGGACGTAGGCGGTCGGTCGCGGATCGGCCGGGCGCGTCCCACCCACGGTGGCGATGGGTCGGGTCGCCGCGACGAGGAGGACGGCCCCGACGACCACGACGCCTAGGACCGCCGCGAGCTGACGTCCGCTGAACGGTCCGACGAGGCCGTGTCGTTCGGGGTGGTGCTCGAAGCCGGGACGTTGCTCGGTCATCAGACCCCCGAGAGGAACTGGACGTAGCGCGGCAGCAGGATCAGGAGGTCGAACAGCATCGCCACCCCGATCGCGGCCACGAGCAGGCCGCCGACCAAGGACATCGTCGCGGCGTGGCGCTGGAGGGGCCGGATGATGACCGGCGCCCGGTCGTACAGCACGCCGATCGCGAGGAACGGCAGCCCCAGGCCCAGCGTGTAGCCGACGAGCAGGAGCGTGCCCTGGGCGGTGGAGCCGGTCGTCGCGGCCACGGTCAGGATCCCGCCCAGGATCGTCCCGATGCACGGGGTCCAGCCGATGGCGAAGATCGTCCCGAGCCCGAACGAGGCCACCAGGCCCCGACCGTCGCCCACCAGCCGTCGTCCGAGTCGATCGGCGCTGCTCGGCCCGGCCCCCGAGGGCGCGGCGAGGGCGATGCTGCCGGTCGCCCCGGCGACCGCGGCCGAGGCGCCCCGATCGAGGGGGCGCCAGGAGCGCTGGAGCCGGGCGACGTCGATGATCCCGGCCAGGCTCAGGCCCATGAGGATGAGGGCGATCCCGCCGACCTGGCGGAGGATCGGCAGCCACTCCGCCAGGATCCCACCGGCATACGCGGCGGTGATCCCGAGGATCGTGAAGACCGTCCCGAACCCGAGGACGTAGGCGGCCGCATGCTTGAGCGCGACCCAGCGCGACGGCCGGCCGTCCTCCGGCGCCTCGGCTGCGGCGACGGCCGTGAGCTGTCCGAGGTAGGCCGGGACGAGCGGCAGGACGCACGGCGAGAGGAAGCTCACCACCCCCGCCGCCACCGCGACGAGGAAGGTCAGGTCGGCACCCGCACTCATCCGTCGAGGACCTCGGCGAGAAGCCGCTCGATCCGGGCGGGGCTGACGGCCAGGGTCAGCCGCCGGTCACCGAGCTCGATGACCGGGATCTCGACGAGGAACCGGCGTTCGAGCTCCGGGTCGCTCTCGATGTCACGCTCCACCAGCGTCGGGACCGGCCGACCGCTGACCCGCCGGGCCTCGAGGATCGCCCCGAGGATCTCCCGTGTCTCCCGGCACAGGCCGCAGCCGGGGCGTCCGTAGAGCGTCAGGATCGCCGTCCCCGACGTCACCGGGGTCGAGCGGCTGCCCGGCCCATCCGGGTCGCCCGGCTCGGGTCGTGCCGGCCCGACGTCCGGTCGCTCCATCGCCGCCCGGTCAGGAGGGTCCGCGTCGGTCAGCGGAGGCTGGCGGTGAGGCGGTAGACCGCCCCGTTCGCGGCCGTCATGTAGACGGCCCCGTTCTCGCCCTCGCCGAAGGAGGTGATCGCCGCCGAGGTGTCGGCCATCAGGACCCGGCTCTGGCGCGTGGCGCCCGAGGCGACCACCGACCAGATCCTGCCGCTGCAGGCGTCCCCGAACAGGTACGCGCCTCGGAGGATCGCGATCGGCCCGCGATAGACGTAACCGCCGATGATCGCGCAGCCGAGGTTGTGCCCGTAGACGGCGACCGGGAGACGAAGCCCGGTCTTCTTGCAGCCCCGGCTCGGCGCGTAGCAGGCGTAGCCCTCCATCGTCCGCCAGCCGAAGTTGACCGCCCGGCCCAGCCCGGAGGAGCGCTTCGCCCGGTCGACCTCCTCGTAGCGGTTCTGGCCGACATCGCCGATCCACAGGTCGCCCGTCGACCGGTCGAAGGAGAAGCGCCAGGGGTTGCGCAGGCCGCGCGACCAGATCTCGCGCTTGTAGACCGTGCTCCGGGCGTAGGGGTTCGTGGCAGGGATCCGGTAGGCGAGCCCGGTCTGGGTCCCGTTGACGTCGATCCGTAGGATCTTGCCCAGCCGCGAACGCAGGCTCTGGCCACTTCTGAGCGAGTCGCCCGAGCCGCCGCCGTCGCCCGTCCCGATGTAGAGATAGCCGTCCCGGCCGAAGGCGATCATCCCGCCGTTGTGGTTGGCGTAGGCCCGGTGGTTGATCCGGAGGAGCTGTCGGTAGCTCGAGGCCGGTGCCGTATCGGAGCCCGGTGAGCCGGACCGGAACTCGGCGACGATGATGTCGCCCGTCGAAGCCTCGGTGAAGTCGACGTAGAACTTGCCGTTCGTGGCATAGCTCGGATGGAAGGCCAGGCCGAGCAGCCCGCGCTCGCCGCCGAAGGCGACGCGCGACCGGATGTCGAGGTACGGCGTCGACAGGAGGGTGCCGGCGCGGAAGACGCGGATCGTCGCCGCGCTGCTCGACGACGAAGAGCCGGTTCGAGCCATCGTGGGCGTTCGTCACGAGGATCGGGCTGGCCAGACCGGTCATCGTCGTGGCCAGGCCGACCCGGACCCGACTGAAGCTCGCGGCTGAGACGGCTGCCTCGGGTGTGGGCATCATCGGTGAAGCCTCGGCCACGGCCGGCACCAGCCCGGCCACGACGAGCGCGGCGAGCGCGATCCCGATGCGGACAGGGCGGGGGAGCGAGCGGCGGGGGACGGGACGTCGGACGGTCATGGCGATCCTCCAGGTTCGACCCATGATGCCATCGGCGAGCCGAAGCCGCCCCGGGGCGACCGGTTGCCGTGTTTCCGCTCTCGCGGTTGGCCGGGGTACCATGGCGGTGGTGCGCCCCTGTAGCTCAGCGGATAGAGCGAGGCCGTCCTAAGGCCTGCGTCGGGGGTTCGATTCCCTCCAGGGGCACCAACGACCGGATGTGCGCTCGCCGGTCGCGTGATCCGGCCGTGGATCCTGCGGTCCGATCAGCGCTTCACCGACGGGTCGAGGACCCGGCCCATGAACAGGATCGCACCCGTCTTGATGTCCCGGATGAGGAACAGGAACGGCCGGTCCAAGCGGAGGATGAGGATCCGTCGCGGCCCTGCGGGACCGCAGCCGCCGGTGGACCCCATCTCCACCGCCGTCGCCGCGGCCGCCTCCGTGCCCTTCTCGTCCACGTCGATGTTGGCCTGGTGGATGACCTTCTGGATGAAGAGCCGATCGGCGGAGGTGATCCCCGAGAAGTCGGCTGATGTGGTCGTGGCCTGGCTCATGCCCAGTCGCTTCAGCGTGGGCACCAGGTCCGCGCGGGTCTCGATGCCGAACCGCGGCAGGTACACCCGGAGGCCGTAGGCATACGACTCGCACCCCTCCGAGGTCGGAGAAGGATCGGCGGTGAGCTTCGAGAGCTTCTTCCGTTCCGCGGCAAGGGTCGTCGCGATCGACCGTACGGTCGCTGCGCTCAGACTCGCCTCGAACCTCGTGAGGTCGTCGGGGAGGATGAGGGCCATCGCGAGAGAGCTTGCGCTCGTCTCGCCGTACCGCTGGCCACCGGCGTACAGGAGCTCCGTCGCCTTCCAGCCCGTCCCCTTCGCGTACGGGACGTCCTGATCTCCCTGCACGGTCATCGTCGGGACCGTGACCCGGGACCCGTCGAGCCTGGTGAACGCCCGCGACCGCGTGCCTTCGAGCGGGAACTCGTCCAGCCAGTTCGCCTTGAGGTAGACGGCGTTGACGAGGATAAGCCGGGTCATTTCGTCGAGGTCAGTGGGCGCCAGGAGCTCTGGGATCCGCTTCGCGGTCTGCCGGTTGACCCAGGCGTTGATGGCCGTCCGGGCCGCTTCACGAGCAGCGATGTAGTCGACCAGACCCAGCCCCGCACCGAACGTCTGCGCGATCCCGTCGAGATACGACGGTTCGATCGGCCAGTCCCGCTGGGCGAACGCGGCGTTCGCGACCTTCAGCGACAGTGCGTGGGTCAGCCCCTGGTCGTCCTTCCAGGTCGCGTTCCGCGATGCGAGGGCTTGATCGAGAGCGTTCAGCCCCGAGCCCAGGTCCTTCCAGCCGCTCGTGTGGAGGACCGCGTCCATCTGACGGGCGGTCTCGCCCTTCGCCCCGGCCCGGGCCATCGCCAGGGCGAGGGCGATGCTCGTCGGCGAGATAACGACGTTCTTGCCCTTGAGGCCGAGATCGGGCTCGGCCAGGAGGCGACGGTAGAGGTCGAGCCCGAAGGCGTTCAGCGCGGTCGCGGCCGTCACGGCCGTCGCAGGGATGGCCGGTGCCCGAGCGACATTCGACGTGGCGATCTCGAGGCCGGCCAGAGCACCTTCGGCGAGGGCGACCCACGGGGTGCCGTCTCGGGCCGCGATTGCGACCCAGCCGTCGACGGGGCCGCCGTCCAACGTGACCGAGGTGGGCGCAACCCGATACCAGGTGTAGCCGGAGGCCTCGACCGGGCCGTCCACCACGAGGAGCTCGGTCCCGGTGGGCAGGAGGGGTTTGTACTGGACGGAGTCGGCGCTGACCCGCGGCTTCGAGCGGACGACGAGGCGGTCTGAGACGGTGACCGCCAGCGATCCGGGGGCGAGACCTCCCGGATGCGAGGTCGGCAGGACCGTCGGGCCCGGGGGGACGGTCGGCGCGGAGCTCGCGACCGCGGCCAACGTGCCGCTCGGCGTCGGGACGTGCGAGACCTCCGACGATCCGCTGGACGGCGCCACCGTGGTGCCACAACCGGCGACGACCACCACGAATGCCAGGCTGACCAGGCGGGCAGGGTATCCCATCCGTTCGATCGCACGACGGCCCACGAACATGTCGTCCTCCTGCGACTGGTCAGCAGTGTGACGCCGAACGGGAGGCGGAATGGTGCACCGACCAGCGGCGCAGCCGGTCGGCGATGGTCAGCCTGGGACCAGTGATCACGAGGACGGTTCGCCTCCTGCTAGCCTTGGCCCATGAGCCAGAAGGCGCCTCCGGAGATCTCGGCCCTCGCCGCGGCCAGGGCTGCCGCTCGGGAGGCCCGCGACTGGCCCGAGGCCGATCGTCTCCGGGGCGAGATCGAGGCGGCCGGCTGGTCCGTGGTGGACCGGGGGACGCGCTACACACTCCGACCGGCACACGCCCCGGACCTCGAGACCGACGGAGCAATCCGGTACGGACGGAGCGGCGCGGTGCCGTCACGGCTGGACGAGCTGACCTCGGCACCGCTGACGGTCGTCCTCGTGGCCGACGACCGTCCCGACGACGTGGCGATCACCCTCGCCTCGCTCCGTGCCGAGGCGCCGGTCGGGACCCAGGTCGTGATCGTCGCGAACGATCCCACGCCGGCCCAGGCGACCGCCCTGGCCGGTCCGATCGACACCGTGGCTGGCGTGACCGTGGAGGTGATCTGGACGAGCGCTCGGCTTGGTCGAGCGGCGGTGCTCAACGCGGGGTCGCGGCGAGCGGTCGGAGCGGTCGTCCTGTTCTTCGGGACGGGGCCCGGGCCGGTGCCCGGAGGGGTGGGCGCGCTGGTCGACGCGCTGGCGGACCCGGTCGTCGCGGTCGCCGGTCCAGACGGGCTGACGACGAGCGACCTGCGCCACTTCGCGGACGCCGCCACCGGCGAACCGACGGTGGTCAGCGGGACGATCGCCTGCCGGCGTGCCGACCTGATCGCGCGCGGACCGCTCGAGGAGCGGTACCTGACCGCTCGTGGCCTCGACGCCTGGTGGAGCCTGACCCTGCGCGACGAGGGCGGATCGGGGCCGCCCAGGCGGGCACTCGTCGTCGGTGGGTCCGCCGACGGGGTGGCTGGGTCAGACCCGGCGGAGGAGGGGAGCCGCGCGGAACGACGGGACTACTACCGGCTCCTCGAGCGGTTCGGTGGCCGGCCCGACCTGCTCGCCGACGGACCGTCCGATCCGGTGGGTCGACCCGCCTGACCGCTCGACGGGTCCCTCCGCCGTGAGCGGGTACACTCCGGCCATGCGTCCGCCCGGGGAGCCGACCTCCTCGCCGCTCCTCACGCCTCCTGACCGCCTTCCCGGTGATCGGACTGCTCGCAGTCGTCCTCGGCGCCCTCCTGACGGTCGGCCTCGGGGCTCGGCCAGGGCGGTCGTGGCCGCCGGACGGGACGCGGTCACGATCGTCACGGGCGAGCCCGACGCTCGACCCGACCCTTGCCGGCGACATCGGCAGCGCCCGGGTCGGCGCGCAGCTCTTCGAGAGCCTGACGGCGCTCGATCCCGAGTCTCGACGTCCGTCCGGCCCTGGCCGAGTCCTGGCAGGTCCTCGACGGCGGACGGCGGATCGTCTTCCAGTCTGCGATCCGGCCTGACGTTCTCCGACGGCTCGCCGCTCACGGCCGACGACGTCGTCCGGAGCTGGCGCCGCATCGTCGACCCGGCGCGCCCTCCCCGCTCGCGTCGCTGATGGCCGACGTCGACGGGCGCCACCGCCTACCTCCGCCGGACGTCCACCGATCCGGCGCACGATCGGGCTCCGGGCGACGGACGGGACGGTGGAGGTCCGCCTCGATCGACCGGTCGGGCCGACTTCCCGGCCATCGTCGCCGGACCGACCTTCGCGGTGGTCCCGCCCGGTGTCGGCTAGGATCCGGCGGCGCTCCTCCCGGGCCGGCGTTCGTCGGGAGCGGTGCGCTACCGGCTGACCGCCGCGACGGCCGACGAGCTCACCCTGACCGCGAACGAGCGCTACTGGGCCGGCGCGCCGGCGATCCCGACGGTCCACCTGCAGACCTCGCTCGGTGGGGCCAGAGCCCCGTCGATGCGTTCGAGAAGGGGACCTCGACTACACCCCGATCGGCGACGTCGACGCGGCCTGGATCCGCTACGACCCGGATCTCGGCACGACGCTCCGGACCGTGCCCTCCGCGTCGGTGACGTACTACGGGTTCGACACCCGGGCCGACCGCCGTTCGACGACGTCCGCGTCCGCCAGGCCTTCGCCTGGGCGGTCGACTGGAAGCGGATCGTGGAGCTCGGCTCGGACGGCTCGACGATCCCGGCCACGAGCATGGTCCCGCCGGGCATCCCCGGCCGGAGCGAGCAGGACTTCTGCCCGCGGCACGATCCGGAGGCGGCTCGGGCCGCGCTGGCCGCGGCCGGCTACCCGGGCGGCGCCGGGTTCCCCGACGTCGATCCTCATGACCGGCGGCTCGCCTACGACGAGGCGTCGTGGCGGAGCTCAAGCGCGAGCTCGGGGTCACCGTCCGGTCCGAGGCGATGGGTCAGGGCTACTTCGAGCGGCTCGCGGCCGATCCGCCCGCGATCTGGGCGCTCGGCTGGATGGCCGACTACCCCGGGCCGAACGACTTCCTCGGGCTGCTCCTCGGGTCCGACAGCACCAACGACTACGGTCGCTGGAGCTCGCCCGAGTTCGACGCCGCGATCGCGGCGGCCGGCGGCCGCCGCGAACCCGGCCGCGGTCCGGGCCGCCTACGACCGGCCGAGACGGTCGTCCAGAGCGACGTCCCGGTCGTCCCGCTCTCGTACGAGGCCGGCTACGCGCTCGCCCGGGACGGGCTGCTCGGCGCATCCGAGAGCGGCCTCGGGATCCTCCGCCTGGCCGGTCTGGCCTGGGGGCCGGGCCGTGATCGGCGTCGGCCCGTCGAGGTCGCTCGGGGCCGACCGGCCGGCGGGCCGCGCTGACCGGCCTGGCCGCCGTCGTCGTCCTGGTCGGCCTGGCGGCTCCCGGCCGGACGCTCGCCGCCGACCCGACCTTCGGGACGCCGACCGCGACGGCCACGTACGGGAGGGCGTCACGTTCGACCAGCCGTTCACGCCGACCGAGCCGATCACTCGAGCGGAGATCCTCCTGACCGGCCGGGCGCGTCGGCCCGCTCGTGTCCGAGGTCCCGCCGCCGGTCTGCTGTGGGCCGACGACCCTCGAGTACCAGCTCCCCGAGACCGACGGGCACCTCGTCCCGAACACCCCGTTCACGGCCCGCTGGCGGGTCACCACGGCGAGCGGGATCGGTCGTCGGTCCGGCGGCGTCGATGGCCTACGCGCGACACCCGGTTCGACTGGCGGACGAAGACCGGGCGGATCGTCCGGGTCCACTGGTACGAGGGGTCCGACGCATTCGGCCAGCGGGCCCTCGCGATCGGCGAGAAGGGGTCGACAGCGGCTGCGACGCTGCTCGGCGTGACCGAGACCGAGCCCGTCGACTTCTACATCTACGCCGACCAGTACGCGTTCTACGACGCGCTCGGGCCGGGCACCCGGGAGAACGTCGGCGGTGAGGCCCACGCCGACATCCGGACGATGTTCGCCCTGATCACCCCGGACGAGATCGACGCGTCGTGGGTGAGCAGGTCGTGGTGCCCCACGAGCTGACCCACCTCGTCTTCGACACGGCGGTCAAGAACCCGTACCACTTCCCGCCACGCTGGCTCAACGAGGGCCTGGCCGTCTACCTGTCCGAGGGCTACACCGACGCCTGGCGGTCGGCGGTGCGGAGGCGGTCGGCCGAGGAGATCATCCCGCTGGACGGTCTGGCCGGGCAGTTCCCGACGACCCGCGACCAGTTCTTCCTGGCCTACGGCGAGAGCGTCTCGGCGGTCGACTACCTCGTCCGGACATTCGGCAAGCGATGCCCTGGTCAAGCTCGTCCGGTCGTACGCCGACGGGGTGACCGACGACGAGGCGTTCAGCAAGGCGCTCGGCCAGGACGTCACCGCCTTCCAGGCCGACTGGCTCGCCGACCTCGGCGTGACGGCGCCGGTGGCGGTCGGCCCGGGCACGCGCCGGCCGGGCCGCTGCCCCGGCTGGACGGGGACAGCGGCGGGACCGCGGCGCCCCGGTCGCCTCGGCCGCGCCCGTGGCCACCTCGGGCGCCCGAACCCGGCCTCGCCGGTCGGCGACGGGGGTGGCAGTGGATGGGAGATCCTGCTCCTGGTCGGCGCGTTCGCCGCGGTCGGCGTCGTCGCCGTCCTGCTCGTCGTCGTCCGTCGCCGGGGTGCCTCGGCGTGACCGGGGCGGTCGCTCGGCCCCCTCGATCCAGCTGGCAGATCACCCTCGGCGTCGCCCTGCTCGCGCTCGGCTTCCTCATCGCGGCCCAGCTCCGGACCGAGGGCCCGCGGGTCCGCTACGCCAGCAACGAGCGGATCCCGCTCGTCGAGACGGCGCGCGATCTGCAGACCGGCAGGATCGCCTCAAGCAGCAGCTCCTCGACCTGCGGGCACAGATCCAGACCTCGAGTCGCAGGGGCAGGGGAGCGCGGCCCTCATCCGCGACCTCGACGCGCGGCTGCGCAAGGCGCGGGTCGCCGCGGGGCTGACCGCGCTCAAGGGCGCCGGGCTCGTCCTCCAGCTCCGCGACTCGTCGAAGCCCGTCCCGCCGGGCGACAACCCGACCGACTACCTCGTCTCGGCGCCGCGACATCCGGACGGTCGTCGAGGAGCTCTGGCTGGCCGGCGCCGAGGCGATCGCGGTGAACGGCGAGCGGATCACGGCGTCGACCGCGATCATCGACATCGGCGGCTCGGTCCTCGTCAACGCGGCCTACCTCACCCCGCCCTACCAGATCTCGGCGATCGGGCCGCCGGACCTGTTCGACCAGGTCAACGGCTCGGCCGGCTTCCGGGACTTCGTCCGGATGCGGGTCGAGACGTTCGGGATCCAGGTCGGTTTCGCCGAGCTCAAGGACGTCACGATCCCGGCCTACGCCGGGACGATCAACCTGCGCTACGCCCGGCCGGTCCGCCCCGAGCCCGGCTCCGAGCCCGGGACCGTAGCCGCGATGCGAAAGCGTCGGAACCAGCTCTCGATCGCCGTCGTGGCGCTCATCCTCGGGCTGCTCGTCGTCATCCAGCTCCGGTCGCAGTCGGCCGCGTCCGGGCTCGAGTCGCTGTCCGCCCAGGAGCTCACCCAGCTCGTCGCCAACCTCAACACGCGGAACGACCAGCTCCGGGCCGAGATCGCGACGACCGAGCGCGAGCTGGCCGACCTCCAGAGCGCGCAGGCTCGCGGCGAGACCTCGGTCGACCAGCTCCGGCTCGACCTGGCCCGGGTGCGGGCCTGGACCGGCCTCGACGCGGTGACCGGACCGGGCGTCCGGGTCACGCGTCAGCGGTCCGATCGACGGGGCCGGGATCCAGGACCTCCTCAACGAGCTGCGCAACGCCGGCGCCGAGGCGCTCGCCGTCGACGACGTCCGGGTCGTGTCCGGGCACGGTCGTGGCCGGCCGAGCCGGGCGCGCTGTCGGTCGAGAACACGAGCGCTCGGCGACCCGTTCGAGATCACGCGCCGTCGGCAATCCCGGCCACGCTGACCGGCTCGCTGACCCGCGCCGGCGGGATCGTCGCCCAGCTCGCGGCCACCTTCCCGGACGCCCAGATCACGGTCGTCCCGGTCGACCTCCTGGTCATCCCGGCGACGACGCGGGACCTCGCCCCGGCGCACGGCACGCCGCAGCTCTGATACCCTCCCGGCCGATGACTCACCCGCTCCCACCCGTGCCGGGCCGCCCGTCGTTCCGATCGCCGGTGGCTGAGCGGACCCCGGTCGCCTTCCGGCTCGGGGACGTCATCCGGCTGCGACGGGCCCATCCGTGCGGCGGGTCGACCTGGCGGGTCGACCGGCTCGGGGCCGACCTCGGTCTGCGCTGCACTGACCTGCGGTCGTCACGTCCTCGTCGCCCGGCCCCAGGTCGAGCGCCGTCTGGTCGGCTTCGAGAGCCGCGGCGACGAGGAGCTCAGCGCGGCGGTCGCGCCCGTCGCCCGGGACGCCGAGCGGTGACCGAGCGCGAACCGGATCTCTTCCTCGACGAGACCATCCCCGGTCCCGTCGACGGCGCCCAGCCGATCGATGCCCCCGGCGACCCCGATGGAGCGACGCTCGCAGGGCCGGTCGAGGTCGCCTCGCCCGTCACGTACGCACCGGTCGAGTTCGGCTTCCTGGGCATCGAGACGTCCCGATCCTCAGGGGCCTCCTGGCGCCGGACGACGACGCGGTCGCGCCCGAGGCGGCGACGAGTCCGGCCCGGCCCTGGCGGTCCTGCGGAACCGCAACTTCCTGCTCCTCTGGCTCGCCCAGGCGGCGACCCAGATCGGCGGCAACATGGTCGTCTACGGCCTGACCGTCCTCGTCTTCTCGACCACCAAGTCGAACGCCGCGGTCAGCCTGCTGCTCCTGACGCTTCCTCGCCCCGGCGGTCTTCTTCTCGGCCGTCGCCGGCGTCTACGTCGACCGGCTCGACCGGCGCCTCATCCTCATCGTCACGAACCTCCTCCGGGCGATCCTGTTCGGCCTCGTCTTCGTGGCCGGTGGCAACGTGGCGGCGATCTTCGTCCTCAACATCGCGATCTCGACCGTCACGACGTTCTTCGCGCCGGCCGAGGCGGCGATGATCCCGTTCCTCGTGCCCGCGCCGCCAGCTGCTGGCCGCGAACGGCCTGTTCACCTTCACCCAGAACGCCGCCTTCGCCCTCGGCTTCGCCCTCCTCGGTCCGCTCGTGGTGAAGCTGGCCGGGGCGGAGGCGCTGATCCTCACGGTCGCCGTCCTCTACCTCGTGGCGATGGTCTTCACGATCACCCTGCCGTCGGTGCCGCCCGTCGGACGAGGGGCTCAGTCGCGGGCGATGCCGTCGACGGCACCGAGAAGGCGGTCGCCGCCGTCCTGGCCGAGCTGCGCGAGGGCCTGGCCTACATCCGGGCCCACCGGAGCATCACCTGGTCGCTCATCTACCTCGGGGTCACCGCCTCGCTCATCGGCGTCCTCGGCGTCCTCGGCCCGGACTTCGCGACCGAGACGCTCGGCCTGAACGAGAACGACTTCGTCGTCGTCGTCCTGCCGCTCGGGATCGGGCATCGTGACCGGGATCCTGCTGCTCAACAGCTACGGTCGGTTCCTCCCGCGCCGGCGGCTGATGGAGGGCGGCCTGGTCGCCCTGGGCATCCTGCTCGTTGCGCTCGCGGCAGCCGGTCCGATCACCCGCTTCCTGCAGCGGGCCGAGGCGGCCACGCCCGATCGACCTGTCCGGCCTCGTGTCGCTCCTGTCGGTCGTGGTGGCGATCGCCTTCCTGGCCGGGGTCTGCTACGCCCTGGTGGCGATCCCCGCCCAGACGGGACTCCAGGAGGAGCTGCCCGAGGAGGTCCGGGGCCGAGTCTTCGGCGTGCTCAACATGCTCGTCTCGGTCGCCAGCTTCGTGCCGATCATCATCGTCGGCTCGATCTCGGACTGGGTCGGCACGACCGTGGTGATCGTCTGCGTGGGGATCCTGGTCACGATGGCCGGCGTCGTCTCGGTCCTCTCTCATCGTCGGGCGCCTGCCCCGGCGACCGGCGGCGGGGTCTGACCGACGGCCGGCCCGCGCCGGTCCGATCAGCCGAGCGAGCCGGCCACCCGCCGGCGACCTCGCGTCGCCGCGGTCTTCAACGGCGGCACGATCAGCATGGTCGTGGACCCGGTCGCCGGCGGGGCCGTCCCGGCCCTCGACGGCGCGGCGATCCTGGCCCGCACGCCCGGACTCGAGGCGATCGCCGAGGTCGTCCCGGTCGACCGAGGCATGAAGCCGGCGAGCCACTTCACGGCGGAGGACCTGCTCGACCTGGCGGCCACCGTCCGCAACCTCGTCGATGACCCGTCGATCGACGGCGTGGTGGTGATCCAGGGAACCGACACGATCGAGGAGACGAGCTTCCTCCTCGACCTCCTCGTGGCCGGCCCAAAGCCGATCGTCGTGACCGGCGCGATGCGCAACGCGACCGAGCCGGACTACGACGGCCCGGCGAACCTGCGCGACGCCGTAAGTTGCGCGGCCAGCCCCGAGCTCGTCGGGGCCGGGACGGTGGTCGTCCTGGCCGGTACGATCGAGCCGGCCGACGACGTGACGAAGACCCATGCGACCGCCCTGGACACGTTCCGGAGCCTGAACCTGGGCTGGCTCGGGCGGATCGAGGGAGGCCGGGTCGTCCTCGAGCGGCCCCGTGGGCTCCGCCGACCGATCCTGCCGGTGACGACCCTCGGCTGGCCGATCCCGATCGTCGTCGCGACCGTCGCGATGGACGCCCGGATCCTCGACGCCGCCGTCGGGCTCGGGGCGGTCGGGCTGGTCGTCGCCGCGACCGGGGCCGGGAATACCTCGCCGGAGCTCCTCGCCGCCGGTCGGCGGGCCATCGAAGCCGGCGTCCCGGTGGTCCTGGCCAGCCGGGCAGCGTCGGGGGCCGCGGGACGTGGCGTACGCGTTCCCCGGCGGCGGCGCGACCTGGGTCCGGGCCGGCGCGATGCTCGCCGGGACGCTCGTCGCGTCCAAGGCCCGGATCGCCCTGGCCGTCGGCCTCGGCGCCGGTCTCGGCGGCGACGCGCTGGCCGCCTTCCTCGCCGGGCCGTCCATGTCACCGACGGCCGGCCCCGACCCCTGGGGTGGGACTCGATGAGCTCGGTCGCGCTCATCGTCGAGGGCCGGATCGCCACTTTGGCGGGATCGGCCGGTTTCGGCTGGGCCGAGGCGGTCGCGATCGCCGACGGTCGGATCGTGGCCGCCGGCTCGCGGTCGGATCTCGAGGGGATCGCTGGTCCGACGACCCGGCGGCTGCGGCTGGGGCCGGACGAGGTCGCGATCCCGGGCCTGACCGATGCGCATCTCCATCTCGCCGACGCGGCGATCGCCGCGAGCCACGTCGACCTGACGACGGCGGCGACGCTCGGGGAGGGCCTCGATCGGATCACCGCCCGCCACGCGACCCTCACCGGCGCGGACGCCTGGCTGCAGGGTCACGGCTGGGACTCCGACCGCTGGGGCGGTTGGCCGACCGCGGCCGATCTCGACCGGGTCGCACCGGGCCGGCGGGTCGCCCTGTGGGCCCACGATCACCACTCGCTGTGGGTCTCCTCGATCGCGCTCGCCGGCGGCGGTATCGGGGCCGGCACCGCCGATCCGGATGGTGGCGCGATCCGCCGGGGACCCGACGGGGTGCCGACGGGCGTTCTCCACGAGACGGCCGCCCGGCTGGTGTCGGTCCACCTCCCGGAGCCGACCGCCGACGACCTCGTGACGGCGTTGCCGGCGCTCGGTCGGGCACTCGTCGCCCTGGGGGTGGTCGGCGTCCACGACCCGGGCGGGCTCGTCCCCGACCCGTCCCTCGGCGGCGCCTATGTCGCCTACGCCCGACTGGCCGACCGCGGCGAGCTGCCCGTCCGGGTCCACGCCTGCCTCCGCCAGGAGGCGATCGAGACGGCCGGGAGGCGCGGCCTCCGGAGCGGGATGGTCCTCGGGGCCGATCCGGCCGGTCGCGCCCGGGTCGGCTGGCAGAAGCTCTTCGCCGACGGATCGCTCGGGTCGAGGACCGCGGCGATGCTCGATCCGTTCGAGCCCGAGCCGGACCGCCCACTCGAGCCGGGCCGCGAGCGGGGCATCTGGATCACGACCCCGGAGCGCCTCGGCGAGCTCGTCGGGCGGGCTGCCGCGATCGGGATCAGCAGCCAGATCCACGCGATCGGCGACGCCGCGCTCCGGGCCGCGCTCGACGCCCTGGAGGCCAACGTCGGGGTATCGCCCCTCGCGCCCAGGGTGGAGCACGTCCAGCTCGTCGCCGACGACGACCTCGGGCGGTTCGCCCGTTCGGGGATCGCGGCCTCGGTCCAGCCGGTCCATCTCCGCTCCGATGCCATCCAGGCCCGTCGGCTTTGGGGCGAGCGAGCCGAGCGGTCGGGCTACCCATGGCGGTCATTGGCCGAGTCGGGCGCCCTTCTGCCGTTCGGTACCGACGCCCCGGTCGAGCCGATCGATCCGTGGCCGGGGATCGCCATCGCCGTGACCCGGGCGGACCCGAGCTGGCCGGCCGGGACCGGTTTCTTCAGCGTCGGGGAAGGGCTCAGCCTGGCCCGGGCGCTCCGCGCGGCCTGCCTCGACGCTCCGCTGTCAGCCGGCGAGAGCGACCGGGGTCGGCTCGTCCCCGGCCACCGGGCGGACGTCGTCGTCCTCGAGCGAGACGCGCTGGAGGAGCCGGTCCGGGTCGGGGGTCCGCTCGGCACGACCCGACCGCGCCTGGTGCTGGTCGACGGCGAAGTCGTCTTCGAGGCCTGAGCCGGCGGTCGCTCGCGACGGACGCGCTACTCGCCGGTCCGGATCCTCCGGCCGGCTTCGGCGAAGAGACCGTTCAGGATCCGCGACGTCGACGGGAAGGCGTGGATCGTCTCGGTCAACACGTCGAGCACGATGTCAGCCTTGATCGCCAGGACGCACTCGTGGATCGCCGCCGAAGCGTCGGGGCAGGCCATCGCGGCACCCAGCAGACGGCCGGCCGCGCGGTCGACGACGATGCTGACGTGGCCGAGATCGGCCTCCACCGAGTAGCCCCTGGCCGTCGTCGCGAACTCCGTCCAGACCTCGAAGGCGTCGTGACCGGTGTCGACCGCCTGGTCGAAGGTCAGGCCCACCGAGGCGGCTTCCGGATCCGTATAGGTCGCCCGAGGGAGGGCCCGATAGTCGGGCGCGATCGCCTCGCCGAGGGCCATCCGGACGGCCAGCTCGCCCTGGTAGTGGCCCTGGTGGGTGTGGAGCTCTGGGCCGGCGGCGTCGCCGATCGTCCACAGCCCGTCGGCCAGCCGCAGCCGGCCGTCCCTTGGGATGGCCACCCCGCCGGACGTGTCGAAGCCGTAATGCTCGAGCCCCAGGTCGTCGAGGGGGGTCTCACGGCCGACCGCGAGGAGGACGGCATGCCCCTCGGCCGCGGACCCGTCGTCGAGGTCGACGACATCGGCTCCGTCCGACCCGGCTCCGGCCCGCGCCCGGACGGCCCGGACACCGGTCCGTACGTCCACCCCATCGCGCCGGAGCGCCTTCTCGATCGTGGCGGAGTTCCGAGGGTGGTCGGTGGGCATGAGCCGTGGCCCGGACTGGACGATGGTCGTGGGCACGCCGAACCGGGCATAGACCTGGGCCAGCTCGCAGCCGGTCGGACCGCCCCCGAGGACGAGCAGGCTGGGTGGCAGCTCCCGGGCCAGCGTCGCCTCCCGGTTCGTCCACACACGGACGCCGTCCAGGCCCTCGATCGGCGGGATCCTGGATGCCGATCCCACCGCGATCAGGATCTCGCCTCCGCCGACGATCCGGAGCGCGTCGCCGTCACGGACCGCCACGCGGCCGGTCTCCACGATCCGGGCCGAGCCTCGGATCGTCACCGCTCCGGCCGCCTCGAGCGCCCGCACGTGAAAGCTGTCGTCCGGCTCCGCGGCATCAGGGGGCCGGTTGACCATGTAGTCGCGCCGAGCCGAGGCCTGTGCCCAGTCGTAGGCGGGGTCGGCGAGGTGTCGCTCCGCGGCGTGGAGGAGCGCCTTCGAGGGGACGCAGCCGATGTGCGGGCAGCTGCCGCCGAACCAACGCCGGTCGACGATCGCGACGGACGCCCCGAGCTCGCGAGCCTTGAAGGCCGCCGCCTCGCCGGCGGGACCGGCGCCGATGATCACGAAGTCGTAGCGGTCCGTCGCGTTCCGATCCACGGTCATCGCCGGTCCCTCATCGTCAGCGCCAGATCGCGCTGGCGACGGGCCTCGTAGAAGAGGATGCCCGCCGCGACCGAGACGTTGAGGCTGTCGGCCGTCCCGAGCATCGGAAGCCTAACGGCCTCCACCTCCGGTCCCGACCAGGCGTCGGTCAGTCCGGCCGCCTCGCTCCCGAGGACGATCACCAGCGGACCACCCAGGTCCGCCTCCGTGTAGGGCCGCGACCCGTCCACCCGGGCGACGACGGTCCGCAGGCCATGGTCGCGGAGCCAGGCGATGGTGCCAGCCGCTGAGGCCGCCCCGAGGGGAACGCCGAAGATCGTCCCGAGACTGGCCCGGATGGCGTTCGGGTTGTAGAGATCGGTCCGCGGGTCGGCGACGATGACCGCGTCGAGCCCGGCGCCGTCGGCGCTGCGGAGGATCGCCCCGAGGTTGCCCGGCTTCTCGACCCCTTCGAGCACGGCGACCAGCGGCTCGGAGGGCAGATCGATCGCGCGGAGATCGGTGGGTGGCGTGACCGCCACCGCGACCACCCCTTCGGCCCGATCGCCGAACGCCACTCGGGCGAAGGCCGCGGGGGTGACCGCCACCACCCTGGGGTCGGCCGGGCCGATCCGCTCGAGGAGTCCGAGACAGGCCGCGCCCTGGCAGAGGTCCTCGCACACGAAGACGGTCTCCAGGACGACGCCGGCGTCGATCGCCCGGCCGATCTCCCGCGCGCCGTCGACGAGGGTCCGTCCGGTCTGTTCCCGGTCGCGCCGTTCGCGGAGTCCGGCCGCGGCCCGGATCCGCGGGTTCGCTGGGCTGCTGATCGCCGTCGGCAGCCGGCTCATCGGGACCACCGGGCGACCGCGCCGAGAGCCAGGCGGCGTCCGCTCCGAGCGTCCAGCCCGAGCTCGGCGGTCTCGATCCGTCCGCCCCGGGTCGTGCCGAGGGCGTCGCGAAGGGCGTCGCCCAGCCGTTCGGCCCCGAAGCCGGGGGTATGGGCGCTCAGGACCATGAAGGCCGGGCCGTCGGCGATCAGGGCCGCACCGGCCGACAGAAGGTCGGGCAGGTCGTCGGCCAGCCGCCAGGCCCGCCGGTCCCGGCTGTGGCCGAAGCTGGGCGGGTCGAGGATCAACCCGCCATAGCGCCGGTCCCGGCGTGCCTCGCGGGCGACGAACCTCGCGGCGTCCTCGGCGATCCAGCGGATCGGGGCTCCGGACGACCCGTTGAGACCGGCGTTGGTCCGGGCCCAGGCGATCGCCGGTCGGGAGGCGTCGACGTGGACCACGTTCGCGCCGGCCGACGCGGCGGCGATCGTCGTCGCCCCGGTGTGGGCGAACAGGTTGAGGACCGCGGGTCGGACTCGTTCGCCTGCCAGCTCCCGGACGCGCTCTGCGACCCAGCGCCAGTTCGGGGCTTGTTCCGGGAAGCAGCCCACCTGCCCGGAGGCGGCCAGGCGCAGCTCCAGGACGATCTCGCCGATCTCGACCGGCCACGGCCCCTCGAGACCGGTGTCGATCGTGGTCCAGGATCCCTCGCCCTCGATGTTCCGGTCATACCGCGCGTCGGCCCCGGCCCAGGCTGTCGGATCGCGTCGCGGGAAGCCGCCCTCGCCGGGCGCCGGGCGGTCGAGGACCCGGTCGCCGAACCGCTCCAGCCGACGCTCGTCGCCGATGTCGAGGAGCTCGTGGCCCGCGGTCCCGTCGTCCATCGCCCCATCTTGCACGAACCGCGTACGGTGGGCCCGGTGGTGACGCCTCGGAGGCTGCGGTATCATCCGACGGCGGCGCGACGGAACCGCGCCGCATGGGCGGCTAGCTCAGTTGGTTAGAGCACTTGCTTGACATGCAAGAGGTCACTGGTTCGAGTCCAGTGTCGCCCACCATCGGATAGTCAACGCGTCGAGCGGGACGCACCGCCGGGATCGCCGATCCTCAGAGAGCCGCGGCAGCGCTGAGAGCCGCGACGATCGGACCCGACGGCACCACCCGTGAGCGGCCGGTGAACCGGCCCGGGATCCGCCCGTTAGCGCGGTACGAGCGCGCGACGGCCCGTCCGCGGTGGACGTGGCGGTCGCGAAGGCGGGTGGAACCGCGGGAGGCCGGGCCTCTCGTCCTGTCAGAGGACGAGGGGCTTTCGCGTTTCTCAAGGAGGCGGAGATGGTGGACCGGGACGAGCACGACGACGAGGTTTTGGTGGCGCCCGAGCGCGGTTCGGCGGAGGAGCTCCTCGACGCCGGCGCGCACAGCGAGATCGACGCGATGCGCCACTCCGCGGCGCACGTCATGGCCGAGGCCGTGATGGATCTCTTCCCGGGGACGAAGCTGGGCATCGGTCCGGCGATCGACGACGGCTTCTACTACGACTTCGAGCTCAGCCGCGCGCTGACCCCGGACGACCTGGCGGCGATCGAGATGCGAATGGCCGAGAGCGTCGCCGCCGACCACCCGTTCGTCCGGCGTGAGCTGCCGCCGGAGGAGGGGAGGGCCTTCTTCCTCGAGCGGGGCCAGCCCTACAAGGTCGAGATCCTCGACGATCTGGCCGCACGGTCCGCGGCGACCGGCGAAGCGATGCCGCCGACCTCGACCTACGAGCACGGGCCGTTCGTCGACCTGTGCAAGGGGCCTCATGTGCCGAGCACCGGGCGGATCGGGCCGTTCAAGCTCGTCAGCGTGGCCGGCGCCTACTGGCGCGGCGACGAGAAGCGGCCGATGCTCCAGCGCGTCTACGGCACCGTCTGGGCCAGCCAGGAGGAGCTCGAGCGCTATCTCTGGCGGCGCGAGGAGGCGAAGAAGCGAGATCATCGCCGGCTGGGCCTCCAGCTCGACCTGTTCAGCTTCCACGACGTCAGCCCCGGCTCGGCGTTCTGGCATCCCAAGGGCCAGCTCCTGTGGCGGACCCTGGAAGGGGCGATGCGCGAGCTCCAGGACCGGCATGGCTACCAGGAGGTCTCGACCCCGATCCTGGTCAACCACCGGCTGTGGGAGCAGTCCGGCCACTGGGACCACTACCGCGACAACATGTTCCTCCTCGACATCGAGGGCCAGGCGTACTCGCTCAAGCCGATGAACTGCCCCGAGAGCACGTTCATCTACCGCTCCCGGACCCGTTCCTACCGGGACCTGCCGTTGCGGCTGTCGGAGTACGGCCGGCTCCACCGCAACGAGCGCAGCGGCGTGCTCCATGGGCTGACCCGGGTACGCCATTTCATCCAGGACGACGCCCACGTCTACGTCCGCCCGGACCAGCTGGCCGACGAGATCCGGAGCCTCATCGAGATGGTCCGCGAGTCGTACGGCTGGTTCGGCCTGGAGCCCCGCTACAGCTTCGCCACGAAGCCCGACGGGGCCATCGGCGACGCCGCCCTCTGGGAGCGGGCCGAGTCGCTCATCCGGTCGGCGCTCGACGACTCCGGGGTGAGCTACACGGTCAAGCCCAAGGATGGGACCTTCTACGCCCCGAAGATCGACATCTACATCGACGACGCCCTCGGCCGGGAGTGGCAGATGGCCACCATCCAGGCCGACCTCACGATGCTCCCCGAGCGGTTCGACCTGACCTACATCGACGAGCACGGGCAGCCCCAGCGCCCGATCGCCATCCACCGGGCGATCTACGGCTCGCTCGAGCGGTTCATCGGGATCCTCATCGAGCATTTCGGCGGGGCGCTCCCGCTGTGGGTCTCGCCGGTCCAGGCCGTGGTCGTGCCGATCGCCGATCGCCACGTCCCGGCCGCCCTGGAGCTGGCGGTCCTGCTCCGTGGCCGCGGTCTGCGGGTCGAGGTCGACGACTCGGACAACCGGATGCAGAACAAGATCCGCCTCGCCCAGGAGCAGAAGATCCCCTACATGCTGGTCCTCGGCGACCGCGAGGTGGAGGCCCGGACCGTGGCCCCGCGGGCGCGTGGTGCGGCCGGGGGAGCAGCAGGAGGCGGTGCCCTGGGATGAGCTCGCCGATCGGCTTGCCGGGGAGGCCGCCGAGCGCCGCTCGAGCTGAACCCGGAGGCGTCCTCCGGAGCCGCCCCGATGGGCTCGCCGATTGCCCCTCGCGGAACGCCTGTGCTATCCTCCCGCCTTGCGACCCCGCTCGGGTCGCCGTGTCCGCGTGACCGGTGAACGGGCGTCCAGATCAGCTCGAAGGGGTCAACCATCAGCCGAGACCTGCGCGTCAACCAGATGATCCGGATCCCCCAGGTCCGGGTCGTGGATGAAGAGGGAGCACAGCTCGGTGTCATGCCGACGCCGCAGGCCCTCGCGATGGCGCAGGAACGAGGCCTCGACCTCGTCGAGGTCGCCCCGATGGCATCGCCACCGGTGGTCAAGTTCCTCGACTTCGGGCAGTACAAGTACGAGCTCACGAAGCGGGAGAAGGAGGCCAAGCGGAAGCAGCGCTCGGTGACCTTCAAGGAGGTCCGCCTCAAGCCGAAGATCGGGACCGGCGACTTCGACACGAAGGTCCGGCGGGCGATCCAGTTCCTCGAGGAGGGCGACCGGATCAAGGTCGCCGTCCAGTTCCGGGGCCGAGAGCTGACCCACCCCGAGATCGGGCGGAACCTGCTGGCCAAGTTCGCCGACCAGATCAAGGACCACGGGGTCGTCGAGCGGGCGCCGCTCCTCGAGGGCAAGTCGATGCACATCACCGTGGCATCGATCCACAAGCCCAAGGTCGTGGAACACGCCGCCCGTCATGGCGAGGAACCGGCTCCGGTCTCCGAGACGCCCGAGACGATGACGACCGCGGTGCCGACGGCCGCAGCGGCGGCCCCGGTCGCCGAGGAGGTCGCGCCCGCTCCGGTCGTCGAGTCCGTGGCTGCGGTCGCGCAGACACAGGCCCCGGTCGTGGAGGCCGCAGCCCCGCCGGCTCCGGTCGCCGAACCCGCGGCTCCGGCCCGTGCCAGGACACCGAAGCCGGCGGCCCCAAGCCGGCATCATCGAAGGCGGCCTCTACCGCCCCCAAGACGACGGCCGCCAAAGCGACCGCCAGCGACGTCAGCAAGCCGGCCCCGCGGCCGGCCCGGACCAGGAAACCGATCGAGCCTGAGGCACCAGCCGCGGCTCCAGCAGGAGAGTGAGGCCACGGTGCCGAAGATCAAGACCCACAAGGCGGCTGCCAAGCGCATCGGCGTGACCGGCAGCGGCAAGGTGATCCGGGTGAACAGCTGGCGCGGCCACCACCTCGAGATCAAGTCGTCGCGACGGACCCGCCGCTATGCCGGCAAGACTGTCGTCGGGACCGAGCACGCCAAGCAGGTCCGCCGCCTGCTGCCGTACCTCGGCAAGTAGGAGCAGACCACTCTCATGGCACGAGTCAAGCGTGGCGTCACCGCCCACAAGCGCCACAAGCGCCTCCTCAACGCGTCCGAGGGCCGCAAGGGCACCAAGTCCCGGCTGATCAAGCCGGCGCGCGAGGCGACCCTCCACGCGCTCGCCTACGCCACCCGGGATCGCAAGCAGCGCAAGCGCCAGATGCGCCAGCTCTGGATCATCCGGATCAACGCGGCCGCCCGCCAGAACGGACTGACCTACGGCGCCTTCATCTCCGGCCTGAAGCGGGCCGATATCGACATCGATCGGAAGATCCTCGCCGACCTCGCCGTCCGCGACGCGACCACCTTCGGCAAGATCGTCGAGGCGGCCCGGACCGCCTGACCCCGACCGCCCCGCCGCGACGGGAGCCGGGACGTCCCGACCCACCAGCCCTCGACGCGGCGGTCTCGTCGAGGGCTCCTGATTCGCGGCTCGCGGCGCACTTCGAAAGGACCTTGTGAACCTCGCCGACCTGACTCGCGACCTCGAAGCCCTCCGGGACGACGCCATGGCGGCGATCGCCGCCGCGCCCGACGTGGCCGCGCTGGCCGCGCTGGAGGTCGAGATCCTCGGCAAGAAGGGTCGGATGACGGTCGTCTCGCGGGGGATCGGCACCTTGCCGGCCGAGGATCGGCCCAAGGTCGGAGCGGTCGCCAACCCGGTCCGGGAGGCGATCGAAGCGGCCTTCGCGGAGCGAGGTCGGACGCTCCGGGCGGAGGCCCTGGCCGGACGCTTGACCGGCGAGGCCGTCGACGTCTCGACGCCCGGCCGACCATACCCGCGGGGGACCCTCCACCCGATCATCGAGACCGCCCGGGAGATCGCCGCGATCTTCGGCCAGTTCGGCTTCGTGGTCTACGAGGGGCCCGAGATCGAGGACGACCTCACCAACTTCCAGATCCTCAACATCCCGCCCGATCATCCCGCCCGCGACCTCTGGGACACCCTGTACGTGGACGTGCCGGGTCATCTCCTCCGGACCCACACCTCGCCCGGCCAGATCCGGGTGATGGCCGCCGAGACGCCGCCCATCCGGGCACTCCTGCCGGGTCGCTGCTTCCGCTACGAGGCCGTCGACGCGAGCCATGCCTCCGAGTTCTTCCAGGTCGAGGGCCTGATGGTCGACGAGGGCACCACGATGGGCGACCTGCGCGGTCTGCTCGACCAGTTCGCCCACGCGATGTTCGGAGCTGGCAGGCGGACCCGCTTCCGACCGGGCTACTACCCGTTCACGGAGCCGTCGGTCGCCTTCGACGTCGAGTGCCTGGTCTGCGGCGGGAGCGGCTGCCCGGCCTGCTCCCGGACGGGCTGGATGACGATCCTCGGGGCCGGGATGGTCCACCCGGTCGTCCTGGCCAACGGTGGACTCGACCCGGAGCGCTACCAGGGGTTCGCCTTCGGCATGGGGGTCGAGCGGATCGCCAACCTCCGCCACGGCGTGGCCGATCTCCGCCTGTACATGGAGAACGACCTGCGCTTCCTCGAGCAGTTCCGATGAGGGTCCCGCTCGCCTGGCTCGGGGAGTATGTCGATGTCGACCTGACGCCGGAGCGCCTGGCCGAGCGGCTGACCCTGCTCGGGATGGAGGTCAAGGGGCTCGAGCGTTGGGGCGGCGAATGGCGGTCCGTGGTGGTCGGGGAGCTGCTGACGGTCGAAAAGCATCCACGCGCCGACCGGCTCTCCCTGACGACCGTCCGGGTCGGCGGCGACGAGGTCCTCCAGATCGTCTGCGGCGCGACGAACATCGCCCCGGGGCAGCGGGTCCCGGTCGCCCTGCCGGGCGCCGTCCTGCCCGGCGGGCGCCGGATCGAGCGCGCCGAGAAGATGGGCGTCGTCAGCAATGGGATGCTCTGCTCGGGCGACGAGCTGGAGCTCACGACCGACGCCGAAGGCATCCTCATCCTCCCGCCGGAGACGCCCCTCGGGGCCGACCTGAGCGACCTCTACGGCGACACGGTCCTCGACGTCGACGTCAAGCCCAACCGGGGCGACGCGCTGTGCATGGTCGGGCTGGCCCGAGAGGTCGCGGCGGCGACCGGGGCGACGCTCCGTTGGCCGGAGATCGTCCTGATCGAGTCCGGCCGGCCCATCGCGGAGCGGCTCGAGGTCCGGGTCGAGGAGCCCGGACTGTGCCCCAGGTTCGTCGGTCGGGTCGTGAGCGACGTCACCGTCGGGCCGTCGCCCGAGGAGGTCCAGATGCGTCTCCGGGCAGCCGGGATGCGCCCGGTGAGCAACGTCGTCGACGCCTCGAACTACGTGATGCTCGAGCTGGGCAAGCCGACCCACGCCTTCGACGCCGCCGCGATCCGCGAGGGACGGATCGTCGTCCGGAGCGCCCGGCCGGGCGAGCGCCTCGAGACCCTCGACCACGTCGCTCGGGAGCTCGACGGTGAGACCCTGCTAATCGCCGACCCGGCCGGGCCGTTGGCCATCGCCGGGGTCATGGGTGGCGCCGCGAGCGAGGTCGCCGAGCCGACCCGCGAGGTCGTCGTCGAGTCGGCCATCTTCGACCCGGTCGCCATCCGCCGGACCGGTCAACGTTTCGGCCTCCGGTCGGAGGCGAGCCTCCGCTTCGAGAAGGGCCAGGAAGGCCGGCTCGCCCGGATCGGGGCGGACCGGGTCGCCGGGCTCATCGCGGCCTGGGCGGGTGGGACCGTGGCGCCCGGCCGGATCGACACGGCCCCCGACGAGCCCGCCGAGGCGACCGTCGCCTTCCGGCCCGCCCGCGTGGACCGCCTCCTCGGGACCGCGCTGGGGGCCGTCGAGCAGGCTTGCCTGCTCGAGCGGGTCGGTGTCGGCACCGCCCCGGCGAGCGGGACCCAGACGATCCCGCTCGCCCTCCCGCCGACCGGTCGGAGCGTGACGGCCCCGGCGAACGAGACGCTGGTCGCCACGATCCCGACGTGGCGTCGCGACCTCGCCATCGAGACGGACATCGCCGAGGAGGTCGCCAGGATCCTGGGCTACGAGGCCATCCCGCCCCGGACTCCGGAGACTCCGATGCCAGGCCATCGGCGCTCGCCCCTCGAGATCCGCGACCTGCTTCGGGACACCCTGGCCGGGGCGGGCCTCTCGGAGGTCGTCACCACGGCGCTCGTCGCGCCGCTCGATGTCGAGCGCTTCGGGCCGATCTCGCTCGCCCCGGTCCTCGGCGAGGTCGAGGCCAGCGGCCGGCCGATCCACGTCACGAACCCGCTCTCGAGCCAACATGCCGTGCTACGCCAGTCACTCATCGGCAGCCTCCTTGAGGTGCTGGCGACCGACCTGCGGCGGGGCCATCCGGACGTGGCCATCTTCGAGGTCGGGAAAGGCTACGGCCACGACGGAGCGACCATCCGCGAGTGGTGGCGGCTCGGCTTCGTCCTGACCGGAGCGGCGGCACCCGTCGCCTGGAACCGGCCGTCCCGGTCGGTCGACCTGGACGACGGGAAGGGGCTGTTGGAGCTCCTGGCCCACCGGATCGGGGCGACGTCCCCGGCCTATCGGTCCGTTCCCGAGACCGCGATCCTCCACCCGGGTCGGGCCGCCGCGGCCAACAGCCCCGGCGACCTGAGCGGCGTCGTCGGCGAGCTCCATCCATCGTTGGTGGAGGCGTTCGAGCTCGGGCCGGAGCGGGTCATCGTCGGCGAGCTGTCGATCCGGGGCCTGACCGTGGGCAGCGCCCCGGTCGTCCGGGTGAGCGCGATCGCTCGCCATCCGGCGGTCGAGCGCGACCTGGCCGTCGTCGTGAGCGAGGCCACTCCGGCCGCCGCCGTCGACGCGGTCATCCGGGCGGCCGCCGGCTCGCTCCTGGCCAGTGTCCGGCTCTTCGACCTCTATCGTGGCTCACCGCTCGCCGTCGGCGAGAAGAGCCTCGCCGAGCGGCTCGTCTTCCAGGCCCATGACCGGACGCTGACCGATCCCGAGATCGACGCGGCGATGAGCGCCATCGTCGCCGCCCTGTCGGCCGAGCTGGGTGGGCGACAGCGATCGTGACAGAGGTCATGGTTGCGGGGCCCGGAAGCGCGCTGCTACCCTTGCGCCGCCCCGGGTAACGGGGATCGCCGTCCCGTGTCGTCACGGGCGGGCATCGAGGTGACCGCGTGAACATCGTCGACACGATCTCGAACGTGACCGCCTTCGACTGGATCGCGGTCCTGTTCCTCGTGGGCTTCTTCGTCCTGGGCTTCGTCCAGGGGACGATCCGACGCCTGCTGGGGATCGCCTCGATCATCTTCTCGTTCCTGCTCGCCGCGAACCTGCGCGAGCCGCTGGGCAAGTTCCTGGCCGGCTACTGGACCCAGTGGCCCCGCGAATACTCGTACATGCTGGCCTTCCTGTTCATCTTCGTGGTGGCCAGCGTCGTCTTCGCCATCCTCATCCAATCGTTCTACAAGCAGGCGCCCCTCTTCGCCAGGTGGCCGATCCTCGACGAGATCCTTGGCGGGATCCTGGGGGTGGTGGAGGGCGTCCTGATCATCGGCGCCTTCATCGCGATCTTCGACTCGTTCTTCAAGCTGCCGGTGGCGATCGGCGACAACCAGATCCTGGTGATGAAGAACATCAACGGCGCCATCGACGGGTCGGGGACGGCCGCGGTCTTCCGGGATACCCTCCTGCCCGGCTTCGTCGCGATCTTCGGGGTGATCCTGCCGTCCGACGTCCAGAGCCTGTACACCCCCTGACCGTCTCGACGCTCTCGCGCGAGCGTCTCGGGCGCCCGACCCTCGAGGCGGCCCGGTCACTCCTGGCCTGTCGCCTCGTCGCCGAGACCGAGACCGGGCGGATCGTCGGACGGATCGTCGAGGTGGAGGCCTACATCGGCGAGGAGGATCGTGCCTCGCATGCCCGCTTCGGACCGACCGCGCGCAATGCCCCGATGTACGGGGAGCCAGGGCGGGCGTACCTGTACCTTGTCTACGGCATGCACACCTGTCTGAACGTGGTCACCGAGCCGCCCGGCCGTCCGGCAGCCGTGCTCATCCGGGCGATCGAGATCATCGAGGGCGCCGGGCTCGCCCGCGAGCATCGTCTGGCCCGCGAGACCGGGAACCGGCTTCGTCGTGGAGACTCCGAGGCGACGACCCGGGTCGCCAGGCGGCTGATGGACCTGCCGGACGAGCGGCTCGCGGCGGGACCCGGGCTCGTCGGCGCGTCCTTCGGCCTGGTGACGAGGATGACCGGGTCGGACCTGTGCGACCCTGGGTCGCCGCTCCGGATCGAGCCCGAACCGCTCGTCAGCGGGGCGGCCGAACGAGCGCGACGCGCCGGGACGACGTGGCCGATCCGGGTCACCCGTCGGATCGGGATCGCCTATGCCGGTCCGCCCTGGACGGAGCGACCGTGGCGCCTCGTGCTGGCCGGCCATCCGTCGAGCTCCGGACCGGCGGCGCTGCGCTGATGGACGAGAAGTCGATCGCTCTCCTCGAGTTCCCGGCCGTCCGGGAGCGACTCGCCGCGGCCACCAGCTTCGGCCCGGGTCAGCGGCTCGCCGAGGCGCTCGAGCCGTCGGCCGATCCGGTGATCGTGGCCCGACGTCTCGACGAGACCGACCAGGCCCGCGCCCTCCTGGCCGAGCGATCCACGGTCGGGATCGGGGCCGCCCACGACATCGGGCCGGCGGTCGAGCGCGCGGCCCGAGGGGGCCGGCTGGATCCCGCCCGGTTCCTGGAGATCGCCGAGACGCTCGACGCTACCGGGCGGCTCGGATCGGCGCTGTCGGAGGAGCGCCGTGCGCTCCTCCGCGAGCTGGGTCGCGAGCTCCACCCACTGCCCGCCCTGCGCTCCACCCTGGCTCGCAGCTTCGACCCGGTGGGGGAGCTGCTGGACAGCGCGTCGCCGCGACTCGGAGGGCTCCGGGCGGCCGTCCGGGTGGCCTACGATCGCCTGCGTCGACGGCTCGACGCGCTGGTCCAGTCCGAGACGGCGAGTGGCGCTCTCCAGGAACCGCTCATCACCCTGCGCAACGGGCGTTATGTGCTCCCCGTGCGAGCCGACGCCCGGAGCCGGGTGAAGGGGATCGTCCATGACGCCTCGGGCAGCGGTCAGACCCTGTTCGTCGAGCCGCTCGTCGCGGTCGAGCTGGGCAACGCCTGGCGCGAGGCCCAGGCGGCGGAGCGCGAGGAGGTGGAACGGATCCTCGACGAGCTGTCGGCGCTCGTGGCGGCGAACGCCGTCCAGCTCCGGGAATCCCTCGGCGCCCTCGCCCGCTTCGACCTGTGGTCGGCCAGGGCCAGGCTCGCCGCCGAGATGGACGCGGTCCGGGCCGACACGGCCGAGCGGACCGAGGTCGTCCTGCTGGGCGCCCGTCATCCGGGGCTGAGCGGGCGGGTCGTCCCGATCGACCTGCGCCTTGGCGACGGCTACACGGCCCTCGTCGTCACGGGTCCGAATACCGGGGGCAAGACGGTCACCCTGCGGACCCTGGGTCTGCTCGCGCTCATGCACCAGGCCGGGCTCCACGTCCCGGCCGAGACCGGCTCGCGGCTGCCGATCTTCCGCGACGTCTTCGCCGACATCGGCGACGAGCAGTCGGTGGCCCAGAGCCTGTCGACCTTCTCCGGTCATCTCCGCTCGATCACGAGGATCGTCGCGGCGGCCGGGCCGGGGACGCTCGTCCTCCTCGACGAGCTCGGCGCCGGCACCGACCCGACCGAGGGTTCGGCGCTGGCCCAGGCGCTCCTCGACCACTTCATCCGGACCGGCGCCCTGGTCGCGGCGACGACCCATTACGCCGAGCTGAAGGCCTACGCCCACATCACGCCCTCGGCCCGGAACGCCTCGGTCGAGTTCGACCTCGAGACGCTCAGCCCCACCTACCGGCTGTCGATCGGACTGCCCGGCGGCAGCCAGGCGTTCGCGATCGCCGAGCGACTCGGGTTGCCCGGACCGATCGTCGACGACGCCCGCTCCCGCCTGACCGAGGCGCAGCGGACGTTCGAGGCGACCCTCGTCTCGCTCAAGGCGGCCGAGGACGAGACCAGCGATGCCCTCGAGCGGGCCCGGGCGGCCGAGTCGCGCGCCGCCGATGCCCTCCGCCAGGCCCAGGAGGAGCGCCGGATCGCCCGGCGCGAGCGGGCCGAAGCGGTGCGGGGGGCCCGTGACGAGGCCGAGCGGATCGTCGGCGAGCTCCGCGCCGAGGTCCGCGAGACCCGCCGGACCCTCGAGCGCGAGACCGTCACCGCGCGTCGCCTCGACGAGGCGGTCGAGTCGGTCGAGGCCCGCCTCGCCGAGGTTCCGCTGGTCGTCGAGCCCGTCGTCGTCGAGCCGTCCCCGCCGACGCCCCACGAATGGCGGCTGGGTGAGCGGGCGCGGAGCCGGAGCCAGGGCTGGGAGGGTCGGGTCGCCGCCCTCGAACGCGGCGGTCGGCGGGCGACGCTGGAGGCCGGTGGACTCCGGATCACCGTCGACGCGGCGGACCTGGAGCCGGCGCTCGGCGGCGAGCCGGCCGCCCCGCCCGAGGAGACCCTGGCGGCCATCTGGCCGAGTGAGCGCTCATCGATGAGTCGCGACCGGCCGGCCCCGCGTCCTGCCGGCACCGTCGGTCGTCCCGCTCGCCCATCGCCGACCTCGACCGACGCCGGCGGGTCGGGTCTGCGACTCGATGGCGTCCGGTCGGTGGCGTCCTCGCTGGACCTCCGCGGCGCCCGGGTGGACGAGGCGCTCGAGCTCCTCGGGCGCTATCTCGACGACGCCGCGGTCGCCGGGCTGGAGCGGGTCACGATCGTCCACGGTCTCGGGACGGGCGCCCTCCGGGACGCGGTCCGGGCCAGCGCGGCCGCCGACCCGCTCGTGCGCGAGGTCCGCCCCGGAGAGCGCGGCGAGGGTGGCGACGGGGCGACGATCGTCAGCTTGTAGGCGTCCCGGTCACCGGGAGGCCTCCGGCCACAGGCTCCCGTCGCAGCGGGCTACGGCGCCGGGGGCGGCACGGTCGACGGCAGCGGGCTTCCGCTCGGGAACGGGCTGGGCGACGGACCGCCGATCGGACAGGTCTTCGTCGGGGCGAACGACGCACCCCAGGTCGCCCCGAACGGGAAGTAGCTGCCGAAGCCGAAGTAGGCGGTCCTGGTGCCCTTGAGGCCGCCGCCGCCTCCCGGGCCCGTGCATGGCCCGGGCGATCCAGCCGCGATCGGCCTTCTGCCAGGCCGCATGACCGGCATCGACGCCGGAGAGGTCCAGACGCGCCGACCACCTTCGCGGCCCGAGACAGCCGTCCTGCCAGAGCGAGCTGGTCGCGCCGTCGATGGCGACCCCGACCTTCGTGTTGTCGACCTGCTTGGGCGCGGTCCCTGTGGCGAACCACTCCTTGAAGGTCCTCCGGGTGAACGGCCCGGGGAGCATCCCGCTGTTGGCGTCGACCGCGACCTGGCTGACGCCCTTGGGCTTGTCGTCGAACTTGGCGATCGGCTTGCCGCGCATCGCGTCCTGCAAGAACGCCTGCCAGAGGCTGGCAGCGGTCTCCAGGGCGACCGTGCCGCGCGGCGGAGCGCTGTTGTCCGAGTTGCCCATCCAGGCGCCGACGACGAGGGCGGGGTCCTTCTTGGTCCTTCGGCGGCGCGACGAAGCCCATCGCCGCGAGGTCGATCTCGTCGTTCGTGGTCCCGGTCTTGAGCGTGGCCGGCCGACGGCGTCCGCCGTCGTACGAGCGCCCGCTTGGCCCACCACGGGTTGCGGTGCGGGTCGGTGTTCGACGGCCAGGATGTCCTGCATGATCCAGGCGTTCTGGGCGCTGATCACCTGCTCGCCGGCGTCGGATCCTTCTGGCTCGGGTAGAGCGGGGTGTCGTCGCCGTTGGTCACCGACAGGATCGCCGTCCGGGGCATCAGCACGCCGCCGTTGGCGATCGCGCCGTAGGCGCTGATGAGGTCGATGAAGTGGAGCTCGACGGTCCCGATGCCGATCGAGCCGCCGGCCGGATTCTTGGAGCTCTGCCACTGGATGCCCATCTTCTTGGCGAACTCGAAGACGTGATCGGGGCCGCTGATGAGGGCGGCCTTGATCGCCGGGATGTTGAGCGACATCTGGATCGCCTGGCGCATCCGGAGCGGGCCCCGCTCGGCGAGGTCCGCGTCGCCCGGGGTGTATCCGCCGCCGAAGTTCGTGATCACGTCCATGAACATCGTCGCTGGCGGTCATCGTCTTGTCCTCGATACCGGTCAGGTAGTTGATCGGCTTGAACGCCGATCCGGGCTGGCGCCAGCCGTCGCCGAGGACGTCGAACTTGGGCTGGAACTTCTTGCCGCGGGGCTTCTCGTAGTACGATCCGCTGCCGACGTAGGCCATGATCTGGCCGGTCCGGTAGTCGACCGCCCCGAGAGCGGCGTTGTAGATGCCCCGACCCTTGAGGTTGCGGATCCAGCTGGCGTAAGTGACGCCGATGCGTCTTGAGATAGGCCGCGGTGTCCTTCCGGTTGGGGGCGATGGCGGCCGCCTTGACCCACTTCTCGGCCTTCTTCTGGAGGTTCCAGTCGAGCGTGGTGATGACCTTGTAGCCGCCGGTGTCGACCGCCTCGCAGGTGTCGGCCTGGTCCGCGCCGCACAGGATCGTGCCGAGCTGGTGGCGGACCTGCCTGACGAAATGGGGGGCGAGCCAGTTCGAGCTGGGGGGCGGCGTGAGGATGACCGGCGACTTCCTGGCGGCGTCGAAGTCGGCCGGCGTGAACATGCCGGTCGAGAGCTTGCTCCGTGTCTGCATCAGGTCGAGGATCTTGTTCCGTCGGTCGACGATCTGGCTGTCGGCGGGCACCTCGAGCCGGGTCTTGCCGTCGGGGCAGTCCGCTCCCTCGGCCACCTGGACGGCGCAGACTTGCTCGGCGTTCCTGCATCAGGTCGAAGGTGGTCGGCGACTGGGGGATCCCGGCCAGGGTCGCCGCCTGGGCCAGGGTCAGCTTCGAGAGGTCGGTCGATCCCGAAGTAGCTCCTGGCGGCGGCCTTCACGCCGTAGCTCCGGTTGCCGTAGAAGTTCTGGTTGAGGTAGGTCTCCATGATCTTCTTCTTGCCGTCGATCCCGGGGTACTCCTGGGTCAGCTTGATCGACTGGATGATCTCCCGGATCTTCCGCTCGTAGCGGGACCGGCCTTGGCGCTCGGCCGGGAGGAGCCGGTCGCGGACGAGCTGCTGGGTGATCGTCGAGGCGCCGCGCTCGTTGCCGCTGAGGGTGTCGACCGCTGCCGAGACGATCCCGACCGGGTCGAACCCGGCGTTCTCCCAGAACGTCTTGTCCTCGATGGAGGTCGTCGCGTCGATGAGCCACGCCGGGATCTGGTCGTAGGTCGACGACGTCGCGCGCTGCCTCGCCGAAGCGGGCCAGCTCGATCTTGCCGGTCCGGTCGTAGACGATCGTCTCCTCGGCGAAGGTCGAGCCCCTCGAGGAGCTTCTTGGGATCGTCGAGGCCCTGGCTGTAGTAGTCGTACGCCCCGACGGCGGCGACGGCGCCGACGATCGCGAGCAGGACGAAGGTCCCGAAGAGGAACAGGGGGAGCGCGATGGCGACCTTGGTGGCCGCGCTGCCGCGGGTCCCGCGTCCGCCATGGCCATTCCGGCGATGGCGCTGGCGCCGCGCGAGGCTGGTCTGCATGAGCGTGGTCACGATAGCATAGGGGCGGACATGGACAGGTTTCCCCCGAACCCGAGCGGTCAGACGGCCCGGATCCAGAAGCTGTGACGGGCCCGCTCGAGGGAGCCCCGGATCCGGCCGGCCTGCTGGCCGAGCTCGCCTGGCGGGGCCTCCTCCAGGACCAGACCCCCGGGCTCGCGGCGCGGCTGGCCGAGGAACGGCCGATCTCCGCCTACAACGGGTTCGACCCGAGCGGCCCGTCGCTCCACGTCGGCCACCTCGTGCCGGTCTTCGGTCTCGTCCACGTCCAGCGCCACGGCGGGCGACCGGTCGTCGTCGTGGGCGGCGGGACCGGGATGATCGGCGATCCGTCCGGGAAGTCCGCCGAGCGGAACCTCCTGAGTCGGGCGGAGGTCATCGCCAACACGGCCTCCATCCGGGTCCAGCTCGAGCGGTTCCTTGACTTCAGCCCGGGTCCGACGGCGGCTCGGGTCGTGGACAACCACGACTGGCTCGGGCAGCATCGCGATGCTCGACTTCCTGCGCGACGTCGGCAAGCACTTCACGATCCCGTACATGCTCGCCAAGGACTCGGTCCAGACGTCGGCTCGACGCCGGGCTGTCGTACACCGAGTTCAGCTACATGCTCCTCCAGTCCGCCGACTTCCTGCATCTCTACCGCGAGCTGGGGGTCGAGCTCCAGACCGGTGGCGCCGACCAGTGGGGCAACATCACGGCCGGCCTCGAGCTCATCCGCCGGGTCGAGGGCGCGGGAAGGCGGCGCGGAGCTCGCCCACGCCCTCTCATACCCGCTCCTCCTCGGCTCCGACGGAGCGAAGTTCGGCAAGACGGCCGAGGGTACCTCGGTCTGGCTCGATCCGGCGCGGACCTCGCCGTACGCCTTCTACCAGTTCTGGCTCGATCTCCGCCGACCCGGACGCCGCCCGGATGGTCCGGCTGTTCACCCTGTTCGACCGGTCGACCGATCGAGGCGCTCGAGGCCGACGCGGCGACCGCCCCCGAGAGCAGGCCCGTCCAGCGGGCTCTGGCCCGGCGACATCACCGCCCGGGTCCACGGGGCCGAGGTCGCCGACCAGGTGGTCGAGGTGAGCGAGGCCGTCTTCAGCCGGCGCCTGCCCGAGCTCGGCGAGGCGACGCTCCGGTTCGCCTTCGAGCAGCTGCCCCACGCGGTGGTCCCGATCGATCGGCTCGGCGAGGGCGTCCTGGGGCTGGTCATGGCGGCCGGCCTGTTCACCTCGAACGGCGAGGCGCGGCGGACGATCGGCCAGGGTGGCCTGTCGATCAACGAGATCAGGGTCGCCGGTCTCGACGCCCCGATCCCGGCCGTCCTGCCGGGGGGTCACCTCATCCTTCGCATCGGGCAAGAAGACCTACCGGATCGTCCGCGTCGAGACCGCCTGAGGGCCCTCGGCCCTCCCCGATCAGGGTCGGTGACGCGCCCGGAGGACGTCGAGCACCCGGGCCGGCTGGAGCTCGCGCTCGGCGAGCAGGACGAGCAGGTGGTAGAGGAGATCGGCGGCCTCACCGGCCAGGCCCTCGCGCGCGGCCGTCCGGTCGACCCCGACGGCCTGGGCGGTGGCGTCATCCTTGGCGGCGAGGAGCACCTCGGTGGCCTCCTCGGTGACCTTCCGGCCGACGGCGTCGACGCCTCCCTCGAGCAGGCCCGCGGTGTAGGAGCCGGCCGGGCGGGTCGAGGCCCGCTGGGCGAGGGTCGTCCAGAGCTCCTCGAGCCAGGCGAAGCCCTGGTCGGCGTCCGGGGCGGGCCCGCCGCCCTCGTCGTCGACCCTGGCGCCCCCGACGTCATCCTCGACGGGATCGAAGCAGGCGCGGGTCCCACGATGACAGGTCGGGCCCGCCGGCTCGACCGTCAGGAGAACGGCGTCGCCGTCGCAGTCCAGCTCGATCCGGCGCAGGCGCAGGACGTTGCCGCTCGTCTCGCCCTTGCGCCAGAGGCGGTCTCGGGATCGCGAGTGGAAGTGGACCTCGCCCGTCTCGAGCGTCGCGGACAGGGCCTCGGCGTCCATGTGGGCGACCATCAGCACGCGCCCGTCGGCGGTGTCCTGGACGACGGCCGTCAGCAGGCCGTCGCGGGGACCGAAGCGGACCGCGGCCCCGATGGCGGCAGCGTCGATCGCAGTCGCCGGGCGCGTGGGCGAGCCGTTCCCCGACGACCCGCCGGTCATGCGGCGACCCCGGGCATGCCCCGGATCGAGAGACCGGCGGCGGCCATCGCCGCCTTGACCTCGGCGATCGAGTGGATCCGCCGGTGGAAGATCGAGGCGGCCAGGACGGCGTCAGCGCCGCCCTCGACGATCGCGTCGACGAGGTCCGCCGGTCCGGCGGCCCCGCCCGAGGCGATGACCGGGACCGACACCCGGTCGACGATCGCCCGCAACAGCGCCGTGTCGTATCCGCTGCCCGTGCCGTCGCGATCGATGGACGTGACCAGGAGCTCGCCCGCACCGAGCTCCGCCGCGCGGACCGCCCAGCGGACCGCATCGAGACCGACCGGATCGCGCCCACCCCGGACCAGGACCTCCCAGCCGGGCTCATCCCCGCTCAGCCGTCGGGCATCGATCGCGACGACCACCGCCTGCCGCCCGAATCGAGCGGCGCAGCGGGTCACCAGGTCCGGATCGAGGACCGCGGCCGTGTTCAGGCTGACCTTGTCGGCGCCGGCTCGCAGGACGGCCCGCATCTCGTCCACGGAGCGGACCCCGCCGCCGACGGTCAGCGGGATGGCGACGTCGCGAGCGGTCCGCTTCACAAGGTCCAGAAGGGTCGATCGGCCTTCGGGCGCGGCGCCGATATCGAGGAAGACGAGCTCGTCGGCGCCCTCGTCGGCGTAGAAGGCGGCGAGCTCGACCGGGTCGCCTTCGTCCACGAGGTCGACGAACCGGGTGCCCTTGACCACCCGTCCGTCGGCGACGTCGAGACAGGCGATGACCCGTCGCCGAAGCATCAGCGGGGACCACCGGCGGCGACGGCGCGACCGGCCGGCTCGCCGTCCAGGCGCGGTCCTGCGCCTGGCTGAGATTCGCGGGCCCAGCGCACGAAGTCGGCCAGGATCCGACGACCGTCCGGTCCGCTCCGCTCGGGATGGAACTGGACGCCGACGAACCTGCCGCTGGCGACCACGCTCGGGAACGTGCTTCCGTGGGTCGTGTCCGCGACGACGATCGTCGGGTCGCCGGGCGCGACCACGAAGGAGTGGACGAAGTACAGGTCGGCGCCGTCGGCCACCCCGTCGAGGAGCGGGTGCGTCCGTCGGCGGACGACCTGGTTCCAGCCGATGTGGGGCAGGGTCGGGGCGTCGTGCATGGCCACCGTCCGTCCGGCGAGGAGGCCCAGGGTGGTCGCCCCGTCCTCGTCGCTGCCGTCGAACGCCAGCTGGAGTCCCAGGCAGATCCCCAGGCAGGGGCGATCCGCCCGGACCCAGTCGCGGATCGCATCGGCCAGTCCGGCCCGCTCGAGTCGGAGCATCGCCGGCGCGGCGGCCCCGACGCCCGGGACCACGAGCGCGTCGGCCGACCGCAGGTCCCCCGGCCCGGCGGCCAGGCGGACCTCGGCGCCGAGCGTCTCCAGGGCACGCCCGATGCTCACCAGGTTGCCGGCGCCGTAGTCGACGACGGCGACACGCAGCGATCCCATCAGGAGCGTCCGGCCATCAGCCGAGAGAGCCCTTGGTGGACGCGACGCCGCTGCGGCGAGGATCCGGCGTGCAGGCGACCCGGAGTGCCCGACCGAGGGCCTTGAACGCCGCCTCCGCGAGGTGATGGTCGTTGCGTCCGGCGCCGCTGAGATGGAGGGTGGTGCCGGAGGTCCGGGCGAAGGCCTCGAGGGCGTGCTCGACCAGCTCGAGCGGCAGGGCGCCGACTCGCTCGCGGTGGAAGGGGAGGTCGATCACGGCGTAGGGCCGACCGCCCAGGTCGAGGACGGCGTCGGCCCGGGACTCGTCCATCGGGACCCGGGCCTCGCCGAAGCGGGCGATCCCCGCCCGATCCCCGAGGGCATCCGAGAACGCGGCGCCGAGGACGAGCGCGACATCCTCCACCGTGTGGTGCTCGTCCACCGCGAGATCGCCGCTTGCCTCGATCGTCAGGTCGAACAGGCCGTGATGGGCCAACGAGCCGAGGAGGTGGTCATAGAACCCGATCCCGGTGGCGATCCCGGTCGTCCCGGTCCCGTCGAGATCGAGGGTCAGTTTGACCCGTGTCTCGCGGGTCGCCCGTTCGAGGCTGACCCGGCGACCGTCCCGGGCGAGGACGATCGTGCGACCGGCGGAGGCGGGACTCGTCACCTGGGGTCCTCCGCGGCGTCGGCCTGGATCCGGGCCACGGCGGCGATCAGGCGGTCGTCCTCCTCGACCGAGCGAACGGTCAGCCGGAGGTGGTCGGCAAGCGGGTGGAACGTCGGGAAGGTGCGGGGGACGAGGCCGTGCCGGAGGAGCCCCTCGGCGGCGGTCGCCGCGCTGCTCGCATCGCCGAGATCGACGAGCAGGAAGTTGGTGACGCTCGGACCCGGTCGCCAGCCGAGCCCGCGGAGGGCGGCGGCCAGGCGATCCCGCTCGGTCGACACCCTGGCCAGGTTCGTCTCGAGGATCGCCGGATCGAGGAGTGCCTCGGTGGCGATGGTGACCGACACGGTCGAAACGGAGCCCGGCGGCCGGTACGGCTCCATCGCCGCGATGACCGGTCGAGCGGCGATCGCGAAGCCGACCCGGAGACCGGCCAGGGCGTAGGCCTTGCTCAGCGTCCGGACCACGACGAGACGTGGGTAGACGGTCCGCAGGTTCGCCAGGCTCGTCCCGACGAACTCCGCGTAGGCCTCGTCCAGGCAACAGACCGGCGGCGTCCGACCCGTCGTCCCGGCCTCCGCGAGGAGGCGGGCCAGGAGCTCGGCGATGACGCCGTCCGGTTCGGGCAGGGCCGTCGGGTTGTTCGGGCTGCACAGCCAGACGAGATCGGCATCGCGGGCGGCCGCCGCCAGGGCGGTCAGGTCGATCGCGTAGCCGTGGTCGGCCCCGAGGCGGGGCACGGCGCGGACCGTGGCGCCGCGTTGCTCGCTGAGGACCCGGTACATCGCGTAGGACGGCGTCGGGATCACCGCCGCGCCGCCCGCCGGCAGGAACGCCTTGGCCACGAGGTCGAGGATCTCGTCGGCACCGGCGCCGACCACGAGCTCGTCGGGACCGACCCCGTAGCGACCGGCCGCCGCGGCGACGAGACGTCGGTAGTCGGACGGCGGGTACTCCGACAGGCTGGTCTCGAAACGACCGGCCGCCAGGATCCGATCGACGAGGTCCGGTGGCGCCGGGCTGGTGTTCAGGTCGAACCGGACGATCCGGTCGACCGGGACGCCGTACCGCTCTGCCACCTGCTCGTCGGTCGCCTCCCAGCTGTAGCCGGCCGGCGCGGTGGGAACGCTCGTCGTCACGGGTGTCGGGCTCATGCGACGATCTTCTCGATCGGCAGCACGAGGATGCCCGAGGCGCCGGCGGCCTTGAGACGGGGGAGAAGGCTCCAGACCGCGTCCGACTCGACGACTGCGTGGATGGCGATCATGCCGACGTGGGCGAGCGGGATCACCGACGGCGATTCCAGGCCGGGGAGCATCCCGCTGATCTCATCCAGCCGGGCGACCGGGGCGTTCATCATGAGGTACTTCCGGCCCCTGGCGGCGAGCACTGCGGAGAGCATCGTGTCGATCGCCTGGAGCTCGGCCGGGCGTGCCGCCTGGGCGTTCGGGTCGGCGATCAGGACGGCCTGAGAGGCGAGCACGTCGCCGATCGAGCGGAGACCGTTCATCTGGAGGGTCGATCCGGTCGAGACGAGGTCGACGATCGCCTCGGCCAGGCCGAGCCTCGGCGCGACCTCCACCGCTCCCGAGATCGGGATCACCTCGACTTGGATGCGAGCGCTCCGCGAAGAACCGCCGGGTGGTGTTCGGGTGAGCGGTCGCGACGCGGAGCCCGGCCAGCGACTCCACCGTCGTGTACGGGGCATCGGCCGGGACCGCCGCCGCGAGACGGCAGCGCCCGTACCCGAGCTCGCGGAGCCGGGGCAGGTCGGCTCCGGTCTCGGCCAGCAGGTCCACGCCGGTGATGCCGAGGTCCGCGACCCCGTCGCCGACGAACTCGATGACGTCGTTGGTCCGGACGAAGAGGATGTCCAGGTCGAGGTTCTGGACCCTGGCGACCAGGCTCCGGTCGTGCTCCTCGAAGACGAGGCCGGCGTCGTGGAGCAGGGCGAGCGTCGGCTCGACCAGGCGGCCCTTGTTCGGCGACCGCGAGCCGGAGTCGGTCCCTCATCGTTCCCGACCGGGAGCGTAGGGCGTGGAGCCGGTCCGGCTCTCCTCGTCGAGACGGGCCAGCATCCGTCGATAGCCGCCCTCGCCGTGACGCAGCCAGGAGGCGATCCGGGTGATCGTGGCCGTGCTGGCGCCCGTCCGGCGGGAGATCTCCGCGTAGTGCATCCCGGCGTCGAGCAGCCTGACGACCGCCCAACGTTGGCTCAGGTCCCGCAGCTCGCCGAACGTGCACAGGTCGCGCAGGAAGTCACCCGCCTCGGTCACGTCGTCGAGTCGGACGATCGCCTCGAGGAGCGCTCGCGTATCGTCGGTCAGCCAGGTCGTGTCGGCGGTCATCGTGTGGGCGCCTCACCGTAGTAGCGTAGTAACGTGCTACAACGCTACAATGCCAGCATGGCACTCGTCAATCCCGGTCCAGGAGCCGCCGCGCACTTCGAGCTGCTCCCCGCGATCGACCTGCGGGGCGGACGAGTCGTCCGACTCCGAGAAGGCGACTTCGCGCGCGAGACCGTCTACGGTGACGACCCGGTCGAGACCGCGAGCCAGCTCGCGGCCGCGGGCGCCAGCTGGCTCCACGTCGTCGACCTCGATGGGGCACGGACGGGCCGTCCGGTCCAGGGTGGTGTCGTCGCACGGATCGTCGGGTCGCTCCGCGACCGACTCTCGGTCCAGGTCGCCGGCGGGCTCCGCGACGAATCGTCGGTCCTGGCAGCGCTGGAGGCGGGTGCCCGACGGGTGGTGCTCGGAACGGCGGCACTCAGTGCCCCCGGGTTCGCGGGCCGCATGGTCCGGGAGGTCGGACCCGATCGGATCGTCGTCGCCCTCGACGTGCGGGACGGCCTGGCCGTGGGGGAGGGCTGGCGGGTCGGCGCACCCGGCCGCCCGGTCGCTGATGCAGCCATCGGCATCCGGGACGAAGGGGTCGCACGCCTCGCCGTCACCGCCATCGCCCGGGATGGCCTGCTGGGCGGCCCAGACCTCGCCCTCCTCGAGAGCCTGGTGACCATAGAGGGTGTGTCGATCATCGCCTCGGGCGGCATCTCGACCCTCGACGACCTGCGCGCCGTCCGCCGGATCGGCTGCGCCGGGGCGATCGTTGGCCGGGCCATCTACGAGGGCACGATCGACCTCGCCGAGGCGATCACGGCCCTCGGTGAGACGCCCTGACCAAGAGCCAGACCGAGACGCCGCTCTCGGCCCTCAGTGCCCGGCCGCCTCGAGCTCCTTGCGGTGGGCCTCGATGACCTTCTCGGCCACGTGGGAGGGGACCTCCTCGTAGTGATCCACCTCGGCGTGGAAGGTTCCTCGACCGTGGGTCAGCGAACGCAGCTCCGTGGCGTAGGTGAACAGCTCGGCCTGCGGGACGTGGGCCGAGACGACCTGCATACCGCCCCCGAGGGTGTCCATCCCGAGGACCCGGCCGCGCCGGGTGTTGAGGTCGCGATTGACGTCGCCCATGTACTGCTCGGGGACGGTCACACTGACCGCCATGATCGGCTCGAGAAGGGCCGGCTTGCAGTCCATGACCCCCTTCTTGAGGGCCATCGAGGCGGCGATCTTGAAGGACAGCTCGTTCGAGTCGACCGTGTGGAACGAGCCGTCGTAAAGAGTCGCCCGGAAATCGCTCAGCGGGTAGCCTGCCAGGACGCCTTCGGCGGCCGCCTCGCGGACACCCTTCTCGACCCCGGGGAAGAAGCCCTTCGGCACCGACCCGCCGACGACCCGTTCGGTGAAGACGATCCCCTCACCGGGGTTCGGCTCCAGCTCCAGCCAGACGTGCCCGAACATGCCGTGCCCGCCGGTCTGCTTCTTGTACTTGCCTTCCACCTGGGTCTTGCCCCGGATCGTCTCCCGATAGGGGACCCGTGGGGTGCGGGTCACGATCGCCGCCCCGAACTTGCGCTTCAGCCGCTCGGCGATGACCGCGATGTGCGCCTCCCCGGTCGCGACGAGAAGCTGTTCGCCGGTCGCCGAGCGCTCGACCCGGGCGCAGGGCTCTTCCTCGAGCATCCGCTGGAGGGCGGCGCCCATCTTGTCGAGGTCGGCCTTCGTCTGGGGCTCGATCGCGACCGGCAGGGTGGGCTCGGGGAAGTCGACGTCGGGCAGGACGAGCGGCCGCTCCTTCATCGCCAGGGTGTCGCCGGTCTCGGTCACGGTCAGCTTGGCGATCGCCCCGATCTGGCCCGCCTTGAGCTCCCCGGTAGGCTCCTGCTCCTTGCCGTGGAGCAGGAGCAGCTGGCCGATCCGCTCGTCCTCGGAGCGGTTGGCGTTCCAGGCATGTGTCTGTGAGCGGAGCGTCCCGGAGAAGACCCGCAGGTAGGTCAGGCGACCGACGAACGGATCGGCGGCGGTCTTGAAGACCCGGGCCACCAGCGGTCCCGACGGGTCGGCCGGCAGGCGGAGCTCATCACCCGACTTGGGCTCGCGGGTGAGCACCGGCGGCTCGTCGGCCGGCGAGGGCAGGTAGCGGATGAAGGCGTCGAGGAGGCCGCGCAGCCCGATCTCGCGGGTCGCGCTGCCGACCAGGACCGGGGCGAGGATCGACTCCTTGACGCCCTTGCGCAGGCAGGCCTCGAGCTCGGGGTCGCTGATCTCCTCGCCATCGAGGTACTTGGCCAGGACGTCGTCGTCCGCCTCGGCCGCCGCCTCGAGGAGCTGGTCCCGCCGTCGGGATACCTCATCGAGGAGATCGTCTGGGATGGGGATCTCGACCTCTCCCTTGCCATCCCACTGCCAGGCCTTGCGATGGACGAGGTCGACATAGCCGCTGAACGTCTCGGCCCGGCCGATGGCCAGCTGGAGCGGGGCGACCTTGTCGCCGAAGGCCGTCCGGAGGGCGTCGAGGGTGGCCATCGGATCGGCGTTCTCGCGATCGCTCTTGTTGATGAAGAAGCAGGCCGCCCGTCCCCATGCCCGGGCCTGGGCGACCGCCGTCTCGAGCCCCGCCTCCACGCCGCCGCTCGCGTCGACGACCAGGAGCGCACCATCGCAGGCGGCCATCCCGGAGATGACCTCGGCGACGAAGTCGGGATAACCGGGCGTGTCGACCATCGTGACGATCGTGCCGTCGTCGTCGAAGGTCGCCACCGCGGCGCTCAGCGATTCCCGCCGCTTCTGCTCCTCGGGCTCGAAGTCGAGGGCGGCGGTGCCATCGTCCACCTTGCCCAGCCGAGGCGTTCCGCCGGTCTTGAACAGGAGATGCTCGGCGAGCGTCGTCTTGCCGGCGCCGGCGTGGCCGGCCAGGACGACGCTCCGCAGGTGGGCGAGGTCAACGCTCTTCGTCGTCATTCGGCAGGGTCCTCTCGTGGCTCGAAAACGGACGATCCATCGGGACGGCGGGGCCCGCCGGGGGCCGGATCTTGACGGGTCGGGCGGCCGCCGGACGGACCGATCGGACGGTCCGGGAGCGGGTCCGGCCATCATAGTCCGCTATACTCCGGCGCGATGTCCGGTCACTCCAAGTGGTCCACGATCAAGCGCCAGAAAGGCGCCAACGACGCCAAGCGCGGCGCCCTCTTCACCAAGGTCGCCCGGGAGATCTCGGTGGCCGCCCGGCAGGGTGGCGGCGACCCCGACGGCAACTACCGCCTCCGCCTGGCGATCGAGAAGGCCCGCTCGGTGAACATGCCGGCGGACAACATCAAGCGGACGATCGAGAAGGCGACCGGCGGCGGCGAAGGCGACCAGTACGAGGAGATCGTCTACGAGGGCTACGGCCCGGGAGGCGTGGCGATCCTCGTCGAGGCGGCCACCGACAACCGGAACCGGACCGCGGCCGAGGTCCGCTCGATCTTCTCCAAGGCCGGCGGCCAGCTGGCGGGGTCCGGGGCGGTCGCCTGGCAGTTCGAGCCACGCGGCCTGATCACCGTCGGGGCCGGCGACCCCGACGAGGTGGCCCTGGCCGCGATCGACGCCGGCGCCGCCGACGTGGACACGACCGTCGAGCCGCTCGAGATCTTCACCGAGCCGGCCGACCTCGAGGCGGTCCGCAAGGCGCTCGAGGGCGCCGGCGTGGCCGTCGAGTCGGCCGAGTCGGCGATGATCGCCAAGCAGACCGTCGAGCTCGACGTGAGCCGGGCCCGCCAGGCCCTCCGCCTGGTCGAGCTGCTCGAGGACCTCGAGGACGTCCAGCGGGTGACGGCCAACTTCGACATCCCGGAGGAAGTCTTCGCCGAAGTCGCCGGATGATCGTCCTCGGGATCGACCCGGGGACCGCGGCGCTCGGATACGGCGTGGTCGAGCGGGTCGGCGGCTCGCTCCGGGCGCTCGATGTCGGCTGCCTGACCACCTCGCCCGACCTGACCCTGCCGCGAGCGGCTCCTGGCGATCGACACCGCCCTCGCCGCGATCATCGCGCGCCACGCCCCGGACCTGCTCGGGGTCGAGCGGCTGTTCTTCACCCGCAACGTCCAGTCCGCCTTCGCGGTCGGGCACGCCCGGGGCGTCGTGCTCCTCGCCGCCGCCCAGGCCGGGATCCCCGTCCGCGAGGCGACCCCGAACGAGGTCAAGGTCGCGGTCGCCGGCTACGGGGCCGCCGACAAGGAGCAGGTCGGGCGGATGGTCGCCACGATCCTCGGCCTGAGGTCGGTGCCCACCCCGGACGACGCCGCCGACGCGCTGGCCGTCGCGATCTGCGTCGCGAACCGCGAGCGTGAGGGCGGGCCGGCCGACGCCGGCGTCCTCGACCGCTCGGCGATCGCCCCGATCACCCGCGGCGAGACCCCCTACGACCGCGCGGTCCGCGAGGCACTCGTCCGCGAGCGGGAAGGCGGCCCGGGCCGGGTCGGAGACCGCGCCGGGGCCGGGCCCGGGCGCATCGAGACGGTCGGACCGGTGATCGCCTCGGTCGAGGGCACGGTCGGGGCCGATCGCGGCCGACTCGCTCGTCCTCGAGGTCGGCGGGATCGGCTACCGCGTCTTCACCTCGCCGGCGGTCATCTCCACGGCTCGACCGGGCGGCCGGCTCAAGCTCCACACCCACCACCTCGTCCGCGAGGACCAGCAGGCCCTGTACGGCTTCGCCACGTCCGACGAGCTGGGGTTCTTCGAGCTGCTCCTGACGGTCACCGGGGTCGGTCCGAAGGTCGCCCTGGCGATCGTCGGCAGCCGGCCCGTGGCCGACCTCCAGCTGGCGATCATCGAGCAGGACCAGGCGATGCTCGTGAGCATCCCCGGGATCGGCAAGAAGCTGGCCGAGCGGATCATCTTCGAGCTCAAGGAGAAGGTCGCCGCCGCCGGGGTGGCCGCCCGGGCGAGCGCCGGGGGCGGCGGGGCGGGCGAGGGCGAGGTCGTCGCGGCGCTCCAGGCCCTGGGCTACTCCCTGGACGAGGCACGCGACGCCGCCCGGGCGGCGCTGACCGAACCGGGCGCGATCGACGCGTCGCTCGAGGAGCGGGTGAAGGCCGCCCTGCGGACCCTCCTCCGAGACTGACCCGACCGCGTTAGAACATCTGTACGATTTGACGTTCGTTCTGGTAGACTTCCGACGATGACCGACGACGCCGAACGCATCCTCGCGGCCGACCTGCTCGACGACGCCGACCGGGCGGTCGAGGGGACCCTTCGACCGCGCAGCCTGGACGAGTACGTCGGCCAGCGCGAGGTCAAGGCGAACCTGTCGGTCCTGCTCGAGGCGGCCCGGGGCAGGGGAGAGGCGGCCGACCACGTCCTGCTCTACGGCCCGCCCGGCCTGGGCAAGACCACCCTGGCCACGATCATCGCCCGCGAGCTCGGGGTCAACGTCCGCTACACCAGCGGACCGGCCATCGAGCGGGCCGGGGACCTCGCGGCGATCCTCACCGCCCTCGACGAGCACGACGTCCTGTTCATCGACGAGATCCACCGGCTGAACCGGGCGGTCGAGGAGATCCTCTACCCGGCGATGGAGGACTACGCCCTCGACGTCCTCATCGGCAAGGGACCGTCGGCGCGGTCGCTGCGGCTCACCCTCAAGCCGTTCACGATCGTCGGAGCGACGACCCGGGCGGGCCGGATCTCCAGCCCGCTCCGCGACCGGTTCGGGGCCACCTACCGGCTCGACTTCTACGACGAGCCGGACCTGACCGCGATCGTCGAGCGCTCGGCCGGGATCCTCGGGGTCGAGGTGACCCGCGGCGCCGCCCACGCGATCGCCCGGCGCGGGCGCGGGACGCCGCGGGTCGTCAACCGGCTGCTCAAGCGGACCCGCGACCATGCCCAGGTCCACGGGGACGGGCGGGTCGACGAGGCCGCCGCGAACGAGGCCCTCGCCGCGATGGAGATCGACGACGCCGGGCTCGACGCCACGGATCGCAAGCTCATGGCGGCGATCGCCCAGAAGTTCGGCAGCGGCCCGGTCGGGGTGGCCGCCCTGGCCGCCGTCCTGGCCGAGGAGATCGAGACGATCGAGGACGTCTACGAGCCGTTCCTGCTGCGCCTCGGCTTCCTCGACCGGACGCCGCAGGGCCGGATCCTGACCGAGGGCGGTCGAGCCCACCTGCGCCGGCTCGGCTACGAGGTCCCGCCGCGCCGCAAGCCGGAGGCGGAGATGCCCCCGCTGTGGGACGACACGGCTCTCGAAGGCGCCGAGGAGCCCTCGTGACCGACGCCGTGGCGGAGTCCGCGCGGAGCGGCGGTCGGGCCCGGTTCGAGATCGTCGCGCCGCCGCCGATCGACGGCTCGACCCGCGGCCGGGTCGGGCGCCTGGCCCTGACCCACGGCGTCGTCGAGACGCCCCAGTTCATGCCGGTCGGCACGAACGCGACGGTCAAGGCGCTCGACCCGGACGACCTGGTCGACGTCGGCGCCTCGATCATCCTGGCCAACACGTACCACCTCTACCTGCGGCCCGGGCACGAGCGGATCGAGCGGCTCGGCGGGCTCCACCGGTTCATGGCCTGGGATCGGCCGATCCTGACCGACAGCGGCGGCTTCCAGGTCGTCTCGCTGGGCGACCTCCGGGTCGTCGACGACGACGGGGTGACCTTCCGGAGCCATCTCGACGGCTCGCTCCACCGGTTCACCCCGGAGCACGCGATCGCGGTCCAGGAGGCGCTCGGCTCGGATGTCGCGGTCGCCTTCGACCAGCCGGTCCCGCCGGGGTCGTCGTCCCGGGCGCTCGTGGCGGACGCGACCGAGCGGACCCATCGCTGGGCGGAGCGCTCGCTCGCGGCGCACGACCGTCCCGACCAGGCCCTCTTCGGGATCGTCCAGGGCGGGCTGGAGCCGGACCTGCGGGCCGCCAGCGCCCGCGTTCATCGCGTCGCTGCCGTTCGACGGGATCTGCATCGGCGGGCTGGCCGGCGACGAGACGGCCGAGGAGCGCAACGCCGCCCTCGAGATCGTCGTCGCCGGTCCTCGACGGCGATCCGCGGGTCCGCTACCTGATGGGCCTGGGCTCGCCGGCCGACATGCTCGAGGCGGTCCACCGCGGCGTCGACCTCTTCGACTCGGTCCTGCCCGCCCGGGTCGCCCGGACCGGCCAGGTCTGGGTCCCGGGCGACCGCCTGAACCTGCGCAACCAGCGCTTCCTCGACGATCCGGCCCCCATCCAGGACGACTGCCCGTGCCTCGCCTGCCGGCGGTTCTCGCGGGCCTACATCGCCCACCTGTTCCGGGCCCGGGAGCTGCTCGCCTACCGTCTCGCGACTTGTCACAACCTGACCTTCACCCTAGACTTCATGGACAGGATCCGCGCCGCGTTGCGGGCCGGCACCTTCCCCGAATCGCTCCCGGACTGCGCGTGCGCGCAGGCCGGGTGAGCGCCGGTGAAGTGGCGGTGCAGTCGGCGTGAAGGTCCGCCACGTACGGTTCCCCACATCGCGGAGGTTCGTCGATGGGTTCCCGGGATCGTCCCCACCGCGAAGCGAAGAAGAAGCCGAAGGACAAGGCCGCGCCCAAGCTGCAGCCGCTGATGGATCCGCCGCCAGAACGTCGAGGTGATCCGGAAGCCGCGCAAGCCGAAGCCGGTCGTCGAGGAGTCGGACGAGACCTGATCGACCGAGCGGTCGCCACCGTGCCGCTCCGTCGACCCACTGACGACAGGAGCGTGACGCAGATGGCGATCACCAGCGACCGCGAGCTCGAGCGCAACGGCGAGAAGGCCGCTCGCCGAGCGGACGAAGGCCGTCGACGCGGCCATCCTCGCGATCGAGAAGCAGTTCGGGCGCGGCTCGATCATGAAGCTCGGCTCGGCCGAGCGTCAGTCGGTCGACTCGATCCCGACCGGCTCGATCGCGCTCGACCTCGCGCTCGGCGTCGGGCGGCATCCCGCGCGGCCGGATCACCGAGATCTTCGGCCCGGAGTCGTCGGGCAAGACCACCGTCTGCCAGCACGTCATCGCCGAGGCCCAGGCACGCGGCGGCGTGGCCGCCTTCATCGACGTCGAGCACGCCCTCGATCCGGGCTACGCCCGCGCCTGCGGGGTCAACGTCGACGAGCTCCTCGTCAGCCAGCCCGACACCGGCGAGCAGGCCCTCGAGATCACCGAGACGCTCATCCGCTCGGGTGGGATCGACTGCGTCGTCCTCGACTCGGTCGCGGCGCTCGTGCCGCGGGCCGAGATCGAAGGCGAGATGGGCGACTCGTTCGTTGGCATCCAGGCCCGGCTGATGAGCCAGGCCCTGCGCAAGCTGACCGGCGCCGTCAGTCGGTCGAACACGTCGCTCGTCTTCACCAACCAGCTGCGCGAGAAGATCGGGGTGATGTTCGGCAACCCGGAGACGACGCCGGGTGGCCGGGCCCTCAAGTTCTACGCCAGCGTCCGGCTCGACATCCGGCGGATCGAGACGATCAAGACCGGCACGGAGTCGGTCGGCAACCGAGTCCGGGTCAAGGTCGTCAAGAACAAGGTCGCGCCGCCGTTCCGGGTCGCCGAGTTCGACGTGATGTACGGCGAGGGGATCAGCAAGGAGGGCGGCCTCCTCGACGTCGGCGTGGCGATGGACGTCGTGACCAAGACCGGCGCCTGGTTCACCTTCGACGAGACCCGCCTCGGCCAGGGTCGCGAGGCCTCCAAGGAGTTCCTCAAGTCGAACGGACCGATCGCGACCGAGATCGACCGTCGGATCCGGGCCCGGATCACCGAGGTCCCGGTCCCGGTCGAGGGCATCGAAGAGGCCGAGTGACCGTCGGGTGACCGACGACCTGGCCCGAGGCGCCGGCTGGCGCCCGGGCGGTCGCCCGCGGCGGGAAAGCCACGCCGAACGGCGCGCCCGGCAGGCGGCGGTCGACGACCCGGAGATCGTCCTCGCGGCGGCCCTCCGCTTCCTCGAGACGCGGGCCCGGTCCGTGGCCGAGGTCCGTCGACGGCTGACCGAGGCCGGCTATCGGCCGGACCTCGTCGAGGGGACGATCGAACGGCTCACGACCATCGGCCTCCTCGACGACGAGACGTTCGCCCGGCACTGGATCGAGTCGCGCGACCGCTCACGACCCCGCGGCGAGGTCGCGCTCAAGCGCGAGCTGCGGCTCCGTGGGGTCGACGCCACCGTCATCACAGCCGCGCTCGAGGGACGGCGTGCCGCGGATGACGCCGCGCCGTTCGGGCGACGAGCCCCAGACGACGAGGCAGCAGCCGCGAGCGCCCGGGCCGACCCCGACGAGATCGCCGCCCGTCAGCTGCTGGCCCGTCGTCGCCGCGACCTGGAGCGGGTCGCCGATCCGCGCAAGCGGCGGGCGAAGGCCTACGCCCTGCTCGCCCGGAACGGCTTCAGCCCGAGCATCGCGTCGTCGCTGAGCGCGACCGTGGTCGCCGGGCCGGACGGCGACGACGACCCAGGCCTCGAGGATTCGGATCCCGGCTGATCGGCTCGACGCCTGCTCGGGCGACCCGCGGCGGGATCGCCGACCGCCGGGGACGCCCGACTCCCTGGTCGGTTGACCCTCCGGGTGGGCCGGCCGTAGGCTACGCGGAGAACCTTGTCGCGCCGCGTTGCCAGCGGCGTGCGTCTCATCGCCGGTCCGATCGCGCGCAGCCCACCCGATCTCCGCGCGGCAGGCCGCCAGGACACTCGAGCAGACCTTCGGCCGGCGGGCCGAACGGGAGGAAGACACGATGGAACCCGTCGTCGTGGCGGCGGTCAGCTTGCTGGCCCTCGCCGGCGGTGCCGTACTCGGATTCGTGGCTCGCGGCGTGATCGCCGGTCGTTCGATCAAGGAGGCCGAGGAGAAGGCCGCCCTCATCGTCGAGAAGGCCCGCGAGCCAGCAGAAGGACCTCATCCTCGAGGCCAAGGAAGAGAAGATCCGGCTCCAGCGCGAGGCCGAGGACGAGGCCCGGGCCAAGCGCACCGAGCTCGGCAACCTCGAGCGGCGGCTCCTCCAGCGCGACGAGCAGCTCGACCAGCGGACCGACATGCTCGAGGGTCGCGACCGCAAGCTCATGGACCGCGAGCGCGAGATCGACCGGTCCCGCGAGGAGGTCGCCCGCGCCCACCAGGAGCAGGTCGAGGCACTCGAGCGGGTCAGCGGCCTGTCGGCCGACGACGCCAAGGCGATCCTCCTCGAGGCGGTTCGCGAGGAGGCCGAGCACGACGCCGTGAAGCTCGCCCGGGCGATCGAGCGGCGGGCCCGCGAGGAGGCCAACGAGAAGGCCCGCGAGGTCGTCGTCACGGCCATCCAGCGGGTCGCCGCCGACCACACCGCCGAGCACACCGTGACCGTCATCCACCTGCCGTCCGACGAGATGAAGGGCCGGATCATCGGCCGCGAGGGCCGCAACATCCGGGCCCTCGAGCAGGCCACCGGGATCGACCTGATCATCGACGACACCCCCGAGACCGTCGTCCTGAGCGGCTTCGACCCGGTCCGCCGGGAGATCGCCCGGCTGGCCATCACGAAGCTCATCTCCGACGGCCGGATCCACCCCGGCCGGATCGAGGAGGTCGTGGCCAAGGCCCGGGCCGAGGTCGACCTGGTCATGCGCCAGGCCGGCGAGCAGGCCGCCTACGACGCCGGCGTCCCCGGCCTGCCGCCGGAGATCATCAAGCTCCTCGGCCGGCTCAAGTACCGCACGAGCTACGGCCAGAACGTCCTCAACCACGTCGTCGAGACGAGCCGGCTGGCGGCGGTCATCGCGGCCGAGGTCGGGGCGGACATCCAGGTCGCCAAGATGGGCGGCCTCCTCCACGACATCGGCAAGGCCGTCGACCACGAGGTCGAGGGTCCGCACGCCGCGATCGGCGCCCAGATCGCCCAGCGTCACAACCTGCCGATGAAGGTGATCAACGGGATCGCCGCCCATCACCAGGAGGTCGAGTACGCCTGTGTCGAGGCGCCGATCGTCCAGATCGCCGACGCGATCAGCGCCTCCCGACCGGGCGCCCGCGGCGAGTCGATGGACACCTACGTCAAGCGGCTCGAGGACCTCCAGGCGATCGCCGAGAGCTTCGCCGGCGTCGAGCGCTCGTTCGCGGTCCAGGCCGGTCGCGAGGTCCGGATCCTCGTCCGGCCCGAGGAGATCGACGACCTGACGGCGAGCCGGCTCGCCCGCGACATCGTCAAGAAGATCGAGGAGCAGCTGACCTACCCGGGCCAGATCAAGGTCACGGTCATCCGCGAGACGCGCGCCGTCGAGTACGCCAAGTAGGGCGGTCGCGCCTCATGCGGGTGCACGTGACTCGCGCGATGACACCTCATGTGGCGACGACGCTAGGTGGCCGGCTCGCCGAACCAGGTCGAGCCATCTGCTCCGACCCACAGGACGCCGATCGGCATTAGGACCAGGGTCGGCACGAAGTGAGCCGGATCTGGCCAGCCCGTCGGGCGCTTGCCCGAGAGGGCGATGCGCTTCCAAGACCGGCCGTCGAACGAGGTCCACGCGGCATCGTTGCCGCCGGAGCGGTAGGCGAGGATCCGTTCGCCGTTCCCGACGATGGTCCCGTTCGGCGTGATGCCACTGCCCTGTCGGTTGCCATACCAGATCCCGAGTGGCGGGAACTTCGGCAACGGCTTCCAGGTCTTGCCGTCGAGCGACGACCACCAGAGCCCGGCTCCCGGCGCCGAGGCAACCCCTCCGATGGCGATCAGCCCGGAGGATCCGACCGCGAGCCCGGCGGCACTCGTCCCGTATCCCCCAGGGATCCAACCTGGGGCGAATCCCTTCCGCGGGAGCGGTCGTGACGTCCAGTGGCGCCCGTCCGAGGACGTGAGTGCCACAGCCTTGACCGTGTCACGGTCGTTGTCCTCGCTGACCGCTACGAACCCGGATCGGAATGCTGCGACATTGCCGTCGCTGAAGCCGACCTGGGTCGAGAACTGGCCGGCCGGGAGGACCTCCCACGTGACGCCATCCTGGGAGATCGCCGCACGCGAGCCCTTCTCCTCCCAGTCCAGGACGATCAGTCCCCGGGTCCCCGCCTTGACGATCGGGGGCTCGATGTCGACCCCACCTGCGTCCCGTAGGTCGATCTCAGGGCCGGGATGGGCGGCCCAGCTGGCGCCGTCCAACGAGGTCCAGGCCTGCAACGGGGAGGTCATCGCCCAGCAACTCAGCGGTGACTGCTGACCGTCGCACTGGTTCTTCGCGCCCTGCAGGGTGAGCGCCGCGAGGCCGGAGGCCGTCTCGCCGACGCCGAGGACGATGGCCGTCGGACCCAGGACGTGGGCATCAAGCAGGCGCCAGGCGACGCCATCGGCGGACACCCAGATCGGCGTGTGCGACGTATCCCCGGTCGCGACCGGAGCGCCGACGGCGACGTAGCCGCCCCGCCAGCGGAGCATCGACCGGACCTGTCCCAACGGATCGCCCGCTGCGAGCTTCCGCCAAGTGATGCCGGACCAGGCGGCCTCCGCGGCCGGCGGGACCGGCGTGACGAAGGCGGGTGGACTGGATGGTGAGGCTGCGGGCGAAGGCTCGACAGAAGCCGCGGGCGTCGGTGTTGCCGTCGGGGCGGGTGTCGTCGTTGGGACGACTCCCGGCGAGACCCCCAGCGTCGGGCTGGCGGGCTTGGGGCTGATGTCGCAGCCCCCGGCCGCCAGGAGGCAGCAGATCAGGAAGACGACGGCGTAGTTGCGAATCATGGTCCACCTTGGGCGGCGCCAGCCGAGGTTCGTCGGTGATGAGACGCGCTCGCTCCCGGGTTGGTGCGGCCTGTCGCCCGGTAGACTACGCGGGTGACTCACGACGGACATGCGCTCGCCGGGCGGACGCGACTCGGCAACCCGCCGAACGGTGACGCTCCGCGCCCACAGGGCGCCTGCCGTGTGCTCATGCTCGGCGACCTTATCGGCAAGCCGGGCCGGATCGCCGTCGAGCACGTCCTGGGTGACCTCCGCCAGGAACGGGGGATCGACTTCGTCACGGCCAACGGGGAGAACGTCGCGGGAGGGATGGGGCTGACCCCGTCGACCGCCGACTCCCTCCTGGCCGCCGGCGTCGACGTCATCACCTCCGGCAACCACATCTGGGACAAGCGCGAGATCTACCCCTACCTCGAGCGCACCGAGCGGGTCCTGCGGCCGCTCAACTACGGCACCCACGATGTCCCGGGTCGGGGCTGGGGCGTCTACCAGGCGCTCGACGGCACCGACATCGCCGTGATCAACCTCCAGGGCCGGACCTACATGCAGCAGATCGAGAACCCGTTCACCGATGCGGACCGGCTCTTCGACGAGGCCTCGGAGCCGCTTCCGCCGGTCCGGCTCGTCGACTTCCACTGCGAGCTGACCAGCGAGAAGAACGCGATGGGTCTGTACCTCGATGGTCGGGTCAGCGCCGTGGTCGGGACCCACACCCACATCGTGACCGGCGACGAGCGGATCCTCCCGGGCGGGACTGCCTATCAGACCGACCTCGGGATGACGGGGCCGCTCCACAGCGTCATCGGGTTCGACCCGAAGACCGTCCTGCCGCGCTTCATCAACGCCCTGCCGACCCGCTTCGAGGTGGGGCAGGGGCCGGTCATCCTCAACGCCGCCCAGATCGACATCGACCCGGCCACCGGACGGGCCCTGGCCATCGAGCGGATCCAGCGCCTCATCGAGGTCTGACCCGGTGGCCCCACGACGTCACGACGTCACGACCCATCCGGTCGTCCCACCGGCGCGGTCGACGATCGACCTCCACTGCCACACGATCCGCTCCGATGGGGTCCTGGCGCCGGCGGCCCTGGCCGCGGCCGCGGCCGCCTGCGGAGTCGAGCTCCTGGCGATCACCGACCACGATGACCTCTCCGCCTACCGCGAGTTCGCGGCAGCCGGCACCACCAACCCGCGGCTGCTGCCCGGCGTCGAGATCAACTGTCTGACCGGCTCCGTGCCCGGTCTCTGGGAGAGCGAGCTGCACATCCTGGGGCTCGGCGTCGATCCGGACGATGGGGCGCTCGAGGCGACCCTGGTCGAGCAGCGCGGTCGGCGTCGCGTCCGATTCGAGCGCACCCTGGCCCGACTGCGCGAGCTGGGGATGCCGGTGGACGACGTTGCGGCCGACCTGGACCCGACCGAGACCGCCTCGCTCGGCCGGCCCACGATCGCACGGCTCCTCAAGGCGAAGGGCCATGTCGCGAGCGTCGAGGACGGGTTCGCGCGCTACCTGGGCCGGGACAAGCCTGCCTACGTACCGCGCGAGGGGATCGGACCGACCGAGGCGATCGCCGCGATCCGGGCCGCCCGGGGCCTTCCCGTCCTGGCCCACTTCTCCGAGGCACCGGCCCGGATCGAGCTGATCCGCGAGCTCCGCGACGCGGGTCTCGGCGGTCTGGAGGTCTACTACCGGACCTTCGATCAGGGCACGGTCGAGGCCGTCCGCACGGTCGCCGAGGAGCTCGGGCTGATCGCCACCGGCGGCTCCGACTACCACGGTGACACCGGCTCGTACGCGGCGGCCCACGCCGAGCTGTGGATCCCGCCCGAGGTCGGCCGGCGAGTCCTCGAGACGCTCGCACCAGCGGCATCGGCCCGATGAGCCGGCTCCTGCCGATGCTCGAGGTGATTCCCCCGGCGGCGCCGGGCCTGGAGGCACGTCACCCGGCGGATCCCGCCGACCCCCGGCTCCTTGAGTACGTCCCTGAGGCTGCCGTCCTGCCGACCTTCCACGTCTGGACGCTGGGTTGCCAGATGAACCAGAGCGATTCCGAGGAGATAGCCGGACGACTGCTGGCCGCCGGCTGCCGGGAGGCGGAGGGTCTGGAGTCGGCCTCGCTCATCGTGATCAACACCTGCGCGATCCGGGAGGGCGCCGAGCAGAAGGTCATCGGTCGGCAGGGCCATCTCGCCCGGCTCAAGGCGGCGAACCCGTCGCTCCGAGTGGTCCTGACCGGGTGCTCGGTCCGGGAGCCCGACCGGGCGGGTCTCCGGCGTCGGTATCCGGCGGTCGACCTGTTCCTCCGGCCCGACGAGGAACCCGAGCTGGTCGACCGTCTCGGGCTGGCATCGGCCCAGGCTTCGATCCGTGCCCTCGACACGGAGCCGATCCCGACATCGCGCGCCGAACCGACGGGGACCACCACCCTCGTCGGGCGGACCGTGGTCGGGGCGGCCGATCGTCTGCCCGACAACCGGCTGGCCGCCGTCTCGGGCGGTGAGGTCGCCCGCGCGTCGTCCGTCTCCGCCTGGCTGCCGATCGTCTACGGCTGCGACAAGGCGTGCACCTACTGCATCGTGCCGTTCAGCCGCGGCCCGGAGCGGAGCCGACCGTTCGACGAGATCCTGCTCGAGGCTCGCTCGCTCGCCGCGGCCGGCTACCGCGAGGTCACCCTGCTGGGGCAGAACGTGAACTCGTACGGCCACGACCTGCCGCCCGAGCCGCGCTTCGCTCACGTGGATACGACCCGGACGGTCGGTCGTCGGATCGAGCTCGAGAGCCGGCCGGACCTGGCCGAGCTCATCCGGGCCATCGACGCGATCCGGCCCGACGAGGACGGTCCGGCCATCCCGCGCCTGCGCTTCGTGACGTCGCACCCGTGGGATCTTTCGGATCGGCTCATCTCGGCGATGGCCGACTGCCCCTCGGTCTGTGAGCATCTCCACCTGCCGGTCCAGTCGGGGGACGATGCCGTCCTGCGCCGGATGGGCCGCCAGTACACGGTCGCCCATTACCTCGAACGACTGGCCGCGATCCGCGTGGCCGTCCCCGGCATCGTGATCTCGACCGACGTCATCGTCGGCTTCTGCGGCGAGTCCGAAGAGCAGTTCCAGGCGACGCTTCGGCTGCTCGAGACGGTCCGCTACGACCAGGTCTTCGCGGCCGCCTACTCCGAGCGACCGGGCACCCCGGCGAGCCACCTCGTCGACGACGTCCCGGCGGACGTGAAGCGGCGTCGGCTCAACGAGCTGCTCGCCCTCCAGGAGGGGATCGGGCTCGAGCGCAACCGGGCCTGGCTGGGCCGGACGACGGAGGTCCTCGTCGAGTCGGTGGTCCGCCCCCGGAGCCACGACCACGAAGCGCCCATCGAACGCGGCCAAGCGGGACCGGCGGCACCCGACGGGTTCGATCGCGCCGGGGGAGGGGACGAGGTCCGGCTCGCCGGCCGGAACCGCGAGCACAAGCTGGTCCACCTGACAGGCCCGGCGTCGCTCATCGGCCGGCTCGTCGAGGTCCGGGTCGATCATGCTGGCCCGTACGCCCTCCGGGGCAGGCTGTCCTGAGCACGGACGCCGCACCGCGACCGCCCCTCGTCGTCATCGGCGGAGCGACGGCGACGGGCAAGACCGGTCTCGCCATCCGCCTGGCCGAGCGGCTCGCCGGGCGCGGTGTGACCGCCGAGATCATCTCGGCCGACTCGCGCCAGGTCTACCGGGGCCTCGACATCGGGACGGCCAAAGCCACCCCGGGGGAGCGGGCGCGGGTGCCCCATCACGGTCTCGACCTGGTCGATCCGGACCAGCCGTTCACCGTGGCGGACTTCGTCCGAGAGATCGATCGGGTGCTCGCCCGTCTCGCGGTCGAGGGTCGTATCGGGCTGCTCGTAGGCGGGACCGGGCTCTATCTTCGGGCTGTCGGACAGGGCATGGACGTGGACGCCCTGCCCCACGACTCGGTCCTGCGCACGACCCTCGAGGTCGACCTCGAGCGGGACGGCCTGCCCGCGCTGGTCGAGCGGCTCCGGGCGATCGTCCCCGGGCGCGCCGACGTCATCGACCAGAAGAACCCGCGCCGGGTGGTCCGCGCCCTCGAGATCGCGACCCTACTCGGCGACGCCCCGATGCCGGAGCCCCGGGGGTACCCCGGCCCCATCGCCTGGCTCGGGCTTCGGGTGGACCCCACCGTCCACCGGGCCTGGCTCGCGACCCGGGCGCGGGCACAGTTCGCTGCCGGTCTGCTCGACGAAGCGGCCTCGCTCCGGGCCCTTTACGACCCCGGCCTGCCGGCCTTCTCGGCGATCGGCTATCGCGAAGCCTGGGCCGTGCTCGACGGCGGTATCGGTCTGGAGGGCGCGATCTCGCTCGACACCCACCGCAACGTCGCGTTCGCGAAACGGCAGGCGACCTGGTTCCGCCGGGAGACCGCGATGACCTGGCTGGACGTCACCGACGGCCCCGCGGATGAGGCGGCCTTCCGGATCGTCGAGGAGCTCCTCGCCGCGGGCTGAGGACGGCTCCTTCCGCAGCGGGGGCCTGCGGGGTCGCCGTCCGGGGCGGGTATCCTTCCCGGGAGATGACCCGTTCCGACCTCATCGATCTCGCTCCGCCCGTCGAGCGGGCCTTCCTGCTCGCGGTCGACACCGGCACCGAGGACGGCTGGACCGCCCAGGACTCCCTGGCCGAGCTGGCCAACCTGGCCCTGACCGCCGGTGCCGACGTGGTGGGTGCCGAATGGCAGAACCGACGCCACGTCGACCCGAACTGGTACGTGGGCAAGGGCAAGGCAGCCGAGCTGGTCGCCGCGAAGAGCGAGACCGGCTTCGACGTGCTCATCGCCGACGACGAGCTCTCACCGGCCCAGCAGCGAGCCCTCGAAGAGCTGCTCAAGGTCAAGGTCATCGACCGGAGCCGGCTCATCCTCGACATCTTCGCCCTCCACGCCCGGACCCACGAAGGTCGTCTCCAGGTGGAGCTCGCCCAGCTCGAATACCAGCTCCCGCGGCTCACCCGGATGTGGACCCACCTGTCGCGGACCGGCGGCGGGATCGGCACCCGGGGCCCCGGCGAGTCTCAGCTCGAAACCGACCGGCGGATCGTCCGGGAGCGGATCAAGAAGATGAAGGAGCGGGTGGAGCAGGTCCGCCAGCAGCGGGCCACCGCCGCCCGGGGGCGCGATCGCGGGCTGATGCCCACGGTCGGCATCGTCGGCTACACCAACGCCGGGAAGTCGACCCTCCTCAACGCCCTCGTCGGAAGCGAGGTCGCGCTGGCCGAGGACAAGCTCTTCGCCACCCTCGACCCGACGAGCCGGCAGGTCCGCCTGGGGGACGGGCAGACCGCGATCGTGACCGACACGGTGGGGTTCATCCACAAGCTCCCGCACCAGCTCGTCGACGCGTTCCGAGCGACCCTCGAGGAGGTCAACCGGGCCGACGTCCTTCTCGAAGTCATCGACGCCTCCGACCCCCACGCGACGGAGCACCGGGCCACCGTCCAGGCGGTCCTCGACGAGCTCGGCGCGGGCGAGAAGCCCCGGCTGGTGGCCCGCAACAAGACCGATCTTGTCGACCCGGCCGCCCTCGACGGCGACCGACCGACACCGATCGTCGGGGGCACGGTCCCGATCAGCGCGGTCACGGGGTTCGGCCTCGACGCGCTCCGGACCCAGCTGGCGGCCGTCCTCTCCTCGCTCTGGGTCGACATCGAGGTCGACGTGCCCTACGCGGCCGGCGACCTGCTGGCCCGGGTCCGCGAGCGAGGGTCGGTCGACATCGACTATCGCGGCGACGGTGTCCATGTCCGCGGCCGGGTCGCTCCGGCGCTGGCCGGCGAGCTCGAGGCGGTCGCCCGGCACGCCGCGGAAGTCTGACCCGACCGATGGCCGACCCCCTTCGATTGGCCGGCACTGGCCGCCTGGCGACCGGCGAGGCGGTCACCTGGTCGCTCGCCGATGGGCGACGCGGCCGGCGCTGGCGGGAGCTGCTGACCCGGCGCGGACGAGTCGTCCGATCGCTCCTGCTCGAGCTCGCCCCGGATGGTCGGATCGGCCGACTCGAGATCGCCAGCGGGGCCGGTCTGCTGACCGTCCATCCTTCGGGCGACGCCACCACCCTCCACGGGAACGTGGTCACGACCGCCGGGGTCCGTCACCTCACCTTCCCCTGGTCGGACAGCCATCTTCTCGTGGTGGACCGATCGCCGGTGGTCGATGCCGCGGTCATGGGGCCGTCCGCGGCCGCGCTGTGGTCCGGTGCCCGGGCCCGCCTCGAGGGGATCCGGATCGGGAGCGACCTCCGCCCGGCGCCGGTGGCGGTCCTCGTGTCGAGAGCCGGTGTCTCGACCTGGGACCTGGCCTTCGACCCCCCCGCCGCCGGAACGGCGACCCCCCTCGTCCTCGACCGGCGTGGCCTGCCGATCCTGCTCGAACCCGCCGAGTGGCCCCTGGAGCCCTGATCGCGAGCTCCCGAACGAGTCCCCGGACCCGGCCTCGTGGACGGACCGTGGAGAACGAGCGCAGATTCCTCGGAGCGGACCCCAAGTTCGTGGATAACCCCGTAGCCAGGGACGACGACGGGGCCGTACTGTAGGTCTTGCCCGAAGGGGCCATGACGGACCGAGAGCGGCGTCGCAGGTGCTTGCATCAGCGGCGAAAGCTACGGACCGGGGCTCGCCGGAGACCGAGTCGCAGGTGCTTGCATCGGCGGAGACGGACCGACGGACCGAGTGGTTCCTTCGGGCGTTTCGTTGTCCCCGCCGACGGGGCGGGCGGGGGCGCCCGTCGGGGGAGGGGATGGGGCGACCGTCCAGGCGCGCCGCCGATCGGACCCTGGTCCGGGCCGGCCTGGCCGGGCCCCGACCATCCCCGATCGACCTCGAGCGCGGTTCGGTGGGCGAGCGGTGGATAACCACCCGAGAAACGGCCTGTTGTCAGGGAAGCTCGTGGATAACCCGGTAGCGGCCACCGGTCGCTCCGGCGTACTGTAGGTCTTGCCCGAAGGGGCCAAGGGACCGACGTCTTGAGATCGCAGGTGGCGACATCAGCGGACTCGACGGCCGGACCGGAGGTTCCTTCGGGCGTTTCGTTGTGCCCCCCGCCGCCGGAACGGCGACCCCCCTCGTCCTCGACCGGCGTGGCCTGCCGATCCTGCTCGAACCCGCCGAGTGGCCCCTGGAGCCCTGATCGCGAGCTCCCCGCCCGGGTCCCCGGACCCGGCCTCGTGGACGGACCGTGGAGAACGAGCGCAGATTCCTCGGAGCGGACCCCAAGTTCGTGGATAACCCCGTAGCCAGGGACGACGACGGGGCCGTACTGTAGGTCTTGCCCGAAGGGGCCATGACGGACCGAGAGCGGCGTCGCAGGTGCTTGCATCAGCGGCGAAAGCTACGGACCGGGGCTCGCCGGAGACCGAGTCGCAGGTGCTTGCATCGGCGGAGACGGACCGACGGACCGAGTGGTTCCTTCGGGCGTTTCGTTGTCCCCCCCGACGGGCGCTACCATACGGCCGACCGTGCCTCTTGACCTGCCCTCCGAGCGCCGCCTGTCCGCCGTCGTGCTCGGCAGTTCCGTCGTGGTCTTCCTGGCTCTCGCGCTGGCGGTGCCGGGCTTCTATCCGAGCTTCGACGAACAGAAGTACCTCGGGGTCGGCTACAGCCTCTGGGCCGGGCTCGGTCCCACGACCGTCTTCGGGGCCACCTTCATCCCCCATTCACCGTTGTGGTCAGGGGTCCTCGCGGCACCCGACGCATTGCTGGGGATCGATCCGTGGGCCTGGGGTCGACTGCTCGGGGCGATCAGCGGGGCGGCCGTCGTCGGGCTGGGTGGCCTGCTCGGCTGGCGAGTCCGGCCGGCCGCGGGCGGCCTCGCCGCCGCCGGGATCCTGGCGATCCCGTACCTCCATGATCTCTCGCGGACCGCCCGGCTCGACGTCCCGGCAGCGGCCCTCGCCCTCCTCTACGTCGTCATCGGGTTCGAGGCCGTGCGTCGCGGCTCGACGCGCTGGGCGATCGCCGCGGGGTTGACCTTCGCCGTCGCGTTCCTGGTCAAGGAGGTGGCGCTCCCGTTCGCGCCGATCCCGTTCGTGGCCGGTGTCCTGTGGCGCCGGCCCTGGGTGATCCTCGCCCGGGTCGGCGCCTGGACCCTGCTGGTGGCCTCGATCGGGCTGTCGTGGTGGTTCGCGATGTACGCCGTCCTGGGCCACCGGGTCTACCGACTCGACTCGCCCGTCTGGACGCTGCTCCCCCTGACGGCGGGAATCGTCCTGGCGGTCGTCCTCGGGCTCAGCGCCGGTCGGTTGGCGGCGAGCTCGACCGGGCGGGCCATCGCCCGCCGAGCCACCGAGGCCGCGCCGTCGTTCTGGCAGCGCCACGGCCGAGCGTTCCTCGCCTGGGGGTCGGCGTTCGCCTGGTTCGTTCTGCTCACCCTCGTCTTCGCCCGGACCGCCCGGCTCAAGGGAGGGCCCCTCATCGACCTGGTCCAGTTCCGGGCGTACGCGGCGACCTGGCTCGTGCCGTTCCGGACGGTGGCGGTGTTCGGGATCGTCGGCGTCCTGCTGGGTGTGGTGGCCTTCTTCCGGCTCCGTGACCCGGCCCAGCGCCAGGCGATCGCGGACCTCTTCCTTGCGACCCTGTGCGCGGCGCCGCTCATCCTCCTGGTGATCGCGGTGGGCGAGCCACCCCGGAACTACCTGGCCCAGATCGCGATCCTCGTCGGGATCGCCTCGGTCGGGGCGATCTGGGCCGTCGAGCGCCTGGTCGTGGTCCGGCCGCCGCTCCTGCTCGTTCCGATCGGTGGTCTCATCGGGCTGGCGGCGGGTCTGGTAGCCGCGAACATGGTCGGTCCGAGCTGGACCACCCGCGCCGCGATCGGTGGGGCCGTGGTCGGGGCGGCCGTCGGATCGCTTCCCTGGCTCGTGCGACGCACCGGCCGAGGTGAGCGGATCCGCCTGCCCGACCTGGCGGTCGACGCGATGCTCGTCATCGCGCTCGTTGTCGCCACGGCCACGCTGACCGTCCATGTCCGGCGGACCCAGCCCGACTCCCTGGGACGGGGCATCGCGGTGACGACGGTCACGCGCTGGCTCCAGGACAACGTCCCGCCGGGCGCGAAGGTCGCCTTCCCCTCGTTCCTGGGGTACGAGATGGCCCTCGGGCTGCGCGGCCGCGCCGAGGCGGTCCAGGTCCGGGCGCGGATCGCGATCGCCGATCCGGCGGCGCCGGAGGGTCTCATCCGGGTCGGCGAGGACCCGGCCGACGACTGGATCGCGGTGGACACCGCCCCGCGCAACGTGAACGAGTATCAGGCCTACCGAGCCGCCTGGCTGGAGCGCCAGCTGGGGGCGGGCGGTGTCCAGTACTGGGTCTACACGACCGGGCTGTCGACGGCTGCCGGCACGATCATCCCCGCGCTTGCCTCGAGCACGGGGATCGAGCAGGTCGCCCACTGGACGTTCCCGGTCCCCGGCCACGAACCCCTCGACAGCTACGTCTTCAAGATCGACCCCTCCCGGGTCTCGTTCGATAGCCGGCGGTTGTACATGGCACCGGACGCGCTCGACCGCCTGGTCACCTTCCTCGAGCGTCAGCCGGCGCCGCCGGTCGAGGTCGCCCGGACCCTGCTGGAGCGCGTCGTCCCGACCCGGACCGATCCGTCGGTCGAGGCGTCGCTGGCCCGGCTCCGGGTCCTCGCCGGACGCTGATCCGGGCGACCGGTGGGCTCCCGCCGCCGGCTTTGACGCCCCGATCGCCGCTCCGGTACCATTCGGCGGACCCGCCAGCGCACCGAGGGACCCGTCACGCAGCTCGAATCGCAGGGTGAGCGACCCACTCGCTGGCACCGCCGGCCGCGGGTCCGGCGTCTCTTCCGGTCCCTCCTCAGCCCCTCGAAGTTCGCCGTCGTCGGCATCGTCGGGATCTTCGTCAACCAGATCGCCCTCTTCGCGCTGGTCGACTACCTGGCCGTCCCGCTCCTGCCGGCGGCGATCCTCTCGTCCCAGGTCTCGACTCTCAACAACTTCGTCCTGACCGAGCTGTGGGTCTTCCGCGGGCGTGAGGTCGGCGGCCACATCCTGTGGCGCTACATCACGTTCAACATCCTGAACATGGCGACCCAGCTGATCCGCCTGCCGACCCTGTATGTGCTGACCGAGCTCGTCGGGGTCTACTACCTGGTCTCGAACCTCGTTGCGATCGGGCTGACCTTCGGGATCCGCTACCTCGTCGCCGACAACTGGATCTGGGCCGGCCGCGACCGGCGGGACCAGGTGCCGCTCGACGGCTCCTACCAGTACGACGTCCACGGGATCATCCGGATCACCTCCACCGTCCACCTGCCCGAGCTGGCCTCGTTCAACGTGGCCCACCGGGTGGACCCGGACATCGTCATCCGGCGCCGGTTCATCGGCGGGGGACCGCGTCTCCACGTCTCGACGGTCAAGGGCGCCGACGGCACGATCCGATATCGCGAGCACTTCGGGGCCCTGTCGGCGGCCTTCGACGTCGCGATCGGGTCGAAGGTCGAGCTCGACGCCAACTGGCTGCTGACCTGGTCCCACCACGTCCTGTACACGAACATGGTCGAGCCGCTCCTGCGATTCATGCTCGTGTCGCGCGGGTATGTCCTGCTCCACTGCGCGGCGATCGACGCCGAGCAGGGGGCGGTGATCATGTCGGCCCAGACCGACACCGGCAAGACCAGCACGGTCCTGCGTCTGCTCATGAAGCGCAGCTGGGGCTTCATCTCCGACGACATGGCGATCATCACCCCGGGTGGCGAGATCCTGAGCTACCCCAAGCCGATGACCCTGAGCTCGCACACGATGAGCGCGGTCAACGATCGGGCCCTGCCCAGGGCGGACCGGTTCATGCTGGCGATCCGGAGCCGGGTCCACTCGAAGGGCGGACGCTCCGCCGGGCACGCCCTCGGCCGGATGAACGTGCCGATCGTCACGACGAACGCCTGGGTCCAGCTGCTCATCCCGCCGCCCAAGTACCACGTCCAGTCGCTGATCGACTGCGACCAGACCGACCGGGCGCCGATCGACACGGTCATCCTCATGGAGCGCGGCACCCCGCCGCTGGCCGAGGAGCCGTCCTTCGAGCTGACGATCGATCGCCTCCTCGAGAACACCGACGACGCCTACACCTTCCCACCCTTCGCCTCGTTCGCGCCGATGCTGGTCGTCGGCGGACTCGATCACGACGCCCTCCGCGTCCGGGAGCGAGAGATCCTCGAGACGGCCATGGCGAACGTCTGGCGGGTCCGGATCCGAGTGGTCGGGCACGAATGGGCCGAGATCATCCCGGACCTCGTGGAGCGCCACCGGGCGGAGCTGCCCGCCGGCTCCGCCGCGGCGAGCGGAGCGACGACAGGCGCATCCGCCGACGAGGCCGGGAGCGAGGACGAGCCGCTCCCGATCGGGGTCTCCGGCATCACCGGCTGACCGGATCGGCCGCGTTCCCTACGGGTCGGCCCCGCCGGGGCGTGGCATCATCGCTCGATGAGCGACCTCCAGCACGACGACCCCCTCGGACCCGACGCCATCCGGGCGGCGATCGCCGCGATCGACCCGGTCTTCACCGGTTCGCCGCAGTACCTCAGCGATCGACTCTCGGAGCGAGCCGGGCGGCCGGTCATCGTCAAGGTCGAGACGGTCAACCCGATCCGGGCGTTCAAGGGTCGCGGGACCTGGTTCGCGGTCCGCGAGCTGGCGGGGGAGGGGCGGGTGGGACCCGATCGCCCGCTCGTGGCGGCCTCGACCGGCAACTTCGGTCAGGGTGTCGGCTATGCCTGCCGGGCCTTCGGGATCCCCGCCGTGGTCTTCGCCGACGAGCATGCCAACCCACGCAAGCTCGACCGGATCCGGAGCTTCGGGGCGACCGTCATCCAGGCCGGCCGCGACTTCGATGCCGCCCGCGAGGCGTCCGCGGTCCATGCCCGCGAGACGGGTGGCTTCCTCCTGGTCGACGGTGAGGAGCCGAGGGTGGCCACCGGCGCCGGGACGCTGGCGGTGGAGGTGACCGACGGGGTCGCCGCCGGAGCGCTGCCCGCCCCCGCCGCGGCTTTCGTGCCGGTCGGGAACGGGGCGCTCATCGTGGGGGTCGGCGCCTGGCTCCGGTCCGCCGCGCCCGATTGCCGGATCGTCGGCATCCAGTCCGAGGCGGCGCCCTCGATGACCCGGTCGTGGCAGGCCGGCCGGCCGATCGAGACCGAGACCGCCGTGACCTTCGCCGAGGGGATCGCGACCCGGGTCCCCGTGCCTGAGGCGCTCGCGATGATGGTCGGCCGGGTCGACGAGATGCGCCTGGTGAGCGAGGCTGCCCTCCACGCCGCGCAGGCCGAGCTCGGCGACGCGCTCGGGATCACCGTGGAGGGTGCCGCCGCGGCGTCCTGGGCCGGTCTCCTGGCCGACGAGGGTGGTGCCGGGCCGGCCCTCGTCATCGTCACCGGCAGCAACGTGGCGCCAACCCCCGCCGGGTGACCACCCGGGCGCTCCTGCCGCGCGATCCCGCCGCATCGGCCCGCGCCCTGCTGCCGATCGCCCTCCTGATCCTGGGGGCCGGTGTCCGCGAGGTCCGCCCCCTCGTCCTGATCGCAGCGATCGCCGGGACCCTCGTCGGGATCCGTCGGCAGGCCCCCGTCCGCTGGGCCTGGGCCGCCACGGTCCCGGTCGCCCTGAGCCTGTCGTGGGGGCTCATCGTGCCACCGGCCGCCGATCCGCTCGGTGCGGACTGCGCCAGCCCGCTCTCGCCGCCCGCCCTGTGGCGGCTGGCCGAGGCCGTCCTGGTCCTCGGCGCCGTGGTCGTGCTGGCCTGGACCCTCCACGCGCCGGCGGCCAGCCTGTGGTGGCGCCGGCCGTCGAAGACCGTCGTCCGGCTGAGCGTCGCGGGGTTCATCGTCTTCGGTCCGCTCGGGCTGCTGCTTGGTCCGACCCTGGCCCGGCCGTTTTTCGGCTCGTTCGGGTTGGACCTGTCCGACCCGCTGGCCCTCGTGCCGGCGCTGATCTTCGCGGTCTCGAACGGGGTCATGGAGGAGACGGCCTATCGAGGCGTCCTCATGGGCTGGACCGCCAGGGTGGTCGGGCTGGCGCCGGCGCTCGTCCTCCAGTCGGTCGTCTTCGGCTTCGCCCACGGCGGCCCCGACTTCGTGGGCTCACCCGGGCCCGTCATCGCGGCCCTGGCCGCCGGCGGCTTCATCGCCGGGCTCATCACGATCCGGACGCGGTCGCTGCTCCTGCCGATCGCCGTCCACGTCGCGCTCGATCTGCCGCTCTACGTCTACCTGGCCTGCCGCACGGCCGCCTGACTTCACGCTCCTGACGGTCGATGGCCGGCTGGCGCGCGGAGCGGAGCACCTCGTCAGGACGATCGGACCGGGCGAGCTGTAGCGCGAGTCGCCGCGAACGCCCTCGTCTTGTGGCTGGCCAACTCCTTCCGATAAGGTGAGTTATGTCCGCGTTACGCAAGTGCGTCGTCTGCGCGGCCAGTGAAGTCCCGCGGAAGCGTCCTAGAAGCCGGCGTCGCGTTTGCGGGACAGCGCAACCGGCGTGACGGATCGTCAACGTCCAGGAGGTCGGCTGGGGACGCGTCGTTTGCTCGGATTGAGAGCATCGCTGATCGCGGCGCACTGCGGCCGCGAGACGGAATCCTGGAGACCCGCGCGCAGCCTCCTGGGCCGCGGATTGATCGTTGACGCCCCATCGCCGGCGCCCATGATCCGCAGTTATCCGGGCGTGGTCGCGCCCAGTTCGTCAGCCTTGGGAGGGCACCCGATGCGCGTCCAGTTTCTCCGCGGTGCCGTCGTCGGCGCCGTGCTCGTCGCCGTGGCGGGACCGGCCACCACCATCGCCGGCACTGGCATCGGTGGCGTGTTCCACCTCGGCCGGACGAACACCGTCAACAACGCGACGTCCCTCCGGCGAACGTGTCGTCGAGCTTGCTCAAGGTCACGAACCTGGGATCAGGCCCTGCCCTTCGGCTGTCCACGAAGGCGGGCACGGCTCCGATGGTTGTCACCTCGTCGACCAAGGTCGCGAACCTGAACGTCGACCGCCTCGACGGCCTCGACTCCAGCGACTTCCGCAGGACGGCTGACCCGGTCGACGCGGCCACGCCTAGGTGGAGTCTCCCCGCACCGGCTTCGTCCAGGCCCCGGCGGGCACCACCCAGCTGCTCCTTCGCGGGAGGCTGACCGAGCCGCTCAACAGCGGGAACGGCGCGATCCTCTCCGTCACGGGCTTCGGGTCGATCGAGGGGAGCTGTGGCTCCGGCGGGGTCCCGAACTACCGGCTGTTCTGGCGCAACGGGTCGGGCGGGGTGGCGGATGCGTGGCACGCCGACGCGGTCGGCGGCACGACATACGCGTCGATCGCCGCGAGCGCGGCTTCTACGTTGCCCCCCTCGACCGGCGACCGACCGCGTCGTGACGGTCACCGACGCCCTGCCCGATGGCCACGTCGCGACGGTCACCGTGATGGCGCACGCCGGCGCTGCGGGATGCGTGTTCTACGCCCAGGCCGTCGCGCGGTGAGGACGCGCCAGCGGCGATGATGGCCCAAGTCGAACGGCAGGCTGGCATTCGACCGACGCCGCCGGCCCTACCCCGGCATCCACCGAACGGTTGACCTCCCCTCGACCGAGTGTTGCCGCGAGGCTGGCGCATCGTCCGATGCCAGCGGACCCGGCGGCGGTGGATGCTGCATCGCATGAGCACCATCACCGACGCCCAGCGCGTCCTCACGACCAACAGCCATCCGCGTGTCGTCGATCCTCGGACCGTCCGGCCTGGGACGCTCCCCATCTACCGGGTCAACCTGATGCGCGCCGGCTACCTCATCATGGGGGTCGGCCTCGCCGTCACCAAGTGGTCCGTCATGCTGCATGACCCAGCAGCGCTGCCCCTCATGGACGGCATCGTCACCGCGATGCTGACGGCGATGTCGTTGCTGGCCTTCCTGGGCCTGCGCTATCCCATCAAGCTGATCCCCCTGCTCCTCTTGGAGTCGATCTGGAAGCTGCTGTGGCTTGCGACGGTGGCCCTCCCCCACCTCCGCACCGGCGACGGGGATCCGGCCTTCGGCAGGACACTGCTCAGCGTCGCACTCGTGGTCGTGGTCATCGCCGTCACCCCGTGGGACCACGTGTGGCGGCAGTACGCCCGAGCACCCGGCGATCCGTGGCGCGGGACGAAGCAGACCGACACAGGGAGCCGACCGGCGTGAACGTGATCGAAGTCACCGACCTCAAGAAGCGATACGGCGACCGCCTCGTCGTGGACGGCGTCTCGTTCGCGGTCCAGGAAGGCGAGATCTTCGGTATCCTCGGCCCGAACGGTGCGGGCAAGACAACGACCGTCGAGTCCATCGCCGGTCTGCGGACGCCGGATGGCGGTGCGATCCGCGTCCTCGGTCACCACCCTCGGGACGACCGAGATCCCCTGCGGACCCTCGTGGGAGTGCAGCTCCAGGAAGAGCGAGCTCCCAGAGCGGATGACGCCAGGTGAGGCGCTCGATCTGTTCGCGTCGTTCTACGCCGCGCCGGTGGATCCGGCCCGGCTCCTCGACGACCTCGACCTCGCCGACCGTCGCGACACCGCATTCCGCTACCTGTCGGGCGGCCAGAAGCAGCGCCTCTCGATCGCCCTGCCCTCGTCGGGCGGCCGCGGGTCGCGATCCTCGACGAGCTCTCGACGGGCCTCGACCCGCACGCACGCCGCGAGACCTGGCGTGTCGTCGAGACGATGCGCGACCAGGGCGTCACGGTCCTCCTGTCACCCACCTCATGGAGGAGGCCGAGCGGCTCGCCGACCGGGTCGCCGTGTTCCGGGACGGTCGCGTGGTCGCGTCGACATCCGGCCGGCATCGTGGCCCGCGCCGACCCCGAGCAGCGCTTCCGCTTCCGGCCTCGATCGAGCTCGACGACGGGCTGCTCGCGGGCCTGCCCGAGTCCACGCATCGACGGGCCGGTCGACAGCGTAGGACCGAGCGCTTGTCCTGCGGTCCGCCGTAACGCGTCCTGCCCGAACGGGATCGTGGCTCGGGACCTGCGCATCGATCAGGCGACGCTCGACTACGCCCACCTCCCGGCCGATCGGCGGCCGAGACGTCACAAGCCGCATGTACGAACGTCCATTAGCAGCGGGCCAACTGCTGTTCCGCGAGCCCGTCCTGGCTGCGCGTCGCCCTTCCAGCCGGCCCCGTCACTCCCCGGCGTCGCCGAATGTCGCCCGCCCGGCCGGTCGATAGGTCTGGATCGTCACTCCGGACGGCGTCGCCCTGGAGTCGAGCAGCGTCAGGTTGTGCGTCTGCCCCTGCTCCGGGAAGAGGCGCAGCCCGTCGCCCAGGACGACCGGGAAGAACAGCAGATTTCAGCTCGTCGACGAGGTCCCGCTCCAGCAGCCAACGCAGCAGGACGCCGCTGCCATGGACCTGGAGCTCGCGCCCGGGTGTCGCCTTGAGATCGCGCACGGCCGCCTCGACACCGCCGTCGATGACGTGCGTGTTCTGCCAGGCCGGGTCCCTGAGCGTCGTCGATGGCACGTATTTGGGCAGCACGTTGATCCCGTGAGAGACGGGACCGCCGTCGTCGTGGTGCGGCCAGTACGGTGCCCAGATGTCCCAGATGATCGCCGGCTTCTTCTACGCGACCGTGCTCCGCCCGTTCGCGGTGGCCGTCGCGGCGATCGCGGTGACGTCGGTCCTGGTGAACTCCCTGATCGCCGGACTGCCGCAGACAGCCACGGCATGGACGTTCTGGTTCGTGATCATCGTCGTGCAGACGGCGGTCATCAGCGCTGGCACGTTCTTCGGCGAACGGGTCGCCGAGCAGAACGAGGCGCGTCGCGAGATGGTCGTGCGTCCGAGCAGACGTTGGCCGAGAACACCGGCCTCCACGCGCAGCTCCTGGCCCAGGCGCGGGAGGCCGGGGTGCTGGAGGAGCGCCAGCGGATGGCGGCCGAGATCCACGATACGATCGCCCAGGGCCTGACCGGCGTCATCACCCAATTCGAGGCGGCCCGCCACGCGCACGACCGACCCGACGAGCACGACCGGCACCTCGCGAACGCCGAGCGACTGGCCCGCGAGAGCCTGACCGAGGCGCGCCGGTCCGTGGAGGGGGCGCTGCCCGCGCCCCTCGCTGCCGCGACACTCCCGGATGCGCTGCGCGAGGTGGCGCGCGAGTGGTCCGATCGGACGACGGTCCCGGTCGAGGTCACGGTCACCGGCGACCTGGTCACGCTCGATCCTGAGATCGAGGTCACGCTCTTGCGGACGGCCCAGGAGGCGCTCGCGAACATCGCCAAGCACGCCCAGGCGGGACGCGCGCGCATCACGCTCTCCTATATGGGCGACGAGGTCGTCCTGGACGTCCACGATGATGGGGTCGGGTTCGACGTCGGGCGTCCCGCCACCGCGTCGGGCGCTGGGTTCGGGCTCCACGGCATGCGGCAGCGCGTGGCCCGGGTGGCGGGCTCGCTCGCCATCGAGTCGGAGCCGGGCCGCGGGACGGCGATCTCCGCCCGGTCCCCGCCATCGCGATCGATCCGTCCGCGGCGGCGACACGATGACCCCATCCGTGCTCATCGCCGACGACCACCCGATGTCCGCGACGGCCTCCGGGGCATGCTGGCCGCGGAGCCGGACTTCGAGGTCGTGGGCGAGGCCGGCGACGGTGCCGAGGTGCTCGCGCTCGTCGACCGCTCGCGCCCGATGTCATCCTCATGGACCTGCGGATGCCCGGTGTCGGCGGCCTCGAGTCGATCCGGACCCTGGCGCAACGCCGGTCGACGGCTCGGGTGCTGGTGCTGACGACCTACGACAGCGACCGGGACGTGCTCCCGGCACTCGGCGCCGGCGCGACCGGCTACCTGCTCAAGGACGCGCCGCGGCCCGAGCTCCTGCGGGCCATCCGCGCGGCGGCCCGCGGCGAGGCGGTGCTCGCCCCGTCGGTAGCGACTCGTCTGGTCGCCGACCTGCGCGGCCCCGCCCAGGACCAGCTCAGCGAACGCGAGCTGGAGGTCCTTTCGCTCATCGCCCGGGGCGAGACCAATCGCGGTGCCGCCACGCGCCTATTCATCTCCGAGGCGACGGTCAAGACGCATCTCCTCCACATCTACGCCAAGCTCGGCGTCGGCGACCGGGCCGCGGCCGTGGCGACGGCCTACGAACGGGGTCTGCTCCATCCACGATCCGGGTGATGCGGCGATCCGGCGCCTCATCCGCGTTTCAAGAGCGAGGCGAGCCACGCGTCGCGGTCGAGTGGGCTGGGGCCTGGGCGGGCACGCCGCGGCGGGTCGTCGCCGATCGGCTGGTAGCCGCCGAAGCGGGTCTCGAGGATGCCCTCCCCCATCGACAGGCCGGGCAGCTGGTGCTGCAGCGAGCGGACGCGCGCGACCGGCATCACCGCATCGACCTTCGCGACGCCGTTCGCCGAGAACTGGCCGCGGACGCGGCCGCCCAGCCGACCCAGGGCCGCGAGAACGCCGGGCGCGGTCGACGAGGGCATCTCGAGCGCGATGTCCGCGAGCGGCTCGCAGACCCACGTCCCGGCGCGATCGAGGGCGGTCAGCACGACGAGCTGGGTCAGCCGCCGGAAGTCGGCCGCGCTCGTGGCCGGTGAGGCGTAGCCGCAGTCGGTCAGGGTGACCCGGCAGTCGGTCACCTGCCAGCCCGCGAGCCCCTCGGCCAGCGCCTCGTGGACGTACGCCTCCATCTGGGTCGCGAACATCGCGGGCGTCTTGAACAGGTAGAGCGGGATGAGCCGGGCTTCGACCTCGGTGGCGATACTCGATCCCCGAGCCCGCGGCGCCGGCTCGATCCGGAGGCCCAGCGTCGCCAGGAATGGGTTCGTGCTGAGCGGCGAGCTGCGCCCGGTGATGTTCGTCTTCGTCTTCGCCCGGATGACCTCGTCGGCCTCGCCGACCCGGGCCGGCCGCTCGATGCACACCGTCGTCGTCTCGCGGAAGTCGGCGGCGATGCCGTAGTCGCGCTCGAGCGTCGCCCCGATGACCTCCTTCTGGACCTCGCCGTACAGCGAGACCGTGATCTCGTGGCGATGGTCGTCCTGGCGGACGTCGATGAGCGGGTCCTGCTCGGCGAGCTGGGCAAGGGCCGCGCGGAGGCTGCCGGACTGCTCGGGCCGGAGCGGGAAGACGACGGCCTCGAGTGTCGGCCGCGGGAAGCGAGCGGTCTCGGCCTGGCCCGGGGGCGGCTCGCCGATCGCGTCGCCGACCCGAACCGCACCGAGACCGCGGACCGCCGCCATCTCGCCGGCGGCGAGGACGTCACGGCGCGGCGCACCGGCCGGCGCGAACACCTTGATCGAGGTCGGCTTCGCCTCCTCCCCTTCCCCGACTCGGACGCGCTGGCGCGGTCGGAGCGTGCCGGCCGAACAGGCGGACGTAGGCGACCCGCTCGCCCGATGCCGTGCGCTCGATCTTGAACACCCGGCCGGAGACCGCCGCGTCCGGGTCGCCGCGAGCGCCCGACAGGAGCTCGTCGACGCCGGCGAGCAGCGCGTCGATCCCCGCACCCGTCGCCGCCGACCCGAAGAACACCGGGTGGACCCAGCCCTGGCGCGTCTGGGCCGCCAGCTGCTGGCCGCAGGCGGGCCGGCGACAGCGCCGCCTCGTCGCGAAGGTAGGCCCGCGAGGATCGCCTCGTCGTGCTCGGCGAGGACCTCCGTCAGGGCGGAACCACGGACCTGGTCGTCCGCCGCGAACGGGAGGAACGCCGCGTCACGGCGGCCGGCGTCGCGGACGGTTCCCATCGGCACGACGGCGGGTGCGAGCCGGCGCGCCATCGCCTCGACGACGCGCTCCGGGTCGGCGCCGGCCCGGTCGATCTTGTTGACGAAGATCAGCGTCGGGACGCGGAGCCGCTGGAGCGCGCGGAACAGGAGCGGCGTCTGCGGCTGGACGCCCTCGACCGCCGAGACGACGAGCACGGCGCCGTCGAGCACGCCGAGGACGCGCTCGACCTCGGCGATGAAGTCCGGGTGGCCCGGCGTGTCGACGAGGTTGACCGCGAGGTCGCCGACCAGGAACGAGGCGACCGCGGAGCGGATCGTGATGCCGCGCTCGCGTTCGAGCTCGAGGGAGTCGGTCTGGGTGGTTCCGGCGTCGACGCTGCCGACGCGATCGATGGCGCCGGTGGTGAAGAGGAGTCGCTCGGTGAGGGTGGTCTTACCGGCGTCGACGTGGGCCAGGATGCCGAGATTGAGCGTACGCATGGAGCCTCATGCCTTCCAAGGAGGTGATCACCTTCTGGCTGGACATGACTGCTCCCATGACGCTCCTTTCCTCTGTCTCGGCGGTTGTGCTTCACATAGGCTCGCATGCCACGTCAAGCGGGGCACGATGACGAGCATGGCGTCACAGTAGGCCGGTCACATCGACGCCGGCTCCCGGGTCAAGCCATCACCGGAGCAAGCGCAGGAATCTCACCGATGCACGACCAGGACTGGCTCGCCGAGCGCTTCGAGGCCGACCGCTCCCACCTGCGCGGCGTCGCCTTCCGGATGCTCGGCTCGCTGACCGAGGCGGACGACGCCGTCCAGGAAGCCTGGATCCGCCTCAGCCGCACCGACACGAGCGACGTCGACGACCTGCGGGCCTGGCTGACGACGGTCGTGGGGCGCGTCTGCCTCAACATGCTGCGATCGCGCAGGACGCGGCGCGAATCGTCCCTGGAGACCCACCTCCCGGATCCCATCGTGAGCCCCGAGGCGGGGATGGATCCCGAGCAGGAGGCCCTGTTGGGCGATTCGGTCGGGCTCGCGATGCTCGTCGTCCTCGACTCGCTGACACCCGCGGAACGGATCGCCTTCGTGCTGCACGACGTGTTCGCCGTGCCGTTCGACAAGATCGCCCCGATCGTCGGTCGCACGCCCGCGGCGACGAGGCAGCTGGCGAGCCGTGCCCGTCGTCGGATCCGGGGGGCGCCCGTGCCGGACGTCGACCTCGATGGCCAATGGGTCGTCGTCGAGGCCTTCCTGGCCGCGGCGCGTTCTGGCGACTTCGAACGACTCCTCGCCGTCCTCGATCCGGATGTGGTCGTGCGGTCGGACGGCGGGGTCGCGCGTCCGAGCCTCGTGTCGGTGGTCCGCGGCGCCCAGGCCGTCGCCGAGCAGGCGATGACCTTCCGTCGATTCGCGGAGACGGCGACGCGGGTCCTCGTCAACGGAGCCCCGGGAGCGATCGCGTGGACGCCGGACGGGAGTCCATTCGCCGTCCTGGCCCTGACGGTCCGGGGCGGACGGATCCTCGCGATCGACATCCTGGCTGATCCGGACCGGCTCGCCCGGCTGGACCTCACCGTGGTCGCCGGCTGAGGGTTCGTTCCACCGGCGGCGGTCACGTCCGCGCCTTCGTGCGGGTCCCCTCTGTGACACCCCGGAAGGACCGATGCACGAAGGAGTCACCCGAATGAGCGAGCAGATCGGCAGTCCCACCGGCGCTCCACGTTGGGTCACGATGTTCACCCCGATCACCCGTCCTCTGTTGGCCGCCGGCGTTCCACTGGGTCCCAACGGGCTCCTGACGGTCCGCGGCCGGAAGAGCGGCCTGCCTCGCACCACGCCCCTGGCGATCATCGAGGCCTCCGGCCGGCGTTGGATCTGGTCCCCCTGGGGCGATGTCCACTGGGTTCGCAACCTGCGGGCCGCCGGGGGCGCGACCATAACCGTCCGGGGCCGGAAGGAGGACGTTGCGGCCACGGAACTGGACGCGAGCGAACGAGTCGGGTTCTTTCGCGACGTCCTTGGTCCGGTCGCGCGGGACATGCGATTCGGCATGTGGTTCGTCCGCACCATCGACGGGACCGATCTGGATCGTCCCCGCGAGGCGGCCGAGGGTCGGGCGGTCTTCGAGCTCCACCCGCGTTGACCACGTCGGCATCGGCCGGCGGGTGACGTGCAAGGCGACTGGCGCCGAGCTCGACCGGTTACCGTCCCAGGACGGTGTCGAGCCCGGCGAGGACGAGGTCGAGCTTGGCGCTCGTCAGTCGACCGACACGGTCGATCAGGGTCGATCGATCGATCGTGACGATCTGCGAGACGTTGGCGACGCCGTCGCGGTCCAGACCCGTCGCCCGCGCGGTCAACCGGACATTCCCGGGCGCCGATGCCCACTTGAGGTTGCTCGTCAGGGGGACGACCACGACCGTGCGGATCGCGCTTCGGTTGAAGCTGTCGCCCTGGACGATGATCACCGGCCGGCGGAACCCTGGCTCCGAGCCGACGGGATCGCCCAGATCCGCCCACCAGACGTCGCCCTGGGCGATCACCAATCCGAAGCAGCGAGCACTCGTCGACCGGCGGCGGTCACGAATGGGTCGAGCTCCTCACCCACCGCCGCGACCGCCCGGTCCAGGGCCTCGACGACGTCGTCGGGGTCGTGGCGGGCGACGTACTCACGGAGCGCGGTGCTGTAGACGTCGCTGCGGGATCGTCGCTCTCGTCTCGCGAGTCGCTCGGCTCGTTCGAACACGTCATCCGGCACGGACACCGCGGTCTTCATACCCGGAGTATAACCCCGGCCTGTCAAGCCGATCTCAGAAGCGTGCCCGCTCGTGCGCGAACCAGTCGAGCACGCGCAACGCGCGGAGCGTGTTCCACCGGCTCGGCTTGCCCTCGCCGTCGTCCATCTGGAAGTGGGCCTCGCCCTCGTGGACGTTCTGGAGCGGCCACCGGCCGTCGGGATCCCGATGGCCCTCGACGACCCCGATCGCCTCGGCGACGCGCTCGTCGGGCTCGACCTCGGCGTCACGCAGGTACTCCAGCCCGCGCAGGACGTCGTAGTGATACCAGGTCGGGAACGAGAACCGGAGCCAGCTCGGGTCGATCACCTCGCCGGTCGACTTCCGCCGGAACAGCCGGCGCTCGAGCATGTACGCCTCGCCGCGCTGGCGTGCCGCGCGCACCTCGGCCGAGCCGCCGATCGCCCGCTCGTGCTCGAGCAGGCCCTCGAGGACGTTGATCGTCGTCCCGAACGACGACACCGTCGCGCCGTTCTCGACCTCGCAGTTCCAGCCGCCGTCGGGGAGCTGCTCGCCGAGGAGCCGGTCGACGAGCGGCGTCATGTCCACCCCGAAGTACGAGCCGGTCGCGACGACGTTGCCGTTGATGCACGGCTCGACCTCGCCCTCGAAGAACCGGTTGTCGGCCCACGGGGTCTCGACAGTCGCGGATCCCGCCAGGTGACGTGCTCGCGGACGAGCTCGACAGCCCGCCGGGCCCCCTCGCTCTCGGGGATCGAGCCCGAACCGTCGCAGGAGCTCCAGGACGTGGAACGTGTCGGTCCAGTCGTGCGACCACGGCCGGCCGGCCCACCGGCCGTCCGGCGCCTGGAGCGCGAGCAGCCGGGCGCCCCAGCCCTCGGTCGCGACCCTCGACCGCTCGGCGGCGATGACGTCCGCCGGCTCGTGGGTCAGGTCGCGCATCACCTGCCAGCGGATCGCGGGATCGGAGTCGAGCAGCCAGTCGATGACGGTCATGTCCCTACCTCGCGCCACACCCGTACGCCCACGATCCGCAGATGATGGCAGCGATCCGACCGGCGGACATGCCCGCGCTCACTCCGCGGCGAGCGCCGCCAGGAGCGCCCGAAAGGTCGGCCCCGGCAGTGGGATCCGTGCGCCGGCGTTGGCCGACGAGGCGACCCGGGCTGGGCCGCCGGCGCCCTCGGCCCAGGTGACGACCGCAGCGATCCGCTGGAGGCCGGCGTAGAACGCCGCCGCGTCGTCGAGTCCCCGCGCGGCGAAGAACGCATCGTCACGGCGATCGGCACGCGCGCGCAGGTCACGCAGGATCGGGCCGGGGTCCGGCGCGCCGTCCCGCCCATCGACCGCCACGACGAGCACGTTCGACGCCGACGGCGGGAGCTGACGGAGCTTGCCCAGGATCGAGGGCTCCAGCGACGCGGCGCCCGGACCGGACCGGCGGCGCGTCACCTCGACGTTGAACGGGCGGCCCGCGCGGTAGGTGGCCGTGAAGTCGGGCCCGCGGCGCCCGACGCCGTAGGCCTCGAACACGAGCTCGAACCGACGGTCCGCGAGCAGAAGCGCGGCCACGCGGAGCTCCGCCCGGACGTCGAGCCTCGCCTCGGTCTCCGCCGCACCTCGCAGCTTCTTGCGGATCTTGTCTCGATTGGCTTCGACGAACACGCGGAACGTGGGCGACGCGGCAAGCCAGGCGGGCAGCCCGGCGAGAGCCGGGTCGGGCTCGGGCGTCTCGACGAGGTCCGCGACGAGCCGCTGGATCCTCGGCGGCTCGCTTGATCGATCGGTCACGTGCCCATGATGCTGCCCATCGTGCCGGTCGTGGTGCGGCGGGCCGCTCAGTTCGAGTCCGGGATCAGCGCCGCCCTCACTGCCCCTGGAGGCGGATCCGACCGAGCTGGCCGATGTCGCCGAGGTCCTGGAGCCTGCCGGTGCCCCGCTCGACGAGCGCGTCATCGCCGACCAGCCGGCCGAGCTCCACCTCGACCCGGGCGACGTACGGCACGGCGCCGACCGCCTCGAACAGGGCCAGCGCCTCGCGCAGGTCGTCCTCACTCCCCTCCTGCGCGCCGCGGACGCGGAGCGCCTGGCCCAGGAGCGGGCGCGTGTTCCGGTGGCGCGCCGCCTCGATCACCTGCTCCACGGCGGGCGGCCCGATCGGCTGGCCTCGGTCGGCACAGATCGCGAACGCCCGCTCCACGTGCTGGAGTCGCTCGACGTAGAACTCCCAATCGGCGGCGACGCGCTCGGCGAGCGCCTCGGTGTCCGGTCCGAGGAAGGCGGCCAGCCGGCGAGTCGGGTGATTCTCCCCGAACTGGCCGACGATCTCGGCGATGACCTCCGAGAACGCCTCGATCCCCGCCTCGTCCCCGCGCGCCCGGGCGACCTCGAGCCCGGCGATGAAGCCGGTGAGCGCATACCCGGCGGTCACCCGGCCCCCTTCGACCCACAGCTGGCGGCAGCGCTCCGTCGCGGCGTGGACCTCGTCCCATCGACCGAGAAGGGCATACGCGTAGGGCAGCCAGTTGGCGACCGAGATGGCGAAATGCGGGTTCTGGCCCAGCTGGACGGCCGACAGACCACGGGTCGCGGCGTCGACCGCCTCGTCCAGCTCGCCGACCAGCGTGCTCTGCCAGGCGAGGACGTTGTGCGCGTCGAGCCGCTCCTCGAGGCTAAGCCGCGGCTCGAGCGCGAGCCGGCGCCGGGCCATCTCGACGGCCGCCGCGTGGTCGGCCATCGCCGAGCGCACGCCGCCGAGCCCGTCGAGCGCCGCGCTCATCAGCTCCGGGTCGTCGAGCCGTTCCGCGATCTCGAGGCCGCGCCGCGCATGGCCCTCCGCCCGGGCGAGCGCCTCCGGGTCGGTCGGTCGTCCGAGGTTGCCCAGCCAGAACGGCACGAACGACTGGGAGACGTGGAAGATCGCCCTGGCGCGATCGTCGGTGGCCTGCCCCATGAGCTGGTCGGCGTCGTCCACGAGCACCTGGAACTCCTCGGTCGAGGGCTGGCGAGCCACCGACGCGAACCAGCGGGTCATGGCCGTCATGCGCAGCGCGAGCGCGAGGAGCAGGAAGTCCGCCGACCGGCCGCATGCTCGGCCGGTCTCGTAGGCGTTGGCGAACGCTGCGATCCCGGCATCGCTGCCGAGATGGGTCTGGCCCAGCCGGAGATACAGCTCGGGGAGCTCATCGGGATCGAGCCAACTCGATCGCGGCGCGCAAGTGCCTGCCCGCCTCGAGCATCGCCGAGCCGGCCTCCGCCGCGCTGGCGGCTCGACCCAGCCAGGCGACGGCTCGACGCCGCGTGGCGTCATCGACGGGCAGGTCGATCAGCCGCGCCAGCGAGATCGCCTCCTGGTAGTGGTACGCGATGAGCTCGGCCAGCGCGTCCGCGTCCTCGCCGGCGGTTGCCTCGAGCCAGCCGGCGGCCGCCTCGTGGAGACGGATCCGCTCGGCGCGGGTCAGGGTCCCGTAGGCGACCTCGCGGATGAGGATGTGGCGGAAGACGTACCCGTCGCGCTCCGCCGGCCGAACCAGGTCCCGGTCCAGCAGCTCGTCGAAGAGCCGGCTGCTCGTGGCGGCGAGCGCGGGTTCGAGCGCCACCACCCCGGCACTCCGGAACGTGCGACCCAGGACGGCGCCGAGCTGGAGGACCCGGCGGTCGGCCGCCGGAAGGACGTCGAGCCGGGCGAGGATCGTCGCCTGGACGGTGTCGGGCAGGTCCGTCAGGTGGCCCTCGACGGTCGGCGTCATCCCGGAGGTCGGGTGCCCGCTCCATGATCGATCGGACGATCTCGCCGGCGTAGAACGGGTTGCCGTCGGCCCGCTCGACGATACGCGAGACGACGCCCGATCCCAAGCCGTCGAGCAGGTCCCTGACGAGCTCGGCGACCTCCGCGTCGCCCAGCGGCTCGAGCGCCAGCGACACGAAGTTCCGCCGGCCGCCGCCCCAGGTCGGTCGGCGGTCGAGCAGCTCGGGCCGGGCCAGGGCGACCATGAGCAACGGCATCTCGCCCCGGGGCTGGAGGATGAACTCGACGAGGTCGAGGAGGCTGTCGCTCGACCAGTGGAGGTCCTCCACGACGAGCACGAGCGGTCGGCGGAGGGCGGCGAGCTCGATCGTCGACCGCCAGGCCGCGAAGACCGCGGCCCGATCGGCAAGCTCAACCTCACCGGCCCCGATCGTCGCCGCGAGCAGGTCGGCGGTCCGGTCGGCGGCCTCGTCCCCCGAATCGGACAGCCACCGCCGGATACCGCTCCGGAGCGCTTCGGGGGGCAGGTCGCCTGGCAGCTCGAGCAGGTCGAGGAGCAACGTCCGCATCGGCCAGAACGTCAGGCGCTGGCCGTACGGGAGGCACTGGGCGATCGCGACCTGCACACCCGGGCGGTTCCGGTGGAGGCGGTCCGTGAACTCCTCGAGCAGGCGTGACTTGCCCACGCCGGGGGGCGCGATCACGCTGACCAGGAACGGCCGGCGCTCGTCGAATGCCCGGTTGGCCACGAGGTCGAGCTGGGCGAGGTCCGCGCCCCGCCCGATGAGCGGCGTCCGTCGCGCCGGTCGCCGCGTGGAGCGCCCGAGGAGCTCGCTCGCGGCGACCGGATGGGCCTTGCCTCTTGCGGCGACGTCGGTCGGGGGCCGGAACGCGAAAGCGTCCCGGGCGGCGCTGGCCGTCCGCTCGGCGACGACGATCGCCCACGGCTCCGCCGCCTGCTGGAGCCGTGCCGCGACGTTCACGGCGTCGCCCGTCACGAGGAAGTCGCCGGCTCCGGCATCCCGGCTGGCCACGACCTCGCCGCTGTTCACGCCCAGCCGGATCGGCAGGCGCTCGCCGAGCGCGGGGTCGGCCCGGACACGATCGCGGAGCTCCAGAGCCGCGGCGAGCGCGCGGTCGGCGTCGTCGCCGTGCGCCGTGGGCAGGCCGAAGACGGCCATCAAGGCATCGCCGATGAACTTCTCGATCGTGCCGCCGTGGCTCTCGACCACCTCCCGGCCGATCGCGAAGTAGCGGCCGAGCAGGCCGCGGAGAGTCTCGGGATCGACCGTCTCGCCGAGCGCGGTCGAGCCGGTCACGTCGGCGAACAGGACCGTCACGAGGCGCCGCTCCTCGGTCACGTAGCCGTCCTCATCCGCGCATGGTACGGGGACGGCATGCTCCTCGACGATCGGGGCTCCACAATGACGCCCTGTCGAGGGAGCCTGCCATGAGTGAGTCGCACGACCACGACCAGGAACACGAGCATCACCATCACGAGCACGTCGACTACGGCGATGCGGTCCGTTCCTTCCGAGCGGAGAAGGACGAGTTCTTCCGTTCGAGCCCGCGGAGCCCCATCCCCGAAGCGGAGCGGGCCGGCTTCCAGGGACTCCCCTACTTCCCGGTCGACGAGTCCCTCAGCTTCGACGGGCTGATCCTCCAGTCCTACGGCGGGAGCGAGCCCACGAGCTTCGCGATCCCGACCTCCGACGGGAAGCTGCGCCCGGCCGAACGAGCAGGGACCTTCCATTTCACGGTCGGCTCGGTCCCTTCCTCGCTCACCGCGTACACATTCGAGAACGACCGATCCGGATCGGTCTTCGTGCCGTTCCTCGACGCGACGTCCGGCACGGAATCGTACGGAGCGGGGCGCTACCTGGACATCGACCCGGACGAGGATGGGACGTACACCATCGACTTCAACTTGGCCTACCACCCCTCCTGCGTGTACGACGTCCGGTTCTCCTGCCCGCTGACGCCGGCCGAGAACCGCCTGCCGGTTCGGATCGAGGCCGGGGAACGCCTTACGCCCGAGGCCTGACACCGCCCAGTTCCGGACGTCTCTTGACGAACCGGTGGTACAACCGTATGGTTGTACCAATGACGAACGCCTTCGACGCCGATCATGTCTTTGCCGCCCTGGCGGATGCCACCAGGCGCGACATCGTCCTGCGTGCGCTCGATGCCAGCGAGGGCGTCGCCCAGCTGGCCGGGCACTACCCGATGAGCTTCGCGGCGGTACAGAAGCACGTCGCAGTGCTCGAGCGGGCCGGCCTGGTCACCAAGGAGCGCAGCGGCCGGCGCAAGGTCGTGCACACGAACATCGAGGGGCTCCGCCTCGCGCGAGGCCTGCTCGACCGATACGAGGCGTTGTGGCGCGGCCGCATCGAGCGGATGACCGACCTCATCACGAGCAACGAGGAGACCGACCCATGACCGTCACCGCCGTCCGCAAGGATCCGGACGCCCTGACCCTGACCCTGACCGCCGAGTTCGACGCATCGCCCGAACGGGTGTGGGACCTGTGGGCCGATCCGCGCAAACTCGAGCGCTGGTGGGGTCCGCCGACCTACCCGGCCACCTTCACGACCCACGACCTGGCGCCGGGCAGTCGGGTGGAGTATCACATGACCGGGCCCAGCGGCGACCAGCCGCGGGGCTACTGGGACGTCCTCGAGGTCGATCCACCGCGTCGGCTCGTCTTCCTCGACGGGTTCGCGAACGACGACGGCACGCCGAACGACGACTTCGCCCGCAACGAGGGCCGGGTGACGATCGAGCCGACCGTGGCCGGCGGCACGCGGATGACGATCGAGAGCCGCTTCCCGAGCATCGCGGCGATGGAGCAGGTCCTGGCCATGGGCATGGAGGAGGGCCTCACCCAGGCCGTCGGTCAGATCGATGCGATCCTCTCCGAGGACGCCGTTCGCTCCGCATAGATCCCCAGCTGCCACCACCAAGGAGACGTCCCAATGACCACGCTCACCGAGCCGACGACGCGCACCCTGGACGTGCCCGGCGCGACCCTGACCTACGACGTTCGCGAGACCGACTCCCCTGCCCCGGTGCTGCTGCTCATCGGGTCGCCGATGGGCGCCGGCGGGTTTGTCACGCTGGCGAGCCACTTTCCCGACCGCACCGTGGTGACCTACGACCCCCGGGGCGTCGAGCGGAGCACGAAGGCCGACCCGGCCAGCCCGTCGACCCCGGAGCAGCATGCCGACGACCTTCATCGGATCATCGCCGAGCTCGGCCGGGGGCCGGTCGACCTTTTCGCCAGCAGCGGTGGGGCGGTGAACGCCCTCGCCCTGGTGGCGGCGCACCCGGAGCAGGTTCGCACGCTCGTCGCCCACGAGCCACCGCTCGCGTCGATCCTGCCCGACCGCGAGGGTGCCATGGCGGTGACCCAGGCGATCAGCGACACGTACCAGCGCAGCGGCTTCGGGGCGGGCATGGCCCAGTTCATCGCCGTCGTGAGCCACAAGGGGCCGATGACCGCGGAGTTCGCCAAGCAGCCGGGGCCCGATCCCGCCATGTTCGGCCTGCCGGCCGCGGACGACGGCACCCGGACCGACCCGCTGCTGGGTCAGAACATCCTGACCTGCACCCATTACGAGCCCAACTTCGAGGTGCTGCGGACGGCGTCGACCCGGATCGTCCTGGCTGCCGGCGCGGAGTCCGAAGGTGAGATGGCGCATCGCGGCGCGGAGGCCGTCGCCGAACGGCTCGGCACCGTGCCGGTGGTCTTCCCCAGCGGCCACGCCGGCTTCCTCGGCGGCGAGTACGGCCAGGCCGGCGAGCCGGACGCCTTCGCGGCCAGGCTGCGTGAGGTCCTCGCCGGGGCCTGAGGGGACTCGACCCGTCCATCGGGATCGGCCGCTCGAAGCCGATCCGACCTACGGGCGGACGTTCTTGATGACCTGGGCCTTCACGGTCGCGTCGATGGCGTTCTGGGACGCGCCGACGGGCACGGTCTTCCGGACGGTCGCCGAGCCGCCCGCGTCCGGGATCTCGACATCGCCGAGGACGAACATGAACCCGCCGGTCGCCCCGCTCGTGCCGAGCTGGAGCATGTTGCCGAGGCTGATCCCGAGGCAGCTCCCCGTCACCGTGAGCTTGCTGGTCTTGTCGAAGGTGATCGTCCACGGACTGGGCGTGTTCGGGTCAACGGGGGGCGGATGGGTCGCCCGGAGCGTGAGCGTGCCGCCCTGTTCCTTGAACGGGGCGGGACACGGGATGTCGCCGTTGAGGTGGATCTTCGTGGTCACCGGAGCCGAGCCCAGGAAGCTGCCGTCCGATTGCTTGGTCAGCAGGATCCCGGCCACGGAGACCGTCGTCGTGTAGGAGACGCCGAACCCGCTGGTCGTCATCTTGCCGTTGATGCTGACCTTGAGCTTCTCGTCGCTCGTGTGGAACAGCAGCCGTTGGCGGCCGATCCCCTGTTTCGAGGTCGAGATGAGGTCGACGATCGCGGTCTGGTCGTCCTCGTCCGAGGCGACGTAGGTCAGGGTCCCCGGCGGCTTCGGGACCTCCTTCGGATCGAGGCTCTCCTTGCCATCGAGCGTCGCCTTGATCAGGGCGGTCACCTTCTGATCGAAGCGATGCCCGGTCCCCACCTCGAATTCGGTCGTGCTTCCCTTCCCGACCTCCTCGGTGTGGGTGGGTCGCGCCTTGTTGGCGTAGGCGCTCAACGGGATGTACGTCGGCGCGGTCACGATCACGCAGCGGGTATCGCGCCAGAGCCTCTGCGCCTCGACGAAGGACGAGTCGATCGTCGCCCAGTCGACGGCCGCCGAGCCGGCGGCGTCGCCGATCTGGTCGGCGGTCGCGTCACCCGTCCGATCGACCTGCACGGACCCGATACCCGACCCGATCCCCGACCAGTCGCTCCCGGTGATCGACCATTCGTGCGCCGTCGGGACCCCGTCGTTGATGCCGGTCACGCTCGTGGTATAGGTGCCTTCGTGCGACGCCTCCGGGCCGCCCGGGGCCGACGAGGTCCGATGGAACTTGCCGTCGACGTTGGCGTCCTGGGCGACGTTGCCCAGGTTCGCCTGATCGTCCACCTGGCCCTTGAACGTGCTGCTCGTCGTCAGGCTGGCCGTGTTGTGCGAACCGACCCGTCCGCCCGCGCCGGCGAAGGTGCTCGATTCCGCCGTGTAGGCATGGCCGCTCGAGGCCAGCACGATGCCGGCTGCGCTCGGGCAGACATCGAGCTCGGCGGTGACCTGGTAGCGGATGTGCTGGTCGAGGAGCGGGGATCCGGATCTTGGTGTCGGTCGCCGTGACATGCACGTCACGGTCGGCCACGACCTTGACGTCGGATCCGTTGATGGTGGCGTCGAGCGTCGTCCGCACCTCGCTCGATGACGCGACAGCTCCGTCGGTCGCGGATGCCGTCATCGTCCCGGTGTCCTCGTGGGCAGTGTTCGATCCCTCCCTGCCGATGTAGTCGAGGCTCGAGGACAGGTAGTCGCGAGTGTCGGACAGCGGAGGCGGATAGGCCGGGATCGAGGCGAGGACGGCCGCTTCGGGGATCATCCAACCGCCGGGTGTCGACCGACCCGCTTCGCCGAAGAGGGGCTTGAGCTGGGCCTTCGCGGCAGCCGCGCCCTCGGCGGCGGTCGCCACCGCCAGGATGTGCTCGGCATCCGCTCCGAGGACCGTGCGGAGGTCCATCGCATCGATCACCGCCCGGCGGTTCGGATCATCGGTGCCCAGGGACTGCCCGAAGTGGGCCAGGGCAGCGGCCAGCAGCGCGTCGGCATCGGCGCTGCCGGAGCCGGCCGGCGACACGGCTGGGCTGGCGGGCTCGCCCGACACGGCCGCGGTCGTGGTCGGAGCGGACGGTGAGACGATCGCCTGCCCGCCGCAGGCGCCGGCCAGCACGACGACGACACCCAGGGTCAGAACGCGACGGCTCGACATCGGCGGAGTGTACGTCACGGCCGCTGCTCATCGGCGCCCGTCGGTCACGCCGCTCATCGTCGTCCCCTCGCGACGAGCCGCTGTCCGGTCGGAATTGGACTGGTCCTTCCGGTCGACCCGTGAGACGATGGACACCTGCTCCGAGGGAGGACCGTGCCCGGTCGTCCACCGGACGTGAGGGTCCTTGGGGAGATCGTTCGTGCATCGTCGTGGCGCGATCACGACTCTGGCCGTCGTCACCCTGTGTCTCGGTTCCATGTCGTGGGCCGGCGCCCGCCCCGCTCTTGCGGCATGCGGCTCCGCGACGTCCCTGCTGGACGGCGGCTTCGAGACCCCGCCGGTCGCCGCGAACACCTACACCCTGTTCCCGGCCGCCTCGGTGCCACCCTGGCAGACGACCGACTCGCTCAACCAGATCGAGATCTGGGGGACCGGGTTCCTGGGTGTGCCGGCCGCTCAAGGCAATGCCTTCTCCGAGATCAACGCCAACTCTGCGGCGACCCTCTACCAGGACGTGGTATCCAACCCGGGCGCCACCTGGACGTGGACACTCCAGCATCGAGGACGCGGCGGCAACGACACCATGCAGGTCCTCATCGGCGACGCTGCCGTCGCGAATCCCAACACCAATGCCGGTTGGGATTACACGTCGCCGGGGCTGACCGACGGAACGGCTGCCTGGGGCACGCACACGGACACATATCTCGTCCCGCCCGGCCAGACCTGCACGCGGTTGGCCCTCCGTGCCCTGAGCGTGGCGTCCGGGAGCGCGTCGATCGGGAACTTCCTCGACGACGTGGGCCTCACGATCACTCCGGCGCCTACGCCGACACCCACGCCGACGCCCACGCCGACGCCGACGCCGACACCCACGCCGACGCCGACGCCGACACCCACGCCCACTGGAGCCCCGACTGGAACGCCGACGTCGACGGCGACGCCTACGGCGACGCCCACGGCGACGGCTGCAGCGACGTCTGACCCTGGTTCGATCACGGTGACGCCACCGCCGACGGACACGAGCGAGACACTCAGCCGACCGCCGTCGGTGCCCGTTGCCCCGATCGTGGCAGTGCTCCTGGTCGGTCTCGGACTTGCGCTGGCCGGTCGGCGGGCTCGTCCACGGCGAGGCTAGCTGGCTCAGAACATCGTCTCCCGCACGTACTACGGGCCGGACGTTGACTCCGCCGTGACGCTGCGCGAGGTCCTCGCGGGGGCTGAGGGCCGGGGCGGGCTCGGATCAGCCGCCGGTCCCCTCGCCCGCGTGAACGATGAGGTCGAATTGACGCCACAGGATCGCCACGAGGAGCGCCGATCCGATGAACCCGAACCAGAACGGGGCCGTGATCCCGAACGTCCGGGCGAGCAGGCCCCCGATCGGCGTGCCGATGACCAGGCCGCCGACGATCGCGACGCGGTAGACGCCGGTCACCCGGCCGAGCAGCTCGTCCGGCACGGCCCGCTGTCGCACGACCGTCGATGTCGTGCCCCAGATGAAGCCGTGGGCCCCAAAGACCACCAGCGTGGCGAGCGCGACCACGGGTAAGGTCGTGACGGCGAGGGATAGATGGGTGGCGGTCTCGATGAGCAGGCCCACCCTCATGATGTCGCTCAGTGAGAAGCGTCGCGCCAATCGCCCATACGACACGATCCCGATCACGCCGCCCACGGCGACAGCCGTTGTCAGGAGCCCGAACCCCACGTCGCTCATGCCGAGCCGCTGGCTCGCGTAGAGCACGAGGACCGACCATGCGGCTCCGAACGTGACGTTGAAAGTGAAGATCGTCAGCGCCAGGGTCCGCATCGGCGGATGCGCGAGGAGCCAGCGGATCCCCTCCCCCATCTCCGTCCGCAGGCTCGATCGCTCGCGCAGCTCGTTCGTGGTGCTCGTCACGACGCGCGACACGAGCACCGCCCCGAGTACGAAGCAGACCGCGTTCGTCGCGAACGGGATCGCCGTGCCCGCGGCGAACAGGAACGCGCCGATCGGCGGGGCCACCAGCTGGTTCGTCAGCAGAAAGGCGCCCTGCTGCCGCGCGTTGGCGATGCCGAGGTCCTCGCGAGCCACCATGCCCGGCAGGAGCGTGCTGCTGGCGGAGTCGGCGAAGGTCTCGGCCGTGCCCAGGACGAACAACGTGACGAGGACGATGGCGATGCCGACGGTCCCGCTGACGATCGTGGCGACGAGGACGATCAGCGCGACGGCCCGCCCAAGATTGGCCACGATGACCATGCCGCGACGGTTGAAGCGGTCGGCCGCGGCGCCGCCGAGGACACCGAATAGCAGGACCGGGAGGTACTCGCTCAGGACCGCCAGCGACACCAGGAACGGATCGGTCGTCAGGGACGCGACGAGCAGCGGGCCGGCCGCGAGGACGATGCCGTCGCCGACGTTGTTGACGATCGTGGCCGCCAGGAGCCACCGGAAACTGCGTCCGAGCCTCGCGGGGACGATGGTCTCGGCGGGTCGGGCCAGCAGGGGTCGCACCGGCGGCAGGATACCAAGGTCCGGTGCGGAGAACGCTGTCGTGTTCGCGACGGCGGCTGCGGCTACCGTGCCCGGTCCCGCTCGTACAGGCGCGTCGCCCACAGGTAGCCGACGATCGAGATCGCGACGCACCAGGCGACCGCGAGCGCGCCGCTGTTCCCGATCGGCGTCCCGAGCAGGAGGCCGCGCACCGTCTCGATGCACCGGCGTGAACGGCTGGTTCTCGGCGAACCAGGCAGAGACCGTCCGGCATCGAGCTGCGTCGGGACGAACCCGCTGCTCAGGAAGGGCAGGATGATCAGGAACATCGGCAGGTTGCTGGCGGTCTCGACGCTGTCGGTCACCATGCCGAGCGCCACCGAGAGCCAGGTGACCGCCAGCGCGGCGAGGGCGAGGATCGCCCACCGCGGCGAGCCATTCGACCGGGCCGGTGGTCGGCCGGAAGCCGATGAGCAGGGCGACGCACCATGACGATGGCCAGGGCGAGCATCGTCTGGATGACGCTGCCGATGACGTGGCCGGTCAGGACCGAGGCCCGCGCGACGGCCATCGTCCGGAACCGGGCGATGATGCCCTCCGACATGTCCATGGCGACCGAGATCGCGGTCCCCTGGGCCGCGCCGGCGACGGTGATCAGGAGCATCCCGGGCAGGACGTACGCCGCGTACTCGGCCCGACCGCCGGACACGCCGCCCAGGCCGGCTCCGAGCGTGCCGCCGAAGACGTACACGAACAGGAGCAGGAACACCACCGGCATGCCGGCGATGAAGAAGGTGAGCGAGGGGTAGCGGCGCATGCGCCGGAGGTTGCGCCGGAGCATCGTCGCCGAGTCGGTCACGACCAAGGGGTAGCTGATCATCGGACGGTCGCCTCCGCTGGGTCTGGGTCACCGGTGAGGGACAGGAAGACGTCGTCGAGGTCGGGGGTCCGGACGGCGAGTCCGCCAACCTCGATCGACGCGGCGTCGAGCCGGTCGAGGAGGGTCCGCAGCGAGCGGGTCCCTCCGTCGCTCGGGACCTGCAGCGTCAGCGTCTCCTCGTCGGAGGCGCCGTCACCGAGGATCCGGGCCGCCCGCTCGAGCTCGGCGGCGTCGCTGAACGCGAGCCGGATGTGGCCACCCGGCACGAGGCGCTTGAGCTCGTCCGGGGTCCCCTCGGCGACGAGGCGGCCGTGGTCGAGCACGGCGATCCGCTGGGCCAGTCGGTCGGCCTCGTCGAGGTACTGCGTCGTCAGGAAGATCGTGACGCCCTCGGCGACCAGCTCTCGGATCGATCCCCCAGGTCACCCGGCGGCTTCGGGGATCGAGTCCGGCCGTCGGCTCGTCGAGGAAGATGATCCGGGGGGCGCCGACGAGGGTCATCGCCAGGTCGAGCCGCCGCTTCATGCCTCCGGAGTAGGTCGCGACCGGCTTCTTCGCCGCGTCCGACCAGGTCGAACCGCTCGAGCAGCTCGGCGACCCGCCGCCGGCCCTCCAGCTCGGCCGAGGTGGCGCAGGTCCGCCATCAGCTGGAGGTTCTCCTCGCCGGTGAACAGGCCGTCGACCGCCGAGAACTGGCCGGTGAGGCCGATGACGGCGCGGACGGCGTCGGGCTCGCGGACGACGTCGTGGCCGGCGACCTGCACATCGCCGCCGTCGGCGGCGATCAGGGTCGACAGGATGTGGACCGTCGTCGTCTTGCCGGCGCCGTTCGGGCCGAGCAGCGCGAAGACCGTCCCTTCGGCGACCTCGAGGTCGATGCCGTCGAGGACGACCTGCTGGCCGTAGGACTTGCGCAGCCCGGTCGACGCGGATCGCCGGGCGGGGGTCGATGCTGGCCATCATTCCCCTCCCTGACCGACGGCCGGCCGAGGATCAGATGTCGAGGTCCTCGACCAGGGGCTCTTGGGACGCGCCGGCGACCATGTCGTAGAGCTGCGGCGGGATGCGCGTCCGGAGCTCGTCGAGGGTCGCGACGACCTCGAGCGTGCGACTCCGCCGGCGCGGATCCGTAGCTGAGGTTCCCGAGCCCCAGATAGCCGCGCCAGCCGGCCGGCTTGCCCTCGGCGTTGAGCATCGTGTAGTCGGGGCTGCGCTCGATGTGGACGACGAACTTGCCGGTCCGTCCGCGGTAGACCCGGAACGTCTCGACGCGGCTGTAGGACGTGTTGACCCACTCGCCGAGCAGGACGCCGACGAAACGGACCTTCCTCCCCTTGCCGGGCCCGACCCGGACGGTGATCTCGTCGAATCCCTGTCGCCTGCCCTCTTCGACGTCGACATAGCGACGGAGGGCCGCGGAGATCGCAGCCGACAGGTTGTCGCCGGCGAGCTCCTGGGCACGCTGATAGAGGGCGAGGTCTCCCTCCGAGACGTAGATCGTCTTGTTCGGCACCTGGACATCGTAACTCCCGACTGCGGTCGTGGCCATACGTAGGAGTATACGTATATCTGGACGGAACACAAGGGGGTAGCCGGAGGCTAGACTCCGGCGGTGTCCGCTCTCGACGATGCGCCGCAGGTTCAGGCCGACGATCGCGCCACCTGGCGGGCGTGGCTGGAGGCGAACCACGCCAGCGCCCGCGGGGTCTGGCTGGTGACCTGGCGGCCGCGGTCGGGTCGGATCGGCCTGGACTACGAGGCGGCCATCGGTGAGGCCCTCTGCTTCGGCTGGGTGGACAGCACCGGGGGTCGCCTGGACGACGAGCGGGGCAAGCTCTACTTCGCGCCGCGCAAGCCTCGGAGCGTCTGGGCCGCGTCCAACAAGGCGCGGGTCGAGCGGCTGATCCGCGACGGGCGGATGGCGCCGGCCGGTCTCGCCGCCATCGAGCGGGCAAAGGCGAACGGATCGTGGGAGATCCTCGACTCCGTCGAGCGACTGGAGGTCCCGAGGGACCTCGCGACGGCGCTCGAGCGTCACCCGCCGGCAGCGGTCAACTTCGCGGCGTTCCCGCCCTCGGCACGCAAGATGCTGCTCGGCTGGGTCGCGATCGCCGTGCGGCCGGAGACCCGTGCCGCGCGGATCGCCGAAGTCGCCCAGGCGGCCGCTCGGAACGAGCGCGCCCGAAGCTGAGCCCGGGCGGATGGCGATCGCGATCAGAGTTCGGTTCGACCGACGGCCGCGTCGGGCCCGAGGCCCTCGAGCCGATATACCTCGGCGGTGAAGCCGTCCAGCGTCCCGCGTCCCCGGGCGAGCGCCTCCTCGGCCCTGGCCCGCCCGGGCGCCCCGAAGAGGTCGCGCTCGGTGACGCGGGCGAACCAGCGCTGGAGCTTGTCCCAGTCTGCTTCGCCCTCTTCCAGCTCCGCGAAGCGGAACCGCTTCTTCCGCGTCTCCCGGCGGATCTCGTCCTCGAAGCCGTCGACGCTGTCGAGGATCTCCTCGTACTCCGCATCCCGGGCTTCGTTGAAGCGGGCGATCAGCTCATCCTCCCAGGCCCCGTTCGGCGAAGTCGTCTCGAGTAGAGACGCCTCTCCCCGCTGCTCCGGATGCGCTGACCGAGTCGGTCGAGCTCCGATCGGAGCTCGGGCCGATCGGGGAGGACGGCGGCCGCCTGCTGAAGGTAGACGGCACCGAGCTGGCGGAGCTGCCTCCAGACATAGGTCCGACGTCCGGATGACTCGGCCTTGATCCGGTAGATCAAGAGCAGCCAGCGGCGCGCTCCGTCAGGTCGATCCTCCATGAGGTGTCCCTCCGTTCAGGCGTCCACGTCCCGGCGTCCCATCCCCATGGCGCCGACGAGGATCCCGCCGATCGCGAGCGCCAGGCAGACGACGACCCCGGCTCCATCCCAGGTACCGACCATCGGCTCACCCAGGTGGGACGTCAGCGCGAGCTGTCCGACCCAGTCGGGCAGACGAAGTGCCGGCGCAAGGAGGTCGATGAGGAAGGTGCCGATCGCGACGGCCAGGACGACCGGCATCGCGAACCCGGCGCGGGTGATACCCGCGACGGCGACGCCGATCCCGGCGAGTGCGGCACCGTACAGGGCGAGCACCAGGGTCCCGAGGGCCGGCCGGACCGGGTCTTCGCCGCCCGCCGCGACCCCGACCGCGATGGCGCCGCCCAGCAGCCCGGTGATGACGAGGAGCGCCAGGAGGACAGCGACCGCACTGGTGACGGCCCAGCGGACGCGCGTGAGCGGGGTCGCAAGCTGGAGCTCCAGCCGGCCTGCGGTCTCGTCCGACGAGCGGCTTGCCACCAGGGTGGTGGCCGCGAGTCCGATCAGGACGAATCCCATCTCGGCGAAGGCCAGCTGCAGGAACCCCGCAGAGGTCGTGATGTCGACCCCGGGGATCAGCCCCCGGACCGTTTCGGCAAGGCCGGAGGCCGCAAGGGCGTCGGTGACCGAACGGGAGGACGCCGCCATCACGACGCCGTACAGGCCCAGGCCGATCCCCCAGGAGAGGGCGGTCGGCAGGAGATCCCCGAACGAGCGACCGAGCGGCCCACGGACGCCGAGCAGCGCCCCGGGAAGCCGGGGTGTGGGGACCGCGATCGTCACCCCGACATCCCGCCGGGCGAACGCCTCCGTACCGAACGCCAGGAGGACTGCACCCGTCACCGCGACGAGGGCGACGGCTGCCCAGTCGGACGGCCCGGCGAGCGGGATGTGGCCGGAACTCCACGAGAACCAGGTGAGACCGGCAGCGGAGTCGAAGGCCGGGACGAAGGCCCGGTAGCTGTTGACGACGTATCCGCCGAGCATGAGCGCACCGGCGAGGCCGGCGGCCGTCCCGCGACCGAACAGCGGAGCCAATGCGAAGGCCATCGAGCCGGCGATGAGCGCCTTCAGCCCGGTGCCGACCGCGAACGCGAGCGCCGCGCCGGGCGCGATCGCATCGCCCTCCAGCTTCGCGAAGGCCGCGCCGGTCGCCCAGATGATCAGCGCCAGGATCGCCATGGCGATGCCGAGCGCAACGACGTGCCCAGCGACCTTCTCCAGGGCGATCGTCCGCCGCGCATGGGGCGCGGCGAGCGTGAAGTCGAGGCTGCCTCGGCGCGCCTCGCCGGCCAATGTGCCGGACAGCGCGATGATCGACCAGAGGCCTGCCAGGAGGGCGAAATAGGCGCCGTAGTGCCACGAAAGGAACCCACCCAGGGTGTCGACGTTGACCGGGTTCCCGTACAGCCCCCTCAGGAGGGGTGGCATGGTCCCGGACAGCGTCGCAAGCTCGAGCCGGGTCTCGGGCGTCCCGTAGGTCGAGGCCATCGTCGCCCCGCCGACGACGATGATCGCGCCCAGAAGGGCCGTGATGACCAGCACCCCGATGCGCGAGTCGCGGACCGTCTTGCCGAAGACGCTTCCCAGGCCGAAGAACCGGGTTCCGACAGGGAGGCCGGAGGCGGATGCCAGGATCGGCCCGCCCCGGATGTCAACGGTCATGGTCGGTCACCTCGACGGCGTCACGACCGTACTGGGCCAGGAAGGTCTGCTCCAGGCTCGGCTCCCGGGTCTCGAAATCGATCAATCCGCGCCCTGCGGCTGCCTCGATGACGGGCGCCATCGACCCCGTCACGCGCATCCGCAGCCCGCCGTCGATCGCCTCGACATCGCTGACGCCCGGCAGCCGGGCGAACGACGAGGCCGCGACCGACGAGCTGAACCGGAGTTCGACCTGGTGATATGCCCGGGCGCGGAACGCCTCGACCCGGTCGACGGCCACGATCCGTCCCTCGCGGATGATCGCGACCCGGTCGCAGGTCCTCTCGACCTCGCCCAGGATGTGCGACGAGAGGAACGCGGTCCGACCCTCCGCGACCGTGTCCCGGAGGAGGGCGAAGAATGTCTGCTGGACGAGGGGGTCGAGACCGGAGGTCGGCTCGTCGAGGATGAGCAGGTCGGGTCGATGCTGGAGCGCGATCACCAGGCCGACCTTCTGCTTGTTCCCCTTCGAGTACTCCTTGAAGCGACGGGACGGATCGAGGTCGAACCGGGCGACCAGGTCGGCCGCGTAGAGACGGTCGACCCCGCCGCGAAGGTTCGCGAAGTACTCGATCGTCTGGCCGCCCGTAAGCCGGTCGAAGAGGGCGAACTCACCCGGCAGGTAGCCGATTCTTCGATGGATCGCGACCGGATTCGCGGTCGTCTCGATCCCGAACACCCGGGCACGTCCCGAGGTGGGACGGATGAGGTCGAGGAGCAGCCGGATGGTCGTCGTCTTCCCGGCGCCGTTCGGCCCGAGGAAGCCGTAGACCTCGCCCTGGCTGACGGAGAGGTCGACATCGACGATCCCCCGGTGGGGTCCGTAGGACTTGGTGAGCCGGTCGGTCTCGATGACGGACATCTCGCTGCCCTCCGTGTGGGGCTGCGGACCCGCGGACGAGCCACCTCGCAGGCGCAGGGCGTCCCTGGCTCGATCTCCAGGATCCCATCAAGTGGACCCCGACACTGGGGCCGGTGCCCAGAGGCCGATGGCAACGAGACTGTGTGACAAACGTCACACGTGATGCGTGTCACACGCGCGGTGCAGACGTCACGCGGAGGCTCAAAGTGGCGGGGGCAGCCAGCCTCCCGAAGCCTCCTCGACCGCGCCGGCCGCGGCGATGGCGAGATCCTCGCGCCAGGGTGGCGCCACGAGCTGGACGCCGATCGGCAGCCCCTCCGCTGAGGTGCCGCCCCGGACGACGAGCGCCGGCCAGCCGGTCAGGTTGTGGACGTCGCTGTACGTGTCGCCGAACCAGAGCGCCGTGCTCTCGCCGTGGCGGATCGCCGGCTGGGGCATCGCCGGGCAGACGATGACGTCGACGTCCTCCATCCAGCGCAGGAGACGGGCCCGGATGCCGTCGGCCCGCTCGATGAGGTCGGTGAGCTCGTCGCCGGGCAACGCGGGCCCCGGGCGGATCCAGCCTCGCGTGTCATAGGAACCCATGCCGGGGGTGCCGGCCGCCGTGATGAGGCGCCGCAGCCAGGCGAACCCGTCGGCGTCGATCAGGTCGCTCCAGGCCTGCCAGGCCTCGTCGAGATCGGGTGGAAGACGCTCCTCGACACGCGCACCGCGGTCGGCCATCGCCCGGGCGGCGCTGCGGACGGCGAGGACGGTCTCGGCCGTCGGGGTCCGCACCCCGTTGTCGGTGAAGGTCATGACACGCAGGCCCCGGATCTCCACCATGGCCGGGTCCCGCAGCGGGACCGGAGCGATGTGAGGGTCCTCGCCATCCGGCCCGGCGATGACCGGCAGGATGAGGGCCAGGTCCTCGACCCGTCGGACGATCGGTCCGAGCTGGGTGAACGACTCGAAGAGCCCCCGGTAGCCGGGCCAGTGCCCGGTCCGGGGCACCCGCCCGCTCGTCGGCTTGAGGCCGACGACGCCGCAGACGTGGGCCGGCTGGCGGATGCTGTCGCCCGTGTCGCTGCCGATGTCGAAGGGCGACCCGGCAGCGGCCACGATCGCCGCTGCTCCTCCGCTGCTGCCACCGGGGGTCCGCTCGAGGTCGTACGGGTTCGAAGTGCGGCCGTAGACGTCGTTGTCGGTCTCGTCCGACCAGGTGAACTCCGGCGTGTTCGTCTTGCCGAGGAGGATCGCCCCGGCGGCGCGAAGACGAGCCGCGACCGTCGCGTCCCGGCCGGGCACCCGGTCGCGCCAGCCGATCGTGCCCGCGGTGCTGACGAGGCCCTCGGTGTCGAACGAGTCCTTGAGCGTGAACGGGACCCCGTGGAGCGGCCCGTGACGCAGGCCGCGGACCAGGTCGGCATCGGCGGCCCGCGCCCGGTCCCGGGCGTCGTCGGAGAGCCGCACGACGGCGTTGATCCGCGGGTTGACCGCCTCGATCCGCCGGAGACAGGCGTCGACGACTTCGAGGGACGAGACGCGGCGCTCGGCGATCGCCGAGGCCAGCCGGGTCGCGGAGGAGAAGATGAGCTCGTCGGTCACCACCCAACGGTAACTCCGGGACCCGGGGCCGGTCACGGCTGCAGGGGCTCGAGCCCCCGCGTCGGGTCAGCCCGCGCCCGACGTGCGTCGGCTCATCTCGTGGCCTCGATCGCGCGGGCGTCAGGCCCCCGCGGGGTAGACCTCGGCCATCCGGAGCGAGGCGGCCTTCGGCAGGCGCTCCCCGGACTGCGGGTACTCCTCGGGGAAGTCGTCGGTGCCGTACTCCTGGATCAGGTCCGCCATCCCGGCGAAGTCACCGGTCCGGAGGACCGCCTCGAACTTCGCCGCCATCTCCTGCATGTCACCCATGGGACGCCCTCCTGTCATCGGGCAGGCGCCCAGATTGGACCGCTGCGGTAGTAAGAGCAAGACCCGTCGTCAGTGGCGACTGGCGAACCGGTCAGTGGCCTCGAGTAGCAGACGGTCCATCTCGGTGTCGCCGCGGTGGCCACCCGCGACGAAGTGGAGTTCGGAGCCCGGCCAGGCCTGCGCGAGCTGCCAGGCGACGTCGGAGGGTCCGGCCAGGTCGAGCCGGCCGTGGAGCAGCACGGCCGGGATGTCCGCCAGCCGTCCGGCGTTGCGCAGGAGCTCGTCCTCCTCGAGCCACGCCGCGTGCGAGAAGTAGTGGGTGACAAGCCGGGCGAAGGCGACCATGTATCGCTCATCGGCCCAGCGCGGGTTCGGCACGACGTACCCCTCCTCGAGGGACAAGATCGCGTCCTCCCAGGCGACCCAGTCGCGGGCGGCCTGGAGCCGGACCGCCGGGTCCGCATGGGCGTTGAGCAGCCGGTCGTAGGCCGCCACGAGGTTCCCGTCACGCTCGGACTCCGGGACGCCCGCCCGGAACCGGGCCCACTCCTCCGGGAAATAGCGGCCGACGTCGATGTGGAACCAGCGAACGTCCGACCGACGGGTCATCGTGATCGAGAGAAGAACCATCTCGGACACGCGTTCCGGGAACCGTTCGGCATAGGCAAGGCCGAGCGTCACGCCCCACGACCCGCCCCAGACCAGCCAGCGCTCGATCCCGAGATGCGTACGCAGGCGCTCGAGGTCCGCGATCAGGTGGTGGGTCGTGTTCGTGGAGAGGTCGGTCGAGAAGTCACCGGCCTGCGGCGTGCTCCGGCCGCAGCCGCGCTGGTCGAACTGGACGAGCCGGTAGCGGTCCGGATCGAACCAGCGCCGCCAGCCGGGGCTGGATCCCCCGCCGGGTCCGCCATGGAGGGCGACCGCCGGCTTGCCGTCGGGGTTGCCCGAAACCTCCCAGTATGTCGATTGACCGTCCCCGACTTCGAGCATGCCGGTCTGGTACGGCTCGATCGGCGGGTAGCGGTCGGCTCGACCGCGGTCAGCTGCCAACGTCGGCCCGCCGATCCGCCGCCCACGGGGATCGAGCCATCGAGCCGGCGAGACCCGTGTCGTTGAGGAGCCAGGCACTCTGGCAGGTCGGCCGGATCGCGGCCTCCCGGGCGATGGCGTCGAGGAACCGACGATCGAAGGCGCGTCTCGGGAACCCGCGGACGACCTCGGTCCTGACCGCCTCGACGAGCGGATATCCCTCGCCTCGGACGTCGAGTGACGTCGCCCGGTCGAGCAGCACCGATTCCAGGCCATCCGCGAGGGCCACCGACGGTTGCATATGGAGGACGATCGCGAGGGCCACCTGGTCGGCTTCGGGGGCGCTGAGGCCGTTGCGTCGCAGGAAGCGACGGGCGGTCTCCGCACCGGCGACCTCGAAGCAGCTCGTGTTCCGCGGGATCCGGGTCAAGCCGACGTCGTGCATGAGCGACGCCGTCCAGAACAGGCGCCGGTCGAACGTCCATCCCTGCCTCGCCGCGATCGCGGCGCCCCAGCAGTACGTTCGAACCGAATGGCTGAACAGGTAATCGGGCAGCGACCGATGGGCCCAGCGCCAGGTGGCGGCCGAGGCGTCGTCCTGCGGGACGTCGATACCGGCGATCCGACCCGGAAGCGACGGTGGGTCGTGCTGCACCCTCATCCCGCCTTCGGCTACTCCCAGTCGATCGCGGCGAGGCTGACCGGTGCGCTGACGCCCTTGACCGGGGCCGAGCGCGCGTCCGACGTCGAGACCTTGCCGGCCTCGGCCAGCGTCTCGGCCGTGGCCAGGATCTCGCCGCCCCCGGCCAGCGCGGCGACCCGGGCCGCGACGTGGACGCCCTTGCCGCTGAAGTCGGTCCCCCGGCGAGTCCCTTCGGCGGTGTGGAGTCCGATCCGCACCGACGGGGCGAAGCCGGTGCCGGCGCGGTGGTCGCGGAGGGCACGCTGGATCGAGATCGCGCAGTCGACCCCCGCTCGGGCCGACTCGAAGGCGGCGAAGAAGCCGTCCCCGGTCGAGTTGACGATCTCCCCTCCCCCGCCTGCGACGAGGCCGCGGAGGACCTCGTCGTGCCAGCGCAGGAGCCGTTCCCAGGCCTCATCCCCGAGCGCCTCGGCGAGGTTCGTGGAGCCCACGATGTCGGTGAACATGAATGTCTTGCGGGCCGTCCGGGGACCCGCCAGGCGATCCTCCGCTTCCCGGAGCTCGCGCTCCGCGGTCTCGACATCGATCCGGGCGCCGAGCCGGCGGAACTCGTCGAGGGCAGCCTGGAGCTCGAGATCGGCGTCATCCTCGTCCTGGACCGCACGCAGCGCCCGGGACAGCACCGCCCTGGCTCGAGCCACCTCGTACGGCGCCCCGACCTCGCGCCAGCCTCTGATCGCGGCACGGAGCTCCCTGGCGGCTCCCGGGGCATCACCCTCGGCGAGGAGCACCCGGCCGAGGGCGACCTGGCGGCTCGCCTCGAGCGCGGGCGATGGATACCCGGCGACGATCGAGCCGAGGGTGTCGACGGCGGTCCGCGCCCGAGCCACCTCACCGGCGGCGATGGCGATCTCGACCTGGGCCGGGAGAAGCCGGGCACGGGCCCAGCGATCCCAGGTCTCCTCGGCGACGGCGGCGTCGATCGCGGTAGCGGCGGCCTTGATCTTGCCCTCGGCCAGTCGCACGAGCGCGAGCGCGGGCTGGGGCGACCGACCCCGAGCATGGGCCTCGCGGAGGGCCACCTCGGCGCCGGCGAAGTCGCCCTTGAGCCGGCGGATGTCGCCGATCGCATAGAACCCGTCGGCCTGGGGCGGCACGGCGTTGTAGGCGGCGAGCTCGGTGGTGGCCCGCTCGAGCTCGCGCTCAGCCTGCTCCCAGCCACCGCCGACCGCCGTGACCTCGGCGCGGTGGATCCGGCAGACCCCGGGGAACCCGGAGAGGGACTGTCGGTCGCAGTACTTCTCGGTCGCCTCGATCCATTCGCTCGCCCGACGGTAGTCGGTCAGGTCGCGGCAGGCGCCGATCATCCGGCAGGCGGTGACCCCGGTCGTGAACGGTGAAAGCTCGCCGTTGACCGCGGCGAACGAGGCCTCCTCCAGCAGCGCGAACCCGTCGGAGGTCTCGCCGGTGGCGATCTTCAATCCGCCGAGGTTGGAGAGGGTGTAGGCCCGCAGGTCGGCGTCGGCCGCCTCTTCACCGATCGCGACCGCCTGCTCGGCGAGCGCGAGGGCCGCCTCGATGTCACCCGCCGCGGCCACCGCTTCGCTCCGGACCAGGGCCAGGTAGCCGTGCACGTAGGTATCGCCCTGGGGCGCGACGAGGCGCTCGGCGCGGCGCGTCCAGGCCGCGGCGATGGAATGCTTGCCCCCGAACCCATAGTTCCGGGCGATATCCACGGCGAGGTAGGCGGCCCGCAGGTGGTCACCGGCGGCCTCGTGAGCCTTGAAGGCTCGTTCTTTGATCGCCAGCTGGAGGTCCGCCTGGGCGGTGAAGAACGCCGCCAGCGCCAGCGCCTCGAGGTCGTCGCCCGCCAGCGTCCCCTCGCGGTCGGCCCGGGAGAGGTGGTCGAACGCCTCCTGCCAGTCGTGCCGGGCCAGCGCCTCGCGGCCCGCCTGGACGGGCTCCGGGGCTGCCGAGATCGGGGACGTGACCTCGCTCATCCCAGCCATTGTGCCACCTGCGACGTCGGGCCCTTGGGACCCGTCACGTCACCCGGTCCGCGAGAACGGGCCGGATGGGCCCTTGACGGGCGAAGGTGGTCGCGGACGATGAGCGGGCGATGATCTCGGACCGCAGATCCGCTCGCAGACGGCTGGTCGTTCGAGTCGCCCTGGTCGGTCTCGCGTTGGGTTGGGCGGCGCTCGGCTGGTATGCCCTGGTCCAGCCATCGCATGCAGCCACGACCCTCTGGACGCTGGCGACGTGGTGCGGGCTCGGCTGGCTGGTGGCGATCGGGGCCTGGACGTGGGCCACCTCGGCCTCCACGGGTGACCAGGTCGCCCTGCGCTCGGACATCGCCAGGCCGGTCATCGTGTCGATCATCGCCCTCGAGACGATCGCGATCGCGTTCACCCTCGCCACGCTGGGCTGACGTCGCGGGGGCCCGTCAGCGCAGGGTCGCCAGGAAGCGGAAGACCGGCAGGGCCGCCGCAAACCCGTCGGCGAGCAGGTCCGGCAGGTCCGGCGAGCAGACGTCGGCGTCAGACAGCCGGCGTCCGAAGATGACGTCCTTCCAGCGGAACATCTCGGCCATCGGGTGGTCGGCCGGATAGCCGGGCGGGATCCGCTTGAACGCCTCGTGGGTGTGCACGCCGCCGAACCAGGCGACGAACCCCGGGTCGTCGATCGCACCGCGGACGAGGTCGGGGTTCTCGACGATCGTCCGGCGGAGCGCGTCGAGCCGCGGCTTCTCGGCCATCCACATCCCGCCGCCCGCGTACATCTCGCCGGGCTGGAAGTTGAAGTAGCCGCCGTTGCCGTGGACGTGCTCGTCGACCTGCCCGGCCGTCCCCGGGGTCGCTTCGATCCACGGGAAGCTCGCCCCGAGATTCGTCTTGTACGGCGACTTGTCCCGGCTGAACCGGGTGTCCCGGTAGATCCGAAAGGGTGAGCGCTTCGGGTCGGCCTGGAGGGGGATCTCGCGGGCCGTGAAGCGCTCGCCCAGGGCGAGGCAGAGCGCCTCGAGCGGCTCCTTGAGCAAGCGCTCGTAGTCGGCCTTGCGCGGCTGGAACCAGGCCCGGTCGTTGTTCTGGCCAAGGTCGGCCAGGAACTGGATCGCCTCTGGCCTGAAACCGACGAAGGACGGGGCGGCGAGGGTCATCGGGATACCTCCGGGGCCATGGTCGGGCCTGCGGCTCGACGGTTCAAGGTGCGAGTCGCGCTCACGATCGCCCGGCCGGGGCCATTGCAGCGCGTGGGATGATGCGGCCATGGTCGAGTACGGGGACGGCGTCAGCCAGGGCGCGGGGCGAGTCGGCGGCGGTCATGGGGCCGGTGGCGGCATGGACGTAGGCGGCCAGATCGGTCAGACGCTCGGCGCCGCCGCGCACACGATCACGACATTGCCGCCGGCGGGCCTGCTCCTGCTCGTCGTCCTCATCTTCCTGGGACTGATGGTCCTTCGCCGCGCGTTCTAGTCGCCCTCAGGCTACCGATCCGGCGGTCGTCACCGCCGCCAGGCTGTCGTCCATGATCGAGAGGGCGAGATCGATCTCCGCCTCGCTCACGGTGAGCGGCGGGGCGATCCGCCAGACGCTGTTCGCCCCGACGTGGCGGACGATGTTCATCGACAGCCCCCGGGCCAGACACTCGTCGGTCGCCCGGCCGCCGAGGTCCTCGGCGGGCTCGCGGGTCGCCCGATCGGTGACCAGCTCGACGCCCACCAGGAGCCCTCGGCCGCGCACCTCGCCGATGATCGGGTGACGCTCCGCCAGCTCGAGCAGGCCTGCCTTGAGGTACGTGCCCATGGCCGCAGCTCGTTCCGGGAGGCGCTCCTCGATGACCACGTCGAGGACCGCCAGCCCCACGGCCGACGGCAGCGGGTCGCTGACGTGGCTCGTGACGTGGATGAAGCCCCGCTCCACGATCCGCTCCTCGAGCTCGGCGCTGATGACGGTCGCGGCCAGGGGCAGCCCGCCGCCCAGGGTCTTGGAGACGGTCACGATGTCGGGGATGACGCCGTCCTGTTCGAACCCGAACATCGTCCCCAGCCGACCGAAGGCGGTCTGGGCTTCGTCGACGATGAGCAGGCCGCCACGCGCCCGGGTCGCCTCCGCCAGCCGACGGAGATAGCCGGGCGGCGGGTCGATCACCCCTCCTGCCGACAGGACCGGTTCGACGATCGTGCCGGCGAGGGCGCCCTCGCTGGCCTCGTCGAACGCGTCGAACCCGGCCTCCAGGCAGGTCCGGTCGCAGCCGCCGCAGCCCGGATGGTCGGGACTCTCGCGGCGGACCTCGCAGCGGTAGGCATAGGGGGCCGGCACGGCGAACGAGCCGGGCATCTGGGGGCCGTAGCCCTGCTTGCCGACGGAGTTCGTCACCGAGGCCACGCCCGCCGTCAGGCCGTGGAAGCTCTGGTCCACCCCCAGGATCTCGTAGCGGCCGGTGGCCAGCTTCGCGATCCGCATCGCGATCTCGTTCGACTCGGACCCGGTGTTGAGGATGATCGCCTTCTCGAGCGGGGCCGGCAGGAGCTCGGCCAGGCGAGCTGCGAGCCGGATCACCTCCTCGGAGAGCATCCAGCTGTTGAGATGGAGGACCCGGTCGCAGGCGTCCCGGATGGCCTCGACGATCCGGGGGTGGTTGTGCCCGATCGTGCTGCAGATCTGGCCGCTGGTGAAGTCGAGGACACGGTTGCCGTCGTGGTCCCAGACCCAGCTGCCCTGGGCCCGATCGACCAGGAAAGGAGCGAACCCAGGCACGTAGCGGATCAGGTGGCGGTCCGCCAGCTCCAGCAGCGGGTCTCGGGTCATGACGTCCTCCTCGCGACCGGAGTGTACCGGGAGGTCCGGGTTACGGCGACGGTCCGCGGAGCTGCCGGCCTGACCCTCCGACGACGATCGCCGATCTACGGGTCGGCCGGCTTCTCCTGGATGGCCCAGCTGTTGCCGTCCGGGTCGCTGAAGAAGATGAACGAGTTCCAGGGACCGCCGTGCCCGTCCTGCCAAGCGCCGTCCACGATGTTCCGGACGGGCGTGCAGTCGAGGCCGCGACCGACCAGCTCCCGGCGGGCGGCCTCGATGTCCGTCACGACGAGCTGGAGACCCTCGACTGAGCCCGGGGACGCCCCGCTGAGCCCCTTGCCGATCGTGATCGAGCAGGCCGACCCGGGCGGCGTCAGCTGGACGACCCGGAAGTCCTCGCTCATGACCTGGTCGACGTCCACGTGGAACCCGCAGACCTCGCTGTAGAACGCCTTCGCCCGGTCGACGTCGCTGACCGGGACCACCACCACCTCGAGCTTGTAGTCCATCACGCTCCTCTGCTGCCCTCGGCGGGTCGGCCGGGGTGACGACCCGGCCGCTGAGGGTCGACGAAGCCCGTCGACGAGGTCGTGGGGCGGCCTCGTGACGTTCATCGATCCTCCATAGGCGTCCCTCGTGCGGCCTTCGCGGCCCGCTCGAGCATCAGCGTTCGTTCACGGGTGTTCCGGGTGAGCCCGGCCGCTCGCCGGAATCCACGGCCGCCTCGGCCTCGCGGCCGACCTTGGCCAGGAAGTCGCCCCGCACCGCAGGGAGGAGATGGTAACCGCCGAGCGCCGGTTCGAGACCAGCGCGTCCGTGAGCTCGAGGCCGGCCTCCGGCCCGAACGCCATGCCTACCGCGACGGCCCGATTGAGCTCCACACCGGCGACGGCGTGAGCTGGGCGAGGGCGTCGTAGAGGGCGGCGATCCGGGCCCAATCCGTCTCGTCGGACGACCGTGCCCGGGCGTGACAGGCGGCGATCTCTGCCTGGAGGGTGTACGGCCCGAGCGCAGCCCCCAGGGCCTCGGCTCGGGCCAGCGCCGCGAGGCCACGGCGGATGAGGAGCTGGTCCCAGCGTCCGCGCCGCTGCTCGAGAAGCGGGATGGGCTCCCCCGCCGGCCCCAGCCTGGCCCGGATCCGCGACGCCTGGATCTCCATCAACGCGGCGAGTCCGTGGACCTCCGGCTCCCGGGGCAGGAGCTCGGCCAGGATGCGGCCGAGCCGGAGCGCGTCCTCGCACAAGCCCGGACGCATCCAGTCGTCGCCCGAGGTGGCCGAGTAGCCTTCGTTGAAGACGAGGTAGATCACTTGGAGGACGGAGCCCAGTCGCTCGGTCAGCTCGTGTGCGGCGGGCACCTCGAACGGCACGTGGGCCTCGGTCAAGGTCCGCTTCGCCCGGACGATCCGTTGGGCGATGGTCGGCTCCGGGACGAGGTAGGCCCGGGCGATCTCGGGCGTGGTCAGACCGCCCAGCAGGCGGAGGGTGAGGGCCACCCGGGCGTCGGTGGAGAGCACCGGGTGGCAGGCCGTGAAGACGAGCCGGAGCAGGTCGTCGCCGATGTCGTCGTCGGCGCTGAGGTCGGGATCGAAGCCTGGTGGCGCCCGGACGAGGAGCTCGCGACCGATCTCCTCGTGCTTGCGATCGAGGACGGTCCGCCGGCGGAGCAGGTCGATGGCCCGATGCTTCGCGGTGCCCATGAGCCAGGCACCCGGGTTGTCCGGGATGCCCGACCCGGGCCACTGCTGGAGCGCCGCGACGAGCGCATCCTGGGCGAGGTCCTCGGCCAGTCCCACGTCGCGGACGATCCGGGCCAGGCCGGCGATGAGCCGGGGCGACTCGATCCGCCAGACCGTCTCGATCGTGCGATGGGTGTCCTGGACGGTCATCCGGCGGATCGCCTAGCGCGCACCGGGAAGCTGGGCGCGCAGCCGCTCTTCCTGGTCCCGGAGCTCGGGGGTGAAGACCGGCCCGAAGTCCTCGGCCTCGTAGACCTGGCGGATCTCGATCTCGGTATCGCCCGCATGCGGGTTCGGGCAACGCCGGACCCACTCGATCGCCTCGTCCATCGACCTCACCTGCCAGAGCCAGTAGCCGGCGACCAGCTCCTTGGTCTCGCTGAACGGTCCGTCGATCACGGTCCGGGTCGGCCCCGAGAAGCGCACTCGGACGCCCTTCGAGCTCGGCTGGAGACCTTCGCCGGCGAGCATCACCCCGGCCCTCACGAGCTCCTCGTTGTACCGACCCATCTCGGTGAGCAGCTGCTCGTCGGGCGGCGCACCCGCCTCCGAGTCCAGGGTCGCCTTGACCATGACCAGGACCCTCATCGTCGTTCCTCCGCGTTGTGGTCGAGTGCCCACCGTCGGGATCTTCCGACCGACCCGAACCCTTCCTACCATCGCGTCGAACGAGGGGTGGTCGATCTCGACAGGCCGGTCCGATCGTCACACGTCGCGCGTGTACGGGGCCTCGCCGTCGATGTCGCCGACGAACTGGGGCAGCCGGCGATGACCCAGCATCTGCCGGATCGCCTGGTTCTCGCCCGTGTGATACCAATAGTGGTAGATCACCCGCTGGAGCAGGTTCCCGTGGACCCGGGCGGTGGGACGGCCGCGACTCAGGACGTGCTCCCGGAGCGAAGTGGAGGTGAGTCCGTCGAGCCACGGATCGGCGGCACCGACGATCTCCCGCCAGGCGGCCAGGACCTCGGCCAGGACCGGCGTCGTGCCCGGGGCGCCGTTGGCAAACTCCAGGTCGACGTCCGGACGGATCAGCCGACCCTGACCGAAGCGGATGAAGTAGCGCTGCTCCTGCCAGGCCAGGTGGCCGATGTTCCAGGCGATGCAGTTCATCGGCTCGAGGCGGCGCCGGGCATCCGCATCGTCGACCCCGCGGACACCCCGGATGAACTCGCTCCGGGTGAAGCGGAGCTGGACGACGAGCGGATGTGACACGAAGGGACCTCCTCGATCGGCACGATACACTCCGCTCCGTGGGCAGGACGACTCGCGAGGAGGAGTGGCGGGCACTGCTGACCGGCGAGCATACCGGCGTCCACGCCCTGCGTCGGAGCTTCCGGCGGCTTCCCTCGCCGCCTCGCTGCAAGCTCTGCTACGCGCCCTTCCGCGGCATCGGGGGCGTCCTCCTCGGGCCATGGTTCGGCCCCCGGGAGAAGGCACCGGTCGGGTGATCGAGCCGCAGCCGATCGACGAGGTCACCCTCGGGCACGCGGTACTCGGGCTCTGCGCGCAGGACGCCGATCTGGCCGCGGTCGTCGATCGGCACGGGCCGCCGCCCCTGTGGGCACGCCCGCCGGGTTTCGAGACGCTCGTCCGGATCATCCTCGAGCAGCAGGTCTCGCTCGCCTCCGGTTTGGCCGCGTACGCCCGCCTGGAAGAGGCCACGGCGTCGGTCACTCCCGGCGTGCTCGCAGCGATGGAACCGGCGGCCCTGGAGCGAGCCGGTGTCACGCGCCAGAAGAGTCGCTACCTGCGCGGGCTGGCTGCGACGATCGTCGCCGGGGACCTGGACCTCGAGAGCCTGTCGGGGCTCGACGACCACGACGCCCGACACACGCTCTGCCGGATCCCGGGGATCGGACCGTGGACGGCGGACGTCTACCTGCTCATGGCGCTCGGTCGGCCTGATGTCTGGCCGGCCACGGACATCGCCCTGGTCACGTCGATGCGGGACGTCAAGGGACTCGCCGGTCGTCCCGGTTCGCGTGAGATGGAGCGACTGGCCGAGCCCTGGCGGCCCTGGCGGGCCGTCGCCGCCCGGATCCTGTGGCACGCCTACCTCGGGGAGCGCGCGGCCAGGCGCTGACGCGCTCGGCATCGCGGCGATACGTCATGCTCCGACGATGACGATGTCGACCGACACCTTCCTCGAGCGCGCCCGGTCGATCCTCGAAGGGTCCCCGCTCATCGACGGCCACAACGACCTGCCGATCGCCCTCCGCGAGTCGGTCGGGCTGCGGATCTCGGAGGTGGATCTCCGCCGCCCGGTCAACGGGCTCGACACCGACCTCCCGCGGCTCCGGGCCGGCCGGGTCGGGGGCCAGTTCTGGAGCGTCTGGGTCCCCGCAGCACTGGCCGAGGAGCGCCAACTGCCGATGGCCCTCGAGCAGCTCGATCTCGTCCACCGGATGGTCGGGGCGTATCCCGAGACGCTCGAGCTCGCGGCGTCGGCCGACGAGGTCGAGCGGGCATTCGGGGCCGGCCGCATCGCGTCGCTCATCGGGCTGGAGGGCGGATCGATGATCGCCAGCTCGCTGCCCGTCCTGCGCCGGTTCCACGCGAGCGGCGTGCGCTACATGACGCTCACCCACTGGAGGACGACCCGCTGGGCCGATTCGGCGACCGATGAGCCCCGTCACAGCGGTCTCACCCGGTTCGGAGTCGAGGTGGTCCGCGAGATGAACCGGCTGGGCATGCTGGTGGACCTCAGTCACGTGGCGCCGAGCACGATGGCAGCCGCCCTGGACGCGACCGAGGCGCCGGTGGTCTTCTCCCACTCCGGGGCGCGTGCGGTGACCGACCATCCGCGCAACGTCCCGGACGACATCCTCCGGCGGATCCCGGCCAACGACGGCCTGGTGATGGCCGTCTTCCTCTCGCACTTCGTCAACGACGCGGTCAACGCCCACCTGGCGCCCGGGATGGCCCTCGAGGACGCCTATCTCCTGGAACACCCGGAAGCCACCTCAGAGGAGCTTCGCGAGCGCCGCCGGGTCTGGCTCGCCGAGCATCCCGGGCCGCTGGCGATCCTGGCCGACGTGGCCGACCACATCGACCACCTGTCCGAGATCGCCGGTCCGGACCACGTCGGGATCGGCAGCGACTTCGACGGTGGTGATCTCCTGCCGGTGGGGCTCGATGACGTCTCGTGCTTTCCGGCCCTCATCGGCGAGCTCCTCCGACGGGGCTACACGGAGGCCGAGGTCCGGGGCATCGCCGGTGGCAACATCCTTCGGGTCATGCGTGTCGCCGAGACGACCGCTGAGCGCCTCCAGGCCGAGCGCCCGCCCTCTGAGGCGACGATCGAAGAGCTCGACCAAGAGGGACCGGGATGAGGCTGCGACCGCGGTCGATCCGAGCGGTCGGCAGCCACGACGCCCTAGCGGGTCGGCGCCACGATCACGAACCGCGCATACCAGAAGCGCCAGGCGGCCTGGACCCCGGGGGTGTACGGGTCGTCGAAGGGGCTGGCCTGGGAGCGGTACGTGCGGAAGCGGTACTTAAGCGCCCCGTGATGGAAATTGGCGTCGCTGATCCGGGCGTTCCGGAGCCGGTCGCGCTGGAGCGGATCGGTGAGGTACACGTAGCGCACGCTGAAGGCATCCGAGGTCGCCGGGTCCTGTCCGTAGACGGTGTAGCCGTTGAGGACCTGGGCGTGCCCACCGGCCCAGCCGAGGATGCCCACCGGTCGCTTGAAGCGGGCCACGGCCTGCACGGCTGCCTTCACAGCGGCGTCGTAGGTCCGGAACGCGAAGACCTGGTAGACCCTCGTGTCGGGGTCCGCGTGGTTCCCCCAGCCGAACTGGTTCAGCGTGTTCCGCCAGCCGTTCGCGTCGCTGCCGATGCCCGGTTCCAGGGTGTCGTGACGACGGGTCCAGCGGAAGATCGCCTCCTGCTTGCTGTACGAGCGGCTCGGCTTCCAGCGGAAGCCGTCACCACCGGTCCCCGCCGCGGCGATCTCGTTGAGCATCGTCATCGAGGCGGTCGCGACACAGGCCGTCCGGTCCGGGTTCTGATATCGGATCAGGCCGCCGTAAACGTTCCGGGTGTAGGTCCGACCCGGCGGGACGATCGTGACGTCATGGTGGACCGTGTCCGAGCCCGCCGCGTTCCGAGCGACGAGGGTCACGGTGTAGGTCCCGACCGCGTAGTGATGGACCGGGTTCTGGTCGGTGGAGGTCTCGCCGTCGCCGAAGTCCCAGGTCCACTCGGTCGGAGCGTTCGTCGAGGTGTCGGTGAAGGTCGCGTCGCCGCCTGCGGTGGCGACCGTGAAGCTCGCCACCGGTGGGTCGGTGGTCGCGAAGGTGGACGAGACGCTCACGGCCAGCAGGAGGGCCGCGGCGAGCAGGCTGCGCAGGACGACAAGGAGTGAGCTAGGCGCACGCATCGGAGGCTCCGTGGTGCCGCGACCGGTCCGGCGGAACGCGACGGGGGCTGGCTGCGGTCCCCCGACCCACCCCCCGATGAGCCGAAGCGACCGTCCCATGGTACCCGGGGAAGTCCAGCGGTACGATCGGCCGGTGAACGACGACAGCACGGACGGGGCCCTCGACCCGAAGGAGGTCGCCCGTCAGCGACGCCGGGATCGCGCGGCCGAGGCCGAGGCGCGCGACCTCCTCCGCCCCGGCATGGGCAAGGTCTTCAAGCAGATCCTCGATGCGCAGGCGAGCGCCGCGAAGGACCCGCCGACGAAGAAGCGGAAGCGCCGGCGAAAGAAGTCCTAGCCGGTCTGGCCCCACCGACCCAGGGTCGGGAGTCACCCAGGCGGGGTAGGCTGGGAGCCTGCCGTCGGCTCGTACCGGACCCGACCCGGTGACCCGGAACCATCGCGTTCCCGCTCCCGGGCCGGTCGGAGGCTCCGCATGACCCCCCTCGACCATCGTCCTCGAACCGTTGTCGGCGTCATTTTCCTCGCGGTGCTGCTGGCGGTCGTCGGGACGTTCGCCGAGACCGGCCTGGGGTCCGCGCCCGCGGCCGCGGCCGATCCCGGGATCCAGCGCCTCGGGCACCGCTCGTCGGCCCTTTCCCACGGGGTCTACGGCTACCTGCCGTACTGGGATCTCGACGCGGGGACTGCCCGACGGATCGATTACGGGCTGGTCTCGACGATCGCCATCTTCGCCGTGCCGATCGTCCCGAACGGGAGCCTGGCCCGGTCGAGCCCTGGGTACCGGGCCTACGCCGGTCGGGCGGCCCTGGCGGTCACCAACGCCGCCCACGCTCGGGGGGTCCGGGTCGTCCCGACCTTCCAGCTGTTCGACGGCCCCGGAGCGCCGCGGACCCGGGCCTTCCTCCACAGCCGGACCGCCCAGACTCGCTTCATCCGGGCCGCCGTCGCGCTCATGAAGCAGCGGAGCGCGGACGGGGCCAACCTGGACTTCGAGCCGATGCCCGGGTCGCTCGTCCCGGCCTACGCGGCCTTCGTCGCCCGCTTCCGGACGGCCGTCCACCGGGCCAGCCGGGGCGGCCGGCTCGTCGTCGCGACGTACGCGTCGACCTCGGCCGGGACGATCCGTGCACTCGGCAAGGCGGCCGATCAGCTCTTCGTCATGGCCTACGACTATCACCGGCGGGGGTCAACGGTCCCCGGCAGCGTGGCACCGATCCGGGGCGGCCGATCCAACGTGGCCAGGGATATGGCCCGCTACGTCGCGGTGCTGGGCCCGAGCCGGATCATCCTGGGCCTCCCCTACTACGGCTACTCGTGGCCGGTGGTCCAGACCGGGTCCGTGGTCCGGGTCCGGGCCGATGTCTCGCGTCGGGGCGGAGTCCACGGCGTCACCTACGCCGCTGCGCGCCGCTTCCTGGCCGCTCACCCCAAGGTTCGGGTCCACCGTGACGCATCCGGCGGGCTCTGGTTCCGCTGGTACGACACCGCCCATCGGACGATCCGGCAGGTGAACTTCGAGGACCCCGTGGCGATCCGGGCCAAGGCCGACCTCGCCATCGCCCAGGGTCTCGCGGGGGTCGGGATCTGGACGCTCGGCGCTGATCGGGGTTTCGGCGGGATGTCCGCCGCCCTGCGGGCGAAGTTCGTCCGACCGATCCATCGCCTCGGGATCGATCCGGTTCGGAGCGTCGCTCGACGGATCGGCTCGGGGATCCGGGTCTCATCCGAGGTCCGCCTGGTGAACCGGGGCAGCGTCCCCGAGCGCGGCGTGCTGAGCTGGCAGGTCCTGTCGCCCCGGGGCCACCGGGTGGGCCTCGGCCATCGGCTCGTGGTGGTCCCTGCCGGGGGGACCACCACGGTCCACCTCGCGACCGCGATCGGGCGGACGGTGGACCGACGCGCGGGGGTCTATCGGCTGACCAGCCGGTTCTCCGGGGCGCGGGTCTGGACGGGACCGGTCAGCCGCTTCCGCCAGCCGTTCTGAGCCGACGAGGCAGCGGCCCGCCGGACATCAGAACGCGGTGAACGTCCCGTCGGCGGTCCGGATGATCGGCGCGATCCGGAGGATGGCCCGGGGATCGATCGGGCCGTAGACGTGGGGGTAGATCCGGGCAGGGTCGTCGAAGCGCCACGGTGATCCGGTGGCCTCGAGGTCCACCGTCAGGACGAGGAACGGCTGCGGGTCCGCGGCATGGTGACGGTTGGCCGTGGCGATCATCTCGGCCTCGCCGTCGGTGCAGTGGATGAAGCCCTCGTCCTCGAGGCTCGGCGCGGCATAGGGCGCCGTCGGATCGCGCCCGGTCCAGGTCTCCAGCGGGACGAGGTGGAAGGTGGACCGCACCGGGCCCGGGCTCAGGCCGGGTCGAGCCGGCCGACCGCCGCCCAGCGCCGGTCGAGCGGAAGATGGAGCACGGTGGTGCCATCGGACTCGAGCGCCGCCCGCAGGGCCGGCTCGAAGGCGTCGTCGTCGTCGACCCGGACACCCCGGGCGCCCATCGCCTCGGCGATCGCCGCGAAGTCGATGGCGCCGAGCTCGGTGGCCACCCCGACCCCCACCCCGCGCCCGTCCTGGTGGACCCGGATCGTCCCGTAGCGCCGATTGTCGAAGACGATCGCGACGAGCCGGGCGCCCTCCCGCACCGCGGTCTCCAGCTCGCTCATCGTCATCGCGAAGCCGCCGTCCCCGGCCAGGGCGACCACGGGTCGACCGGGATGCTCGAGCGAGGCCGCGATCGCCGCCGGCAGCCCGTAACCCATCGCCCCCGAGGTCGGGCCGAGGAACGTCCCCGGGCGGCGGAAGCGGTAACCCCGGGCGGCCCACCCGGCGAAGTTCCCGGCGTCGGTGGTGACGATGGTCTGGGGCGGCAGCACGGCGTTCAGGACGGCCACGACCCGGCCCGGGTGGACCCCCGGCCCGGTCCACTCGAGCCCGTCCGGCCCGGTGGCCTCCTCGAACGCGGCCCGATCAGCGACGTTCGCGTCGCGCCGCGCGTCGTACGGTTCCGCGGCGAGCACGCCCGAGGAGACCCGTCGGCGGGCCACCCGCAGGAAGGTCCGCGCATCGGCCACGACCGCGAGGGTCGGGCCCGCCAGACCGGCGTGAGGGACCCGCGGCTCGAGGTCCACGTGCGCCCAGGGGACCCCGGGAGCCGGGACGACGTACCCGTGCGACGCGATCTCGTTCAGCCGGCAGCCCAGGACCACGATGGCGTCGGCCTCGGCGAGCCGCTCCCGGACGACGCTCGGCGACCCGTAGCCGGTCATCCCGAGATAGAGCCGGTGATCGTTGGGGAAGACGTCGCCCCGGCGCCACGAGGCGATGACCGGCACCTCGAGCAGCTCGGCGAGGCGGACGAGATCGGCGGTCCCGCGCGACCGGAGGACGCCCGCCCCGGCCAGGATCACCGGCCGGCGGGCGCCGGTCAGGAGCTGGAGGACGGCCCGGACGTCGTCCGGCTCGGGCTCGACCCGGGTCGGTCGGAACGGCGACGACTCGATCGGCGATCCGGGCACCAGCTCGTCGAGGACGTCCTCGGGGATCGTGATGAGGACCGGGCCCGGACGCCCGGCCAGGGCATGACGGACCGCCTCGGCGATCAGGGTCTCGACCTTCGAGGCCGAGTCGATCTCCGTCGTCCACTTGGCGAGCCGGCCGATCGAGCCGACGAGGTCGGCCTCCTGGAAGGCCTCGCGACCCCGGACGGCACGAGGTACGCCCCCGACGATCGCGAACATCGGGCTCGAGTCGGCGCGGGCGGTGTGCACGCCGATGGCCAGGTTCGCGGCGCCGACGACCCGGGTGCCGAGCACGATGGCCGGCCGTCCGGTGAGCTGACCATGGGCTTCGGCCATGAAGGCCGCGCCGCCTTCGTGGCGGGCCGCCACGACCCGGATGCCGGCCTCGGGTAGGGCGTCGAGCAGACCGAGGAAGCTCTCGCCGGGCACGGTGAAGGCGATCGTGGCACCGGCCGCGCGCAGCGCGTCGGCGATCGCCCGGCCGACGGTCCGGGGCTCGACCGGCGGGAGGGGCTCGCCAGGGGGCTCGATGCTCGCTTCGGGACTCGCCGCGGGTCCGGTGTCGACCTCGAGCTCGAGGCTCGACTCGGGTCCCGGGGGCGTGTCCTCGACGATCGCCTCCGGTTCAGACGCTGCCGCGGGCTCGGCGTCGGGCGTCGCCGCGGGCTCGGCGTCGGGCGTCGCCGCGGGCTCGGCGTCGGGCGTCGCCGCGGGCTCGGTGTCGGGCGTCGCCGCGGGCTCGGTGTCGGGCGTCGCCGCGGGCTCGGTGTCGGGCGTCGCCGCGGGCTCTGCTGCGACGATCTCCGGCTCGCCGGCGGTCGACTCCGGCTCGGCCGCGACCGGTTCCGGCTCGGCGGTCTCGATCGGCAGGTCCCCGTCCGGCGGGGCCGCGAGCCCGCTAACGGTAGTTCTCGAACTGCAGCGGAACGGGCTCGTCGAGCTCGCGGAGCCGTCCGATCACCCGCTGGAGGTCGTCCTTGCTCTTGGCCGAGACCCGCACGGCGTCACCCTGGATCTGGGGCTTGCACTTCGGGAACTCGTCCCGGATCAGCTTCGTGATCCGCTTCGCGACGTCCTCGGGCAGGCCGCGTCGGAGCCCGACATGCTGGCGGACCATGTTCCCGCCGGCCGGCTCGACCTTGCCCCAGTCGAAGATCTTGAGCGACAGGCTCCGCCGGATCGCCTTCGACTCGATGAGGTCCTTGACGATGCCGGCGTGGAACTCGTCGTCGGTGGTCACGACGAGCTCGCCCTTGCCGTGCTCGATGTCGATGTGGGCGCTCTTCAGGTCGTAGCGCTGGATCGCCTCGCGGCGCACCTGGTCCAGGGCGTTGCGGAGCTCCTGCTCGTCGAAGTCGCTCACCACGTCGAACGAGACGTCGCCGGCCATCGGGCCTCCTGTACGTAGCACCAGCGGGTCTCCCATGGTACCAGCGGCGCCCCGAGGGCTGTCCGGACGCCCACGGTCCCGGCGTCACCCCGTCCCGGTCTCCCCGAAGCCGGACACGTCACCGGCCCGTTCACGCAGCCGCTCCACCAGGAGCTCGGCGATCAGGTAGCTCCGGCCTCCACCCATGACCAGGATCACGTCTCCGGGCTCGACCGCGGCAGCGAGCGTCCCGGCGGTGGCTTCCGCCGGAGCCCGACGCCAGCGCGGGCGTCCCCTCGCCGGGCCACGGCTGCGGCGAGGTCGGCGGCCGAGACGATCGTCATGTCGGGGTCGCGTCCGGCGAAGATGTCGGCGATCAGGACCCGGTCGGCTCGTGACAGTGCCTCGGCGAACGACTCGAGCATCGCCGCCGTCCGGTGGAAGGTCAGCGGCTCGTAGACCGCCCACACCCTCCGGCCCGGGTAGCGCTGCGCCACCGCCTCGAGGGTCGCCGCGATGGCCGTGGGGTGGTGTCCGTAGTCGTCGAGGACGACCACCCCGGCGATGTCGCCCTTGAGCTCGAACCGCCGACCCACCCCTTCGAAGGTCGAGAGGCTGTCGAGGACCGCGTCCGGGTCGGCGCCGTAGACCAGGGCGGCTGCCGCCGCGGCGAGCGCGTCATCGGCGTTGTGGCGTCCGGCCAGCCGCAGTCCGACGGGCCGGCTCGTCGCGCCGCCGGCCAGCCCGTCGAGGATCAGCCTGTCGCCGCCATCCGGGTCGGTGGCATACCGGCCGACCAGAGCCGTCGCCGCCCCCGCTGCGGTGCGGAACCGACCGGCGAGATCGACCAGGCGGTCAGAGGCCTCCCTGGCGTCTCCTTCGACGACGGCGGTCAGCACCAGCCGGCCCGGCCAGTCGGCAAGCCGGGGCAGCAGCTCGGCCACGCCCGGGTCGGCCGTGTTGGCGACGAGCGTCGGCGGGGCGGCTTCCCCATCGCCCGGGTCCGCGCCGCGGAACCGCCGGATCCAGGCCTCGAAGGTGGCGACCACGTCCGCCCGGTCGCGGAAGACGTCCGGGTGGTCCCAGTCGGCGTTGAGCAGGATCCCGAGGCTCGGGCGGTACGGGTCGAAGTTGCCGGCGTACTCGTCCGCCTCGACGACGGTCGGCCTCCCCTCCCCCAGCCGGACGACCGACGGGCCCGACCCGGTGATCGAGGCGGGCAGGATCGCCCCCACGAAGGCCGTCGGGTCGAGGCCGGCCCCGACGAGCAGGTGGACGAGGCAACCCGTCGTCGTCGACTTGCCGTGGGTCCCGGCGACGGCCAGGAGGTCGCCGCCGCGGGTCGCGATGGCGTCGGCGATCAGCTTGCTGACAGCTGCCGGCCGGGATCCCTGCGTCGCGCGCGGCTCGCAGCTCGGGATGATCCGGGTCCACCGAGGTCATCGCCTTCGACACGGCGATCCGGTCGACCCGTCGCCGACCCGACGCGTCGACGACATGATCCGGGTCATGCCGCCAGGCGACGGCGACACCGGCGTCCTCGACAGCCAGGCTGTACCGGGTCGGTTCACCGGAATCGCAGCCGGAGACGCGGGCCCCGGCGGCGCGGGCCAGGAGCAGGGCGGCCGAGGCGGCCGAGCCGGCCGCGCCGAGGACGTGGATCCGCTCACCCGGCGGGATCGGCCGAGGTGGTCGAGCCGGCTCCAACCCGCGGGAGATCTCGGCGGCGGAGCGGGTCACGGGTGGGCGGCCTCGGCGGCCGCCAGGAGCAGCTCGAGGGCTGCCTGCACGCTCGACGCCTTGTTCTCGGCCCGATCTCCCGATCCCATGATCCGGCGCGCCTCGACGCCGGACGGTCCGGCCACCGCGAGGTAGGTCAGTCCGACCGGTTTGGCCGGCGTCCCGCCGCCCGGACCCGCGACCCCGGTGACCGCCACCGCCAGGCTCGCGCCGAATCGGGATCGCGCCCCGAGCGCCATCGCCCGGGCCACGTGGGGGCTCACCGCTCCGTGATCGGCGATGAGCTCCACCGGAACGTCCAGCTCGACGGTCTTGATCCGGTCCGCATAGGCGACCATCCCGCCCAGGACATAGCCGCTCGAACCCGGGACGTCGGTCAGGGTACTGGCCACCAGCCCGCCGGTGCACGACTCGGCGGTGGCGACCGTCAGGTCGCGTTCGAGGCAGACCGCCTGGAGACGCTCGGCCAACGCCCTCAGGTCGCCCGCGCTACCGTCCGGCATCGCGTCAGCGGTGGTTCGTCTGTCGGGGCTTGGCCGGCGGCGCGAAGAGCCACGTCTCGGGCGCGCCGGACTTGCCGAGCCGGCCGAGCTTCGTCCCGTTCAGGGTGAAGTAGGTGACCCCGGACGAGCCGGTGAAGACCTCGATGGAGTCCTTGGCGTTGAAGCTCAGCGTCTTGCCGTCCTTGAACAGCTTCCCGAACCCGACCGACGGGTCCAGCTTGCCGTCGACCCAGACCTTCATCCAGGCCGGGCCGCCCTTGACCGCCACCACCAGGTTCACGCCCTGGTACTTGACCGTGACCGACCGGGTGATCGAGGTGGTCTTGCCCTCGGCGCTGGCCGCCGTGACGGTCAGCGTCCAGCGCCCGCCGGTGAGCGCGACTGGAACACTGAACGACCCGTCCGCGCCCACGTCCACCGTCTGGGGGGACGGTGGCACCGGTGTCGCCGCCGGCTTCGTGCCGGCCGCCGGCGTCGTGGCGTCGACGGCCGCGCTGACGGTCACCTTCGTCGCGTTCGTGGTGGTGCCCTGGACGGGGATCGCCCCGTTCTCGAAGGTCGCTCCCTCGGCCGGCTGGTCCACCGTGAGGGTCGGCGCGGCGACGGTCGAGAAGGGCACCGTGATCACGACCGGGACCGGATTCTCCACTGTCTTGCCGGTGTCGGGGTCGGTGGCGCTGACGCTGAACTCGTTGCGACCCTTGCGCAGCTCGACGTCGGAGGACCAGGTGCCGTCGCGGGCGGCGGTCGTGCGGATCGGCTGATCGCGACCGGCGACCATCACCGAGACGAGCGCACCCGGCAGCGAGGTGCCTCGCAGGGTGTACGACGTGGCTGCCTCGTCGACGGTCGAGACGGCGGTGACCGGATCGGTCACTGTGACCTCGGGCGGGCGCGAGAAGCGCAGAAGCTGGAAGCCGAGGTAGCCGACGAAGAGGAGGACGCCGACGGTCAGGACCGCTGCCACGAGGATCCCGAACGAGAAGGTGAAGCCGCGTCGCGGTGCCGTCAGGGGCTTCGGTGCGACGATCCCGGTCTCGGTCCCGGTCGGCGCGTCGCCGCGCTCGCGACGCCATTGGAGCAGGACGTCGTCGGGGTCGAGACCGAGATAGAGGGCGTAGTTGCGGAGGAAGCCCTTGGTGTAGACGGCGCCGGGCAGCTCGCGGTAGTCGCCCCGCTCGAGCGCGGCCAGGTAGCGCGCCCGGATCTTCGTGTCGCGCTCAGCCCGGTAGAGGTCCACGCCCTTCTGCTCGCGTGCCTCGAGAAGCCGCTCCGGCAGGCTGGCCGTCGGCTCCGGGGCGGGCGGGGCGGGTTCGCTCCGTCGGCCACGGGTCGGGCCCGGCCGGCGTCGAGCTTCGTCTCGGGTGGTCATTGGGCGTGTCCTGGTCAGGTGCGATCAGACGGCGTGCCCGTCCGTCTGGGCGAAGGATACCCTCTCGCGTCGATGACCTCAGTCGGAAGCGTCGCGACCCGAGGACGCACGGCGAGTCGCGGCGACTCCGGCACCGCGAGCCCGCTGGTCAGTCGCCCGGATCGTCGATGTCGTCATGGCTGCGCAGCCAGTTGTCTGGGCCATAGACGATCCGCGGCGTCGCCGGGTTGCGGGGATCCTGGGGCCCGATGATCCCGTAGCGCTCGAGCTCGTCCATCAGCCGGCTGGCCCGTGAGAAGCCGACCTTGAGCTTGGTCTGGAGGTTCGAGGTGCTGGCCCGCCCCGTCCGAGTGACGAGCTCCGCGGCCTGGACCACCATGTCGTCCTCGGCCATCGCCGCCAGCCAGGCGAACTGTCCGCCGTTGCCGCCGTCCTCGCCGTCGATGAAGGCGAACACCGACTCGTCGTAGAAGGAGCGGCTGCCGGTCTGGGCCCGCCAGTGCGCGGTGACCTTGCCGACCTCGTCGTCGGACACGAAGACACCCTGGAGACGGACCGGCCGAGGCAGGTCGACCGGCTGGTAGAGCATGTCGCCCCGACCGATGAGATCCTCGGCGCCCGGTTGATCGAGCACGGTCCGGCTGTCGACGTTGGACGACATCGCAAAGGCGATCCGGCTGGGCACGTTGGCCTTGATCAGGCCGGTCACGACGTTGACGCTCGGGCGTTGCGTCGCCAGGACGAGGTGGATCCCCACTGCCCGGGCCTTCTGGGCGATCTTGACCACCGGATCTTCGACCTTCCGGCCCTCACGCATGATCAGGTCGGCCAGCTCGTCGATGATCAGCACGAGGTATGGCAGGCGCTCGGCCTCCGGCAGGTCAGGCAGGGCGTTGTAGCCGGTGATGTTCCGGACGCTCCGCGAGGCGAGCAGCTTGTAACGCTCCTCCATCTGGTGGACCGCCCAGTTGAGGGCGGCCTTCGCTTCGTGCGGCTCGACGATGACGTGCTGCAGGAGGTGGGGCAGCTTGTCGTACGGAGCCAGCTCGACCCGCTTGAGGTCGATGAGGATGAGCCGGACCTCCCACGGACGAGCGTGCATGAGGAGGCTGGTGATGAGCGCGTTCACGCAGACGCTCTTGCCCGACCCGGTCGCCCCGGCCACCAGGAGGTGGGGCATCTTGGCCAGGTCCACCGCGTAACCCTTGCCCGAGACGTCGCGACCGAGGGCGAAGGTCAACCGGCTCGTCGCCGAGAGCATGTCCGAGTCGTCGATGAGCGAGCGGAAGCCGACCGTCTCGCTGCGCACGTTCGGGATCTCGATGCCGACCACGGCCTTGCCCGGGATCGGCGCCTCGATCCGGATCGAACGCGCGGCCAGGGCCATCGCCAGATCGTCCGCCAGACCTTCGATCCGCGACAGCTTCACGGTGGCGTCGGGCTTGACCTCGTACTGGGTGACCACCGGGCCCGAATTCACCGCGCTCACCGTCGCCTCGATCCCGAAGCTGCGGAGCTTGAGCTCGATGATCCCGATGTTCTTCACGTGGTCGACGCCCTTGCCGGCCGTGACTTCGGGTCGGTCGTCGAGGAGGTCGACGGTCGGCAACGACCATGGGATCGCGTGGAGCGCCTCGGTCTGGTCGGTCGAATCGTCATCCACCAGGTCCGAACCGACCGAGCGTGCCGAGGGCGGTTCCTCGGTGGCGACCGCCGACGGTGCGGTCGCCCCTCCCGAACGGATCGGGATCGCTTCGCCCCTCGGCAGTCCGGCCCAGACGGTGCCGCTCATCGGAACGGCGCTCGGGGTCGGAGTCGGCAGCTCGGCCTGGACCGCCTCGGCGCCGACCTGCCCGTTGGATCGTGCCGGCTCCGGGCGGGTGTCCGCGGTCCGGCCCTTGGTCGACACCTCGGCTGCTTCGCTCCGGGCGGGCATGATCGTCCGGCCGAGACGCAGCCCATGGTCCAACAGCCACTGGGCCGGTCGGTTGAAGGCGAACAGGAGCGCCCCGACGCAGACGATCAGCAGGATCGCCGCCGTACCCGGCCGGGTCACCAGGCGGGGCAGGGCGTCCGAGAGGGCCTTGCCGATCCGGCCGGCCCTGGACGGGTCGAGCAGCCCGACGAGTCCGACGAAGGCCAGGTACGACAGGAGGATGGCCAGGGTGCCGGCCACCCACCGGCCGTCGGCGACGCGCCGCGGGATGTACAGCCCGATCCCGATGAGCACCACCGGCAGGAGCCAGCGGCTCGCCCCGAACCAGGGGACGACGGCGTTGCGCCACCAGTCGGTGAGCCGGCCCTCGCCCGGCAGCAGGAGCGCGATGAGGGTGATGACGCCGAGGATCAGGAAGGTGATCCCGGCGATCGTCCGGACGACCTCCGGATCGATCCGGGGCGCGCCGATGGACGGCCCGCTCGACGATCGGCGTCGACTCGAGCTGCTGGCCCGCCTGGGGCTCGTCGTGCGCCGACGAGTGGCCACGAGGTCTAGACCTCGACCACGACCGGGAAGACCATCGGCCGACGCTTGGTCTGCTCGTATAGGTAGCGCGAGACGCCGTCCTTGATCTGGCTCTTCAGGAGGCCGATCTCGCTGATGTGCTCGCCAGGGTTCTCGACCGACTTGACGATCCGCTCGATCGCCCCGTCCATGATCGGGTCCCGCTCGTTGGCATGGACGAAGCCCCGGGTGATGATCTCCGGGCGCCCGATGATCGAGCCGGTCTGCTTGTCCACGGTCAGGACGATCATGAGCATGCCGTCGTTGGCCAGGGCCTTGCGATCGCGCAGGACGATGTCGCCGACCTCGCCGACCGACAGGCCGTCGACGTAGACGTAACCGGCCGGGACCGGCAGGCCGCGACGGGCCGAGCCGTCCTCGGCGATCTCGATCGGCATCCCGTTCTCGATGATGAACACGTTCTCCGGGGCCACGCCGGTCTCGATCGCCAGCCGGCCGTGCTGGACCTGCATCCGGAACTCGCCGTGCATCGGGATGAAGTACTTCGGCTTGGTCAGCCCGAGCATGAGCTTGAGCTCTTCCTGGCTGGCGTGACCCGAGACGTGGGCGCGCTTGATCGTGTGGTAGTAGACGTTGGCCCCGGCCTTGAACAGGTTGTCGATCGTCCGGCTGACGTACTCCTCGTTGCCGGGGATCGGGCTGGCGCTGACGATCACGGTGTCGCCGGGCTGGATCTCCACGAAGCGGTGGTCCCGGTTGGCCATCCGGGCGAGACCGGCCATCGGCTCGCCCTGGGCGCCGGTGGTGCAGATGACCAGCTTGCCGTCGGGGACATCCTTGATCTTGTCCTTGGCCACGATCTGGGAGGCCGGGTAGGTCAGGTAGCCCAGGTCGCTGGCGATCCGGAAGTTCTGCTCCATCGAGCGACCGATGACGGTGACCTTCCGGTCGAAGCTGGCCGCCGCGTCGAGGACCTGCTGGACCCGAGCGATGTTGCTGGCGAAGGTGGCCACGATGACCCGACCCTCGAGCGGTTCCATGATCTCGCGGAAGGCCTCGCCGACCGTCCGCTCGGAGGGCGTATAGCCGGGGTTCTCGGCCCGGGTCGAGTCGGACAGGAGGCAGATCACGCCTTCCTCGCCCAGCCTGGCCAGGATGTGGAAGTCCGACAGACGTCCATCCACCGGGGTATGGTCGAACTTGAAGTCGCCGGTGTGGACCACCGTCCCGACCGGTGTCCGGAGGGCGATCCCCATCGCGTCGGGGATCGAATGCCCGATCCGGAACGGGACGACGACGAACGGCCCGATCCGGACCTCGTCGCCCGGCTCCAGGGCGAGCAGCGGGTTGTTGTGGAGCTTGTGCTCCTTGACCTTGTTGCCGAGGAGGCCGCGGGCCAGGATGGAGGCGTAGACCGGCACGCCGGGGAACTCGGGCAGGACGTAGGGCAGCCCGCCGACATGATCCTCGTGGGCGTGGGTGATGAGGAACGCCCGGACCTTGTCGCGGCGCTCCTTGAGATAGCTGATGTCGGGAATGACCAGGTCGATCCCGAACATCTCCTCATCGGGGAACATGAGCCCGCAGTCGATGACGACGATGTCGTCCCCGTACTCGAAGACGTACATGTTCTTGCCGATCTCACCGACCCCACCGAGGGGGATGATCCGGAGCGGTTGGTTGGGGGCGGTCATGGGGTCCTTCGTTCGAGGCATCAGAAGAGCGTCAGCTGGTCGGTGTCGGGCGTCTCGCCCGACGGTTGAAGGGCGGTCGCGGAGGGTGTCGCGACCGGGATGGCGGCTTCGGCGGCGGCCGGCTCCGGTGTCGGGGCGAGCTCTGGCCCGGTCCCGGATCCGCCCACCGCGTCGAGCTCGCCGCGGTGGCCCCGGGCGGCAAGGAGCGTTCCGGGCAGACCGGCGATATCGATCTCCAGGGTGGTCCGGTTCGAGCCGTCGTAGAGGGCGAACGCCGGGTGGTACATCGCGAAGACGAGCGCATCGCGGGCGCCGGTCGCGGGGTCGGCCGGGCGCGACGTGCCGTGGACCCGGCCGATCCGCTCGCCGGGCATGAACGCGCCGAGCGAGTGCTTGCCGACGGTCACGACCACCGCCGGGTCGAGGACCTCGAGCTGGCGCCGAAGGAACGGGGAGCAGGCCGCGATCTCGTCCGGCTGCGGATCGCGGTTGCCGGGTGGCCAGCACTTCACGACGTTGGTGATGAAGACGTCCTCGCGCCGCCAGCCGAGCGAGCCGATGAGCTCGCCGAGGAGCCTTCCTGACGCGCCGACGAACGGTCGGCCGGCCCGGTTCTCGTCGCGGCCCGGCCCTTCACCCACGAAGACGACCTCGGTGTCGGGGTCGCCCTCCCCCGGCACCGCCCGGTCCCGCTGCTCGTGCAGGCGGCAGCGGGTGCAGGTCCGGATCTCCTCGGCGATCGACTCGAGCGCCGCGGCGCGCTCGGCGTCGGTCACCGCGCGATCCCGACGGCGGCCCGACCGGAGGCGGGCCGGATCCAGTCCCGATCGGCCAGGATCTCGGCGATCTCGACGGCGTTGAGGGCGGCGCCCTTGCGCAGGTTGTCGCTCACGACCCAGAGGGCCAGGCCGCGACCATCGGCGACCGACGGGTCCTGGCGGATCCGCCCGACGAACACTTCGTCGCGCCCGGCGGCGGCGGTCGCCAGCGGGTAGCGATGGGCGGCCGGGTCGTCCTGGACCACGACGCCGGGGACGGCGGCGAAGAGCGTCCGTGCCCGCTCCGGGGTGATCGGCTCGGTCGTCTCCACGTGGACCGCCTCGGAATGGCTGACGAAGACGGGCACCCGGACCGCCGTGCACGAGATCCGCAGCTCCGGCAGGTGGAGGATCTTGCGGCTCTCGCTGACGACCTTCCACTCCTCGCGGGTGTAGCCGTTGTCGAGGAAGACGTCGATCTCGGGGACCGCGTTGAAGGCGATCGGGTGGGGGTAGACGGTCGCCCTCTTGGGCTCCCCTGCCGCGTGGGCCCGGATCTGGCTCTCGAGCTCGGCGATCGCGTCGGCGCCGGTGCCCGAGACGCTCTGGTAGGTGTCGACGACCACCCGCTCCAGGCCGACCGCGTCGCGCAGGGCCATGAGGATCGGCACGAGCTGCATCGTGGAGCAGTTGGGGTTGGCGACGATCCCTTCGTGGAGCCCGGCGTCGTCGGGGTTGACCTGGCTGACGACGAGCGGGACGCCCGGGGTCATCCGCCAGGCGTTCGAGTTGTCGATGACGGTGGCGCCGTGGGCCACGGCGGCGGGCGCGAGATCCTCGGAGACCGTGCCGCCGGCCGAGAAGAGGGCGATGTCGACGCCGTCGAAGGCCTCGGGCACCGCCTCGACGACCTCGTGGGTGGTCCCACCGATCGAGACCGTCGCCCCGGCCGAGCGTCCCGAGGCCATCAGGCGCAGCTCGCCGATCGGGAAGTCGCGCTCGCGCAGGACCTGGATCATCGTCCGCCCGACGACGCCGGTGGCGCCGACGACCGCGACGGTGAGCGGCGTTCGGGTCATCCCGGGCACGGCTCCACTGCGGTTCTCATCGGTTCCGGGCACGGCCGGAGTATAGCAGCGCGCCACCGGTCTCCCGGTGGTGCGCCCTGGTCGCGAGGGTGGGCCGGGCGTGGAGCCCGGCGTGGGTCAGACCGGTTCCTTGGCCAGGTGGCGCTGCATGGCCGCCTTGCGAGAGAGGTTGATCCGGCCCTGGCGGTCGACCTCGGTGACGACGACCATGACCTCGTCGCCGACGGACACGACGTCCTCGACCGTCGGCACGTGGTAGTCGGCGAGCTCGCCGATCCGGACGAGGCCCTCCTTGCCCGGGCAGGATCTCGACGAAGCGCCGAAGCCCATGATCCGGGTGACCTTGCCCAGGTAGAGCGCGCCGATCTCGACCTCGCGGGTGAGCGACTCGATCCAGTCGATGGCCTTGCGGCTGTTCTCGCCCGAGACGGCCGCGATCTCGACGCTGCCGTCGTCCTCGACGTTGATCTCGGTGCCGGTCTCTTCCTGGATCTTGCGGATCATCGACCCACCCTTGCCGATGATCTCGCGGATCTTCTCCGGGTTGATCTTGATCGTGACGATGCGCGGCGCGAAGTCGCTCATCCCCTGGCGGGCCTCGGGCATGACCTCGGCCATCTTGTCGAGGATCTCGAGACGGGCCGCGAGGGCCTGCTTGAGTCCGCCCCGGATGATCGCCTCGTTGATGCCCTGGACCTTGATGTCCATCTGGAGGGCGGTGATCCCGTCCCGGGTGCCGGTCACCTTGAAGTCCATGTCGCCGACCGAATCCTCCTTGCCGAGGATGTCGGTCAGGACGACGAACCGGCCGTCCGGCTCGCTGATCAGGCCCATCGCCGCGCCGGCGACCGGAGCGGAGATCGGCACGCCCGCGTCCATCAGGGCGAGGGTCGAGCCGCAGGTCGAGGCCATCGAGGTGGACCCGTTCGAGGTCACGCACTCGCAGACGAGCCGGATGACGTAGGGGAACTCGTCCTGCTTCGGCAGGACCGGGAGGAGCGCCCGCTCGGCCAGGTGGCCGTGGCCGATCTCGCGACGGCCGGGCCCGCGCATCGGCTTGTTCTCGCCGGTGCTGTAGGGCGGCATGTTGTAGTGGTGGAGGTAGCGCTTCTCGGTCTTCGGGCTGATCGTGTCGATCCGCTGGACGTCCGACGAGGACGCCGAGCGTGGCGACGGTCAGCGCCTGGGTCTCGCCGCGGGTGAACAGGCCGGAGCCGTGGGCCCGGGGCAGGAGCCCGACCTCGACCGTGATCGGGCGGAGCTCGTCAGGCCGCGGCCGTCCATCCGGATCCCCTCGTCGAGGACGAGCTCGCGGCCGGTCTTCTTGTAGACCAGGTTGAACAGGCCCTTGCTGACCCGCGCCTCGCGGCGCGCCGCCTCGAGCAGGACCTTGGCGTCGCCGCCGGTCCGGTTGGCGCGGATCGAGGCCGCGATCCCCTCGCGCAGCGTGGCGACCCGACCCGGCAGCTCGTCGGCGAACCAGATGCAGGAGGTTCGGCCGTCGCCTCGGCGTCCGGGCAGCGCCCGGTGGGCCTGCGTGAGCTCGATCCCGAAGAAGCTCGGCCAGGTCGGCGAGCTTGTAGTTCTCGGCGTCCGGGTAGCCCTCGCGGGCGATCACCAGCGTGTCGAGATAGCGTGCCCGGCTCGAAGCGGAAGCCGTCGCCGAGGGCCGCCTCGAGGAAGCCCAGGTCGAACCCGACCGAGTGGCCGACGATCGGCGCGTCGCCGGCGAACGGCGGAACGCCTGCTTGGCGGCCTCGGCCGGCTTGGGAGCGCCCTTGACGTCCTTGTCGGTGATGCCGTGCATCTGGTTGCCGACGATCGGCCGGCCGGGGTTCACGAAGGTCGACCAGCGGTCGACGATCTTGCCGCCCTTGACCCGGACCGCCGCGATCTCGACGAGGTCGGCCATCTTCGGGTCGGTGCCGGTCGTCTCGATGTCGACGACGACGAACTCGCCCCGGCTGGCGGCCGCTTCGACGAAGTCGAGGACCGAGCCGGTGCCGGGCTCGAGGTACGGCAGTGATCTTGGCCTTGCCGACCGCGCCCTGGAGCTCCTCCTGGAGGTCGATGAGCGGCTGGAGCGCGCGGTGACCGAACAGGATGGCCTCGGCCATCACGTCCTCGGGCAGGAGCTTGGCGCCCGCCTCGACCATCATGATCGCGTCGCGGGTGCCGGAGACGATCAGGTCGAGCTCCGACTCGGCGAGCTGGCTGTAGGTCGGGTTGACGACGAACTCGCCGTCGATCCGGCCGACCCGAACGGCGCCGATCGGGCCCTGGAACGGGATCTCGCTGATCGTCAGCGCGGCCGAGGCGGCGACGGTGCCGAGGACGTCCGGGTCGTTCTCCTGGTCCGTCGACAGGACCGTGATGACGAGCTGGACGTCGTCCTTGTAGCCCTCCGGGAAGAGCGGGCGGATCGGGCGGTCGGTCAGCCGGGCGGCCAGGATCGCCGCCTCGGACGGCCGCGCCTCGCGCTTGATGAAGCCGCCGGGGATCTTGCCCGCGGCGTACATCCGCTCCTCGAAGTCGACGGTGAGCGGGAAGAAGTCGAGCCCGGGGCGGGGCTCGGACCGGTTGGCGGTCCCGAGGACCATCGTGTCGCCGTAGCGGACGGTGACGGAGCCGCCGGCGAGGCGTGCGAGCTTGCCGGTCTCGATGGTCAGCGTACGACCACCGAATTGCGTCTCGAAGATCTGAGACACGGGGTTCTGTTCCTCCTAGTCGTGCAGGAGGAGCGACCTTGCGGGCACGTGGTCCGCCGGGTCGGCGTCTGGACGCGAGAGGACCCCGGGCAAGCCCAGGGTCCGGGCGGCGATCGCCTAGCGGCGGAGTCCCAGCCGTCCGATGACGGCGCGGTAGCGCGCGTTGTCCTTCTTGATCAGGTAGGCAAGAAGGCGGCGGCGCTGGCCGACGAGCTTGAGGAGGCCGCGGCGCGAGTGGTTGTCCTTGGGGAAGCTCTTGAGGTGGTCCGTCAGCTCCTTGATCCGCTCCGTCAGGAGCGCGACCTGGACCTCCGGCGAGCCGGTGTCACCGTCGACGGTGGCATACGCGGCGATGACCTGCTGCTTCTGTTCCCGCGCGAGCGGCACTCGGTCCTCCGAACACGAAACTTGCTTGACTTGTCCTTCTATGACCGGCGGAGGATAGCAGGCTTCGCCGGGCCCGGCAAACGTGGGCGGCAGCCTGGCGGGGTCGGCGGTGGGGCGGGGGCCCAAGTCCGGCGGGGGCGGCCACATCGGGAGCGGCAGTGCCGCCGGCCCCGGATGAGACGCGGTCCGAGAGCGATCGACCCCATCGATCGACTCCGCCGGTTCGCGAACCGTAGACCGGGGCCGACTATCGCCCCCGGCGATTTCGCCGGGCCGATCGCCTGGCTCGGGCGGGATCGGCGTCTTCGTCCCGGTCGGGTGAGGCCTCGGCAGAGAAGGCGACCCGCAGGCGGGATCCATCGAGCGCCCCGCGGAGACCGAGGATCGTCACGCCCTGTGCGGTCACCTGCGCCGTGCGCCGGACGGGCGCGCCCAGGCGACCCTCCGCCGACCAGGCGCGCTCCACTGTGGCTCGGTAGCGACCCTGGGGTGGCAGTGCGACCGGGATCGGGAAGCGCAGCGGGACACCATCGGGATCGACCATCGCTCGGTGGGAGCCGGATGCGGGGCCGCCGCCGACCGCAGGCTCGCTGTCGGTCACGCCACCCCCGCCGCCGATCACCTCCCCGACCACCGCCACCGACCGGCCGAGCAGGCGGCGGGCGCCGTTGAGGTCGCCGGCCGCGATGTCGACCCGGATCGTCCCGCTCCGGACCGGTCGCTCGTCGAGCTCGTAGGGCGGGACGACCACGACCTCGAAGCCGACCTCGCGACCGAGCTCGGCCAGCGTCTCCGGTGTCCCCCGGCGCTGGTGACCGAAGGCCGCATCGGGGGTCATGAGGAACCCGACCAGGTCCACCCGGGTTCGGATCGCCGCCACGAACGCCTCGTACGTCGTGGCCCGGAGCTCGTCGTCGAAGTGCTGGACGACGGTCACCCCGACACCGGCGGCCGCCAGTCGGGCCAGACGCTCGTCGGGATCGCACAGGAGCGGCGGGGCGGCGCCGACGATGACCTCGTCGGGATGGGCGTCGAAGGTGATCACGGCCGGCCGGGCTCCCCGACGGAGCGCCTCGCGGCGGAGGTGGCGAAGGAGGTACCGGTGACCGCGGTGAAGACCGTCGAACACCCCGACCACGATGAACAGACGGCCGTGGTCGGGCCGCAGGCCATCGATCCCGGTCACGACGTCCATCGGTCCCCTCGCCCGGGTCAGAGCTCGTCGGGGGACGCGGGATCCGGGTCGAGCGACGTCGGCGGATCCAGCTCGGAGGCGAGCACCGCCTCGGCCTGGCCGATGCCGTCGGCGGCCCGTTCTTCGGCGTCGGGATCGGGGGTGGTCGTCGGTTCCGGCGCCGCCTGGTCGGCCGGCGTGACCGCCACCGACGGCGGCGGTGGTTCGACGAGGACCTTGTCCGGGGCGAGGCGCGCACCCTGGATCCGGACCACGGCCACGACCCGACCGGTCTCGTCCTCGGCGATGATCGGATCCCCGGTCGGAACGTACCCGGGCACGCCGCCGGCCGGTCGGACGAACTGCCCCCGGGCGACCGCCTCGACCTCCCAGCGATCGAGACGCACCCGTGGGAGACGGTCGAGACCGGCCTCGATCGGAAGGAGCAGCGTCTCGAGCCCGGCCGGCCCGGATGCAGCCGCCTCGCGGATCGTCTCGAGTGGATGGGCAGCCTCGAGCCCGAAGGCGCCCGAGGCCGTACGGGTCAGAGCACCCAGGTAGGCCGCGCTCCCGATGGCCAGCCCGAGATCGCGGGCGAGGGCCCGAACGTAAGTCCCGGCCGAGCACTCCACCTCGAGCACCCCGATCGGCCGATCCGGATCCGAGCCGTCCCAGTCGACCAGCTCGAGCCGATGGATCGTCACGTCGCGCGAGGCGAGGGTGGGCGGCTCCCCGGAACGGGCGAGAGCGTAGGCGCGACGGCCCTCCACCTTGATCGCCGAGAACGCCGGCGGGACCTGGCTGATCGGGCCCCGGAAGGCGCCCAGCGCGGCGACCACGGCATCCCGGTCCGGCGCGGGACCGTCGACCGGGGTCAGCTCGCCGTCGAGGTCGTCGGTCGTGGACGATGCTCCGAAGCAGACCGTGGCCCGGTAGCCCTTCCGGTCGCCGAGGTGGAACTCGACCAGCCGGGTGGCCCGACCGAGGAAGACCGGCAGGACGCCCGTCGCGAACGGGTCGAGGGTGCCGCCGTGACCCACCCGTTTCGTGGCGGCGAGGCGCCGGACCAGCGCGACGACGTCATGGGAGGTCGGCCCGGCCGGCTTGGCGACCACCAGCACGCCATCGAGACCGGGTCCGGTGGGTCGCGGCGAACGCGGCGGTCGAGGATCGCCCGACCCGCGGAGCGCTCCCGTCGGGGGCGGGGTCGTGGTCGTGGCCTCGGGCCTCATCGGCCGACCTCGGCCGCGAGCCGACGCGCCTCGGCCAGGACTCGTTCGGTTGCGACCGGGAGCGGCAGGTCGACCGTCGCACCCGCGGCCCGGGCATGCCCGCCGCCGCCGAAGATACCGGTGAGCACCGTTGCGTCGACCCCGCCGGGCTTCGTCCGGACGCTGAGCCGGGTGGCCGAACCCTGCTCCTTGAAGAGCACCGTCACCTCGGCGCGCTCCGCCTGCGAGAGGAGGTCGATGATCCCCTCCGAATGGGCCGCGATCGTCCCGGTCGCGACGAGGTCGGCGTCCTTCAGCGTCGACCAGACGACCCGACCGTCGGGGCTGCTCTCGAGCCGGTCGAGGACCCGGCCGAAGAGCTTCAGCTGGGCGTCCGGCTTCGATCGATAGAGCCGCCGCGAGATCTCACTCAACGGCGCCCCGGCCTCGACCAGGGCGGCCGCCACCGCGAGGGTCCGCGGGGTCGCGTTGGGGTGGGCGAAGGTGGCCGTGTCCATCACGATCCCGGCCATCAGGACGGTCGCCAGGGCCCCCTCCCCCGTCGTCAGCGGGACGCCCAGGCGACTGGCGATGAGGGCGACCATCTCGCAGGTCGCCGCCCCCGCCGGGTCGATCCAATCCCCGGCGCCGTCACCGTCGTTCGAGACGTGGTGGTCGATGACCACCCGGGGCAACCCGGCGAAGAGGGCTCGATGCCGGCCGCGGATCTCGCCGATCCGGTCGAGCGTGCCGCAGTCGACGACGACGAGGAGGTCGTAGACCGTCCCCGGCTCCGGGTCGGTCCGCAGCCGCTCGATCCCGGGCAGGAAGTCATAGAGCGGCGGGACCGGATCTGAGCAGACGGTCGTGGCCCGGCCGCCCCGAGCCTCGACGATGGTCGCAACGGCCAGGGCGGCGCCGAGGGTGTCGGCGTCGGGGTTCTCGTGGCTGGCGACCAGCACGTCACGGGCGTCCGCCAGGCAGTCGAGGATGGCCTCCGGGACCGCGCTCGCCCACGGGCCGAGGTCGACACTCATCGGTCGGTGCGCCCCCGGTCCGAGGAGCCCTTCCGGGCCCGACCCCCGTGACCGCCCGACGTTCCGCCACCGCCGCTCCTCGCGCCGGGTGCTCCGGCCGGCCACGGGCCCATCCGGCGGCGGCGGCGAGCCGGGGGCGGTGGCTCGGCCGCCGGGGGCGGCTCGTCCGTCGCATCGCCCTCGTGGCGCAGGCGGATCACCGGGGTCGGCAGGGTCTCCCCCTCCGGCGCCGGCTCGTCCGGGAGCCGACCTGCTTCCAGCTCCTCGAGCAGATGGAGGACGCGGGTGCCCCGCTCCAGGGTGTCGTCGAGGCGGACGTGCAGGTCGGGGATCCGCTTCAGGCGCAGGCGGGTGCCCAGCTCGCGACGGACGAAGTGCATCACCCCGTCGAGTGCCGCGATCGTCTCCGCCCGCTCGCCCTTCTGGCCGATGACGCTGACCCAGACCTTGGCATGACGCAGGTCCGGCGTCGTCTCGACCTTGGTGACCGTGGCGAAGCCGACCCGGGGGTCCTTCACCTGGCGGGTCAGGATCGTCCCGATCTCCTGCCGGAGCAGCTCGTCGAGTCGGTCGGTGCGCTGGGTCATCGCTCGGCTCCGCGGATCGTCGTGGGGTTGCCGGGGACGCCGATCGCGGGTCGCCCGACGCCGGTCGCACGACCGGCCGGGGGACTCAGCCCGAGACCGCCCGGCTGACCGACTTCTGGCTGAAGCACTCGATGACGTCGCCCTCCACCAGGTCGTGGAAGTTCGCCAGGCCGATGCCGCACTCGAAGTTCCGCTCGACCTCGCGGACGTCGTCGCGGAAGCGGCGGAGCGACTCGATCCGGTCCGTCGCCACGACCTTGCCGCCGCGCCAGACTCGGGCGCCGCTGCGGACGATCCGGCCGTCGGTCACGAAGCAGCCGGCGATGACCGTGCTCTTGCCGACCCGGAAGATCTGGCGGACCTCCGCCCGACCCTCGATGACCTCGACGATCTCCGGCTCGAGGAGGCCCTTGAGGGCGGCGTCGATGTCGTCGGTGAGCTTGTAGATGATGTCGTAGATCCGGACGTCGACACCCTCGGACTCGGCGGCTCGGCGGGCCGTCTCGGTGATCTTCGTGTTGAAGCCCGACGACGATCGCATCCGAGGCGGTGGCCAGCATGATGTCGTTGTCGGTGATCTCGCCGGCGCCCTCGTGGAGGACGTTGAGCCGGACATCCTCGGTGGAAAGCTGCTCCAGGGCGTGGGTGATCGCCCCGAGCGAGCCCGAGACGTCCGACTTGAGGATGATCCGGAGCTCCTTGGCCTGTCCGGCCTGGATCTGCCGGTAGAGGTCCTCCAGGGTGGCCCGGCCACTGCCCTCGCCGCCGGCCGCGGCGGTGACCGCCTTGCGAGCCTCGACCATCGAGCGGGCTTCCTTCTCGTCGGCCACGACCCGCAGGATGTCGCCGGCCTGGGGCACGTCGGCCAGGCCGAGGACGACCACGGCCGTCGACGGCCCGGCCTTGGTGACCCGCTTGCCGGTGCCGCCCTCGAGCGCCCGGACCTTGCCGAAGGTCTCGCCGACGACGATGACGTCGCCGACCCGGAGCGTGCCGGTCTGGACGATCGCGGTCGCCACCGGGTCCCCGGCCCTTGTCCAGCTCGGCCTCGACGATCGTGCCGACCGCCGCCCGCTTCGGGTTCGCCTTGAGCTCCTGGAGGTCGGCGACGAGCAGGACCATGTCGAGCAGCTCGTCGAGCCCGAGGCGGGCCTTGGCCGAGACCGGGCACGAGGGGCGTGTCGCCGCCGTACTCCTCGACGATGACGTTGGCCTCGGACAGCTCGGTCTTGACCCGGTCCGGGTTGGCGTCCGGCTTGTCGATCTTGTTGAGGGCGATGATGATCGGCACCTTGGCCGCCCGGGCGTGGTCGATCGCCTCGAGGGTCTGGGGCATCACGCCGTCGTCGGCGGCCACCACCACGACCGCGATGTCGGTGACCCGGGCGCCGCGGGCACGCATCGCGGTGAACGCCTCGTGGCCCGGCGTGTCGAGGAAGACGATCCGCCGACCGTCGCGGGTGACCTCGCTCGCCCCGATGTGCTGGGTGATCCCACCCCGCTCGCCGGCCGCGACCTCGGTCGTCCGGATCGCGTCGAGCAGGCTCGTCTTGCCGTGGTCGACGTGACCCATGACCGTCACGATCGGCGCCCGTGGCTGGAGCAGCGACGGATCGTCCTCCTCGAAGAGGACCTCCTTGGTCGCCTCGCCGGGTGCCTCCTCGGCGTCGGCGTCGGCGATCCCGGCGGTGACCGCGACCGCCTCGGCGACCTCGTAGCCGAGCTCGCCGGCGACGAGGGCCGCGGTGTCGCGATCGATGAGCTGGTTGATCGTCGCGAAGATCCCGCTCTTGATCAGCTCGCGGATGACGTCCGCGGCGTTCACGCTCAGGAGCTCGGCGAGCTCCTTGACCGTGATCGTGCCGGGCAGCTCGATCGCCCCGCGTTCCCGCGGGTCGAGCGACCTGGACCGGTGAGTTCGAGGCACCGGCGTCGCGGCGCTGCGGCTTGCGCGGGCCGCGACGGCCCCGCGTCCCGCTCCTACTCCTCGCCACGCTGGCCTCCTTCTCGATCGTTCGTCGTCATGGTAGCGCTCGATCGCCGTCGAGCTCCTCGCGGAGGCTCTCCGGGATCGGCGCCAGGGCCCGGGCGAGGAGGCCCTTGTCCAGGGCGGCGCCCCAGCAGTGACCGTCGGCGCACAGGTAGGCTCCCCGTCCGGCCAGTCGTCCCGCTCGGGTCGCGCACGACCCGGCCGTCCGGCGTGCGGACGATCCGCACGAGGTCGCGCTTCGCGCTCGAGGTGCGACACGCCACGCAGGTCCGGAGTGGGGACCGGTCGCGCGCGGCCGGACCCGGACGAGCCGGCTACGACGACACCTCCGCGTCGGTCGCGGCTTCTTGCGGGTCGCCTTCGGCTTGGCCGGGCGGCCGGCTCGGCCGGCACGGTCGCCGCCTCCGCGACCTTCGTCTTGCGGACGGCCCTGGGCTTGGCCGGGGCGACGGTCGCGGCCGGCACGGCCTCGCCGGCGCGCCTTCGGCTTGCGCGGCGGCGCCTTCGACTTGGCCGGGGCGGCGCCTCGGCCGGCCGCCGTCGGCTCGGGAGCCGGTCGGCGGCCGCGGGCTGCGCCGCCTGCGGCATCACGGCGGCTCGGCTGCGGCGATCACGACCTCGGCGGCGGCCGCGGCCTTCGCCTCGGCCACCGAGACGTCGCTCCGGATGTCGATCCGCCAGCCGGTCAGCTTCGCCGCCAGGCGGGCGTTCTGACCCTCCCGGCCGATGGCCAGCGAGAGCATCCGCTCGGGCACGGTCACGCTGGCGATCCGGTGCTCCTCGTCGATCGTGACGTCGAGGACCTGGGCCGGGCTCAGGGCGTTGGCCACGAACACGGCCGGGTCGTCGTTCCAGGGGATGACGTCGATCTTCTCGCCAGCCAGCTCGGCGACGACGGCCTGGACGCGGGCTCCCCGCTGGCCGACCGTCGCGCCGACCGGGTCGAGCCCGTCCTGGCGGCTGGCGACCGCGACCTTCGAGCGCGAGCCGGCCTCCCGGGCGATCGCCTTGATCTCGACCGTCCCGTTGTGGATCTCGGGGACCTCGAGCTCGAAGAGACGGCGCAGGAAGTTCTTGTGGGCCCGGCTGACGAAGAGCTGGGGCCCGCGCGATGCCCCGCCGGACCTCGAGGACGAAGGCCTTGACCGGCTGGCCGATCCGGTAGTGCTCGAGCGGCGACTGCTCGGTGGTGGCGAGGATCGCCTCCGCCCGGGCCAGACCGCCCTGTCCGGCCAGGTCGAGGATGATCGCCCGCGGCTCGACCCGGTTGACCGTCCCGGTGATCGAGCTCGCCCTCGCGGCTGGCGAACTGGTCGTAGGCGACGTCGCGCTCCGCCTCGCGGAGTCGCTGGAGGACGACCTGCTTGGCGGTCTGGGCGTGGATCCGGCCGAACGCCTCGGGGTCGAGCTCCTCGGTCTCGACGAGGTCGCCGAGCTCGGCGGCCGGGTCGATGGCGTGCGCCTCCTCGACGGTGATCTCGGTCAGCGGATCCTCGATCTCGGCGACCACGGTCCGCGCCCGGAACGTCGCGGATCTGGCCGGTCTCGGCGTCGATCCGGACGTGGACGTCCTCGTTCGCCCTCGGTCCGGCGGTAGGCCGACTGGATGGCGTCCTCGACCGTCCGGACGAGCTGCTCGCGCGGGACCTGCTTCTCCGCGTTGAGCTGCAGCAGGGCGGTGACGAAGTCACGATTCACGTTGCGCCTCCCGTCACGACCGCCCCCGGCGGAACCGCCGCCGAACCCGGATGACGGCTCGCTCACAAAGAGACGTGGGGGTCACCCACGTCACGGAGCGGCCGTTCAGTTGGCCCGAAGTATACACGCGGACGGGTGGACACTCAACGGCCCGGACCCGCCGGGGTCCGCTGATGTCAGGCCCGGATGGCGGGTGGGGACGCGCCCTCCCCGTCGCGAGCGGCGCTCCCGTAGCGTCGATCCACGTACTCGTCGAGGATCGCCAGGAACTCTGGCACGATCGCGTCGCCCCGCAGCGTCCGGTCCAGCCGGCCGTCGACGAAGACCGGTGCGACCGGCTCCTCGAACGTCCCCGGCAGGCTGATCCCGATGTCGGCGTGCTTGCTCTCACCCGGCCCGTTGACGACGCAGCCCATGACCGCCACCCGGAGCTCCTCGACCCCGGGGTAGGCCTCCCGCCACTCCGGGATCCGTTCCTTGAGGTGGGTCTGGATGTCCCGGGCCATCTCCTGGAAGAACGTCGAGGTGGTCCGACCGCAGCCCGGGCAGGCGCTGACCTGGGGCAGGAACGAGCGCAGCCCGAGCGACTGGAGGATCTGCTGGGCGACCTCGACCTCGAGCTCGCGATCGGCCCCCGGCTCCGGGGTCAGGGAGACCCGGATCGTGTCGCCGATCCCCTCGTTGAGGAGGAGCGCCAGGCCGGCGGTCGAGGCGACGATCCCCTTCATCCCCATCCCGGCCTCGGTCAGCCCGAGATGGAGGGGAAGGTCCGTTCGGCCGGCCAGCCGCCGGTAGATGTCGACCAGATCGCGGACGCCGCTGACCTTGGCCGAGAGGACGATCCGATCGTGACCCAGCCCCGTCGCCTCGGCCAGCTCGGCCGAGCGGAGGGCCGATTCGACCATCGCGTCGATCATCACGTCGCGGGCGTCACGCGGGGTCGCGGCCCGGGCGTTGGCGTCCATCAGCTCGGTCAGAAGGGCCTGGTCGAGCGAGCCCCAGTTGACCCCGATCCGGACCGGTCGGTCGTGCTCGACGGCTACCCGGACGATCGTCTGGAAGTTCTCGTCGTGACGCTTGGCGCCCACGTTGCCGGGGTTGATCCGGTACTTCGCCAGGGCCACCGCCGTCGCCGGGTACTTCACCAGGAGCTGGTGCCCGTTGTAGTGGAAGTCGCCGACGACCGGCACGGCCACGCCCAGTCCGCGGATCTTGCGGATCATCTCGGGGACCGCGGCGGCGGCGGCCTCGGTGTTGACGGTGACCCGGACGAGCTGGCAGCCGGCGTGGGCCAGCCGGACGACCTGGATCGCGGTCGCGTCGGCGTCGGCCGTGTCGGTGTTGGTCATCGACTGGACGACGACCGGGTGGGCGCTGCCCACGAGGACCCCGCCGATGTCCACGCTCACCGTGCCCCGACGTCGTGGTCGGAGGGTTTCGGGGCCGGGCTCGCTCATCGCCCTGGCCCGATCATCGCCTGCGGCCGGTCATCGCCCACGGCCCCTATTGCCCTCGCCCGGGTGCCGTGATGTCGAAGAACGTGATCCAGGCCAGGAACGACATGAGGAAGACGAAGCCGACCAGATAGGTCAGTCGCTCGGCCCGGACGCTCACCCGGTCCCCGCTCAATCGCTTGACGAGGAGGACGGCGATCCGGCCGCCGTCGAGGGGCGGGAACGGCAGGATATTCACCAGGGCGAGGTTGGCCGACAGGATCCCGGCGAGCAGGAGGGTGAAGACGAGCCCCTGCTGCCAGAACACCTCGCCCGACCTGGCTGGCGATCCCGATCGGCCCGGCGACCGGTGGCGGTTCGGTCGGGCGGCTGACGATCGAGTCGACCAGCTGAGCCAGCCCGCCGACGATGAGCGACAGGGCGTCGCGGGTCCACTTCAGGGCTGTGGTGAAGGCCTCGCCGATCGGTCGGCCGGCATTCATCCCGGTGGTCCTCGACTCGAGGGAGACGCCGAGGGCGCCTTTGCCCACCGAGATCTGGTCGGCGGTCCGGAGGGTCGCCGGGATCACCACGCTCGTCCCGTCGGCGTGGGTCACCCCGAGCTGGACGGTCTGACCGGCCCGCGCGAACAGGGCCGCGGCGGCCTGCGAACGGCCGTCCGGGGTTGGGATCTCGTAGTAGAACGGCGCGCCATCGAGGGTCGTCACGGTGTCGCCGACGACCAGGCCGGCGGCCTGGGCCGGCGAATCGGCCTGGACCTCCATCAGGTGGATCCCAACGGTCGGGTTGGCCAGCCAGGCGATGCCGAAGAAGATGACGAAGGCGAGGAGGAGGTTCATCGCGACGCCGGCCAGCAGGATGACGACCTTGGTGGCAAGCGGGGCGTGGACGAACGAGCGAGGGTCGTCCGAGTCGCCGTCCTCGCCCTCGAGCCGGACGAACCCACCGATCGGCAGCCAGTTCAGGGTGTAGAGCGTCTCGCCCTCGGAGCGCAGGACCCTGGCCCGGGTGGGAAGCCCACCCCGAACTCCAGGACCCGGACCCGGGCCAGCCGGGCGGTCACGAAGTGGCCGAGCTCGTGGATGACCACCAGGGCACCCAGCATGATCACGAAGATCACGGCCGTGATGACCGACTGGACGAACGGGATCATGATGCTCCGCCCGTCCCGGCGAACGCGCCCGGACCTCGCGATCGAGGGCGATCAGGGCGTCGACGTCGGGCGACTGGTCCGCTCCCCCACCGAACCGGGCGACCGCGTCGTCGAGCGTCCGGGGGATCCCGGGAAAGTCGAGCGACCCGGCCAGGAACCGCCCGACGGCGACCTCGTCGGCCGCGATCAGGGCCGTCGTCGCGCGCGAGCCGATCCGGCCCGCCTCACGGGCGATCCGCAACGCCGGGAAGCGATCCTCGTCGGGCGCCCGGAAGTCCAGCCGGGCCGTGGCCAGGAGGTCGGGCGGCGGAGCTGGGGACGGATGACGGGTGGGGTAGGTCACGGCGTACTGGATGGGGAGGCGCATGTCCGGGGTCCCGAGCTGCGCCTTGAGCGAACCGTCCACGAACAGGACGGCCGAATGGACGACGCTCTGGGGGTGGATGACGACGTCGATCGCGTCGTAGCCGACATCGTACAGCCAGTGCGCCTCGATGACCTCGAGGCCCTTGTTGGCCAGGGTCGCCGAGTCGACGGTGATCTTGGCTCCCATCGTCCAGGTCGGGTGGCGGAGGGCGCGCTCGGGCGTGACCGCCGCGATCTCGGCCGCGCTGGCTTCGAGGAACGGACCACCCGAGGCCGTCAGGATCAGTCGGGCCACCCCGCTCCTCGCCTCGCCGGCCAGGCTCTGCCAGATCGCCGAGTGCTCCGAGTCGATCGGACGCAGCCAGGCGAGTGGGCTGGCCAGCGGGTCGCCGGGCGTCGACAGCGCCACGTCGGCCGCCCGCCTCGCGGCCAGCGGCATGACCAGGTGCCCGCCCGCGACGAGGGTCTCCTTGTTGGCGGTGGCCACGATCTTGCCGGCGGCGAGCGCGGCGAGCACCGGTCGGAGGCTGACGATCCCGCCGGTGGCCACCAGGACGAGATCCACGTCCGGGCGGACGGCCAGCGCCACGAGGGCGTCCTCTCCGTCGACCAGCTCCGTGCCGACGGGCAGGTCCAGCCGACGCGCCGCCTCGGGATCGCCGGGCAGGGCAACGGCCGCCGGGCCGAGCCGCCGGGCCTGTCTCCTCGAGCAGGTCGGCCTGGCGCCCCGTGGCGAGAGCCGTGACCCGGACCGCGGCGCCGAGGCCTTCGATGACGTCGACCGCCTGTCGCCCGATCGAGCCGCCCGATCCGAGGAGGGCGATCCGCACGGGGCGCCCCGCTGCGCCGAACGTCACTTGAGGAAGGTCAGGACGTAGAGGGTCAGGACCGGCGCCGCGAACAGGAACGAGTCGACCCGGTCGAGGACGCCGCCGTGACCCGGGATGAGCTGGCTGGAGTCCTTGGCCCCGGCCGCCCGCTTGAGCATCGACTCGGCAAGGTCGCCGGCCTGAGCGGCGAGTCCGACCAGCGGCCCGATCACGAGCGCCTGCCAGGCCGGACCCCCGGTCGCCCACAACCCGATGGCGAGGACGACGGTCGTGGCCAGCAGCCCGCCGAAGAGTCCCGCGTACGTCTTGGACGGCGAGATGTGGGTCAGGAACTTCGTCAGCCCGGTCCGCTGCCCGAAGCGCTGACCGAAGGTCTTGCCGATGAGATAGGCGCCGGTGTCGTAGGCCCAGACCGACAGGACCAGGATGAGGACCCAGGCCCGCTGGCCGCCGAGTGCGGCGAGCGGGGCATCGGCCGGGATCGCCGGGGCCGCGTTCCCGAGGCGGATCACGAAGCCCAGCATGCCCACGTAGGCGCCGCCGAAGACGGTCGCCGCCCAGAGGGCGACGCCCTCGGCGGGCTCGAGCCGGGCGAAGGCGCCGACGGCCGTCAGGATCAGGGCGACCGCCACCAGGATGGCCGCCGAGCCCGCCAGGTCCACCGGCACTGCGCCGTCGGCCACGATGGCCAGGGCGATGACGATGCCGAGCCCCACCAGCACCGGATACCCTGCCGCGCGGAGCAGTCGGAGCGCCTCCTGCCCGGCGAGCGCCGTGGCGACCAGGACGAGTGCCGTGATCCACGGACCGCCGAGGGCGATGGCGATGAGCAGGGGCGGAACGAAGACCGCCGCGCTCAAGGCGCGCTCGCGCATCGCTGCCCTGCCCTAGCGCCCGAACCGACGGGTCCGACTGGCGAACTCGAGGATGGCCTCGTCGAACGCCTGGGACCCGAAGTCCGGCCAGAGGAGCGGCGAGAAGTAGAACTCCGCGTAGGCCGACTGCCAGATCAGGAAATTGCTGAGGCGCTCCTCCCCACCGGTTCGGATCACCAGGTCGGGATCGGGCAGGCCGGCGGTGTACAACGCGTTGGAGATGGCGGCCTCGTCGACGCTCTCCGGGCTCGTCCCCGCCGCGATGAGCGCCCGGACGGCATCGACGATCTCGGTCCGCCCGGCGTAGTTGAAGGCGATGTTGAGGAGCAGTCGGTCGCCGCCCTCGGTCGCCTCGATGGCGGCCCCGATCGAGTGCCGGGTCGGTTCCGGGAGCTCCTCAAGCCGACCGAGGAGCCGGACCCGCACGCCCTGTCGTCCCAGCTCCTCGGTCTCGTCGCGGATGGCCGCGCCGAGGAGGGCGAAGAGCCCGGCGACCTCCTCGTCGGTCCGGGCCCAGTTCTCGCGGCTGAAGGCATACAGGGTGAGCATCGGGACACCCCGCCGGACCGCCTGCTTGAGGACCGTCCGGACCGCCTCGAGCCCGGCCGCGTGACCCTCCAGCTCGGCCAGGCCGTGGGCCCGCGCCCAGCGCCGATTGCCGTCCATGATGATCGCGACGTGGCGGGGCGACTCGTCGGCCGGGACGATCCGATCCGGTACGTCGTCCGCGGCGGCCGTCGGCAGCTCCAGCGCGACGTCTTCGCCGGCGTGGGCGGCCGGGGGCGCGTCGGTGGGGCGAGCCAGCGGCGGGTGGGCCACTAGACCTCCATCACCTCGTGCTCCTTGTGGGCCCCGACCTTGTCGACCTCGGCGATCATCCGGTCGGTGACCTTCTGGAGCGACTCCACCTCGCGGTGGGCGGCGTCGGTGCCCAGGTCGCCGGCGTGCTCCTCTTTCTTGATCGCGTCGTTGGCCTCGCGGCGGAGGTTGCGGATCTCGACCCGGGCCTCCTCCATCCGCTTGTGGACCGTCTTGACGATGTCGCGCCGGCGCTCCTCGGTCAGGGGCGGGATGTTCAGCCGGACGACCGAGCCGTCGACGTTGGGCATCAAGCCGATGTCGCTCTTCTGGATGGCCTTCTCGATCGCTCCGAGGACGCCCCGGTCCCACGGCTGGATGACGATCTGGTGGGCCTCCGGGACGCTGATACCGGCCAGCTGGTTGAGCGGCGTGGGCGTGCCGTAGTACTCCACGACGATGCGCTCGACGAGGGAAGTGGAGGCGCGACCGGTGCGGAGGCCCTGGAAGTCGCGCTCCATCGCCTCCACGGCCCGGGCCATCTTCCGCTCCGTCGAGGCGAGGATCTCGCTGCTCATGCGCGGCTGCCTCCCGAGATGATCGTGCCGACCGGCTCACCGAGGGCGACCCGGACGATGTTGTCGGGCTCGTTGAGGTCGAACACGACGATGGGCAGGTCGTTCTCCATGCACAGCGACACGGCGGCGGCATCCATGACCTTGAGCTGATCGCGGAGGAGATCGCCGTAGTCGAGGGCAGCGTAGCGTCGCGCGCCGGGGTTCGTCACGGGGTCGCTGTCGTAGACGCCGTCGACCTTGGTCGCCTTGAGCAGGACCTCGGCGCCGATCTCCACGGCCCGGAGCGCCGCGGCCGAGTCGGTCGTGAAGTACGGGTTTCCGGTACCGGCCACGAAGACCACGACCCGACCCTTCTCGAGGTGACGGACGGCTCGGCGCCGGATGTACGGCTCGGCGACCTCGTGCATCGCGATCGCGGTCATGACCCGGGTCGGGACGCCCTCCTTCTCGAGAGCGTCCTGGAGGGCGAGCCCGTTCATCACGGTCGCCAGCATCCCGATATAGTCGCCGGTCGCCCGATCCATCCCGCGGGCGGACGCGGCCAGGCCGCGGAAGATGTTGCCGCCTCCGACGACGATGCCGACCTCCACCCCGACCGCCTTGACGTGGGCGACCTGGCGGGCGATCGTCCGACAGAACTCGGGGTCGACGCCGTACGAACGCGTGCCCAGGAGCGCCTCGCCGGACAGCTTCAGGAGGATCCGCCGGTAGCGGAGCTCGCCGGCCGGCACGGTGCCCGCGGCCGGGGCCGCGTCGGTCACAGCTCTTCCCCGAGCTCGTAGCGGGTGAACCGGCGGACGCGGATGTTCTCGCCGATCGTCGCGATGGCCTCCACGATGAGCTCCCGGACGGTCTGGTCGGTGTCGCGGAAGGGCTGGTCGAGGAGGCAGACCTCCTTGAGCCACTTCTTGAGCTGGCCGTCGACGATCTGGCCGCGGATGGCCTCGGGCTTCTTCTGGGTGGTCTCGTCGGCGAGGAGGGCAGCCTTCTTCGACTCGATGACCTCGGCCGGGACGTGGTCCTCGTCGACGTATTCCGGACGCATCCCGGCGACCTGCATCGCGAGGTCCCGGACGAGCTTCTGGAACTGCTCGTTCCGGGCCACGAAGTCGGTCTCGCAGTTGACCTCGATGAGGACGCCGATCCGACCGCCGGTGTGGATGTAGCTGCTCACGAGACCCTCGCGAGCGTCGCGACCGGCCTTCTTGGCCGCCGCGGCCTGGCCCCGCTCGCGGAGCAGGGCGACCGCCGCATCCAGGTCTCCCCCGGTCTCCTCGAGCGCCCGCTTGCAGTCCATGAACCCGGCGCCGGTCCGCTCGCGCAGCTCCTTGACCGCCTGGGCCGAGATGTCCGCCATGCCTGTTCCCTGCTCCTGTCCATATCGGGCGACCGCCGTGCGGCCGCCGCCGTGCTCTGCTGCTGGGCTCCTGCCCGGTGGCTCAGGCCGGGACGGCGGCCTCGCCGGGCTCATCGCCCTCGGTGCGCTCGCCGGCCTCGCGGGCCATCTCGGCTGCGATCTCGTCGGGTGTCGCTTCGACCACCGGGTCGGCGACGGCCACGGCCGCAACGGCGGCCCGGGCACCCGGCAGGAGATCGTCGTCGTCGGCATCGGGCTCGAAGGTGAGCGCGGCGCCCCCGGCCAGGGCGGCCACGAGCGCGTCGGACGGCGCTTCCGCTTCCATCTCGGGCTCGGCGGCCGCGACGGCCTCCGGCTCCGGCTCCACCGCCGCCCGGGCGGCCCGCTCCCGGCCACCCTCGATGGCGGCCTCCGCCACCAGCGAGCAGAGGAGGCGGATCGAGCGGATGGCGTCGTCGTTGCCAGGGATGACGTAGGTCAGCTCGTCCGGATCGACGTTCGTGTCGCCGGTCCCGACGAGGGGGATCTCGAGCTTGTTGGCCTCGGTGACCGCGATCCGCTCGCGGTGCGGGTCGACGACGAAGATGAGGCCCGGCAGGCGCTTCATCTTGCGGATCCCGCCGAGCGTCCCCGAGAGCTTGATGAGCTCCTCCTGGAGCTTGGCGGCTTCCTTCTTCGACATCCGCTCGAAGTCGCCGTTGGCCTGGCGCGCTTCGAGCTGCTCCATGAGCGCGATGCGCTTCTTGATCGTGGTGAAGTTCGTGAGCATGCCGCCGAGCCAGCGCTTGTTGATCCACGGCTGACCGGCCCGCGCCGCCTCCTGGGCGACCGGCTCCTGGGCCTGCTTCTTCGTCCCCACGAAGAGGACCTGCTCGCCGCGGGCGACCGTCTCGCTCACCGCGGCCAGGGCCACGTCGAGGCCCTTGACGGTCTGAGCGAGGTCGATGATGTGGATCCCGTTACGTTCGGCGAAGATGTACGGCTTCATCTTCGGGTTCCAGCGGCGGGTCTGGTGGCCGAAGTGGACACCGGCCTCGAGCAGCTGGCGCATGGAGACGGTCGGCACGGGGAAGGACCTCCTGTTCGGTTCTGGCCTCCGCGGGACCTCGTCGCCGGGGACCGGACCCGCTGGTCCGGCACCGCCCCGGTCGGAACGGTCGCGCGTGTGTGCTCCACCGCATCGCGGCGGGCGTGGTCGTGGCCCGTTGGTCGAGCCGGCGGGAGTGTACCACGAGGCCGCCGAGGGACCGCTCGCGAGGGCGAGCCCGATCGTCGGTCGCCGGTCCGCCGGTCAGCCGCCGAGCGCGTCGCGGTGGTGGCGCAGTCGTGGCCCACGGCCGGGACGGACCGGCGGCTCGACCACCACGAGATCGACCCGCAGCCTGCCTCCGGGCAGCGGCCGACCGTCGGGCAGGCAGCCGAGCTCGATCAGCCGTCCGAGCGCCGCCCGGAGGTGGGCGCGCTTGCGCCGGTCGAACGTCTCTTCCGGGAGCCCGAAGTCGCGCCGGGTCCGCCATCGGACCTCGACCAGCACCAGGCAGACCGGCGGCCCCGGGTCGATGGCGACGAGGTCGACCTCGTTCCGACCGATCCGGACGTTCCGCCCGACGATCGTCCAGCCCGCCGCGATCAACCGGTCGGCGACGTGCGCCTCCGCGGCATCCCCCGCGCGCTGGACCGCCGTACGCCGGACGGTCGAGGGGTCGCCCGGCCTCGTCTCGTCGCCCGACCGCCGCTTCGTCCCCATCGAGCGATCATCACCGGGCGCGCTCCTCCGGCGGTTACGTTGCACTTCCCCGCGGCTGGCCTGACGCTGACCCGCGGCATGCCCGGCATCGACGCCGCGGGGCCGGGGTGCGCGGGCGCGCCGGCCGATGGTGTGCCTCGACCCGGTACCGACGGATCGACCACGGATCGGCGGTCGGTGGCATACTCCGCCACAGGCGTATCCGCCATGGGGACAATCGAAGACCGCCACCGCCTCGATGGCAGGCCCGGATCGCGCTCACCGCGGACCGCTTCGCGTCTGTCCCCTCACCCCTCCTGCCCGGGGCGACCAGTCCTACCGTCGTCGCGCCCCATGCGTGACGTTCCGGCAGTGAGGAGGCAAGACATTGCGGGTGGATCCCAACGGCGCCCAGCGGGCGTCTGACCGAACCCGGTCGGGGCGTCGACTGACGCTCCTCGCGGTGGTCATCGCCCTGATGGGCATCGCCGCCTTCCCGTCGACCGCCAGCGCGACCAGCCTCAAGGTCGTGATCGTGGTCGGTCCGGTCGAGTCGACGACCAGCCGATACCTCGCCGATGCGCGCGCCCTCGCCAAGCAGGCCCGCTCCTACGGCGCCACCGTCACCGAGATCTACAGCCCCAACGCGACGTGGGCCAGGGTCAAGCCCGCCGCGCAGCACGCCAACATCCTGATCTACCTCGGTCACGGCAACGGCACGCCCAGCCCCTACCCGTACAGCCCCAAGAGCAAGAACGGGCTCGGGCTCAACGCGGCGGCCGGCCACGGCAACAGCAACGTCAAGTACTACGGCGAGTATTACGTCAAGACGTACCTGCACCTCGCCCCGAACGCGGTCGTCATCCTGAACCACCTGTGCTACTCGGCCGGGAATTCCGAGCCGGGTCGGGCGGCGCCGACGACGAAGGTCGCCAAACAACGGATCGACTGGTACGCGTCCAGCTTCCTGAAGACCGGGGCGCGCGCCGTGTTCGCCGAGCCGAAGGGCGGTGCCGGCTACATCCTGGCCGGGCTGTTCTCCGGGTCGAAGACGATACGCCAGATCTTCACGGCCCAGGGCTCCGCGCCGACGAGCTTCAGCTCGACGCGAACGCCCGGCGCGAAGGCGGTCGCGAAACTGACCGTTCGATCGGTCATGGGCTTCCTCGACACGAGCGCGGCGGCCTTCCGGTCCGCGACGCCCTAGCGGGACCCGATCCGGCGTCGCCGCGACGACCCGGATCCGCGCTCAGACGAGCTCGAGGGTAGGCTGCTCGATGCCCAGGATGGCCGCCTGGATCGGCGCGAAGCTGCGTCGATGGAAGGGCGTCACGCCGAGGGCCCGGATGGCCGTGCGGTGCTCGAGGGTGGCGTACCCGGCGTTGCGCTCCCAGCCGTAACCGGGATAGCGCGCCGAGAGACGCTCCATCAGCCGGTCGCGGACCACCTTGGCCACGACCGAGGCGCAGGCGATCGAGTAGCACAGGGCGTCGCCGTCGACGATCGCGGTGTACGGCCCCACCTCGTCCTCGAAGCCCCGGATCCTGAGCCCATCGACCAGGACGTGGTCGTGCTCACCGACCCGGGCGATCGCCCGACGCATGGCGAGGTGGGTCGCGTGGTAGATGTTCAGGCGGTCGATCTCGTCGACCGATGCGGCTCCGACGCCGACGACGACCGCCCGCCGCCGGATGATGGCGGCCAGCCGCTCGCGCTGGGTCGCCGAGAGGGTCTTCGAGTCGCGGACGCCCGGGATCCGGTGACAGTCGCGGGGCATCACCACGGCCGCCGCGACGACCGGTCCGCAGGTCGGGGCGACCCCGACCTCGTCGACCCCGACCACCCGATCGCGGCCGGCTCGCCAGTGACCGCGCTCGTAGCGGAGGCTGGGGACGATGGGCGCCACGGGGCTAAGCGTAGCCGACCCGGGATGGGGACGCGCTCCGGGCCGGGACGCCGGCCGTCCGCCCGGTGGCAGCCTCACTGAGCCGGGAATCGAGCGACCCCGTCGCTCGACGGGGTCGTCGGGGGTCGGTCGGCCGCGAGCCTAGCTCGGGCGGCGCTCCCGGAGGGTGGCCGCCTTGCCGACGCGGTCGCGCAGGAAGTAGAGCTGGGCGCGCCGGGCGACGCCGTGGCGGACGACCTCGATCTTCTCGATCCGGGGGCTGTTCACCTTGAACGTCCGCTCGACGCCGACGCCGCTGGCGATCCGGCGGACGGTGATCGTCCGGGTGATCCCGCCGCCGCGGAGACGCATGACCGTCCCCTCGAAGACCTGGATCCGCTCGCGGTTGCCTTCGACGACCTTGGCCGAGACCTTGACCGTGTCGCCCGAGGCCAGCTCGGGCAGGTCGGTGCGGATCTGGTCCTGGACGATCTCGTCGAGCACGTTCACGGCGGTTCCTACTTCTCGTCGGGCAGCGAGGGCTGCGGCATGGGCGTTCGGGCATGGGTCGTCAGGGACGACCGGCGCCGGAGTATAGCACGGGCGCTCGCGACGACGGTCATCGGGGGCGGCCTCGACCTCGCCCGGTTCGGCCGTCTTCGGTCGCCCCGACTCGGTCATCGCCGGTCGTCGACCCGTCCCCGGCACTCGCCGACAGCTCATCGAGGAGCGCTCGCTCGTACGGGGTGATCTCCCGTTCGGCGAGGAGGTCGGGTCGTCGCTCGAGCGTCCGTCGGAGCGCCTCGCGATGACGCCAGCGACGGACCGCGCCGTGGTCGCCGCTGGTCAAGACCGCCGGCACGCCGCGGCCGTCGAAGACGGCCGGTCGGGTGTACTGGGGGTACTCGAGGATCCCGTCGGCGAACGACTCCTCGTCCGTCGAGGCCGGGTCGATCGCACCCGGGAGCAGCCGGAGCACCGCGTCGATGATCACGAGGGCCGGCAGCTCGCCCCCGGTCAGCACGTAGTCGCCGATCGACAGCTCGAGATCGACCAGGCTCCGGATCCGCTCGTCGACGCCCTCGTAGCGCGGGCACAGCAGGACGAGGTGCGGACGACCCGCCAGCTCGAGAGCACGCTCCTGGCGGAACGGCTCGCCGGCCGGGTCGAGGAGGATGACCGTGCTCTCCGGTCGCCGGACCGTCGCCAGCGCCGTCGCAACCGGCTCGGGTCGAAGGACCATCCCGGCGCCGCCCCCGTAGGGCGTGTCGTCGACCGTCCGATGGCGGCCGATCCCCCACTCGCGGAGATCGTGGATCCGGATCGTGGCGAGGCCCTGCTCCTGGATGCGGGCCGGGATGCTCTCCGCCAGCGGCCCCTCGAACATCGCCGGGAACAGGGTCAAGACATCGATCTCGAGGGTCACCTCAGGACGTCCCGGCCTCGGCCTCGGCCGGCGGCGTGACCGGGCTCGACCCGGCGCCCTCGACCGCCGACCGGGCCTTCCGTGGCCGCGGGGGTCGCGGGACCTTGGGTGGTCGCGGCGGTCCGAGCTCGAGGGCGACCGCGTCCACGATCATCTCGCCCCGGCGCGGGGCGAGGTCCCGGACGAAGTCGCGGACGGCCGGCACGTCGAACTCGCCGCGCGGCCCGCCACGGACGACGTAGACGTCGTTCTCGGCGACCCGATAGACGTCGGCGACCGTCCCGAGCTCCTCGCCGTCAAGACCGCGGACCGGGAGGCCGACGATCTCGTGCCAGTAGTAGGTCCCGCGGTCGAGCGCCTCGCCGGGCGCCACCTCGGCCTCGAGGTAGGCGCCCCGGAGCGACTCCGCGGCGTTCCGGTCGGGGATCTCCTGGAAGCGCAGACGCCAGCCCGGCCCGTCCGGGATGTCCACCGCGTCGGCGACCGTGAGGGCCACGTCGCCACCCTCCCGGTAGAGTCGTGCCCCGCCGGCGAAGCGCGCCTCCGGACGGTCGGTGAGGACCTCCACCCGGACCGCGCCGTTCAGGCCGTGGACGCCCCGGACGAGGCCGACCACGAGCCGCATCGGACCGGTCAGACGATCTCGAGCGAGACGGGCTCGCCCTCGCGGGCCGCAGTCACCTTGAGCAGCGTCCGGAGCGCCTTCGCGACGCTACCGTTGCGCCCGATGACCTTGCCCATGTCGTCCTCGGCGACGTGGAGCTCCAGGACCACGCCGTCGCGGTCGCGGGTCTCCTCGACGTGGACGGCGTCGGGGTCGTCGACCAGCGACCGGGCGACGTATTCGACGAGTTCCTTGGCAGCCATCTCGGGATCCCTACTTGGCCGCGGGCAGGATGCCCGCGTTCCGGAAGAGTCGAGCCACGGTCTCGGAGGGCTTGGCGCCCTGGGCGAGCCACTTCTTCGCCTTGTCGGCGTCGATGACCACCTCGACGGGCTCGGTCCGGGGGTTGTAGTGGCCGATCGTCTCGATCGACCGCCCATCACGGGCGCTGCGCGAGTCGGCCACGACCACCCGGTAGGTGGGCTGCTTGGTCGCCCCGACGCGGGTGAGGCGGATGCGAACGGCCATGGGCGGAGAACCTCCTGCTAGTTCCTGATCACTTCGGTTCACTGACGATGAGGACGGCGTTCGAGCTGTCCACGGAGTCGCCGATGACGACGGCGGCCGCGAAGGCGCTGAACGGCTCGAGATAGGGACGAACCTCCTTCTGGTACGAGGCCCCGTCGGAGCTCGCGGCGATGAACGGCTCGGCGAGCGCGCGGGCACCCGCGATGTCGAGGTAGACGCTGCCCGCGTTGCGGGCGCCGACCCGGTCGAGCGCGTCGCGGTACTTGGCCTGGTCGGCGAGCGATCCGCCGGACTTCGTGTCGAGGACCGCCTTGACGAAGGCGTCCCCGACGCCGATCGCGACGACGTCGTCGCGGACGCCCACCGCGATCTCGAGGTGCCCCGAGATCGGCATCGCGAAGGCGGTCGTGGCCGTTCCGCCGAGCAGCTTCTTGACGTCTCCGCCATCGAAGACCGTGATCGTCCCGCCGGCATACGGCTCCTCGCGCACGGTGACTGCGCTCGAGGCACCGGACAGGACGAGCAGGTTCTTCACGCTCGCCAGCGTCGAGGCGGCCTTGGCCGGATCCGTCGGGATGACGACCAGGCCCATGCTCGGTCGCGAGCCGTCGGCGACGATCGCGAACCCGGCGTCGCCGATCCAGCCGGTCAGGGCGTCGATCCCGCCGGCGACCGCGGCCGCCGAGTCGACCCGCTTGAGGGCGTCGGCCGTCGCCGGGTCGCTCCGGGCCTTCTTCAGCGCGGCGGCGATCCGCGTGCCCAGGTCGTGGACCTCGGCCAGCGCCACTGTCGATCCCGGTACCTTCGAGGCGAGCGCACTGGCGTCGTTGGTGACCTTGGAGTCGGCGGGATGCGGCAGCAGGCCGGTCCCCACCAGGGCATCCTCGTCGACCCGGAGACCGGCGGCGGTCCAGGCCGGCATCTTCGCCAGGAGCCCGGCGCTGTCGAGACCGGGCATCGCCGAGGCCATCGCCGGGAGCGAGGCCCGCAGCGCCCCGACGTATCCCTTCAGGTCGACATAGGTCCGAACGAGCTGGTCCCCCTCGAGGTGGCCCATCGCGGACCGAAAGGACTCGACACCGGCCAGGCCGTCGGCGCCGTTCCGGTCGAGCGCGGCCTTGACCGAGGCGACGTCGCCGGCGAGCAGGACGGCAGAGGTGGTGGCATAGGCGCCCTGCTCTCCGCCCATCTCCACGACGTGGAGGGTGGTCCCGGCGTAGGTCTGGTCGGCGGGTGCCGGGCCGCCGAGTCCGGCGATCCAGCTCGTCGCGCCGGCGGGGTCCTTGATCGTGGCGATGATCAGCTCGCGACCGGTCCGGTCCGCGGCGCCGCCGGGCGACGGGACCGCCGAGACCGCGACGCCGACCTGGCCGCCGAACCACGGCTTGATCTGCTTCGTCCAGTCGCCCTTGCCGTCGGTAGCCCGACCGACCAGGCGGTCGAGCGTCTCGTCGAGCTTCTGGTCGAGGGTCGACTGGTCGGCGAAGCCCGGGAAGTGGGCCAGAAAGCGGCCGAGGTTCTGACGCTGGTCGCCGGGCAGGTCGCCGCGCACCTCGACGAAGGCGAGGCTGTCGGCCGGCGCCCACTTGGCGACGGTCGAGCCGGCCGAGGCGCCGACGAGGGCGAACAGACCGGCCGCCGAGACGGCCACGATGAGGAGGGCGACGACCGCCGCGATCGCCCAGCGGGTCCGGGCGGCGCGTCGTGGGGACTGGAGCGGGACGACCGGGGCGACGGCCTCGACCGGGGCGGTCACGTCCGTCGGTTCGAGCACGTCCTGGGTCGGGCGAGGATCTTCGTTCATCGTGCCACCCCGTACCTATCGTCGTCCGAGCATGTTCGCGGCGGCTCGCTTGCCGCCGGGCCCGGAGAGCTGCTTCATGAGCTTCTGCATCTCGGTCGAACTGCTTGACCAGCTTGTTGACGTCGGTCAGCTCGGTCCCGGCGCCGGCCGCGATCCGGCGGCGGCGTGAGCCGTTGAGGACGGTCGGGTCGCGCCGCTCGCGCGGCGTCATCGAGCGGATGATCGCCTCCACCCGCTCGAGGTCGCCCCGGTCGACCGCGCCTGGGCCTCCTTGGCCATCCCGCCCATCCCCGGCAGCATGCCCACGATCTGGCCGAGCGGCCCCATCTTCTGGATCTGCTGGAGCTGGTCGAGGAAGTCCTCGAGGGTGAAGCTGCCCTTGCGCAGCTTCTCCTCCATCTTGGCCGACTGCTTCTGGTCGAAGCGTCTCCTGGGCCCGCTCGACGAGGGTGAGCACGTCGCCCATGCCCAGGATCCGGCCGGCCAGGCGGTCGGGGTGGAAGACCTCGAGGGCGTCCGTCTTCTCGCCGGTGCCCAGGAACTTCACCGGGAGGCCGGTGACCGCGCTGATCGAGAGCGCGGCGCCGCCGCGGGCGTCGCCGTCGATCTTGGTCAGGACGAGGCCGGTCAGCGGGCACGGTCCGGTGGAACGCCTCGGCCACGGCGACGGCCTCCTGGCCGGTCATCGCGTCGACGACGAGGAGTGTCTCGACCGGCCGGATCGCCGACGAGACCGCGGCGATCTCGGCCATCAGGGCCTCGTCGACGGTCAGCCGGCCGGCCGTGTCGACGATGACCACGTCGCGGACCGTCGCGCCGGGCGGCCTCGATGCCGTCCCGGGCGATGTCGACGACGCGTCGTCCCGGCGTGCGGCTCGGTGGACCGGGATGTCGAGCGCCCCGACCGAGGGTCTCGAGCTGATCGGCCGCGTTCGGCCGATACGGGTCGGCGGCCACGAGCAGCGGCCGGCGTCCGAGCTTGACGACATGTCGGGCGAGCTTCGCCGTGCTCGTCGTCTTGCCCGAGCCCTGGAGGCCGACCACGATGACGACCGCCGGGTTGCCCTGGAGGTGGAACGTCCGGTCGCCGGCCGACAGGAGGGCGATGAGCTCCTCGTGGACGATCGCCGACGACCTGCTGGCCGGCGGTCAGGCTCTCGAGGACCTCGGCGCCGATCGCCCGCTCGCGGACCCGGGCCACGAAGTCCTTGACGACCTTGAAGTTGACGTCCGCCTCGAGCAGGCTCAGCCGGATCTCGCGCATCGCGGCGTCGACGTCGGCCTCGCTGATCCGGCCGCGGCCGGTCAGGTTGCCGAGCGTCCTGCGCAGGCGCTCGCTGAGCGTGTCGAACATCGAGGGTGAGGCTCCCTGCGGCTCGGCGGGCGGCGAACGGGCCGTCCGGGTGGCGCGCGGGTTCTGGCGCGCCGAGGAGGACCAGTGTAGCGCATCGTCCACGAGGGCCTCCCGGACCGGATCGACCCGCGGACGGTCGGATCGGTCAGGCGAAGAGCGCCGCCACGAAGGCCTCGGGATCGAACTCGAGGAGGTCGCCGACCTTCTCCCCTACCCCGACGAAACGGACCGGCACCCTGAGCGCGTCCTCGATGGCGAAGACGATGCCGCCCTTCGAGGTCGAGTCGAGCTTGGTCAGGACGATCCCGGTGAGCCCCACGGCGTCGTGGAACGCCTTCGCCTGGGCCAGACCGTTCTGGCCGGTGGTGGCGTCCAGGACGAAGAACATCTCGGGCCGGGCTCCGGGCAGGCGCTTGTCGACGATCCGACGGATCTTCGACAGCTCGTCCATGAGGTTCACCTTGGTGTGCAGCCGGCCGGCGGTATCGGCGATGACCAGGTCGATCCGCCGGGCCACCGCGGCGTCGAGCGCGTCGAAGACGACGGCGCCCGGGTCGGCGCCCGGGGCGTGGGCCACGATCTGGGCGCCGGAGCGACCCGCCCAGGTCCCGAGCTGCTCGATGGCCGCGGCCCGGAACGTGTCGGCGGCGGCGAGGAGCACGGTCAGCCCCTGGTGACGGTAGCGGCTGGCGAGCTTGCCGATCGTCGTGGTCTTGCCGGTCCCGTTCACGCCGACGACGAGGATCACCGCGGGCAGGTCCGGACCGGCCGGGCGGGGGTGCCAGGCGCCCGGCTCGCGCGGGACGAGGAGCGCGGCGAGCTCGGCCCGGACGGCCGCCTCGGCACTCGGCTCGTCGCGTCGCTTCCGGGCCCGCTCGACCACGTCCATGGCCAGGGTCGCGCCCACGTCGCCGGCGATGAGCGTCTCCTCGACGTCGTCCCACGACGGTCCCGACGGCCCGCCGCCGAGGAACCCCCGGAGCCGGCCGATGAAGCCGCTCCGGCTCTTCTCGAGACCGGCCGACAGATCGCCCTCGGGCCCGGCGTCGACGTCCGGACCGGGTTCCGCGGGCACGGTCGGCGGTTCGTCCGGTGTGATCACCCGGGTCTCGATCCGTGACCCTTCCGGAACGGTCTCGGCAGCCTCCTCAGCGGCATCCTCGAAGTCCTTGGGATCGGGCTCCCAGCCCTCGGGGACGATCGTCTCGTCCGTGGGCGCCTCGTCGTACGTCTCGACCGAGGTCGCTTCCTCGGGCGCATCCTCCTGGGCCGGCGTCGCCAGAACATCGAGGACGCCTAACCCGTGACCGGGCTGGGATCGTCGGCCCGCCGGCCGGCCGGGCGCTCGGCGATCGCGGTCGCCTCGTCGAGCCGCAGGCTGATCACCCGGCTGACCGAGTCGTCGCCGACGGTCACGCCGTAGAGCGCGTCGGCCGCCTCGATCGTGCCCCGGTTGTGGGTGATGACGATGAACTGGGTCGCGTCGGCCAGGCTGCGCAGGGCCTCGGCGAACCGCCCGACGTTCGCCTCGTCGAGCGCCGCGTCGACCTCGTCCAGGACGCAGAACGGGACCGGCCGGACCTCGAGCATCGCGAAGAGCAGGGCGACCGCCGTGAGGGCCCGCTCCCCGCCCGAGAGCATCGCCAGCGCCTGTGCCTTCTTGCCCGGCGGGCGGGCCACGATCTCGACGCCGGTGCCGAGAGGTCGGCCGGATCGGTCAGCTCGAGCCGGGCGAAGCCGCCACCGAAGAGCTGCTGGAACCGGGTGTCGAAGGCGGTCTCGAGGGCCCGGAACGTCGACCGGAACTGATCGGCGATCAGCGTCGAGAGCTCCTCGATGAGGGTCCGCGTCCGGATGATCGCGGCGCGCAGGTCCGCTCCCTGGGTCTCGAGCGCCTCGAGCCGGACCCTGAGCTCGGCGTATTCGTCCACCGCGAAGGGGTTGGCCGCGCCGAGCTCGTGGAACCGTCGGCGCAGCGAGGCCAGCCGACCGGGCGTCGGCGGGTCCCCGGCGGGCGGAGCGGACTCCCAGGCGGGGAGGACGGACGGCAGGACCGCCTCGAACTCGGCCGTCTCGTCGTCGCCGGCCACAGCAGGCTCTCCGGCCCGCGTCTCGTCCGCTGTCGCCGTCCGGCCGGGCGACCCCTGGGCGGCGGACGGTTCCATCGGGCCGGGCGGCGGCTTGAAGGGCCCGCAGCCCGACCGCGCCGATCCCGGCGAGTTCCACGAGGACCTGCTCGCGGATCGCGTCGAGACCCAACCGCGCCTCGAGGTCGGCGACCTCCGCACCGCGGACCCGCTCGTCGGCGGCTCGCAGGCGATCGCGGGCCGACGACGCGGCCGTCTCCGCCGCGAGGAGTCGCTCGCGGTCCGCGCTGTCGGCCGAGCGGAGCTCGTCGAGGACCTCCCGGGCCCGCGTCTCATGGACGGTCGCCGCGGCGACCTCGGTGATGAGGGCGTCGCGTTCGGCGAGGACCGCGACCTCCCGCTCGGCGAGCCCCCGCGCGTCGGCCACGGCTCGGGCGATGCGCTGCTCGTCGTAGGTCGCGGCAGCGCCGGCCTGGGCGACGAGCGCCTCCGCCTCGCGTCGGATCCGCTCGCCCGCCGCCAGCTCCGTGGCGAGCCGCTCGCGGCGACCGCGCAGCTCCGTCACCCGCGCCTCCCAGGCCTCGAGGCCGCTCGCGTCGGAGGCGGGCCCGGTCGCGGTCTCCGTCGCGCGGGCCGTCTCGGCGGCCTCCAGGGCCGCCAGCGCCCCGCGCGTCCGGTCGACCTCCGCCTGGAGCCGCTCGGCCTGGGCGGCATCCCAGGCCGATTCGCGGGCCGAGCTCTCGGCTGCCCGGCCGGCGACCCGCTCGGCTTCCTCCGCCGCTCGTCGTCCGGCCGCCGCCCGGGTCTCGGCCAGGCGGGCCACCTCCAGCGCGGCGCGGGCCCGGTCGGCGAGGTCGGCCGCACGGACGGCCGCACGCTCGGCCTCGGCAGCCTCGACCGTGAGCCGGCCGAGCTCGGCCTCGAGCCGCTCCAGCTGGGCACGACGCTCGATCGGGCCCTCCGATCGTCCCAGGGCGACGGCATCGCGGCTGGCGACCGCACCACCGTCGCGGGTCACGACGACCCAGCCCGGCGGGATGATCGGCTGAAGGGCCACGGCCGTCGGCAGGTCCGCGACCCAGGCGGCCCGGGCGAGGATCCGGGCGGCGACCCCGACCGCGTCGCGGCGGACCGCGTCGGAGAGGATCCCGCCGCCGTGCTGTTCCAGGGCCGCCCTGAACTCGCCTTCGTCAGTGGTGACCGCCCCGGGCGGCCTCCCCGCAGATCCACCCGAAAGGTGGTGGGGCCCGCCCTCCGGGACCACCACCCCGCGTTCCCCGGCGAGCCCGGTGATCGCCCCCGGATCCACCCGGTAGCCGCGGGCGACCTCCCCCAGCGCCGCCTCGACGGCAGCTCGGAGGGCCGGCTCGACCTGCAGGTCCTCGTCCACCCGCCGTCCCCCGGCCCGGCGGGCGGCTCGGGCGATCCCGCGGGTCTCGTCCTCGGCCAGGCGGGCACGAGCCGACTCCACCCGACCGCTGACGGCGGCGAGCGTCGTCCCGGCGGCGGTGGCCCGCTCCGCGGCGGCCCGGCGGGCGCCCTCGGCCTCGTCGGCCGCAGCCCTGGCGATCTCCCGGGCGACGATGGCCGTCGTCTCGGCGACGGTCGCCGTCTCGGTGGCGGCCCGGGCCGGGGTCAGACGGGCCTCGATCTCGCCGCGCTCGCCGGCCGACCGCGCAGCCCGTGTCCGCTCGTCGGCGACCCGGCGCTCGGCCTCTGCCTTGCGGCGACGCGCCGTCTCGAGCTCGGCGACGCGAGCCGCCTCGGCCCGCCGGACGGTGACCAGCTCGTCCCCCCGGGTCTGGCGTGCGGCGCGCAGCGCCCCGAGCTCCTCGAGCGCCTCGGCCAGCGCCCGCTCGGTCTCGGTCAGGCTCGTCTCGAGCTCGCGGTCGCGATCCGGCACCGGGGTCGCCGCCTCACGTCGCCGGAGCGCCAGGTCGGTCTCGGCCGTCCGGGCCTCGTCGTCCAGGCGGGCCCGATCCCGGGAAACGGCGGCAAGGTCGGACCCGATCCGAGCCTCCCGGAGCTGGAGCTGGGTCAGGGCCGCCCGGGCGCGCTCGTGGGCGGCCCGTCGATCATCCTCGACGTCGGCGCGAGCGCCGAGCGCGGCCGAGATCGCGCCGGTCTCCGCCTCGGCCTCGGTCAGCTCGGCCATCGCCCGCTCGGACTCGGCTCGTCCGCGGGCCAGCCGGTCGGCCGCCTCGCGGTGCCGGCCGCACGCGTCGTGCCAGCGGGCATGGGCAGCGACGACGAGAGCGGCCGCCAGCTCGTCGCCGGCCGAGGCCCGGGTCACCTGCTGCTCGGCCTGGGCCGCCAGCCGACGTGCCTGCGGACGGAGCTCGGCCACGATGTCGTCGACCCGGGCCAGGTTCGCCTCGGCCTCGGCGAGCTGCTCCTCGGCCTTGCGCCGGCGTCGCTCGTGACGGCGGACCCCGGCGACCTCCTCGAAGAGCGGTCGGCGCTCCTCGGGCCGGAGAGCCAGGGCCTGGTCGACCATCCCCTGGCCGATGAACAGGAAGGCGTTGTCGGCGAGATGGGCCGAGTCGAGCAGGTCGACCAGGTCGCGCAGGCGGACCCGCTGTTTGTTCAGGAGGTAGTCGTTCTCACCCGACCGGTAGAGACGCCGACCCAGCTCGAGGACGCTGTACTCGACCGGGAGCAGACCGTCCGCGTTGTCGAGGACGAGGGTCACGTCGGCCATCCCGAGTGCCGCCCGTCGCTCGGAACCGGCGAAGATCACGTCCTCGCCCTTGCGGCTGCGGAGCGCCCGGCCCTGCTCGCCGAGGGTCCAGCGAAGGGCATCGGCCAGGTTGCTCTTGCCCGACCCGTTGGGACCGACGACGGCGCTGATCCCGGGCCCGAACTCGACGACGGTCCGTTCGGCGAAGGACTTGAAGCCCTGGAGCCGGAGGGCGAGGAGCCGGGCCGGTGCGGTCACACCGGGGTCCCCGGGAGCGTGCCGCCGGCGGCTGCGGCCTCGTCGTCGGGCGCGTCGACCAGAGCCCGGAGGACGGGCAGGGCCGCCTCGGCGGCCTGGATCTCGGCGATCTTCTGCGACCGTCCCTCGCCGGACGCCAGGACCCGGCCGTTCACCGAGACCTCGACCACGAACCGCTTGTCGTGATCCGGACCGGTCGTCTCGACGATCCGGTAGACGGGTCGCTGGCCATCCATCCGCTGGGTGGTCTCCTGGAGCCGACTCTTCGCGCTCTTCAGACTGGCCGGTGGGGCGGCGCGCTCGAGCTCGGGTCGGGCCAGCTCCAGGAGCCAGGCACGCACGGCATCGAAGCCGAGGTCGAGGTAGATCGCCCCGACCAGCGCCTCGAAGGCCGAGGCCAGGAGCGAGCCTCGGCTACGACCGTCGCGGCGGGCCTCGCCCTCGCCCAGGAGGAGGGCGTCGCCGAGGTCGATCCGCCGGGCCAGGACCGCCAGGCCGGCGGCGCTGACGATCGCGGCCCGACGAGCGGACAGGACGCCCTCGTCGTCGTCGGGGTGGTAGCGGAAGAGCGCCTCGGCGATGACCAGGGTGACCACGGCGTCGCCGAGGAACTCGAGGCGCTCGTTGTGACCCGGCGTGGTATCGCGATGCTCGTGGAGGTAGCTGCTGTGGGTCAGCGCCTGTTCGAGCAGGTCCGGGTCGCGGATTGGGAGCCCGAGCCGCGCGGCGAAGGCATCGGCCGAGCGCATCGGGCGCGGGCGGTCGCCGTCTCAGGCGGAGTGCTCGTCGATGTACTCGACGGCGTCGCCGACGGTCCGGATCTTCTCCGCATCCTCGTCGCTGATCTCCGTCCCGAACTCCTCCTCGAGGCTCATGATGAGCTCGACGAGATCGAGCGAGTCCGCGTTGAGGTCATCGACGAACGACGCCTCGGGCTTGACGTCCTCTTCCTCGACGCCGAGCTGCTCGACGACGATCTTCTTGAGGCGCTCGTAGGTCGTGGCCACTGACTCCCTCCTCGGAGCTCATCGCCCGGGCGCTTGCCCGGTCAGTCCTCTGCGGAGCGGACGGCCGGTCGATCCGGCTCGGTGACCGCCTCCCTTGCGATCCGCCCCAGCACGCCATTCATGAGACGTCGCATGGGGTCGCCACTGTAGGTACGCGCGAGCTCGACCCACTCGGCGATCGCCACTCGGGCCGGCGTCGTCGCGGAGTGTAGCATCTCACCGATGGCGCAACGCAGCAGGGCGCGGTCCATCCGGGCCAGCTGGACGACCGGATAGCGGGGCGCCACTTCCTCGATCCGGGCGTCGATCGTGTCCCGGTGCTCGCGGACCGCGGCGACCAGCCGGCGGGCGAACTCGGCCGCCGCCGGGTCGCCCTCGGACTCGGCCAGGTGCCGTTCCAGGACGGTCCCCGCGGCACGCTGGCCGAACTCCGCCTCGAAGACCGAGATCAACGCCAGGCGACGCCCCGCGCGGCGGATCCGGGCCACCTCGGCGCGGCCGGTCCGTCCCTTTTCGGTCACCCTCAGGCGCCGACCCCGTCGACGAGGACGACGATCTCGCCGACCTCCAGGCCGACGAGGCGCTCGATCGCCGCGGCCACGGCCGTGCCGACCCCGCGGCAGACGGGTGTCAGGGGATGCCCCGGCCGGGCCACGATCGACAGACGGACGCTCACCCGCCGGTCGCGGACGCGGACCCGGATGGCCGACCCCCCGATGAGCCGGCGCCAACGCGGGCCGGACCGGTCGACCCGGACGACGCCGGGCACCTCCATGGCGGCGAAGCGGATGACCTGCTCGACCACGACGCGGCTCACGGTCAGCTGCTGGCGATCGCTCATCGGACGGCGTCGCTCGGGGCGGGCTCGCCGAAGCGGCCGCCGGTGACCTCGTCGATCCCCGCTCCGGCCACGGCGGCAGCCGCGGCGGCGTCTGCGGCCCGGGCCGGCTCACGCTGGAAGGTCTCGGCGATGTGCTCGGGGATCCGGGCCCGCGCGGCGGCGGCCCCGACCCCGACCGCGTAGCCGACCATCCGCCGCTTCGCCCGTCCGTGGGTGATGATGACCGTCCCCTTCACGCCCAGCAGCGGCGAACCGCCGAACTTCTCGTAGTCGAAGACGTCCCGGATCCGGCCGATGCCCGGCTTCATCAGGGCGTAGGCGAGGGGGCCCCGGGGCGGTCGTCGGAACTCCTCGCGGAGGAGATCGAAGATGAAGGTCGAGAGGCCCTCGAAGAACTTGATCACGACGTTACCCACGACCGCATCGGTCACGACCACGTCGGCCACGTCCCTGACCAGATCCTTGCCCTCGACGTTGCCGACGAAGTTGAGGTCGGACTCGTCGAGGAGCTGGGTGGCCAGGCCGATCCGGGCATCACCCTTGCCCTTCTCCTCGCCGATCGAGAGGAGCGCCACCCGCGGACGGTTGACCCCCAGGACTCGCTCGGAGAAGAGCGCACCCATCTCGGCGTACTGGTAGAGGTTCTCGCCGGTGGAATCGGGGTTGGCCCCGATGTCGAGGAAGACGAAGGGGCCGCTGGCGGTGATCATCTGGACCGCCAGGGCGGGTCGATCCACTCCGGGCAGCCGGCCCAGCCGGAGGATCGCCGCGGCCATCCCGGCGCCGGTGTGACCGGCCGTGACGATCGCATCGGCCTCGCCCCGCCGGACGAGGTCGGTCGCCACCAGGATCGAGGCGTCCTTCTTCTCGCGCAGGGCGAGGGCCGGATGCTCGTCCATCCCCACGACCTGCGAGGCATGGACCACCGAGACGTTCCCCGCGCCGAGCCGATCGCCGGCGATGGCCGCGATCCGATCGCGATCGCCGACCAGGATGACGTCGTCGTCCGGGTGACCCTCGGCATGATCGAGCGCGCCGAGCACGACCTCCTCCGGGCCGTGGTCGCCGCCCATCGCGTCGACCGCGACGCGGATGCGACCGCTCCCCGAGCTCCCCCGGACCGCGCTCAGGTCCACCGGATCAGGAGGCCGTGTCGCTCGACTTCGTCTTGACCTCGACCACCTGGCGACCGCCGTAGTAGCCGCAGTTCGGACAGGCGTGGTGGGGCTGCTTCGACTCGTGGCAATGCGGGCACTCCTCGAGCTGGGGAAGCTCGATGGCCAGGTGACTGCGGCGTTCGCCCTGACGGGCGTGCGAGACCCGTCGCTTGGGGACTCCCATGGTTCCTGTGGCTCCTCTGCGATCCGGGGTGGGCGGCCGGGGCCGGCTCCGGGCTTCATCGTCGTCTGGTGGGCCGGTGACCGGCAGGCGGAGATCCCGCGAGCGGAGTGGGGCCGACCCGAGAGTTTACGCGGTCTCGTCGTCCCCGTCGACCCGGAAGGCCCGAAGCGCCTCGAGACGGGGGTCGATCGACTCCTCGGGATGGTCGTGTGGCCCGCTGGCCAGCTCGATGCCGCAGACCGGGCAGAGACCGGGACAGTCCGGTCGGCACAGCGGGGCGATCGGCGCCGCGAGGAGGATCGCCTCGCGGACGAACGGCTCGAGGTCGACCTCATGGTGATCGGTCAGCCGGGCCACCTCCGGCTCGGCCGAGCGGTCGAGCGGGGCGCCGCTGGCGAGGTCGATGCTGGGCAGGGCCTCCTCGTGGATCTCGGCCGTGAGGGCCACGACCAGGGGCCGGAGACAGCGGCTGCAGGTCTCGGTCAGGGCGGTGGCCACGTCACCGTCGACGAGGAGCCCGCGGTTCGTCCGGGCCAGGTGGAATCGGGCCCGGACCGGGTCGGCGAGGACGGGCGGGTCCGCGACGGGGACCTCGTCGATCGCGTCGGCGATCCGGCCGGCCCGGTCGAGATCGAGGAACAGGTCGTCGAAGACGTAGTCGCGGGCCGAGCCCGCGGGCTCGCCCAGGAGCGTCGCGACGTTGACCGTCAGCGGCCCGGCCGGAGCGGGCGCGGTCACGACCTGACGGGTCGGGACGTCCGATCCTCCTCGAGCTCCTCCTCGTCCTCCCAGCCCTCGTCGTCGCCCTCATCCTCGGCGACGACGACGCCGCTCGTCCGGCGCTCGTCGAGCAGGGCGATGCCCTTCTTGATCGCCTGGAGCGTGTGGACGACCTCGCGCTCGAGACCGATGAGGACGGACGCGGCGTACTCGTCGGCGCCGCGGCGGACCTCGGCGGACTCGTCCTGGGCCAGACCCACGATCCGCCGGCTCTCCTCGTCGGCGGCCGCGGTCAAGCCCCGCTCCTCGATGAGGAAGGCGGCCTGCTCCTGGGCTCGGGCGACGATCCGCTCGGCCTCCTCCTGGGCCTTCTCGAGGATCCGCTCGCCCTCGGAGTTGATCCGCTTGGCAGCCCGGATCTCCTCCGGGATCGCGGCTCGGAGCTCGTCGATGAGGTCGAACGCGGCGTCCTTGTCGATGACGACGTTGTTGGTCATCGGCAGCTTCTTGCCGTTCGCGACGAGCGTCTGCAGGCGCGTCACGAGGAAGATGATGTCGATCGGACCGGCCCTCCTCGGCGGTTGCGGCGCGGGCCGGACCGGTCCGCGCGTCGGCTCATGGTACCCCGGCGGATGGCGTCCGGCTCACCCTCGCCGGTTCGCCGCTCGAAGGGCGGCCGCGGCCGGCGGCGGGACCATCCCACTGACGTCGCCGCCGAACCGGGCGATCTCCCGGACCAGGCTCGAGCTGACATAGCTCTGCTCGAGCGAGGTCATGAAGAAGACGGTGTCGATCTCGGGGGCCAGGATCCGGTTGTTGTGAGCCAACTGCATCTCGGTCTCGAAGTCCGACACGACCCGCAGCCCGCGGACCAGGAACGACGCGCCGATCGAGCGGCAGAACTCCACGGTCAGCCCGTCGAACGTCCGGACCTCGACCCGCTCGGCGAGGTCCGGCGCCGAGGCGGCGATCGATTCCCGGATGAGGGCCGCCCGGGCGAGGGCGTCCTGGGCCACCGCTTTGCGGGGGTTCTCGAGGACCGCGATGACAACCCGATCGAAGGCCGCCGTGGCCCGGCGCAGGACGTCCAGGTGTCCGTTGGTGATCGGGTCGAAGGACCCGGGATAGACCGCCAGCCTCATGGGTCCCCTCGCCGGTAGAAGGTGAGCCCGGTCTCGCCGAAGCGCCGGTCGCGGTCCGATGCTAGCAGGCCGATCGAGCCCGGTGGTCGGTCCCGCCAGAAGTGCTTGGCCACCACCCTGGCGCCGGGCTCGAGCACGGCCCCACCGAGCGGACCCCCGAGCAGCTCGAGGAGCCGGCCGAGGAGTGCGGTCTCGGCGTAGGGCGGGTCGACGAAGACCAGGTCGAACGGCGCACCGGGCAGGGTCAGCCCGGTCGAGGCGCCGCCGAGCCAGCGGGCCGCCTCGGCCCGGACCACGACGGCACGGGGGCCGGCCAGGTCGGTCCGCTCGAGGTTCCTGGCAAGGACCCCGACCGCGACGGGGTCCCGCTCGACGAAGACGGCCACGGCCGCGCCCCGCGACAGCGCCTCGATGCCCGCCGCCCCGCTCCCGGCGCACAGGTCGAGGAACCGGCTCCCGGGCAGGTCCGGCTCGAGGATCGCGAAGAGGGTCTGCTTGACCCGATCGCCCAGCGGACGGGTCCCCTCCCCCGGGGCCGCCAACCGGACACCCCGGGCGGATCCCGCGATGACCCGCCCGGCGTCAGCCATCGGCCGGCGTCCGGGCGCCCGGCCGAACCTCGACCGAGCCGGGTCGCCGGGTCACGTCGCGCTCTCCGGCTCGCCGGCGGCGATGCCCTCGAGCCAGCCGCCCTCCAGCTCGAGGCGCAGCGGGCCGAGCTCCGGGGTCGAGAGGATCCCCGACTCGTCGAGCAGCGCCTCGGCGTGACGCCGGGCATCGGTCGCCAGGATCCGGTGCTCCGGACGCTGGAGCGAGGCGACCCGCAGACGTGGCAGGCCGCTCTGGGCCAGGCCCAGGACGTCGCCCTCGCGCCGGAGCTCGAAGTCGGCCTCGGCCAGCTCGAAGCCGTCGAGGGTCCGGGCGACCGCGACGAGACGGGCCTGCTCGGTCGTCTCGGCGGCCCTCCGGCCGGCCACCAGCTCTGCCCACGCCTCGGTGCTCGGAGCGGCGTCGGACACGAGGGCACAGTAGGACGCGGCACGGCCCCGGCCGACCCGCCCGCGCAGCTGGTGGAGCTGGGCGAGCCCGAACCGGTCGGCACCCTCGACGGCCATCATCGTCGCCTCGGCGACGTCGACACCCACCTCGACCACCGTCGTGCCGACGAGGACGTCCAGGTCCCCGTCGCGGAAGCGGGTCATCTCGGCGTCCCGCTCGGCGGCCTTCAGGCGGCCGTGGACGAGTCCGACCCGGAGCGGTGAGAGCAGTCGACCGAGTCGCTCGGCCTCGGTCTTGGCCGCGACCGTACCCTCGTCGTCGCTCTCCTCGATCGCCGGGACGACGACGAACGTCCGGTGGCCGTCGGCCGCCTGGGCCCGGACGAACTCCCACAGTCGATCGAGGTCCGCGGGGTGACGGATCCCCGTCCGGATCGGGATCCGGCCCTCGGGCTGGGTCCGCAGGTCGGTGACGTCGAGGTCCGCATAGAGGACCTGGCCGAGAGTCCGCGGGATCGGCGTCGCCGTCATGAGCAGGACGTGCGGGGCGGTGCCGCCGGCCTTCGCCTCCAGCTGGCCGCGCTGCTCCACGCCGAAGCGGTGCTGCTCGTCGATCACCACCAGGCCGAGGTCCGCGAAGGCGACCCGATCCTGGAGCAGGGCATGGGTCCCGACGACTACCGCGGCCCGGCCGTCGGCGATGGCGTCGAGCGCCTTGCGCGTCCCGGCCGAACCCAGCGACCCGGTCAGGAGGGTCACCGGGAGACCCAGCCCGTCGAGCAGGTCGCTCAGCGTCGCCCCGTGCTGGCGGGCGAGCAGATCCGTCGGTGCCAGGAGCGCGCCCTGGCGACCGGCCCGGGCCATGACGGCCAGGGCGTACGCGGCGACGGCCGTCTTGCCGGAGCCGACGTCGCCCTGGAGGAGACGGAGCATCGGCTCGTGGCCGGCCAGGTCCGCCCGGATGGCCGCGGTCGCGGTCAGCTGATCGCCGGTGAGCTCCACGGCCCGGTCCAGCTTGCGCGAGAGCGCCCCGGTCAGGGCCGACCGGACCGCGCCGTCGAGGGTGTCGTCGACGACGAGCGGCCGGGCCCGCGATCGGACCCGCTGGCGGCGCCGCCCGACCATCCCGACCTGGAGGGCGAGCAGCTCGTCGAAGGCCAGCCGGCGCAGGGCCGCCTCCTTGGCCTCTGGGTCTTCCGGGTAATGGGCGCCCTCGATCGCCCGACCGATCCCGACCAGGCTCTCCTCGCGACGCAGGCGGTCGGGCAGGTACTCGGGATAGGCCAGCCCGGCCCGGTCGATCGCCTCACGCATGGCGACCCGCAGGCGGGGCGCGGCGATGCCCGCCGTCAGCCGGTAGATCGGGACGATCCGCCCGGCGTGGAGGAGGTCGCGCCTCGGCGTCCTCGTGCTGGAACTCGGGGTCGTCGAAGACCACCCCGAACCCGCGCTTCTTGAGCCGTCCGCTGACGACGAGCCGGTCGCCCGCGGCGATCCGCTTCTCGATGTAGCGTCGGCCGAACCAGACCGCCTCGGCCGTCCCGGTCTCGTCGCGGACGTCGGCGATCGTCCGCTGGATCCGCCGTCGGAAGCCCTGCTCGACCCGGATCGAGGTGACCGTCACCCGGGCGCTGACCTGCTCACCGTCGTCGCGGCCCATCAGCTCGGCGATCGTCTCCATCCGCCGCCGGTCGTCGTACCGACGGGGCAGGTGGAACAGGAGATCGCGCACGGTCTCGATCCCCAGTCGCGGTCCGGCCCGACGGATCGCCGCGGCGCCGCTCAGACCGCTGGACCCGATCGGCGTGGCCAGGAGCGCGACCGGGTCGAGGGGCGCCAACGACGTCGGCGACCGGCCTGCCGTGGGTCGACCGGCGGTCCGGCCGGGCGTGGTCCGGGGCGGCACCTGCTACTCCGCCGAGATGAGGTACCGGTAGTGGGGCTGGCCGCCGTGGCGGACCTCGACCTCCGCGCCGGGCCGGGCCTCCGCGAGCGCTCCGGGCGAGGGTCTCGGTGTCGGCCAGATCGGCGCCGTCGCCGTAGAAGAGGGTGATGAGCTCGATCCCCGGGGCCAGGGTGGCGACCGCCGCGAGAACCGCCCGGTCCGAGGTCGCCGTCGACGGCGACCAGGCCGTCGTCCGGGTCGAGGACGATCGTCTGGCCCTGCTTCACCTTCCGACCGCCGACCCTGGCGTCGCGCACGGCCGTCGTCACCTGGAGGGTGGCCAGCCCGCGGCCGCGCTCGGTCATGTCGGCCACGTTGGCCGCGGCGCCGACGGCCGGATCGAGGGCCAGCAGGGCCGCGAAGCCCTCGGCGGCGTTGCGGGTCGGCACGACGTGGACCGGCTTCCGGGCGAGCTCCGCGACCTGCCGGGCGGCCAGGACCACGTTCGGGTTGTTGGGCAGGATGAGGATCTCGTCGGCGTCCAGGGCGTCGACCGCCGCGAGCAGCTCGCCGGTGCTCGGGTTGGCGGCCTGGCCACCGCGGACGATCGCCGCCACGCCGAAGTCCGGAAGATCGAGGCGAGTCCGTCGCCGGACGCGACGGCGACCACGGCCAGGGCGAGGTGGCCGTCCCGGGCGCCGGCGTGCGAAGGTCGTCGAGCCGACGCCGTTCGAGTCGGCCGGCGACCCTGGCCCGACGTCGTCCGCCGGCGCCACGATCCCCGACGTCGCGGCCTGAGCCGTCCCGGGCGAGGCGTCGCCGGTGAAGTCGGAGGCCCGGCTCTCGCGGACGTCGCGCGCCTGGTGGTCGAGGTTCTCGACGCTGATCCGGCTCAGCGCGCCGAGCCCCAGGCCGTAGGCGATGACCGTGTCCGGCCGGTCGTTGTGGACGTGGACCTTGGCCGCTCGGGGATCGCCGGCGACGACCACCGACTCGCCGATCGTCTCGAGGTGGGTCCGGATGGCGTCGATGTCGAGATCGTGACCGGGTGCCGGCTGGAGCAGGAACATCGTCTCGTAGCCGTAGCCCTCGTCGGCGTGGGCGACCAGGGTCGACGGCTTGGCGCCCTCGCGGATCCGGGCCGAGACGGAGCCCGACGGCGCCTCGCCCACGACGTGGAGGAGCGCCCCCTGGAGCAGGCGATAGAGACCCTGGCCACCCGAGTCGACCACCCCGGCCTCGCGCAGGATCGGCAGCAGGGTCGGGGTACGGGCGACCGACCTCTCGGCCGCCTCGACCGTGGCCGCCAGGACCGTCTCGATCGCGTCGTCCCGCTCGGCCGCCTCACGGGCTGCGTCCGCCGCCTCGCGGATGACGGTGAGGATCGTCCCCTCGACCGGCTTCTTGACCGCGGCGTAGGCCGTCTCGGTCCCGAGCGTCAGGGCGTGGGCAAGGTCGAGACCGTTGAAACGGCGCTTCCGGGCGAGACCGCGGGCCATCCCGTTGACGATCTGGCTGGTGATGACCCCGGAGTTGCCGCGGGCGCCCATCAGGGCCCCGAAGCTGATCGCGGCGGCGATCCGATCGGCCGGCTGCCCGGCCGCTCCTTCAGCCTCCTCGAGAGCGACCCGGACCGTGGCCACCATGTTCGAGCCGGTGTCGCCGTCGGGGACCGGGAAGACGTTGAGGGCGTTGATCTCATCGACGTGCGTCTCGAGGTTCGCGACCGCCGACCGGAACGCGGCCAGCAGCCCGGCCCCGTCGCAGCTCCGACGGGTCATCGAGAGATGTCCGGGTCGTTCGCCGGCTCGTAGCGGAGGCCCCCGACGTGGATCGCGACGACATCCGGCTCGCGGTCGAGGGACCGCCGGAGGGCGTAGCGGACGGCCGAGTCGACCTGTCGGGCGACCTCGGCGACGGGCAGGCCGTAGGCCACCGTGAGCCGCAGATCCACGGTCAGCTCCGACCGGACAGCCACCCGGATCCCCGGTCGGGTCAGGCCGATCAGGCGTCGCACGGCCCCCCGCGGACCGTCGTCGGCGAAGCCGGTGACGCCGTAGCTGCCGAGGACGGCGGCCCGGACGATCTCCTCGACCGCCCGACGGCTGACCAGCGAGCGGCCCGCCGGCGCGGGATCGGTCATCGGGCAGGTGGCCTCCGCTTCGGGGCGGTCCGGGACGATGGCGTTCCCGGGACCCGCGGGTCGATGTGCTATCGTACCGCCTGCCCGGGCCCGTCGCGGTCCGTGCCACCGTGAACGAACCACCCTCAGAGGACCGACATGGCCCGCGCTTGCGCCGTCTGCGGCAAGGTCTCGATGGGCGGCTTCAACCCGCAGTCGTCGGGGATGAACCGCGTCCGAGCCCATCGCCGCTACCAGCCGAACCTCCAGAGCCTCGTCGTCGAGACCGCCAAGGGCGAGGCCGAAGAAGCAGCTCGTCTGCACCCGCTGTCGTCGGACGATCGCCAAGGCGAGCCGCTGAACGACCCCGCGCGGGCCGCCCGACCGCCCCTTGTCGATGACCCCCGGAACCTCGCATCCGGGGGTTCGTCATGTCCCCCGGGTTCGGTCAGGCGCGCTCGTCGCTGTCGAGCCAGATCGTGAACGGCCCGTCGTTGACGAGCTCGACCTCCATCTCGGCGCCGAAGCGGCCCCGACCCACGACCAGCCCGAGGGCCTCGAGGGTCGCCGCGAAGCGTTCGTAGCGCGGGATCGCGATCTCCGCTGAGGCGGCGCCGGTGAAGCCGGGACGACGACCTCGCCGGGTGTCGGCGAAGAGCGTGAACTGGCTCACCACCAGGGCGGCACCTCCGACGTCGAGGAGCGAGCGGTTCGTCCGACCCTCGTCATCCCGGAAGATCCGCAGCTCGGCGACCTTCCGGGCGAGCGCCTCGGCCGTGGCATCGTCGTCGGCCGGGCCCACGCCCAGGAGGACCACCAGCCCCGGTCCGATCGCCCCGGTGATCTCCCCGTCGGCCCGGACCTCGGCCCGGGTCACCCGCTGGAGGAGCGCCCTCACGTGGCCTCGTCCGACCCGAACGTCGCCCGCCAGGCCTCGGCGCCCTCGTAGGCCCGGGCTCGCTCGTTCGCATACCGGTCGAGGGTGAGGGCCTCGACCTGGCGGGGAACGAGGAGCTCGTAGTCGCGGACCCCGTCGGGGTTCATCCGGCCGCCCGCCCGGAGCATGATCACCGGGATGCCGTCGGCCTCGATGACCTTCTGGAGCTCCAGCCCCACCCGGAAGGGCAGGCTGGCGATGCTCCGCCACTCATCCCGTGGGATCGGCGGCTTGCCGGCGTTCCGCTCGAACGCGTAGCCCTCGTCGGCGAGGGCCTTGACCAGGCGGATCTCACGGCCCATGTCGTGACCGGCGTGGAAGAGAGCAGAGCCGACGACCAGCACGTCGACACCCAGGCCGCCGACGTACTCGGCGGTCTCCCGGTTGATCCCGCCGTCCACGTGGACCTCGCCACCGAGCGGCAGATAGCTCAGGAGCTTGTGGGCCCCCAGGATCTTGCGGGCCGGCTCCTTCATGAACGACTGGCCGCCGAAACCGGGTTCGACCGTCATCACCAGGACGATGTCGAGGAGCTCGCGATAGGGGGCCAGGTCCCGGACCGGGGTGTTCGGCTTGAGCGCCAGCCCAGCCGCCCGGCTCGCCTCGCGGATGCGCCGGAGGGTGGGCTCGATCGGCTCGTCGATCTCGACGTGGAAGGTGATCGAATCGCAGCCTGCCTCGATGAACCCGTCCACGTAGCGGCCCGGCTCGCTGATCATCAGGTGGGCGTCGAAGGGCAGCTCCGTCCGCCGCCGAAGGGCCTTGACGACCTTCGCCCCGAAGGTCAGGTTCGGGACGAAATGACCATCCATCACGTCGAGGTGGATCCGGTCCGCGCCGGCCTTCTCCAAGCGTCGGACGACGTGGGCCAGGTTCGACAGGTCGCTGTCGAGGATGCTCGCCGCAAGTCGGGCTCGTCCCGTCCCCACGGCTACTCCCCCGCCCCGCCGGTCGTCAGCGCCGAGACCCCGGCGGCGAGCGCGGGCGGCTCCGGCGAGGAGGACCGCTCGCCACGAAGGGCCGCCGCACTCTGACGGACGATGAGCTCGCGACGACGGGCGACGGCCGGGCCCGGTGGCTCACCGGCGCGCTCGGCCGCGAGCTGGCCGCAGGCCGCCCCGATCTCGCCACCCCGGTTGCGCCGGATCGTGACCGGGATCCCGTCCCGACCGAGCCGCTCGGCGAAGGCCTCGATCGCCGGCATCGGGCTCGCCCGCCAGGGGGTATGGGCGACCGGGTTCATCGGGATGAGGTTGACGTGACAGAGGTCGCCCCGGAGGAGCCCGGCCATGGCCTCGGCGTCGAGCGCGGTGTCGTTGACGCCCTCGATGAGGGTCACCTCATAGGAGATCCGTCGACCGGTCGTCCGGGCGTGGTCGCGTGCGGCGGCGACCACCTCGGCGACCGGCCAACGTCGGTTGAGCGGCACGAGGACGTCCCGCAGTGGGTCACGGGCCGCGTGCAGGCTGACCGCCAGGGTGAACTGCGGCCCGAGCGCGGTGAGCCGGCGGATGCCCGGTACGACCCCGCTCGTGCTGACCGTGATGTGGCGAGCCCCGAGCCCGAACCGGCGTGGATCGGACAGCGCGGTGACGGCCTCCAGCACCCGGCCGAGGTTGAGCAGCGGCTCACCCATCCCCATGAACACGACGTTCGTCAGGCGCTTCCCGTCGGCGGCCAGGCGCCGCGCAGCCTCGCGGACCTGGTCGACGATCTCGGCCGTCTCGAGATCCCGTCCGAAGCCGAGCTCACCGGTCGCGCAGAACGGGCAACCCACCGCGCAGCCGGCCTGGCTGGAGATGCAGACCGTGTGCCGTTCACGGTGACCGGTCCGAGCGGGGTAGTGCATGAGGACCGATTCGATGAGCACCCCGTCCGAGAGCCGATGGAGCGCCTTCTCGGTCAGACCGCGATCGGCCGACCGGACCTCGGTCTCGACGAGCGTGTCGAGACGGAAGGCCTGGTCGAGGGCGGTCCGCATCGCCGCCGGGAGGGTCCGGATCGCGGAGGCATCGCGGATGCCGCCCGCACCGTCCGCCCAGACCGCGTCGGCGACCTGGCGGGCCCGGTAGGCCGGCTCGCCGCGCTCGCTCAACCAGGCAGCCAGCCGCTCCACCGGGAGACCCGAGATGCCGGGACGCGGATCGCGGACGGCGGCGATCGGGAGCTCGAGGGCGGGCGCGTCGGTCACGCATGTCATTGTCGCACGCGACCCGGGGCCGACCGGGTCCCCGAGGTGGCCCGGACGCCTCTGTTCATCGCCGTCGATCAGGTGGGCCGTGATCCGCCGCGTCGCCGGCCGACCGGATGCGACTCCCGGGAAGCTCCGGACGTCCCCGGAGCAGGTCGGCACCCGTCATCGGCCGGCCGCCGCTGGGCTGGACCAGCGTCAGGACGAGGTCGCCCTCGGCGGTCCGCAGCCGAAGGTTCGGACCGGCCCCGAACGACCCGGGCGATACGTCGGCCCCGCCGTCGGTCGTGGCGGCCCAGGCCCGCAGGACCTTCAACCGGCCGACGATCGTCGCAAGGAACGTCCCGGGCCACGGCTGGTAGGCGCGAACCATCCGGGCGAGCTCCACGGCGGGTCTGGCCGGATCCAGTCGGCCGTCCTCGCGCCGGAGCGGCCGGGTCAGGGTAGCGGCCGACGGGTCCTGCGGAACGGCCGAGATCGTGCCCTCCAGCCAGCCGGCCAGCGTTCGGCGGAGGAGCCGGGCGCCCTCGTAGGCCGCCCGTGCCTCGAGCTCGTCGGCTGTCTCCGAACCGTCGAGCGGCCAGTCGACCGCCGCCACGATGCCCCCCGTGTCGAGCCCGGCGTCCATCCGGATGAGAGTCACCCCGGTCCGAGCGTCGCCGGCCAGGATCGTCGCCGGGATCGGGCTCGCCCCGCGATGGCGGGGCAGGAGCGACGGGTGGACGTTGAGGATGCCGTGAGTCGGGAGCTCGAGGATCGCCGGCGGGACGATCCGGCCGTAGTCGGCCAGGATGCCGAGCCCCGGCTCGAGAGCGGCGATCGCGGCCACGGTATCATCGTCGCGAAGCCGGGCCGGCTGGAGCACCCGGAGCCCGAGCTCGCGGGCGCGCGCGGCGACCGGGGTCGGGGTCAGGGTGCCGTGTCGCCCGACGGGTCGGTCGGGGACCGAGACCACCGCCACGAGCTCGATCTCGGGGACCGTCAGGACCGCGTCGAGGATCACGGCCGCGAACCGCCCGCTGCCGAAGAAGATCGTCCGGCTCGGCCCGGGCCGCGGTTCGATCACGGGCCGACCGGCGAGTTCAGGCGAGGGCGCCCTGGGCCTCGCGGACGGCGTCGCTCTCCTCGCCGTCCTCACCAGCTCCCACGGCGATGAGCTCGTCCATCGAGTCGAGGTAGTCGATGTAGAGCTTGCCGTCGAGATGGTCGAGCTCGTGCTGGAGCGCCCGGCCCAGGAGTCCTGAGCCGGCGACCTTGTACTTCTTGCCGTGGCGATCCTGGGCGACCACCCAGACCTTCTCGCGCCGGGTGATGTAGGCCACGTAGCCGGGGATCGACAGGCAGCCCTCGAGATCGCGATCGTCGCCGTCGGCCCGGACGATCTTCGGGTTGACCAGCTCGTAGAGCCGGCTCTCGACCTCGATGACGCAGGCCCGCTTCGCCTCGCCCAGCTGGGGAGCGGCGAGGCCGACGCCGGGGGCGTGACGCATCGAGTCGGTGAGGTCGTCGAGCAGCTCGTGGAGATACTTCCCGAAGCTGTCCACCGGCTCGCCCCTGAGGCGCAGCCGCGGGTCGCCCAGGAGGACGATCGGTTTGACGCTCATCCCGGGAGTATATCGGAGGACCCGCCGACGACCGCCAGGACTCAGCGTTTGCGCGACTTCCCGGCGTTGGGGTCGTTGGCGGGCCGACGACCGATCCTGCGCAGCGTCCGGTCGATCTCCTCGCGGTAGCGCCGCCCATCCGGCTGGCGCTCCAGCCACTCCAGATAGCCGGGGTCGTAGCGGGCGATCTCGCCCATCGACCAGCCGATGTGCCGTCCGAAGTCGAGCACGCTCCCGGACGGGTTGCCCGGCGGTGGGCCGGCGGCACCCTCACCGGCCGGCCCCATCCGCCAGGCCGGCCGGTCGGCTGTCGGATCGGTCGCCGGACGGGCGGTCCCCGCGGTCCAGGGCGATGCCGGCGGTGAGCTCGCCATCCCGCCGGACGACGGCCGACTGGTCCATCGGGTCCGGTCGTACTCCGCCCGGCGCGTCGCGTCGCCGAGGATCTCCCAGGCCCGATTGAGCTCAGCCATCTTGACCTGGGCGGACGGGTCGTCGGAGAGATCGGGATGGAGCCGCCGGGCCAGGGCCCGATAGGCGGCCTGGATGACGACCAGCTCGGCGTTCCGGGCCACCTGGAGGACGGCGTAGGGATCGAAATGCGGGTCGGTCACAGGAGCGACTCCGGGTCGACGTCAGCGGACCAGGGCGCATCGACGCCCTCGCCCAGAAGGGTCGTCGGCGACGCCCCACGGAGGATGATGTTCCATCGCCAGCGTCCGGCGCGACGACGGATGAACGCCGGCGCCGGGCCCATCACCGCGATCGGGGCGTCGCGCTCGGCGGCCAGCGATCGGAGGCGTTCGGCCATCGCCCCGGCCTCGCGCTCGGCGGCGGTCGGGTCCGCGAGGCCCACGGTCAGCTTCACCAGGCGCCCGTACGGCGGCGACCCGAATCGTCGGCGGACCTCGAGCTCGGCGTCGTAGAACGCGGTGGGGTCTCCCTCGACCGCCGCTCGGATCGCCGGGTGCTCCGGCTGGTAGCTCTGGATGATCGCCCGACCGGATCGCTCGCCCCGACCGGCCCGACCCACCGCCTGGGCGAGGAACTGGTAGGTCCGCTCGGCCGCCCGCTCGTCGGGGAGGTTCAGGGCGATATCGGCGCTCACCACCCCGACCAGGGTCACCTCCGGGATGTCGAGACCCTTCGTGACGAGACTCGTCCCGACGAGGACGTCGAGGCGGCCGTCGGTGAACGCATCGATGACCCGCTCGGCGGCGCCCTTCCGCTCCACGACGTCCCGGTCGAGACGACCGATCCGCAGCCCCGGGAAGCGTTCCGCGACCTCGCGCTCGACCCGCTCCGTGCCACCCCCGAGGTAGCGGATCCGGGGCGATCGGCAGGCCGGGCAGCGAGCCGCCATCGGTGCCGCCGTCCCGCAGTGGTGACAGCGCAGGGAGCCACCCGCCGCGTGGTAGACCAGCGGCCGCTCGCACTCGGGGCAGGTCTGGACCGCCCCGCAGTCCCGGCACATGACGACCGACGCCGTCCCCCGTCGGTTGATGACCAGGATCGCTCGCTCGCCGGCGGTCCGGTCGAGACCGGCCAGGGCGTGGCCGAGTCGGGTCGAGATGAGGCCGCGATTGCCCGCAGCCAGCTCCAGGCGGAGGTCGACCACCTCCACGACCGGGGGCGCCCCGGACGGTCGCTCGGGCAGGACGATCCGCCGGTACGACCCGGCCCGGGCCCGGCCGACCGTCTCGACGGCCGGTGTCGCGCTGCCGAGGACCACCGCGGCACCGGCCAGCCGACCGAGGGCGACCGCAGCGTCGCGAGCCTGGAGCCGGGGGGTCCGGTCGCTCTTGTAGGTCGCCTCGTGCTCCTCGTCCACGATGATCAGCCCGACGTCGTCGAGCGGTGCGCTCAGGGCGAGCCTGGTCCCGACCACGACATCCACGCTCCCGGCCCGGATCCGGCGCCACTCGTCGGCCCGTTCGCCGACGCCGGTCCCGGAGTGGACCAGCCCGACGACCGCGTCCAGGTCCGCCCGAAGCCGATCGACGAGCGGGACCGCCAGGGCGATCTCGGGGACCAGGACGAGGGCCGGACGTCCGGCGTCGAGGCTGGCCGCGATCGCCTCGACGTAGACCGCGGTCTTGCCCCCGCCGGTCACCCCATCGATCAACAGCGGCGTCGGATCGCGGGTCCCAAGGGCCGACCGGATCGCGGCCACGGCCTCGGCCTGGGGCGGGGTCAGGACGGCGGTCCGCGGTCGCCCGCCCCGCGGTCCGGGCGGGCGGTCGCCGAGCGGTCGGCGAGGCCGCTCGCGGACATCGCTCCGGACGAGCCCCCGGCGGACGAGCCCCGCGATCGAGGACGTGCCGTGACGACCAGCCAGGGCCGCCGACGGGGCGCCGACCGGCCCGAGGCCGGCGAGCTCCTTGAGCAGGGCCATCTGCCGTGGCCCGAGCGGGCGACCGGGCGGCCGGCCGCCCGCGGCCAGCGATCCGGCCGCCGCCAGGCCTTCGCTCGTGATCGTCAGCCAACGCTCGTAACGCGGGCCGGCCGTCGCCGCCAGGAGCGTCCAGTCCAGGTCCAGCCGGTCCCGACCGGCGAGTGCACGGAGCCGTCGCAGGAGCCCCGCCCGACCCTCGGGCGCACTCAGGTCGCGCACGGCGCGAGGCCCGGCCACGAGCTGGTCGAGGATCTCCCGGTCGCGCTCGTCGAGCGACGCCTCGGGCTGGCCGTCGGCGGCCGCGCCTCGCTCCGCCTCGTCCGGTCGGCGTTCCGCGACGAGCTCGAGGCGCTCCAGCAGACCCGGTGGGAGCATCGACCGGAGGACGAGGGCCGGCGGCGCGAGATACGTGTCGGCGATCCAGCCGGCCAGGGCCAGGGTGAGCGGCGGGAGGAGCGGACCGTCGGCCCGGATCCGTTCCTCGATCGGCCTGGGATCGACGCCTCGGACCGGCCCCTCGGCCGGCCCCAGGACGATCCCGAGCGCCTGGCGACGACCGAAGCCGACGAGCACGGCCTCACCGGGCCGGAGGTCGTCGAGCCGCTCCGGGACCGCATAGGTGAAGCGGCGGGTCCCGGAGGCTCCCGGGGCGTCGACGGCGACGCTCACCAGCCGCCCGGAGACGGGACCCGGCTCGTCGTCGCGGACGAGACCCAGGCCGACGGTCGCCGGCGGGTCGAGCGGATCGGTCGTCATCGTCGGCATCGTCGCATCTTGCCGTTGGATCGTGCCAGCTCGACCGACGCGCCGGTCAGACCCGGACACGCCGGTCGGGGTGACGGGCCCGCTCGTCGGCGATGATCCGGTCGATCCGCTCCGCCGTCGCCTCGATCTCACCGTCCCGGTTCTCGACGATGTAGTCGTAGTCCTCCTGGCGGGCGAGCTCGATCGCCGCGTTCCGCTGCCGTGTCTCGAGCTGGTCGGCGGTCTCCGTCGCCCGGGCCTTGAGGCGCCGGAAGAGCGTCTCGAGCGAGGGCGGGACGATGAACACGAGGAACGCGTCGGGCACGTTCTCCTTGACCGTCTGGGCACCCTGGACGTCGATCTTCAGGATCACGTCGTGGCCGGCGACGAGTGCGTCGCGGACCTGCTCGCGCGGGGTCCCGTACCAGTTGCCGTGCACCTCCGCGGCCTCGAGCAGCTCCCCGGCGGCGCGCATCGCCTCGAACCGGCCGAGGTCGAGGAACCGATAGCTGACCCCGTCGACCTCGCCGCGTCGGCGGGCCCGGGTGGTACAGGTCACGACGTAGTGATAGTCCGGGTCGTGGGGGCGGCGCCGGAGCGCCTCGATGATCGTGTCCTTGCCCACGCCCGACGGCCCCGAGATGATGATGAGCATCGCCCCGGCCGCGCCCTCGACCGTGGGGGCGGTCACGCCGGCGACCCCGCCCTGGCGAGCGCGGGACGCGGCCGGTCGCCGTCGCGCAGGGCCTCGAGGACGACCTCGAGCTCGGGTGGCAGGGCTGCGGTCGCCCGGAGGAGGCGGCCGTCCGACGGGGATGCGAGCTCGAGCCGCCAGGCATGGAGGAAGAGCCGGCCGAGACCGGTCGGGCCGCGCCGCGACGTCCCCGTCCCGTAGACCGGGTCGCCCGCGACCGGGTGGCCGATCGCCTCGAGGTGGACCCGGATCTGATGCGTCCGCCCGGTCACCAGGTCGAGCTCCAGGAGGGTCCAGCCGGCCAGGCGCTCGCGGACCCGGTAGCCGGTGATCGACGGCCGGCCGTCGGGCACCACTGCCATCCGCGTCCGGTGCCGCGGGTCGCGACCGATCGGCGCCTCGATGCGGCCCGCGTTGGCGGCCACGCTCCCCAGGACCAGCGCCTGATAGGTCTTCTTGACCCGACGCGCCTTGAGCTGGGCCATCAGGCTGGCCTGGGCCGGGTCGGTCTTGGCGACCATCAGCAGACCGCTCGTGTCCCGATCCAGGCGGTGGACGATCCCCGGCCGCTGGACCCCGGCGATACCGCCGTAGTCGAGACCGCCGGCCCGCCCGAGCAGCGCGTTGACCAGCGTCCCGGTGGGGTGACCGGGCGAGGGGTGGACGACGAGCCCGGCGGGCTTGTCGACGATGAGCAAGTCGTCGTCCTCGTAGACCACGGTCAACGGGATCGCCTCGCCCTCCGTGGCGACCGCGATCGGCGCGGGGACGTCGAGCTGGAGGACCGAGCCCCGGGTCAGGATCGCGTTGGCCCGGAGCGGCTCGCCGGCGACCGTCAGGCGGCCGTCGCCGATGAGCTTCTGGACGTAGCTCCGCGACAGGCCCGAGGCGTCCGCCACGAACCGGTCCGCCCGACGCCGGTCGGCGTCGTCGGGGACGACGAACTCCCGGTGGTCGATCGACGGCGCGTCAGGCATCACGTCCGGCCCGACCCGGGTCGCGCCCCGTCCCGCCCAGACCCGGCCACAGGGCGAGCACGATGAGCAGGATGATCCCGATGTCGATCGCCGCGTCGCCCAGGTTGAAGGTCCAGAACCGGAGGCTGCCGAGACCCATGTCCACCCAGTCGACCACGAAGCCGTAGTGGATCCGGTCGATGAGGTTGCCCAGCGCGCCGCCGAGCAGGAGGCCCAGGGCGACCGAGAGGAGTGGGCTCCGGCCCGACCGGGCGTGGTACACGAAGACGAGACCGATGACGACCAGGCTGGTCAGGGCCAGGATCGGCGCGCTGCTTCCGAACATCCCGAAGAGGGCGCCGTCGTTGCGCGAGTAGATGAGCCGGAGGTAGTCGCCCAGGAGCCGGACCGCCTCGGTCGGCTGGATCGAGGCCACCACCCAGGCCTTCGAGAGCTGGTCGACGATGAGCACCCCGGCGGCGATCCCCAGGAAGAGCAGCCAGAGCGGTCGTCCGGTCGCCGCGACCACGGGGGCGCCGGTCGTCGGTCCGGCTCCGGGAGAGCCGGTGGTCGGCCCGGCCCCGGGCGAGCCGATCGCGCTCGGCAGCGGCTCGGCGTTCGTCTGGTCCAGGTCCGTCCCTCCCGGATCGCGCTCCTCGGCGCTCACAGCCTAGCCGTCGGCCTCGACCCGGCGCAAGGCGAGACGGACGGTGCCGGCGTCGAGCTCGACCTCGGTCGCCGAGACACCGCCGGGGGCCGGTCCGGCGCGGAGCGGGTCGGCCAGGGTGTCCGCGGCGACACCGGCGAGATGCGGCGCGAGCGAGCCGGGCAGCGGCTCGAGCCAGACCTCGATCCGGTCGTCCAGCGCCAGCTCGGCCTCGCGACGAAGATCCTGGATCGCCCGCTGGAGCTCGCGGGCGTCCCCCTCGGCGAGCAGCTCGGGGGTCAGCCGGGTGTCGATCACCACGACCAGACCCTCGTCGTGGGCGACGGCCGTCCCGGGTCGCGGGGTGGCCAGGATCTCCACCTCGTCGGCGGCCAGGCTCACCCCGCCGAGCTCCACCCGGCCGTCGGGCAGGATCGTGAACTCGCCGGCCCGGGCGGCGGCCATCACGGCCGGGATCGACCCACCGAGCCGCGGACCGATCCGGGGCAGGAGCGGCTTCACCCGGCGGTCCACCAGTTCGGAGTCGTCGCCGATGAGCTCGACCACGCCGACGTTGACCTCCTCGGCGACGAGAGCCAGCAGCGCGTCGCGTTCCATGAGCTCGCCGCCGGGCAGGGCCAGCCAGAGCCGGGCGAGCGGCTGGCGGGTCTTGAGACCGGCCGCGCCCCGCAGGGTCCGGGCCAGCTCCACGGCCCGCCGAGCGGTCGCCATCGCCGCCTCGAGCGGCTCGTCCCGGAGCGAGGCCAGCTCGACGGCCGGCCAGGGCGTGAGGTGGACGCTGTCGGGCACCCCCGGGGCCGTCTCGTCGACCAGGTTCACGTACATCGATTCCGCGAGGAACGGCAGGATCGGGGCGGCCACCCGGATGAGGGCCAGGAGGGACGCGTGGAGCGTCGCGAAGGCCGCGTCGCGATCGACCGGGTCGTCGGACCGCGAGAGCCGCCGGCGCGAACGGCGCAGATACCAGGTCGAGAGGTCGTCGATCGCCGTGTCGATCGCCCGGGTCGCGCCCTCGGCGTCGTACTCGCGCAGGCGCTCCTCGGCCCGAGCCGCGAGACCGCTCATCCTCGACAGGATCCACCGGTCCAGGGGCGATCGATCGGTCGGCGGTGGAGCGGTCGAACGGGCCGGCGTCCAGCCGGCCAGGCGGGAGTAGGTCACCAGGAAGGCGTAGACGTTCCACAAGACCAGCAGCCCTCGACGGGCCTCGTCGGCCGCATGCCAGCCGAACAGGATGTTGTCGTCGGGACGGGCCCTGGAGAACATCCAGCGCATCACGTCGACGCCCATCCGGTCGGCGGCTTCGTCGAACTCGATCGCGTTGCCCCAACTCTTGTGCATCGCCCGGCCGTCCTCGGCCAGGAGCGTGGCGTAGCCGAAGATCGTCTTGAAGGGCGCCTCCCGGCGGAGGACCGCGCTCATCGCCAGCATCGCGTAGAACCAGTTCCGGAACTGGCCCGGGAAGCTCTCGGTGATGAAGTCGGCTGGGAACCAGCGCGACCAGTAGTCGGGGTCCTCGCGGTAGTGGACCGTGCTGAACGGGACGATCCCGGCATCCAGCCAGGGATTGCCGACGTCGCGGATCCGGCTCACCGGCGCGCCGCAGCCAGGACAGGCGATCCGGACGGCATCGACGAACGGCCGGTGAGGGGTGTGCCCCTCGAACTCGTCCCAGCCCTCGACCGCCCGCTCGCGGAGCTCGTCGCGACCGCCGACCACGTCGACCGTCCCGCAGGCCGGGCAGTCGTAGATCGGCAGGGCAAGCCCCCAGTAGCGCTTCTTGCTGATCATCCAGTCATGCATGTTGAGCAGCCAGTCGAGCTCCCGCTCATAACCGAAACCCGGGATCCAGCGGATCCCGTCGACCACCTCCATGATCTGGTAGCGCAGGCTCCGGTCGACCTGCTCGGGGGTGAGCGTCTCGCGGGGCTGGCCGTAGACCTCGCCCATGCTGATGTACCACTCGTCGACGAGCCGGAAGACGAGCGGCGTGCCGCACCGCCAGCAGTGCGGGTAGCGGTGGACGATCGGCTCCAGGCGATGGAACCGGTGGTGATGACGGAGGCGCTCCACGATCGGCTCGGTCACGTCGCGGACGTCGCGGCCGCTGAGGGCCCCGAACCCGTCGATGAAGAAGCCGGACTCGTCGAGCGGGGCGATGACCGGCAGCCCCAGCCGCTTGCCCAGCTGGAAGTCCTCGGCGCCGCAGCCGGGGGCGATGTGGACGATCCCCGTCCCCTCTTCCTCGCCGACCTCGTCCCAGGCCACGACCCGGTGCTCGTAGGGCTGCCCTGGCGCGTCGTGGCTCCCCTTCGCGAGGGCCTCCCGGACGGCCGGCAGGTCGTCGAACAACCCCTCGTAGCGCCAGCCGACGAGATCGGCGCCGCGGCGCTCCTCGACCACCTCGAAGGGACCCTCGAGGGCTGCCTTCAGGGTCCCTCGAGCGAGCCAGTAGCGGGCCTCGCCCTGGCGGACGAGGACGTAGCGGAGGTCCTCCCCCACCGCGGCCGCCACGTTCGAGGTGAGGGTCCAGGGCGTGGTGGTCCAGACGAGAAGCGACTCGCCGGGGCGGTCGATGAGCGGGAACCGGACCGTCAGCCCGGGATCCTCCCGGTCCTGGTAGCCCTCGGTCATCTCGTGCTGGCTGATCCCGGTGCCGCAGCGGGCGCACCAGGGCATCGTGTCGTGGCCCTTGTACAGCCAGCCGCGCCGATGGCACTCGGCCAGGAAGCCCCAGATGAGGTCGTTGTTCTCGTTGCTGAAGGTGAAGTACGAGCCGCCCAGGTCGGGCATCCCGAGCCGGCCGACGAGCATCTCGACGGTGTCGCTGACCGGACCGTCGGGACCCTGGACCGTCGTCACGGCCGACGGGTCCGCGGCCAGCAGGTCACGCAGCCGGCGGAGCTCGTCGGGGTCGTTCCAGTCCATCCAGTAGCCGAGCCGGATCGACTGCTCGGTCTGGCGGGCCGCGTAGGTCAGGACCCGCTGCTTGCACAGGCTGACGAAGTCGGCGATGCCGTACGCCTCGATGTCGCGCTTGCTCGTGAAGCCCAGATCGCGCTCGACGTTGACCTCCACCCAGAGGCCCTGGCAGTCGAACCCGTTCTGGAAGCGCTGGTCGTGGCCGAGCATCGCCCGAAAGCGCTGGAAGACGTCCTTGTAGGTCCGCCCCCAGGCGTGGTGGACGCCCATCGGGTTGTTGGCGGTGATCGGTCCATCGAGGAAGCTCCAGCGCTCGCCCTCGGCGTTCTGGGCGCGCAGCCGGGCGAACGTCCGGCGTTCCGCCCAGCGGGCGAGCAGGTCGTGCTCCTGGGCGACGAAGTCGGGCTTGGCGCTGACGGGTCGGAGCATCGGGCCTCGGCTGGGATGATCGGGGATGGCCTCGCGCCGTCACAGCGCCCGGACCGCGGACGTCGCAACCCCTCGGACAGGACGCTACGAGGTTCCACGCTATCCTACCCGCGATGCAGCCCCCGGCGCAGCCAGCGCGACCCCGCCACCGCTCCGCCTTCGGCGCAGCCTTCCTGTCGCTCATCTTCCCGGGTCTCGGACACCTCTATGCCGGCGCTCTCCATCGAGCCCTCGCCTTCGCTTCCGTCCCGATCCTGCTCCTGGCCCTGACGGCCGGCCTGGCCCTGAGCTCGGGCATCCAGATCTTCGGTGCCGAGCTCATCGCGAACCTGCCCCTCGTCCTCCTGCTCAACCTCGGCTTCCTGGTCTACCGGGTCGTGGCCGCGGTGGACGCCTATCGGGTGGCGACCTACCTCAACGCGGTCGATGCCTCCGGCGGCGGTCGCTTCGGCGCCCCGCGGATCCGCCTCGATCCGATCTCGCTGGCCGGCCTGCTCGCGGTCTGCCTCGTCATCGCGGGTGGCCACGGCGTGGTGGCCTACTACGGCACCCAGGCGCAGGACACCCTGAGCTGCGTCTTCGACCCGACGGGCGAGGCGAACTGCGACGCGGCCGACACGCCGGCGCCGGGCTCGAGCGCGACGGCCACGAGCGCCCCGTCGGACGCCGGGGCCGCCCCGGCCACGGCGTCCCCGGTCGACGCGACGGCCCTTCCGACGGCGACGATCCCGGCCTGGAACGGCAAGGACCGCCTGAACATCCTGCTCGTCGGCGTCGACCAGCGACCCAAGGAGGGGACGTTCAACACCGACACCCTCATCGTCGTGTCGATCGACCCGGTCTCGAAGCAGGTCGCGATGTTCAGCCTGCCCAGGGACACCGTCGACGTGCCCATCCCGTCGGGCCCGGCCCGGCGGGTCTTCGGATCCGCCTACGCGGGCAAGATCAACAGTCTCTATACGAACACTCGGAACCGCGGCGACGCCTTCGCGGGCAATGCCAACACGCGTGGCTTCAACGCCCTCAAGCAGGTCCTCGGCGAGCTCTACGGCCTCGACATCCAGTACTACGCGATGGTCAACTTCGCCGGCTTCGAGAACATCGTGGACACCCTCGGCGGGGTCACCATCAACGTCCAGAACCCGGTCCTCGACGACCACTACCCCGGCGACAACGGGACGATCCGGGTCTACATCCCTGCCGGCGTCCAGCACATGACCGGCTCACAGGCCCTGGTCTACGCCCGGTCCCGCCACACCTCGAACGACTTCGACCGGGCCCAGCGCCAGCAGCGGGTGATCCTCTCGCTGCGCGAGCAGGCCGATCCGAAGACCATCCTGGACCACCTCAGCCAGCTTCTCGGCGACCTCAAGAAGTCGTTCAAGACGGACATCCCGCAGGCCAAGCTGCCTCAGCTCATCGGGCTATCCAGCCAGATCGACTCCTCGAAGATCCGGTCCTACGTGTTCACCCCGCCGTTCTATGCCCACGAGGGCTCGGACAGTCGGGGCTACATCATCACCCCGAACGTCACCCGGATCCGGCGCGCGGTCGCGACCGCCTTCAAGGTCGATCCGACCATCGAGGCCCAGCGCGAGAAGATCGCCGGCGAGAACGGCGTCGTCTGGGTCGTCAACGGCTCGGGCAAGGTCGGTCAGGCGAGCGGGATCGCGAACTACCTCGAGTACCTCGGGCTGACCGCCAGCGCGCCGACGAAACGACCGGCGACGACGTCGTCGCAGACGAAGATCACCGTCTACAACGGCCGGGCGACCGACTTGCCGGCGACGATCGCCCTCCTCGAGAACGTGTTCAACGTCAAGGCGACCACCGCCACCGACCCGTCCGTGCTGGTCGACATCATCGTCACGACCGGGACCCGGACCCCCTCGCTCACGGCGCCGCCCGGACCCTGACCCGGCCGAAGGCGTGGCGTGGCTCTGACGTCGCCTGGCTCTGACGTGGCGTGGCTCGGGCCGTGCCGGCCGGCGGGTCAGTCGCCCGAGGGGATCGGCGTCAGCCAGTGGCGGTAGTCGCCCAGCTGGCCGCGGACGGCCGCGAAGTAGCGATCGCGGATGAGCCGGGCGATCGGCCCGACCTCGCCGGAGCCGACCTTGCGGTGGTCGATCTCGATGACCGGCGAGACCTGGACGCCGGTCCCGCACAGGAACATCTCGTCGGCGACGTAGAGCTCGGAGCGGTCGATCGAGCGGACCTCGAGGGTGAGCCCCTCGTTCGTCGCCAGCTCCATGATCGCCTTGCGGGTGACCCCCTCGAGGATGTCGTCGGTCACCGGCGGGGTGATGAGGACCCCGTCCCGGACGACGAAGAGGTTCGCGGCGGAGGCCTCGGAGGCATGGCCGTCGGGGGTCATGACCAGCGCCTCGTCGAAGCCGTTGAGCTCGGCCTCCGACTTCTGGAAGGCCATGTTCACGTAACCGCCGACGATCTTGCCCCGGGCCGGGATCGCCTCGTCGGCATTGCGCCGCCAGGAGGACGACATGAGCCGGACCCCGGCGTCGGTATCGATGTAGTTCCCGAAGGGCAGGGTGACGATGTACAGCTCGTGCTCGAGATGATGGAGCCGGACACCGATCTGGCGGGACGACTTGTAGAACGACGGGCGGATGTAGACGTCCTCGCGGAAGCCGTTCCGGCGGACCGTCTCCACGATCAGGCCGGTCAGCTCGTCGACGGTCGGCAGGGTCTCCATGAGGAGCATCCGGGCGTTCAGCCGGATCCGCTCGACGTGCTCCCGGATCTTCAGGCCGTAGAGCTGGCCCTCGTCCGCGTTCCAGTAAGCCCGGATCCCCTCGAAGACCGCGGTCCCGTACATGAACGCGTGGGTCATGATGCTGACCTTGGCGTCGCGCATCGGGACGAAGTCGCCCTCGAAGTAGCAGATGAGATCCTCGAGGGCGCGTGGCGGACGGGCCGCGGCGGGCTCGGTGGCGGGGAGGTCGGGCTTCTTCTCGGTCAGCATGGCGTCGGCGGCTCCGGTTCGGATGACGCCTCGGACGGGCGCGCGCGGCGACCGTCGAGCGTCGGCCGAGTATATCAGCGGCCCCGGCGCCCTCCGCGAGGGCCGGCGGGCCCGCCCAGAGGGGCCGACCCGCCTACCCGATGACGCCGCTCAGCTCGGCGATCACCAGGACGACGTAGACGGCGTAGAAGAGACCGCCGACGAGGAGCGATCGACCGTGCAGGGATCGACCTCGGGCGAGCGGCAGGAAGATGACGGCGCACGAAGCGAAGGCGATCCCGGCCGAGGCGAAGGCGAGGATCGAGCCGCTGATCGACCAGCTCGACGAGGCGAAGATGAGCGCGACCGAGGTCGGGATCGCGCTCTGGAAGACCATCGCCCCGGTGATGTTGCCCATCGCCAGGGTGTCCTTTCCCTGGCGGACCCAGATCACGCTGTTGAACTTCTCGGGCAGCTCGGTGGCGATCGGGGCGATGATCAGGGCAAGGAGCGCCTCGTCGGCGCCGGCCGAGTGGGCGATCCCGGAGACGGCCGACACGAACAGGTAGGCCCCGCCGACGATCGCGACCAGGGCGACGGCTACCTGGACGCCCACGATCCGCAGCCTCGGATGGGCCGGATGGGCCGGGTCCACGCCGGTCCAGCCGATGGAGGCGCAGGGGCGCGAGGTCGTCGGCCGAGCCGGTCGCCTCGGCCCTGATGTGCTCGCGCACGTAGTAGGCGTAGATGGCGACGAGTGCGGCGGCGACCGCGTAGCGCGGCGCGGTCAGGTCGGCGGGGAGGAACGCGACGGCGACCGCGGCGGCGTAGGCGATGGCGAAGAAGCGCATGTCGTGGACGAGGACCCGCCCGTCGACGGCCATCACGTCGTCGCCGCTGCGCGACCGGGCAACAAGGAGGACGGCGACGCCGGTGACGAACATGGCCAGGGTCGCGAGCATGAACGGCGCCCCCAGGATCGCCCCGATGCCGATCTCGTCCGAGGCGCCCGCTCCGCCCAGGATCGCGATCAGCGGGATCATCGTCTCGGGCAGGGCGGTGCCCACGGCCGCCAGGACGGACCCGACCGCACCCTCGGCCAGGCCCAGCTTGTGGCCGAACCACTCGATCCCGTTGGTGAACAGCTCGGCGCCGAGGAGGATGACCAGGAAGGCGATGACGAGGGCGAGGAGGTCCATCGGTCAGCGCTCGGTCGTCAGGCCGAGGATGACGCCAAGGGTCACCACCAGCAGGATCGCGATCCCGACGAGGGCCATCCGTCGCTCGCCCGCGCGCAGGTAGCCGACGACCGCCGCGGCGACCCGGGCCAGCGGGGTGGCGATCGCCACGATGAGCCCGAGCCACAGAAAGCCCTGTGGCTGGAGCGACGCGATCTGGGCCGGGATCTGGGCCATGTCGAGGGTCGGCGAGGGGGCCAGCGGTGACGTTCCGGTCGTCGCCATGAGGACGACGCCCATGGCGAGCAACCCGACGCTCAGGTACGTCCCCGCGCTGAGGAGCCGGGCGATCGTGCGGTCGAGATCCGAGGTCACGCTCATCCGAGCGCCCGCCCGGCCATCTGCCAGGCCGTGATCAGGAGGACGCCGACGAACAGGAGGCGAAGGACCCGGACATCCACCCGATGGGCGACGCGCGAGCCGATCGTGGCCCCGATGAAGACGCCGACTGCGGTGGGCCCGGCGACGTAGGGATCGATCCCACCGCGGAGGAGGTAGATGATCGCACTGGCCGAGGCGGTGATCCCGATCATGAGGTTGCTCGTCGCGGTGGCGACCCGGAGCGGGATGCCCATCCCCAGGTTCATCACCGGGACCTTGATGAGCCCACCGCCGACACCCAGCAGCGCCGAGACCACCCCGGCGAACAGGCTCCCGGCGATCCCCCGGCCCATGTGCCGGATCGCGTACTCGGGGACGTTGGAGCGGGGCCCGGGTGGTCCGGCGACCGGGAGCGCCATGGCTGGCTCTGGGGGCATGGCGGCGGCCGTCGGATCGGACGGCGACGTGATGACGACCGGCCGGTCCGGTCCGTCGCGACGGCGACCCATGGTGATCGCGGTGTAGACGAGCAGCACCGTGAACAGGCCGGCCAGGACCTGGTCGGAGATGCTGAAGGCGATGAGCCCACCGACCACCGCCCCGAAGGCGGTGAAAAGCTCGAGGCTCATCCCCAGACGCAGGTTCGCGACATGGCGCTCGAGGTAGACGCTGGCCGAGGCCGAGCTGGTCATGATCACGGCGACCAGGCTGACGCCGACCGCCTCGCGCAGCGGCAACCCGAACCCAAGGGTGAGCAGGGGCACGATGAGGACGCCCCCGCCGAGACCGAGCAGCGAGCCGAAGACGCCGGCGGCCAGGCCGCCGGCCATCATCAGGGCCGCGATCCCGGCGTCAGGCATCGCCCGGCCGGATGGCCTCCGGCGCCGCCCGGCGGCGGCGAGAGGCGTCGCCGGTCATCGGCGACTAGGGGCGGAGGTGCTGGGGCGCGTAGGGGAGCAGGGCGACGTGACGGGCGCGCTTGAGGGCGACCGACAGCTCGCGCTGGTGGCCGGCGCAGGTGCCGGTCTTGCGGCGGGGCTCGATCTTCGCCCGCTCGGAGAGATAGCGGCGGAGGCGGTTGACCTCCTTGTAGTCGATCTGGACCGTCTTGTCGGCGCAGAAGGCGCAGACCTTGCGACGGCGACGATCGCGGTAGTAGTCGTCGCGCTTCTTGGGCTTCATCGCGGGTGGCATCGGTGTTCAGGACTCCTGTGCGTTCCGGGGCGCGATCGAGGCCGCGCGCCGCGGCTGGCTGAGGTTCGGTGGATCAGAAGGGCAGGTCGTCGAAGTTGTTGCCGTCGTCGAGCTTCTCCCCGCCGTCGCCGCCGTTACCGGCAGGAGCCGGGCGAGCGGGTCGCGTCGACGGGGCGCCGCCGCCCTCCTCGGACTCGTCGCGAGTCCGCCGCTCGAGGTTCGTCACCTGGTTGGCGACGAGCTCGGTGGTGTAGCGCTTCTGGCCCGACTGGTCCTCCCACTGGCGGGTCTGGAGGCGGCCCTCGATGTAGACCTTGTTGCCCTTGCGCAGGTACTCAGCGGCCCGCTCGGCCTGCTGGCCCCAGACGACCACGCGGAACCACTCGGTCTCCTCCTGCCACTCCCCGCTCTGGCCCTTGTAGTTCCGGTTCACCGCGACGGTGAACTGGGTGACCGCCTGACCGCTCGGTGTGTAGCGCATCTCGGGGTCGCGACCGAGATTGCCGATGATCATCGCCTTGTTCAGCGACATGGCCCGTGCCTCCGGATCGTGGTGGTTCGGCGCTCAGTCGATCGCGGCCGGAGCGGCCTCGGTCTCGGACTCGTCGATCCGCTCGCCCAGCTCCTCGTCCTCTTCGTCCTCGACGGAGGGCAGGTCGCCCTCATCGAGGTCGATCTCGGCATCGGTGACGTCGTCGCGGCCGCGGCCGGCCTTGATCGGACGCTCGACCCGGGTGATGAGGTGGCGGAGCAGCTCCTCGGTGATGAGCAGTCCTCGCTCCAGCTCGACGATCGACTCGGCCGGGGCTTCGAAGATCACGATGTGATAGGAGCCTTCGCGATATCGGTCGATCGGATAGGCCAGACGTCGTCGGCCCCACGGGGCGACCTTCACGATCTGGCCGCCGGCGCTGGCGATCTGGCGGGTGGTCCGGTCGATGATGGCCTGGGATCGGTCGTCGGCGACGTCCGGTCGGAGGACCAGCATCAGCTCGTAGCGGCGCACGCGGGCATCTACTCCTTCCTATGGGTATCGCCCCGCTGGCACGGCCGGTCGGGATCGCCGGGTGGCGTCGCCGGTCCGATGCGGAGCCGAAAGGAAACAGCCGTCAGTCTACCACCACCCGCTCCGGGGCCCCGACGACCGGGATCCGTGACCCGACCGACCGGCCGGCCACGTCGTCGCCGCGCTGGGTGGGAGCCGCCCGTCGATGCCGGCCCGCCTCGTTGTATCCTGACGACCGTTCGTCATCGCCGCCCTCGGAGAGCCCGTGCCATCCAGCCAGATCCTCCTCCTCGAGCTCGACGCCACGTCCGGGGAGGGTATCCGCTCCACCCTCACCGGCGTCGGCTTCGCCGTCGAGACGGTCACGGACTCCGCCGAGGCCGTCCGTCGAGCCGCTGACTACAGCCTCGTCATCATCGACCTGACCGACCCGACGAGGACTCCGGCCGAGGTCTGCCGGGAGATCCGGGCGACGCCCGAGCTGGCCCCCGTCCCGGTCCTGTGCATCTGCCAGACCGACGACGTCGAGGAGCGGATCCGGTTCCTGGAAGCGGGCGCCGACGACGTCGTCGCCAAGCCCTTCGACCAGCGAGAGCTCGAAGCGCGGGTCGAGGCGCTCCTGCTCCGCTTCCAGCGGTCACGGGCGCTCGCCCCCCTGGCCGCCACTGACGGCGGCATGGTCCATCGAGTGAGGCGCACGGTCGTCGCCTACAGCCCGAAGGGCGGCAGCGGCACGACGACGGTGGCGGTCAACGTGGCGGTCGCCCATGCCGCCGGACGACCCGGGCGCGTGCTCATCATCGACCTGGACCTTCAGTTCGGGCAGGTCGCGACCCTGCTCAACGTCAGTCCGAAGCAGACCATCGCCGACCTCGCTCGGGACGACATGTCGCAGCGCGAGCCGGAGCTGCTCAAGACCTACGTGACCCACCACGAGTCGGGCCTCGAGGTCCTTGCCGCGCCCGGGTCGCCGGAGATGGCCGACCTCGTCACGGAGGCGTGCGTCGGGCGGGTCCTGGCGACGGCCCTGCTGGCCTACGACGCGGTCGTCGTCGACGCCGGCTCCCACCTCGACGCGCGGACGCTCGCGGCGCTCGACGCCGCCGACACGATCCTCATCCCGGTCTACCCGGAGATCGCCGCGCTCAAGGCGGTCCAGGCGCTGCTCGACTTCGTCAACGAGACCGGCTCGATCTCGGCCAAGACCACGTTCGTCCTGAACAACGTCTTCGCCAGGGAGATCCTCAAGATGCGCGACGTCGAGAACGGCCTCGGCGCCAAGGTCACCTCCACGCTGCCCTACGACCCGTTCGTGTATCACAAGGCCGCCAACGAGGGCAACCCGGTCGTGCAGGGCGCTGCCCAGTCGGCCGCAGCGGTGGCCCTGGTCCAGCTCGCGGCGACCGCCTTCGGGCACGCCTCCGGCGACGTGGATGGTGTGCCGGAGCGGCGGCGGGGGCTGTCCGGACTCCTGAAACGGACCTGAGCCACGAGCGATCCGGACGCCGAGCGCAGCGGGCCACCTTCGGGGCCCGTTCCGGGAGCACCTGACCCGGCCGTCGCGCCGGTGGGTGGCGACCCGGACCCCTTCCCGCGCGAGCGGATGACAGCCCTCCTCCACCGGATCCCCGCCTACCTCCGACTGTCCTGGGCACTGGCGCTCGATCCCCGCCTGTCGCGGCGCCGACGCGCGGCGGTCATCGGGGCGGCCGCCTATCTCGCATCGCCCGTCGACCTCGTGCCCGGGATCATCCCGATCGTCGGTCAGCTCGACGACCTGCTCCTGGCCCTGGGGGCGCTGCGGCTCGCCCTGAACGGCCTCGACCCGGCGGTCCGTGAGGTCCACCTGGCCAGGGTTGGTCTGACCGATGCCGACCTCGGGGCCGACGTCCGGACGCTCGGCGCCGCGGCCGCCTGGACGGCCCGCCGTGGCGCCCGGATCGGGGCGCGGACGGCCGTGGCCTCGGCCCGGGTCGGCGCGACCGCCGCCCGGATCACCGGTCGGGCGCTGGGGCGGACCGCGATCGCCGGGGGGCGTCTGGCTGCCCGCGGCGGGCGGATCGCCGCTGCCCGCCTGGGTGACGCCGGGTCCGGTCTCCGCGATCGACTCGGGCGCGGACCGGAGGACCCCCGCACCGGAGGCTGAGCTCAGGCGGCGGCTGGGCGGCGGCCGGTTCCCAACCGCCTGGCCCGCCGCGCTTCCGAGCGCCCGGAGCGCGCCGACCGGCGATACTGGCCCTGACACGCGCCCCCTGAGGCTAGACGACAGGCCGATGGTCCCGCCCGGCGACAACCAGCTACCCGCTCCCAGCTCGCCGGATGACGCGCGTCCGACCTCGGACGACCCGCTGGGTCCCGTCCCGGCGGCAGTCGGACGGCCACCGGGCGGGCCGAAGTGGCACGACTCGATCGACACCTCCGACCTGTGGATCTGCGAGGCCTGCCACTCCGCGAACGAGCTGCGCGTCTCGTACTGCTACCACTGCGGTGGTCCACGACCCCGCGTCGCCGAGGACGGTCCGGGCAGCTGGGCCGCGCCCGGTCTGGGCTGGATCCTCCCCGAGGACCCTCCGTCTCGGAGGCGACGGGCACGCCTGCTCGAGGTCGTCGCGCCGATCGTCCTGGGCATGCTGGTGGGGCTCGGCCTGATCGTCGTCATCGTCCTCAACGAGCCGGCCGCCACGCCCGGCCCACCTACCGCTCCACCGAGCGTCGAGGCGGTCGCGACCGAGGTCCCGTCCCCGAGCGCCACCCCGTCGCCGATCCGCTCGACCCCGCCATCGCCCCCGCCGTCGGCGCTCTCGTCGCCCTCGCCGATCGCCGACCTCCACGCGGTCGGCGAGTCGATCGACGTCCTGGGGCTCCAGACCTGGTCGGCGGTACGAGCCGAGGACTGGACCGGGTCCGACCCGGCGCCATCCGGGGAACGGTACGTCTCGGCCCTGGTGACGATCACGGCCGGCCCCGACCAGTCCACGAAGTTCGATCAGGGCGCGTTCTCGCTCATCGACGCCACCGGGGAGATCCGGCGCACCCGACCGAGCGGTCGCGATCCACAGCTGGCCTACGGGACCCTCGAGCCGGGGGAGTCCACGAGCGGTTGGGTCACCTTCCTCGTGGCCGACCGGGGCCCGTTCACCCTCGCCTACGCCCTGCCGATCGGCCAGAACGGACAGGTCGAGACGACCTACGTGAAGCTCGACCCGATCCCGACCCCTGCCCCGACCCCGACCCCCACCCTCGCAGCGCGGCCGACCGCGACCCCGTCGCTCACGACGTCGACCGACAACTTCGGCTTCGGCTCGGCCTTCAGCTCGACCTACTACGGCGGTTACGGAGCCCAGCGTCCGAACGCGGACGTCAGCCACGTCGAAGCGACCTGGGTCCAGCCCACGGTCAGCTGCTCCGGCAGCGCTCGGAGCGACCTCGCGATCTGGGTCGGCATCGATGACAACGGCCACCGCTATCTCGAGCAGATCGGGACGGCCGCCCACTGTCCGGCCGGCAGCGAACCGCCGGTCTACTTCGCCTGGTACGAGATGTTCCCATCACCCGTCGTCCCCGTGGCGGTACCCGTCCATCCCGGCGACCGGTTCAGCGCGGCCGTGACGAAGCGTGGCACCGTATGGACGCTGGCCGTCCGCAACCAGAGCACCGGCGACCGGTTCACGATCGACCGGAAGCGCAACTCGAAGGGGCTCCAGGCGCTCTGGGTCGTGGAGGCGCCATCGAGCCAGGCCTCCGGCGCCGGTCTGCACGTCCTCCCGCTGGCCCGCTTCGGGCGGGCGACCCTGACCGGGGCGATGGCCATCGTGGGCGGCGTGCGCGGCGACATCGACGACCCGCGCTGGGCCCATTACCGGTTCGTGATGCGGACCTCCGGCGGCGGGCTCAAGGCGACGGTCGGCGACCTCACCGCGGGCGGCACGAGCTTCAGCGTGACCTGGCGGCACCGCTAGGGCAGGCCGCTGCTGCCGTCGATGGCGGTTCGGCTAGCGTTGGGGTCGTGCGCCTTCGCGACCTCAACCGGGAGCTCGTTCAGTAGGTGATGAACCGCTCTATCGGGCCCGGAGTGAGATGGAGGCCATGCACCGGGTCAACGACCCTGACATTAGCCCACCGCTCGAACCCCGTCGCCCACGGCGATGTCGGATCTGAGGGACAGGACCCGACAGGAGGCGCTGCGACGAGTGCGATCAGCACCGCGACAGTGCCTTCGCTCCCGGCGACCGCGTGCGCCGTTGCCTTGGCCGAACCCTCCGTCCTCTGGGTGGAGCCGGGCCCGCAGCCGAGTTCGCCGCACGGTTCGGGAGCACTCCCACAGATCCATTCGACGATGAACTCGCCGGACGCACCGAGGTCGACTTCCTCATCTGGCCCGAGCCCTGCCATAGTGGCCGAGAGTCGGAGACGACCGTCGTTCTCCCACGGCTCCTGGCCGGCACCAGTCATGGTGATTCCGGCCCGACTGACAGTCGGCCAGCCCGCGATTGGCATCGATATCTGCGTCGACGACGGCGTGGGTGCGAGGGTCGCAGGCTGCTCGCGCGACGCGGCGGGCGTGGGCGTCGAGACCGGCACCTCGGTCGGCTTCGGCATCGCGACCACCGCGAGTGAGGGCGGTGCAGCCGACCTCGCAGGAGCCGCCGTGTCGCAGCTGGCGGCGACTAGAACGATGAAGAGAAGGGACGCCACGGTCCGGCCACGATGCATGGCCACCTCGGAATGGCGTATCTGGAGCGACCCACACATCCGTTTACAGCAAAGCAACTGACTCTGCCGCCGATATGACGTCGGGTTTGCATACCCTGTTTCACCATCGCGGTCAGGTGCCCGGGCGGCAGGACTGGCATGCGCGTCGCGTCGCTGGATCCGATCCGCAGCCTGCCGTTCCGAGTACGGCGCGACCCCTATTGCTACCAGCTGGTGCCGAAGGCGAGGTTCGAACTCGCACGCCCTTGCGGGCAGCGGAGTTTAAGTCCGCCGCGTCTGCCGGTTCCGCCACTTCGGCCCCGGCGACAGCCTACCCGCTCAGGGCGCTCGAGGGTCGTCGGGACCCGAGACACTCCCCACGCGACGATCAGCGGCGGCTCGGAGGTGGGTCGGTCGGCCAGGGGCCGGGATCGAACGCGGTCCTCACGGTCCGGCGGGCGTCATGCCTACGACGATGTCATGCGTGTCGGGGTGGTGTTGGACATACGCCCGGACGTACGGACAGGACGCGATCACCCCCAGGCCGCGCCGCCGGGCGTCGTCGAGCGCGAACCGCGCGAGCTGCGCGGCGATGCCCTGCCCGCGGTGGGCGGGCAGCACCTCGGTGTGGATCAATGCGATCCGACCCCGCTTCACGACGTAGTCGAGGAAGCCCGCAAGGTCGCCTTCGAGGCGTGCCTCGTATCGCCCCTCGGCTTCGGCATCGATGATCGTCACCGTGCGACGATCCGCCGCAGCTCGTCCTCGACCGGCGGTCGCCCGCTCACGCGCTGCCAGCCTGTCGGCGGAACGGCGGAACAGAGGAACATCGGAACAGCCGGGTCATGGTCGCCTGGACCTCGATGGCGAGGAAGCCGAGGACGACGACCGAAGACTCAGCCCTGTGAGGCCCGGCGCGTGAGTGGGAAGTGGAGGCGACGAGCGGATTCGAACCGCTGAATAGGGGTTTTGCAGACCCCCCCCTTAACCACTTGGGTACGTCGCCCCGTGAGGGTGGCCGCTCGGGTCCGGCGGCATTCCGTGCTGCGTCCAGTCTACGTGGAAGCTGCCCCTCGAGGATTCGAACCTCGGTTAACGGATCCAAAGTCCGCTGTCCTACCACTGGACGAAGGGGCACCGGGCGAGTCGGCGGCGAGGTGCCGGCCGGCCCGACCCGGGCATTCTACGAGACGTTGGAGCGGGAGACGGGGTTCGAACCCGCGACCTCAACCTTGGCAAGGTTGCGCTCTGCCAACTGAGCTACTCCCGCTCGAGCACCGGACCGTCGGTCTGATCTGGTGCCGAGAGCCAGATTCGAACTGGCGACACCGCGATTTTCAGTCGCGTGCTCTACCAACTGAGCTATCTCGGCCTGAAGGCCTGACCAGGCTGGCCGCCCGTCGGCGAGGCGGAGGATACCACGAGCCCCGAGCGACCGACAAACCGACCCGACCCCTGCCGGAGCGGGCGGCTGCGGGGGCCGGTCGGCCCGGCCGCGACCGGTCAGAACGTGTCGTCGGAGATCGAGGCGATCGGCGCCAGCCCGCGGAGCGTCCGGAGCCGGTTGATCCGGTCGAGCAGGGGCGGATGGGTCGAGAACCAGGCGCTCTGTTCCTGGTTCTCCCCGAGCTTCATGATCGGGTTCGTGAAGTAGAGATGCTGGGTGGCCCGGTTGGCCGCTTCGAGGACCTCGGTGTCCCCGGCGATCGAGGCGAGGGCTCGCTCGAGCCCGATCGGGTTCCGGGTCAGCTCCACCCCGGAGGCGTCGGCGAGGTACTCGCGTTGCCGGCTGACCGCGAGCTGGACGAGCCGGGCGGCGATGGGGGCGATCACCGCGAGCATCAGGGCCACGACGAGGATGATCGCCTGGAGCCCTCCCCCGCCCTTGTCGCTGTTGCTCGACCGACCCCGACCGCCCCAGAAGGTGAACCGCAGGAAGAAGTCCGCGAGGAGGGCGATGCTCCCGACGATGACCCCGACCAGCAGGGTGAACCGGATGTCAAAGTTCCGGACGTGGGAGAGCTCGTGGGCGAGGACGCCCTGGACCTCCTCGCGGTCCATCCGGGTCAACAGCCCGGTCGTGACCGCGATCGACGCGTGCTTCGGGTCCCGACCGGTGGCGAAGGCGTTCATCGACGTATCGTCGATGAGATAGACCCGGGGCGCGGGCAGGTCCGCCGCGATCGTCAGCTCGGTGACGACGTTGAACAGCTGGGGCTGGTCGGCGGCGCTCACCTCGCGGGCGCCCGATGCGGCCAGGACGAGCGTGTCGCCCTGGAAGTACGAGACGAGCGAGATGAGGATCCCCAGGGCGATCGCGCCGACCGTCGCGGTCACCCCACCCGACACGGTGCCGGTCAGGGCGTAGCCGATCGTCAGGCCCAGCGCGGCCAGGAGGAGGATGAGCCCGACCGCGAGCAGGAACGAGTTGCGCTTGTTGGCCGCGATCTGACCATAGAACGTGGAAGCCACGCCGCCCTCCGGCCGGCCGGGCGTCGCGAGCCGCTAGCGGAGCTGGACGACCGGGACCTGCTCGGCCTCCGGCTCGGCGTCGAAGAACTCGCGCTTGATGAAGCCGAAGATGCCCGCGATGAGCACCGCCGGGAAGGTCTGGATCCCGGTGTTGTAGTCGAGGACCGTCGCGTTGTAGTGCTGGCGCGAGAAGCTGATCTGGTTCTCGGTGGTGGTCAGCTGCTCCTGGAGAGCGAGGACGTTCTCGTTGGCCTTGAGCTGCGGGTAGTTCTCCACGACGGCGAACAGCGAGCGAAGGGCGCCGGTGAGCATATTCTCCGCCTGGGCCTGTTCGGCCGGGCCCTTGGCCCCGGCGGCGATCGCGCCGGCCCGGGCCTCGGTGACCTTGGTCAGGACGTCCTGCTCGAAGTCCATGTAGCCCTTCACGGCGTTGACCAGGTTCGGGATGAGGTCGTGGCGGCGCTTGAGCTGGACCTCGATCTGGGCGAACGCCTCGTCGACCCGCAGCCGCTTCTGGATCAGCCCGTTGTAGAGCAGGATCACGAAGCCCACGACGGCGACGATGACGATGATCAGGATGATCAGTGCCGGACCCATGGGCCCTCCTCCTCCGGAGCGCGACGACGGACGCGATGTCCCAGCGATGAGTCTAGCAGGGGCCGGCGACCCATCGACGCGGGACCTGGTGGGCGGTGAGGGACTCGAACCCCCGACATCCTCGGTGTAAGCGAGGCGCTCTGACCGACTGAGCTAACCGCCCGGGCAGAGGCAGGATACGCGGCCGGCGACGGTAGGGAGCCGTAAGGGACACCTGTCGCGGTTCCCCGGGAATCGGAACGGCGGTCCTGGTGGACCGCCGTCGGGTCGACGAGAGAGTGGTGCCCAGGCCGGGACTTGAACCCGGATGAGTTGCCTCATACGCCCCTCAAACGTACGCGTATACCAATTCCGCCACCTGGGCAGGTGTCGCGCCGGAGTCTCGGTCGAGGGTGGTACCGAGGAAGGGATTTGAACCCATACGCCCTTGCGGACACTAGCTCCTGAAGCTAGCGCGTCTACCGATTCCGCCACCTCGGCGAGAGCTCATCGGGTCGGCGAGGATGCTCACCGGCCGTCAGCGAGGCGCCATGTTAGCACATCCCAGAATCGGTCACTAGAGTCGCCCAGCTCCCGGACCTGGGGTCCCTGGAGTCGGTCGGAGACCACGACGAGCTCGTTCCGGAAGGCGATCGGCAGGAGGTAGTTCTTGTCGGCGAGACGGCTCTGGAGGTTCGAGAACGCCTGCTTCCGGGCCTCCAGCGTCCCCGGCGCCCGAGCGGCGATGAGGTCGCGATCGAGGTCGACATCCTGGATCCCGGTGACGTTCGATCCGCCGCTGATCACCTGGGTCGAGGCGAAGAGCGGGTATAGGTCCGGGTCCAGACCGACCGCAACATCGATCGCGGCCGCCGCGAAGTCGCCCTTCTGGAGCCGGTCGACGAAGGTGGCCGGGGGCAAGCCGGTCACCGTGACCTTGAACCCGACATCCCGCCAGGCCTGGCCGACCGCCTCGGCGAGGGCCATCCCGGTCGGGTTCGATCCGGCGTCGGGTGCGATGATCTCCATCAGGTAGGGCTTGCGCGCGCCCGGCGTCGCCCAGCCACCGGCCAGCTTCTTCCAGCCGGACGCCTTGAGGTCGGCCGCCGTGCGCTTCGGATCGAACTTAACGGTCTTCGCCGCCTTCTTGTCGAAGGCCCACGACGACGGCGGGATGGGCGAGTCCGCCCGAACCGCCGCGCCGCCATAGACACCGGCGATCACCTTGGCCCGATCGATCGCCGCAAGGAGCGCGTGTCGGACCTTGGGCATCCGCAGCTCGCCGCTGCCCGGCCGAAGGTCGAGGGCGATCGCGCTGAGGGTCGTCCGTGGGTAGGTCAGCAGGCGGTTCCCCGGCGCGGCCCCGAGGTCACGGGCCACCGACGGGGCGAGGCCCACCGCGGCATCGAGGTCTCCGGCCCGGTAGGCCGATGCCAGGGCGGCGGCATCCGGGTAGAACGACAGCGCGATCCCCGGCAGGGCCGGTCCGACCGCGACCGGCGGAGCCACGGTGGGCCCGGTCGATGGCGCCCCAGACGCCGCCGACGGGGCACCAAAGCCTGGGGCGGCTGACCCGGCGCTCGGACCCGACGCCTCGGGGCCGGAGGATGCTCCCGACGTCGGGGATGCCCCGGGCGGGGCGTCGACGATGGGGGTGTCGGCCAGGATCGCCGGTATCAGGTTCGCCGTCTCGGCGTTCCAGGAGGTCAGGACGAACGGGCCCGAGCCGATCGGCTGGAGGCTGAACGGCGCGTCGGCCAGGGTCTCGATCGGCGTGTCGCGCAGGAGATGCTCGGGCAGGAGTCCGACCGTGGCCGCTTCGAGGAAGCCACCCAGTGGAGTGGCCAGGTCGAACCGGACGGTCGAGTCGTCGATCGCGGTGGCGGTCACCTCGCGCCACGATGACGCGAGCGGGCCCGTGTACGCCGGGTCCTTGAGGACATCCACCGTGAAGACCACGTCGGCCGCGGTCACCGGCTCGCCGTCCTGCCAGCGGGCATCCGGTCGGATCGTGAACGTCCAGCTGTCTCCCTTGTCGTTCTCCGTCCAGCCCGAGGCAACGTCCGGGCGATACGCGCCGTCCGGACCAAGGGCCACGAGCCCGCTGAAGATGAGTGCGGCGAGGTCGCGATCCGCCTGGGTCCTGGCCGTCAGCGGGTTGATCGAGCTGGGGCGCCCGACCATCCCCTCGCGATAGACGGCGGGGAGCTCGGTGGAACTGCCGGCCGACGGCTCGGCGGACGGACCGGCATCGCCGATCCCGGGCGCCGACCCGGAGCCGGACAGCAGGACGAGGAGGACCAGCGCCACGAGGACGGCGCCAAGGGCAGCGACGATCCCCCGGTCGCGAACGGTCATGGTCCCTGTCTCCGGCGCATGCCGGCCTGCCGTTCCTGCCGATCCGCCCCGGCCGGGCGATCATCGGGTCAGGCGGACGGCGTCGCGAAGAAGATGTAGGAGGCGAGCGAGAACATCACGAAGAGGACGGTCAGCACGATCGTGAACTGCCAGAGCCGGCGTTCGACGCCGCGGCGGCTGCGATAGACGGCGCTGTCGCCGCCGAACGTGCCGGACAGGCCGGTGCCACGGGCCTGGAGCAGGATCGAGACCATGAGGGCGATCCCGACGATGATCTGCCCGACGGCGAGGAGCGGGTTCACGAGCGATCGGACCTCGGTGCGGTAGAGCCGTCGGATGGTAGCACAGGCTCCAGGAGGGAGCGCCCGGTGACGGCCGGCCAGGGCGCCAGCCCGGCCAGCTCGAGGATCGTCGGGGTCACGTCGGCGAGCACGCCGTCGTGGAGCGATCGCCCGTCGACGGACCGGCCCACGACGACGATCGGGACCGGGTTGAGCGAGTGGGCCGTGACCGGGCGGCCCGCGGCGTCGAGCATCTCGTCGGCGTTGCCGTGGTCGGCGGTGACCAGGAGCACGGCGCCGGGAGCCGTCGGGTCGCCGGCGTCGACCGCCTCGACGGCCGCCACGACCCGGGCGAGACAGGCGTCGATCGTGGCCAGGGCGGTCAGGGTCGCCTCGAAGACGCCGGTATGGCCGACCATGTCGGGGTTGGCGTAGTTGGTCACGATGAGATCGTGCTCGCCGGCGGCGATCCCGGCGACCAGGACGTCGGTCACGCCGGACGCGCTCATCTCCGGTCGCAGGTCGTAGGTCGCCACCTTCTGGCTCGGGACCAGGATCCGGTCCTCGCCGGGCCAGGCCGCCTCGCGTCCGCCGTTGAAGAAGTAGGTCACGTGGGCGTACTTCTCCGTCTCGGCCACGTGGAGCTGGCGCAGGCCCGTCACCGAGAAGGCACCCGCCAGCGACGGCACCTCCTCGGGCGGGAACGCGACCTCCACCGGCAGGTCGGACTCGTACTCGGTCATCGTGACCACCAGGAGATCCTTCGGAGCCGGGCGGCCGTCCGGACCGGTCCGGTCGAAGGCGTCGAACGACGGCTCGGCCAGGGCGTGGCTGAGCTGCCTTGCCCGATCGGCCCGGAAGTTGGCATGGACGATCGGGTCCCCGTCGCGAACCCGGCCGTCGACGCCCTCGATGACGGTCGGCCTGACGAACTCGTCGTTCTCCCCGCGGGCGTAAGCCGCCTCGATCGCCGCGGTGGCGCTGGCGGCCCGCTCCCCTGCCCCGTGGACGATCGCCCCGTAGCCCTGGGCGACCCGCTCCCAGCGTCGATCCCGGTCCATCGCGTAGTAACGACCCCCGATCGTGGCGATCCGGGCATCGGGATGGGCGGCGCCGAGACGCTCCTCCAGATCGGCCACGAACGCGAGTGCCGACCGGGGCGGGGTGTCCCGCCCGTCGAGCAGGGCGTGGACTCGGACTTCCGGGACCCCACGCTGGGACGCCAGCTCGACCAGGGCCACCAGGTGCCGGTCGTTGGCGTGGACCCCACCCGGGCCGATGAGGCTCACGACGTGGAGCCGGCCGCCCGGGCGCGCGGCCCGATCGCAGGCGGCGACGAACGCCGGGCGCTCGAAGAACGAGCCGTCGGCGATCGCCGCGTCGATCCGGGGGAGGTCCTGGAGGACGGGCTGGCCGGTACCCAGGTTGAGGTGCCCGACCTCCGAGTTGCCCATCTGCCCCGGCGGGAGCCCCACCGCGTCCTCGGACGCTCGGAGGGCGGCGTGGGGCCAGCGGGCGAGCAGCGACCGCCAGGTCGGCATGGCGGCCCGGGCGACGGCGTCACCGGCCGGGTCGCGCCCGATCCCGAACCCGTCGAGGACGACCAGGACGATCGGTCTCGGTCGACCCCGAACCCGGGTCGTCGACGCGGGGGATCCCGAGGGACCCGGCCCGGATCCCTCGTCGACGATCGAGTCCATCGGGTCAGCCCCCGGCGCCGACGCGGGCCGAGGCGGTGAGGCCGGCCCGGGCGACGATCCCGGCCATCTCGTCGGGCTTGAGCGACGCGCCGCCGACCAGTGCGCCGTCGATCGCCGGTTCGGCCAGGAACTCGCCGATGTTGGCCGCGGTGACGCTGCCGCCGTAGAGGACCGGGACGGCAGCCGCCGGTCCTGACCAGCCGGCGGCGCCGATCGCGCCACGGATCGTCTCGGCCATCGCCGAGGCATCGGAGCCACGCGCGTTGCGACCGGTGCCGATGGCCCAGACGGGCTCGTAGGCGACGACCAGCCGGCTCGTCTCCAGGACCCCCGGATCCGCCGCGAAGGCGGCCAGGATGCCCGCGACCTGGTCGCGGACCACCCGGTCGGCCTGCCCGGCCTCGCGCTCGGCGAGCTGTTCGCCCACGCAGACGATCGGGCGGAGCCCGGCCTCGACGGCCCGCCGGAGCTTCCGGCCGATGAGCTCGTCCGTCTCGCCGGCGTCGCGGCGACGCTCCGAGTGACCGACGATCACCCAGCTCGCCAGGCCGGCCAGCATCGGCGCGCTGATCTCCCCGGTGTAGGCGCCGGCCAGCTCGTGATGGACGTCCTGGGCGCCGACCGCGACCCCCGACCCGCGGAGGGCGTCGCCGACCGCGGCCAGGCAGACGAAGGGCGGGCAGATCACCCGTTCCACGGGTCCCTCCACCCGGTCCGGGCGGCGATCGTCCGGGCGAGCTCGCCGGCGTCACCGGGGGTGGTGTTCATCTTCCAGTTGGCAGCGATGACGACAGGTCTCATGGGGCCATGATGCCAGAGCCCCGAGCCTGTCCGACCGGGCCGTGCGGCCGCCCGGCAGGGTCCAACCGGCCGCCCACGGCAGTCCGTCCGGCGCGGGTCGACGGGCCGTTCCGAAGGCCGGACGACCGGCCCCGGCGGCCCGATGCTCCGCCGGCGTCCGGGTCGTCATCCTCGTGGAGGGCGAGTCGCTCGATCCGTTCGAGGGCGCGCTGGACGGCCGAGCGATGGAGGTCGAGCCGGACGGCCAGCTCGCCGAAGGTCGCCTCCGGCGTCTCCCGCCGGGCCGCGGCCACGAGCCGCACGACGTGGGGCTGGCGACCGAGCCGGCCGTCGGCCTCGAGGCGGTCGATGGCCGCCAGCTGACGGGCCGATGCGACGACCGCTCGCTGGAGGTTCGCCGACTCGGCGTTGACCACCCGGTTGAGGTCCCCCCGCAGGGCCCGGATCACCTGACGGCTCTCGAGCTCGAGGATGGCCGACCCGGCGCCGATCCGGCGGAGGAAAGTCGAGATCGTCTCGACGCTCTTCCAGGTCACGACGCCCCGACCGCGCCGGATCCGCCACGACGCGGGCAGCCCGAACTCGGCGAGCCGGTCGGCCAGGACCGGCGCCTCGGCCGGGCTGACCACGAACTCGAGGTGGGCCCGCCCGGACGCGAGGCTGAGCGAACCGCGGGCCAGGAAGCGGCCGCGCAGCCAGGCGATCCGGCAATGCTCGGCCGCATCGGTCCAGTCGAACGGGGCCGCGTCTTCGGCCGCCCCATCCATCCGGACCGACTTCGTCCGGCGGCGCCCGACGAGCAGCCGCCCGGCGTCGGTCGGCTCGCGCCCGAGCCGGACGGCCAGCCGGGCCACCGACGCCTGGCGCGGAGCCAGCGCCGCGCCCAGCCCGGCCGACTCGGCCGCCCGATCGCAGGCCCGCTGCGGAGCCACGGCGGCGAGCTCCGCCCGGATCGCCGCGACGAGGTCCCGATCGGCGTCGCTCACCGCCGGCGCTCGGGTCATCGAGCCCCTCACGCGGACCGGGCCGAGGCCCCTCCGCGGCGGCGACCGGCGCCCTCGCGCTCGGCGATCCGGAGGAGCGCGGCCGCGAGCCGGGCCGGATCGTGGTGGTTCGGGGCGGTGCGGTCGACGAGATCGTCCAGGACGAGCCTCGGCTGACGCTCGACGTTCGGCGGCCAGCGCAGGTGGACTCCGGCCCCGTGCGGGAGCGACCCGACCGGCACCGGCGCGCTGTTGGCGAGGACGAGGTCCACGACGTCGCACGAGACGTGGCGGTCGAGCGCCTCGAGGTGGTCGGCCAGGTCGAAGCCGGTCGTCTCGCCGGGCTGGGTGGCCACGTTGCAGACGTAGACCCGGGGGGCCGACGAGACGAGCAGGGCCGCCCGGATCTCGGGCAGGAGCAGGCTGGGCAGGACGCTGGTGAAGAGGCTGCCGGGGCCGATGACGATCAGGTCGGCCTCGGCGATCGCCGCGATCGCGTCACCGGCGGCGGCGACGGCATCCGGGGTCAGCCAGACCCGCTCGATCCCGCTCGTCGTCGCGATCTGCGACTGGCCGACGACCTCCCTGCCGTCGCGCAGCCGGGCATGGAGCACGAGCGGAGTCGACGAGGCCGGCACCACCTGGCCGCGGACGGCGAGGACCCGGTTCATCTGACGGACGCCCTCCTCGAAGTCGCCGTCCTCGACGGCGGTCATCGCCGCGATGAGGAGGTTGCCGACGGCGTGCCCGGCCAGACTCTCAGGACCGTCCTCGCCGGGGAAGCGGTACTGGAGGAGTCGGCCCATGAGCGGCTCGGCGTCGGCCAGGGCGACGATGCAGTTCCGGATGTCGCCGACCGGCGGCAGGCCGAGCTGGGTCCGGAGCTTGCCCGACGAGCCGCCGTCGTCGGCCACCGTGACGACCGCGGTGAGGTTGCTGGTGTGCTCCTTGAGTCCGCGCAGGAGGGTGGACAGACCGGTCCCGCCACCGAGCGCGACGATCCGCGGGCCGCGGGCCAGGAACCGCTTCTGGTAGATGACCTCGACCAGCGGGTCGATCCTCGTCCTCCGAGCGAAACGGACCCATGAGCACCTGGACCACCTTCCAGGCGGCGAAGGCGAACAGCGCGATCCCGGCGGCGGCGAGGATCAGGGCGCGCAGCCAGTACGGCAGCGACTGGAGGGTCAGCGACGAGACGATCGACTGGATCGGCTCCGGCAGCTCGACGTCGCGGTAGACCTGGCGGAGGACGAAGGCGAGCCCGAAGGCGAGACCGAGCTCCCCGAGGAAGACGACCACCAGCCAGCGCTTGATCCCGATCCCCGGCGTCAGCCAGCGTCGGAGGCTGGAGTCGACGCCGACCGACCCCGACCGTCGGCTCATCGGTTCACTCGCGCTCGAGCTCGCGGTGGAACACGGCGACGGTCCCGAAGTCCTGCTCGCGCAGCCAGGCGGCGAGCTCCTCGGCGATCGCGATCGAGCGGTGGTAGCCGCCGGTGCAGCCGATGGCGATCGTCAGTCGGCGTCTTGCCCTCGCTCACGTAGGCCGGGATCGCGAAGTCAGGAAGTCCTCCAGGAAGGCCAGGAAGCGCTCGGTCGTCGGCTGGCCGATCACGAAGTCGCGGACCGGCTCGGTCAGCCCCGACAGCTGGCGGAGCTCCGTCGATGTAGTACGGGTTCTGCATGAAGCGGACGTCGAACACGAGGTCGGCCTCGAGCGGGACGCCGTACTTGAAGCCGAAGCTGATGAGCTGGATCGCCAGCCGGTCCGGGTCGGCGGTGTCGGCGAGGTGGGCGAAGAGCCGCTCGCGCAGCTCGCGCAGAGACAGGTCGGACGTGTCGAGGATGACGTCGGCCTCGTCGCGGACCGGCTCGAGCCGGCGCCGCTCCTCGGCGATCGAGCTGGCGATGCCGCGCTCGTCGGCCAGCGGATGACGGTGGCGCGTCTCCGAGAAGCGCCGGATGAGGATCTCGTCGCGGGCCTCGAGGAAGAAGACCTGGGCCGGATCCCGCGACCCTCGAGCGCGCCGCGCATCGCGGCCAGGGCCACGACCGCGTCGCCGGCCCGAACGTCGAGCACGATCGCGGTCTTGTCGAAGCGCTCGGCGATCGTCCGAGACGAGCTCGGCCAGCTCGGGCAGCAGCTCGCCCGGCAGGTTGTCGACACAGGTGTAGCCGAGGTCCTCGAACAGCTTCGTGGCGGCCGTCTTGCCGGCGCCCGACAGGCCGCTCAGGATCACGACGTGCTGTCGCGCCGGTGGGCTCCGCGCCGCTTGCCCGAGACGCCCGGCACGTCCTGCCCGGGACTCGTCGATCCGCTCATCGGGCCCAGTCTACGCCGCCGGCGCGACCCCTCCGGGTCAGCGCCCGCCCCGGGCGATGAACCAGGTGGTCGCCTCGTACAGGACGTACATCGTGACCCCGAGCACGAACGGGCTGACCAGGTCGCCGCCGGGCGTCGCGACGGTGGCGAAGATGGTGATCCCGAGGATGACGTAGCGGCGCGAGGCCCGCAGTCGCTGCGAGGTCACGATGTTCACCCGCGACAGGGCGACAGAGGACGATCGGGAACTCCATCATCAGCCCGAAGGCCAGGAACAGCGTGGTCACGAAGTCGAAGTACGGCCCGGCCGTGATCGAGTCGACCAGGGTCTCGTTGGTGAAGCTCAGCAGGAAGGCCGTCGCGTACGGCAGGACCACGTAGGCGATGACCACGCCGAGGGCGAAGAAGAAGAGCGCCAGCGGCAGCCACGGCCGGATGGTCCGGCGTTCCCGGGCGGTCAGGCCCGGGCGCGACGAACGCCCAGAGCTGGTAGAGGATCACCGGCATCGCCAGGATGATCCCGACGACGATCGCGATCTTCATGTTGATGAAGAACGCGTCGCCGGGACCGAGCACGATGACCTTGCCGCCGGGGACGCGGCGCGACGAGGATGTCGATGATCGCGCCGGCGAAGTAGAAGCCGATGACCGAGCCCACGGCGACGGCCAGGATGATCCGGAAGATCCGCCCGCGCAGCTCGCCGAGGTGGTCGACCAGGGACATCACGGCCGCGCCCTCGGCGGGTTCACCGCTCGAGGCCGGACCCTCCGGCGCGGTTGACCCGCCTACCGGCGCCGTGGCCGCGGCGTCCGGGGGGACGACGATCACGTCGTCGGGTGTGACTGCGTCGGCCATGGCCGTCCCTGGGTCCCGCCCGCGTGGAGCGGGCTAGGACGCGGGGCGATCGCCCGACGGATCGCTCGGCGCGACCGGGGACTCGGCGTCGGCGGCGATCGTGTCGACGGCGGCGGCAGGTGCCGGCACTTCCAGGGGTGCCTCGGGAACCGGTGCCGAGACAGCGGCTGCCGAGGCAGGAGCGGGCGCAGGAGCTGCGGCGACGGCCGGAGCGGTGGAAGTTTCAACGGGCGCGGCGGGCGCGGCCGCCACCGCCGTTGCGGTCGATGCGGCCTGCGCCGCGGCGGGATCGACCGGCGCCGCCGGCTGGGCCGGCAGGGGCGAGGTGTCGACGTTCACGGCGTCCTGGAGGTCGGACGATGCCTTGCGGAACTCGCGCAGGCTCTTGCCCAGCGCGGAACCGACGTCCGGGAGCCGGCCCGGACCGAGGACCAGGAGGGCGATGACCAGGATGATGACGAGCTCGAGCGGTCCGGGGGTGGGCATCGTGTCCGTGCGACTCCTAAGCGGGTCCCTGCGCGGCCGTGCTGAGCGGGTCGGGCATCCCTCTCGTCGACGAGGCGGGGCTAGGTTAGCACAGGGAGTCGGCGGGCCCAGTCGGCGGCCGCCCGCGCGATGGCCTCGCCGGGATCCACCGCCGGGCCGCCTTCCGAGACGCCGATCCCGGCGCCGGAGATCCCCCGCGACACGTTGACCAGCAGGCCCCGACCGATCCCGTCGGCGGCCGGACCGGTCGTCGCCGGACCGTGCCCCAGGACCGGCTCGACCTCGCCGCCCTGGGCGCCGATGCCGGGAACGAGGAACGGCAGCCCCGGCGCGACGAGCGCGGATCCGGGCCATCTCGACCGGGGCGGTCGCGCCGACCACGAGGCCCACGGTCCCGCCCGGACCCCAGCCGTTCGCCCGCCGGGCCACTCGCTCGAAGAGCCGCTCGGCGGGTGCGCCGGTCGATGGGTCCCCGGCGACGACGAGGTCCTGGAACTCGCCGGCCCCCGGGTTCGAGGTCCGGCACAGGACGTAGGCGAACCGGTCGGGCCGGTCGAGGAGCGGGCCGATCGCCTCCGACCCGAGGTACGGGTTCACGGTCACCGCGTCGGCCCCGAGACGGTCGAAGAGGGCCACCGCCTGGCGGCTGGCCGTCGTCCCGATGTCTCCGCGCTTGGCGTCGGCGACGACCGGCAGGTCCGTCGGCAGATCCGCCCGGATCCGCTCGAGGGCGGCCATCCCGTCCGATCCGAACGCCTCGAAGAAGGCCAGGTTCGGCTTGATGGCCGCCGCGTACGGAGCGGCCGCCGCCACGACGACCCGGCAGAACGCCTCGACACCGGCGATGTCGGGCCGGAAGCCGGGCGGCAGAGCGGCCGGGTCCGGATCGAGCCCGAGGCACAGGACGGTCCCGACGGCGGCCGAGCGCGCCGCGAGCCGGTCGAGGAAGGTGGCCGTCACGGTGCGCTGGACGGCGACGGGCTGGCGGCCGACGAGCTCGGTCCCGGGGTTGGCGGCGGGAGCTGGTCCGGCGGGATGTACCAGCTGGCCCCCGAGCCGCCGTCGAGACCGCTCCGCTCGGTGACGTCCGGCAGCTGCTCCGTGGTCCAGGACGGACCGTCGCCCTTCAGGCCGATCAGCTTGAGGTCGACGATGAGCCCCTCGATGTGCATGTAGGCGATCGAATCGCCCTTCGGCGACCAGACCGGAGCCCATGACCGGTCATCGTCGGTCAGCCGGAGGACCTCCGTCCCGTTCCGGGCGTCGAGGATGGCCACGTCGGTCCCGAGTGTGCTCGTCTTGGTGACCGCGATCCAGCGACCGTCCGGCGACCACGAGGGCTGCATGTAGCCGGGTGCGCTCAGCGACGGAGGTCTTCTTCGTCGCCGGGTCGTAGCGGTAGATCATCGGGGCGCCGCGGGCCCCGTCGCGTCCGTTCTTGACGTAGAGCAGGAGCTTGCCGTCCGGGCGCCAGGCCGGATCCTGGTGGCCGAGCGGCGCGTTCTCGGCGAGGTCGAGGCGGCTGCGTCTTGTCGGTCTTGACGTCGTAGGTCTGGAGGACGACGTCGCTCTTCGTCGGATCCGGGCCGTCCGACGTGATCGCGACCGTCCGGCCGTCCGGCGAGACATCCGGCTGGCGGATCCAGAAGAACCAGTCGTAGCGGCCCTTCTTGAAGCGCCCGCTGAGCAGCTTCTCGGCGCCGGTCCCGTCCGGCTTGATCCGGGTGAGGATCGGGACCTCCATCGCGTAGGTCGTGGGCGGGTTGCCGCCGCCGGGGAAGTAGCCGCTGTCCGGGACGCTCTCGATGTAGTAGATCCACTGCCCGTCGGGAGACCAGGTCGGCATCGCGCCGTGTCCGCTGGTCGTGAGCTGCACCGCCTTGTTACCGGTCTGGGTCCAGAGGTTGCCCTGCTTCACGAAGACCAGCGTGCCCGGGATGTTCGTCCGCGGATCGACGATGACGATGTTCGACGGCACCGGGGTGACGATCGGGCCGACCGGGCCGCCGCCTCCCCCACCGCCGTCGGTCGAACCGGAGCCCGAACCCCCGCCCGGAAGCGGGATCGACCCGGTGAAGAGGGCCAGGGTGACGACCGCGACCAGGCCGAGACCCAGCGCGGCGAGGATCGGAGCCAGCAGGCTGCCACGAGCTCCGATGCCGAAGGGGTCGCTGGGCCGACCGGAGCGGCGCCGGCGCGGCGGTCCGTCGGTCATCGGCTGCCGACCAGGCTGGACGGTTGCGTCCCGGTCCCCGACGCGAGCACCGGGACCGGATCCCCGGCTGCGTCGGCGGCGGCGGCATAGCCGGCCGGGGCGACGTCCCGGATCTCGAGCTGGAGGGACTCGTAGCCGCCGAAACGCCGGGTGACCAGCCGGGCCACGACGTCGAGCCGATCCCCTTCCCTGACCACCCCCACGAGGTCGCTCCGTCCGAAGGCGATCCCGTCGATGACGTCGACCCGCTTGCGCAGGGTCAGCTGGGCATGACCGCCGTTGGCGGCGCGGACACGCGTCACGGTGAGATCCTCGACTGCGATGAGCGGATCCGGGTTGCCGGGGCCGGTCGGGTCGAGCCGACGCAGCTCGGCGAGGAAGGCGTAGTCGACGGCCGGTCCCGGGACGACGAGGTCGACCCGCAACTCCGGCCGGGGATCGGACGCCGCGGGCACCTCGGCCGTGACGAGCGCCAGGAAACGTTCCCGGAATGCATCCCAGCGATCGCTGGCCAGCTCGAAGCCGGCGGCGCCGGGGTGGCCGCCATGGCGGATGAACAGGTCGGTGCACGCGGCGAGGGCGGCCGCCAGGTCGAACCCACCGGCGCTCCGGCAGGACGCCCGGACGACCCCGTCGAGCTCGGTACCGACGACGGCCGGGCGTCCCCGTTCCTCGGCCAGCCGTCCGGCCACGAGACCGATGACACCGACCGGCCAGTCGCCCCGGACCACGGTCGCCGCCGCGTCGCCGGGCTCGGCCGCCAGGGCGGCCTGGGCCTCGACCATCGCCGTCCGGGTCAGGTCGCGCCGGACGAGGTTCGCGGCCTGGAGTCGCTCGGCCAGGATGGCCGCCTCGGCCGGGTCGTCGGTGAGCAGCACACGCGCCGCCTCGGTGGCGTCGCCGACCCGGCCGGCCGCGTTCAGACGAGGAGCGATCGTGAAGGCTACCGTCTCGAGGTCTACGGCATCGGGCGCGACGCCGGCCAGGGCCAGCAACGCGGCCAGACCCGGTAGCGGCGATCGCCCGATCCGGTCGAGGCCGACCCGGGCGATCGCCCGGTTCTCACCGATGATCGGGGCGACGTCGGCGACGGTCCCGATCATCGCCAGGTCGGCCAGCTGGAGGGCGGTCTCCGGTCCGTCGGGGAGGTCGCGAAGGAGGAGCTGGGCGACCTTGAACGCCACTCCGCTCCCGGCCAGGCGGGGATCCGGGTAGCGGGAGTCCGCCCGGTGAGGGTTGACGAGGGCGACGGCCCGGGGCGGCTCGGGTGGCAGGCGGTGATGGTCGGTGACGATGACATCGACGCCCCGACGGGCCGCCTCGGCGACCTCGGCCACGCTCGTCGATCCGGTGTCCACCGTGACGATCAGGGTCCGCCCGGTCGCTTCGGCCGCCTCGACCGCCCGGAGACTCAGGCCGTGACCCTCCTCGAGCCGGCTCGGGACATACGGTTCCGCGTCGAGCCCGATCCGGCGCAGAGCGCGGACCATGATCGCGAGACCGGTCAGACCGTCGGCGTCGAAGTCGCCGAACACGAGCACCCCTTCACCGGCCTCCCGGGCCCGGTCGACCCGGGCGACCAGCCGGTCGGCGTCGGGCAGCAGCGCCGGATCGTGGAGGCCCTCGCCCAGCGGAGCGATGAAGGCCTCGAGGCCGGCCACGTCGGTCACTCCGCGGGCGTGCAGGAGGACGGCCACGCGCTCCGAGAACCCGGCGACGATGGCCGCCTCCCGGAAGCCGGCCTCGAGCCGGACGATGGGTGGGTGGCGCCAGCGGAAACGGGGTTCGATCACGCGGTCAGCCTGCCACGAGCCGCTCTCCGCGGGCTCACCGCGTCACCGGTCAGGAGGCGGGTCGGCGGACCGGCCTGGCCCCGGCCGAGAGCTCGGCGCGCCGGCGGTCGTCCCGGTTGTGCCAGACGACGAGGAGTGGGCTGGCGTTGAAGATCGACGAGTAGGTCCCCGAGACGATCCCGATCAGCAGGGCGAGCACGAAGTAGGTCGTCGCCGCACCGCCGAAGAGGAGCAGTGCGGTCAGGGTGATGACGACGGTCATGCTCGTGTTGATCGAGCGAGCGAGAGTCTGGAGGATCGAGTGGTTGACGATCCGGTCGAACGGCTCGCCGGCGTGGCGGGAGCGATTCTCACGGATCCGGTCGTAGACCACGATCGTGTCGTGGACGCTGAACCCGATGATCGTCAGCATCGCGGTCACGAACAGGCCGTCGATCTGGACCCGGAAGAAGGTCCCCAGGATGGCGAACGTGCCGATGACGACGAGCACGTCGTGGACGAGTGCGACGATCGCGGTGGCGCCGAACCGGAAGTCCCGGAACCGGATCGTCATCCAGATGAGGATCCCGATCGAGCCGAGGATGATGAGCAGGACGGCTTGTTGGGTCAGCTCCTGGCTGATCACCGGCCCGACGGTCGAGAGGGCACGTTGGGCCTCGATCTTGCCGAGATCGGCCTGGAGCCCCGCGGCAAGCTCGCCGAACTTGCCGGTCGTCGGGACGCTCTCCGTCCCTCGACCGGGCGAGGGCGCCGGCGAGGTGCCCGGAGCCGCCGATGCGCCCGCCGCGGCGGACGCGGCGGGCGAGGCGCCGGGAGACGGCGAGGCGGCAGCCGACGGGCCGGCGGAGGCCGACGGTGCTGCCGATCCGGACGCGCCGGCGGAGGCCGACGGGCCGGCGGAGGCCGACGGGCCGGCGGACGGTGAGGCGGAGGGCCCGGTCACGGTCGGCAGGGCGACCTGGCGCGAGCGGATCTCGTAGAAGCCGCCGCTCGTCGCGATCACCGTCGCGTCGGAGACCCCGAGCCTGGCCAGCGAGGCCTTGATCCGGTCCGCCCCGACGTTCGGGTCGGCGAACTTGATCTCCCAGTTGGTGCCGCCGGTGTAGTCGATCGAGAACTGGAGTCCGAGCTGGCCGTTGGTGATCGGGGTGAGGAGGATGAACAGGAGGCCCGGGATCGTCATCAATCCCGAGAAGAGGAAGAACCACTTCCGCTTCCCGATGATGTCATACACGGGCGCGCGCCTCGCGTCCCGGTCGGACCGGGGTCCGGGCCATGAACTCGTCGTCGGAGACGCCCCACAGGTCGGCCCGTCGGGCGAAGTCCTGGCGGACGACGACACGCAGGAGCGTCCGGGAGACGGTCACCGCAGTGAACATCGAAGTCAACACGCCGATGATGAGGACGAGGGCGAAGCCCTTGATCGTCGGCGAGCCGAAGGCGTACAGGATCCCGGCCGTGATCAAGCTCGAGACATTCGAGTCGAGGATCGAGTTCCAGGCCCGGGAGAAGCCGGCCTCGACCGCCGCGTTCAGCGACTTGCCCAGGCGCAGCTCCTCCTTGGTGCGCTCGAAGATGAGGATGTTGGCGTCGACGGCCATGCCCACCGAGAGCACGAAGCCGGCGATCCCGGCGAGGGTCAGCGTCACCGGGATGATCCGGAAGATGGCCAGCACGACCAGCGCGTAGTAGATCAGGGCGAGGTCGGCCACCACCCCCGGCAGCCGGTAGTAGACGAGCATGAAGATGAACACCAGGCCGATCCCGATCGCCCCGGCGATGAGGCTCGCGTTGAGGAACTCCTTGCCCAGGGTCGCGCTGATCTGGGAGTCCTGGACCGCCTGGATCGGGAACGGCAGCGAGCCGTATTTCAGGACGGTGACCAGGCTGTTCATCTCCTTGACCGCGTCGGGCCCGGTGCCCGTGGTGATGATCCCGCTGCCGCCGGTGATCGCCGAGCGGATGCTCGGCGCGGAGATGACGGTGCCGTCGAGGACGATCGCGAAGTAGTCGCCGACGTGGTTCTTCGTGTAGTCGCCGAAGAGCTGGCTGGCGTCGCCCTTGAGCACGAAGGCCACCGCCGGTTGCCCGTTCTCGTCCGTCGACGGGTTCGCGCTCTCGAGCTTGTCCCCGGTGAAGAGCGGCTTGAGGTTGGGATCGTTCGGGAGGGGCTGGCCTTGGATCACGCCGTTCGGGCCGGCGGTGGTGGACGCAGTCCCGTAGGTGTCGGCCGGGAGCGGGACGAAGGTCAGCTGACCGGTCTGGCCGACCAGCCGCTCGATCGTCTCGCGGTCACTCGCCCCGGGCAGCTCGACGATGACTCGGTCGTTGCCCTGGACGAGGACCACCGGCTCGGAGACGCCGGTCGAGTTGACCCGGCGCTCGATGATGTCCCGGATCGTGTTCATCGCCCCGGCGTCGGGCGATCGCCCGTTGACGGGTAGCGCCTGGTACTCGACCCGGAGCCCGCCCTGCAGGTCGAGACCGAGCTTCGTCTCGAGGGTCTTGGCGCCGGCGTTCGGGTCGCCGATCGTCGGGAGCTTGAGGCCCGGAGCGAAGTCGATGACGAGCGCGGCAAGGCCGATCACGACGATGAGGATGGGAACGAGTCGACGCATCGCGGCGGACTATACCAGTCATCGCCGGCGAGGGCCGACCACCCGCTCGCGGGGTCATCGGGCCCCGGGACGGCCGATCGCTCAGGCTTCGAGCGTGGCCTTGATCCGGGCGGCGAGGGCCGGGCCGATCCCGGGAACCGCGGCGATCTGCTCGACCGGCGCCTCGCGGACGCGCCTCGCCGAGCCGAAGACCCGGAGAAGGGCCCGTCGTCGCTTCGGGCCGACGCCCGGCAGGTCGTCGAACGCCGAATGGACCGACGCCTTCGCCCGGAGGTCCCGGTGATAGGTGATCGCGAAGCGGTGGGCTTCGTCCCGGAGGCGCTGCACGAGATACAGCGCCTGCGACGTGACCGGCAGGAGGATCGGGTCCGAACGGTCGGGCAGGAAGAGCTCCTCGCGCTCCTTGGCCAGACCGGCCAGGGGCAGGTCGTCGAGCCCCAGCTCGGCGAGGACCTCGGCCGCCGCGCTGACCTGGCCCCTGCCGCCGTCGACGATGACCAGGTCGGGCAGCCGCCAGCGGAGCTCCTCCTCGCTCCCCTCGTCGCCGGTCTTGGCCCGGCGGAAGCGCCGACGGAGGACCTCCTGGTGGCTGGCGAAGTCGTTGGCGCCCTGGACGGTCTTGATCCTGAACCGGCGGTACTCCCCCGTCCGGGGCTTGCCCTCCTCGAAGACGACCATGCTCGCGACCGACTGCCGACCCTGGAAGTTGCTGATGTCGTAGCACTCGATCCGCATCGGCGGATCGGGCAGACCGAGGGCCGCGGCGAGCTCCTCGAGCGCCCCCAGGGTCTTGCCCTGATCGGCCAGCCAGCGAGCCTGCTCGCGGGCCAGGGTCTCACCGGCGTTGCGCACGGCCAGGGCCATCAGCTCTCGCTTCTCGCCGCGCTGGGGGGCCCGGAGATGGACCGGGCCGGCCCGCCGCTCGGTGAGGAACGCCTCGAGCGCGGTCGTCTCGTCGTGACCGGGCAGGGCCGGGACGAGGACCTCCGGCGGGATCCCGGTCGCCCGGCTGTAGTACTGCTCCAGGAACCCGCCGAGGACCTCGTCGTCGGGCGCGTCGCGGGCGGCGTCGAGGAGGAAGACGTCGCGACCGATGAGCTTCCCATTCCGGACCACGAACAGCTGGACCGCCGCCTGGTTGTCCTGACGGGCGATCCCCACCAGGTCGAGCTCGGTCCGGGCGAAGGCGGCCATCTTCTGGCTCTCCATCGTCCGCTCGATCGCCCGGATCTTGTCGCGGAGGACCCCGGCTCGCTCGTACTCGGTCCGCTCGGCGGCCGCCGTCATCTCGCTCTCGAGGGCCTTGACCAGGGTCTCCTGACGACCCTCCAGGAAGAGCTCCACCTGGGCGATGTCGGCCCGGTAGTCGTCCTTGGCGATCGCCTCGATGCAGGGACCCTGGCAGCGCTTGATGTGGTAGAGCAGGCAGGGCCGCTGGAGGGCGCGCTTGCCCTCCCGGATGTCGATGGTGCAGGTCCGGAACGGGAAGAGCCGCCGGATGAGGTTCATCGACTCGTCCACGCTCGAGGCCGAGGCGTAGGGGCCGAAGTAGCGGCTGCCGTCGTTGGGCAGCTTGCGGGTCCGCTCGACTCGCGGGAAGTCGTCGGCCAGGGTGATCTTGATGTAGGGGTAGCTCTTGTCGTCCTTGAGCCGGACGTTGAAACGGGGCTTGTAGCGCTTGATGAGGGTCGCTTCGAGGAGGAGCGCCTCCGAGACCGTGTCGGTCAGGGTGTAGTCGACCTCGGCGACCCGGTCGATCACGCTCCGGATCCGGTGGACCTCGCCCCCGACGGCCTGCTTCTGCCAGTAGCTCCGGACGCGGCTCCGGAGGCTCTGGGCCTTGCCGACGTAGAGCACGTCGCCGCGGCCGTCCTTGAGCAGGTAGACGCCCGGTCGGTCGGGCAGCTTCTTGAGGGTCGTGGCGAGGTCCGGGGTCACCCGTGGATGCTACCGCCGGTCCGACGGGCGGGTCGGGCGGGTCGTGCTGGTGGAACCCGGGTCAGGGCGCCGCCGACGGCGACGTTCCGTTGCCGGCCCAATCGAGCTTGTAGGGGAGTGCGCCGACGCGCAGGAACGAGGCGAGCTCGCTCGCCCGGGTCGCGGCGTCCGCGTCGGCACCCAGGGTGATGATCCCGGAGCCGCCGGTGATCGGCGACCGGATGCTCGGGATCGAAACGACCGTGCCGTCGAGGGCGATGGCGAAGAACTCGCCGACGTGCTTCGCCGTGTAGTCGGCGAACAGCTTGGAGGCCGCGGCGTCGAGTGTGAACTCGACGGCCGGCGAGCCGCTCTCGTCGCTGGTCGGGTTCGCCGCCGAAATAGCCGCGCCTGTGAAGAGCGGCTTGAGGCTCGGGTCTGCCGGGAGCGGCTGGCCCTCGGTCACGCCGGTCGGGCCGGCCGTCGTCGACGATGTGCCGTAGGTGTCCGGAGGAAGCGGCACGAAGGTCAGCTCGCCGCGCTGCTCGAGGAGGGTCCGGACCTGCTTCCAGTCCGTGCCGAGCGGCAGGTCGACGACGACCGTGTTGCGGTCCTCGAGGGTCACGACCGGGTCGGCGAACCCGGCGGCCTGCAACCGCCGCAGCACGATGTCGCGGATCGTGGCCATGGCGGCCGCGTCCGGATACGCCGACTCCGTCGAACGGACGTGGAATGAGACCTGCAGGCGGGTGGGCACCCCGGCCGAGGCGCTCGGCGCGACCGTGTTGCTCGGCGTCGGTCCCGGCCCGCCGATCGCGGGCTGGTCCTGGAGCAGTCGGAAGCCGAAGATTCCGACCACGACCAGGGCGACCGCGCCGCCGATCGCGATGAGCCGGCCCGACCGGCTGGCGGGCCAGCGGAGGACCCGACTCAGGGCGCCACGCTGCTTCGTCCCGTGGACACCGATCCGAGCGGCCTCGGTCACCCGGTCGGAGAGCTGGGTCGGCCCGACCTCCAGCCAGTCGCGGACGATCCGATCGAAGTCCTGGTCGCTGCTCATGCGAGTCGTCCCGTCGTGGTGGTCCGGGCGTCGGCCTCGAGGGCCGCCCGGAGCGTCTGGGTGGCGTAATGGAGCCGGGACTTGACCGTCCCGAGCGGGATGTCGAGGCTCTCGGCGATCTCGGGTTGGGACCAGCCGAGGTAGTGGTGGAGGATGAAGACGGCCCGCTGGTCGACCGGGAGGCGCCGGAAGCCCCGGTCGAGCTGGTCGCGATCGGCGACCGCGCCGGTCGTGTCGGGCGTCGCCGGACCATCGAGCGGGATGGCTCGGATCCGGCCGGTCCAGCGTCGCTGGCGCTCGGCCTCGGCGTAGCAGGCGCGGACCAGGAGGCGCATGAGCCAGGGCTCGAATCGGTCCGGGTCGCGCAAGGTCGGCAGGTCCTTCCAGGCGCCGATGAGCGCGACCTGGACGGCATCCTCGGCCAGGTCGAGGTCGCGCAGGATCCGGAAGGCGGTCGCCAGGAGACGGTCGCCGACGACGGTCATGAGCCCGGCGTAGGCCGTCTCATCGCCGTGCATCGCCTCCTCGACGAGTCCTCGGTCCAACCGCTCGCTCCTCTTCGCGCCCCTGGGCCGGGACGCTACACCACCCATGGGGGCCGGATGGACCGGACGGTTCGATCTTCGTGGATCAGGAGTGAAGCGGACTCGGCGAGACTCCGGCGATGGACCTCCACCCGTCGGTCGCCGGGCGGCTCGACCGGCTGACACCCGACCAGCGCGCCGCAGCGACGGCCCCACCCGGTCCGGTCCTCTGCCTGGCGCCGGCCGGCAGCGGCAAGACGACGACGCTCGTCGCCCGGATCGCCTGGCTTGTCGGGACGGGGACGCCGCCCGAGGGGATCGCGGCGATCGCCTTCAACAAGCGGGCCGCCGACGAGCTCGTCGAACGGGTCGACGGGGCGCTCGCTCCACTCGGCGTCGCGTCGGGTACCGTCCGGATCCGGACGTTCCATGCCTTCGGCCGGGAGATCCTTCGGGCGGCCGATCGGTCGGTCGAGCCCCTCGTCGACCGCGATGTCCTCCTCCGACGGATCGCCCCGCGCGCCGACCCCGCGGAGAGGCGACGTCTCGACACGCTGTTCTCGAAGCTCAAGCTCGAGCACCGGATCACGGCTGCCGATGTCGAGGCCGACCCGGAGGCCGGACCGCGGGCACGGACGTTCGTCGCCTACGAGCGAGCGCTCGCCGAAACGGGCGGGCTCGACTTCGACGACCTCGTGGCCCGGGCACTGGCCCTCCTCGAGACCGAGCCGGATCGGCTGGCCGCCTGGCGCTCGGACTGCCGGGAGCTCCTGGTCGACGAGGTCCAGGACGTCGACCGGTCACAGCTCGAGCTCGCCCTCCTCCTCGCTCAGCCGTCGCACCGGATCTTCCTCGTCGGCGACGACGACCAGTCGATCTACGGCTGGCGGCTTGCCGATGTCCGCCGCGTCCTGGCGATCGCCGAGCGCCTGCCGGGCCTTCGACGCCACGACCTGGTCACGAACTTCCGCTGCCCGGCCCCGGTCGTCGAGCGGGCCGTCCGGATGGTCGAGCGGAACGAGGAGCGGTTCGCGAAGCGGATCGTGGCCCGACCGGGTGCCATCGGCCGCCTGGTCCTCGCGCCCGATGCATCCGACGACGACGACCGGGCGCGTCACGTCCTGGCGTCCTGGCCGGACTCGGCCGACCGCCGTGACGATCGGACGACCCGCGCGATCCTTGCCCGGACGAACCGCGAGCTCCTCCCGGCGGCAGCCGTCGCCCTGGAGCGCGGGATCCCATTCCGGGCCGAGCGCCTCGTCCTCCCCCTCGAGGACCCCCGGCTCGACGGGATCCTGGAGCGCCTGGTGACGCCCGGGCGTCACGGCCCGCTCCTCGTTCGGCTCGGAGCGATCCGCCGGGAAGGCGACGTGGGTGTCGTGGACGAGTCGGCGCACGGCGGTGACTCGGACCCCAGCGGATCGGGCTCCAGCGAGGCGTCCGAGGATCCGGATGCAGGTGACGACGGGCCATCCTTCGACGAGCTCGTGGGCACGATCCTCGCCTGGGCCGCTCCGTATCCCGACGCGGCCACGTTCGTCACCGCGGTCCGCGAGCGACGGGCCGCCCTGGCGACGATCCGACGCGATGACGCGCGGTTGACCCTCGCCACCGCCCACTCGACGAAGGGTCTCGAGTTCGACGACGTGGCCGTCGTCGACATGGACGCCGGGCGGTTCCCGAGCCAGCGGACGCTCGATGACGCCGACGATCCGGCTCGGGCGCTCGAGGAGGAGCGCCGACTCGCCTACGTCGCCTGGACCCGGGCGCGTCGCTCGCTGACCCTCGTCTACGACCCGGCGGCGCCGTCGCCGTTCCTCCTGGAGGCCTTCGACCCGGCCGAGCTCGGCGTCCACGCCTGAGCCGGCCGAGACGTGTCACTCCCCGCGGTGACGCTCGTAGCGGGCGATCTCGCGGAGGAGCAGGTCGATCTCGGCGACAAACGGCTCGGTCACGTCCGGCGGCAGCGCGTCGCGGATCGAGTCCTTCGGCCCGTAGGCGGAACGGGACCGGACGGCGGCCCGGCGGACGTCGCGCAGCTCACCGTCACGGAGGACGTCGGGGACGCCGCCGAGCTCCCGGGCCCAGCGGGCGGCGCCGCGCGCAGCAGGGTCGGACGCCGCGACGCGTTCCGCCGCCACGGCCAGCAGCCGGTCCCCCGCCCGGGCGGCGGCCAGCGCCCGTTCGTCGATGAGCGGGATCTCGTGACGGGCGGGTCCCGGGGTCCGGGCGGTCTGGGCCACCGTCAGCCGCGGGCCGCCGCACGCTTGCGGGTCGCGGCCATCGGCAGGGGGATCGCCTCCCGGGCCTTCTTCCGTCCGTTGCCGCTCCCCCGCCCCGCTTCGTCGGCGAAGGTGACGTCGCTGAGCGGCACGAGCGGCTCGCCACGGAGGACCCGGGCCAGGTACTCGCCGGTCGCCGAGGCCGGGTTGGCGGCAACGTCCTCGGGCGTCCCCTCGGCCACGATCCGGCCACCCCGGAACCCGCCGGCCGGCCCGAGGTCGACGATCCAGTCGGCCGTCTTGATCACGTCGAGGTTGTGCTCGATGACGAGGACCGTGTTGCCCTGATCGACCAGCCGGTGGAGGACCTGGAGGAGCTTCTCCACGTCGGCGAAGTGAAGACCAGTGGTGGGCTCGTCGAGCATGTACAGGGTCCGGCCGGTCGCCCGCCGACTGAGCTCGGTCGCGAGCTTCACCCGCTGGGCCTCCCCACCGGACAGGGTGGTCGCCGGCTGGCCGAGGTGGACGTAGCCGAGCCCGACCTCGCGGAGCACCTTGAGCTTCGAGGCGACCGAGGGGACGGCTGAGAAGACCTCGGCCGCCTCCTCGATCGTCATCTCGAGGACGTCGGCGATCGAGCGGCCCTTGAAGTGGATCTCGAGGGCCTCACGGTTGTAGCGGCGACCCTTGCAGACCTCGCACGGGACGTAGACGTCGGCGAGGAACTGCATCTCGATCTTGAGGATCCCGTCGCCCTTGCAGTTCTCGCACCGGCCGCCCTTGACGTTGAAGCTGAACCGGCCGGGCTTGTAGCCGCGTACCCGCGCCTCCGGGACGCCGGCGAAGAGCTCGCGGATGTGCCCGAACAGCCCGGTATAGGTGGCCGGGTTCGAGCGCGGGGTCCGGCCGATCGGGCTCTGGTCGATCTCGATGATCTTGTCGATCGCCTCCAGCCCCTCGAGCGCGTCGTGCGGGCCGGGCTCGTCGCGAGCGCCGTTGAGCTGACGGGCGATCTCGCGGTAGAGGATCTCGGTCACCAGCGTGCTCTTGCCCGAGCCGGAGACCCCGGTGACCGAGATGAACGTCCCGAGCGGGAAGCGGACGTCGATCCGCTTGAGGTTGTGGGCGCGCGCTCCGCGGACGACGAGCGCCTTGCCGTTCCCCTCCCGGCGGCTCGTCGGGATCGGGACCATCTCCTCGCCGCGGAGATAGGCACCGGTGATGGAGCGCGGCTCGGCGAGGAGCTGCTCGATCGTCCCGTTGACGATGACCTCGCCGCCGTGCTCGCCGGCGCCCGGTCCGATGTCGATGATCCAGTCGGCCGTCCGGATCGTCTCCTCGTCGTGCTCAACGACGAGGACGGTGTTGCCCAGGTCACGCAGCCGGGTGAGGGTGGCGATGAGCTTGGCGTTGTCCCGCTGGTGGAGACCGATCGAGGGTTCGTCGAGGATGTACAGGACGCCCATCAGCCCGGCCCCGATCTGGGTCGCCAGGCGGATCCGCTGGGCCTCGCCACCGGACAGGGTCTGGCTGGTCCGGTCGATGGTCAGGTAGTCGAGCCCCACATCGACGAGGAAGCCCAGCCGGGCGGCGATCTCCTTGACCACCTGGCGGGCGATCGTCTGCTCGCGTTCGGTCAGGCGGGCCGAGACCGCCTCGATCCAGGCCAGCGCGTCGGTGATCGAGAGGGTCGAGACGTCGTGGATGTTCCGACCGTCCACGGTGACGGCGAGGACCTCGGGCCGGAGCCGTTTGCCGCCGCAGGTGGGGCACGGCCGGGTCACCATGAACCGCTCCAGCTCGGTCTTGACGTAGTCCGAGTCGGTCTCGCGGTAGCGCCGCTCGAGGTTCGGGATGATCCCCTCGAAGTTCGCGGTGTAGGTGTTCTCGCCCCGCTCGTGGCGGTAGCCGATCACGACCTGCTCGCCCTTCGGGGCGTTCAGGAGGTACTCGAGCGCCTCCTTCGGGAGGTCGCGGACCGGGATCGTGGGATCCCAGCCGTGTGACCGGCAGACCGCCTCGGTCACCTTGCCGAACCACGAGTCGGCCATCGGCATCCTGGCCCACGACCGCTGGAGCGCGCCCTCCACGATCGACAGCGACCGGTCCGGCACCACCAGGTCTGGTTCCACCTCGAGCCGGGTGCCGAGCCCGGTGCAGGCCGGGCAGGCGCCGTGGGGCGAGTTGAACGAGAAGCTGCGCGGCTCGAGCTCGTCGATCGTCGTGCCGTCGTAGGGGCAGGAGTAGCGCTCCGAGTAGCGGTGCTCCTCGAACTCGAGTGGTTCACCCTCCCGGGGCGACGGGGCGATCACGACGACCCCTTCGCCCAGCCGGAGGGCGGTCTCGATCGAGTCGGCAAGTCGGGCGGCGTCGGGATCCGGGAGCGGCTGACCGGTCTCGGCGTCGAGCGGCCGGCCGTCCGCGTCCCTGGGCGCATCCTCGGCTGCCTCGGCATGGCGGACGACGTAGCGGTCGACGACCACCTCGATCGTGTGGCGCTTGTACTTGTCGAGGGTCGGGGCGTCGGCCAGGTCGTACTGCTCGCCGTCGACCCGAACCCGGACGAAGCCCTGCCGGCGGACCGCCTCGATGACCCGGTCGCCCTCGGTCTTGCGGTCCTTGATGAGCGGCCCGAGGACGAGCAGCCGGGTCCCCTCGGGCAGGCGGAGGACCTGGTCCACGATCTGCTGGACGCTCTGGCGCTCGATCTCCCGCCCGCAGACGGGGCAGTGCGGGTGGCCGATCCGGGCGAACAGGAGGCGGAGGTGGTCGTAGATCTCGGTGACCGTGCCGACGGTCGAGCGGGGGTTCCGGCTGGCGCCCTTCTGGTCGATCGAGATGGCCGGGCTCAGGCCGTCGATCTGGTCGACGTCGGGCTTCTCCATCTGGCCGAGGAACTGGCGGGCGTACGCGCTCAGGCTCTCGACGTAGCGCCGCTGGCCCTCGGCGTAGATCGTGTCGAAGGCCAGGCTGCTCTTGCCGCTGCCGGACAGGCCGGTGATGACCACCAGCCGATCCCGGGGGAAGGCGACGGTGATGTTCTTGAGGTTGTGCTCGCGCGCGCCGCGCACGATGAGCTGATCCTGGGGCACGGTCCGATTGTACGCGATGCGGGTCGAGTAGAACAGATGTTCTGGTCGCGGGTGCCTCAGCGTGCCCCGTCGTCAGCCGAGGATCGTGGCCGCGTTGGTGATCCCACCGATGATCCCGGCCGCGATAGCGAGGGCGAGGGGCAGGCCGCCGATAACCGACCAGACGCCGCGCCGGCCCTGCGACCACGCGGCGACGGACAGGGCACCGACGAGGAGCATCAGGGCCAGCTTGGCGATGACGACGGCGGGCATCCCGTACGAGTCGAACAGGTCGCTGACGATCGGGTTCGCCTCGGCCGTGGCGCCGTGCCTGGCGACCATCACGCTGAACGTGGCCAAGTCGAGCGCCTGCGCCAGAAGGAGCGTGGTCAGGCGAAGGAACCCGACCGACACGGCGCACCGGATCCCGGTGACGACGAGCGCCACGAGGTCGCCCGACTGGGAGATCAGGACGGACGCCAGTCCACCGAGCACCCACCGAATCTAGACCGGACGGCCCTCCACCACATCAAACCCGACAGGGAATCTGTGGCGTCCGCGCACCGCATCGTTGGGTCGAATCGATATGGCCGGTCCAAACCGAACAACTGGTCGTTCCAAGTCAAGGGGCCTGGAGCGTCACCCACACGGAGCCGTCGGGGCCAATGGCGATGTCGCCGGGCTGACCTCCGACCGGGATGGTCACCACGGAGCCCGTGTCGGTGGCCACCCGGCGGACGACACGCGCCGACTCATCGGTAACCCACACGACGTCGGCACCCGCGGCGATGTCCCGGACCTGTCCACCGGTCGCGAACGAGGTGACCCCTCGATGGATCGGATCGAGTCGGGTCACCCGCCCGTCGGTCCGGCCGAACCAGACGACGGTGTCCGTCGCATCGATCGACGTCGAACCACCTGCTCCGTCGAGCCGACTCTCCTTCGCCCGACCCGAAGGCCCGTCCAGCGAGTACGCGGTGGGCTCGGTGTCGTTGGCGATCCAGACGGCGCCACCGCCTGCGTCGATCGAACTGGTCCCGGTGTTGCCGGAGCCCGGGCTCGAGGTGCCTCCCGGACCAGCGGTGCCACTCGACGCAGCGGCGGGGAGGATGATCTTCCGCACGCCCGGGACATAGATGACATATCCCCGCTGGTTCGAGATCCAGGCCTGTCCCCCGATCGTGGTGACGCCAACGTATCCCGCCGGCAGCCTGATGATCGGGTTCTCGTTCGGGAGCTCGATCATCCCCCGGGCCATCGTGTCCGACCGCGGGTCGATCGCGGCGAGCTTGTCGGCAACCCTCGACGCCCCCACCTCCTTGTCGTTGAGCAAGAGGACCGTCACCTCGCCCAGTCCGCCGGCAGCGATCGCGACCGGACTGCCGCCCAGACCGGTGACATCGCTCGCGCCCGTGGCCGGATCGATCCGCGTCAGCGTCCAGTCATCCACGTTCGCCACCCAGACGGCGTCCTTCGTCGTCACCACGTCCCCCGGTCGTCGTCCCACCTCGTACACCGCCACCACGCACCCGCGCCCCGGATCGATCCTCGCCACGACGTCCTTCGTGTCGGCCGGCAGGCTGAGGCAGTCGGCCGGCCGGTTCGCGGCGTAGAACCCACCCAAGGCGACGAGGAGGACGACGACCGCTCCGGCGAGCAGGGCCAGGCGTCCCCGCCGCGCTCCGAGCTGGCGGCGGAGCCTCGCCCGACCACTCGATGGCACCGCCTCGACCCGGTAGAGCGGGATCCCCCCGGCGATGCCCTTGAGGCTCTGGGTGCCGAGCGAGGTATAGCGATACGGGAGGTACGTTCTTGTCAATGCCCGGACGGTGTCGGTGACGAGGACCTCGCCGGCCTGGGCCTTGGCACAGACCCGTGCGGCGATGTTGACCGCCCCGCCGACCAGACCCTCGGTCGTGGCCACCGTCTCCCCGGCATGGACCCCGACCCCGACCGCGATCGGGCGCTCCTTCGTGGACGCGCCGGCCGCTCCGGCGACGATCCCCAGACCGGCCTCGACCGCACCGGAGGCCGCCGGGAAGACGACGTACAGGCTGTCGCCCTCGGTCCGGATCTCGGCCCCCTCGTGAGCCGCGATGACTCCCCGGACCATCGCCCGGTACGTCGCCAGGAGCTCGGCCGCCGCGGCATCCCCACTGCGCTCGATGAACGCGGTGTAGCCACGCAGGTCGCAGAACAGGAAGCCCCTGGTACCGGCGGAGACCTGGCTCACGGGACGCTCATGGGACGACATCACCGGGCGGGGCGCGCTCGATGGCGAGCGCTGGGCCGGATGGTACTCGCGGCCCGTCGCGCGGGTCCAGTAGCGGAGTATCGTGCGGCTGGCTGGGTCGGTCGGGGATGGAGGGGCGATGGTCCGGACCGAGACGTGGAGCCCGTGGACGCTCGTGGTCGCAGGGGCGGCACTGGCCGTCCTCGTCGTGACCTTCGCGGTCCGTCTGAGCGTCCCGTCCGAGACCGCCATCGTCCCGGTCGAGGACTGGCGCTGGACGAGCGATGGCCCGATCGTCGTCTCGGTCGCGCCGGGCGGCGATCCCTCGGCGGGTGCCCTCCGGAGCGGCGACCTGGTCACCGCGATCGCCGGACGCCCGATGCTCGAGTGGGTGGATCATGCGCTCGATCCGGGCATCGACCGCCCGGCCTGGTCCGCCGGCGAGCTCGTCCCGTTCGACGTGATCCGGGATTCGCGACCGCAGGAGGTCCTCGTCCGCATCGAGCCGTTTCCGGTGGGGCCGTCGCTCCTCGCGGGGTGGCCCCTGCTCCTGTTCGTCGCGAGCCAGCTTCTTGTGACCGGATACCTCGCCCTGCGCCGTCCCGGGCAGACGGTGGCCCGGGCGCTCGTCATCGGCTCGGTGGCGAACATGGCCAGCGCGCTGCCCTGGCAGCTCGGGTTCGTGCCCAGCGACCTCGTCCGGGGCGGACCGTTCCTCGTCGCCTTCGCCGCCACGATCCCCCTCAACCTGCTCTTCTGGGCGAGCGCGCTCCGGATCACGCTGGCCTTCCCCGGCTCGACACCGCCGACCGTTCGCCATCGCTCGTTGCGCTGGATCGTCTGGGGCGGGCCGATCCTTGCCGCGGTCGTGGGGATCGCGATCGAGCGGGTGCTCATCGGGAACACCCTGAACTGGATCGGGACGTGGGCGAACGTGACCGCGACGATCATCTCAGTCGTCCTGATCCTCGCCCTGGCCCGGACGGCGGTCGCCTACCGGCACACGCCACTCGACGAGCGGCGACCGGTCCGCTTGGTCGGCGTGGCCTTCGCCTTCGGGGCGATCGCGATCCTGGTCTTCGCCGCGATCCCGATCGCCCTGACCGGTCGCGCCATCGCCGGCGTCCCCTCGGTCGCGGCCTTCGCCCTGCCGGTCCCGATCGCGCTCGTCGTCGCGATCGTCCGCGACCGGCTGTTCGCGATCGACGTCCTGCGCCGGACCCGTGGTGAGCTGGTCCTTGCCCGCGAGGAGGAGCGTCGGCGTCTCCGGCGGGACCTCCATGACGGGCTCGGCCCGTCCCTGGCTGCGATGACGATGAAGCTCGGGGTGGCGAGGGGCCGGATCCGCGACGACCCGGCGTCGGCCGAGGCGCTCATCGATCAGGTCACCCTCGAAACGCAGGCGGCGATCGCCGAGATCCGGCGCATGGCCAGCGAGCTCCGCCCGCCGGCGCTCGATGAGGTCGGGCTGGTCGAGGCGATCCGACGCCGGGCCGCATCATTCGGCAGCGAGGAGCCGGGGGCCGAGGCGATCGGCTTCGAGGTCGTCGGACCGGCCGACCGGGAGCGCCCTCTCGGGGAGCTGCCGGCGGCCGTCGAGGTGGCCGCCTATCGGATCGCGGTCGAGGCGATGACGAACGTGGTCCGGCATGCCGGCGCTCGACGGTGCGTCGTGACGGTGGGGATCGCCAGGGGCGTCCGGTTGACGGTGGAGGACGACGGTTCGGGGCTGCCGATCGCCTGGCGACCGGGGATCGGCACGACCTCGATGCGCGAGCGGGCGATCGAGCTCGGCGGCACCTGCCGGATCGAGACCCGGCCGGAGGGCGGGACCCGGGTGGACGCCTGGCTCCCGTTCCCGCCACCATGAGCGGAATGGACCCGATCCGCGTCCTCGTCGTCGACGATCACCCGCTCTTCCGGGACGGGCTGCGTGCGCTCCTCGAGGACCTGCCCGAGACCGACTGCGTCGGCGAGGCGGCCGACGGCGAGACGGCCGTCGCCCTCGTCGAAGTGCTCCTGCCGGACCTCGTCCTCATGGACCTGCTCATGCCCGGGATGAGCGGGATCGAGGCGACCCGACGGATCGTCGCCGGCCACCCCGAGGTCGCGGTCCTGGTCCTCTCGATGTCCGACGCCGACGACTCGATCGTCGCGGCGATGCGGGCCGGCGCCCGGGGCTACGTGCTCAAGGGCGCCGATCGCGAGGAGATCCGGCGGGCGATCGTCGCGGCCGCGGCCGGTGACGCGATCTTCGGACCGGACGTGGCCCGCCGGCTGATGGCCCTCTTCGCCGCCCCGAAGGGTCGGGCGGCCGGGGCGGAGGCCTTCCCCGAGCTGACCGACCGCGAGCTGGAGATCCTCGACCTCATCGCTCGGGGCGACGACAACGGGTCGATCGCGGAACGGCTCGGGCTCAGCCTCAAGACCGTCCGGAACCACGTCTCGACGATCCTCAACAAGCTCCAGGTGGCCGACCGTCCGGGAGCGATCGTCCGAGCCCGCGAGGCCGGTCTCGGACACGGCGAGGCCGACCCCGGCTGAGCGCACCACGCCCGATCGCGGACTCGTGCCACCCGCGGCCGAACCCACGGCGACCGACACGTCGAGTTCCCGGGAGGCTTCCCGGCCGCCCGGGACGCCTGCCCCATGACCCGGGACACCGGGCGGTCGTACGACTTCCTCAGGCAGCACCAGGCTGCCGGAGGGAGACCCAGATGGACACCCAGCGGACCCCCGACTCGACCGACCATGAGGCGGAGCTGCGGGCCGCCGACCAGGGCGCGCTCGACTTCCTTGCCGACCACGGCGCCCAGGTCCAGGGCTACCTGACGACGTTCACCCGCGACCCCGACGAGGCCGCCGACCTGCTCCAGGAGATCGTCCTCCGGCTGCTGGTGGAGTGCCGAGCCGGCCGGACGCCGGAGCGCCCCGCCGCCTGGGCGATCACGGTCGGACGCAATCTCGCCATCAGCCGCGCCCGCCGGCGACGGACCGCCGAAGCCGCCCTCGAATGGCTGCCCCGGCCCGATGTCGGCCCCACCCCCGAGGATGCCCTGGCGGCCCGCGAGCGCGATCGAGCGCTCCGCGCCGCGCTCGCCACGGTCCCGCACGACGGGCGCACCGCGGTGGCCCTGGCGGCTCAGGGCTATCAGGGCCGCGAGATCGCCGACCGGATCGGTCGGACGGAGCTCGCGACGCGCACCCTGATCTGCCGCTCCCGCGCCCGGATGCGCGTCTTCATCGAGGCGGCCGGACCCCTCGCCAGCCGCGCCGGCTAGCTCCGCTATCGGCGTCGACGCGGTGGCCGGCCCCCGGTCCGCTTGATCACGTTCGGAGTGACGGTCCGGTCCCAGGTCGGCCGATCGAGCCAGCGGGCCTGCCACCCGCCGTCGTCCTCGTGCTCGTCCCGGATCCCGGGCAGCCAGTCGGCCGCCGTGGCCGCCGCTCCTTCCTCCAGCGTGTCGGCCGGTTCCTCCTCGGTCGCGGGCAGGACTCGGACCTCGGTGACCTCGAGCGGCGCCGGTCCGACGGCTCGCTCACGCTGGCCCGGCCGACGGGTGGAGGTGGACCGTGACCCGGCGGCGCCGGCCGGGGTCGCCCCGCGGGAGTCGCCGCCCCCCGCCGCCTCGGCCGCCCGTCCGACCCGGACCGAGGCGTCCTCCTCGAGGACCCGGAGTCGGACCTGCTGGATCTCGTCGCGGAGGGCGGCGGCCCGCTCGAACTCGAGGTTCTTGGCCGCGCTCCGCATCTCGGCCTCCATCCGGGCGACGATAGCCTCGATCTGGGCGACGCTCTGGGACCCCAGGTCGTGCGGCCCGTACCGACCGCCCGGCGCCCCCGCCCGGTAGACCTCGGTCGTCTCGGCGACCGACCGGAGCCGCTCGTTGATGTCGTGGATCTCCTTGACGATCGTCGTCGCCTCGATACCGTGCTCGCGGTTGTAGCGGAGCTGGATGTCGCGCCGACGGTCCGTCTCATCGATGGCCGCCTTCATCGACTCGGTCAGGTGGTCGGCGTACATCACGACCTCGCCGCCGATGTTCCGGGCCGCCCGACCGATCATCTGGATGAGGGACCAGGAGCTGCGCAGGAAGCCTTCCTTGTCGGCGTCGAGGATCGCCACCAGGGTGACCTCGGGAAGGTCGATCCCCTCGCGCAGGAGATTGATGCCCACGAGGACGTCGAAGACCCCGAGCCGGAGGTCCCGCAAGATCTGCACCCGCTCCAGGGTGTCGACCTCGCTGTGGAGGTACTGGACCTTGACCCCGAGCTCCTTGAGGTAGTCCGCGAGGTCCTCGGCCATCTTCTTCGTGAGGGTGGTGACGAGGGCCCGTTCGCCGCGCTCGACCCGCCCCCGGATCTCCTCGAGGAGATCGTCGATCTGGCCCTCGGTCGGCCGGACGGTGATCCCGGGATCGACGACGCCGGTCGGCCGGATGAGCTGCTCGACCACCCGCTCGCTCCGCTCGAGCTCGTACGGCCCGGGGGTCGCGCTCATGTAGATCGCCTGGTGGACGGTAGCTTCGAACTCCTCGAAGGTCAGGGGTCGGTTGTCGAGGGCCGACGGGAGGCGGAACCCGAAGTCGACCAGGATCTCCTTGCGGGTCCGGTCGTTCTTGTACATCCCCACGACCTGGGGGATCGACATGTGGCTCTCGTCGACGACCAGCAGCCAATCCGGCGGGAAGTAGTCGAGCAGGGTCCACGGCCGGGAGCCCGCCTCTCGCCGGGCCAGGTGCCGACTGTAGTTCTCGACACCGGAGCAGTAGCCGAGCTCGCGCATCATCTCGAGGTCGAAGGTGGTCCGCTGGCGGAGCCGGGCCGCCTCGAGGACCCGGCCCTGGGCCTCCATCTCGCCGACCCGGAGCTCCATCTCGGCCTCGATGTCGACGAGCGCCTCCTTGAGCTTGTCGGCCGGCGTCACGAAGTGGGTGGCCGGGTAGACGTTGAGGTCGTTGCGCTCGGCCAGGAGCTCGCCGGTGAGTGGGTCCACCTCGGTGATCCGCTCGACCTCGTCGCCGAAGAACTCGACCCGGACGATCCGGTCGTCCGAGGCCGGCCCGATCTCGAGGGTGTCGCCGCGGACCCGGAAGCGGGCCCGCTGGAGGGCCTGGTCATTGCGCTGGTACTGGAGGTCGACGAGGTGGCGCAGGACGGCGTCCCGGCGGTATTGGCCGCCCTTCCGAAGGCGCAGGACGGTCGCGCCATAGTCGACCGGGGCACCCAGCCCGTAGATGCAGCTCACGCTCGCGACGATGATCACGTCGCGCCGCTCGAAGAGGGCGTGGGTGGCGGCGTGGCGGAGCTTGTCGATCTCCTCGTTCCGGCTCGAGTCCTTCTCGATGTAGGTGTCCGACCGGGGCAGGTACGCCTCCGGCTGGTAGTAGTCGAAGTAGCTGACGAAGTACTCGACCGCGTTGTCCGGGAAGAACTCCCGGAACTCGGCGTAGAGCTGGGCGGCCAGGGTCTTGTTGTGGGCGAGCACAAGGGTCGGCTTGCCGTGCCGGGCGATGGCGTTGGCGATCGTGTAGGTCTTGCCGGTGCCGGTGGCTCCGAGGAGGGTCTGGTGCCGCAGTCCGCGGACGAGCCCGTCCGCCAGGCGGTCGATCGCGGCGGGCTGGTCGCCGGTCGGCTGGAAGTCGGCGACGAGGTTGAAGTCGGGCACGCGTGGGCTCCTGGTAGCCGGTCGGAAGACCGCGAGCATCATACCAGTCACTGCCCAGAACCGAACACGTGTTCATGCGTGGCGGCGGCCGTGCCCGGCCGGCTATCCCGTTCCCCCGTACTAACGCGAGCCGTGCTCATGACGAATGGGCGACTCTGGGCCGCCCGTCGCCGGTGGCATGCTCGATCGGGGCCGGGCTTGCCCGTGCGCGGAGCAGCCGACCCATCGGGACGACCTTGGAGAGGACATGCGAGGGGTTCACCGCGGATCGCACGGCCGGCGCTCCGGTGGTCGGTCCCGCCAGCACGGTCAGGGGCTCGTCGAGTTCGCGCTGACCCTGCCGATCTTCGTCCTCGTGATGATGGCCGTCATCGAGTACGGGTTCCTCTACAACAACATCCTGACGATCCAGTACGCCTCCCGGCAGGGCGCCAAGGCGGCCGCCGAGGCCGGCGGTGTCGACGGCGCCGACTGCTCGATCCTCAAGGCCGTCGAAGCGGCCCTGACGGCGCCGATCGACAAGGCTCACGTGACCTACGTCGACATCTTCCAGTCGGACGCCAACGGCGACCCGATCCCGGGCGCCAGCAACCACTACGTCCGGAGTGGCACGCTCGATTGCCCGGGAGACGTCACCGAGCCCTACACCCTCATCGGGACGGAGGGCTATCCCCAGATCACCAGGCATGACGCCCTGGTCGAGGGTCTCGAGGTCATCGGCGTCCAGATCGGCTACCTCTACTACGGCTTCACGCCGATCGGCTCCGGCCGGACCTGGAGCGTCTCCGACGGCGCCACCCTGCGGATGGAGCCGAAGCAGTGACGATCGGGATGCGGACCGACCGAGCCCGACCCGGTCCCCGCCGGGACGTCCGAGCGCGCGGTCAGGCGATGACCGAGTTCGCCCTGATCCTGCCCGTCTTCGTCCTCATCCTCATGGGGATGCTCGAGTTCGGGTCGGCCTACGACCACAAGACGGCGATGGCCTACGCGGTCCGTGAGGGCGCCCGAGTCGGTGCCTCGCTCGGCAACGGCGGGTCGAATCCGGGCATCGTCGACACCACGATCCTGGCGGCCGTTCAGCGCGGTCTGACCGACCCGATCAAGGTCGAGAACATCACCTCGATCGAGATCTTCAAGTCCGACGCCGCCGGCCAGCCGGTCGGGACGTCGATCGACAAGTACGACCGGAACGGCAACCCCATCGGCACCGCCGGCTGGCCGGCCACGGCCCGGGTCGTGGGGATCAACGGTGATTCGATCGGGGTCCGAGTCCGCTACGACTTCCACCCGACGACCCCGCTCGGCTCCCTCTTCGGCTTCTTCTTCGGGGGCAACCCGCCGTATACGACCCTGGCCATGGTCGACACGACCGTGATGCACCTCGAGCCGACCCCGTGATCGGCCGCAGTCGCCCCGATCCGGACCCCCGGGTCAGCCGGCACCCGATCCGCGCGGCCGGCCAGATCCTGGTGATGTTCGTCCTGTCGGCCGCGATGCTGTTCGGGGTGCTCGCGGCCGTCATCGACGTGGGCAACCTCTGGAACGCCTCGCTCCACGTCCAGCATGCGGCGGAGGCGGCCGCCCTCGCCGGCGTGCCGTACATGCCGGGCGACTTCGCGACCGCATCGAACCGGGCGGTCGCCGAAGCCGCGAAGAACGGCTTCTCGGTCGCCGGTGGGGCGACCATCACGCCGGCCGTCAACACCGAGTCGGTCCAGCGTCTCGACGTCACCGTTTCGCAGTCGTTCAAGACGTTCTTCCTGCCGATCGTGGGCATCTCCTCGGTGCGGATCACCCGGAGCGCGACCGCTGAATACACCCTGCCGGTGCCGATGGGCAGCCCACTCAGCGTCTACGGCGACAACAGCGGGAACTTCTGGGCGGCCGCCGAGGCCCAGGGCACGAACCGCTCCGCCGGGGACGCCTACGGGACGTACTACAACCCGAGCCCGACCCTGAACAACCAGTACGACCCGAACGGGTATCAGTACGCGATCGACATCCCCGCCGGGGCCGGGGCGACGAACATCGACCTGTACGACCCGACCTTCTGCGCGGTCGACGACCAGAAGGGAACGGGCGACCACTGGATCGCCTGGAACCTGGCGGGTTGGCCCGCGGTGTCGACGTACTACACGCTGTGGTCCGATCCGGCCTCCACGCCGCTCGACTACAGCGACGACGTCCAGGTCACCTCGACCGGATCCCTATTCGAGGGCGATCGCCAGGTCGACAAGAGCGCCGCGTTGCGGAACACGGCCGCGGCGTATCCCAGCCACGCCTTCTGGAGCCTGCCGGACTGCACGAGCGACGCCTATCACAACCGGTGGTGGACCCTGGCGACGATCACGACACCCGGCTCGTATCGCCTCCAGGTCACGACCACCAACCCGGTCAACGTGAACGACCAGAAGGGGACGAGCTCCGAGAACATGTGGTCGCTCCGGGCGGTCGTCACGAACCCGGCCTACGCCGCCCACGTCTACGGTCTCGGGAAGATGGTCATCTACGCCAACATGGCCAACGGGACCACGACCTTCTACCTCGGCCGGATCGAGGCGGTCCATGCCGGCAAGACGATGGTCATCCAGCTCTTCGACCCCGGCGACGCTGCCGGCAACTCGAGCATCCAGATCCTCCAGCCGACGACCAGCGGGTACACGCCGGCGACCTTCAGCTACACGGCGGACGCCAGCGCAGCTGGGTCGAAGAGCGGTACGAACGTCACCTCGCTCAAGACGACGATCAGCGGGGCCGGCCAGTACAACAACTCGTGGGTCACCCTGACCATCCCGCTGCCGAAGACCTACGTCGCACCTCTGCCGCCCGGCGAACCGGCCGGGATCCTCGGCGGCTGGTGGAAGATCAAGTACACCTTCGACAGCACCACGACGGATACGACGACCTGGCAGGTCTCGATCCGGGGTAACCCGGTCCACCTCGTCCTGCCGTAGGCGTTCGGACCCGGGCACCGCCGGTGCCGCGGCGCGCCGAAGGAACGGGGCCGCGTGGTACTTCCGTCGCGTAGGCCGCGGAGCTTCCCGATCGGCATGATCGACCCGCCGGAAGCCACCACGGCCGTCGCGCCGCTACCAGCTGTCGCCATGGCCCTCGGGGACCACGCCGCCGGACCTCAGGAGGCCACCTCAGGGCATGGACATGGAGTTCAGGGAAGATCGCGGGCGGGGCCGGACCATCATGGTCTTCGGCCTCATCCTCGCGGTCGTCGCGGGTGGTTCGGCGTTCTTCATGGTCAGCCAGGCCCAACAGCAGGCGACCTCCGCCGGCGGAGCCAAGGTCTCGATCGTGGTCGCCGCCCGTCCGATCGCGGCCCGGAAGGCGATCGAGGCCGCCGACGTGACCGTCCGCGAAGTCCCCGAGGACCCTGCGACCGGCAGCGGCGTCTTCACCGACCCGACCAAGGTCATCGGCCTCATCCCTGGCGTTTCCATCCTCGAGGGGCAGCCGATCTACGCCAACTTCCTCGCCTCGCAGGCCCAGGGTGGCCAGTTCACGATCCTCGGGCCGGGCGAGACGGTGTCTCCCGACAGCGAGGCCTGGCGGGCGGTCTCGATGACCGTCCCGGATGACCGCGCGGTGGGTGGCCTGGTCCGGCCCGGCGACACCGTCGACGTCTTCGTCACCCTCAACCTGATGGTCCCCGACGACGTCGCCGCAGCCGGCAAGTACTACACCGACAAGTCCACGAAGATCACCTACCAGGACCTGGTGGTCCTGGCGAAGGCCACCACCTCCTACGTGATGAAGGTCCCCGAAGCGCTGGCCGAGGAGATCAGCCATCTCCAGGCGGTCGGGACCGCTTCGTTCAGCCTGGCCCTTCGACCGCCGGAGGACACCCGGCCGGTCGACGCGTCGCGGCTCGGCGAGACCACCAATCTGATCATCCAGCGCTATGGGCTGCCCCTCCCCCAGGTCTACCCGCCGGGCAAGGGCGGGGTGCCGGTCGTCGCTCCGACGCCGACTCCCGCAGCTCCGGCCGCATCTCCGTCGGCCAAGCCCTAGGCATCGGGCGGTCGATCGCGAAGGGCGACCGCCAGGAGCTCGTCGACCGAGCGCTCGGTCCGCTGGATGTCGCCGTCGGTCGCCACGACGCGGGTCGCGATCGCGCGGGCCGCGGCGAGCAGCCCGACCTGACTGCTGACCCGTATCTCCGCCTCGGCCGCGGTCAGGCCGCGTGACGCGAGACGATCCCGCTGGACGTCCGGCTCGCAGGTCACGAACCAGATCTCGTCGACCTCGTCGCCATAACCCGCCTCCACGAGCCGGATCGCCTCGAGGACGACGACCGGGGCGCCCGACCGGCCCGCGGCGACGAGTGCGTCGACGATCCTCGGCCGGACCGCCGGCGAGACGATCGCCTCGAGAGCGCGCAGCTCGGACGGTTCGGCGAAGACGATCCGTCCGAGCTCCACCCGGTCGAGCGAGCCATCGGCGGCGACCACCGTGGGACCGAACCGCCCGGCGATCGCGGCGACGACGGCCGGATCCGTGTCGGTCACCTCCCGGGCGATGGCGTCGGCATCGATGACGAGCGCCCCGTGCGTCGCCAGCCGCGCCGCGACGGTCGACTTGCCGCAGCCGATCGGCCCGACCAGACCGATCCGGAGCGGCCGAGCCTGGCGGGGCCTCGCCGGGGCGGGGTCGGACCGACCGGTCACGGCGCCCGCTCCTCGAGCTGGAGCCAGCTCTCCTCGGCCGAATCGAGGGCCGCGCTGACGTCGGCGAGCTCGCTCGAGATCCGGCGCAGCTCGACGAAGTTCGCCCCGACCGACGGGTCGCCCATCGCCAGCTCGAGGTGGCTCTTGCGGAGGCCGAGCCGGGTGAGCTCGGTCTCGAGTGCCGCCTTCTGGCGACGGTACGCCTCCTTCGAGAGCTTCGGCTGGCGGGCCGGGGCTCGGATGGGCGCCGCTGCCGGCGCCGTCCCGGAGCCCGCTCGCCCATCCTCACGGCCGGCGACCCGGACGTCTCCGGATCGCGACGGGGTGGGACGCGACCCGGCCCGGGACGCACCCTGCACTCGCGACCGACCGTTCCTGGACGCCTCCGCCGCGACCACCGTGCCGGCGACCGGGCGACCCCCGGTCCGGAGACGCCGCGCCTCGGCCTCGATCGCGCCGGCGACCGTCCAGCCGTCGGCGACCGCCGCCCGCCACGCCCGATACCCGCCGTCGAACGGCGCCGCCGCCCCGACGTCCACCACCCACAGGCGATCGCAGATGGTCTCCAACAGGCGCCGATCGTGGCTCACGACGAGGAGGGTGGCCGGCGTTTCGCGCATGAAGGCCTCGATCGCCTCGCGGGCCGGGATGTCGAGGTGGTTGGTCGGCTCGTCGAGGAGGAGCAGGTTGGCGGGCATGATCCCGAGCAGCGCCAGCTCGAGCCGCGAGCGCTCGCCGCCGGACAGGGTCCGGACCTCCTTGAAGGCGTCGTCACCCCGGAAGAGGAACCGGGCGAGGTAGCCCCGGGCCTCGCCGGGGGTCACCGGGATCGCCTCGAGAAGGGCGTCGAGGACGGTCGCCCCGGGGATGGCCGCGCCGCGGAGCTGGGCGAGGTAGCCGATCGAGACCCCACCGCCGATCGTGAGAACGCCGTCGAGCGGCGGCAGATCACCGGCGATCGTCCGCAGCAGGGTCGACTTGCCCGCCCCGTTCGGGCCGACGATCCCGATCCGCTCGCCGCGCTGGGCGGCCAGGAACGGGATGCGGGCGACGGCCAGGGGCTCGGGCGGTGCCGGGACGTCGGCGGTCGCGGCACCGTCGGGGCGCTCGCCGTCCCCGGCGTCGGGTCCTTCCCCCGCCCCGGTCGCGACGTCGAGCGGTCCTTCGGTGAGCGAGTCGGACCCCGTCGGCACCGCCTCCCGTCGGAAGCGGGGCAGGTAACCGACGACGAGGTCCTCGACCCTGACGACGATCTCGCCAGATCGGGCAGGACCGGTCCCGGCCAGGGCCGTGCTGCCGAGCTTCAGCCGACGGCCGGCCTTGGGCGTCTCGACGCGCTCCGAGCGGAGCCGCTCCAGGCGCGCCTCGTGTTCGTGCATCTTGGCGAACTTGCGATGGCTCCGATAGCGCTGGACGAGCTCCTGTTCCCGGGCGATCGACTCGGCCTGGTTCTCGACGTCCTTCTCGAGGCGGGCGTCGCGCTCGATCCGCTGCCGGTGGTACGCGGAGTAGTCGCCCCGGAAGGCCGTCAGCCTGCGGTCGCGGAGCTCCCAGATCCGAGTCACGGTCCCGTCGAGGAAGGCCCGGTCGTGGCTCGCCACGATGAGCGAGCCGGCCCGTCGTCGGAGATGCTCCTCGAGCCACTCCAGGGCGTCGAGGTCGAGGTGGTTCGTGGGCTCGTCGAGCATCAAGAGGTCGGGGTCGGCGATGACCAGCCGGGCGAGGGCGGCCCGGGTCTGCTCGCCGCCGGAGAGGGCGCTCGGCGGCTTCGTCCACTCGGCCCTCGTGAAGCCGAGGCCGGACAGCGTCGCGTCGACCCGCTGGTCGAGGGTGTATCCGCCGAGGACCTCGAAGCGATGCTGGAGGTCGGCGTAGTGCGGCTCGGTGACGCGGTGGTCGTGCTCCAGCTCGGCCAGCTCGCCGGCCATGACATCGAGGTGGGCAGCCCCGGTCCGGACCGCGGAACGGAGGTCCGACGAGGCCATGAAGGCCGCGTCGAAGTGCGACTCCTGGGCGAGGAGCCCGAGGCTGAGACCGCGCTTCCGCCCGACGACGCCGCGATCCGGCTCGTCCACCCCGGCGGCGAGGCGGAGCATCGTCGTCTTCCCCGCCCCGTTCGGTCCGACGAGCCCGATCCGATCGCCGAGGGCGACCGCGGCGGAGACCTCGTCGAGGATCACGAAGGTACCGATCTCGCGGACGACCCGCTCGAAGCGGAGGATGCTCATCCGGCCGCGCTCCGAGCCGCCGCCCGCCGGCTCGCGGCGGCTCGCATCGTCCGCTCGGTCGTGGCCCGGGCCGCCGGGCGGGTCGCGACCCCGCCACCCGTCGCCGCCCGGAGGATGCGTCGGGCGCCGGCCCGATCCGCGGCCGGGAGTCGCTGGCACCACGAGCAGAAGTGGGTCGCCCGGGCGCCGATGACGATCCGCCGGATCGGTCGTCCGCAGCGTGGACACGGCTCGGCGGTCCGCTGGTAGACGTTCAGGTGCTCCTGCATCTCGCCGTCGCCGTCGGGTGCGGTGTAGTCGTCGATCGAGCTCCCCCGCCGCTCGACGGCCTCATACAGGATCGAGCGGATCGCACCATAGAGCCGACGCTCGTCTGGGGGCCGGAGGGTGGGGGCGCTCCGGAGCGGGTGGAGCCGGGCCGTCCAGAGCGCCTCGTCGGCGTAGATGTTGCCCACCCCGGCCAGGAAGGCCTGGTCGAGGAGGAGCGGCTTGAGGCGACCCTTCCGATGCCGGAGCCGGACCCGGAACGCACGCAGGGTGAACGCGTCGTCGAGCGGCTCTGGGCCGTGCCCGGCGAAGACGGCCGGGCCGCCGACTTCGGTCACCAGCTCACCGCTGAGCGGGTCGCGGGGGTAGAGCCCGACTCGGCCGAACTTGCGGATGTCCCTGAAGCGGAGCTCGCGTCCGTCCGCCAGCTCCAGGACGAGCCGGACATACGGATCCTCGGGCGTTCCGGCGGGCACGACGAAGAGCTGCCCGGTCATCTTCAGGTGGATGGTCAGGGCCGCCTCCCCGGACAGGTCGACGACGACGAGCTTGGCCCGCCGGTGGACCCCCGCGATCCGGCGGCCGACGAGGGCATCCGCGAACGCCGTCGGGTCGTGGGTCCGGATCGTCCCGGCCCAGCCAGTGCGGACGCCGGCGATGGTCGCCCCGACGATCCGCGGTCGGAGGTCGCGAGCGACCGTCTCGACCTCGGGCAGCTCAGGCACCGGCGATCGGCGCCTCGACCGGCGCGTCGGCCTCGACCGCGACGGCGTCGGCCCGGGTGAGCGGGGTCATCGAGTCCCAGTCGTCGCCGACCTTCACGTCGACGGTCAGGGGCACGTCCAGCCGGAGGGCGCTCTCCATCGTCGCGCGCAGGACCGGGACGAGTCGGTCCACCTCGGCCCGGGGCACCTCGAGGAGGAGCTCGTCGTGGACCTGGAGGAGCGGTCTCGCCCGGAAACCGCCCTCGCGCAGCCGCTCGTCGAGACGGATCATCGCGATCTTCACGATGTCGGCGGCGGTCCCCTGGATCGGCATGTTGATCGCCATCCGCTCGCCGGCGGCGCGGAGGGTCGGGTTCCTGGCCTGGAGCTCCGGGATCTGGCGCTTGCGACCGAGCAGGGTCGTGACGTAGCCCTGGGTCCGGGCCGATTCCTTGATGTGGAGCATGTAGTAGCTGATCCCGGAGTAGGTCGCGAAGTAGGTGTTGATGAACTCCTGGGCCTCCTTGCGGGGGATCCCGGCCCGGGTCGACAGGCCGAAGTCGCTCATCCCGTAGGCGATCCCGAAGTTGACCATCTTGGCCATCGAGCGCTCGTCGGCGGTCACCTCCTCGGGCGCCTTGTGGAGGACCCGGGCGGCCGTCTCGCGATGGATGTCGGCGCCCCGGGCGAAGGCGTCCCGGAGGTGCTCGTCGCCCGACACGTGGGCGAGGATCCGCAGCTCGATCTGCGAGTAGTCCGCCGCGACCAGGGTGACGTCCGGCGCCCCGGCCACGAAGGCTCGCCGGATCCGCCGGCCGAGCGGGGTGCGGATCGGGATGTTCTGCAGGTTCGGGTCGGACGACGACAGCCGGCCCGTCGCTGCCACCGCCTGGTGGAAGGTCGTGTGGAGCCGCCCGTCCGAGGCGATGAGGGTCGGCAGCGCCTCGACGTAGGTCGAGCGGAGCTTCGTGTAGACCCGCCACTCGAGGAGTCCCTCGACCATCGGGTGGGCCGTCCGGAGCTCCTCCAGGACCGATGCGTCGGTGGAGTAGCCGGTCTTCGTCCGCTTGCCCGGCGGGAGCTTCAGCTCGGTGAAGAGGATCTGCTCGAGCTGCTTCGGGCTGCCGAGGTTGAACTCGTGACCGACGCTGGCGTAGATCTCCGCCTCGAGCCGCTCGATCTCGCCCCGGAACTCGACCTCCAGGAGGGCCAGGGCAGCGCGGTCGAGGCTCACCCCGACAGCCTCCATCCGGGCCAGGACCGGCACGAGCGGCAGCTCGATCTCGCGGAAGAGGCGATCGAGGCTCTCCCGCTCGAGGGCGGCCGCGAGCGGCTCCCGGGCCGCCACCGCCGAGAGCGCCTCGAGGCCGGCCCGGGCGAACGGCGGGAGCTCGGCGGCCGGCGGCAGGATGAGGTCGAGCTGCTCGGCCACGACGTCGGCGATCGTCTGGCTGCGCAGGCTGGCGTTGAGGATGTAGGCGGCGATCTGGGTGTCGAAGTCCACGACGAGCGGCGTCGCCGACGGGTCGTCCACGATGCCGGCCACGAGGAGCGGCTTCGCCTCGTGGGCGACGATCGGCACGCCGAGCCGCTGGATCAGGGCTCGGAGCCGAGCCGAGTCGCTCGGCCCCTCGACGGCGACGGTCCGACCGTCGATGCCGGCCACGGCCATCGCCAGGGCGGTCCCGGCCAGCGGGCGCGGGTCGTCGAGGAGGAGCGCCGTGCCGATGACGGCCTGCTCGCCGAGCCACGACTCGAGCGCGTCGAGCCGCTCGCCCGTGGCGATCTCGATGCGACCACCGGGATCGGCGATGGCCGACGCGAGGGCCGACGGCAGGTCGCCGGCGGGTTCGATCGCGACGGGGCCTCCGGTCTCGTCACCTGCGTCGGCGGCGACGGCGGTGCTCCGGCCCATGCCGCCGTCGAACCCTGTTCCCGGCACGCCTCCGGCGTCGATCGCCCCGAAGTCGAGCGAGAGCTGGAGCCCGGTCCCCTCCCCCATGAGCGAGCCCTCGCCGGCGGCGGCCCGAGCCGGGCCGGAGCGCGCGCCACCGGCCGGGGCGGGTCCCCAGCCGGTCGGTCGATCGGCGACCTGGGCCGCCCGGATCGGGTCGCCGGCGTCGGCCGAGCGGAGCGCATCGACGGTCTCCTCGGCGCGCTCGCCGCTGAGCGCAGGGAGCCGTTCGATGAGCGTCCTGAACTCGTACTCCCGGAAGAGGCGGATGACCGCCTCCCGGTCGTAGTCGCCGAGCCGGGCCGCCTCGAGGTCGAGCTCGACCGGGAGATCCCGGACGATCCGCATCAGCTCGCGGCTCTCGAGGACCCGCTCCCGGGCCTCGCCGAGGGGTGCTCGGAAGCGCTCAGGGGTGACCTCGTCCACGTGCTCGTAGAGCGTATCGAGACCGCCGTACGTCGCGATGAGCTTCGCCGCGGTCTTGTCTCCGACCCCGGGCACGCCCGGGATGTTGTCGGTCGAATCGCCCTTGAGCGCCTTGAAGTCGATCATCTGGGACGGCGCCAGGCCGTAGCGCTCCTCGATCCGGGCGGGGTCGTAGACGATCGTGTTCTGGACGCCGGAGCGGGTGGTCATCAGCCGGGTCCGCTCGGTCACCAGCTGGAGCATGTCCAGGTCGCCGGTCACGATCGTCGTGTCGAGCCCGAGCGTCTCGGCCTGGACGGTCAGCGTTCCGATGACGTCGTCGGCCTCGTAGCCGGCCAGCTCGTAGACGGGGATCCGGAGCGCCTTGACCACCTCGCGGACCTTGGGGAACTGGTCGCGCAGGTCGTCGGGCATCCGCTGCCGGGTGGCCTTGTACTCGGCGAAGCGCTCGTGCCGGAAGGTGGGACCCGGCAGATCGAAGGAGACCGCCACGTAGTCCGGGCGGATGTCCTGGAAGCCGCGCAGGACGATGCTGCAGAACCCGAAGACCGCGTTCACGAGCTCGCCCTTCGACGTGGTGAGGGGCGGGAGGGCGAAGTATCCGCGGTAGATGAGCCCGTTGCCGTCGAGCAGCATCAGGCGTTCCATCGGTGGTCCTCGGCGGGGGGAGCTGTCGCCCTGAGTGTACCCGGCGACCCGCCGCGCCCGACGACGACGGATCGGGTCCGGTCGGCAGCCGCAGCAGGGTCAGCCGACGCGGTGGGCAGCCCAGCGCAGGAGCCCGAGCCCGGCCCCGGCCGCCAGCAGGATCAGCGAGACGGCGACCAGCGGCGACGGCGTCGGGAGAGCAGGGCCGGCCGGGGTCCCCGGTGTCGACTCGGCCGTCGACGTCCCGGTCCCGGACCCGCCCGACGCGAAGTTACCGGCCCCGGTGGCGCCATCCGTGGTGCTCGATCCCTCCGGCGCCGGGAGCGGTGCCGCCGAGCCCGCCGCCGAGGCATCGGGAACGACACCCTTGGCCGGAACGGGCGCGGTCGCCGCCGCGGGGCTGGGTGCCGCTCCCGCCTCGGGGCCGGCCAACGTCGGCCCGAGCGGGGCCATGGTCGCCTGGACGTCACGCGGTGCGAGCGACGCCGTCCCGCCGAGGGCCTGGTCGGTCACCGGAGCGCCCACCGCGCTCCGTTCCGACTGGGCGGCACCGCTGGACCCGAACCCCGTGAGCCCGCCGGGCACCGACGCAAGCAGGAGTCCGGCGACGCCCAGCGCGGCCAGACCCGTCGCCAGCGGCTTCGTGAAGGCGTAGCCCTGTCCGCCGAAGCGGGTCAACCAGCCACGCCAGCCTGCCGGGCGGAGCCGGGCGGCATCGGCTTCGGTCAGCCGGAAGTCGCGGGTCCGTCGAGGTGGCGGAAGGGCCGCGGTGGCCAGGCTGATCGCCCGGATATCGGCGAGGAGCTCGGCGCAGGCCGGGCAGGTATCGACCAGGCGACGCGCCTCGTCGGCCTCGCGTCCGGCGAGGTCGTCGGCGGCCAGCCGGACGACGAGGGTCTCGTCGTGATCGGGGCGGAGATGCTTCAGGTACGGCACGGTCCTCAGACGACCTCAGCCACGGAACAGTTCCATCCGGTCCTCGAGCAGGCCTCGCAGTGCGAGCCGACCACGATGGATCCGGGACTTCACGGTGCCCAGGGAGACCCCGGTCAGCTGGGCGATCTCGGCGTAGTCGAAGCCCTGGATGTCGAACAGGACGATCGCGTTGCGCTGGTCGGAGCCGATGGCGGCCAGTGCCGCGGCGAGCGCGGTCGCCCGCTCGCCGACGACCGCCAGGCGCTCCGGGTCGGCCTCTTCACCGGTCGGTGGCTGCCAGCTGTCGTCCTCGAGCTCCGGATAGGGCTGGACGGGACGGCGCCGGCGGGCCCGCTGGACGTCCATCGCCTGGTTGACGACGATCCGGCTGAGCCACGACTTCACGCTCCCGCCACGGAACGACGACAGGTTGCGGTAGGCCGAGAAGAACGCCTCCTGGACCGCGTCGGCGGCCTGGTCGCGATCCGGGACCATCCGGGCGACGAGGGCGAAGAGCTGGTCCTGGTACAGCTCGACGAGGTCGTTGAACGCCGCGAGGTCGCCCGCGCGCGCACGCTCGATCAGGATCAGGTCGCGACGCTGGACGGGGTCGTCGACGGCCGCGCTCGGACGAGGTTCCTCCACGGTCGGGGGCCACCTCCGGACGGCGTGGGTCAGGCGCGGCGAGTCTAGCATCGTCGATGACGACGACGTCCGGGCCGCGGCCCAGGTTCCCATCCTGGCTGCCCGAACGCACCAGGCCGTGACGGATCGTGGTCAGGTCCGGATCCGACACTCGCCTACACTGGCACTCGGCCCGGAGTGGCGGAATGGCATACGCGATCGACTCAAAATCGATTGCCCGCAAGGGCATGAGGGTTCGACTCCCTCCTCCGGGACCACGCCTCGAGGGATCGCCCTGCTCTACTTGATCGGGGGCGTCGCGCCGGGTGCGTCCGTCGAGAAGACGGCCTTGGCTGCCCCGTAGTCGCCGACCTCGACGACCCGGGCGCCCGCCGGCGGCACGTAGGGCAGGCCCGTCGAGGCGGCGGCCCGACCGGTCTCGAAAGCCTCGACGAGATAGCTGTAGGCAACGGCCCCGGAGCCGTCGCGCTTCTCCAGGGCAAGAGTCACCTCGGTGGCCTTGTCGATCGTGATCGTCGCGCTGCCGAGCTCTTCGGGATGAGCGGCGACCTTGACGGTGTCGGGCCTGGACGGATCGGCCAGACAGGTAGCGGGTGTCGGACGGACCTCGACCACCCAGGCCGATCGCCCGGCGACCCTGGTCTCGCCACCGATGACCGCCGACTGGCAGCCTGGGATCGTGTACTCCGCCAGGAGGTCGGCCACCGACTGGTCCGCCAGCACTCCGTCCTTGCGGTCCGAATGGGCGAGATGCGCGACCAGCGTTTCACCGCCACGCGTCCGGTAGAGCCAGATCTCACCGCCGGCGGCCGCCATCCCGAACGTCTCCTCCACGCCGGCCATGACCATGGTCGACTCGGTCCGCGCCGCCGATGCCCCGTTGAACCATGTCTCGGTCTGGCCCTCCACCACTGTGCCGAGCTTGGCGCCGGACCTCACGACGGACGTCATGTGGTAGGCCGGTGCGACGGAGGCCAGCGAAGCACTGGCGGTGCCGCTCCGGATGATGAGCTCCTGGGCGTTGACGGTCGGCGTCCCGGCTCCGCCGAACGCCGGGACCCAGAGGATCCCTGTGACGATGGCGCCGGTCACGATCGTCACCCCCAGCCCGAGCCGCACCGATCGGCGGCGGAGGATCGGCGCGCGGCGCAGGTCGGTCCCCGCCCTCGGATCGAACCTCAGGGCCGGCACCGGGGCCGCGAAGACGGCCTGGAGGTCCCGCTCGATCGGATCGAGCTCGTCGAGGCTATTCGTGCTGGTCACGGTAGTGCTCCTTGAGGTCGTTCACGATGCGCTGGAGCTGCTTCTTGACCGCCTCGGGACGCTTCCCGACGAGCGCGGCGATCTCGGCGACGCTCAGGCCGCCGGCATAGCGCAGGGCGAGCAGGTCGCGCTTGGCCGGGTCGAGCGAGTCGAGGGCGACTCCCAGCTCACGCAACCGCTCGCTCCTGAGGAGCGCGTCTTCCGGCGCGCCGCCGGGAGCGGACACGACGTCCGGGAGGGCCTCCCACGGGACGGATGGGCGCGACCGGCGATGGGAGTCGACGGCGGTATTGCGGGCGATCCGGAAGAGCCAGCTGGCGAACGGCGTGACGCCGGGCCGAAAGCGTCCGAGACCGTGGAACGCCTTGAGGAATACCGCCTGGGTGAGATCGGCGGCGTCCTCGGGGGTCGCCGTCCTCGCCGCCAGATAGCGGTAGACCCGGGGCAGGTAGCGGTCGTAGATCGCGGCGAAGGCGGCAGGGTCCGCCTGGGCGGCCGCGACGATCGCCTCGTCATGGCCGTCGACGGCCGGCGTGGCCCGCAGGGCGAGTGCGCTCAACACGCGGGGGGCGCCGTCGGGCGGGTCGTCATGTCGGCTCCGATCGCCAGGCTGCTTCGCGCCGGGGTCCGACGCGGCGATCCGTTCGATCACACCAGGTAACACGCACGATCGACTGACCCGGGACATCGGTCCAGGGCCACGAGCCAGCCGAGCATCCGAGCCACCGCCCATCGCCGGGTCCCGGCGGCACCCTGTTCGGACCGCGCGAAGTCGCTCCGCGCGCCGTCTCGACCTGCCGACGCTCCGCCTAGAGCTTGCCGCTGATCTGCCCGGCGAGCGACTCGAGCTTGGACTCCAGGTCGCTCCCGGACGAGCCGGCGGCGGTCGCCGCCAGGACCACGATCGTGTCGCCCTTGACGAAGGCGAGGGTGGCGTCGTGGTCTTGGACGACCTTGCCGGCGGCGTCGCCGATGCCGCCGACGGCCTGCATGTTCCCGTTCGAGCCCTGCTGGGCGATCGCCGCCTGGAGGGCGAGCGAGCCGGTCATCCCGGGCAGCCGCTCGACGAGGACCGTCACGCTGTCGCCACCCGGGTTCGTGTACGAAGCGACGCTCATCGCGCCGCCGGTCGCGCCGATCGGCATGTCGACCTTCGTGGGCGACCCGCCGATCACGGAACCGGCCATGTCGGCCGTAACGAGGGCGCCGGCGTCGAAGCCACCGGCCTGACCGGTTCCCGGTGACGCCGCGGCCACCGACGGCTCGCTGACGGCCGCCGACGGAGCGGCGGTCGCGGCGCCCGGCACGGCCGTCGCCCCATCACCGCTGCACGCCGCGAGGGCCACGAGCGCGGCCGAGACCAGACCTCCCACGAGCACCTGCCGTCGCATCCCCAAGCCCTCCTCCTGCACCAGCGTTCCGGTGGAGTATGACGCCCCGGCGTCGGACGCAGAAGACCCGGCGGTGGGAGGCCGCCGGGTCTTCGGGGAGTCTCGAACGCGGGGAGGAGGAGTCCGCGTTCCGAGGGTTCGTGCGGCCGATCGTCCGTGCCGAGTCGATCCGTCGCAGGTCCGAAGCATCGCGACGCGGGCTGAGAGCGTCCTGAGAGCGGCCTCCGGGTCAGGATCCGATCATCGCCCCGAACAGGTCGCTGTAGCGGTCGGTCCAGGCGCGAGCCGCCGGGGGGACGAGGGGGCGCCAGCCGGGCAGCGGGACGAGTCCGTCGAGCGCCGCCGGATCGGCGCTGAGCACCACCCATTGTGACGGGTCGGCATCCCCCGCCGAGGCCAGGGGAGGATCGTCGATCCGGGTCAGGCCGGCCAGCCCGAGGTCGCGCGCGACCGCCGCCAGGACGGGTTCGAGGGCGACGTAGCGGTTCGAGACGTTGAACGCGACGAGACCGCCCGGTCGCAGACGCTCGAGGTAGGTCGCGATGGCCTCCCGGGTCAGCAGGTGGACCGGGATGGCGTCCGAGGCGAACGCGTCGATGACCACCAGGTCGAACGACGCCGGCGGCTCGGCGGCCAGGCCGAGACGTCCGTCGCCCATCCGCACGGCGATCCGCGCCGGTGAGTCCGCGAGGTAGGTGAACAGGCGCGGATCCCGGGCGATCGCTTCGACCGCCGGGTCGATCTCGAAGAACGTCAGCTCGTCGGCCGGTCGCCCGTAGGCCGCGATCGCGCCCGCCCCGAGACCCACGACCCCGACGTGGAGCGACCCGTCACCCTGACCCAGGGCCGCCATCACGTCGGCGATCGGGCTGGCCGGGTGGTAGTAGCCGATCGGCCGGTCGCGCAGATCCGGCGGCAGGTAGCGCTGCAGACCCTGGACCGTGGTCCCGGCGAAGAGGGCGTGGCGACCGGAGGCGTCCGCGGCGACCCGGTGGACCCCGTAGAACGTACGGACCGTGTCGAGCGTCGGGGGCAGCGCCGCGACCGACAGTGCGACCAGACCGCCCACGACAGCGGCGAAGACGAGGGGCCGGCCGGCAAGACCGAGCAGGAGACCGACGAGCAGGGTCGCGACCACGAGACCCGCCGGCAGGTGCGGGTCGACGGCCAAGAGCAGGACCAGGAGGATGGTCCCGGCGATCGCGTACCGGCCGAGGAACGGGATCCTGCCGGCGATCGATCGGATACGGATGGGGATGACCAGGGGCAGATGCGCCGCCGGTGCGGCCGGGGCGACGGTCCACGGTCCCGCCGGGGCCCCGACGGGCAGAGCGGCGGCCGACTCCCCAGTCGACCAGGGGATCGGCCGGGACCGGACCACGAGCGCGAGCACGAGGGCGATCGCCCCCTCCATCGGCACCGGCAGGATGAGCGGGCCGGCCAGGCCGGCGAGGATCCCCCCGAGCGCGCCGCCGGCCGCGATCGCCAGGTCGTAGCCGGTCAGCTCGTCCGGACCGGGCTTGGCCAGGACGAGCCGGCCGTGGCAGGCCAGGCCGACCGCGGCGAGAGCCCCGAGCTGGGCCGCGAAGACGATCCCGAGGGGCAGGTCCCCGACGTCGAACAACGTGAGGACCGCACCGAGCGCCAGCACCGGCAGGAGCCGGTCGGCGAGCCGGAGACCGATCGGCCGTGGGCCGGCGAACGCGAGCACGTACGTCCCGAGATAGATCGCGAGCGGGACGACCCACAGGAGCGGGACCGCGGCGACGTCGACCGAGAGATGGGCCGTCGTGCCGACCACGAGCGCCGCCGGGATCGCCGCCAGGGCCACCCAGTCGAGACGGGTGCGACGCTCCGGGCCGTCCGAGCTCGGACCGCCCGCGGACGTCGCCGGCGCCGGACGCTCGTCGGGCGGACCGGGACGGGCGCGCCGGACGACGACGAGCGCCCCGATGGTCACCAGGACCGCGAAGACGACGTAGCCGATCGACCACCAGCGGGTCTGGTCGGTGAGGTCCAGGGAGCGTTCCACGACCAGCGGGTAGATGAGCAGACCGGCCAGGCTCCCGGCGCTGCCCGCGGCGAACAGCCGGAATGCACCGGCCCGGGCGACCGGGGCGCCCGCTCCCGCGAGCCAGGCCTGGAGCGTCGGCGTGGTAGTGGTCAGGGCGACGAACGGAGCGCCGACCGCGAGGACGAGGACGGCGAGGAGCCAGACCGTCGGGTCCGCGCCGGGCGGCGACGCCGGGCTGGCGGTCAGGCCGATCGGCAGGCCGAGGAGCGGGACCGCGACGATCGCGACCTGGACGACGGCCGCCCGACGGACCCCGAGACGGCTGGTGACGAGGTGGGCCAACAGGTAGCCCGCGAGGAGGCCCACCTGGAAGAAGACGAGGCAGGTGGTCCAGACCGCGCTCGCGCCGCCATACCAGGGCAGGAGGAGCTTCCCGACCAGCGGCTGGACGACGAACGTCAGCCCTGCCGCGAGCAGGGTGACGGCGATCGAGAGGGGGACCATCCCGCCGAGTCAACCACACCGCGGGTCGGGTCGCGTGCCGCAGGTCGGGTGTCGCGACCGCCGCGGGACCCTTCGGCCGCGCTCCGGCTAGACTCCCGGCGATGGACGACCTTGCCCTCCAGGACCGCTACGGTGCCGACGACATCTGCTTCGGCTGCGGTCCGGGCAACCGGCACGGCCTCCGGATCAAGAGCCACGTGCGCGGTGAGACCGTCGTCGCGCGCTGGACGCCGGGCCCGGGGATGGAGGCGTTCCCCGGGATGCTCAACGGCGGGATCGCCGCCACCCTGCTCGACTGCCATTCGGCCTGGACGGCGGCCCACCACCTGATGATCGCGGGTGGGCTCAGTCACCCGCCCGTCGTCGTCACGGCCGACCTCCACGTCCAGTACCACCGCCCCACCCCGACCGATCGACCGGTCGACCTGACCGCGCGGGTCGCCGAGGCGACCGCTCGTCGGGCAATCATCCATGCCGTCCTGAGCTCCGACGGGGTCGAGACGGTCACCGCCACGTCGACGTTCATCGCCGTTCGGCCGGAACATCCGGCCCACGGCACCAGATAGGAGATCCGACCCGATGGTCTTCAAGCGCTTCTTCGGAACCCCGGCCGGCGCGACGGCGCCTGCCCCCTCGCCGACCCCGGCCCCCTCCTCGCCGACCGAGACCGCGACCGTCCGACGGATCGTCGGCGAGCTCGAGGCGCTGCCACCCGAACGGGCCCAGCACCTTGCCGGGTTCGCCTACATCCTCGGCCGGGCGGCCAACTCGGACATGGTCATGACCGACGACGAGACGCGGCTCATGGAGCGGATCGTCATGGAGCACGGCGGCGATCCCGGAGGCCCAGGCGATCCTCGTCGTCGAGATCGCCAAGCAACAGGAGCGGCTCGTCGGCGGCACCGAGGACTACCTGGTGACCCGCGAGTGGGCGACCGGGGCCAGCGAGGACGAGCGGATGGCCCTCCTGCGCTGCTGCTTCCTGGTCGACGCGGTCGACGACTCGATCTCGGCCGAGGAGAGCGCGGTCCTCAACGAGATCGGCAACGAGCTGCTCCTCGACGCGGCCACCATCGCCTCGGTCCGGGGCGAGTTCACCGACCGCTACGCGGTCGTCCAGGCGATGCGCTCGGAGAACAGCGCGCGGTAGTCCCGGGGCGGGCGGCGGAGGCGGATCCACCGCCGCCGGACCGCCCACCGGCCGACCGTCCCGGTCGGGTCAGGCGAGTCGCAGCTCCACCGAGCCGTCGCCGAGTCGGCGGCCCACCTCGGCGACCAGCTCGGCGTCGTAGGCGACACCCGACCGGAGCTCCATCGGCAGCTCGGCGTCGCTGCGTCCGGCCGGGACGTGGAGGACGACGCGGGTCGCCCCCGGATGTGATCGGAGCACCTGCCGGAACGCCTCCATCGCCCGCTCCGTGCCGGCGCTCGCCGCGAAGCGGACGTGGAGGACCTGGTCGGGCCGTGCCTCGAGGGGCAGCGTCGGGGCCCGGGCGGCCCCGGCGACCCTGGCCCGGGCCTCGTCGGGAAGCGGTGGCTCGTCGTCCTCGAGGTCCGTCCCTCCGGAGCCGCTCGACTCCGGGTAGGTGCCGAGCGGTTCGGCCGGGACGATCCGCGGCAGGTCGGCGGTCGCTGGCACTTGCGGGGGCACCGGCTCGCGCTCGGACCCGGCATCACCTGAGGTCGGGACCGTCGACCCCGGTGAACCGATCGCCGCAGTCGCGCCCGGTCGGAGCGGGCTGACCCCGACGACCACCGGCGGCGGCGCGCCAGGACCCGGGCCGACCGCCACCGGCGCCCGCTCCCCTGCCCCGGGTCCGTAGCCGCCGGCCTGCCGCTGACCGCCCGAGGGACGTCCGCCGACGGACGCGCCGTTGCCGTTGCCGTTCGGCCGACCGCCCCGGCCGCGCGAGCGATCGCCGGCGGCCACGTCCCGGGCGAACGCCTCCGGACCGCGACCGACCGCCTCGTCCCAGTCCACCGCGAGGTCGGCCAGCAGCGAGACGTCCTCGCCCTTGTGGTCGATCCGGCCGGCGACGAGCAGGATCCGGCCCTCCGTCCAGGTGGGCCGGCTCTCCTCGAACATCCGCGGGAAGACGACGACCTCGATGCCGCCCTGGAGGTCCTCGAGGCTGACGATCGCCATCGTCGCCTTGGCCTTCGTGATGACCGTCCGCACGCCGGTGACGATCCCGCCGACGACGACCCGCTGCCCGTCGAGCGACTCGTCCCGCAGGTCGCCCGAGTAGGCCGTCACGAACGGCCCGATCGCCTCGGCGATCTCGCCGAGCGGGATGGTCCGAGAGGTACAGCCCGAGGAGCTCCTTCTCCCAGCGGAGCCGCTCGCGGGTCGGCGTCTCGGGCACGATCGGCAGCGGCGCGTCGAGCGCCGCCGGCTCGGCGGCCATCTCGAACAGCGAGGTCTGGCCGGAGATCCGGTCGCGCTGGGTCGCGGCGCCGGCGGCCAGGGCGTCGTCGAGCCCGAGCAGGATCTGGGCCGGGTGCCCGAAGGCGTTGAGCGCCCCGACCCTGGCCAGCGCCTCGAGGACCTTGCGGTTGGCCAGGCGGAGGTCGATCCGCGAGCAGAAGTCGGTCAGCGAGCGGAACGGGCCGCCCTCGTCGCGGGCCGCGATGATCGACTCGATCGCGCCCTGGCCGACGTTCTTCACGGCCAGCAGGCCGAACCGGATCGCGTCGCCCTCGACGGTGAACTCGACGCCCGAGCGGTGGACGTCCGGGGGCAGGACCTCGATCCCCATCCGGCGGCACTCGGCGATCGCCGCGGCGACCTTCTCGGCGGTGTCGCGGACGGCGGTCAGGACGCTGGTCATGTACTCGACCGTGTAGTTCGCCTTGAGGTAGGCCGTCTGGTAGGCGACCAGGCCGTAGCAGGTGGCGTGGGCCTTGTTGAAGCCGTAGCGCTCGAACGGCTCGAAGGCCTTGAAGACCGCGTCGATCGTCTCCGCCGGGACGCCCCGCTCGGCCGCCTGGGTGACGAACTTCTCCTTCTGGGCGCGCAGGACCGACGACTTCTTCTTGCGGATCGCGTAGCCGAGCGTGTCGGCCTCCGGGCCCGGTGAAGCCGCCGAGGGCGATGGCCGCGGCCATGATGTCCTCCTGGTAGACGAAGATCCCGTACGTCTTCTCGAGGTACGGCTCGAGGAGCGGGTGGAGGTAGGTCACCGGCTCCTGGCCGTGCTTGCGCCGGATGTAGGCCGGGATGTTGTCCATCGGGCCGGGCCGGTAGAGGGCGACCATGGCCGCGAGGTCGTAGACCGAGGTCGGCCGGAGCTCCCGGATGTAGCGGCGCATCCCCGCCGACTCGAGCTGGAAGATGCCGGTCGTCTCGCCGCTGGCCAGCAGCTCGAACGTCTTCGGCGTCGTCGAGCGGGATGCGCGTCGAGGTCGATCTCGACCCCCCGGTCGGCCTTCACCAGCTCGACCGCCTGGCGCAGGATCGTCAGGTTCGACAGGCCCAGGAAGTCGAACTTGAGGAGGCCGAGCGCCTCGACGGCGTGCATCTCGAACTGGGTCATCAGCCCGTCCGAGTTCGTCGCCCGCTGGAGCGGCATGAGCTCGGTCAGCGGCTCGCGGCTGATGACGACGCCGGCGGCGTGGGTGCTGGCGTTGCGGGCCACCCCCTCGAGCTGCTTGGCGAGGTCGACCAGCTTGCCGACCTGGGGGTCGGCCTCGACCATCTCGCGGAACGGCGGCGGCGATCTGGAGCGCCTCGTCGAGCTTGATCCCGAGCTGGTTCGGGACCGCCTTGGCGATCCGGTCGACGTCGCCGTAGCTCATCCCGAGGACCCGGCCGACGTCGCGGATCGCCGCCCGGGCGAGCATCGTGCCGAAGGTGATGATCTGGGCGACGTGGTCCTGGCCGTACTTGCGCCCGACGTAGGCGATGACCTCCTCGCGCCGGCCGTCCTCGAAGTCGACGTCGATGTCGGGCATCGTCACCCGGTCGGGGTTGAGGAACCGCTCGAACGGGAGCTGGTAGAGGATCGGGTCGACCGGGGTGATCCCGAGGGTGTAGGTCACGATCGAGCCCGGCGCGCTGCCCCGGCAGGTCGTCTGGATCCGCTGCTCGCGGGCGAACCGGACGAAGTCGGCCACGATCAGGAAGTAGCCGGCGTAGCCCATCGAGGTGATCACCCGCAGCTCGTAGTCGAGCCGCTCCTGGAGCTCGGGCGTCACCGTCCCGTAGCGCCGGGCGAGGCCGCCTGGCACTCCGGCCCGCAGCCAGCTCTCGACCGTCTCGCCGTCGGGCACCGGGAAGTGCGGGATCCGGAGTCTGGCCGAGGGGCAGCGTCGAGGCCGCCGGTCATCTCGGCGATCCGGCGGGTGTTGAGGAGCGCCTCGCGCTGGTCGGGGAAGAGGGCCGCCATCTGGGCCGCCGACTTGAGGTAGAAGTCGGTCGCCTCGAAGCGCATCCGGCCGGGCGTGTCGAGGTTGTTGCCGGTCCCGACGCAGAGCAGGACGTCGTGGGCCTCGGCCTGGGCCTGGTGGACGTAGTGGAGGTCGTTGGTCACGACGAGCGGCAGGCCGACCTCGGGCGCGAGCCGGAGGAGCTGCTCGTTGAGCCGGCGCTGCTCGGCCAGCCCGTGGTCCTGGAGCTCGAGGAAGAAGCCGTCCTTGCCGAAGATGTCGCCGTACTCGCCGGCCAGCTTCCGGGCGAGCTCCCAGTCGTCGGTCTCGAGGGCCCGCGGGATCTCGCCGCCGAGGCAGGCCGACAGCCCGATCGAGCCCCTCGCTGTGCCGCGCCAGGTGCTCGCGGTCGATCCGCGGCTTGTAGTAGTAGCCGTCGAGGTGGGCGTCGGTCACCAGCCGGCACAGGTTCCGGTAGCCGACGTCGTCCTTGGCCAGCAGGACGAGGTGGAACGGCTGGGCGTCGGCCTTGCCCTCCTTGTCGGTCATCGACCGCCGGGCGACGTAGGTCTCGACGCCGATGATCGGCCTGATCCCCTTGGCGGTCGCCGCCTGGTAGAAGGCGACCGCGCCGTAGAGCGCGCCGTGGTCGGTCAGCGCGAGGCTGTCGAAGCCCTGCTGGGCCGCCGAATCGACGAGGTCGTTGATCCGCCCGAGCCCGTCGAGAAGGCTGAACTCGGAGTGGACGTGGAGATGGGTGAAGTCGTTGGGAGCGAGGGTCGTCACGGGAGGTCAATGGTAGCCCGGCGGGCCGACTGGCTGCCGCTGCGAAGCTGTTGGTCCCGATCCCATCGGAAACCGAGGTCGAGACCGTGGAGTCCGGCAGGCGGTCGCTCTAGAGGTCGCGGATCAGGTGGACGACGTCGCCACGGTCACCGGTGATGGTGTGGTCCCTGCGGAACCCGATCTTCTCGAGCACCTGGAGTGACGGCGCGTTCCACGCCCCGACCGTCGACCAAAGACGGCGTCGACCCGTTGCCGCCGCGGCTGCCACCAGGGCTTGGGCCGCTTCCGTCGCATAGCCGCGCCCGTGGAACCGCCGAAGCAGCTCGTAGGCGATCTCCGGTTCGTCCAGGCTGCAACGCCCGACGATCAGCGCGCCGTAGCCGATCGTGTCGCCCTCCGCGCGACGACAGATCGCGAGAGCACCGATGCCGGTCTCTATCGTCAGATCCCGGAATCGGGCGAGGCGCGCCCGCGACTCCTCGAGTGTCGGCAGGTCCTCACCACGTTCGCCGACCAGCTCGCAGTACCACTCGGCGTCGCGCTCGTCCCTGATCCTGAGCGTAAGCCGCTCGGTCTCGATGGAAAGCGCCATCGGTTTCCAGGTCATTGCTTCACGCTACCTGTCTCCTGCTCGGCGATGACTGCTGCGTTCGAGTCTCAATCCTCGACCTCCGGCTCGAGCCAGCCCTTGTCCTGCGCGATCCGCGCCGCCTCGGCGCGGTTCCGCGCGCCGACCTTCTGGATCGCCGCCGAAAGGTGGTTCCGGACGGTACCCTCCGAAAGCGAGAATCGCTCGGCGATCTCGGCAACCGTGCCGAACTCGATGGAGCTCGTCAGGACCTCGCGCTCCCGGTCCGAGAGCGGGCTCGAGCCGTCCCCCAGTGCTGCAAGAGCGAGGGCCGGATCGACAACGCGGTCACCGGCGGCGACGCGACGGATCGCCGAGGCGAGGTCGGATGCGGGTGCATCCTTGAGCAGAAAGCCAGACGCCCCGGCCTCCAGTGCGCGCCGAAGGTAACCGGGCCGGCCGAACGTGGTGAGGATCAGGACGCGCGTCCCAGGCAACGCTGATCGCAGTTGCCTGGCCGCGGCGAGACCGTCGAGTCCGGGCATCTCGATGTCGAGCAGGGCGACGTCTGGTCGGACGTCGAGGGCACAGGACAGGATCTCGTCTCCGCGCGAGACCTCGCCCGCGACCTCGATGTCTTCCTCGAGCCCAAGCAACGCGGCCAGGGCTCCTCGGATCATGCTCTGGTCCTCGGCAAGGAGGACTCGGATCGGTCGACGGGCGATCGGTTGGTTGGTGGTCATGGTCGAATCTCGATCGGTAACCGAACGGCCAGCCGGAAGCCTCCCATCGAACCCCTCCCGACCTCGTACGACCCGCCCACTGCGCCAACGCGCTCACATAGCCCGGCGAGCCCGACGCCGGTCGCGGTGCCGGCGCCGTCGGGCGGCCCGATGCCCCGTCCATCATCCTCCACGACACCCTGGACCCAGCCGCCATCGCGCGAGATCTCGACACTCGCATGTCGCGCGCCGCTGTGGCGGACCACGTTCGTGACTCCCTCACGAACGGTCCAAGCGAGGACTGCCTCGACGAGCGGCGGAAACGGATCGCCAACGGCATCCATCCGGCCTTTGATGCCCGCGGCGGTGAGCGCCGAGCGCGCGCCCACCAGCTCCTCCCGGAGGCTGGGCTGTCGGTAACCCGAGACCGTCTCGCGCACGGAGGCCAAGGCGTCGCGGGCGACGGTCTCCACGTCGGCAAGCTCAGTCCGAGGACGATCGAGCGCCGCATCGGCAGGCAGGAGGCGGATCGCAAGCTGGGCCTTGAGGGCGATCACCGATAGGCTCTGGCCGAGCGTGTCGTGGAGGTCTCGCGCGATCCGATTCCGCTCTTCGGCAACGGCGAGCCGGGCGAGTTCGTGCTGGGCTGCATCGAGCGCCTCGTACGAGCGAGCCAGCGCCGCCAGGCTGAACAGGCCGAGGCTGACGAGGAGGACCTCGAACCCGATGCTCGCACCGGCGCCGACGTCGCCCGTTGCGAAGGCACGGGTCAGGCTGGCGACGATCGAGACGGCTGCCACCCCGCCGAGGGCCCGTCGGTCGGGCGCGAGACGACCGGCGATGACGCCTCCGTAGAAGAACAGCACGGCCCAATCCGTCTGTGGGGCCAGGAGCTCGAGCGCCCCGCCGATCACGATGAGGGCGCCGATCACGGCGACCGGCCACGCTCCTGCCAAGCCACGGGAGAAGTCACCCTGCCTGAAGGCGAGCAGGAGCGCCGCCACGAAGATCGCCCAGCCCACCAGGCCGAGGACGACCAGCGGTGTCGCGAGCCCCGACTGAAGCAGCCCGATGAGCGGGTAGACGATGAAGAAGAGCGCGCCACCGACGTACGCCGGGCGGAGGTTGGGGTGTCTTCGCCAACCGAACGGCTCGGAGGCCGAAGAGACGACTGTGGAGTCCCGCTCTTGCGTTGGCTGCCCTGCGAACGACTGATCAGCCACCCTGCGCCTCCACGTGACGGAACCACCATGCGGCAAGCGCGCCGAAGCCGATCGCGTAGGTGGCGAGGGCGACCATGTCCGTCGGATCGGGTGGTCGACCGGCGATGGCCTGCCACCCCAGGTTGGCGAGGCGATACGAAGGCAGCATCCTCCCGATCGTAGCGATCCCGTCGGGAAGCGATGACAGCGGCGCCCAGAGACCACCGACGATCGCGAAGGTCACGTACGTCACGATCGTGGCGCCTTGGGCACTGGTCGCATCGAAGGTGCAGCCGATGAGCATGGCGAGGGCCGCGAACGGCAGGACGCCGATGGCCATTGTGACGATGACCTGAAGCCCCGCGCTCGGCGTCACCTCCACGTGGTTCACCAGCGCGGCCACCAGCACGACAAGGGCGAGCGCGGGGATGATCGTCAGGCAGGTGATCGCCAGCTTGGCCGCGAGGTAGGCGGCCGCCGGCAGCGGTGTCACCCGGAGTTGGCGAGTCCACCCTGACGCTCTCTCCTGGGCGACGACCGCTGCGCCCAACAACGCCCCGCCCATGGCCCCATACGCGGCCATCGAGACCATGAAGTACGACTTCCACGGCGTGCCATCGATCGATCCGGTCCCGGCGCCGCTGATGCCCGTGTAAAGGAGGTAGAAGAAGATCGGGAGGCCGATGCCGATCAACAGGAAGCGTCGGTTGCGCAGCACACGCCGAACCTCCAGCGTCGCGTAGGCGAACGTGGCCTCCTTGAACGTGGGCGCGCCCAGCTCACGGGTCGAGACGGTCATGGGATCGGCTCCCCTCGGTCGGGTTGGTTCGGTTGCGGATCGCTCATGAGCTCGTCGCGTCGGGTCAGGACGAGGAACGCTTCCTCCAGTCCAGCGCCACTGACTTCCAGGTCGCTGACCGGGACGCCAGTCGCTAGAAGCGCTCGAACCGTGGCGTCGGCGTCCAAGCTGGCAAGCGACACCCGGTCGCCGCGAACCTCGACCTCCGACACACCTGGAAGTGCAGCGAGGCGTGCCTGGTCGGCCACGACCGTCGTGAACCGGACCGTCCGACCTGTCACGGCCGATCTGATCGAGGCGCCCGTGCCATCAGCGACGACCCGTCCGCGATCGAGGACGATGATCCGATCGGCGACCTGGTCCGCTTCTTCCAGATAGTGCGTGGCAAACAGGATCGTCCGCCCCTCGGCGGCAAAGCGCCGCATGTCGTCCCAGAAGGCGCGCCGGGCCTGGACATCCATTGCCACTGTCGGCTCGTCGAGGAACACAAGATCGGGGTCACCAGCGATTGCGAGCGCGAATCGGACCCGCTGCGCCTCTCCGCCGGAGAGGCTCTCGATCTGTCGGTCCGCGAGTTCGGTCAGCCCGGCGCGCGTAAGCACGTCGGCCCGAGACAGGGACTGCGGGTACAGCCGCCGGACGAAGTCGACCAGCTCGCCCACCCTGACGCCGGCGGGGAGTCCGCCTGCCTGGAGCATCGCGCCGATGCGGCCCGTCTGGACTGCATGGCGTGGCTCGAGTCCAAGGATGATCGCCCTGCCCCGGGTCGGATCGGCAAGCCCCAGCATGATGGCGATCGCCGTCGACTTGCCCGCACCATTTGGCCCGAGGAGCGCGACCGTCTCGCCTCGCGACACCTCGACGTCGACCATGTCGAGCGCCACGGTCGCTCCGAATCGCTTGACGACGCTGCGGAACGAGACGGCCGCGTGTGCGGCGATGGGTTCGACCAGTGGCGATGGCGCAGCAAGCGATGGGGCGTTCATGCCGGTACTCCGAGTGCGTCTGACGGATCGCACCCAGTGTCGCCCCCCGACGGGGTCAACTCCCAGTCACATGTGTCCGGATCGCCGTATGACCCACAGCAGAACGAGAAGCCTGACTCATGTCACCGCGCCGGATACAGGCAGGTTGCCGCATGTCGAGACGCGACGGGGATCACAGCCCGTCCGCCGTGGATCCTGCGAAGAAGCCTCGTCATCCAAAGGGAGAGCCCTGGGCCTCGGCGGCGAGTGGCCGCCTCGCGTGATTTCGTGCGTGAACTCCCACCTATTGACGGATGGGGGTGGGTGAAATCGTTCGGGGCGAGGGTCATCGGGAGGTCAATGGTAGCCCCGCGGGGCGCCGGGCCAGCGATCCGCCCGGTCCGGCTGCGCGAGGTACTTGCTAGAGCCCGAGGGGCCCGAGGAACCCGAGGACGAGCGGCACGACCAGGTCGAGGCGCGAGAATGCCTGGAGATGGTCAAGGCCGGGCAAGACCTGGAGCTCGACGCCCAGGGCGTCCGAGGTCCTGCGCTCCTCGTCGGGCCGATCGTTGCCGCCCACGTAGACGAGGGCGGGCGCGGTAACGCGCCCGATGTTCACCGCGCAGGTTCGCTCATCCTCGATGGACATCGCCCCAAGCGCGATCGGGTCGTTGACCTCCTCGTCGTACTGCCGGTCCTCCTCCGAGAAGGAGTACTTGTCCCACAAGGGCCCGAAGTCGCCGCGGAACATTGCCTCCGTCGTCGCGTCAAGAGGCGTGTTGTCCGGGACGACCGACGTCAGGTCCCCACCGCCCGTCAGGATGAGCGCGGCCACTCGGCCCGGGAACTCGGCAGCAACGGCGCCGGCGAGGGCCGCGCCCCGCGAGTACCCCCAGACGGTCGCCTGGTCGACGCCCGCGGCGTCCATGACGGCGACGATGTCGGCCGCGACCGCCGGCCAGCCGTAGGCATCGAGTTCGTGCGGCTTGTCGCTGAGGCCGTTTCCGAGCGGATCCACGGCGAGGACACGGTGCGAGGTCGCGAGACGGTTGATGTAGCCGGCGTCACGCCAGTCGGCCGCCGACATCGTCCAGCCCGGGACGAGCACGACGGCGGGTCCCTTTCCCGCATCCTCGAAGCTGATCGTATGTCCGCGCGACAGTGTGGTCTTCGTGATCACCGGATCGGCGCCCGACCGATCGGTCAGTCGGTTCCTCGGGTAGCCACGCATCGGTGACGTTCCGCCCTCGCTCGACATCTTCGTCGCCTCGATCCCCTCGCGGCGCGAGGAGTCGCGCCAGGCATCGAAGTGTAGTGGGACCGTGGTGCGATCTTGCGGGTGGACTTCCTGGTCAGGCTCGCATGCGCGAACTCCCACCTAATGACAGGTGGAGCTGGGTGAAGTCGTTCGGGGCGAGGATGGTCACGGGAGGTCAATGGTAGCCCGGCGACCAGGTCGCCTACCGTCGACCCAGCGGCCAGGTCAGATCACGTCTCCTTGAGCCAGATGCGCAACGCTCCGACGGACTGGAAGCCTCGGCGACGTGCGACCGAGAGATCGGCACCGGACGCGTAGCCGACGATGGCCGAGCTGGGAAGGGCGGTGTCGAGGTAGTCGAGACTTCCACTCCAGGCGCGGTCGAGATCCTCGTCCTTAGTGAAGACGTTCGACAGCCCAACGAGCTCGTGTCCCGTTCGATTTGCAATCGCTCCCGCAACGATGGAACCGTCGACATATCCGCCGAGGATCGTGACAGACGGTTCGCGAAGGAGCGCCGGACGGAACAGGCCATCTGAGGCGCCGTCAACATCCCAGGCCGCTTCCCACGCCACGAGCTCACCCGCCGTCTCGATCGCGATCCACCTCATGTCCCGCGGGCCGGTGATCCGGGAAGACGGCGGTTCGCGGCAGATCCACTCGGCCTCGTGCACCACTTGGAAGCCGAACCGGCCCAGATCCAGGGTCGCGAAGCTGTCCTTGATCGAACACCCAGGCGAGGTCGTTTCGATCCGCCCGAGGATGGATCCGGCGACGACTGCCGGGTCAAGCGTGACGGCGTCAGGGTAATAGCGCGGCGTGCGATGTGGGTTCACCCAGGCGTCGGAGTCGAATCTCCCCGCGATGCCATGCGTGCTGCACAGGGTGTCGCACCACTCAGCGTTGTTTCGGGCTGCCGCTCGACTTGACCGGTCTCGGGCGATCACGAGGCGACATCTGCGGTCCCGCGCGCGTCGGGATCTCCGATCGATCCGATCGCGACGGACCGAAGGCCCGTGCGCGAAGTCCCACTCACTGACAGGTGGAACTGCGTGAAATCATTCGGCGCGAGGGTCGTCACGGGAAGTCAATGGTACCCGGCAACGGCGTTCGCCCTGCGGCCTGGCCTCGGACTCGTCGCACGCGACGCCACCCAGGATGCCTTCGTATCTGCGTGGCGGGAGCTGCCGCGCCTGCGCGACCCCGAGGCGTTCGGCCCAGCATCGCCCGCGCGATGCGGAACGCACCGTCGGCCCGGGTCACGAGGAGGCGCTCGAAGGCGAGCGCGTCGCCCCGGGCGGCACTGCGGACGAGATCGGTCTGGCTCGAGACTGGCAGTACCTCCGCGATCGCCGACATCGGATCCGCCCGGCACGGTATGCCACGTGGCGGGGAGCGATCGGAACGTCGCGGCTGTCCATGCAACCAGTGATGATCCGGCGCACCGGATGGTGTCTATCTTGCGGCCTCGCGGAACGGGCGCCAGTCGCGTCGGCAGCCCGCTCAGCCCCGGCTGCTCCACTACCCGCCGGGCGCCGACTCGACGGCGCCGCGCCGATCGGACGGCGTCGTCTCTTGTCGGTCCGTAGGAAGCCGGAATCGCCCTCGCCACGGCACCTGGCCGACCCTACACTCCACGGGTGGTCCGCTGTCCTTCATGCGGTGAGGAGAACCCGTCGCGCTTCCGGCTATGCGGCTATTGCGGGGCGACGCTCGCGCCGTCTTCTCCGGCGCGCGAGACGCGCAAGACGGTGACCATCCTGTTCACCGACGTGACCGGCTCGACGGCCCTCGGCGAGCGGCTCGACCCGGAATCGTTGCGCGATGTCATGGGGCGGTACTTCGCCAGCATGCGCGAGGTGATCGAGCGACACGGCGGCACCGTCGAGAAGTACATCGGCGACGCGGTCATGGCCGTGTTCGGGGTTCCCGTGGTCCACGAAGAAGATGCCCTCCGCGCCGTGCGCGCTGGGGCGGAGATGCGCGACGCGCTCGAACGGCTCAACGTCGACCTGACTGGTGAACGCGGTGTCACACTCGAGGCGAGAACGGGCATCAACACCGGCTCGGTGGTCGTCGGCACCGGCGGGCCGGGCGAGGCGATCGTGGTCGGCGACGCGGTCAACGTCGCCGCCAGGCTCCAGACAGCCGCCGCACCCGGGGAGATCCTCATCGGCAGCGCCACTCGCGAGCTGGTGCGCGATGCGGTGGAGGTCGGTCCGGCCAGGTCGCTCGAGCTCAAGGGTAAGGCGGAGCCCGTCGTCGCCTACCGGCTGCATCAGGTCGCCGCCGGGCGCCGAGGGGCATCGTCGCCGCCTCGACGCGCCGATGGTCGGCACGGGACGCGAGCTCGATGCGCTGCATCAGGCCTTCGAACGCGCCGTCTCAGGTGGGTCATCGCCAGCTCTTCACGATCCTCGGCACCGCAGGTGTCGGGCAAGAGCCGCCTCGTCGCCGAGTTCCTGGGGGTCGTCCGCGACCGTGCCCGCGTCGTCCGCGGCCGGTGCCTCCCCTACGGGGATGGCATCACCTATTGGGCGGTCGCCGAGATCGTCCGGCAGGCGGCCGGCATCGACGACGGTGACACCGCTGCGATGGAGCGTGCGCGGATCGACTGCCTTCATCGCTGGGCTGCCCGAGGCTCCGGCGATCGCCCGCGGCCTCGTCGGCCTCGTCGGCCTCGAGGCGTCGGCCGCCCAGGAGGAGCTCGTCTGGGCCTTCCGCCGCGCCCTCGAGCACCTCGCCGACCAGGGGCCACTCGTCGTCCTCGTCGACGACATCCACTGGGCCGAGCCGACGCTGCTCGACCTCATCGAGTCGGTCGCCGACCTGGCCCGGGACTCGCCGATCCTCTTCGTCTGCCCGGCGCGTCCCGAGTTCCTCGACGACCGCCCGACCTGGGGCGGCGGCAAGCTCAATGCCACCACGATCCTGCTCGAGCCACTGGCAGCGGAGTCTGCGCTCCAGCTGATCGACGCGCTCGTGCCCGGCGGTGCGCTCCCGGCCGGTGGTGCGCGCCCGGATCGCCGATGCGGCCGAGGGCAACCCGCTTGTACGTCGAGGAGTTCGTCGGCACGCTCATCGATGACGGCGCACTGGTAGCCGACCACGACGGTTGGACCGCGTCGCGGGATCTCGAAGTCGATCGCCGTGCCGCCGACGATCGCAGGCGCTGCTGTCGGCCCGCCTGGACCGGCTGGCCCCGGACGAGCGGGCGGTCGCCGAGCGCGCCTCGGTCGTGGGACGCGTCTTCGACCAGCCTTCGGTGCTCGCCCTGTCGCCCGCCGAAGTCGCGCTCCGAGGTCCCGCGCAACCTCGTCGGGCTCGTTCGCAAGGAGCTCATCCGACCCGATCGCTCGGGGCTTGCCCAGGGCGATGCGTTCCGTTTCCGCCACATGCTCATCCGCGACGCCGCCTATGAGCGGCTTCCGAAGTCGGAGCGTGCCGAGCTCCACGAGCTGTTCGCCGGCTGGCTCGACCTGGCCGCCGGCGATCGGCGGAGCGAGGTCGAGGAGATGGTCGGGTATCACCTGGAGCAGGCATTCCGATATCGCGAGGAGCTCGCGCCAGTCGATGAACGAGCGCGCGAGCTTGCCCGTCGGGCTGCGCAGCGCTTGATCGCGGCCGGTGGCCGGGCGCTCGAGAGGTCGGATATCGCCGCGACCGTGAACCTGTACGGCCGCGCCGCGACGTTGCTCGAACCGAGCGACCCGGCCCGTCTCGCGATCCTGCCCGACCTCGGTCAGGCGCTTGACTCGAGCGGACGCTTCGACGATGCGAAGGCCTGCTTCGTAGAGGCGCTGGAACGCTGGCGGAGGCAGCCGGCGATGAGCGAGCATTGGCCTACGCGCGCGTCCAGATGTACCTCAACATCGAGTCCGACCTGTCGCCTGACGACTATCGACGCATAGCCGACGACTGCTCCGCGATCTTCGAGCGCCTCGGTGACGACCGAGGGCTGGCGCTGGCCTGGCGGCTGCGCGGCGCGGGCTCGTGGGAGGAAGGAAATGCGGCCGGCGATGAAGTCGCCCTGGCTCGAGCGCTCGAACACGCCCGTCGCGCCGGATCCCACTGGGAGGAGACATCGATCATCCTGAACCTGAGCGTCGATCTGTACTGGGGACCGACGCCCGTGTCGGATGCGATCCGATGGTGCGATGACATCCTCGCCCGGGCGCCCGATGATCGGGCGATCGAGATGGCGATCGCCCACGCCCTCGCCCACATGCACGCCCGCCTTGGTGACTTCGAACTGGCACGTTCACTCGCCGCCCGATGTCTGGAGATCGCCAACGAGAGCGGGCAACGAACCGATGCCGCTGTGCTCACCGAGGTCGCGGCCGACGTGGAGACGCTCGCCGGCGACCACGACGCCGCCGAGCGGATCCTCGCGGAGGGTTGCGCCTGGCACGTCGCAATGGGCAAGAAGCACTTCACCCTCGAAGCACTCCACGCGATGGCGCAGGTCGCTTGCGGCCGCCCAGTCGACGTGGAGCGGCTCGCCGGCATGGTGGCCGGGAGATCTCCCCAGACACGGGCCTTGCTGGAGACGGCACTGGCTAGTGCGCACCTCAGCGCGGGGCGCCTCGCGGACGCGGAGCAACAGGCCCGCAGCGCGGTCGACTACCTCGCGACCACGGACTTCGTCACGTTCCACGCGAACAGCGCGCTGCTGCTCGGGGACGTGTTGGAAGCGGCCGGTCGCCACGCGGAGGCAGACGTGGCGTTCCAGGCGGCCCTGGATCTCTACCGGCAGAAGGGCAGCCTCGTGAGTGTGAAGACCGCCGCAGCTCGGCTCGCCAGCTGACAGGCCTCGGCGATCCGCCGTCAGGCCGTGCGCAAACTCCTCTGCTTGAGCAGCCCGCCCCGGGCCGGGGGCGGGCTGATGGCGATCGGGCGGGCTGCCCGACGAGACCTAGTAGAAGAGGGTGAGGTCCGTGCAGGTCCCCGTGTCCTTGACGAAGTCATACGACCCATCCGGGAGCTGGGTGACCAGCATGTGGTGGCCGTCTCGCGTGCCCTCGATGCGGATATCAACGACGAGGCGGTAGCTCGTGACCGGGCCATTGAAGAGGTCCATGCCGGCCGTCCAGGTCGAGTCGGCTCGCTGGCGCCCCTCGACCCGGTGCACCCTGCCCTTCTGGTCGACGACGCGAACGCCGAGCATCGCCCACGTCTCGGTGGCCCGGCCGTCGGTGAGCGCGATCCAATCGCTGTCATAGGTGCCCTGCTGGAGCCAGCGGAAGTGGACGAACCCGTGGACGACCGAGTAGGTGTTCCTCCCGCACTTCACGGGGGCCAGACCCAAGCTTGTGATGTCCGTGGTCTCGTCAGCCACGACGGTCCATGGAGCAGCCCGGCTGCTGCGGTGCGGGTCCTCCCTGCTGTCGGCCAGGACCGGCGTGACGCTGAAGGCGAACACGAATGCCGCTGCCGCGAGCGTGATAAATCGACGTCCCATGACTCGGACCTCCGATCCTCTGTCTCCGGCCTGACGGGCCGGCGCGGAACGGCGGTGCGGGGCAGGGACGGAGTGGACGATCCGGGTCGGCGACCCGGGTGGTCCACGCCTCGCGCTGGACCCGCCGTGACCGGGAGCATCGGTCACCGGCGTCCGGGAATCGTTACGGCTCGGTCGCCGATCGGGACAGCCGTAACGGGAGGCGGCCGTAACGTTCCGCGGACGGTGCCGGAAACCACCCCGAGCGATGCCGGGGGTGTTCGGACTGCCGACGAGGACCCACGCGAAGGCGTCAGCAGGCGCCCGACAGGTTCGTGGTAGTGGCAGCTGTTGCCGCCGACCGTGTTCGCGCTTCCGGAGCCGTCGCCGTAGATGTCGAACGGCGTGTTGCCGGAGAGCCGGTTCAGCCGGATCGAGTTGCCGGTGGGCGCAGGCGAGCCGGGCTGCCGCCGAATGCGCCGCGCGTGAGGATCACGATGCCGCCGCCGTGGATGGCACTGCCGGTCTGCGCCTGGTTGTTCCGGACGTCGTTGTGCGCGACCATCGTGTTCTGGGCCCCGACGAGCGCGATCCCGATGCCGCCGTAGTCCGGCGCCCCGGAACCGTCCGCCGGGCACCAGCGGTTGTTCGCGGTCACCTGGTTGAGCTGGATCGACACATCGCCGCTGGCCGGGCACCCGTAGTCTCCGGCTAGGCCGCACACGACGATGCCGGCGCAATTGCCGTGCAGGTCGTTGTTCGCGATCCGGCCGCCGAGCGAGTTGACGAAAATGATCCCGCTGCCAAGGTTGCCGTACGACGTGTTCCCGGCGATGACGGCGTTCGCAGACGGCGATCCTCCCGCAGGTTCTCCAGGAAGACGCCGTCGCCGTGATTGGCGTAGGAGCGGCTGTCGCGCAGCGAGAGGTTCGACACCATGTTGATGAACATGCCCATCTCGCCGTTGTGCGCCGTCACGACGTCCGGCGACACGGAAGGCCGTCCACGCCGAGGGCGACGATCCCGGGACCGCCGAAGTCCCGGACCGTGATCCCCTCGATGGAGACGTTGGAGATCGGCGTGATCGCCGCGACAGTCGCGCGTTGAGCGCCCCGTGGACGCAGATGCCCGTCGTGCCACTGAAGCCGGTGAATCGGGATTGCAGAGGTTGTCCGTCGGGACGGCGGCCGGCACGATGACCGCGTGATCGCCGACCAGGTGCACCGAGCGTCGCGATCTCGAGGTTGCCCTTGTACGTCCCGCGCGCGACGTGGATCACGCCGCCCGCCGGGGCGCTGTCGATGGCGGCCTGGATCGACTGGCCGGGACGCACGTGGATGGCGGATGCGGCCGACACGGAGGCGACCGGCACGAGCAGGGCCAGCGATGAATGCCGCGGCGGCGAGAGTGGCGACACGACGTCGCATGGTGGAACCTCCTGGTTCGACGGCTCGGTCTCGCTGTGGGCCAGTGCGTCGGACTGGCGACCGAGTGGGGACGCTGCGCTGCGGAGCGCCGCGCGCTCCGCCGGTCGGTCGAGAGGGCGCGGCGCTGCGCCTACCGCGGCGGACCCGGCCGCGGCTGCCGGATCGACGAGACGAGCGCGTACAGCCCCGAGACGATCAGCAGCAACGCGCAGATCAAGAAGCCGAACCAGCCGATCGCGCCGAGCCACGACGGGCCGCTGGCCCAGTAGGTGTCCGGCTGGCCGCTCGCCGACAGGACGAACAGGACGACTCCGGCCACGAGCAGCACGAGCGTCGACTTCCGAGTGGGGTGCATCGAGAACCTCCTCTCTCCGTTGCAGACCTGGACGATGTGCAGCGTCGGGCCGACGGCCGCCCCTGTCGTCATCCGCACGGCGTGCAGCCATCCATCGCAGGTCGCGACGCGGCGCGACCAATGGATGACGAGGCGCCGGCTCGCGGGCCTGTAAGGTGGCCGGGTGAAGCAGACTCGGCTGGGTGACCCGCGAACGGAGGGTGGGCGGGCGGCACGCGCCGTCGGCCCTCGACTGGCTCGTGGCGCTCGCGCTCGTGATCGCTGGCGTTCCTCGAGGCAGCGAGCGGAGCGTTTCCGGGTCCGGTCGGGGTCGCGGCGGCGCTCGAGCTGGCGGTGATCCTGCCCGTCGCCTTCCGGCGCGTGGCGCCGCTGCGGGCGATCGCCATCAGCGCGGCGATCGTCTTCAGCGTGGCGGTCTTCCTGCCGGACGTCGCTGTCTACGGCGAGGGCAACAGCGTGGCGAACGCGGCGACGCAGTTCCTGCTCATCTACTCCGTCGGTCGCCACACCGACAGGCGCGGCCTGCTGGTGGGCGCCGCCTTCGGGCTGTTGCTGGTCGTCGAGTGAATACGCGTTTGGTGGCCGGCCGTCCGGCCCGTCCGACTGGGCCGCACGCTCCTCGTCCTGTTCGGCGGGGCGCTGGGCCTCGGGGTGGCGCTGCGAGTCCAGGTGCAGCGGTCGATCTCGCTGGCCGTGGCGGCCGAGCGCGCCCGGAGCGAGCAGGGGGCGACGGCCCAGGCCGCCGTGCACGAGGAGCGGGCGCGCATCGCGCGTGAGCTGCACGACGTGGTCGCCCACAACGTCGGGCTCATCGTCCTCCAGGCCGGCGGCGCGCGGAGCGTGCTCGGCACCGATCCGGATCGGGCCCGGACGGCGCTCCGGCAGGTGGAGGAGACGGGCCGGCAGACGCTGGCCGAGATGCGCCACCTGGTCGGCATCCTGCGCGTGGACGAGGGCGCGGATCGGCAGCCGCTGCCGCGCTCGATCGCCTTCCAGTCCTGATCGACGAGGCTCGAGCCCGCGGCCTCGCAGCGCCTGTCCCGACACCGGTCGATCGGCTGGCGGGCGGCAGCGCCGTCGGTCCTCGACTGGCTGGTGGCGCTCGCGCTCGTGATCGTGGCGTTCGTCGAGACCGCGAGCGGCGTGTTCCCGGGTCCAGTCGCGGTCGTGGCCGCGGTCCAGCTGGCGGCGACGCTGCCCGTCGCCTTCCGGCGCGTGGCGCCGCTGCGCGGCGATCGCCGTCAGCGCGGCGGTCTTCCTGCCGTACGTCGTCGCGTACGGCCAGCCGAGCCACAGCGTCGCGAACGCGGCGACGGGACTGCTGCTCATCTACTCCGTCGGTCGCCACACCGAGGGGCGCGGCCTGCTGGCGGGCGCCGTCCTCGGGCTGTTGCTGTCGATCGCCGAGCCGGCGGGTCAGCAGGCCTGCTGCCAGCCCGTCCGATTGTGGCCTACGCTCTCGTCCTGGTCGGCGGCGGCACTGGGCCTCGGGGTGGCGCTGCGAGTCGAGGTGCGAGCGGTCGATCGCGCTGGCCGTGGCGGCCGAGCGGGCCCGGAGCGAGCAGGAGGCGACGGCCCAGGCCGCCGTGCGCGAGGAACGGGCCCGGATCGCCCGTGAGCTGCACGACGTGGTCGCCGACAAGGTGGGGCTCATCGTCCTCCAGGCCGGCGGCGCGCGGAGCGTGCTCGGCACCGACCCGGATCGGGCTCGCGCGGCGCTCCAGCAGGTGGAGGAGACGGGCCGGCAGACGCTGGCCGAGATGCGCCACCTGGTCGGCATCCTGCGCGTCGACGAGGGCGCGGATCGGCAGCCGCTGCCGCGCCTCGAGCGCCTGCCCGCACTGGTCGATGAGACGCGCGCCGCCGGCCTCACGGTGGAGCTGGAGGTCGACGGCCCCGTGGTGGGGCTGCCGGCCGGGCTGGAGCTGGCGGCCTATCGGCTCATCCAGGAGGCGCTGACGAACGTCCGCAAGCACGCGCCGGCGTCGCGCGCCCAGGTGCGCCTCGTCCTACGAGCCCGATCGCGTGCGCATCGAGGTGAGCGACGACGGCGGACCATCCGGCGCGTGGGCGACACCGTCCTGAACGCATCCGGCCTCGGGCACGGCCTGATCGGGATGCGCGAGCGGGTGCAGCTGTACGACGGCCGGATGCAGGCCGGACCGATGCCCGGCGGCGGCTTCCGGGTCGAGGCGGTCCTCCCGCTCGTCGGTCGAGCCTGCATGACCATCGAGCTCATCATCGTGGACGACCAGGCGCTGGCCCGCGCCGGGCTGCGGATGATCCTCGAGGGTCAACCCGACCTGCGGATCGTCGGCGAGGGGGCCGATGGCGCCGAGGCCGTCAGCCTGGTGCGGCGCCTCCGGCCGACGGTGGCGATCCTGGACGTCCGCATGCCGCGCGTCGACGGTCTCGAGGCGACCCGGCGGATCGTCGCCGCCGAGCCGGCGACACGCATCCTCATCCTCACCACCTTCGACCTCGACGAGTACGCCTTCGAGGCGCTGCGCGCCGGCGCCAGCGGCTTCCTGCTCAAGGACGCGCCGGCCGAGGACATCGTCCACGCCGTCCGGACCGTGGCGCGAGGCGACGCGACGCTGGCGCCGGCGGTGACGCGGAGGCTGGTCGAGCACTACGCGGCGCGACCGCGGCCGGAGGCCTTCCGCCGCGCTGGCGACCCTCACCGCGCGCGAGCTCGAGGTGCTCCGGCTGCTGGCGGCCGGCGGCTCGAACGCCGACATCGGCGACCGGCTGGCGCTCAGCGAGGCGACGGTGAAGACCCATGTCGGCCGCGTCCTCGACAAGCTCGGCGTCCGCGACCGGGTGCAGGCGGTGATCTACGCCTACGAGTCGGGCCTGGTCGAGCCGGGCGGCACACATCAGGCGTAGGCAGGCTGGTGCTCAAACTCCCACCCATTGACGCGCATTGACAACGCTCCTTGGCCATCGAGAAGCCTGACCAACGGGTGGTTGCGCGGGTCGGTGATCGCCGCCCATGGTCTGATCGTCGGGTCCGCGGGCGACCCGCACAAGCGAGGATGGCCGTGAGACGCGTGGGGACGACTGGTGCACGAGCGCGGGTCCGCCCCCTCCGCCTTCTCACCGTCGTGCTGGCGGGTCTGCTGCTCGTGATCGGCACCTTCTCGCTCGTGAGCGCTGCGATGCAGCCACGGCGGACCAGCCCGCTGTACGACCCACCGGTGCTCGCCGGTCAGCCGCTCTGGGGACTCTGCACTGGCGGGTTCTACGCTCGTCACGGGGCCACGATCGTGCTCACCTCGACCGGTCACTGCACGAGCGAGGGCACCGTGGCCTATGACCCGGACGGCACCACCGTCCGCGGCGTCTTCGGACCGGCCGCCAGGGATGCCACTTGCCCGTATCCGGGGCATGTCTGTGCGGCCTCCGACATCAACTACCTGGTGGTCGCGGTGGACCGCATCCCGTGGGGGCACCTAAACGTCGTGGACCTGGGCACGGCCGGCTACCGGATCATCCCGCCCGGCACGCGGCCACTCTCGTGCGCCGACATCGTGATCGGCGATCAGGTCGAGATCGACGGTCGCGGCGTCTACCGGAGCGGGACCGTGGCCGAGAAGGGCGACTACCTCCATCCGGAGGATGGTTCCTACTTCCCGTGCATGATCGCGGCGCGCATCCCCGTGGCGATCGGAGACTCGGGCGGGGCGGTCCTCGTCAGGGGGATCCCGGCGGGGGTGACGAGTCGCAGCTTCGGCGGGTCGTTGGGGTTCACGCCGTTGGCCGAGGGCCTCGCCGAGCTGGGGCTGGAGCTCTGCACCACGCCCGATTGCGGACTCGTGCCGCCCGCGTCTGATCCGAAGGCGACTGACAGCTGACCTGGTCGCTCGCATACCGGATCACACCGACCCGCCGATGGCTAGACTCCGGACACTGAGCCAGCCCGGAGGTGCGATGCGTTCGATCGAGCTCGGGATCGTGCTCCCGCTGGAAGAAGCCTGGACCGACGGCTCGACCCCGCGCTGGGTCGAGATCCGCGAGCTCGCGACCCGGGCCGAGGCGATGGGGTTCGACACCGTCTGGATCCCGGACGAGCTGCTGTGGCTCCAGAACGACGGGCAGCCGCGTGGCTGGTGGGAAGGTGTCTCGCTGGCCGGCGCCGTCGCCGCCGCGACCTCGCGGATCAAGGTCGGCACGTGGATCCTTTCGGCGCTCCACCGCAATCCCGGGATCACCGCCAAGGCCGCCGAGACGCTCGACGAGATCAGCGGCGGGCGGTTCGTCTTCGGGCTCGGTTCCGGCCACGCGGGCAAGCAGGCCCATGCGTTCGGACTGCCCGAGGACCACGTCATCGGCCGCTTCGAGGAGGCGGTCGAGATCATCGTCCCCCTGCTGCGGGCCGGGCGAGCGGACTTCGAGGGCACCTATCACGCCGCCCGCGACCTGGAGCAGCGACCGGTCGGTCCCCGCCCGGGTCGCATCCCGATCATGATCGGGGCGGGGGGTCCGAAGATGCTCCGGCTGGCCGCCCGCCACGCCGACATCTGGAGCTGGTATGTCGAGGAGCGCAGCGAGCTCGCCGAGTTCGCGCCGCGGCTGGCCGCGCTCGAGGCGGCCTGCCGCGAAATCGGCCGAGATCCCGCCTCGATCGGTCGGTCGGCTGGCATCGTCGTCGAGCCGACCGACGTCACCGGCGCAGCCGAGGCGCTGGCGGTCCCCCTGAGCGGCTCGGCCGAAGAGATCGCCGACGGGCTCCGGTCTTTCCGCGACGGGGGCTTCACCCACGTAGAGATCCTGCTCTGGCCACGCACGCTGGCCGCGCTCGAGGCGATGGCTCCCGTCCTCGAGCTGCTCGACGCCGACTGATCGGGGGGGGTCATTGACCTACTGATACCGCGCGGTATCATTCGGGCATGGCGATGACCCTTCGACTGACCGCCCAGCAGGCCGAAGCGCTACGCGAGACGGCGCGGCGCGAGCATCGATCGATGCAGGACGTTGCCCGCACGGCCATCGATGAGTACGTCAGCGGCCGGGCGCGGCGTCGCGACGCCCACCTGGCGGCCATCGTCCGCGAGGACGCGGAACTGCTTCGGCGGCTCGGCAGCATGTGACCGAGCATCTGGACCTCGACGACCTGCTCGCGGCAGCCGAAGCCGCCCTCGGCGGGCCACCCAAGGTCCGCGACGTCGGGATCCTTGAGGCCGCGGTCGCGCGCACCCGGGCCTCGGTGTACGGCGAGGACGCCTACCCGGACCTGAACGCCAAGGCGGCCGCCCTGCTGCAGTCGATCGTCACCGGGCACACGCTCGTCGACGGCAACAAGCGGCTCGGCTGGGTCAGCGTTCGCCTGTTCTACCGTCTGAACGGCCGCGACCTGCGCGTCCCGGCCGACGACGCGTTCGACCTGATCGCATCCATCGCGGACGGCTCGCTCCGGGATGTCCCGGGTATCGCCGACCGCCTCGGCGCCCTCGCGGCGGACCTCGACGGGCGCATAGGGCAGGAGCCGTGACACCCGCTTGGGCGAAGGCAGTCAGCCGCCTCCCGCCGGACTGAACGTGCCCGTCGTTGGGGGGAGCAGGGTTGCCGTGTGGGAGACGAGCGTGTCGGCCATCGGCTCGGTCGCCGTGAACGTGCCGGCCCTTCGGATCGTAGATCTCGGCCTCGGCGTAGTAGTGGCCGTCATAGCTCCAGCCGTCGGCGCTGCCCCCGGTCACGAGGACGCGGCCGTCGGCGAGCAGGGTGGCCTCCTGGAAGGTGCGCGCGACCGACATCGAGCCGGTGGGGCCGAATGAGCCGGTCGTCGGGTCGTACAGCTCGGCAGAAGCCTGGCGTCAGATCGCCACCGTCGCAGTTCGGGACCACCCATCCGAGGTCCAGCGAGGAGAAGCTCGTCGAGGACATGGCGAAGGGCGACGAGCCGACGGTCGTTCGCCACGTCGCCGCCGGTTTGTTCCATCTTCGCGCCGCGACGGGAAATCGCGCGATACTCGATCGTCAGCTGCCGGGCGACATGGTCCGCAGGCCGGCCAGTCGGGCGACAGCGGCCTGGCGCTCGTCATAACTCACGAAACCGTCGAGCGGCGCGAGGGTCACGGCTGCGGCGACGTGGATCGCGTCCAACGCACGAAGTGCCGGCTCTGCGAGTGCTCCCGCCGCCAGGAGCAGGCTGCGTTCGAGCGGCAGCATGGCGACCTCGTCGAGGGCGTCACCGGCACGGTCGATGAGAACCTCCAGGGCCAGTCGCGGGTCACGCGCCGCGGCACGCCTGATCGCCCGTGGCACCTCGGTCAGCACGAGCTCGCTCGAGACGATGTCGGAATCGGCCAGGAAGGCCCGTAGCGCGTCGCTCTCGGGCTCGTCTCTCACCAGCTTGACGAGCGCCGATGCGTCGACGTAGAAGAGCGCCACGTCTCAGCGTTCGCCGCGGATCTCGTCGAGGGCACGGCTCAGCGCATAGGCATCGCCGTCCATCCGCAGCGGCGGCGGCAGCCCGCGTCGGGTCGGTCGCCCGACACGTCCCTCGGCGATCAGCCGGTCGAGCGCTTCGCCCGGGCTGGGAGCCGGGCCCAGCTCCGCGACCGGTCTGTTTCGATCTGTCACGAGCAATCGCTCACCGTTCTCGACGCGACGCAGGTAGCGACTCAGGTTCTGACGCAGCTCGGCGATGCCGACGGTGTCGTTCATGTACATGAACGTAGCACATCGCGCGGTTCCGAGTCCACACCGGCCCGAGACGACGGACCCCGCGTCTTGCTCTCACGCGTGAGAGCCGGGTCTTCCGCGGACGGATGACCCGGCTCCTGGTCGCGCGCCGAGCGTGAGTCTCCTCGGGCGAGCGCCGTGAGGGTGGCCAGCCCTATGGGGCCGGGCTGAACGTGCCCGTCTTCGGGTCGTAGAGTTCGGCCGTGGCGAGCGGTGCCAGGTCGCCATACCCTCCGGTCACGAGGACGCGGCCCTCGGCGAGCAGGTTGGCCTGGAACCACGTGCGCGCCTCGCTCATCGAGCCGGTCGCGCTGAACGTGCCGGTCGCCGGGTCGAAGATCTCGGCCGTGGCGAGGAAGTTGCGGTTGGTGTAGTCGCCGCCGCCGCCGGCGACAAGGACGCGGCCGTCGGCGAGCAGGCTCGCGGTCGTGTACACGCGAGGCGTGGTCATCGAGCCGGTCGCGCTGAACGTGCCGGTCTTCGGGTCGTACAGTTCGGCCGAGACGAGATAGCTGGAGCTGTCGCCGCCGGCGACCAGGACCCGACCGTCGTGAAGCAGGGTCGCGGTGTGGAAGCCGCGGTCCGTCGCCATCGAACCGGTTGCCGTGAACTTGCCGGTCTTCGGGTCGTAGATCTCGGCCGTTGCCAGGCGGGCGCAGCCGGCCCAGCCGCACGGGTCGCCGCCGGCGACCAGGACCCGACCGTCGGACAGCAGCGTGGCGGTGTGATAGCCACGTGCGGTCGCCATCGAGCCCGTCGGGCTGAACTTGCCGGTCTTCGGGTCGTAAAGCTCGGCCGTGGCGACGGCGTGGTCGCCGGTGTCGTTGCCGCCGGTGATCAACACGCGACCGTCGCGAAGCGGAGTCGCGGTGTGGTCCTCGCGGGGGATCCCCATCGAGCCCGTCGGACTGAACGTGCCCGTCTTCGGGTCGTACAGCTCGGCCGAGGCGAGGTCGGGACCGGGGTGGCTCCACTGCGGGGGGCCGCCGCCGGCGACCAGGACGCGACCGTCGGGGAGCAGAGTCGCGGTGAAGAACGCACGAGCGGTCCCCATCGAGCCGGTCGGGCCGAACGTGCCAGCCGTCGGGTCATACAGGGTGGCCGAGGCGAGCGCGAGATCGGCGAAGTCGAGACCCCCGATCACGAGGACGCGGCCGTCGGCGAGGACCGTGGCGGTGTGGATCTGCCGCCCGTCCCCCAGCGGGCCCGTCAGGGCCGTCGGGGCGGGCTTCGGCGTGGGCGTCAGGACCGGCGTCGGGGCCGGCGTTGGGGTCGGTGTGGTAAGGGCGACGGCGCTCGGGTTCTGGCCGGCGACCGATGGCTGGCCGGGTTTGATCAGCAAGAACGCGCCCCCGACCGCGACGACGCCGATGACGGCGGCCGCGGCGAGACGGGTGGAGATGGGCATGGTCCGGAACCTCCGCGGCATGCGCAACGCGCGCCGCTGATGTGTGTGGTCGATCTGGTCGAGGGCGGCGTCGATCACCCGGTCGGCCAGCTCGTCCGCGCCGTCGACGAAGTAGTCGTCAAGGAGGCGGTCGAGCTCTCGCTGGTCGGTCATCGGGGTCGCCCTCCGGCCACCGCGACGGGGCGCTCATCGGCCTCGATGGCCGCGCGCATCGCCCGGTGGGCGTAATGAAGTCGTGAACGGGCGGTGCCCACGGGGATCCCGAGTCGCTCGGCGATCTCGGTCGGGGTCAGGCCCAGGTAATGGGTGAAGACGAGGATCGCCCGCTGATCGGGCGGGAGTCGCCGAAAGCCGCGGTCGAGGCGGTCGCGGTCGTCGATCGATCTCGTCTCGTCGCGGCCTGCCGACAGGTCGACCGGCAGGGCGCGGACGTTCGCGTTCCACGAACGAGAGCGGCGCGCCTCGGCGTAGCTCGCATTGACGAGGAGGCGTTGGAGCCAGGCGTCGAAGCGGTCCGGATCGCGGAGGCCGGGTAGCTCACGCCAGGCGATCACCAGCGTCTGCTGCACGGCGTCCTCGGCCCGTCCGACGTCCCGGAGGATCCGATGTGCGATCGCCATCAGCCGGTCACCGTGGGTTCGGGCCAGGATGGCGAATGCCTCCCGGTCTCCCCGTTGGGCCTGCTCGACGAGATCGCGATCCACTCGCTCGGCCTCCTCGGCGTCCATCGGGGACGCCTTCCGACTCTACTGAGTCGCGGACGGCCGCGCGCGTTCGATCTTCAGGATCCGGGGGACCGTCAGTCCGTTTGGCAGCCTGTGCCGAGATCAGGTGGACGCATGGTCACTGTCCGGTGCCCGGGTCGTACAGCTCGGCGGCGCCGCGGTTGCCACCTCCCGCCACGAGCACGTCGCCATCGCGCAGCAAGGTCGCCGTGTGACCCGCACGCGGGGCTGACATGCTCGTGGTGGCGGACCAGGTCCCAGTTCCCGGGTGGTACAGGTCGGCCGAGGCAAGGGCGACCCCCTCACCGGGATTGCCACCGGGCAGACCGCCGGCCACCAGCACGTCGCCATCGGGCAGCAGGGTGGCGGTCATCCCGGTACGCGAGGCGACCATGCTCCCGGTGGCGCGCCAGGTCCCGGTGGCTGGGCTGTACAGCTCGGAGCTGGTGTCGGGCCTGCCTCCCGCCACGAGCACCGTGCCATCGAGCAGCAGCGTGGCGGTGTGGCGCAGGCGCGGCCTGGTCATGTTCCCGGTGGCGGTCCAGATCCCGGTTTCCGGGTCATAGAGCTCGGCGGACGCCAGCACGTCGGGGTCGCCGTTCTGGCCGCCCACCACGAGCACCCTGCCGCTGGACCACGGCGTGGCCGTGTGGCCCATGCGCGGCATGCCCATGCTCCCGGTCGCGGTCCAGGTCCCGGTGCCCGGGTCATAGAGTTCGGCGGAGGCGATCGGGAATGGCGTGCCTCCTCCCGCCACGAGCACCTTGCCATCGGGCAGCAGCGTCGCCGTGTGAGCGGAGCGCGGCCTGGTCATGTTCCCGGTGGCGGTCCAGGTCCCGGTGTCCGGGTCATAGAGCTCGGCGGAGGCCAGGGTGCCCACCATGGCGCCGGTGCAGCAGTCGTCGCCCCCCGCCACGAGCACCTTGCCATCGGGCAGCAGCGTCGCCGTGTGTCCACGGCGGCGCGAGACCATGGTGCCGGTGCTGGTCCAGGTCCGGGTGCCCGGGTCGTACAGTTCGGCCGACGCCAGCGAGACGTCGCTGCCCCTGCTGTCGCCGGAGCCGCCTGCCACGAGCACGTTGCCGTCTCGCAACAGCGTGGCCGTGCCACCCGAGCGTGCAGTCGCCATGCTGCCGGTGAGGGCCCACGACGGCGCCCTCGCCGAGACGACCGACGAGCTCGGTACGGCCGATGGAGTGGCCGACGCGGCAGGACTGGCGATCACAGGCGTCTGGCTCGGACCGCCGACCACCGCTGGTTGTCCGCGTTGGAACAGGTAGAGTGCACCGCCGATCGCGAGCACGGCGACGACCGCGGCCACGGTTACCGGCCAGCGGACGGACGTCGGCATCGCGGTGAGCCTCCAAGGCACGCGTGAGGCGCGCCGTCGCGGGACGGACGGAAGGGCGGCCAGGACCGTGTCGAGCACCTGGTCGGGGGCGTGGAGCGGGTCGTCCTCCAGCCAGTCGGCGATGCGCTGGTCGAAGAGCGGGTCGGTCGGTCGGGTCATGCCGGTCGCTCCTTGGGCGTCGCACGGGCGCGATCGTCCGCGTCGAGCACGGTCCGCAGCTGGCGGACCGCGTAGTGCAGGCGGGAACGCGCGGTCCCGACGGGGATCCCGAGGGTGGCCGCGATCTCGGTCAGGGGGTAGCCGAGGTGGTGATGGAGGACGACCACGGCCCGTTGTTCGGGCGTCAGCCCACCGAAGGCGTGCTCGAGGTCGTCCCGCGTCGCGACCGAGCGCGCCACGTCCGGCGATGTCGGCGGATCGGTCTGGAGGACCCGGACGCGGGCGGCCCAGCGCCGCTGGCCGCGGGCCTCCGCGTAGCAGGCGTTGACGACGAGGCGGTGGAGCCAGGCGTCGAACCGCTCGGGGTCGCGCAGGGTGGCGAGATCGCGCCAGGCGCCGAGCAAGGCCTGCTGGGTGGCGTCCTGGGCGCGGTCGGGGTCGCGCAGGATCCGGTAGGCGAGCGCGTAGCAGCGGTCGACGCTGGATGCCGCCAGCGACGCGAAGGCGTCCCGGTCACCCTGGCTGGCCCGCTCGACGAGCTCGGCCTGCATCGCACGCTCCGGATGTGGCGGCCCGTCTGGCTGCGTCACTGAGTATGGAGCCGGCCGACGCCGAAACGTTCATCGGAGCCGTCGGGCGAGCGCGTGCATCCTCGAGACGTGCCACCTTCTCGATGGATGGCCGGTGATACGGCTCCGCTACGATGCCTCCCATGGCGACCTCGATCGACGTTGCGCGGCTCGCGGAGATCGACCGGCTCGCCGAGCGCGAGCTGGCCGAAGCCGGGGTGCCCGGCCTCGCCATCGGGCTCACCGGCCCCGATGGCGCCGCTGTGGTGCGGACCTACGGGCTGGCCGACCTCGCAGCGGGCCGCCCGATCGAGCCGACGACGCTGTTCGAGATCGGCTCGATCGGCAAGACGTTCACGGCGATCGCCGTCGTCCAGCTCGCCGAGGAGGGCCGACTCGACCTCGATGCGCCGGTCGTCGATGTCCTGCCCTGGCTCGAGATCCCGGTCGTCGGCCGGCCGATCACGATCCACGACCTCCTCAGCCACACCGCCGGCATCACCGCCGGGATCGACGGCACCCCGGAGGCCGCCTTCCAGGTCTGGTCGCTCCGTGGTCGCCGACCGGGATCGGCGCCGGGGGTCCGCTTCCACTACTCGAATGTCGGCTACAAGGCGCTCGGGCTCGTCATCGAGGCCGTCGAGGGTCGGTCGTACCCGGAGGTCGTCCGAAGTCGGATTCTCGAACCACTCGGGATGACTGCCACCGAGCCGGCGATCACCCACGGCGTCCGGTCGCGACTCGCGGTCGGCTACGACTACCTCCATGACGACCGGATCGGCTACCCGGGCCGGCCGATCATGCCGGCTGCATGGGTGGAGACCGCGACGGCGGACGGCGCGATCGCCTCGACCGCCGGCGACATGACCGCCTTCGCGCGGATGCTCCTGCGCCGCGGCGTGGGGCCCGCCGGCCGGCTCGTGAGCGAGGCCTCCTTCGCGACGATGACCGAGCCGCACGCGCGATCAACGCTCGGCTACACCTACGGCTACGGGCTCGCCACCCGGGTGCTCGGCGGTCGAACCCTGATCGGTCACGGCGGCGCGATGATCGGCTACCTGGCCGCGCTGCAGGTGGACCCGGCAGCGGAGCTCGCGATCGTCGTCCTCCAGAACGGCGCGATGGGCGACCCGATGACGCTGGCGCGGGCGAGCCTGGTCGCGGCGCGTGGGCCGGACGCCATCGGCGGGTCGCCGACCGGGGTCCGTGGCGGCGAAGCCGGCGAGGCCGCCGAGCCCGATCGTGCCGGTATCTACCGCGCCGACCCCGGGGACCCCGAGACCGAGCCCCTCGAGATCGCCGCCGGCGCCGACGGCCCGCAGCTCCGCTGGCACGACCGTCTCCTCGCGCTCGAGGGGCTCGGCGACGGTCGATTCCTTGCCCCGGACCCCGACCTCGATCGTTTCGCGCTCCGCTTCGAGCCCGCCTACGAGCGGCCGACCCTCGTCTGGCACGGGCCGACCCGCTACGTCCGCGACGGAGCGACGGCGACGGCCCTCCCCGTTCCGGATCCGGCCGTCGCCGCCCTGGCCGGCCACTACCGCTCGCACGACCCGTGGACGACGAACTTCCGGATCATCCTCCGGGGCGACGTCCCGTGGCTCATCCTCCCGGCCGCGCCCGACGGGTTCGAGGGCGAGCAGCGACTCGTCGCCCGCGAGGACGGCACGTTCCGGGTCGGGGACGATCCGGCAGGCCCGGAGGATCTTCGCTTCGACACCGTCGTCGAAGGTCGTCCGTTGCGAGCCTGGCTGTCCGGCTACCCGTACTACCGCGTCGGCTGATCGGGCCGGCCCGCGGCTTCAGGCTTCACCGCGGTCGTGCCGAGGGGCCCTGCCCGCGCAGAGCCCCTCGATGATGGCACCGGGTCACGACCCGTCTCAGCGGTGGCGGCCGCAGTTGCCGTGGTGGTGGTGATGGCCGAACCAGTACGTCCCGTCCCAGTACCACACGGAGGCGTCGGCATTGGCGGTGACGACGACCCTGAGATGGAACTGGCTCAGTCGTCCGGTCCCGTGGTTGAACGTACAGATCGCGTTCACGAGGCTGCTCCAGACACAGACACCCCTCGTGCTGCCGTGCCGGATCCGGATGCTGGCATAGACCACGTCATCGGTCGGACCGGCTGCGTAATGCACCTCGGTCCCGGGCGGGAACAACTTGAAGTCCGAGTGCTGGATGGTGCAGTGGTACCCGATCGGCGAGGAGTCGGGCGCACAGGTCTTGTCGAGATGGAAGTTCTGGCGCGAGTGCGCCGAGACCGAGGGCGCGAGGACACCCAGGGCGAGGATCGTGGCGGCGGCCACGATGAGCGTACGGGCGAGACGCATGGGCTACCCCTTCGCGCGCGGCGGCGGGCCGGGTTCGTCACTGGCTCGGCACGGTCTGACGACCAGATCGGGCGACCGTGCGTCGAAGCCTCCCGTCGGAACGGCGAGTGTGCGCGCATCGGGGCGGAATAGATACCCCCGTCGGTCGCCCGCCGGTCGCCGTCGAGGTCAGCGGGGCGGGCCGTCCGCCGGACCGAAGACCTGCCGGATCCTGGACTCACCGCCGCCGACGATCGTGAGGAAGCGCTTCGCCCAGCCGATCGCCTCGTCCTTGGAGGCCGCCTCCACCAGGGCCCAGCCGCCGATGAGCTCCTTCGCCTCGGTGAACGGTCCGTCCGTGACGGTGAACTCGCCCCCGGCAAGGCTGACCTTCGCCCCGAGGGCGGAGGGCCCGAACCCGCCGGTGGCGAGCAGCGCGCCCGACTTCGTCGCCTCCTCCATGAACGCGCCCATCTCGGCATAGAGCTCCGGGGTGGGCGGCGGAATCGGCACGGACTCGTCGCCGAGGGTGTACATGAAGAACTTCATCGCGATCTCCGATCTACCATGCGGATCCCGGGGAACGTCCGATCGATCGACCGGCTCGGCCTGGCTCCTACCTGTTCGTCGAACGAACCGCGGCCGGATTCGACACGCTCGATGGTAGCTGGGTGGGCGCCCCGCGGCGGCAGCCCCGGCCACGCGGCGGTACCCTCCGGTCGTGCCACCAGACAGCCTCCCGACCGATCCCCCGCCCGCCCACGACCAGCACGGCTTCCGCGGGCAGCTGGAGTGGGGCCAGCCCGGTGTCCGGCTCCTGGCCGGCCGGGCGGACCTGGTGGTCATCGTCGACGTCCTGTCCTTCTCGACCGCGGTCTCGGTCGCCGTGGAGCGCGGCGCGGCGGTGGTCCCCTATCGATACCGGGACGGCACCGCCATGGACCACGCGCGCTCGATCGGGGCGACATTCGCCAGCCCGAACCGCGGGGCACCGGGACCCACCCTCTCCCCCGCCTCGCTCGTCGCGCTGCGCCCGGACGAGACGCTCCTCCTCCCCTCGCCGAACGGGTCGACCTGCGCCCTGCTCGCCGCTGAGGCCGGTCCGATGGTCGTGGCCGGGAGTCTCCGCAACGCGGGTGCCGTCGGCCGGTTCGCCGCGAGCCGCGGATGGACGACCGCCGTGATCGCCGCCGGCGAGGCGTGGCCGGACGGCGGTCTGCGGCCGGCGGTCGAGGACCTCATCGGGGCCGGGTCGATCCTTGCCGCCTTCGGGACCCCGACGCTTTCGCCCGAGGCGCGGGCGGCCGTCGCGGCGTTCCGCGACGCCCGGGACGATCTCGCCGCGGTGATCGGGGAGTCCGCCTCGGGACGCGAGCTCGTCGAGGCGGGCTTCGAGCGGGATCTGCCGATCGCGACCGCCCTCGACGCCACCGAGCTCGTGCCGGTCCTCGTCGACGGTGCGTTCCGGTCGTGGGTCCGGTGACCCGGCTGTTGGACGACGCGACCGTCGACGCCATCGTCGACGCCGCCATCGAGCAGGGCCTGGCCGATCTTCCGACCGCGTTCGCCGATCGTCTCGGCTCGGTCGCGATCGTGGTCGAGGACGAGCCGACGGCCGACCAGCTGGCGAGCACCGGCGCCGCCGGCCTGTACGGGCTCTACCAGGGGGTGCCGCGCACGGCCTTCGCCGCCGACGGGATCGCCTACCCGAGCAAGATCACCCTCTTCCGGGGGCCGCTGGTCCGGGCGAGCCGGGATCCGGCCATGCTCCACGCCGCGGTCGTCGAGACCCTCCAGCACGAGATCGCCCATCACTTCGGGATCTCCGACGCGCGACTCGGCGAGCTGCGTCGGGCCGGGAGCCGCGGCACCCGTTGACGGGACGCCCCGACCGGGGACGCTCCCGAAGCGTGCCGCTGGGTCGTTCGGCGGACACGTCCGGGACCATCGGGTCAGCCCCGGCGACGGGCTCCGCGTGGGATACCTGACCCTGACCAAGCCTCGTCCCGAGGACGGCCTGTTCGTGCACGCCATCGCCGACCCCGTCGAAGGGGATCTCGCCGTCGGACGCCGGTCCCTCCGGCTCGTCCGCCTGCGCCTCATGCTCGCGCTCGTGGCGATGGCGATCATCCCGATCGCGATCGGCGCACCGATCGTGACGACCGCCCTCGACGGGCAACGGACCGCCGAGCGCCTCAGGACCGAGCAGGCCGCCGCGGCGGTCGCGGCGTCGCTCGACGGGGCGCTCGGCCGGGTCGACGCCGACCTCGTCAAGGCCGGCGGCCAGACCGCCCTCTCCCGGATGGCGAACGGTCGGACCGGCGATCCGGCGGCCGCCCGGGCAGTCCTCGTCGGTCTCTCGAAGGGCGCCGGCGGGGCGGTCCGCTGGGTGAGCCTTCTCGATCTGCGTGGACGCGAGATCCTGCGCGCCGAGGCCGGGAAGGGCGCCCGGACGGCCGCCACCACGACCGTCGACCCCCTCGTCGGCGCCGGGCTCGACCGGGACGTCGGCGATGTCGCCTGGGGCGACATCCAGACCGCCGCCGACGGCAGCTCGAGCGTCGGGCTCGTCACCCCGGTCGCCGGCCCGACCCGCGACGGACCGCCGAGCGGTCTCATCCGCCTCGAGCTCGACCTCGGCGCCCTCGTCGGCGTCGCCGCGGACGGGATCGGCGGGCAGGGCCGGGCCACCCTGGCGAATGGACGCGGCGTCACCCTGGCCTCCGCCGAACTCGGCGTCGAGCGCGACGGCGACACGACCCCGGCCGAGGCCAACCGGTCCGGCGGTTGGACCCAGACCGTCGCCGCCGGGGCGGACCTCGGGTCCCGATCCGGCTGGACGATCCGCTTCGTCGCGCCGTCGCGCTTCTCGGCGACGCCCTACCCGCTCGTCATCCTGCTTGCCCTCTTCGTCGGCCTGCTCGCCGTGTTGATCGTCTGGATGGCCCGCCAGGTGCTCCGACCGGCCGAGGAGCTGGAGGCGTCGCGCGCCCGTCTCCACGACCTCTACGAGCTGGCCCGGGTCGACTCGCTCCGCGATGCCCTGACCGGACTCGGCAACCACCGCGCCTTCCAGGAGGAGTTCGACCGCCAGATCGAGACCGCCCGGCAACGATCGGCGACGCTCGCGCTCGTCCTCATCGACCTCGACGACTTCAAGACCGTCAACGACGCCGGGGGCCATGCTGCCGGCGACGCGGCGCTGGGCGTCTTCGGGCGGGTGGTCGCGGCCAATCTCCGCCCGGCGGACCGTGCCTTCCGGACCGGCGGCGACGAGTTCGCGCTGCTCCTGCCGGGTACGACCGTCGAAGGTGCCGAGGCGATCGTCCGTCGACTCCTGGCGGCGGCGACGGACCGCCGGGCCGGGAGCGGCCGACCCGATCCGATCGCGTTCTCGGCGGGCGTCTCGGCCTGCCCCACCCTGGCAGCTGACCGGCGCCAGCTCCTCGGCCAGGCCGACGCGGCGCTGGCCTGGGCGAAGCACCACGGCCGGGCCGCGGTCGAGACCTTCGACCCTGCCCGCCATCAGCAGGCCCACCCGACGAACGGGGCCGCCGCCCTGGCGAGCGCGATCCTCGACATCGTCGACCGGCGCCTCCTTCGGGCGGTCTACCAGCCGATCGTCGACCTTCGCTCCGGCCGCGTGGTCGGCTACGAGGGGCTCATCCGGCCACTGCCGACCTCCGGGTTCGCCGATCCGACGGCGATGTTCGCCGCCGCCGAGGTCGCCGGGCGGACGGTCGAGCTCGACGCCGCCTGCCTCGAGATCGTGGCCGGGGGCGCACGGGGACTGGTCAACGGATCGACCCTCGCCCTGAACCTCTCGCCCCGGACCCTCGAGTCGGAGACGTTCAGCCTGCCCCGTCTCGTCGATCTAGCCAGGTCGGCCGGTCTGGAGCCCGCCCAGGTGGTGCTCGAGCTGACCGAGCACGAGCGGATCGAGGAGATGGAGCGGCTCCGCCGGAACGTGGCTGCCTGCCGGGAGGTCGGCTTCCGGATCGCCGCCGACGACGTCGGAGCGGGCAATGCCGGGCTCCGCCTCCTGAGCCAGGTCCAGTTCGACATCGTGAAGATCGACCTCTCCCTGGTCCAGGGCGGGGCGATCCACGAAGCGTCGCTCTCGGTGATCGGTGCCCTGCAGGACCTCGCCCGACGCTGGGGCGCGTCGGTGGTGGCCGAGGGCATCGAGACGCCGGAGCAGCTCCGGGTGGTCCGCGAGCTCGAGATCGCGGCCGGTCAGGGGTATCTCCTGGGCCGGCCGGGATCGGCCGAGGATCTCATCACCCTGCAGATGAACGCGGTGGATCTGGACGCACTCGTCGGGCACGAGGACTGGCTCCACCAGGTCGTCCGCCGGGGCGGCGGGATGACCGTCCCCACTTCGGCCCACTGACGAACCCGGCCGCTCCGAGGGGCGCACGCGTACGGCAAGCAGAGCCTCCCGGCCCAAGACTATCCTTCATCGACAAGCCCGAGCGCACCTTGCCGAGGCCCGTTCAGCCCGACTACGATGCGTTCGAGACGAAGTCCCGCCTGCCAGCCAGATGGGTTCGCCCCTTCGCCGACGACGTGCGGCCGGGCGAGCCGGCGGCCATCGCTCATCGAGGAGGAAGCATGCGCAACCGAGCCCTGTTCGTGAGTGCCCTGTTCGGGCTCTCGCTCGTCGTCTCCGCCTGCGGCGGAACGACGGCCGACATCAAGAAGGTCGGCCTCGTCACCGACGTCGGGACCCTCGAGGACAAGTCGTTCAACGAGGCCTCGTGGGTCGGTGCCCAGGCGGGCGCCAAGGCCATCGGTGGAACCTCCAGCAACATCGTGACCAAGGCGCCGGCCGACTACGCGACGAACATCAAGACGTTCGTCGACCAGGGCTACGGGACGATCGTCACGGTCGGCTTCGCGATGGGTGACGCGACCGCGGCCGCGGCCAAGCAGTATCCCAGCGTCAAGTTCATCGGTGTCGACCAGGGGGTCTGCATCGACGAGACCGGCAAGAACGATCCGAAGTTCGGCTGCAAGGGCGACCCGAAGACGCTTCTCCCGAACTACCAGGGCCTGGTCTTCAAAGAGGAGCAGGTCGGCTACCTCGCCGGCGTGCTCGCCGGGAGCGTCTCGAAGTCGGGCGTCATCGGCACGGTCGGCGGCATCAACACCATCCCGGCGGTCGTCCGCTACATCAACGGCTATCGCAACGGCGCCGCTTCGGTCGGGATCAAGCCCGAGAACGTCAAGGTCGCCTACGTCTCGACCGACATCACCAAGGCCTTCAACGACCCGGGTACCGGCAAGTCGATCGCCCAGCAGATGATCGGCCAGAAGGCTGACGTCATCTTCCAGGTCGCCGGGCTGTCCGGTGCCGGCGCCATCGAGGCGGCCTGCGCCACCCCGGGTGTCATCGGCATCGGCGTCGACGTCGACCAGTCGAAGTCCCTTCCCCAGTCGGCCAAGTGCATCCTGACCAGCGCCGAGAAGAAGCTGGTCGATGCCGTCACGGCCGCGATCGGAAAGATCGGGGCCAAGACCGACGTCGGCGGCACGGCGGTGTGGGACGCCTCCACGACTCCGGTCGGTGTCGGCCTATCGCCATACGGCAGCGACTACAAGGACCTCGTCACCCCCGAGATCCAGGCCAAGATCGACGCGGCCCTGGCCGGGATGAAGGACGGATCTGTGAATCCATGCGCGCCGACCAAGTGCGACGACAAGTCGTAATCTGACCGGCAACGTCACCGACCGAGAACGGGCCGGCACCGCGTCGGCCCGTTCTCGATATCCGGCCTGAAGCATCGAGCGACCAGGTGGACACTGTGACCGAGGCCACCCCCGTGCTCACGATGCGCGGGATCACCAAACGGTACCCGGGCGTCCTGGCCAACGACGCGATCGACCTGGACCTCCGTCCGGGCGAGATCCACGCCCTGCTCGGCGAGAACGGCGCGGGCAAGTCCACCCTGATGAACATCCTCTACGGGCTGGCCGTGCCCGACGAGGGAACGATCCTCATCGACGGCGAGCCGGTCGACATCCTCAGCCCGCACGACGCGATCGAGCGCGGGATCAGCATGGTCCACCAGCACTTCATGCTCATCCCGGTCCTGTCCGTCGCCGACAACATCCTCCTCGGCGAGGAGACGATGGCCAACCCGATCTTCATCGACCGGAACGAGGCCCATCGACGGATCGTCGCCCTGGGCCAGCAGTTCGGCTTCGAGATCGACCCCGAGGCGAAGATCGAGACCCTCTCGGTCGGCTGGCAGCAACGCGTGGAGATCCTCAAGGCGCTCTACCGCAAGGCGCGGATCCTCGTCCTCGACGAGCCGACCGCCGTCCTCACGCCCCAGGAGACCGAGGAGATCTTCGCGGTCCTGCGCCGGCTGGCGGCCGAGGGACACGCGATCATCTTCATCAGCCACAAGCTCTACGAGGTCCTCGAGATCGCGGATCGGATCACGGTCATCCGGCGCGGCCGGGTCGTCGGCGAGCGGATCCCCAGCGAGACGGACGAGGAGGACCTGGCCGAGCTGATGGTCGGCCGGAACGTCCAGCTGACGGTCGACCGCGGCGAGTCCCACCCGGCCGATGTGGTGCTGTCCGTGAAGGGGCTCCGAGCGAAGGACGACCGCGGCAGGGAGGTGGTCCGCGGCGTCGACCTGGAGGTCAGGGCCGGCGAGATCCTCGGTATCGCCGGCGTCGCGGGCAACGGCCAGGACGAGCTGGTCGAGGTGCTGACCGGCCTGCGGAAGCCGACCGTCGGCAGCGTCGCGATGGTCGGCGCCGACGTGACCGGCTGGGGCCCCCGGCAGCTCTACGAGGCCGGCCTGGCCCATGTCCCAGGCGACCGGCATCGCTGGGCGCTGATCATGAGCTTCCCGCTCGAGGACAACCTGGTCCTGACCAGCTACTACCGGCCACCGTTCGCCCGCGGCATGGTCCGCCAGGACGGAGCCATCGACGCCTGGGCGAAGGAGCTGATCGAGCGCTTCGACATCCGGACGCCCTCGGCGACGGTCACCGCCGAGACCTTGTCGGGCGGCAACCAGCAGAAGGCCGTCGTGGCCCGCGAGTTCAGTCGAGAGCCGAAGGTGCTGATCCTCGACCAGCCGACCCGCGGCCTCGACGTGGGCAGCATCGAGTTCATCCACCGCCGGGCGATCGAGATGCGCGACGCCGGAGCGGCGATCCTGCTCGTCTCGGCCGAGCTCGACGAGGTCCTCGAGCTGTCCGACCGGATCGCCGTGATGTACCGCGGCGAGCTGGTGGCGACGCTCGACGGTCGCGGCGCCAACAAGGAAGAGGTCGGCCTGCTGATGGCGACCGGACGGCGCGACGCCGAGAGCGTGAGGGCCGGGTCGTGAGCGTCGTGGCCGACCGGCCGGCGGAGCCGTTCTGGCGGCGGGGACGTTTCGGACAGGTCTTCGAGATCGCCGCGGTGCCCGTCGCCTCCGTCATCCTGGCCCTGATCGTCGCCGCCTTGATCATCCTGGTCTCGAGCGTCGTCACGACCGGGTCGATCGACTGGGCGCTGCCGTTCGTCGCCTATGGAGCGCTGCTCGAGGGTTCGGTCGGCTCGTTCTCGGCCATCCTCAACACGATCCTCCAGGCGACCCCGCTGGTCCTCGGCGGGCTGGCGGTCGGGATCGGCTTCAAGGCCGGCCTCTTCAACATCGGCGGGCTGGGCCAGTTCCTTCTCGCGGCGACGGCGGCGGCCGGCGTCGGAGCCGCCCTGGCGACCGCACCGGCGCCGATCGCCATCACGGCTGCCCTCCTGGCCGGGATGGCCGCCGGGGCGGCCTGGGGCTGGATCCCGGGAGCCCTCAAGGCGTGGTCAGGCGCCCACGAGGTCGTCACCACGATCATGCTCAACTCGATCGCCGCGGCCCTGATCGGCTGGATCATCCTCGGACCGCTCCTGGCCCCGGGCTTCTCGTTCGGCCGGACCGGCGACCTCGGCAACAGCGTCCTGCCGATCATCCTGGGCAGCAACATCCACCTCGGCGTCCTCCTCGCGGTCGCCGCCGTGCCGGTGGTCTGGTGGTTGCTCTACCGGAGCACGCTCGGGTTCGAGATCCGGAGCGTCGGTGCGAATCCCAGCGCGGCCCGCTATGCGGGGATGCGGCCGAAGTTCCTGATCATGTTCACGATGAGCGCCTCGGGACTCCTGTTCGGGATCGCCGGCTCGATCGAGATCCTCGGCGTCAGCCACTTCATGATCCCGTCGTACGGGACCGCGATCGGATTCGACGCCATCGCCGTGGCCCTGCTCGGCCGATCGCATCCGTTCGGGATCGCTGCCTCGGCGCTCCTCTTCGGCGCCCTTCGGGCGGGTTCCGGACTGATGCAGGTCAAGGCCGGCATCCCGGTCGAGATCGTCGACGTCATCCAGGCGATCATCCTGCTGTTCCTGGCCGCCGACATCGTCGTCCGGCGCCTGTTCCGGATCCGGGCAGCCGGCGGCATCGCCGATCTCAAGACGGTCACCAGGTCGTACGCGGGTAGGACCGGCTGATGGACCAGCTCGCGGCGTTCCTCGACTCGCTGCCGGTGATCGGCGTCCTCTTCCAGCTGGTCGGCTACCTGGTGACGACGGTCCCCGTGATCGCCCCGATCTTCGTGGCCCTGGCCGCCCCGATCGCCCTCGGCGCGCTGTGCGGGATCATGAACGAGCGGTCGGGCGTGGTGAACATCGGCATCGAAGGGATGATGCTGAGCTCGGCGTTCACGGCCTTTCTGGTCGCCGCCTTGGTCGCCCAGGCGATGGGGCCGATGACCCCGTCGCCGGTCTTCGGGGCGACGATCCCGATCCTGGTCGGAGTGGTCGCAGCCGTTGCCATGGGGATGCTCGTGTCGGCCCTCCACGCCTGGCTGTCGATCTCGATCCGGGCGGACCAGATCATCAGCGGCACGATCATCAACATCCTCGCGCTCGGCCTGACCGGCTACCTGAACCGGCTGCTCATCTCGCCGAACCCGCGGCTAGGAGCCGGCATCTTCCAGCCGATCGCGCTGCCGGGCTTCCTGGTCGACCTGCCGGCCATCGGCTGGATCCTCAAGGCGTTCTTCGCCCACGGACCGATCGCGATCTCGGTCCTGTTCCTGGTCGTCTTCCTCCAGATCTGGCTGTTCCGGACGCGCTGGGGCCTCCGGACCCGAGCCGTCGGCGAGCATCCCAAGGCGGCCGAGACGCTCGGGATCGACGTGATCAAGCTGCGCTACCGGAACGTGATCCTGGGCGGCGTCTTCGCCGGACTGGCCGGGGCCTACCTCACCCTGGAGCAGAGCGGCTCCTTCCAGAACAACATGACCACCGGCCGCGGGTTCATCGCCCTGGCGGCGGTCATCTTCGGGCGGTGGACGCCGATCGGGGCGTTCGGGGCGGCACTGCTCTTCTATTCCTTTGAGGCGCTCCGGGTGGCGATCAGCCTGACCCCGCCGACCGGCCAGCTGGGTGACGTCCTGCGGGCCATCCCGCCCGAGTTCTACGGAGCGCTGCCGTACGTCGTCACCATCGTGGTCCTGGTCGCAGCGGTCGGCCGGAGCGTCGCGCCGGCGGCGGACGGCCAGCCGTACGTGAGGGAAGCCCGGACGTGACCGCGGAGGAGCGGGCCCGGGCACGGGCCGTGCTCGACCTCCAGGAGGGTCGCAGCGCCGTTCCGATCCTCGACGACGCGGCGGCCCGGGAGATCCTCCGGACGGCCCGCCGGATCGCCATCGTGGGCGCCTCGCCCGACCCGGCTCGACCGTCCTACGGCGTGATGCGCTACCTCCTCCATCACGGCTACGAGTGCGTCCCGATCAACCCGAACGCGCGGGAGGTCCTGGGCGTCCCGGCCCTTGCCTCGGTCGTCGAGGCCGTGGCGGCCGGCGGACCGGTGGACATCGTCGACGTATTCCGGCGCTCCGAGCTGTGCGTGCCCCACGCCGAGGAGGCGGTGGCGGTCGGTGCCCGCTGCCTGTGGCTCCAGCTCGGGGTGGTGAACTGGGAGGCGGCCCGGATCGCGGTCGCGGGCGGGCTCGGAGTGGTCATGGACCGCTGCACCGCGATCGAGCACCGGGCGATCGGGGCCGGCTGAGTGGCCGGTCAGCGGACGAGGAAGCCCGCCACCACGAGGACGAAGCCGAGGCTCCCGATGAGCAGCCCGATCCGGGCCTGCCGCCGGAGGATCTCCATCGCGACCGAGGCACCGGTCTTCGACTCGTCGCGCAGGCCGCCCCGCCAGGCCTCGTAGCGGGCGATGTTCTCGTCCTGGGCCTTGAGCGCCCGGTAGCGTGCCCACGGACCCCTGGCCCGGGTCCAGCCGGCGGCGATGAGGACGATCCCCCCGACGATGAGCACGAGACCGACGACACTCACTCGCCGGCCTCCCCCGACCCCCGGTCGAGGCGCTCCCGGACCGCCTCGTGGACGAGGGCTGCGTTCGCCTGGCCGCGGGTCGCCTTCATGACCTGGCCGACGAGGAAGCCGATCGTCGGCTTGCCCGCCCGGTAGTCCGCGACCGCCCGCGGGTTCGCGGCGATGACCTCGTCGACGATCGGACCGAGGGCGGCGTCGTCGGAGATCTGCCGGAAGCCGCGCCGCTCGACGATCGTTCCGACCGGGGTTCCGCTCGCGACGAGCTCGACGAGGACTTCCCGGGCGTTCGTCCGGGAGATCTCACCGACGACCGTCCGCCGGACCAGGTCGGCCAGCTCGGCCCCGCTCGCGACGCCGGCCAGACCGTCCGCCGTCCGTCCCGGGGTCTCCTTGGCGATCCTCGCGTAGTCCCCCGTCACGAGATTCGCGATCTCCTTCGCCGGGAGGTCAGGCCCGGCCGCGCAGATCGCCTCGAAGGCGGCCGACATCGCCGGATCGGCCACGATCACCGCTGCGTCGTAGGCCGACAACCCCAGCGTCCCGGTGTAGCGGTCACGCCGGGCGGCCGGCAGCTCGGGCAGGGCAGCCCGGATCCCGGCCAGCCAGGCGGCGTCGACCCGCAGCGGTGGCAGGTCGGGCTCCGGGAAGTAGCGGTAGTCGTGCGAGTCCTCCTTGGAGCGCATGACGTAGGTCACGCCCCGTCCGTCGTCCCAGCCCCGGGTGTCCTGGGTCAGCGTCTCGCCGGCGTCGAGGGCGACCGCCTGGCGCTCGATCTCGAAGGCGATCGCCCGCTCGACCGAGCGGAACGAGTTCATGTTCTTGACCTCGACCCGGGTGCCGAAGGCGGTCGCGCCCCGGGGCCGGATCGAGACGTTCGCCTCGACCCGCATCTGGCCGCGCTCCATGTCGGCGTCCGAGACGCCGATCGTCCGGAGGAGGAGCTGGAGCTCCTCGGCATAGCGCCGGGCCTGCTCGCCGGTCCGGATGTCCGGGTCGGTGACGATCTCCATGAGCGGCGCGCCCGAGCGGTTGAAGTCGACGAGGCTCACCTTCCGACCCGTGGCGTCGGTCGCGTGGATGAGCTTGGCGGTGTCCTCCTCGAGATGGGCGCGGGTGATCCCGACCGTGAACGGACCGGCGGACGTGTCGAAGGTCAGCGTCCCGTGAGCGGCCAGGGGCAGGTCGTACTGGCTGATCTGGTAGCCCTTCGGGAGGTCCGGGTAGAAGTAGTTCTTGCGGTCCCAGCGAGTGGCCGCCGGGGTGGTCGCGCCGATCGCGGCGCCCGTGGCGAGGACACCCTCGACGGCCGACCGGTTGATCGTGGGCAGGGCCCCGGGCAGGCCCAGGCAGACCGGGCAGGTGTGGCTGTTGGGCGGGGCGCCGTCGTAGTCGGTGGAGCAGGCACAGAACATCTTCGAGGCCGTCCGGAGCTGGCAGTGGACCTCGATCCCGATGACCGCCTCGTAGCGCTCGGCGGCGGTGGACGTCGGAGGCGCCGCGGCGCTCAACCGGGCACCGCCTGGCCACAGACCACGAGATAGAGCCCGTAGAACGCCACCGCCAGCCAGCCCAGCGAGACCGCGGCGCGGCGGGCGAAGAGCCGGACGCGGGGCCGCTCGACGAGTGGACGGGCCGCCTCGATCTCGGTCCGGGTGGGATCCCCGTCGTGGGCCAGCGGCGCGAGGGCCTCCCGGGCGACGGCGTAGCTCCGCCACCCGCCGATCACGACCGCCATCCCGCCGCAGACCTCCAGCACGAACCCGACCGTCCCGACCATGCCCCAGTTTCGCACACGCCCGGACGCGTGGGTGACCGCCGGACCCTGGACGGACCATGGAACCTTCGACCACTCGCGATCTGGACGATCGAGCAGGCACGCCGACAGCTCAGCGGAGCTCCCGATCGAGCCGGAACGCCTCGTCCGCCCAGTCGCCCAGGAGACGGATGACGGCCGCCCGGGCCGAGTAATAACGCCGGGGATCCTCGAGCGGCTCGCCGCCGTAGCCGGTCTGGACCGCGTCGTGGACCCGACGCAGGGTGGCCGGGCCGACCCAGCCGTACTTGACCGCGGCTGCGCACATCGTCCGCCGGACGAGACGAGGGTCGCCATCCCAGCCGCCGAGGCCGAGCCCCTCGAGATAGTCGTAGAAGACCATCCCGTCGAGCTCGGCCAGCCGGCTCGCCGGGATCAGCTCGTCGAAGACGGCGTCCGGGACGAGGTTCCCGGGGTCCTCGCCGAGGCCGCCGACGCCGGCGAACGCCCAGTCGATCAGGACGGTCTCGTCGGGCAGGGGGAACAGGTTGTTCGGCCAGACGTCGAGATGGCAGATCGTCCGCGGCCCGGCCTCGACCAGCTCGAGGAGCGTCTCCCGACGATCGCGCAGGGTCCTCGCCGCGTCGCGCAACCCCGGCGCCTCGAACCCGGCCGCCTCGGCCGCCGTCCATTGCTCGGCGTCGTCCAGGAGCACCCAGTCGACCCGTCCGTCGACGGCCTCCAGGTAGCGTCGGATGAACGCCGAAGACGCCCAGACGGGCGGTCTCTCGCCGGCCTGCTCGAGCGCCAGGCGACCCTGGGCCCGCCCGAGGCGACGCGCCACCCCGGCGAGCTCCCCCGGCGTCCAATCGGCACCCGATCGGCCGGGCAGGTCCTCGAGCCAGAGCGAGATCTCGCCCTCGGGTCCGTCCACCCGGCGGAGCAGGTGGGGACCGCGGAGCCCGGCTGCCCGGTAGGCGTCCGAGAGGCCGCCGCCGAGGACCTCGGCCTCACGACGCCAGTCGTGGATCGCCGTCCGGTCGTCGAGGTCGCCCGAGGGGTCGGACGGCGGCCCGACGACCTTGAGGATGACCGAGCGCTCGCCGGATCGGAGCCGCCAGACGCCGCGGGTCACGTTGTGGAGGCTGTGGACAAGGCGCTCGATGAGATCGACCCGACCGCCGAGGAGCTCCTCCGTGATCGCGAGCCGGACGGGACCCGGCTCGTCCATCGCTGGGCTCAGGCCGGCGCTCGGTGACGATCGACGAAGCTGCCGATCCGTCCGAGGGCGTCCTGGAGCGCCTCGTAGCTCGTCGCGTAGCAGGCCCGGACGTGGCCCTCGCCGGACGGCCCGAAGGCGCCCCCGGGCACGACGGCGACGCGCTCCTCCTCGAGCAGCTTCTGGGCGAAGGTCTCGGAGTCGAGCCCGGTCGCCGCGGTGACCTGGGGGAAGGCATAGAAGGCGCCGCGCGGCTCGAAGGTCCGCAGGCCGATCGCGTTCAAGCCGTCGACCACCAGCCGACGGCGGCGGTCGTACTCGGCCAGCATCCGCTGGACGTCCGGCTCGCCGTGGAGGAGCGCCTCGAGGGCGGCGTCCTGGGCGATCGTCGGGGCGGACATGATCCCGTACTGGTGGACCTTGACGATCCCCTCGAGGATCCTCGCTGGGGCACACAGCCAGCCGACCCGCCAGCCGGTCATCGCGTAGGCCTTGCTGAAGCCGCCCATCAGGATCGTCCGGTCGCGCATCCCGGGCAGGGCCGAGAACGCCCGGTGGCGGTAGTCGCCGTAGGCCAGCCGATCGTAGATCTCGTCGCTGTAGACCAGCAGGTCGTGCCGCCGGGCGATCGCGGCCAACTCGTCCTGGACCGCGTCGGGCAGGACCGCCCCGGTCGGGTTGCAGGGATACCCGAGGAAGAGTGCCTTCGTCCGGGGCGTGATCGCGGCCTCCACGGCGGCCGGGTCGAGGGCGAAGTCGTCCTCGAGTCGGGTCGGGACCGAGCGGACCACGCCGCCGGCGAAGGTGATCGCCGGGACATAGGCGACGTACGACGGCTCGTGGAGGACGACCTCGTCGCCCGGGTCGCAGGTGGCCCGCAGGGCGAGGTCCACGGCCTCCGAGGCGCCCACGGTCACGAGGATCTCGGTCCGCGGGTCGTAGCCGACCCCATAGCGGTCCTCGAGGTGCTTCGCCAGGGCCTCGCGCAGCTCGATCGTCCCGTAGTTGCTGGTGTAGTGAGTCCGGCCGCGCATGAGGCTGGCAACCCCGGCCTCGACGATGTCGGCCGGTGTGTCGAAGTCCGGCTCACCGACGCCCAGGCTGATCACGTCGTCCATCGTGGCCAGGATGTCGAAGAACCGGCGGATCCCCGATGGCGGGACGTCGCGCACCCGCTGGCTGAGCGCCCGCTCGGCGAGGGGCGGTCGGTCGGCGGCGGCCGCTGGCGTCGTCTCGGTGGTCATGGGCGGAGTATACGGATGCCCGATCCCGAACGGCCGATGCCCGGTCAGGCGAGAGCGGCGACGCGCTCGGCGGGGGTGGCCGACGCGGGGTCGTTCGCAGGCCGCCAGCTCGGTCGGCTCGAGCGACCGCCAGTCAGCGTCGGCGGTGATCCCCTCGTAGCCTCGGGCGAGGGCCAGGAGCGACGCCTCCGACCACGGCGCGCCGATGAGCTGGAGACCGACCGGCAGGCCCTCGGAGAGACCGCACGGGATCGAGACGCCGGGCAGGCCGGCCATGTTCACCGGCAGCGTGCAGGCGTCGTTGAGGTACATCGCGACGGGGTCGGCCATCTTGGCCCCGAAGCGGAAGGCCACCGCCGGGGCTGGTCGGGGCGACGATCGCGTCGAAGCCCGCCGCCCAGACCGCGTCGAAGTCGGCCTTGATGAGCGTCCGGACCTTCTGGGCCTTGAGGTAGTAGGCGTCGTAGTAGCCGGCCGACAGGGCGTACGTCCCGAGCATGATCCGGCGCTTCACCTCGGCGCCGAAGCCCGCGCCCGCGGGTCGCGAGGTAGTTCGCCAGGACGTCCGCCGTCGCGTCGAGGCGAGCCCGTAGCGGATCCCGTCGTAGCGGGCGAGGTTCGCCGAGGCCTCGGCCGGGGCGACGATGTAGTACGTCGCGAGGCCGTAGTCGGTGTGGGGCAGGCTGACCTCCTCGACGATCGCGCCGGCGGCCTCGAGCGCGGCGACCGCCTCGCGGACCCGGCGCTCGCACGCCGGGCTCCATGCCGGCCACGAAGTACTCGCGGGGCAGGCCGCAGCCGCTTGCCCCGGAGGCCCGCGGCCGCCTCGTCGTCGGTCGCCGGCAGCCGGAGGAGCTCGTCGGGGACCGGGCACCGGCGCCGAGGTCGAGTCGCGCTCGTCGCGGCCGGCGACCGCGTGGAGGAGCGCCGCCGCGTCGCGGGCGTCGCGGGCGAACGGCCCGATCTGGTCGAGCGAGCTCGCGAACGCCACGATCCCGTAGCGGCTGACCCGGCCGTAGGTCGGCTTCATCCCGACGATCCCGGTCAGGGCGGCCGGCTGGCGGATCGAGCCGCCGGTGTCGGTGCCGATGCCGAGCGGGACGTGGTAGGCGGCGACGGCCGACGCCGAGCCGCCGCTGCTCCCGCCCGGGACCCGGTCGAGGTCCCACGGGTTGCGCGTCGGCCCGTAGCGCCGAGTGCTCGGTCGACGAGCCCATCGCGAACTCGTCCATGTTCGTCTTGCCGAGGATCGACCGCCCCGACCTCGTGGAGCCGCTCGGTGATGTGGGCGTCGTACGGCGCGCGGTAGCCCTCGAGGATCGCGCGAGCCGGCGGTGCACTGGCCGCCGCGCAGGCCCGACACGAGGTCCTTGAGCGCGACCGGGACGCCGAGGAGCGGGTGGAGCGCGTCGAGCGGCTGCCGGACCGTCGCCGCGGGCGGCGGCCAGGCGGGCGTCGGCGGCATCGGCCTCGGCAGGGCCCGCTCCGGTCGATCGTACAGCCAGGCGTTGAGGGCGTGGTTCCCGCGCTCGGCCGGCTCGAGGGCGGCGATGGTCGGCTCCCGCGAGCTGACGTCACCGGCCCGCAGGCGGGCGGCCAGCTCGTGGGCGGGGAGGCGGGTGAGGTCGGGGCTCCATCGTCGCGTCAGCGTCGCCGCCGATGATCGCCGGGACGACGATGAAGTCGTCGTGGCGGTCCGGCGCGTTGGCCAGGGCCTCCTCGACGGTGAACGAGCGGGCGGACGACGTCGTCGCGCAGGATGTTCTCGAGCTCGATCGTCTGGGCGGTCGGCGGGATCGCCTCGGTGTCGAGCTCGGCGAGCTTGGCGTACTGCTCGAGGATGTGGTTGAGCTGGCCCTCGAGCCGGGTGAGCTCCTCGTCGGTCAGGCCGAGCCGGGCGAGGTGGGCGACGTGGGCGACGTCGGCGCGGGAGAGGGTGGCCATGCCCGGATGATACCGGGGCCGGCGGGCCGGGTCCGATCCAGGCCCCGGTGGAGCCGGCCCGATCAGATCCGGAGGGCGTCCCCGCCGTCGCGCCGGGCCTGCTCCGGGGCGATCGCCCCGAGGGCCGGGCATCCGGCCAGGTGCGCGGCGCCCATGCCCGGCGTGCAGACATCGCAGCCGAGGTAGGTCAGCCCGCCCTCGTCCGGCCGGAACTCGATCGAGCAGACGGCCTCGCCCGGGTCGCACAGGTGATCGTGGCACTCGTGTCGGCACTCGAGGGGGTGATCGCAGGTGCAGATCTCGAACGATGGATCCAGGACGCTCATGATTCGCCTCGCGCTGCCGACTTCCCGCCCCGCCTCGGTCCGGTCATTGTGCGCCCGCCAGGCAAGGCGGAGCATCCGTTCGCTACGATCGGGGACATGACCGACGAGATCGCGATCCGTCCGATGACCCTCGACGACGTCGATCCGGCGGCCGATGTCCTGGTCGGCGGCGGCTGGGGCGACCGGCGGGCGTTCTTCCGGTTCGCCGTGGGCCACGATCGGTGCTGGCCGTTCGTCGCCGAGGTCGACGATCGGCTCTCCGGGACCGGGATCGCCACCGCCAACGGCAGCGTCGGCTGGGTCGGGATGATCTTCGTAGACGAGGGGCTGCGGGGACGCGGTGTCGGGACGCTCCTGACGGCCGCGGTCATCGACCGGCTCGAGGCCGAGGGCTGCACGACCCTCGCCCTGCTCGCCTCGCCCCTCGGACGACCGATCTACGAGCGCCTCGGGTTCAGGACGGAGATGGAGTACCGCCTCCTGGTGACGGACGGTGGGACCGGGGAGGACGTGGCCGTGTCGGACGTTCGACCCGCCGGCGACGCATCGGTCCTGCGGCCGTACCGACACGACGACCTGCTCGCGACCTGTGCGCTCGACCGTGCCGCGACCGGCGAGGACCGAGAGCACGTGCTCCGGGTCGTCCTCGACCCGGCGTCCACGACCGTCGCGGTCCGTCCCGACGGCCGGATCGTCGGGTTCGATGTCCGCGTGCCGTGGGGCACCCACCCGACGATCGCCCCCGAGCTCGTGGACGGTGTGCGACTCCTCCAGGCGCGTCGGGCGCGCGCCGCGGCCGGATCGGAGGTCCGAACCGCCATCCCCGAGATCAACCGGCCGGGGCTCACCGCCCTCGAGAACCTCGGCTGGCGCGACGAGCGCGGCCTCACCCGGATGGTCCGGGGCGCGCCGATCGAGTGGCTCCCCGAAGCGATCTGGGGCCAGTTCAACTACGCGATCGGCTAGCCGGCAGGGTGCTGGCCGGGCTCTCGACTGGGCTCCTCTCCGGCCAGGAGTCGGACGAAGCCGGCCTCGTCGAGGATCGGGACTCCGAGCTGCTGGGCCTTGGCCAGCTTCGAGCCCGCGCTCTCGCCGGCGACGAGATAATCGGTCTTCTTCGAGACGGATCCGGCGGGCTTGCCGCCGGCAGCCCGGATCGCCTCCTCGGCGCCCTGGCGGTCGAAGCCCTCGAGCGAGCCGGTCACCACGATCGTCTTCCCGGCCAGGGGTCCGGCCGGCGTCTCCGCCCCGGCCGCCGCCGCGACCGCGAGCGCGATCGCCCGTTCGTCTGGTCGCTCGGCCTCGACCCCGGCGTCGACCAGCTCGGGCAGGATCCCCGCGGTCGCCGGCTCGCCGAAGTAGCGGACGAGGCTGGCGCCGACCGTCGGCCCGATCCCCGACACCTCGGCGAACGCCTCGGGCGTCTCGCTCGCGATCCGGCCGAGCTCGGTGCCGACCCGCCAGGTCCAGCCGTGCCCAACGACGGCCCCGGCGGCGTCGCGCTCCTCCCCCATCGGCTCGTCCTCGGCCGGCGGGATGCGGCCCAGCAGCCAGGCGGCGAGGTCGATCGCGGTCTGCTCGCCGACCTGGGGGATCCCCAGCGCGTTGAGGATCCGGGCGAGCGGCCGGCGTCGGCCGCGCTGGATCGCCCCGTACAGGTTCTCGGCGCTCTTCCGGGCGAACCGGTCGAGCGACTCGAGCTGCTCGACCGTCAACCGGTAGATGTCGCCCCGCGACCGGATGAGGCCGCGCTGGAGGAGCTGCTCGAGGACCGCCCAACCGGCGCCCTCGATGTCCATCCCGCCCCGACCCAGGAAGTGGCCGTACTCCTGGGCGACCCGGGCCGGACAGGCCAGGTTCGGGCAGTAGTGGCGGACTGCGCCTTCGTCCCGGACGACGGCCGTCCCGCAGACCGGGCAGGTCGCCGGCATCTCGAACTCGCGCTCGGCCCCGGTCCGTCGTTCGGGCAGCGGCCGGACGACCTCCGGGATGACGTCCCCGGCCTTCTGGAGGACGACCCAGTCGCCGATCCGGAGGTCCTTGCGCCTGACCTCGTCAAGGTTGTGGAGGGTGGCCCGGGCGACGGTCGATCCGGCGACCTTGGCCGGCCGGAGATGAGCGACCGGGGTGAGGGTCCCCGTCCGCCCGACGTATGGCACGACGTCCTCGAGGACCGTCTCGACCTGCTCCGGCGGGAACTTGTAGGCGATCGCCCAGCGGGGGGCCCGGGCGACCAGCCCCAGGCGCTCCTGCTGGTCGAACCGGTCGACCTTCACGACGACCCCGTCGGTCTCGTAGGGCAGCTCGTGGCGGGCCTCGCGCCAGCGCTCGGCGAAGGCGATCACGCCCTCAATGTCGAGGCCGGACTCCCGGTTCGGGTTGACCGGGAAGCCCAGGGCCGCGAGCCGGTCGAGGGCGGCCGATTGGCTCGGGACCGAGGAATTGTCCTCGAGGAGCTGGTAGAGCCAGGACGAGAGCCGGCGGCTCGCGGTGACCGCCGGGTCCTGCTGGCGGAGCGAGCCCGCCCCGCTGTTCCTGGGGTTGGCGTAGAGGGGCAGACCGGCTTCTTCCCGCTCGGTGTTGATCCGGGCGAACTCGGCCTTGGGCATGAAGACCTCGCCCCGGGCGTCGAGGTCGGCCGGCTCGGCCAGGCGGGCCGGCAGGGCCGTGATCGTCCGGAGGTTCGCGGTGACGTCCTCGCCGGTCGTGCCGTCGCCCCGGGTCGCGCCCTGGACGAAGCGGCCGCGCTCGTAACGGAGCGAGACGGCCAGGCCGTCGATCTTCAGCTCGGCGACATAGCGCAGCTCGTCCGCCGCCTCGGGCGCGGCCAGCAGGCCGAGGCCCTTCCGGACCCGGGTGTCGAACGCCCGGAGCTCGTCGTGCCCGAAGGCGTTCCCGAGCGAGAGCATCGGTCGCCGGTGGCGGACCTCGTCGAACGTCGAGGCGCCGGGTCCGGCCCCGACCCGCTGGGTCGGCGAGTCCGGGGTCATGAGCGCCGGGAAGGCGGTCTCGAGGGCGACAAGCTCGCGCATCAACGCGTCGTACTCGGCGTCGCTCAGCTCCGGGGCATCCTCCTGGTAGTAGAGCCGGTTCGCCTCGTCGATGGCGGCCGCGAGCTCGGCGTGCCGGGCTCCCGCGGCGTCGGGGGCGAGCGCGCCGGCCGCCTCGACAAGGCTTGGATCCACGGGCAGGCGGTCGGCCGGATCGGTCATCCGGTCAAGGATACGGAGGTCGCCGTGGGCGTGGCACGCACGGCGACGGAAACGGGGTCATTCTGCCGGCAGGTTCAGGGCCGGTCGCCGCGCCACTGGAACTCGGACACGCGCACCTGCGACTTCGTCGTGCCGCCCGATATGAGCACTGCGACCTTCGTCCCGTCTGCAGGGAGCGGCGACCGCATCGTGCGAGTAAGAAGGCTGCCATCCGAGCATCTCCCGACCTCGACGGGTGCAGCGCCGCCGACCCGCGCGGTGATGATGACCGGCTTGGGGCCGACCGGACCGCAAGCGGTCAGCTCGAACCCCCACTGCGTCGGCGTCGTCCCATCAGGCAGGGTCGCCCGGGCGAACCCCTCGGCGAACATCTCTCGCGCCTTGGGGCTTCTTGGCTTCTCGGGACCGGAGACCGGCTCCGCTGCAAAGGAGCCGGTCGACGTGAGCCACGGCAGGGTGGCGTCGGCGCTCGTGAACACCGGCACGACCTGAACCGCGGCCGTGGCGTCGTTGACGCTTGTGAACGGGACAAACAGGTGGATGATGCCGAGGGGCGCGAACGGGCGGTAGCCGACCTGGAGATAGGTCCATACATGCCCGTTTGCACACGCCGGCACCTGAGCACCGGGCCAGGACCCCATCGTGTATTGGTGCTCGTCGAAGTCTGCCCGGAGACTGGTCTCCCAGGCGTCCTCGGGCGGTGCGTCCGCATAGATCCTGAAGTTACCGGTGGCGCACGAGGCGGGCAGGAAGGCGACGCGCACGGCCCGCTGCCCATTCGGCATGACCGGCGCTGTCGACGGCGCGGTCCAGTCCGCTCCCGCCTCGCCGACCGACAAGGTGAAGGCGTCGCCGGCAAGATAGGCCGCATCATCGATGCGCAGCGCGCCGTCCGGTGAGGCTGACGGGGATGCCGATGGCGAGGCAGGCAGCGTTCCCGTCGGAGACCGCGCAGGCGTGGTCGACGCCGTCTGACCGGACGTGGCGGGGGCCGCCGTCGGAGGCGTCGCGCCGCAGGCGACGAGGGACAGGGCGGCAGCGATGGCAGCGACCGCAAGGCGGGATGACATCGCGTGACCTCGAGCCGATGACTGGCTGAGAGACGGACGGAGAGACGCTCGGCCGTCGCGCTCGGCGTGTGATCGCCACCGCGGCCCCTCCTGTAGCCGCCGCCCGGCCCCTTGCGCCCATGGTCGGCCGCCGCAGGCGGTCGGTCAAGTGCCGAGTCGCACGACCGTGCCATCACGTCGCGCGAGGCACGGGCGAGGTCGAGTCAGCGCAGGGCGCTCGCCCGTGACGACGCACCGATCGCGCTTATCACGCCCTGGCAAGGCTCCCAGGACGAACATTGGATGCGCGCGCAAGCCCCGTCATTCGAGACCCCCAGCCGCGACCGTGACGGTGCTAGCCGAGCAGCTCGAGGTTGGCCAGGCTGGCGAGCATCGTCTTGCGCCCGGCGCTCGGGTCGCGGAAGGCCACCGTCACCTCCTCGTCGTCGCGGGTCAGCCGGGCGCTGACGACGATGCCGTCGCCGAACCGGGCGTGCCGGACGCGGTCGCCGTCGCGGTAGCGGCGCTCGCCGGGGACGATGGGCCGGGGCGGGACTACGCCACGGGGCGCCGCAGCGGCGGAGGCGACGCCGACGGGACCCGGTCGCTCCTCGATCCGGCGGACCGGCAGGTCGTCGGGCGGCTCGCGGTCGCCGGCGTCGTCCCAGGCGGGGATCCGCGTCGGCCCGCCCGAGCGACCCCGAGCGCGCCCCGGCGGCGTAGGCGTCGCGCTTCGAGGCGAGGTCGCGGGTGGGTCGGAAGCCGGTGCCCGAGCCGTCTGCGGCCGGGGTCGGCGCGCCGGGTCGGCCGCTGCCCTGCCGGTACGCCCCGCCGCCGGCCCGGATCGGCGACCCGAACCGGCTCGCCCGCTTCGCGCCGAAGACGAGGTCGAGGTCGAGCGGCCCATCGGCGTGCTCGCCGTCGTCGACGGCCAGCGTCGGGCCGACCATCAGCTCCTGGGGGATCTCGAGCAGGAAGCGCGACGGGACCGATGCCCCGCCCGAGCCCCAGGTCGCCCGGCGCCAGGCGTGGGACAGGAAGAGCCGGCGCTTCGCCCGGGTGATCCCGACGTAGGCCAGCCGGCGCTCCTCCTCGAGCTCGCGTTCGTCGTCGAGCGCCCGACTGTGCGGGAAGACCCCCTCCTCGAGTCCCGAGATGAAGACGACCGGGAACTCGAGACCCTTGGCTGCGTGAAGGGTGATGAGGGTGACCGCGTCGGCCTCGCCTTCGTACGAGTCCTGGTCGGCGACGAGGGCCGTCTCCTCGAGCAGCCGGTCGAGGGCGTCCTCCGGCGCGAGGTCGTCGTAGCGGGTGGTCACCGAGCGCAGCTCGAGCAGGTTGTTCCAGCGGTCCTCGCCGTCCTCCGAGCCGTCGGCGAGCATCGCCCGGTAGCCCGACCGCTCGAGGACGCGCGTCGAGCAGCTCGGGCAGGGGCAGGACGCCGATCCGCTCGCGCATCGACCGGACGAAGGCGGCGAAGTCGGCGATCGAGCCCCGGGTCCGGGTGGCGATCCCGACCACCCGACCGGCCGCCGCGGCCTCGATCGCGGCCCAGTAGGTGCCCCGTTCGGTGGGCGCGGGTTCGGCGGCGTCCGTGACCGTCCCGGGGAGCACTGCTTCGTCTCCCGCGCCATCGGCCGCGCCGTCCCGGCCGACGCCCGCAACCACCGCACCGCGGAGTGCCTCGAGGGTCTTCTCGCCGATCCCCCGGGCCGGCACGTTGAGGATCCGCTCGAATGCGACCGAGTCCGTGTCGCTGCGCAGGATCCGCAGGTAGGCCAGGGCGTCCTTCACCTCGCGGCGCTGGTAGAAGCGGGTCCCGCCGATGAGCTGGTAGCGGATGCCGTAGCGCAGGAACGCCTCCTCGATCGCCCGGCTCTGGGCGTTCGTCCGGTACATCACCGCGACGTCCTTCGGGGTGAGCCGACCCTCCTCGTCGTCGGCACGCCGGGTGAGGAGGGCCCGCGAGCCGCTCAGCTCCTCGACCTGGCGGGCGATCCACTCCGCCTCCTCCTCCTCGTTGTAGGCCTCGAAGCGCTGGATCGGCCGGCCGCCGGCGTTCTCCGTCCAGAGCTTCTTGTCCTTGCGCGCCGCGTTCCGGCTGACGACCGCGTGGGCGGCGTCGAGGATGAGCTGGGTGGAGCGGTAGTTCTGCTCGAGCTTGACGACCGTGGCGCTCGGCTCGTCGCGCTCGAAGTCGAGGATGTTTCGCAGGTCGGCGCCGCGCCACGAGTAGATCGACTGGTCGTCGTCGCCGACGACGGCGAGGTTGTGATAGCGCGCGGCGAGCGCCTTCACCCACAGGTACTGGGCCCGGTTCGTGTCCTGGTACTCGTCGACGTGGAGATAGCGCCAGCGTCTCCTGGTAGCGGGCGAGCACATCGGGGGCATCCTGGAAGAGCCGGACCGCGTCGAGGAGGATGTCGTCGAAGTCGAGCGCGCCGACTGCCCGGAGCCGGGCCTGGTAGGCCCGGGCGAGCCTGGCGATCGATCCGCTCGCGATGGTTGAGGGCGATCTCCTCGAGGCCGTCGGCGTCGACCATCTCGTTCTTCGCCCGGCTGATCGCTCCGAGGATCGCCGCCGGGCGGTACTCGCCGGTCGTCGGCAGGTCTTCCTCGCGGAGGAGCTGCTTCATGAGCGTCTGCTGGTCGTCGCTGTCGTAGATGACGAAGCGCGGGTCGAGCCCGATAGCGGCCCCGTCGCGCCTGAGGACCCGGGCGCAGACGGCGTGGAACGTGCCGCTCTGGACGTCACGACCGGCCTCGCCGACGAGGGCCACGATCCGCTCGCGGAGCTCGCCGGCCGCCCGGTTCGTGAAGGTCACCGCCAGGATCTGCCAGGGTCGGACGCCCTTGACCCCGATGAGGTAGGCGACCCGGTGGGCGAGGACCCGGGTCTTGCCGCTGCCGGCCCCGGCCAGGATGAGGAGCGGCCCGTCGGTGGTCGTGACCGCACGAGCCTGCTCCGGGTTGAGCCGGCCGACGATCTGGGCAGCCAGGGCCTCGGTGGCCGCGGCGCGGGCCGCTTCGTCGACCGGCGGACGGGCCGGAGCGTCGGGGTCATCGAGCGGGGGTGGCCCGCCTGAGAGGAAGTCCGGCTCGTGGAGATGGACCGGATCGGCCCGCGCCGGCTCGATCCGGACGGTCTCCTCGCCTTGCAGCTCGAGGTCGTCGGCGGGCGGCTCGGGGCGCTTGATCCGGGTCCTGGGGCTCACCCACCCATTCTACGGGCGCGGCCTCGACGGCCGATCAGAGGCGCACTCGCGCGAGTGAATGCCCGCACAGCGTCGCCTTCGATAGGATGAAGACGTGTTCCCACGGCATCGGCCGTCGACCCGGGGCCCGAACGCATGGTAGGTGCCGAAGGGCCGGTTCCCTGCCATCTGTTCACCGGGGGATCCTTCGCCGGCAGGATCGGGTCGCGGATGGCGAGCCTGCGCAGGCACGGTACCGGCGCGAGCGTGGCACGGGACAAGATCCTCGTAGGACGACGGTCCGGACGGGTGGTCATCGTGGCGAGCGTTGCCTGGATGGTCGTATGGCAAGGACGCCGGCTTCGACCTGCTCGCGTGCGTCTGAGCCCCGCAGCGATAAGGACCCGCTCCTCGCGGAACGGGCCCTTGGGCCTCGGAGTTCGCTCGCGACCCTAGGGGGTGAGCCCCGGGAGCGAGAACGGCTGGTCGCTGATCTGGTCGGCGGGCGGGGTCGCGACGGTGACTTCGGCGTCGTAGTTCGAGAAGTCCACGTTGATGACCAGGTTGCCCTGGGCGCCGCCATCGACGGTGATGACGAGCCGGGCCGGGCGATAGTCGCTCTTGCGGCTGTAGACGTCGACGGTCACGTTGCCGGTCACCCCGCTCGGCAGGGCGCTGGCGTCGGGCATGTCGGCGCTCGAGACCTTGAGCTGGACGTGGTAGCAGTCCTGGTCGCCGCACTTGGCGTCGTCGAGCTTGACCGGCGCGGGCAGCTTGTCGAGCTCGGTCTTGAGCTGGTCGAGCATGGCGGCGACGGCACTGGGGTCGGGCGAGGCGGTCGTCGGCAGGCTCGGCAAGGGCAGGCCGCCGGTGAGCGATGCGGTGTCGAGCTTCTGGTACTTGTCGCCGGTAAGGCTGGTCTTGAGATAGGCGTTCCCACCGGTCGCGACGAAATCGGCCGCGAACGAAAGGAGGGCCGGGACGGAGATCGTGAACTTCGCCTCCGAGCCCTTGATGTCGAGGTCGCCCTCGAGGGTGGAGCCGGTGAGATCGAACTGGGCTCCACCGGAGCCGGCGCCGCCGGTCACGATGCCCGGATCGACCTTGCCGTTCGAGCCCGGCCTTGACGTGGACGGTCTTGACGTCCTGGAGCGACGCGGCGGTCTTGCTCAGGATCTCCTTGGGATCGGTGAGCGCCGGCGCCGACGACGTACCGCCGCAGGCGACGATGATCGCGACGATCGCGACGATGAACGGGATGAGGCGACGGGTCATCTGAGTCTCCGGTTGGTGGCGTCATGCGTGGACGGCGTCCGCCGAAGACGGGCCGTGGACTGGGACGCATCGTCGGGACCGACCTCACGCGGCGTCACTGGGCTGATGGTACCGCACGAATCGAGAAGGCCCGGGCGCGATGCCCGGGCCTTCCTGCGTGTCGGGTGTGCGCGGACTAGAAGTCCATCCCGCCGCCGCGATCGTGACCGTGGCCGCCGCCGGCGCCGCCCTTTCCTTCTCGGGGATGTCGGTGACGAGCGTCTCCGTCGTCAGGACCATGGCCGCGATCGAGGCCGCGTTCTGGAGGGCCGATCGGGTCACCTTGGCGGCGTCGACGATGCCCTTCTTGAACATGTCGCCGTACTCGCCCTTGAGGGCGTCGAAGCCGTGGCCGAGCTTGGCCGCCCGGACCTGGTCGACGACGACCTCGCCCCGAGCGCCGGCGTTGTCGGCGATCTGGCGGGCCGGCGCCTCGAGGGCCTTGCGGACGATGTCGACGCCGACCTGCTCGTCGCCTTCCAGCTTGAGCTTGTCGAGCGCCGGGATCGCCTGGAGGAGGGTCGTGCCGCCGCCGGCGACGAGGCCCTCCTCGACGGCCGCGCGGGTCGTCGAGAGCGCATCCTCGATGCGGTGCTTCTTCTCCTTGAGCTCGACCTCGGTGGCCGCGCCGACCTTGATGACGGCGACGCCGCCGGACAGCTTGGCGAGGCGCTCCTGGAGCTTCTCGCGGTCGTAGTCCGAGGTGGTGTCCTCGATCTGGGCCTTGATCTGGGTCATCCGGGCCTTGATCTGGTCGGGCTTGCCGGCGCCGTCGACGATCGTCGTGTCGTCCTTGGTGGCGACGACCCGGCGGGCCTCGCCGAAGTCCTCGAGGGTGACCGAGTCGAGCTTCCGCCCGATCTCCTCGCTGATGACCGTGCCGCCGGTCAGGACGGCGATGTCGCGGAGCATCTCCTTGCGCCGATCGCCGAAGCCCGGGGCCTTGACGGCCAGGACCGAGATCGTGCCGCGGAGCTTGTTCACGACCAGCGTGGCGAGGGCCTCGCCGTCGATGTCCTCGGCGATGATCACGACCGGCTTGCCGGCCTGGACCGCCTTCTCGAGGGCCGGGAGCATGTCCGGGACGCTCGAGATCTTCTTGTCGGTGATGAGGATCTTGGGGTTCTCGAGGACCGTCTCCATCCGATCGGGGTTGGTCACGAAGTAGGCCGAGATGTAGCCCCGGTCGAACTGCATGCCCTCGGTGTATTCCTTGTCGAGGCCCAGCGACTGGCCCTCCTCGACGGTGATGACGCCGTCCTTGCCGACCTTGTCCATCACCTCGGCGATGAGCTCGCCGACCTCGGGATCGGCGGCGCTGATCGCGGCGACGGCGGCGATCTGCTCGCGGTTGTCGACCGGGCGGGCCTGCTTCTTGATCTCGGCGACGATCGCCTCGACGGCCTTCTCGATGCCGCGCTTGACGACCATCGGGTTGGCCCCGGCGGTCACGACGCGGAGGCCCTCGGAGACCATCGCCTGGCCGAGCACGACCGCGGTGGTGGTGCCGTCGCCGGCGACGTCGTCGGTCTTGGTCGCGACTTCCTTGAGGAGCTGGGCGCCCATGTTCTCGAACGGGTCCTCGAGCTCGATGTCGCGAGCGATCGTGACGCCGTCGTTGGTGATCGTCGGGCGAGCCGAACTTCTTGTCGAGGACGACGTTGCGGCCCTTGGGGCCCGATCGTGACCTTGACCGCGTCGGCGAGGCGGTCGATGCCCCGCTTGAGCGAGCGACGAGCGGTCTCGTCGAAGATGAGCTGCTTAGCCAATCGAGTGTACCTCCGGAGATGTCCTGGTTGGGTCGGTCGGCGGGGACGTCAGTCCTCGACGATCGCGAGGATGTCCTTCTGGCTGACGATGAGGAGATCGTCGCCGTCGACCTTGAACTCGGTCCCGGCGTACTTCGCGTAGAGGACCTTCTGGCCCTTCTTCACGTCGATCTGCTCGCGCTTCCCGTCGTCGAGGATGCGGCCCGGGCCGACGGCGAGGACGACGCCTTCCTGGGGCTTCTCCTTGGCGGTGTCCGGCAGGACGATGCCCGTCTTGGTCATCTCCTCGCGGGGGGTCGGCTTGATGACGACGCGGTCGCCCAGCGGGCGCAGCTTCGTCGAGGTGGCGGTTGCCAAGGTGCGATCCCTCCTGTGACGGCTTCGCCGTCGCGGTTCCACAGCGCGCCGGGGACGTGGGACGTCCGGGTCCGGCCGATCTCGGGTCAGAGTGCGTCGCGAGCGTCGCGCCAGAGGTCGTTCCCGGCCCCGCGTCGCCGCCTGCTTAGCACTCTCCATGTGAGAGTGCCAGAACTGTAACCAGCGGCTCGAACGCTGTCAAGGCGGTGTGGCGCGGCGCGCGGCCTGCCGCTGGGGGGCGGCGTCCACGCTCGGGGGGCCACGGCCCGATCGGGGCCACAGCCCGATCGGGTGCCACGGCCCGATCGCGTGGCATGTCCACGCTCGTGGGGCCGACCCTCCCCGCTCGGGCTATCGCTCCGAGCGATCGATTCCGGCGGTTCGGGTCACGTCGTCCTCGATCCAGGCTCCCAGCGCGTCTTTCGATCGCTGTCAGCGATGAGGTGGACGGTATCAGGGCTCGAGTCCGGCAGGCCGGCCCGTAACCGACCGAACCTATCGGTGGGGGCGATGGGGTCAGCGCCAAGGAGGACGGCGACGGGCGCGCATCGGGGCGGGCCTGGCGTGACCCGGATCTGGCTCGCCGGGTCCCGATGATCGCCCTGGTCGATCGATTCGGACGGCGGTGCCGGGGATCCGCTCCCGCGACCCGCTCGAACCGTGGTCTTGATCGCCCCAGTCGATCGGTCGGCCGGTACCAGCATCTCGGCCACCGCCACCGGTCCCGTAACCGGGCAGATCGATCGATGGGATCGACCACGACACCAGGGCGCGGCCGCGGGGCTGCCGAGCCCCTTGTGATCTGGGCCGAACGGCGGCCGCGGGGCTGCCGAGCCCTACCGACCTGGACCGAGCGACGACGGCGGAGTGACCCGGCCCCGGCGCGCGAAGACGCGGTCGTAGGCCGCGGCCAGCGACGCGCCGAGGACCTCCGCGGTCTCGCCCCGCCGCTCGCCCAGCCAGACCGCGGTCACCCTGACCCACTCGGGCTCGTTGCGGCGGCGCGGGGCGCCCGGCGGCGAGAGGTAAGGCGCGTCGGTCTCGACCAGGAGCCGGTCGGCCGGGACGAGCCGGGCGACGTCGGCGCTGGACTCCTCCCCCGCGCGGAAGACGAGCCCGCTGAACGAGACCGCCAGGCCGATCGCTGTGACCGTCTCGGCGTAGTCGACCGGACCCGAGAACGAATGGATGACCGCCGGCGGACGGTCGTCGAACGTGGCCAGCGATGTCGGATCGTCGAAGCCGGCATCGCGCAGCTCCCGGACGAGACGGTCCTGGGCGTCGCGCTCCCCGACCCGCGAGCGGCAGTGGAGGATCGCCGGCTTGCCGGTCGCCAGGGCGAGCGCGAGGTGGCGCCGGAGGTTGGCGAGCTGAGCCTCGAGCGGCGAGAATTCCGATCGGTGTCGAGGCCGGTCTCGCCGATCGCGACGACCCGGGGATCGGCGGCCAGCTCGACGATCTTCGCCCAGCCGGCCTCGTCGACCTCGGCCGCGGCGTGGGGATGGACCCCGACCGCCGCGTCGAGCCAGGGGTACCGCGCGACCAGGTCGACGGCCGCCTCCGACGAGGCCGGATCCCAGCCCGGGACGAGGATCCGCTCGACGCCGGCCAGCCGGGCGCCGCCGAGGACGAGCTCGACGTCGGCTGCGAAGCGGTCGGCCTGGAGGTGGCAGTGCGAGTCGACGAGACGCACCGCCGGTCAGCTCGCCGGGGGAACGGCCGGCTCGTCCGGCTCGGCGACCTCGGAGTCCAGCCGCGGGAAGAGCGGCTCGGGGGCCTCGACACGGCCCTGCTTCGCCAGCGTGGGCCCCCCAGCGGAGCTCCTCGAGGAGCGCCGGACCACCGTTGCCGTCGGCGCCGTACGGGTAGGCGTGACCGAGCTGGGCCAGGACCCGCGGCGCGGTCCCGGGCAGGAACGGGGCGGCCGCCAGCCCGACAAGCCGACAAGCCTCGATGAGATCGCCCAGGACGACCGCGAGGCGGGTCGAGGCCGCCGCGTCGCCGGCCTTGGCGGCCTTGGCCAGGACCCAGGGCTGCTCGGCGTCGACCGTCTTGTTCGCCCCGCCGACGAAGTCCCAGAGGATCGCCAGCGCCTCGTGGAAGAGGCAGCGCTCGAGGCGGTCGCGGTACTCGGGCAGGAGCGCCTCCCAGGCGTCGCCGAGGGCCGAGGCGGATCGCTCGGCGGGAGCCGGTCGGACCCGATCGAGATACCGACCGACCATCGAGACCGTCCGGTTGACGAGGTTGCCGAAGTCGTTGGCGAGGTCGGCGTTGTAGCGTCGGACGAACGAGTCCCAGGAGACCTCCGCGTCGCGGTCGAAGGGGACCTCGCGGAGGACGACGTAGCGGGCGCCATCGGCGCCGAACGCGGCCACCATGTCGGTCGGCTCGAGGAAGTTGCCCCGGCTCTTGCTCATCCGCTCGCCGCCGGCCGCGAACAGCCAGCCGTGGGCCCAGACCCGCTTGGGGGCCTCGAGCCCGGCGCTCCACAGCATCGCCGGCCAGTAGATCGTGTGGAACCGGGCGATGTCCTTGCCGATGATGTGGAGGTCGGCCGGCCACCAGCGGGCGAACGCCTCGGGATCGTCCGGGAAGCCGGCCCCGGTGATGTAGTTGATGAGCGCGTCGTACCAGACGTAGATCGTGCCGGCCCCGGGGTCCCAGCTACCGTCCTCGCGCTGGGCGGTCTCGCCGTTCTCGGCGATCGGGAACGGGATCCCCCAGCCCGCGCCCGGCCGGCTGATCGAGAAGTCCTCGAGCCCCTGGCGGATGAAGCCGAGCATCTCGTTGCGCCGTGACTCGGGCTGGACGAAGTCCGGGTGGTCGGCGAAGTGACGCTCGAGCCGCTCCTGGTAGGCCGACAGCCGGAAGAACCAGTTCCGCTCGCTGAGCCACTGGAGGGGGACGTCGGGGTGGTTCGGGCAGATCGTTCCGCGGGCCGTCTCGTGAACGTCGGTCGCCGAGCGGAAGCCCTCGTTCGGGCAGTACCAGCCCTCGTACGTCCCGACGTAGATGTCGCCGTTGGCGTAGGCCCGGCGGACCATCTCCTGGGCTGCCCGAGCATGATCGGGATCGGTCGTCCGGATGAACCGGTCCGGGGAGAAGGCCAGCGCCGACTCGGCCACGAGATAGCGCTCGACCTGCTCGTCGACGAAGGCCCGAGGCGAGACCCCCTCCTCGGCCGCCCGCATCGCGATGTTCACCGAGTGCTCGTCGGTGCCGGTCAGGAAGCGGGTCTCGTCGCCCAGCATCCGGTGCCAGCGCGCGAGGACGTCGGCGCCGAACACCTCGAGCAGGGTATGAAGGCCCGGCCGGTTGTTGGCGTAGGCGATGGCCGTCGTGAGGTAGAAGGTCGGTCGGTCGGTCATGGCCGGCCGATGGTAGCAGGGGCGAGACGACCGACCGGGTCGGTCACGACCGGTCGAGCGCGGTCAGGCGGATGGGCCGGTCTCCTCGGCCGTGGCCGGGTCATCGGCGGCGGTCCCGCCGGCACCCGGCGCTGCGTCGTCGGTCGTCGTGGGACCGTCGTGCCCGGCCTCGCCATTCGTCGGCGCGCTCATCGAGCGCAGGTCCGAGGCGAGCCCCCGGCTCCGCTGGGCCAGCTTGTGTCCGACGTCGCCGGTCGCTTCGGCGACCTTCGTCGCGACCGGACCGGCAGCGTCGGCCGCCCGGGCCGTGACGTCGGCAGCTCGGGCGGCGCCCTCGCGGACTCCGGGTCCGGCCTTGACCATCGCGTCGCGGATCGCCGGCCCGGCCGTGTCGGCGACATCGCGGGCGATCCCGGCGACCGCGTCGAGGACGGCAGTGAAGACGGCCGCGACATCGTTCCGGCCGATCCGTCCCGTCGATCCGGCCTCGGGACCGTGGCCGTCGCCGGTCGGCTCCTCGGCCGCCCCGAACGTGGGATCGGGGGCCGCCGTCGTGGGCTCCTCGGGCTCGGGGGTGGTCTGCTGCTCGCTCATCGTGTGGTCACTCCTCGATCCGTCCCGGATCAGGCTCGTCGTCGGTCGTCGTCTGGGTGATGATTCTGCACCGACTCGGCCCGCGGCACCAGCGGCGCACGGCCCGGATCCGAACGACCCCGGTCGGAGGCGCCGACTCCCGCGCGCTCCCGGCTCAGTGCCGGAAGTGGCGAGTCCCGGTCAGGACCATCGTCGCGCCGGCGGCTTCGGCGACCGCGATCACGTCGTCGTCGCGGACCGAGCCACCCGGCTGGGCGAAGGCCGTGACGCCGGCGGCGAGGCAGACCTCGACGGCGTCCGGGAACGGGTAGAACGCGTCCGAGCCGCAGGCCGCGCCGATCAGAGCATCCGCGCCTGAGATCGTCCGGGCCTTGTCGACGGCCTGGCGGGCGGCGTCGACCCGGCTCGTCTGGCCCGACCCGAGCCCGACCAGCCGACCGTCCCGGACGAGCACGATCGCGTTGCTCGTGACCCCCCGGGCCAGACGCCAGGCCAGGTCGAGGTCGCGCGTCTCGGCCGGCGTCGGCGCCCGGCTGGTGGCCGTGGTCCAGGTCGCCGGGTCGTCGGACGCCGTGTCCGGGGCCGTGACGAGGACGGCGCCGCCGGCCGTCCGGATCGACCCGAGCGGGTCGGGGGCGGCACCGACGGCAGCCGCCGGGGCTGTCGCCGCCTCGCGGCCGAGCGTCGGATCGACGAGGAGACGGAGGTTCGGCTTGGCGCCGAGGACCGCGAGGGCGTCCTCGTCGAAGCCCGGTGCGACGACCACCTCGAGGAAGATCGCGGTGAGCGCCTCGGCCAGGGTCCGGTCGACCCGACCGGTCAGACCGACGACACCGCCGAAGGCCGAGACCGGGTCGCCGGCGAGGGCCGCCTCCCACGCCTCGAGCAGGGTCGGCCGCTCGGCGGCCCCGCACGGGTTGGTGTGCTTCACGATGACGCAGCCGGGGCCGCGCAGCGACCGGGCCAGGGCCGCCACGGCCGACGCGTCGAGGACGTTGTTGTAGCTCAGCGCCTTGCCCTGGAGCGGGGCTGCGCCCGGTCGCGAACGGCCCGTCGGCCGCGGTCGAGCCGGGGCGCCGGTAGCGGGCCGCCGGCTGGTGCGGGTTCTCGCCGTAGCGGAGCGTCTCGACCTTCTCGAGCCCGATCGTCCAGGGTCGACGGGTACGGATCGGACGCGCCCGGCAGCCCGGGCTCGTCCGGCAGCTCGATCCCGGCGGCGACCATCCGGCCGGGCAGCTCGGCGGCGATCCGGGCGTCGTAGGCGGCGGTGTGCCGGAACGCCTCGACGGCGAGTGCCGAGCGAAGGTCGAGCGGGCACGCTCCCCTCCCCCTCGAGCGCGGCGAGGACGGCCTCGTAGCGCGTCGGGCTGGTGACGATCGCGACGCTGGCGTGGTTCTTGGCCGCCGCCCGGACCATCGACGGCCCGCCGATGTCGATCTCCTCGACGAGCTCGTCGAAGGTGATCCCCGGCCGCTCCGCGGCGGCCGCGAACGGGTAGAGGTTGACCACGACCAGCTCGAACGGCGCGATCGCGGCCGCGACCAGCTGACGGCGGTGGTCGACCAGGCGGCGATCGGCGAGGATCCCGCCGTGGACCCGCGGATGGAGCGTCTTGACCCGGCCGTCGAGCATCTCCGGGAACCCGGTGACGGCCGCCACGTCGGTCACCGGCAGGCCGGCGTCGCGCAGGGCCCGGGCGGTGCCGCCGGTCGAGACCAGCTCGAAGCCGAGACCGACCAGCCGGCGGCCGAGGTCGACGAGCCCGGTCTTGTCGCTGACCGAGAGGAGCGCTCGCCGGGGTCGGGGGATACGGGCCTCCGCCCGCTCGACGTCGACGGTCGTCCGGGTCGCTCCCGGCTCGTGCCCCAGGGCGCCGGCCAGGGCCAAGGCGACGGCCCGCGGCAGGAGCCGGTGCTCGACGGCCTGGATCCGGGCGTGGAGGGTCGCCTCGTCGTCGTCCGGCAGGACCGGGACGGCCTCCTGGGCGACGATCGGACCGCCGTCGAGCGTCGCGTCGACGAGATGGACCGTCGCCCCGGTCAGCGCGCCCCGTGGGCCAGCGCGTCGCGGACCGCGTGGGCGCCGGGGAAGCCGGGCAGGAGGGCCGGATGGATGTTGAGGATCCGGTCGGGGAACGCCGCCAGCGTCCGCGGGCCGACGATCCGCATGTAGCCGGCGAGGACGACGAGGTCGACCCCAGCCGAGCGGAGCGTCGCGGCGAGCACGGCGTCCTCCGCGCCCCGGGCGCCGTTCATCGCCGGCCGGGGCCGCCGGGACGAGGGCGGTCTCGATCCCCTGCTCGGCCGCCCAGTCGAGGGCCGGGCAGGCGCGGTCGGCGAAGACGAGGACGATCCGCCCGCCGAGCTCGCCGCGCTCGGCCGCGGCCGCCAGGGCCCGCAGGTTCGACCCGGCGCCGGAGACGCCGACGGCGATGCGGCCCTCCTCGGGCTCGGACGTCCCCTCGGGGTTCATCCGAGCGGGCCCTCCGCGTAGCGACGCCCGTCGAGCGACGCCACCGGCTCGACCGTCCCGACCCGCCAGGCGGCGACGCCCTCCGCGGCCAGCGAGGCCAGGGCCGCTGTCACCGCCTCGGGTGCCACGACGACGACCATCCCGAGCCCGCCGTTGAACGTGGCCCGGAGCTCGTCGTCCTCGAGCCCGCCGAGCGCCCCGAAGAGCCGCATGACCGACGGCATCGGCCAGCGGTCGGGTCGAGCCGCGCCCCGAGCCCCTCCGGCAGCGCCCGGGGCACGTTGCCGGGCAGCCCGCCGCCGGTGACGTGGGCGAGCGCCCGGAGGTCGTGCCCGGCCGCCTCGAGGTTCGCCCGGAGCCGGAGGAGCGCCCCGGCGTAGACCCGGGTCGGGGTCAGCAGCACCTCGCCGAGCGTGGCCAGCGCGAGACCGGGCTCGGTCGCGAGGACCGCGTCGGCCTCGGCGTCGCCGAGAGTCCGGAGGAGCCGCGCCTGGTACGGCGCGGCGAGGTCGAGGTCGTACTCGGCCAGGAGCGCGCGGACGAGCGAGTAGCCGTTGGCGTGGAGGCCCGACGAGGCGAGTCCCACGATCGCGTCGCCCGGGCCGGACGGCGGTCCCGTCGATCATCCGGTCCCGCTCCACGACCCCGACGCAGAACCCGGCCAGGTCGAACTCGTCCGCCTCCATGAGCCCCGGGTGCTCGGCCGTCTCGCCGCCGACGAGGGCGCAACCGGCATCGCGGCAGCCCGCGGCGACGCCCGAACGAGCTCCGCTACGGCGATCGGGTCGAGCCGCCCGACCGCGACGTAGTCGAGGAAGAAGAGCGGAGCGGCGCCGCTGCACACGACGTCGTCGGCGCACATCGCGACGAGGTCGATGCCGATCGTGTCGAACCGGCCGACGGCGCTGGCGATCGCCGTCTTCGTGCCCACCCCGTCGGTCGCGCTCACGAGGAGCGGGTCGCGCAGCCCTGCCGGCAGGGTGACCGCCCCGGCGAACCCGCCGAGCCCGCCGAGGACCTCGGGTCGCCGGGTCGACTCGACCGCCGACCGCATGAGCTCGACCGCCCGCTCGCCGGCCGCGACGTCGACGCCCGATCGGGCATAGGCCCGGCGCAGGTCAGCCACCGGCGTCGCGGCCGATCCCGGCCGGCAGGACGAGCGGCGGTGCCGGTGGCGGCGCCCGGCTCCTCCTCGAGGATGAACTTGCGGCTCCGCGCGTCGTAGGGGACCGGCTCCGGGTAGCGGCCGTCGAAGCAGGCGAAGCAGAACCGCTCGTACGGCAGGTCGAGCGCCGCGAGGACGCCGGCGATCGAGAGGTAGCCGAGCGAGTCGGCGCCGATGAACTCGCGGATCTCCTCGACCGACTTGGTCGCGGCGATCAGCTCGGTCTCGATCTGCGTGTCGATGCCGTAGAAGCACGGGTGGTAGATCGGCGGCGCGCTGATCCGGACGTGGACCTCGGTCGCGCCGGCTCGCCGGAGCAGGGCGACGATCTGCTTGGTCGTCGTGCCCCGGACGATCGAGTCGTCGACGACGGTCAGCCGCTGGCCGCGGACGACCTCGCGGAGCGGGTTGAGCTTCATCGTCACGCCCCGGTGGCGGAGCGTCTGGGACGGCTGGATGAACGTCCGGCCGGTGTAGCGGTTGCGGACGAGACCCTCCCGGTACGGGATCCCGGAGCGCTCGGCGTAGCCGGCGGCGGCCGGCGCGCCGGTATCCGGCACCGGCATGACCAGGTCCGTCTCGACGGGATGCTCGTCGGCCAGCTGCATCCCCATCCGCCGGCGGGCCTCGTAGAGGTTGCGGCCCTCCATGTACGAGTCGGGACGGGCGAAGTAGATGAGCTCGAAGACGCACAGCGCCGGCGCGGCGTCGGCGAAGCGGACGGAGCGGGGCGGTCGGCCCTGCTCCAGGACGACGATCTCGCCCGGCTCGACGTCCCGGACGTACTCCGCGCCGACGATGTCGAGCCCGGTCGTCTCGGAGCTCAGGAGCCAGCCTCCGTCCTCGTCGTCGCCCCACAGGCCCGGCCCGTCGGAACCGTCCCGGGTCGCGGCGCCCGGGAGCCGGCCGAGGACGAGGGGTCGGAAGCCGTACGGATCGCGGACCCCGATGACCCGTCGCTCGTCGAGGACCACCAGGCTGTAGGCGCCCCGGACGCGGGGCAGGACCCGGACGAGCGCCTCGACGGTGTCGGCGGCGGGCTCGTCGGCGAGGAGCGCGGTCAGGAGCTCCGTGTCGGTCGAGGCCGGCAGCCGGGTCCGACCGCCGTGGAGCTGGCCGAGCAGCTCGCGGGTGTTGACCAGGTTGCCGTTGTGGCCGACCGCCAGGGCCCGTCGGGGCCCGAGCCGGAACGTCGGCTGGGCGTTCTCCCAGACCGTCGAGCCGGTCGTCGAGTAGCGGCAGTGGGCGATCGCCAGGTCGCCCCGGAGGCTCGGCAGCCGGCGCTCGTCGAGGACGGACGAGATCATCCCGAGGTCCTTGTAGAGCATCAGCTCGCGGCCGTCGCTGACCGCGACGCCGGCCGATTCCTGGCCGCGGTGCTGGAGGGCGAAGAGCCCGAGGGCGGCGACCGTCGGCGGCCTCGGCCGCGCCGCCCGCCGGCAGGACGACCCCGAAGACGCCGCACACCTCAGCGGTCCTCGGGCAGCGTGCCGCCGCCGGCCGTCTCGCCGAGGGCCCGGACGAGGCCGTGCTCCCAGGCGTGGCGGAGGTCGCCGATCGGGACGTCGAGGGCGTCGGCGACCCGCGAGCCGCGCTCCTCGGCCGCCCCGGTCGCCCCATGCCCGGCGAGCTCGATGACGAGACGGTCGCCGCCGACGGTGCCGAGCTCCTCGACCGGCAGCCCGTGCTGGCGGGCGAGCAGGACGAGCGGCCGGCGCGTGTCGCGGCCGGCAGCTGACGACGATCCGCGACGGGCTCTCGCCGAACAGCTCGACCGCCGGCGTCGCCGCTCACCGGGAGCCGGAGCGTCGCCCCGAGCCCACGGTCGCCGTTCGCCCACAGGCAGGCCTCGGCGAGCGGCCACGGCCAGGCCGCCCCCGCCGACGTCCTGGGCGGAGGCGACGAGCCCGCGGGCGATCGCCTCGCGGATGAACGCCTGGAGGGCCGCCTCGCGGGCGAGGTCGAGCGACGGCGGTCCGTCCTCCGGGGCGAGCCCGGCCAGGGCCGCGTAGGCGCTCCCGACCAGGCCGGGCGTCGCCGAGCCGACCAGCACGACCATGTCGCCGGCGGCGACGAACCCCGGTCCGACCCGGAGCGCGACGTCGTCGAGCAGCCCGACCACCCCGATCTCCGGGGTCGGGGCGATCGAGCCGGCCGGCGATTCGTTGTAGAGCGAGACGTTGCCGCCGGTGACCGGCAGGCCGAGCGCCCGACAGGCGTCGCCGAGCCCGCGGACCCCCTCGCTGAGCTGCCAGAACGCCTCCGGCCGGGTCGGGTCGCCGTAGTTCAGGCAGTTCGTCACGCCGAGCGGGCGGGCTCCGGTGATCGAGACGTTGCGGGTCGCCTCGGCCACGCTCAGCGCGGCCCCGAGCCAGGGGTCGACCGCACCCGACCGCCTGGTTGCCGTCCGTCGCGGCGACGAGCGCCTTCGTCGTCCCCTTGATCCGGACGACCGCGGCGCCGTGACCGGGCCCGACGACCGTGTTCGCCTGGACGTTGCTGTCGTACTGCTCGTAGACCCAGGCCCGGCTCGACAGGTTCGCTCCGCCGAGCAGGCCGAGCAGGACCGCACCCGGGTCCATCCCCCGCTCCGGCAGCCGGTCGGCGCTCGGCCCGCCATCGCCCGGGGCGGGTGCCGCCCGGCGGCGGGGCGGCGGCGCGGCGAGCCGGTCGTGGACGATCGCGTCGCTGGTCAGGGCCGGCGCCGGGATCCGGGCCAGCTCGACGGCGCCGGGGTTCGGTCGCCCGGTCGCGTCCAGCCCGCCGGTCACGACGGTCACGTCGCCGTCGTCGGTGACCCGGCCGATGATCGCGACCGGCAGACCCCAGCGCGCGCAGACCTCGCGGACGGCCTCCCAGCGCTCCGGCCGGACGACCGCCAGCATCCGCTCCTGCGACTCCGAGATCATCACCTCGAACGGCTCCATCCCGGGCTCGCGGCGCGGGATCGCGTCGAGGTCGACGAGCATCCCGGTGCCCGACCGGTCGGCCGTCTCGGACGTCGCACAGGTGATCCCCGCCGCGCCGAGGTCCTGGAGACCCTCGACGAGGCCGCGCTCGATGAGCTCGAGGCTCGCCTCGATGAGCAGCTTCTCGGCGAACGGGTCGCCGACCTGGACGGTCGGGCGCTTCGACGGCTCGTCGGCCCCGAACGTCGCCGAGGCGAGGACCGACGCGCCGCCGATCCCGTCGCGACCGGTCGTCGAGCCGAACAGGACGACGAGGTTGCCCGGTCCCGGGCGCCGGCCAGGGTGAGCAGCCGCTCCTCGAGCAGGCCGATCGCCATGACGTTGACGAGCGGGTTGCCCTGGTAGCTACGGGTCGAAGACGAGCTCGCCGCCGACCGTCGGGACGCCGACGCAGTTGCCGTAGCCGCCGACGCCGCGGACGACGCCGTCGACGAGGTGGCGGGTCCGCGGGTCGGCCGGGTCGCCGAAGCGGAGCGCGTCGAGGACGGCGATCGGCCGGGCGCCCATCGTGAAGATGTCGCGCAGGATCCCGCCGACGCCGGTCGCGGCGCCCTGGTACGGCTCGACGGCGCTGGGATGGTTGTGCGACTCGATCTTGAACGCGACCGCCAGGCCGTCGCCGATCGAGATGACGCCGGCGTTCTCGCCCGGCCCGGCGACGACGCCGGCGCCGGCGGTCGGCAGGGTCCGGAGGAGCGGCTTCGAGCTCTTGTACGAGCAGTGCTCGCTCCACATCACGCTGAACATCGCCAGCTCGAGGTCGTTCGGGTCGCGGCCCAGCTTCGTCCGGATCGCCTCGAGCTCGTCGTCGGTCAGCCCGAGCCGGCGGTGGAGCGGCTCCTCGACGGCGGTCGCGGCCGGGGTCTGGGCCACCGGAGTCGTCATCGTCCGCCGCCGACGGCGACCGGGCCCCGGGCGCCGCCCGGTCCGCCGCGCTCTCGACGAGCGAGCGGATGATCCCCAGGCCGTCGTCCGAGCCGAGGACCGCCTCGACCGCGGTCTCCGGGTGGGGCATCAGGCCGGCCACGTTGCCGGCGGCGTTGGTCACCCCGGCGATCGCCCGGAGCGAGCCGTTCGGGTTCGCCCGGTCGTCCTCGCCGGCCGGGCTGCCGTCGGCGTGGACGTAGCGGAAGAGGACGCCGCCCGTCGCCTCGAGCGCGTCGAGCGTCGCCGGTTCGGCGTAGTAGCAGCCCTCGCCGTGGGCGACCGGCATCCGGAGCGGTCGGCGCGCGCCGATGGCGCGGGTGAACGGCGATGTCGAGCCGCTCCGGGGCGATCGCGATCCGGCGCGAGACGAAGCGGAGCGAGCGGTTGCGCAGGAGCGCGCCGGGCAGCAGCCCGGCCTCGGTCAGGACCTGGAAGCCGTTGCAGATCCCGAGGACGAGGCCGCCCTCGGCGGCGAACGCCGCCACCGCGCGCATGACCGGGCTGAACCGGGCGATGACCCCGGCCCGCAGGTAGTCGCCGTAGGCGAAGCCGCCGGGCAGGACGATCGCCGGCGACCCCGTCGAGGTCGGCCGATTCGTGCCACAGGACGACCGGCTCGGCGCCGGCGACCCGGAGCGCGTTGACCGCGTCGATGTCGCAGTTCGATCCCGGGAAGACGACGACGCCGACCCGGACCATCAGGCCGGACCCCGCCCCGGCCGAGTCCGCGGCGACCGCGGCGGTCGACGAGGTGGCCCCGAGGAGCTCGACCGCGTACGCCTCGATGAGCGGGTTGCTCAGCAGCTCGCCGGCCAGCCGCTCGACGATCGCCCGGGCCGTCGGCCTCGTCGACGGCCTCGACGGTCAGCTCGACCCGCCGGCCGACCCGCACGGCGGAGACGCCGGTCACGCCGAGATGGGGCAGGCTCTGCTCGACCGCCCGGCCCTGCGGGTCGAGGATGCCCGCCTTGGGCGTGACGTTGACCGCGAAGCGGAATGCCGTAGTGGTGCTCATCGGGCGATGACGTCCTCCTCGAGATAGCGCGCGAAGCTCGCGCCGGTGATCCGTTCGAAGGCCTCGACGTAGCGGGCCCGGGTCCCGGCCACGACCTCCGTCGGGCAGCTCCGGTCCGGGCGCGGTCTTGTCCCACGGCTGGGCCTCGAGCCAGTCGCGGACGTACTGCTTGTCGTAGCTCGCCTGGGCCCGGCCGGGCTCGTAGGCGGTCGGCGTCCCAGAAGCGCGACGAGTCGGGGGTCAGGACCTCGTCGATCAGGAGGAGCTCGCCGTCGGGCGTCAGCCCGAACTCGAACTTCGTGTCGGCGAGGAGGATCCCGGCCCGGGCGGCCACCGCCGCGCCGTAGCCGTAGAGCGCGAGCGCCGACGTCGCGGACCCGGTCGGCCAGCTCGGCGGCCGCCGTCCGACCGAGCGGCCGGTCGCCGCGCTCGATCAGGCGAGGCGCTCGACCATCCCGTCGAAGTCGATGTTCTCGTCGTGGGTCCCCGTGCTCGGCCTTCGTCGACGGGGTGAGGATCGGCTCCGGGCAGCCGGTCGCTCTCGACCAGCCCGGCCGGCAGCTCGATCCCGCCAGATCGCGCCGGTCCGCCGGTAGTCCTTCCAGCCGGAGCCGGCGAGGTAGCCGCGGACGATGACCTCGACCGGGAGGACCGTCGGCCCGGCGGCAGAGCATCATCCGGCCGCGCAGCTCGGTCGCCCCGGCCACTCCGTCGATCGCGTCGCGCGCCACGAGACCGGTCGCCGGGTCGAGCGTCTCGGTGACGAGCCAGCCCGGCGGAGCTCGCCGGGGTCGGTCGGCGAGGAGGTGGTTCGGGACGATCGAGGTGGTCTCGGCGAACCAGAACCGCGACAGCCCGGTCAGGACCCGGCCCTTGTCCGGGATCGCGGTCGGCAGGACGACGTCGAACGCCGAGAGGCGATCCGACGCGACGAGCAGGAGCCGGTCGGCGTCGAGCTCGTAGAGGTCGCGGACCTTGCCGGAGCGGACGAACGCGTCGGCGAGGGTCATCGGCCGGCCGCCTCCAGGGCGTCGAGCCGGCCGATGATCGTCGGGGCGTGGCGGAGGAAGCGCTGCGTCGTCGAAGCAGGCGTCGAGCCGGCCGAGCGGCAGGAGCCGGGCGACGGCGGGTCGGTGGCCAGCAGGTCGCGCAGCGGCGGCCGCTCGTCGGCCGCCCGCAGCGCCGCCCGCTGGACGATCGCGTAGGCCTCCTCGCGCGAGAGCCCACCCTCCTCGACCAGGGCGACGAGGACCCGCGACGAGGCGTGGAGCCCGAGGCCGCGCTCGATGTTCTCGCGCATCCGCTCGGGCCGGACGACCAGCCCCTCGACGAGGCCGGTCATCCGGACCAGCATGTAGTCGAGCAGGATCGTCGCGTCGGGCAGGATGACCCGCTCCGCCGAGCTGTGGCTGATGTCCCGCTCGTGCCAGAGCGGCTGGTCCTCGAGGGCCGCCCCGGCATAGCCGCGCAGGAGGCGAGCCAGCCCGGCGATCCGCTCGGACAGGATCGGGTTGCGCTTGTGGGGCATCGCGCTGGAGCCCTTCTGGCCGGTCCGGAACGGCTCCTGGAGCTCGCCGATCTCCGTGTGCTGGAGGTTGCGGATCTCGGTGGCGAAGCGCTCCAGCGACCCGCCGGCGATCGCGATCGCGGCGAGGAGGGCCGCGTGGCGGTCGCGCTGGACGATCTGGGTGCTGACCGGGTCGACGTGCAGCCCGAGCGCGGCGAGGACCTCGGCCTCGATCTCCGGATCGAGGTGGCTGTAGGTACCGACCGGCCCGGAGATCTTGCCGGTGCCGATCTCGTCGACGGCGGCGGCCAGCCGGTGCCGATCCCGGTCGAGCTCGAAGGCCCAGCCGGCGATCTTCAGGCCGAGGGTGGTCGGCTCGGCGTGGACCGAGTGGGTCCGGCCCATCATCACGGTGTCCGGCCTCGGCCCGGGCCCGGGCCACGAGGGCGGCGACGAGCCGGTCGCAGTCGCCGAGGAGCCGCTCGCCGGCGGCCCGTAGCTGGAGCGCGAGGGCCGTGTCGACGACGTCGCTGCTGGTCAGGCCGAGGTGGAGGAAGCGGCCCTCGGGACCGACCGTCTCGGCGACCTGGCTGACGAAGGCGATGACGTCGTGGTCGGTCGTCAGCTCGATCTCGGCGATCCGGTCGACGTCGACCCGGGCCCGGCTCTCGATCGCCGCCAGCGCCTCGGCCGGGACGAGCCCCCGGGCGACCTGCGCCCGGGCGACCGCGATCTCGACCCGGAGCATCGCGCTCGAAGCGGGCCGTCTCGGACCAGATCGCGCCCATCTCCGGGAGGGTGTAGCGGCGGATCATCGGCCGCTTCCCGCGGTTCTGCTCGGGTCGAGCGCGTCGGCCACGACCAGGCCGGCGGCCATGGGCAGATCGGCCGCGATGTCGTGACGACGCTGGAGACCGTCCCAGGCGATGACCTCGGCGGCTCGCTCGGCGTTCTCGCGGGCCGCCGCCAGGTCCGGTCCGCGGCCGACGACCGTCAGGACCCGGCCGCCGTTCGTGGTGTAGCCGTCGCCGGGTCGGGAGCCGGTCCCGGCATGGAAGACGAGCGCCCCGTCGCGAGGGCCGCCTCGAGCCCCTCGATCGGTCGTCCCCGCTCGGGCGTCCCGGGGTAGCCCCGGGCGGCGAGGACGATCCCGACCGCGGCGCCGGGGAACGACTCGAGGGAGGCCGCCGGGCGACCGCCAGAGCCCAGGCCCCGGAGGAGCGGGCCGAGATCGCCCGAGGCCGCCGCGAGGAGGACCGGGCCGAGCGGCCCGGCGAGACGGGGCAGGATCACCTGGGTCTCCGGGTCGCCGAGGCGGGCGTTGCACTCGAGCAGGACCGGGCCGTCGGCGGTCAGGATGAGCCCGGCGTAAAGGAACCCGCGGAACGGGGTCCCGCGTCGGGCCAGCTCGGCCAGGAGCGGCCGATGGAAGGTGGCGACAAGCTCCGCGGCCGTCTCGTCGGGCAGGTCCGGCACGGGGCTGTAGGCGCCCATGCCGCCGGTGTTCGGGCCGCGGTCGCCGTCCTCGAGACGCTTGTGGTCGCGGGCTGCCGGCAGGGCGATCGCCTCGCGGCCGTCGGTCACCGCGATGACGCTGACCTCCCGGCCGACGAGCCGCTCCTCGAGGACGAGCAACGGCTCGCGAGCCGCGCCGGCCTCCCCGGTCGTCCCCCGCCCGAGGAGCGCGACGAGTTGCGGCTCGGCCCCCGCCAGGTCGTCGCAGACGATGACGCCCTTGCCGGCGGCCAGCCCATCGGCCTTGACGACGAGGCCGCCGCTCGACCCGTCGAGCTCCGCGGCGAAGGCCAAAGCGGCCTCGAGATCACCCGCCCGGAAGGCCCGCGCCCGGGCCATGCGCACCCCGGCGGCCGCCGCGACCTCGTGGCAGAAGGCCTTGCTCGTCTCGATCCGGGCGGCCGCCCGGGATGGACCGAAGACGGGCATCCCGGCGTCGGTGAGAGCGTCGGCCAGCCCGACCGCCAGCGGCGCCTCGGGGCCGACGACGACGAGCTCCGCGGCGAGCGCCCGGGCGGCGTCGACCACGGCCGCCACGTCGAGCGGGTCGACCTCGCGCAGGCAGCGGACCCGCGGCTCCATACCGATGGCGATGCTCCCCGGCGCGACGGCCACCAGGTTGACGCCGGGCTCGCCGGCCAGCTTCCAGGCGAGCGCGTGCTCGCGACCGCCGCCGCCGATGACCAGGATCCGGGTCGGCGTCGGCGGCTCATCCGGGCTGGGCTCCCGTCGGGTGCGGGGCGATCGCGGCGCCCGTGAGGGTCGGCCGGTGACGCATCGGTCGATAGGCCCGCTCGATCGTCTGGGTCCGCTCCGGACCGACCGAGACGAGGACGATCGGCACGCCGGCCAGCTCCTCGAGCGCGGTCACGTAGCGTCGGGCGTTCTCGGGCAGCTCGGCCAGCGTGCGGACGTCGTGGATCGGCTCGGTCCAGCCGGGGAAGCGCTCGTAGATCGGCGTGGCCCGGGTGAGCATCTCGGCGCTCGACGGCCAGCTCTCGACCCGCTCCCCGTCGATCTCGTAGGCGACGCAGAGGAGGATCTCGTCGATCCCCGACAGGATGTCGAGCTTGTTGAGCATGATGCTGCTGACGCTGTTCACGGCCACCGCGTAGCGCAGCGGGACCGCGTCGAACCAGCCGACCCGGCGCGGTCGACCGGTGACCGTCCCGAACTCGTGGCCGCGCTCGGCGATCCCGGCCCCGATCTCGTCCTCGAGCTCGGTCGGATAGGGTCCCGAGCCGACCCGGGTCGTGTAGGCCTTCATCACCCCGATGACCTCGTCGACCTGGAGCGGTCCGATCCCGCCCCCGGTGCAGGCGCCGCCGGCGATCGGGTTCGACGAGGTGACGAACGGGTAGCTGCCGTGGTCGATGTCGAGGAGCGTGCCCTGGGCGCCCTCGAGGAGGACGTGGTCGCCGCGGCGGAGGGCGTCCTGGACCAGCCAGGTCGTGTCGGCCAGGTGCGGGCCGGAGACGCTCGCCCCAGGCCATCGCCAGCTCGCCACCAGCGGCTCGACCTCGAAGTGCTCGGCGCCGGGCATCGTGGCCAGGAGCGTGTTCTTGTCGGGCAGGACCCGCTCGAGGCGGTGTCGGAAGGTCGCCTCGTCGAGGAGGTCCTCCATCCGGAGACCGAGGCGCGACGCGCGATCGGCGTAGGTCGGGCCGATCCCCCGGTTCGTGGTGCCGACCTTCTCGCCACCGAGCCGGGTCTCCATCGCCCGGTCGAGGGCGACGTGGTAGGGCATGATCACGTGGGCGTTCCGGCTGACCCGGACCTTGGCCGTGTCGATCCCCCGCGAGGCGAGCATGTCGAGCTCGCCGATGAGCGTCTCCGGGTTGACCACGACGCCCGCTCCGATGACGCAGGCGATGTGCGGGTAGAGCACGCCCGACGGGGTGAGCCGGAGCTTGAAGACCTCGTCGCCGAGGACGACCGTGTGCCCGGCGTTGTCGCCGCCCTGGTAGCGGACGGCCATCGCCACCTGCTCGGCCAGGAAGTCGGTGGTCTTGCCCTTGCCTTCGTCGCCCCACTGGAGCCCGACGATGACGGTGGCCGGCATCAGCGCGTACTCCGGGTCGGGGTCGCGGCGGTCGCGGGTCTGGGGCGGACGGACGTGAAAAAGCCCCCGGCCGTCGGGCCGAGGACCTGGATAGACTGCTCCCCTCGTCGAGCCGCCGGCGTACCGGCGATCCCCAGGGCGACGGTGGGCGTTCGTCTCACTGGGCGAACGTTCCTCGAGCGATGGGTCGACTCCGTGGCGGCGGGCTGCGCCCGCGTTCCGAGACTCGCGGAGTATAGCAGCGGGGACGCCGACCCGGCGGGTCAGGACGGGCGCGGTCCGAACGGACGCCGCCCTGGCGACGTCGAGGGGAGCGCCGCCGAGCGCTGGCGCAGGTAGAACCCCATCGTCCGGGCGACGGCCGCCTCGCACAGCGATGGGTCGGCCCGGAGGGCGTGCTCGACACGACCGGCCGGGCTCTGGTCTTCGGTCGCGGGGCGGCCGATCGGCAGGTCCGCCGCACCGAGGCTCCGGGCGAGCCGGGCCGCCGTCCGGAGCGACGGCGTGTGGCCGTCGGTCAGGATCCGGCAGATCGTGCTGTGGTCGACCCCGGATCGCGCGGCCAGCTGGCGCTGGGACATCCGCCGGCAGCGCAGCTCCTGCCGCAGCCAGACACCGAAGTCGCGCTCGTCCATGTACCCCTCCAGGACGCATCGTGTCGGGAACAGCATGCCCTCCGGCCGGTCCCCGGCAATGGGCCGTTCGTCGTTAACATCGTCCGCCCCGGTCACCGGAGAGACGGCGCGGGCTGGTCGACGTTGCCGGCTCGTGACCGGGCGCCGTGGCCGGCTCGTGGCGCGGAACCCGTCGCGGTAGCCTTCCGCCCATGGCCGAGCGGGCGCCCGGGCGCCGGTCCGATCCGTGGGCGTGGGTCGCCCTCGTCTGCGCGATCGGCTTCGCGATCCTGGCGCTGGTCGTGAACGAGCAGGGGGCGGTGGCCTTCGATGAGCCGGTCATCGGCTTCGTCAAGGGCCTGCCGGTCCCCACCGACGTCTGGCGGACGATCAGCCAGGCCGGCGGAGCCGTCCTCATCCCGATCGGGATCGCCATCGTGGTCGTCCTCGTCCTCGCCCGCCGACCCCGAAGCGCCCTCGTCTACGGGGCGGCCCTCCTCGTCGCGACCGGTTGGACCCAGTTCGTGAAGGTGGCCCTCGGACGGGCCCGGCCGCTCGGCGGCGAACTCCTCGCGGCGGGCTACAGCTTCCCGTCGGGTCACTCCCTGAACAGCACGGTCACCTACGGGCTGATCGCCCTGCTCGTCTGGCGGACCCGGCTCCCGCGGTCGCTCCGCGTCGCGACGGCCGTCGCCCTGGTGATCCTCGTCGTCCTCATCGGCCTGTCGCGGATCGCCCTCGGGGTCCACTACCCGAGCGACGTGCTCGGTGGCTGGCTGGCGGGCGTGGCCATCGTGGCCACCGTCGCCGTCTTCACCAGGGACGGCGTCGGGGACAAGGGCGAGGCCGACTCGCGACCTGATGACGGTGCTCGGCCCATCGCTGGCTAGGCGGTCGGGGCCCCGCCGGCGGGAAACGAGAGGCTATGGACCTTCGGGCTCCACCGCGGGCTGCCAGACGTAGACCCGCGCCTCGACCTTGGGGTCCCACTCGTCCGTGCGGACGTAACGCCCCATGACCGGACCAGAGCTGGTCATCTCCCGCTCGTTCGCGGGCCACCGATGGACGACGTACTCGGTCGGCCAGGTACCGTCCGTGGACTCTCCGAGATCCTTCCGCGAGCCGTCGTTCGGGCCGCCCCGGAAGTCGAGGACGATCCGTTCATGTCGGGTCATGCAGTGCAGCGTACTCCTCGGGAGCTCGCCAGTCCGGTATCACTTCCAGCCACTCGACTTTGCCGTCGGGGGCGGGCCACGAGGCGATGCTCGTAGATCCCCATCGTAGCCGTGGTGCTGGGGGGTCCGACCGCCGCTGGTGGTCGCGCCTCTTCGGGGGCCGACGGCTGGGGCGCCGCGCTAGGGGATCGGGGCAGCCTGGAGCACGACCGCCGCCTCGTCGGGGGTCGTCGGCGACGGGATCTTCCAGATCTTGACGACCTCGTGGTCGCCCACGAGCAGCGCGACCTCCAGCTCGCGATAGCTCAGCCGCCTCGTGCCGCCGAAGCCATTGGGGACGAGGGCGCTGACCGCGAGCTTGGCCGGCGTGCTTCGGTCGATCGGGTAGCGCCATATCTCGTCGGGCTGCGCGTCGTCGTCGGACTGCTCGGCATACAGGGCCAGGTCGTCGGCGCCGATCAGGATGCCGTTGATGCCGACCTGCGCGCCGCTCGTCGCGTCGGCCGATGCGAACGCCGCCAGGCCCTCCGGTGCCTGGGACGTCCCGCGCTTCGTCTGGGACCAGACCCCGCTCCCGGACGCAAACGGCGTCGAGACGTCGGCCGGAAGCGTCAGCCGCTGGAAGGCATCGCCGCCCGCCTCCAGGAAGTACCACCCGTGCTGACGATCCCCGTAGATCAGGCCATCGGACGTCCCCGTGAACAACGACCCCGTCCCCTGGACGTTCATGAAGGACGACACGAACGGCAGGTCGACGCGTCCGCCCGGCGTCGTGTCGACCCTGTTCGTGGCCGGATCGACCCGTCGGAGGTGGCCACCGTTGCCGGTCGCGTCCGCGCCGGTGGGATCCGCGAACCAGATCGTGCCGGCGAACGCAGCGAAGTCCGTCTGGCCGTCGCCCGAGCATACCGAGGTGACACTCGCCTGGGCGGCCAGCGTCACCGGATCGAGGCGGCTCACCTGGCAGTAGGTCGTGTCACTGCGCTTGAACTCGCCGGCCCATAGCGAACCTGCGGCCGTGGCCAGCGTCCCGTAGGCGGTGGGCAACGCGCGCTGGCGCACCTTGCCGGTGGCCGGATCGACCGCGAGGAGCGCCCGCGTGAAGTCGAACCCCTGTCCCGCCTCGCCCACCTCCAGGTACACCGTGCCGTCGGGACCAAGCGCCGCCGAGGCCACGCCCGCCAGATGATCCGCGACGAGACTCGGGCCGGTCGCGGAGTCGAGACCGCCGCCCCCGGGCGGGGGCGTCGGCGACGTCCCCGGGATCGGCTGGGAGAGCGAGGCCGGGCCGTCCGTCTGGAGGTCGTCGGCCATCGTGTACAGGGTCGCGAACTCGACCGTGCCGGTGACGGCGACGTCGTAGGCGCATTGCTCGGCGAGATCCGGGTCGGCCACCCCGGCGCACGTCGTCTTCGCGCTGGCGACCGCAGCCGGAGGGAGCTCCCCGAGTGTCTCGGGAACGGTCACGGGCGGGAAGTCGGGAAGCACGTACGAGTCGGTCGTCTTGCCAGCATCGTAGTCGAACAGGGAGTCGGCCGCCGTCACTCGCCAGCTCGGCCCGAGTGCGTCATAGATGTCGTGGAAGCGCTCCTGCGGGGTCAGCGGTACCGGGAACGTCGTTCCGTCCGCGGTCGCCGGCACCCGTAGCCCGGCGTTCGAAGGGATGCGCGCGAGCAGCCCCACCGCGGATGCCTTCAACGCCGCGGATGGCACGACCGTGATGCTGATCGCCCTGGCGGCGGCCAGCACCCAGAGCCGGGAGCCGTCCGGGAAGTCCAGCTCGTAGCCGCGCACCAACGAGCTCAGCGTGGCGCCGGGACCGAGGTCCGGGGACGCCGCGCCGACGGACGCGCCATCGACCTTGACCGACGCAGGCTTTCCGGGATCCGTGTTGTAGAAGCCCACCCGGTGACCGTTCACCTTGACAGCGACCGCGGTGTTCACGCTGGCGTCGCCGCCACTGCTCGGCCGCTCCTGGCGTCCCTGGATCTCGAGCGTGCTGTCCGACGAACGCAGGAGCACGTATTCGCCGACCGCCTGGAGGTCGTACTGCGCCTTGTCCACCGTGCGCATGTGCGGATCGCCGTTGCTGCCGGCGCAGCCGGACTTGCAGAGATCACCCGCTTCCTGCTGCGGCGTGGCCTTCGCCCCGCACCAGTCGTCCTTCGAGATCCCGCGGATGTCCATGACGGTGGAGCTGTGCTCCTCACCGGACGCCATCGCGTGGAGCTTCCCGGGTGCGCGGTCCGGTGCGGTCGGTGTCCTGGCGCTGCCAGGTGGGCAGCGGCAGTCGCCGGCAGGGCTGGTGCACAGGTCCAGCGTCCCGGCCCGGACGACCTTGTCGAGGCCGGCGCCGGCCGGATCGGCGACCCGGCCGACGCCGGAGACCTCGAAGCGGGTGACGAAGGCGGCCGTGTCGACCGCTGCGATCGCCCCCGCCAGGGGCTTGGCCGAGATCGGCTCTTCCGCGCCGTCCGTGATCGTGATCGGCGCTGGGACGGCATGGGTACTCGGGTCCGGGATGCCGTAGCCCGACTGCATCGCCCAATCATCGGTCGGCATGGCGTCCCGGAACCAGCTCGACCCGTACCGGTCGATGAAGGTCGACGTGTCAGCGCCGGAGGCCTCGAAGGCAGCGTCACTGCCGCCGGCCTTGACCATGAGGTCGACGACCTTCCACGGGTCGATGGAGTTGTGGGCCAGCTGCGCGTAGAACCCTACCGCGTCGTACTCCCTCTTGTAGAGCGGCTTGCCCGGGTCGAGCAGATACCTCTTCCAGTGGTCCACTTCCGGAGGCGGGGCGCCGGCCCCGCCCGTGATCGCTTCGGCGACCCAGCTGGCCGAGCCCTCGGTGACCCATGGCGGACTGGATTTGAACGTGAGGAAGTCGACCATCGAGTATTCGAAGCAGTGCCAGACCTCGTGCAGGACCAGCCAGCGCAGGTACGGGGCGCGTGACGGGTCCGTCGCGGTCGACGGAGGGAACGTCATGGTGCAGCCCGGCGCGGGCGAACCTGGCGGCCCGGTCCAGGCCGCCGTCGCCCAGGCCCACGCGCCACCATTCTCCTGGTCACCGAGGACGACCTTGTAGGGGATGCCCAACGGCCGCCCGAACGCGGCGCCGATGTCGGCCACGGCCGCATCGACGAGCCCCTGGTAGGCATCGAGAACGATGGCGAGAGCGGGGTGGAACGCGGCCGGGACCGCCGATGCTGCGGCCGGTCCGATGTAGCCCCTGATCGCCCGCTTCTGCGCGTCGGTCAGCTCAGACCAGTACGCCTCCACCATGCGGATCGCCAGGGTGCCGGAGCGGTACGACGGGTCGGGTCGCGGGGTGGGCACGTCCGGGAGCGGTCCGAACGAGGCCGCGAAGACCGCCAGCGCCGTCTCCACGGACCAGGTCCCGTCATCGCGGATGCCCTGGAGCGCCTCCTCGAGTGGCGAGATGACGCCGGGCGGCAGGGTCGGTACGGCGCTCGCGGCCGGTTTCTCCTGGCCGCGGACGACCACGAACAGGCCGACCGCCACCAGGACCACGACGAGCGCGGCCACATACAACCGGGCCGGAACGAACCGCAGCCGTTGACGCAACCGGAGTCCTCACGCAGTCTCGCCTACTCCGAGGCGTCATCGTACGACGCGCGTTCAAAGACATCGTTCACGCGGGCGACACGCCGAGCGGCTATGGGCCTCACTGAACATCCGCAGGGCGCCGCAGACGCAGGGTCGGGACCGGCGCCGCCCACCGTCGCTCCGGCTGGGCTGGCCGCCTTGGGCGGGATCGCGGGCCGGACGCGGAGCGGTCCTAACGCAGGACCCAGACGACCGCGCGGTACGCGCCCGACTTCAGCTCCGTTCGACCCACGGCGACCGGACCCCGAGGACCGTCCGCGAGGCCCAGGATCACCGTCCGGTAGCTGCATGGTCCACCAGTGCACTGTGTGGCGACTCGACCTTCGCGGGCCGTGTCCGGGGCCGAAGACATCTTGGTCCAAGTGCGCCCACCGGCCGAGCGATAGGCGAATGTCGGTCCGAAGCCCTCGCCGAGGGCGACGTACTCGCGTCCATGGGCAGCGACCAGGTGCAGCCAGCCGTTCGACGATGGCCGCAGGACCGACTGGCGCCAGGTCCGCCCGTCGGGCGAGGTCCAGGCCCTCGCCGGTGAAGGTGGCGACCCGGCCTCACCGAGCGCCGGGCTCGCTCCCACACCGACGAAGCGTCCGCCGAGTGCGGCGACGTCCTCCATCCAGCCATGAAGCGCCGAGCTCGTCACGACCGTCCAGTGCTGCCCATCCGTCGAGCGAACGACGGTCCTGTCGCCCGCCGGCGCGACGAGCACCTTGCCCGTCGCAGCCGGACCGCCCGCGACGACCTTGATCGAGTCGGTCCCGCTCACGGGTCGCCAGGCCTGACCGTCCTCGGAGGTCCAGGCGAGGAGCGAGGGACCCTCGCTGCTACCGCCCACCGCCACGAGCAACGCGCCCAGGCGGGCGATCCCGGCGATCTCGACCAACGCGAAGCTCGGGATGTCGAGGGCACGCTGCCAGGTCATGCCGTCGGGCGAGGTCCAGATCGCCGCTCGACTCTCGGGCGGGCTGTCATCCCCCCAGGCGATGAAGCCGAGGCGGTCGTGGATGACCCCGCGGAGCGCTGCGTTCTGGGCCGAGGGAACGGGCACGCGCCGCCAGGAGCGTCCGTCCGCCGAGATCCAGGCGGCTCCAGGCCGAGACGACTCCTTACCCGTCCAGCCGACCGCGACATAGACCTCAGCGTCGGCTGCGACGGCCGACATCCCCGCGTTCGCGAAGGTCGCCTGGTTCCTCACCCGCGACCAGCGGGCCTTGGCGAGCGACGTGGGCGTCGGGCTCGCCGCGGGTCGTGCGGTCCCGGCAGGAGAAGCCGTGGACAGGGGGCTTGGCGCGACGGTCGCGATCGGTGAGGCCGTCGGTGTCGCTAGAGACGCCGCAGGGGTCGCCGTCGCCACTGCCGCGATCGAGGACGCCACTGTCGGGCTCACCGGTCTCGCGGTATCGCATGCGACCGCCATCAGCGCGATGCTGAGGAGGGACGCGACGATCCGGCCGGTCATGGCCCACCTCGCGACGGTACGGCAGAGCTTGGCCGGAGGTGAGACGCACTGGCTCACCGTCCTGTTTCAGCCGCGAGGCGGTCGCCGGTCCTGCGTCATCGGGTCGCCCGCATATCGCGCCAGGATCCGCCGCAGCTCGTCCCCGGTCGGGGCTCGCCCATTCGCTCGCCGCCCACTCCTCGGCGGCACCCTCGAGGAACGCCCGCCGGGCGTTCTCGTCGATCGTGGCGAGGCTGGTGGCCTGCCAGCGATCTATGTCAGGATCGAAACTCGGTGGTCCGATGTGCCAGCCGGCCGGGAGGGCGTCGCGGACCGCATCCCAGGCGCGATCGCGTCCGGCGGTCATAGCGGACAGGGTAGCGCTCGACACCCCGCAAGCTCGGCCGGCGGCGGTCGGGCCCGCTGAGCGGGGCTCTTCCCCTAACGGAAGACGCTCCGCACCCGTGGTCGGGTCAGGTAGACGAGCACGATCACCGGGATGACGCTCGCCACGATGGCCTGGGGCACCCCGATGTCGCGTGCGACGACGCTCACGACGTGCCCCACGAGCTGGAGCACGACGACGATCACCGCCAGCACCCACGCCCACCGCCGCAGGCTCAGGAGCGACCACGCGACGAAGAGCGTGATCAGGCCGACGGCGAGGTAGAAGCCCCCGACGGCTGCTGCCGGGATCGCGCTCGCGTCGCTCTCACCGAGCCAGGTCGCGCCGGCCCCGATGACCGCGATGAACCCGAGGACGAGGGCTCCCGCGCCGGCGATCCCGATCAGGATGGCGAGGGCGGTCACGCCCCCCGGACGCCGCTCTTCGAACATCGCGCACCTCCACTGCCCCGACGGCAGCCGGGGATAGCGCGATGCTAACCGGACCCTGACCCCGAGAAGGGCGCGCTCGACGCAGGGGCGGGCGGTGGTCGGCAGGTCCTACCGGCGCGCAGCACGTCCTCGATCGTCCTTGCCTGACCGACCTCTCCAGTCAGCGGCGCGGCGCCGTCCGGCCCGGGCTCGACGGTGGCAGGGTGCGAAGTGCCGCCAGGATCGCCCGTGCCGCGTCGTCGAGCGTGGCCAGCTGAGTTCGATGTGGGCGTCTGCCGCCCCGATCAGCATCGCGTTGTACGGGATGTCTCGGGCGTCGCCCGAGCCGCGGAGGTCGCTCCGGAACAGCACGACCGGTTTCCCCCTGGCGTACGCGTAGCCGCACTCCCAGGCTGTCCCGGAATCTGGGTCGGGTCCATCCATGATCGCGACAACGCCATCGGCCCGGTCGAGCCCCTCGAGATCGTTCAGAAAGATGGCCCGCCCGGTGCGCTCCAGAGCGGGATGCGCCTGGGGCAGGTAGACGTCGTGTCCGCCGGCCGTCAATCGCGCGGCGAGGCCGTCATTCCAATCCCGCTCCGGGGTCGTAAAGAGCGGCCCGGCCAGGTAGATCTTCACGTCAGGTCACCATCGCTTCACGCTTCGCCGAGGACACCCCGTCGCATCGAACACCAGGCACCATTGTCACCGCAGGTCCACGCGGCGGATCCCCGCACCGGCTCGGCTCCCCGCCTGGACACGTCTACCGCCGATGACTCCCGGGTCCAGCGTCGCCGGGCGGTGGTCATGGCGGCCGGGCGGCCGTTAGTGCCGCCGTCCGGTCGTCAGCGCCGCGCCGCCGCCGGCATGGTCAGCGCCCCGATGCTCTCAGCGGGGTCGGCGCCGAACGCCTCCGGGTGGAGGTACCTGCCCTTCTCGCGTCCCTTCTTCGGCGTGTCCACGGCGAGCGGGTTCGCCTTCGCGTAGGCGTCCCGGCGGACCCCGGTCAGCTGCCAGCTGACCGTCCCTCCCGGCTTGCCGCCGGCGATGGCAAAGGCGCCGTCCTTCACGAGCCGCGCGACGTGGAGCTCGGGCATGGCGGCCCCGATCGCGGTGAGCTGGTACCGGACATCACTGTTGAGCGCCTCGAACCAGCTCGGGAGGTCGACCGTCGCCGCCCCGCTCGGGTCGAGGGTGATCGTCCCGTCGTAGACATTGCGGCGCTCGTCGCTCTCGACGCAGGCGTGGGCGAGATACCGGTTGACGGGATCGACCGGATGGTCGATCCGGAAGCTCTTGGTGCCAGCGACGATCGCCGCCGCCGACACCACGCCGGACACTGTCGCGTTTCCCGCGACGGTCAGCGTACCGATGGACGACACGCCGATCACGCCTGAGCCCTGGACGCCGATCCCGGAGGCGCCGGTACCGGAGCCCAGGACACCGACGCCCGTCGCGCCCGCGCTGTCGCCGACCACGCCGATCCCTCCGCCCGTGACGACCGGGTTCGTCCCCTTCACCCCGATCGCCCCGGCGCCGGCCACCGTCCCCTCGACACCCGTGTTGGCGCTGCCGCCGCCGCTCGAGACGTTCTCCCCCCTGACGCCCGTGCCACCGGCAGTCGGGGAGCTCCCGTCGACGGCGACGAACCCGCCCGCCCGAACGCCGGTCCCGGACGCCGCCGAGTTGGTGGCCCGGATCGCGTCGGCCGCCGAGTTGGCGGTGGTGGCCAGCAGACCGTGGTTCTGGCCGCCTTCGGCCGAGACGCCGGCGCCACCTCCCGGCGTCGCGGCCGTGTTGCGGCCGCGGACGCCGATCCTGTTCGAGGCCTTGGCCGTGCCGAGGACGCCGGTTCCCGAGGTGGACTCCCCCCGCACGCCGATCCCGCCGGCCGTCTGGTTGCCGAAGAGCGAGTTGGAGGTGCCTCTCGAGCTCACCTTCGTCGTCGCGGTGCCCGCGCTGTTCGTGACGCCGAGCTTCATCGTGCCGCCCGCCGCAGCATCCACCGGCTCCGGCCGTCCCAGCGCTCCTGCGGCCCAGCCGGCAACGGCACCGAGTCCGGCGGCGAGGACTGCGCGACGTGTGCGGACGGCGGTGCCCGGCTCAGGCCGGACCTCCCCGGCCCCCTCCAGATCGGTCGACATGAGACTGCCTCCTCCAAGCTCCGCCCGGCCGTTCCCGGTCCAGAGATGGCCGCGGCACTCGGGCAGGCTAGTCGGCCGTCGTCTTCGGCACGTCTGTCGGTCGCCGCCCCCGGCGCTCCCGCCAGGCACGGTGCGACGCGCTCGCTCATGGTTGTCGGCGAAGCGGCGGTGCGGTCGTCGCCGGTCCTCGGTCGATGATCCGCAAACAAGCCTCCGATAAGCGGCCCGTCCTACCTTCTCGCGCATCCCGTCGGGACCCGCCGACCACCGGGATCGCCCGCCGCAGACGCAGGGTCGGGACCGGCGCCGCCGGCCGACCGAGAAGGAGACATGGACCGATGAACAGGGTCCTCTTGACCGGTCGCCTCACCCGCGACCCGGAGCTGCGCAGCCTGGCCAGCGGCAAGGCGGTCACGACGTTCAACGTCGCGACCAACGAGTACGCCGGGGGCGGCAAGGAGAAGGCGGAGTTCCACACGATCGTCACCTGGGACAAGCTCGCCCAGGTGTGCGGCCAGTACCTCGGCAAGGGCCAGCAGGTCGCCATCGAAGGTCGGATCCAGACCCGGACCTGGGATGACGACGCCGGCAAGCGCCACTGGCGGACCGAGATCGTGGCCAACCACGTCGAGATGCTCTCGGGTCGCAAGAAGAAGGACTACGAAGCCCAGACCGCCGCCGACGCCCTGACCGCCCAGGCCGAGGCCAGCCACGAGACACCCGGACCCGACGACCCGATCCCGGCCGAGGCGTTCGCCGCCTGACCGACCTGCCCATCCCTCATCAGCGCGGCGAGACGGACGTTCCTCCCCCGGCGTCCGTCTCGCCCGCGTGCCCGGGTTCGCCCGGGTCCGGGGTGACAGGCGTCCCGCGAACCGGAACGTGGACCGAGGCGGCCCGGGGCACTAGCGGTCGGCGACGACCTCGGCAGGGGCGCCGACCGGCGCGGTCGAACCCGGCGCGGATGAGCTCGCGGGCGTCGGAGAGGAGCCGGCCGCTCTCACAGCATCCAGCCTGGCCAGCATCGGCATCGCCCCGAGCCGGGTCAGGGTCTCGCGGGCCGACTCGATCGCAGCGGCGCGCGTCGGCCATCTCGCGCTCGGTCGGGGCGAGCAGGAGGACCATGTCGAGCGCGGCCATCGCCTCGTCGAACGCCAGCCCGAGCCCACGCCAGCCGCGGAGCGCCTCGCGATAGCCGGCGACCGCCTGGGACCGGCGGCCCTCGAGCGCGGCCAACGCCGGCGCGGAGGGTGGCGATGTCGAGCCCGAACGCCTGGCCCCGGATGATCGAGCTCTCGAGCCGGGCGACCATGGCCCCGGCCGCGGCTCCATCGCCGGCCCACAGGGCGGCGCGGGCTGCGAGCGGCAGGCTGATCGGCACGAAGTAGGTCGTGGTGTCTGCCGCGTTCGTGGCCTCCTGCCGTGCCTCCTCGAGCCGGCCGGCGGTGAACGCAGCCCAGGCCCGGCCCCAGTGCACGTACGAGGGGTACTGCGGATCGTCCCATGAATTCGACCACCAGCCGCTCGGCCTCGGCGAGGTCTACGGTCGGGTCCTCCCCGCGGAGCGACTTCAGGACCGCCCGGTCGACGAACAGCTCGAGGTAGAACGCCCCGGTGATCTCGTTGGCCAGCCACTCGCCGAGCAGCTCGGCCGCCCATGGCCACTCGCCGGTCCTGATCGCGCAGGACACCGCGTTGCCGACCATCATGAAGCCGAAGTTCGCAGAGCCGCGACGCCTGGCGAACTCCAACCCCTCCCGCGCTAGAGCGAGGCCGGCAGCCGGGTCGGCGAACTGCTCCCGGAAGGTCAGGTTCGTTCGCGTGCTGCGATCCACGTCCCCCAGCCCGTTGGCGACGGCCAGCTCGTGCGTCCCGCGCAGGACGATCATCGACTCGCGCGGACGGTCGAGCCGATAGAGCGTCCCCGCCCGACGGGCCAGCGCGGTCGCCGTTTCCTCCAGTAGGTCGAGCCGCTCGGCCACCGGCAGGAGCCGGTCGAGCCAGTCGAGGGCCGTTCGATTGTCCTGGGCGAAGTTGTGAGCGGTCGCCAGCTGGAGCATCAGCGCGACACCGCTCCGAGTCTCCTCAAGGTCGGCGAACTCCTCCCAGGCCGGCTGCAGGATCTCGAGCAGTGGCTTCGCGTCGGTCCCGAAGAAGGCGACTGCCTGAGCGTAGGCCGCCGTGGCCAGGGCGATCTCCTCGCGGTCGCCGAGCTCGCGCCTCGCCTCAAGCGCATCAAGCCCGTGTCGCTTGGCCACGTCGCCCGAGAGCCCCTGCATGGCCGACGCCAACGCGCGCTCGTGGAGGTCGGCGCGGTCGGCCGCGTCAGGGCTCACCGCGAGAGCGTGCTCGAGGAACGCGATCGCCTGGGTGTGCGCGCCGAGGGCGGCTGCACGTTCGGCGGCGCCGCGCAGGGCGACCCGCGCCTGGGCGGCCAGGGCATCGGCCTCGGCGCCTTCGGTTGCATAGCCATGGGCGGCCAGGTAGTGGCCCGCCAGCGCCCCGGCCAGCTCCTCGGTGTCGAGCGACTCGAAGAAGCGCGCCGCGGCAAGGTGACGGACCTTGCGGTCGCGCTTCGCCAGCGTGTTGTAGGCGACCTCGCGGATGAGCGCCTGGACGAACGCGTACTGGCCGCGCTCGGGCGAGCGCGGGTCGACCTGCTGGACGAGCAGCTCGCGCCGGACGAGCGCCCGCAGCCGTGGCTCGATCGTCGCGGCGTCGACGCCCGACACGGCGGCGACGGCAGCCGGGCGTGAAGCTCTGGCCCAGGACCGCGGCGTCCGCGACCAGCGACCGGTCGGCCGCATCGAGCTCGTCGAGCCGGGCGGAGATCAGAGCCGTCAGCGTCTCGGGCACGGCCAGGTCCTTGAGGTCACCGACCGGGCGGTAGACCCCGTCCTCGAGGACCAGCCGACCCTGGGCCAGGAGCATCCGGACGGTCTCGACCGCGTATAGCGGCACCCCGTCGGCCCGGGCCACGATCGCGTCGCGCGCCGCGCTGGGGATGCCCGGCACCAGGCCGGCCAGGAGCTCGCGCATTGCCGCGGTCGACAACGGCTCCAGGTGGATCGACGTGAAGCTGCGCTTGCTCGCGCCCCAGTCGGGTCTTCGCTCCAGCAGCTCCGGCCGGGACAGGGTCAGGATCAGGATCGGGACGCTCCGGGTCCACTCCATCATGTGGTCGACGAAGTCCAGGAGCCCGCTGTCGGCGTGATGGAAGTCCTCGAGGACCATCACGACCGGGCCGCTCGCGGCCAGCCGCTCGAAGAAGGTCCGCCACGCCCCGAACAGCTGCTGCGACCCGACGTCCGACTCGAACCCCAGGAGGGACAGGAGCGCCGGCTCGATCCAGGCCCGCTCGCCCGGGTCCGGGACGTGTTCCTCGAGCATCGCGGCGATCGCGGCCCGGGTGGTCGGCTCGTCGTCGGTCTCCTGGAGGTGGGCCCGGCCGCGGATCATCTCGCCGAGCGCCCAGAACGTGATCCCGTCGCCGTAGGCGGGGCTGCGGCCGTCGTGCCACCAGACCGTCTCGACCAGCCCGTCGATGTACTTGAGGAACTCCCAGGCCAGTCTGGACTTGCCGATCCCGGCCGGGCCGATGACGCTGACCAGCCGGGGTCGGCCTTCCCGTGTGGTGGCGTGGTACAGGTCCTTGAGCTGGCGCAGCTCCTCGTCGCGACCGACGAACGGGGCCTCGAGCGTCTCCGTCCGCCCGACCCCGCCGCGCTGGGCGACGACCCGGACGGCCCGCCAGGCGGAAACCGGGACTGGTCTTGCCCTTGAGGACCTGGTCCTCGGCGTGCTCGAAGACGATCGCGTCCGCGGCGGCGCGCTGGGTCGCCTCGCCGACCAGGACGGTGCCCGGTTGCGCGGCTCCCTGGAGGCGGCTCGCGGTGTTGACCAGGTCGCCGCGACCATCCCCTGATCGATCGCGCCGATGGTCACGGCGGCCTCCCCGGTGAGGATGCCGACCCTCACTTCCAGCCGCGCGCCCAGAGCCCGCACGGCGTCGACCAGGTCGAGCCCCGCCCGGACCGCCCGTTCGGCGTCGTCCTCGTGGGCGACCGGGGCGCCCCACAGGGCCATCGCCGCGTCGCCGATGAACTTCTCGACCGTCCCGCCGTAGCGGGCGATGACCTCGCGGACCGTGGCGAAGTAGCGATCCTGGAGCTCGCGCACTTCCTCCGCGTCGCGGCCCTCCGAGAACGCGGTGAACCCGACGAGGTCGGCGAACAGGACGCTGACCAGGCGTCGTTCGGCGATGGCTTCGCTCGTGACGACGGCTCCGGGTGTGGCGCCCGCTGCGGGAGCCTGAGCCGCCTGGGGGGCTTGGGCAGTGGCGGCAGCCTGGCCCCCGGCAGGAGCCGGCCGGGCCACGGCCACGAGCGGCGTGGCGCACTCGGAACAGAACTTGGCGTTGGGGGGGTTCGTCGTCCCGCAGTTCGGGCAGGGCGCAGCGAACGGCGTCGCGCACTCCATGCAGAACCGTGCGCCGGGCAGGTTCTCCGTGCCGCAGTTCGAGCAGATCACGCCGCTGCCGTCTCCCGTGGCGATCGGCCGTCAGGCGCAGAGGATAGCGGAGGTGGGACCCGGTCGCCGCACCAGAAGACCACGAAGAACCCACCTGTTGTCGGGGCGTCGTCCCCTCCACAACGGGCCCTGTCCGCCGAAGATCGGCCGGACGAACGTCTCGCGGATCCACTGCCAGGGATGCGCCTCCTCCGTCAGGTCAGCTCGTAGAAGGACCCAGCGAGGATGACGTAGACGATGACGAGCAGGCCGCCCTCGAGCCAGTTCGATTCGCCGTCGAGGGCGATGAGCGCACTGATCCCCACGGCGGCGGCCACGGCGGCCACCTCGAGCGGGGCGAAGACGAGGTTCATCGGCTGGCCGATCACGACCCCGAGCAGGACGAGCACGGGCGCCACGAACAGGGCGACCTGGAGGCTCGAACCGAAGGTCACCGCCATCGCGAACTCCATCTTGTCCCGGTAGGCGAGCTGGACCGCCACGACGTGTTCGGCCAGGTTGCCGATCGTCGGGATGAGGACGACGCCGACGAAGAAGGCCGACAGCCCGAACGTGTCGATGAACGGCTCGATGGCCCCGACGAGGATCTCCGAGAGCACGGCGAGGAGGGCGGCTGCGGCAAGGAGGACCCCGATCGCGACCCGGATCGACCAGGCCGGGCCGCCATGTCCCTCCGGGGATTCGTGGCCACCGAGGGTCTCGCTCGGGTTCGAGAACTGGTAGATGAGCGACAGGACATAGCCGACGATGAGGAGGATCGCAACGATCACCGACTCCTCGGTCAGCGTCCCCGTCGAGTGGTCGGCGGCGCTGAAGGCGAAGATCGCCGGGATGAACAGGCCGATCGCCGCGACGACGAGCAGGGCGGCGTTCGACCCGGCGATCCGCTGGCTGAACGCCTGGCGGCCGTTGCGCAGCCCGCCGATCAGGACGCTCGCCCCGAGGACCAGGAGCAGGTTGCCGATGATCGAGCCGGTCAGCGACGCCTTGACCACGTCGATCAGTCCGGCCTGGAGGGCGGCGAAGGCGATGATCAGCTCGGCGATATTGCCGAAGGTCGCGTTGAGGATCCCCCCGACCTGGGGCCCGGTGCTCGCCCCGATCCGCTCGGTGGCCACCCCGACGAGCCAGGCCAGACCGAGGATGGCCAGTGCCGCGACGATGAAGACGACGGTCCCGCCGGCGTGGACCCCGAAGTCGAGGACGATCGCCAGCGCCGAGGTCACAAGGGTGACGAGGACGACGACCCGGGCGATCGGCGAGAGCTGGCCGAGGACCGGGATCGTGCTGCCGGCGGTGGTCTGGCTCATCGCCGAGCATCGTACCGGCTGACGGGACCCGGACGGGCCACGGTCGGGTTCAGGATGCGCCGCCCTCCCCCGGTGACCCGTAGAGGCGCCGCCGCGACAGGCCGGTCGCCCGGGCCACCCGACGGGCGGCCTCGCCCCGGGCCGTGCCGGCGGCCACGAGACGCTCGACCTCCGCCTTCGCCTCGGTCAGGGCATCCGGACCGGCGTCCGCCGCCATCGAGCCGCCGCTCCCCGGTCCCTCGGGGGCGACCGCGGGCTCCGCGGACCCGCCGCCGACGGCCCGATCCCGCTCGCCGATGACCAGGACGAACTCCCCACGAGCCGCGATCGCCCCGGATCGGGCCCGCTCGGCGAGGCCGGCCAGCGTGTCGCGGACGATCTCCTCGTGGAGCTTGGTCAGCTCCCGGCAGACCGCCCCCGGCCGGTCCGGGCCGCAGCTCGCCGCGAGGTCGGCCAGCGTCCCGGCCGCGCGACCGGGCGCCTCGTAGACGACGCAGCCGCGCCCGTCGGCGGCGATCCGGGCCAGCCGCTCGCGCCGCGCCCGACCGCTCCGGGGCAGGAAGCCCTCGAACGTCCAGCGCGGCCCGGCGACGCCGCTCGCGGCCACCGCCGCCATGACCGCCGACGCGCCGGGGATCGGGACGACCGTGCCGCCGGCGTCGGCCCACGCTCGGACGAGCTCCTCCCCCGGATCGCTGACGCCCGGCGTGCCGGCGTCGGTCACCAGCCCGAGATCCTGCCCGGCCGCCAGGTGGGCGATGAGCTCGGGCAGGCGACCCGTCGCGTTCCGGGCATGGAAGCTGACCAGGCGGACCTTGATCTCGTACCGGTCGAGGAGACGGCGACTCAGCCGGGTGTCCTCGGCCGCCACCAGCGGGACCGTCCGAAGGACCTCGAGAGCCCGGACGGTGACGTCGCCGAGGTTCCCGATCGGCGTGGCGACGACGTAGAGCCGCCCGCCGGCGGTCCCGGTCACGACCGGGTCGAGCCCGGTCGTCGACGCGGGTAGAGATAGTCCACGCCGGCCGTCCGCGGCCCGAGCTTGGCGATCGGCGGGACCTGTCGCTTGAACTCCGACCCGGCGACCGCCCGGAGCGCCCAGGCGACCCGCTCCGCGCTCATCCCCTTCGCCTCGAGCTCCTCGGGCGAGCGACGCTTGTCGACGAGCCAGAAGAGGAGCCGGTCGAGCTCCGGGTAGCTGAAGCCGGCCTCGGCCTCGTCGGTCTGCCCCGGCCACAGATCGGCCGACGGCGGCTTGGTCACGATCGCCTCGGGCACGCCGATCGCGACGGCGAGCTGGCGGACCTGGCTCTTGTACAGGTCGCCGATCGGGTTGAAGGCGCAGGCGTTGTCGCCGAAGATCGTCGTATAGCCGATGAGCGACTCGGTCTTGTTGCCGGTCCCGACCACCAGCCCGCGCCAGGTCACGGAGCGGTCGTACAGGACGGCCATCCGCATCCGGGCCATCAGGTTGCCCCGCCGGAGCGGGCTCGCCTCGAGACCCTCGGCCCCGGCGGCGCCGGTCGCCCCACCGTCCCCGAAGTAGCCGTCGACCATCGGGCTGATGTCGACGAGCTCAGCGGCGCAGCCGAGTCGTCGGACGACCTCCTCCGCGTCGGCTCGCGATGACGGCGACGACGTCCGGTAGGGCATCAGGACGCACAAGAGCCGATCCGCCCCGATGGCCTCGGCGACGAGGTAGGCCACCAGGGCCGAGTCGATCCCGCCGGATAGACCGAGGACCGCCCGCTCGAAGCCGGCCTGGCGAAGCTGGCCCCGGATGAACTCGGCGACGACCCGGCGGGCGACATCAGTGTCGATCGCCAGCTCGGCCGGCAGGTCGAACGAGGTCACGGGCGGAGGACGGAGACGCCGGCCGGCTCGGCGCCCTCGGCTGCCTCGGCGCCGGGCCCCGCGCTCTCGGCCGGCTCGGCGGTCGTTCCGGCGAGCGTCCCGGCGGTCTCGTCGGGCGCGAGTCCCGCCCGCTCGGCCACGATCCGGGCCAGTTCCCGGACCTCGAGCTCGGGTCGCTCGTCGCGCAGGAGCGGCAGGGCGATCCGCGCCCGGCGGACCTCGGCCAGGTCGACATCGACGAGGTACAGGTCGTCGTCGTAGAACGGGGCGCTGAAGACCGCCGCGCCATCCGGACCGATGACCTCGGAGCCACCCCAGAAGCTGATCGATTCCTCGACCCCGACCCGGTTGACGAAGACCACGAAGCTGGTGGTCAGCTGGGCGTAGGTCCGCATCAGGGTCCGCCACGAGGTCGCCGTCCCGAGACCCACCTCGTTCGTGGCGGCCAGGTCGCGACCCGGCGACGACGAGACGTTGACCAGGATCTGGGCGCCGTCGAGGGCCAGCAGCCCGGCGACCGGCAGGTGCCAGAAGTCCTCGCACACCGCGAGCCCGACCCCCACGCCGAGCCGCGACGGCACCACCCGGAGGGCGTCGCCGGCGGCGAAGAAGCGGCGCTCGTCGAACAACCCGTAGGTCGGCAGGAACAGCTTGCGGTGGACGTGCCGCAGGTGCCCGTCCTCGAGCAGGGCCGCGGCGATGAACAGCCGGTGGTCGGCCGACTCCTCCACGAACGAGACGACCGCCGAGAGCCCCTCGGTCTCCGCTGCGAGGACCGCGAGGCGGGGGTCGTCCAGGCGGACGGCGACCTCCCCGGCGAGGTCCTGGAGGAGGTAGCCGGTCAGGCCCAGCTCGGGGAAGACGACCAGCCCGGCGCCCTCGGCGCGCGCCCTGGCGAGGATCTCGCGATGACGGGCGACGTTCTCGTCGAACAGGCCGAGCCGCGGTGCGATCTGGGCGAGGGCGATCCGGAGCGGCTGCACGCCCCGAGTCTAGACGGTCGGCGACGACCGCGGCGACGGGCGTCGCGGCGACGGGCGACCCGGCGAGCGGCCTCGCGCTGTCAGCCGCCCGGTCGGGTCGGCGGCGCGACAGGCGGCACCGGTGGCAGCGGCGTCGCGGCGGCGACGGCGGCCGCCGCCGAGGCCGGGGCTGGCCCGCCCCGTCCGGTGGCCTGGAGCTGCTCGGCCGACCCGGCCACCTCCTCCGCGAAGTGGCAGGCCACCTGGTGACCCGTGGCCAGCTCGCGCAGGGGCGGGTCCTGGCTGACGCAGCGATCCGGCTTGCCGAGCCGCTCGCGCAGCCAGCAGCGGGTGTGGAAGCGGCAGCCGCTCGGGGGCGCCGCCGGGGACGGGACGTCGCCCTGGAGGATGATCCGCCGCCGACGCGACTCGACGACCGGATCGGGGATCGGGATCGCCGAGAGGAGGGCGACGGTGTACGGGTGGAGCGGCTCCCGGTTCAGGTCGCGCGACGCCGCCAGCTCGACGATCCGGCCCAGGTACATCACCGCGATCCGGTCGCTGATATGACGGACCACCGAGAGGTCGTGGGCGATGAACAGGTAGGTCAACCCGAACTGGCCCTGGAGCCGCTCCAAGCAGGTTGATGATCTGGGCCTGGATCGAGACGTCCAGGGCGCTGATCGGCTCGTCGGCCACGATGAGGTCCGGGTTCGAGAGCGAGAGCCCGGGCCACCCCGATCCGCTGGCGCTGGCCGCCCGAGAACTCGTGGGGGTAGCGGACGGCGAAGTCGGGGTTCAGCCCGACCGTGGCCAGGAGGTCACGGACCCGCTCGCGACGCTCCTCCTTCGTACCGACCTCGTGGATGTCGAGCGGCTCGCCGACGATCCCGGCGACGTTCATCCGCGGGTTCAGGCTGGCGTACGGATCCTGGAAGATCATCTGCATCCGGCGGCGCATCTTGCGCAGGGCCTTGCCGTCGAGCGGGGCCAGGTCGACCCCGTCGAAGGTGATCGACCGGAGGTCGGCTTGTAGAGCCGGACGATGGCCCGACCGGTGGTGCTCTTGCCGCAACCGGACTCGCCGACGAGCCCGAGTGTCTCGCCCCGGCGGATCTCGAAGTCGATCCCGTCCACGGCCCGGACATCGCCGATGTGACGTTCGAGGATCAGGCCCTCGGTGATCGGGAACCAGACCCGCAGGTCGGCCACCTGGAGCAGGATCCGGTCGGCCGCGCCGGCCCCCTCGCCTGGCGGCCCGGCGTTCGGCGTCGCCGGCGTCGGCCCGGCGCCCGCCGTCGCCAGGGGTTCGGTCCCGCTCCCGGTCACAAGTCCTTCTCGCGAGGCTCGTCGCCGGGGTACTCGCCGTAGTCGTGGCCGGCCTGGAGGAGGGCCTCGTCGCGGGCCGACAGCGGGCTGAACTGACCGGGCGTCCCGTCGATCGACTCGACCGTCTCCAGGGTGCCGAGCTCGTCGAGCGCCGAACCCTCGGGGAGCGCTCCGGGTGGCGGTGCGGCCACGAAACCATCGCGCAAGGGTCGACCGGCCAGGGCTTCCTCGCGGGTCGGTGGGTTAGAGCAGGCGATCCGGTGGGTCGCCTCCAACCCGGTCATCACCACCCGGGTCCCGGCAACGATCGGGTCGAGGGCCGGGTTCGCCGTCCAGCACGACTCAAGCCGCCAGGCGCAGCGCGGCGCGAACGGGCAACCGACCGGCTCGCGGCGCTGGTCCGGCGGTCGACCCTCGATGGGGATGAGCTCCTCGCCGGCCTCGGCGTCCAGGCGCGGGATCGAATGGAGCAGGCCGATGGTGTACGGATGGGACGGTCGGGCGAACAGGTCGCCGGTGGTCGCCGTCTCCACGACGAAGCCTGCGTACATGACGTTGATCCGCTGGGTCATCCCGGCGACGACCCCCAGGTCGTGGGTGATCAGGATAAGAGCGCTGCCGGTCTCGGTCGTCAGGCGCTGGAGGATCTCGAGGACCTGGGCCTGGATCGTCACGTCCAGGGCGGTCGTCGGCTCGTCGGCGATGAGCAGCCGCGGTTCGAGGGCCAGGGCGATGGCGATCATCACCCGTTGGCGCATCCCGCCCGAGAACTGGTGCGGGAAGCTCTTGAGCCGGGTCTCCGCGGCGGGGATGCCGACCATCTCGAGGAGCTCGATCGCCCGCCGGCGGGCGTCCTCCTTGGTCGTCTGTCGGTGAGCCTGGATCGTCTCGACCATCTGCTCCTCGATGGTCAGGACCGGGTTCAGGCTGGTCATCGGGTCCTGGAAGATCATCGCGATGTCGCGACCGCGGATGTCCCGGACGTCGCTCTCCGAGAGGGTCACGATGTCCCGCCCGTCGAATACGATCTGGCCGCCCTCGATCCGACCGGCCGGCTTGGGCAGCAGGCGCATGATCGCCAGGTTCGTGACGCTCTTGCCGCAGCCGGACTCACCGACCAGCCCGAGCGTCTCGCCCCGGGCGACGTCGAAGTCGATCCCGTTGACCGCGAAGACGGCCCCGTCCTGGGTCCGGAACCGGACCACCAGCCCGCGGACCGAGAGGAGCGGCTCCGGGAGACCCGCCGCCGAGGCGTGGCTCCGGTCCGTCGCCGCCGGGCCCGTCCCGGTCTCGGTCGTCATCGCTTGAGCCTCGGGTCGAGCGATTCACGCAGGCCGTCGCCGAGCAGATTGAACCCGATGGCGCTGATGACGATGGCGATCCCCGGGGCGAAGATGAGCCACGGCGCCCGCCGGAGGGCCTCGGTCGAGTCGGTCAGCATCGTCCCCCACTCCGGGGTCCGCGGGTCGGGTGGGCCGAGCCCCAGGTAGCCCAGGCCGGCCACGTCGATGATCGCGGTCGCCAGGGCCAGGGTGGCGGCGACGATGAGGGCGGTCAGGGCGTTCGGGAGCATGTGCCGCATCAGGAGCCGGCGTCCACCCGCGCCGATGGAGCGGGCCGCCGTCACGAACTCGGCTTCGCGCAGGGAGAGCAGGCTGCCGCGCAGGATCCGGGCGAAGATCGGGGCGTTGGCGACCGCTACCGCGATCATGATCTGGGGCAGGCCCTGGCCCAGCCAGGCCACGATCCCGATCGCCAGCAGGATCCCCGGGATCGCCAGGAAGACGTCCGTTGCGCGCATCAGGATCGTGTCGACCCGACCACCGACACCGCCCGCGACCGCACCGACGAAGCCACCCAGGGCGAGGCCGACGGTGACCGAGATCACCCCGACGAAGAGGCTGATCCGGGCGCCGTACATGACCCGGCTGAGCTCATCGCGGCCGAGCTTGTCGAGACCGGCCAGGTGCTCGCTCGAGGGCGGCCCGAAGGACTTGCCGAGGCCCAGCTTGTTCGGGTCGTAGGGTGCCAGGGCCGGGGCCAGGAAGGCCACGAACAGGAAGACCAGGATGCAGAACATCCCGACCATCGCCGGCCGGTTCCGGCGGAGGCGGACGAGGGCGTCCCGCCACAGGCCCCGGCTGGCCCGGGTCTCGGCGATCGGGACCCGGACGGCCGTCGGCGTCGTCGGCACCGTGGTCGCCATCAGGAGTACCGGATCCGCGGGTTCAGGAACGCATACCCGATGTCGACCACCAGGTTCACCACCAGGAAGATCAGGGCGAAGATGAGGATCGAGGACTGGATCACGAAGTAGTCGTGGGCCTCGATCGCCTCGACCACCCACTTGCCCACCCCGTTCCAGGCGAAGACCGTCTCGGTGATGACGGCCCCGGCCAGCAGCCCGCCGACCTGGAGCCCGATCACGGTGACCACCGGCAGCCAGGCGTTGCGCATGATGTGCCGGCCGTCGACCCGCTTCTCGGTCAGGCCCTTGGCCCGGGCGGTCCGCACGTAGTCCTCGTTCGAGACGTCGAGAACCGAGGCCCGGGTGATCCGGGTGATGATCGCGAGCGGGATCGAGCCGAGGGCGATCGCCGGCAGGATGAGGTGTCGCAGCGAGTCGACGAACGCGTCCGGGCGACCGGCCAGGAGCGTGTCGATGAGCAGGAAGTTGGTGACGAACGGGACCTCGAGCCGCGGGTCGATCCGGCTCGACGCCGGCAGGATCTTCAGCTGGACGGCGAAGACGTACTGGAGCGACAGCCCCAGGACGAAGATCGGGATGCTCACCCCGACGAGCGACAGGACGGTGATGAACCCGTCGGAGAAGCTCTGGGGCTTGCGGGCGGCCCAGCGCCCGAGGGGGATCCCGAGACCGACCGCGAAGGCCAGCGCGGCGAGGGTCAGCTCGATCGTGCCCGGGAAGCGGACGAGGAAGTCATCCACGACCGACCGGTTGTTGACGAAGCTCCGGCCCAGGTTGCCCTGGAACAGGTCGCCCATGTAGTTGATGTACTGCTGCCAGAGGGGCAGGTCCAGCCCGAGCCGGTGACGCATCGCCTCGACCAGCTCGGGTCGGGCGTGCTGGCCGAGGATCGTGGCGGCCGGATCGCCGGGCAGCAGGTGGATGAAGGCGAAGAGCACGATCGACAGGCCGAACAGGACCGGGATCGCGCCGAGCAGCCTCCGGACGATGTACTTGATCACGGCTGGGGGTCACCCAAGAGGGGCTGATGGTGGGGACCCCGGGGGCCGGTGCGGCACCCGGGGTCCTTCGATCCGGCCTGGCCGGGCTCCGACGTGAGGGTCGGAGCCCGGCGGGCTACTTGTCGAGCCAGACCGTGTTGAAGATCTCGGTCAGGTTGCCCGAGCCGATGAAGCCCTTGACGTAGGCCTTGGCGGCGGCGGGCGGGGTGGAGTTGACCAGCGGGATGGTCGGGAGGTCGGCCCGGATCATGTCCTGGGCCTTCTCCCAGAGGGACTTGGCGGTGGCGTCGTCCGTCGCCGCCTCGGCGTCCTTCATGGTCTTGTTGAGCTCGTCGTTCTTGTAGGCGAACTCGGGGTTCGGCTTGCCGCCCTGGTAGTTGAAGAAGGCGGTGTCGAGGAAGTTGTCCGGGCCCGCCCAGTCGCAGGTCCAGCCGATGAGCCACATCGGGTACTTGCCGGTGGCCTCTTCCTTGAGGTAGCCCTCGCGCCACGGCTTGGTCTGGGGGGTCGGCTTGAAGCCGACCGCCTCCAGGTCCGCGCTCAGCGCCTGGAAGATGCCCTTCGGGTCCGGCATGTACGGCCGGGCCACGTTGGACGGGTACCAGAAGTCGATAGGTCAGCTCGCTGGCCGGGACGCCGGACTCGTCGATCAGGGCCTTGGCCTTCGCGGGGTCGTAGGTCGGCAGGTTCTCGTCCTTGGCGTAGAGACCGCCCGCCGGCATCCAGGTGACGGCCGGCTTGGCCTGGCCGCCGTAGAAGGTGTCGATCAGGGCCTGCTTGTTGATGGCGTAGCCCACGGCCTCGCGGATCTTCGCGTTGTCGAACGGCTTGTGGGTCTGGTTCATGGCCAGGTGGAACAGGTTGCACGACTCGCCGCGATCGATCGCCTGCTGCGTCGGATCGGCCTGGATGGTCGCCAGGTCGGTCGGGTTGACGTTGAGGGCGAGGTCGATGTCACCGGCGCCGAGGGCGTTCAGGGTGCCCGTCTGATCCGGGTACGGCTTGAACGTGACCTTGTCGAGATGGGCGATCGCGTCCTTGTTCCAGTAGTCGGCGTTCTTCTCGAGGGTGACGTGGTCGTTGCCCACGTACTCGACGAACTTGAACGGCCCGGTCCCCACCATGGCGCCCTTGGCACCGGTGTTGTAACCGCTCTTGCTCGGATCGGGATTGTCCGCGTCGAGCGCCTTGAGGGCGGTCGGGCTGTTGATCCCGAACGAGGTGATCGTCTGACTCAGCAGGAAGCTGCTGTACGGGTGCTTGAGGACGAGGACGGCCTCGGTCGGGCTGGTGGCCGTGCACGAGACAAGGTTGGCATCGGCCTTGTAGCCGCCGAAGACGGCCGCCCAGTAGTACGAGTAGTCGCCGCTGGCCAGGGCGCCGGTGAAGTTCTTCCAGCGGTCGTAGTTGTAGCAGACGGCCTCGGCGTTGAAGTCGGTGCCGTCATGGAACTTGACGCCCTCACGCAGGGTGAAGGTGTAGGTCAGGCCGTCGGGGCTCACGGTCCACGACTTGGCCAGGACCGGGATGACCTCACCGGTCGTGCCCGGCTTGGTCCCGACGAGGCCCTCGATGACCTGGTTGGAGACCGCCGACGAGTTGCTGTCCTGGATGAACGCCGTGTCGGTCGACGCGATGTCGCCCGGGATCGCCACGACGAGGTTGCCGCCATCCTTGGGGGCATTGGCGGCGCTCGGTGCGGTCGACGGGGCCTCGGAGGCCGGGGCCTGGCTGGCCGGGGCCTGACTGGCCGGCGTCGCGGAGCTCGAAGTCCCGCTGCAGGCCGCGAACAGGATCGCTGCGACGGCGACCACTGCTCCGGTTCTGATCCGTGTCATCCGGTTCTGTCTCCTCCACTTGTGCCCGACGACGCCGACAGCTGCGGACGGCCAGGCTGGCCGTCCTGTCGGGTCGACCCGGGCATGATACTCAGGCGCCGGCGCCCGGCGAGCCCTCCGCCGGCGAACCGGCATCGCTCCCTGGACCGGCACCCGGTCCGGCGACGACCGGCATCGCCGCGCTGACCTCCTCCGTGATCGTCCGGGCCGGGGGTCCCGGCGTGACCGGCTGGGCCTGGACCGCGCTGGCCACGACCGCCGCCGGCACCTTCTCGGCGAAGTGGCAGGCCACCCGGTGGCCGTCGCCGATGTCCCGGAACTCCGGGTCCAACGTGGTGCACTCCTCCGGGTCGCCGAGCTGCTCGCGCAGCCAGCAGCGCGTGTGGAAGCGGCACCCGGACGGCGGCGCCGCCGGCGACGGGACGTCACCGGTCAGGACCAGCCGCTTCTTCCTGATCCTCGGGTCAGCGTCCGGCACGGCCGACAGGAGGGCCACGGTGTAGGGGTGACGGGGCGTGCTGTAGACGACCTCGACGTCACCCATCTCCACGAGCTTGCCCAGGTACATCACCCCGAGGCGGTCGCTGATGTAGTGGACCACCGAGAGGTTGTGGGCGATGAACAGGTAGGTCAGGTCGAACTCGCGGCGCAGGTCGAGCAGGAGGTTGAGGATCTGGCTCTGGATCGAGACGTCGAGGGCCGACACCGGCTCGTCGCAGACCACGAAGTCGGGGTCGAGGGCCAGGGCCCGGGCGATCCCGATCCGCTGACGCTGGCCGCCGGAGAACTCGTGGGGATAGCGGCGGGTGTAGTCGCGGCGCAGCCCGACCGCCTCGAGGTAATCCTCGACCCGCTTGTCGCGGACCTTGCGGTCGCCCCAGCCGTTCTCGGCGTCGGCCTGGGCCAGGAGACCCTCGCCGATGATGTCGCTGATCGGCATCCGCGGGTTGAGCGAGCCGACCGGGTCCTGGAAGATGATCTGCATCCGCCGGCGGAGCTTCTTGAGGTCGTTGCCCTTCTTCCCGAAGATCGGCTCGCCGTCGAGGGTCGCCGCGCCGCCGGTGGGTGGCTGGAGCTGGACCAGCGTCCGACCGAGGGTCGACTTGCCGCAACCGGACTCCCCCACCAGGCCGAAGACCTCGCCGCGGAGGACCTCGAAGCTGACGTCGTCGACGGCCTTCACGTCGCCGACGTGACGGCGCAGGAACCCGCCCACGATCGGGTAGTACTTGACGAGGTGCTGGACCTCGACCAGCGTCGGAGCCGGCGCTTCGAGCACGTCTCCGGGCGTCGGGATCGATCCCGAGCCCGTGGCCGCAGGATCGGGGACGACGCCGGCCGCAGACGCCAACGCGGCGGCGGCCTCAGCCTCCGCCCGGTCCTCGCCGATGGAGCCGGTCTCCTGGGTCATCGGACCGCCTCGGCGACGTCGCGACGGGGTCGCGTCCGGGGCGGCACGGGTGAGCCGGGCGCCGCCGTATACAGCCAGCAGGCCACGTCGGGCGGCTTCGCCTCGCCGATCAGCGGGTCGTTCGCGGCGCAGGGACCGAAGGCATACGGGCAGCGCGGGGCGAAGTTGCAGCCGGCGGGCATGTTGAACGGGTTGGGGACGGTGCCCCGGATGACGTTGAGCCGCTGCCCGCGCATCCCCCTGGACGGGATCGAGCCCAAGAGACCCTCGGTGTAGGGGTGCTTCGGGGCGAGCAGCACGTCGTAGACGTCGCCCTGCTCGACGATCCGACCGGCGTACATGACCACGATGTCCTTGACCGTCTCGGCCACCACGCCCAGGTCGTGGGTGATGAGCATGAGCGCCGCGCCGGTCCGGTCCTGGACCTCGCGGATGAGCTCGAGGATCTGGGCCTGGATCGTCACGTCCAGGGCGGTCGTCGGCTCGTCGGCGATGAGCAGCTTCGGATCGCACGAGAGGGCCATGGCGATCATCACCCGCTGGCGCATGCCGCCGGACATCTCGTGGGGGTACTGCTTCACCCGCCGCTCGGGGTTGTTGATCCCGACGGCCTTGAGCGACTCGATCGACTTGTCCCAGGCGGCCTTCTTGGACAGGCCCTGGTGGAGGAGGATCGCCTCGGAGATCTGCTCGCCGATCGTGAAGACCGGGTTGAGGCTGGTCATCGGCTCCTGGAAGATCATCGCGATGTCATTGCCCCGGACCTGGCGCATCTCCTCCTCGTCGAGCTGGAGGAGGTCCCGGCCCTCGAACAGGATCTCGCCGGTCGGGATCTCGGCCGGGGGCATGTCGTGGAGGCGCATGATCGAGAGCGAGGTCACGCTCTTGCCGCAGCCGGACTCGCCGACGATCCCGAGGGTCTCGCCGGGCATGATCGAGAAGCTGACCCCGTCGACCGCCTTGACCACGCCGTCCATCACCCGGAAATAGGTCCGCAGGTCGCGCACCTCGAGCAGGGGACGCGTGCTGGGGGCGCTGGTCGGATCGTCCGGAGTCGTCTGGCTGACGGTCAAGCGGCTACTCCCTGGAGCGTGGGTCGAGGGCGTCCCGGAGTCCGTCGCCCATGAAGTTGATCGCGATCACCGTCAGGGCGATCGCCATGCCCGGGAAGAAGGCCCACCACCAGTTGCCCAGGACCTGGACGCTCTGGGCGTTGGACAGGGCGTTGCCCCAGCTGATGTCCTGCGCCTTGAGGCCGAAGTTCAGGAAGCTGACGAACGCCTCGGTGATGATCGCGTTGGCCACGAGCAGGGTGGCCGAGACGATGATCGGACCGAGGGCGTTGGGCAGGATGTGGCGGAAGGTGATCCGCTGGTCGCTGACCCCCACGGCCTTGGCGGCGAACACGAAGTCCTGCTCTCGGAGCGAGAGATAGAGGGCCCGGACCAGCCGGGCGAGCCCCGGCCAGAAGAGCAGCCCGAAGATGAGGATCAGCGTGGTCGGGTTGCCGGCATCGAAGATGCGCGCGGCGACCAGGATGACGAAGAGGAACGGGATGCACAGCATCAGGTCCACGAAGCGCATCAGGAAGCCGTCGATCTTGCCGCCGAAGAACCCCGCGACCGACCCGACGAGCACCCCGACCGTGACCGCGATGATCGCCGTGAAGACGCCGATCGCCATCGACAGCCGGGCGCCGTTGACGACCAGGGTGAAGACGCTCCGCCCGGCGTTGTCGGTCCCGAACGGGGCGGCCAGGCTCGGCGGGTTGCCGCCCGCCTTGACCGTGCCCGGGGGCGCCAGGTCAAGTCGGTCGTAGGGCCAGATGATCGGCCCGAAGATGGCCAGGAAGATCATCACCGCGAAGATCCCGGCTCCGACCAGGGCCAGGCGGTGACGCTTGAACTTGCGCCAGGCGATCTGCCACTGGTTGAGCGACTCGAGGGCGACCTCGTAGTCCTCGGCCGGCGGCCCTCCGGGATCGACGACGGGTTTCGAGAACTCGAGGTTCGGTTCAAGCATGGTCAGTCGTACCGGATCCGCGGGTCGACCACGGCATAGAGGACGTCGGCCAGGAGATTGGCCAACAGCGTGAAGATCGAGGTCACCATGAGCAGGCCCATGATCACGAAGTAGTCCCGGGCGGTGATCGATTCGATGAACAGGCGGCCCATCCCGGGCCAGGTGAAGATCGTCTCGGTCACGATCGCCCCGGAGAACAGGAACGGGATCTCCAGGGCGACGTTGGTGACCACCGGGAGCATCGCGTTGCGGAAGGCGTGCTTGCCGATGACGACCCGCTGGCGGAGCCCCTTGGCCTTGGCCGTACGGACGTAGTCCTGGTTGAGCGACTCGAGCATCGACGCCCGGACGAAGCGGCTGTCCCCGGCGATGTTCACCGCCACCAGAGTCAGGACCGGCAGCACCAGGTGCCGGCCGATGTCGGCCGACGCCGCGACCGGGTTCGCCGCGAACGCGGTCCAGTACTGGGGCGTGCCGAAGGGCGGCCAGTCACGGGTGGTGATGATCCCGCCGGTCGGGAACCAGTGGAGCGCCACGCCGAAGATGAAGATCATGTTCAACCCGAGCCAGAACGTGGGCAGCGAGTAGAAGATGTAGCTGAGCATCGTCACCGACTGGTCGAACAGCGAGTAGCGGTGGACCGCCGCGTACACGCCCAGCAGGATGGCGATCCCGACCCACAGGACGAGCGCGGTACCGGCCAGGATGAAGGTCGCCGGGATCCGCTCAGCGATGAGCTGGGTGACCGGCCGGCCCGACTGGATACCGTAGCCCAGGTCGCCGTGGAGCACCCCGTTCGAGCCGCCCCCGAGAGCGGCCGGCAGGATGTTCAGGCCGCCCTGGTCGGAGGTGAGGGCCTGGAGCCCGGACTTGTTGCAGTTGAGGACCCCGAACCAGCCGCCGAATTCGACGACGATGTTGCCGACCTGCTGGAGCATCGGCGTGTTGACATCGGTGGGCTGGAGGCACCAGCGTCGGAGCCAGGCGTCGATCTGTTCCTGGGTGATCCGCTTGTTGCCCTGGAACTGGGCCTGCGGACCGCCCGGCGCGGCCTTCATCAGGAAGAAGCTGATGATGATCACCCCGAACAGGAGGGGGATCAGGCCGAGGATGCGGCGGATGATGAACTTGGTCATCGGGGATCACCGGGTGTCTTGGTCGGATCCAATGCCAACGCCTCGGAGCTGACGTTTCGCGCGGTCCCCCGGCCGGGGCCGCCTGATCCTCGCCCGGGCGAGCCCGGGGCCGCGTCCGCGCACGGCCGCGGACGAGCGAAGAGTAGCGGATATGCGGACGGCGGCCCGGTGATCGAGCCGCCGTCCGCGTGACTGACTAGGACGAGGTTACTGCTTGAGCCACCAGTCCTGGGCGTTCCAGATGTCGGACGCCGTGGACGGGTTCTTCATGAAGTTCTGGAGCTTCGCGTTCACCCCACGCGCCTCGTTGCGGTAGTAGAGCACGACCTCCGGGATCTGGTCGACGTAGACCTGCTGGATCTTGTAGGCCGCCTGGATCTGGTCGGCCGGCTTGATCGACTTCGCGAGGACGTCGATCGCCGCATCCATCTCCGAGCTCTTCAGCCGCAGGTAGTTGTAGCCGTTGCCCTTGTTGGCATCGGTCGGGATCTGCGAGCTGTGATAGCTGTAGAAGTAGTTGCCGTAGAGGTCGAAGCTCAGGACGTAGGCGAACTCCGACGTGTCGTAGTTGCCGTGCGCCAGGTTGCACTTCGCGTCGGCCTTCACGTCCGGCCAGTTGGCGAACAGGATCGTGGTGGAGTCGACGAAGTTAAGGTTGAGCTTGATGCCGATCTGCTGGAGGGACTTCGCGATGAAGTCACCGCCGAGCTGGCGGAAGCCGGCCGTCGAGGTGCAGTGCTCGAAGACGAGCGGGGTGTTGCTCTTCGGGTCGACCCGGGTGCCGTCGGCGCCCTTGGTATAGCCGGCCGCGTCGAGGGCCGCGTTGGCCGCCGCGAGGTCGAACGGCGGGCAGACCGCGTCGGGCAGCTGCCAGTAGTTCGTCGGGGTGGCGTTGGTGCAGGGGTTGTTGTCCGGGTACGGGGCTCCGGCGAAGACCGTCTCCCACATCGCCTTCTTGTCGATCGCCTGGGCGATCGCCTTGCGGACGATGGGGTCCTGGAGCGCCGGGTGACCCTTGCCCTGGCCGAGACCGGCCTGGTTCATGTCGAAGTGCTCGTAGAGCCAGGCCGGCTCGAGGATGGCACTGCCGATGGCGACGTCGACGCCCTTGATGGCGTCATAGTCGGCCTGGACCAGGTCGAGGGCGACGTCGATCTCGCCGTTGAGGAACGCCGCGATCATGCCTTCCTTGTTGTCCGGGAAGAACTTGAACGTGACGCCGTCGAGGCACGGTCGGCCGTCGCAGGACTCGTTCGGGCCGCCCCAGTTCTCGTCCCGGGCGAGCTCGATCGTGTCGGCCGTGGCGGTGACGTACTTGAACGGACCGATCGTGACGGACTTGCCGATGTCGGCCGAGACCGGGTAGGTCTTGGCGGCGGCGTCCTTGATCGGGATCGTCTTGATGTAGTGCTCGGGCAGGATGGCGTTGCCGCCGACCAGGCCGAGCCAGCCCGCGAAGGCCTTCGGGAAGTGGAGGTCGGCCGAGAGGCCGTCGGCCGAGACGTCGATCTTGTCGACCTGCTCCCAGCTGAGGGTGTTGATTCCGACCTGGGCCTTGTCCAGGACCCAATCACGCGTGAACTTCATGTCGTTCAGGGTGAAGGGCTGGCCGTCCGACCACTTGAGATTCGGGAGGATCTTCACGTGGACCGTGAAGCCGCCCTTGCCGTCGGCGTCTTCCTTGACGTTATCGGCGTAGGTGATCCGGCCGTCCGACAGGTCGGGCTTGTAGTGGCCGTCGTTGGTGACGGTCAGCAGGGTGTGCATCGTCGCGGCCAGCACCTGGCTGTTCGCGAACGCGTTCGAGAAGTAGTAGTTCAGCTGGTTGGCGGCCTGCCAGTCGGAGACGATGACCTTGCCACCGGTGGTGCCCTTGCTCGGCTCGTACTTGTAGCCATAGAGCAGGGCGTCGTAGTCGATCGGCGTCGGCGCGGCCGAGACCGACGGTGCCTCAGAGGCGGGCGCGGTGCTCGGAGCCGTCGACCCTGCCGACGGCGCGCTCGAGCTCGTGGCGCCCTGGCATGCCGCGAACACGATCACCGAGGTCGCGAGCAGGCCAAGTATGCGATTCCGCATCAGCGGTCCTCCCAACGGGTTTCTACCCTTCACTCCCCATGGTCGCCATCGGGACCGCACCTGCGTGTCGTCGTCCGGACCCGATCGTCCACGGCCCGTCTGCTGCACAGACTGAGCCGCCGGCACGGACGACGGAGGGCGAACGAACGAGCGCACGGTGAGCTGCGGCCCCTGCGCTGTTCGGTATCATGCGGACGCGTCCGGGAGGTGTCAACTCGGGGCCGACACCGCGACCGGGCCGTTCCGCACGGGAACCGGTCGTCCGAAGCGCTCGCCCGATCGTCGCCTGGCACCTCCTCCTTACCCGCGCCGGATCGGCGCCGGTCAATCGGCTCGGGTCGGGAACTCGTCCACGGCACGCGCCTCGGGCTTGCCCAGACCGTCCGGCCCCCGCCACCGAACGGTCCCCAGGTCGACCTCGGTCTCGGTCGGCGGCGTCGGCCGCTCCAGCCGGACCCGGCCGAGGTATGCGGTTTCGGCCCGCAGGTCGGCGACCGTGCGGGCATGCAGGACGGCCGGGGCCGGCCCCGGCTCGTCCTCCACCGGACCCTGCGGACGGAGCACCGTCGAGGGTCCCACGAGCGCCGTGACGAGGCCCGCGCTGACGATCATCCCGGCGATCGTGCTGCGGGCCTGCCAGGCCCCGGCGACCGGCTGCTGGACGCGGATCCGCAGCCGCTCCCAGGCATCAGCCGGTGGATCGACCCGGGCGGCCTCACCGAGGACGCGGCGGACCGCGTGGATCGTCAGAAGGGTCGCGCCGAGCTCCGCTTCGCAGCGCCGACAGCGATCGAGATGGGCCAGGGCGGGCCGGGTCGCCGGTCCGTGCTCGCGCCGCTCCACGAAGTCGACGAGGGCATCCCGGTGTGGTCCGCACGACCCGGTACGGCCGATCACGGCGCGACCTCCCGATCCTCGACCGCCAGGTCGACGACCGACCGGTCCGTCCCGTAGGCGCCACCGAAACGGCGGTCGTCCTCGAGCCGGGTGCGCAGCGCCCGAAGGGCGTAGTGGAGGCGCGACTTGACCGTGCCCAGCCGGACGTCGAGGAGCTGGGCGGTCTCCTGGAGGGAGAGCCCGTGGAGGTAGTAGAGGATCACCACGCTCTGGTGCTTCGGCGGCAGGTCCGCGACGCCCTCCCGGACGATCCGACGGAGCTCCTGCTGCTCGGCGTGCTCGGCCGGCTCGGTCGTCAGGTCGCGGACGAGCCCGACCACCGACTCCTCGATCGGCTCGGCCTTCACCCGCCGCCGCCCGAGCCGCGAATAGCACAGGTTGAGCGCGACCCGATGGAGCCAGGGCAGCGGCGAGACGTCGGTCCGCAGGGCGTGCCGGCGCTGGTAGGCCCGGGCGAACGTGTCCTGGAGGATCTCCTCGGCTGCCTGCGGATCGCCGGTCAGCCCGTAGGCCGTCCGGTAGATCGGCGTCCGGTAGCGCAGGAAGAAGGCCTCGAACGCCCCGAGGTCGTCGGCCTGCATCCGGATGAGCAGGACGGCATCCTCGGCGCGCGCACGAAGGCGCTCCGGGTCCTCGATCGGATCGCTCGTCGTCGGCTCCTCACGGTGGTCGACCGCGGCCCGTCGCCGGGTGTCGAGAGGTGATACGCCCGGATGGTCGCGCAGGTTCATCGGACGCTCGCCCGGTCGGGTTCGCTCAGTCCGGGCACGGGGTCTCGGCCCCCGTCATCGGACGCCAGCGGAGGTTCGGCTGGCGGGCCGCGGTGGCCTCGTCGAGCCGCCTGACCGGCGCGTCGTGGGGCGCCTCGAGGACGAGTCCCGGCGTCGTCCGGGCCTCGGCCGCGATGGCGATGAGCGCGTCGGCGAAGGCATCGAGGGTCTCGATCGACTCGGTCTCGGTCGGCTCGATGAGCATCCCCTCCTCGACGATCAGGGGGAAGTAGATCGTCGGCGGATGGAAGCCGTGGTCGATGAGACGTTTGGCGATGTCCAGCGTCCGAACCCCGGTCTCGTGCTTGATGGTCGCGGCCGAGGCGACGAACTCGTGCTTGCACAGCCGGCCGCCGTACGGCTCGTCGAAGGTGTCCGCCAGGCGGGCCTTGAGGTAGTTGGCCGCCAGGACCGCGTCCTCGCTCACTTCCCGGAGCCCCGACCCGCCGTGGGCCCGGATGTAGGCGTAGGCCCGGACCAGGACACCGGTGTTGCCCACGAACGAGCGCATCCGGCCGATCGAGGCCGGCCGTTCGCCGGGTCGCTCCAGGCGGAAGGCCCCGTCGTCCCCCCGGAGGACCCGCGGCGCGGGCAGGAACGGGACCAGCTTGTCACCCACCCCGACCGGTCCGGCCCCCGGTCCGCCTCCACCGTGAGGCGTGCTGAAGGTCTTGTGGACGTTGAAATGCATGACGTCGAAACCGGCCTCGCCGGGCTTGAACCGGCCGAGGATGGCGTTGAGGTTGGCGCCGTCCATGTAGGCCAGGGCGCCGGCCGAATGGACCGCGTCGAGGAGCTCGCCGATCCGGGCCTCGAACAGACCGAGGGTCGAGGGGTTGGTGATCATGACCGCCGCCGTGCGCGGCCCGAGGGCCGCCCGGAACGCGTCGAGATCCACCCCGCCGTCCGGCGCCGAGGGGATCGTGACGGTCGTGAAGCCGGCCATCGTGGCAGTGGCCGGGTTGGTGCCGTGGGAGCTGTCCGGGACGAGGACCTCGGTCCGCTCCGACTCGCCCCGGCTCCGGTGGTAGGCCCGGATCATCAGGATCCCGGTGAGCTCGCCCTGGGCGCCGGCCGCCGGCTGAAGGGTGACCGCGCGCATCCCGCTGATCTCGGCGAGCGCCTCCTCGAGCTCCCAGAGGAGCTGGAGGGTGCCCTGGGCCAGGACGTCCGGGGCGAGCGGGTGGAGTCCGGCGAAGCCGGGCAGTCGGGCAGCCCATTCGTTGAGCTTGGGGTTCCACTTCATCGTGCACGAGCCGAGCGGGTAGAACCCGGTGTCGACCCCGTAGTTGAGCTGGCTGAGGTTCACGTAGTGGCGGACCACCTCGGGCTCGTTCAGCTCGGGCAGGGCCGGCGGTGTCGCCCGTCGGGCATCGGCCGGGAGGCGGTCGAGGGCGTCCTTGGGCGGGTGCGGGATCTTGCCCCCGCCCCGGCCCGGCCTGGACTTCTCGAAGATCGTCGTCTGGAGCTTCGTCCCGGTGACGCTCATCGGACGGCTCCCGCGACGGCCGGACCGGCCGGCGCTGCGTCCCAGGACGGGACCGCCGTCCCCAGCTCGGCCGCGAGGGCCCGTCCGAAGGCCTCGATCTCGACGCTCGTGGTCAGCTCGGTCGCGCAGACCAGGAGTCCCTCGGCGAGATCGGGGTGGTCGGGCTCCGCCTCGGCCAGGACGAGACCGGCCAGGATCCCCCGGTCGAGCAGCCGGCGATGGACCGCCGGCGCGTCGGGCACCCGGACGACGAACTCGTTGAGATACGGCCCCGGGTGGAGCCGGGCCGCCCCGGCCAGGGCCAGGGTCGCCTCCAGCTCGGCGGCCCGGGCCGCGCCGAGGGCGGCCACGTCGCGCAGGCCGTGCGGCCCGACGGAGGCCAGGTAGACGCTGGCGGCCAGGGCCAGGAGGGCCTGGTTCGTGCAGATGTTGCTGGCCGCCCGCTCCCGGCGGATGTCCTGCTCCCGGGCGCGCATCGTCATGACGTAGGCCCGGCGACCTTCGAGATCGCTGGTCATCCCGACGAGCCGGCCGGGGATCTGGCGGATGAGCGCGTCGGTGCTGGCGAGGATCCCCAGGTAGGGGCCGCCGTACTGGGGCGCGATGCCCAGGGGCTGACCCTCGCCGGCGGCGATGTCCGCACCGTACGCCCCGGGTGGGGCGAGGACCGCCAGGGAGACCGGCTCGACGACGGCCACGAAGAGGGTCCCGGCGGCGTGAGCGAGACGGCCGATCTCGGCCATCGGCTCGAGCAGGCCGAGGAAGTTCGGCTGGCCGGCGATGACCCCGGCGACCGGTCGATCCGGGTCGGCCAGGAGCCGTTCGAGGGCGGCCAGGTCGGTGGTCCCGGCGGCCGGGCCGTCGGCGACCAGGGGGATCTCCTCGGCCTGGAGTCCACCGCCCAGGAAGTAGGTCGCGATCGTCTCGCGGTAGTGGCGGTGGACCGCTCGCGAGACGAGGACGCGCTCCCGGCGGGTCGCCCGGCAGGTCATCAGGGCGGCCTCGGCGGTCGCGGCGGCACCGTCGTAATGCGAGGCCGAGACGACGTCCAGCCCGACCAGCTCGGCGATCAGCGACTCGTACTCGTAGATCGACTGGAGGGTGCCCTGGCTGATCTCCGGCTGGTACGGCGTGTAGGCCGTGTACCACTCGCCCCGCAGGAGGATCTGGTCGACCGCGGCGGGGCTGTAGTGGCGGTAGACGCCGGCCCCCAGGAACGAGACGAGGTCGACCCGGTTCCGATCGGCCAGGCCCTGGAGTCGGGCCGCCAGGTCCAGCTCGGACTCGGGCGGCGGGAGCTCGAGCCGGCTGGACCTGAGCGGCTCGGGGATGTCCGCGAAGAGATCGTCGATGGTGTCGAGCCCGATCCGGGCCAGCATCGTGGTCCGGTCGGCGTCGGTGTGTGGGCCGTACGGCATCGGACCGTCAGCCGAGCGCGATGAGGGCGTCGTAGGCGGCCGGGTCGAGGAGCTCGTCGAGCTCGGCCAGGTCGGTCACCCGGAGCCGGACCATCCAGCCCGCCCCGTAGGGGTCCGTGTTCACCAGCTCGGGCTCTCCGGCCAGGGCCTCGTTGCCCTCGGTGACCACGCCGGAGACCGGGGCGAACAGGTCGCTGACGGCCTTGACCGACTCGACCACGCCGAACGTCGCGCCCTGGGCCAGGCTCCGCCCCGCCGCGGGAAGCTCGACGAAGACGATGTCGCCGAGCTGGCTGGTGGCGTACTCGGTGATCCCGACCGTCGCGCCGTCGCCCTCGACGCGGACCCATTCGTGGTCCTTGGTGTAACGCAGATCCGTCGGCACCATCGGCGGGCGACCTCCTCATCACGACCGGCGGGCAGGCCCACCCCGGTCATCCGGCTCGCTTGTAGAACGGCAGTGGTACGACCTCGACCGGGACGTCGGCGTCGCGGATGCGGACCGCCAGCATCGTACCGGGTCCGGCATCCTCGGGTGCGACGTAGCCCATCCCGATCGGGACGCCCAGGGTGGGGCTCGGCGCACCGCTGGTCACGACCCCGCTCGCCCGCTCGCCGGCGAGGACCGGATAGCCGTGACGGGCGATCCCCCGGCCACGGACGACGAAGCCCACCAGGCGCCGACGGGGACCCTCAGCGGCCACCCTGGCCAGGGCGTCGCGGCCGACGAACGGCGCCGGTTTGGCCAGCTTGACCACGCGGCCCAGGCCGGCTTCGAAGGGGTTCACCGTCGGATCGAGGTCGTTGCCGTACAGGGGCATCCCCGCCTCGAGGCGAAGGGTGTCCCGGGCGCCCAGACCGACGGGCTGTCCGCCGGCCTCGTGGACCCCGGTCAGCAGGACATCCCAGACCTCGCCCGCCCGGGCGGTCTCGACGAAGACCTCGAAGCCGTCCTCACCGGTGTAGCCCGTCCGGGCGACCAGGGCTGGGACGCCGGCCACGACGCCCTCGGCGATCGCGTAGTAGCGCAGACCGGCCAGGTCCACGTCGGTCCGAGGGGTGAGGATCCCCACGGCGGCCGGGCCCTGGACCGCGATGAGCCCGGTCGCCAACGAGCGGTCGTCGAGGATCGCCCGATGACCCTGGATCCGCTCGGCCAGGAGGTCGCTCACAAGTTGGGCGTTGCCGGCGTTGGCGACCACCAGGAAGCGATCCTCGGCGAGGCGATAGACGATGAGGTCGTCGAGGATCCCGCCGTCGGCAGCGCAGATCATCGAGTAGTGGGCCCGCCCGACGGCAAGGGCCGGCGGATCGCTGACCAGGGCGTGGGCCAAGGCGGCTCCGGCCTCCGGCCCCTCGACGAAGAGCTCGCCCATGTGGGACAGGTCGAACAGCCCGGCCGTCTCGCGGACGGCCCGGTGCTCCTCCAGGATGCCCCGGTACTGGACCGGCATGAGCCAGCCGGCGAAGTCGATCATCCGGGCGCCCAGCGCCTCGTGACGAGACAGCAGCGGGGTGGCCTTGGGGGCGGTCGGGTCCAGGTCGTCCACGTCGGGCCTCCCGTTGGTCAGCGGCCCGCCGGCCGTTCGGTCGTCGGCCCGCCGGCCGCGGTGAGCTCGCCCCCGGGCAGCTGGGCGACCCGCGGGGACGCCCGCTCGACCAGGGCCCGCTCGGACTCGAAGGTCAGGAACCCGGCCGCGTCGGCCAGGTCCACCCAGCGGACCTCCTCGAACTCGTGATCGTGGTCGGCGAGATCGCCACCGGTCGGGACCATGAGGAAATAGTGGACCGTCTTGTGGATCCGCGCGCCGCGCTGGACGAAGGTATAGGAGATCGACTCGAGGGGTTCCACGATCCGGACCCGCAACCCGGTCTCCTCGGTCACCTCGCGGAGGGCCGTCTCCTCGGTCGACTCGCCCTGGTCGGGCGTGCCCTTGGGCAACGTCCAGGTGTCGATGGCGGGCTCGCGGTGCCTTCGTCCGGCGACGAACTGGGGGCGATCCTCCTCGAAGCGGATGACGATCCCACCGGCGGAGGTGGCGGTGGCGTGTTTCAGGCCAGCCACGGCGCCGAGGCGGCGCTCGAGCGACCCTCCCGAGCGGGCCCGCTCGGACGGGCCCAGCGCATCGTCACCACGGGGCGCAGGCGACCGCTGGCGGGTCGATACGGGCGTGGCGTGCGGACGGATCGCCAGCTGGCCCGGAGCAGGCGCAGCGGCCCCAGGTCCGCCCTTCGGAGGACCGTCTCGCGGGCGGGCACCGACTGGAAGGCGGCCGCGCTCCGGAGACCGAGTCTCCGCTCGCGGGGCCGAGCCGACGGGCGCACGAAACGCGCCGACGGCCGAGCCGCGTACCGGGCGGCGATCGAATGTTGCATGACCCTCATCGTACCCCGTCAGACAGGCTTTGCAAGGCCGGCCCGCATCCGCTCCGCAACCTCCGGTGTCAGGGCGCCCCGACCCACGGCGAGGGCGATCTCACGCTCGGCGGCCGCCCGGTAGAGCGGCATCACGTCGGGGGCGTGGGCGGCCAGCTCGGCGAGATGCGCCTCGAGCGTGCCGACATCGCCCCGGGTCGTCGGGCCGGTCAGGGCGGCCCGGATCCCCAGCGCCCGGGCGTTGCCGAGGGTCTGTTCGATGAGAGGACCATAGACGGTCAGGCTGCCGGCCTCGTCCAGCCCGGCCACCCGGCCCAGCTCGGCGATCGCATCGAGGAGCGCGATGAAGCCGCCGGCCGCCAGCACGGCCGCGGCGTGGTAGGCGGCCTTGGTCCCCGGCAGGAGACGGACCGGGCTGCCCCCGATCGCCGTGGCCATCTCGGCCAGGAGGCCCACCAGCTGGTCGTCGCCTTCGACCGCGATCGTCGCCCCGTGGAAGGCGGCGACCGCCCGCTCCAGATCGGCGAAGGCCACCAGCGGGTGGAACGAGCCGACCTGGGTCCCGGCCGCCATCGCCGGCTCGAGGACCTCGCTGCCGAGCGCTCCGCTGGTATGGACGAGCGCCTGGCCGCTGTACAGGCGGATCCCCCGGGCCAGCGGCTCGATCACGTCGTCGGGTACCGCCAGGATGATCAGCTCGACCTCGTCGAGGAGCGGGGTGACCTCGGCGAATGCCCGTGTCCCGCCGACCAGCTCACGGAACCGCTCGCGGCGCACCGGGTCGCGCGAGGCGACCGCCGTGATCGGCCAGCCGGCCCGGGTCAGGGCGACACCGAGGGCCGACCCGACCGCACCGGCCCCGACGATCCCGATCAGGGGCGTCTCGCCGGGCTCCGACCGATGGTGCGGATGGGCGTGGTCGTGGGGCTGCCCGTCGCCGTGGTCGTGGCCACGCTCCCGGTCGGGGTCGAGGTCGATGCCGGCGGCCCGGATCGCCTCGAGCGTCTCGTCGCGGCCGGCCGGCCGGTCGTCGCCCCGCCAGGCCCTCATCGTTCGCGGTACGCTTCCATCGCCCGATTCTAGCCACCACCAGCCAAGGAGGACGCGTGCCGGCACACGATCCGTTCGGCGCCCGAACGTCGCTCGGGCCGGGCCTCCCGGACTACTACCGCCTGGCCGCCCTCGGCTCGGTCGCGGCCGCGCCGGGGCGCCTGCCGATGACCGTCCGGATCCTCCTCGAGAACGCGCTCCGACACGCCGGCGGAGGGGTCGTCCGAGCCGAGGACGTCGAGACGCTCCTGGGCTGGCGACCGGACTCCTCGGTCGACGTCGAGATCCCGTTCATGCCCTCGCGGGTCATCCTCCAGGACTTCACCGGCGTGCCGGCGGTGGTCGACCTCGCGGCGATGCGGGATGCGATGGTGGACCTGGGCGGCGACCCGGCGACGGTCAACCCGCTCGTCCCGGCCGACCTGGTCATCGACCACTCGGTCCAGGTCGACGCCTTCGGCACGCCGGGCGCCTTCGCCTTCAACGTCGAGCGGGAGTACGAGCGCAACGGCGAGCGCTACGGCCTGCTGCGCTGGGCGCAGACCGCCTTCCGCGACCTGCGGGTGGTCCCACCGGGCACGGGCATCGTCCACCAGGTCAACCTGGAGTACCTGGCCACGGTGGTCACCACCCGATCGGACGCCGACGGGCCGGTCGCCTTCCCCGATACCCTGGTCGGGACCGATTCGCACACCACGATGATCAACGGGCTTGGCGTCCTCGGCTACGGCGTCGGCGGGATCGAGGCCGAGGCCGTCCTCCTCGGCCAGCCGCTCTACCAGCCGATGCCCCGGGTGGTGGGGGTCCGTCTCCACGGCGAGCTGCCCCGCGGCTCCACCGCCACGGATCTCGTCCTGGTCGTGACCGAGATGCTCCGCTCGTTCGGGGTCGTCGGGGCGTTCGTCGAGTTCGCCGGCGACGGACTGGCCGGGCTGGCCCTGGCCGACCGGGCGACGATCGCCAACATGAGTCCCGAGTTCGGGGCGACCTCGACCCTCTTCCCGATCGACGGCGAGACCCTGGCCTACCTCCGTCTGACCGGCCGACCGACCGGGCTGGTCGAGCTGGTCGAGCGCTACGCGCGGGCCCAGGGTCTGTGGCGCGAGCAGGGCGCGGTGCCCGATTTCGACGACCTCCTCGAGCTCGACCTGGCCTCCGTCGAGCCGTCCCTCGCCGGCCCCCGGCGGCCCCAGGACCGGGTGACCCTGGCCGGCCTCCCGGCGAACTTCCGGGCCGCCTATCCGCAGACCGTCCCGGATCCGGGCTCGGCCGGCCCGGCGCGGATGGACGACGAGGGCGGTCTCGCGGACGGAGCATCCGACACGATCGCGGTCGAGGTCGGTGGGCAGACCTCCATGATCCGGTCCGGCTCGGTCGCCATCGCCGCGATCACCAGCTGCACGAACACCTCGAACCCCACCGTCATGGTCGGGGCCGGGCTGCTCGCCAGGAACGCGGTGGCCCGCGGGCTGACCGTGGCGCCGACGGTGAAGACCTCGCTCGCGCCGGGCTCCAAGGCGGTCACCGGGTACCTCGAGGCCGCCGGGCTGATGGCCCCGCTGGCGGCCCTCGGCTTCGCCCTGGCCGGCTACGGCTGCACGACCTGCATCGGCAACTCCGGCCCGCTCGACGCCCCGATCGCCGAGGCGATCGAGACCCACGACCTGGTGGTCGCGGCGGTCCTCTCCGGCAACCGCAACTTCGAGGGTCGGATCCATCCGTTCGTCCGGGCGAGCTACCTCGCCTCGCCACCCCTGGTCGTGGCCTTCGCCCTGGCCGGGCGGGTCGACATCGATCTGACCACCGAGCCGCTCGGGATCGGCGACGACGGCCGACCGGTCTACCTGGCCGACCTGTGGCCGGCCGGCGAGGAGATCCGCCGGGTCATCGGGTCGTCGATCTCGCCCGACCTCTTCCGGGCCACATACGCCTCGGTCTTCGAGGGCGACGAGCGATGGCGCGCCCTGCCCGTTCCCGCCGGCGACCGCTTCGCCTGGGACCCGGCCTCGACCTACGTGGCCCGACCGCCGTTCCTCGAGGGGCTCGAGGGCGGAGCCGCCGACACGGGCGACATCACCGGGGCGCGGGTCCTAGCTCTCCTCGGCGACTCGGTCACCACCGACCACATCTCGCCGGCCGGCTCGATCGCTGCCTCCTCCCCGGCGGGGCGCTGGCTCCAGGACCACGAGGTCCCGCCGCTCGAGTTCAACTCCTACGGCGCCCGGCGCGGCCAGCACGAGGTGATGATCCGCGGGACGTTCGCCAACATCCGCCTGCGCAACCGCCTCGTCGAGGGACGCGAGGGTCCGTTCACGATCCACCTGCCCGACGGCGCGGAGGGCTTCATCTACGACGTCGCGGAGCGCTATCGGGTGGAGGGCGTCCCGCTCCTGGTCATCGCCGGCCGGGAGTACGGCTCCGGCTCGTCGCGCGACTGGGCGGCCAAGGGGACCCGACTGCTGGGGGTCCGAGCGGTCATGGCCGAGAGCTACGAGCGGATCCACCGCTCCAACCTGGTGGGCATGGGCGTCCTGCCGCTCCAGTTCCTGCCCGGTGAGAGCGCCGCCTCACTCGGCCTGACCGGGCGCGAGACCTACGCCATCGAAGGGCTGTCCGGCGTCGAGCCTCGGTCCCGGCTGAGCGTGACCGCCCGCGCCGACGACGGCGGGGAGCGCCGCTTCGGGGTGATCGCCCGGCTCGACGGCCAGATCGAGGTCGACTACTACCGCCACGGCGGGATCCTGCCGGCGGTCCTGCGCCGGCTGGCCGGGGTCGCCGAAGCCTGAGCCGGTCCCCGGACCTGGGGGCGTCGCGCCGGCGCTCAGCTCGGGCGGGTCACCCGGACGTCGTCGACCTCTACCTCGACCAGGTTCCCCGCCCCGCCGTCTTCCGCCACGAACCTGAGGTGGATCACCTGGCCGGCCCACGGATCGAGCGAGACCGCGGCGCTCCGCCAGACGCCGTCGAGGTCGGTCGGTCCCCCGGAACGGCTGAAGACCACGGTCTGCGTACCGTCGGCCGCCTCGACCACCGCCCGGAACGCGTCGGCTGAGGTCGAGTGCGCATCGTGGGCGAAGACGTAGCGGAAGGTCAGCCGCTGGCCGGGCGCGGCGGCCAGCTCGACGGCCGGCGAACGGACGGTGGTGAGGCCGTCGAGGTCGTGAGCGGACACCCGCGAGCCGGCCGCCGGCCCGGTCACCAGCGCCCCGGAACCCGAGGTCACGGTCCCGAGCTGCTTGGGGCCGTGGGCGCTCGTGGACGCCGGGTTGCCGCGGGCGAACCGGCCCGAGGCCGGGGCCGTGTCGGTGCCGTCCGGATCGACCCGCCAGCCTCGGGCGACCTCGAGGTCGTCGTCGAAGGCGCCGCAGCGAGCCGCCGCGACGGCGGCGCCGAGCACGGCGTACGGGCACCCGGCCTGCTCCATCAGGTAGAGCACGGCCTCGCGGTTGCGCCCGGTCTCCGAGGCGATCAGCGAGGTCTTCGGGTAGTCCTTGACCGACAGCTCGAAGGTGTAGGCGAAGATCCGGTAGCGGCCGTACTCGTAGTCGTGGGTCGTCCCCGAGGTGATGTACAGGTCGCTGGCCTGCTCGGGCCGGTAGCGGCTGGTCGCGGCCATGTGCCGCCCGAGCCTGGCCAGGGCGGCCCGGTCTTGGGCGGTCATGTCAGCCGGGACGTCGGTCTTCGTGTAGCCGTAGGGCCACAACACGAGGCGGCCGTATTCATGGAATGAGATCGCCATCCGGATCTGTTGCCGGCCGTCCACCACCCGACCGGCCAGGAAGTCGCGCAGCGCCCGGTCCTCCGGGCTGGAGAAGGCGCGCGGACCGCGATAGGTGATCGCTCGTGGGTTCGCGCTCGTCCGGCCGCCCCCGCCCCAGCGATAGCCGAAGTTCCGGTTGAGATCGGTGCCGATCGCACCGGTTCCCGGGGTCGGCTGGCGGTTCTTGCGCCAGAAGTGGTAGCGACCGCCGGAGATGTCGTACTCGGCGCCGTCCGGGTTCATCGAGAAGACGATCCAGACCTCCCGGCTGTCGACGATCCGGGTGATCCGCGGATCGGCCCCGTAGCCGTCGACCAGCCAGTGCAGGATGCGCAGGGTCATCTCGACGCCCATGTGCTCGTCCGAGTGCGTGCCGCCGTCGAACAGGACCTCGGGCTCGTTCTCGTCGATGGTCACGTTGTCGGAGACCTTGACGGCCCACAGGTCGCGGCCCTTGTAGCTCTTGCCGATCGAGAGGCGCTCGACGATGTCGGGGTGGGCGGCCGCGACGGCTGCCACGTCGGCCGTCAGCTCGGTATAGGTATGGAAGCCCTCCCAGCCCTTCGGGAACTCGTTGGCCGCGGCCCCGGCCGGCACGACGAGCCCGCCGACGAGGACCGCCAGGGCGAGGATCGACGGCCGAGCCAGGGCGAAGCCACGCCCCGGGGGGGTGGGTCCGCGAGCCGGGATGCCGATCGCGTGCATCGGCCCATGGTCGCGCATCCGGCGCTCCTCCGCGACCCGCCCGAAGGTCCCGCCGACGGACGCGCCGACGGGGCTGCGGTGGCCCGGCCCACGACCCACGCCCACGACGCGAGCGGGGGTGGTGGGCGATACTGGATTCGAACCAGTGACCTCGCGGATGTGAACCGCGCGCTCTAACCGACTGAGCCAATCGCCCCGGAACCGCCCGGGCATCGCGCCCGGGGGCGTCGATCATAGCCGGAGGTCGGGCCAGCGGGCAAGGATCGCCTCGCGCGCGACGCCCTCGATCGCGATCGTCTTGCGCCGGGATGTCGCGCCGGCGGTGATCCGGACGGCCGAGGGCCGGACGCCGAGCTCGCGGGCGACGAGACGCACGAGCGAGCGGTTCGCCGCCTCGTCCACCGGCGGGGCGGCGACCCGGACTGCCAGGGCGCCGCCGGCGACGCCGTCGACCCGGTCGAAGGCCGCGCGCGGCGTCAACCGGACGTCGAAGCGGATCTCGCCCCGGCCGTCACCGCCGCTCACGGGGCCGGGCGAGCCCCGAAGAGCGCCCGGCCGACCCGGATGATCGTGGCTCCCTCCTCCACCGCGATCGGATAGTCGTCGCTCATCCCCATCGACAGCTCGGGGCCGAGCCCGGGATGGTCGGTCCGCAACCGCTCGGCCAGCGCCCGGAGCCGGCGGAAGGTGGGCCGGGCCTCCTCGGCGGTGGCGACCAGCCGGCCGACCGTCATCAGCCCGGCGACCTCGAGGGAGTCGAGGGCCAGGAGCTCGGGCATGGCCGCGACCAGCGCGCCCGGGACGAAGCCCGCCTTCGCCGGGTCGTCGTCGACGTTGACCTGGAGGAGGACGGGCAGCGGCTCGGGCGCCGCACCATCGGCCCCATCGGCCGGACCGGCCGGACCGGCCGGCCGATCCACCTCCCGGGCGAGCCGGTCGAGCCGACGGGCGAGCTCGAGCGAGTCGACCGACTCGATGACGTCGAAGAGCCCGACGGCGCGCCGGGCCTTGTTCGACTGGAGAGGCCCGACGAGATGCCACCGGGCGCCGACGACGAAGGGGACCTTCGCGGCCGCCTCCTGGACCCGGTTCTCCCCGAGGAGGTCCAGGCCCGCCGCCACCGCCGCCCGGACCCGCCCGGCCGGCACGGTCTTCGAGACCGCGACCAAACGGACCGACGTGGGCTCCCGCCCGGTGCGCACGGCGGCGTCCGCGATCCGGGCCAGGACCGCGTCACGCGCCGCGGCGAGGACCGCCACCTCGCCGGGATCGAGCGGAGACAGGTCAGTCAGCCCGGTCGAGCCGGGCAGCGCCCCGGGCCGGTCGCCGGCGGTCACCGGCCCGGGCCTGAGGGGCGGGCTACTTCGCGCGGCGAAGGAAGCTCGGGATCTCCAGGTCGTCGGGGTCGATCTGGGCCCGGGCCACGGGCACCGGCGCCGGGGCGACCCCGACCGTGCGCTCGACCTTGACCGCGGCCGCCTGGCCGGTGTCGACGTCCCCCGCCGAAGCCTGACGCTGGCGGTCCAGCTCCTCGAGGAAGTCGCGTGAGCCGGGGCGGGCCGACTGGACCTCCCAGCCCGAGGCCGCGGCGGCCTGCCGTACGGCGTCGCGCTTCCGTCCCGCGTCGAAGCCGGTGGCGATGACCGTGATCTGGACCTCGTCGCCGAGCCGCTCGTTGAAGCTGGTCCCGAAGATGATGTTCGCCTCGGGATCGGCCGCCAGCCGGATCTCCTCGGCCGCCTCGGTCACCTCGTAGAGGGAGAGGCTCGACGAGCCGGTGATGTTGAACAGGATCCCCTGGGCCCCGGTGATGTTGACCTCGAGGAGCGGGCTGGCGATCGCCTGGCGGGCCGCCTCGATCGCCCGGTTCTCGCCCGCCGCCCGGCCGATGCCCATGAGCGCCGAGCCGGCGTCCTTCATGATCGTCCGCACGTCGGCGAAGTCGAGGTTGATCAGCCCGGGCACCGTGATGATGTCGCTGATCCCCTGGACGCCCTGGCGAAGGACGTCGTCGACGACCCGGAAGGCGTCGACGATCGAGGTGTTCTTCTGGACGACGTCCTTGAGCCGGTCGTTGGGGATCGTGATCAGGGTGTCGACGTTGGCCTTGAGCTCCTCGGCCGACTTCTCGGCGACGAGCTTGCGCCGGTTGCCCTCGAACGAGAACGGCTTGGTGACGACGCCGATCGTCAGCGCGCCCATCTCCTTGGCGATCTGGGCCACGACCGGGGCGGCCCCCGAGCCGGTCCCGCCGCCGAGCCCGGCGGTGATGAAGACCATGTCCGAGTCGCGCAGCGCGTCGGCGATCTTCTCCGAGTCCTCCTCCGCGGCCCGCTGGCCGATCGACGCGTCGCCGCCGGCCCCGAGGCCGCGGGTGATCTTGTCGCCGATCCGGATCTTGTGCGGGGCGTCCGACTGGAGAAGCGCCTGGGCGTCCGTGTTGCAGGCGATGAACTCGACGCCCATCATCTCGGCCCGGATCATCCGGTTGACGGCGTTGCTGCCGCCACCGCCGACGCCGACGACCCGGATCAGGGCGAAGTTCTCGGAATCGGATCGCAGCGACATCGCCTCTCCTCCGGTGGCTCGTGCCGGTTCGTTCGTTGGGGTCGTCAGGGGTGCGCGCTCTCGGATGTCGGGCGAGTATAGCGCCGGGTCGTCAGCTCAGGGGAAGATGCTCCGGAGCGCGTCCCGGATGCGACCGAGGCCACCCATCGCCGGCGCCGACTCGTAGCGGCTCGGCTCGCCCTGGGCAAGGATCATCGCCCCCCAGCGGAGGAGCCCGATCGCCGTGCTGTTGGCCGGGGTGAGCAGGTTGTCGACGAGCCCGCCGACACCGCTCGGCCCGGCGATCCGGACCGGCATCCCGAGGACCTCGCGACCGAGCTCGGCCGCCCCGGCCAGCTGGGCGGCGCCGCCGGTCAGGACGATCCCGGCCGGCAGCATCCCGTGGCCGGAGGCCCGCATCTCGTTGGCGACCAGCTCGAAGGTCTCGCGCATCCGGGCCTCGATGACCTGGCACAGCTCGAGCCGGCTGACCGTCCGGCCGGCCTCCTCGCCGAGGATCTCGACGTTGATCCTCTCGTCCGGGTCGACCTCCCGCAGGTCGCACGTCCCGTGACGGACCTTGAGCTCCTCGGCGACCTGGAGGCTGGTCTTCATGACCGCGGCGATGTCCATCGTCACGTTGTTCCCGCCGACCGGCAGGACGCTGGTGTGGAACGGCGAGCCGTCGGCGAACAGGGCCAGGTCGATCGTCCCGGCGCCGATGTCGGCGACCGCCACGCCGAGCTCCTTCTCGGTCTCGGTCAGGACGCTCTCGGCCGAGGCGAGGGAGTCGGCCACCAGCTCGTCGATCTTCACCCCGGCGGCGACGACGCACTTGGTCAGGTTCTGGACCGCGGTCGCCGAGCCGGTCACGATGTGGGTCTCGACCTCGAGCCGGATCGCGCTCATCTCGAGCGGGTCCTTGACCCCCTCCTGGCCGTCGACGATGAACTGCCGCGGCAGGACGTGGAGGACCTCGCGGTTCGACGGGATCGAGACCGCCCGGGCGACCTCGGTCGCCCGGTTGATGTCCTCGCGGGCGACCTCCCGATCGTGACCGCTGACCGCGACCGCGCCACGCGAGTTCTGGCTCTCGACGTGCTGCCCGCCGACGCCGACGAAGGCCCGGTCGATCTTCCAGCCCGACAGGCGCTCGGCCTGCTCGACCGCGCCGGCGATCGAGTGGACCGTCTGCTCGATGTTGACGACGACGCCCTTCTTGAGCCCGGTGGTCGGCACCGTGCCCTTGCCGATGATCGTGAGCCCGCCGTCCCGGCCGACCTCGCCGATGAGCGCGGTGACCTTCGTCGTGCCGACGTCGATCCCGACCAGGACCGCTTCTCGTTCCACGTTCGTCGTTGCCCCTTATAGGAAGTGGCGGCGGATGAGGGCCACGTTCTGGAAGATCCGCGGCCCGAAGGTGATCAGCGCCACGAGGTAGAGGTCCAGGCCGAGCCGATCGCCGATGAAGGTGAGCAGGACGGCCACCAGGGCGTTCGTGACGAAGCCGCTGATGAAGATCCGATTGTCGTAGACGCCGTCGAGCTCCGCACGGACCGCGCCGAGGACCGAGTCGAGCGCCGCGACGATCGCGACGGCCGAGTAGCGCGCGAACTCGAAGCTGACGTCGACCTGGAGGAGGAGCCCCAGCAGGACGCCCAGGACGAGGCCTGCCAGGGGAAGGAGCACGTGGCGTCGCCCTCCGGTCGGTACGTTTCCGCAAGGCTACCCGACGCGGCAGACGTGCGGCAAACCCGGTCGGTCTCACGGCGCAGTCTTCTCGGTGAAGGTGCCGTTCCGCTCGTCGGCCAGGAGGACCGTGGCGACCTTCGCCTCGCGGCCGGCCAGCAGGCTGCGCAGGAGGCGGACCTGGCCGGGGATGAGGTCGGTCCTGCGGATCGTCGGCGTGTAGAACCCGAAGATCGCCGTCCAGCCGTCCTTGCCGCTGTCGAGCACGAAGCCCCGGTCGTCGTCGATGGTCACCCGGAGGGCGGCCGCGCCGCTCCCGACGTCGGCCGGCCGGAGCGAGGCGAGCCGGGTCGCGGCGTCGAAGTCGACCGGGTCGACCTGGCTCCCGACGAACAGGGACGAGCTCGCGGCCCGTCGGTCGTCGATGACCGGCAGGTCCGTCGTCCCGTCGTCACGGGCGAAGGCGTTGCGGTCCGTGTCGACGAGGAAGCGCGCCTCGCCGACCACCCAGACGACGATCGGCTCGCGCTCCTCGAGCCGGACCCGGAGCGTGTCGGGGAGCGCGACCTCGACCGACGCGTCGCGGACCGTGGGCAGGCTTCGCAGCCGCTCGGCCATGCCGGCGGTCGAGAGGGTGAAGAGGTTCCGGCCGAGCTCCGCCCTGATCGCCCCGCTGACCTCGGCCGCCGGCGTGTAGGTCGCCCCGCTGAGAGCCAGGCGGCGATAGGCGAAGGCCGAGCTCGCGGTCACGCCGTACAGGGCGACGACGCAGGCGACGATCACGAGGGCCGCCACGGCCCGGGTCCGGTTCGACGGCGCCGACGCGCGTCGGATCGTCGGGCTCCGCCGACCGGGCGCGGTCGGCGGCGGGCGGACGATCCGCGGCTCCCGCGCCGGGTCGTCATCGGGGCAGGTCGGCCGGACGGAGCCGGCGCCGGACCACGGCCGGCCTGCCGCTCCAGGGCGAGCTCGACGATCCGCTCGGCGACCCCGGCGAAGGTGTACCCGCCGTCGGCGGCCATCGCCGGGAAGAGGCTGATCGGCGTGAAGCCCGGGATCGTGTTGATCTCGGACAGGTAGACCCCGCCCGCGGCGAGCAGGAAGTCGACCCGGGCGAAGCCCTCGGCGCCGATCGCCCGGTAGCAGTCCCGGGCGATCTTCAGGATCGTCGCCCGGATGGCCGGCTCCAGCTCGGCCACGGGCGAGGTCTCGGACAGGCCGGGGGTGTACTTCGCGGCGTAGTCGTAGAACTCGTGACCGGCCACGATCTCGCCGGGCCCGTACAGCTCGAGCCGGGCCGGGTCGTTGCCGATGACCGAGACCTCGAGGTCGCGGGCCCCGGCCAGGTAGGCCTCGACGAGGGCGAGGGTGTCGTGGGCGAGGGCGGTCTCGATGGCCGCCGGTCGCTCGGCCGGCGCGTGGGCGAGGGTCATCCCGACCGAGGACCCGAGGCGGGCCGGCTTGACCATCAGCCGCGGGTCGCCGGTGCTCGCCGCGAACGCCTCGAGCTCGGCCAGGACGCCGTCGCGGTCGGTCGTCCAGCGGGCCGCCCCGACCTCGCGCCAGTCGACGACCGGCAGGCCCAGACCGCGGCACAGCCGCTTGAAGACGGCCTTGTCCATCCCGATCGCCGAGGCGGTCACGCCGGAGCCGGTGTAGGCGAGCCCGGCCGCCTCGAGGAGCGCCTGGACCGTCCCGTCCTCGCCGAACGGTCCGTGCAGGGCGACGAAGACGACCGGCGTCGGGCTGACGCCGGCGAGCCGGTCGACGGCCGCCGCCGGCGGACATCGGTCCGTTCGCCCCGAGGGCGGCCGGATCGTCGTAGGCGGCCGGCCCGCGGTCGCCGCGCCGGTGACCGGTCGGCAGCCGCCACCAGCCGCCGTCGAGGTCGATGAGGATCCGCGCGACCGGGTGGCCGGCGTCCTCCAGGGCGTCGGCGATGGCGTTGCCGGAGACGATCGAGACGTCGTGCTCGGCCGACGGGCCGCCGAGCAGGACGACGATCGGCGGCTGCCCCGGTCATGCCGCGCCCTCCTCCCATTCGGGCCCCCAGTCGCCGAGGAAGACGACCTCCTCCTGGAGCTCGACGCCGAACCGCGGGCGACCTCGGCCCGGACGCGCTCGCCGAGGCGCCGGACGTCGGCGGCCGTCCCCTTCCGGTCGTTGACCAGGAAGTTGGCGTGCTTCTCGCTGACCGAGGCGCCGCCGACCCGGGTCCCCTTGAGCCCGGCGGCGTCGATGAGCCGGCCGGCGGAGTCGCCGGCCGGGTTCCGGAAGTACGAGCCGGCGCTCGGGATGCCGAGCGGCTGGTGGGCCTGGCGCCAGCGGCGGATCTCGTCGAGCCGGTCGCGGATCTCGTCGGCCGAGGCCGGCTGGAGCCGGAACGTCGCGCCCACCACGACCTCGGCCGGGGCGCCGGGGACGGGGTGCTTGAGCCGGCTGTCGCGGTAGCCGAGCCCGAGCCCGGCGGGGTCGAGCCGCGCCTCGGTCCCGTCGGCGGTCATGACCAGCGCGCCCTCGAGGACGGCCCGGACGTCGGCGTCGTGGGCGCCGGCGTTGGCCCAGACCGCGCCGCCGACGGTGCCCGGGATGGCCAGCCCGAACTCGAGCCCGGACAGGCCGGCGCCCTGCGTCGACGGTCGCCGCCCGGGCCATCGGGACGCCCGCCTCGGCGACGAAGCCGGTCGTCGCGGATCTCGACACCCTCGGCCCGGACCTGGATGACGAGACCGCGGATCCCGGCGTCGGCGATGACGACGTCGCTGCCCCGCCCGAGGACGACGTGGGCGATGCCCCGGCTCGCGGACGAGCTTGACGAGCGCCCGCAGCTCGAAGGCGTTGTGGGCGACCGCGAACAGGTCGGCCGGGCCGCCGACCCGCATCGTCGTGAACCGGGCGAGCGGCTCGTCGCGGGACGTCTTCACCCCGATCCGGCGCTGGATCTCGGTCCCGAGGGCGATCGGGTCGAACGGCGCCGAGGCCGGGCTGGGGACGCCACCGCCGGTCATGACGGAGACTCCCCGACGTCCGCGGGACCCGGGTCGGAGTCGGCGCCGGCAGCCGGTCTCGACCGCGACCGTCGCTCGATCTCGGCCGGCTCGGGCAGCGGCGAGCGCGCGCTGCGGCCAGGACCAGCTCGGCGACCGCGTCGGCGGCGCCGGGCCGGCCGAGCTCCCGGGCCGCGGCCGACATCCGGGCATGGCCGGCCGGGTCGTCGAGGATCCGCGCCGCGTCGACGAGGGCCTCCGCGTCGAACGCCTCGTCGGCGACGAGCCGGCCGGCGCCGGTCTCGACGATCCGTCGGGCGTTCGCCCGCTGGTGGCCGGCCGCGTGCGGGTACGGCACGACGACGAGCGGCGTGCCGAGGGCGGTCGCCTCGGCCAGGGTCGAGCTCCCGGCCCGGCCGACGATGAGGTCGGCGGCGACGAGGGCGTCGGCCATCTCCTCGCGCAGGAACGGGTACGGCCGATAGCGCTCGCGGAGCTCGGCCGGCAGCGCGCTCGCGACCGGCCAGCGCCTCGGCATAGCCGGCCTCGCCGGTGACGTGGATGACGTGGACCCGCTCACGAGCCGCTCGACGGCGCCGGCGACCGCGGCGTTGAACCGGCGGACCGCCTGGGAGCCGCCGAAGACGAGGAGCAGGCGGGCGCCCGGCGGACGCCGAACCGCTCCCGGGCGGCGATCGGATCGAGCGCCCCGAAGTCCCGGATCGGCGTCCCGGTCAGGTAGCAGCGGGCCGGGTCGACGGCCAGCGCCGGCCCGGTCTCGGCGAACGAGACCGCGATCGCGTCGGCCAGCCGGGCGGTCATCCGGACGCTCCGACCGGGGATGACGTTGCCCTCCCAGAGGACCGTCGGGATCCCCAGCAGGCGGGCCGCCGACAGGACCGGGATGGCCAGGTAGCCGCCCGTGGTCAGGATGGCCGCCGGCCGCTCCCGGGCCAGGATCGCCAGCGCCTGGGGGACCGACAGGGCCAACCGGACCGGGTCGAGGACGAGGTGGATCGACCGATCGGTCGAGCGCAGCGAGCGCAGGACGAGCAGCCGGATCGGGATCCCGGCGTCGCGGACGATCGATCCCTCGAGCCCGCGGTGCCCGCCGAGCCAGCTGAGCTCGAGGTCAGGCTCGGCGGCGCGGAGCGACCGGGCGACCGCCAGGGCCGGGTAGATGTGCCCGCCCGTGCCGCCGCCCGCGATCAGCAGACGCATCGTTCCAGGTGCCTCGTTCGACGGTCTCTCGGGAGATCGAGAGCAGGATCCCGACGGCGGCCAGGCTGATCGTCAGCGAGGAGCCGCCGGCGCTGATGAAGGGGAGGGTGATCCCGGTGATCGGGAAGAGCGCCACCACGACCCCGATGTTGATGAACGCCTGGACGCACAGCCAGGTCGTGATCCCGGCGGCCAGCAGCGCGCCGAACGTATCGGGCGCCGAGAGGGCGATCCGGATGCCCTGGTAGGCCAGGACGACGAACAGGCCGATGACCAGGCCCGCCCCGACGAGCCCGAACTCCTCGCCGATGACCGCGAAGATGAAGTCGTTGCTGGCGTTCGGCAGGAACAGCCCGCCGGCCCCCCGACTCTGGCCCAGGCCGAGACCGAAGAGGCCGCCCGCGCCGAGGGCCATCAGTCCCTGGACCGAGTGGAAGCCGATCGTGTCGGCGTACGCCCACGGATCGATCCAGGCCCGGATCCGCTCGAGCTGGTAGCCCCGCAGGGCGAACAGGACGATCCCGAACAGCCCCCCGACCATCAGGACCCCGAAGTGGACGAGGTTCGCCCCGGCCAGCAGGAACATCGTCATCCCGGTCACCGCGATGACCATCGAGGTCCCGAGGTCGGGCTCCTTGAGGACGAGCGCCACGACCGGCAGGAAGATGACCAGGAACGGGACGGTCCCCCGCCAGAACGACCCGGTCTCGGTCCCCCGCTTGGCCAGCCAGTGGGCGAGGTAGACGACCACGGCCAGCTTGGCGATCTCGGCCGGGTGGACGGCCGGCAGCGGGCCGATCTTCAGCCACCGGGCCGATCCGCCGACCGTCTGGCCCAGGTGGTCGTCGAAGACGAGGACGAGGAGGACGACGGCGACGACGTAGAGCGGGATCGAGACGAGCCGGAGCCGGCGGTAGTCGACCCGGGTCATCGCCAGCATCGCGACGACGCCCAGGAGGCCCCACATCACCTGCGGCGCGACCGCCCCGAAGACGTCGCCGTCGCGCTGGTACTCCTTCATCGCCGAGGCCGAGAAGACCATCAGGATCCCGATCGCCGAGAGGGCCAGGACCGCGACGAGAACGACGTAGTCGGGCTGGTGGGTCTCCCGCCGGAGTGTCTTCGGGGCGCTGCCGGAGGCCGCCCGGGTGCGGATGCGCGGGCGCAGGAGCGTCGCCGGAGCGTTCATCGGGTCGCCTCCTCGGCCAGGGTCGCCACGGCCGCCTTGAAGGCGCGGCCGCGCGCCTCGTAGTCGACGAACATGTCGAAGCTCGCCGCGGCCGGGCTGAGCAGGACGGTCGGCCGGACCCCGCCCGGGTCGGGGCGGCGTCACGCAGCTCGGCGGCGATCGCGGCGGCCAGCCCGACGGCCTCCTCGAGGGTCTCCGCCCGCTCGGTCCTGGCGAGGCCGGCGGCCCGGAAGCGGTGCTCCAGGCCCGGGCCGCTCTCGCCGATGAGGACCGCGGCGGCGGCCCGCTCGGCCACGACCGGACCGAGGGCCGACAGGTCGACGCCCTTGTCGCGGCCGCCGGCGATGAGCACGATCGGCGCCGCGAAGGCGCGCAGGGCGGCGATCACCGCATCGGGCTGGGTCCCCTGCGAGTCGTTGACGAAGCGGACGCCGTCGATGACCGCCACGGTCTCGAGCCGGTGCTCGACTCCGGGGAAGGCCGCCGCCGCGATCCGGATCGCGTCCGGGGCGACCCCGAACAGGAGCGCGACGGCGATCGCCGCCAGCGCGTTCGAGACGTTGTGCCGGCCGGGGATGACGAGGTCCGCGACCGGCATGATCCGGCCGCCCGGACCGGTGGCCGCCGTCCCCCCGCCGGCCAGCGCCAGTCGCTCGACGTCGGCGGCCACGATCCAGCCGTCGACGACGCCGAGCCCGCCGCCCATCGGGCGATCGTACCGGTAGAGGACGGGGCGGGCGCTCCCGAGCCCGGCATAGCCGGCCACGACCGGGTCGTCGGCGTTGAGGACGAGCGCCCCGAGCGGGTCCACCTGCTCGGCGAAGCGGCGCTTGACCGCTCGATACGCCTCCACGGTGCCGTGCCGGTCGAGGTGGTCCGAGGTCACGTTGGTGAACGCCGCGACCGTGGTCCCCCGGGAGAGGGTCGGCAGCTGCAGCTCGGAGAGCTCGATCACGACCCGATCGCCGGGGCGCAGGTCGGGCAGCCGCTCGACCAGGGGCCGGCCGATGTTCCCGCCCAGGAACGCCCGGTGCGACGGGTCGGCCGCCAGCAGCGCGTGGGTCAGGGCGGAGGTCGTCGTCTTGCCCTTCGTCCCGGTGATCCCGATCGTCGGCGCCGGGCACAGGCGGAGGACGAGGTCGGCCTCCGAGACCAGGGCCGGAACGGTCCGGTCGCCGGCCGCCCGGCGGGCGACCAGGTCGACGAGGACGGTCCGCAGGCGCGGCTCGGTCGTCGGGTAGTCCGGGTTGATCGACGGCGACGTGGTCACGAGGGCGGCGCCGCGGATGGCCTGGCCCGGGTCGACATCCGGCCCGGCCAGCAGCCGGACCCTCCGCCCGTCGAGCCGCGAGGTGGAGCCGCGCAGGTCGTCGGCCGGTCGCCCGTCGTAGACCGTGACCGTCGCCCCGGCGTCGACGAGGAAGCGGGCCAGGGCGATCCCGCTCCGGGCGAAGCCCAGGACGGTCACCGGCAGCCCCCGCAGGGTCCCCTGGCGGAGACCCTCCAGGCTGAGCTCGTCGGGCTCGACGATCGCGGCCGGCGGCGGGCTGACGGCGTCGGTGGGCGGGCTCGGTCGCTCGGTCGGCATCGTCGTCATCCCAGCGCGTTGATGGAGGCGAGGAAGAGGGTCACCCCGAGGAGCCCGGCGAGCACGCCGACGATCCACAGCCGGACCGTGATCTTCTCCTCGTGCCAGCCGAGCAGCTCGAAATGATGATGGATCGGCGACATCCGGAAGATCCGCTTGCCGCCGCTCAGCTTGAAGTAGCTCACCTGGAGGACGACCGATCCGGCCTCGATGACGAAGACGAGCCCGATGAGCGGGAGGACCAGGATCTGGCCGGTGATGAGCGCGGTGACGGCCAGCAGGGCACCCAGCGAGAGCGACCCGGAGTCGCCCATGAAGACCTGGGCCGGGTGGACGTTGAACCACAGGAAGCCCATCGTCGCGCCGATGACGATCGCGCACAGAAGGGCCAGGTTGGGCTGGTGCGGGATGTTCAGCAGGGCGATGATCATGTAGGCCACGAAGGCGAACGCCGTCGTCCCGCCGGCCAGCCCGTCCAGCCCGTCGGTGATGTTCACCCCGTTGCTCGCGGCGACGATCGCGAACGCCCCGAAGGCGACGTAGGCGACCGGCCCGATGGCCATCTCGCCGAGGAACGGGACCCGGATCTCGTTGATCCCGAAGTGACGCTGGATGTACAGCGCGGCGAGCACCGCGACGGCGATCTGCCAGATGAGCTTGCCCCGGACGCGGATCCCGGTCCCGGTCTTCACGTTGAGGTAGTCGTCGAACGCGCCGAGGGCGCCGACCCCGAGCAGGGCCACGATCGGCGAGTAGGTGTCCGGCGTGTCCGCCCCGACCGCTCCGAGGAGGACGGCCACCGCGGCGACCACCAGGATGATCAGGATGCCACCGCCGGTCGGGGTCCCCTGCTTGACCTGGTGGCTGTCCGGACCCTCCTCGCGGATGTTCTTGCCGAACTTGAAGTGACGCAGCAGCCGGATGTAGGAGGGCATGAGGATGACCACGAGCAGGAAGGCCATCAGCAGGCCCTGGATCACCTCGACCGTCCCGATCCTCACGGCTGGAGGTCCTCGCGCAGGCCGGCCACCAGCCGGTCGAGCTCGATGCCCCTGGAGGCTTTGACGAGGACGACGTCGCCGGCCACGAGACGCGGCCCGAGCAGCTCACGGGCCGTCTCGCGGTCGCCGGCCAGGAGCACCCGCTCCGGCTCCAGCCCGGCTTCGATGGCGCCCTCGGCGATGCCCGACGCCCCGTCGCCGACGACCACGAGGAGGTCGACGACGGCCGCCGCGGCTCGCCCGACCCGGCGGTGGGCTTCGTCGCTTTCCTCGCCCAGCTCGAGCATCTCGCCGAGGACGGCGACCCGACGCCCGCGCAGCCCGGCCAGGAGGTCCAGGGCCGCGAGCATGGAGATCGGGGCGGCGTTGTAGGTGTCGTCGACGATCGTCACACCGCCGAGACGGATGAGCTCGCCGCGATGCTCCGGGGTGGACGTGCCGGCGAGCCCCCGGACGATCTCGTCGAGGTCGAGCCCGGCGGCCAGGCCGACCGCCGCGCCCGCCAGCGCGTTGTGGACCGCATGCCGCCCGAGCACCGGGATCGCCACGTCGCGCGAGCCGGCCGGCGTCCGCAGCTCGAAGCGCATCCCCGACCCGGCTGTCGTCTCGACCGAGGTCGCGCTCACGTCGGCGGGTCCGAGCCCGTAGGTGATCACCCGGGCTGGCGTCCGGTCGGCCATCCCGGCGACCCGGGGGTCGTCGGCGTTGAGGACCGCGACGCCGTCGCCGGGGAGACCCTCGACGAGGCGGGCCTTCTCCTGCTCGATCGCCTCGATCGTGCCCATCCGCGAGAGGTGGACCGGCTGGACCGCGGTCACCACGCCGATCCGGGGCCGGCCGATCCGGACGAGGTCGGCGATCTCGCCCTCGACGTACATCCCCATCTCCAGGACGAGCGCCTGGACGTCGCGATCGAGCCTGAGGACGGTCAGCGGCAGGCCGATCTCGTTGTTCTCGTTGCCCAGGCTCTTGAGCGTCCGGTAGCGGGTGGCCAGGACCGCCGCGACGACCTCCTTCGTCGAGGTCTTGGCGATGCTCCCGGTGATCCCGATGACGATCGGGTCGAACCGCCGGCGCCAGGCGGAGGCGAGGGCGTGGAGAGCCGGCAGGGGCTGGGTCACCCTGACCACGCCGACGCCTTCGAGACCCGGCGGGAGGTCTCCCGGCCGGCTGACCAGGATGGCCGCGGCCCCGGCCTCGACGGCGGCAAGGAGGTGATCGTGCCCGTCCGTCCGCTCCCCGGGCAGGGCCACGAACAGGTTCCCCGGGACGACCCGGCGGGAGTCGACGGCGGCGCCGTGGACGGGTCGCCGGGAGGGTCGCTCGAGCCGCCCACCCGTGAGTCGGGCGATCTCGGCGGCGTCCAGGGCCTCGTCCGACGCCCGGATGGGCGCCGGCGGCGTCGGGGCGTCGGTCACGGTCGTCAGTCTCCCACAGCCGGCGCTCACCGGCTGCCGGCGCTCGGCGCGATGACCGGCTTGGGCAGGTCCAGCTTGTTCATCGAATCCGCGGCGATCCGTCGGAAGAGCTCGTACGACTCGACCGCGAGGGGCAGGTTGCCCTGGCTGATATGGAGCGGCTTCGCCTCGCGGATCGTCACGGCGATGACCAGCTCCGGCGTCCCCCGGCCGATGAACCCGACGAAGGTGTGGTTGAAGCGGTTCGCCTTCCAATCCCCCCGTCCGCCGCGCAGCTTGGGGTCCCAGATCTGGGCGGTACCGGTCTTGCCGCCGATGAGGTAGCCCTTGATGAGCGTCTTGTCGCGGTACCACGGGACCTTGTGGACGACGTAGGTCATGAGGTCGACCAGGGCCGCGCTGGTGGCCGGCGACATGACCTGCCCGCGATCGACCGGCTGGACATCCCGATCGCCGACGCCGAGGACCACGTGGGGTACGACGAGGTGGCCGCCGTTGGCCATCGCGGCGTAGGCCGTGACCAGCTGGAGCTGGGTGACCGCCACGCCCTGACCGAACGAGCCGTTGGCGAGGTCGAGCTGGCTCCAGCGCCGGATGGCGGGGTCGCGGACGAGACCCGCGGCCTCGCCGGCCACGTCGACGCCGGTCCTGGCCCCGAACCCGAGCCGGGCCCAGACCGCGGCCAGGACCGAGGCCGCCCGCGAGGTGGACTTCGCGAGGCCGATGGCCAGCCGGGCCGCCCCGACGTTCCGGGAGAAGGCCACGATGTCGCGGACCGGCATCATCCCGTTGGCGTGCTTGTCGGAGTCGTAGATCCGGCCCTGCCCGCGATCGAGCGAGAGCGAGCCCGAGTCGAGCAGTCGGGTCGAGGGCCCGGCGGTCCCCTGCTCGAAGGCGGCCATGGTGGTGAACATCTTGAAGACCGAGCCCGGCTCATAGACGTACGAGACCACGGGGTCGACGAAGACCGACGGGTCCTTCGTGGCGATCGACCGGTAGTCGTTCGCGTCGTACGAGGGGTAGCTCGCCTCGGACAGGATCGCCCCGTTCGCCGGGTCCATCACGACGGCCGAGACGCTGACCGCCCGGTCGGCCGTGGAGGCGGCCAGGAGCTCCTGTTCGACGAGCAGCTGGAGGTCGGCGTCGATCGTCAGCCGGACGTCCTGGCCGGGCGTGCCCGGGTCGATGACCTGGGCGGTATCGAGCACGGGCTGGCCCTGGACGTCGCGCTCGGCGAGGACGGTCCGGGGGGTTCCGGCGAGGTCCTCCTGGTAGCGCTCCTCGACGCCGTACTGGCCCTGGCCCTCCCGGTTGACGAAGCCGAGCAGGTGCGCGGCCAGGGTGGTCCCGTTGGCCCCGCCCGCCTGGGGATAGACCCGGACCGGTTCCGGCTCGAGCCTGATGAAGGGCAGGTCGCCGGTCGCCGACGCCTCCCGGACCTGGTCGGCGGTCGCCTCGTCGATCCCGCGGGTGAGGATCACGTAGGCCTTGGCCGGGTCGATCCGGTCGGTCAGCGCCGTCGCCGGGTCGCCATCGAGGCCGAGGATCGCGACGAGCTTGGCGCCGACGGCGGTCCGCTGCGCGGCGGTCATCTGGTTGGGGGCCGCGACCAGCCGATAGCGGTCGACGGTCGTGGCCAGGACCACGGTCCCGCTCCGGTCGAAGACGGTGCCCCGCCGGACGGGCTCCTCGTAGCGAGTCGTGCTCTGGCTGAGGGCCTTGCCGGCCAGTTCCTCGTGCTTGACCACCTGCCACCAGACGAGCCGGCTGCCGAGCGACGCCCCGACGACGAGGAAGACGACGAGCAGGACGAGCATCCGACGACGCGAGTCGGTGCGACCGAGCATGGTGGGTCCGGGCACGTTCGGCGATCCGGTCAGTGGGCCGCGACGACGAGGGGCTCGGCCATCTGCTCGAGTCCGAGGTCGATGGCGAGCTTGCGGATGGCCGGCCCGCGCCCGAGGCGGTTGAGGTCGGCCACGAGATCGGTCTGGCGGGCCACGAGCCTCGCCTGCTCGTTGGTCAGACGGTCGATGTCGTAGCCGGTGGCCGAGACCCGGACGCTCTGGACGAGCGAGAAGAAGGCCAACAGGAAGGCGAGGGCGATCCCGCCGAGCAGGATCCCGATCCGGCCCGGATGGCGACGGGCGCGGGCGGTCGGGCGCGATCGTCGGCGGCGCAGGGCGGGGGCCTCGACAGCCCGGGGCGGGAGGTAGGTGGGACGCGCCCTGGCGCCCTGGTAGACGGCCACTAGTCGCCCACCGCGAAGCTCAGCCGACGACCCGTCGCGCCCAGGTCGAAGAGCGAGTAGCCGTCCGTACCCGGCTCCTCCCGGTCGTAGCGGAGCTCGGGCTCCGGGTCCGGAGCCTGGTGCTCGGTTCGTTCTCGGACTTCGTGCTGGCGACGGCCGTAGGAACGGCGGCGACTGCTCTGGTGGCGCTTGCTCATCGGGGTCCTCCTCCTCGGTGGCGCTGGTCGACGGCGGGATCCGGGCTCCGATCCGCCCGGGACGCGCGTGTCCGGCACTAGGCAGCGAGCCGTTCGGCGGCCCGCAGCCGTGCGCTGCGAGCCCGGGGGTTGGCGGCCAGCTCGGCCTCTGACGGGGTTTGGGAGCGGCCGAGGAGCCTCAGCCGGGGCGTCCGCCCGCAGACGCAGACGGGGACCGATGGCGGGCAGATACAGCCCTTCCGCTCGGCCTCGATGAAGCGCTTGACGATCCGGTCCTCGAGCGAGTGGTAGCTCAGGACCACCAGCCGCCCGCCGGGTCGAAGCAGCTCGACGGCCGCCGCCAGGGCGATCTCGAGCGACTCGAGCTCGGCGTTGACGGCGATCCGGAGCGCCTGGAAGACGCGGGTCGCGGGATGGATCCGGCGTCGACCGGGCGCCCCCGGGGCGACCCGCTCGATGAGTGCGGCGAGCTCCTCGGCGGTCGCGATCGGGGCCGTCCGGCGGGCCTCAACGATCGCCCGGGCGATCCGGCCGGCCTGGGGCTCCTCGCCGTAGCGCCGGAAGATGGCCGCCAGCTCGGTGGCATCCAGGGTCGCGAGGAGCTCCGCGGCCGGGACCCCGACGCTCGTGTCGAAGCGCATGTCGAGCGGCCCGCCCGTCCGGATCCCGAAGCCGCGATCGGCGTCGGCCAGTTGGAAGCTCGACAGGCCGAGGTCGAACAACAGACCGTCGACGGCGGCGAAGCCGGCGTCCGGGGCGACCGAGCCGAGATCCCGGAAGTTCGACCGGCGAAGGACCAGCCGGTCCCCGAACCGCTCGGCCAGGCGAGCCCGGACCCTGGCGATGGCCGCCCCGTCGGCGTCCATGCCGAGGAGACGGCCATCAGGGTCGGTCGCCCCCAGGATCCGCTCGGCGTGCCCACCGCCGCCGAGGGTGGCGTCGATCTGAAGGCTGCCGGACGCCGGAGCGAGCATCATCAAGACCTCCTCCGCCAGCACCGGCAGGTGCCCTTCCTTCATCTCGTCTCCATCTCTGTCGGCGGATCCCGAGCGGACCCTGGAAGCGCATGTGGTGGGGCCGTCGGCGGCCCGGTTCAGGTCGGCGATCCGGTCCCTAGATCCCGAGACCGGTGAGGTGTTCGGCCAGGGCGTCGGGAGCCTCCATCGCCCTGCGGTAGTCGTCCCAGCTGGACGGAGCCCAGATCTCGGCGTGGTCGCGGGCCCCGACGATGACGGCGTCGCCGGCCAGGCCGGCCAGCTCGCGGAGCGAGGCGGGGACCACGATCCGGCCCTGCCGGTCGAGCTCCACCTCGTAGGCGCTGGCGAAGAGGGCCCGGGAGAAGGTCCGGGCCGCGGCGTCGGCGATGCCCAGCTCGCCGACCCGGGCCGCGAGGGCCTCGAACTCGGCCTTCGGGAAGATCGCCAGGCAGGCGTCGATCCAGCGGGCCACGTAGGCCCCGCCGTCGAGCTGCAGGCGGAACTTCGCCGGGACGGCGATGCGTCCCTTGTCGTCCACCGAATGCCGGTACTCGCCGGTGAACACCTGTGGGCTTCCCCTGTCGTCTGGGCGGTCGATCAGGCCTGGCGCTGGGCTGGTTCGGGGCGGCGATCCGGGCGGAGACGACCCGGGCCCGGTCTTCGCGAGACCGGGGACACGACCGTGGGTCTATCCCCCACTTCTCACCACTTCGTGCCACTTCGGCGCATTCTACATCACGGATGCCTTCCGTCAATGCCGAAACGCGGGACATCGACCCCAGGCGGAGCGGGACACCGGAGGAGCCTCGATCCAGATCCCGGACGACCGGTCAGCTTCAGCGGGACGACCGGCAGCAGGGGCGATGTGTGGGCCGTCGGGGGTCGGGCGGCTTCGCCGGCGCGGGGGCCGGGCGCCGTCACCGGATCGGCAGCGGGGATGCCGGGCGGCCGTCGCCGGATCCGCAGCGGGGATGCCCGGCGGCCGTCGCCGGATCGTCGAGGCAGCGGCCGGGCCGGTCGGCCGAGACGTCAGCCCTTGGGCAGCGGGACCCGGATGACGTCGCCGACGTGGATCAGGCTCGGGTCCTTGATCGCCGGGTTGATGGCCTTGATCGCCGCCAGGGTGACGCCGAGCCGATCGGCCACCTTCGTCAGCGAGTCGCCCGACCGGATCCGGTAGAGATAGCAGCGGGACCGGTCCGAACACGGCTTCAGCCCGGCATAGGCGGCCGGCAGGCTGACCGACGGGGTCGGGCTCGCGACGGGGCTCGGGGTCGGGCTCTCCACCGGCGTGGGCGAGGGGGTCGGTGTCGACGTCGCGGACGACGCGCTCGGGACCGCCGTCGGGGCCTCCATCGGGCTCGGGCTGGTCAGGGCGACGCCGGCCGAGGCATCGGGCCCGGGGGTCGCGCCTGGCAGGGCCAGCCCGCCGCGGAGCGAGGTGAAGACGAAGGCGATCGCCAGGCAGATCACGAGGATCGTCCCGGCGATCAGATCGGGAGCGGTCGGGATCCCGCCGGTCGGGCGCCGCTCCGACCCGACCACCGGGTCAACGGGCGGACCGGGGCCGGGGCCGGGGCCAGGGTCTGGGCCGTCTCCGGAGCCGGAGCCGGCTCCGCGGCCGGATCAGTAGCCGACTGGGCGGCGGGACCGACGACGGGCAGCGCCGCCGCCGCGACGGGGTCGGTGGCCGGGTCCGGCTCCGCGAGGTGGCGCCCCGACCCCGGGTCGTCGTCGGTCACCGTCGGCGGCCGGTCCTTCCCGACCTCCTGCACGGTCCCGGTCGGTCGCGCGACCCCGACCGCCGCCGCGGCCGGCAGGGCGGCCGGCACTCGGCCGACCCGCCCCGCGACCGGGCCGCGGCCGCTCTTCGCCGCCCGGACGAAGCGTGGGCAGTCGAGATGCCCGGCGACCTCGCACACGAGCCGTCGCTGTCCGGCCGAGATCGAGGGGGCCGGGCTCGTCGCGGTGCACCGGCCGCCGGCTGGCGCCTCGACGCCCTGCGTAGCCGCTGCGCCGGCCGGGCCGACCTCGGTGGCGAGGTCGAGGGCCAGGAGCGGACAGGCGTCGCCGGCTGGCACGGCGCTCCCGGAGGGGCTGGCGGCGAAGCCGGTGGGTTCGGCCACGGGACCTCCGCTCTCGGCGCGGTGCTCGGCGCGCTCGATGTCGGCGGGAGTCTAGTACCTTTCGCCGCTTGCCGGGCCGGGTGAGCCGGTGCTAGGCTCGGCGACCGAGTGGTGGGAGACCCCCATCGTCGAGGTGGAGCCGAGCTCCCGGGACCGAGGACGAGACCTCTCGATGGCGATCCAGCTGCCCGTCGCGCCGGCCGAGCACGAGGTCTACCGCCTCGCCGAGCAGCGCATCCGGCGGTGCACTTATCGGCGGCTCAACGTGGTCCAGTCCGGATCGGAGCGGATCTACGAAGCCGAGTGCCTCTATCCCGAGCGACGTCTGCCGATCCCTCTCGGCGATCTCGAATCCGCCACCCCCATCTGCAACTCGTGCACGGCCGGACACATCTTCCGTCCCGACGAGGACTGACCCGGCGGAGATCGCGTCAGCGAGGCGGTCTGTAAGCCGAGTTCTGTCCCGCGATCGCTCGCGGGGACGGTCATCCATCTCGACCGCCGGTCACCCGACGGTTCATGCGGCCGACCCGAGGGCTGGGCAGCGCACCTCTCCCCCGTCCACGTCTTGCGACGCCGGCGGGTTGCGCCCTCCTATTTGGCCTTGCTCCGGGTAGAGTTTGCCGCGTTTCACCCCGTCGGCCGAAGCCGCCGGGCTCGTCTCTGTGGCACTGGTCCTCGCCTCACGGCGGACGGGCGTTACCCGCTACCCTGCGCTGAGGAGCTCGGACTTTCCTCGAGCCGAGCCGGCGGACCGACCCGGCGCGCGACCATCCGACCGCCTCGCTGACCCCACGAGTCTAGCGCGCCCCGGCCGAGCCGCCCGACGGGCGCCGGACGACCGAGGCCGGACCGCCGGCCAGGGCTCGGTCGATCGCCTCGTTGCACAGCGCATCGGCCGCCGTGTTCTGGGCCCGCGGCACGTGGCCGGCCGACCACCGGGCGAACCCCCGCAGGAGCCGCCGGACTTCGGCGTGGAGCGGCTGGAGCTTGGCGTCCTTCACCTTCCAACGGCCGTGGACCTGCTCCACGATGAGCTTGGAGTCGAGCAGCAGGTCGACCTCCCGGGCACCGAGCTCGGCCGCCAGGCCCAGCGCTCGGACGACGGCCGTGTACTCGGCGACGTTGTTCGTCTGGAGGCCAAGGTAGTCGGAGATCGAAGCCAGCGGCGGCGCCATCGGATCGCGAGCACCCGGCGTCGCGGCGTCGATCAGGACCGCGCCGGCCGAGGCCGGACCGGGGTTCGAGCGAGCGGCGCCGTCGGTCCGGATGATCAGCCGCAGGGTCCGCCCCTCGGTCGCCGGGGTCGGAGCCGACACGGACACCGCCGACGACCCGACGCGGTCCCGGACCGAGCCGGCCTCGGTCGGGGGGACCGACCCCTCACCCGCGGGGTGAGGCGGCTCGTCGCCCGGTGGGCCGTCGAGGGCGGGGTCGCGGTCGTCCCCCCACGGATCGCGGCTCAGACGAGACGCTCGACGATCGCCGACGAGACCTCGAGGATCGCCCGGGTGATGTCGATCCCGCGGGGGCAGGCGTCGGTGCAGTTGAAGATCGTCCGGCAGCGCCAGACGCCGTCCTTGTCGGCCAGGATCTCGAGACGCTCCTCGCCCGCCTGGTCGCGTGAGTCGAAGATGAACCGGTGGGCGCTGACGATCGCCGCCGGCCCGACGTACCCCGGCTGGGCCCAGAACGATGGGCAGGAGGTGGTGCAGGCCGCGCACAGGATGCACTTCGTGGTGTCCTCGATGCGCGCGTGCTGGGCGGCCGTCTGGTGGCGTTCGCGCTCGGGCACCAGACCGTCGTTGACGAGGAACGGCTGGACGCTCCGGTACTTCGCGAAGAACCCCTCCATGTCCACCACGAGGTCCTTGACCACCGGCAGCCCGGGCAGCGGCGCGACGGTGATCCGCTTCCGACCGAGCTGCTCGACCCGGATCTTGCAGGCCAGCCGGTTGCGGCCGTTGATCAGCATCGCGTCCGAGCCGCAGACGCCGTGCCCGCACGACCGTCGGAAGGTCAGGCTGCCGTCCTGGTCGTACTTCACCTTGTGGAGCAGGTCCAGGACGCGATCCATCGGCTCCGACTCGACCTGGTAGCCCACCCAGTGGGGCTTCTGGTCGCCCTCGGGGTCGTAGCGCAGGATGCGGAGGTCGACCTGCATCGTCAGTACGTCCGCGGCTTCGGCTCGAACCGGGTGATCGTCACCGGCTTGTAACGCAGGGTGGGGCCGTCGGCGCCGGCGTAGGCCAGCGAATGGGCCAGGAAGTTCGTGTCGTCGCGCTCCGGGAAGTCCTCCCGGGCGTGAGCCCCCCGGCTCTCCTTCCGGTTGATCGCGGCGACGACCGTCGTCTCGGCGCAGTCGAGGAGATAGCCGATCTCGCGGGTCTCGAGCAGGTCGGTGTTGTAGACGCTGCCCTTGTCGGCGACGGCGACGTTGGCGTAGCGCTCACGCAGCTCGCGCACCCGGGGCAGGGCCCGACCGAGACCCGACCCGTCGCGGTAGACGCCCACCTCGTCCATCATCACGTCGGCCAGCTCGGACCGGATCTTCGCCGCCGACTCGCCCTTCGGCCGACCCGAGATGACGCTCAGCTCGGCCCGGGCCGGGTCCATCGCGTCGGCCGGGACCTCGGGCAGGGCGCCGCCGCGGAGATCCTCGGCCATCCGTCGGCCGGCCCGCCGACCGAAGACCAGCAGGTCGACCAGCGAGTTCGTGCCCAGCCGGTTCGCGCCGTGGACGCTGACACAGGCGCACTCGCCGGCCGCGTAGAGGCCGGGCACGACCGTGTTCACCTCATCGCGGACCACCCGGGTCTGGGTGTCGGTCGGGATGCCGCCCATCGCGTAGTGGGCGGTCGGCTGGATCGGGATCGGCTGGGTGACCGGCTCGAGGCCCTGGTAGACCCGGACGAAGTCGGTGATGTCGGGCAGTTTCTCGTCGATCAGCTTGCGGCCGAGATGTCGGAGGTCCAGGTAGACGTAGTCCTTGCCACCGATCCCGCGGCCCTCCCGGATCTCCATGTACATCGCCCGGCTGACCATGTCCCGCGGGGCGAGCTCCATGAGCTTCGGCGCGTAGCGCTCCATGAACCGCTCGCCCTGGTCGTTGAGCAGGTAGGCGCCCTCGCCCCGGGCCGCCTCGGACAGGAGGATACCGATGCCCACGATCCCGGTCGGATGGAACTGGAAGAACTCCATGTCCTCCATCGGGATGCCGTGGCGATAGGCCAGGGCCACCCCGTCGCCGGTCAGCGACCAGGCATTCGAGGTGATCCGGAACATGCGGCCGAAGCCGCCGGTCGCCAGGAGGACCGCTCCGGCGCGGAAGGTGTGGATCGCGCCGTCGGCGATCCGATAGGCGACCACGCCGGCCGCCTGCCCGCCCGAGCCGAGCTCGCCGCCGCTGGCGATGAGGTCGATGACGTGATACTCGTCGAAGAACCGGACCCCTGCCTTGATGCACTGCTGGTAGAGGGTCTGGAGGATCATGTGCCCGGTCCGGTCGGCCGAGAAGCAGGCCCGCTTGACGGCCGCCTCGCCGAAGTTCCGGGTGTGCCCGCCGAAGTAGCGCTGGTCGATCTTGCCCTCCGGCGTCCGGTTGAAGGGCAGGCCCATGTGCTCGAGCTCGATGACCGTCTCGATCGCCTCGCGGGCGAGAATCTCGGCGGCGTCCTGGTCGACCAGGTAGTCGCCGCCCTTGACGGTGTCGAACATGTGCCACTCCCAGTGGTCCTCCTCGAGGTTGCCGAGCGCGGCGCAGACGCCGCCCTGGGCGGCACCGGTATGGGAGCGGGTGGGATAGAGCTTGGTCACGACCGCGGTCGAGACGCCGGCCGAGGCCAGCTCGAGGGCGGCCCACAGGCCGGCGCCGCCGGCGCCGACGATGACCGCGTCGAACTCGTGCTGCATCGTCGGGTCAGCCCTTCGGGACCACGGGGAGGGTCATCACGACCATCGTGCCCATCGCGAAGAGGACGATGGCGAGGATGTAGAGGGCCATGAGCAGGGCAGCCCGCCGGCCGCCCTTGACGTAGTCGTCGACGACGGTCCGGACGCCCGAGGAAGGCGTGGAACAGGACCATCATCAGGAGCGTCCAGTCGAAGACCCGCCAGAAGAGCGCTGCTCCAGCGGACCGTGGCGATCCAGGTGGCGCTCTGCTCGGCCGGGTCGTAGAGCACGTGGACGATCAGGAAGTGGGCCAGGGCCAGGACGAAGAGGGCCACCCCGGTCAGCCGCATGAGGTACCAGATGAAGGCCCTCGAGGCCGCCGCCGCTGGGTCGGACCCGGCCGGAACGGGAGTAGCGGCCGGTCATGAGGGGGTCACCCAGAAGCCGAAGATCGGCCGAGGATGAGGACCGAGACGATCGACCCGACGACCACGAAGATCACCCAGTTCAGGTACCAGAGCTGCTTGTGGTACCGGGCGAAGCGGGGCCAGAAGTCCATGACGATGATCCGCAGGCCGTTCAGGGCGTGGTACAGGAGGGCCGCCCCGAGGAGCGTCTCGCCCGACCCGGCCGATCGGGCTGCCGTAGATCTGGCAGGAGCTCGTTGTAGGCCGCCGGGTCGCCGCCGACCAGGTAGATGTCGACGACGTGGAGGACGACGAAGGCCCAGATCGCGACGCCCGAGATGCGATGGAACGCCCAGGCGAGCATCCCCTCGCTTCCGCGGTACCGGAACAGCATCGGGCCTCCATCTCGGCAACGGATCGAGGGACGCACGAGCGGGCCGGGTCGGGGCCGCTGCTCGGAGCCTCCATTCTAGCCCGGCGCCGGACGGCTCGCCGGACGCGTCCGCGACCCGTCCCGGAGCGACCCTAGCGGGGGTCGGCGAGGCCCGGCCGGCCCCGCGCCCGACCGGCCCTCCTGTACCATCGGAGACCCCGACCGACGGCCGGCCGCGCGTCCCGGCCGCGCCCCTCGGACATCCGCCCAGCCAGGAGCCCTCGCTCGTGAAGATCCAGGAAGCCGACGCCAAATCCCTGCTCCTGGCCCAGGGCCTGCCGGTGCCCGAGCTGGGAGGTGGCCCGCACGCCGGCCGAGGCGCGGTCGGCCGCCGAGCGCGCTCTTCGCGGTCGGTGCCGAGCGGGTCGTGATCAAGGCCCAGGTCCTCGTCGGCGGGCGGGGCAAGGCCGGCGGCGTGAAGCTGGCCGGCGCTCCGGCCGAGGCCGAGGCGATCGCCGCGGCGATCCTCGCCCTGACGATCAAGGGGATCCCGGTCCGCAAGGTCCTGGTGGCCGCCGCCGCCGACATCGTCAAGGAGTTCTACCTCGGGGCGATCCTCGATCGGGCCAGCCGTCGGATCGTGGTCATGGCCTCGGCCGAGGGCGGCGTCGAGATCGAGGAGGTCGCCCGGGCGACCCCCGAGGCGATCCACCGGGTGGCCGCCCATCCCCACCTCGGGCTGCTCGACTGGCAGGCCCGCCAGCTCGCCTTCGCCATCGGGCTCGGCGGTCCGTTCCTGCGCGACTTCGTGGCGATCGCCAAGGGCCTCGTCGCGACGATGCTCGCCAACGACGCCGACCTCGTCGAGGTCAACCCGCTGGCCGATCGTCCGCGAGCTCGGTCCGGACGGTACCCCGGTCGAGCGGCTCGTCTGCCTCGACGCCAAGATCACCCTCGACGACTCCGCCCTCGCGCCGCCACCCCGAGCCCGAGGCGCTCCGCGACCACGACGAGGAGGACCCGGCCGACGCCGAGCCGCCCGGCTGGAGGGCATCACCTTCATCCACCTCGACGGTTCGATCGGCTGCATGGTCAACGGGGCCGGCCTGGCGATGACCACGATGGACCTGGTCAAGCGGGCCGGCGGCGAGCCGGCCAACTTCCTCGACATCGGCGGCGGGGCGCGGTCGGACAAGGTCGCCGCCGCGATGCGGCTGATCCTGGCCGACCCGAACGTCCGGGCGATCCTGGTCAACATCTTCGGCGGGATCACCCGGGGCGACGAGGTGGCCCGCGGGCTGATCGAGGCCCGGGCGGTCCAGGAGCGAGACGTCCCGATGGTCGTCCGGATCGTCGGCACGAACGCCGAGGAGGCCGGCCGACTCCTGAGCGAGGCTCGCTTCGAGACCGCGGCCAGCCTCGACGAGGCGGCCGCCAAGGCCGTCGCAGCCGCGAAGGTGGTGGTGTCGTGAGCATCCTCGTCGGGCGCGAGACCCGCCTGGTCGTCCAGGGGATCACCGGCCGGGAGGGCGAGTTCCACGCTCGCCAGATGCTCGAGTACGGGACCAACGATCGTGGCCGGGGTGACCCCCAACAAGGGCGGCCAGACGGCCCTCGACGGTCGCGTCCCGGTCTTCGACACGGTGGCCGAGGCGGTCCGCCAGACCGGCGCCGACACCTCGTGCATCTTCGTCCCGGCGAGCGGCGCCCCGGACGCCGTCCTCGAGGCCATCGGCGGCCGGGATCGGCGACGATCTTCTGCATCACCGAGGGGATCCCGGCCCTCGACATGCTCAAGACGGTCGAGGTCGTCCGCGAAGCCGGTGCTCGGCTCATCGGCCCGAACTGCCCGGGAGCGACGTCGCCCGGCCGGGCCAAGGTCGGGATCATCCCGGGCTCGATCCATCGCGAGGGGTCGGTCGGAGTCGTGTCGCGCTCGGGGACCCTCACCTACGAGGCGGTCCAGGCGATGACCGACGCCGGGATCGGCCAGTCGACCTGCATCGGGATCGGCGGCGACCCGATCATCGGAACGACCTTCCTGGACGTCCTCAAGCTGTTCGCGGCCGACCCCGAGACCGAGGCGATCGTGCTCATCGGCGAGATCGGCGGCTCGGCCGAGGAGGAGGCGGCCGCCTGGGCGGCCGAGCACCTCCGGGGCGTCCCGATGGCCGCCTTCATCGCCGGGCGGACCGCGCCCGAGGGCAAGCGGATGGGTCACGCCGGGGCGATCATCTCGGGCGGGTCGGGGACCGCCGCCGACAAGATCGAGGCCCTCGAGGCCGCCGGCATCCGGGTGGCCGACTCGCCGACCGAGCTGCCGGCCATCCTCCGGGCTGCCGGCTACCGCGGCTAGGTCGAGGAGCCTGGCCATGGGCTCGCTCATGGACCTCGTCGCGGGCGACCGCTCGGCGATCCTCGTGGCGATCTCCACCGACGACCTGGCCGCCTTCGAGGACGCCACCCGGTTCGCCGGGCACCTGTCCCTGGGACCCGGCCTCGATCCGACCTGGCTCGACCTCTACAGCGAGGCCGCCCGGACGGTGACCGGCACCGACGAGCCGATGGACTTCCTCGATGCCCGGGTGGAGCTCGACGGACCCGAGGACACCGTCGGCGGCCGGACGATCGAGCGGGTCGACCGGCGCTGGGTCGAAGCGATCGCCCGGCTCTCTGACCACGACCTCCTCTCGGTGGCCGGCCACTGGCTCGACCTGCTCGACGAGGAGCTCGGCGAGCTGCCCCGGGAGGAGAAGCCCTGGATCCGCGAGCTGGCCGGCCGGATCCTGTCCTTCTGCCGCGACGCGGAGCGGGCCCCCGACGTCTTCTTCGCCTGGTCGCTCTGAGCTGCCGATCCGTGGCGGGCGTCCCGGCCCTCGAGCTGCGCGGCGTCGGGGTCCGTCGCGGCGGGCGCTGGATCCTCGACGGGATCGACTGGACGATCGGGTCGGGCGAGCGCTGGGCCGTGGTCGGACCGAACGGCTCGGGCAAGACCACCCTGCTCCGGATCGCCGCCACCTACCTCTGGCCGTCGCGCGGGGCGGTGAGCGTGCTCGGTGAGCGGATCGGCGCGGTCGACGCGCGGACGCTCCGGGAGCGGATCGGCTTCGTCAGCGAGGCCCTGGCCGCCGAGATCGACCCCGCGCTCGGAACGCTCGACATCGTGATGAGCGCCCGACTGGCCGCCCTGGCGCCCTGGTGGGCCCGCTACGACGCCGGCGACGAGACGAGCGCGCTGTCTGCCCTCGAGCGGCTGGGTCTGGGCGGCCTCGAGGACCGGACGTTCGGGTCGCTCTCGTCGGGTGAGCGCCAGCGGGTCCTCATCGCCCGGACCCTAGTCCGCGACCCGGACCTGCTCCTCCTCGATGAGCCCGCCGCCGGTCTCGACCTTGGTGGCCGGGAGGGCCTCATGGGTCGGATCGCCGGGCTCGCCGCCGATCCGTCGCTCGGCGCGATCGTCCTGGTTACCCACCACCTCGAGGAGATACCGGCCGGCTTCGACCGGGCGCTCGTCCTGGCCGACGGCCGGCTCCTGGCCGCGGGTCCGATCGAGACGACCCTGACCGACCCGATCCTCTCGCGGGCCTACGGCCTGCCGCTCACCGTCGACCGCCGCGAGGGGCGCTATACCGCCCGGGCTCAGTAGCCAAGGGCTGCCCAGGCCGGGCCGCCGGGGGCCTCGATGAGCTCGACGAGGACCCCGTGGCAGGAACGCGGATGGAGGAACGCGACCGGCCCCTCGGCGCCCTTGCGGGGGGCCGTGTCGATGAGCTCGACCCCGTCGATCGCCAGGCGGGTGAGCGTCTCGGCGATGTCCGGGACCTCGAAGCAGACATGGTGGAAGCCCTCCCCGCGGGACTCCAGGAAGCGGGCCACCCCGGTCGTGTCGTCGGTCGGCTGGACCAGCTCCACCTTCGACTCGCCGACGGGCAGGAAGGCGATCGTCACCCGGTCCGCCGGGATCGGCATCACGGTCTCGAGACGCAGGCCCAGGATGTCGCGATAGAACCCGAGCGAGGCCTCGAGGTCGCCGACGATGACCGCCACGTGGTGGATCCGACCGAGGCGGTGGAGGTCGGAGATCCGGCTGGGAGTGGACATCGGGGACCTCCTCGAACGGCGACCGGCGGGCGCCGGGTCAGACGGTGATGAGCTCACGGTGCTCGCCCCAGGCGACCCGCAGGCGATCGCTCATCTCGCCGACCGTGGCCTGCGCCCGGACGGCGTCGATGAGGGCGGGCATGACGTTCTCGTCGGAGCGGGCGGCGGCCTCCAGGCGGTCGAGTGACGCGGCCCAGGCGACGGGATCGCGTTCCGCCCGGACCTGACGCAGCCCCTCGACCTGGCGGCGCTCCCCCTCCGGGTCGATCTTCTGGAGCGGCGGGGTGACGCCCGCCTCGTCCTGGAAGCGGTTCACCCCGACTACCACCTGGTCGCCGGACTCGATCCGGCGCTGGACGAGATAGGCCGACTCCTGGATCCGGTGCTGCTGGTACCCGCGCTCGATTGCCGCGATCGTCCCGCCGAGCGCGGCGATCTCCTCGAGCTCGGCCCAGGCGGCCCGCTCGAGCTCGTTCGTGAGGGTCTCGACGTAGTAGGAGCCGGCCAGCGGGTCGGGGGTCTCGGTGACCCCGGACTCGTGGGCCAGGATCTGCTGGGTCCGGAGGGCCAGCCGGGCGGCCTCCGCGGTCGGCAGGGCGAGCGCCTCGTCGCGCGAGTTCGTGTGGAGGCTCTGGGCGCCGCCGAGTACCGCGGCCAGGGCCTGGACGGTGGTCCGGACGACGTTGTTGTCGATCGACCGGGCGGTCAGGCTGGAGCCGGCGGTCTGGACGTGGAAGCGGCAGATCTGCGAGCGCGGGTTCGTGGAGCCGAACCGCTCCCGGACGATCCGGGCCCACATCCGGCGGGCGGCCCGGAACTTGGCGACCTCCTCGAACAGCTCGCTCCAGGCGGCGAAGAAGAAGCTCAGCCGACCGGCGAAGTCGTCGATGTCGAGACCCCGGTCCACCGCCGCCTCGCAGTAGGCGATCGCGTCGGCCAGGGTGTAGGCCAGCTCCTGGACCGCGGTCGCCCCGGCCTCGCGCATGTGGTAGCCGCTGATCGAGATCGTGTTCCAGCGGGGCAGCTCCCGGGCGCAGAACTCGAAGACGTCGGTCACCAGCCGCATCGACGGGCGGGGCGGGTAGATCCAGGTCCCCCGGGCGATGTACTCCTTGAGGATGTCGTTCTGGGTCGTCCCGCTGACGGCGGCCCGCTCCACCCCCTGGCGCTCGGCCGCGACCACGTAGAGGGCCAGCAGGATCGCGGCGGTCGCGTTGATCGTCATCGAGGTGCTGACCTCGCCGAGCGGGATGTCCCGGAAGAGGATCTCCATGTCGGCCAGGCTGCTGATCGGGACGCCGACCCGACCGACCTCCCCCTCCGCCTGGGGCGCGTCAGAGTCGTAGCCCATCTGGGTCGGCAGGTCGAAGGCGACCGACAGGCCGGTCTGGCCCTGCTCGAGGAGGTAGCGGAAGCGCTCGTTCGTCTCGGCGGCCGTGGCGAAGCCGGCGTACTGGCGCATCGTCCAGAACCGGCTCCGGTACATCGTCGGCTGGACGCCCCGGGTGAAGGGGTACTCGCCGGGGAGGCCGAGCTCCGATCGGGGTCGAAGCCGGCCAGGTCGGCCGCGGTGTAGACGTCGGCGATCTCGATGGCCGAGCTCGTCTCGAACCGCTCGCGGCGCTCGGGCGCCGACTCCAGGGCCTTCGCCCGGGGTCCGGCCCGCCAGGCCTGGCGGACCGGGTCCCCGCCTCGGGACGCGAGGGGCGGACTTCCCGGATCGTGCTCGTCCGTCACGTGATCACCATGAGCAGGTCGCCGACCTCGACATTCTCCCCCACCGCGATCGGGATCCGCTCGACCCGGCCCTCGCGTGGCGCCCGCAGCTCGTTCTGCATCTTCATCGCCTCGAGGACGAGGAGCTGCTGACCGGCCGTGACCTCGTCGCCGGCCTTCACCGAGAGGGCCACGATCCGGCCGGGGATGATCGCGTGGACCTCCACCGGGCCGCTCCGGCCGGCGGTCTCGCGACCGCGGCGGGCACGCTCGCGCAGGTTCGCCCGACGCTCGGACTCGATCTCGACCTCCACCCTCCAGCCATCGACGACGACCTCCCGGAGGATCGACCCGGTCGTCGTCCGACGACCCGGCTCGTCGAGGAGGACGCGGGTCGAGACCCGGCCGCTCGACAGGACGCCGAGGCCGGCTCCGCTCGCCGACGCCTCGGTCGGGGCCTCGCCGGCACCCGTCGGAGCTCCCTCGAGCAGGGTCGCGTGAAGGGCGTCGACCCGTCGGAGCCCGATCGCCGCCAGCTCGCCGTCGACCAGCCAGCCGCCATCCCCACCGGTTTCGGGGACCGACCCGGCCGGAGCCTGGTCGCCGTGGGTCGGGCGGGCCTGGCTCGAGGCCCCCGTCGGCGGCGCCGGGACCCCACCCAGGATCGCCGTCCCGGCCAGACCCGTCCGCGGCCGGAGGACCGGCTCCGGCGTCGGCGAGACGGTCACCACCGGGTCGCCTTCGGTCCTGCCGGTCGGCGCGACCGAGGCCCGGACGGCGCGGGGATCGACGGTCTCGCTCATGACGGCCACCGGTCGGTCGCCGAGGTGAGACCTGCCGTTCGCCAGCGCCCGCCCCCGGGATGCCGGCCGTCGCGACGTTCACCGGCCGGGTCGTCCGCGGGGCGTCCGGGGAGCAGGGCAGAGCTCGGTTCACCGTCGGCCATCTCGGCCAAAGCCGCCACGAGGAGAGCCCGACGGACCGCACCGGCGCGCTCGGCCGGACCGTCCCAGTGCTCGTCCACCCAGCCGGTCGAGAGGTCTCCGTCCTGGAACGAGGCGTCGCGGACCACGAACCGATCGAACGGCAGGGTCGTCTGGACGCCGCCGATCTCGGTCTCGTCGAGGGCCCGCCGGAGCCGCTCGATGGCCGCCGACCGGTCCCCGGCGTGGACCATGAGCTTGGCGATCAGCGGGTCGTAGTCGGGCGGGATCCGCTCCCCCGCCTCGAGCGCCGTGTCCACCCGGACCCCCGGGCCGGCCGGCATCGACCAGCGGGTCACCCGGCCCGGCGCCGGGGCGAAGGCCCTGGCCGGGTCCTCCGCCGAGAGACGGACCTCGATGGCGTGGCTCGTCGGCGTGCCCGCCCGTTCAGCAGCCGCCAACGCCTCCTCGGACAGCGGCGCGCCGGCCGCCAGCCAGAACTGCTCCCGGACGATGTCCAACCCGGTCACGAGCTCGGTCACCCCGTGCTCGACCTGGAGTCGGGTGTTGACCTCGAGGAACCAGAACCGGCCGTCGCGGTCGTACAGGAACTCGCAGGTCGCGGCGTTGCGCAAGCCGGCCGCCGACGAGACCCGGACGGCCATCGCATGGAGCTCGCGCCGCTGGGCCTCGGTCAGGCCCGGCGCCGGTGCCTCCTCGACGAGCTTCTGATGACGGCGCTGGAGCGAGCAGTCGCGTTCGCCGAGGGCGACGACCCGCCCGCTGTCGTCGCCGAGCAGCTGGACCTCGATGTGTCGGGCCGGCAGGATCTCCCGCTCCAGGTAGACCGAGCCGTCGCCGAAGGCCGAGGCGGCCTCGCGCGAGCCGGACAGCAGCGCCCCCGGCAGCTCGTCGGCCGAGACGACCCGGCGCATCCCTCGCCCGCCGCCGCCGGCGGCGGCCTTGACCAGGAGCGGGAAACCGACGGACGCGGCCGCCTCCAGGATCGCCGAGAGCTTGTCCGGTCGATCGATCGGCGCGGGCTCCAGCGTCCCGGGGACGACCGGGACGCCCGCTTCCGTCGCGGTCCGACGGGCGGCGAGCTTGTCGCCGAGGGCGGCGATCGCCCGATGGTCCGGTCCCACGAAGGCCATGCCGGCGAGCTCGACGGCCTCGGCGAACGAGGCCCGCTCGGCCAGGAAGCCGTAGCCCGGGTGGACCGCGCCGGCACCGGTGGCCAGGGCCGCCTCGACGATCACATCGGCCCGCAGGTAGCTCTCGCCCGCCGGTGCCGGGCCGATCCTCACCGCGCGATCGGCGGCCCGGACGTGCTGCGCATCGACGTCCGCGTCGCTGTAGACGGCGATCGCCTCCATCCCCATCTCATGACAGGCCCGGATGATCCGGAGGGCGATCTCGCCGCGGTTGGCGATCAGGACCCGCTCGAACGGGCGAGCCCGCTCGACGGGACGTCTTTGCGCAAAGACGTCGGAGGCGACGTCTGGGTCAGAGCGGGATATTGCCATGCTTCTTCCTGGGATTCGTGTCGCGCTTGTCGGCCAGCATCTCGAGACCGGAGATGAGTCGCGCCCGGGTCTCTGACGGCGTGATGACGTCGTCGACGTATCCACGTGCCGCAGCGATGTACGGGTTCGCGAACTCGCTCTCGTACTCGGCGACCAGACGCGCGCGTTCTGCCGGGGGATCGTCCGACGCGGCGATCTGGTCCTTGAAGATGACATTGACCGCACCCTCGGCGCCCATCACCGCGATCTCGGCGGTGGGCCAGGCGAGATTGATGTCACCGCGGATGTGCTTGCTGCTCATGACGTCGTAGGCGCCGCCGTACGCCTTCCTGGTGATGACCGTCAGCTTCGGAACGGTCGCCTCGCAGTACGCGTAGAGCAGCTTCGCGCCGTGCTTGATGATCCCGCCGTCCTCCTGGCCGACACCGGGCAGGAAACCGGGCACGTCGACGAACGTGATGAGCGGGATGTTGAAGCAGTCGCAGGTCCGCACGAAACGGGCCGCCTTGATCGATGCGTTGATGTCGAGCGCGCCGGCCAGGACCGCCGGTTGCTGCGCGACGATCCCGACGCTTCGGCCGCCGAGCCGGGCATAGCCCACGATGATGTTCGCGGCCCAACCCGGTTGCAGCTCGAGGAACGCGCCATCGTCGACGATCCGATCGATGACGCCGAGCATGTCGTACGGCTTGAGTGGGTCGTCGGGGACGATCGTGTCGAGCTCCGGGTCGGCGCGATCGACCGGATCGCGGGTCGTGACCAACGGGGCATGCTCCAGGTTGTTCTGGGGCAGGTGTCCCAGGATCCGCCGGACCAGGTCGAGCGACTCGGCTTCGTCGCCGGCTGCCAGGTGGGCCACGCCGCTCCGTGTGGTGTGGGTCAGCGCGCCGCCGAGTCGCTCCGAGTCGACGTCTTCGTGGGTCACCGCCTTGACCACGTTGGGGCCGGTCACGAACATGTAACTGGTCCCTTCCACCATCACGGTGAAGTCGGTCATGGCCGGCGAGTAGACGGCGCCGCCGGCACACGGCCCCATGATCACCGAGATCTGGGGGATCACCCCGGAGGCCAGAACGTTACGCAGGAAGATCTCGGCGTAGCCGCCGAGTGATGCCACCCCCTCCTGGATCCGCGCGCCACCCGAGTCGTTGAGCCCGATCACCGGTGCACCGACCTTCATCGCGAGGTCCATCACCTTGCAGATCTTCTCGGCATACGCCTCGGACAGCGAGCCGCCGAAGACCGTGAAGTCCTGGGAGAAGACGAAGACGAGGCGTCGATCGATCGTCCCGTGGCCGGTGACGACGCCATCGCCCAGGAAGTGCTGCCGATCGAGCCCGAACTCGCGCGATCGGTGGGTGACGAACGCGTCCAGCTCGACGAACGATCCCGGGTCCAGCAACAGGTCCAGTCGTTCGCGGGCTGTGAGCTTGCCCCAGGCGTGCTGTCGCTCGATCCGGACCGGTCCCCCACCCAGGAGCGACTCCTCGCGCATCTTCTCGAGACGAGCGATCCGCTCGGCATTCGTCGACACGTCGCCTCCCGTCGGACATGGCGCGGGCGCCGTCTTTGCGCAAGGACACGGCGACGCCGCTGGGGTCAAGGACATGATACGTCGCCCCAGAAGCGCCCCACAGGGTCCTTCGGCCCGTGCGGCGGTCCACCGGGGCACCCTGACCGGGGGCCATCCTATCCACAGAATCGGTGAACAACTCGGGCCTGGTGTGGAAAAGTCCACTGTCGCGCTCGGGCGCGGTGGAGTAGGATGTGCGCCCGGCCGCGGCGCGGGCGTGCCCACGAAGCCGCGCGAAACAACGGATCGAGGTGATTGCCCGGTGACGAACGTGATCGCGATCGCGAATCAGAAGGGCGGCGTGGGCAAGACCACGACGGCGATCAACCTTGCCGGCGCCCTCGCCGAACAGGGCTTTCGCGTCCTGTGCGTCGACATGGATCCGCAGGCGAACCTGACCGTCGGCCTCGGGATCAACCTCGGCACGGTCGACCGGTCGATGGCGGATGTCCTCGCCGATTCCCGGGCGACGATGTCCCAGATCGTCATCCCGACGCAGACCACCGGGATCGATGTCGCCCCTTCGACCCTCGAGCTCGCGTCGACGGAGGTCGAACTGTTCAGCGCGATCGGTCGCGAACATGCCCTGCGCGAAGCACTCGACGGCTGGGTCGACGAGCACTACGACTTCGCCCTGATCGACTGCCCGCCGACCCTCGGCCTGCTGACGATCAACGGCCTCGTCGCAGCCCGCAGCGTGATCATCCCGGTCCAGACCCAGTACTACGCGTTGAAGGGCCTGACCGCGCTGGTCAAGGTCATCAACACGATCCGGGCCAAGCTCAACCGGGACCTGCGCATCCTGGGTCTCCTTCCGACGTTCTACGACGGACGGACGATCCTCGGTCGCGAGATGCTCGACGAGCTCCGCGAGCTCGGCGATCATCACGTCTTCAACACCATCGTCAAGAACACCGTGAAGCTCGGTGAGGCACCGTTGACCGGTCGTCCGATCACGGCCTATGCCGGGAACTCGGATGCTGCGCGCGCATTCCGCGAGCTCGCTCGGGAGGTGATCGACCTTGGCTAGACCGGATTTCCGCGCGACCGTCGGACGTCGCCTCTCGGAGGAACGCGAACTCGGGCCGCAGATCCTCAGCCTGCTGTCGGCCGAGACGTCGACGAAGACGATCGGCGTCCGCCTGGTCCCGGTCGATCGGATCGACCCGAACCCCGACCAGCCGCGGACCTATTTCGCCCAGGACGCACTCGACGAGCTGACAGCGTCGGTCCGCGAGCACGGCGTCCTCCAGCCGATCCTCGTCCGTCCCGCGGGAACGGCGCGCTACCAGCTCGTCGCCGGCGAGCGACGCTGGCGCGCCGCGACGGCGGCAGGACTGGCCACGATCCCGGCGATGATCGAGGATCTCGCCGACGACATCGCCCTCGAGATCGCGATCATCGAGAACCTCCAGCGTGAGGATCTGTCGCCTCTCGAAGAAGCCGTGATGTACGACCGGATGGTCAAGGAGCACGGCTACAGCATCCGTCGCCTCGCCCAGAAGCTGGGCAAGGACAAGGGCTATCTCGAGAACCGGCTCCGCCTGGCCGACGCCCCGCCCGAGATCCAGGAGCTCGTGTCCTTGCGCAAAGACACGATCTCGCACGCCTACGAGCTGCTCAAGGTCGAGGACCCGAGGAAGCGTCGGCGCCTGGCCGAGCAGGTGGCCCGCGGCGAGCTCACCCTGGTCAAGCTCCGGGAGCGGGTCGAGGGTCGACGTCGTCCGCGTCGGGCCTCGCCGATCGATGAGCCGGCGTCGGCCGAGGCCTTCGAGGACGGCGAGATCGACGAGGTCGGTCACCCGGCCGAGGACGAGCTCGCCGCCGAGGCCGGTTCGGCCTGGACCGGCGCGGCGCTGCCGGCGAACCCGGTCGAGATCCGCGAGGACTCGCTCGTCGTCGCGAAGAACCAGCTGGCCGAAGCGATCGAGGATCTCGTCGACGTCCTTCGGGCGCCCGACGTCCTCGGCTCGATCGGCCAGGTGGACCGCTCGAACCTCGCCAAGTACCTGACGATCACCAAGCTCCGCCTGGAGAACGCGATCGCCCTCGTCCGCAGCGGAGACTCCGACCGGGGCAACTGACGCGCCAGCCCCGAGACGAGGAGGAAGCCGGCCGGTCGGGAGACGGGCCGGCTTCGTCGTGTCAGAGGAGCCCTGCCCCGGCGAACCCGATCGCCCAGCCGGCGGCGAGGAGGGCCAGGCCCACGGCCCCGGCCTCCCAGCCTCGTTCGCGGAGCGAGGCCCGGGCCGAACCGGCGAGCCAGACGCCGATCCCGGTCAGCACGGCGCCGGTCGACCCGACCAGCCAGGCCGCCGGTCCTGCGCCGATCCAGGCCAGGGAGCCCAGGACCCCGATCGCGACGAGGCCGAGCAGGACCGCTGCGACGAGCCTCGCCCGTCGGGGCCCCAGCCGACCGACCGGGGTCTCGATCCCGGCCGCCCGGTCCCGCTCCACGTCGACGAGTCCGTTGAGGAGGGCGATCGCCCCGCCCGCCGCGACGGCGAGGGGCAGAAGTACCACGAACGCCGGCGGGATCCGGCCGACCCCGCCGACCCAGGCGTAGACCGGCAGGAGTGGGATCCCGATGGCGAACGGGAGCCAGGCCCAGGCGCTGGCCTTGAGCCGGAGGTCGTAGGCGTATCCGCTCGCGGTGCCGACGACCGCCACGACCAGGGCCGCCGGTCCGGCGACCCACGACAGCCCGAGACCCACGACGAGCCCGGCCAGGACGACGGCCCAGGCGCTGCGCTCGCCGACCGAGCCCGTCGGCAGTGGCTTCCCCGGCTTCTGTCCGCGATCCCGCTCGACGTCGGTGAGGTCGTTGAGGGCGCCGATCGAGACCTGGAGGGCGACCATCGCGATCCCGAGCAGGGCGGCTCGCTCGCCCGCCGCACCGGCCACGACGGCCAGCACGGACGTGATCGCCCCGTCGAGCAGCGACGGGAACGGGTGCCCCAGCCGGATCAGGGCCGCGATGCGGGACGGGGCGCTCACCGGTCCGCGGGGCCCGGAGCACCGGCCGGACCAGGAGCCGGGTCAGACGTAGACGAGGTCCTCGAAGTTCTCGACCAGGTACTCGATCAGCCGGTCGCGACCGTCCGACGTCTCCCGGCGGATCCCGGGAACCAGGCAGTAGAGGGTCGTCGCCGGGATCAGCACCCGGCCCCCGGCGTCCCGTCCGAGGGTCGCCGGAGGTCCCCCGCCGGCCGCGTACACGCGCTCCAGCGAGCGGTCGTCGAGACGGGCGGCCTTGCGCACGTCGGCGAGGACCCGGAGGACGCCGTGCCGCCTGGCGCTGTCACGCATGAGCTCGCCCGCCCACCCGTCGATCTGGGCGTCGTCCTGTTCCCCCAGCCGCGCCCGGTATTCGGCCGGGTCCGCGGCGAGCCCCGTCGCTCCCACTGGTCCTCCTCGAGTGGCCTGGATCGAGGGGAAGTATCGCAGGTTCAACCCGGGCTCGGCGGCTCTCCGTTCCGCCCTGGGGCCGACGGTCGGCGTCCTTCGGGCCAGTCGTTGAACCGCTCCGTCAAGCGGTACCAGCGGCTCGTGGGCGGTGGCGGCTCGGGGTCCGGGTAGCCCTGGACGAGGCCGTGGAGGGCCGACCAGGTCCGCCCGGTGAGGGCGGCCAGGGCCTCGCGGGTCGGGCGACCCTCGGCCGGGATCGGGTCGCCGACCCGGACCCGGACCCGACGTCCGAAGGCCAGCCACGAGGTGCCGTTGACGGCGACCGGGACGACCGGCACGCCCGAGCGCAGGGCGAAGAAGGCCGCCCCCTCATTGAGCTCCAGGAGCTCCCCTTCCCCGGCGTGGATCCGCCCCTCGCCGGCGATGGCCAGGACGGCGCCGGCGTCGAAGATCGCCTTGACCCGGCGGGTCGCCTCGAGCAGGTCGTTCTTGCCCGGCTTGTAGGGCACCGCGGTCCCGGTCCAGGTCATGAGCCGGTTCCGCCCGCCGGTCGTCATGTCCTCCTCCTTCGGGCCGAAGAAGTAGAGCCGCGGTCGCCACGGAAGGACCGCCATGAGGACGAACGGGTCCGTCCAGCTCTGATGGTTGAAGCACAGGAGGGCAGGACCCGCGGGCAGTCGCTCCCCGCCCTCCAGCCGGACCCGGAGGATGGCCCGGACGACGATCCAGGCGAACGCCCGGGCGAGGTAGTAGCGGAGGGCCCGCCGGAACGGATGGACCGGGGGTCCAGGCGGGTCGGATCGATCGGTCACGTCCCGAGTATCGCACCGCCCGACCCGGTCCGACCCTGGGTCGCACCGCCGGACGGTTGACGCGCGGCCCCGGCCTCAGACGCGGGACGAGATCGCCGTCGGGTCGAGCTGGTCGATCCGGTCGACGACCAGGGTGGCGGCCTCGCGGGCGCCCGGCGCCGGCGGGACCGCGGCGTTCGGGATCAGGACCACCGCCGCCCCGGCGGCCCGCCCGGCCCGGACCCCGTTGAGCGAGTCCTCCACGACCAGGCAGTCGGCCGGCTCCACACCCAGCCGGGTCGCGGCCAGTCGGTAGACATCGGGCTCGGGCTTGCCCCGTTCGACCTCGTCGGACGAGACCACCGCCTCGAAGACCTCGGCCAGCCCGAGCGCGTCGATCCCCGCCGCGATGACCGCCGGATGGGCCGACGACGCGACCGCCACCGGGAGCTCCGCGGCGATCCGCCGGACCGCCTCGACGGCCCCCTCGATCCGGGGCGCTTCCGCGGTTCGATAGTGCTCGACCATCGCCCCGACGACCTCGTCGGCGAAGACATCGAGGGCCAGGTCCGGGAGGTCCAGTCGGTCGCGCATGGCGATCGTCCACTCGCGAGTGTTCCCGCCCATGATCGCCGTCCGATCCGCCTCGGTCCACGACCGACCGTGCCGCCGGGCGAAGTCGATCCGGGCCTCGTCCCACCAGATCTCGGTGTCGACCAGGACACCGTCGAGGTCGAAGATGACGGCCGCGAATGGGTCCCCCGGTCGCCTCACCGAGCGGACGAGACCCGACCGTCCATCATCGCCAGCAGCGACTGGACGAAGGCGGCCAGTCGGTCGACGTCGAGGTCGACCGCGCGGAGCAACTGCCCGTCGAGCTGGAAGCCCAGGAGTCGGTGGCCGGCCTGGGTCTCCACCGAGTAGTCGCCCACCTGGACGTGGTTCCAGCGGACGAGCTTGCCGCCGGCCCGGGGCCCTTCCTGGGGGACGGTGACCCGCACGTGGACGGTGACGAGCCCGGGTGGTGTGGCGACGAGGATCGTGAAGCGCGACGGGTCGTCGCCCCAGACGATCCAGCAGTCCGGGTCGGCGGAGGCGCCCAGTCCGGCGAGGACCGGCTCCACGGCCGCCACCACCTTCGGCGCCAGCGCCGTCGCGTGACTCTCGAGCCCCCGCCACTCGCTCAGGAGCATGCCGGCCCTCCAGGCTGACATCCGGGCCGCCCGAGGCCCTCGGGATGTGACATCCGGGCCTTCGGAGGCCCTTGAAGTCGAGGCTACCATGGCCGCATGAGACTCGATCCGCGGTTCCTGAACTGGGGGGTCTTCTTCATCCTGCTCGGCGGGATCCCCCTGGCCGTCGACCAGGGCTGGATCGCCGGCGACGCGATCGCCGGCTGGTGGCGCTACTGGCCGCTCATCCTCATCGGGATCGGGCTAGGCCTGGTCCTCAGCCGGACCCCGCTCCACTTCCTGGGCGGGCTCATCGTGGCCGCGACCTTCGGCCTGATGCTCGGCAGCGCCCTGGCCGGGGGGACGGGTGGCCGGTTCGGGTTCGCCTGTACCGCAGACCAGGCCGGGAACTCGTTCGCGGCCCAGACCGGGGCGCTTGGCCCGAATGGGTCGGTCCGCCTCGAGATGAGCTGCGGCGACCTCAAGGTCACCACGGCCCAGGGGCCCGACTGGACCTTGAACGGGTCCACCCCGGACGGCCGCCGGCCACGCGTCGAGGCGGCAGCCGGCCGGCTCGCGGTCTCGTCCGATCGCTCCGGGTTCGGCTTCTTCGGCTCCGGCGGCGGGGCGGAGACGTGGAACCTGACCCTCCCGACGACGACCCTCGATCTCGCCACGACGCTGAACGCCGGCTCGGCCACGTTCGACCTCGCCGGCGCCAACATCGGGTCCGTCTCGCTGACGACGAACGCCGGGAGCATGACCGTCGACCTCGCCAACGCGATCGCGAGCGGCCTCTCGGCCACGGTGAACGCCGGGTCGACGAAGGTGACCTTCCCTGACACCAGCCTGGGCGGGTCGGTCACCGTCAACGCCGGCAGCTTCCAGTTCTGCGTCCCGAGCGGGGTCGGGCTCCGGATCCAGTCGAGCACCATCCTGGGCTCGAACAACTTCGCCGAGCGCGGCCTGGTCCAGACGGGATCGACCTGGACCAACCCTGGCTACCTCACGGCGTCGAAGAAGATCGACCTGTCGGCGACCGCGAACCTCGGCTCGCTGGAGCTCGACCCGGAAGGTGGCTGCAAGTGAACGATCGTCTCTACCGCTCCCGGGACGAGCGGATGTTCGCCGGCGTCGCCGGCGGGATCGCCGAGCGCTACGACGTCGACCCCTCGCTCGTGCGGATCGTCTGGGTCGTCCTGATGCTCCTGACCGGTGGTCTCTTCTTCCTGATCTACATCGTGATGGCGCTGGTGGTCCCCGAAGCGCCGGGTCGCGCCGAAGGCTGGCCGGACTGGACCGCCGCCCCACCGGCCGCGGGCGCGGTCCCGGGCTGGGAGCAGCCCGGGACGGGCGGGACGACCGCCGCCTTCGCGGCCGGCGCGGCGACCGGCGCGACAGGCGGGACCCCGCTCGGTCCCGACGAGGCAGCGGACGCGATGGCACCCACCGGTCCGGATACCGCCGCGACGGACGAGCCGACGTCGACCGCCACGGGCGCTGCTCCGGCGATGCTCGCCGGAGCCTACTCGCCCCCTCCGGCGGGGCAGCCCCCGACCCCGGCCGGGCCGCCGCCGTGGGCCGTGCCGCCACCCCGGCGCCGTCAGCGCGCACGCGATGGAAGCGGGGTGATCATCGGCGGGATCGTCCTCGTCCTCATCGGCGGCTACTTCCTGCTCCGCCAGTTCGCGCCCCAGCTTCAGCTCGGTTCGGCCTGGCCGGCCATCCTCGTGATCGTCGGGTTCGCCCTCGTCATCGGGTCGATCCGACCGGGCCGGCGAAACGACGACGGCGGCTGACCGCGACCGACCGGACCATCGGGTCAGCGACGAACCGTCCGGACCGTGCCGTAGCATGGCCGCGCGATGACGCATGCCGCCTTCAGCCCGATCTCATTCGCGGCTGCCCTCGGGATCGTCCTCGGCCTCACCGTGCTCGGTCGCGGGATGGCCGGTCAGCGTCGGGCCGCCCGGCTCGCGGACACCTCGTCCTCGACGATCAGCGCGCTGGCGGTCGGCGAGGTCCGGGTGAGCGGGGTCGTCGAGCCGGCCGAGCTGACCCTCACCTCGCCGCTCCAGAGCGCTGCCTGCGTCTACTACCGGGCGAAGATCACCGAAGAGCGCGACCGTTCGGAACGGTCGATCCTGGACGAGGAGCGAGCCGTGGGCTTCCGGGTCCGCGACGCGAGCGGCGACATCCGGGTCTTCCCCGGCGGTGCCCGATGGCTCGTGCCGGACGTCTACTCGGCGTCGAGCGGGATCATGGGTGACGAGCCGGCCGGTCTCCAACCCCGGTCCGGCAGCGCCTTCCGACCGACCGAGCAGACCCGCGAGGCGCTGGTCGCCGAGCTGCTCACGGTCCATCCGGCGAGCGACCCGTTCGGCTCGGACGGCGCCAGCGCGGCCGGCCTCCTCGGCGGGTTCTCCCTCGGGGAGGGCCGGCGGCACTACCACGAGGCCCGGATCGAGCCGGGACAGACCGTGACGATCGTCGGCATGGCGCTGCCGTTCGACCAGCTGCCCGATCCGACCGGAGCCGACGAGGTCACCGGGGGCGGCGGTCTCGACGCTGCCGGAGGGATCGCCGACCCGGAGATCGCGGCCGACCTCGCCGAAGCGCGGGCCGCCGGCCTCCTCGAGACCGAACCGGCCGAGGCCTGGGGCAATGCTGCGATCCCGGGCTTCGGGATCGGCCGTCCGGTCAGCCCGCCCGAGCTCGATCCGGGAGCGGCGAGACCGGCCCTGGCCACCCCTGCGGAGGCCGCCCGGATCGAGCGGACCTTCACGATCGAACCGTCGGTGCTCGTCCTCGCCTCGACGCCGGAGACGGGCCTGCTGGTCTCGCTGGGTCCGCCGGGGATCGCGGTCGCCCGGGAATCCGACCGGTTCCTGGTCGGGCTCCTCGGCGCGCTCCTGGCCATCGCCTCGGCGGTCGTCCTTGCCGCCGCGCTCAGCGGAGGGGTCGCGACCTGATGTTCTACGCCGTCGCCGCCGCCTTCGCCGTGACCGTGGTCGGGGTGATCGTGGTCTTCATCGTCTTCTCGATCTACAACGACGTGGTGGCGCTCACCCTGCGAATCGAGAAGGCCTGGGCCAACATCGACGTGGCCCTCAAGCAGCGCCACGACATGCTCCCCAACCTCGTCGCAGCGGTCCGCGACGTGATGGGCTTCGAGCAGGAGGTCCTCGAGCGGGTGACCGAGCTTCGCGAGGCCTACGACCCGGGCCAGCCCATCCCGCAACAGGGCGCCCTGTCGGCGGATACCAGCCGGGCGGTCCGTTCGCTGCTGGCCGTGGTCGAGAACTACCCGAGCCTCAAGTCGCAGACGAACGTCCTCACCCTCCAGGCGGAGATCGAGCGGATCGAAGGGATCATCGCCGACCGGCGCGAGCTCTACAACGACCAGGTCTATCGCTACAACACGCGCATCCGGCAGGTCCCGGCGGTCCTCATGGCCGGCGTCTTCGGCTGGCGGCCCCGTGACTTCTTCGCGGCCTCGGAGGACGACCGGACCCGACCGGACGTCCGTCTCCGCCGGCCCTGAACCGATGGGGCGAGAGAGCCTGACAGGCCGCCCGTCTATCCGGTGCGGCGCGGCACCATCTCTCATGACTTCCGAAGATTCGCGGTGCATCCTGTGACGGTCGGGAGGCTCCCGATCGCGTCTCACGCTTCCTCACGTCTGCGCACCTGGAGACCATCCGCATGACCGATCCCATCGGCGCCCCGGACGTCGTCGACGTCCCGTCGACCAACGACACCAGCTTCAGCCGGCGCCTGGGCGGCCCTTCCGTCCTGCGCATCGGCGTGGTCGTCCTCGCCGCCGTGGCCCTCATGGCCACCGCCGCGCTGACGATCGGCGCCTCACCCGCAGCGCCCTCCGGCGGGACCGATGCCACGAAGATCCTCCCGCCCGCGGCCGCCGGTCTCGGCGGGCCGAGCGCCGGCGGGCCGGCCGACTTCGGCGACTTCGGCGGCTTCGGCCGTGGCGGCGGCTTCGGTGACATCACGATCACCGGGGTCCACGGCTCGAACCTCGACCTGAAGACGGCCGACGGCTGGACCCGGACGATCGCGACCACCGCCAACACCCAGATCACCAAGGGCGGCAAGACGATCGCCGTCGGCGACCTCAAGACCGGCGACCAGATCGTCTTCGGCCAGACCAAGAACACCGACGGGTCCTACTCGATCACGGCGATCCGGGTCATCCTGCCGGTGGTCGGCGGGACCGTGACCGGCACGACCGGTTCCACGATCACGGTCAAGCAGCGTGACGGCACCCCCGCCACGATCAACGTCAACGGCAGCACCATCTACAAGGTGGGCGGCGTGACGACGGCGGGCCTGACCGACGTGAAGGTCGGGATGTACCTCACGGCCGAGGGCACCAAGGGCTCCGACGGGAACCTGACCGCCTCGCAGGTCCGGGCGTTCGCGCTCGGCATCGACGGCTTCGGCGGCGGCCGTCACGGCTGGGGCATGCCTGGCCTGCCGAAGAACGCGAACCCGACTGCCACCCCCAGCACGAACGGCTGATCCGACCGAACGATCACCCGCCCGATCGCGGGTCCCGGCCCCACCCGGGAACGCACCCCGCGATCGTGGCACTCGAAGCGGCGCCGGCCCATCCCGGCGCCGCTTCGTCGTTCCGGGCGGGCCGGGCCCTGGCAACAGGCTCGGGCCTTACGACGCCGACAGGAAGTCCAGTACCTCCCGATCGAAGGCGTCCGGCTGCTCCCACATCGGGTTGTGGGCCGCTCCAGGCACAACCACCAGCCTCGAACCGGGGACGGCGGCGACGATCCGGCGGCCGATCGACAGCGGGCAGATCGTGTCGTGCTCACCCCAGATCACCAGCGTCGGGGCCTGGATCCGGGGCAGCTTCGTTCGCCAGTCGGCGCCCAGCAGCTGGATGGTCGCGTCGGCGAGACGGACGGGACCGGAGCGCAGGCTGTCACGCACCAGCACCGGCAGCAGGCTGGGCGCCGTCCGGCGAAGGGTGGTCGCCGGACCGCCGACGCGTCGGATGGCGGTTGGGCCCAGGGACAGGAAGGCGGCATCGACGAGGACCAGTCGGTCGACGCGTCCGGGGTGATCGGCCGCCAGGCCCCCGGCGATCAACCCGCCCATCGAGTGCCCGATCACGCTGGCCCGCTCGATCCCCAGTCGATCCATCGTCCCGACCAGCTGGTCGGCGGCCTCGTCGAGCACCAGCCGATGACCGCGCGGCGAGGCGCCGAAGCCGGGCAGATCGATCGCGATCGTCCGGAAGGAGCGCGACAGCGCCGGGACGTTGCGAGCCCACCACCGGGCCGAGCCCGCCAGACCGTGGAGCAGGAGCAGCGGGGGGCCGTCGCCCACGTCGATCGAGACCAGGGGCAGACCGTGGGTCCGGTCCGTCCGCCGGGCTCGCGTCGGCATCTCGGGCCGCCGGCTCAGGGCTGGAGCGGCGTCGCGAGGACCCGGACGGCACCCTTCGCGGACGGGTCCGCCTCGATGGTCCGACCCTCGAGGAAGCAGCGCACGACGTTTGCCAACTGATCGGGGTGCGAGAAGTTGATCGCGTGGGCGGCGCCGTCGATGACCGCCACGCTTACGTGCGGCAGCTCGGCGGCGCGCTGGGCGACCCAGGCCTCGCCGACCAGCGGGTCGCGCGACCCGAGCACGACGAGGGCCGGGACAACGAGCTCGCGCAGCCGCTGCACCGTCGGGTAGTGGAGCATCGACCAGAGCAGGTCGATCGAGGGGATCAGCCCGTACCGAGCGTAGTCGGTCAGGGCGATCGGGAACATCCGGGGCGGCTCGCGGAGACCCGCCAGGGCCATCTGCGCGACGCCCCGGTAGATCGGCAGGTTGTAGCGACCGCCGGCGGGCGAGACGAAGATGACGGCCTCGATGCGGTCGACATGCTCGTCGAGCATCGAGCCGATGATCGGGCAGCCGAGCGAGTTGCCGAGGAGCACGGCACGCTGGACACCCTGCTGGTCCATGAACCGGACGACGGCATCGCCCAGTTGGTCGATCGTCAGAGGGTGGACCGGGTGGTGGCTCCGTCCGAAGCCGGGCAGGTCGGGGACGAAGGTCGCGTAGTCCGGGGCGAGGAGCGAGGCCGTGGGCAGCAGATAGCGACCGGAGATGGCGAAGCCGTGGATGTGGATGATCGTCCGGGCGTCGTCAGGCGGCGGTGTCGTGTTCGTGCGGTAGAGCAGCGGCAGACCGTCGAAGATCGTCCAGACGTCCCGGAGCGTCTCGTGCCTGGATCCCATCGTCGTCGCTCCCCTCGGAAGGTCACCCGGTCCGGCGCCCCGACGCGGGTCTCGCGCCTGTACCGCGTATCATGGGCCTCGCCGATCGCGGACGCCGTCGCGGGTGTCATCGAGGTCCGGCAGACCTGGACCCGAACAGGTCCCCGCCCATTCCCGGCTCGAGTCGAGCCAGAAACGGAGAGATCATGACCGACCGATCGCTCGACGAGCTGGGGCCCGTCGACTACCTGATCGTCGAGTTCCCGGCCGGGGCCCAGAACTTCACCGGCGAGGGAGCGGACGAGCTCATCCGGCTCCACGATGCCGGGATCATCCGGATCATGGACATCCTCATCCTGGCGAAGGCCGACGACGGCACGGTCATGGCCCAGGAGCTGGGCGATCTCGACGAGCTCGGTGAGTTCGCCCGGATCGAGGCCCAGCTGGCCGAGACTCTGGCCGAGGAGGACGTCGACCACCTCGCCGCCGCGATGGATCCCGGCACGATCGCCGGCGTCCTCGTCTACGAGAACCTGTGGGCCGCGCCGTTCGCCTCGGCGATGCGCCGGGCCGGCGGCCAGCTCATCGCCAACGGCCGCATCCCCATCCAGGCCCTCATCGCCGCCGTCGAGGCCGATGAGGCGATGTTCGCAGCTGAAGGGGTCTGACATGCCGCTCGGTCCAGGTCGCAGAGGGGTCGGCGTCATCGGCGCACCCGTCGCCAAGGCCGCGGTCGTGACCGCAGCCGTCAAGCCCGGCCCATCGCCGGTCGCCAAGGCCGCCGTCGTCGGCGCCGCCGTCGGCCCAGGCCCGTCGCCGGTCGCCAAGGCCGCCGTCGTCGGCGCGGCAGTCACGCCCGGTCGCCGTCGGTTCTAGGCCCGTTCGACCGCTCGACAGGACCCCGGCCTCGGTCACCGAGCCGGGGTCCTCGTTCATCGGCGTGGACGGCCGCATCTCCGAAGGAGGGTCAGACGAGGCGAGTTGGCTCCGGCGGTAGGACTCGAACCTACGACCAAGCGGTTAACAGCCGCCCGCTCTACCACTGAGCTACGCCGGAGCGAGGGATCGCCGCGGGGCGATCGTCGGGCGGTGCCGGGTCGACGAGCCGGTGGTCGCCGGTCCGAGGCTGCCGCGCCGCGGCAGAGGATAGCACGGACCCCGGCTGGCATACTCCGCCGATGACCGACGACCGTGCCCGACCGCTCATCGATGGCCCGCTCGTGACGGCCGAGACGCTGGTCGCCCGGATCGACGACCCGGACCTCCGGGTCGTCGACACGCGCTGGGTGCTCGGCGAGCCGGGCGCCGGCCGGATCGCGTACGACCAGGGTCACCTGCCCGGGGCGATCTTCCTCGACCTCGACGGTGATCTCGCGCTCCCCCCCGGCCCGGGCCGACCGGGACGCCACCCGCTCCCCTCACCGGCCGAGTTCGCCGCTCGTCTCAGGGCGGTCGGGATCGGCTCGCGCCACTGCGTCGTGGCCTACGACGACGTCGGTGGGTGGGTCGCCGCCCGGCTCTGGTGGATGCTCGACATCCTCGGCCATCGCCGGGTCGCCGTTCTCGACGGCGGCTTCCAGGCCTGGCGTGCGTCGGGCGGCCGGCTGACCACCGAGGTCCCGGAGTTCGCGCCGACCACCATCGCGCTCGGGTCGACCTGGTCCCGGGTGATCGAGCGCGGGGAGCTGAAGTCCCGTCTCGGCGAGGTCGTCCTGCTCGATGCCCGTGGGGCGCCCCGCTACCGCGGCGAGGTCGAGCCGATCGACGCCTACCCCGGCCACATCCCGACCGCCCGGAGCGCCCCGACCGACGGGAACCTCGTTGAGCCGAACGGGCGGTTCCTCTCGCCTGCGGCGCTCGCTCGCCGGTTCGGTGCCCTCGGGGCCGACGGCGCCGCCGGGTCCGAGATCGTCACGTCCTGCGGGTCGGGCGTCTCAGCCTGCCATCACGCCCTGGCGATGCGGGTCGCCGGCCTGCCCGACCCGATCCTGTACGAGGGTTCCTACAGCGACTGGTCGGCCGCGGGAGAGCGCGTCGCGGTGGGTCCCGAGCCGGGCGCGCCTGACCGGATCGGTGTCGCCCGCGATGGACCACGCTGACCACGTCGCGCTCCTCCGCGACGGAGTGGAGGGCGGCGGCGCGGTCTGGGCCGACCTCGGCTCCGGGACCGGCGCGTTCACCCTGGCCCTGGCCGACCTGCTCGATCGGGGCGGGGTCATCTATTCGGTTGATCGCGATCGGGCCGCCCTCCGGACCCAGGCCGAGTCGATGGCCCGGCGGTTCCCGGCGATCGAGCTCCACCAGCTGACCGCGGACTTCACGACACGGCTCGCCCTGCCGTCCCTCGACGGGGTGGTGATGGCGAACTCGCTCCATTTCGTGCGCGACAAGCGACCCGTCCTGGCTCTCGTGCGCGGGTACCTGCGCGGGGGCGGCCGACTCGTCCTCGTGGAGTACGGGACGGACCGGGGCAACCCGTGGGTCCCTCACCCCATCTCGTTCGCGACCTGGCGGCAGGTGGCAGGTGCGGCCGGCTTCGACCAGACGCGCCTGCTCGGATCGGTGCCCAGTCGGTTCCTCGGCTCGATCTATTCGGCCGTCAGCGTCCGCCCCGCGGACTGACCGGGATCACGTCCCGCCACCGGTCACCTGGCGACGGAAGCGGAACGACGCGAGCGCCAGCAGGACGACCGCGAAGGCCGTCAGGACCCCGAGCTGGGGCAGGATGTCGGCCAACCCTCCCCCGTTCAGGAGGAGGTCGTGGAACGCGTCGAGGGCCCATGCGTGAGGGGTCGCCAGGGAGATCGTCCGCATCGCCGGCGGGAAGACCTCGATCGGAACCATCGCCCCGCCGAGCAGGGCCAGGACCATCCCGAGCGCCGGGCCGAGCGCGCTCAGCTGGTGCTCGTTCGAGACGACCGTGGCCAGGAGCAGGGCGGCACCCGAGGAGACGAGGGCGAAGACCAGGACGATCGCGCCGGTGGCCAGCGGGTCCATCCAGTCGACCCCGAACAGGAGGGCCGTGGCGACGACGATGAAGACCCCCTGGAAGAGCGCGAACGCGAACCGACCGAGCGTCTCGCCGAGGACGATCGTGCCGGCACCGGTGGGGGTCGAGAACTCGCGCCGGGAGATCCCCAGCTGGCGGGTGATGATGAGCGCGACCGCCCCGGTCATCGAGGTCAGGAACATGAACAGGATGACCTGGCTCTCGGCGCCGACCGCAAAGCCGCTCGGGTTCGTGGCGACCTCGCCGAGGCTCTCTACCGTGACACCGACCCCGGCGACGGCCGGCTGCTGCTCGCGGGCCGTCGCGAGGGCACGGTCGAACGGGATGCCGTTCGTGGCCGCGGCGAACCGGGCCGCCCGGACGAGCCCGGCCTGGTCGGCGATCGTGGCGTCGAGGGCCGTCCGGATCGCGCTGGCATAGCTCTGTGGCTGGCTGACGTACTCGAGCGAGCCGATCCCGCCGTTCCGCAGGGCCATGTCGTAGCCGGAGTGGATGACCAGGCCGAGCTCCACGAAGCCCCGCTCGACCGCGTCGCGGAGCTGCTCCGCGCCATCGAACCGGCGGACGTCGAGGCGCATCCCCGTCGAGGTGATCCCGGTCGCGAGGTCGGCCGCCAGCGGGCCGCCATCCTCGTCGACCAGCCCGACCCGGGCGGTGTTCATCCCGCCGTAGGTCATCCCGAGGACGACGATGAGGATCATCGGCAGGACCAGGATGAAGAAGAGGCTCATCCGGTCGCGGAACGCCCGGACCATGTTGACCCGGGCGATGACCAGGGCCTTCATGCCGGCACCAGCGAGTCTCGGGCCCGGGCGAGCCCGATCGCCCCGGTCACCAGGCCCATCGCGACGAGCACCGCCACCGAGGGCAGGATCTCTGTGAACGCGACGTTCGGCCCCGACATCGTGTCGATCGCCCGGAGGAACCAGGCATGGGGTGTGACCAGGGCGATCCGACCGAGGAGCTCGGGCGCCTGGCTCAGCGGGATGAAGACGCCGCCGATCGCCGCCATGCTCAGGGCCACGATGGCGACGAGCCCGCCGGCCTGGTCGACGGTCTTGGCCATCGTCGAGACCATGGTCGAGATCCCGGTCGCGGCGATGACCGCCGCCAGGAGCAGGACGGCGAGCAGGACCGGTGGACCCCAGCTGGCGTGGACGAACAGGGTCGTGGCCACCACCAGGGTCGACATCGCCACGAGGCCCAGGACCATCCCGGCCAGTGAGCCACCCAGGACGATCGCCGCCGGCGGGACGGGGGCCGCCAGAAGCCGGGAGAGCGTCCCGTCGCGTCGCTCCCCGAGCAGGGCCAGCGCCCCGTACTGGGTCGCGAAGAAGACGAACATCATCGCCATCGCGGCGCCGTAGAAGGTGGCCATCGACGCTCGCCGCTTGTCGGCCGCCAGGTCCGCGACCGCGACCGGGCTGGTCGCCTCGACCGCGGTCGTCGCCGCAGCCACGGTCGCCGGGTCGGCCCGCCCGCCGCTCGCCGCGACCGTCCGCACCGCGAGCTGGATCGCACCCACCTCGTCGGCGAACCGGGTGACCACGGCCCGGGCGACCTCCCGGGCGGTCACGCTGCCGCCGGCCAGGATCCGGATCTCGGCCGGATCCCCGGCCGTCACGGCCCCGGTCAGGCCGGCCGGGATGACGATCGCGACCCCGGCCCGATCGGCCTCGATCTCGGCCGCGGCGGCCGTCTCGTCGGCGATCGGGACGATCTCGGCGATGCCGGAGCTGGCGACGCGGCCGAGGACGTCGTCCCGGAGGACGGCGGCCAGGTGTCCGCCGTCGCGGTCGACGACGAGGATCCGGGTGTGGAAGGTGGGGCTGAAGTCGGGGATGATCGCCGCGAAGGCCACGGCCAGCCCCAGCGGCGTGAGGACGGCGAAGAGGATGGCCGAGCGGTCCCGCAGCCGCTGGCGCAGGATCCGACGGGCGATGACGAGGGCGGCGCGCACCGTCGATCGCCGGGCCTAGTCCCGGAGCGCCTTGCCGGTCAGGTGGAGGAAGACGCTCTCGAGGTCGGGCTCGACCACCTCCACCGAGCGGATCATCACACCGTCACCGGAGACCGCCTCGAGCAGCCGAGGCAGGAGCTTCCGCGCCTCCTCCACGAGGAGATCGATGCGACCGTCGGCGACCGTCGCGTCGCGCACCCCCGGGACGGCCCGGGCCGAGCTCGCGGCGGCGTTCAGGTCGCCACCGGCCACGAGGGTCACCCGATCGACGCCGCCGACCAGGGCGACGAGCTCGCGGCGGGTCCCCTCGGCGATGATCCGGCCCTCATCGACGATGCCGACCCGGTCGCACAGGCGCTCGGCCTCCTCCATGTAGTGGGTGGTGTAGAGGATGCCCATGCCGGCCGCGCTGAGGGCCTCGACGCTGGTCAGGATGGCGTTCCGGCTCTGCGGGTCCACCCCGACGGTCGGCTCGTCGAGGATGAGCAGGCTGGGCCGATGGAGCAGGCCGATCGCGATGTTCAGACGCCGCTTCATCCCGCCCGAGTACTGGCTCGTCCGCTCCTTCGCCCGATCGCTCAGGTCGACGACCGCCAGGACCTCATCGATCCGGGACCTGAGGGCCGACCCGCCGAGCCCGTAGAGGCGGCCGAAGAAGTCCAGGTTCTCGCGGGCGTTCAGGTCCGGGTAGATGGCCAGGTCCTGGGGCACGTAGCCGATCTCGGCCTTGAGCGAGGTGCTGCCGGGGTCGAGCGATCGGCCGCCGATGAGGACCTCACCCTCGTCGCGCCGGAGGATGCCGCAGATCATCGAGATGGTGGTGGTCTTGCCGGCTCCGTTGGGGCCGAGGAGGCCGTACGTCTCGCCCGGGGCGATCTCGAAGCCGACCCCGTCGACCGCCTGGCGCTCCCCGAACCGCTTGCGCAGCCCGGTACAGGAGAGGACCGGCTTCACAGCCATTTCCGGCGGCGAGTCGAGGGGCACCGCGAAACGACCTCGATGGGTGGGGCCGAACAGCGAACCCCGTGTCGTCGCCAGAGTCGGCTGGCGCGGCCTCCCGGTCGAGGGCCCTTCAGCCCGGATCGGCCCGGCGGGTCGGCCTGTCGGTCCCCCGTCGGCCCGGGCCTGCCCAGGGCAGCGCTGGAACCCGGGCCGCGGACCGATGGACCCCGATCAGACCCCGCTGAACGTCCCGTCCATCCACTCTGGGTCGTCGTCGAGCATGTCGCGCATCAGGCGATAGCGGACGTCCTGCTCGGGGCTGCTCGCGTTCGCCCGGTATGTGGCCTCGTCGTCGAAGAGGGCGATGAGGAAGAGGGTCGGGCGCTCGTAGGGTGACCGGTCGGGCTCGAACAGGTAGGTCGCCCGGAACCCGGCGGGCATCGCATCGCCGGTCATCGTCGCGCCGTAGGCCTTCAGGTCGTCGAGGCGAGAGGGCTTCGGGTGGATCCGCGCGATCGTGCCGTACATCTTGGCGCCTCCTGCGGACGGCCTCGACCCGACACCGGGCGCCGCGAGCGGCGGACCGTCCCGGGGCGCCGACCGCCCCTTCAGGCTCGCCACCGTGGACGCGGCAGCGGCCGGCGCCCATCATGTCACCGCGGCGTCGCGCCGAACAGCCGCGCGGAGTGGATCGCCGGTGAAGCGGCGGAGACGACACTCCGAGGATGACCGCCCGTCTCGAGATCGTCGATGCAGGCAGCGACAACGCCGGGGTCCTCGTCGCCGATCTCTGCCGCGAGCTGCGGCAGGCCCGCCTGGATCGCGACGTGAGCCAGGACGATCGGCCGCTCCCTACTCCAGGTAGTCCTTGAGCTTCCGGCTGCGGGAGGGGTGGCGCAGCTTGCGCAGCGCCTTCGCCTCGATCTGGCGGATCCGCTCGCGGGTGACGTTGAACTCCTTGCCCACCTCCTCGAGGGTCCGGGCGCGCCCGTCCTCGAGACCGAAGCGGAGCTGGAGGACCCGTCGCTCGCGCCCGGTCAGCGAGTCGAGGACGGCCTCGACCTGCTCCTTGAGCAGCTGGTGCGAGGCGGCCTCGGCCGGCGCCAGGGCGGCCCGGTCCTCGATGAAGTCGCCGAGGTGGGAGTCCTCCTCCTCGCCGATCGGGGTCTCCAGCGAGACCGGCTCCTGCGAGACCTTGATGATCTCGCGGACCTTCTCCGGCGTGACGATGACCTCCTGGCCCTTCGACATCGCCTCGGCGATCTCCTCCACGGTCGGCTCGCGACCGAGCTCCTGGAGGAGGTTGCGCGAGACCCGGATGAGCCGGTTGATCGTCTCGACCATGTGGACCGGGATGCGGATCGTCCGGGCCTGGTCGGCGATGGCCCGGGTGATGGCCTGGCGGATCCACCAGGTGGCGTAGGTGGAGAACTTGAAGCCCTTCTCGTAGTCGAACTTCTCGACCGCCCGGATGAGCCCGATGTTGCCCTCCTGGATGAGGTCGAGGAAGGACATCCCGCGCCCGATGTACTTCTTGGCGATCGAGACGACCAGGCGCAGGTTCGCCGAGGTCAGCTGCTCGCGGGCGTCCCGCCCGATCCGGACGAGCTCGCCCTTGCGATCGCGAAGCTTGGTGTTCAGCGGCACCTCGGGGTCGTAGCCGAGGCGCTTCATCAGGTCGGCGTCGTGGCCCGCCAGGATCCAGCGCTCCAGCGCCGGGAAGGCGACCCCCTCGCGCGACCAGTCGTAGATCGCCCGCAGACCCACGTTGTCGCGCGAGTCGAGATCACCGTTGTGGACCGCGAAGTAGGCCCAGTCCATGATCGCCAGGAAGGCGTCCGGGTCCAGCTTCTCGTTGTACTCCGCGACGTGGTGCTTGGCCTCGCGGAGGAGGGTCTTCGTCCCCTCCGACTGGACGTCGCGACCGGCCTTGATGAGGTGGAAGTCGGGGCTGGGCACCAGGAGGTCGGCGGCGGCCTCGTCGGAGATCGCGTCCCGGACCATCGTGTGGGCCTCCGGCCCGAACGGCAGACGATGCTGCGGCTTGGCGGTCCGGGTCTTGCGCTCGGTGTCGTGGAGGGTCCACTCGTGGAGCGAGAAGATCCCCTTCCAGGGCGCCTCGACGAGCCACTCGCCGAGCTCGATCGCCTTGGCCAGGACGACCTCCTCCTCGGCGGTCAGGAGGGCGACCTTGCCGATCTCCTTGAGGTACATCCGGACGGGATCGTCGATCCCGATCATGTCCGCCGAGAGCGCCTCGAGCTCCTCCGGGGTCGGTTCGTCGAGCTCCTTGGCGTCGAGCTTGGTCGGCGCGTCCACGAGGGCGGGCGACACCTCGGCCTCGGCCACGACCTCGAGCGGGATCGGCCCGACGTCGGCGCCGTCGGTCAGGCCGTCGCCCACCCCGAGCACCAGGACGTCGTCGTCCTCGTCGTCATCCTCGTCGTCGAGCTCGACCTCGACGACGGCCACTCCGGCCTTGGCCGGGCGCTTCGAGGCGAGCCGCGCCTCCTCCACCTCGGCGCGGGTGCGCCGCGGCCGTCCGGCGAGCACGGCCTCGACGAGCTGCTTGTCCAGTGGGTCCTGTGCCATCTGCCCTGTGCCCTCCCGGGTCATCGGCGACCGGTCCCGACGGTCGAGGCGGGAGCCCCGACGGCCGCGGCCGGTCGCGTGAGGAGACGCGTCTGCTCGATCCGACGATCGAGCGACCGGCGCGCCTCGTTGATCTGGCGTTCTTCATCGAGGAGACGAGCCATCGCCTCCTGGTCGGCGCGGAGCTCGGCGTCGGCCTGCTCCGCCTGGTTCCAGGCGCTCCGCTCCTCGAGCCGATCCGCCTCGAGGGTGAGGAGGCACTTGTCCACGTTGTAGACGACCCGCTGCGACGGCAGGGCCCGGGGATCGGGTCGGTCGAGAGCGTAGAGACCCAGGGCGAGCGCCCGGGTCTCGGGGTCGAGCGCCTCGAGGAGACGGTCGCGCTCGAAGCGACCCGCGCCGTCGGGATCGCCGGCGGCCTCCGCCCCGCGTCGGCGATCGGCCAGGATGGCGCCGTAGAGCTCCCGGGCCACCGTCGAGGGCAGATCCTCCGGCCGCAGCCCGTCCTCGACCCGGGGCTGCTGGTCGGGGATCAGGAGGATGAGCCGGAGGAGCTCCACCTCGACCGGGGTGATCGACTTCACGACCTCCTCCGGGCTGACCGATTCGGCCGCGGCCCGGACCGCGTCGAGGGTGATCCGGGCGCCTGCGTGCTCGCCTTCGCCGGCCCCGCCGCCGACGACCGCCACCGAGCGACCCGGCTCGGGGCGTCGATGGAGCGCCTCGAGGAGGGTCTGCTCGCTGACCGTTGATCGTCGGGCCAGGAGCTGGAGATACGTGTCGCGGACCGTCGGATCGGCGACCTTGCGCAGGGTCGGCAGGACCGCGTCGACGAGCCGCTTGCGGCCCTCGGGCGTGCGCACGTCCACCCGCGAGGCGTGGTAGTCGATGAGGTAGGCCAGGATCGGGTCGGGGGTCCGGACCGCCTCGCGCCACGCGTCGGGCGACTCGCGGATGACCTCGTCGGGGTCCTTGCCCTCGGGCAGCCGGACGACCCCGACGTCGGTCAGGCCGACGCCGTCGCTCGAGGACCCCGATCGGGCCGCCTGGACCTCGGCGATGAGGTTGTTCAGCTCGGTCACACCGAACGTGCCGGCGCTCTGGCCGGCCGGGTCGACGTCGTAGGCCAGGGCGACCTTCTTGGCGTAGCGGGTCAGCAGCGCGACCTGACCCGGGGTGAGGGCCGTCCCGAGCGAGGCGACGACGTTGTCGAAGCCGGCCTGGTGGGCCATCAGCGCGTCGGTGTAGCCCTCGACGATGACCGCCTGGCCGGTCTTCCGGATGGGGCCTTTCGCCCGGTCGATGAGGTAGAGCGTCCGGCTCTTGTCGAAGAGGGCGGTGGCCGGTGAGTTGAGGTACTTCGGACCGTGGTCGCTGGTGTCGCCCTGGGCGATGAGGTATCGGCCGCCGAGCCCGACCGCGTTCCCGGCCTGATCCCGGATCGGGAAGATGATCCGCTCGCGGAACCGGTCGTAGGCGCCGCCCCGCCCGGTCCCCCGCGGCTGGGTGAGCCCGACCTCCTGGAGCTCCTGGGGAGTCACCCCACGCTTCGCCTGGAGCTGCTTGCTCATCGTCTCCCAGCCGCCAGGCGCCCAACCCAGCTGGTGGGTCTCGATCGTGGCCTCGGTGAAACCCCGCTCACGGAGATAGTCGAGCGCGGTCCGACCGGACGGATGAGCGGTCAGGACGGTGTGGTAGAAGGCGATCGCCGAGTCGAGGACGTCGCGCAGGCGGCGCTTCCGGGCGTCGTCGCGACTGGTCCGCTCGTCGAGCTCGACGCCGGCCCGGGCGGCGAGCTGCTTGAGCGCCTCGGGGAAGCCGATGCTGTCGCGCTGCATGACGAAGCTGAAGATGTCGCCGCCCAGGCCGCAGCCGAAGCATTTCCAGCTCTCACGGGCCGGCGTGACGTAGAACGACGGCGTCTTCTCACCGTGGAACGGGCAGAGACCCTTGTAGGTGCTGCCCGACTTCTTCAGCTGGACCGTCTGGCCGACGACGTCGACCACGCTCAGCTTGCTCTTGACTTCCGCGGCGACGCCGACGGCCAAGTCCACCTCCGCTCGTGTCCCACGCCCTTGACGCCGAGCGCCGGGGTCTCGTTTCGACCCTGGGTCCGTCGTCGCCGGCGCCGCGTCGCGCCGGACATGACTGTGGGCGTGTCAAGTCTTGACACGCCGCATCGGCCTGGATAGTACCACGTTGTCAAGGGGTTGTATACTCCCTGGGGGTATTGACAAGGCGTTCTCGGGGTTCGGTCGGCGCGTCGCCCGGGTCCTACCCGGACCCCCTCCGAGCTGGTACTCCGGTCCGATGGCCGACCCGTCGCGACCCGGCCATCATCGCCCGGGACCCGGCGACCGAGCCGTTCGTGAACCGACGGCACGCCGCGGGACCAGGCCGCGGAGGCACGACGTGCGCTTCGGGATCGACCGGTGACCGGGGTCGGCCGCGGCGTTCCTGCACGAAAGCGCCCGGGCGTCGATCCGGTGCCGGTCGCGGCGGCAGCCGATCCGGGCGACGACTTCGAGCGGGCCGCCGTCGACAATCTCTACGACGGCGTCTATTACGTCGATCGGGCCCGACGCATCCGCTACTGGAACCACGGCGCCGAGCGCCTCTCGGGCTTCCCCGCCGCCGAGGTTGTCGGGCACTTCTGCTACGACAACCTGCTCAACCACGTCGACTCGGCCGGTCGACACCTGTGTCGCGGCCGCTGCCCGCTGGCGGCCACGATCGCCGACGGCGAGCCCCGGGAGGCCGAGGTCTTCCTCCGCCATCGGCAGGGCCACCGGGTGCCGGTGCGGGTGCGGACGGCACCCGTGCACGACCGCGAGGGCAGGGTCATCGGCGCGGTCGAGGTGTTCGACGACAGCACCGCGCTCTCGACCGCGCGACAGGAGGCCTCGGAGCTCAGGGACCTGGCCATGCGCGACGCCCTGACCGGGATCCCGAACCGGCGTCACTTCGAGATGTCGATCGCCTCGCGGGTCGCCGAGCTGGCCGGCTACGGCCGGCGGTTCGGCTTTCTCATCGCGGACATCGACCATTTCAAGCTGGTGAACGACCGGCACGGGCATGCGACCGGGGATGTCGCGCTGACGACCGTCGCCCGGACGCTGCTCGGAGCGTCCCGTGCCGGCGACGATCTCGCCCGGTTCGGCGGCGAGGAGTTCGCCCTTACGATCACCGACGTCGACGGACCGGCCCTGCGGAAGGTCGCCGAGCGGTTCCGGGTCCTGGTCCAGCAGACGCGCGTCCGGGACGCGACCGCGGACGTCGAGCTCGGGGTCACGATCTCGATCGGCGGGACGGTCGCCGTCCCCGGCGATACCGCGGAGGCGATCTTCGGCCGGGCCGATGCCGCGCTGTACACAGCCAAGGCGTCGGGCCGCAACGTCGTGCGTCTGGCCGAGGACGCCGAGGTCGGCGCCGACGAGGAGCCATGACCGGCGTCGAGGACGCCGACCGGACCATCGGGTAGGTCAGGCGGCGGCGACGACGAGGTTCCGGCCCGCCCGCTTGGCCATCCGCAGCCCGACGTCCGCCGCGGTCATGAGCGCCTCAGGAGTCGCCTCCGCGCTGTCGCCCGCCGCGCAGCCGGCCGAGACGGTGACCGAGATCGGCCCGCCGTCGACGCCGAGGATGGTGGCGCCCTCGAGCTCGGCCCGGATCTCCTCGGCGATCCGCTCGGCGTCCGCCGCCCGGGCGCCGGATAGGACGGCGACGAACTCCTCGCCGCCGTAGCGGCAGACCAGGTCGGACCCACGGAGACGCCCCGTCAGGATCCGCCCGAACGCCCGAAGGACCTCGTCGCCGACCTGGTGACCCTGGCGGTTGTTGAGGTTTCCGAACCGATCGAGGTCGAACATGATCACCGCCAGCGACGGACGCTCGTCGTCGCGGAGTCGGGCCCGGGACGCACCCAAGGCCTGGATCGCCTCGTCGAAGTACCGTCGATTGTGGAGTCCGGTCAGGCTGTCCCGGATCGCCAGCTCGGCCAGGTCGCGGCGCTCGAGGGCCAGGGCGAGAGCCGCCGCGACCCGGTCGGCCACCACCGAGACCGCGGCCAGGTCGGCTTCGCCCAGGGCCGTCCGGCTCTCGACGCTCAGGACGCCCAGGAACGAGCCCCGGACGAGGAGCGGCGCCGCGACCTCGCTCCGGACCGAGGGGTCGGCCATGAGATAGCCGGAGTCGAGCCTGACGTCCGGCAGGTATTGGACCTGCCGAGTCCGCATCACCCGGCCGATCACACCCCTGGAGGCATCGATCTCGTCGATCGGCTCGACGTACCCGCGCTGGGCGCCGAGGCGGACCAGCATCTCATCGCCGGTGTACAGGGACGGGTGGCTGTAGCCGAAGGTCTCCTGGAGCACGCCGACGACCGAATTGAGGGCGGCCGGGGTCGGGCCCTGCTCGGCCAGCAGGCGTCCGATCGCTTCGACCGCCTGGAGCTGACGGAGCGCCTGGCTCGCTCGGCGGCCAGCCGCCTCGAGCTCCTCGCGGCCCGTCTCCCGCTCGGCGACCACCGCGGCGACCGCGTAGCCGGTGATGGCGACCATCGCGATGAACAGGGTCAGATAGCCGAGGCTGCCCTCGGTCGTGTTGCCCACGAACGGCCCGCGACCCTGGGCGGTCGCGCTGATCGCGATCGTCGAGAAGGTCATCGAGGCTACCGCGTTTCCCCGGGGTCCGGCCCGGAAGGCGACCCAGATGATCACGGGGATGATCGGGAACGCGACGGCCTGGCCCGACGAGCGGAGATCCAAGACGTCGAAGAAGAGGAGGATCGAGACCCCGGTCACGATCGCCAGCGCGAACAGGTTCTCGATCGTCCGGCTCCGGACGACACCCATCGTCACGGGGCTCAGCCAGGTGAGCAGGAGTCCGCCGATCACCAGGATCGACAGCGCGTCTCCGGCCCACCAGGTCAGCCAGGTCAACGCGAGCTCCATCGGTCCGATCGATCCGGCCCGAACCAGGCTGACGACTGCGACCGATGCGGCCAGGGCCGCCGGCGCCGCGCAGCCCGCCAGCACGAACGTCCGGACGTCGACCAGGCGGTCCAGCTGCGGTCGGAACCGGAGGTGGCGGAGCAGCTCGACCGCGAGCATGGCTTCGCTTGTTGCGGCCAGACTGGTGAGCCCGGCGAGCAGGACCGGCGAGCCGTTGACGACCCCGGTCAGGAAGGCGCCCACCGCCACACCGGGCCAGAGGCGTCGGCCGCCGATCACGAGGGCCGCCACGGCGATCCCGGCGGGCGGCCAGATCGGCGAGGCATCGCCGCCGGCCAGGGCGAAAGCGAGCCCGATCTGGGCCGACACGAAGTAGGCGACCCCGAGGAGGATCGTCTCGACGACGGGCCGGACGCCGACCGTCAGGCTCGGTCGGCCGGCCCGGAGCCGGGCAGGGAGGGACGCCATGGCCGCCCGTCCCAGGTGCTGACTCTCGCGATCGGGCACCGCACACCTCCCCGTAGCGCCACCGGACATGTGTCCATGGCCACGGATCGTCCCGACCCTATGGTGCCGACGGGAACCGCCACAGCGGACCAGAGGTCCCCGCGGTCCCGAGGCGATAGGGCTAGCCGGGCCGAAGGCGTCCGGGGCGGGCTGGTCGCGGCCGCCCAGACCCGGGCTGGTCGCGGCCGCCGGGCTCCGTCCTGGCCGCCGCCGGTTAGACCCGGCCCTCCCGTAGGCCCGCGACCGCCTTGTCGATCCGGCGCTGCCGCGTCTCGGGGGTCTTCGCATCCTCGATCGAGAGCGTGAACCGGCGCTTGTTGCTGTACGACAGACCATCGAAGGTGCGCCGGGCGTCGGGGTCCGCATCGAGGGCTGCGGCGAAGTCCGGCGGGACGGCCACCTCGCGGGGCGCCGTGTCGAGTTCCAGCCCGACCTCCACCTCGTCACCGGCGACGAGCCCGGCGGCCTCGCGGTTCTCGGCGCTGAGCGGGAGCATGAAGACGGCGCCATAGGCCGCCACCGTGCTCCGGTACGTATGGCCGCCGAGGGTGACCCGGACCGGGGGCCGCTTGCCGGAGCCGAGCGCCTCGACGACCTCGACCGGCACCCGGAAGCCGGTCGCGGTCTTGCCCTCGAGCTGGATCGTGGTTCGGAACCTCATGAGCGGAGTATCCCCGACGGAGCCGCGACTCGCCCGAGGCTAGGGCCGGAGCCAGCGTCCCGGGTCCGACAGCACGATCCGCGCCGCCACGGTCTGGAGGCGGCGGGCGATCGCGTCGGGGATCCCCGCGGCTTCGCCGAGCCCCTCGGGGCTCCGACCGAAGACGCTGGCGTACAGCACGCAGGCTGCGAGATAGGTCCCGGCCATCGTGGGGTGACTCCCGTCGGGCTGCCACAGCTCGAGCTCCGGGGAGGTCAGGCGGACGGCTCGCCAGGCCTCCCCCACCGGCGCGATCGGGACGTGGAGCGCGTGGCCGACGGCCAGGTAGCCGGCCAGGAGCGCAGCCTGCATCGAGGCCTCGTCGAGCAGGCCCATCTCCGGCCGACCGTCGCGATGGGCCCAGGTCTCGAGCAGGATCGGCCGCCCGCCGACGGCCCGGATCCGGTCCGCCAGGGTCGCGGTCGCCGGTGCCATCCCCGCGACCCGGGACGCAGTCGCCGCCGGGACCTGGCTCTGCTCCTGGAGGACCACCCAGCTCCAGGGCACCGACCCGAGGGCCTCCCGGGTCTCGACGGCCGTCGCGTGATCGGCGAGCGTGACACCGCCGGGCGCCACGACCTCGGTCTCGACCGGCGATCCGCCGGCTGCCGCAAGCCGGGCGAAGACCCCGGGCAGGTCGTTGACCGCCGTGTAGCTGTTGCCCAGGAAGAGGACCCTGGTGCAACCGGGGGCGACCGGACGCCCGCACGGCCCCTGGCCCGCGAGCCGCCCGGTCACGACCAGGCCGGCCAGGACCGCCACGAGGACGATCGCCGTCGCAAGACCGATCGCGACGAGGGTCCCGGCTCGGTGGGTCGGGCGGTCCGTCGGGTCGCTCATGCCGGCATCGTCGGCCCGACACGGCCGCTCCCGATATGACCCGATAGGACCTGCCGCCCCGGCCCGGCCGCTCCGATGCCCGGATCAGCCGGCCAGCGTCATCGCCCGATCGGGCCGGAGCAGGAACGGCGGCAGGAAGGCGGGGATGTTCGAGAACGGCAGGACGTCGGGGTGGAGGTCGATGCCGAGCGCCTCGGCCATGAACCGACGGCGGGCCTGGATCCGCGCCCAGGCGGCCGGATAACCGGCGGCGAAGGCCGCCCGCAGGGTCGAATCGGCGAGCGCCAGACCGTCCTCGATGTTCGTCGTGAAGAGGGCGGTCCCGGTCGCCGGGATGACGTCGACCTGGAAGGCCATCCCGGACCGGAGCTCGACGGCCGACCCGGGCCCGATCGGCGAGTTCACCCACTCGTCGAGCCCGATCTGGTGGCCAGGGTTGAGGAAGATCCCGAAGAACGGATCGCCGAGACGGCGACCGACGATCCCGTGGAGCACCCCGCCACGCTGCCCGACATGGAGCGCGCCGTACCACTCGGCGATCGCCTCGAAGTACGGCCCGACGAGCCGCTCGACGTAGTCGCCCGCGTCGCCGGGCAGCTCGGCGGCGTCCTCGACGACGAATCCAGCCCGGCAGTTCAGGGCGCCCCAGATGCCGAAGGCGACCGTGAACCGGTCGCCCCGCTCGATCGGCCGGTCCCCCGGGCTGAGCAGCCCGAGGGTGGCCCGCGGCCCGGCGCTGAGCATGAGGTGGCACGAGAGCGGCGTCCCGTCCCATTGGAGGAGCCGGACCGCCTGCCGCTCGGTCAGCCCGGGTCGGAGGCCGGCCAGCACCTGGCGGACGCCGGTCGAGGTCTGGCAGGCGGCCCATTCCATCGTCGCGAGTTGCTCGACCTCGTTGAGGACCCGCAACCCATCGGCGGCGTCGATGAGCAGGTCGTTCGCGTTCTCGACCAGCCCGCCCGGACCGGTCAGCCGCCGGAGCTCATCGACGAGCCAGGCGGGGACCTCGATCGCCGCCCGGGTGTCGTACGTCTTCCAGCCGATCACGCCGACCCGGCCGTCAGGTCCGATCCCCTCGTCGCCGAGGATCGCGGCCAGCGGTCGTGAGCGATCCCTGGGCTGGCCCGGCAGGCTGAGATCCTGGAAGAGGGCCCGGCGCATCGGCAGCGGGGCCGCCTCGGCCATCCCGTAGCACTCGTTGCCGACGAGGACCGCCGGGTCGCCGTCCGGCCCGACGATGAGGATCGCCTCCTCGAACCGAGGGTCGAACCCGGTCAGCCAGGCGAGGTTGGCGCTGTGCTCGCGGTCGGCGTAGACCACAAGCCGGTCGTAGCCGCGGGCGTCGGCTCGTTCGCGCAGCCGGGCGAGACGGTCCGGGTAGAGGGACGCCGGGAGATCGGGCCGCCCGTCGGGCATTCCGAAGTCCGGCAGGTCGATCTCGGCGAGTCGCGCTCGTGGCATCGGATGGTCTCCTCGTCGGCCGATCGCCGGCCGAGCTCAGTTCGCGGGCGACGCTAGCGGTACGGCCTGGCTCGCGCCACGCTCGATGATCACCGAGCGATCGGCCTGCACCGGGATCCACGGACCCTGCTCGCCGTCGGGCCACTGGACCCGGACCTTCACCTCCATCGCCGGACCGAGCCCGAAGTGGGTGGGGCCGAGCTGGCCGCCGATGTGGCCACCACCTACGGTCAGCTCGCGACGGAGGGTCAGATCTCCCACCTGCACCTCGATCCACGACCCGATCGCGTCGCGGTTCGACCCCGGCTGCGAGAGACTCACCCCTAGCCAGTGACCCATCGGCGCCGGCTTCGCCGCGTCGCCCGTACCGACGTTGCGCCAGAGCCGGGCGGGGGCGCCCAGGTTGAGCTCGACGAGGTCGACCAGGCCGTCGAGGTTGAAGTCGGCCAGCGCCGCACCACGGCCCCGGTCGAAGCCCACGATCCCAGCCGCTTCTCCCCCCTCGCTGAATGTCCCGTCGGGTCGGCCGATGAGCAGGTCGCTGGGGTCCTTCGCGGCGTAGTCCGGCTGGGCATTGACATTGCCCTTCGAGACGAACAGGTCGATGAAGCCGTCGTTGTTGACGTCCTGGAACTCGGGATGCCAGGCGGTGGACGGGAGGATGTCGCCCCCCGCGTACGGCTGGGCCGCGTTGACCCCCCGCTTCAGGGCGATGTCGCGGTAGGCCGGCTGGGTCGGCCCCGCGGTCAGGGTCTGGAGCTTGTTGTCTCCCTGGCTGGTGAGATACACGTCGGGATACCCGTCGCCGGTGACGTCGTAGCTGGCGATGCCCATCCCCCAGATCTGCATCGCCACCCAGCCGTCGGCCGCGGTATAGAGCCTGGGCGCCTCGCCGGTCGCGACCCGCCAGAGCTGGTCGGAGCCGTCGGTGTAGTAGTGCCGATCGTTGGTGACCCGGAGGTCACGCCGTCCCGAGCGGTCCCAATCGCTGAACAGCATCGAGAGGGTGCAGTAGCCCGGCGTGAGCGCCGTGGCCGGGGCATAGGTCGCGCCGTCCGGGGCCGGTCGGAGGAGCTGGTTGTCGGCGCAGTCGAAGACCGGCTGGCCGCTCGCGTCCAGCTTCAGGTAGTTCCCGACCGCGAGGGTCGGCAGGCCGCTCGAGCTCTCCCACTTCGCGCTGAAGGCGGTGCTCCAGCCCTTCCCCCCGTCGACCCCCCAGGCCTCGTTGGCCCGCTCGAAGCGGCAATCGCCCTGCCCTCGGAGGAAGACGTTCCCGCCCACCCGCAGGACGGCCAGGTCCACCTTGCCGTCGCCGTCGACGTCGAGCGGATAGGCTCCGGTGACCCCGGTCAGATCGGTCGCCGGGTCGTGGATCGGGCTGAACCGGAGGGCGCCGCCCACGGGACTGTCGTTCCGGAACAGGGCGGCCGGGTTCTCTCCGCCGGCCAGGTAGATCTCGGGCCGACCGTCGCCGTTGCAGTCGAAGACGGCGACCCCGCCACCGGTCGAGAACGTCGCCCCGCCGTCGTAGGTGTGGGCGAGGCCGGCGGCGGTCGTCTCGTCGACGAAGTGGGGCGCCTCGAGGGCGGTGGTCGGCGTGGCTCCCCCACCCCGGAGCAGGACGGCCCCGCCGACGCCGAGGGCGACGACCGAGACGACGGCCACGCCGACGACCACTCCGACGGTCCGGCGCCTCATCGGGTCACCGGTCCACCGGCTCGGGCGGCCCCGACCGGAGCCGGCGGGTCAACCCCCGGTGCCGCCGTAGTACCGCTGGGCGAGCGCCCAGGCGGCCCGGCCACAGGCGGAGCCAAGTCGCCGACCGGCGAAGTCGTCCGCTTCGATGTGGATCCCGCCCCACAACCGGGACTGGCCGGCCTGGTCCGCCGCGTCGTAGTAGGTCGCCCACTCCAGGCGGATCGGCGTCGTGGGTCCCTTCTCGAACTTGAGCGACCCGGCGGGGATCGTGTAGCCGCTGATCCCACCCGGGAAGTACTCGCTGCCGGTGTAGCTGGTCAGGACCTCGGCCGCTGCCCGGCTGAACGTGCTGTGACCGGAGACGAAGCCCTGGAATGCCGGGGTCACGAAGTTCGGCAGCTGGTAGGGGACCCAGGTCGTGGCCAGGATCCACTTCACCCCGCCGACCTGCGTCTTGGGGTCCTTGGGGTTGCCGGCCCAGGCCCGGATGGCGACCTCGCCCTCGTGGCCGGCGAGCGCCGCGTGACGTCCCCCTGGCGCGCTGGTCTCCTTCGTGATGAGCTCGACGAGCCCGGGGACGAGCGGCAACCCGTCCTTGTCGTAGGACGGCAGGCCCGGGTCGCTCGACTGACCCCTGCCGCCCATGTACCGGATCATCGAGATCGGGCGAACGGAGTCGTAGTGGCCCTTGAGCCCCCAGGCCACGATCGCGGCGTCGTGGACGGCGCCGTTCAGGGCGAGGTAGAGCTTGGTGTCCCACTCGAGGCGGTCGACGTTCGGGCCCGTCCCCCCGATCTTCAGGTTCGGAGCGAGCTCGTCGGAGACGAGGTTGGCCAACACGTTCCAGTGACCGGGTGGCGTCTCGGACTTCGGGCCGTCAGCCCAGAACTCGGCCATCACCCGCCCGAAGTCACCCTCGTTCACGACGTCGGCCGGGTAAGGCTGGCCCGTCGCCGGGTTGACCGGGTGACCGGAGCCGTCGTTCGAGCCGAGTGGGTTGTTGCCCCGGGCGCCCGGCGAGATGTCGATCGTCGCCGGGTTCGCCGGGGCGAGCAGGCTGCTGTCCCGGATGACCTCGACGGCCTGGACCTTGAAGGCCTGGTCGGTGAGCGGATCGCCCAGCTGCGGCGGCGGTCCGGGATCGATCGGGACGCCCGTCGCGCCGCCGGGCGGCAGGGCGAACGTCGTCACGTGCCCCCAGTCGGGTCCGACCGCCTGCTGGGTGCCGTTCGTCACCGGGATCCCGTTCTGGGAGATCATGTGCTCGATCTGGAGCGGCTGCCAGCGGTTCGGATCGGTCATCGTGGTGCCCGGCTTGGCCACCACGAGGGGCGGGTTCACCGGCTTGTAGTCGGTGCTGGCGTAGGCATTCGCCTCGTTCGAGCCGTCGGTCAGCCCGTAGGCGATGACCGCCGCCGCGATCCGGTTGCCCAGGGCAGCCGGCGAGTCGCCCTGGGTCGTGGTCACGTCGAGCGGGTAGCACAGCGAATCCATCAGGTCGGAGAACTCGGAGAGCGACTGCTCGGCGCCCACGGACTTGATGTAGCGCTCGGTCAGGACCCGGTAGGCGGCGTAGCTGATCGCCTCGTCCCGGGCAGCCTCCACGTTCGACGCGCCCAGCTTCTCCTTGACGAAGTAGCCCAGCGCCTTGGGGTCGTAGGCGGCCCAGGCATCCCACATCGCGGCCGAGGTGTGGAACAGGTTGCGGGCGTGGACGGTCGGCGCCGGGAGTGCCCGACGGATGGCGTCGAGGAGCGCCTCGTCCCAGCGGCGAGCGACCGACCACTCGGGGTGGTTCGCGATCTGCGGGCAGGACGGCTGCTGGACCCACGGCCTCGCCACGACGAGTCCGACCAGGAGCACGCCGAGGACCGCGATGCCCCCGATCGCCACGATCGCGCGCACGCGTCGCGAGCGACGGCGGGGCGGCCCACCGGCGGACCCGCCGGTCGTGCCTGCGGCTGACGTGCGCTCGGGCGGGTTCGGCGCCGGATCCGACGACTCGGTCGCCGGCGGCTTCGTCTCGGGCTCCATCGTGTGCTCCGTGCCTCTCAGCGTCCGGTCAGCCCGGCATCGACCCGGGCGGCGTGATCCAGGTCGACGAGTGAGGCGATGGTACCCCGACTGAAGGCGAGGTCCACGCGGGGGGTCCGCCCGTCGAGGATCGCTCCGGTCAGGTCCTCGACCTCGGACCGGTACTGGTCCACCGACGGGACCTCGATCCTGGTGGCGAGGCGGCCGCGCCACAGCGTCAGCGACGGCGGAAGGCCGTCCGGCTCGGGCAGGAACGGCGACTCGAGGACAAGGCTGGCCTCCCCGCCCACGATCTCGACCCGCTGCCGGTCCGGCGCGGCGAACCCGCTGTCGAACTGGGCGAGGAGACCGCCCGGGAAATGGAGCTGACCCAAGAACGTCCGATCGACCCCCCGCTCATCGAACCGGGCGAAGGCCGCCACTCGGTCGGGCTCCTCGGCGGCGATCCGTCGGGCCAGGCTGACCGGGTAGCAGCCGACGTCCCACAGGGAGCCGCCGCCCTTGGCGGGGTCGATCCGGGGGTCGTCCGCCTGAGTCAGGAAGAACGAGAACGAGCCGTGGACCAGCTCGAGCGGACCGAGCGCGCCGCCCCGGGCCAGCTCGAGGGCCTGCAGGGTCTGGGGGTGGTGGAGGTACATGAACGCCTCCACCGCGATCCGGCCGGTCCGCTCGGCGGTCGTCGCGATCGCGTCCACCTCCGACACCGCGAGAGCGAGCGGCTTCTCGCAGAGGACGTGCTTCCCCGCCTCGAGGGCGCGGATCGTCCAGCCGGCGTGGAGATGGTTGGGCAGCGAGACGTAGACCACGTCGACGTCCGGCGAGGCGAGGAGCGCCTCGTACGAGCCGAAGGACCGCGGGATGCCGTGGGCCGCGGCGAAGGTGGCCGCCCGGGCCGGGTCGCGGCTGGCGACTGCGACGAGCTCGCCGCGAGGGGTGGAGGCCACCGCCCGGACGAGCCGCGGGGCGATCCGGCCGGGCCCCAGGATGCCCCAGCGCAGGATCGTCATGGCATCGCTCCTCTCGCTCCGGTCCCGCCCGCCGGGCGCACCGCGTCCCGATGCTTGACACCGGCAGTGCCGGTGTACCAGTCTTGCATAGTTTGGATGAGAGGAACACAAATCCCGTGACGATCGCACGCGACGAGCTCGGCCAGCGCAGCGAGACGGTCCGCAGGGCGAACCTGAGCACGGTCGTGCGCGAGCTCCACATCCACGGACCGCTCTCGCGCTCCGACCTCGTCGCCCGCACGGGGCTGACCCGGAGCGCGATCCGCAGCCTGATCGGCGAGCTCGCGGACGTGGGTCTCGTCACCGAGGGGCGAGCGGTCCCGCTCGGGACGCCTGGGCGGCCATCCCCGCTCGTCCATCTGAGCCCGGACGGGGCGGTGGTCCTCGCCCTGGACATCGCGGTCGACTCGCTGGCCGTGGCGGTGGTCGGGCTGGGCGGCGACGTGCTCGAGCTCATCCGGATCGACCAGCCGCGGGGCCACTCGTCGCTCGACGAGGTCGTTGACGCCCTGGTCGGACTCGCGGCGCGGGTCCGCGCCCGCCGGCCGATCGAGGAACCGCTCGTCGGGGTGGGCGTGGCGGTCGTCGGCGTCGTCCGTCGGGAGGACGGCCTCGTCTCGATCGCCCCGAACCTCGGTTGGCACGATGTCCCGCTCGGCGAGCGGCTGGCCGACGCCCTCGGCCTGGCGGTCCCGATCTCGATCGCCAACGATGCCGACCTCGGGGCGCTCGCGGAGCACCGTCGGGGCGCTGCGGTGGGCACCGACGACGTCCTGTTCCTGTGCGGGGAGGTCGGCGTCGGGGGTGGTCTGATCGTGGGCGGTCAGCCCTTCACCGGCGCGGCCGGTTACGGTGGCGAGGTCGGCCACGTCCCGGTCAACCCGGCCGGCGCGACCTGTCGCTGCGGCGCCACCGGGTGCTGGGAGACCGAGGTCGGCGAGGAGGTCCTCCTCCAGCTCGCCGGTCACCCCCGGAGCGGCGGGCGCGACGAGGTCGACGCGGTCCTGCGCGAGGCGGCCGCGGGCTCGCCGATCGCCCTGGACGCCCTCGACCGGGTCGGTCGCTGGCTGGGCCTGGGCCTGGCCGGACTGGTCAACGTGCTCAACCCCCGGCTGATCGTGCTGGGCGGCCGGTTCGGCCGGATCCACCCGTTCGTGATCGACAGCCTCGAGGACGAGCTGGACCGCCGGGCGCTGGCTGCGCCCCGATCGATGGTCCGGGTCGTCCCGGCGAGACTGGCCGTGGACGCCCCGTTGCTGGGAGCCGCCGAGCTGGCCTTCGAGCCGCTCCTGGCCGACCCCACGATCCGGGTCCAGTCCGGGACCCCACTGGCCGAGCTGGCGAGCGCCTGAGCGATGAGGCGTTTGCGCTCCGGGCCACTCATGCAGCCGACACGATCGGCTCGTCAAGCGGCGTCGAAGGACGGAAACGGCACCGGGGAGGGTGGTAGCCTAGCGCGGGACCATTCCCTGACTTCGACGTCGTCATAGGTCCAGAGGAGGTAGGCAACAGTGATCATCCACAAGAAGGTGGCAGCGCTCGTGGCAGGTGCCGCGGTCGTCTTCGCCGCGTGTTCGAGCAGCGGTGCGAGCACCGCCCCGAGCGCGGCGGCGAGCGGCGGTGGTGCCGGCAGCGCCGCCGGCTGCAAGGTCGGCGTCTCCTGGAACAACTACCAGGAGGAGCGCTGGGCGAAGTGGGACGAGCCGGCCATCAAGGCGGCTCTCGCGGCGGCCGGCGCCGAGTACATCTCGAACGACGCGAAGTCGTCGGCCGAGACCCAGGCGACCAACGTCGACCAGCTGATCTCGCAGGGCGCCAAGGTCCTGATCGTGCTTGCCCAGGACGGCACGGCGATCAAGCCTGCGGTCGCCAGCGCGGCATCGCAGGGGATCCCGGTCATCGCGTATGACCGCCTCATCGAGGATCCGAAGGCCCTCTACATCACGTTCAACAACAAGGAAGTCGGCAAGATGCAGGCCGACGCGGTGTTCAAGGTCGTGCCCAAGGGCAACTACGTGATCATCAAGGGCAACAAGGCCGACGCGAACGCCGACTTCCTGCGCGCCGGCATGGACGAGATCATCAAGGCCGCGGTCGACTCCGGCGACATCAAGATCGTCGGCGAGACCTACACCGACAACTGGAAGCCCGATCTCGCCCAGACCGAGATGGAGCAGTTCCTCACCGCCAACGCCAACAAGGTGGACGCGGTCCTCTCCGAGAACGACGGCATGGCCGGCGGCGTGATCGCGGCCCTCAAGGCCCAGGGTCTCGCCGGCAAGGTCCCGGTCTCCGGTCAGGACGGCGACGCCGCCGCCCTCAACAACGTCGCCCTGGGCAACCAGACGGTCGACGTCTGGAAGGATGCCCGCCTGCTCGGCAAGGCCGCCGGCGAGGCTGCCGTCCAGCTCTGCAACAAGGTCACCGTCGACAAGATCACGGGCGCCGCGCCGTTCACCACCCCGGGTGGGAACTCGCTGAGCTCGATCCTGCTGACCCCGCAGCCGATCACCAAGGACAACCTCAACGTGGTCCTCGATGCCGGCTGGATCGCCAAGGACAAGCTCTGCCAGGGTGTCGACGCCGCGACCGGCCCGGCGGCCTGCAAGTAGGGAGTCCTCGAACCTCGTAACGCTCACGCGCCCTGCGCCGCGGAACACCGCGACGCAGGGCGCGTCCCATTTCGGTGGCCCGTCAGCGAGGCGCAACGATGGCTGAGGCTTCAACCGTCCCGACCGACGCCCCCCGCGAACAGCGGCACTCCCTGCGGTCGCTCCTCCTGTCGACGGAGATCGACACGCGCCTGCTGGGGATGATCGCCGCGCTGGCCATCATCTGGATCGGCTTCAACATCATGTCCGGGGGCCTGTTCCTGACCCCGCGCAACCTCTGGAACCTGTCGGTCCAGAGCGCGTCGGTGGCGATCATGGCGACCGGCATGGTCCTCATCATCGTGTCGCGCAACATCGACCTGTCGGTCGGCTCGGTGCTGGGGTTCACGGCCATGACGATGGCGATGATCCAGACCGAGTGGCTGCCGGACCTGCTCGGCGTGGGCGTGAACTGGCCCTTCACCTGGGTCATCGCGCTCGCCTGCGGCCTGCTCATCGGGGCGGCCATCGGCGGCTTCCAGGGCTTCATCATCGCCTACATCGGGGTGCCCTCCTTCATCGTCACCCTCGGCGGCCTCCTGGTCTGGCGGGGTTTCGCCTTCCAGGAGGCATCGGGCCGGACCATCTCTCCCCTCGATTCCACGTTCCAGCTGTTCGGCGGCGGTCCCGTCGGCTCGATCGGGGAGACGGCCAGCTGGATCGTCGGGATCCTGGCCTGCCTGGGGATCGTGTACAGCCTGATCAGCAGTCGACGCCGACGCCGGCGCTACGGCTTCCCGGTCCGACCGATGTGGGCCGAGGCTACGGTCCTGATCCTTGGCTGCGGCGCGGTCCTGGGCGCGATCCTGGTGGCCAACACCTACTACTGGCCGGAAGCGCTCGCCCAGCAGTACGGCAAGCCGCTGAACACCCCGGTCGGGATCGCCAACCCGGTCCTCCTCGGGATCGGGGTCGCCATCCTCATGACGATCCTCGCCACCCGGCGCCGCTTCGGTCGGTACGTCTTCGCGATCGGCGGCAACCCCGACGCCGCCGAGCTGGGCGGCATCAACACCCGCCGGACGATCATGTTCACGTTCGTGATCATGGGCCTGCTGGCCGCGGTCAGCGCGGCGGTCCAGAGCGCCCGGCTCAACGCCGCGGTCGTCGGCCTCGGGGTCCAGAGCGAGCTGTACGTGATCGCGGCCGCGGTCATCGGCGGGACCTCGTTCGCCGGCGGGATCGGGACGATCCCCGGGGCGCTCCTCGGCGCGGTCGTCATGCAGTCGCTCCAGTCGGGCATGGTTCTGCTCAAGGTCGACTCGCCGATCCAGGACATCGTCGTGGGCGTGGTGCTCGTCGCCGCGGTCGGCACCGATGCCGCCCTCCGACGTCGGTCGAGCTGAGTGGACGGGAGGACACCATGAGCATGAGCGAGCCGACCCCCCCGCCGACCGAGCCGACCCCCCCGCCGCCGGCCGCTGCCGAGGAGCCCGCCGCCGCTCGGCCAACTCGGTCCGCGCAGGGCGTCCCACTCGTCGAGATGCGCGACATGCGGATCTCGTTCGGCGGGGTCCATGCCGTCGACGGGGTCACCGTGGACCTCTACCCCGGCGAGGTCATCGGCCTCGTCGGCGGCAACGGCGCCGGCAAGTCCACCCTGATCCGGGCCCTGTCCGGGGCGCATCCGGCCGATTCGGGCGAGATCCTCATCAACGGGCAACCCGTCTCGATCTCCAACCCCCGCGACGCGAAGCAGTACGGGATCGAGACGATCTACCAGACCCTGGCCCTGGCCGACAACGTCGATGCCACCGCCAACATGTTCCTGGGCCGCGAGCTGACCACCCGGTTCGGCTCGCTCGACGACGCCGCCATGGAGTCGGCGACCCGCAAGGTCATGGGCCGGCTCAACCCCAAGTTCAAGAACTTCAAGACCCCCGTGAAGTCCCTCTCCGGCGGCCAGCGCCAGTCGGTGGCCATCGCCCGGGCGGTCCACTTCAACGCCAGGATCCTGATCATGGACGAGCCCACCGCGGCGCTCGGCCCGGCCGAGACGGCCCAGGTCCGCGATCTGGTGACCCAGCTCAAGAACGAAGGGATCGGGATCTTCCTGATCAGCCACGACATCCACGACGTCTTCGACCTGGCCGACCGGATCAGCGTCATGCTCCAGGGCAAGCTGGTGGGCACCGTGGACAAGAGCAAGGTCACCAAGGACGAGGTCCTCGGGATGATCATCATGGGCAAGCTGCCCAACGAGGTCACCCAGACGGAGCTGGCCGAGCTCCACGGCTGACGGCCGACGCCGTCGCTCGGTTCGTGGAGCGCGCCTGCGTCCCGCCGCGAGCGGCCTAGGACCGATGGAAGGTGGGCGCCAGGACCGGGTAGAGGTCGCGGTAGACGGCGTGCGCCTCGGCATAGGCTGAGGCGTCCGCTCCCGGGGTGGCGACCGGGGTCGCCCTGACCAGGGCGGTCGTGGCCATCTCGACGCTCGGGAACCAGCCGGCGCCGACCGCGGCGAGGATCCCGGCTCCGTAGGCCGCGCCCTCGGACGTGTTCACGGTGGCGATCTCGGCCCCCAGCACGTCGGCCAGGATCTGTCGCCAGAGCGGGCTCGCGGTGCCACCACCCGACGCCCGGATCTGGGCCGGCGCCGGTGTCCCGGCCTCGAGCATCAGGTCGAGCCCGTCGCGCAGCCCGAACGCCACGCCCTCGAGGACGGCCCGGGTGAGATGACGTCGATCGTGGCTCAGGGTGAGCCCGACGAACGCCCCGCGGGCGAGCGGGTCGGGATGCGGGCTCCGCTCCCCGGACAGATAGGGCAGGAAGACGAGCCCCGCGCTCCCGGCCGGCACCTCGGCGGCGCTCGCAGCCAGCTCACCGAACTCCGCCTCCGGGGCGACGGCGTCGCGGAACCAGCGCAGGCTGCCGGCCGCCGAGAGCATCACCGACATCAGGTGCCAGCGACCCGGGACGGCGTGACAGAAGGCGTGGACCCGGCCGTGGGGCTCGTAGAGCGGTCGGTCGGTGGTCGCGAACACCACCCCCGACGTCCCCAGCGACAGGGCCATCGTCCCGACCGAGACCGCCCCCACGCCGACGGCGTTGGCCGACTGGTCGCCGCCGCCGGCCACGACCGGGGTCCCGGCCCGCAGCCCGCTGACGGCCGCGGCCGCGGCGGTGACGGTCCCGGTGACCACCGGACCCTCGTGCGTCGGCGGCATCCAGGCCGGATCGATGCCGAGCGCATCGAGCACCACCGGCGACCAGTCGCGGGCGGCCAGGTCGAACAGGAGCGTACCGGCGGCGTCGGCCTTGTCCAGGGCGTAGTCGCCGGTCAACCGGAGCCGCAGGTAGTCCTTGGGCAGGAGGACGTGGGCGATCCGCCGCCAGACGTCGGGCTCGTGGCCGCGCACCCAGACCAGCTTCGGGGCGGTGAACCCGGTCAGCGCGTCGTTGCCGGTGATGGCCACGAGACGCTCCGGTCCGAGCGCACGTCGGATCGCATCGCACTCGGCCGCGGTCCGCTGGTCGTTCCACAGAATGGCCGGTCGAAGCGGCAGGCCGGCGGCGTCGAGGAGCACGGCACCGTGCATCTGGCCGGTCAGTCCGACGGCGACGATCTCCGAGCCGGCCAGCCCGGACGCCGCCAGGACGGAGCGGATGGCGGCGACGGCGCCGTCCCACCACAGCACCGGCTCCTGCTCGCTCCAGAGTGGGCGAGGGACGCTGAACCCATACTCCGAGGCGCCGACCCCGACGACCGCACCGGACTCGTCGATCAGGACGGCCTTCGTCGCGGTCGTCGAGACGTCGATCCCGAGGACGTGACCCATCGCGCCGGCTCCGGTCGCGCCGCCCGATCCGCTACCGGCGTTCGACGGCCCAGATGTGCCGGTTCACCACGTTCTCGAACAGCTCCTGCCGGCCCGAGACCGGGCTCGGGTCGATCTCACCGGCGGCGACCCGGCCGGCCAGCGTCTCGAGGGGGAGTTCACCGGCCAGGATCGACCGGCCGAGCTCGCCCGACCAGCCCGCGTAACGCGCCTCGCGCATCGCGTCGAGGGTGCCCCGCTCGACCATGTCGGCGGCCACCAGGAGCGCCCGGGCAAGGGTGTCGATCCCCCCGATGTGAGCGTGGAAGAGGTCGAGCCGATCCATGCTCTGGCGGCGCAGCTTCGAGTCGAAGTTGAAGCCGCCGCGCTTCAGGCCACCGGCCCGGAGGATCTCGAAGAGGGCCAGCGAGAGCTCGTCGACGGAGTTCGGGAACTGGTCGGTGTCCCAGCCGTTCTGGTAGTCGCCCCGGTTCGCGTCGATGCTCCCGAAGATCCCGTTGGCGATGGCGTAGGCCACCTCGTGATGGAAGCTGTGCCCGGCCAGGGTCGCGTGGTTCGCCTCGATGTTGACCTGGTACTCGCCCTCGAGCCCGTGCCTGACCAGGAAACCGTGGACGGTCGCGCAATCGAAGTCGTACTGGTGCTTCGTCGGTTCCATCGGCTTCGGCTCGATGAGCAGGGCGCCTTCGAAGCCGATCTTGTGCTTGTGCTCGGCCACCAGGTGCAGGAAGCGGGCGAGCTGGGCCCCCTCGCGGGCGAGGTCCGTGTTGAGCAGCGTCTCGTAGCCCTCGCGGCCACCCCACAGGACGTAGTTCATGCCACCCAGCCGCTGGGTCACTTCGAGCATCGTCCTGACCTGGGCCGCCGCGTAGGCGAAGACCTCCGGGTCGGGGTTCGTGGCGGCGCCGGCGGCGTAGCGCGGGTGGGTGAACAGGTTGGCCGTCCCCCACAGGAGCCGGACGCCGGTCCGCGCCGAGTGCGCCTCGGCCTCGGCGACGATCGTCTCGAGGTTCGCCGTCGACTCGGCGAAGGTCCGCCCCTCGGGCGCGACGTCGCGATCGTGGAAGCAGTAGTACGGGACGCCGAGCTTGGCCATGAACTCGAAGGCCGCCTCGAGCTTCGCCCGGGCACCCGCCATCGGGTCGACCCCGGGTCGCAGCCAGGGCCGATCGAAGGTGCCCACCCCGAACATGTCCGAGCCGGGCCAGTTGAACGAGTGCCACAGGCAGACGCCGATCCGGAGGTGATCCTCCATCCGCTTGCCGAGGACCATCCGGTCGGGCTGGTAGACCTTGAACGACAGCGGATCGGTCGAATCCACGCCGCCGAACGGGATCGGCGCGGAGACCTCGGGGAAGAACTCGCTGGCCACGGTGGACCCTCCTTCTGCCCGCTCGACGCCCCCTAGCGGGCTCGATCCATTGATCGCTCCGAGCGTACCAGACATTTGTGCGAGGGGAACACAAATGGCCGGCGCGGGACGATCACCGACCGACCGGACGAGCCGCCGGTGCGCGAAGGACGGGATGGCGGGACGCCGGGCTGGCACACTGACCGGGACCTCGGGCAGGATCCGAGGCAGGCATCGGAGGCCGGCGTGGACTCGAACGGGAGCGACACGGCCGCGACCCTGAGGTCGGTGACCGGGGCCGGTGACGAACGCGCGGTCGGCGAGACCGTCACGGCCGCCCGGCCCGTCCATCCGTACGTCCACGTCGTGGTCGTGGCGGTGGTCGGCGGGATCTCCGTCCTCGCCTGGCTGGTCCTCTACGAGACCCTCAACCGGGTCCTCTGGGAGAACGACTTCGTCGCGGCGAACCCGTGGATGTTCCCGGTCATCTGCCTGCCCTTCTCGCTGGCGGTCGGGCTCCTCGTGAAGTACCGTCACGCCCCGACCACGCTCGACGAGTCGATGCTCGACAGCCTCGCCGGCGATGTCTCGAAGATCGACTGGCGGACCCTGCCGATCACGATCGTGATGTCCCTCGTCTCACTCTTCTCCGGCGCGGTCCTGGGGCCCGAGGGCGGGATCGGCGGGATCGCCTCGAAGATCGCCGCGCTCTACAACGAGAAGGTCGGGATCCCGGCCGAGCATCGGTCTCGACTGGTCTTCTCCGCCCTCGCCTCGGCCTACAACGGGCTCATCGCCAGTCCGCTCTTCACCGGGGTCCTTGGCTCCGAGCTCATCGCCGACCCCGAGGCGAAGGCCCGGAACCTGCCGGCCACGCTGATCGGCGGGTCGATCGGCTACCTGATCTTCTTCGCCGCGGGGAGCTCGGGACTCCAGAACTACCTCCATCTCTCGCCGGACCAGCCGTTCAAACCGATCGACGTCGTCCTGGTGGTGGTCTTCGGGCTCCTTGGGCTCGTCCTGGCCCTCGTGGCCGGCGGTCTGTTCCGGGCCTCGGCCGCGTTCTTCGGACGGTTCAGCGATCGTGAGGTGGAGCGGGCCCTCGTCGCCGGGGTCATCTTCAGCGCGGTCGGCGTCGTCGCGCCGATCCTCCTCTTCTCGGGCGAGTCGCAGATCCAGACGGTGGTCGCCGACCCGGCGAAGTACGGCCCGGCGCTCCTGCTGGCGATGGCGATCGTGAAGCTGGCCCTGCTCGCGGTCGCCTTCAAGAGCGGGTTCCTGGGCGGTCCCACCTTTCCGGCGATCTTCGCCTCGACCTGCGTCGCGCTCGCGATCGGCCTGCTCCTCCCCGGGGTCCGCATCGACGTGCTCATCGGCGGCGTGATGGCCGGCTTCCTGATCGTCCTGTTCAAGGCCCCGTTCATGGTCATCCTGCTGACCGTCGTGATGCTCCAGGCGAACGCCGAGCTGACGGCGCTCATCGTCCTGGCGGTGGCGGCCGTGATGATCGTCCAGCCCTACATCCTGGCGGCCGTCGCGGGTCGGCAGGCCGTCCGGACTGCGCGGCGGACCGGCGGCCCGGCACAGGATCGGTCGGAGGACGCCCGACCGTGAGCCCGCGGCCGGGCCCGCCTACTTCAGCTGACCCGACGCGAACCGCCCGATGAGCTCCGTGTACTCCGGGGCACCGCGCTCGTAGCCGATCGCCCAGAAGCCCACGCCGGCCAGCCCACGAACGTTCGCGAGGCTCATCTTCGGGACCAGGGTGGCCGGCGAATCGACGTAGATCGCCTGCCAGGCCCCTGCCGAGGCCGCGGGCCCGGGACCGGACGCGGCCGGGCCGCCGGGCTCCGGGGTCGAACCCGCCGCGCTCGCTCCGCCGGCCGACGCCGCGGCCGGACCGACCGGGAGCGTGTACACCTCGACCTGCTCGATCTCGTCGAGGACCGGGACCAGGGCGGGGTCGTGGAGGACGTCGAGATGGTCGCCCGGGATCCAGACCTGACCCTTGCCGGTCGACGGCGCGCCGACCTCCGGTCCGGCCACCGGCCAGGCCATCCCGTAGAGCGGCAGACCCAGGAGCGTCTTCTGGACCGGCACCCCGAGCGCCTGGTAGAGGTCGAGCGACCAGACCAGGTCCTTGACCGCCCCGTCGCGGCGGTCGATCGGCGCCGAGGCACCGGGCTGCGACCCGGCGTAGTGGTAGTCGTAGCCCATCAGGAAGATCCGGTCGGCGCCGTTGGCGTCGGCGGCCACGGCGAGGGCGGCGCCGTTCTCGTTGGCCTGGGTGGCGACGGAGACCTGGGCGGCCGGGTGACCGGCCCGGAGCGCATCGCGGAGCCGGCCCACGAAGGCTCCGTAGGCCGGCACGAGATTTGTCGGGAGCTGCTCGACGTCGACGTTGAGTCCGTCCGCCCCGACCCGGTCGACCAGCTCCACGAAGCCGGCGATGACCTCGTCCTGGATCGTGGCGGACGCCCCGAAGAGCTGCTTGTTCTTCGTCGCGCCGAAGCTGGTGAAGACGATCTCGACCCGGACACCGCGATCGTGGGCCTCCCGGATCAGCTGCTCGCCGAGCGGGCCGGTGATCGCCTTGTAGCCCCGCTGGGTCGTGTCGAGCGACCCGTTCCGCTTGTTCGTGACCGAGAAGAGGGCGAGCGTCGTCAGGCGGGTGCCGGCGAGATGGGCGGCGATCGTCCCGTCCATCTCCCAGTACGGGACGAAGCCGTAGACCTCGAAGCCGGGAGTCGGTGCGGGGCTCGCGGCGCCGAACGAAGACCCGTCCGACGCCGGGTCTGACCCGGGGCCGCCCGAGCCCGGGGCCGGTCCGCCGCGGGAGCCCGATCCCCCGAGCACGAGAAGGCCCGCGACGAGCGCCACCGACAGGGCCCCGACGGCGAGGATCGCGACGCGCCCGATGGGCCGAGTAGATCGTCCGTTCACCCGGAAAGGGTGGGCGGCGTCGGCCAGACGGTCAAGCGCGGTCGGGACCGCGCGGCCATCGGGGCCGGCGGGCGGGACGGTATCCTCGTCCGACCACCCCTCCGCGACCAGCCGGGAGTCCGATCGTGAAGCTCGAGGCCTACCCGCGACAGCCCCTCCTGTTCGGACCGTCGCCGATCCATCCCCTGCCCCGCCTCAGCGCCCACCTCGGCGGCGGGGTCGAGATCTGGGCGAAGCGCGAGGACTGCAACTCCGGCCTGGCGTTCGGCGGCAACAAGGTGCGCAAGCTCGAGTACCTCGCGGCGGAGGCGCTGGCGGAGGGCTGCGACACGCTCGTCTCGATCGGCGGGGTCCAGTCGAACCACACCCGCCAGGTGGCCGCGGTCGCGGCCCATCTCGGCCTGGGGTGCGTCCTGGTCCAGGAGCACTGGGTGGACTGGCCCGACAGCGTCTATGACAAGGTCGGCAACATCCTCCTCTCGCGGATCATGGGCGCGGACGTCCGGCTCGACCCGGCCGGTTTCGACATCGGCTTCCGACCGAGCTGGGAGGAGGCGCTCGAGTCCGTGGTCCGGGCCGGCGGACGGCCCTACGCCATCCCCGCCGGCGCCTCGGACCACCCGCTCGGCGGGCACGGCTTCGCATCCTGGGCGAAGGAGGTCGAGCGCCAGGAGCGCGAGTTGGACGTCTTCTTCGACACGATCGTCGTCTGCTCGGTCACGGGCTCGACCCAGGCCGGGATGATCGCCGGCTTCGCCGGCCAGGACCGACCGCGATCCGTGCTCGGCATCGACGCCTCGGCGACCCTCGAGCAGACCCGCGACCAGGTCGCCCGGATCGCCCGGCGGACGGCCGAGATGATCGACCTCGGCCGCGACCTGCGGGATGACGAGATCGTCCTTCTCGACGGATACAGCGGCGGTGTCTACGGCGTGCCGGACCGACCGACGATCGAGGCCATCCGGCTGGTCGGACGGCTCGAAGGGATGCTCACCGACCCGGTCTACGAGGGCAAGTCGATGGCCGGCCTGATCGACCTGGTCGGCACGGGACGGATCGCCGCCGGCTCGAAGGTCCTCTACGCCCATCTCGGCGGGCAGCCCGCACTCAGCGCCTACAGCGCCGCCTTCTGAGCCGGCGAGTGGCGGCCGGCCCGAGGGACGGCCGGGCCGACCACGGCTCGCGTGACGGGATCGTCAGCCGGCGGAGGCGACGACCGTCTCGGGAGCCTGACCGTCGCCCTTCCCGTTCGTCTCCACGGGCGGCGTCGCCTTCGAGTCCGCCTCCGCCTCGACCTTCGGCCGCCACGGCTCGGCGTGCTCGACCCGGTCGCGGATCCCAATGAGCTGTCGCCGGAGCATCACGAACACGCCGAACCCGAAGATGGGCATGAAGGCCTTCGAGCGGCTGTCGCCCGGCCCGAACCGGCCACGGACGCGCTCGATGAGGCGAGTCCGACCCGGTCCGGCCGGCTCCAGGATCCAGGCCCAGCTGACCGTGAAGTCGGTCGGTGAAGCCACGTTCATGAACCCGCCGGACGCGGCCAGGCCCGGCGTCTCCGTGCGGGAGATCGAGTCTGCCGGCCGAGTCTTCCAGCCCTCCACGATCGCGCTGTCGAGATAGACCACCATGGCCTTACCGGGCTCCACCAGGCGGATCTCGAACCCGCCGTCCGGGTGGGTCGGGAGGAGATCGCCGACCGAGACCGACTGGAGCTCGGGGACGATCGCGTCGGCGCTCCGGCCCTTCATGTCGAGCCGGTCGTACGAGTACCAGCCCGCTCGCCCGAAGCCCATCTGGACCAGCCACGGCCAGACCGCATCGGGCGGAGCGTCGATGGTGATGCCCCGAGTCAGGAGCATCTCGCCATCGGGCACCACATCGTCACCGGGCAGAGCTCGGGTCTGTTCCGCCGGGTCCAGTCCCCAGGTCGCCGACCATCGTCGGGCCTGGAACCAGGTCAGCCAGCCCGCCCCCGCCAGCGACGCTCCCACCACGATCCGTTTGAGCATGTCGTCCACCTCCGACCATCGAGCCTACCGTGTCCGGGACGATCCGCCGAGGGCCGATCCGCCCGTTTCGACCTGGGTCGGGCGGGGCGACCGGGCGCGAGCCGCGCGCAGCGTCACCTGGCCACCGGGTCGATCGTCCCTCGATGGAGGAACGCTCGGCCGCCCGGCGACGACCGGGCTGGCGACTCCGGCCTCTTGGCGGGTGTGCCACGGTGACCGATGATGCAGGGGAAGGGAGCGCCGAGATGAGATCGCGGCAGCGTCGAGCGTCCATCCTCGTCGTTCTCCTCGGGGGGACGATCGCGATCGCGGGATGCGGCACCGCCGCGGTCACGGTCGCGCCCTCATCGCCCGCGACCGTCGAGCCCTCGACCGCCTCGGTCGCAGCCGGCTCCGGGACCCCGAGCGCCGAGCCGAGTGCGGCTCCCAGCGAGACCGTCGCCCCGACCGAGAGCCCGACCGCCAGCGCCACGACCGCCCCGACCGGGAGCCCGACGCCCGTCGCCAGCGCCTCGGCCGGCTTCAGCTGCACGTTCCCCTACCGCCGGGCCGGCACGACCTCGTCGGTGGTCCAGGTCAGCGACGTCCGGGTCGGCACCCACCCCGGCTCCGACCGGGTCGTCTTCGAGTTCGCCGGTGGACGCCTGCCGACGCTCCTCCTCAACGCGGACGAGCCGCCGTTCGCGATGGATCCGAGCGATCAAGCGCTGACCGTCCCGGGGACCTCGTTCGTCCTCATCCGCCTCATCTATGCCAGCGGCGAGGGCTACAGCACGTCGGACGGCAAGGCGACCTACACCGGTCCGGACCGGTTCGACCCGGGCTACGAGCGCCTGACCTCGCTGGTCGAGGCCGGCGACTTCGAGGCCCACCTGAGCTGGGTTGCCGGGTTCACCGGTCCGCCCTGCTACCGGGTCACCCGCCTGTCCGGCCCGTCGCGCTACGTGATCGACTTCCAGACGCCCTGAACCGTCGCCGAGGGCCGCCGGGCAGGGCGAGCTTCGGGTCCATCGCCTCGATCGGACGTGCCGAACGGTCCTCGACCGGGGCCCGGCCGCCGACCCAGACTCAGGTCGATCCACGTGCGGTCGACCGACCGTCGGGTGAAGGGGCGCGCCGGACGACGGGCGCGGGCAGACGTCCGGGAGGACCCCTCTCATGGCACTGGCGATCGAGGCCGTCGGCCTCACGAAGTGGTATGGCAAGCGGCGCGGCGTCCTCGATCTCGGGTTCGGCGTCTCCGAGGGCGAGGTCTTCGGGTTCCTCGGCCCGAACGGCGCCGGGAAGACCACGACCATCAGGCTCCTCCTTGGCTTCCTTCGGCCGTCGGCCGGGCGTGCCACCGTGATGGGCCACGACGCCTGGTCCGACGCGCCGGCGGCCCACGACGGGATCGCCTTCGTCAGCAGCGATCCGGGCTATCTGGGCGAGCTGACCGCCCGGGAGCAGCTCGACTACATGGCCCGGCTGCGCGGTCTGGAGCCGGGCGCCTGGCGGCCGATGGCCGAGCGGCTCGACCTCGACCCGTCGGTGCCGATCCGGAAGCTCTCTCGGGGCAACCGCCAGAAGGTCGGCGTGGTCCAGGCCTTCATGGGCGAGGAGCCGCTCCTCGTCATGGACGAGCCGACGAGCGGTCTCGACCCGCTCATGCAGCGCGAATTCCTGACCATCGTGGCCGAGGCCCGCACAGCCGGGCGGACGATCTTCCTCTCGTCGCACAACCTCCCCGAGGTCGAGCGGGCCTGCGACCGGGTGGCGATCATCCGTGAGGGGCGACTGGTGGACATCTCGACCGTGAGCGACCTGGCCGCCTCGCACTGGCGATCGGTCAGCCTGGTCCTCGCCGAACCCCCGAGCGCCGGGTTGTTCGAGTTGCCGAACATCCAGGTCGTCTCGGCCGTAGCCCGCGACGTCCACCTCATGGTCCGGGGCGACGTGAACCCGCTCCTCCGCCGCCTTGCCGCCCTCGACGTCCGGGACGTCTCCATCACAACGCTCGAGGTGGAGGACGTCTTCCTGCGTCTCTACCAGGGCATGACGCCAGAGCCGGAGGCGCCCGACGACCCACCCGACGCGCGAGCCGGCACGGGCGCTGCAGCGGCGAACGACGCGGTCGACGGCGAGGCGGTCGCGGCCGGGGGCGGGGAGGCCGGACGATGAATGCCGCCTTCGGCCTGGAGCTCCGTCGCGACCGGATGCTCATCTTCTGGCTCGGCCTGATCGCCGTCATCTACGCCGGCGGGATGACCCTGTTCTACCCCACGATCGCGGACAGCGCCGCCGAGTTCGACAAGATCCTCGAGGTCTATCCCAAGGAGCTGATGGCCGCCTTCGGGATCAAGGGCAGCATCAGCGACCCGGGGACGTTCTTCAACTCCTACATCTTCCAGTTCCTCTGGCCGCTGGTCGCCGCCATCGGGGCGATCCTCCTCGGGACGCGGGTCGCCGCCGACGCCGAGCGCGGGTTCCTGGACCTGCCCCTCTCGACGCGCCTGCCGCGGCTGGGCTATCTCGGAGCGACCATCGCCGCCCAGGCCATGGGATTGGCGCTCGTCAGTGCGGTGACCATCGGGTCGATCCTGGCGGTCGACCTGCTGATCGCCCCGGATTTCGACACCGGCCGGCTCGTCCTGGCCGGCGTCTTCGCGTTCCTCTTCGCGATCGCGGTGGCGGGGTCCACGACGGCCCTGGCGGTGACCCTGCTCGACCGTGGCCGGGCCGGCGGGCTCGCCGCCGGGGTGCTCATCGCGATGTACCTGCTCAACGTCCTGGCCGAGCTGTCGCCCGACCTCCGTGAGCTGGGCCGGTTCTCGGCCTTCCGCTACTTCGACCTGCAGCCGCTGATCGATAGCGGGGACTACCCGCTAGGTGCCAGCCTCGTCTACCTGGCCGTGGCGATCGTCGGCTGGACCTTGGCCCTGGTCCTGTTCCGACGGCGCGACCTGGCCGCCTGAGGCTCGGCGGATGCCGGTCGGCGGCTGTCAGCGCGGTCCGCCGGCCGGGTACCATGGACGGGCGCCGCACCCCCTCCCCCGGTGGAACCGGCGATGCCGTCGACGGAGACCGATCGGACCGTGAGCTCGACCGCCAGCGACGACCCAGGCTCGTCCGCCCAGCCGACCGTGGACCAGCGCGGCACCACCGGGCCGACCGCTGCGGCGGCGTCCGCGCCCTCGTCAGGCGAGCCGCGGGCCGCGACGATGCACGAGTCCAGACCGCCGTCCCGGCGCGATGCGATCCTCCGACTCGGGATCATCGCCGGGGTCCTCTTCGTCGTCTTCGGGATCATCCTTCCCCGGTACATCGACTATGCCGACGTCGTCGCCACCCTCCAGGGCCTCACCTGGCAGGACTTCGTGGTCATCGGCATCGCCGGCGTCGTGGTCTGGATCCTGACCGGGGCGATCTTCGCCGCCCTCATCGAAGGCCTGGGCATCGTCCGCGGCACGGAGGCCTGGCTCATCCTCACCGGGATGGGGGCAAGCATCCCGGCCGGACCCTGGAACATGGCCGTCCTGTGGGTGGTGATCCGCGGCTGGGGCCGACCGATGCAGCAGACGACCGGCGGGATCGTCCTGTACGGCATCTTCGACCAGCTCAGCCGGCTCGGTCTCATGGTCGTCGCCGGGGTCTTCCTCATCGTCGCCGAGGCGCTCAATCGGGGGGTCTCCGTCGAGAGCGGGGTCATCGTCGCGTTCTTCGTCATCGGGCTCGGCCTGTTCGTCCTGCTCGGCGGCGGGCTCATCCTCGTCGTGCGCTCGGAGCGACTGGCCCGGAGCATCGGCGCTTTCGCCGAGCGAATCGTCCGGCGGATCCTCCACCTGTTCCGGCGGACGGGAACGCCCGACGTCCAGGGCAGCCTCGTCCGGTTCCGGGTCACGCTGGGGGACACGGTCCGCGATCGCGGACTGCTCTCCTTCGTGGCCGCGATGGTCTCGAAGATCGGCTGGGCCATCCTGATGATCATCGCCATGCGCCTGGTCGGCGTGCCGGCCGAGACGCTGCCCGACGCGATCATCTTCGCCGGGGTGGCGGCCGTCTTCGTGATCACGATCCTGCCGATCTCTCCCGGTGGGGCCGGGGTCCCCGAGCTCCTCTACATCTCCTTCTACACGACCTACACCGGCGGCGCGTACAGCGCCGAGATCAGCGCCGGGGTGATGCTCTTCCGGCTCTTCCAGTACGCCCTCCCGATCCCGCTGGCATGGATCCTCCTGGCGATCTCCCGGCGGGGCAAGCCGCTCCTGCCGACCACCGCCGAGCTCCGCGGGGCGGCCGCGCCCCCGGTGATCCCGGCGGTCTCGGCCGCAGAGTGACCGTCCGGCCCTCCTCGGCCTAGGACCGCCGGCCGCCGGGACGCGGTCCCAACGGCCGGTTGCCGGTCCGGACGGCATCGGGCATCCTTCGCGGATGCGGACCACCGGCCTCGTCATCCGAGCCCCCGGACAGACCCGGCCCGACGGCCGCCGGCGCGGTCGGGCGTTCGGCCTCGGGCTCGCCCTCGTCGTCGTCCTCGCCTCGTTCGGTGCCGCTCCGGGCGCGGGGGCTGCCGATCCGGACTTCCCGGCCAAGGATTCGCGCTACCACAACTACCCCGAGATGGTCGCCGAGATCCAGGCGGCCGAGGCCGCCTACCCGGACCTTGTCCACGTCTTCTCGATCGGCAAGAGCTTCCAGGGTCGCGATATCTGGGCGGCCAAGATCTCGGACAACGTCGCGATCGACGAGCCGGAGCCCGAGATCCTCGTCGACGCCCTCCACCACGCCCGGGAGCATCTGACCGTGGAGCAGGCGCTCTACCTCCTCCGGATGCTGACCACGGACTACGCCACGGACGCGACGGTGAAGCGACTGGTGGACAGCCGCGAGATCTGGATCGTCTTCGCCCTGAACCCCGACGGCTTCGTCTACGACCTGACCGGCAAGCCCTACCGAGCCTGGCGGAAGAACCGCCAGCCGAACGCCGGGTCGAAGGCGATCGGGACCGACATCAATCGCAACTACAGCTACGGCTGGAGGTGTTGCGGGGGCTCGTCCGGCTCGCCCTCGTCGATCACCTACCGCGGTCGCTCTGCCTTCTCGACGCCGGAGGCCCGGGCCATCCGGGACTTCGTGCAGAGCCGGGTGGTCGACGGACGACAGCAGATCCGGGCCCACATCACGCTCCACACGAACGGCCAGCTGGTCCTCTGGCCGTACGGCCACACGAAGACGAACATCCCGAGGGACATGACCACCGACGACCACGCCGCCTTCGTCGCTCTCGGCCGGGCGATGGCCGCCCGGAACGGATACAAGGCGAAGCAGTCGAGCGACCTGTACATCACCGACGGTGACGAGATCGACTGGATGTACGGCCGGCAGCGGATCTTCAGCTTCACCTGGGAGCTCTATCCGACCGAGCACAACACGATCGCCGACTTCTACCCGCCGGACGAGAAGATCGCCTCGGCGACCGCCCGGAACCGCTCGGCCCTCCTCTATCTCATCGACATGGCCGCCTGTCCGTACGCTCCGATCGGCAAGGCCAAGACCCTGTGCGGACCGCTGATGGACGACTTCGAGATCAACCGGGGCTGGCGGCGGAACCCGGACGGGACGGACACCGCCACCGACGGACTCTGGGCGGTCGGCGATCCGAAGACCGTCACCCACAGCGGCCTCAAGCAGTCGGGATCGGCCAGATCGGGCCGCTATGCCCTGGTGACCGGTCTGGCCGCGGCCCGTGGGAGCGACCTCAACGACGTCGATGGCGGGATCACCACGATCCGCTCGGCGCCGGTGACCCTGTCGGACCCGGTGGGCGACCTGACCTTCCGGTACGTCTTCGCCCATGGCTCGAACTCGTCGCCCGACGACTGGTTCCGGGTCTGGGTCGAGACGGCCGACGGCACCCGGACCCCCGTCTTCGAGCGGCTCGGCTCGACGCAGGACCTGGACGCGGTCTGGCGCTCCGTTCGGCTCCCGATGAGCGCCTACGCCGGGCAGACGATCCGGCTCGTCTTCGGGGCCGCGGACGCGGCCCGCCCGAGCGAGGTCGAGGCCGCCGTCGACGACCTCCGCATCGAGCGGCCCTGACGGCACCCGGTACCCGGGCCGTTCGTCGACCCGCTCGACGGGCGATCCGGCCCTGTCGCTGAGCGGGCCGGGCTGCGAGGATCGGCCGAACCGCCGTCCACCATGAGATCGCGAGCGAGGTACGCCGTGTTCCGAGACCAGGTCCTGCGCCGGATCCCGCTCCTGCCCCAGCTGCCGGAGGGCGCCCCGGTCAACCCCCACGAGTCGTCGGCCAGCGGCGTGCTCCGCCCGGTGGTCTTCGGGGCGAACGACGGGCTGGTGAGCAACCTCGCCCTGGTCATGGGCGTCGCCGGGGCGAACCCGGCGCCCGGCGTCATCGTCCTGGCCGGGATCGCCGGTCTGCTGGCCGGGGCATTCAGCATGGGCGTCGGCGAGTACGTCTCCGTCCAGTCGCAGCAGGAGCTCCTCGCCTTCCAGACCGAGTTCCAGCGACGCCAGCTCCGGGACGACCCCGACCAGGAGCGCCGCATCCTCGAGGGGATCTACCGCGACCGCGGCTTCACGGACGAGGAAGCGACCCATTTCGTGGACCGGGTCTTCGCCGACCCGGAGCACGCCGTCTCGCTCCTCCTCCACGAGGAGGTCGGGCTCGATGCCCGGTCGATCGGCTCGCCGATCGGGGCGGCCGTCGGCTCCTTCATCGCGTTCACCATCGGCGCCCTGATCCCGCTCATCCCGTTCCTCCTGCTCCAGGGTTCGACGGCCTTCGCGACGAGCGTCGTGGCCAGCCTGGTGGCGCTCGCCCTGCTCGGGTTCGGGATCAGCCGGCTGACCCATCGACCCGCCCTCTTCTCGTCGGTCCGCCAGGTCATCCTGGGCGGGGTCGCGGCCGCCGTGACGTTCGGCGTCGGGATGCTCGTGGGTGTGAACGTGGGGTAGGCGAAGGCGCTACCCTCGGGGACGATGTTCAACCCGCGTGGCTCGATCACCGTCATCACGGGGCCGATGTTCTCGGGCAAGACCGCCGAGCTCATCCGCCAGTGCGAGCGCGCCCGGATCGCCCGACGCAAGGTGGTCCTCATCCGCCCGGCGGTCGATGACCGGACCGACCCGGAGACCGTCCGGAGCCGGTTCGGCGTCGCCTTCCCGGCCCGGCCCGTCAAGGATTCGGCGGGCATCGAGGCGGTCGTGGCCGAGACCCGGGCCGACGTCGTCGCGATCGAGGAAGGTCAGTTCTTCGACCAGGGCCTCGTCGCCGTCTGCGAGCGCCTGGCGGACCGCGACCGGGTGGTCATCGTCGACGGGCTCAACCGCGACTTCCTGGGCCGGCCGTTCGGCCCGATGCCCCAGCTCCTGGCGATCGCCGAAGAGGTCGTGATGCTCTCGGCGATCTGCATGGTCTGCGGCGGCGAGGCGACCCGGACGCAGCGGCTGGTGGACGGGCGCCCGGCGACCCCGGACGATCCCCTCGTGGTCATCGGCGGGATGGGCGACGAGCGCTACGAGGCGCGCTGCCGGACCCATCACGCGGTGGGCTGAGAATCGCGCCCGGGAATCCGACGACCCCGGCGGAGGGCCGGGGTCGTCGGCGATGGGCGAGGTCGGTCAGGCGGAGCGCTTGACGACCACCGTCTCCGCGTAGTGATCGTGGAAGCCCTGCCGCTTGGGATCCTGGTAGGTGGTCCAGAGCAGGTAGATGAAGTAGCCGAGGCTGACGAGCCCGAACAGGGCGCCGAGCGTGGAGCCGACCACGAGCTGGAGGGCGGAGAGAAGGATGAACGGGCCGAACAGGACGAGCCAGCGCTTGATCGCCTGGGGCTGGGTGAGCGTCTTCCCATCGGCGGCGTTGACCGTCTCGAGGTTCAGCACCTTCTGGCCGGGGGAGGCGCGCAGCTTCGTCCACGTGTAGATGAAGTAGATCGCGCTGAAGGCCGCCTCGAAGAGAAGCAGGAGGATGAGCCCGAGGAGGAAGCCGGCGAAGCCGCCCACCCCCGCGAAGATCCCGATGATCACGACGCTGATGACGGCATAGATGACGAACATCACGATCACATCGATGATGTACGCGCCGATGCGGATCCCCAGGTCGGCATAGGCGACGCCCGGCGCCGGTCCGGCGGCCTTCACGGGTCCGGGAGGCGGCGCCTCCCAGGCGCTCGGTTGGGGCGCCTCCGGTGTGGGGCTACCCCCGGGCTCAGGTCCGGACATCGCTTCCTCCCTCGTGTTCGGACTCGCCGCCGCGCAGGCATGGGCGGCCGATCCGCTGCGTGCAGGATACGCGGCGGGGGCAAGCGCCGGACGCTCATCCTGCATCGAGCCGGAGCGTGCTCGCCGGGGCTAGCCCGTGGCGGCCACGGAGGCGGCGACCGCGACCGGACGGCCGACGGGCTCGGCGGTCGCGTACAGTCCGGACCGGGGACCACTCGGACAGGAGGAGCGGACCGGTGACATCGGCTCGACTGGGCGGGCGTTCGACGTGGGTCGCAGCGGTGACCGGTGCGGCGATGGTGGCCGGGCTGCTCGGGATCATCGTCGGGGCGGCGGCCCTGACCGGCTCGGCCACGACCGCCGGGCAGGGGGCGGTCGTCCCCGTCGTGGGCGTCCTGGCGGTCCTGGCCGGGATCGCCTCGTTCGCCCTGGCCATCGGGACCTGGCTGCGCCGTCGCTGGGCGCGCCCGCTCGGCCTGGTCGTGGCTCCGGCCCTCGGCGCGATCGCCGTGATCGACGGTCTCTTCGCAGCGGGCGGACTGCTCGGCCCGGTGACGATCCTGGGTGTCGGACTCGCCGCGGTCATCCTCGTCGGTCTCAGCCGGCCCGACCTCCGGACGGTCGACGACGGCGCTTGAGGCGCCGCACGCGCACGCCGGCCGTACACTCGTCCGATGCGAGCCGCCGTCCTGGAGCGTCCCGGGGTCCCCGTCGTCGTCGAGGATCTGAAGCTGGCCGAGCCCGGCCCCGGACAGGTCCGCGTCCGGATGCTGGCGAGCGGCGTCTGCCACTCCGACCTCCACGTCCGGGATGGCGAGTGGCTGCGGCCCGGGCCGATGGTGATGGGTCACGAGGGCGCCGGCGTCGTCGAGGCCGTCGGCCCTCAGGTGGATCCCGGGGTCGTCGGGCCGGCGATCGGCGAGCTCGTGGCCCTCGCCTGGGTGGTCCCCTGCGGCTCGTGCCGGTCCTGTCGGGCAGGTCGGTCGTGGGAGTGCCCGGACTCCCCATCGTTCCGCCACGGGCGCGACGGCGAGGGGCGGGCCCGGCTGGCGCGGGCCGACGGTACGCCGGTCCTGGCCTATCTCTCGATCGGGACCATGGCCGAAGCCCAGGTCGTGCCGGCCGCGGCGGCCATCCCGATGCCGGCGGGAACGCCGCCGGAGGTCGCGGCGCTCATCGGCTGCTGCGCGGCCACCGGTGTCGGGGCGGTCCTGAACACGGCCGCCGTCACCCCGGGCGCGAGCGTCGCGGTCATCGGGCTGGGGGGCGTCGGACTCTCGGTCGTGATGGGGGCCCGGCTGGCGGGAGCCGGGACGATCGTCGCCGTCGACCGGGTCCCGGGGAAGCTGGAGGTCGCCCGCGACCTCGGCGCGACCGACACGATACTGGCGACCGACGGGCCGGACGGACCCGGGTCGGCGCCTGACGCCGTCGCCGAGGCTCTCCGGTCGCTCACCGGGGGTGGACCGGATGTCGTCTTCGAGGCGATCGGCCGGCCCGCCACGGTCGAGCTGGCCATCGAGGCGCTGCCCCCGGGCGGGACCGCGGTCCTCGTCGGGATGACCCCGCAGGGCGAGCGGGCCACCTTCGACGTCTATCGCTTCGTCGACGGCGGCCGGCGGATCCTCGGCTCGAACTACGGATCCTCGGTGGCGGCCCGCGACTTCCCGCGTTACGCCACGCACTTCCTGGAGGGCCGGCTGCCGATCGACCGGCTGGTCGACCGGCGGATCGGGCTCGATGACGTCGAAGCGGCCTTCGACCGGCTCCGGCGAGGGGAAGGCCTCAGGAGCGTGATCGTCTTCTGAGGGCAGACCGCCCGGTCAGGCTGATCCGGGACCGGCGCGCTCGACGGGAGTGGCTGGCTCGACCGGATCGGCGAGGCCGGGTGCGGGCTCGAGCGGCTCGGGCGCACGCTCGACCAGTCGACCGCCCCGGGAGGGCAGGACGTGGGCCATCAGCTCCGGGTAGGCCCGGACGACCAGCCCCACCCCGGCCAGGCAGAGCAGCCCGCCGGAGACGACCGAGAAGCTGACCCCGGCGATCGAGGCCACGACGGCCGCCTCGAGGTCGCCGATCCGCGGCCCGCTGGTGACCACCAGGATGTGGACCGAGGTCACCCGCCCGCGCAGGTGGTCGGGCGTGTCGAGCTGGACGATCGTCGCCCGGAAGACCGCCGACAGGACATCGGCCGCGCCGGCGATGGCCAGGAACAAGAGGGCCAGCGGGAACGAGAAGGTCGCCAGACCGAACCCGACGATGGCCAGGCCCCAGATCGATACGGCGATGACCACGGCGCGGCCCGGCCGCCGGACCGCCGCGACCCAGCCTGACAGGAGTGCCCCGAAGAACGCCCCGAGTCCGGGCGCGGCGGCCATCAGGCCGACCCCGATCGCGCCGGTCCCGAAGACGTCGATGGCCAGCGCCGGGAAGAGCGCCGTGGGCATCCCGAAGATCATCGCCGCGAGGTCGATCGCGAAGGTCGACAGGACGAGCCGCCGACCGCGCACGTAGGCCAGCCCCTCGCGGATCGCGGCCATGCCCGGCCGCGACACCCGCCCGAGCGGCGGGATCGGGGCGATGAGCAGGAGCGCGACGATCGAGGCGCTGAAGCTCAGGAAGTCGGCCGTGTACGCCCCGGCCAGCCCGACCGTGGCGATGAGCAGCCCGCCGATCGCCGGTCCGACGATCGAGGCGGCCTGGAAGTTCAGCTGGTTGAGGGCGATGGCCGCCGGCAGCCGCTCCGCCGGGACGAGCCGCGGGATCGACGACGAGCGTGCCGGCTGATCCACCGAGGCGAGTCCGGCCGCGATGAACGCCACGACGAAGACGAGAATCAGCGGGGCCGTCGGCACGACCGCGAGGACGACCAGGGCCAGGCTGCAGACGGCCAGGCAGGCCTGGGTGATGAGAAGCAGGCGACGCCGGTCGACCGCGTCGGCGACCGAGCCGGCGCCGAGCGAGAAGACGAGGATCGGGATGAGCTGAACCAGGGTCAGCGCCCCGACCGCCAGGGTCGAGTGGGTCGCGACGTAGACCTGGTACGGGAGGGCGATCCGGGTGATCTGGGTGCCCATCCCGCTGACGACCTGACCGCTCCAGAGCAGCCGGTAGTCGTGGTCGCGCCGGAGCGGCGCGGTGTCGACGAGCAGGCGTCTGAGGCGCCCGCTCATCGACCCGGGCGGCGGGCGGCTATGGTCGGGCTACTTGTCCCGTTCAGCGGCGTTGACCAGGGCGGCCTGGGCGGCGGCCAGCCGGGCGACCGGGACCCGGAACGGCGAGCACGAGACGTAGTCGAGGCCGATCTTCTCGCACTTGAAGATCGACTCCGGGTCGCCGCCGTGCTCCCCGCAGATCCCGAGCTCGAGGTCGGGTCGGGTGGCCCGGCCCTTGTCGACCGCGATCTTCATCAGCCCCGCGACCGCGTCGTCGAGGGTCTGGAACGGGTTGGCCGGCAGGATCTTCTCCTCGACGTACTTGAGCAGGAAGCCGCCCTCGGCGTCGTCCCGGCTGTAGCCGAAGGTCATCTGGGTCAGGTCGTTCGTGCCGAAGCTGAAGAACGCCGCGTCCTTGGCGATCTCGTCGGCCGTCAGGGCCCCGCGAGGGACCTCGATCATCGTGCCGAACTTGTAGTCGACCTGGACGCCGGCCTTGGCCTCGACCGCGAGTGCCTCGGCCTCGAGCAGGCGCTTGGTGGCCGACAGCTCGTTGGCGTGCCCGACGAGCGGGATCATGATCTTGGCGATCGGGTTGCCACCGGCCTTCTTGACCGCGATCTGGGCGTTCAGGATGGCCCGGGTCTGGATCTTCACGAAGTCCGGGATCATCAGGCCCAGCCGACAGCCGCGCAGGCCGAGCATCGGGTTCTGCTCGCGCATCGATTCGACGACGGCGAGGACCTCGCGCGCCCGGGCGTAGTCGGGGTCGCTCTCGGGGGTGCCCTTGACCCGGTGCTCGGTGACCTCGACGAGCAGCTCGTCGTGGTTGGGCAGGAACTCGTGGAGCGGCGGGTCGATGAGCCGGACGACGACCGGCAGGCCGTCCATCGCCCGGAAGATCCCCTCGAAGTCGCCCTGCTGGAGGACCTCGAGCTGTCCCATCGCGGCATCGAACGTCGCGATGGCCGCGGCATCCTCCGCCCCGAGCGTCTCGCCGGCGGCGAGGCGCGCCTTGGCCCGGGTCGCGACGTTGGCCACCAGGATGGCGCCACGGACGATCTCGAGACGCTCGCCCTCGCGGAACATGTGCTCGGTCCGGCACAGGCCGATGCCCTGGGCGCCGTAGCGCCGGGCCATGGCTGCCTCCTCAGGCTTGTCGGCGTTCGTCCAGACCCCCATCCGGCGGACCTCGTCGGCGTAGCCCAGGATCGTCTGGAGCTCGGGCTGGTCCTCGAACCGGGCGCTCACCGTGGGCAGGGCACCGGCGAAGACCTCGCCGGTCGAGCCGTCGACGCTGATCCAGTCGCCCTCGGCGAAGCTGGCCCCGCTCTCGGTGCTCCGGGCGACCTTCGTGGCGTAGTCCACGACCAGCTCGGCGCAACCGGCGACGCACGGCTTGCCGATCTGGCGAGCCACCACCGCGGCGTGCGAGGTGGCTCCGCCGCGGGCGGTGAGGATCCCCTGGGCCACGGCCATGCCGTGGAAGTCGTCGGGCGAGGTCTCGATCCGGACGAGGACGACCTTCTCTCCGCGGCCGACCCAGGCCACCGCGTCGTCGGCCGAGAAGACGGCCCTGCCCACGGCGGCGCCGGGCGAGGCGTTCAGGCCCTTGGCCAGGCGGGTCGCGGTCTTGAGCGCCGCCGGGTCGTACTGGTCGCGGAGGAGCTGGTCGACGTGGGCCGGCTCGATCCGGGCGAGCGCCTCCTCCTTGGTGATGACGCCCTCGGCGACCATGTCGGTGGCGATCTTCACGGCCGCCGCGGCGGTCCGCTTGGCGCTCCGGGTCTGGAGCATGTAGAGCCGGCCGCGCTCGATCGTGAACTCGAGGTCCTGGACGTCGCGGTAGTGGTGCTCGAGGCGGTCGGCGATCCGCTGGAACTCCTCGTAGGCGCTCGGCAGGTCCACCGCCAGGTGGGCGATCTTCTGAGGGGTCCGGATCCCGGCCACCACATCCTCGCCCTGGGCGTTCGTGAGGTACTCGCCATAGAGGACCTTCTCGCCGGTGTTCGGGTCGCGGGTGAAGGCCACCCCGGTGCCCGAGTCGTCGCCCATGTTGCCGAAGACCATCGAGACGACGTTGACCGCCGTGCCCAGGTCGTGGGCGATCTTCTGGTTCTCGCGATAGTCGCGGGCCCGCTTCCCGAACCAGCTGGCGAAGACGGCCTTGATGGCCAGATCGAGCTGGTCGTTCGGGTCGGCCGGGAACTCGCGGCCGGTCTCCTGTCGGACGATGGCCCGATACGCCGCGACGACCTCGCGCAGGGCGGTCGCATCGAGGTCGGTGTCCTGGCTGACGCCGCGAGCGTGCTTGGCCGCGTCGAGCGCCTCGTCGAACCGCTCGCCGCCGACGCCCATGACGATCCGGCCGAACATCTGGATGAAGCGCCGGTAGGCGTCCCAGCCGAAGCGCTCGTTGCCGGTCAGGGCGATGAGCCCCTCGAGGGTCCGCTCGTTCAGCCCGAGGTTGAGGACGGTGTCCATCATCCCGGGCATCGAGAACTTGGCCCCGGAGCGAACGCTAACGAGCAAGGGGTTGGCCGGGTCGCCGAAGCCCTTGCCCGTCTCGAGCTCCACGGCGCGGACGGCCTCGAGGACGTCGTCCCAGAGCCCGGCCGGGAGGGTCTCGCCGGCGGCGAAGTAGTCGTTGCAGGCCTCGGTCGTGATCGTGAACCCGGGTGGCGTGGGCAGGCCCGCGCTGGTCATCTCGGCCAGGCCGGCGCCCTTCCCACCGAGGAGGTCCTTCATCTCGTTGTTGCCCTCGGCCCGTCCCCCGCCCCAGGCGTAGATGTAGCGCTTCGCGGCGCGGTGGGCGCGTTCGGACGGGGTCGCGACGGTCTCGGTCATCGGGGCAGGTTCCTCCGGGTCTGGGGGCGCGGCGCCGGGCGGCGCGGTGATCGTATGGGTCCGCGGGGATTGTACGGCGGGGCCGGGCACACGGCCGGGGCGAGCCGGTTCCGACTCCCGTTCGAGATGGTCGCGGAACCCGACCGCGACCTCAACGGGCCGCACGGACCGCGACCGGCTCCGGCCGGCCCGATAGACTGGGGGCCTGGCGGCCCGCCGGGTCCCGGCCGGACCGCCAGGACGGCGTCGCCGCGGACCTCGCGATCGGGATCCGCGGCCCGCGCCGGGCAGCACCAGGAGGCGACCGATCGATGATCGATCTCTCGGACGACACCCGCGACATCGACGACGAGGCGGAGACCTACAACGCCCGTCTCGTCCGGCGTGTCGACCAGACCGACGACCTGGCCTACTTCTGGGTCAAGCTCGAGGGCGAGCCGATCCGGTTCGAGCCCGGCCAGTACCTCACGATCGGGGTCTTCGCCGACGGCAAGCTCGTCCAGCGGCCGTATTCGGTGGCCTCGGCCCCGCGCGAATCCCGGGACGGTGGCTACGAGTTCTACGTCCGACTCGTCCCGATCCTGCGCTTCACGACGCTCCTGTGGCGGCTGCCGATCGGGCACAGGATGCGGATGATCGGACCGAAGGGCCGGTTCCTCCTGGAGCCGAACGACAAGCGGACCCACCTCTTCGTCTCGACCGGGACCGGGCTGGCGCCATTCATCTCGATGATCCGCGAGTCGATGGCCGACGGGCAGCCGCGCAAGACGGTCGTCCTCCACGGCTGCTCGTTCGTCGAGGAACTGGGCTACCGCGAGGAGCTCGAGGGGCTCGAGCTGACCGGGGCCTATCCCCTCACCTACGTCCCGACGATCTCGCGTCCGGACGACCCTCGGAACGCGGGCTGGACGGGCCGGCTGGGTCGAGCCGAGGCGGTGGTCGGCTCGGTCTGCAAGGACCTCGGCCTGCGACCGGACCGGACCGTCGTCTACATCTGCGGCAACCCGGACATGATCCTCAACGTGGAATCGGTCCTGATGGACCGCGGCTTCCCCGAGTTCCACGTCAAGAAGGAGCTCTACTGGCCGAAGGGCAAGCCGAGCGCCTAGCTGGCAGCGACCTCGGGTCGAGCCCGGACCGCGGCTCGGGCCCGTCCCTGGAACGACAATCGAGCGATCCGCGACCTCTGGACCGGGCTTCCCCCCGGGCCGTCCTGCCCATGAGCGGGTCGCGGTCGCCCTCCGCCCGCGTCACCCGGGGGCAACCCCTTGTGTCGCGATCCAGGCCTCCAGCACGCGGCGATGCCGGGCCTCGAGCTTGACCAGCGGCCGCTTCGAGCGAAGCAGTGCGCTCGCCGCACCGAAGCTCATCCCGTCCTCCCGCATGAGGTACGCGGCCAGCACTGTCGCCGAGCGGCCGCGGCCCTTGGCGCAGTGGGCGAGGACCGTACGACCGTCGGCGAGCTGCGCGTCGATCCAGTCGACCGCCTCGGTCAGGACATCCTCGTTCGGGACGCCGATGTCCGGCACGTGGAATTGCCGGTGGGAGATGCCATTCGCGTCGTAGAACGCGAGGTCTGCGATGCGCTCGGCCCGAACGTCGAGGACCGCCGTGATCCCGTCGGCGAGCAGCGCCTCGTAGTCGCGTCGGTAGGTCGGCGCTCCACCCATCCAGAGCTGGGGCGTGACCTGGGAGAACCAGGCATGCCCGAACAGGCGCTCGTAGGTGAACCGGATCGCCGGGTACAGCTTGTCGAACGCCCAGTGGAACGCGTCGAGCCGCTCTGGCGCCTCAGGGGACGACAACGGTCAGGGCCGACGGGATGACCTCGACCTTGACGGGCGTCCGCCCGATGTACTCGCCGTCCGTCCACACCGGCTGGTCCGGCTCGGCCTCGAGGGTCACGGCACGCGCCTGCCGGAGGTACTTCATCTCGTCGAGCGCGGGGACGGCCAGGAACCGCGCCGCGGCCGCCGTGACGCTGTCGAGGTTGTGGGCATCGATCGCGAAGCAGTCCAGCAGCCCGTCGTCGATGGCGTAGGTGTGCGTGATCTTGAGGCCTGTGCCCATCATCCCCGAGTTCACGAGGTAGACCTTCGATGCCTCGAACTCGAGGTGCACACCATCGACGTCGGCCAGATAGCGGCAGCGGCTGCCGGTCCTCGCCTGCCCCGCCATGGACACCGCATACGCGAAGACGCCGTACTTGTCCTTGAGCTCGCGGCTGGTCTGCTGCTCGGGTTCGATACCGATGTAGAGCCGCTGGATGAAGTAACGATCCTCGACCTGTGCCTGCGCGACGCTCACCAGCCGGCCCACGTCGATCGAGCGCGTGCTCACGCTCGTGCACAGGACGGTCGTGGCCTCGCGGAGCGTCCCAGGCACGCCCATCTCGCGGGCGAAGCCGTTGCCGGTGCCGCCCGGGAGGATGCCCATCGGCGTCGTCCGACCCGTCTCGGCTTGCGCCAGCAGGACCGCGTTCGCGATCTCGTGCTGGGTGCCGTCACCACCATAGCCGACGACCAGGTCGACGCCGTCGGCGATCGCCGCCCGGGCGTGCGCACTGGCATCGCCGTACTTGTGGGTCAGGCTGATGTCCCAATCCACGCCGTGCTGGCGGAATACGTCGTTGAGGACGTTGAGGATCGGCTCATCCTTACCCGAGGCCGGGTTGACCACGACGTGTACACGCCGGTAGGGAGCTTCGCCCATCAGAGCCCTCCGATCGCTCGAATCCGCCGGGTGGCTCGACATGGGCCGAGGACCAGTCCGACGTGGGACCATTGTCTCGCATGTCCACCCCCCGCGAGATGCTGCGCGCCGCAGCGTCCTGCTCGGCCCGCGACTGTCCGCCCAAGCACGGGCCGCCACGGTCGGTGGTCTTGCGCTGCACGGGGATCGCGGCGCCTCCGCGTCGTGCCAGCCGACGAACCGACGTTCGTGACGCAGCCCGGACAGGCCGGGCCGTGGAGCAACGAGGGAGCATCGCCGTGCGCGATCACCTGGACCAGAATCGCGCGGCGCGGCTGCTCGCGGCGCTCGTACTCGTGGCAGCGTTCCTGGGAGGGTGTTCGGCGTGGGATCCGTCTCCGCCACCACCGTCGGTGACTTCGCCCGCCGGGACGATCGCCACGGATCCGACCACGAGCTCGACGTCGGCAACTGCCCGACCGTCGGCGACCTCGGGCCCGGCGGGCAGCGCAGCGACGACACTACTGGCGGTCGGCGACATCGGTCGCTGCGACTCGACTCACGACGATGACACCGGCGCGCTGGCGGCCAGCCTGAACGGCGTCATCGCGACGCTCGGCGACACCGCCTACGAGGACGGGACGACCGAGGAGCTCCTGGATTGCTTCGGCGGGTCGTGGGGCGCGGTCAAGGACCGGATCAGGTTCGCGGTCACGGGCAACCACGACGTGCACACCGACGGCGGCGCGCCGCTGCAGGCATACATGGGGAGCGCGGCGGCACGGGATGGGCGTACCTGGTTCTCGGAAGACCTCGGGGCTTGGCATGTCGTCGTCCTCGACGGGAACTGCGGGCTGACGGGTGGCCGGTGTGGCGCCGGCTCGGAGCAGGCGCGGTGGCTGCGCGAGGATCTCGCCGCGAGCAACGCCCGTTGCACGCTAGCGCTGGCTCATCAGCCGCGGTTCAGCAGCGGCCAGCACGGGGACGACCCCGCGGTCGGCCCGTTGTGGGACGCGCTGTACGCGGCCGGTGCCGACCTCGTGCTGGACGGCCACGACCACGACTACGAGCGGTTCGCCCCCCAGGACCCCGATGGCCGACCAGACGCCGTGAGAGGCATCACGGAGATCGTCGCTGGCATGGGCGGCGCGGAGCTCGAGGCGTTCAGGGGGGCGCAGGCGAACTCGCTCGTCCGGGTCAACGACGCATATGGGCTGCTGGAGCTCACGCTGCTGGCCGACTCCTGGTCGTTCCGGTTCGTCGACGTCGACGGGACCGTGCGCGACCAGGGTATCGGGACCTGCCACTGAGCCTGCCGGGCGACATCTCCGCAAGTCGGGCGCACGTAGCCCTCAGCATGTCTCGCGGCGGCGCGGTTCACGAGGTCGACTGCGCCTCGTCGTCGACGACCGAAGACCGCTCCCACGGACCGGGCCGGGTCACCCGGCCGGGCGTGACCTTCGGCCCCGGGAATACATGCGCAACGGGGCATAAGTCAGGATGCACGTGCGTAAGCGACCATCATTGCGGACACGACCGCAGGGATGGACCGGATGCACGAGATCGTCGAAAAGCAGCAGCTCTCGCCCAATGTGACCCGCCTGGTGGTCCGCGCACCGCGGATCGCCGAGATCCGGCAGCCGGGCCAGTTCGTCATCGTGAGGCTCGGCGAGGGCGCCGAGCGGATCCCGCTGACGATCGCCGACGCCGATCCGGTGGCGGGCACGATCAGCCTGATCATCCAGGCCGTGGGCAAGAGCACGATGGACCTCGTCGACCAGCCCGTCGGCGGCGCCATCCAGGACATCGCCGGTCCGCTCGGTCGGGCGACCGACCTCATCGAGACGGGCCGCGCGGTGTGCGTCGGCGGCGGTGTCGGGACGGCGGTCGTCTATCCTATCGCCCAGGAGCTCCATCGTCGGGGCGTCGACGTGACCACGGTCATCGGCGGCCGCTCCCGCGAGTGGGTCATCCTCGAGGATGAGCTGCGTGGCGCCGGCGAGGTCGTGACCTGCACCGACGACGGCTCGTACGGCCGACACGGCTTCGTCACCGAGGCCCTCAAGGACCTGTGCGACGCCGGCTCGATCGACGCCGTCTACGCCGTGGGCCCGGTGCCGATGATGCGGGCCGTCTCGGAGCTCACCCGGCCGTACGTCATTCCGACCACCGTCTCGCTCAACGCGATCATGGTCGACGGCACAGGGATGTGCGGCGGCTGCCGCGTCGCGGTGGACGGCGAGACGAAGTACGCCTGCGTGGACGGGCCCGAGTTCGACGGACACACGGTCGACTTCAAACTCCTGTCTGACCGCCTCACCACCTACCGGACATTCGAGCAGGACGCCCTCGCGAGGCGAGCCGCCTGCCTCATCCCCGCCCTCGCCGAGAAGGCCGAGGCCGCCACCACCTCGTCGGAGGTCCCTGCATGACCGAGCGCGTCCCCGAGGAGCGTCCCCCGCTCGAGCGCGTCCCGCTGACCCCGAGGGAGCGCATGGCGATCGATCGCCAGGGCATGCCCGAGCGCGATGCCACGGCCCGCTCCCACGACTTCACCGAGGTCAACCTGGGCTATACCGACCTCCTGGCGATCGCCGAGGCCGAGCGCTGTCTCCAGTGCAAGAACCCGAAGTGCATCGAGGGCTGCCCGGTCCGGGTGAACATCCCCCGGTTCATCGACCTGCTCGCCCACGGCGACATCCACTCGGCAGCCGAGTCGCTCCTCGACGACAACGCCCTGCCCTGCGTGACCGGTCGGGTCTGCCCCCAGGAGACCCAGTGCGAGGGGCTCTGCCTCCGGTCGAAGAAGGGCAAGCCGGTCGCGATCGGCTACCTCGAGCGGTACGTGGCCGACTGGGCCCAGACCCACCCCGAGGAGATGATCCACCAGGTCCACGAGAGCGCCGGCAAGCGGGTGGCGATCGTGGGCTCCGGGCCCGGCCGGCCTGACCGCGGCCGGCGAGCTCGTCAAGCACGGCTACGACGTGACGATCTTCGAGGCGTTCCACGCCGCGGGCGGAGTCCTGGTCTACGGCATCCCCGAGTTCCGGCTGCCCAAGGACATCGTGCGGCGCGAGGTCGATCGGCTGGTCGCCGACGGGGTGAAGATCGAGAAGAACCAGATCATCGGCAAGACCTTCACCCTGCCCGAGATCCGGGCCCGGTTCGACGCCGTCTTCCTGGCGGTCGGGGCCGGACTGCCGGTCTTCATGAACGTGCCCGGCGAGAACCTCAAGGGCGTCTACTCGGCCAACGAGTACCTCACCCGGGTCAACCTCATGGGCGCCTGGAACAAGGACTCGGACACGCCGGTCCTGGCCGGTCATCGGGTCGCAGTCGTGGGCGGCGGCAACGTCGCCATGGACTCGGTCCGGACGGCCCGACGGATGGGCGCCGACGAGGCGGTCATCGTCTACCGACGCGGTCGCGAGGAGCTCCCGGCCCGGGCCGAAGAGGTCCACCACGCTGAGCAGGAGGGCGTTCGCTTCGAGCTCCAGGTCGCCCCGCTCGAGGTCCTCGGCGACGAGAACGGCTGGGTCCGCGCCCTGCGCTGCATCCGGATGGCCCTCGGCGAGCCCGACGCCTCGGGACGCGCCCGCCCCGAGCCGATCCCCGACTCCGAGTTCGAGATCCCCTGCGAGATGGTGGTCGTGGCGATCGGGACCCGGTCCAACCCCCTGCTCACCTCCACGGCGCCCGACCTCAAGGTCAACAGCCATGGCTACATCGAGATCGACGAGACCGGCATGACCAGCATGCCCGGTGTCTTCGCCGGCGGCGACATCGTCCGCGGCGCGGCGACGGTCATCCTGGCCATGGGCGACGGCAAGCGCGCGGCCGGGGCCATCGACGCCTGGCTGAACGGCCGACCGGTCGAGCCGGCAGCGGCGGGCTGATCGCATCACGGCCCATGGGCCGGTGCCGATGTCAGCTCGAACGAGGGTCCGAGCGACCCCTGCAGGGGCGAGGGGTCAGCGGCGCGCAGCCGCCATCCGGTCGAGGATCGCCCGCTTGACGCCCTCGACCGGCACCCGCTCCTGGGTCATCGTGTCGCGGTCGCGGATGGTCACGGCCAGGTCCTCGAGACTGTCGACGTCGACGGTCACGCACCAGGGCGTCCCGATCTCGTCCTGGCGCCGATAGAGCTTGCCGATCGCCGCGGTGTCGTCGTAGACGGCCATGACGTCCTGCTTGAGGTCGGCCTTGATCCGATGGCACAGCTCGACGATCTCCGGGCGCTTCTTCAGCAGGGGCAGGACGGCGACCTTGTACGGCGCGAGGTCGGGATGGAGAGCGAGCGAGACCCGGAGCTCGCCCTTGACCTCCTCTTCCCGATAGCTGTCGATGAGGAAGGTGAGCGCCGCCCGGTCCGCCCCGGCCGCGGTCTCGACGATCCAGGGGATGAAGTGCTCCTCGGTCGCCGGGTCGAAGTACTCGAGGCTCTGGCCGGACGCTTCGGAATGGCGGGAGAGGTCGAAGTCGCCCCGGTTGTGGACGCCCTCGAGCTCCTTCCAGCCGAACGGGAAGCGGTACTCCACGTCGACGGCCTTCTTGGCGTAGTGGGCCAGCTCGTCGGCGGCGTGCTCGCGCAGGCGGAGCCGCTCGGGGGCCACGCCGTAGCCCTCGTACCAGGCCCGCCGGGCCGGCAGCCACTCCTCGAAGGCGGCCGCCGCCGGCCTCCCCCGGCCGGACGAAGTACTGCATCTCCATCTGCTCGAACTCGCGGGTCCGGAAGATCGAGTTGCCGGGGCTGATCTCGTTGCGGAAGCTCTTGCCGATCTGGGCGATCCCGAAGGGGATCTTCTTGCGGCTCGTCTGCTGGACGTTCCGGAAGTTGACGTACGAACCCTGGGCGGTCTCGGGTCGGAGATAGACGATCGACGACTCGTCCCGGACCGGGCCCATGTGGGTCTCGAACATGAGGTTGAACCGGCGCGGTGCGGACAGCGGCCCGGCGTCGTTCGGGCAGACGAGGCCGAGCCGCTCGACGATCGTCTCGTCGCGCAGGTCGGTCGCCGAGAGGTCCTCCGCCCCGGGCAGCTCGTCGAGCCGGTAGCGCCGGTGACAGGTGGCGCACTCGACCAGCGGGTCGCTGAACGAGCCCACGTGGCCGGAGGTGACCCAGACCTGGGGGTGCATGAGGATGCCCGGCATCGAGCCCGACGACGTCGTCGCGCTCCTGGACCATCGCCCGCCACCAGGCCCGCTTGACGTTGTTCTTCAGCTCGACCCCGAGGGGGCCGTAGTCCCAGACGGCGTTGATCCCGCCGTAGATCTCGGACGACGGGAACATGAACCCGCGGCGCTTGCCCAGGTTGACGATCGTCTCGAGGCTGGGCACGGCGGGCGCGACGCGATCGGGCGACTCGGTCTCGGGGGTGGTCACGTGGAGGAGGCTCCGCTTCGGCGACCGGCCGTGGCAGGGACGGTCGCGACTGGGGTTGGTGGCCCGATGCTACCAGAGGCGCCGTGCGGGCCAGCGGGCCGTGCCGTCCGGCGCCTGACTCGGCGCCGTCAGCCGGCCGGCAGACCCGCCGCCAGGACCCGGAGGGCGTTGCCGCCCATGATGGCGGCGATCTCGCCCTCGCCGAAGCCCTCCTCGAGGAGCGCGTCGGTGAGCTGGACGATCCCCGTTCCGTCGAACGGCACCGGCACCGCGCCATCGAAGTCCGAGCCGAGCCCGACGTGGTCGATCCCGCCGACCGCAACGGCAGCCCGGATCGCCCGGGCGATCGAGGCCGGGTCGTCGCCGCCGGTCGCCGTCGGCCAGAACCCGATCCCGACGAGGCCGCCCGTCGCGGCGATCCCCCGGACGTGGTCATCGGTCAGGTTGCGGTCCGAATCGAAGGCGGCCCGGACCCCGGTGTGCGAGGCGACCACCGGCCGGGTCGCGATCGCCAGCACGTCGTCGATCGTCCGCGGCGAGGCGTGGGCGACGTCCACGATCATCGAGCGGGCTTCCATCCGGGCGACCATCTCCCGACCGGCCGTCGTCAGCCCGCCCTTCTCGACGCCGTGGGCGGAGCCGCCGAAGGCGTTGTCGAAGAAGTGGGTCGGCGACATCATCCGGAATCCGGCGTCGGCCAGCCGCTCGATGTTTGCCGGGTCACCGTCGAGGGCGTGGGCGCCCTCGATCGCCAGGAAGGCCGCGGTGATCGCCGGGTTCGCGAGTCGACGGACCAGATAGCCCTCGAGATCGGCCCGCGTCTCGATGAGCGTCAGCCGGCCGTCGGAGCGCTCGGCCATCGCGCGGGCCCGTCCGCCGAGGTACAGGGCCCGGGCCAGGAGGCTCCGCCAGGTCCCGGGTGGCCACGCCTGGGCGAGGGCGAGCAGGGTGATGTCGTCGGACCGGTCGTCGTTCCGGTCGAGGTCGGCCGCGTGGGGGACCTTGGTGCAGACCGCCAGCCCCTCGAGGGCGATCCCGCCCTCGATCATCCGGGGGACGTCGAGATGGCCGTCGGACGAGCGGCGGAGCAGGTCGCGGCCCCAGAGCAGGCTGTCGGCATGGAGATCGACCACGGTCAGGGTGCCGTGGAGCTCGCGGGCCGGGTCGGACGCCGCGTAGGGCGGGCGCTCGCGCCACCGGGTTCATCCGCCGCGCCACCCGCACGGCGACCCGGGCGCCGGCGATCCGGGCGCCAGCCGCCGCGACGGCGCCCAGGACGAGGGTCGCCGCGATGATCGGCCGGGCGCGCACCGGACCGCCCTCCCCGGCCCCGTCAGCCCAGCCGGAGGCGGGTGGGCCGGATCCGGATCGGTAGCGGGTAATCGGTGAAGTAGCGCTCCACGGTCCAGCCGTTCTCGTCCATCAGGTGCCGATACTTCGCGACGAACTCCGGCACGCCCGACGGCGGTGGCGACGCATCGACGATCCGCGCCTCGCCCTCGAACGTGACGACATCGTCCGCCGTGGCGTCGCTGTTGAGGTTGAGCGCGACCCGTGGGTTCGCCCGGATGTTCCGGACCCGCGGCGTGACGGCCAGGCTGTAGATGAGGAACTCCCCCTCGTCCCATACGAACCACACCGGCGAGCTCTGGGGCTGGCCGGCCGGGCTGACGGTCGTGAGCCAGACGATCAGCTCGGTCTCGAGGCGGGCCGCCAGGGCCGCCCCCTTCTCGGTGGTCGGGTCGATCATCGGGGCATCTCCATCGCGGCGATCGGCCGGACCTCGACGACGACCCCGGGGCTGCGCGGGACCTCCCGGGCATAGCGGAGGGCCTCCTCGCGATCGGCGCACTCGACCACGTAGAACCCGCCGAGCTGCTCCTTCGTCTCGGCGTACGGCCCGTCCGACACGATCGGGTCGCCGCCGACCGGGAACCGGACGGTCGCCGAGACCGCGCTCGGGTGGAGGGCCTCGCCGGCCACCAGCGCGCCGGCATCGGCCAGTCGAGTCGAGTACGCGGAGTGGGCCTGCAGCACCGCACGGCGCTCGTCGTCGGTCATCGCCAGCTCGGCGGCCTCGTCGCCGAGGATGAGGATCAGGTAGCGCATCGGGGTCCTCCGTGTCGGGTCGGGCGCGGCCCAGCGCCATGGTGACGGGTCGGTCAGTGTCGCGCACGGACCTCGTCGAGGAACTCGAGCGAGCGGGCGTCGCGCTCGAGGGCGACCCGCAGGAAGTCGCGCATCGCCGTCTCCACCTCGCGCTCGACGCCGGGCGGGACGCGCAGGCCGGCCAGGGCCTCGGCGTCCATCCGCTGGTAGGCCTTGAGCAGCTTGAGCGCGTCGAGGCTGAGACCGGTCCGCTCGGCCGGTGGGCCCGCCTCGCGCTGGCAGAGGACTCCGCCGAGGGGCGGGACCCAGCGGAACGTGTCGCTCGCCTCGAGGACCCGGTCGCACTCGACGCAGCGGTCGACCTCGGGCCGCATCCCCAGCTCGTCGGCGAGGCGCATCTCGTACCAGCGGGCGACCCGGCCGGCCGCCATCCCGGCGTCGAGCAGCTCATAGGCCCGACGAAGGAGGAGATAGAGCGGCTCCGCGGGGTGACGCTCCTCGAGCGATCGGTCGGCCAGCTCGGCGAGGTACCACGCCGTGGCGGCCCCCTCGAGGGTGTCCCGGAGGCGGAGCCAGGCGTGGCCGACGCTCACCTGGGTGACGACGTCGAAGGTCCGGCCGTGGGCCAGCTGGACGCGCAGCTCGGCGAACGGCTCGACGCTGCCGCCGAGCCGCGAGGTGGGCCGGCGGACGCCCTTGGCGATCGCCTTGAGCTTCCCGTCGTGGGGCGTGATGAGGGTGAGCACGCGGTCCGCCTCACCGAGGTCGAACCGGCTCAGGACGATCGCGTCTGTCGAGTAGGTCCGGGGTCGGGGCACCCGGTCACGGTAGCACCGCATCCGGCCACCGACCGCCGACGAAGGGAAGGGCGTGACGTACACTCGACCGACGATGACCACGACCGCCCCGGGCTTCGACCTCGCCGAGCTGATCGCCGCCACCGAGGGCGAGATCCTGCGCGCTCGTCCGCGACCGTGACCCGTCGACCCACGGCGTCTACGAGATGGTCCGCTACCACCTGGGTCTCGACGGCAGCGGCGCGCCGGCCGGCAAGCGGATGCGACCGCTCCTCGGTCTCCTGGCCTACGCCTCGATCACCGGCGAGTACGCCGCCGGCCCTGCCCGGCGCGGCGGCCGTGGAGCTCGGCCACAACTTCAGCCTGGTCCACGACGACATCGAGGACGGCGACGTCGAGCGACGCCATCGGGCCACCCTCTGGTCGAAGCACGGCATCCCCCAGGCGATCAACGCCGGCGACATGCTCTTCAGCCTGAGCCGGGTCGCCCTCCACCGCCTGACCGACCTCGGCTTCAGCGACACGAAGGTCCTCCGGCTCATGCGCCTGTACGACACGACCTGCGTCGCCCTGTGCGAGGGCCAGTACATCGACATCTGGACTTCAGCGAGCACGACGAGACGATGTCGGTGGAGCTCTACTTCGACATGATCGGGCGCAAGACGGCGGCCCTCATCAGCGCCTCGATCGAGGCCGGCGCGCTCCTGGCGACCGACGACGAGGACGTCATCGCCCGCTACCGGGCGTTCGGCTGGGCGCTCGGCCTGGCCTTCCAGCTCAACGACGACCTGCTCGGCATCTGGGGCCAGGAGCAGGCGACCGGCAAGGAGCCGACCGACCTCGCCCGGCACAAGAAGACCCTGCCGGTCATCTACGCCTTCGAGCACGCCGAGCCGGAGGACGCAGCCAGGCTGACCGCCCTCTACGGCGGCCGAGGCGCCGAGCCCAGCAGAGCTGGCCGAGGCGATCGTCCATCCTCGAGCGGACCGGCGCCCGCGACTACACCCGCGACCAGGCCCGCCGCTACCGCGACGAGGCGCTGGCCGAGCTCGACGCGGCCGGGACCGTCGACACCGCGCGCCCGGGACGGCCTCGAGCGGATCATGCGTCTCGGTGATCAGCGCCTGACCCGCGCCTGACCCGCGCCGGGCCGGGTGGCGCGACTGCGGGTCGGCCGGCGACCTCAGCGGTCGGATTCGTCGGCCTCGGCGTCGTCCTCGGATCGCTCCCGGACCGCCAGGACCTTGCCGACCCGCCGGCCGTCGGTCGTCTCGACGGTGAGCCTCAGCCCGCCGACCTCGACGCTGTCGCCCGGGACCGGGACCCGCCCGATGCGGTGGAAGACGAGCCCGCCGACGGTGTCGTACTCGTCCTCGTCCTCGAGCACGAGGTCGATGTCGAAGAGGTCGGCCAGCTCGTCGACCGCGACCCGACCGTCGATCCGGATCTCGTCGTCGGAGAGCCGGACGATCATCTCCTCCTCGACGTCGTACTCGTCCTGGATCTCGCCCACGATCTCCTCGAGCAGGTCCTCGATGGAGACGAGACCGGCCGTACCGCCGTACTCGTCGAGGACGATCGCGATGTGGACCTTCTTGCGCTGGAAGTCGTGGAGGAGGTCGTCGATCGACATCGACTCGGGGGCGAACAGCGGCGTCCGCAGGATCGATCCGGATGTCGGGCCGGGGCGCGGCCGACTCCTTGAGGTACTGGAGGAGGTCCTTGGCGTAGAGGATCCCGACGACCTCGTCGATCGAGTCCTCGTAGACCGGGACCCGGCTGTGACCCTCCTGGACGATCGTGTCGATCGCCTCGCTCGAAGGTGGCCGTCAGCCGGCAGGGCGACGATGTCGATCCGCGGGACCATGACCTCGTGGAGGCGCCGCTCGCCGAGCTCGATGACCGCGTTGATCATCTGCTCCTCCTCGGCCTCGAGGATGCCCTGCTGACCGCCCCGCTCCACGATGAGCCGGAGCTCCTCGGCGGTGATCTGGCTGGCCTCGGTCACGTTCGCCCGAAGGGCCGGGTGATCGTCCGGGTCACCCCGGTCAGGAACGAGACGAGCGGCCCCAGGATCCGGCCGAGGACGTCGATCGGCCCCGAGAGGATGAGCGCGAACCGCTCGGGATGGGCCAGGGCCAGGGTCTTGGGCACGAGCTCGCCGAAGACGATCGTGAACAGGGCGAGCAGGATCGGTCACGATGACGAGCGCGATCCCGGCGGCCTACGACTCGAGGGCGGGGATCTGCTCCAGGAGACCGGTCAGCCGGTCGACCAGGCTGACCGCGGCGAAGGCCGAGGCGAAGAAGCCCAGGAAGGTCAGGCCGACCTGGGCGACGGCCAGGAACCGGCCCGGGTCGTCGAGCAGGCGGCGGACCCGGCGCGCCCCGCGGTTGCCCTCGTCGATGAGCTGCTCCACCCGGCTGCGGCGGATCGAGACGAGGGCGATCTCGGCTCGCGACGAAGACGCCCTCCAGGATCGTCAGGATGACGATGAAGAGGAGCTCGCCGATCGGCAGGCTCATCGCTCGGGGGACGGCTCGGCCGGGTCCGCCTCCAGCGAGCCGTCGACGGGCCCCACGACCTCGGGATGGGCGTGCTGCTCGCGGATCCGGGCGGGCATGCCGACGGCCAGCTTGCCGGCCGGGACGTCGCGGGTCACGCACCGCCCCGGCCCCGGTCTTGGCCCGGTCGCCGATCTCGATCGGCGCGACGAGCATCGTGTCGACGCCGAGGAAGGCGCCGCTCCCCGATCGTCGTCCGGTGCTTGTGCACGCCGTCGTAGTTGGCCGTGATCGTGCCCGCCCCGATGTTCGTCCGCTCGCCGACGTGGGCGTCGCCGAGGTAGCTCATGTGGTGCTGCTGGACGCCCGGCCTCGAGCCGGCTGTTCTTCACCTCGGCGTAGTTGCCGAGCTTGGCGCCCCGGCCGATCGAGCTGCCCGGCCGGAGATGGGCGAACGGCCCGATCCAGACCTCGTCCTCCACCTCGGACGACTCGAGCGACGCTGGCCCAGATCGGTGCAGTCGCGCCCGATGGTCGTGTCGATGAGCTGGCTGCCGGCGCCGATCGAGCGTCCCGGCGCCGATCCGCGTCCGGCCCCGGAGGATGACGTTCGGCTCGAGGACGACGTCCGGCGCGAGGATCACCTCGGCGTCGACGTAGGCCGTCGACGGGTCGTGCATCGTCACGCCGGCCAGGAGATGGCCGCGGTTGATCCGCTCCCGGAGGCGGTACGTGGCGTCGGCCAGCTCGGCCCGGTCGTTGATCCCGGCGAGCGTGCCGTCGTCGCCGACCTCGACGCCCCCGATCGGCCGGCCGTCGGCCCGGGCGAACGCGACGAGCTCGGTCAGGTACAGCTCACCGGTCACCGGCGACGGTCGCAGATCGTCGATCCGGCCGCGGAGCCAGGCAGCGTCGAAGACGTAGATGCCGGCGTTGACCTCGTCGATCTCGAGCTCGTCCTCGGTGGCGTCCTTGCCTCCACGATCCGCTCGACGTCGCCGTCGTCGTCGCGGACCACCCGGCCGAGGCGGCCCGGCTCGATGGTGACCACGCTCACCAGGCGAGAGGGCCGCCCGGGACGCCGCGGTGCTCGTCGAGCAGCTCGGCGCAGGAGGCTGCCGCCGGAGGAGCGGGCACGTCGCCGGACAGGACGAGGATCTCGGCGCCGTCGGTGGGCAGCGCCGCCAGCGGCGGCCTGGAGCGCGTCGCCCGTCCCGACGCGGCTCCGCCTGGAGGGCGAAATCGGCCCGCTCGGCGAACGCGTCGCGGATCGGCCGCGGTCGGCGGCGAGTAGACGACGAGCGGCGGCCCGCCGGTCGCCGCGCGGGCGCGCGTCGAGGACGTAGGCGAGCATCGGCCGGCCGCACAGCTCGTGGAGGACCTTGGGCGACGGCGACTTCATCCGCGTCCCGAGCCCGGCGGCGAGGACGACCGCGACGGTCGCGGGTGTCATCGGGGGATCTGGTCGGGCGGCGCTCATCGATCCCTGCGGCGGATCCGGGCGATCGGGCTAGGTGGCGCGCCGTCTCGGGGGGTGGTCGGATCAACGGGGAGCAGCGGCCCGATCGGTGACCACCGGCTCAGCCGTCACGCCGGGCGATCGCCTCGATCTCGATGAGCCCACCCTTCGGCAGCGTGCCGACGGCGAACGTCGAGCGGGCCGGCGGCGGGTCGGGCACGAACCTGGCGTAGACCGCGTTCACCGCCGCGAAGTCGGCGATGTCGGCCAGGAAGATCGTCGTCTTGACGACGTCCGCCCAGGCCAGCTCCGCGGCGTCGAGGACGGCCGACAGGTTGCGCAGCGCGCGCTCGGCCTGGGCCTCGACGCCCTCGACGAGCTCACCGGTCGCCGGGTCGAGGCCGAGCTGGCCGGAGCAGAAGACGCAGCTCGTCGGTCGCGATCGCCTGGCTGTACGGGCCGATCGCGGCGGGGGCGCCGGTCGTCGAGATCGCCTGACGGGTCATCGCTCGCTCCTGTCGGTGGGCTGCCGGCTGTGATCGTGGTGGCGGCGACGAACGGCTCGCCGAGCCGGGAAGGGTCAGCTCGCCGTCGCGCGATCGCCGCCCGGACGGTCGGCAGCGGCCGTCTCGGCCTCGGCCCAGCGAAGGATAGAGGACCCAGAGGGTCGGGCCGGAGCCCGACAGGCCGACCGGTCGACCGAGCCTCCGGCCGAGTGCGCGTCGGCGCAGCCGGCAGTCCGGGACGACGACCGCGGCGGCCGGCAGGAGGTCGTTGGCCACCGCCAGGATCCCCGCTCGGTCGACGCAGGGCCCGCGCCGTCAGGCCCGACCGGAGCTCGTCGGCGAGGTGGGCGGAGCTCGGCCTGGGCCGCCCCGCCACGATCGGCTCCGGCGCCGGCCGCGTAGGCGGCGAAGACCGCCGGGGTCGAGACCGCCAGCCCGGGGGTCACGAGGAGGACGCCGGGCGGGTCGCCGACGATCCCCCGGAGCGGCGTGACCGATCGCCGCGGCCCTCGACGAGGGCGGTCCCACCGGCCAGGAAGAACGGGACGTCGGAGCCGAGCCGGGTGGCGACCCGGAGCCGCTCGTGGATGGTCAGCGACGCCCCCCAGGCCTCGAGCGCCCCGTCGAGCGCGGCCGCCGCGTCGCTCGAACCCCCGGCCAGCCCGGCGGCGACCGGGATCCGCTTCTCCAGCCGGGCGGCCAGGGCCGGCGGCGGTCCAGCCGGGCCCGCCCAGCCCGCCCCGACGGCCTCGCGGGTCGCGGCGATCGCCCGCAGGACGAGGTTATCGGCGACGGGGCCGGCAGCGAAGCCGGCCACGTGGAGGGTGTCCGTCGGCCCGGCCGCGGTCGCCAGGCTCAGCCGGTCGGCGAGACCGAGGGGGACCATCACCGAGTGGAGCTCGTGGAACCCATCAGGCCGTCGGCCGATCACGGCCAGGCTCAGGTTCAGCTTGGCCGGGGCGAGCCGGACGACGGGGGCGACCCGTCGAGCCGGGTCGTCCGGGTCCGTCGGGTCCAGCCGCCGGGTCCGGCCGGCCTCGCGCTCGCTCATCGGTCGCCGGACCGGCGTCCCCGGTCATCGGGACCGATCGGCCCGAGAACCTCCAGCAGGCGGATCCACTCGCCGACGGCCAGCGTCTGGGGCCGTCGGTCCGGGGCGATCCCGGCCGCCTCGAGCGCCGTCGTGACCTGGGCCGGGGTGAGCGGGAGCTGCCGGGCGAGGACGTTGTGGAGCATCTTGCGGCGCTCCCGGAAACCGGCCTGGACCAGCCGCCAGAGCTCGTCCTCGGTGGCCGGGTCGAGCCGATCGTCGGGCGGGTAGGGGGTCAGGACGATGACCGCCGACTCGACCTCGGGCGCCGGCTCGAAGGCCGTCCGGGGGACGCGCAGGGCGATCCGGGCAGCCGCGTGGTACTGGACGAAGACCGACAGGTAGCTCATCTTCCCGGGCGGTGCCGCGATCCGCTCGGCGACCTCGCGCTGGACCATGAGGACGAGCCGCTCGGGGCGGGGCGGCGCGCCGAGCAGCCGATGGAGGATCGGGCTCGTGATGTGGTAGGGCAGGTTCGCGACCACGTCGTAGGGCGGCGGCCGGAGCCCGACGAGGTCCTGGTCCAGCGCGTCGCCGTCGATGAGCACGAGCCCGCCGGGGGTCAGCGGGTCGAGGGCGCCGATGTCCAGGGCCGGGGCGAGCCGGTCGCGCAGTCGCGCCGCGAGCCCGTCATCGAGCTCCACTGCGGTCACCGCGGCACCGGCCTCGAGGAGACCGCCGGTCAGGACGCCGAGCCCCGGCCCGATCTCCAGGACGCCCCGACCCGGCCGCGGGTCGGCCTCGGCCAGGATCGCCTCGAGGACCTCGACGTCGACCAGGAAGTTCTGGCTCAGGGCACGGCGGGCCCGCAGACCGGCGTCGTCGAGCGCCCGGCGGACGGCGGCGGGATCGAGTCGGGTCGTCGGGGCGGTCATCGGGGCACCGTCATCGGGCGGCCAGGGGCAGCGACGGCCGAGCGTCCAGGTCCAGCCCGGCGAGGTCCCCAGCGGCCAGTCGTCGAGCCCCGGCCGCGCCGATCATCGCCCCGTTGTCGGTGCACAGCCCCGGCCGGGGCACGACGACCACCAGGCCGGCCGCCGCCGCCTCGCCGGCGATCCGGGCGCGCAGAGCCGCGTTCGCGGCCACGCCCCCGCCGACCACGATCGCCCGGGCACCCGTCGCCCGGGCGGCCCGCAGCGTCTTCGTGACGAGGACGTCCACGACGGCCTCCTGGAACCCATGAGCCAGCTCGGCCGTGGCGGCCGCCGACAGACGCGCGTCGGGGTCGTCCGGGGACAGGCCCTCGTCGGCCCGGGCGGCGGCCACGATCCGGCGGGCCGCGGTCTTCAGGCCGCTGAAGCTGAAGTCGTAGCTGTCGCCCAGCCAGGCCCGGGGGAAGACGACGTCGCGCCGGGTCGCGTCCTCGGCTGCCCGCTGGATTGCCGGTCCGCCGGGGTAGCCGAGCCCGAGCAGCCGGCCCACCTTGTCGAAGGCCTCGCCGGCCGCGTCGTCGACGGTCTGGCCGAGGAGCTGATAGTCGCCGTGGTCGCGCATCTCGACGAGGAAGGTATGCCCGCCGGAGACGACCAGGGCGACCACCGGGAAGGGCGGCTCGGGTCGCCCTGCCGGGTCCTCGCCCGGGTCCAGCAGCCAGCCCGCCTCGACGTGCCCCTCGAGGTGGTTCACCCCGACGAGCGGCTTGCCGTGGACGTGGGCCAGGGCCTTGGCGAAGTTGATCCCCACGAGGAGCGACCCGGCGAGCCCCGGCCCGTAGGTCACGGCGATCGCATCGACGTCCGACCAGCCGACGCCGGCGTCGGCCCAGGCGGCGTCAAGGACGGGCACGATCCAGCGCAGGTGGGCCCGGGCCGCGACCTCCGGGACGATCCCCCCGGTCGCCGCGTGGAGGGCGACCTGGCTGGCCACGACGTTGGCATGGATCCGGCGTCCGCCCTCGACCAGGGCGATCCCGGTCTCGTCGCAGCTCGACTCGACGGACAGGACCAGCGGGCCGCTCACGCGCCTGTCGTCCGCGGGTCGGGCTCGCCGCCGTCGGCATCCGCCGATCGACGATCCTCGGCGTCGTCGGCCTCCAGCGAGGCGCGCAACCGGGCGAGCCGGGCGACCATCGGCCCGGAGTCGAGCCGCTCGGTCGTCATGATCAGCGCGTCCTCACCGTTGTCGGTGTAGTAGCGCGGCCGGATGCCGACGGGTCGGAAGCCGAACTTCTCGTAGAGCCGCCGGGCCGGCAGGTTCGACAGACGGACCTCGAGGGTCGCCTCGCCGGCCCGTCGATCCAGGGCGACGTCGAGGAGGGCGACCAGGAGGCGCTCCCCGAGCCGGAGCCGCCGCCAGTCCGGGTGGATCGCGAAGGTCGTGATGTGGGCCTCGTCGACCATCAGCCAGATCCCCCCGAAGCCCACGACCCGGTCGTCGACCCGGACCACGAGGTAGTGGGCGAGCCGGTTGGTCTGGAGCTCGCTGAGGTAGGCGTTCGGCGGCCAGGGCGCGGTGAAGCTGGCCTGCTCGATCTCGTGGACGGCGCCCAGGTCGTCGATGCGCATCGCGTCGACGACCACGATCAACCGGGGCCGCGCGACCATTCCACCGCTCCGGTCAGGGAGGTGACCCCGCGGGGCAGGCTGACGTACTCCGGGACGAGCCCGGCCAGGTCGTCGGTCGCGCCCGAGCGGATCCGCCCGGCGACCAGCCGGACGATGGCCGCCGCGAGACCCGCCCGAGCGACATCGCCGAGCGCGATCGCCGCCGCCGGGGCCCGACCCGGCAGGTCCACCGCGACGAGCGTCGTCCCGACCGGCAGGTCCGGCTCCGTCCCGTGAGCCAGCAGCTCGGCGACCCCGGCCCGGACGAGGAGACGCTCGTTCGGGCCCGCCGGCATGATCAGGACGGCCCCCGGATCGTCGGTCACGGCGGCCAGCAGTGCGCTCGCCGTGGGCACGCCGACGATCGGTACGGCGAGCCCGTGGGCAAGGCCCTTCGCGGTCGCCAGCCCGACCCGCAGCCCGGTGAACGCCCCGGGCCCGGTCCCGACGGCGATCGCGCCGAGATCGGTCAGGCGGACGCCGGCCTCGGCCAGGAGCGCGTCGATCCGGCCGAGCAGCTCCTCGCCGTGGCGATAACCCGCCGTCCAGGCGCTCGATCCGAGCAGCTCGCCGTCGGTCGTCCCCAGGGCGACGACCGCGACCGTCGTGGCCGTGTCGAAGGCAAGGATCGGACCGCCGCCGGACCGGGTCGGTCGAGCCGTCTCGCTCACCGGAGGGCCTCGAGGTACTGCCGATGGCCGGTCCCGACGACCTCGAGCCCGATCGTCCGGACGGCCTCCCCCGCCCCGTCGATCCGGACGTCGAGCCGATCGGCGGGGAGCGCCCGGCCGAACCGCTCGGGCCACTCGACCAGGGTGACCCCGCCGGCCTGGCGCTCGTCGAGGAGCCCGCCGGCCAGGGCGTCATCGGCCGAGGCGAGACGGTAGAGGTCGAGATGGAACAGGGGCAGCCGGCCGGCGTACTCGGCCATCAGGATGAAGCTCGGCGAGCTGACCGTGACCGTCACCCCGAGCCCGGCCGCGAAGCCCTTGGCGAACTCGGTCTTGCCGGCGCCCAGGTCGCCGTACAGGGCGAGCAGGTCACCCGGCCGGGCGACCGCGGCCAGACAGGCAGCCAGCCGTCGGGTCTCGTCCGGCGAGGTCGAGATCAGGGTGGGAGCTGCCGCGGGTGGGGAGGAGGGCGACGACGGACGCATGACCCGAGGGTAGCCGACCGGCGGCCGGCTCGCCGTCAGTCGAACCGCTCGAGGTCGGCCAGCGGGACGACCGCGATCTCTCCGTCGTCGAGGGCGATCGCCGCCGCCTCCAGGTGGACCCCGGCGGCGAACCGTCGGATGCCCGCGGAGCGGATCCAGCGGCCCTCGCGCCCGGTCAGGTCGCCGCCGCGCAGCCGGACCCAGCCGGCCGGCCAGTCGGGCGGCGGCGGCGCCCCGACCGGGTCGAAGACGAGACTCGGCGGATCGAGCACGATCGCCACCTCCCGCCCTTCCTGGGTCGCGAGCAGGGCGGCGACCGGGCCGGCGATCGGCCGGCGGTTCGTGCCGTCGAGGACGAGGACCGCGAACGGGGCCAGCGGCTGGAGGCTGGCTCGCTGGCGCGCCTCCGAGCCGAGCAGGTCGCGCAGGTCCTTCCCGGAGAGCCCCGACGCGACGACGCCGCGGACCCCCATCGCCCGGGCCCGGATGATCGCCTCGGAGTCGACCCGTCCGTCAACCAGCAGGATCGTCCCGGCCCGGCCCACGTCGAGCGCTCCCCGCAGGCCGGCTTCGCCATCCACGAGCTCGAGTCGGCCCCGGGCGGGGATCCCGGCCGCGAACGCTCCGGGGACGGCTCGCCCGGTCAACGCCAGGACGACCTCCCGACCGGGGACCACCGCCTCGACCCGCCCGGCGACCGGCGACTCGAGGAGGTCCAGGTGACCGCCGCCGGCGATGCGCCAGCGACCGTCGGCGGCATGGAGCAGCTCCCCCGCCGCGGTTCGCGGCTGACGGCGACGCAGCGGACCGCCCGTCTCGTGTCCGTCGCCGGGCCACCAGTCGCCGGCTCGCAGGGGTCGGGCCGGATCGGCGGCGGTGAGCGGGGGGCCGTCCTCGACCCGGGGGTCGCGCTGGCGCTCGACCAGCCCCACCCCGGGCGTCACCAGGTCGCCGAGCGCCACCAGCACCCGGTCCCCAGGGGCGATCGCGAAACGGGCAAGCGGCCGGTCCTCGGCCAGCGTTCGTCGGCTCACGAGCCCGAACGCCCGGTCATCGGCGATCGATTCAGGCGTCTGGGCGGTCATTCGTCGTGTCCCGCCCAGAAGGCGGCCTCCCACGCGCCGAGGAGCGATCGCCGGCGCTCGGCCCGCTCCGGCAGCCGGAGGGGCACGTCGCGCAGGTCCACGAGCAGTCCGCCGAGGCCGCCCCCGACCTCGAGGCTGACCCGGCGGCCCCGGGTCCCGAGACCCACGGCGTCCCGGAAGCGCAGATCGACCTCCGCCAGCTGACCGGGCGGCAGATCGACCAGCTGAAGACCCCCGGACACGAGGTCCAGCTCGGTCTCGCCGGCCGGACCCCGGACCGTCAGGTGGCCGCTCATCCGGCCGATCCGCAGGCTCTGCGGGACGATCATGCTGCCGAGGGGCACGAGAAGGTCGTCGGCCAGCTCCACAAGCAGGGCCCGGCGCTCAGCCGGGTCCTCGACGCCGCCCAGCGGACCGAGGAGCCGCCCGGCGTCGTAGGCCAGCTGGCTGGCTCCCGGTCGACGCACGACATCGGCCACGGCCAGGGCCACGGCCGGACCGGGAGCGGCGGCCCAGGCGCCACCGGCGACCAGGATGAGGTCCGGGGCGGGCAGCGCGCTCATCTCCGGGGTCGCCGCAACGAGCCGGTCGAGCGCGGCCCGGGCGGCCGCGATCCGGAGGCGGGCGCCGTCGCCGTGGGTCTCAGCCCAGGGGGCGAGGGCCAGCTCGCGCAGCCGGTCGCGCATCCGGTGGCGGTCGACGGCGACCGTCGACCAGGCCAGGACCCGGTCCACCGCCTCGTCGTCGGGATCGCCCGGCGCCAGCCCGGCGGCCGGCACGTGAGCCACGGCGGCCTCCAGCCCGGCCGGTCCGGCGACGGCCCGGACGGCGCCCGCGAAGCCGATCTCCACCAGCTCCACCCGGCGTTCCAGGATCGCCGCCAGGTCGGTCAGCGCGACGACGGCGGCTCGGCGGGCGCCGGCCCGTTCGGCCGCCGGCTCGATCCGCTCGAGGAGGCGCCGGAGCGACTCACCCGGCGGGTCGCCGGCCTCGGCCCCGGGTCCCAGGATCGGCCCCGGGCCACCGTTCTCGAAGGGGGTCGGGTCGAGGGCGATCGCCCCGAGCAGGACGATCGGCGGGACGGCCGAGCGACCGGCCAGCCCGACCACGATGGCGAGGAGCTCGCCGAGGGCCGCGATCTCCTCGCGGCTGGTGGGCTCGCCGGCCTCGACGGCGATCGCGTCGACGTCGCGCTCGAGAGCCAGACCGGTGAGCCGGATCGAGCCCTCGGGATCGAGGCTCGCCCCGCGGGTCCGCCAGCCGGCCCGACCGGCGACCCGCTCGACCGCGGTCCTGGCGCGCACGGTGGTCGCAAGGACCGCCAGGACGGGTGCCGGACCCGAGCGGGCGACGAGCCGCGGCCACGTCCCGAGCGCCTCCTCGTCGGAGGGGCCGCCGGTGCCCGCGGCTTCGGTCGAGCGCATCCGGTCGAGGAGGTGGGCCAGGAGGTCGTCCTCGGCGACCCCGGCCGGGAGGGCGACCGAGGCGACGAGCCGGTGCCGGCCGTCGATCGGGGCCACGAGCGCGGCCGACGCGGTCGCCGTGCCGAGGTCGAGGGCGAAGGCGGCCCCGGGTTCGATCGTCACCGCGCCATGCTAGCCGAGCCGGAGCCGGGTCGGGTCAGGCGTCGAGGCCGTCGTCCTCGTCGAGGTCCTCGAGCCGGTCGATGAGCTGCTCGATCCCGATGTCGTCCGCCAGGATCGCCGAGGCGGACGAGACGTCCCCGCCGAACAGCCCGCGCAGGGTCGGATCGAAGAAGAGCATCGCGTTGCTGCCGAGCGGCCGGTAGGGCCGGCTGGCGTGGAGGAAGTGGACGGCGGGCCCGGCCAGCCCCCGGAACTGGATCTCCCGGACGACCTGCTCCACGAGGTCGTCGCGCTGCTCGTCGGTGCGCTCGCGCGGGAAGCTCATGCCGGCACCTTCGGGATGGCCGGGGCCTGGAGCGGATCAGGATCGTCGTCAGGAGCCGGGCCGACCGGCGCCGCGAGCGCCGCCTCGAAGGCCGCGTACGCGGCGGCGCCTCGCAGGGCCAGGGTGACCGTGCGGACCCCCGGTGAGCGGCGCAGCTCGTCGCGGACCGTGGCGACCGTGATCGCGGCCGCCGATTCGAGCGGGAACCCACCCACCCCCGTGCCCAGGGCCGGGATCGCGATCGTCGTGACCCTGTGCTCGCGAGCCCGGGCGAAGGCACTCCGGAGGGCACGCTCGATGGCATCGGCGCTCGTCCGACGATCGCGATCGAGCGAGACGGCGTGGATGACGATCCGGGCGGCCAGGTCGCCGGCGGGGGTGACGATCGCGTCGCCGAGGGAGACCGGGGCCTGGCGCACCGCGGCGAACTCGACCGGATCGCCCCCGGCCGCCTTGATCGAGGCGCCCACGCCGGTGGCCATCCACAGGCTGGGGTTCGCCGGGTTGACGATCGCGTCGACCTCGAGCTGGCAGATGTCGCCGTTCCAGAGCTGGATCCGCGTCAACGATCCCTCCGTGTCGCGAGCGTCCGGAGACCCACGAGTACCGGTCCGGCATGGTACACCCGGGGGAGTCGGCGAGCCATGGCCGTTACCGTCTCCCACGTGTTCGTGGTGCGCCATCGCGACACCTCTTCGAGGGTGATGGCCTCGGCGCCCTGTCGACCGAGCAGGACGAACTCGTCTTCCTCCGTGACGGGGGCCCCGGGCAGGTCGGTCACGTCGATCATCACCGCGTCCATCGCCACATTCCCGACCAGCGGCGCCCGGTGGCCTCGGACGAGCGCCACCGCCCGGTTCGACAGCGCGCGCGGGTAGCCGTCGCCGTAGCCCAGGGGCAGGGTCGCGATCCGGCTCGGGCGAGTCGTGGTGAAGGTGGGGCCGTAGCTGATCCCGGTCCCGGCGGGCAGATCGGCCACCCGGACCGGGCGGGCGTGGAGCGAGAGGATCGGCCGGAGCTCGGCCGCCGGTGGCCTCCCGGCCGAGACCGGGTCCACGTCGTCGGGGACGATGCCGTAGGTGGCCAGGCCCACCCGGACGCCGTCGTAGGCGGAGACGGCCCTGCCCAGAAGCCCGGCGCTCGCCGCGAGGTGACGATCCGGCATCCGGACGACGGCGTCGGCGAGCCCGCCGAGGGCCTCGCGGAACCGCTCCTCCTGGGCCTCGGTCCGGGGCCGGTCGTCGGCCCGCTGGAGATGCGACCAGATCCCGGCCAGGCGGGCGCCCGGCGTCGCCGCCACGAGCGCGCCCGCAGCCGGCACCCGGACCGGGTCGAGACCGGCCCGCCCCAGACCCGTCTCGACATCGAGGTGGACCCGCAACGCCGCTCGCGGTCGCGAGCCCGCAGACCCGGCCCAGGCGGCCGTCGCCGCGGCCAGTGTCCTTGCCAGCGCACGCTCGCCCGAGGCGGCGACGGCGACCCGCAGCCGCATCGCCTCGGGGATCATCTCCGGCGGGACGGCATAGAGACACAGGATCGGTCCGCGGATGCCGCCGGCCCGCAGTTCGACCGCCTCGTCGAACGCCGCCACCGAGAATCCGTCGGCCCCGGCAGCCTCGAGAGCTCGCGCCACCGGGACGGCGCCGTGCCCGTAGCCGTCGGCCTTGACGACGTGTTCCAGCCGGACGCCGGACGGCAGGGCGGTGCGCAGGACGGCGAGGTTCCCCCGGAGCAGGTCGAGGTCGATCTCGAGCCAGGCCATGCGAGGCAGCGCGGCCAGACCGGCGTCGGCGAGCCGGCGCTCGACCGGCGGCCGGGCGACGGACCCGGTCACGCGCCCCCGTCGGTCGATGGGTCGGCGGCGGCGCCGAAGCCGAGCCGACGCGGCGTCGTCAGCCGCTGGGCCATGCTCGAGAGCCGCCGCCGGGCGATCGTGATCTCGATCGGCAGGTCGCCGGCCAGGATGCCCGCGTCGCCGAGCCGATCTCGAAGGACGTCGCCGGCCGCCCCGTGGAGATAGACCCCGAGCCGGGCCGCGTCGTAGGGCGCCAGGCCCTGGGCGAGGAGCGCACCGATCGTCCCGGCCAGGACGTCGCCGGTGCCGCCCGTGGCCAGCCCGGGGTTCTCGAAGGGCGCCCGGGCCGCCCGCCCATCGGGTCCGGCGACGACCGTGAAGGCGCCCTTCAGGACGACGACCTGACTCCAGCGCACCGCGGCGTCGCGGGTAGCCGTCTCGCGGGCGTCGTCGTCGGCGCCGAGGTCGCCGTCGGTCTCGGGCGCCACGCCGCTCGCCGCCCGGAGCCGGGCGAACTCGCCGACGTGGGGGGTCAGGACGACGGGCCGGCCGATGGCGGTCCACCACTCGTCGCGAGCGGCCAGCGAGCGGAGCGCCTCGGCGTCGACCACGGCCGGGGCCGGGGCGGTGTCCTCCTCGACCGACAGGAGCCCGCGGATGAGGTCGGCCGTGGCGAGTCCGGGACGGAGACCGGGACCGACGACCATGGCGTCGTGCTCGTGGTCGAGGATCCGGGCCAGGGCGTCCTCGGGATCCACCTCCTCGACGTCGTCCTCGGGCAGGGCCATCGTGGTCGCCTCGACCACCTTCGCGGCGAACAGCGGCTGGAGCGACTCCGGGACGGCGAGGGTCACCAGGCCGGCCCCTGCCCGACCGGCGGCCCGGCAGACGAGCAGGGCGGCGCCGGCGTAGTCGAGGGAGCCGGCGATGACCAGGAGCCGCCCGAACGTCCCCTTGTGACCGCGCTTCGGCCGTTCGGGCAGGAGACCCGCCGCGATCCTGTCGTCGAGCTTCTCGAGGGCGACCGGCGGGGTGGCCGACTCGCTCCCGCCCTCCGACGGCTGGACCGCCGCCCCCGGCGCCGGGCGGGAGACCGGTCTCCCGGTCGGGGCACTGCCGGACGCCTTCGCCCGGCGCTTCGGCTCAGCCACCGTCGGCCGCTGCGGCGAGGGCCCGGAGGCGCTCCATCCGGGCCAGGAGCTGCCGCTCCCGGTCGTCGAGACGCGCCTCGATGTCGAGCGGGAAGACGTATCGCCCCCCGGCGGTCCGGACCCCGAAGGCGATCGCCACGGCGTAGTCGGATTCGTGGGTGATCGAGACCGCGATCCGGTCCATGCCCAGCTGCTCGGCCCGGGCGGCCGCCCGACCGTGGAGGCGGACGGCCGGCTGGCCGGTCGGCATCCGCTCGATCTCGATGTCCTTCCAGCCGATGCCCCGGACGCCCAGGCCGAGGACCTTGCTGACCGCCTCCTTGGCCGCCCAGCGGCCGGCGAACGTCTCGGGCCGGTCGCGGACGTAGCGTCGCTCGGCCGGCGTCAGGACCCGCCCGGAGAAGCGTGGACCGAACCGATCCAGGGCCGCCCGGATCCGGTCCACCTTGATGATGTCGATCCCGAGCTCGGTGGTGCCCGGCGGGACGAGACCGGCCGGGACCGGCTCGAGCGGGGTCCCGTCCGGCGCCATCGACTACTCGACCGTGACGGACTTGGCCAGGTTCCGGGGCTGGTCCACGTCGGTGCCCCGGGCGATCGCCATGTGATAGGCGAAGAGCTGGAGCGGGATGATCGCGAGGATCGGGCTGAGCGCCTCGTGGGTGTCCGGAACCCACAGGACCTCGTCGGCGAAGCGCTCGATCTGGACGTCGCCCCGGGTCGCGACCGCGATGACCCGGGCGTCGCGGGCCCGGCCCTCCATGACGTTGCTGATGAGCTTGTCGTAGACCGACGAGCGGGTCGCGACCGCGACGAGCGGCACCTCGGCGTCGAGCAGGGAGATCGGCCCGTGCTTCAGCTCGCCCGCCGCGTAGCCCTCGGCGTGGACGTAGCTGATCTCCTTGAGCTTGAGGGCGCCCTCGAGGGCCGCCGCGTACGTATACCCCCGCCCGACGAACATGAACCCCTTGGAGTGGACGTAGCGCCGGGCCACGTCGTCGACCCCGGCGGCGGCGTCGAGCGCCTCCTGGGCCTGTTTCGGGAGCCGCCGGAGGGCCGCCCCGAGCTCGAGCTCCTGCTCGGCGCCGAGGGTCCCGCGGATCCGGGCGAGCGCCGCGGCCAGGATGATCAGGGTGGTCACCTGGGTGACGAAGGTCTTCGAGGCCGCGACCGCGATCTCCGGGCCGGCCTGGAGGAAGAGGACCGCGTCCGCCTCACGGGTGATCGCCGAGCCGACCGTGTTCGTCACCGCGATGATCGGGCAGCCACGCTCGCGGGCGAGCCGGGTCGGTGCGATCGTGTCGGCCGTCTCGCCCGACTGGGTGACCGCGATGACCAGGGTCCGGGCGTCGAGCGGCGGCGGGCCGTAGCGGAACTCGGAGCCGACATTCGCCCGGGCGGGGATCCCCAGCCAGTCCTGGATCGCCGCGGCGGCGATGATCGAGGCGTACGAGGCGCTGCCGCAGGCGACCAGCTCCACCCGCTCGATCGAGCGCAGCACGTCCTCCATCCCGGCCAACTCCTCGACCCGGATCCGGTCGTCGGAGGAGACCCGGCCGGTGATGCACTGGCGGAGCGCTTCGGGCTGCTCGTGCATCTCCTTGAGCATGAAGTGCTCGAAGCCGCCCTTCTCGGCGGCCTCGGGCGACCAGTCGATGATGCTCACCGCTCGGTCGAGGGTCGTGCCGGCCACGTCGGTGATGGTCACCCCCCAGGGGTGGAGGTCGGCGACGTCGCCCTCCTCGAGGAAGATGACCCGGTCGGTATGGGCGAGGATCGCCGCGACGTCGCTGGCGAGGAAGCTCTCCCCATCGGCCAGACCCACCACCAGGGGCACGTTCATCCGGGCCCCGACCAGCCGGTCGTTCTCGGCCCGGTGCATGACGGCGATGGCATAGGCCCCGTGGACCTGGCGGAGGGCCGCCCGGACGGCGTCGGCCAGGTCGCCGGCATAAGCCTCCTCGATGAGGTGGGCGAGCGCCTCGGTGTCGGTCTCCGAGGTGAGGGTGTGACCGGACGCCTCGAGCCGGTCGCGGAGCTCTCGGAAGTTCTCGATGATGCCGTTGTGGATGACCGTGATGTCGCCGGTGCAGTCCTGGTGGGGATGGGCGTTCAGGTCGTTCGGCCGGCCGTGGGTCGCCCAGCGGGTGTGGGCCAGGCCGATCGCAGCATGTGGGGTCCGGTCGGCGATCGCAGTCTGGAGGTTGGCCAGCTTGCCGGCCTTCTTCTCCACGAACAGGGCGCCGCTGTCGTCGACCAGGGCGATGCCGGCCGAATCGTAGCCACGGTATTCGAGCCGCTTGAGGCCCTCGATCAGGATGGGCCCGGCCTCGCGCGGTCCGGTGTAGCCGACGATCCCACACATGCGGTCCGAGTCTCCTTCGCAGGACCCGGGTCGCGGTCCGGGCCGGGCTAGTTTAGACGCTCCCCCGCGACGGCCGCGATGGCGTCGGCCAGCTGGCCGACGAGCGCCGCGTCCGGTCCCTCCACCATGACCCGCAGGGCCGGCTCGGTCCCGGACGGACGGACGAGGATCCGCCCACCCCCGCCCAGGCGTTCCTCCGCCTCGGCGATCGTCCGCTGGAGGACCGGATCCCCCTCCCACTGGTCCCTGTGACGGGCGGGGACCGTCCGCTGTTGCTGGGGCAGGAGCGGGATGCGGGCCGCCAGCTCGGCGATCGGCCGACCGCGCCGGGCGAGGACCCGAAGCGTCTCGAGCGCGGTCACCACCCCGTCGCCGGATGTGCTGTGCTCCCGGATGATGACGTGACCGCTCTTCTCGCCGCCGAGGACGGCCCCCGACACCTGCATCCCCTCGAGGATGTACTTGTCTCCCACGGGGGTCCGGATGACCTGCCCGCCGGCCGCCTCGATGACCGACTGGAGCCCGCCGTTCGAGAGGACGGAGACGACCACCCCGCCGCCGTCGAGGACGCCCCGCTCGAGCCGGTCCAGGGCGAGCAGGCCGATCAGCTGGTCGCCGTCCACCACCCGCCCGGCCGAGTCGACGGCGACGCATCGGTCGGCGTCGCCGTCGAGGGCGAACCCGAGGTCCGCACCCCGCTCCGAGACGGCCGCAGCGAGCGACTCGGGCGCCGTCGCCCCGCAGCCGAGGTTGATGTTGACCCCATCCGGCGCGTTGTGGATGACCTCGACCCGGGCGCCCGTCGCCGAGAGGATCTCCTCAGCGGTCACCCCGCCCGATCCATTGGCGCAGTCGAGGACGATCCGCAGGTCCGTCCGGATCGTCCTGGCCATCCGGAGCCGGTGCTCGCGGTAGCGGTCCAGCAGCCCGGATGCGTCGATCGACCGACCGAGCTGGGCGTTGCCGACCCCGCCGAGGTCGCCGGACCGCCAGATGAGCTGCTCGAGCTCGTCCTCGACGTCGTCGTCGAGCTTGAGACCGGCGTCGTCGATGACCTTGAGGCCGTTGTCGTCGGCCGGGTTGTGGGAGGCCGAGACCATGATCCCGGCCGCGAACCCGCCGGACCCGGCGAGGAAGGCCAGGGCAGGGGTCGGCACCACGCCGACGCGGTGGACGTCCACGCCGAGGCTCGTCGCCCCGCTGACGAGCGCCGCGACGAACATGTCGCCCGACCGCCGGGTGTCCTGGCCGACGACGATCGCTCCGCCCGGCTCGGCGAGCCGCTTGGCGGTCGCCCGACCCAGCGACCAGGCCAGGGTCGGCTTGAGGTCGACGTTGGCGATGCCGCGGATGCCGTCGGTCCCGAAGAGCCTGGCCATCTACGGCCCGCTCGGCGCCGGGGTCGTCGGCGGCGCCGGGGTGGGGGTCGCGTTCTGGGTCACCGTCACGGTCACCTCGGACGGGCTCATCGCCACCAGCTTGACGTCGGCCGGCAGAGAGACCCGGAGCTTGACCTTGTGGGTCCCGGGGCCCAGGCCGTCGACATCGGCGACGACCGCGAACGTCCCCGGGTCGATCCCGTCGAGGGCCGCCACGGTGCCGCCGACGGTCACGGTAACCGAGGCGGTGGAGAGCGAGTAGGTCCGGTCGTCCTTCGCCCCCGAGAGGACCACGCCGGCGGTGTAGGTCCGGGTCGCCGCGATCGGCCGGAGGGTGACCTTGACGGTCACCGTGCCGGCGCCGACCGGATCGACGCCGGCCGGCAGGTCGAGATCGACGTTTCGGGTCAGGTCCGTGGAGGCCCCCGTCAGCGAGACCGGCTGGGTGGCGATCCGGGTCAGGCTGGCCAGGGCGTTGGCGTCACCCTCGACCGCGGCCACCGGCGGGCTCACGGTCACCGTGTCGATCTCGAAGCCGGCCGCCGGGGTGCCCGTCACGACCGGGTCCACCGGCAGGCTCTTCGTGCGCAGACCGCTGCCCACGGCGATGCTCACGTCGACCCGGCTCGGCTCCACGACGACCGGGCTCTGGACCTCGCCACGGGCGTCCACGGCGACCAGGTCGACGGTCTGCTGGACGTCGATCCCGGACGGCTGGATGAAGACGCGGGCCTGGGCGGCGGTGACCAGGCGGACCACCGAATCGGGTCCCTTGACGACGGCCTCGGTCGCCGAGACGACCGGGTCGCGGATCTGGAGACCCGGCGGGATCGACCCGTAGTCGACCTGGACCGGCACGGTCTTCTTCACCAGCGGATCGAGCTGGACGGTGATCGACGGTGGGTCGTAGCCGAGGATCGTGACCCGCTCGTCGTTCGCCCGGACGTCCACCTTGACGGTCACGAACGGGTTGTCCGGCTGGACGACGACGTCCGAGAGATCGACGGTGGCGGTGAAGCTGCCGCTGGTCAGCCGCGAGGCGATGTCGGCCGGCGCGAAGTAGCGGATGTTCGTCACCGGCGGCAGGTTGCCGACGATGACTGCGGAGGTCGGCGTCTGGCGGGGCACGGTCGGGATGCTGCCCGGCCAGACCTGGGCGCTCTGCGACAGGACGAGACCCGCATAGAGGAACGTCGCCAGGCCGATCGCCGCCAGCTTGAGCGGCCAGTTCCGGACGACGAACGCCGCGAACCGCCTCATCGCGGGGCGCCGGCCGCCGAGGACCGGCTCGGATCGTCCGTGGCGACCGGGCGCGGCTCGTGGGCCACTCCGCCGGCCGCGCCCGCACCGGGAGGCTCCCCCGCTCCGGACGCCGGGTCGGGGGCGGCGGGGGCGGTGACGGCGGCTGACGTGACGCCGGCGGTGGGGGCGGTGACGGCTGCTGACGCGGCGCCGGCTGCGGCCGTGGCCCGGACCGCCGAGCTCCTTCTCCGGAGCGTCGCTCGGGCCGGCTGGCCGGCCACCGCGACCGAGCGCATCGCGCCGGTCCCCCGCTCGACGAGCGACCGCCGGCCGCCCGGTCGGAGGAGCTGGACGATCGCCCGGGTGAGCTGGCTCTCGTTCAGGTTGCGGACGATCCGGGAGCGCTCGACCAGGCTGACCTGGGCGCTCTCCTCGCTGACGACCACGACCACCGCGTCGGTCTGCTCGGAGATGCCGAGGGCGGCCCGATGGCGGGTCCCGAGACGCTCCGACTGGACCGTGGTCTCGGCCAGCGGAAGGAGCGCGCCGGCGGCGACGATCTGCTCGCCGCGGACGATCACCGCCCCGTCGTGCAGGGGTGTCCTCGGCGCGAAGATCGTGACCAGCAGGTCGGCCGAGACGTCGGCATGGACCATCACGCCCGATTCGGCGATCTCCTCCAGACCGGTCTCGCGCTCGATGACCATCAGCGCGCCGTGGCCCTGGCCGGCCAGGACGGCGGCCGCCCGGGCGACCTCTGCGGCGACGTGCTCCACCGAGCGCTCGTCCGGCGGCGAGACGAGCCAGGCCAGCGATCCGACCCGGCCGATCCGCTCGAGCGCGCGACGCAGCTCGGGCTGGAAGACGACGACGAGGGCGAAGACGCCGACGATCGCCCCGGTCTCGAGGATCTGGCGAAGGAGCGGCAGGTTGAAGACCCTGGCCGCGGCGTAGACGGCGAACAGTACGGTGACCCCGATCACCAGTCGGACGGCGCGGGTCCCCCGGATCAGGCTGAACAGCCAGTAGATGAGGATCGCGGTGAGTCCGATGTCGACCAGTGTCGAGAAGCGGACCTGCTCGACGATCGACTGGAGGGCCTGGGGCATCGTGGACGGAGTGTACGTCAGGCCGTCGGACCGGTCAGTCGGCGGCGGGCAGGCGGGCGGCTGCGAAGGCCGCGATCCGCTCCCGGGCCGGCTGGTCCGCGGTGAGCTCCATGAACCGGTCCAGGATCTCCAGCTTCTCGCGCGCGGCCTGGGTCCAGCCGTGGTCCAGGTCGAGCTCGGCGAGGGCGAGGTGGATCTCCGGGTCGGCCGGCACCACCGCGAGAGCGGACTGACAGGCGTCGATCGCCGCGTCCAGCAGCCCGGCTCGACGATACCCGGCCGAGGCGCCGAGGATGACGTCGTGGACGGTCGGGCCGTCGCCCGACGCGATCGCCGCCTCGACCGCGGTGGCGAGGGCGGCCGGATCGGGCGGAGGCTCCACGACCGCGGCCGGGACGTCCAGCGGGGAGGTCCTCGGGGACGGCGCGGCCTCCTCGTCCCGACCCGCGGCGCGGAGCTCCGCCCGCCGCTCCCGCTGGCCGGTCGACGCCAGGGTGTGCAACGCGAGGCCGATCCGCTCGTCCTGGTCACGCTCGCCGGTCCCGGCCCGAAGGGTCTCGACGAGCGCCTCGAGATGTCGTCGCCGGGCTCGCGACTCGGCCAGCTCCAGGGCGCGCCGGGCGGTGTCGCAGGCGTCGGAGATCCGGCCTTCGGCTTCGAGGGTCTCGGCCAGCAGATCGAGCACCCCGGCCGCCTCGGCAGCTCGACCGCCGAGCTCCAGGGCATCGGCCCGACCGGTCAGCGCAGCCTCGTCGCGGGGAGCCAGACGGAGGGCCTCGGCGAACGCCGCGAGCGCCTCGTCGACCCGTCCGACAAGAAGGAGCGAGCGACCGAGGCTCGAGTGGGGCAGCGGGCGATCCGGGGCGAGGGCGGCCGCCTCCGCGTAGGCGACCACGGCGGCCTCGTGCCGGCCGCGGACGGCGGCCACGTGGCCGGTCCGCAGCGCGCTCTTGTAGCGCTCGTACAGGGCTTCGTCGCTCATCGACCCTCGAGGCTCTCGGCCAGGAACCCCTTCTGCACGTGGAGCCGGTTCTCCGCCTGGTCGAGGACGACGCTGAACGGGCCGTCGAGGACCTCCGAGGCGATCTCCTCGTCGCGATGGCCCGGCAGGCAGTGCATCACGAGGGTAGACGGTCCGGCGGCCGCGCGCAGTCGCTGGTCGACCCGGAACCGCGCGAAATCGGTGCGCCGACGCTCCGCCTCCACCTCCTGCTCCATCGACGCCCAGGAATCGGTGTAGATCACCGCCGACCGCGAGATCGATGCGCCCGATCCGGCGGTCGAGGCCGAGGCGGAGGGGAGCACCGGAGCGAGCGCACCTGAGGGTGCGTGAGCGAGGAGCGCCCCGACAACGACGGCATCGGCCGTCGGGCGGGTGCGTC
>CAWEKG010000001.1:0-667957 GCA_963809595.1 uncultured Chloroflexia bacterium | reverse complement strand
GCACAGGCGACGTTGGTCACGACCAGGGTCGCGACAGATGGGGCAGAGCGGAGCGTCGCTGATGTTGAAGCACTGCTCGCAGAAGACGACCTGGTCACGGACCGCGACGAGCGCCGCCGCCAGCTGGCGCGCTTCGGCGTCGGGAGCCCGGAGCAGGTGGAAGGTCAGCCGCTGGGCGGTCTTCGGTCCGATCCCGGGCAGGCGGGCGAACGCCTCGATGAGCCTCGCGACGGGCTCGATGACGGGGGTGGCCACGGGTCGGGCCTACATCCCCGGCAGGCGGAGACCGCCGGTCACGGCCGCCATCTTCGACTCGGCGAGCTCGCGAGAAGCACGAAGGGCGTCGTTGACGGCGGCGACGACGAGGTCCTGGAGCATCTCGACGTCGGCCGGGTCGACCGCGCTCGGGTCGATCGTGATGCTGACCAGCTCCTGCTTGCCGGTGACCGTCGCCCGAACCACGCCACCACCGGCCGAACCGTCGACGGTGGTCGTCTCGAGCTCGCCCTGGACCCGCAGCATCTCCTGCTGCATCTGCTGGGCCATGCGCTGGAGGTTGGCCATGCTCATCGGGGGTGATCCTCCTGGGGCCGCGGCCGGGCGGCGCGTCGACGGCTCGAAGTCTGGCCGATAGCGGCCGACGACGCAGGGGTCGTCGGCATCAGGTGACCTCGCCGGCGTCGACCAGGTCGTCGGCGAAGATCCGGCGAGCCGCGGCGACGATCCGCTCGGCCTCGTCGTCCACCGGTGGCGGGAGGACGTCGAGGTTCGTGGCCACCAGCCGGACCGAGACCGGCCGGCCGAGCGCCCGGCCGATGCCCGCCTCCAGGTTGGGTCGGCGGCGTTCCGCGACGTCCTTGAGGAAGGCCATGCCCTCCGGGAAGCCAAGGGTCACCACGTCGCCGTTGACGTCGATCGGACGACAGACCGTGACCAGCGGCTTCAGCGGCGGCGAGGTGCTCAGGTCGGCCACGATCGACGGCCAGATCCGGTCGAGCGCCCGCAGTTCGTCGACATCGACGGCCGGCGGCGGATCGATCGGGGCCGGGACCGGCTTCGCCGGGGAAGCGCCGCTCGAGGCCGGCGTCGCCGGCAGGGATTCGGCCCGCCCTCCGCTCGACGTCTTCCGGCTGGGTGTCCTGGCCGCGGTCGTCGAGGCGGAGGCGGCGGCCGGAGCCGGCGCGATCGACGGGGCCTCGGTCGGGGCCGTGGTCGCCGCATCGGGCGGGGCCCCGCCGGAGGCCTGGGCTGAAGCGGCGGGCGGGGCCATCGCCACAGGCACGGCGGCGACCGCGACCCGAGCGGGCGACGGTTTCGGGGTGACCGCGGAGCGAGCCGAGCGCTCGACCGCGACGGTCCCCGACGTGAGGAGGGCGAGCTCGATCTGGAGCCGGACACCGCCCGCCCCCGGCCGACTCGGGTCGATCGACGCCAGGCGGCGAGCCGCGTCGACGAGGGCCGGACCGGTCCAGGTCGCTCGGTCGAGCTCGGCCTCGCCGGCCAAGTGGGCGCCGAGCGCAGCGCGGACGACGACGACGACCTGGTCGATGAAGGCGCCGAGATCGCGCCCGGCGTCCTCCAGGCCGTCGAGGATGGCGATCCCAGCCAGCGGGTCGCCGACGACGAGGGCGTCGGCGAAGGAGGCGATCGTCTCGGCGTCGACCAGCCCCAGCAGGTCTCGGACGGAGGCTTCGGTGAGACGATCCTCGGTCGAGGAGAGAAGCTGGTCGAGCATCGACTCGGCGTCGCGCATCCCGCCGGCCGCCTGTCGCGCCACCAGCCCGATGGCGGCCGGGTCGGCGACCCGCCCGTCCGACTCCAGGATGGTCGCCAGCTTGCCCTCGATCTGGGCAACGGTCAGACGCCGGAAGTCGAAGCGCTGGACCCGCGACAGGACGGCCGGCCGGATCTGGGTCGGGTCCGTGGTGCAGAAGATGAAGACGACGTGGTCGGGCGGCTCCTCGAGGGTCTTGAGCAGGACGTCCCAGCCCTGGTCGATGCGCTGGACCTCGTCGATCGATGTAGACCTTGCGACGAAGGTCCGAGGGCGCCGTCCAGGTCCGCTCGACCAGCTCCCGGATCTGCTCGACCTGGTTGTTCGTGGCGGCGTCCATCTCGATGACGTCGAGCGCCCGCCCCTCCCGGATGGCCACGCACGACGGACAGCGCGTCGCACGGGTCGCCGTCCTGGAGGTTCGTGCAGTTGAGGGCCTTGGCCACGATCCGGGCGATCGACGTCTTGCCCGTCCCGCGCGGCCCGACGAACAGGAGGGCATGGGCGACCTGACCGGTCCGGACCGCGTTCCGGAGGGTGGCCACGACCGCCTCCTGGCCGACGATCTGGCTGAACGTCTGGGCGCGCCAGCGCCGGTAGAGGGCGCGATGCGAGCCGTCCGGGCGGGCGAGCGTCGGTGGTCAGGTCGGGCTCCACGTCACTCTCGATCCGTCGAAGGGTTGATTTGCCGTGCACCCTCCGTCGATCGGACGCTCCCGCGCCCACGTGCCACGAGCGGCTCGGACCAGGCCGTTCCGCGGCACCCGGCGAAGATCGCTTAGTGCTGCTTCCTTCCGGACCTGACACGGTTCACGAGTCGCCGCTGCGCGGGACCCGGCCCTCAACGTCGCTCGTGACGGCGGCTTTCGAGAACGAAGACCTCGGGAGGGGATTCAGCCCTGCTGGAGCGGATTGCAGGTACAGGGCACCGCTAGTTCCCCGCCTAGCACGGCACGGCGATGATAGCAGGGGTGCCGGGACGGGCCGCGCCGCCGGCGACCCGAGGTGTGGCGGAGAGGGCGGGATTTGAACCCGCGATAGGTTTCCCTGTACCGCATTTCCAGTGCGGCGCCCTAGGCCACTAGGCGACCTCTCCGCGGGCGGGTCGACACGGCGACTCGACGGTCCGATGGGCCGGGCGATGGCGGAGAGGGCGGGATTCGAACCCGCGGTGCTTTCGCACACCGCTTTTCGAGAGCGGCACCATCAACCACTCGGACACCTCTCCGCGCGAGAGGATACCAGAGGCGCGGGCGAGGGCCGGCCCGGCCGAGGGGTCGACCGAGACCTCAGCTGCCGCCGCGTCCGGCCGGGGCGACGACCGCAGCCCCGTTCATGAGCTCCTCGGCCTCGTCGCGGCGGATCCCGCTGACGACCTGGAGGCGGCGTCGGCAGACCGGCCTGCTGGGCGAGCTGGAGGACCGTGCCGGCCGCGCCGTCGATCCGGTTCGGGACGGCGTAGACGAGCTCGGAGACGTCGCTGGCGAGGAGGGCGCCGACGCACATCGGGCAGGGCTCGACGGTGGCGAAGATCGTCGCATCGCCGAGCTCGGCCGTGCCCAGCTTCCGGGCCGCCTCGCGGAGGGCACACCACCACGGCGTGGGCGGTCGGGTCGTTCGTCTCGCGGACCCGGTCGTGAGCTCGGGCGACCATCGCGTCGTTGACGACGGCCACGGCGGCCATCGGCCGCTCGCCCCGCTCGACGGCCAGCCGCGCCTCGGCCAGCGCCTCGCCCATGAAGAGCTCGTAGTTCATGGCCCGATGATACAGGCCACCCGCGGGTCCGACGTCGCGGCGAACGCAGGCCGGCCGCCTCGGGACTAGGATTCGGGACGCCCGTCCGCGGGCCCGAAGCTGACCCAGCGAAGGAGAACAGGCCCATGACCCGGACCCGCCGGATCGGCATCCTCACCGGGGGCGGCGACGTCCCCGGCCTCAACTCGGTCATCAAGAGCGTCGTCTACCGGTCGACCGAGCTCGGCTACGACGTCGTCGGCATCCGCCGTGGCTGGGAGGGCCTGACCCACATGCGACCGGGGCCGGAGCTCGACCCCGACTACCTCCGTCGCCTCGACCGGATCAACACCCGGACGATCGACCGGACCGGCGGCACCTGGCTGCACACCTCGCGCACGAACCCGCGCAAGATGCGGGGCAAGACCCTGCCGCCCTGGCTGCCGGCCGCCGACGCCGCCCGGTACGCCAGCGGCGAGGACCTCTACGACCTGACCGCCGCTCGTGCTCGAGCACATCGAGGCCCTCGGCCTCGACTACCTCGTGGCGATCGGGGGCGACGACACGCTGAGCTTCGCCGAGGTCCTCTCGGGCCACGGGCGTCCCGCTCGTCGCCATCCCCAAGACGATGGACAACGACGTCCAGGGCACCGAGTACTGCATCGGCTTCTCGTCGGCGATCACCCGGGCCAAGGAGCTCATCAACCGGCAGCGGACGACGCTCGGCTCGCACGAGCGGATCGGCGTCTTCCGGATCTTCGGTCGCGATGCCGGGTTCTCGGCGCTGTTCACCGCCTACGTCACCTCCGCGCGCTGCCTCATCCCGGAGGCCCGCTTCGACCTGGACCGGCTGGCCGCGATCCTGGCCGAGGACCATCGCAACAACCCGAGCCACTACGCGTTCGTCATCGCCGCCGAGGGTGCGCATCTGGGAGGGCGGCTCGCTGGCCGAGTACGGCGAGGCGGACGCCTACGGCCATCGTCACAAGGTGAACGTCGGCGAGGCGCTGGCCGACGGAGATCCGGCCGCGGACCGGCATCGAGACGGTCGCCTCGCGAGCTGACCTACGACCTGCGCAGCGGCGAGGCCGACTCGCTCGACCAGATGGTCGCGATGACCTTCGCCAACGTGGCGATGGACCTCATCGCCGACGGAGCGCACGGCCGGATGGTCGCGATCCGGGACGGCCACTACGCCCACACGACGCTGCCCGACCCGAAGCTCGGCCCGCGCTCGGTGGACGTGGAGCGGCTGTACGACGTGGACCGCTTCCGGCCCAAGTACTCGGGCAAGCTCGGCGAGCCGCTCCTCCTCCTCGGGACGCCCAGCGGCCGCGGTCGTCGCCTGAGCGTCCCGGTCAGCCCGGCAGGCCGGCAGATCGAGCGGATCCGCGCGCGACCGCCGACATGTCGTCGTCGGCGTGGCCCCTCGGCCACGAGCTCGCGCTCGATGTCGGCGCACAACCGGCTGACCGGCAGCCCGGCGCCGACCTCGTCGGCGAGGGCGAGGGCGATCCCCAGGTCCTTGAGGTGGAGGGCCACCTTGAAGCCCAGCGGGTAGTCGTTGGCGATCATCCGACCGCTCCGGTTGGCGAGGACCCAGCTCTGGGCGGCACCGCCACCGAGCGCGGCGACGACCTGCTCGACGTCGAGCCCGGCCCTCATCGCCAGGACGATCCCCTCGGCGACCCCGAGGTAGGTCCCGGCCAGGATGACCTGGTTGACCGCCTTGACCGCCTGGCCGGAGCCGACCGGCCCGACGTGGGTGATCGTCCGGCCGAGCACCTCGAGGATCGGCCGCGCGCGCTCGAACGCCTGATCGGCCCCGCCGACGAAGATCGTCAGGGTCGCCTTCTGGGCGCCCTCCGAGCCGCCCGAGACGGGCGCGTCGACCAGCTCGACGCCGAGCGCTCGCGAGTCGGGCGGCGAACCCCCGGGTGGCCCCGGGCGCGATCGTCGAGCAGTCGATGACGAGGCTGGCCCGGCCGGATCCCCGTCGGCCAGTCCGTCCGGGCCGAAGAGCACCGCCTCGACGTCCGGCGTATCGGAGACGCAGATCACGACGACGTCGCCGGCCGCCGCCAGCGCAGCCGGTGTCGGGGCGACCGCCGCACCCGCCGAGGCGAGATCCGCGGCCCGGGCCGGGGTCCGGTTCCAGACCGTCAGCGGATGGCCCGCCCGCAGGAGATGACCGGCCATCGCGGCCCCCATCGTGCCGAGCCCGACGAAACCGATCCGTTCCACGTCGCCACCTCGCGCTGGTCCCGCCCCCGCCGTCGTTGACCAGATGATGACGCTCCAGGAGGGCCGTCGTTCACAGGACGGGGTCAGGGTTCGGGGCATGATCGGAGCGGTCGCCGGTGGGTCGCGCGGACGGCGGGGGGTCTCGACCGGGCGGCCACGGCGCCGGGGGCCTTCGATCGACCATCTCGGCCGGCCGGTCCGGGCCGGCCTGGGGGCCGGCCCGACGGTCCGGTCGGGTGCCGACCTGGAACGCTGCGTGACCCGCTTCTGGGAGGTCCGCGAGAGCCGGCCGCCTGCCTGGCGGCGCAAGGCCTTCCGCCGCTGGGTCGACCTCATCCGCGGTCAGCTCGCCCTCATCGGCACGACGGTGACCCTGGCCGAGTCGTTCGCCCGTGAGGCCGCCCTGCTGGGGACGCTGGACGAGCCGGAGGAGGCCCTCCGCGGTCGGCTCGAGCGATCGCCGCTCGTCGTGGCCTACGTCGTCCGCTGGCTCGAGATCCGGGACCGGGTGGAACTCCCGGCCTGGCATGAGCTGGCGGCTTCCGGGGACCGGGGAGGTGCCCGCCGGCAGAGAGAGATGGCGCGCCCGGCGGGACTCGAACCCACGACCTTCAGGTCCGCAACCTGACGCTCTATCCGCTGAGCTACGGGCGCACGCGATCGGTCCGGAGAGTGGCGGAGAGGGAGGGATTCGAACCCTCGAAGCAGGTTACCCCACTTGGCGGTTTAGCAAACCGCTGCACTAGACCTCTATGCGACCTCTCCGTTGACCGCGCGGAATCCTACCACGAGGCCCCGGCGGGCTCGTGCCCCGCGTTGACACGGAGCCGGGGCCTCGGCTACGGTTCGAGTTCAGATGGACGCCTACTTCTACTTTCGAACCCCGGCATGATCGTTCCCGGAGCGTAGGCCCGGGAGCGCGGGTCGTGCCGGGGTGAAGCAGAGGTCCGCACCTCTGCTTTTTTCTTTGTCCCGGGACGAGCCGCCAGCCCAGGAAGGACACACGGATGTTCGTGGTGATGGCCGCCGATGCGACCGAGGCCGAGATCAACGCGGTGAAGGGCCACATCCTCGGTGAGGGCCTCACCCCGTTCGACCATGTCGGGACGAAGCGGGTGGTCATCGCCGTGGTGGGCGAGATCGGCACCCGGAAGCCCGTCCTGATGAGCCGGCTCGAGGCCCTGCCCGGGGTGGAGACGGTCACCGCGATCAGCCGCCCGTTCAAGCTCACCTCGCGCGAGTTCCACCCCGAGGACACGGTCATCCGGGTCCTCGACGCGACGATCGGCGACGGCAGTCTCACGGTCATGGCCGGGCCGTGCTCGATCGAGAGCCGCGAGCAGCTCATGGAGACGGTCGCCGGGGTCGTGGCCGGCGGCGCCACGATCATCCGTGGCGGGGCGTTCAAGCCGCGCACCAGCCCGTACTCGTTCCAGGGCCTCGGCGTCGAGGGTCTGCGCTACCTGGCCGAGGCGCGCGAGATGACCGGGCTGCCGGTGATCACCGAGGTCATGGAGCCGAGCCAGGTCGACATCGTGGCCGAGTACGCCGACATCCTCCAGGTCGGCACCCGGAACATGCAGAACTACTCGCTCCTCACCGCGGTGGGACGGGTCGCCCGACCGGTCATGCTCAAGCGGGGCTACGGCGCCACGATCGAGGAGTGGCTGATGAGCGCCGAGTACATCCTCAGCTCGGGCAACCCCAACGTCATCCTGTGCGAGCGGGGCATCCGCACGTTCGAGACCTACACCCGGAACACCCTCGACCTGTCCGCCATCCCGCTGCTCCACCACCTCACCCACCTGCCGGTCGTCGTCGACCCGAGCCATGCCACCGGCAAGCGCTGGCTGATCAGGTCGATGTGCCTGGCCGGCGTGGCCGCCGGCGCCGACGGGATCATGGTCGAGGTCCACCCGCGCCCGGACGAGGCCCTGTCCGACGGCGAGCAGTCGATCACCCCGGAGCAGTTCGCCGAGATGATGGCCGCCGTCCGGCCGATCCACGAGCTGGTCCGCGCGTTCCACGGTGATGCGGTCCTGTCGGGTCCCGCGCTGCGGGTCGGCGGAGCGGGCCGGCATTGAACGCCGTCGACGACGGCGACCCCGCGGAGACGAGCCCGCCCACCGAGGGACCGGCGGTCGTCCGGCCCGCCGCCCGGCTGCGGGGCGAGCCGCGTCTGCCTGGTGACAAGTCGATCAGTCATCGCGCCCTCCTCCTGGCGGCCCTGGCCGACGGCGAGAGCCTGATCGAGGCCGCCGGAGACGGCCAGGACGTGCGGACGACGGCCACCCTCGTCGCCCGGCTCGGTGCGACCGTCGAGCGGCTGGCCGGGGACGGGCTCGTGGTCGACTACCGGGTCCGGTCGCCGGGGTTCGTCGGGCTGGTCGAGGCGGACGGCGTCCTCGACTGCGGCAATTCGGGCACCACCCTGCGGCTCGCGGCCGGGATCCTGGCCGGTCTGCCGGCGATGCACGTCCTCGACGGCGACGCGTCGTTGCGACGCCGTCCGGTGGCTCGTATCATCGAACCGCTGCGCCGGATGGGCGCGGTGCTCCATGCCCGTCGCGACGATTCCCTCCCACCACTCACCGTGGTCGGTCGCACCCAGCTCCTCGCGATCGACTACAGCACCGCCGTCCCGAGCGCGCAGGTCAAGTCGGCGATCCTCCTGGCCGGCCTCCGGGCGGACGGGGTCACCAGGGTCCGCGAGGCGATCGCCAGCCGCGATCACACCGAGCGGATGCTGCGGGCTCGCGGCGTGGCGGTGGAGCGGGCGGCGTCGGGCGACGATGGGGCCGGGGTGACCTGGAGCCTCGAGGGAGGTGGACGCGTGCGAGCGATCGACCAGCGGGTCCCCGCGGACATCTCCGCGGCCGCGTTCTGGCTCGTCGCCGGAGCGATCCACCGGGACGCCGAGCTGACCCTCCGGGGCGTGGGCATGAACCCGACCAGGCGAGCCGTCGTGGATCTCCTGCTCCGGATGGGCGCCCGCCTGGACGGCACGGAGACGGCCGACGACGGGACGGGCGAGCCGGTCGCCGACCTGTCGGTGCGGTCGAGCCGGCTCGAGGCCGTCGACATCGCCCCCGACGAGGTCGCCGCGGCGATCGACGAGATCCCGATCCTGTGCCTCGCCGCGACCCAGGCCCACGGACGGACGACGATCCGCGGCGCCGGCGAGCTCCGCCACAAGGAATCCGACCGGATCGCCGGGATCGTCGACGGCCTCCGCGCCCTCGGCGGACGGGTGTCGGTCGACGGCGACGATATCGCGATCGACGGGCCGACGCCGCTGACCGGCGGGCCGACCCGCAGCCTCGACGACCATCGGCTGGCGATGACCTTCGCCATCGCCGGTCTCATCGCCCGGGGGACGACGACGATCGACGCAGCGGCGTCCGCGTCGATCTCCTACCCCGGCTTCTTCGCCGAACTCGGAGGGGTGCAGGCGTGACCAAGCGCGTGGTCCTGATCGGACATCCGGTCGCCCATTCCCTGTCCGGGGAGATGCAGCAGGCCGCCTTCGACGACCGCGGCATCGACGCCCGATACGAGCTGTGGGACCGCCCGCCGATGGAGCTGGCCGACGCGATCGGTGAGCTGCGCGGCGACGAGTTCCTCGGCGCGAACGTCACGATCCCCCACAAGGAGCGGGTCGTCCCGCTGGTCGACCGCCTGACCGAGGAGGCCCACGCCACCGGCGCGGTCAACACGATCACCCGGGAGGGCAAGCGGCTGGTCGGCCACAACACCGACGTGCCGGGCTTCCGGGTCGCCCTCGATCGCCTCGTCGGCAAGCAGAAGATGCCCCGCCAGGCGGTCGTCCTCGGTGCCGGCGGCGGCGCGCGAGCCGTGGTCTACGGGCTGATCACCGAGGGCTTCACCCGGATCGTCGTGTTCAACCGGCACCTCCACCGGGCCGAGGGCCTGGTCAAGCATTTCGCCCGGAGCGCCGCCCACATGGAGCTGCGGGCGATGCCCTGGCACGAGTCGATCATCGAGTCCGAGCTGTCGAAGACCCGGGTCCTGGTCAACGCCACGTCGATCGGGCTCCACGGCGACGAATCGCCGATCCCGGGCGAGCTGCTGCCGCCGGACCTCCTCGTCCTCGACCTCGTCTACCGCCGGACGCGGCTGCTCCGCGACGCGGTCGCGGCCGGCGACACCGCGGCCGACGGCGAGATCGATGCTCCTCCACCAGGGCGCCGCCGCGTTCACCCTGTGGACCGGCCAGTCGGCGCCGCTCGAGCTCATGCAGGCCAAGCTCCAGGAGGCCCGCGCGGGCGGGATCGAGTCGGCCGAGGGCGAGCCGACCGGCGCGCCGGCCGTCGGCTAGGCGGTGGGACGGCTCCGCTTCCTGACCGCCGGGGAGTCGCACGGTCGCGCCCTCGGGGTCATCGTCGAGGGGGTGCCGGCCGGGCTGGCCCTGACCGCCGAGGCGATCGCCGTGGACCTCGCCCGGCGCCAGCGCGGCTACGGTCGGGGCGCCCGCCAGGCGATCGAGCACGACCGGGCCGAGATCGTCTCCGGCGTCCGCCACGGGCTCACCCTCGGCTCGCCGATCCTGCTCGAGATCGCCAACCGCGACTGGGAGAACTGGACCCGGGTCATGCAGGTCGAGCCGCTCAGCGACGAGGCGACGGCCGAGCTGCCTCGCGGCCGCCGAGGACGGCCAGCGCCGGGCGACGCCGGTGACCCGCGTCCGACCCGGCCACGCCGACCTGGCCGGCGCCCTGAAGTACGGCTTCAACGACGTCCGCAACGTCCTCGAGCGCGCCTCCGCCCGCGAGACGACGGCGCGGGTCGCGGCCGGCGGCGTGGCCCGGGCGTTCCTGGCCGAGCTGGGCGTCGACGTCTGGTCGTTCACCGCCGAGGTCGGCGGGGTGGCCATCGATCCGGCGAACGCGAGCCGCGGTCGCGACGAGGCCGACGCTTCCCCGCTGCGCTGCCCGGACCCGGAGGCCGAGGCCCGGATGATCGCCCGGATCGACGAGGCGCGGGCGAACGGCGACACGGTCGGCGGGGTCTTCGAGGTGGTCGCTCAGGGGCTGCCGATCGGGCTCGGGATCGTACGTCCACTGGGACCGCCGGCTCGACGCCGCGCTGGCCGGCGCGGTCATGAGCATCAACATCGTCAAGGGCGTCGAGTTCGGGCTCGGCTTCGAGCAGACCCGCCGGTTCGGCTCGGCGGTCCACGACGTCATCGAGGGCGCGGCCGAGAGCGGTCGGTGGATCCACCGGACCAACAACGCCGGCGGGCTGACCGGCGGGGTGACGAACGGCGAGCCGCTCGTGGTCCGCGGTGCGGTCAAGCCGATCTCCACCCTCGCCCGACCGCTGCCGTCGGCCGACCTGCTGACCGGCGAGCCGGTCGAGAAGGCCCACTACGAGCGGAGCGACATCAGCGTGGTCCCGGCCGCCGGGGTCGTCGCCGAGGCGATGGTCATGCTCACCCTGGCCGACTTCGTCCTCGACAAGTTCGGCGGCGATTCGCTCGACGAGACGAAGGACAACCTCGAACGCTACCGGGCCCGGATCGCGGGCGGGCCCGAGGCGACCGTCGCCCGTCGCCGGGGTCGCGTCGGCCCTGACGGGGGGTCGGATCCGGACGGCGGCGAGACCGGCTCCGGCGGGGACGACTGAGGCCCGGGATGGACCTCGTCCTCGTCGGGCTCCCCGGCAGCGGCAAGAGCGCCGTCGGTCGGCGCCTGGCCGCTCGTCACGACGCCGCGTTCATCGACCTGGACGCCGAGATCGAGTCGGCTGCCGGCCGGTCCGTCGCGGCCATCTTCGCCGACGAAGGCGAGCCGGGCTTCCGCTCCCGGGAGCGGGACGCGGTCCGTGCCCTCGGCGACCCCACGGTCGAGCGCGCCCTGACCCGGGTCATCGCGACCGGCGGCGGGGCGCCGGTGGACATCCGCAATCGCTGGCGGCTCTATCGCGGCCGGACGGTCGTCTGGCTCGACGGGAGCCCGGAGGCGCTGGCCGGTCGGCTCCGACGCAGTCCGAACCCGCGACCGCTCGTGGCCGGACCCGACCCCGTAGGCGCGATCCGCCGGCTGTCGGCCGATCGCGAGCGGTTCTACGCCGCCGGTCACCGGGTCGACGGAGTGTCCCCCGTCGGCGGTGTCGTCGAGGCGGTCGAGGCGATCCTCGCCCGGGAGCCTCGGGGCGGGACCCTCCTGGGCGTCGCCGATACCCGGATCGGCCGGTTCGTCCTGGGCGAGGGGATCGGCTGGGCCGTCGCCGACGAGATCCAGCGAGCCGGTGGACGGCGCGCGATCCTGGTCTCGGAGCCCGGGGCCTGGGCCGCCGTCGGCGAGGCGATCTCGGGCTGGGCGTCGGGGATCGGCCTGTCCGTGGAGCGGATCATGTTGCCTCAGGGCGAGGCGGCCAAGACCCTGCGCGTCGTGGAGGCGGCGGCCCGGGAGCTCGCCCGGCTGCGCGTCGAGCGAGGCGAGCCGATCGTGGCGATCGGCGGCGGCGCCCTCGGCGACGCGGCCGGCTTCCTCGCCGCGACCTACCTCCGGGGCGTGCCGGTCATCCAGGTCCCGACGACCCTCGTGGCCCAGATCGACAGCGCGATCGGCGGCAAGACGGCCGTGGACCTGCCCGAGGGCAAGAACCTGGTCGGGGCGTTCCACCAGCCGACGGCCGTGGTCATCGACGTGATTGCGCTCCGGAGCCTGCCCGAACGGCAGCGCCGGGCGGCCCTCGGCGAAGCGGTCAAGATGGCCGCGCTCGGCGACGAGCGACTGTTCGAGCTGCTCGAGGCCGACGGCCCGGCGATCGCCCGCGGCGACGCCGACGCCTTCGACTGCGGCGCGGTCGCCGAGGTGGTCGAGCGGGCCGGCTGGGCGAAGATCGCCGTCGTCCTGGCCGACGAGCGGGAGCAGGGCGGTCCGGCCCGCGCCGGCGGAACGGCCGCTGCGGGTCGGCTGGCCCTGAACCTGGGGCATTCGATCGGCCATGCGGTCGAGGCGGCCGGCGGGCACGGCGCGCTCCTCCACGGCGAGGCCGTCGCCTACGGACTGCGGGCCGCCTGCCGGATCGGGCTGGAGATGGCGGTCACCCCGCCGGCCCGAGCCGCCCGGATCGACCGGCTCCTCGATCGCCTCGAGCTGGGTCGGGACCGGCTGCCCTACCCGGCCGACCGCGTCCGCGGCCATCTCGGCACCGACAAGAAGCACGCCGGCGGTCGGCTGCGCTGGGTCCTGCCCACGGCCGATGGGGTCATCCTCCGGGCGGACGTGCCGGGAACCGTGGTCGACGGCGCGATCGCGTCGCTGCTCGGCGGCGCGGATCTCGCTCCGACCGGCGCGGTGGCAGGCGGACGATGACCCGGGTCCTCGTCCTCCAGGGACCGAACCTGGACCTCCTGGGCACCCGCGAGCCGGAGATCTACGGCCGGGCGACCCTGGCCGAGATCCACGCGGCGATGTCGACCCGGGCCGCCGAGCTCGGACTGGCGATCGACTTCTTCCAGTCGAACCACGAGGGTGCCCTCATCGACCGGCTCCACCAGCGGGACTTCGACGTGGCGATCGTCAACGCGGCCGGCCTGACCCACACCTCGGTCTCGCTGCGCGATGCCCTCGTCGGGGTCGAGCGACCGTTCCTCGAGGTCCACCTCTCCGACCCGTCGACCCGGGAGCCGTTCCGGCGGGTCAACCTCCTCCACGACGTCGCGATCGAGTCGATCGTCGGGCGGGGAGCGGCGGGCTACACGCTGGCCCTCGAGTCGATCGCCCGACGAGTCGAGGCCGGCGAGCTGCCCCGATGACGAGACGCGGCCGACCGGTCGACCCGGACGTCCTGGCGGCGGCCCTCGAGCTCGACGTCCTGCGGGGCCGGATCGACGAGCTGGACCGGCGCATCGTCGAGCTCCTGAACGAGCGAGCCACGATCGCCCTCGAGGCCGGACGGGCGAAGGCGGCCACCGGCCGGCGAGGCATCCGGGACGCCGACCGCGAGCGAGAGGTCCTCCTCCGGGTCGCGATGGCGAACGACGGTCCCCTCGCCCAGGCGGAGCTCCTCGCCGTCTACCGGCGGCTCATCCGGGCGACGGTGGAGCTCGAGCGGCGCGACCGGGAGCGCGGCGAGGGCTGATCGGGCCGGTGGCGACCCGGCCGGCAGGCGACCCGGTCAGCCGCGCCGGGTGGCCGCACGAAGGGCGGAGACGGCACGGTCGAGGGCGGCCACGTCGCGCCCGTCCGGCCCGAGGGCATCGACGAGCGCCGAGGCGACGATGACCCCGTCGGCGCCGGCCTCGACGAGCGCCCGGACGTGGGCGGGTCGGCTCACCCCGAAGCCGACCGCGACGGGGACCGGGCTGACCGCCCGTACGTCGCGGACGAGCCGACCCACCGTGCGTGGGAGTGCGGCGCGCGCCCCGGTCACGCCGACCAGCGAGACGCAGTAGAGGAACCCGCCAGTGCGAGCCGCGATACGGGCCCGGCGCTCGGGAGACGTCGTAGGGGCGACGAGGTAGACCACGGCGAGCCCGGCCGCCCGGGCGACCGCCTCGAACGGGCCGCCCTCGTCCGGGGTCAGGTCGGCCACGATGATCCCGCTCGCCCCGGCCCCGACCAGGCGGGCCGCCGTCGCGCCGCCGTCCCCGCCGCCGATGACCTGGTTCGCGTAGGCCATCGGGACGAGCGGCAGGCGCGGTCGCGCCGCCGCGATCCGCTCGATGAGCGCGATCGAGCGGTCGAAGGTCGCGCCGGTCGCGAGGGCGATCCCCGACGCCCGCTGGAGGGTGGCGCCGTCGGCCAGCGGATCCGAGTAGGGCAGACCGACCTCGAGCAGGTCGGCCCCGGCGTCGGCCGCGGCCAGGGCGATCCGGAACGAGGTCTCCGCGTCGGGATAGCCGGCCACGAGGTACGGGATGAGCGCCGCACGACCGTCGCCGGCCGCGGCACGGAAGGCGGCGGCGATCCGCCGGGCGCCTGGCGTCCCGTTCGTCCCGACGCCCGCGATCGGTCCCGTACCGGTCGCGACCGCGTTCATCGGGCATCCTCCGTCTCGAGCGCGGCGAGGTCCTTGTCGCCGCGTCCCGAGAGACCGAGCAGGACGACCGTCTCGTCCGGGTAGGGCGTCCCCGAGCCCTCGATCCCGGCCAGCAGCCGGGGCAGGACGGCGAACGCGTGGGCGGTCTCGAGGGCGGGCAGGATCCCCTCGACCCGGGCGACCTCGCGGACGGCGGCCAGCGCCTCGGCGTCGGTCGCGGCGGCCAGCTCGAGCCGACCGGCGGTCACGAGCGCCGCGATCTGCGGACCGACGCCCGGGTAGTCGAGACCGGCCGAGATCGAGTGGGCCTCGACCACCTGGCCGTCGCGGTCCTGGAGCATGAGCGAGCGGCTGCCGTGGAGGATGCCGGGGGACCCGCCGGCCAGCGCCGCGGCGTGCCGGCCGGTGGCGATCCCCTCGCCGGCGGCCTCGGCGACCGCCAGCCGGACCGACGGCTCGCCGATGAACCGGTCGAGCAGCCCGATCGCGTTCGAGCCGCCGCCGACGCAGGCGAGTACGAGGTCGGGCAGCCGGCCCTCGACGGCCCGGAGCTGGGCGGCCGCCTCGTCGCCGAGGACCCGCTGGAGGTCGCGGACGATCGTCGGATAGGGGTGCGGTCCCATCGCCGAGCCGAGGACGTAGTGGGTCGTCTCGACGTTCGTGACCCAGTCGCGCATCGCCTCGTTGACCGCGTCCTTGAGCGTGGCCGAGCCGGAGGTCACCGGCCGGACCTCGGCACCGAGCGCGCGCATCCGGAGGACGTTCGGGGCCTGGCGTCGGATGTCCTCGGCGCCCATGAAGACGACGCACGGCAGGTCGAGCAGGGCGCAGGCGGTCGCGGTCGCCACGCCGTGCTGGCCGGCGCCGGTCTCGGCGATGACCCGGGACTTGCCGAGCCGCCGGGTCAGGAGCGCCTGGCCGAGCGCGTTGTTGATCTTGTGGGCCCCGGTGTGGGCGAGGTCCTCGCGCTTGAGGTAGAGCCGGAGCCGGCCCGGGAGACGCCGGTTCGGGCCCGGCTCGGCGTCCGCCGCGGCTGCCAGCTCGTGCGCCCGCCCGAGCGTCCCGGCCGCCAGCCGGTCCGCCCGGTAGAGCGGCGTCGGCCGGCCCGAGTAGGTCGCCAGACGCTCGCGGAACTCGGCCCAGAAGCGCGGGTCGCGGCGGATCCCGGCGTAGGCGCGCTCGAGCGCCTCGAGGGCGGCGATGAGCGTCTCCGGGACGTACCGGCCGCCGAACTCGCGGTCGATCCCCCAGCGCCCGGCGGCGTCCGCCTCGAGCAGCCCGGGATGGACCGGGGTCGGCCGCGCCGGGACGTGGGGCCGGTCGACCCGGGCACCTCGCGCCCGCTTGACGAACAGGGCGACCCGGAGCGGATCCTTGACCGGACGGGCCTCGCCGACCCGGGGGGTCTCGACCCCGGATGCGACGTCGACCCCGAGGGCCGGGATCCCGAGAAGCGCGTCGGCCACGTTCGAGGGGTCGAGCCCGCCGGCCAGCACGACCGGCAGCTCGCGGGCGACGGCGGCCGCCAGCGGAGCCGCGAGGCGGATCCCGGTCCCACCCGGGAACGGACCCCCGGCGGTGTCGAGCAGGAGCCGCTCGGCCCCGGCGGCGAGATGGGCGCGACCGACCTCGACCGCGCTCGCGACCGCCGCGCCGAGATCCCCGGGCGCGGCCGCCGGCAGGTGGAGCACCTTCCAGGCCGGTCGCCCGACGGCCCCGATCTCGGCCGGCGTCTCCCGACCGTTGAGCTGGATCGCATCGGGGTCGAGCCGACGGACGATCTCCGCGAGCAGCTCGGGCCCGGCGTCGACGGTGACCGCGACGATCCTGGGCCTGGAGGCACCCGACCCGCTCCGCCCGATCGAGCGGGCATGCCGAGCGAGCGCGACCGCCTCGCCCAGCTCGAGGGCGCGCGGCGTCCCGGGCACGAGGTTGAGCCCGATCGCGTCGGCGCCGGCCCGGACGGCGGCCTCGACACCGGCGAGGTCGGTGACCCCGCAGATCTTCACGAACGGCAGCCGTTCCCGGACCGCGGGGTCGTCCGGGACCGCGCCGGCGGCCACGAAGGTCGCCGCGGCGGCGGCCGGATCGGGCGCCCGCATCAGGGCCTCGCCGACCAGCGCGGCGTCGAAGCCGACCGCCCGCCAGCCGGCCACGGTCTCCGGCTCGCGCACCCCGGACTCGGCGATCGCCAGGCGATCGTCGGGCACCGAAGCGCGGAGCCGAACGCACCGCTCCGGGTCGACCTCGAGCGTCCGCAGGTCGCGGTTGTTGATCCCGATGAGACGGGACCGGGTCGCGAGCGCGCGATCGAGCTCGCGTGCGTCGTGGACCTCGACGAGCGGCTCGAGGCCGAGGTCGAGCGCCGCCTCCACCAGCGCCGCCAGTCGTCGGGCCGGGTGGAGCACCGCCAGGAGCAGGACGGCGTCCGCACCCGCCGCCCGGAGGAGCGGGAGCTGGCGCGGGTCGACCACGAACTCCTTGGCCAGGACCGGCAGGCTCACCGCCGCGCGCACCCGACGAAGGTCGTCCACGGATCCACCGAACCAATGGGGCTCGCAGAGGACGGAGATCGCGCTCGCTCCGCCGCGCTCATAGGCCCGTGCCCGGGCGATCGGGTCGTCGCCCGGGCCGGCGATGGCGCCGGCCGACGGCGACCGACGCTTGACCTCGGCGATGAGATGGAGACCCGGACGAGCGAGCCGCTCGACGATCGAGCGCGGATCTGGAGCCGCGGCAGCCGCCCGGGCGAGCCGGGCCGGGGTCCATCCCGCGAGCTCGCTCGCAAGGTCCGCGGCCCGCCGGGCGGCGATCTCGCCGACCATGCCGGCCGCCGAGCGCGACCGACCGGAAGCACGTCGCGGGGTCCCGGCCTCGATCGGGGTGACGCTCATCAGCGGGCTCCCTCCGCGATCGCGGTCGTCGCCTCGGCCGCCCGACGGTCGGCCCGGAGCCACTCGAGCAGCGCTGCGGCAGATCCCGCGTCGATCGTGGCCCGGCCCAGGTCGGCGCCCTCCGCCAGGGTCGACCACCCGACCGGCCGCGACGAACGCGGCCGCGGCGTTCAGGACGGTCACGTCACGGTGCGGTCCGACCTCGCCGTGCAGGACCGCCTCGACGAGAGCGGCGTTCTCCTCGGGCGTCCCCCCGGCCAGGGCCGTGTTCGGGACCGGCCCGAGCCCGAGGCGGAGGAGCGTGGCCCGGTCGATCGTCTGGCGATCGATCCCGCTCGGGGTCACATCCAGGATCGCGCCGCTCCCGTCGAGCGGCAGCTCGTCGACCCGATCGCCGTGGACGACCAGGGTCCGCTCGGTCCCGAGCCGCCGCGCCACCTCGGCGAGGCGCGGCGCGACGGCAGCGTCGCCGACCCCGAGGACCTGGCGGGTCGCCCCGGCCGGGTTCGTCAGCGGCCCGAGGAGGTTGAACGCCGTCCGGACCCCGATCTCGCGTCGGGTCGGGCCGGCATGCCGCATCGCCGGGTGGAAGTTCGGGGCGAAGAGGAAGGCGAAGCCGTGGCTGCGGAGCGCCTCGCCCGCGCTCGCCGCGTCGTGGTCGATCCGGACGCCGAGCGCGTCGAGGACGTCGGCCGACCCGGACCGCGAGGTGATCGCCCGGTTGCCGTGCTTGGCGACCGGGACGCCGGCGGCCGCGACCACGAGCGACGCCGTCGTCGAGATGTTGAACGTGCCGCTTCCGTCGCCGCCGGTCCCGACCAGGTCGATCGTCCCGGCCGGCGCCTCGACCCGGACGACCCGGTCGCGCATCGCGCCGGCGAAGCCGGCCAGCTCGTCGGTCGTCTCGCCGCGCATCCGGAGCGCGACCAGGAGGGCCGCGAGCTGGGCCGGCGTCGCCTCGCCGTCCATGACCGCGCCCATCGCCGCCGCGCGCCTCGTCGAGCGCTCAGCGTCCGGCCGTCGACGACCGCGGCCAGCGCGGCCCGGACGACCTCGCTCATCGGCCGACCGCCTCGGCCCGGGCCGCCTCGGCGTCCTCCGCCTCGCTGCCGTCGGCCATCCCCGCCGTCGCGAACGAGCCGGCGACCGCGTCGAGCCGGCCGGCCTCCCCCTCCCCGGCCAGGCGGAGGAAGTTGGCCAGGAGGTGCGGCCCCTCCGGGGTGAGGACCGACTCGGGGTGGAACTGGACGCCCTCGAGCGGCAGCGAGACGTGGCGGAGACCCATGATCACCCCGTCCTCCTCGGTCATCGCGCTGACCCGGAGCTCCTCGGGCAGCGTCTCCCGATCGACGCACAGCGAGTGGTAGCGGGCGGCCATGAAGGCCGGCGGCAGACCCGCGCAGGAGCCCCTCGCCGTCGTGGGTCACCTCGGAGGCCTCGCCGTGGACGAGGGTCGGGGCCCGGACGATCGCGGCCACCGAACGCGACCGCCATCGACTGCATCCCGAGGCAGACCCCGAGGAGCGGGATCGAGCGGTCCGCGGCGACCTCGATCGCCTCGACCGAGACCCCGGCCGAGGCGGGGTCGCCGGGCCCGGGCGAGACGACGATCCCGCGCAGCTCGGCAGCCGGATCGTCGGCCAGCGCCTCGACGCCGGCCCGGTCGATCGCGTCGTTCCGGACGACCCGGACGTCCGCCCCGGCCGCCTCGAGCGCCTGGACGAGGTTGAACGTGAACGAGTCGTAGTTGTCGATGACGAGGATCATCCGGGTCGCTCCCCCGGCCGGTCGGGCCGGCGGTCGCGGCCTCGGTCGCCGTTGCCCGGTTCCTGCGCGCCGGGCGACGGTCCGCCCGGGCGCGTCGCCGGCCCCGGCCGCCAGCTCGATCGCCCGGCGCAGGGCGGCGGCCTTGTGCTCGGTCTCCTCGAACTCCCTCTCCGGGACCGAGCCGGCCACGATCCCCGCCCCGGTGTGGACGTGGGCCTGGCCGGCCCGCAGGACCGCGCTCCGGATCGTGATCGCCGTGTCGAGGTTGCCGTCGTAGCCGAGGTAGCCGACCGCGCCGCCGTACAGCCCGCGTCGCTCGCCCTCGGCCGCCGCGATGAGCTGCATCGCCCGGACCTTGGGCGCGCCGGACAGCGTGCCGGCCGGGAAGACCGCCCGGAGCGCGTCGAGCGCGTCCATGTCGGGCCGGAGCCGGCCCTCGACGTGGCTGACCAGGTGGAGGACGTGGCTGTAGCGCTCGACCTCCATGTACTTCGTCACCCGGACGGTCCCGGGCCGGCTCACCCGGCCGAGGTCGTTGCGACCGAGGTCGACGAGCATGACGTGCTCGGCCTTCTCCTTCGGGTCGCGCTGGAGCTGCTCGGCCAGGAGCTGGTCCTCGGCCGGGGTCGCGCCGCGCGGCCGGGTCCCGGCGATCGGATGGGTGGTCAGCCGGTCGCCCTCGGACCTGGAGGAGGAGCTCCGGGCTCGCCCCGACGACCTCGAACGAGGGCGTCCGGACGAAGAAGAGGTACGGGCTGGGGTTGACCCGTCGGAGCGCCCGGTAGAGACCGATCCCGTCGATCGCCGCGCCGGCCGACCCGGTCGGGAGGTCGAACGACTGGCGTCGGGCCAGGACGACCTGGATCGCCTCGCCGGCGGCGATCGCGTCCTTGGCCGTCTCGACCGCCCGGATGTAGGCGTCGCGTCCGAGGCTGGTCTCGATCCGGGCCCCGGACAGCGGGACAGGCGTGCCGGGCGTGCGGCTCCCGGCGGGAGCGCCGCCGCGCGGGGCCGCCATCGCCCCCGCCAGCTCGGCCTGGCTCGGTCGGGCGGTCCGCTCGAGGGCCTCGAAGATCGCCCGCTCGGCGATCGCGTAGCGGCCCTCGAAGTCGGGCGCGTCGGTGTGGAGGCTGGCGATCGCGCTCATCGTGTGGGTCAGGTGGTCGAAGACGAGGACGAGGTCGGTCTCGATGAAGGCGGCGGTCGGGACGCCGACCGGGTCGGCGGCCGGGAGCGGGACGGTCGGCTCGAAGCTCGAGACCGCGTCGTAGGCCAGCGCGCCGACCGCGCCGCCGGTGAACCGGGGCATCCCGTCGACGGGCTGCACGCGACGACGGGGCACGAAGCCGCGGAGGGCGGCCAGCGGGTCGGGGGCGGTCGTCGGCGACGGTCGGCAGGTCGGGCGCGTAGACGTCGCACCGTCGAGCGGTCGGGTCTGGATCGTGGCGACGCCGTCGCGGACCTCGAGGAGCCGGCGCGGGCCGACGCCGAGGAAGCTGTACCGCCCGAGCCGCTCGCCGCCCTCGACCGACTCGAGCAGGTAGGCCGGTCCGCCGTCGTCGAGACGGAGGAAGGCGCCGATCGGGGTCTCGAGGTCGGCGTCGCGGGTGGCTCGCCAGGAGGATCGTGTCGGCGTTGCCGACGAGGCGCTTCGCCTCGGTCAGGCTGAGCGGATCGGTGGTGGTCATCGGTTCGTCGGCGCCTCCGGGGCGGTGTTGCGGCAGTCCCGCGCGATCTTCGCACGGGACAATGAAGAAACGACCGTCGTCCCGGGGACGAAAGGTCGTGCCTTCCGCGGTGCCACCCTCATTCGGCGTCTGCCGCACTCTCCTGACCGACGGGTCGGCCGACGGGCTCGTCGCCCGTCGCCGCCGATCGGCGCTGCCCGCTATCGCTGGCGCTCTGCGCCGGAGCCTACTGGGCGTCCGCGATCGTCGCGTCCGTTCGGTCCGGAGGCTCCCGGGTCCATTCCCCGCCGTCGTCGCCCCGGTTTCCACCAGCCACCGGGTCTCTGTGCCGACGTGCGCCGGGTACTCGTCCCGTTCATCGCCCGTTCTTCGTGATGTGGGCGGGAGTATGGGCAGGGTCCCCGGCGGCGTCAAGGGCGTGGCGTCGGGCGACGCTCCGACGACCGACGCGTGCCGTTCGCCGTGGCAGGCGAGGCTCGGGAGGGTTACCGTGCGTCGGTCGACTCGGCTGAACTGTGGACGCGTGGGGCGGACCCGGCGTGTCGACGTCGAGACGCTCGTGCACGGGAAGGGGCAGACGATGACCGTCGAACGCGAGATCGATCCGGCGGTGCCGCCGAGCGGGCCCGGCTGCGTGGAGTGCCTGGCGACCGGAGGCTGGTGGTTCCACCTGAGGCGGTGCGCTCGCTGCGGTCACATCGGCTGCTGCGATTCGTCGCCGTCCCAGCACGCATTCCACCACGCGGCCGAGACGGGGCACCAGGTCGTCCGCAGCTTCGAGCCGGAAGAGGACTGGTTCTGGAACTACGTCACCGAGGACCTCGTCGAGGGCGCCGTCCTGGCTCCCCCGGACCACCACCCCCTCGACCAGCCGGCGCCCGGACCGGACGGCCGCGTGCCGGCCGACTGGGAGAGCCGCCTGAACTGACGTCGTCGGCCGTCTGCCGGGGCGGAGTTGGCCGCTCCCTGCCGTCTGTAGCGGTCGAAGGCAGACATCGGGGGACTGCTCAGCGTCGAGTCACAGAGCGGACAGGTACCGAACCGCCCGAGGTTCGTGCCGCAGCACTCGCAGTCCATCAGCCGAGGCCGCGGAGCTCGAAGACCCGACCCCAGTGCAGGACCCGGACGGCGATCAGGACGCCGAAGGCAGCCAGGACCAGGATCGCGGCGGCGGCGATCGAGGCGTCCAAGTCGCCACCCTGGAACTCGCCGTAGACGACGAGCGGCAGCGTCTGGGTCCGGCCCTCCACGCTGCCGGCGAACATGATCGTCGCCCCGAACTCGCCGAGCGCCCGTGCCCAGCTCATCACCAGGCCTGCCGCCAGGGCCGTGCCGGCCAACGGCACGGTGATGCTCCGGAACAGCTGGGCCTCAGTGGCGCCGTCGACCCGGGCGGCGTCCTCGAGGTCGCGATCGACCGCGGCGATCCCGGTCCTGGCCGAGAGGATGAAGAACGGCGCGGACACGAACGTCTGCGCGAGGATCACCGCGAGCACGGTGAACGGGATCTCGAGGCCCAGGACGTCGAGCGCGCCGCCGAAGACACCGCGCCGACCGAAGGCGAGCAGCAGGGCGAGCCCGGCGACCGACGGAGGCAGGACGATCGGCAGATCGACGATCGCTTCGAGCAGGGTCGAGCCACGGAACCGCCGCCGAGCAAGCACGAAGGCGAGGGGTAGACCGAAGACGACCGTGAGGCCGAGGCTCACGGCGGTGGTAAGGAGGCTCAGCCCGAGAGCATCGAGGACGACCGCCGAGGTGAGGGCACCGACCAGCGAGCCGTCGAGGATCGTCCGTACGACGAGGGCCGCGACCGGGAGACCGAGGAACAGCGCCGCGACGCTCGCCAGCCCGTACAGGACCCAGGTGCCGGGGGTCCGAGAGCGTGTTCGCTCCGCCCTTCGGGGAGGCGACTCGGCCAGGAAGGAGGGGGTCGCTACCACGGGCCGGGCCTATCGGTATCGAGCGGATCAGGACGGCGGCAGGAACCCGAGCGAGGCGAGGATCGCCTGGGCATCGGGTCCCGCCAGCCAGGTCAGGAATGCCTGGGCGGCATCGGCATTCTGGGAAGCCTGCACGACGACGCCACCGTAGGTGGCGGGCACGTTGGCGGCATCCGGTACCGCGATCGGGGTGACCTTCGACGAGTTCTTGGCATCGGTCACGTAGACGATCCCGGCGTCGCCTTCACCGAGCTCGATCTTCGAGACGACCGCAGCGACGTTGTCTTCCTTCGAGGCGATGTTCCCGGAGTACCTGGTGGCGAAGTCGGCCGGGTAGCCCGTCTGCTTCGCGAGGTTCGCCACGAGCAGGTTCGCGTACTTCGTGATCGGCACCGTTTCGCCCGCGGCGATGACCTTCAGGCCTGGCCTCGCGAGGTCGGCCGGGCTCTGGATCCCGGCCGGGTTCGATGTCGGAACGATGACGGTCAGCAGGTTGCCGGCGAACTTCGTGAGGGCGCCCGCGGCGAGGCCCTTGTCGACGAGCTTCTGCGGGTTCGACGTATCGGCCGACAGGAAGACGTCGGCCGGCGCGCCCTGCTCGATCTTCGTCTCGAGCGCCGAGGAGGAGTCGGTGGAGATGGTCAAGGTCGTGCCCGGGTCGGCCGCCTCGTAGGCGGACTTGACCTTCGCGAGGGCGGCCTTGAGCGAGGCGGCCGCGTAGATCGTGAGTCCAGCACCCGCCGCGGACGACGCGGACGACGCTGCCGAAGACGCCGTCGAGGCCGCCGCGCTCGCCGACGGTGACCCGCCGGTGCTCGAACAGGCGGCGAGGACAAGGGCGAGGATCGACACGGCGATGAGCAGCCGGGACTTCATGCCCGCGACTCCCTGGCCGACGGGATCTCCACGATGACGTTGGTGGCTTTGACGACGCAGACGGCCTCGTCTCCGACCTTGATGCCCATCTCCTCGACAGCCTCAGCGGTCATGAGGCTGACGATCCGGTGGGGGCCGGCCATCACCTCGACGACCGCCGCGACGCGGTCGCTTTCGACTCGGGTGACGATGCCCGGAAAGCGGTTGCGTGCCGACTGGGCGACGATGGGCCGGTCGGTGGATGCCTTCCGCCGCTCATCGAGGAGGCGCGACACGTCCTCGATGTCGACGAGCCGCTGTCCGCCGTCGGTACGCTCCATGTGAAGGCGGCCCTCGATCTCCCAGCGCCGCAGCGTGTCGACCGAGACGCCGAGCATCTCGGCGGCCTGGCCGACTCGAAGGCGCTTCGCAGGGCGGTTCTTCACCTTGGGCATACCGCGCAGTATCGGCCAGACTCAGGCACGTGTCTAGGGTTCCAGGCACTTGCACGCAGGAACAGCGCCGCGACGATCGTCATGGTCGGCCCGGCTGGCCGGTGGACCAGGCCGGCGTGGCGCTTCTGGGAACCCTGGACTGACCGGGAGTTCCCTGCTGCCGAGTGCGACCGGATCAGGGACGGCCGAACCGCTGGTGGACCGCCAGGGTGCCTGGGGTCGCCTGGCGGAGAGGGTGGGATTCGAACCCACGGACCTTTCGGTCAGCGGTTTTCAAGACCGCCGCAATCGGCCGCTCTGCCACCTCTCCGCGGCGAGGATACCAGTGGCCGGCACGGGATCCCGACGGCCAGGTCCGCCTCCCGTCACATCCGCTTGATCACCACCGTGCCGGCGATCAGGTCGTGCCAGCAGCGCTTGCGCTTGTCGATGAAGATCCAGATGAACCCGAGGTAGAAGACCAGCGAGTCGATCCAGTAGCCGACCAGGCGGAGGAGCGCCGCGCCGACGCTGACCGGGCCGCCGTCGCTGTCGCGGACGACCCGCATGCCGAACATCCGCAAGCCCGGCGTCTGGCCGGTCCGGTGCCAGAACCACGGGAAGTAGGCGAGGCAGACGACCGGCGTCGCCATGTAGGCGATCAGGCCGAGGGGCCAGACGATCACCACCAGGATCGTGCCCAGGACGAACCCGACGAGGGCGATCAACGAGATGAGGAGCCCGTCGACGATGTAGGCGATGAGCCGCTCGCCGGCGCCGCCGTAGGCGTAGCCCGGCGCCGGCCCGACCACTTCTTCGGGGCTCTCCCAGGCGGTCGGGGGCGGCGAGGGCGGGGCGGCCGGCTGACCCCCCGAAACCCAGGCGTCGGCGGCCGGGGGCGACCCCGCGGGCGGCAGGACCGAGGCCGGCGTCGGCTCAGGCGCGGATGGCAGTGACTCGGTGGCGGCTGTGGCCTCGCTTGCGGCGGTGGCCTCGGCGGCGGCAAGGGCCTCGTCTGCAGGTGCCGACGGCTCGGCCGGGTTCGTGTCGGGTCGCGGTGTGCTGGTCGGATCGTCCATGGAGCATCTCCCTCAGCCGGGCGAGCGCTCGAAGCGGGATCAGCCCGGCAAGGGGATGGTATCCCGCCCGAGGTAGGGCCGGAGGACCTCGGGGACCAGCACGGAGCCGTCCGGTCGCTGATACGTCTCGAGGATGGCGGCCACGATGCGGGCCAGGGCCAGGCCGGACCCGTTGAGGGTGTGGACGAGCTCGGGCTTCGCGCCGGGCTCGGGTCGGTAGCGGACGGCCATCCGGCGGGCCTGGTAGTCCCGGAAGTTCGAGCACGAGCTGACCTCGAGCCAGCGTTCCACGCCCGGCGCCCAGACCTCGAGGTCGAACTTCTTGGCCTGGACGAAGCCCATCTCGCGGGTGCTCATGAGGAGCACCCGGTAGGCCAGCCCGAGCCGCTGGAGGAGGTCCTCGGCACGACCGGTCATCCACTCGAGGGCGGCCTCGGACTCGGATGGCCGCTCGAACAGGACCATCTCGACCTTGTCGAACTGGTGGACCCGGAGGATCCCCCGGGTGTCCTTGCCGGCGGCGCCGGCCTCCCGTCGGAAGCACGGGGTGTAGGCCGCGTAGCGGATCGGCAGCTCGGCCCCGTCGAGGATCTCGTCGCGGTGGAGATTCGTGACCGGGACCTCGGCCGTCGGGACCAGGTAGAGCTCGTCGCGGGTCACGACGTACATCTGGTCTTCCTTGTCGGGGATCTGACCGGTGCCCCGGGCCGAGGCCGTATTGACCACCGCCGGCGGCCAGATCTCGACGAACCCGTTCTCGCGCGAATGGACGTCCAGGAACCAGCTGATGAGCGAGCGCTGGAGGGTGGAGCCGAGGCCGCGGTAGACCGGGAAGCCGGAGCCGGCGATCTTCGCCCCGCGTTCCAGGTCGAAGATCCCCAGCCGGGCCGCCACGTCCCAGTGGGGCAGCCGCTCCCAGGTCGCTCCGCCGGCAGGGGCGTCCGCGCCGACCTCGCCGACCACGGGCTCGAGACGAGGTAGCAGCTGGCCCCAGGTCCGGACGGTGACGTTGGCTTCCTCACCCCCGACCGGGACGCCCGGGTCGGCCGGGTTGGGGATCCGCAGCAGGAGGTCCTCGACCCGGGCCTCGACCGTGACCACCTCGGCGTCGATCTCGGCGATCCTGACCCCGGCGACGGTCGAGGCGGCCTTGAGCGCCGCGACCTCCGGCCCGTTCGCGTCGGCGCCCGCCCGGATCGCCTCCCCGACGGCCTTCGACGCCCGGTTGCGCTCGCCTTTCAGTCGGTCGCCCTCGGCGAGCAGCTCGCGTCGCCGAGCGTCGACCGCGAGGACGTCGTCGACGATCGCCGGATCCTCGCCCTTGTCGATCGCACCCCGACGGATCGTCTCGGCATCCTCGCGGAGCCGCTGCAGCCCGACACTCATGCCGTCACCTCTCGGGCGCTGGACGCCGCTCGGAGGCGTTCGACGACGAAGTCTCGCGGCTGGGTGGCGAGGACCCGACCGGCCCGCGGACCCTGGGGCAGCCCATAGAAGGCGAGATAGAGGGCGACGAAGCCGACGCGGTTCGTCACCCCAGCCTCCCCTGCGGTCCGGAAGACGAGGTCCTGCCAAGCGGCGGCATTGGCGTCGTCGGGCAGGGTGACGGCGGCGTCGGCGAGGGCGCCGAGGAAGCGTCGCTGGCCGGGCTCGAGATCGGCGGCCGCGGCGGGCAGCGCGACGGCGACCCGCGGCGCTCGGGCCGACTCCGGCGCATAGCTCTCGAGCCAGGCCCGGGCCGCCCGCTGACGCTCACCGAGGATCGCGGTCTCGACCGGGCTGAGGGCCCCTCCCTTGTCGGCCGCCGCGATCGCCCCGAGGTCCAGGTCGTCCCGTTGGACGAGCAGCGCGACGTCCGAGAACGGGAGCCGGAAGGCGGCCGCCCGTTCGGCCACGACCGCCGGGTCGGTGGACAGCGAGGCGTAGGCGAAGATCCGCTCCGGGGATGGCGGCAGCGTCCCCCGGACCTCCCGGCCGGCGGTCGCGTCGGCGAGCTTGTCGAACTCGTCGAAGAGGCGCGGGATCGCGTCGGTCCCCTCCGGGTCGAACTCGATCGCCGAGTGCGGTCGGGGCCGGAGGAAGAGGAGTCGGAGCTGCTCCGGCGGGACGACCTCGACGATCCGATGGGCGGCGGCCCCGCGGCCCTTCGAGGTCGACATCTTGCGACCGCCGATGTTCAGGAACTCGTAGGGCACGTTGAGCGGGGGCTCCCGCTCGTAGACCTCGCGGGCGATCGCGTCGGAGCGGTCGCGCGAGCCACCGGCCGTCGAGAGGTCCTTGCCACAGGGCTCGATCGTGACCCCGAACAGGCTCCACTGAGCGGCCCATTCCAGGTTCCAGCCCAGCTTGCCAGTCCCACCGAACGGGGAGATCCAGCCGGCGTGCCCGCAGCCGCGGGCCCAGGTCACGAGGGCGGGGCGGCACTCGTAGTAGACCCGCTCGCCGTCCCAGCGGGTCACGATCGTGGTGCCGACCTTGCCGCACACCTCGCACACCACCTGGAAGGGGTGCCACTCATCGGGGTGCTGGACGTTGGCCACCCGGCGATAGATCTCGCGGACCCGGTCGGCCCGGTCGAGGGCCGTCCGGATGTACGGGTCCATCGCCCCGGTCGGGTAGATCTCGCTCATCCAGTAGTAGCGATCCGGGCGGATCCCGAGCCCGGCGAACGTGTCGATGTAGACCTGGGCGTGATGACGCGCGTACGAGGCGTGACCGTCGGCGACCTGGTCGGGGACGTGGGCCAGCGGCCGGCCCATCTCGTGGTCGATCGCGTCCGGGGTGAGAAGCGCCTGGGCGTCCATCGGGTCCATGTCGTCGACGCCGTAGAGCAGGGTCGTCTCGAGGCCGTGGGTCCGCAGGGCGCGGGTGATCGTGTCGAGGATGACCGGCCCACGGAGGCTGCCGACGTGGACGGTGCCGGAGGGGGTCTTGCTGTCGTTGACGACCTGGGGGCCGCTGACCGATGCGGCGAGTTCGTCGGCCCAGTCCATCGGGTCCTCGCTCCCGGCCCTGGGCCGGGCTCCGCCCGGCGCGTCGCCGAGCTAGCGGATGCTGACGATCGAGTAGCTGAAGTCGCCGGCGGGGACGCGCACGACCACCTTGTCGCCCTTCTTCCGACCGAGCAGGGCCCGACCGACCGGCGACTCGTTGGAGATCCGGCCCTCTCGCGGGCTGGCCTCGGTGGAGCCCACGATCGTGAACGTCTCCTTGCCGTCGGCGCTGTCCACGGTCACGGTCGAGCCGATCTGGACGTGCTCGGTGGAGTGCTGCTCATCGATGATCGTGGCGTTCTTGATGAGAGCCTCGAGGGTCTGGATCCGACCTTCGACGAACGCCTGCTCGTTCTTGGCGTCCTCGTATTCGGCGTTCTCGGAGAGGTCGCCGTGCTCCTTGGCATCGTGGATCCGGTTCGCCACCTCGGCCCGTCGGACGTTGACCATCTCGTCGTACTCCGTGCGGAGCTTCTCGAGACCGTCCCGGCTGAGGTAGGTGGGCTTCGTGTTCACGGCGGGTGGACCCCCGTTGGTACGGCCGATCGGCCGTCGGCTCAGAGCTGGGTAAAGGAAAGAACTCCAGGGCGGCGCGGGTCCCGCGCCCCTGAAGTTCGACCGGGCCGAATGGTAGTCCGCGCCGCGTGCAGTGTCAAAGCCGCCGGCCTACTCGGCGAGTCGCAGGAGACGTCGCTTGATCCGGCCCAGGGAGGTCCGATCGGTGAACGCGACGAAGAGCGTGTCGTCCCCGGCGACCGAGCCGGCGACCTCCGGCCAGCGGGCCCGGTCGAGGGCGGCGGCGATGGCGTGGGCCGAGCCGGGAAGGGTGCGGATCACGAGCAGAAGCCCCGCCTCCCGAATCTCCACCGGCAGGTCGGCCAGGAGCTTGCGCAGGCGGTCCTCGCCGCTCACCTCGGCCTCGATGAGCCGCGGCGGCAGGGCGTAGGCGACGGTCCCTTCGCGGCTGACCTTGATGAGACCGAGCTCGGCCACGTCGCGGCTGATCGTAGCCTGGGTGGTCCGGAAGCCGCGTTCACGGAGGGCGGCCGCCAGCTCCTGCTGGGTCCGGATCGGGCGTTGCTCGACGAGGTCGCGGATCGACCGCTGGCGGAGCTGCTTCATGACCTCCATCGAGCGGTCTCGCTCAGCGGCTGAGGACGACGGCGATGACGACGGCCGCCACGATCAGTCGATAGACCACGAAGATCGTCAGCGTGTTCGTCCGCAGGTAGCGGAGCATGAAGTGGATCGCGGCGAGACCGGCGACCAGCGCGCCGATCATCCCGACGACGAGCGGCCCGAGCTCGAGCGGCACGCCGGACTCGCCCTTCGCCAGCTTGTAGGCCTCGTACAGCCCGGCCGCCGCGATGATCGGGGTGGCCATCAGGAAGCTGAACCGGGCGGCCGATTCGCGGGTCAGTCCGACCAGCAGACCGGCCGAGATGCTGATCCCCGAGCGGCTGATGCCCGGGACCAGGGCGAACGCCTGGGCGACACCGATCACCGCGGCCTGGACGAAGCTCAGCCGCCCCTCGCCGCGGTCCTTGGCGCCCCAGCGATCGGCCAGCCAGAGGACCGCCGCCCCGATGACCATCGTGATCGCCACGATCCCGGCCGAGCGGACGGCGGCCTCGAGCGTGTCGTTGAGGATCGGCGCCGCGATCAGGGCCGGGACGGTCGCCGCGACGATCAGCCAGGCCAGCCGGCGGTTCGGGTCGTCCCCGAACGAGCGGTGCCGGATCGTCGCGAAGCCGGCCGGGACGAGGACCAGCCAGTCCCGCCAGAAGTAGACGAGGAGGGCGACCAGGGTCCCCATGTGGAGCATCACGCTGAAGGCCAGCGAGGTGATGAACGGGTCGTCCCAGCCGAACAGCCAGGGCGCCACGATGAGGTGCCCGGAGCTGGAGATCGGCAGGAACTCGGTGAAGCCCTGGATGATCCCCATGAGCAGGGCCTGGAGGACGATCGGCATGTGGGGCTCCTTCGGGGCGGCGCGGGCGGTCGCCCCGAGCGGCTGGCGAGCCTAGCGGACGAACAGGGGGGCGAGGACCAGGGCGATCGTCGCGATGAGCTTGACCAGGACGTGGAGCGACGGACCGGCGGTGTCCTTGAACGGGTCGCCCACGGTGTCGCCGACGACCGCGGCGGCGTGGGCCTCGGTCTTCTTGCCGAGGACGTTCCCGGCGTCGTCCTTGAGGTGTCCCGCCTCGATGTACTTCTTGGCGTTGTCCCAGGCCCCGCCTCCGTTGTTCAGGACGGTCGCCAGGAGCACGCCGCTGATGGTCCCGATCATCAGGAAGCCCGCGACGGCCTCGTAGCCGAGGAGGACCCCGACGACGACCGGGGTGCCGACCGCCAGGGCGCCCGGCAGGATCATCTCGCGAAGGGCTGCGCTGGTCGTGATGTCGACGACCCGGGCGTAGTCCGGGCGCTGGCTGTAATCCATGATCCCGGGCATCTCCCGGAACTGGCGGCGGACCTCCACGATGATCGCCTGGGCGGTGGTGCCCACGGCCCGGATGGCCAGCGAGCTGAACAGGTAGACGAGCATCGCCGCGATGAACGCCGCGATGAACACGTTCACGTTGGCCAGGTTGACCGAGTCCATGATCGGCTTGCCCTGGACGCGGAGGATGAGGTTGACCTTGTCGATATAGGCGGCGAACAGGAGGAAGGCCGCCAGCGAGGCCGAGGCGATCGCATAACCCTTGGTCAGGGCCTTCGTCGTGTTGCCGACCGCGTCGAGCCGGTCGGTGATCTCCCGGGCGCCGGCCTCGGCCCGGCTGAACTCGGCTATGCCGCCGGCGTTGTCGGTGATCGGGCCGAAGGTGTCCATGGCCAGGATGTAGGCGGTCGTCATGAGCATGCCCATCGTCGCGACCGCGGTCCCGAAGATGCCCCCGACGTTGACCCCGTCCGCGTTGACGATCCCCGCCCGGTCACCCAGCCAGTGGCTGACGAACAGGGCGATGACGATCGAGATCGCCGTCACGGCGGTGGTCTCGAAGCCGACGGCCACGCCGGCGATGATGTTGGTCGCGGGCCCGGTCTTGGACGCCTCGGCGATCTCGCGGACCGGCCTGTATGAGCCGGCCGTGTAGTACTGGGTGATGTAGACGAAGGCCACGCTGGTCGCCAGGCCGACGAGCCCGGCGAGGAAGAAGTAGATCCAGGTCGGGAAGCCGTCGGGCCCGGTCTGGCTGCCGGTGGACATCATCAGGTTGGTCGTGATCGCGAGGCCCACCACGGACAGGGCGGTCGTCGCCCAGTAGCCGCGGTTGAGGATGTTCATCGGGTTCTCGTCCTCGCGGCCGCGGATGAAGAACGCCACGGAGACGATCGTGGCCAGGAGCCCGAAGGCGCGGACGACGAGCGGGAAGAAGATCCACGCCTCGGGATGCGGCCAGCCCGACTTGAGAGCGATGACGTAGACGCTGACGCCCAGGATCATCGCCCCGATGTTCTCGGCGGCGGTCGACTCGAACAGGTCCGCCCCGCGACCGGCGCAGTCCCCGACGTTGTCGCCGACCAGATCGGCGATGACCCCGGCGTTGCGCGGGTCGTCCTCGGGGATCCCGGCCTCGACCTTGCCCACCAGGTCCGAGCCCACGTCGGCGGCCTTGGTGTAGATCCCGCCGCCGAGCTGGGCGAACAGGGCGACGAAGCTGGCTCCGAACCCGAAGCCGACGATGAGGAACGGCGCGACGGCCGGGTGATCGAGCCCGCCGTACAGGACGAAGATGCCGTAGACGCCGAGGAGCGACAGGGCGACCACGAGGAAGCCGCTGACCGCGCCGCCACGCATCGCGACCTGGACCGCCTCGACCAGGCTGCGCTGGGCCGCGGACGCGGTCCGGACGTTGGCCTTGACGCTGATGTACATGCCGATGATCCCGGAGGCCATCGAGCAGGTGGCCCCGACCAGGAAGGCGACGCCGGTCCGGATGCCCAGGTCGATCCCGAAGTACTCGGTCTCGGCGAAGTCCTTGGTCTCCACCGTCGCGATGATCGCCCCGAGGACGACCGCGGCGAACAGGGCCAGGATGGCGATCGTCCGGTACTGGCGGCGGATGAACGCGACGGCGCCCTCGAGGATCGTGCCCGCCACGTCCTGCATCGCCTGCGGGCCCTGGTCGCGTCGCAGGACGTCCCGGGCGAGGTAGATGGCGAAGAGGACCGCGGCCAGGCCGGCGATCGGGATGATCAGCTGGAGCGCCTTGGCGTCCATGTGGATGTGCGTCTCCTCCTGCGGGGGGCTCCCGCACCCGGGCACGGCAGACACCGCTCACGGGTGGGGACGTGGGAACGGGCTGACGGGGCGTCCGAGTGGTCTCGGTTCGTTCCGAGACTGCAACCTTCCAGGGCGGCGCGAGTGTAGCAAGCGCCCGCGAGGCGGGTCAAACCGGAAGACGATGCGGGTTATGCAGGCGGCCCGGGAACCTTCGATCGACCCTCGGGCGGCCGGGTCCGGGCCGGTCGGGGGGCGCGCCGGGTGCCCACCACCTATACTGCCGGACTTGTGAGCCAACGCCCCTTCGGGTGTCTCTTCGAGGTTGTCGAGACACTTGTCTTGACCCTCGTCATCTTCCTCGTCATCCAGAACTTCGTGGCCCAGCCGTACCAGGTCCAGCAGATGTCGATGGAGAACACGCTCCAGCCCGGCGAGTACGTCCTGGTGGACAAGCTGACCCCCCGGTTCGACGACTACAGCCGGGGTGACGTCGTCGTCTTCAAGCCGCCGGCCGGCTACGACCAGGGTGGCGACACGCCGTTCATCAAGCGGGTCATCGGCCTGCCCGGCGACCGGGTCTCGATCCGCGACGGCGGGGTCTACGTCAACGGCGTCCTGCTCGAGGAGCCGTACACCTACCCGGGCGCCGGTCGGAACCAACCCACCGAGGCGCCGCCCGATCGGACCGACTGGACGGTGGCCCCGGGCGAGCTCTTCGTCCTCGGGGATCATCGCGAGCAATCCTCCGACTCCCGGGTCTTCGGCACCATCCAGCGGGACTCGGTCGTCGGCCGGGCGTGGCTCCGGTACTGGCCGTTCAACGTCTTCGGGATCCTCCCGACCCCGACCTATCCGGGGGTCCCCGCCGGGGCGCCGTGACCGTGCTGCTCGTGGTCGCCGCGTTCGTCACCGTCGTCGGGGCGCTCGTCGCGGTCACGGCCCGTGACGCCCGGACGGCTCTCGCGGGCCTGGTCGCGAGCCTGATCGCGGTCCCGCTCGTGGCCGATCCGCCACCCGGCATCGCCGCCCTCGGGGTGCGGGCCGTCGCCGCACTCCTCGGCGGGTACCTCCTGCTGGTGGTCGTCGGGCGAGCGTCGCGGGTCAGCCGCGGGTCGCTCGTGGGTCTGCCGGCCGAGGCCCTGGCGGCGGCGGCGGCATTCGTGATCGGGTTCGGGTCGGACGGCCTGGCCAGCACCCCGGTCGGGCCGCCCCTCGCCCTGGGTGCCGGGCTGGCGCTCATCGCCCTGGCCGTCGCCCCGGTCGCCCGGGCCGGCGACGCCCTGCGGCTCGGGGTCGCCCTGACGGTCCTCATCAGCGGCGCTGAGCTCCTACGGGTCGGACTGGCCGGGACCCCCGCCCCCCTGGAGCAGCTGCTCACGGCGGCCCTGACCCTGGCCCTCCTGGTCACGACGGCCGTCCTCGGCTGGGCCGCCCTGGCGACGACCGAGGGCTTCACCCTCCGCGAAGAAGCCCGGACGAGCGGCATCTTCGAGGCCCATCCCGTCGCGTCGGCCAGCGCCGGCGAGCGGGCCCGACGGACCTGGAGAGTCCGACGCCCGACCCGCATCGGGCTGCCGTCGCGCGAACCGGATGCCCACCGGGCGAGCCCGGCCGAGACGGCTGCCGACGAGCCCTCGCCACGAGCCGAAGGCACCGCCGAGCCGGACGACGTGCTGTGGCGCCGGACGATGATGCGTCGCGCGACGTGGCCGCACGAGATCACCCCCGAGCCGAACGTCTCAGGGGACGCCGGCGACGACCCGCCGGCGCTGGACGCGCCCGCGACCCACGACGCCGGGGCGGACGCCGCCCAGGCCGATGAGACCGTGCCGCCCGAGGCCGACGACGGGCCGGCTGCCGGATGAGCCTCCTGCCGTTCATCGTCATGACCCTCGGAGCGTGCGTCGGCGCGCTCGCGACCCGGCGCTGGGCACCGGTCTCCCTGGCGATCGGCCTGACCGGTCTCGGCCTGGCGACGCTGGCCGCCCTGGCCATCGTCCCCGGCGACCACGAGGTCATCGGTGTCGGGCAGGTCCAGGCGACCGAGTTCGGCCGGCTCTTCCTGACCCTCGGAGCGTTCACCGGGCTGCTCGTCGCCGTCGTCGCCCTGGCGACCGAATGGCGGCCGGAGCTGCCGGCGGCCATGCTCGGCGGCTTCGGCACGCTGGGCGTGGCCCTGGCCATCGGCGATCCCACGATCGCGCTCCTCGCGATCCTCGTCGCCTCCCTCGGGGTGACCCTGCTCACCGTCGCGGCGCCGGTGACCGCCCGGGACGTGACGATCGCCAGTCGCGAGTTCCGGGCGATCGTGGTCGCCGGCGCCCTGGCCATCGTGGGGATGGCCTGGATCGCGCGACCGGTCGGGACCCCGCCGCCCGATCCCACCGTCTACGGGCTGGCCTTCCTCGCGGTCGCCATCGGGACGGCGATCCGGTTCGGGGCGATCCCCTTCCACCGCTGGGCGGCTCGCCTGGCCGACTCCGCTCCGGAGCCGGCCCTGCCGCTCCTGCTGGCCTGGGCGCCCGCGGCGTTCGCGGTGGTCGCCCTGGCCTGGATGGACAGGTCGATGGCTCCCCTGCTCCTGCCGCTCGACACCGAACGCGGTCTGGTGGCGGCCGTGGCCGCCCTGACGATCATCCTGGGCGCCGTCGGTGCCTGGCTCCAGGACGACCTGGAGCACGTCGTCGGCTACTCGATCCTCCAGGACGCCGGCTTCATCATCCTGGGCCTGGCGATCCTCGACCCCGCGGCCTGGCAGCCGACCCGGGCCTGGATCCTCATCTTCGTCGTGGTCAAGACGGCCTTCGCCGCCTGGGCGATCGCCCTCCGGGTCCGCTTCGGCAGCCGACGGATCCCGGAGCTCGGTGGATGGGCGCGTCGGGCGCCGCTCCTGGCCGTGAGTCTCCTGCTCATCGTGATCGCCACGATCGGCGTCCCGGGTCTGCTGAGCTGGGACGTCCGGAGCGAGCTCATCGACCTCAGCCTTGGGTCCGGCCCGATGGGCATCGTGGTGCTCCTGGGCGGCGTCGCGTCGCTGGCCTACTACGGGCGGATCGCCCTGGCCGGCGTGAGCGCCCCGTCCACCCTCGTGGTCGCGGGCGCGGCCGAGCGACCGCGCCGCGCACCCGCGGGACCGACCGATCCGACCGCCGGGGCAGCCACGGGCGGCGAGCCCACGCTGAACGATGCCGAGGCGTCGGCGGCCGCGACCCGAGCAACGCCACGCGGCGGCGGCAGGCGAGCCGCGACCCCGCCCGTGGGCCACCGCCTCGTCGCCACCTGGCGAGCGAACCGGGCGCCGATCGCTTCCGCGGGGGTCCTCGTCCTCGCCCTGATCGGGCTCACCGTCGGTGTCGGCGGGCTCGGCAGCCGGGCGGCCGCGGCCGCGCCAGCGCCCGATCCGGGAGCGCCCACGGAGACGTATGTCCCGGTGCCCTCCACCGAGTCGCCGAGCCCGAGCGAAGGGGAGCCGTCGGCGGCCCCCAGCGCGGACGCATCGGCGAGCTCCGAGCCCGGGAGCGAGTCGGCGAGCCCGGATCAGGCCTCGCCGACGCCGACGGGATCCTCGAGCCCGGCGGCGAGTGGGTCGCCGACGGCGTCGCAGCCCGTGACCCGAGCGCGGCGGCCACGGCGTCGCCCACCGGGACCGCCAGGCCGTCGACCGGCCCGTCGCCGTCCCCCTGAGACCCGACGGTCAGTCGGCCGGGGCGAGCGCCCAGCGGTCGATCTCGCGGTCGTAGTCGAGCAGCTCGCCCGGGGCGAACCAGAGGGCCAGCTCGCTCACGGCGGTCTCGGGACCGTCCGACGCGTGGATGAGGTTCTGGGCGGTCTCGAGGGCGAAGTCGCCCCGGATCGTGCCCGGCGCGGCCTCGTTCGGTCGGGTGGCCCCGACCATCGTGCGGACGACCGCGATCGCGTTCGGGCCCTCGACGGCGAGGGCCACGAGCGGGCTCGACGTGATGAAGTCGACCAGCGAGCCGAAGAACGGTCGCTCGCGGTGGATCGCGTAGTGCTCCTCGGCCAGGTCGCGGCTCACCTGGACGAGCTTGAGCCCGACGAGCTTGAGCCCGCGCTCCTCGAAGCGGCCGACGATCCGGCCGACGAGCAGGCGCTGGACGCCGTCGGGCTTGACGAGGATGAGGGTGCGTTCGGTCACGGTGGGTGGTCCTATCGTCTTGGGGGTGCTTGCGGCTGAAGGATAGCGCCCGGCCGGTCAGCCCTGGTCGGACGGCTCGTCGCCCGGCTCGACGGGCTCGGCGGTCGCCGCGATCTCGGCCTCGGCCTCGACCTGGGCTTCGGCCTCGGCCCGGGCCTCGGCCTCGGCGACCTCGGGGTCGGTGGGCGCGACGTCCGGCGACGACCGGTCCCCGGTCCGCGACGCGTCGGTGCCCAGGCGCGAGACCGCGGCGGCATACGACCGTCGGGCCTGGCTCTCGTGCCCGACGAGCCGGAGGGCGTCGCCCCGGACCAGGTCGAACTCTGGTCCCGGCTCGGCGGCCGCCACATCGAGAACCGCCGGGGCCAGGCTCGGCGAGACCCGAAGGACGACCGCCAGGCGGACCGCCGCGTCAGCCCGGTCGCCGGCCGCGAGGGCCGCTCGGGCGGCGGCCAGCTCGTCGGCGGCGCGGGGCGCAGAGGCGGGCGGACCGACCGACCCCGCGACCGCGACGGCGGCCGCCGTGGCGACCCCAGCCGGTGCCGGACCGCCCTCGGCGCCCGACCCGACCGCCGGCTCGACCGGCGCGGTGGCCACGCCCGCTGGCAGCGGGACCCCGAAGGGCGCCAACGGATGGGTTCGTGTCTCCACGCCCGTCACCTCGACCTCCGCCGGCCAGACAGCGCTCCGGCGGATCCCGGCGAACACCGTGTCGAGCGGAACGTCCGCGATCTCGACCGCGCGTCGGGCCAGACGGCGCGCCTCGGCCGGGCGCCCGAGGGCCGCCGTCGCCTCCGCGGCGATCGCCAGGGCGACGAGCGACTCCCGCCCGGCGGCGAGGTAGGCCGCGGCGGCCTCCCCGGCCCCGGTCAGGTCGTCGGTCCGCCAGCGGACCTCGGCGAGGTCGAGCAGCGCGTCGGCGTCGAGCGTGCCGGAGCCGGCGGCCGTCTCGAGCTCGACCCGGGCAAGGGCGTACGAACCGGTCCGGAGATGGAGCCGGGCGAGCCGGAGCTCGGCCGGGCGCGGCGGGGCGTCGACCTCGGCAGCCGAGGCGTCCGGCGCGGCCGGCTCGTCGGTCGGCGCCGGCGCGGGGTCCGCGCGACGACCCGTCCGGCGCCGGTCCCGGCGTCGCTCGCCTGGACCACGCTCAGCCGCCCGACCCGGGCAGTCGCAAGGCGGCGTCGAGCCCCTCGCCGTGACCGGCCGGGGCGACGACCGCGAGGCGCAGCAGCTCGTCGCGGAACAGCTCCCCGGCGACCCGTCGGATGTCGTCCGCGGTCACCGCGGCGACCGCCTCGAGCGCCTCGTCGAGGGTCAGGACCCGCTCGTGGAGCGCCTCCTGGCCGCCGATCCACGAGGCGAGGTGACGGGTGTCGTCCATCCGCAGCTCGAGCCCGCCCGAGAGGTACGCCTTCGCCTTGTCCAGCTCGTGCTCGGGGACCTCGACGTCGCGCAGCCGGGCCAGCTCGGCGAGGATCGCCTCGAGGGCCGGTCCGAGCTCGTCCGGGTCGACCCCGGCGTAGACCCCGAGCGAGCCGCTGTCGGCGTACTCGCTGATCCCCGAGCCGACGTCGTAGGCCAGACCGAGCTCCTCGCGCACCGTCAGGAAGAGGCGGCTGCTCATCCCCTCGCCGAGGACCCCGTTGAGGACGCCGAGCGCCCACGAGTCGGGATGGTCGCGGCGGTAGGCCGGGACGGCCAGGCAGAGATGGGCCTGGGTCGTGTCGCGATGGCCGAGCAGGTAGCGCGGCCCGGCCGGGCAGGTCCGGCGCCGGGCCGAAGGCCAGAGCGACCCCGTTGCCGGTGCCGAAGGCCGGGGCCACCAGGTCGAGCGCCGCCGCGTGGTCGAGATCGCCGGCGATCGCCACGACCACGTTCGAGGGCCGGTAGGCCGCCGACCAGAAGTCGCGGATCGTCGTCTCGGGGAGGGCCCGGATCGCGTCCTCGTCGCCGCAGATCTCGCGGCCGAGCGGGCCGTCGCCGAACATCGCCTGCTGGATGAGGATCTGGGCGTACTCGGACGGGTCGTCGAGGTACGAGCGGATCTCCTCGACGATGACCGAGCGCTCGTGGTCGATCTCGGCGTCCTCGAGCCGGGGTCGGACGATGAGCTCGCCGACGACGTCGGCCGCCCGGCGCGCCTCGCGGGCCGGGACGCGGACCCAGTAGACGGTCGACTCGCGGTCGGTGGCGGCGTTGAAGCTGCCGCCGACGCCCTCGATCGCCTCGGAGATCGCCCGGGTGCGTCGGGGAACGCCGCGGTCCCCTTGAACGTGATGTGCTCCATGAAGTGGGCCACGCCCGCCTGGTCGGCCGTCTCGAGGCGCGAGCCGGCCAGGACGTAGGCGGCGATGGAGACGGAGCGCGCGCCGGGGAGACGGGCGCTGATGACGCGGGGCCCGTCGGGCAGCGCCGTGCGTTCGAACATCGCGGCGATGGTACAGGAACGACCGGCCCCCGCTGGGAGACCGGCCGCTCAGTCGATCGAGCTCGATGGCGACGCGAGACGGCTACTTCGGCAGGATCGCCCTGGATCCAGTCCTGGCCGAAGAAGACGAGGAAGGCGACCGCGACCACCCACATGAGCGGGTGGATCTCGGCGAACTTGCCGCGGATCGCCTTGATGAAGACCCAGCTGATGAAGCCGGCGCCGATCCCGACCGTGATGTCGTAGGTCAGCGGCATGAGGATCATCGTCAGCAGGGCCGGGAGGCCCTCCTCGACATCACCGACCGGGATGTCCTTCACCAGGGTGAACATCAGGTAGCCGACCAGGACGAGGACCGGCGCCGTGGCCACCGCCGGGATGAGCCCGGCCAGCGGCGAGAGGAAGATCGCCAGCAGGAAGAGGACGCCGGTCACGACCGAGGCGAAACCGGTCCGGGCGCCGTCGGCGACGCCGGCCGCGCTCTCGATGTAGGTGGTGTTCGAGCTGATCCCGGCGGCCCCGCCGGCGAACGCCGCGATGCTGTCGACGATGAGGACCCGGCCGATCCCCGGGACCGACCCGTCCGGTCGGGCCAGGCCGGCCTCGGCGACGACGCCGGTGGCCGTGCCCATCGTGTCGAAGAAGTCGGTCAGCATGATCGTGAAGATGACAAGGAGCGCGGTCAGCACGCCCAGCTTCTCGAACGGCTCGGTCAGGTCGAACTGGCCCAGGGTCGCGAAGCTGGGGGTCGCGGTGATCGCCGACGGGATCGTCTGGACGCCGGCCGCGATCGCGATGACCGTCGTGATCAGGATGCTGAGGATCAGCGCCGCCCGGATCTTCAGGACGTACAGCCCGATCGTGATGGCCAGCCCGAGCAGGAAGACGAAGTGGGCGGTGGTCGTGGGATAGACCGGCACGACCGGTGGGACGCCGCCCTCGGGCGAGACGATCATCCCGCCGTTGACGAAGCCGATGAACAGGATGAACAGGCCGATGCCGACCCCGATCGCCCGCTTCAGCGAGAGCGGCACGGCGTTCATGATCGCCTCCCGGGCGCCGACCACCACGAGCACGGTGATCACGAGGCCCTCGCAGACGATGACGCCCATCGCGCCCGGCAGGGTCAGGCCGCGGCCCAGGACGAGCCCGAAGGCGACGACCCCGTTGATCCCGAGCCCGGCGGCGATCGCCAGCGGGTAGTTGCCGACCAGGCCCATCGCGATCGTCATGATCCCGGCGACGAGCGCGGTCGCGGCGGCGGCCGCGGGGACGTCGATCCCGGCCGACTTCAGGATCGTCGGGTTCAGGAAGATGATGTAGGCCATGACCATGAACGTGGTCAGACCCGCCCGGGCCTCCGTCGCCAGGCTCGTCCCGCGCTCACTGAACTTGAAATACGACGAGATCGCCTCCAAGGCCGACACCCTCCTCCGTACCCGCGACGGCACGCCGGACCGACACGATCCGCCACGCGCCTGGACGCCACGCCCGGTCGACCGGCGCCCCGCCGGTCTCGGGCCAGACCCACCTCGGCGCGGCCCTCACCGCGCCGTGCCTCCCTCCGGCCGGACCGTCCTCCCACGGCCGGCGTCCCCCTCCCTCAGCCGTCCTCGGGCTCGAGTCCCAGCAGCTCCATCTGGACGAACCCGCTCGTGTCGAACTCGAGCTGGCGCGGCAGCGGCGGCACGTGCTCGTCGCCGCCGATCGGCGCGAACTCGATGACGACCCGCTCGTCACCCTGGACGAGCGCGTAGACGAGGAGCTGATCGGGTCGCGTGTCGAACTCGAGGTGCTCGAACGAGTCGACGTTCAGGCAGATCGACAGCGGGGTGAAGTAGGTGGAGACGTCGGGGTGGTCGAGGACGATCCGCTCGACCCAGCCGGTGCCGTGGCTGACGAGCTCGTGACCGCGGAAGTAGCGGTAGGTGACGGTCTGCTTGAGGAGCGGTCGGAGGAGGTGGTAGACGTCCGTCCGGTTCGAGACGATGCCGTGATCCACGAAGAACTTCGCTGGCGGCACGGACGACACGCAGGTCTCCTGTCGGCGGCTGGATGACCGTGGCACGAGGGGTCAGCGAGCGGGGCGATCCCCGGGACCGGAATCTACCGCAGCCGACGGGCCGGGACAAGGCGTTTCCTGCGTCGGTCGAGACGGCGGCGGTCCGCCGAGGTGCATCATCGAGCCATGCTCCTCGCGGTCGACATCGGGAACACGAACGTCACCTGCGGGCTCTTCCGGCACGGCTCGCTGATCGCGACTCGGCGGGCCCGGACCAGTCCGGCGGCGACCGCCGACGAGCTCGAGCTCCTGCTCGACGGGCTGCTCGGCCTCGACGGGGCGACCCTCGACGACGTGGCCGCGATCGCCTGCGCCTCGGTCGTGCCGACCCTGACATCGGGGCTGGAGGTGTTGAGTGCCGGACGCGGCATCTCCCTCCTGGTGGCGGGCGCCGGCCACGTCCCGATCGCGATCCGGGTCGAGCGACCGGCCGAGGTCGGCGCCGACCGGCTCGTGAACGCCCTGGCGGCGGCGCGGATCTACGGGACGCCGGCCGTGGTCGTCGATCTCGGCACCGCCACGACCTTCGACGCGGTCGCGCCCGACGGCGCCTTCGTCGGCGGCGCGATCGCGCCCGGTCTCGAGCTCGGGCTCGACGCGCTGGCCGGACGGACCGCCAAGCTGCCCCGGATCGAGCTCCGGGCCCCGGACCGCGCCATCGGTCGCGACACGATCAGCGCGATGCGGGCGGGCACGGTCCTCGGCTACCAGGCCCTGGCGACCGGGCTCCTCGCCCGGATCCGGGCCGAGCTGGCCGAGACGAGCGGCGTGCCGGTCGGCGACGTCCGGGCGATCCTCACCGGCGGGCTGTCGGCCGGGCCGTGGGCTCGCGGGATCGAGGGCGTCGACGCGATCGACCCGGACCTCACCCTCAAGGGCCTGGCCATCCTCCACGCCGAGGTGAGCGGCGGCGAACCGCTCGAGGCCGGGCTGGCGTGACCGGCCGGCTGGCCGGTCGACTCATCGGGCTGGGGATCACCGGCTCGATCGCGGCCTACAAGGCCGCCGAGCTCATCCGCCTCCTCCGGGCGGAGGGGGCCGACGTCCAGGTCCTGATGACCCCGTCGGCGACCCGCTTCGTCGCCCCGCTGACCCTGGCGGCCCTGAGCGGCCACGCCGTGGACGCCGACGTCCTGGAGCTCCTGCCGGACCGCCGGATCGGTCACATCGTGGTCGCCGACGGCGCCGACGCCATCGTCGTCGCGCCGGCCACGGCCCACTGGCTGGGGGCGATGGCCAACGGGCTGGCGGCCGACGTGGTGACCGCGGCCTGCCTGGCCACCTCGGCCCCGGTCGTCGTGGCGCCCGCGATGGACGGCGAGATGTACGCCCACCCGGCGACGCGGGCGAACGTCGCCCGGCTGCGGGACGGGTTCGGGTATCGGATCGTGGAGCCGGAGAGTGGGGCGCTGGCTTCGGGCCAGACGGGCGTGGGCCGGCTCGCCGAGCTGCCGACGATCGTCGACGCGGTGGTCGCGGCGATCGGCGACCGGCCGATCCGCGCCCCGGATCCGGCTCTGCGGCCTCCGCCGCTCGAGGGCCGGCCTCGCGACGCGGACCTCGTCGGCCGGCGGATCGTCGTGACGGCGGGCGGGACCCGCGAGCCGATCGACCCGGTCCGGTTCATCGGCAATCGCTCGACCGGCCGGATGGGCGTCGCGATCGCCGCGGCGGCCCTCGATCGCGGGGCGGCCGTCACGCTCATCGCGGCGAACCTCGCGGTACCGGCCCCCGATGGCGCCGTCGTGGTGGCCGTCGAGTCGACCGGCGAGCTCCGGGCCGCCCTCCTCGGCACGCTCGTCGGGTCGGACGGCCGCGCCGGCTTCGACATCCTGGTGATGGCCGCCGCGGTCGCCGACTTCCGACCGACCCGATCCGCCGAGACGAAGCTGGCCCGCGGCGACGGCCTGACCCTGGAGCTCGAGCCGACCCCCGACCTCCTCGCCGAGGTGGCCCGGATCGCCCACGGGCTCGACGCGGCCGGGGCGCCGACCCAGGAGGCCCTCGTTCCGCGACCGGTCCTCGTCGGGTTCGCCGCCGAGACGGGATCGATCGAGCGGGCGGCCGAGAAGCTCCGGCGCAAGGGTGTGGACCTGCTCGTCGCCAACGACGTCGCCGAGGCCGGCTCCGGGTTCGGTACGGACACGAACCGGGTCACCTTCTTCGACGCGCGGCGCGAGCCGACGGCCTGGCCGCTGCTCACGAAGCGGGAGGTCGCCGACCGCCTTCTCGATCGAGTCGTCGAGCTCCTCGCCGACCGGGACGCCCCGCCGGTCTGACGACCGCTCGGAACCGCCACCGTCGCGCCGGCGTCTCCGGTCCGATGGCGCACCGACCGGTGCGCTTCGAGAACGGCGGAGGTTCCGGCGATGAACGGACGACCCACGAAGAGCCTCCAGCGGGCTCTCGTCTTCTGCGCGGCGGCGGCCGTCATCTTCGCGGCTTGCTCCTCGAGCGCCGGCAACCTCCGCAGCGTCGGCGGTCCCGTCGACACGAACGGCGGGACCGGGGCGCAGGGCGGCGGCGCGTTCGTCGGCGCCCCGGTCGAACCTGCAGCCTCGGCCGCGCCCGCCGAGGTGCCCGGCGGCGACGGTCTCACGTCCCAGGACGGCTCGCTGACCGCCCCGAGCGACCTGCTCGTCGTGAAGACCGGGACGCTCGCCCTCCAGGTCAAGGGGCTCGACGCAGCCCTCGCGAGCGCCACGGCCAAGATCTCCTCGCTGGGCGGCTACGTCAGCGGCTCGCAGCGGTCAGGCGACGGCCAGTCGGCGGTCGCCAGCGTCACCTACCGGATCCCGGCGGCGCGCTGGGACGAGGCCGTCGCCGGGCTGCGCGGGCTCGCCGACAAGGTCCTCTCCGAGCAGACCCAGAGCGACGAGGTCACCGGCCAGGTCGTCGACCTCGGGGCCCGGATCACGAACCTCCAGACCACCGAGCGGGCCCTCCAGGCGATCATGGACCGGGCCGTGAAGATCAGCGACGTGCTCGAGGTCCAGGGCCAGCTGACCCAGGTCCGGGGCGAGATCGAGCAGCTCGCGACCCAGAAGAAGCACCTCGAGGAGCAGGCGGCCTACGGCACCCTGGGCGTGACCTACGGTCTCCAGACGGTCGCGGTGGAGCAGGCCAAGAAGGGCTTCGACCCGGCCTCCGAGGCCGATCGGGCCACCGCCAGTCTGGTCGAGATCGGCCAGGCCCTCGCCGCGGCCGGGATCTGGTTCGCCATCCTGTGGCTGCCGATCCTGATCGTCCTGGCGATCCTCGCCCTGATCGCGTTCATCGTCGTCCGTCGCGTTCGTCGCGACCAGCCGATCGCACCGGTCGGGCCCGTCGGACCGATCGCCCCTTCCGCCCCGGCCTGACCCGGGCACCCGCCGGCAGGCCGCCGGGCACGAGCCCGGCCGCCGGCACCGGACGCCGCCACCGGGGCTGCGGGCTCGTGTCTTCCCGTTCGGTCCGCGTAGACTGGACGGGAGCGCGAGCCCGCAGGAGTCCCCGAACGTGAGCGCAGCCGAGAACCCGAAGCCGGCCACGGCCGGCCGCCTGACCGTCACCGACGTCGCGAAGATGCACGCCGAGGGCGTCCGCATCCCGATGCTGACCGCCTACGACTACCCGACGGCGCGGCTCCTTGACGAAGCCGGGATCCCGCTCATCCTCGTCGGCGACAGCCTCGGCGAGGTCGTCCTCGGCTACGAGTCCACGGTCCGGGTGACGATGGACGAGATGCTCCACCACACCCGGGCGGTGGTCCGCGGTTCGAGCCGGGCGATGGTCATCGGCGACATGCCGTTCCTGTCCTACTCCGAGCCCGACGAGGCGCTCGACAACGCCGGCCGCTTCGTCCGCGAGGCCGGTGCCCACGCCGTCAAGATCGAGGGCGGGACCCGGAGCGCCCGAATCGTCGAAGCCTTGGTCAAGGCCGGCATCCCCACCATGGGTCACATCGGCTGGACACCGCAATCGAAGTACGCGATGGGCGGCAAGACCCGCGTCCAGGGCAAGGCCCGCGACGGGGCCCGTGCCCTGCTCGGGGACGCGCTGGCGGTCCAGGAGGCGGGCGCCTTCGCGATCGTCCTCGAGCTCGTCCCGGAGCAGCTCGCGGCGGCCATCACCGAGCGCCTCCGGATCCCGACGATCGGCATCGGCGCCGGAGCGGGCTGCAGCGGCCAGGTCCAGGTCCTCACCGACCTGCTGGGTCTGGGCTCGTTCATCCCCCGGCACGCCCGCCCCTACGCCCACCTGCGCGAGACGATCCTCGAGGCCGCCACGGCCTATGCGGCCGACGTCGTCGCAGGCACCTTCCCGGGACCCGAGCAGACCGTCCGGATGGACGACGCCGTCCTCGGCGAGATCCTGGGCCGCTCGGCGCTCGACCGGGCGCCCGAGAGTGCCGACGTTCCGGCCGGCGGGATCCCCCTCGACCGCGACCTGTGACCCCCCGTCGTTGAGCGCCGGACGAGGGACGCTCCGCTGACCACGGTGCTCCGGACCCGGGCCGAGCTGCGGGCGGCCCTCGCCGCTGCGCCGCGTCCGATCGGCCTCGTGCCGACGATGGGCTGGCTCCACGAGGGTCACCGTTCGCTCATGACCCGAGCCCGCGCGGAGAACGCGACGACCGTCGTGACGATCTTCGTCAACCCCCGCCAGTTCAACGCCCCCGACGATTTCGGGCAGTACCCCCGGAACGAGGCCCGCGACGTGGCGACCTGCGCCGAGCAGGGCATCGACCTCGTCTGGGCGCCGCCGGTGGACGAGGTCTACCCGCCCGGCTTCGACACGACGGTGTCGGTCGGCCGGATCGCCGTGCCGCTCGAGGGGGATGCCCGGCCGGGCCACTTCGACGGGGTCGCGACCGTGGTCGCCATCCTCTTCGCCCTGGTCGCGGCGGATCGCGCGTATTTCGGCCAGAAGGACGCTCAGCAGGTCATGGTCATCGACCGGATGGCCCGCGACCTCGCCCTGCCGACCGAGGTGGTCCGCTGCCCGACGGTCCGCGAGCCGGACGGGCTGGCGATGTCGTCGCGGAACGTCCATCTCACGCCGGAGGAGCGGGCCGCCGCGCCGGTCCTCCACCGCGCGCTCGTGGCCGCCCGGGAGCGCTGGGCCGGGGGCGAACGCTCCGCGGACACGCTTCGGGCGACGATGCGGGACGTGCTCGCCGGTGAACCCCTGGCCCGACCCGAATACGTCAGCTGCGCCGACGGGCTGAGCCTCGAGGAGCTCGATCGGGTCGACCGCCCGGCGATCCTCTCGCTGGCCGTCCGCTTCGGTCCGACCCGGCTCATCGACAACGAGCTGCTCGGGTAGTCGTCGGCGGCTCAGACCCGACCGTCCCAGCCGACGAGCGTGAACCCCGTGGCGGGCAGCTCCAGCTCGATGACGGGACCATCCGCGTCCCGCTCGGCCGGCCCGAGCGGCTGGACGCCGGCCGGCCCGAAGCGTCGGACGGCCGTGGCGTCGACGGGCAGGTGGAGATCCACCCGGAGGTCGACCTGGCCGTGGTTCGTGAGCGTCACCAGCCCGCCGGCCGGGCCGCGCAGCGTGCCGCCGGTCACGTCCGGATGGTCGACCCGGGCGGGCTCGCGGATCCCGGCCTCGGCCAGGAGCCCGGCGTAGAGCCCCCAGGCGCGGTCGGTCGGGCCGTGGGCATCGGGCACGGTGGCCAGGAGCAGCTCGAGCGGCGCGGCGCAGGTCGCGACCAGCCCTGGCCCGCGCCGGGCGACGACCAGACCCGGCCCGCCGTCGGCATCGAGGGCGACGATCTCGCCGTCGTCGAGGGCGAGTCGCGCCCAGCGGGTCGCAAGGGAGCCGTCGCCGGCCGGGAGGGCGAGCACGTCGCCGGCGGCGAACGGGCCCCAGGGGCGGACGAACCGGAGCGTGCCGGGTCGGTCGGCCGGGGCCCGGTCGGCGAGGTGGCAGCCGGCCAGCGCGCTCATCCCGGGCATCGCCGCGTCGGCCGACATCGAGAGCCAGGCGGCTCGACCCCGGGCCAGGTGCTCCTCCGCACCCGCCCAGAAGCTCGTCCGGACGTGGAGGAGCGACGACGAGGTCGAGGTCAGTGGGGCCGGCACGATGACCAGGGGGACGGACGGCCAGGCGTCGTCCGGCGTCTCACGGGCGAAGCGGACCGACGCCCCCGCCCGGGCGGCCAGGACGAACCCGTTGAGCCAGGCCCGCACGAGCGGCCGGTGATCGCGCTCGGGTGCCCACACCCGCTCGGCCGGCTCGTACAGACCCGCGAGCCCGTCGTCGAGCCCGTAGCCGGCCGGGTCGTATGGGCGGACGTATTCATGGGGCACGGGGATCGCCGCGCAGCCGACGGGTCCGTTGCCGGCGAGGCCATCGAGGTCGTCGGCCAGGACCCGCAGGACCGCGGCCATCTCGCACAGGACGTGACCCCGTGGCCGCGGCTCGCCCCGATGGTCGGTGACCCCGAACTGGGTCTCGTGGGGCTGTCGGACGTATGGAGCGCGCCGCCAGGCGGCGGGCTCGGCGTCGGTCCAGCACCAGGCCAGGAAGCCGATCGCCCCGCGGCCGAAGCTCGACCAGGCCAGCAGCCGGTCGTACGCCGCGGCCAACCCGGGATCGAACTGGGCCGACGAGACACCGTACTCGTGGAGCATCACCGGTCGTCCCGCGCCGGCGGCGAGCGCCGTCTCGAATGCCGCGGCGTGGGTCATCCGGGCGCTCAGCAGGCTGTCGGGGATGAGCTCGGGGTTGTAGGTCGGGTAGGGATGGACGGTCGCGAAGTCGAGCCGGTCGGCCACGACATCGGCCCGGAACGGACCGGCGCCGACCTCCTGGCTGGCCGTCCCGATCGTGACGAGGTGGTCGGGGTCGACGGACCGAAGCGAATCGGTCAAGGCCTCGGTCCAGCCGCGGGCGTCGTCGTCGGTCGTATCCGGGAAGAGCCACAGGGGCGGCTCGTCGGTCAGATCCCAGGCCAGGATCGCCGGGTCGCCCCGCCAGCGCCGACCGAGCTCGGCGACGTGGGCGGCCTGGAGGGCGATGAGCACTGGATCGCGATGGGGTCGGCGGCCGGCCCGCCAGGGGATGTCCCAGTACGCGTCGCCGACCTCGCCGCCGATGAAGAACGTCGGGTGGAGGAGCAGGCCGTGGAGCCGGGCCGCCTCGAGGATCCGGTCGAGGACGGCCAGGTGATCCCGGTCGTAGCGGCCCGGCTCGGGCTCGAGGGCGCTCCACAGCAGGTCGATCCGGACCGTGTCCAGCCCCGCGGCGGCCATCGCCGCGAACGCCCGGTCGAACGTCTCCGCCCCGACCCGCCAGGGCCAGTCCGGGCCCTCGACCGGGACGAAGTGGGCACCGACCGGCACGATCGGTCGACCGTCGCGCTCGAGGTAGTGGCGGCCGCGCCCCACGATCCCGCTCATTCGCGGGTCGTGACCTTGGTGGCCAGGCTGAACTCGCCGGGCCGCCGACCGCGACCGATCGCCAGCTCCCGGGCGAGGAGCTGGAACGGGATCATCGCCACGGCCGGGGCGAGCCGCCGATCGACCGGGCCGACGACGATCGTGCGAGCGGCCCCGGCCGGGGCCGGGTCGTGGCCGATCACCACCACGGCCGCCGGCCCACCGGCCAGCTCGGCCGCGAACGATCGGTCGATGGCGTCGGTCACCGGCTCGAGGACGACGAAGGCGACCGCGAGCTCCTCGTCGATGAGCTCGAGCGGGCCGTGCCGGAAATCCGCCGTCACGAGCGATTCCGCGGGGGCGCCCGAGACCTCCTTGATCGTGAGCGCGGCCATCTCGGCGGTCGCCCGCGAGACCCCCCTGCCCAGGATGACCAGGTTCGGTCGCCCGCTCCCCCACCCGACCATGGTCGCGGTAACCGAGGCGCGCTCCGCGAGCAGGGCTTCGGCCGCGGCGGCAGCTCCCTCGGCGTCGGCCAGGACCCGCTCGACGGTCCGGTCGACCTCCGCCGCCGCGGCCCGCCCGCCGGCGAGGACCCGGACGACCGCGTCGAGGGCCACCAGGGAAGCCGCGAAGGTCATCGTCGAGGGGCCGAGCTCATCGCCCGTGGCGGTGTCGAAGGCGACGTCCGCCCCGGTCGCCAGCGGGTTGTCCAGTCCGTTCGTGATGGAGACCACGAAGGGTCGATCGGCTCGCCCGGCCAGCCGCTCGAGGAGCCGGACGATCTCGACGCTCTGCCCCGACTGGCTCACCACCAGGAGGGTCGTCGCCGCGTCGAGGGTGGCAGTCCGGAAGTGGAGCAGCTCGGCGGCATTGACCAGGCCCGCGACGGTCCCCTCCTCGGCCAGGATCGTCACCGTGACATGGCAGGCGTCGTACGAGCTGCCCATCCCGGTCAGCACCAGCCGGCCGACGGGGCGATCGAGGGCCAGCCGTCGGAGGCCGTCGGTCTGCCCGGCGATCGCCCGAGCGGCGCCCCGGATCGCCGCCGGCTGACGGCCGATCTCGGTCAGGAACGGATCGCCGGTCTGGCTCGGCATCGCCGTGCTCATCCCACGTCCTTCACCGCGCCGGCGGTCAGACCCTCGATGAAGCGGCGCTGCATCAGGAGGAAGACGATGATCAGGGGCGCGGCGGTGATGATCGTCCCGGCCATCGTGGTCCCCCAGTCCGAGGCGTTCCGTCGGGCCAGCAGGGCCAGCCCGACCGGCAGCGTCCGCATGTCGTCGGAGCTGGTCACGATGAGCGGCCAGAGGAAGTCGTTCCAGGCCGCCAGGAAGGTGAAGATGGCCAGGGTGGCCATCCCGGGCACCGCCAGCGGGAAGACCACCGAGCGCAGGACGCGCCACTCCGAGGCGCCGTCCATCCGGGCCGATTCGAGGATCTCGTCGGGGATCGAGCGCAGGAAGCCGCGCATCAGGAAGATCCCGAAGACCGAGACGGCGCTCGGCGCGATCAGCCCGAAGTAGGTGTCGGCCCCCAGCGCCGGGATCGCCTTGTGGAGCTCGACCATCATCTTGAACAGGGGGATGAGGTTGACCTGGAACGGGACCATCAGGGTCAGCAGGAGCAGGTAGAAGATCGCGTCCCGACCGGGGAACTTCAGCTTGGCGAAGGCGTAGGCGGCCGCCGTCCCGAAGAGGACGTTGAGGATCACGATCGAGCTCGTGACGATGACGCTGTTGAGCAGGTAGCGTGGGAACGGGATCAGGGTGGTCACGTTCCGGTAGTTGTTCGTCGTCCACGGATCGGGCAGGAACCGGGGCGGGTAGGCGAACACGTCGCCGGGCAGCTTGAACGAGGTCGACAGGGCCCACAGGAACGGGGCGATCATCAGGATCGAGGCGAGCAGCAGGAAGACGCTCTTGACGAGTCGGGCGCGGCGGGTCGATCGCATCGCCGCCTCAGTCCCGCGACTCGCCGATCCGGAGCTGGAGATAGCTCAGGACGGCCAGGATCGCGAGCAGGATGTAGGCGACCGCCGAGGCGCCGCCGATGTCGAGCTTGTTGAACCGGTCGACCAGGTCGAAGACGATCGTCCGGGTCGACTGGATCGGCCCCCCGTTGGTCATCACGAAGACCTGGTCGAAGGTCTGGAAGCTGCCGATGATCCCGATGACGTAGACGAACACGATCGTCGGTCGGAGGCCGGGCAGGGTCACCCAGCGGAACTTCGCCCAGCGGCCGGCCCCGTCCACGGTGGCCGCCTCGTAGTACTCCTGCGGGATCGCCTGGAGGGCGGCCAGGAAGACCACGGTCTCGAACCCGAAGCCCTGCCAGATCGCGGTCACGACGACCGCCGGCAGGGCGGTCGTCGGGTCGGTCAGCCAGTTGTGGCCCGGCAGCCCGAAGAAGCCGATCACGGCGTTGATGATCCCGTTGTCGGCATACATGAACTTCCAGATCGTGGCCACGACGACGAGCGAGGTCATCGTCGGCAGGAAGAACGAGGTCCGGAAGAGGGCCCGCAGGCGGAGCCGGTCGTTGAGCAGGACGGCCGAGCCGAGCCCCAGGACCGGCCCGATGGCCATCCCCATGACCACGAAGAAGACCGTGTTCTGGACGGCCCGCTGGAAGCGCGGATTGGCCAGCGTATCGACGTAGTTCTGGAGCCCGACGAACTGGGGCGGCTTGATCCCGTTGTAGTGGGTCAGGCTCCAGTAGCCCGACACGATCATCGGGATGACCAGGAACACGACGGTCACGACGACCGCGGGGGCGATCAGCAGGTAGCCTGCCGACGCCCCCCGGAACCGTCGCGCGATCGTGGCCGCCACGGTCCGCTCAGACCGCTCGGTCGCGGCCGTCGTCGATCACTTCTTGAGCAGGGTGTTCGTTTCGTCGACGGCCTTGTCGAGGGCGGCCTGGACCTCGGTCTTGCCGAGGAGCGCCGCCTGCATGGCGTCGGCGATGGCGACGTCGATGTCGTTCCACACTCCGACGTACGGGAACGGACGGGAGGTCTTCATCGATTCGAGGAAGATCCCGAACGGGGCCTGGCCGCCGAAGTACGGATCGGGCTTGGTCAGCTCCGGGCTCTCGAGGGCGGCCGTGGTGGCCGGCGCCGCGCCCGCATAGGTGAACACGCCGACCTGGTTCTCGGGCCGGAGGAGGTACTGGGCGAGCAGCCAGGCGGCGTCCTTGTGGGCCGCCTGGACGGGGATGCCCAACCCCGTCCCGCCGAGATAGCTGCCGGGCTGCTTCGAGTAGGGTGCGGTCGCCACGGCCCACTTGCCGGACTGCTCGGGCACGCCGGTCTTGAGCAGGCCCATGTAGTACGGCCCGTCCTGGAACATCGCCACCTCGCCCGACTTGATCGCGGGGAGGAGGTCGCCGTCGGCATCCGGCCAGTACTTGCCGCTGCCGTCGTCGAGGAGCGCCTTCTGGATGTTCACCGCATTCACGCCTGCCTGGTCGTTGAAGACGGCCTGGGTGTTGTCGGGATTGAGCAGCGAGCCGCCGTCCTGGTACAGGAACTGCGAGAAGTGGAAGCTGTTCGGGCGGATCGCGGTCAGGTACTTGTCGGGCTTGCCACCAGGCTTGGACGACTCGGCCAGCGCCTTGGCGGCGGCCCGGAACTCGTCCCAGTTGGTGGGCACCTTGATGCCCTTCTGATCGAACAGGTCCTTCCGGTAGTAGAGCGAGTAGGTGTCGAAGTCGTAGAGCATCGAGACCATCTGGTCGCCGTAGGTCATCGCGTCGATGGCGCCCTGGGTGTACTGGTCGGCGATCGGCGCGCCGTTGAGCTGGTCGCCGGAGATCCCGTGGAGGTTCTCGAGGGCGCCGTTCGAGGCCAGAGTCGGGATCCAGGTCATGTCCAGGGTCGCCAGGTCCGGGACCTCACCGGCGCCGAGACCGGCCGTGAACTTCTCGTTCATCGAGTCCCAGTCGAGGGCCTGGTAGTCGACCGTGATCCAGGGGTACTCCTTCTTGAAGCCGTCGAGGGCCGGCTTGATCGGGGTCGACTCGCCGTAGTAGTCCCAGACCTTGATCGTGACCGGCGTGGTGTCGAGGCTCGGTGCCGCGGACGGCTCGGCGCTGACGCCGGCGCCCTCGGACGCCACGGCCGTCGGTCCGACCGCGGTCGACGGTTCGGGGCTGGTGGTCGACGAGCCGCAGGCACTGGCGACGATCGCCAGCACGGCAAGGCCGGCGAGGGCACGGAACCTGGGTCGCATCTTCGTCCTCCTCCTTGACTCTGACCTGGTGGTCGCCCGGCGGCGGGTCATCTGACCGCCGCGAGTCGGCTCCGATCCGATCGAACGACCACGCGTTCGACGTAGTAGCGGGTGCGATCCCCCCGGATGTACGACCGGCCGTACTCGATCGGGACGTCGTGCTCGCCGTAGGCGATGCTCTCGACGAGGAGAGCCGGGTGGTGGGGATCCTGGTGGAGCAGCTCGGCTACCCGACGCGGCGGATGGATCGGCTCGAGCCATTCCCGGGCGCGGACGATCCGGGTGCCGTAGCGGGTGGTCAGCAGGTCGTACAGCGAGGCGTGCTCCAGGTCGGCGGCCAGCAGGCCCGGGAACCGATCGGCCGGGAGATGGACGCCCTCCAGCAGGAGCGGCTCGCCGGCGCTGATCCGGAGCCGCTCGACGAACAGGGTCGGGGCTCCGACGGGCAGACCGAGCGCCTCGGCCGTCCCTTCGCCGGCCGGCTGGCGGCAGGCCACCAGCAGCCGCGTCTCGGGGTCGAGGCCGCGGATCTGCATCTCCTCGGTGAAGCTCATCGAGCCGCCGAGGTCCAGCTCGATCGGCGGTGAGGTCGCGAACGTGCCCCGGCCGCGGGTCCGCTCCAGGCGATGTTCCCGGGCGAGCTCGCCCAGGGCCCGGCGGACGGTGATCAGGCTGCAGCCGTAGCGGACGGCCAGCTCTCGCTCGGTCGGCAGACGGTCGCCGGGACGCCATTCGCCGTCATCGAGGGACGCCCGCAGGTCGAGATAGACCTGATGATGGAGCGGCACGGGCCCGGACTCGAGCTGGAACGTCGCCATCTGCACCCTATCGTCGACGGGGCGGTTGCTGATAACGTTATAACTAACCTTGGACAACCGAGGGGTCGGTTGTCAAGCCTCTTCGTGGAGGAAGGGTGGCCCCGATCTACCGCGTCTCGATCGCCTACGTGGCGTACTTCGCCGCGGTCGGCGCCGCCTGGCCGTACCTCCCGATCTACTACCGCGAGCTGGGCCTCAGCCTGGCGGCGATCGGCGCCCTGGCCGCCCTCTCGGCCGCCGTCCAGCTGGTCGCCGCGCCGGCCTGGGGAGCCCTGGCGGACCGCTTCCCGCAGACCCGTCTGACCCTCCCGCTGGCGGCCCTGATCGGGGTGGCCGGGGCCTTGATCATGATGGCGGGGACGGACCTGCCCCGGATCGCGGCCGGGGTGATCGTCCTGGCCGGCGGTCTCAGCGGGGTCGGACCGATCCTCGATGCCCGGGCGATCGAAACGCTCGGCCCGGACCGGATCCGCTACGGCCAGGTACGCGCCCTCGGCTCGGTCGCCTTCGTGGTCGCGGCCTGGGCGGTCGGTCTGCTCATCGACGCCCGGGACGTGGCCGCCCTCTTCCTCGTCTACGTCCCGGCGCTGCTGGTCACGGCGCTCGTCTCGGCCACCCTGGTCCGTCGCCCGACCACCCGCGCCGTCGGCATCCTGCGGGGCGCGGTGGGGCTCGTCCGGGCTCCCGGCATGCGTCTCTTCCTGTTCGGGACGTTCCTGGTCTGGACCTCGCTCATCGCGGCCAACGCGTTCGTCTCGATCCGGGTCGCCGCGCTGGGCGGGCCGGCCCAGATGATCGGCCTCGTCTGGGCGATCGGGGCGGCGGTCGAGGTCCCCGTGATGTGGTTCTTCCCGCGGCTCGCCCGGCGGCACGGGACCGGCCGGCCGCTCATCGCCGGGGCCGTCCTGTTCTCGGTCCGGAACGCCATCGCCGCGTTCGCGACCGACCCGCTCGTCCTCCTGGCGACCGCGCCGATCGAGGGGATGGCCTTCGGCCTCTTCTACGTCGGCGGGGTCAGCTTCGTCGCCGAGCGTGCGCCGGCCGGTCTCCAGGCGACCGCCCAGGGCCTGTTCACGGCGGTCTCGGGGCTGGCCTCGATCGTCGGGTCGGTCCTCGGCGGGCTGATCGCCGGGGCCCTGGGGATCCCCGGCCTGTTCGCGATCTGCGCGGTCGGCGGCCTGGTCGCGGCGGCGGTCGTCGCCGTGGCCGTGAGTCGGGCGGGGCTCCCCGCGCGGGTCGTCGCCGCCGCGGGCGGCCAAGGTCTGATCTCCGACAGCCAGGCCATCCCGTGAGCCGGACCAGGAGGAGGCAGTCGCCGTGGGTCTGAAGATCGCCGTCATCGGCGGCGGCAGCACGTACACGCCGGAGCTCGTCCAGGGGATCGCCGACCGGGCGGTCAGCCTGCCGGTCGATGAGCTGATCCTCCACGACATCGACGACGAGCGGCTGTCGATCGTGGCCGGTCTGGCCGGGCGGATCCTCCGACGCCAGGGCTGGCCGGGTCGCCTCGTGGCGACGACCGACCGGACCGCCGCGATCGACGGGGCCGGCTACGTCCTCGTCCAGCTCCGGATCGGCGGCCAGGCCGCCCGGTTGACCGACGAGACCCTGCCCCACCGGTTCGGCTGCATCGGCCAGGAGACGACCGGGCCGGGCGGCTTCGCCAAGGCCCTCCGGACGGTGCCGGTCGTCCTCGAGCTGGCCGAGGAGGTCGGCCGGCGGAGCGCGCCGGGGGCCTGGGTCGTCGACTTCACGAACCCGGTCGGGATCGTCAGCCAGGCCCTCCTCGACGCCGGCCACCGGGCCATCGGGCTGTGCAACGTGGCGATCGGGCTCCAGCGACGGCTGGCCGCCCGGTTCGGGGTGGCGCCGGAGCGGGTCGAGCTGGAGCATGTCGGCCTGAACCACCTGACCTGGATCCGGGCGGTCCGGGTCGACGGCGTGGACCGGCTGCCCGCCCTGCTGGTCGACGATGCCCAGGCCATGGCCGACGAGGTCCAGACGTCGGTCGAGCTCCTGCACGCCCTCGGCGCGATCCCGTCCTACTACCTGCGCTACTACTACGCCACGACCGAGGTCCTCGCCGAGCAGCTCGCCGGGGGGACCCGGGCCGAGGACGTGATGGCCATCGAGCGCGATCTCCTGGAGCTCTACCGGGACCCGACCCTGGACCGCAAGCCGGCCCTCCTCGAGGAGCGCGGCGGCGCCTTCTACAGCGAGGCGGCGGCCCAGCTCATCGCCTCGCTCCAGGCCGGGACCGGCGACATCCAGGTCGTCGACATCCGCAACGACGGGGCGCTGCCCGACCTGCCCGACGACGCGGTCGTCGAGGTCCCGGCCAGGATCGACCGCGACGGCGCCCATCCACTGCCCCAGGCGCCGCTCGCGCCCGAGATCCGGGGTCTCGTCCAGGCCGCCAAGGCCTACGAGGAGCTGGCCGTCCGGGCCGCCGTGGGCGGCGACCGGCGAGTCGCCTATCTGGCCCTGCTGGCCAACCCCCTGGTCCCCGACGCGCCGACCGCGGCCGGGCTGCTCGAGGCGATCCTCGAGACGAACGCGGCCTTCCTGCCTCGGTTCGATCGGCGATGAGCGGGCCGAGCGGTTGGTCCGGGTCGACGGCCCACCCGGAGGCCGGGTCGGGGCGGCGCTTCGGGGTGGATATCGGCGGGACGAAGATGCGGACGGCCCTCGCCGCCGCCGACGGGACGATCCTCGCCGAGACGGTCGAGCCCACCGTGGGCGACTCGGCGGCGGGTCTGGTGGCCAGGATCGGCGAGGCGCTCGACCGGCTCCGGGCCGAGGTCGTGGCTGGGAGCGGCGACGGGTCGGTCGTCGCGGCCGGGGTCGCCCTGCCCGGCGGGGTCGACCCGTGGACCGGCCGGCTCGATTCGGTCCACAACGTGCCCGGCCTGCGCGACACGGACCATTTCCGGGCGGACCTCGAGACCGCCCTCCGGATGCCCGTGGCGATCGACAACGACGCCAACGCGGCCGCCATCGGCGAGCGCACCCACGGGGTGGCTCGCGGGTTCGACGACGTCGCCGTGATGGCCATCGGGACGGGGATCGGGCTCGGGTTGATCGCCGGCGGCCGGCTGATCCGTGGAGCGCGGGGCATGGCCGGCGAGATCGCATTCCTGCCCGTCGAGGCGACCTGGGTCGGGTCGGGCGCGACCGTGCCGGGCTCCGCTCCGGACGCCACGCCGGCGGCCCGGTCGGCGGACGAGGTCCCGGCCTACGAGGCGCTCGTCGCGGGACCCGGCCTGCGCCGTCGAATCGACGCGGCGATCCATTCCGGCCCGCCGACCGGGCTGCGGACCGGCGCCACCCTCGGCGACGTGGTCGTCGCCGCGACGGCCGGCGACGTCTCGGCGGCGACCCTGCTCGACGAGGAGGCTCGTCTCGTGGCGCTCGGGATCGCTGCCCTCGTCGCCCTGCTCGACCCGGCGCTGGTCGTCCTCAGCGGGGGCGTCGGGTCGGTGCCCGGGCTGCTCGAGCCGGTCCGCCGGCAGGTCGCAAGCCTGGTCCGGGTCCCACCCCGGATCGAGACCGGTACGCTCGGGGAGCGGGGGCCGCTCGTCGGCGCCCTCGAGCTGGCGAACCTCGCCCCGACCGCGGGCGATCGCTAGCGGGCCACCGCCAGGATCCGGTCCACGTCGAGGTGCTCGGCCACCAGGGCCTTGATGAGGCCGATCTTCTCGATGTCCGACGGATGCGTCTTGACCAGCAGGTCGTGGACCTCCGAGGCCACGGCGTAGGTGTCCTCGGCGACGAGGATCGTGAAGAGATCCGCCCAGCGGATCTCGTCGAGCACGGTCTGGCTCGGTCGGTAGCCGCCGGTCAGGACCAGCCCGAGGGCCAGCCCGCCACCCGCGCCGTGGGCCGAGGTCAGCTTGAGGATGACGTCCTCCCGGTCGCCGGGCACGATGACCAGGGTGCCCGGCCCGATCCGCTCGAGCATGTGGACCGGTTCCATCGCCCCGATCGCGACGCCGTCGATGACCCGGTCGAGCGACGGTCCGGCGTGGATCGTCTCACCGTGGACCCCCTCCATGACCATGGCCAGGGTCGGGTTCGAGAGGATCGGCCGGTAGGGCAGGACGCCCAGGAGCGGGATCCCGTGGAGGGCCAGGCCCCGCTCCAGGACGCGCTCGATGCCAGGTTGGGCAGCGAGGTCAACCTTGTTGACGATCGCCCCGGCGACTTCGACCCCGTGGGCCGCGAAGAGACTCGCGTTGAGGACGATCTCGTCGATCGGGCGGCCCACCCCGCCCTCGCTGACGATGACCGCCGGCGCCCCGAGCATCGCCGCGACGACCGCGTTCGAGAGCCCGATGACCGCCCCGACCCCGGCGTGGCCGGTCCCCTCGACGAGGGCCAGGTCGTGACGGGCGGCCAGCTGCCGATGGGCCGCCCGAACCCGTTCGCCGAGGTCCTCGACGACGTCGCCGCTGATGTACGCCTTGGTGAACCCGCGCGGGATGTGGACCGGGCTCATGACCGGCATCGGGTCGGTCAGACCGTAGACATCGCGCATCAGGACGGCATCCTCGTCGGCCGGGACCCCGTCCTCGATGATCGTGCGCTGGCCGACGGGCTTCATGAACCCCGTTGCCAGGCCGCGCCCGAGGAACAGGTCGAAGAGCCCCAGGCTGGTCGTGGTCTTGCCCCGGTTCTGGCCGGTGGCCGCGAGATAGACCTGGCGCATCGGGCTCAGGCGCCGGCCGGCCGCGGGGTCAGGTCCGGGTCGTCCGGCGATCGATGAGCTGGACCGCGTCGCGCACCCGGACCAGCGTCTCGGCGTCGATCGCGTCGGGCTCCAGGTACGGGCCGAGCCGCTCCATGATGTCGGCGACGAGGCCCAGGTAGACGCTGGCGTCGGCCACGAAGAACTGCGGTTCGTTGTTGTAGCGGACCAGGGTCAGCCGGCCCTGGAGCACCCGGCGATCCTCGACGTGGGCGACCTGGGTCGCGAAGTTGTGACCCTGGATCCCGTCCGGGTTGTTGAGGAAGTTCAGGGCGTTGTCGATAGCCAGCCCGAAGCGGGCCCGCCAGGCCACCAGCCGCTCGTGGACCTCCGACGGGATGTTGACGTCGGCGACCTCCTCGAAGACCTCGGGCGCGACCGTGAGCAACCCGACCAGGGTGGTCCCGGCTCGGGCCCCGAGCATCACCTGGAGGCTCCGCTCCAGGGTGAAGACCTCCGAGTCGAAGCGCGGGCTGCTGATGACGTCGGTCAGCAGGTCCTCGACGTTGTCGAGGATCGTCGGCTCGGCCATCGCGTTGGCCAGCTGGAGGATCTCCTCCTTGAACAGGAACTTCTCTTCGTGGTCGAGCATGGCGGCGATGGTACACCCCGGACATGCCGAGACCCCGGTCGACGCCGGGGTCTCGGGTCGAATTCGTTGACCGCTGGCGACGTTCGGGTCGCCGGGAGGATTACGGGTAGAGGCCGCGCATCGCGGTGGCGTCGGCCACCCGCTGGACCGCCAGCAGGTAGGCCGCGGTCCGCATGTTGACGCCTTCCCTCTGGGACATCGCGAGGGTGTCATGGAACGCCTTGACCATGATCGTCTTGAGCTTGGCGTTGACCTCGCCCTCGTCCCAGAAGTCGCGGTTGAGGTCCTGGACCCACTCGAAGTAGCTGACGGTGACCCCGCCGGCGTTGCACAGGATGTCCGGGATCAGGAAGACGCCCTTGTCGTACAGGATCGCGTCCGCCTCGGGCGTGGTCGGCCCGTTGGCCGCCTCGGCCACCAGCCGGGCCTTGATCTCGCCGGCGTTGCGGGCCGTGATCTGGTTCTCGAGGGCGGCCGGGATGAGGATGTCGCAGGGGACCTCGAGCACCTCGGCGTTGCTGATGTCGGCTGCGCCGGGGAAGCCCTGGACGGTGCCGTGCTCCTTCTTCCAGGCGATGACCCGGGCGACGTCGAGGCCGGCCGGGGCGTGGATTCCGCCGGTCGAGTCGGAGACCGCGACCACGGTCGCGCCCTCGTCCACGATCAGCTCGGCGGCGATGGAGCCGGCGTTACCGAAGCCCTGGACGGCGACGGTCGCCTTGTTGAGGTCGATCCCGAGATGCGGGGCGGCCTCCACGATGCAGAAGACGGCGCCGCGGGCGGTCGCCTCGTTGCGACCCTCCGACCCGCCGAGAGCGATCGGCTTGCCGGTGACCACGCCGGGCACGGTGTAGCCGTTGTGCATCGAGTACGTGTCCATGATCCAGGCCATCGTCTGGCTGTTCGTGTTCACGTCCGGGGCCGGGATGTCCTTCTCCGGGCCGATGATGATGCTGATCTCGGTGGCGTAGCGCCGGGTCAGACCCTCGAGCTCCTTCTGGGAGAGCTTCTTGGGGTCGACGATGACGCCACCCTTGCCGCCGCCGTAGGGGATGCCGACGACCGCGCACTTCCAGGTCATCCACATCGCGAGGGCCTTGACCTCGTCGAGACTGACGTCCTGGTGGTAGCGGATGCCGCCCTTGGCCGGTCCACGACCCAGGTTGTGCTGGACGCGGTAGCCGGTGAAGACCTGGACGCTGCCGTCGTCCATCTTCACCGGGAAGTGGACGATCAGCTCACGGCGCGGCTCCCGGAGGACCTTGCGCAGGCCCGGATCCAGGTTGAGACGCTCGGCGGCGAGGTCGAACTGCTGCTGGGCGACCGCCCACGGGTTGATCGGCGCAGCCACCTGCTCAGTGGTCATGGAGTGCGATTCCTCCGTCCGGTCGCCGCGCGGCGACCGTTGCTGGGTCGTCTCCCGGACGACCCCACGGGGCGACCCGTCGGACCCGGGATGGGCGAACGACGGGACGCGGCTGGTCGAAGTGACCGGAGTATACCGGCCGCTCGTTCCGAGTGTGCCGGTCCGGTTGCGTCGAGGTTGCGGGCCGGTTGCGGCGTTCTCGTGGGCCGAACGGCCCGACTCGCACCGGCGGCGGCCTCAGTCGGCGTGGCGACGCAGGACTGCGGCCCCGACCGCGCCCGGTCCGAGGTGCGGTCCGACCGAGGCACCGACGACCTGGACCGAGACCTTCGCGGGGTCGATCCCGCCCGGCGCCCGGGCCAGCAGGGCGTCGCGGAAGGCATCCACGTCCGGGCTCATCGTGTGGAGGACGGCGATCCGGTCGACCGGCCGAGTCATGATGAACTCGATCGCCCGCTCGCGGGCCTTCGACCGGGTTCGGACCCGGTCGACCGTGCCGACCACGCCGTCCTCGACCGAGATGATCGGCTTGACCCCGAGGAGCGAGCCGATCGCCGCCTGGGCCCCGCTGATCCGACCGCCCTTCTTGAGGTACTCGAGGGTGTCCAGGCAGACCGCGACGAGGATGTCGTCGACCCGACCGTTGAGGGTGGCGGCGATGGCCTCGGCGGCGACGCCCTCCGAGGCGAGATCCCGGGCCAGCATCACCAGGAGGCCGACCCCCATCGAGGCGCTCTTCGAGTCGACCAGGTGGATCTCCCGCTCGGGCAGCAGCTCGCGGGCGATCTGGGCGCTCTTGTGCGTGCCGGACAGGGTGGATCCGACCGTGACGCAGACGATGGCTTCGGCCCCGTCCGCGAAGCAGGCCTCGAAGGCGTCCCGGAACGTCCCGGGACTGGACGCCGCGGTGGTGGGGAACGGGGCGTCGGGGGCGACCATCCGCTCCCAGAACGCCTCCGTGGTGAGGTCGACGCCGGCCCGGTAGCTCGTGCCCCCGAAGCTGACGATGAGCGGGACCACCGAAACCCCGAGGGCGGTGGCGGTGGCCGGGTCGAGGTCGGCGGCGGAGTCGGTGACGATGGCGACGCGGCTCACGTGGCTCCTCCTCGTGCGTTCGCCCGATGATAGGGCCGGCCCGCTGCCTTCGTCGGTCGATCGGGGGTCGGTCGAACGCCGGCTGGCCGGCCGGACCGATCTCAGCCGAGGGCAGCCTGGCCCTGGGGCGACCCGCTGATCAGGTACTCGACCGAGCGCAGGCGACCGAGCGGGATGAGGGCGACGATGAGGGCGAGACCGGTCGCGATGAGGATCCCGTCGATCCCTCGCCAGTCGGCCGCGACTCCCCCGAGCAGGCTGCCGACGATCTGGCCGAGGGCGAGGAAGACCGAGTAAAGACCCATGATCGCGCCGCGGTCGGCCGGGAACGCCTCGGAGATGTCGGCCAGCATGCCGAGGGCCGCCGGAGTCGCCCCGGCCAGCACGAACAGCCCGCCGACCACGACGACCCCGGCCGCGATCCGGACGAGCCACGACAGGTCCGCGCTGTGGTTGACGACCGCGATCGCGCCCACCACCACCCCGCCGCCCAGGATCCCGTAGAACAGGATCGTCGTGCGCCGCATCGTTCGGAATCGCTCGCCCCAGTAGCCCAGACCGGCGAAGAACACGACCCCGGCGACGACGAGGCCGGCGCTGATCATGAGCGGGTCCGCGCGGCCCATCAGGTACTGGTCGGCGAACGCCGGCTTCGGCTCCTTGACGAGCTGGAAGAGCGACTGGCTGGTCCACAGCCCGATGGCCGCGTTGACGGCGATCCAGGTCGGCGCCAGGAGCCAGACATGGGAGCTCCGCAGGATCACGAGGTAGCGTCGCAGGCCGGGATGACCCTCCTTGAGCGTCGACTCGTCGCCCGGCGTCTCGGGGACGCCGAAGCGGTAGATCGCGAAGGAGAGCGCGTAGATCGCGGCGTTGAGCAGGAAGCCCTCCCGGTGGAGCAGCTCCCAGATCGGTCCGGCAGCGACGAGACCGGCCCCGAGGCCGGCCAGGGTGGCCCCCTCGAAACGGGCCGCCGCCCGGCCACGAAGGAGCTCGTCGCCCATCGTGATGACCGCGATGAAGCCGAGGATCGACGGGACCGAGGCGGCCGTCGACGCGCCCTCGAGGATCCTCGTCGCCCCGATCAACAGCACGTTCGTCGCGAGATAGGTCAGGATCGCCGCCGCCAGCCCGAACATCGGTCCGAACTGCATGACCCGATGGTGGCCCCACCGGTCCGACAGGAGCCCGAAGAACGGGGCGAGCACGAGTTCCGAGAGGTAGAACGCGGCGGTCAGCATCCCGAGACCGGTCGCGTCGACCACCGGTGCGCCATGGACGGGGTTGGCCAGGTAGTAGATGAGGAGTGCGCCGGTCAGCCCCGTGCTGAAGCGCAGAGTGAACGTGCCCGCCAGGACGGCGATCAGCGAGCGCGGGATGTCGCCGATGATCGGTCGCAGGAGCCGCGGAACGGCAACGTGATCGGTGTTCGGGTCCACGCCGGACAGCGTACCCGCCCGGTTCCCGTCCCTGCCGGGGTCGGACGTCCCCGTTCGCGGGGCGTTCCCGCGCCGGCGGACGGGTCTTCCTCCGGGCCATCCCGCTAGACTCGGGCGGATGACCCGACCGCTCGTCCCGATCCCGCTCGCCCGCGGACCACACGGGGCCGTCGTGGCCCCGCATCACCTGGCCAGCGAGGCGGGTCTCTCGATCCTGCGCGCCGGCGGCAGCGCGGTGGATGCGGCCATCGCCACGAACGCGGTCCTGGCCGTGGTGGACGGCAACGCCTGCGGCATCGGCGGGGACGCGTTCTGGCTCATCTGGGATGCCGCCGCCGGGACGTCAGCTGGCGCTCAACGGCTCGGGCCGCTCGGGGGCGCGTGCCTCCGCGGAGGCCCTCCGGCGCGACGGCCTGGAGCGCCTCCCGCTGCGCGGCGGACCGTCGATCACGGTGCCGGGGGCGGTGCGCTCGTGGGGCGACGCCCACGACCGGTTCGGACGACTTCCCCGGGAGCGTCTGCTGGCACCGGCCATCGAGCTGGCCCGGGCCGGTTTCCCGGCCTGGGACGGGTTCATCGCGGCGGTCGAGACGAGCGCGTTGATCTTCGCCGAGCAGCTCGGGCCCGACGCGGCCTGGTTCGGGGTCTACCGGCCCGAGGGCCGGCCGTGGCGCCCCGGCGAGCGGGTCCGGCTGACCGCCCTCGCCGACACCCTCGAGCGGATCGCCGAGCAGGGCTGGGCGGAGCCGTACGAGGGCGAGACGGCCGAGCGGACGGCCCGGACGCTCGCCTCGGCGGGGTCGGTCATCGACCTCGATGACCTCCGCGGGCACGCCTCCACCTGGGTCGACCCGATCGGGATCGACTACCGGGGCGTCCGGGTCACCGGTCACCCGCCGAACAGCTCCGGGTTCGTGGCCCTCGAGCTGCTCGCGATCCTCGAGCGGTTCGAGCCGCCGGCGGCGGAGGCGTTCGCGGCCGGCGCCGGGGCGGACCTCCGCTGGACCCACCTGGGGATCGAGGGGGCCAAGCTGGCGATGGCCGATCGCGACGCCCATCTCACGGATCCCGCCGCGTACGAGGTGCCGCTGGATCGCCTCCTGTCGAAGGGATACGCGGCCGAGCTCGCGGGGCGGATCGACCCGACCCGCGCCGCCCGACCCCCGGCGGCGCGGGCGCCGCGGGGTGGTGGCACGATCTGGCTCGGCGTCGTCGACGGCAGGGGCGATGCGGTCAGCCTCATCGAGTCCAACTACATGGGTTTCGGCTCCGGGGTCGTGGATCCGACGACCGGGATCGCCTTCCAGAACCGGGGTTCGTTCTTCAGCCTGGAGCCCGACCATCCCAACGTCCTCGCACCGGCCAAACGGACCCTCCACACGCTGATGCCGGGGATGCTCTTCCGGGGCGGCCGGCCGTGGGTCGTGACCGGGTCGATGGGCGGCGACGCCCAGCCCCAGATCCACGCCGAGGTCGTCTCGGCCCTGGTGGACGGCGGCGTGGACGTGGCCACGGCGGTCGCGATGCCGCGCTGGTTCGTGGAACCGGAGGTCCACTTCGCGCCACCGGACGCCGTCCGGATCGAACCCCGCTTCCGGGCCGGTCTCGTCGAAGGCCTGGGCGCCCTTGGCCATCCGGTGACCGTCGTCGAGCCGTTCGACTCCGACCTGGGCCACTGTCACGCGATCGAGCTGGTCGACGGCGGCCCGGCCGACGGTGGCACGCTGGCCGCCGCGACCGACCCTCGGAGCGCCGGACTGCCGGCGGTCTGGTAACGGGGTCCGCGGCCTCGGCCAGGACCGGGACGGGACCGGGTCCGGGGCCGGGGCCGGGGCGGGACTCGGGGCGGGTTGAGGGTCCGTCGGTGATGCCAATGGATGCATCAGGAGCGAGTCGCGCTGGATGCGGACCGCCGGTGACCGCCGGTGTCGGCGCTCCGTCGTGCCCCGGCACTCCTGGCCGACTTCGGTGCCCGGGCCCAATGAGCAGATCCGGGGGCCTGGGCCCCGCTGAGTTGCTCCGGTGCCGGGGCCAACTTGAGCGGCTCCTGCGCACGGTGCCGTGACCCACGTGAGCAGCTCCGATGCACGGTGCCGGGACCCAGGTGAGCGGCTCGTGCGCACGGTGCCGTGACCCAGGTGCGCGGCTCGGTGCACGGGCCAGGTCGAGCCGCTCGTGCCCGGGCCGTGACACGCGTTCCGCCTGGTGACGCAACGTCCGTCCCGGTCCGTGGACGCCGCAGGCGTCCGGCATCGATGTTCGCCCCGGTAACGGATCGACGCGGCGATCCCGCGAGGCCGCCCGTCGCGTTCGCCCCACGAACGAAGGCGACGTGGTCGGATGCGGAGTCGTCACCAGGTTGAGCGTTGCGTTCGCCGCGAGAACGCGGCCACTCGATGTGTTCGGCCCACGAAGGACGTCAGCCGCGCCGGCGACGGACTCCGCTCCGGGCGGTCCCCCGACGATGATGCAGCCAAGGGCATCACCGGCGAGGTCGATGCCGGGGTCGCGGGCAACGACCTTGCCCCGCACGTGATGCAGCCAGTGGCATCACGGGCGAGAACGTCGAAGGAGGGCGGATGGGCCGGGCCGCGGGTGCAGAGGGGGCCCGGCACGGCCCCGGCACGGCACCGGGCGGCCCCGGCACGGCCCCGGGACGGCACCGGGCGGCCCCGGCACGGCCTCGGCTCGCCCGAACACCCTCGCCTATACTCGGCGTGCGCCGGTGGCTGCTGCGCTCACGACCACTGCCACCGGCGAGCCCAGCGACTCCCGGGAGGCAGCGGTGTCGTCCAACGTCGGCCAGAACTACCCCTACACCAGCGAGACCGAGGCCGACCGCGCCCGGGCGATCGAGACCCTGGTCGCGGCCCGCGAGGGGCTCGGTGCCACGATCGCCGCGGAGACGACACCACTCGACGAGGCCGCCCGGCAGTGGGTCTGGAAGTGCCCGACCATGGGCTGCCCCGGGCTGCTCCACGCCGCGGGTTACGCGGCCGAGAAGCGAGCCGTCTTCGTGGTCTGCGACGGGACCTGCGCGAAGACGTTCCTGCGCTGACCGCGGACCCGACAACCCGGCCCACGGCTTCCCGCCCATGGCGCTGACCCCACCCCGGCCCGACACCCCGACGGCGGTCCTCGCCTCGGCCAGGCGCCGGCTCTGGCAGGAGTCGGCCGGTATCGCCGTCTCGGCGGCCGGATTCGGCTTCGTATACGGCCTGGCCGCCCGGGGCGCCGGCTTCAGCCCGCTCGAGGCGATGGCGATGAGCCTCATCGTCTTCGCCGGAGCCGCCCAGTTCGCGGCCGTCGGCTACGTCGCGAGCGGCCTGGCCTGGCCCGGGGTGATCCTCCTGACCGCCCTCCTCAACGCCCGCCACCTCCTCTACTCGGCGGCGATGGCGCCTTGGCTCCGGGACCGACCCACGGGCAAGCGGGCGCTGATGGCCCATCTCCTGACCGACGAGGCCTTCGCCCTCTCGAGCGCCCATTTCCGGCGGCTGGGCCGGGCCGACGACCGGGGCTACTGGATCGCCGCGGTCGCCTCCACGTTCATCCCCTGGAACCTGGCCACCCTGGCCGGGGTCCTCCTCGGCGGCCAGCTGACCGATCCCGCCGGGCTGGGCCTCGACGTCATCTTCCCGGCCGCGATGGCCGGCCTGTGCGTGGGGCTGATCACCGGTCGACGAGAGCTCGTCGCCGCGGCCGTCGGCGCGACCGTGGGCGTCCTGGCGAGCCTCGCCTTCGGGACCGCCATCGGGATCATCGCCGGCGGCCTGGTCGGCCCCCTGGCCGGACTGCTCGTGCCGACCGCGCTGGCCGAAGAGTCGGCGCCGCTCGGCTCTGTCGCCTCGGCCGAGCATTACGCCATGCCCGGGGCGTCCCACGAGATCGACGAGGCGGTCGCCGACCTGGCGCCGTCGGACGAGCAGCCATGAACGTCAGCCTCGTCGTCCTGGCCGTCCTGATGGGCGCTGTGACCTATCCATCGCGGGCGCTGCCCCTGCTCACGCCGGGCATCGAGCGGCTGCCCCGTCGGGCGCTCGACTACCTCCAGCTCGTCGGACCGGCCGTGCTGGCGGCGCTCGCCGCGGTCAACGTCATGGTCGTAACGGTCGACGGTCGGCCGACCTTCCACGTCGGGGTCGAATGGGTCGCGGTGATGGCGGCGATCGCCCTGACCGCCTGGCGGAAGAACCTGTTCCTGGGTCTCGTCGCGGCGGTGGTCATCGTCGCCGTGGCGAGGACGGCGGGTCTGCCGGACGCGTCCGTCTAGTCCGTCGATCGCCGGGCGTCGACCTCGATCTCCACGAGCAGGCTCGGGTCGATCAGCCCGGCCACGACGGCGATCGTAGCCGCCGGGCGGACAGCGGCGAAGCGCTCGCCGTGGACCTCGAGCACGGCCGGGATGGCCGCCCGGTCGGTCACCAGCATCCGGGTCCGGACCACGTCGCCGAGCTGGAACCCGGCCTCCGCGAGGGCGCCGGCGATCGTGTCGAGGGCCGCACGCGCCTGGGCTTTCGGATCGCCCGGATGAAGCGAGCGCCCGTCGGGTCCGGCGTCGGTGGTCCCGGCGACCCAGCAGTCGTCCCCGACCGCGATCGCCCGGCAGTACCCCACCGAGCCCTCCCACGGGCCGCCGCTCGAGACGCGACGCCGCGCCGTCACGGTCTCAGGCAGGATGCGGCCGCCAGCTCGCGACGAGCGGGTCGCGGGCGACGGCCAGGAGGAGCGCCGCGAGCAGGGTCGTGCGCGGCACGATCGAATCGACCTCGAGGTACTCCAGGGGCGAGTGGTCGTTGCCGCCGATCGGCCCCAGCCCGTCGAGGGTGGGCACGCCGAGACCGGCCGTGGTGTTCGCGTCGGAGGCGCCCCCGGTCGAGCAGTCGGCCAGTTCGAATCCGAGCCGGTCGGCGATCGCCAGCGCGTGCTCGACCAACCGGACGGAGCGCGGAAGCTTCTCCATCGGCCAGTGCCGGGCGGCCTCCTCGACGCCGACCGTGACGTCCGGGACGGTGGTCGCCGCCGCGCCGGCCCGGACCGCGGCCTCGGCCGCCTCGAGATGCTCCCGGGTCGACGCCCGGAGGTCCACCTCGAGGATCGCCTCCTCCGAGACGACGTTCGGTCGCGTCCCGCCGTGGACCACGCCGACGTTGCAGCTGACGTCCGGCCAGCGCCCGTTCAGCGCCTGGAGGGCGATCGTCTGATGGGCCGCCTCGAGGATCGCGCTGCGGCCCTTCTCCGGCTCAACCCCGGCATGAGCCGCCCGGCCGCGGACGACGAGGCGGAGATCGACGCTGCCCTTGCGAGCCGACACGATGTCGCCGTTCGCCCGGGCGCACTCCAGGACGAAACAGGCGTCGGACTCGAGGGCCAGCTCGCGGATGTGCGGGGAGGAGCTCGGCGAGCCGATCTCCTCGTCCGGGTTGGCGACGAAGACGAGACGCTCGAACGGGAGCAGAGCGTCTTCGTCGTCATCGTCGTCGGACGCCCCGAGGGCCCGCAGGGCGAGGATCGCGTAGAGCCCGGCCAGCAGGCCGGACTTCATGTCGGTCACCCCGGGGCCCCGGGCGACACCGTTATCGATCCGGAACGGCCGAGCCTTGGAGGTCCCCTCCGGGAAGACCGTGTCGAGATGGCCGATGAGGAGCACCCGGGGGCCGCCGGGCTGCCCGGTCAGGGTGCCGACGACCGTGTCGCCGAGCGTCGCGTCCGGCCGGATCTCGACATCGGCCCCGAGCCGCTCCAGGTACCGGGCGGTCCAGCTGCCGACCTGGTCCACCCCGGCCTTGGTGTAGCTGCCGCAGTCGACGTTGACCAGCGAGGCGAGATCCTCGAGGTACGCCGGGAGCTCGTCGTCGATGATCGCGCGGAGCTCTTCGAGCTCGTCGACGCTGACCGCGGCACCGGGTGCATGGAGGGATGGCATCGCCTGATGGTAGCGGGCGTCGCGGGCCCCCGGGGCCGCCCCCACCACCCGCCGCGACCCCGCGGGCCCACCTGCCGCCGCGCTATCCTGCCCGGACCGTGCGCGTGATCGAGACCCGCCTGTTCGAGGGTCCCTCCGTCTACCGGCTGGAGCCGGTGGTCAAGCTCGAGCTCGCCATCGGTCGACGGCGGACCTGGTACGGCCAGCGAGCGCCGGGCGTGCACGCCCTCGTCCGCCTGGGAGCCGACGTCCCGGCCCGCGACTGGCCCGACGACCTGGCCGGAGTCGTCGAGTGGATCCGCCGACTTCGGGTCGACCACGGTGAAGGCCGCCGGGGGCTGGCCGTCCATCGATCGTCGGACCCGGGCCACTGGATCGTGACCTACCCGTGGGTCGGGGCCGAGCGGTCCCGCGAGATCGCCGAGGCCGCACTCGCCCTCGCCGAGCGGAACGTGTCGCCGGCCCGGCGGGCGCGTCTCACCGGTGGCCAGACCCGGCTCCTCGTCCGCTGGGAGACCAGGATCGACGAGGCTCTGACCACCCCGGCCAGCTGGATCCGCGACGCCGACCGCCGAGTCCCGATCGTGTCGATCAGCGGGACGAACGGCAAGAGCACGGTCACCCGGCTCCTCAGCCACATCCTCCTCATGGCCGGGCGGCACGTCGGGACCACGACCTCCGACGGTGTCCTGGTCGACGAGCGGATGGTCGACCCGGGCGACTGGACGGGCCCGGGCGGCGCCCAGCAGATCCTCGGCCGCGGCGACGTGGAGGTCGCGGTGCTCGAGACGGCCCGCGGAGGGATCGTCCTGCGCGGAGTGGGCTACGAATCGAACGACGCCAGCATCCTGACCAACGTCTCGTCCGACCATCTCGACCTCCAGGGGATCCACACCCTGCCCGAGCTGGCCGAGGTGAAGGCGACGATCTGCCGGATCACCCGACCCGACGGCTGGGTGATCCTCAACGGCGACGATCTGCTGGTGGCGGCGGTCGCCCGACGGGTCCGGGCCCGGATCGCCTTCTTCTCGATGGCTGCAGCTCCGTCCCCGACGGTCCGGCGCCACCTGGCCGGCGGCGGTCGAGCCTACCTCGTCCGGCGGGCTGCGCTCGTCGAGGCCGACGGCGGCCGGGTCGAGCCGATCGTTCCGATCGACGAGGTCCCGATCACGATCGGCGGGATCGCCCGGCACAACGTGGCCAACGCCCTGGCCGCGGCCGCCGGCGCCCGGGCGCTCGGGGCCTCGATCGAGGACGTGGCTCACGGACTGCGCGACTTCCGGCCCACGGCCGAGCGTTCGCCGGGCCGGCTCAACCTGTTCCGCCTGGGGCAGCGGATCGTCATCGTCGATTTCGCCCACAACGAGGCCGGGATCTCGGCCGTGCTCGACGTGGCCGAGGGGATCGCCGGCGGGGCGGCCGGCCGAGCCGCTCCGATCACGATCATCATCGGGACCGCCGGCGATCGACCCGACGACACCCTCCGGGGGATCGGTCGGATCGCCGGGGAGCGGGCCCAGCGGATCGCCATCAAGGAGACGCTCCAGTACCTCCGCGGCCGCAGCCGGGCCTCGATCATCGGGGAGCTCCGGGCCGGGATCGCCTCGGCCGGCCGATCGACCGACGACGTCCCGGTCTACGAGTCCGAGACGGCCGCCCTCCAGGGCGAGCTCAACGGCGGGAACGGCCCGAACGACGGTCGGGCCGAGCGCCCCGACGCGCCGCGGGTCATCGTCCTGATGTGCCACGAGGAGCGACCAGCCGTCCTCGAGCTCCTCGAACGGGTCGGCGCCCGGCCGGTGGACATCGCCGCCGAGCTCACCGAGCTCGTGCCCAGGCTCCAGGAGCGCACCCGCCGATGACCGCGCTCAGCCCTCCGGCACCTCGAGCTCGCCGGGGTCGGTGAAGGCCGTCGGGCTGCCCGGGGTCCGGGCGGAGGCCATCGCCTCGCGGTAGACCCCGACGGCGTCGTCGACGCACATGACGATGAGGTCGCCGGCCGCGGCGCGACGCAGGGCCGTCCGCACGGCCGTCATCTCGTCGAGGATCTTGTCCGCCCGGGTCGTCCGGGCGGACCCGTCGGCCCGGGCCGACTTGACCCCGTCCACGACGTGACCGGCCGTCTCGCCCGGGGCTCGCCCGCGCAGGTTGCGATCCTCGCGGACGATGATCTCGTCGAACGCCGTCGCGGCGACCGCTCCGTAGGTCCGCTGGTCGTCGTCCCGGCGGTCGCCGGGGATCCCGATGACCCCGATCGCCCGGCCCGTCCGGTGGCGACGATCCTCGTCCGGCAGGGCGCCCCGCTCGTGGCGCCGCTCGCGGGCGCCGGCGGGCGCCGGTTCGCTGACCATCCGCTCGACGAAGTCGGCCAGCTGGCGCATCCCGTCGACATTGTGGCAGTAGTCGATGACGACCCGGACCCCGCCCACGTCGAGGAGGTTCAACCGTCCGGGTGCCTGGAAGAACGAAGTCGAGAAGGTCCGGAGCCCCTGCCGGATGTCGTGGAGGTGGGCGCCCGAGGCCCAGGCGGCGGCGGCCGCGCCGAGCGCGTTGGCCACGTTCATCCGGGCCCGACCACCGAAGGTCGCCGGGATGAGGTGGGTGTACAGGACCGGCATCGTCCGGCCGCCTAGGCGGAGGACGATGAGGTCGCCCTGGGGGCTCGGCTCGATGCAGAACGCGGCGCCGCCCCGGCCGAGATGGCCGTCGACCCGGTCGTAGCCGTCCTGACCCTTCTCGGTGGCCATCGTGAAGTAGACCACCCGCCCGGCGCAGTGCCGACCCATCCGGGCGACGTGCGGGTCGTCGGCGTTGAGGACCGCGGTCCCCGAGCGGGGCACCGCCTCGACCACGACGCCCTTGACGTTGGCCAGCTGGCCCAGGGAGTCGATGCCGCCGAGGCCGAGATGGTCGCCCGTGACGTTCGTGACGACGGCGACGTCGTTCCGATCGTAGCCCAGGCCCTCGCGCAGGATCCCGCCCCGGGCCACCTCGAAGACGGCGGTGTCGACGGTCGGGTTCTGGAGGACCATCTGGGCCGACTTCGGCCCGGACATGTCGCCCTTCTTGATCATCCGCCCGTCGATGACGATCCCGTCGGTGGAGGTCATCCCCACCCGCCGACCCATCAGCTTGAGGATGTGGGCGATCATCCGTACCGTCGTCGTCTTACCGTTCGTGCCGGTCACCGCGATGATCGGGATCCGGGCCGTCGAGCCCGACGGGAAGAGGCCGTCGATGACCGGGCGGGCGACGTACTGCGGCTCGCCCTCTGTCGGGTGGGTGTGCATCCGGAAGCCCGGCGCGGCGTTGACCTCGACGATCGCGCCACCGGTCTCCCGGACCGGGGTGGCGATGTCGGGGCAGATGAAATCGATCCCGGCCACGTCCAGCCCCACGATCCGGGCCGCCGTCTCGGCGATCTCCACGTTGTCGGGGTGGGCCTCGATCGTCCGGTCGATGGACGTCCCGCCGGTGGACATGTTGCCGGTCAGGGCCAGCTTGACCCAGGTCCCGGCCGGCAGGACCGCGTCGGGCTCCCAGCCCTGGGACCGGACGAGCTCCTCGGCCGCCGCGTCGATCCGGATCCGGGTGAGGACCTTCTCGTGGCCGATCCCCCGGCGTGGGTCGAGGTTGGCGATGTCGACCAGCTCCCGGATGGTGTGCTCACCGTCGCCCGTCACCGAGGCCGGCACCCGCTCGGCGATCGCGGCGACCGTGCCCCCGATGACCAGGCAGCGGTAGTCCTTGCCGGCCACGTAGGTCTCGACCACCACGTCCCCGGCCCGGCTCTGGGCCACCGCCCCGTGGTAGGCCGCCCGGACGGCCTCGTCGGAGCGCAGGTCGAGGTGGACGCCCCGGCCGTGGTTACCGTCGAGCGGCTTGACCACGCAGGGGTAGCCGAGCCGGCGGCCGGCGGCCGAGGCGCCGTCCTCGGTCTCGACGACCTCGGCCCGGGGCACCGGCAGGCCGGCCGAGTCGAGAAGCCGATTGGTCAGGCTCTTGTCGCTGGCGATGTCGACGCCGATGGCGCTCGTCCGGCTCGTCATCGTGGCCCGGATCCGCTGCTGGTGGACCCCCTGGCCCAATTGGACGAGGGAATGCCGGTCGAGCCGGATGAACGGGATGTCGCGGCTGATCGCCTCGTCGATGAGAGCCTGGGTGGACGGCCCGAAGGCCGACCGCTCCGCCATCAGGATGAGCCGTTCCAGCTCGACCTCGAACTCGAACGCGGAGCTCGCCGGGTCGACGAGGTGGTTGACCAGGTCGACGGCGATCCGGCCCGCCTCGACCCCGACCGATTCCTCTCGGAACTCGTAGATGACGTTGTACCGGCCGTACGGCCCGGCCGAGCGGGTCTTGCCGTGGCGGACGTCCGTGCCGGACAGGTTCTGGAGCTCGAGAGCGACGTGCTCGGCGACGTGGCCGGCCCACGTCCCGTCGCGCAGCCGGGTGACGAAGCCGCCGCGCCGGCCGAGCGAGCAGGCGTGGTCCTCGAGCGAGGGCAGGATGGCCATCAACCCGTCCACGAAGCCGGGGATCGTGTTCGAGGGGAACTCCTCGAGGCTGCCGAGGTCGACCAGGAGCCGGATGACCGGCTCGCGGGCCCAGTAGTTCGGGCCGCGCAGGATCCGTGTCTCGACGATCGCCAGGCTCGGTTGGGGTCGGGCCGGCTTCGGGGTCGGGGTCGCCCTGGGCTTCGCCTGCGGGCGGGTGGTGGTCATGAGGCCGCCTCCCCTCCGCTGACCGCCCGGAGGGCGGGGGTCGCGACGCGATGCCGTCGCCGCAGGTCGAACCGGTAGCCGGCCGGGAGCGAGTGGAGGACCACGTTGGTGATCATGATCGGTCGGTGTCCGCCGACCTCCCAGGCGTCGGTCTCCGAGGCGGCCCCGTCGATGATCGTCACGCTCCCCCGCCCGACGACCTCGAGGACGTGGTCCGGGCCGACGATCCCGGCGGTGTCCTCATCCACGCCCAGCCCGAGCAGGCTGGGGTTCTGGGCGATGAGGCTGAGCAGCCGGCCGAGTCGGTTCCGCTGTTGGAAGTGCTGATCGATGATGACCCCGGGGAGGACCCCGAGACCCGCCGCGATCTGAGCCATCCGCTGCTTGGGGGTCGCCCCGGACGCGCCGAACGCGATCATGTGGCTGCTCATCGCCGAGGCGCCCGCGCTCGTCCCGGCCACGACCGCGCCGAGCCGGAAGCGCTCGAGGATCGCGTCCGCGAGCCGCGTCCCGCCGATCGTCGAGGCGAGCCGGAGCTGGTTGCCGCCGGTCATGAAGATCCCGGTCGCGTCCCGGACCGCGGCCACCGCCGCCTCGTCGTTGGCCTGGGGTCGGGTCATGGCGTGGAGCGGGTGGACCCGCGGCACACCGAGCTCGGTGAAGACCTGCCGATAGCGCTCCCCGGCCTCGAGCCCGAGCGACGACGCCGTGCTGATCACCGCGATCGTCGCCTCGGCGCCGCCGGCGAGTGCGACGAAGCGACTGAGGATGACCCGGTCCCGGACCTTGTCCTCAGCCCCCCCGATGACGATGACGGTCCCTTCGGGCACGCGCTCCTCCGCAAGGCTCCGCGAACGTTCCGGAGAGGATACAGGACGAGGACCCGACTCACGCCGACGGACCGCCGGTCGGCCGGGACCGCCGTGCGACAATCGGCCGGCCATGGCCGACCGCAGCTCCGACGTCGCTCGAACGACCCGAACGTCCGGGACGAGCCTCGGTCGCGCGAGCGGCGTTCCCGCCGAGCGGATGCCCAGCCACACCCAGCGTCGAGCGGGGGTCTTCAAGCGGGCCATCCGGCGCGAGGTCTCGCGGCTCCACGAGCCGCGTCGGATCGTCGCGATCGCGATCATCGTGGTCGTCGCCTCGCTCATCGGGGCGGGCATCATCGCCCGGGGCGAGCTGGCCGGCGCCGATGCGCGGGCGTACTGGGCGGGCGTCCGGACCTGGCTGAGCGGGGGCAACCCGTACTACCCCGCCGGACCGTTCCTGCCCTACGTCTACGCCCCCTGGATGCTCCCGCTCTTCGCCCCGTGGGCGCTCCTGCCCTGGGACGTGGCCTGGTTCGTGTGGCGGGGGATCGCGATCATCCTCCTCCTCTGGACGGCCGACTGGGCGTATCGCCGGAAGCCCCTGGCCACGGCCGTGGCGATCCTCCTGCTGGCCTTCCCGCTGGCGGCGAACCTCGATACCGGGAACATCACCCTGATCCTGACCTTCATGCTCTGGGCCTGCCGGTTCGTGGGACCGTCGACCGCCGGGTTCCTGTGGGGGCTGGCGACCTGGATGAAATGGGTGCCGGCGCCGTTCTGGCTCATCCTCGCTCCGCGCGCCCGGGGTTGGGGCATCGTCTGGTTGCTGGCCTGCATGGCTCTGAGCCTGGCCACCCTGCCCCTGACGATCATCCAGCTCCAGGCCCTGTTCGGGTTCGGGACCCGTCCGCCGCGACTCGACTACCTGGTCCTGCTGTGGGCCACGATCCCCTGGCTGTGGCAGGCGCCCGACCCGCTCAGCTGGGTCCGACCGGCCAACTGGCGACGCTGGCTCGGCGAGTGGCGTGCCTCGCCCCGGGCCCGGTTCCGGCGCTTCGTCGGGTTGGAGGGGTAACGACGAGGTCGGCTTGGCGACCCCGTCAGGTGGCCGGGACCGTCGCGGGTGCGCCCACCACCGGCACGTCTTCCCGGCGGCGCTCATCCACCTGGGTCAGCAGGAGCGACCCGATCAGGTAGTAGGAGCATGCCACCGCGAAGGCGAGCCTCGGCCCGGCCCCCAGGCCGAACGCCGAGTTGCCGAAGTCGACGAGGATGAGCCCCACGGCCGATGCGACCGCGCCGGCGGACCCGGTCACGACGTTGCTGATCCCCATGTACCGACCGGATTCGGCCTTCGGGATGATGTCGGTCATGAGCGCCCAGTCCACCGCCAGGAAGATCCCGGCGGCGACCCCGACTGGCACGGCGAAGCCGAGCGCGATCGTCGACGACGGCGAGATCACCAGAACGGCCATCCCCACCGACCCGATGACGGCCGAGGCGTAGATCATCCGTTTCCGTCCGACCCGTTCCGACAGACGACCCGAGGGGACCGTCGCCAGCGCCCCGAAGGCCACGATCAGGACCGCAGCCATGAAGGCCATGTCGAGAGCCGGCTGCGTCCCCAGCCCGAACGAGTCGGCCATGTAGAAGAAGGCGATCGCAGTGAGGGTCGTGCTGGTCATCAGGAAGAACAACCGGGAGCCGAGGAGCCAGACATAGCTTCGCTCGGCGAGGATGTCGGTCCCCCAGGCGCCGCGGGCGACCTGGAGCCACGATCGACCCTCGCGCGGGATGCCCTGGCGGCCGTCCCGGACGCGGTAGACGGTGAGCAGCATCGTGGTGAGCTCGACGGCCATGATCGCGAAGACGACGAAGCGCGCGTCGCCCAGGCTGTTGGCCACGGCGACGAGCATCGCCCCGCCGCCGACCCCGATGAGGATCATCAGGCCCATCAGGCCGCTGGCCAGTCCGACCTGCTTCGCCGGCACGAGGTCGGGCATGTAGCCCTGGAACGGTCCCTGGGCGAAATTCGAGCTGAACTGGAGCAGGCAGTAGAAGACGAGGATCCCGACCCACGCCCCGGCCAGGTAGAAGCCGAGCAGGAAGACCATGTCAAGCAGGGTGCCGACGATGATGTACGGCTTACGTCGCCCGAGTCGGCTCGAGGTATGGTCGCTCAGCGCGGCGACGGTCGGCTGGACGAGGATCGCGATGATCACCCCGAGGTTGATGATGATCGCCTCGGCCGCGCCCTTGCCCACCGTGATGCCGGGCAGGATCGAGGTCGGGCTCGGGCAGGCCTTGTCCCCGCCGCAGACGAGCTCGACCATGAGCACCGGCAGCAGGCTGATCCCGAGCGCGCCCCACAGGAGGTTGATCGCCAGCCAGTAGGCATTCAGGTCGAACAGCTCGCGCAGGCCGAGGGCCTCGGTCGGGCGGCCGTCGCCTGAGGCCGCTCCCGCCGTCGTGGCCGGACCGTGCATCGCGCACCCTCCCGGACGCCGACCCCGGCGTCCGCACGGAACAGGCGTCGATCGTACGCCACCGCGGTGTCGACGCAAGACCGGTCCAGACGTTGCGCGATGAGCGTGGACGGGGCTCGGATCGCCCGGCGGGTCGGTGACCCCGATCAGCTCGCCGGGAGCGCCACGGTCGAGTGCATCCGGACGAGCGCCCGATCGTGGGCTCCCGGCGCGACGAACCGGAAGAGCGAGCGGTCGAGGGAGTAGATCCCGGTCGAGGCGAGACGGATCCCGCCGAGCCGGAAGGTGAAGACCGGGTTCTCGGCGTTGCCGGCGTAGTGGTACGGGCTCCCGTCGGCGGTCAGCACGGCCATGTTCGCGTCGCCGCCGAACACGTCGTGGAGGGTGCCCAGGAGATGGGCGACCGGCTCGTCGGGATCCCAGGCGTCCTCGAGCCAGCGCGCGCCCGCCTCCGTATCGGCCCGGCCGCGGATCCGGCCCTCTCGGCGGTAGCGCTCCCGCCAGCGGCGATAGTCGCGCAGGTCCCCGTTGTGCGAGAAGGCGTACCGGCCGGCCGGATCGATGAACGGCTGGGTGTCCGGCAGGGTGAGGGTTGACAGCCGGGAGGGCCGCCGGAGGTGGACGAGCAGGCTGGTGGTCTCGATCGCGCCCACGTCGGCCCGCCCGGGGTCGTCGCCGAAGGCCCGGACATCGCGGTACGACCCGATCGACCCGTCGGCGGCGGTCCAGGCCGCGCCCCAGCCGAACCCGGCCAGGCCGAAGCGCTCGAGGCGTTCGGTGAAGGACCAGAGGTCATCGATGCGGAAGGGCTCGGCGGCCCGGGCGACGTAGTGCTCGCACATCGGTCCGGATTGTACGGGCCCGATCGGGCCCCACGTGACTCGGCCTCAGGCAGGCCCCCGGGCCCTGGCAGTGCGGGCACCAGAAGGTCAGGCGCGGGAGCTCGGTGCCCTGGGGAAGACGCCGGACGAGCGTCCCGCAGCGGCGGCAGGGTCGCCCGGCCCGATCGTAGACCCAGAGCGCCTGACCGCCGGCAGCCCGATCCCGACCGATCGTCACCCGTTCCGGGCCACGGCGACGATCCGCGTTCAGGACGAGGAGCCGGTGAGCGGTGTCCACCAGACGCTCGAGCGTCTCGTCGCCGACCTCGCCGACCGGCCGCCACGGGTCGACCCGCTCGAGATGGAGCACCTCGCTCTTGTAGACGTTGCCGATCCCGGCGAGGGCGCGCTGGTCGAGGAGCGCCTCGGCGATCGCCCGGCCGGCCCGGGACGGGTCGCGCAGCCGGCGCAGGGCCTCTGCCCGGCCCGCCGTCTCGAAGTCGACCGCGAGGAGGTCAGGGCCCAGCGCTCCGAGGGCCGGATGGAGTCCCTCGGTCCGGGTCTCGAGCAGCTCCACGACCGGGGCGTCGAAGCAGACCGCGACCGTGCCGGGCAGCTCGAGGACCAGCCGGGCCCGGGCCACGGGGCGTCGCCAGGGCTCACCCGGGCGGTAGCGGTGCCACGAGCCGTTCATCCGGAGATGGGTCCGGATCTCCAGCCCGTTGTCGAACCGGATGATGAGGTTCTTGCCGAGCGCCTCGACCGCGGTGACGGTCGAGCCGGTCAGCCGGTCCGTCCGGGGCAGCGCCCCGGGACCGCCGGCCCGGGCACGCGAGACCACCCGGCCCACGAGGTGCGGGCGGAGGCCGTCGGCCGTCCGGTGGAGCGTGTCGCCTTCGGGCATCGCTGGTCAGCGGGCCCTCAGGACGAGGCCGCGATAGCCCGGGGCGAAGCCGGCGGCGAGGAGGGCCGGCTTCCAGCTCGACCCACCGACGGGATCGCCGTCGACCCGGGTCACGACCAGCTCGCGCAGCCGGCCATCGGCGACGAGGGCTCCCAGCGCGCGCAGGGCGAGCCCGGCGATCGTCGGGTCCTCGGCGGCCGGGAACGTCGCGAGCGATCGCCCACCCCGCTCCAGGAAGAGGGCGGCCAGGCCGTCCACGAGCACGACGTAGGCACCGGCGGCGCGCGAGATCGGCCGGCGGTCGGCGTCGTCGCGCCGCGGCCAGGCGAGGGCGGCCCCGTAGGCGTTCGCCGGGTCGGCCGCCGCCAGCAGGTGGACCCGGCCGCGTTCCGTCGGGTCGGCCGGCTCGCGGACCGTCCGCAGCCGCTCGATCGCGCCGGGCAGGGCGAACTGCGCCGCCCCGAGCCCGTCGACGAAGTAGCCCCGCCGGATCCGGCCGGACTCCTCGAGAGCCCGCAGGACCGGGTAGACGGCGCTGAAGCCGCCGACGACGCCCTCCCCGACGACCGCTTCGCGGGTCAGCACGCCGTGACGTTCGAGCAGCATGTTGGCCAGCGCGTGGGCCCGCTCCGTCGCGGCGGTCCCGACCCTGGCGGCCACGGTCCCGGTGGTCGTGATCGACGCGTCCGGGTCGTCGATCGGGCCCGCCGGTTCGACGAGCAGCGACCAGCGGCCGGCGGCCTCGGGCGGCCCGAGGCTCGTCAGACGACCCGGGCGACGACGGGCCTCGCGACCGGGCCGCGCCCAGCGCAGGGCGCGGAGCGGGGCGAAGGTGTCGTTCGTGACCTCGCCCGCCCAGACGAGATCCCACAGGGCATCGAGCACCTCGCGGTCCGGCCCGCCCCCCGCCGCGGCATGGATCTCGCGGTAGAACGACGCCCCGCGCCGGGCGAGGAACGCCCGGATCGCGACGTGACGCGGTCCGGACGGTGGCTCGGCTACGGCCTCGAGGACGCCCGGGCCCGCCGTCCGCAGGATCTCCCGGCCCGGCCGATGGAGGGCCAGCCGGCCGTCGTCCCGACCCAGGCTCCCGCGACCCACCCAGGCCACTTCGCCCAGGGCGCCGAGCTCGTCGAGGAGCCGCGGCTGGTAGCCCGGAACGCGGGCCGGCAGGACGTCGCGCTCCAGGACCGAGGCCGGGATCGGCAGGCCGGCGAGCTGGTCGATCACCTCGGCCAGCCGCTCGAGCGCGGCCTGGGGCCGCAACGGCGACAGGAGCTCGGCCGGACCGCCGCCGAGCCGGGGCAGTGCGGCGACACCCTGCCACTCGACCAGGAACCGGGCCAGGGCCGGCCGGTCGACGGGCTCCACCTCTCGGCGCAGGCGGGCGAGCGAGCGGCGGCGGAGCTGCCGGAGGACGTCCGGATCGCACCACTCGCGCTCGGCGCCGCCGGGCCGGAACTCCCCGCGCAGGAGGGAGCCGGCCCCGACGAGCCGGCTGAGCGCGTCCTCGACCACCCCCGGCGGGAGGCCCCAGCGAAGCGCCGGTTCGGCCGACAGGAACGGTCCGTGGGTCCGGGCGAACCTGGACAGGAGGCCCTCGAGCGCCGCGGTCGTCGGGCCGAGGAAGGCGAGGGGGACCCCGACCGGCGGCTGGACCCCGACCGCGTCGCGATAGCGGGCGGTGTCCTCGATCGCGATCCAGCGGACCTCGCCGGCGACCCGGGCGGAGACGGCCCGCCGTCCGGCGGCGAGCTCGCCGAGCCACCCGGCGCAGACCTCCGGCGTCCCCGCGCAGCGGGCGACGACCTCGGCCTCGGTCAGGTCGCCGAGACGCCGGAGCAGGTCGTGGAGCTGGTCGGCGGTGGTCGCCCGGCGCTCCTCGGCCAGGGCCTGGAGACCGAGCTCCAGGTCGGCCAGGGCGGCCGGGTCGAGCAGCTCCCGGAGCTCCTCCTGCCCGAGCAGCTCGCGGAGGAGGTCGCGATCGAGGGTGAGTGCCTGGGCCCGTCGCTCGGCGATGGGCGCGTCGCCCTCGTACATGAAGGCGGCGACGTAGTCGAACAGGAGTGAGCTCGCGAACGGCGAGGCGCGGACCGTCTCGACCCGATGGACGGCGACCTCGCGCCGGGCGACCCCGGCCAGGACCTCGCGCAGGGCGGGCAGGTCGAAGACGTCGGAGAGGCACTCCCGGTACGTCTCGACGAGGATCGGGAACGAGCCGTAGCGAGACGCCACGGCAAGCAGGTCGGCCGCCCTCTGGCGCTGCTGCCAGAGCGGCGTCCGAGTGCCCGGCCGACGTCGGGGCAGGAGGAGCGCCCGGGCGGCGTTCTCCCGGAATCGGGCCGCGAAGAGCGCCGAATCGGCGACCTTGCCCACGACCAGGTCCTCGATCTCGTCGGGATCGGGGAAGAGCAGCTCGTCGATCCCGTCGAGGTCGGCGTCGGGCAGCCGGATGGCGATCCCGTCGTCCGACCAGATCGTCTGGATCTCGGAACCGAGCCGCTCCCCGAGACGAGCCTCGAGGGCGAGCGCCCACGGCGCGTGGACCCGACCGCCGAACGGGGTGAGCAGGCACAGACGCCAATCGCCCAGCTCGTCGCGGAACCGCTCGACCACGATCCGGCGGTCGGTCGGCAGGGCGCCGACGACGTCGCGCTCGTCTTCGAGGTAGGCGAGCAGGTTCTCCGCCGCGAGCGGGTCGAGGTCGTTGCGCACTCCCAGCCGGGCCAGCGCGGCCTTCCGACCGCGGACGCCACGTCCCAGGTCCGCCTCCAGCTCGCCGACGAAGGCACCGAGCGCTCGACCCAGCTCGATCGGCCGGCCGACGGCGTCGCCGTGCCAGAACGGGAGCTTGCCCGGCTGACCGGGAGCCGGCGAGACGACCACCCGGTCGTGGGAGATCTCCTCGATCCGCCAGGCCGACGCGCCCAGGGTGATGACCTCGCCGACCCGGCTCTCGTAGACCATCTCCTCGTCGAGCTCGCCGACCCGCCGGCCGGGGGTCCCCGCCTCGCCGACCATGAACACGCCGTAGAGCCCGCGATCCGGGATCGTCCCACCGCTCGTCACCGCCACGACCCGGGCGTCGCGCCGGCCCTCGACGATGCCGGTGACCCGGTCCCACAGGACCCGCGGCTTGAGCTCGGCGAACTCGTCGCTGGGATAGGCCCCGGCGAGCATCGCCAGGACGCCCTCCAGAGCCTCCCGGCCGAGCGCCTCGTAGGGCATCGCCCGGGTCACCATGGCATGGAGCTCGTCCACCGTCCAGGGGTCCATGACCGTCATCGCGACGACCTGCTGGGCGAGGACGTCGAGCGGGTTGCGTGGGATGAGCGTCGTCTCGATCGCCCCCGCGTGCATCCTCTCGGCGACGACGGCCGCCTCCAGGAGGTCGCCCCGATACTTCGGGAAGATGATCCCGCGCGACGGGGCGTCGACCTGGTGGCCAGCCCGCCCGATCCGCTGGAGCCCCCGGGCGACCGAGGTCGGGCTCTCGACCTGGATGACGAGATCCACGGCGCCCATGTCGATCCCCAGCTCCAGGCTCGAGGTCGCGACGATCGCCGGCAGCCGGCCGTCCTTGAGGGCCTCCTCGATGGCGACCCGCTGCTCCCGGGCGATCGAGCCGTGATGGGCCAGGACGAGCTCCTCCCCGGCCAGCTCGTTGAGCCGCTGGGCGAGTCGCTCGGCCAGCCGCCGGCTGTTGCAGAAGACGATCGTCGAGCGATGGGCCCGGATGAGCTCGAGGATCCGGGGGTGGATCGCCGGCCAGATGCTGACCCTGGCCTCGGCGCCGGCCGCCGGACCACCGGGCTGCTCGTCGAGCGGCAGCGCCTCGCCGAGCCGGCTCATGTCCTCGATCGGCACCACGACCGACAGCTCGAGCGCCTTGCGCGTCCCGGCATCGACGATCCGGACCTCCCGGTCGGGTCCCGCCCCGCCGAGGAACCGGGCGATCGTCTCGAGCGGTCGCTGCGTCGCGGAGAGCCCGATCCGCTGGGGCGGCCGGGACGTCAACCGCTCGAGGCGCTCCAGGCTGAGGGCGAGGTGGGCTCCCCGCTTCGTCCCGGCGATCGCGTGGACCTCGTCCACGATCACGTGCTCCACCCCACGCAGACCGTCGCGGGCCGCGCTCGTCAGCAGCAGGTAGAGGGACTCCGGCGTCGTGATGAGGATGTCCGGCGGGCGGCGAGCCTGCAGCCGTCGTTCCTCGGACGAGGTGTCGCCGGTCCGCAGGCCGACGCTGATCGACGGGATCGGGTCGCCTCGTCGGCCGGCCGCGAGGGCGATCCCGGCGAGCGGCGCCCGCAGATTCCGCTCCACGTCGTAGGACAGGGCCTTGAGCGGGGAGACGTACAGGACCCGGACGCTGCCGGGGCGCTCCCGGGTCGGCGGCGGAGCAGGCTCGCGGGCCAGGCGGTCCAGGCACCACAGGAACGCGGCGAGCGTCTTGCCGCTCCCGGTCGGGGCGTGGATGAGAGTGTGGTGCCCTGCCGAGATCGCCGCCCAGCCCTCGGCCTGAGCCGTCGTCGGGGCCGGGAAGGCAGCCCGGAACCAGTCGGACACGGCCGGGCCGAAGGCCGCGAGCGGGTCGGTCTGGGGCGGGCTGGATCGTCGGGCGGCCACGGGACGCCGAGTATAGGGTGACCGGCCGGCCCGTGCTCGATTTCGAACAGGCGGTCCATACCGCTGCCCCGTGTCACGAGGCTGACCGCGACGCCCGATCGGCGTCGGGAATCAGGACGGCCGGGGGGACCCGGCCGTCCTGATCGGATGGAGGAGCGGCGTGAGGCCGCCCCGTTCAGGCCGTGACCCGGGTCACGTCCTCGCCCGAGAAGATCCACTTCTTGAGCGCGGGGCTCATGTTCCTGGCGAGCGTCGCGTCGAGGCCGTAGTAGTTGCCAGCCCCGATGTAGCCGATGAAGGCCGTCACGACCGCGTAGGTCAAGTGCTGGTTGACGATCCCGAAGGCGAAGTCCCAGGCCGCCACGAAGAAGAACAGCATCATCAGGGTGCCCATGGCCGAGGCGAACCGCGTGGCCAGGCCGAGGATCAGGGCGATCCCGATCGCCGTCTCGCCGAACACGACCAGGGTGTCGACCACCGACAGGAGTTGAGGGTTCCCGGCCAGGCTCACCCAGATGCCCTGGGTCGGGTTGAAGATGGCGTCCTTGGCCGGCTCCCCCGTGACGAACGGCCAGCTCACGGTGCCGGCCGTGGCGAACTTGAGGAACCCGGCCGAGGTCCAGCCCGGCGCCGCGCTGCCGAGGAGCTTCTCGAGGCCGGCCCACAGGAAGATGATCCCGACCGCGATCCGGAGCACCGCCACACCCATCGCATGGCCTCTGTCGACGACTCGCATGTGATTCTCTCCCGCCTTCCTGCGCCGCTCGGCCCGGAGGGACGATCCTGACCTCGGCGGCGTCGGTTTCCTATCCAAATCTACCCAATCCGCGCAAGTCTGCGCACAGGCCGTGCGACCCGAGTCGGAGGGCCCATCGGTCCGCCGCTTCACGTCCGGATGGCCCGCCCGGACCGGGCCTGTCCGTCCGCCGACACTCCCGACGGTCCGGATGCGACGGACCGGGGTGGTGCGGGTTGACCGCCGGGCGGTCTCACAGCTGGTCGCGATCGCCTGCCTTCTGACCGACGATGCAGCCAACGGAAACGGCAGGCCAGACCAGCACCGAGACGAACGAGAGGACGGAGATGAACACCTACTTCAGCCAGGAGTACACCCGTCACCACCAGGCCGGACTGCTCCTCGAGGCCGATCGGGGCCGGCTGGCCAAGATCGCTCGCGAGGCTCGCTTCCAGTCCACCCCGGATCCCCGGTGGGGCGGCAAGAGCCGGCTCGCGATGGCCATCGGCGGCGCGGCCGCGGTGATCGTGGCGACCGCCTCGGCGGTCCTCGCCATCGGCTGATCGCCCGGCACGGGCCGATCACATCCAGGGAAGCGGCGGGCTGGGGCTCGCCGCTTCTTCACTTCCCCCGATCGGCGACGTAGCGCCGGGGGCCACTCACGCTCGGTGGTCCGTCGCCGCGGTCCAGGCCGGCCCCGGTCAGCAGCCGATCCGCGACCGCCCATCGGTCGGCCAGGGCGAGCGGCTCGACCGGATCGCGGTCGCCCGGCCCGACCGTCGCGACGAGGGCCGCGCCCCTGGCCCGGGCGCCCTCGGCCGCCGCCCGGGTCAGGGCCCGACCGAGCCCACCACCGCGCCGCGCCGGCGCCACGCCGACCGTGACGAGCTCGTCGACCGGGGATGCCCCCGAAACCCCGCCCTCGGTCGGTCCGGGGGCCACGAGGGCGACCCCGACCAGCGTCCCGCCCGCGACCGCGCCGGTCAGCCGGGCGCCCCGATCGATCGCCGCGGCGAGGATCGACCGACCGATCGCCGGATCCGCCGGCGCGACCGTCCGCGGGGCCAGGGCCAGTCCCTCGAGGGTCGCCCGATCGAGCCCGTCGACGATCGTCGGCGACACCGGGTCACCGAGGTCGGCGGGCCCGGTCGGGCCCATCGGCTCCACGGTCGCCGCCGACGGGTCCCACCAGCCGCGCTCCTCGGCCACGACGAGGAGACGGGGCAGGAGACGCGCCCTGACCTCGAGCGCCGTCGCCGCGGCTGCCAGCTCGGCCGCTTCCTGGCCCGGTCCGCGACCCAGCCCGGCGTTCGGCGCGTCCTCGAACCGCTCCGGCAGGGGGCCGGCGTCGAAGCGCTCGGCCTCGGCCGCCCAACGGTCGCGCCACGCCTCCGGCAGACGATCGGGAACCTCGCGGTGGGCGCCGGCGAGCCAGGTCAGGGCCCAGGCGCGGGGCACGACCCGGTAGACCTCGTAGCCGCCGCCGCCCGTCGCCAGCCAGCGTCCACCGGCATGCCGGTGGGCCACCTCGTCCACCAGCCGAGCGGCGGCGCCCATCGCCGTGGTCGTCACCCGGAGGTGGGCCAAAGGATCCCAGGCATGGCCGTCGGCGCCGTGCTGGCTGACGACGATGTCCGGCCCGAAGACCGCGGCGAGGGACGGGACCACCGACCGGACCGCCTCGAGCCAGGCCGTCTCGCCGGTCAGCGGCTCGAACGGGACGTTGACCACGGTCCCGGCGGCGACCCCTTCGCCGATCTCCTCGGCGGCCCCGGTGCCCGGGAACAGGTACCGACCGGATTCGTGGAACGAGACCGTCAGGACGCCGGGATCCGCCCGGTGGATCGCCTCGACACCGTCGCCGTGGTGGACGTCGAGGTCGACGTAGAGCACCCGCAGCCCGGCTCGCCGCGCCGCCGAGACGGCCAGCGCGACATCGTTGTAGACGCAGAAGCCCGAGGCGCGATCGGGCATCGCGTGGTGGAGCCCGCCGCCGGGGTGAACGGCGTGCTGGACCTGGCCGCGGAGGATCGCCTCGACCGCCCCGAGCGAGCCTCCGGCCACGGCCGCGGCGGCCTCGTGCATCCCGGCGAAGGGCGGCACGTCGCCGAACGGCGCGATCCCGAAGCTCGGGGCGAGGGTCGCGTCCGCGGAATACCGACGGACCGCCGCGAGATAGCGCTCCGTGTGGACGGCCAGCAGCTCGGCGTCCGGGGCGGGCTCCGGAGCCAGGCTCGGGCTCGCCCCGACGGCCCGGAGCAGGTCGATGCCCGGTCCGAACCGGCGCGGCGTCAGCGGATGACCGGGCCCGAAGTCGTAGTCGGTCGATCGCGGACCGTAGACCAGGAGCGGTCCCTCGCGGGTCGCGGGATCCGTCATGGGTGGCACGATACCGGCCACGGGGCGCGTCGACTCGACCCCGCCAGACACATCGGCCGACGAGGCGACGGCGCCGGCTTCGGCCCGCGCGCTCGCGGCGGGGGTACCATGTCGCCCATGGGAATGGACACCTTCCTCGTCATCCTCATCGTGATCCTCATCATCGTGGTGATGATCCGCGGACCCAAGACGCTGCCGCTCATCGGTGGGATGCTCGGTCGCGGGGTCAAGGAGGTCCGCAAGGAGGCGAGCGAGTTCCAGGCGAGCCAGGATGCGACACCGGCCGATCAGCCGACGACGCCGCCCACCGCCGCGCCGACGTCGCAACCGCCGACCGTCCCGCCCGCCCAACCGCCGGCTCAGCCGCCCGTGGCCCCGCCCACGACCTGACCGTCGGACCCCCCCGATGGGCCCGGGTCGGCTCGTGCGGGTCCGCACCGTTCGGTGCGCCGACGCACCGGGCTGCCGGGACCGAAACACTGCGCTGGTCTCGGCGTCCTAGACTCACAATGCGTGGGTCCGAGGACCGTCACTGCGGCTCCGGCGCCGACGCGGGAGGGACCCGTCGATGACGGTCGATACTTCGAAGCCCACCTCACGACGCGCAGTACTCGGAGCGGCCCTCGGCGGCGCCGCCGCGGTCGGGATCCACGCCCTCGCCTCCGCTCCGGGGGTCCGGGCGGCCGACGGCGGCAATCTCATCCTCGGGAGCGCCAACTCGGCCAGCTCGATGACCGGCCTCGCGGCCGACCTGGCGGCACCCGCCTTCGCCGTGACGAACACGACGACCGACGGGACCGCGGTGGCCGGCACAGCCGCCTCCGGGGTCGGGATCGCCGGCTCCACGACCACGGGCAACGGCGTGACCGCCGACGCCAGCGATGTCGCGGGCTACGGACTTCGCGCCACGAACGCCTCGACCGGCGCGGCCGTCTGGGCCGCCTCGGGAGATTCGAGCGGCGCCCAGGTCCAGCCGAACACGGATGAGACCGGCGTCTACGGCTACTGCGACATCTCGGACCAGTACTCGGCGGGCGTGTGGGGCGACAGCAACCAGAGCGCCGGCGTCGTCGGCACCGGCTCCACCGGTGTCGTCGGGCTGGGCCCGTGGGGCGTCTACGGATACTCCTCGGACCCCACCGGGATCGCGATCGCCGCGGACGCCGGCACAGCCACCACCACCGCCCTGCATGTCAACGGCCGGGCTCACTTCAGCCAGAGCGGCAAGGGTTCGTTCACCAAGACCCAGGCCACGAAGTCCTTCTCGGCCCCGGGGGTCACCTCCGCGAGCATGGTCCTCGCGACGATCCAGGCGAACAAGAGCGGTCTCTATGTGCGGGGTGCGGTCGCGGGGAGCAACAAGGTCACGATCTACCTGAGCAAGAAGCCCGGGGCCACCGTCCGGGTGGCCTGGCTCGCCGTGAGCTGAGGACGACACCGTGGACACCGATGACTTCGACGCGACGGCACGTTCGTTGCGGGCACGGGCGAAGCCCGGTCTGAAGCCGATGGACCTCGACGTGCAGCGGGCGCACCTGTCCCGCCGCCTGACCCTGATCTCGAACCGGCCGGCGGTGGCCCGAGCCGATCTCGACCCGGTCGTCCGCTTCACCCGCCTTCGGAGTCTCGCGAAGGCGAGGACGCCGAGGGGTTGATCCGGCCGGTCGTCCGGGCGGCGTGCGCTATGCTCGCCGCCCGATGACGACCCTCGACGAGCTCCTCCATCGACCCGGTCCCGGGCCTCACCGGCTCACGCTGACGATCGAGGGCCGGGCGATCGAGACGCTGGCCGACCTGCCGCCCGAGCGCGGCGGACTGCTATTCGTGGGCCTCAACCCGTCGCCGGTGAGCGTGGCCGCCGGTCATTACCACCAGGGCAGCCTCGGCCGCCGGTTCTGGCTTCGGCTGGTGCGGGCCGGCGTCATCCCCGCCGGGACTCCGCCCGAGGCGGCCGACGACGCGCTCGCGGCCGGCGGCCATGGCATCACCGACCTGCTCAAGGCTCCGACGGCCCGGGACACGGCGACCGACACCGTTCTCGCGTCCGGGGTGGGCAGCCTCTGGCAGAAGGTCGCACTGTGGCGGCCGGGGGCCGTCGTGTTCATCTACAAGCGGGCCGCGACCGCCTGTGCCGGTCGGCCGCTCGCCGAGCGCTGGGGTCAGCTCGACGGCGTCGCCCTCGGCGGTCGGCCGTGCTTCCTGATGCCCGGACCGTACGCGCCCGAAGAGGACGTCGACGAAGGGCTCAACCTCCTGCGCAACCTCGCCAGCTCGCTCGGCAACGAGGCCGCCCGCCCCGGTCGGTGAGGGACCGTGGGCGGGCGGGCGGAGCTGCCGGGGTGACCAGGGGACGTCACTCGGGTGGCAGCTCCCGATAGACGAGGTCGATGTCGATGCCCTGGCTCCGGCGGATGTACTTCGCGCCGTAGAAGATGACCAGGCCGATGATCACGATCGCGATCATGAAGGCCGGCACCCACCAGGCGTTGTCCGGGTTGCCCAGGGCCAGTGGCGGATAAGCGAGGACCGCGTAGACGAGGAAGACCATCACCAGGGCCGACAGGGGGGCCACGATCTTGAGGACCGGGATCCCGGCGAACCTCACGTTGGCCGGCGACGCCGTGTAGAGGTCGGGCCGGCGGCTCGAGAAGACGAAGGCGGCCAGCGACACGATCAGCACGCAGACCACGCCGGCCAGGACGCCGAGCGCCAGCCACGTCCCGAAGTCGGTCGACACGATCGACCAGGCCAGCATCACGGTGACGATGCCCATCACGAGCAGGATCGCCGGAACCGGCGAATGGGTCCGCTCGTTGACCTCGGCGAACTTCTCCGGCAGCAGCCGGTCGAACGACCAGGCGAAGACCGACCGGATGGGCATGAACGTGTTGCCGACCATCGCCGGCAGGCTCCAGAACAGGAAGGAGCCGACGATCAGCACGGTCAGGACCGGGATGTTGAGGACCAACCCGGCGAGGAGCTGGAAGAACGCCCCCGATGGGATGGCGTAGGCATCACTGCCGCTGTTGGCGGCGACGACGAAGTCGAAGCCGACGACTCGGAAGAAGAGGATCGCGCCGAGGGAGATGAACACGACGTCGAAGATCAGGGCGCCGAACATGATGCTCAGCTGGCGCCCCCGGTTCATCGCGCTCTTGAGCTCGCCCGACAGGTAGACCGACCACCAGTTCCACATCATGAAGGTCATGACCACGAAGATCGCCGGGATGGTCGAGCCCAGGTCGGTCACGTCCGGGCTGATCCCGGCCTTGTCGCCGATGACCGCGGCCGCCGTCCCACCGCCGAACTTGGCGTTGAACTCGTTGAAGTGGGACTGGAAGTCGGCGTTGTTGCCGAACAGCAGGACGAGGAACGCGGCGAAGGTGCCGGTCATCGCGATGACGAAGAACGTGTTCTGCCAGCGGAACGTGGTCTTGGTGCCGGCGATGAGGATCGCGGTCATCAGGGCGATCATCGCGAAGCCGCCGAGGAAGACCCACAGCTGGTGGTCCTTCTGGTCGCTGAAGTTCTGACCCCACTCGACCAGCGTCTGGTTCCCGGTCACGGCGCCGATCGAGACGAGGACCGGTCCGAGCGCCGACACGGCGAAATAGCGGGCCCAGAAGGTGGCCCCGATCATCGCCGACAGGGCCGCCCCGAAGTTGCTGATCAGGGCCAGCGGCGGCGACAGGATCCGGCTGACCCAGACGTAATCGCCGCCGGTCCGGGGCATGCTCGCGGCGAGCAGCGCCATCATGATCAGGACCGGGACGTTGAGCACGAACGAGATGAGCGTGGCCGACACCAGGTCGGCCTTCGGGAAGGCGCTGTAGGCCCAGAACAGCCCGAAGGCCAGCGCGGCGCCGACCGGCGCCGAGAAGACCGCGTTGAAGATCGTGGCGTCGAGCGCCGACGCCTCTCGGACCAGGCCGGTGCTCTGTCGGACGAACAGCTGGCTCCCACCTGACCCCGTCCCTTGTGCCACCTCGACCCTCCTCACGTCGCGTCTCGCCGGGGCTACGCTTGACAGGGCACGTCCGGCGCGTCGATAGTGGAACACAATCGCACATCATCCGTCAACGGTTGATGTGAGACCGTGGAGGGACCTATGTGTCGGATGCTGTGACGCCGTCGCGACCGAACGGCGCCCACCGGCGCCCGATGGCCGCCGTGGATCGTCGCCACCAGATCCTCGAGCGGGTCGCCGAGGACCAGACGATCCGGGTCGGCGAGCTCGCCCTGGCCTTCGAGGTCTCGGAGATGACCATCCGTCGCGACATCGCCCGACTGGAGCGGGATGGCTTCGTCCGGCAGACCTACGGCGGCGCGACCGCGCATCTCACCCGTTCGCTCGACGTCGCGTTCAACGCCCGGGCCCTGGAGCACACCCGGGAGAAGCGGCTCATCGGGATGCGCGCGACGAGCCTGCTCGGGGATGCCCGCCTCGTCTATGTCGGGATCGGGACCACCGCCGAGCAGTTCGCCCGGTTCCTGCCGGCCCACCAGGGCCTGACCGTGGTCACCGCGTCGCTGCCGATCGCCAGCCTGCTCGGCACCCGCTCGATCGACGTCGTCGTCCTCGGCGGGGCGGTCCGCCAGGACGAGCTCACCTGCGTCGGTCCGGTCGCCGTCGCCACCCTCGCTCGCTACCGCTTCGACCTGGCCGTGGTCGGCGCCGCCGGGCTGAGCGCCCGGTGGGGCCTGACCGAGGTCGACGAGGGTGACGCCGAGACCCAGCGCCAGGCGATCGCCCGGGCAGCCCGGCTGATGGTCATCAGCGATGGATCGAAGATCGGGATCGTCACCAACGTGGTCGTCAGCGAGGCGGCTCGGGTCGACATCCTGGTGACCGATCCGAGCGCCGCGGGCGACGAGCTGACGAGCCTCGCGGGGCTCGGCATCGAGGTCGCGATCGCCGGGGACGGCATCGCGTCCGAAGCGCCCCGCGTCACTTCCCACGCACGGACCTGAGGAGGAGCCATGGACGCGTTGGAGCGCATCTTCGGGACGGCCAAGCCGGTCATCGCCATGCTCCACTTCCCCGGCCTGCCGGGCCGTCCGCTCCACGACGTCACCGCCGGTCGGGTCGCCGCGCTGGATCGGGTCGGACGCGATCTCGAGGTCCTCCAGGGAGCGGGCGTCGACGGCGTCCTGTTCTGCAACGAGGCCGACTACCCCTACCAGCTCGAGGTGGGTCCCGAGATCCCGGCCGCGATGGCCGCCACGATCGGTGAGCTGCGGTCGGCGATCCGGGTCCCCTTCGGGGTGAACATCCTGTGGGATGCGATCGCCAGTCTCGCCCTCGCCCGGGCCACCGGCGCCAGCTTCATCCGTGAGGTCCTGACCGGGGTGTACGAGAGCGATCTCGGGATGATCGAGCCGCGGATCGGCGACATCGCCGGCTATCGGACGATGATCGGCGCCGATGAGGTGGCCCTCTTCGACAACGTCGCCCCGGAGTTCGCCAGCGCGATCGGCAACCGGAGCGTGGCCGACCGGGCGAAGGGGGCGGCGTTCCTGGGGATGGACGCCATCCTGATCAGCGGACCGGCAGCCGGCGTGGCGTTCGAGATGGGCGACCTACGGAGCGCCAAGGAGGCGGCCCCGACGACACCGGTGATCGCCAACACCGGCGTCCGGGCCGAGAGCATCCGGGACATCTTCGCGGTGGCCGACGGAGCGATCGTCGGGACCAGCCTGAAGGTCGACGGGGTGACCTGGAACATGGTCGACCCGGACCGGGCGACCCGGCTGATGGACGCCGCGCGGTCGGCCCGGTCTCGAGCGACCGGCTGACGCCGCGATGGGCCACAAGACCAAGGTCTACTTCGCCACCGATCTCCACGGCTCCAGCAAGTGCTTCCGCAAGTTCGTGAACGCCGGCCCGGTGTACGGCGCCGACGTGCTCGTCCTGGGCGGGGACGTCGCGGGCAAGGCGCTCCAGACGATCGTCCGGGGCGTCGACGGCCGGTACCGCTGCTCGTTCATCGGCACGGACCACACGGTCGAGCCCGGGCCCGAGCTCGAGGCGCTCGAGAAGCTCATCGCCGATCACGGCTACTACCCCTACCGGGCCGAGCCGGGTGAGCTGGACGCGCGGAAGGCGGACGGCAGCCTCGACGGGCTGTTCGTCGAGCTCATGCACGCCCGGCTCAACGAGTGGCTCCAGCTCGCCGACGAACGGCTCCGCCCGTCCGGCAAGCGGATCTACTTCATGCTCGGGAACGACGACCCGATCGAGCTTCGGACGCTCCTCGACGGCGCGTCCTGGGGCGTCCACGACGAGGGCCGGATCGTGATGCTCGACGACGACCACGAGATGATCTCGTGGGGCTATTCGAACATCACCCCGTGGCACAGTCACCGTGAGATGACGGAGGAGCAGCTCGACGCCGCGATCCACGGGATGGCCGGCCAGCTCCGGGCGCCGGAGCGGGCGGTCTTCAACTTCCACGTGCCGCCCTACGGGTCGGGCCTCGACGAAGCCCCGGTCCTCGACGAGAACCTCGTGGTCCAGACCTCGCTGGGGCAGCCGAGGATGGCGCCCGTGGGGAGCACCGCCGTCCGCGACGCGATCCTCGAGATCCAACCGCTCCTCGGCCTGCACGGCCACATCCACGAGTCGAGCGGGACCCGCCGGCTCGGCCGGACGATCGCGATCAACCCCGGCTCGGACTACTCGACCGGCGCGTTGAACGGGACCCTGGTCACCCTCGAGCGGGACAAGGTGAGCGCCCACCAGCTGGTCCGGGGCTGATGGCGGCGCCGTCGCGGGCCGGAGGGACGGCGGAACGATCGGGCGGGGGGCTGCTCGGGGCGATCGACGTCGGAACCTCCGGTGCCCGGGCCGTGATCTTCGATCTGGACGGGCGGCGGCTGCTCGAGTCGCGCCGTCCCTACCCCACCCGGTCGCCCCGGGTCGGCTGGGCCGAGCAGGACGCCCGAGCCTGGCGATCGGCTGCGTTCGGGGCCCTGGCCGACGTGGTCGGCCGTCTCGTCGCCGACGGGATCGGGCGGCCCGGGGAGATCCGGGCGATCGGCCTGACCGGACAGTGCCCGTCGGTCGTCCTCGTGGACGCTCGCGGTGAGCCCGTCACGGCGGGGCTCATCTACCGGGACAACCGCGCGTCCGACGACGCGACGATGCTCCGCGAACGGTTCGGCGATGTCGCGATCCACCGCCGGACGGGTCACCTGCCGAGCGGGTTCCACGTCGTCCCCAAGCTCCTCTGGCTCCGGGCGCACGAGCCGGCGGCCTTCGCCCGGGCTCGCTGGGCCCTCCAGCCGCGCGATCTCGTGGCGGCGGGTCTGACCGGCGAGACGGCCACCGACGGCACCCACGCGGCGGCCACCCTGGCCTACGACCTCCGGGCCGGCGCCTGGGACGAGACGTTCTGCGCGGCGCTCGACCTGGACCCCGGGCTCTTCCCGCCCGTCCGTCCCTCGAGCGGGGTCCTCGGCGGGCTCCGGGCCGAGGTCGCCCGGCGGACCGGGCTCCGGACCGGCCTGCCCATCGTCCTCGGGGGCGCCGACAGCCAGGCCTGCGCCCTGGGGGCCGGTGTCGTCGCCGCCGGGCCGGTCAGCGAGATGGCCGGCTCGTCGACCTGCCTGAATGCGGTCGTCGCCTCGCCGCTCGAGGTGCTCGCCGTCACCCACTACCCGCATGTGATCCTGGGCCCGTTCACGACCGAGACCGGGATCAACACGACCGGGGCGGCGGTGGCCTGGCTGGCCGGGCTGCTCTACGGCGGACGCTCGGGGCGACCCGGGAGCGCCGACTACGCCCGCCTCGACACCGAGGCCGCCGCGGTCCCGCCCGGCTCCGACGGGCTCGTCGCGCTGGCGGTGCTGGCGGACGGCGAGCGGACCGACCCGGACCTGCGTGGCGCCTTCGCCGGCCTGTCGCTACGCCACGGCCGGCCCGAGCTGGCCCGGGCGATGCTCGAGGCCGTCGCGTTCGCGATCGCCGACCAGCTCGATCTGCTCCGGGCGGGCGGGGCCGAGGTGACCGAGCTGCGGATCTCGGGCGGCGACACCCGGCTCGCGACGTGGAGCCGGGTCAAGGCCGACATCCTGGGCATCCCGGTCCGGACCGTGCCCGGCGACGCCGCGGTGACCGGGGTCGCGATGCTCGCCGGTCTCGGCGCAAACGTCTATCGCGATCCGGCCGAGGCGATCGCCCGGTGCGTCCGGCTCGAGCCGCCGGTCGAGCCGGACCCGGAGGCGGTCGCGACCTACACCGGGGTCCGGACCTCGTACCACGCCCTGCTCGGCTCGGCGGCCGCCCGGCCGCGGGGAGGCTGACGATGCGCGCCCGGCTCGGGATCAACACCTGCTTCGCGGTGAAGCGCTGGCCGCGGCCGGAAGACTGGGCGCCGATCGTCGCCGAGCGGCTCGGCCTGGGGCTCGTCCAGCACTCGCTCGACCTGGAGGACGGTCGCCGGGCGGCGGATGACCTGACGGCGGCGGCCGGTGCGATCCTGACCACGACCGAGGCGCAAGGCCTGACGCTCCACTCGACCTTCACCGGGCTCGCGGCGTACTCCCGGAACCTCCTCCTCGACCCGGAGCCGGTTGCTCGCGAGGAAGCCCGAACCTACCTCCGTGGAGCGGTGGACCTGACCGCGGCCCTCGGTGGGGTGGCCACCGGCGGCCACGTCGGCGCGTTCGGCGTCGCGGACTGGACGGATCCCGATCGGCGGGCGATCCGCTGGGCCGACCTCAAGGCCTCGCTCGCGGGGCTTGCCCGGCACGCTCGCCGGGCCGGTCTCGAGTACCTCATGGTGGAGAACCTCGCGGCCGCCCGAGAGCCGTCGACGATGGCGATGGTCCGCGACCTGCTGACCGACGGCGACGCCGAGCGGGTGCCGATCCGGCTCTGCCTGGACGTCGGCCACATGTGCGTACCGGGGACCGCCGGCCCGGATCGCGACCCGTACGCCTGGCTCCGCGAGCTCGGGACGGCGGCGCCGGTCGTCCAGCTCCAGCAGTCCGACGCCGCCGGCGACCACCACTGGCCGTTCACCCCGGCCAGGAATGCCGAGGGCCGGATCGACGCCCGGCGGGTGCTCGCGGAGCTGGTCGACGGAGGGGTCACCGAGACCGCCCTCTTCCTCGAGGTGATCCCGGCCTTCGAGCAGGCCGACGACGAGGTCCTCGACGACCTCGAACGGTCGGTCGACCACTGGCGCGAGGCGCTGGTCGCGAGCGGCATCGACGCCGGCGAGCGCTAGCGGCGGGCCTCCTCGGGGACCTCGTACCAGCGGACCCGCTCGCCGACCCGCGAGCGGGCCCGCCAGCCGATCGACTTCGGGGCCGCGTCGATGTCGGCCAGGAGGGCGGTGACCTGGGCGTCGACCTGGTACGGCGCGTCGGCGACCGGCACGCTCCCCCACAGCTCGGCCACATCGCCCAGGTTCCGCTCGACCGTGTGGCAGAAGCCCCAGTCGGCGGCCAGGACCGAGCGTAGACGGACCAGGTCGATGGCTCCCGGCGCTCCGTCGGAGCCTGGCCCGGCGACCGGGCGACCGACCGCCGCCAGGGGGTGGTCGGCCAGCAGGCAGAGCACGTCGCCGCGGTCCTTCCGGTTCGTCTCCCAGATCTGGAGCTTGGTCAGGAGCAGGTCCGCGAGGTCGAGGGTGATCCCGTCGGTCCGCAGCCGATCCTTGAGATCGAGGGTGTGCGACATCGAGAGCGAATCGATGACGACATCGACCGACCAGCGTCCGTCGGGGGCGTTGTAGACGAGCCGCTGGGCGCCATGGATCGCGTTGAACAGCTTGTCGCCGACGTAGCCCTCGGCCTCGAGCAGTTTGCGCAGGGCTCCGACGTCCTTGTCGTGGGCGACGAGGTCGAGGTCGCGGTAGGCCCGGGCATGGGGCGGTCGGCGGACGCTGGGCGACTGGATGCGGATCGCCAGGCCACCCATCAGCCGGACGCGCAGCTCACGCGTCCGGGCGAGACCCACGAGACGCTCGGCCTCGGCCTGAATCTCGTCGGGGGGCGGGGCGGGGGGCTCGGCCGACGGGGGTGTCTCGCTCATGCTCGGGCAGTCTAGCCGGGCCGGAGGGCAGGCACCGCGCCGGCGTCCACGACCGGCCCGTGACCCGGGATCACCCGCCGGATCTCACCGCGAGCGGCCATCGCCGCGAGCCGGCCCACGGTGTCCCACTGGGCGGTCGGGTCGCCCTCGGGCGGGAGGACCAGCGGCTCGCCGTCGACGATCGTGTCGCCGGCCAGGAGGGTGCCGTCGGCGAGCAGGAAGGCCAGGTGGTCCGGTCGGTGGCCGGGGGTCCGCAGGACCCGGATCGTCGGTTCGCCGGGGTCGATCGTCGAGCCCTCGCCGACCTCGGTGACGTCCCACGACAAGGCCGCCGCGCCACCCGGCCCGCACACGATCGGGGCACCGGTCCGGGCCCGGAGCTCCTCCGAGCCGGCGGCGTGACCCGGGTCGACGTGGGTCAGCGCGATCGCGACGATCGCCCCACCGGCGGCCGCCACCTCCGTCTCGATCGCGTCGAGGAAGTCCTCGCCGGGATCGCCCGGGTCCACGACCACGACCCGCTTCGTGCCCACGAGGACGGTGTTGGCCGGGCGACCCGCCGGCCCGAAGGCGTGCCGCCCGGTCATGACGGTCAGGCCCGCTCCCAGCCGCTCGACCCGGATCGGCGGCTCCGGTCGGAGGGCCAGCCCGTCGCGGATCGCCTCGTACGAGCCGGCCCGCTCGAGCCGCTGGAGGGTGGTCGAGGTCGGCGGCCACATCGCGATCCGGCCGAACGCCATCGCGGCCAGGGCTGCACGGGGCGCGAGCCAGGCGTGCCCGGCGACCTCGCGGGGATCCGGGCGGAGGACGGCACCGGCCGGGAGCTCGGCAACGAAGAAGCGGGTGGCGAACCGACGCGGGTAGGCCCGCGGCGTCGTCCAGCGCGCCACCTCCACCAGCGCGTCGGTGCGGAGCTCGAGGTCGAGCTCGGCGGCGAGCGCCCGGAAGTCTCCGCCGCTTCGATCGAACGAGTCGGGCGTGCTCGGGCGTTCGGCGATCGACCCGGACGCCTCGCCGCTCCCCCGCCGGTCGGCCAGGAGGACCCCGACCTCCTCCCAGGTCTCGCGGATCGCGGCGATCCGATGATCGACACCGAAGCCCGGGGCATCGCTCGGACCCCGGGCCCGGCTCACGAGGTCCGGAGCGGCGTCCGACTCGTCGACCCGTCCGCCGGGGAAGACGTGGAGACCGGCGGCGAAGGCCATCGAATCGGGCCGGCGGGTCAGGAGGACCTCCAGGCCGCTGGAGCCCCGACGGACGAGGACGATCGTCGCGGCCGGTCGGGCCTCGGCCGGGGGCGTCGGGTCGTCCGGCGCCCGACGCTCCATCGAGGGGCTCATCCCGCCCGATCGAACGCGACGGCGAAGGCGATCAGCTCCAGGTCGTCCTCCGGCCACCAGTCGCGCTCCGGATCGCGCCGGAAGCCGACGCTCTCGTAGAGGCGGTGGGCCGCGGTCATGAACGGCCGGGTGAGCAGGACCATCCCGGTCCGCCCTTCGCGACGGGCGCGGTCCAGGCAGGCGACGACGAGGCGCCGACCGACCCCGCGGCCCTGGACGGTCGGGTCGACGGCCAGCATCCGGAAGCCGGCCTCGCCCTCGCGCTCCACCTCCGAGTACGGGGTGCCCGGACCGGGCACATAGGTCACCCCGCCGAGGACCCGGCCGTTCGCGTCGACGGCCACCAGCACCGGGCAGACCGCCGCCCGGGACCCGACATCGTGGATGTGCTCGTGGTAGCCGGCGTCGAGCTCGCCGACCGAGCGGTAGGCCGCGACGGTCAGGTCGCCCAGGGCGTCGTACTCCTCGGGCCGGACCTCGCGGATGGCGATCTCGAGCAGATCGGCCGCCTGGTTCACTGGGCGACCAGCTGGGCCGCCAGCGCCTCGGGCTCGTGGACGGGATGGCGGCAGGCGAACTCCCGGCAGACGAACGCCGTGGGGCGATCGCGGAGCTGGAAGCGGGAGCCCATCAGCTCGATCGCGCTGTCCCGCGGGGTGGGGCTGATGGCGATGACGAGATGCGGCCGGAACCCCGTCCGGGCGGGCGCCGCCAGGCGCCGGGTGATCGGATCCGCCGGGTCGCCCACGATCGCGACCTCGATCGTTGGCGCGAGGGCGAAGTCGATCGCCACGAGCCACTGGCCGAACCCCGCCGGGTACCGCCCGGCGACGTCCGCGACGAGCCCGATCGCCCGCTCCGCCGCGGTCCGGTAGCGCCCGGCGCCGGTCAGGGCGGCGAGGTGGAGCAGGACGGTCGCCGCCATCGCGTTGCCCGACGGGACGGCGTTGTCCTGGAGGTCCCTGGGCCGGGCGATGAGCGTCTCGTGGGCGTCGCTCGTGTCGAAGAAACCACCGGCCGGATCGGCGAACCGCTCGAGGATCGTGTCGACGATGGCTCGCGCGGCGACGAACCAGTGCTCGTCGAAGGTCGCCTCGTAAAGTGCGAGGAGACCTTCCGCCAGGCAGGCATGGTCCTCGAGGACGCCGTCGGCGCTGGCCCGCCCGTCCTTCCAGCTCCGGCGGAGACGGCCGTCTGGCGACCGGAGGCGCTCCAGGACGAGGATGGCCGCGCCCTCGGCCAGCGCGCGGTAGCGGGCGGCCGGCGTGCTCGGCTCGGATCCGGCATGGGTCGCGGCGTTGTCCGGCGCCGTCGGCGGCGCGTCGTCCCGGTCGGCGGCCGTCTCGAGCGCCCCGACCGCGTCGGCCAGGGCGGCGATCGCCAACCCGTTCCAGCCGGCCAGGACCTTGTCGTCGCGAGCGGGTTGAGGACGGGCACGGCGAGCGGCGAACAGGGCGATCCGGATGTCGGCCAGGCGCCGGGCCACGTCGTCGGCGGTCGAGCCGGACAGGGCGGCCAGCTCGGCGTCGGAACGGACCCGGCGGAGTATCGACCGGCCTTCCCAGTTGCCGCTCTCGGTGACGTCATAGGCGGTCATGAACAGGGTCGCCTCGGACGGCCCGAGGACGACCCGTACCTCTTCGGGCGTCCAGACGAACGTGCCGCCCTCCTCGCCTTCGGTGTCGGCGTCCTGGCTGGCCGCGAACCCCCCTTCGGTGGTCAGGAGCTCCCGGGCCAGGTAGTCGAGGGCCCCGGTCGCCGCCTCCCGGTAGCGCTCGTCGCCGGTCAGCTGCCAGGCGTGGACGTACGTCCGGGCGAGCTGGGCGTTGTCGTAGAGCATCTGCTCGAAGTGCGGGACGAGCCAGACAGCATCGGTCGCGTACCGGTGGAAGCCGCCGCCGAGCTGGTCGTGGATCCCGCCGTCGGCCATCGCGTCGAGCGTCCGGCAGGCCATCGCGAGGGCGCGCCCGTCGCCGCTCGCGGCGGCTCGTCGGAGCAGGAAGTCGATGGTCATCGGCTGGGGGAACTTGGGTGCGCCGCCCCAGCCGCCGTGACGCGGGTCGAACGACGCCTCGAGCTGCGCGACGGCCGCTTCGAGGATGCTCCGATCGGGCAGCGCCGATGCGTCGGACGCTGCCGACGCTTCGCCCGGCGACGGAGCGGCGACCCGGGCCGCGCCCGCGATCGCCGCGACGATCGCGTCGCCCGACCGCTCGATCTCCGCCCGCTGCTCCCGGTACGCCTGTGCCACCCCGGCCAGCACCTGGCGGAACGACGGCATCCCGTGGCGCGGCTCGTCGGGGAAGTACGTCCCGCCGTAGAACGGCCTGCCGTCCGGGGTGAGGAAGACGCTCATCGGCCAGCCGCCCTGGCCGGTCATCGCCTGGACCGCGCTCATGTAGACCTGGTCGAGGTCGGGCCGCTCCTCGCGGTCCACCTTGATCGACACGAAATCGCGATTGAGCTCGGCCGCCGTCGCCTCGTCCTCGAACAATTCGCGCTCCATGACGTGGCACCAGTGACAGGCGGCATAGCCGATCGAGAGGAAGATCGGCTTGTCCTCGGCCTTCGCCCGGGCCAGGGCCACCTGCGTCCCAGGGCGACCAGTCGACCGGGTTGTGGGCGTGCTGGAGGAGGTACGGACTCGTCTCGCCGGCGAGCCGGTTCGTGGGCATGGGGCGATGGTAGCGCCCCGCCGCGTACCCTTCGGGCATGTCCCGACCGACGACCGCAGCCCTGCGCACGGCGATCGGCGAGTGGCGGGCCTTCCTCGGCAAGCGCTACCGGCGCTACCTCGGGATCGGCGCCGGGCAGGCGACGGTCTCCGCCCTGGCCGGCGACGGGCTGACGGTCCCGTTGCTGCTGGCCCTCGGCGCCCACCCGGCTCTGGCCACGGTCATCGGGGTGCTGCCGTTCGCCTTCTCCTCCGCCCAGCTGTTCGTCCCGCGGCTCCTCCGTCGGTTCGACGGGAACCTCCGGGCGGTGACGATCGCGATCCTGCTCGTTGGCGAGACCCGGGGCTTCGTGCTGGCCGTGCTGACGATGCTGGCCTGGGCCGGGGTGATCCCGTCGTTCGTGGCGATCGTCGCCATCGGGGCCGTGATGGCCGTCGCCGGCGCGGCCACGACGATCGGCGGCACGAACCTGCTGGCCTGGTTCGGGGCGGTCATGCCCGACCCCGAGCGGCGCTTCGTGGCCCCGCGGGTGATGGGCGTGAACCTGGGGCTCGGCGCCGTCCTGCTGCTGCCCGTGGCCCTGCTGGTCCAGGCGACCTTCCCGACCTTCGGGATCCGGATCTACGCGGTCGTCTTCCTCGTGGCGGGGGTGGCCGGGGTGCTGGAGATCCTGGTCGTGCGGCGGCTGCCCAAACCGGGTCGGGTGCACGTGGCGCGTCGACCGGCTGCGGTCGATGGGACGCCGGTGGCCGGTCACGCCTCCGCGGCGGCGGGCGCGCCGGTGGCCGGTGGTGCCTCCGCGGCGGCGGGCGCGCCGGTGGCTGGTGGTGCCTCCGCGGCCCCGGGTGCGCCCCCGGCCCCGAAGCCGCCCCGGACCGAGCTCGAGCGGTTCATCCGCTCGATCACCTTCGCGGCGTTCGGGGCAGGATTCGGACCGTACCTGTCGATCTACTCGATCAGCGTCCTCGGCCTGTCGCCGGCGTTCGCGATCCTGCTCTCAGCGCTCGCCTCGGCGGCCTCGCTGGTGAGCGCCACGGTCGTCGGCGGGATGCTCGCCCGCGGTTCGGCCTCGCGGACGCTCCGGCTGTCGATGCTCATGCGTGGCGGCTCGATGCTCTTCGGACTTCTCGCGTTCCCGCAGAACCCGGTCGCCGGGCTGGTCATCTGCATCGTGGCCGTGGTGGCCTCGGCCGGGGCCGCCGCCGGATCGCTCTCCTCGAACGAGCGGCTGATGCGGCTGGTCCCGGGCCCGGCGCTCATCGACGCCCAGGGCCGGTTCGTGGCGGGGACCGCGCTGGGGGTCACCGCCGGGCAGTTCTCCAACGCGGCGATCCTGGCGGTCCTGCCCCTCGGCTTCCCGGCCTTCGCGATCCTCTTCACCATCTCGGGCGTGACCCGCTTCATCACGGCCGCCCGGATCGACGTCTCGGCGACCTGGTCGTCGAGCACGATGGCCTACCGGACCGAGGACCTCACCGGGCCGAAGCCATAGGCAAGATGGGTGCCTGACGCGGCCTCCCGCGGTCGGACGCGACCGCCGCCACCGAGTGCACGGGCTATCGTTCTCGGCGATGGCCACGACGATCCGGGCCGTGCCCGGCTTCCTCCCCTCCACCGCGGGGTTCCACTTCGCGAACCGCTGGCCGAGCGTGCCCGCCCTGGTCCTCGCCGCTCGCGTGCCGGGGCCCGTCCCGCTGGCGTTCCAGCTCGGCATCGGCGACGCCGCGTACGGGTTGTGCGGCGGGATGGCGCTTACGGTCCTCGACCTGTGGGCGGCTGGCGTGGTGCCGCCGCCGGACCGCGAACCGCCGGCCGCCGGCTCGCCGCTCTTCCGGACCATCGTTCGGCGGCAGGTCGACAGCCTCGAGTGGGGCCTCGCCGCGCTGCGGTTCTACCGCGCATCGGCCGCGTCGCCCGAGACCCGGGCGCGGCTGACCGTCCGGGACGCCTGGCCGGCGCGTCCGCGTCGAGCGATCGATGCGGGCCGACCGACGGCCGTCGGGCTCGTCCACGTCGCCTCCGCCGACCCGCGGGTGCTCGTGGCGAACCACCAGGTGGTCATCCACGGCTACGAGCTTGACGCGGCGGCGGGTCACGTCTCGCTGTTCGTCTACGACCCGAACCACCCCGGCGACGACACGATCCGACTCGGGATCACGCTGACCAGGCCCCGCGGCCCCGTGGCGCTCAGCTACCTCGATCGAGAGGCGCCGGTCCTCGGACTGGTCCCCCTTCGCTCGACCACGAGGCCGGCGCCGGGACGGTAGCCAAGGCGCCGGCGCGGTGACCGCGGCACCGGGAGAGTGACCGCGGTACCGGGACCGTAGCCAAGGCGCCGGTACCGGGACCGTGGCGGAACCGCGGCACCGGGAGAGTGACCGCGGTACCGGGACCGTGGCGGAACCGCGGCACCGGGATCGCAGGGGTTGAGCCCTATCGCCGGCAGCGATCGGTAGAGGCGGTTACGACGCCGACCTCGGTCGCGGCAAGGCCGGTCGCGTCGGGTCCATCGGTCCCAGCGATAGGGGTCGTGCTGGTCGATTCGTGTATCACCACTGCTATGGCTCGCCAGAAGGACCAACCGTCGGAACCTATCGCCAGCGGCGATGGACCCAGATCCACTGCGACGCAATGCCCGGCGAGAGGCTGAGGATGGACCTACGACTCGGGGCGCCGATAAGCCGCGGTAGACGCGCCATGTGCATCGTTTCCCCATGCCGCTGGGGCGACCGAGAACACGGATCGAGATCGAAGCCAACCGCAGCGCGCGGGAGGGGCATCGCGCGATCGGCATAAGCATCCGACGGATGCGCGAGGACGCGGGCGTCAGCCAGGCACGCCTCGCGGCGGCGGCCGGCATCAGCCAGGGCCACGAGTCCGAGATCGAGTCCGGCGCCGTGACGGCTTCCGACGAGACGCTCCATCGCATCGCGATCGCGCTCGGCGGTCGGTACGTGGCAAGGATCGATCCGGGGATCAGCGTGCCGCTCCGGGACCATATCCAGGCCAGGATGCTGGAGGCGCTGCTCGCCCGACTGGACCCGCGTTGGCGTCGTCACCTCGAGGTACCGGTCCACCGACCCGTTCGGGGCGTGATCGACCTGGTCCTTCACGACCCTGACGCCGGCGAGATCGTCGTGTGCGAGGCGCAATCGCAACTCCGACGCCTCGAGCAGCAGATCCGCTGGGCGCACGAGAAGGCCGCCGGACTGATGTCGACGGACCCGCTCGCCCTTGCGACGTCCGGGCGGTCCACGCTTCGGATGTCGACCTTGCTCCTCCTCCGGTCGACGCGCGCCAACCGCATGCTCACCCAGGAGTTCGAGTCCACGTTCCGGGCCGCCTATCCAGGTGTGAGTCGTGCGGCGGTCCGCTCGCTGACCGGTCCGACGGAGCCGTGGCCAGGCTCGAGCTTGGTGTGGGTGTCCGTCGAAGAGGGAGCGACGACGGTCCTTGCCGGGGCTGCTCGGGGCGCGGCGGTCGGTCGCTGATGGTCGCGGACGGGGCGCCGCCGTCCAACCATCGCCGGCAGCGATAGATTTGGACGGTTACGCCGGGCATCCACCGTCCGAGTGCACTCAAGCAGTAGATCCCATCGCCGGGAGCGATGGGTCAATGGAGGGAACCGCCCGTGCTCGCGTCGGCAGGCGCCGCCACTTCAGCCGAACCGTCTCAATCGATCGCTCGCAGCGATGAGCTACGACAGCGAGCCGCCACGCCGAGACCGCGCAGCCGCCCGGATCGATCGACCCAGTCGATCACGGAACGGGATCGGGTCCGGCGCTGGGAGTCGGCGCTGGGAGTCGGCGCTGGGAGTCGGCGCTGGGAGTCCGGCGCCAGGAGGCGGTGCTGGGCGTCGGCGCTGGGAGTCGGCGCTGGGCGTCGGCGCCAGGAGGCGGTGCTAGGCGTCGCCACCAGGAGGCGGTGCTAGGCGTCGCCACCCGGACTCGGGGCGGAGGCCGGCGACACCTCCGCCACGGGGCGCGATGTGCCGCGTTCCAAGGTGGTCGCGACCGGGCGCCCGCGACCCGCGCCACGCGCCCCGAGCATCCCCCAGCGCCACGCGACGATCGCGGCGCCGATCCCGACGGCGAGGGCCAGCGCGCCGCCCAGGATGATCGCGGCGGCCGCGCCGGCGGCACCGGCGATCGCCCCGAAGGCGAGTCCACCGATCGGAGTGGAGCCGGCGAAGACCGTGGTGTAGACGGACATCACCCGGCCGCGCAGGACGTCCGGGACCGCCAGCTGCATCGTGGTGTTGGCGGTGATCGCCATCGCGATGCCGCCGATCCCGATCCCGAACATGCAGACCAGCGAGAGCGGCATCGAGCGCGAGAAGGCCGAGGGCGATCTCGAGCGACGCCGAGGACCATCGCGCCCCCGACCAGGACCCGCGTCCCCGGCCGGCCGAGGAAGGCGACCCCGACGGCCGCCGTCAGCGACCCGATCGCCCGACGCCGCCATCAGGAAGCCGTAGCCCTCGGCCCCCGTCCCGAGGACGTCGCGCGAGAGCGCGGGCACCACCACCGAGAAGTTCATCCCGGCCGTCGCGACCAGCCCGACGACCGTGACGGCCAGGAGCACGGCCCGGGTCCGGCGGACGTAGCTGAGCCCCTCGGCGAGGTTGGCCCGTACCGCCCCGACCGTCCGCGGCATCGCCGCGCGGGCGACCGTGGCGGAGCTCGGACTCGCGCATCGCGAGGAGGCTGGCGATGACCGCGACGAAGCTCAGGCCGTTGAGGAAGAAGGCGATCGAGATGTCGAGCGCGCCGATCGTCAGCCCGGCGACCGCCGGGCCCGACGATCCGGGCGGCGTTGAAGATCGCCGAGTTCAGGGCCACCGCGTTGCCGATATCCTCGCGCCCGACCATCTCGATGACGAACGACTGGCGGGTCGGCATGTCGACCGCGTTCGAGCAGCCGAGCAGGAAGGCGAGGACCACGATCTCCCAGACCTGGACCGGCCGGTCGCGGTGAGGAGCCGCCAGGACGAAGGCGAGGATCATCGCGATCGACTGGGTGGCGAGAAGCGTCCGGCGCTTCGGCAGCCCGTCGGCGACGACCCCGCCGAACAGACCGAGGACCAGCACCGGCACGAACTGGGCCGCCGCGACCACGCCGAGCATGAACGGGTCGTTGGTCAGGGTCAGGACCAGCCAGGCCTGGGCGACCTGTCTGCATCCACGTCCCGACGAGCGAGATGAGCTGGCCCGACCAGAACAGCCGGAAGTTGCGGTGACGGAGGGCGCGAACGCCGTCGTAGTCGGGCGATGGCGCCGACCGGGCTCATCGGATCTTGTGGGCGGCGCCGGACCTCTGCTCCCGCGACGAGCGTCGCACGAGGCGATCGTGCTCGGCTGCCGCAGCGGTCGCGCGCGCCCCGGCGGCTCCCTCGCGCGACTCGGCAACCCCGTGGCGTGAGGACGCATGCGCGGTGCGCTCATGCTCCGCCGCGGCTTCGGGGTCGCCCGTGATCTCGGCGTCGATCGCGGCGAGGTGTTCGAGGAGGTGGGTCCGTCGCGTCTCGGCCTCGGCGATCATCGCCTCGAGCCGGTCGGCCTTCGCCCGGATCGTCGTGGCCTGGCGGTCCACCCGGGCGAGCGCATCGGTCACGATCGCCCGACGCTCGTTCGGGTCGTGCGTCTCGCGGAAGCGCGCTCGGTTTCGAGCGCGGGCGACCTCGTCCTCCAGGAGCTGGGCGATCTCGGCCAGGCTGAACCCGGCGTCGTCGCGGAGACCCTTGATGTACCGCAGACGTTCGAGGTCGTCCGCGTCGTAGAGCCGGTAGTCGCCCTCGGAGCGGGCAGCCGGCTCGAGCAGCCCGATCTCCTCGTAATAGCGGATCGAGCGGGTGGTCAGCCCCGTGTCCGCGGCGACCTTCTGGATCCGAAGGAGACCCGCTCGCGCCGGCTCCTCCAGCGTCTCTGGTGCCGCAAGGTCGCCGACAGCCTTGACCATTTCCCCCCGATGATATCACACCTTAACGTTCACGTAAAGGTGATAGCCGGGCCCCGGAGTTTGGGCAGGGGTCTTGTCGCCGTCCCTCTACTTCTCACCGGCCGTCGTGTCATCACGGCCGACGATCATCCCGGCGACGAGGATCGCAGGAGCGAGGGTCGCCGCCACGATGAGTCGCGGGGCGCCGGAGATGAACATACCCAGGCCGAGACCGAGCGAGAACGCTGCCAGCATCCTCTGACTGCTTGCCGGCATCGCCTGGATCGTGCGGGCGCTCTCGAGCGCACCATCTCGGACCGTCTCGGCGACGGCCGGGATCCGGTCGCCCACCTGGTCCGCCGTCGCGCGCAGGGCGCCAACGGCGTCGGCCACGCGGTCGCCGGTCGACCGCTCGTCGGTCCCGTCCACGGGAAGCGTAGTCGTGGTCATCGATCCTTCTCCTTCGCCGCCGCCCGACGGACCCGGAGGTCGCCTGGCTCGGTCGATCCATCGCGATGCACGTCGAGGATGAACGTCGGCTGCCATCCCCCTCCGAGCTGCGCGCGGCGAAACAGCACGATCGCCGTCACGGGGCCCCTTGCGGGACGCGGCATCCCCGACTTGTCCGATGCCGCTGCTCGCCTCGATTCTAACGCGGGTTCATCTCTTCTTCGACGCGGTGGACAAGATCCGGTCGCATGGTCACCCTTGGCATCTCAGACGAAGCTCGATGCCTCGGAAGGACCCCCGATGACCCTCGAGGACAACAAGGCGCTCGTCCGCCGCTTCATCGACGAGATCTTCGTGGAAGGTCGGCTCGACGCGGTCGACGAGCTCGTCGCGGACGACTTCGTGGCCCACACCTGGCGGTCGACCGGCGATGGCAAGGGCGACCTCAAGCGGGCGATCGAGCGCGTCGGCCAGGGGCTCGCCGACGCCCGGTTCGTCGTCGAGGACGTGATCGCGGAGGACGACCGGGTCGCCGTCCGGGTCACCGCCAGCGCGACCCAGGTCGGGGAGTTCATGGGCCTCCCGCCGAGCGGCCGTACCTACACGATCGGCGAGATCCACATCTTCCGGATCCGGGACGGCAAGGTCACCGAGCACTGGCACCAGTTCGACCAGATGGCGCTCATGCGCCAGCTCGGGGCGATGCCCGGGTAGGCATCGGCTCGGGCTCACACGAGCCGATCGCCACGTGACCCAGACCGCTCGATCTACCGGAACCCGAAGACCTCGGCCGTGTCCGCGCTCGGCTCGTTGAAGTCGTCCCCGACCACCAGGACGCGCCCATCCGCCAGCAGGACGGCGGCGCTCGCGTAGCGGCCGTTGATGGTCGAGCCGGTCGTAGCGAACGCACCCGTGGCCGGATCCCAGATCTCAGCGGCCGACCCGGACCGGCCTCCGGGCACCTCGCCGGGTCGGACCTTGCTGATCACCAGGACGCGACCGTCCTGGAGCCGCGTCAGCGTCGCCGCGGAGTTGATCAAGACGGGCGATCCGGTCGGGGTGGTCGTCGACGTGGTCGGATCCCAGACCTCCGCGTGCCAGCCACCGAAAAGGAAGATCCGCCCATCGGCCAGGGCGACCCGTGCGACATGGGGAGGGCCGGGCATCCTCGGGCCGGGGCCAAACGTCATCGTGGCCGGGTCCCAGAGCTCAGTGGTCTGAGCGGCCACGTTGGACGACATGCGCGATCCCCCCGCGAGCCTGACCAATCCCCCCTCGATGCGGACGCGGCCGTCGGGCTGCAGCGTCGCCATCGACATGGACCGCGGCTCGCCGAGCCTGCCGGCGGGACTGAAGGTCAACGTCGTCGGATCCCAGATCTCTGCCTCGGCGACCGATCCGACCTGACCCTCGGTCATCAAGCCCTCCGGCACGCGACCCACGAGACCGTCCCCTCCCACGATGAGGACCCGGCCATCCTGGAGCAGCGTCGCCGTGTGGCCATGCCGACCATGGATGAGCAGGCCGGCCGCGCTGAACGACCCCGTGGCCGGGTCCCAGATCTCGGCCGAATCCTCGCCCCCGCCGTAGCCGCCGACCACGAGCACCCGGCCATCGTTCAGAAGCGTCGCGGTCGGGCTCTCACGCGCGATGGACATCGAGCCGGTCAGCACGAAGACGCCGCGAGAAGCTGGGAGGCGACTCGGCGCCGGGCCGGTCGCGGTCGGTCGCGACGAGCCCACGCCGATGACCAGACCCGCGATCAACCCGAGGACGAGCGCGGCCAGGACCCCCATGACCAGGAGCCCACGACGCGACCGACCGATCCCCGACGCCCACGCGTTCCAGCCGACCGTCCGGAAGGCCATCGACCAACCCGATCGGGGACGACGGGCGCCGGTGCTCGCCACGACCGTCTCGAGCAGGCCGCCCGGCGCCCGGCGAGCGGCATCGTCGTGCAACCAGGCTCGGAGGGCTCGGTCGAGGTCTTCGCGCTCGTTCATGTCGGCTGTCCTTCCGGGACGCCCGGCGTTCGTTCGTCGGCGAGGAGGGCGGCCCGAAGCGCGGATCTCGCGCGGTTGAGCCGAGACTTCATCGTCCCGATCGGGATGCCGAGCGCGTCGGCGGCTTCGGCGTCCGGTAGGTCCAGGTAGAAGTGGAGGACCAGGACGGCTCGCTGGTCCTGCGGCAGACGCAGGAACCCGCGCTCTAGCTGGTCGCGGATCGCCAGCGACCGCTGGTCGTCGGGTGTGCCGGCCCCGTCGAGCGGGATCGCGTGGATCTCGACGACCCGGCGAACCCGTTCGCGCTTGCCGGCCCGGTAGCAGGCGTGGACCAGGAGCCGCCGCAGCCAGGCCCCGAAGCGGTCCGGATCGCGTAGCCCGCGGATGCCGAGCCAGGCACGAATGAGGGCGTCCTGGACGGCATCGTCGGCCAGATCGTCGCTGCGCAGGATCAACCTGGCCGTCGTGTACAGACCGTCGATCGCGGCTGCGGCGAGCGCCGTAAAGGCGTCGTGATCGCCCTCCTGCGCCCGGATCACCAAGTCTCGCTGCACCCTGCCTCACCCTCGCCCCGGGGGCCGTTCGGCCGGCTTACAACATAGGAGCCCGGTTGGACCGACTTCGTTCCATCATCGCCGGGCCCCATCGCGAGCTTTCGCTTCATCGACCACTCCACCCCGGGTCCCCGAACATGCCCCGGCGCCGGACCGCCGCCCCCGCTACCATCCCGCCATGGACTTCGGACTCGTCCTCCCGACCCTCCGCGCCGGCGCCAGCGCCGAGGGCATCGAGGCGGCCGCGGAGGCCGCTGAAGGCAGCGGTTTCACCACCGTCTGGACCACCGACCACGTCCTCGTCGACCATGCCTCGGCCGACGAGTACGGCCGGATCTACGACGTCATCATCACCCTCGCCCACGTCGGCGCCCGCCACTCCACGCTCAAGCTCGGTACGAGTGTCATCGTCGTGCCGATGCGCGGCGCGGTGGTGCTGGCCAAGGAGCTGGCGACGCTCGACGCGCTGACCCGGGGCCGGGTCATCGCCGGGGTCGGGATCGGCTGGAACGAGCCCGAGTTCGCGAACCTCGGCGAGGCCGACCGCTTCCACGTCCGGGGCGCCTACCTCGACGAGGCGATCGCCCTCTGGCGCCACCTCTGGAGCGGCAGCCAGGAGCCCTTCCACGGTCGCTTCCACGACCTGACCGACTTCGTCTTCGAACCCCTCCCCCACCAGGGCGCGTCGCTGCCGATCGTCGTCGGCGGTCGGTCGGAGGCCGCGCTCCGGCGAGCCGGTCGACTCGGCGACAGCTACCAGCCCACCTCGTCGAGCCCCAGGACCGCCGCCGAGCGCCTGGCCGCCGTTCGGGCCGAGGCCGCCGCCGCCGGCCGGCCGGCACCCTCGATGTCCGCCCGGGTCCGGGTCGCGCCGGGCGTCCCCGTCGGCACGGGCGAGGGCTACGCCCTGCGCGGAACCCCGGACGAGATCCGCACCGAGCTCGATGCCTGGAAGGCCGCCGGTGCCGGGCACCTCGCCCTCTACTTCGACTCGGTGACCCCCGAGGCGATCGTCCGCGACGTCGAGTGGTGGGCCGGGGAGTTCGGCGTCAGCCGCTGACCTCGGGCACGCCCGACCCGCCCTCGGCCGGCAGGTGGGTGACTCCCTCGAACGTCTGCGCCGTCGCCGGCACCAGCAGCGCGGCCAGGATCGCCCCGACCAGGGAGGCGACCGTCGCGAAGATCACCGCCGCGCCGAGCGAATTGGTCACGATCGCGCCCGCGATCGCCGCCCCGATCGGGAAGCCCATGAAGTTGAAGGCCATCGAGACCGCGAATGCCCGGCCCATCCAGGCCGGGTCCGTCCGGCGCTGGCGGACGGTGAACAGGGCGATGTCGGCGCAGCCGTTGAGCAGTCCGAAGATGAACATCGCGAGGGCCAGCAGGGCGAAGCCGGTCATCGGTTCGATCGGCCCGAGGGCACCGGTCGCGGGCAGGATGATGAGGACCGTCGGGGCCATGAGCAGCATCGGGATGACGAACATCCGCCACTCCCGGCCGCGGGTGTCGAACCGTCCGAAGAAGATGGCCGACACCATCCCCGAGACGCCCGACACGGCGAAGACGAGGCCCACCATCTCGGCCCCCAGGTGGAGGACGTCGAGCACGACGATCGGGATGAGGATCGTCATCGTCCCCCAGGCCAGGTTGACCACCGAGAGCGAGAAGCCGAGCCCGCGGATCGTCCGGTTGCTCCAGGCGTAGCGAACGCCCTGCCAGGCGTCGTGGAAGAGACGGCCGGTCGAGGCGTTCGCCGTGCGCGGTTCCTTGAGCCCGACGATCGCCCCCGCCGCCAGCCCGAACGGGATCGCGATCGCGATCATCGCCTCGGGCGCCCCCAGGACCACCACCAGGGCGGCGGCCAGCGGCGGGCCGAGGATCGTCGCCACCACGTAGCCGTTCGAGTCGACCGCGTTCACCCGCTCCCAGAGATGAGGCGGGGCCATGATCGGATAGAGGGTCCGCAGCCCGACGACCGAGAGGATGCTGGTCAACGACGTCACGACCGTGATCAGGACGAGCAGCCAGGGCGGCAGCAGGTCGGCCAGGGCCAGTACGCCGATGAGGGCCAGGCTGATCAGCGCGACGACGTAGTCGAGGATCATCAGCCGGACCCGCCCGTGGCGATCCAGGAGCGCCCCCGCGATCGGGGCGATGACCAGCCCCGGGAAGATCGAGGCGAAGGTCACGATCCCGGCCAGCGTGGGCGAGTGATACTCGGCCAGCACGAACAGGACGATCGCCACCCCGACCATCGACTGGGCGATCCGGGCCAGGGTCATCGAGGTTACGACGCGCCCCAGCCCCGGCACGCGGAACAGGGCGCGGTACGACCGGTCGAGGGTCTCTTCGGGCATCCGTTGATGCTATCCGAAGCAGGAAGGGATTTGTATTACGGGACTGGGCCAAGTCTCAGCTGGAGCGCCGGTCGTCGTCAGGGACCGCTTCAGGTACCGACTACAGGTCGACAACCTCGGCGACTCGCCTCAGGACGAACACGATGGCTGAGAACAGGCGACCGTCCCGCGCGGTGGGACGCGTTTCCTGCTGGGTGCACTCGAAGCGGCCTAGGAATTCGTGGACTCCGGACCTTCGCTCCACGAATAGATAGAGCCCCGGGCTGCGATCGCGGATGACGGCGTTGCCGCCGGACATGGTCATGTCGCCCGTGCCGCTCCACTCGCCGAAGTACTCGAATGTGTCCGTGCCTCGCCATTGATCGGCGTATCCGAAGTCGGAGCGGCCCGATCCGCCCGAGAACAAGAGTGCGTGATCGCCGACCGCGGGGTAGCTGATGCCCTTCTGCCGGTTCCCGCCCAGGCCCGCCGCGTGGAGATCCACCCTCCGATAGAGCTTGCCGACCTCGAGACGTCCGACGACCGCCGCGACGTCCGCCGCCGACGTCCGAGCACCGGGCTTCCGCGGCTCAAGGAGTTCGACGGCGGCATCCAGGTCAGATCGAACGCCGGGCGATAGGCGGTCACGATCGATCTCGCGCAGGGCAGCCGCGGCTTCATACCTGGCGCCGAGCTCTCCGATCTTCTTGATGGTTTGGACCGCGAAACCGTCGAACCCGTCGTTCGCCAGGGCCACCAGCGGCGTCAAGGCCTCGGTTCCATATGCGGCGATCGGATCCCGCAGCTTGATCCGGGTCAAACCCGAGGCCGAGCGAGCCTGATCGAGCAGATTGACCAGCTGAGTTGGCTCATCGAGGTCAGGTCCGCGTACATCGGCACCCAGGGCGGATGGGCCGTGTCCGTGAAGCTCTCGGAACCCGCTCCCGACGAGCAGCTCCCAGACGGGATCGAGGATCGGGACGGGTGGGACGAACACCACTGTTGCATCTCGACCGCGCGTGAGCAGGACGCGGTAGGCATTGAATTGGAGCTGGAACGCGTCGCGAATGAGATGTGGCGCCTGATAGCGGCGCGCCAGTCGATTCGTCCAGCGGCCGTGCTCGAGGATGAAGTCGGTGCCCCACGCGACAAGTGCGGCATCGAGCTCGAGGCCTTGGCACCCAAACTCCGTTACGCACTCACGAAGACTCCGACATGACTGTCCCAGTGGGTCGTCGTCACCCTCGCAAAACCACGGACCTTGCCTGACTCGTTTGGTCGCGTTCCATTCGTTGTTGACCCCGAACCTGGGGAGCAGCGTGTCCCGAGACGAGGCGAGGAGACCGAAACGTGCGTCGGGATTGTTGGCATAGCGGTCGCGCAAGTAGCGCTTCGCGACCTCCAGGTCGCGAGTCGCCCGAAGGTGGAATGCAGATGCCTCGAGTTGCTCCGCGGTCTCCTGGAGGTCGCTCACCGGCCGTAATGAAAGCAATCCGTCCGCGAAGGAGTGAACCGCGGTCGCCGAGTGATAGCGAAGTTCAGCGGTCAGATGCAGCGATGGCTCGATGGCCACATGCGGAAGGCCCTCGAAGAACGAGGCGACACCCGGCGGCACCGTGACCGTCCACTGCTCCGAATGCGGAAGACGGTCTAGTGCTGCCCGCCACTGACCGAGTCCGGCCTCCTCGCCGTCATGGATCTCCTGGCCCGAACCCACCAAGCCGACGACGACGCACCATTCCGGGATCCGAGCGCCAAACTCGAGGAAGTGATCGGGTTCCGAACCGACGCTGTTCGGGCCCTTGTGTTCGCGGGCCACTTTCGCCGCATCCCACGCCCGTTGCGCCTCATCGAAGACGACCACATGCTCATCCGGGACGAGTTGCGGATTGCGTACGTACCGTTCGACATACGACTTCACGTCCCGCACAAATGCCTTGCCGCCCCCGCCGGCCCTCGAAAGCTCGTACTGAAGGACCTGGACGAGTGGGCCATTGCCCGATAGGAACACGGCGGGGACATGACGGGAACCGTCCGACCGTTCCACGGCGAGATCGTCGAGGAACCGAGCGTGGACGAACTGCAGGCCGACGAGCGTCTTGCCCGTGCCGGGAGATCCAGTCACCAGGATGAGGTGCCGACGCTTGGTGCGCGCCGCCTCATGCGCGGTGCGCGCCAGGACTTCGACGGCTGGATCCGTTCCCGCGGCCGCACGCCGGATCCGACGAAGGTCGCCGGTCTCGAAGAGCTCTCTAGCGGCGTGAACGAGCGCTGGCAGCGGTCGATACCGCTCGACCCCAAGGAAGTCGACGGCCTCGATCTGGGGAGATCCGAACGAGTCGTCGAGCTCGCGCAGCCAGCCATCAAGAGCGTCCGGCCCAAGGATCTGGACACCACCCTGATTGCCGACGCGTCCCTGAGCGCGGGTCAGTAGGAGCACCGGGTGGACAGGTCGCCCATCGCACAGGTCGTGATAGGCACTGAGATCCCGAGCATACGCAGACACCTGATCCAGGTCGGCCTGCGACGGTCGGTCCTTGCCCTTCGCCTCGATGACGATGACGCTGCCGCCCATAAGGAGAAGGGCGTCCGGGCGTCGGTGGTTCAGCGGAAGCTGATACTCGAGGATCGTTCCGTAGGCTCGGGCCGAACCGTCTCGGTCCAGAACCTCGCCGACCTCGTGCTGCAGGGGTGGGATCGACTCATCCCAGGCGCGCAACTGCTCCGCAGAAGCGTCGGGGAGAAACGCGGAGAGCCGGTCTCGAATGTACGGCTCTGGTGCCTCTCGAAATGCCGGGAAGGACGACATCCAGCCATGTGGCGCCAGGACCGGGTACTCGCTGCTGGGCGTCTCCCCCATGGTCGCCAGGGTAGTCCCAACCGCTCAGCACCGTGAACTGGCTTAGCACCGCTGAAGTTGCAGCTCCGCCACCTCTTGGACTCCCTTCTGGTACCCCGCCCACGTCTCCCAGGCGGACTCGCACCTCCTCCTGACTGCGACCACGTGCTCCTCGGCCGTCGTCGCGGCGTGGACGTCGACGATCGGGACGGTGCCGAGCGAGGCCGGCGGCTCGAGCCGGGGGTCGACGTCATGGCCGTGTCTTGCCCCTCCGGGATCATGGGCGGTGGGAACGGACCCGATTCGTCGACGGGTCCGCGATCACCCGGTCGTGAGTGCCACGACCAGGCTGCCGACGAGGAGCACGGCGCCAACCGGCGCCCAGATCCGGCGCTCCCCTGCGCTCGGGGTGATCGTATTGAGCACCAGGCTGACCGCCGCGACCCCGACCACCACCCAGATCAGCCACGGGAACGCCCCGATCCACGACGTCGGAACGAGACCGGCGCGCGACAGCACGACGACCGCCATCGCCCCGAGGAGCACGGCCTGGACGAATGCGGCGACGCGCATCGTCGCCGGAAGACGCCCAGGGAACGCGCCGCCCATCGCGTAGGCGCCCCATGGCGCCCCGAGCGCGAGAGCGACCTGGAACACGACCACGCCCGCGGTCACAGCGGCGTAGACGAGCGCAGCGGCTTCGGTCATCGGTCCATCATGCCGCGGTCGCGTCGAGCTCGCGACCTCGCGGCGGGCAGGTGAGCCTTCATCCGGGGTGTAGGCTGGTGATGTGGCGGCAGCCATGGCGCCGCCGTCGTGTCGACCGTTGCGGATGCGTCCGATGGAAGCGCTGATCTACTGGCTGGTGATCGTGGTGCTGGCGGTGATCGCCTTGCTGCCGGCCCGGCCGCGGCGGTTCGTCCCCGGTGTCGCCGACCTCCTGAGCGGGCTCTTCAGCGCGCGCGAGCTCGGCTGGCCGAAGGGCGTCCAGGAAGAGGACGTGATCCGGCCGTGGGGCGCGCCGATGCCGTCCGAAGGCACGGCGGCCGCCGGCGTCGACGGGCAGGCAGACCTCCCCGATGCCTCGGCGATCGCGACGCTCGAGGACGTGACGGAGCCAACCTCCGTGGTCAGGGTCCATCGCGCCGCCTGATCCCCGATGTCGGAGCCATGCCCCCCGATGGTCCCGGACTTCGAGCCCGCCTTCGGCTGGCGGCTTCATCCGAGCTTCGGCAACGTCTGCTGATCGGTGAGCGCCGCCGCGAACAGGTCGCCCCGCGCCTCCACCCGCGCGACGATGTCGCGGATCGTCCAGCGGTCCGGTCGGAGGGCTGCGTCGTCGAGCTCCTCCCACGCGATCGGCGCCGAGACGGGCGCGCCGGGGGCAGGCCTCACGGCGTACGGCGCAACGAGCGTCTTGATCGACGCGTTCTGCGTGTAGTCGAGGCGGGCCCGGCCGCCCCGCTCACCCTTCGACCACTCCCAGCTGACGAGGTCGGGGACGATCGCGCCGACCGCCCGGCTCAGCTGTTCGACCCAGGCGCTCGTCTCCTGGTAGGTATAGCGGCGCTCGATCGGGATCCAGACCTGGATGCCGCGCTTGCCGGTGGTCTTCGGGCTGCCCCGGACGCCCAGATGGCCGAGGGCGGTCCGGTAGAGGCGGGCCAGGACCAGGGTCTCGTCCCAGGTCGTGCGTTCACCAGGGTCGATGTCGATGAGGGCGAAGGTCGGCTGCCAGGGGGCGTCGATCCGGCTCGTCCAGGCGTGGAACTCGAAGGCCGCCTGGTTGCCCAGGAAGGCGAGGGTGGCGGCCCGGTCGGCGATCAGGTGGGTGTTCGGCGCACGGTGGTCCTCGACCCCGGTCTCGCGCCACCGCGTCAGCCAGGCCGGCGCCGTCTGGGGAAGCTGCTTCTGCCAGAAGCTCGGCCCGCCGACCCCGTCCGGGAAGCGCTGGACATTCAAAGCCCGGTCGGCCAGGTGGGGCAGGAGGGTGGGCGCGATCATCGCCAGGTACCGGATCAGCTCCCGTTTCGTGATCGGCGGATCGTCGGGGCGGTCCGCGGCCGGCGGGAAGAGGACCTTGTCGAGGTTCGTGAGCTTCTGCTCGAATCCGCCGACGCTCCAGGTGCCCTCTTTGCCGAGGGCTTGGAGCGCGTCGAGCTCGGCGGTGGTCACCGGTGGGAAGTGCCTTGTCACGTCGGGACGGGGGTCGTGGGCCGGCGTGCCCGCTGTGGGGCCGGCGTCCCGATCTCTCGCGACCGAGGCGCTCCAGGGCCCCCGGGGTTCCGTCCGTGATGCCAATGGATGCATCAGCGCGTCGACGGTCGACGTCTCCGGGCTCGTCTCCGGCCCGACCTCGGCCGCAGCGGCGAGCTCGGCCTCATCGGCCCGAATGGCTCGTTCGCGGGTGACGGTCGCTGGGTCCCGGCCAGGCTCGAAGCCCTTGAATGACGGCTGGCGGACGACGCCCTCCTTCGTCCAGTTGGAGAACGCCACGCGGACGACGAGCCGCGGCTCGGACCAGACGGCGGCTCGGAGATCGCCCTTGCGCTCCGGGGCCGGATCGAACGGGGATGTTTCGCGGGTTCCGGCGTCGAGAGCAGCCCGAAGCTCGCGGCGCGTCCGGCCGTCGAAGCCACTCCCCACCCGGCCGGCGTAGCGTAGTAGCGTGTCATCGTAGTAACCGATTAACACGGCACCAAGGTCGCGTGCGTTGCCCTCGCCAGGCAGGTAGCCGGCGACCACGAACTCCTGCTCAGGCCGGATCTTGACCTTGAGCCACGTGGACGCGCGACGGCCAGACTCGTAGCGGCTGCGGCGGTGCTTCGCGACGATCCCCTCGAGTCCACGCGTCTGAGCGACGGTTAGGAAGGCTCGACCGGTGGCCTCGACGTGGGAGGCGTAGCGGACCCGCGGGTGCTCTCGGAGAACGCGGCGGAGGAGTCGCTTCCGTTCCTCGAGGGGGACACCGAGGAGCGACAGGCCGTCGAGATGGAGCAGGTCGAACGCCTGGTAGACGAGGGGCGCGAGGGGCGCCGGGAGCGCCGGGGAAACGGGAGTGTCACGTGAGCCGGTGGTGCGCGCAGCTGATGAGTCAGCACGGGCGACGGAGATCGCGCTGGGTGAGTCGGCACCGGCGGCGTTGCCGGCGCCGGGTCCTGCGCGCTCGCTCGCTGGTCGGCGTCGGGCGGAACCGCTCTCGTAGGAGACGCCGATCCGTTCCTGGAGCAGACCGAAATCGGGTGTGCCGTCGGGGGCCAGCGCGACCACTTCCCCGTCGACGATCGCCTCCCGGGCCTCGATCCAGTCGGGTGGCGACAGCAGGTTCGGGAAATAGGTGGCGGCGTCGTTGCCATTGCGGGTGAGCATCCGGACGAGGCCGTCGCGGACGACCGCCTGCACGCGATAGCCGTCCCACTTGATCTCGAAGAGCCAGTCGGGGTCGTCGAAGGCGTCGGAGGTCAGGGTGGCGAGCATCGGTTCGATCGAGCTGGGCATCGGAGACGCGATCGCGCGGGAGAGGTCGATCGGGGGCTCGGGCGCCGGGGGCGTTGCCTCGAACCGTGGGGCGAGGCCGGACTTGACCTCGTCGTTCGTTCGACCGGTCTTGACCGAGGTGGGGTGGTCCTCGGCGTCCCAGCCGGCGACGGCCGCTGGATCCTTCTTGTGGATGAGCAGCCAGGCATCGCCGCTCTCATCGCGACCGGCGGAGCTTCCGGAGCCGCCGGCATCTCCGCGCCCCCGGCCGGCCCGACCTGGCGCGCCGCCGGTCCGCACGATCGTGAAACGGCCACCGAGCTTCTGGCCGTCGAGGCGGAACTTGAGCTCGCCGTCGCGGATCGCCCTGACCGGGTCGAGAGTCGGCGCTTCGGGTTCGAAGGTGCCCCAATCCCAGACGATCGCGTCGCCCGCGCCGTACTCGCCGCGCGGGATGACGCCCTCGAAATCGAAGTACTCGAGCGGGTGGTCCTCGACGTGGATGGCCATCCGACGCTCGTCGGGGTCGAGCGTCGGGCCCTTCGGCACGGCCCAGCTGACAAGCACGCCGCCGATCTCGAGCCGGAGGTCGTAGTGCAGCCGGGTCGCCCGATGCCGACCCACGACGAACCGCCCACCGCGCGGGCTGATGCTGCCATTGGCATCACGGACGAGACCCTCCGGGCCCGGGTGGTCGGGAGCGGCTGACCCCGTGACGGCGGGCGTCCCAGGCGCCCCGGGAGTCCGCGATCCCGCGATCTCGGACGCGTCCGCGCCCGCGGGCTCCGGGGTCTTCGTGAAGTCACGCTTCCGGCGGTACGACTCGAGCGGCATGACGCGCAGTGTGCCGCCCCGACGGCCGGACGCGCCAGCCTTCGTGCACGAAGACGGGATGCCTCGATGGTCCGCGTCGGGGGAGTCCGGCGGCCATTGTGTCAGGCGCCCACCAGGCGGACGTTGGTCAGTTGATCCCGGCCGCCCCGGCGACTTTTGGGACCCTAATTCGTACCGGCCCACGCCCAGCGCGGGACGATCCAGCTTCGATGAGGACCGCGAAGTGGCTGCACTCGACCGTCGGTGGGACGAATGACCGCGTGGTGGCCACCTGTCACAACGAGGGTCAAGGCGGCAGGAATCGGCCGAACCGCTGGTGCCGATCCGCGACTCCGGGGCGTCAGGCGCTCTTGCGCCGCCGGGTGGAGCGAGCCTCTGACGCGGTCTCGGCCTCGGTCTCATCGCCCGAGCCGGCTTCGGACTCGGCGGTCACCGCGGCCGCGGACCGGGACTTCGAGCTGCCCGCGCTCACGGGGGTCGGCGCGCTGTCGGCGCGGGCGTCGACCGCGGCCTTGACGCTCGCCTCGAGGGCGGCCATCAGATCGACCAGGTTCGAGCTCGGCTCGGCCGGCGCGATGGCCACGGTCTCCTCGCCGGCGACCTTGGCCTCGATGATCTTGAGCAGCGCCGCGCGGTACTCGTCGGTGTAGTTCTCGGGGTCGAAGTCGCCGGTCATCGCCTCGATGAGCTGCTCGGCCATCTTGCGCTCGGCGGGCTTGATCTCGGGCTCCTCCGCGGGCAGGTCCAGCTCGGCAGTGGAACGGATCTCGTCGGGCCAGTGGAGCGTGGTCAGGATCATCGTCTTGCCGAACGGGTCGACGGCGGCGAGTGCCTCGCGATCCTTGATCACGACCTTGCACACGGCACTCAGGCCCTTGGCCTCGAGGACGTCCTTGAGCAGGTAGAACGCCTTGCGGCCGATCGGGTCGGGCTCCAGGTAGTAGGCCTGCTTGACGAAGCGGACGGCGCCGTCGTCGGGGCGCTTCTGGGTGAACAGCTCGATCTCGATGGAGCGGACCGTCTTGAGCGGGACGGACTCGAGATCCTCGTCGGTCACGACCACGTACTGGCCGGGCGCGTACTCGAAGCCCTTGACCGTGTCTCCTCGGGAGATGACGTCGTCGTCGACCGGGCAGTAGGTCTTCATCTGGATCCGGCTGAGATCGGTCTTGTGGAGCATGTTGAAGCTCACGCCCTTCGACTCGGTCGCAAGGTAGAGCTTGACCGGGATGGTCACCAACCCGAACTGGATGGCCCCCCGCCACATCGCGCGCGCCACGATCGCAGTCCTCGCCTGTCGGTCCCGCCCGTGCCCTGAGCGGTCCGGGACGGTGACGATAGCACGGGTGCGCTCTCGCGCAACCCCCACGGAGCGGGTCCTCCCCTCGGGCGGCGGGACGGCCACCCGGACCCGGGCGCGGGTCTCAGTGCGGTCAGGTCCGGCGGCAGAGCTCCGCTTCGGCCTCGGCGACCCGGGCGATGACCCCGTCGCGCATCCGGTCGAGACCGGCCGCGACGTCCTTCGAACTGTTGCCGATCGAGGTCAGGGTGGCCTTGAGCCCCTTGATCGCCTCGAGCTGCTCGCGGACGCCGGCCAGGGCCGCCTTGACCGCCGGAGCGTCGACGTCGACCTCGTGCTCGCGGGTGCTGACCAGGGCCAGCAGGCGGGCCAGCCGGATCGCCGCCTCGAACGTCGCCTGGTCCGGGGCCTCGGGATCGACGACGCAGTAGACGTCGCCGGCTCGCAGATCGAACGGGGCGATCCCGCTCGGGGCGTGGGCCGGGGTGAAGACGACGACCCCGACGGCCGCTCCGCGGTTCTCCTTGGCCGCCCGGATCTCGTCCCGCATCTCCCGGACCGACTTCGCCCGGTCCTTCGCCTCGATGACCAGGCGCAGCTCGGTACCCGAGGTATGAGCCGGGTTCACGGTCAGGACGAAGTCGCCCTTCTTCGAGCGGATGACGTCGCCCGTCGAGGTCCCGGTCCGCTCCACGAGGTCGCCCGGGCCGCGCGCGACCTCGCCGAGCATCGCCTCGAGGAGATCCTCGAAGTCGGTGCCCTTGGCGGCGGACTTCGCCCGCTCGGCGCCCTTGGCCGCCGCGGCCGCCTCGATCGCTGCGAGCCGTTCGCCGATCTTCTCGAAGCCGGCGGTGACCTCGGTCCGGAACTGGAAGAGCGGCGAGTTCATCCGGGTGGGGTCCAGAAGCTGGGCGAGCCGGGAGGCGTCGCCGTCGAAATACGTACCGAGGAGCTGGCGCATCCGGCCGATCGCGCTGTCCCGCTTCGACTCGTCGAAGAGATCTGTGACGAAGGCCTGGAGCCGCCCTCGGTCGCCGAGGAACGATTCGAGCGTCCGCGGCAGACGGCCGTCGCCGTCGGCGAAGTTCTGGCGGAGGACCTGGTCGAGGGCCGTGGCGGCACGCTCGTTGGCCTGGGCGGTCCGGGTCAGCAGACCCTCGAACTCGCGCCGGACGGCGTCGACGTTCACGGTGACCCCGGCGTCCTGGAGGGCCACCAGGCCGATCCGCAGGGCGCGCTCCACGAGAGCCGGTCGGTCGCCGGCGGGCCGCTCCGCGATGAACCCGGCGAGACCCGCGTCGGCCAGGACGAGCCGTTCGACGACGACCCGCTCGCCCTCGATCCGGACGATGGTGGCGCCGGCCGCCGAGGATCCCCGACGACGTCCATGGCGACCGGCTCGCGTCGACCGAGGGCGGGGCCCGGGGGCTGGAAGGCGATGACCGCTGCGTTCGTCATGGGCGCATCGTCGGACCGACCCGTGCCACCTAGCCTGTCACGACCGCTCGACGTGACGACGGGACCCGCCGCCCGAGGCGCCAGCTCGATCCGGACCGCACCGCTCCCGACCGGACCGCTACCGACGGTGTCGAGCAGCACCGGCAATCGGTCCGGCGGGTCATATGACTGTGGTCATGCTCCGGGCATCGGCCCTATCATCGCGGCCCGGGACCGCTATGCGGCTCCCGCATCGGAGTCATCCGCGTCATATGTCCACACAACCGGTCCTCGTGGTGATCGGGGTCGCGATCGTCGTGAACCTCGTGATCATGGGTGCGCTCCTGGCGATGCTCGTCGCCCGCCGTAACCCCGCGGCGGCGGGTGGGATCATGCCGCCGCCGCAGTACCGCTACGACATGGCCCAGGGGCTCCCCACGGCCGTGGGTCCCGTGACCTACATGAGCGACGAGCCGAGCCAGGCACCGATGCGAGCGATGGACGACGACTACCACATGGCGCCGGACCCGACCGGCGTCTTCCGCGACGACGGCGGAACGACCGCACCGGAGGTCGAGGAGACCCTCGACGGCTACTTCGCCGTCGGGGGTGGCGCCGGCGCCCAGGTACGACCGGAGCCGACGGGGACCGCCCCCCTCGCCGCGGCCGCGGCGGAGTCGGCGGGGCCCGCGGCTCAGCCCGACGAGGTGGACGTGATGGATGAGTTGACCGGACTCGACGGTCCGGTCCTGTTCGACGGTCGGATCCGCGACGAGGACGCCCGGTTCAATCGCTATCGTCGGCCGGTCTCGGTGGTCCTCTTCGAGCTCGACGGGCTCGACCGGCTGGCCGACCTCCTGGGCCCCGATGCCCGGACCCGGATCCTCCGCCCGGTGGGCCAGTCGATCCGACGCCAGGCCCGCTCCACCGACTACATCGCCCGGATCGGCGATGGGCGCTTCGCCGCGCTCCTGCCCGAGACCGACGAGGTCCAGGCGATCAACTTCGTGGAGCGCGTCCGGTCCGAGTGCGACCGCTGGCTCGCCTCAGGGGCGGTCTCGATGCGCCTGGCGATCGGCTGGTCGAGCCCACCGCCCGGCAGCCAGCTGAGCACCGCGATGCGGGTCGCCCAGGACCGGCTCGACCGCGACCGGCGCCAGACGACCGGCGTCTGAGGTGCGGCCCTAGCGCTTCTTCCCGCGGACGAGGAGCAGGTGCGCGTTCCATTCTGAGGGCTGCCCGTCGGGCGTCGCCGAGCTGCCGTGCCAGCCACAGACGCAGGTGACCGTCTGGTCGCGGTGCTTGTACTCGTCGATCACGTGCTTGAACTCGGGCTCGGGAACGGTCTTGGTCAGCGGGGAAGCGGCCAACGCGGGCTCCTGTCGGGGATGATTGCGGCCCGGGGGATCGCCGACCCCCACGTCGTCGGGCACGAGCGTGGGGCGAAGCCCTATTGTGCGCCTCCGGGCCGGATCACGCTCGGACGGCCCCGGCCGGGACCCGAACGCGGCTCAGTCGGGCCCTAGGTGATAGCCGAAGCGGCGGGGCAGCCGGGTGATCCCGCGGTGGAGCGGATGGGCCGACCGACCGGCGGCCTCGGCGGCCTCCCGGCGGACGATCGCCTCGCGGACGACCCGCGCGCCGATCGATCGGATCGGCTCGGGTGGGAACCGCCGGGGTCGACGGCCGACGATCGGCAGGTCGAGGACCGGGTCGTCGCCGCGCTCGAGGGCCAACGCGGCCAGGATCCGCCCACCGAGGTGTGCCGGGGCGACCCCATTGCCGCTGTAGCCGTGACCGAGATGGATCCGACCGCCGGGCAGCGTCCCGAAGAACGGCCGGTGGTCGTCGCAGATGTCGATCGGGCCGCCCCAGGCGTCCTCGATCCGGACGTCGGCCAGGCTCGGGAACAGCGCCCGCAGCCCCGCCGCCGCCCGTCTGGCTGAGCCGGTGTCGGCGGTGAACGCGTCGCCGATCCGACCGGCCCAGCCCGCCCGACCGCCGCCGCCGCCGAGGGCGATCCGGCCGTCCCGGGTGGTCCGCAGGTAATGGAGCGTGAAGCGCGCGTCGCAGACCCCCTCGCCGCCGGTCCAGCCGAGCTCGACGAGCCGGTCGGGGATCGGCTCGGTCAGGACCATGTAGCTCGACCAGGTGAGCAGGCGACCATCGGACCACGGCCAGGCCGCCGCCCAGGCGTTCAGGCCCAGGACGGCCGTGTCCGCCCGGACCTCGCCGGGCACGCCGCCGGCGTCCGTCCGAACGACGACGGCGCCACCCGACGACGCGGCGCCGCGGGACGACGAGGCGCCCCAGGGCCGTCCCATCCCCTCCCGGCGCCCGTCGATCTCGACGACCCGGGTCCCCTCGTGGATGACGACGCCGCGCTCGAGCAGGACCCTTCGCAACCCCCGGGCCAGGAGGGCCGGCTGGACCGTGGCTCCGCTGCGCAGGAAGACCCCGCCGCGAAGGATCGGGCTGGCGCAGCGGGCCTGGACCTCGGATGGGCTCAGCGCCAGGTACTCCTCCCCGACCCCGAGTCGGGCGCTCGTCTCGAGGGTCTCGGCGAACGCCCCATCCTGGGCCGGTGCCGCGCTGGCGACCAGGTACCCCGCCTTCCGATACCAGGCGTCCACCCCGTGGGTCTCGCACCAGGCGCCGACCCCGTCCACCGCCCCGGCCATCGCCCTGGCCATCGCCAGCCCGCGCTCCACGCCGAAGTCGGCGACGAGGGCGGGCAGCTCGTCCCACCAGCCCGTGACGAAGCCGCCGTTCCGACCGCTGGGACCGCCGCCGCAGATCCCCTGCTCCAGGAGGACCACCCGGGCGGCCGGGTCGAGCTCGGTCAGGAAGAACGCCGTCCACAGACCGGTGTAGCCGCCGCCGACGACCACCACGTCGGCCGTGGTCTCGCCGGCCAGCGGGGCCACCGGCACGCCCGGATCGGCCGCCAGCGCATCGCGCAGCCACCAGCTCGGCCGGCTGCCCGGCCGGACGTCGCCGAGCGGGTCGGCCGCCGCCGTCAAGCTTCCGGGCCCTCGCCGGCCGGCCCGCCGGCGGTGTTCGGGTCGAGCGCGGCCAGGCGGTGGACGGCCGGACGGAGCGCCGGGTAGAGCTCCAGGTACGTCTCGTAGAGCCGGTCGTACGTCTCGCGGACCTCGGGGTCGGGCTCGATGCGCTCGTCGATCCGGACCAGGTCCCGGGCCCCGTCCGCCAGGCTCGCCACGGCGCCGGTGCCGCTCGCGGCCACGATCGCCGAACCGAGCATCGCCGTCTCGACGACCCGCGGGACGGCGACGGTGAAGCCGGTGATGTCGGCCTTCAGGCGGTCGAGCCCCCGGTCGCGGGCGAGCCCGCCGGAAACCCGCAGCTCGCGGACCGGGAGCCCGGCCGCCACGATCGGCGCGGCGACGTGACGAAGGGCCAGGTTCGCCGCCTCGAGGACCGCCCGGGCCAGCTCCGCCCGACCGTGACGGAGGGTGAGGCCGACGAACGCGCCGCGGGCCGCCGGGTCCCAGATCGGCGACCGCTCGCCGGCCAGGTAGGGCAGGAAGACGAGCCCGTCGGCGGTCGGGCCGGTCGTCAGCGCCTCGGCGATGAGCCCGGGGGTCGCCGCGGCGTCGAGGCCCAGGACCGACTCGCGAAGCCAGTCGAGCGCCTTGCCGGTGGCGTTCATCGCGCCGCCGAGGAACCAGCGCCCGGGGATCGGGGCCGCGGCGACGAAGACACCGGGGACGACGGTCGGACGATCGGTGTAGACGGCGAACCCGCCGCTCGTGCCGCCGGTGTCGATGGCGTCGCCCGGCTCGAGCAGCCCGGCGCCGAGGAAGCTCGCGTGGGCGTCGGCCATCCCCGCGACCACCGGGATCCCGGCGGGCAGCCCGAGCTCGGCCGCGGGCTCGGCCAGGAGCGGTCCGAGGACGGTCCCCGATCGGACACGGGGCGGCACGCGGTCGACCCGCAGCCCGGTGGCGGCGGCCCGATCCAGGTCGGGATGGACCCGGCCCGGCAGGTCGGTCTCGGCGGCGACCCCGGACAGGCGCAGGGCGATCCACTCCCAGCTGGCGAGGTACCAGCGAGCCCCGGCGGCCACGGCCGGGCGATGACGCTCGGCCCAGCGAGCCCTGGGCAGGATGCCCAGGACCCAGCCGGTCTCTCCGGTCGCTTCGGTCAGCGTCGTTTCCTCGGCCCCGGCCCGGGTGTCCATCCAGGTGATCGCCGGACCGATCGGCCGACCCACCGCGTCGGCGGCGACGAGGGTGGGCCCCTGCCCGTCGGCGCAGATCCCCTCGACGACGACCGGTCCGGCCGCGACCAGGAGCTCGGCCGTCATCGACCGGATGGCGGCCCACCAGTCCGCGGTGTCCTGCTCCGCGGCGCCCGACCCGCCGTCGGTGGCGATCGGGTAGGCGGCCCGGGCGAGGGCGATGAGCGACCCGTCGAGGGCCACCAGGCCGGCCTTCGCCTGGGTGGTCCCCAGGTCGATCGCGAGGACGGCGCGGGTCGTCATCGGGGGCAGGGTACCCGGCCGGTCAGACGCCCGGGCGGGGCGATCCGACCCGCGCGTCGGCCGCCAGCGCCTGGGGCATCGTCCGCCACTCCCGGGGGATGAGTGGTCGCCACGCCCGCAACCCGGCGACGAGCCAGGCCGAGACGACCCGCCGACGCGGTCCCCAGTCGAGCCCGTAGTCGTCGCGGATCCGCGGCGGGAGAAGCCCCAGGGACGGCCAGAGGGTCCAGCCGTACGTCGCCGCGGGCAGGCCGCCGAGGAGCGGATGGAGCGGCCCGAGCGGCGGGGCCAGGATCGTCCGGGCCAGCTCGCGGGCGGTCGGTGTCACCCGGATCGGGCCGGCCGGCCCGATCTGCTCGGCCAGGTACGCCTCGAAGGCGTCGAGATCCCGCGGGATGACGGTCTCGGGAACGCCCAGAGCACGGGCGATGGGACGGGTCTCGGCGTAGAACCGGGCGCGCTCCGACCGGGCCAGGGGCTTGATCCAGGCGTCGTAGGCCACCAGGGTGGCGTCGATGAGCGTGGCGTGGACCCACATCCCGAGGATCGGGTCGCGGCCGTCATAGGCCGCCGCGCCGGTGGTCGCCCGGGCGAGCGGGTCGCGGACCGGTCCGGTCACGGCCCGGTGGAGCGCGTTCAGCCGGCGGATCTCGGCGCGGGCAGTCGTCGACGTCCCGTAGACGATCGCCAGATAGCTCCGGAGCGTCCCCCGGAGGCGGCGCCAGGGATCGGCCCGGAAGTCGCTGTGCTGGTCGACCCCCTCGGCGATGAGCGGGTGGGCGATCTGCATGAGGAGCGCCCGAGGACCCGCCCCGAGCAGGAGGACGGCCTCGCGGTTCAGCCGCCAGGCCTCGCTCGACGGCCCGTACAGACCCTCGAGCTCGGCAGCCGGCCCAGGCTCGATGACGGTCACCGCGGCCGGCCGGTGGTGGCCCGCGACGTGCCCCCGCTTCAGCGTGCGTCGCCGCCGCGCCCGACCACCCACCAGGCGATCGGGAAGAGGGCGGCGGCCGCGACGAGCTTGATCGCGTCACCCGGCAGGAACGGGATCGCACCCTTGGCGACGGCCGTGGAGAGGTCCCAGCCGGTCGCGGCCATGAGCCAGGGCACGCCGACCAGGTAGATCACGAGGTTGCCCAGGGCGAGGGCGGCCAGCGCCCCACCGAACCGCCGGTCCCAGCCGAGCTCGGCCAGCCGGCCGACCAGCCCGGCCGCCAGGACGAAGCCGATGAGGTAGCCGCCGGTGGCGCCGAGGACCAGCCGGCCCTCCTGCATCGACCCGATGATCGCGACGCCCTGGCGGTGCTCCGCGTAGACCGGCAGGAAGAGACCCAGGAGCAGGTAGAGGACGGTGGCCAGGACGCCCCGCTTCGTCCCCAGCGCCCCGCCGACGAGGAGCACCGAGAGGGTCTGGCCGGTGATCGGCACGGGCGTCCCGGGGAGGACGATCGAGAAGTTCGCCGACACCGCGATGAACAGGGCGCCCGCCGCGATCAGGGCGAGGTGACGGGCCCGGGTGCTGATCCGCTCACCGATCGTGATCGGGACCAGGAAGTCGCCGATGGTGATCCCCCGCTCGGCGGCGGGAAGGCGGTTCAGGCGGCTCGCGGCGCTGGTCATCGATCTCCAGGTCTGCTCGGTCGGGCGGAAGCCGATCGGAGTCTAGCAGAGGGCCGGGGGCCGGCTGGAGGGCTACTCGGCCTGGACGGCCCGGACGATCGAGATCCGCGAGGCGACCCGGGCCGGCCAGACCGCCGCCAGCATCGCGACGACCACGCCGAAGACCGCGGCCACCGCGACGGTCCGCCAGTCGGGCTCGAACGGGAGGCGGAGGGTGCCGCCACCGGCGAGACCGATCATCACCTGGCCGGCGACGAGTCCCGTGACGCAACCGAGGACCGACCCGACGAGGCCGATCACGCCGGCCTCGACGACCACCATCCGCCATACCTGGCGCCTGGTCATCCCGGCGGCTCGGAGGACGCCGATCTCGCGGACCCGCTCGGCGACGTTCATCGTCAGGGTGTTGACGATGCCCAGGCCGGCCACGATCACCGCGAAGATCGCGAGCGCGTCGAACAGCCCGAACATCCGGCCCAGGGCGTCGTCCACGGCGCCGGCGATCCGCTCGAGGGTGCTCGGCTCGAGGGCGAAGGCATGGGCCGTCGTGGTGAGCTCGGCGCGATCGGCCGCCGTCGCATCAGTGGCCAGGCGGATCGCAAAGGCATCGGCGCCGGTCACCCCGAATGTCTCGGTCGCGTCGCTCCAGCCGACCAGGATCGCCTCGCCGTTCCGTACCGGGATCGTCCGCTCGGCGATCCCGACCACCCGCAGGTCGGCCGTCCGACTGCCCCCGAGGGGGAAGCGCATCGCGTCCCCGACGCGGATCCCGAGGGTCGCCGCGAGGCCGGCCGGGACGATGGCCGAGCCCCCTTCGTCCAGTGCGTTGAGGGCCGCGGTCCGGTCACCGTCGGTGAGGCTCAGCCGTCCGTCGGCGAGGAGGTCCCGGCCGACCATCGCGGCGGCCGGCAGCCGCGTCCCGCGGAATGCGACCTCGAAGGCGCCGATCGGGCTGACCCGGGTCACCCCCGGTGAGCCGGCGAGCGCGTCGGCCGCGGGCTCGTCGAGGGCGACCGGTCGGATCGAGGTGGCGACGAGATCGCCCGGGACCACGCTCGCCACCCAGGCCGTCGCCGCCCGACGGGCATCCTGGGCCAGGCCGCCGAGCGCCACGATCATCGCCAGCCCCACGGTCAGGGCGCCGACCGTCAGCGTCGTCCGGCCCCGGTCACGGACGAGGGCGCCGCGAGCCAGTCGCGAGGCCGCCGGGGCCACGAGCCCGAACGGCAGCGCCGCGATCCGGCCGAGCGGTCCGAGCAGGAAGGGGGTGAGCAGCGTGGCGACGAGGAGCACCCCGTAGACGGCCAGCCAACGGATCGCCGAGGCGCCGGACGGGATCCCGGATCCGAGCAGGAGACCGGCCGCAGCGAGGACGACGAAGACCACCACGAGCCAGCGCAGCCGGGCTCGGACCGCCTGACCGGCGCCGGCCGGCCGAAGGGCGTCGACCGGCGAGATCCGACCCGCCCGGACCGCGGGCTCCACGGCCGCCGCGAGGGTCACCAGGGTCCCGACGGCGACCGCGACGAGGACGGCGCCGACGGTGGGGGTCGGGCCCTCGATCGGGACGATCCCGACGCTCCGGATGTACCAGCCGACGAGCGCCGCGATCCCCAGACCCACGATCACGCCGAGGAACGACCCGGCGGTCCCGAGGATGACCGCTTGACCCATCACCAGGCCGTTGACCTGGCGTCGAGTGGCGCCGGCGGCTCGGAGCAGACCCACCTCGCGGGCCCGCTCGGCGACGGTCATCGAGAGGGTATTGAAGATGAGGAACGCACCGGCGAACAGGGCGAGGGCCGCGATGAGGGCCGTGGTGGCCTGGAAGTCGGCGGTCGAGGCGCGGATCCCACGGGCCAGGTCGGCCGGTCCGGACAGGACGTACGGCTCCTGGGTCAGACGCTCCTGGAGGGCCTGGGCGACCCCGTCGGCGGTCGCGTCCGGGGCCACCAGGATGTCGACCCGGCTGGCCACGCCGGTCCCGAAGAGGGTCTGGGCCTCGCCCAGACCGAGGACGACGGTCCGGCCGTCGGTCGCCTCGAGCGGCCCGTCGCCGGCGAGGATCCCCAGGATCGGCTCGGCCCGGGGCCCGTCGGCCCCGTTGAGGGTGATCATGCCGCCGACCTTCGCGCCGGTCTGCCGGGCGAGTCGCTCCGGGATGAGCGCCCCGGGTCCGACGACCCCCGCCAGCGGTCCGCCGGCGACCAGGGCCAGGTCGTGGACCGCGGGATACGTGGCCGGGTCGATCCCCAGGACGGTCACGGGGGCGGGCAGGGTATCGCCAAGGGGGATGACCGGGTCGGGGACCGGATAGGTCCGCCGCTCGAGGATCGGAGCGGCGACCGCCACCCCCGCGGTCGCCGAGATCGACCCGAGCGTTGAGGCCGAGAGACCGGCCTCGGTGAAGCCCTCGACCCGGAGATCGGCCTGGCCGATGAGCCCGGCCACGGTCCGGTCAGCCGCCCCGTCGATGCCCGCGTTCGTGGTCAGCGCGGTGAACAGGACGCCGACCCCGAGGGCCACCCCGAGGATCGTCAGGAGGGTCCGGAGGGGGCGCGCGGCGAGACTTCGCCGGGCGTACGAGCCGAGCCCGCCCACCTCAGAGGCCCAGCTGGGCGAGCCGGGCGATGAGCGGGGCGGCCGAGTGATCCGCTCGCCGGCCCAGGCCGATCTCGTCGCGGAGTCGGCCGTCCTGGACGAAGAAGACCCGGTCGGCGTAGGCCGCGGCCTTGGCGTCGTGGGTCACCAGGACGATCGTCTGGCCGCGCTCGACGCACGATCGCCAGAGCGCGCCGAGGATCTCCAGTCCGGTGGTGAAGTCGAGGTTCCCGGTGGGCTCGTCGGCGAACAGGATGGCCGGACGAGTCACCAGCGCCCGGGCGATGGCCACCCGCTGCTGCTCGCCGGCCGAGAGCTGGTCCGGTCGGTGGCGCTCCTTGCCGGTCAGGTCCACCAGCTCCAGGACGTCCCGGATCCGGCCCGCCGCCTCGCCCTTGCGCGGGTCCTCGCCGGCGATCGTGAACGGCAGGCCCACGTTCTCGGCCACGTCGAGGAGCGGGATGAGGTTGAAGAACTGGAAGACGAAGCCGGTCTTGCGGCGACGCAGGAGGGTGGCCGTCTCGTCGGTCATCGCGCTGACGGGGTCGCCGTCGAGGACCACCTCGCCGGAGGTCGGCTGGTCGAGACCGCCCAGCAGCTGGAGGAGCGTGCTCTTGCCCGAGCCGGATGGCCCCATCAGGGCGATGAACTCGCCGGCCGCCACGGTCAACGAGACGCCCCGGAGAGCCTCGACGGTGGTCTCGCCCAGTCGGTACGACTTCGTGAGGTCGCGGGCTTCAAGGATGGCCGCCATCGCGGGGAGTCTACCCGGTCGCCGGCTCCGGATGGCGCTGCGCGACCGCAAGCCGGCGGGTCGAAGGGGTCGCCCCCCGACGATCGGCGGTCGCCTCGACCAGCCGGTCCTCGGCAAGGTGGATCGCAGCCTGGAGTCCGATGCCTCCCGACATGCTCGCCCACGCTGCGTCGAGCCGGAGCGGCACCGGGGACGCCGCCAGCCTCGGTCCGATCGCCCGGGCGATCCGGGCGACGTAGGCGACGGCCGCTCGCTCGCCGCCTTCGCCGAGCAGGACGCGGTACCGTCCTCTTCGGTTCGTCCCGACCCGGTCGACGTCGCGGGCCGCTCCGGCCAGGACCATCGTCATCGAGCGGTCGAGGTGGCCCGACGCCGCGCTCCCGAGATCGCCGGTGAGACGCTCGAAGCCCACCAGCTCGAACACCACGACGGCTGCGTCGCGGCCGTGACGTCGGCCGGCGGCGGCCGCCTCGTCGGCCAGGTCCGACCACCTGCCGGAAGCTCGAGCCGAGGCGAGAACGCCCACGGCTGCGTCGCGCGAGGCCGGTCGGCTGGTCGTCGCCGAGGTCATCGCGGACGACTTCCGCCGTCGGCGACCGCCGAGCGCCAGGGCGATGGCCGCGACGTTGACCAGGATCACGACGGCGAGGACCTGGACCAGGGCCTCACGCTCCACGACACACTCCCGGTGTGAGGGCGACAGGTTCGGCGGTCATGGTCGGTCGACCGGTGGGAGACCAGGACTCGCCGACGATCCGGGCGATGCCACCGGCGAGGGCCGCGCCGCCGATCCGGCCGACGGCAACGGCCCGGGAGACGTCACCGGTCCTGAGGACGGCGACGGCGCGGGCGACCCCGTCGGGGAGACGACGACGTGGCCGATGCCGGGCGGGACACCGGTGGATGCCAGCGACGTCCCGTCGCTCGTGCGGACGTCGAACACCAGCAGATAGCGGCCGCTGCGGCCGGGCGCCCGCATCGTGACCTCGAGGACGGTCGATCGCCCGGGCTCGACGTAGGCCGTCTTCACCCCCATCGGAGGGCCGGGTTCGTCACTGGTGCCGAAGTCGTCGAGGGCGACCCATCGGACGATCAGGACCGGCGGGTGCGCGTCCCGGGTCGCGTTCGGGTCGACGAGGTCCTCGGTCGGCCGCTCGCCCCAGGGCTCGGTCCCGCTGTTCGCCACCCGGACCCGGACCCGGATCGTCATTCCGGGATCGGCCCGGATCTCGTCGGGGATCCCGTAGGTCACCCAGCGCGAGCCGGTGACGTGGACGATGAGGGCGGGGATGAGGTCCTGGGTCTCGGCATCGAAGGCGACCCCGTCACCGTCGTGGATCGTGGTCACCAGGCGATACAGACCAGGCTGGTCGGGCACGGAGACGGCCGCCTCGGATCCCTTGCCGGAAGGGACGGCCGGCTCGGTGGTCACGACGGTGCTCGGCGCTTCCTGCTCCACGAGGTCGACGCCGGGCGGATCGAGCGCCCCACTCGCAGGTCCGTTCGACGCGAGGCCGGTGATCGGGGCCGACGCCTGATCGTCGACACCGGGCTGGGGCGCGTCCGACGGCGCGGACCCGGGGCCGACGCCCGAGTCCGGCGCCGGACCGTCGGCGGCCATCGAGACCCAACGGGTCCCGATCCTCACCTCGGCCGGCAGGAGGCGCCGGGTCCGGGCGTCGATCGGAAGGGTCAGGGCGACGGCGCTGCCGGCGATCGGCGCGCCCTTGAGCGATGGCGTCCCGAACCGGGCGCCGAGGGCGGCCAGTGACGGCGGGTCGGGTGAGCCGCCCCGGGTCGGGGTCACCGACGTACCTCGGGCCGCCTCGGGCGGTGCGCCGCGGAGGACGTCCGCCACGAGGACGCCGGGCGAAAGGGCCAGCGAGCGGTTGAAGCCCCGCTTCGCCCCGTCGGGGTCGAGCAGGACCGTGACGCCGTCGCTTCGGGCACTGTCGAAGGTGACGACGTGATCGTGGAAGGTCGGAGCGGCCCGCCACAGCTGCTCGATCGTGCCCCGCCCCCGGAGGAGCGCCCGGACGTAGTAGGCCGGACCGCTGTGCGCCTCGGCGATGACCGCGGCGGCCCCGGCGGCGACCCAGCCCGCGGCGTAGTTGTCGGCCCGCTGCCGGGCGACCGAGAGGCTCGGCTCGGCCCCGCCGGGCTCGGGATTGCCGCTGGCGTAGCACAGGTGGCTCAGGATCACCACGGCCCCCGGGGCGAGATGGATCGAGCGCGCCAGGTAGCTCTCCCCGAAGTACTGGTGGGCCGAGTCGTCGACGCCGGCGACCGGGTTGAGACCGAGCCCGTTCTGGGTCGGACGGAAGAGGCTGTCCCGGTACGGGCTCGGCCATCCGTTGCCGTGACCGAGGTAGACGACGATCGAGGCTCCCTCGAGGACCCGTCGGGCGGCCGCCCAGGTGGCGTCCGGTGAGTAGAGCGTCTCGACGTCATCGCTGCGCTGTCGCGCGGCGACCGCAGCCTCGTTCGCGAGGGAGCGGTAGTAGTCGGTGTAGCCGCCGACCGGGCCCACGATGATGGCGACCTTGGCGTGACTTCGACCGGCGGCGAAGGCGGCCAGCGGATCGAGGTCGATGACCCCGATGGTCATCACCACGGTGGCCAGGTCCAGGATCATGACCAGGGCGAGGAGAGCCGCCGCCGGACGGGAGATCCGGATCATCGCCGGGGCCCCGGTCGGCGCCGAACGCGGTGAGGCACCCGGGAGGGATGTGCTCCCTCCCGGGTGCCGGGTTGCGACCTTCGGACGTAGCGCCGGTTCATTCCCGGAACGGGACGGCCGAACGCCTAGTTGATCCGCTGATTGATGGTGGCGCTGGTCCGTGGATTGAACCCGGCGTCACCGGAGTAGACGGCCGACACGGTGTGACGGCCGACGGGAAGCGTGTTCGTCGGGTAGCTCGCCACGCCGCTGCCGTTGAGGGTCAGCGAAGCCACGCTCGCACCGTCGATCACGAACTGGACGGTGCCCGTCGGGGTACCGACTCCGGGGGCCACGGCGCTGACGGTGGCCGTGAACGTCACGGTCGTGCCGACGCCGGCCGGACTCCCGCTGCTCGTCACGACGGCCCTGCTGTTGGCCTTGTTCACCGTCTGGGTGAAGGTGGCACTCGTGCTGGGTGTGTAGTTGCCCGATCCGCTGTAGGCGGCCGAGATGGCGTGGGGGCCGACCGACAGGGTGGCGATGACCAGCCGTGCCCGGCCGGTCGCGTCCAGGGTCACGGCGCCGCCGAAGGGGGCTCCGTCGATCGAGAACTGGACCGTGCCGGTGGCCGCCGCCGGGGTCACCCTGGCGGTGAAGGTCACGCTCTGGCCGAAGACGGACGCCGGGTTCCGGTTGCTGGTCACGACCGTGGTCGAGGCCGCCTGGTTGACGACCTGGATGAACGTCGCGCTGCTGCCCCCGGCGAAGATCGGCGAGCCGCTGTAGGTGGCGATGACGTTGTGGCTACCGGCCGACAGGCCGGCGGTCGCGTAGGTCGCCCGACCCTGCGCGCTCAGGGTCAGGACACCGCCGACATTGACGCCATCGATGTTGAACTGGACGGTCCCGGCCGGGATGCCCGTGCCGGTGACGGGTCGGACCGTGGCCGTGAACGTGATGTTCTGACCGAGGTTCGCCGTCGGGTTCCGGTTGCTCGTGACCACGGTGGTCGTGGGCCGGGGCGCCGGACCCACGGTCTGGGCGAGCGGCGAGCTCGTGCTGCCGGCGAAGTCGGCATCACCGAGGTATTGCGCGGTGATCGCGTGGACCCCGGAGCCGAGGCTGCTGGTGGAGATGCTGGCGGTGACGCCGACGAGCGGGCTCGTGCCGAGGCTCGTGGCGCCGTCGAAGAACTCGACCGAGCCGCTCGGACTGCCGGTCCCGGTCACGACCGCGACGGTCGCACTGAACGTGACCGAGGCCGCGAACGGCGCCGGGTTGAGATTGCTCCCGACGACGGTCGAGGTCGTGCCCTGGCCGACGACCTGGGTGAACAACGGACTCGTGCTGCCGGTGTAGCTGCCATCGCCGCCGTAGACCGCGGTGATCGCGTGGCTACCGGCGCCGAGGATGGCGGTGGAAAGGCTGGCAACTCCGCCGCCGAGCGAGCTCGTGCCGAGGCTCGTGGCGTTGTCGAAGAACTCGACCGTGCCGGTGGCGGTCCCCGGACTGACCGTGGCGGTGAACGTCACGCTCTGACCGAAGACCGACGGGTTGATGTCGCTGACCAGGGCGGTCGCGGTGCCTGCCCTGTTCACGACCTGGTCGACGCTGCCCGAGCTTGGCAGGAAGACGGCGTCGCCGAGGTAGTCGGCGGTGATCGTATTCGTGCCGACCGGAAGCGCCGTCGTGCTGAATGACGCCACGCCGGCGGCATCGAGTGCCACCGAGGTGGGCACTCCGTTGGCCGTGAAGGTGACGGTCCCGCTCGGGATCCCGGAGGCCAGGAACGGGCTGACGGTTGCGGTGAACGTGACGCTCTCGCCGTAGGTCGACGGGTTCGGGGCGCTCAGGACGACGGTCGTCGAGCCCGGCTGCGGCACCGTCACGGTGGCGATACTGGAGTAAGCGGACGGACCGACGGCGTTCAGGGCGTTGACTCGATAGCTGTACGGACCGGGGACGACGGCCGTGTCGATGTAGCCGGTGTCGGTGGGGAGCAGCGTGGCAAGCACGCTGAAGACTCCGACGCCGACGGCGCGCTCGACGACGACGCTCGTCGCGTTCGTGGCGTTGTTCGTCCAGTTGAGCGCGACCTGCGCGCCGGCAGGAAGCGTGGCGTTCGGCTCTGCGACCGCAGTCAACCCGGTCGGGGCCTTCGGCAGACCTTCGACCGTGATGACATTCGAGGGCGAATCGCCCGCGACGTTATACGCCGTGACGCGATAGTCGTACGTCATGGTCGGATCTGGCGGTAGGTCCGTATAGGTCGTGCTGTTCGCGAGGGCGGTCGCGATCTGGGTCCAGGCATCTGCGACGCCCGGAATGACCTCGGCCCGCTCGATCCTGTAGCCGATCTCGTTCTTGAGGTTCGCCCACGTCGAGGGATCGGCGTAGTTGACGGGCGTGCCGTCGGTCCAGTGGAGGATGACGCTGCCCCGGGTAAAGGTCAGGACGGGCGCGTCGGGCACGGCGCTGCCGACGTGGACGGTCACCGGCCGCATCATGTCCATCTCTTCATGGCTCAGGATGTGGCAGTGGTAGACGTACTCCCAGCCGAAGTCGGCGACCACGTTCACGATCGGGTTGATCGGATTCCCGTTCGTGTCCGTGTTGTTGAACCCGGCCTCGGTGCCGTTCGGGCCGTTCGCGGCCCCCCGGGCGCCGATCGGCATCATCGGGTTGAGCGGGCGCTTGCTGTCGGGCACCGCGAACGGAAGGGTCGGGACGATCGGGCGGACGGCCACGATCGTGTCCTCGAGCGGGCTGACCCGGACGGTGTCCTTCCAGCCGAGCTCGGTCGGTTCGGGCGGCATGATGATGTTGTCCCAGGTGACCCGGTTGATCACCTGGACGTCGTACAGGTGGAAGTGGATCGGGTGGGTGTCCACCCCGTTGTGGGTGATCTTCCAGATCTGCGTCCCGTCGGCCGCCGAGGCGATCGGGGTCACGTCGAGGCTGCTCGGCAGCCCGGTCGAGTCGAGGATCTCGGTCGCCGGGTTCACGTACGGGTACAGGATGATGTTCTGGAGGAGCGGGGTCGCGCCCGGCGCTTCGAGGCCCAGGTTGGCGGTCATCCGTCCCCATTCGTCGAAGTTGGCCGAGTTCATCTCGTCGTGCAGGCCCTTCGGCTGGAAGGGGATCTGCATCTTGTCGTTCGGGGCCGCAAGCGTGTTGAACCCGAACTTGTCGACCGGCTGTGATCCTTCAGCGATCCGGGCGAAGCCGTCGCACCGGGCGGTCGGGTTGGTAGCGCTGTTGCACCAGCCGTTGGCGACGAAGTTCGTGCCGTAGGCGTCGTTGTAGGCGGCCTGGCCGACGACGATCGGGTCGGACCCGGATTCGAAGACACCGGCCGGGTTGCCGCTGCCATCGAGATGGTGCTTGAACGCCGCGATGAGCGCACCCATCCGGTCGGCCGTGGTGTTCGGCCGATCGAAGGCGAGCTCCGGCGCCGCGGTCGAGACCTTCACCTGCATGATCGTGCGGGTGTTCGGTCCGTAGCCGGCCAGGGTGGTCGGGGCGCCGACCGGGGACAGGTCCGGGCCGCCGGTGTAGTAGTCGTAGCTGCTGACCCGCGCCGGGAACGCGGCGGGGGCGTCGTTGTAGAGGATCAGGGTCTTGCCCCGGAACTGGGAGAAGTCGACGATGACGTCGGCGCGCTCGGCCGGCGCCAGCAGGAGCGAGTGCTGGTCGACGTTGCCCACGTCGAAGCGGGTCGGGATCGGTGATCCAGGTGATCGGCTGGTTGGGAACGACCACCGGTGACGGCAGGAAGCCGCCCTCGGTGCCGATCTGGATCCAGTTCGGGCCCGGCGGGGCTCTTGGTCGTATCGGGCGTCGGGAAGACGTTCGGGTCGGTCTGCGCTGCCGCCACCTCGGCGGGCTTGAGGGCGACCTCGCTGAGCGTGCCCGTCGTCGGATCGGCGACGTACCACTGGAGGTTCCAGAAGCGGTCGTTGGCCGCGTTGAGGATCCGGAAGCGGTAGGACTTCGGGTCGACCGTCGTGGTCGGATAGGCCGTGCCGTTGACGATCGGCGTGTCGTTGAACGCCTCCATGCCCACCGACACGTTCGGCGTCGACGGGATCAGCGCCGGCTCGCAGAACGTCTCGACGTTCGGGTCACAGGCCGCGCTGTAGTAGGGGTTCGCGATGGGCGGGTACTTGGCGTCCTTGGCCGGCGGCCAGAACCAGGGGCCGTACATCCAGCGTCCGAACGCACTCATCCCCGACGGGTCGGCCGGGTTCTGGGCGGGCATGTAGACATGCGGGGTCCAGAGGCTGCCCTCGCCGCCCCACTTGTCGGCCTGCCAGGTCGGGTCGACCTTGGCCATCTGCGCCGCGCTCGGCACGAAGGTCTTGTCCTGGACGACGAGCGGGGTGCCGACGCCCAGGCCGGCGAGCGCGCCGCCCGGGGCGATCAGGGCCTGCTCCATGGCATCGGTCAGCAGGTAGCCGGCGGCCTCGCCGGCATAGACGTTCAGGCGGGTGATGCCCCACGCGTGGTCGTGATAGAACATCAGCCGGGCGCTCTGCTGGTTGGTGTAGAAGAAGGTCAGCGCGCCGGGGCCCGGATCGGGCATGTCGGGGACGTTGCTCACGCTGACGCCCTGGGGATAGGCGGTGGCCTCGCCGTCAGGCGTGGTCCACTGGTGGGGCGTGCCGTCGCTGATCCAGGGGGTGATCCCACCGTGCAGGTGCAGGGTGGCCCGGTTCTCCGAGAAGCAGGTCGTCGGCTTGGGATACTCGCCGCACATCGGGTTGCGGACGCCGTCGGTGACGATGCCCTTCGTCCGCGGCCATGTCCATCGGCACGCCGTTCGCGTCGAGCTGCATCATCGTTCGGGCCGGCACCCGAGCCCATCAGCGAGGTGTCGACCGGCAGGAAGAGGTCCCCGGCGACGCCAGTGGGCAGGAGGTTGCGGAACAGGATCCGGACCGGCCGGTCCTTCGTGGCGACGATGGTCGGCCCCAGGTAGTGGGGGTTGTCGACGCCCGTGTAACCGAGGATCGGGGTATCCGGGAGGGTCGGGTCAAGATTGGCGTTGCCCAGGGCGACCTGGCTCCCGGGCACGACGCTCGTCGAGAGCTGGACGTAGCCGCGCATCAGCGTGGCCGGCACGTCCCTGTGGAACTTCATCCGGTACTGGACGACCGCGATCTCGTAGTAGTCCGCGCCGGGATAGGTGGTCGTATCGGGAACGGCCACCGGGATGTAGTTGCCCAGGTCGTTCGCGCCCGTTGGCCCGAGACCGGCCAGCGTGTCGACGAACTTCTTGAGACCCGGCGTGAGGTAGCCGGCGCCGGGGGCCGTCACCGTGATCCCCGTCACGGCACCCTTGACCGCGACCGACGCGGTGGCGCTGGCGCCCTTGTCGGCGATCCCGACCGTGTCGCCGATCGTCACGACCGGTGCGGAGTCGTACCCCTGGCCGCCGGAGGTGATGTCGATCTGGGCGATGCCGATGGTCGCAACCGCAATGGCGGCGGCCGTCTGGTTCACGGCGTTCCCGTCGAGGATCGTGACCGTGGGGGCGGACGTGTACCCGGAGCCCGGGTTCACGACGGCGACGCCGTTGACGACGCCGTTGCCGTCCATCGTCGCGCTGCCGGTGGCCTGCACGCCGGGCAGCTGCGGGAGGGAGAACTCGACGATCGGCTGGATCGTGTAGCCGCTCCCCGGGTCGGTCAGGCGGAGGTCATCGACGCCGCCGCTCGCGACGGCCGTTGCCTCGAAGCCAGGCGTGGGGTTGCCGCCCGTAAGGGTGACGGCCGGAGCCGCAAAGCCGAACCCCGTCTCGTTCACCGCGATGCTGGTCACGACACCGAGGGAGATCTGGGCGGTCGCCTTCGCCAGGGAGGTCGGAGTCACGCCCGGAGAACTGATCGAGACGGTCGGGGGCAGGACGTATCCGGCTCCCGGGCTCGTCACGGTCACCGCCGAGATGGCGCCGGTCTTGGGATCGACCGTTGCGGTCGCCTGGGCCCCCGCACCGGGATCGGCCACGGTCGGAGTCACCGTGGCCGCGAAGGAGTAGGTACGGTCCTGTGAGTAGAGCGGGAAGCCAGCGTCGACTCCGATCCCGATCGTGCTGCCCTGGGCAGGGGCGACGTTCGTGGCAAGGCTCGGATCGGCGGTCGCCGGAGTGCTCAGGATGTCTGCGTTCGCCGGGATGTTGATGTCGACGGGGATCCCCTCGCCGTAGAAGCCGATCACGTCGCCGGCTTGCACGGCTCGCACGGCAGGCGCACCCACGGCGGTGAATGTGGCGACCTCACCAGTCCCGATGGTCGGGACCGGCACCGTCTGCTCGCCACTGTCGAAGACGACCGTGTACTGGTTCGCGACACCAGTGGGCCGCAGGACGTAGGCATGGAAGAGATTCCCGGCCGACGTCGTCGGACTCCCGCCCGGGCTCCCCTGGTTCCAGATCTGGAAGTCCTGGAGCGTGCCGGCGGGCAGCGCGGCACTAGGAAGGACCACGAACACGGGACCGAGCGTGCCCGGCGCCGTCGCGTAGTCGGTCGCGTATGCGCGCTCCATCAGCGGGTTCCCGTACGAGACCGGCGTCGGGGTCCCAAGTCCGATGGTGACGATCGCGTCGGCCAGCACCTGGGGGCTGTTGGCCCAGTTCGGGTACGGCCCGAAGTAGTGGGGGACCTTCGTCTCGTCGGTGGGACTCGTCGGCGCGCTCGCGACCGCCGGAGCGCTCACGACCGATATGGGTGCAGCGCCCGCGATGGCGGCCGGCGACGCCTGCCTGGCGGCCACCGGCGCGACCGAGGTCGCAAGCAGCGCGAGCGTGGCCAGCAAGGCCAGCAGCTTCCGGATCATCGATAGGTCCTCCGTGACCCTGGGCCGAGTCACGCCACGGCGGTCAGCGAGAAGAGCCGGATCCGCGGCGGCGCCATAAGACGGGCTCGGACCGGGAGGACGCGCGGGGCCCGAGACGCATGTGGGCCGAAGGCTAGGCAGACGCGTCGGACCGGACATCCGGGGAAGCCCGGAGTCGTGTACGGGTCGCGGAATCCGTACCGCAAGGTGGCACGTACGCCCACGGGGGTACGGGAATCCGTATCAGCCTACGTACATCTACCCATACCCAGGGCCGGACGGGAGGTCCTAGAATCGATCGATGGCTGGGCAGACTCCCCGGCCCGATCCTCGCGACGGCGAGCACGTCGGGTCGGCCGACGATCGAGCGACCTCGCGCGATCCGGGAGAGGCTGAGGGCGCCAGCACGGATGAGCAAGCGGCATCGGAGGCTCGCGAACGGTATCGCGAGGTCCCGATGGCGCCACTCGAAGCACCCTGCTCGATCGTCGACATGCTCCGTCCCACGGAACGATTGCTCGCCGTCCGTGGCCACGTGATGTTCGATCGTCGACAGTCGCCGGACGACTCCGTCGGCCGCGGACTCGCCGGCGATCTGTATCTGACCTCGGACCGGCTCATCCTCCTGGGCCGTCGCGACCTGGTCTTCGACCTCGAGGAGATCGGCGAGATCGGCCTGGCCGGCGACCGCCTCTTCGTGTCGACGCGGGACGGCACCGGGTTGTCCATCGACGCAGATCGACCCCGACTGCTCAGGGTCGAGATCGGGGCTGCCCGGGCCGCTGCTCGTCGTTGAGGTCCAGGACGCTCGAGCCGAACGGCCCAGCGGCCCAGCGGTCAGCGGCCGTCGTTGAAGCGATGCGCCGCCTCGGCCCGGTTGCGGGCACCCATCTTGTGCAGGATGTTGCTGACGTGGGTCTCGACCGTCCGGGTCGAGATCGTCAGTCCCTGCGCGATCTGCCGATCGGTCAGTCCCTCGGCGAGCAGGCGGAGCACCTCGAGCTCGCGTCCACTGAGGCTTGCCTGCGAGGGATCGCCCGGCATGGCCGACCGGCGGCCCGAGGTCTCCACCAGACTACGGACGAGCCTGGCCGTCATCGCCCGGGTCATCGCGAACTCACCGACATGGGCACTGCGGACGGCGCGAAGGAGCGCCTCCGGCGTGACGTCCTTGGTGAGGAACCCGAGCGCGCCCAATCGGACGGCCTCGAGGATGTCCCGATCGGCCGACGAGACCGTCAACATGACGATGCGGGTCGCCGGCAATCGCGGCGCGAGCTCGCGGACGAGTCGGAGGCCATCCATGCCGGGCAGGTCGATGTCCACCAGGAGGACATCCGGACGGACCTCCGGGGCGATCCGCAAGGCGTCCTCGGCCGTCGCCGCCTCGGCCACCATCTCCACGTCGGGCGCGGTGATCGCCTGGCGGACCGCAGCCCGCACCAGGGCGTGGTCGTCGACCAGCATCACCCGGATCCGCCTCGAGTGCGCCGCCGTCATCGAGGTGCTCCGTCCGCCCCAACGCCAGGGACGATGGGGACGGCGACCCGGACCGACGTACCGTCGGACGGACGCGACTCGATCGACAGGTGTCCGCCGATGATCCCCGCTCGCTCCCGCATGGACGACAGCCCGAACCCACCCGGCGCGACCGTCTCTGGTTCGAATCCACGACCGTTGTCCCATACGAGCAGGATCAACTGGTCCTCCTCCAGGAAGGTCTGGACCATGACCAGGGTCGCGTCCGCGTGTCGGCGCACGTTGCTCAATGCCTCTTGGGCGATCCGGAGCAGCTCTGCCTCGACACGCGTCCGCAGGCGCGGCAGCGCACCGTCGCACTCTACCTCGACCCGCAGTCCGAATCGATCCTGGTAGTCGTCGGCGTACCGATTGAGGAGCTCGCAGAGGGAACCATCCGAGCCGTCGGGGGCGATGCGCAGGGCCATGACGGCCTGGCGAGCGTCGGCCAGACCCGAGTCGATCGCGCTCCGGATCTCGCCGCTCAGCACCGTCGCCTCGGGTCCGAGATCGGGCAATGCGGCCAGGCGGTCGGCCTTGAGCTTCGCCAACCACAGGTCCTGCGCCAACCCGTCGTGCAGCTCGCGAGAGAGCCGCGCACGCTCCTCGAGGGCGGCTCGGTCCACCTCCGAATCGCGCAATCGCTCCAGCGTTTCGTTCGCCCGGCGCAGGGCACCGAGCGTGTCCCGCGCCTCGGCCTGGATCGCCAGGAGCAGCGCCAGGCCGAAGACCAGCCAGAGGAGGTCGCCGCTGGCCACCTCCTGCGGATGCGCGCTCGGAAAGATGGCCGATTGGAGGAGACCGAACGCGGCGAAGACCAGGCCGATGGCGACGTAGGCGTCGCCGATGGATCCGTCCCGAAGCCACAGCCGTCGGGTCAGCAGGGCCGCCCAGATGAATACCAGCGCTTCGACGATGAGGGCGGTGGAGCCCAGGACGGTCAGGCTCAGGGCCTGACGAGGGGGCGCGTCGACGACCGGCTGGATGGTCATCAGGAGGGTCGAGTCGACGTCAGGCGATGCCTGGGTCGCGACGATGACGGCAAGCACCAGGAGAGGCGGCGTGATGAGCAAGGCCCGCGGATGACCCGGACGCCGGCCCCGCAAGGAGGCGGTCCCCCCGACCACGAGCAGGATCCCGGCGAGCATTCGGGCGAACGCCCAGACGAAGAACTGGGCCTGGCCGATGGTGGCGAGCGACTGTGCCGCGGTCGTGGCGTCCCACAGCGCGACCGTGACGGCCATCGCATTTGCCGTCGCAAGGGCGAGGAACGCCGCCGACTGGTACAGGGCGTTCGGTTCCCTGCGCTCCCGGTAACGGACGAACGCGAGGATCGACACCGACGTGGTCACCACCAGGGCGACCGTGTCCAGCATGAGATCCACGGCCGGAGCGACGACACGGCCGTGGAAGTCCGGGAGAACGATCAGCATCACCGTCGCGACGGCGAGGATGGCGATCGCGGTCGCGAGTGCGACGTCCAGACTGCGACGGCGACTCACCATCAGTGGAGCGGCCGGCGCGACCAGAGGATCACGCGGCGATCATACGGCCGGATCCGACCCCGTCCAGGCGCCGACGCGTTCGGGATCCCGGCTCAACCGCCGAACAGGAACCAGGCGACACCGTCGACGACCGTTTCGATCAGTCCTCCCAGGGCCGGCCGGTCGACGACCCTGAGCCCTGGGTCAGACGAGATCCCGGTCCCGTCCGCGTCGCCGACGCCGATCGAGTCGGCGTGCCCCGTTCCGTCGCCGCTACCCGGCCCGGTCATGTCGCGGGGCGCCAGGAGGTCGGTCGGCTCGGGGGTCGGGGCGGGTGTCGAGGTCGGGCGGGCGGTGGGGACCGCGGTCGGCCGCCGGGTCGGGCGGGGGGTGGCACGCGCCGCGGTCGCGGGCTTCGGCTTCGGCTTGGCCGCCGGCTTCGGCTTCGGCTTCGGCTTCGAGGCCGTACCGCCGCAACGATCGGCGAACAAGACGGTCCACATCTTTCTGCCATCGGCCGCCTTGTAGGCGCCGATCCCGATGTGGTCCCAGGCCGTCCCCAGGATGTTCGATCGGTGACCGGACGAGGCCATGAACATCGCCTGGATCTGCGCCGTGGCGACGTCATCGGGGTAGTTGTTCCAGCCGATGTTCTCGCCGGCGATCCGGTAGCAGTAACCGCGGGCGGTCATCACGTCGAAGACCTTGCCGCCGCCCGGGATATCGTGGCTGAAGTAGCCGCGCTGGATCATGTCCTTGCTCCGCCATCGAGCGATCGAGGCGAGGGCCGAGTCCCAGACCAGTGACCGACGACCGGCGCTCGCCCGGGCCTGATTGGTCAGGGCCTGGAGTTCTCGCTCGGAGGCCGAGCTGTAGGAGTTCGCGCCCCAGGCAAGGGTCGCCGAGGGGAGGGCGAGGAGACCGAGCGCCGTCGTGCTGAAGGCCAGGAGCACGAGCAGGCTGATCCGCCGCCCGGCGTGCCTCCGGACCGGCGCCGGGGCCTCGTCCGGGGCATGGTCGGCATGGGGCGCCCGGGCGCGATCTGACATGACCGCACCGTACCCGTCCGCTCCCGTCCGGTCAGCCCGCGCGATGGTCCCGGTCGGCCCCGGACCCGAGTCCTATCGGCCGTAGGGTACGAACCGGCGCTCGCCGCGAACGACGCTCCTGCGCTACTGTCGACGCCCCGGCCCGTCCGCCGGGTCTCCCCGAGGTGGCGGTGGACCTCACGCTCGAGATCGTCGGCCAGGCTCCCAGGCGGCGCCTGATCCCGCGCGGGCGGACCGGCGAACGGCTCCTCGACGAGATCGAGAACTGGCTGCGGGCCGGTGGATCGGAGCTCGTCCGGACGACCCGGCGCTCGGATCCCGCGGCCGGCGACCCGACCCTGGCGATCGCCTTCCACCCGGCTGCGTCGGAGGTGGCCATCCGGGCGTCGAAGGACGGCCGGGTCGTCGTCTCGGCCGTGACCTCGGCGGTCGGTCCGGGCTATCACACCTACCTGTGCACGCTCCTGGAGCATCTCGGCGCCGAGCTGGGGATCGCCTGGTCGCCGATCGGGGCGCCGGACGGGTCCAGGGACGACGCCGCCGCCTTCGAGGCCGGCGACCAGCCCGGCGGCCGACGCGCCGCGGCGGAGCGGGGTCATCTCGCCTGGCTGGGGAGGACGCTCGGGTCGGTCCAGCAGGCCCGGCGCTCCGCTGCGCGCGGGGTCCAGGTCGGGCTGCCGCTCGGCGTCCGCTACGGGTTCGACGGGGCGCTCGCCACCGCGCTCGGGCCGCGGGACGACGCCTGGCTGGAGCGGGCGCTGGCCGATCCGCGGATCGCCATCGACGTCCTGCCATGGTGGGCCGATGCCACCGATGGTCGCTTCCTCCTCAATCGGGCGCTGTGCCTGATGTGGACCGAGGTCCGCTGGCGATCGCCGGGGCTCGATGGCGAGCGCGAGCTCCTCGACGAGGTCGCCCAGACCCTGTGGCGGGCCCATCCGCTCGACCCGGGCCTGCCCTTCCCGTGGCGCGAGTGGCAGGAGATCCTGCTCCTCCGCGGCGTCGACGACCCGGCCTCGCGGCTGGTCGCCGAGCGGGCGGCCGGACCGGGCGACGATCGACCGCCGATCGGTTATCGGCGCGATCCGGTCACGATCGTCCATGCCGGCTGGGCGCTCCCCATCCCGGGCTCTTTCGGCGAGCGGCGGAGCGACGAGGAGTGGTGGGGCGGCGAGGGGGGCCGGAACGTCACCCTGGCCGGTATCGAGACCGGGACGGCCCACGGCCCGATGACCGCCGACGAGTTCCTCGATCAGGTCTCGGGCGACCTCGGGATGCACGCCCTGGAACACCACGCCGGGCCGCTCAAGAGCCGGGCTCGCCTGACGGCCGAGGGCAGCTCGGGGGTGGACGTGGGAGTCCTCGACGGTTACGCCGCGATCACGGGGCGGGGCGCCGCGATCCGAATCGAGTTCGCCGACCCGGCCGACTACCAGTGGGCGCTCGATACGTGGCGGGGGCTCGCCCCGGCCTGAGACGCGGCCGACAGCCCCGAGGCCCCGTATCCTTCTGGGGAGCCGCCCTGTTCCGTTGCCCTGTTGCAACGAGGAGGGGACCTTGGTACTGGTATGACCGGTACCCGGTGCTAGCATCGGAGCTGCCCTCAGGGCATCATCAGCGTCCAACCGGGGGTCAGCGACCATCGAACCTTCGATCGCGATCGGCATCGGCGCCGTCATCGTCATCGTCCTGGCGGGGATCGGGATCCTGCTCGGAGCCCGCCTGATCCGCGCGCGCCGGCGGAAGGCGCGGACCGACCGGATCGCGCCGCCCACGGAGGCCGAGCTCCGGGCGGCCGGCCTGTTCGTGCCGGAACGGACCGGGACCAGGGCGGCGAGCACGAGCGCTCCGGCCCCGACCGAGGCCAGGGCAGCCGCGGCGACACCGGCGCCGCCCACGGCCACGGCTCCGGCGCCACCCACGGTCGCGGCGGTCGACGTGACTGCCACCGCGCCACCCACGGTCGCGGCGCCCGGCGCGACCGTCCCGACGCCGAGCGCAGTCACCATGGCGCTCGTGACCACGACCGTGCCGATCGAGGCACCCGCGAACAACGGCCGAACGGCGATCGCATCCGCACCGGCGCCGGCCTGGACCCGGGCGACGGGAGTGTCCTCGCCGTCTGGCGCGGCCGCTCCACGGGTCGCGACCCACGCTGCCTCCCCGTCTCCGGCCGTGACCCAGCCTCCGGCCGCGACCCGGCCGGCCGCGGCGACCGAGCCGGCGGCCGCGACGCGGTCGGCGGACGGACTCGATCGCGGTGCCCTGGCGGGCAGACCCGAACGCATCGCGCGCGCCGCGACCCTGGCCATGGGTGTGGTCCTGGTGATCCTCGTCGTGGCCTCGTTCGTCATCCCGCGCCCGACCGGCCAGGGCGACGTCCTGGGCACCACGGGGCACTCGTCCGGGGACACCGTCGGTGAGGCCGTGGCATCCGCCAAGGCCGGAGCCCCGACCCCGCCGCCGCGAGTCCCGACCGCGGCAGCCAGCGCGCTCCGGCTCACGATCACCGTCGACGACCGGCTGGCCGCCTCGGCCGCGACCCTCAGGTCGATGAACCTCGAGAAGGCCGACCCGGTCGCGATCGCGACGATCCTGCGGACGATCGCCTCGGATTCGGCGTGGGGCATCGACGTCGTGGGCCGGCTCGGGGAATGGCCCGCGGCGGCCGCTCTCCAGGGGACCCTGCGCGAGTACTACACCGCGGTCGCCGCGACCGCCAGGGATGGGCTGAGCGCGACCATCAGCAGCGCGTCGGCCTACCGGACGGCCGCCAAGCGGATGCTCGCCATCGCCGGCCGCCTCGTCGAGCTGCGCACGAGCAGCGTGGACCTCGCGGTCGCCAACGGGATCAGCGTCCCTCAGCCGTAGCCCGCCGAGGGTCGCCTCGCGATCAGGCTGTTGGGGTGGGCTACGGGGCTCGAACCCGTAACCTTCGGAGCCACAATCCGATGCTCTGCCATTGAGCTAAGCCCACCGCGGCGCGTCGGCCGTCCGGGGTGCGGCGCCGTGGGCGCGCCGCGGGCGGTCGAGCCACGGGAGTATAGCGGCCGCCGGTCCGCCGCGGGTCGTGAGGTCGGCCTCAGCCCGCCCCCGCGGACGGCGATCCGCCGAGGCCCTCGCGGAGCCGCTCGCCGACGAGCACGGCCGCCCCGACGAGGCCGACGTCGTCGCCCAGCTCGCTCGCCACGAAACGGACGCGCCGGGCGGACATCCGGAACGCCTGCTCCGCCACCGCCCGGCGGGCCGGTCCGAGAAGGGTCTCGCCGAGCCCCCGTGCCAGGCTGCCGCCGACGACGATCAGCTCCGGGTTGAAGACGTCGACGAGCGCGACGCTGGCCTGGGCGAAGGCGTCGCACGCGTCGGCGACGATCCCGATCGCCGCCGGGTCGCCCGCGGTCGACGCGGCGACCACCTCGCGTGCCCCGAAGGCCAGCCCGGTCGCTCGGGCGGCCTCCGCGAGCGCCGTCGAACGCCCGGCCGCGATGACCTCCCGGGCGGCCCGGGCGATGGCCACCCCGGAGGCGATCGCCTCGAGGTGACCGCGGGCGCCGCATCCGCAGACTGGCCCCGACCGATCCACGAGAAGATGCCCCAGCTCGCCGGCGGCCCCGTCGGGGCCACGGAGCATCCGGCCGTCGCTCACGACCGCCCCGCCGATCCCGGTCGAGACCGTCAGGTAGATGAAGTCGCGGAACCCCCGGGCGGCGCCGTAGGCCCCCTCCCCCAGCGCGGCCACCTGCGTGTCGCGGTCCAGGAAGGTCGGGCCGCCGAGGGCATCGGCGACCCGCTCGGCCAGGCGGATATCGCGGAACCCGGGTCCGAGATTCGGCGGGTCCACGATGACCCCCCGATACGGGTCCACGGGTCCCGGCGCCGAGATGCCGATACCCACGATCCGCCGGCTCCCGGCGCCGTGACCGCTGGCGGCCAGCCGGACCCTTGCAAGCTGGGCCAGGCAGGCGTCGACGACCGCGTCGGGACCCTCGGCGACCGGCGTTCGCGTGCTCGCCCGGTCACGGATCGTCCCGTCGGCGCCGACCGCCGCCGCTCGCACCTGGGTGCCGCCCAGGTCGAGGACCAGGACGAGGTCGGTCACGCTGCCACGCTCCGGATCGGTCACGTCTCAGCCTCCCAGCGGATGCTACGATGGCGCCGCCTCACGGGACGCGTACGGGGTCCGTCCGAGTCCGCCAACGGCGGCCGGATGCAGGGACCCGCGCAAGCTCGCGGGGACTGGAGTGCGCCATGGCGACGGTCACCTTCGATCACGTCAACAAACGGTACGGCGATTTCCTCGCCGTGAACGATCTCAACCTCGAGATCCAGGACGGCGAGTTCATGGTCCTGGTCGGACCGTCGGGCTGCGGCAAGACCACCAGCCTGCGGATGATCGCCGGGCTCGAGGAGATCTCCGAGGGCGTGGTCAAGATCGGCGAGCGGGTCGTCAACGACGTGGCCCCCAAGGATCGCGACATCGCGATGGTCTTCCAGAGCTACGCGCTCTACCCGCACATGACGGTCTACGACAATCTCGCCTTCGGGCTGAAGCTGCGCAAGATCTCGAAGGCGGAGATCGACAAGCGGGTCCAGGAGGCGGCCGGCATCCTCGACCTCGGCAAGCTCCTCCAGCGCAAGCCCAAGGAGCTCTCCGGCGGCCAGCGCCAGCGGGTCGCCCTCGGTCGGGCGATCGTCCGCGAGCCGGCCGTCTTCCTGATGGACGAGCCGCTCTCCAACCTCGACGCCAAGCTGCGCGTCCAGACCCGGGCCGAGATCGCCCGGCTCCACCAGCGCCTGGGGACCACCTTCGTCTACGTCACCCACGACCAGGTCGAGGCGATGACGATGGGCACCCGGATCGCGGTCATGAGCGACGGGCTGCTCCAGCAGGTGGGCACCCCCCAGTCCCTCTACGACACCCCGGTCAACAGGTTCGTGGCCGGTTTCATCGGCAGCCCGGCGATGAACTTCGTCGACGTCACCGTCGTCGGCAGCGGCGATGGCGCCACCCTCGAGGCGGCCGACTTCACCCTGCCCCTGCCGGCCCGCCTGCGCGAGGCCGTCGGCCCGACCGCCGGCCGCAAGCTGGTGGCCGGCATCCGCCCCGAGCACCTCGACGTCGGCGAGCCGGGCGACGGTGTGGCCTCCATCCAGGTCCGGGCCGAAGTCGTGGAGTACCTCGGCAACGAGGAGCTCCTCCACGTCAAGGCCGGAGCGTTGGAGCTGGTCGCCGTCGTCGGTGCGGAGCATCGCATCCGGACGGACGACATCGTGACCCTCGTCATCCCGATGCCCAAGCTCCACCTGTTCGACGCCGAGTCCGGGGCTTCGCTCGCGAGCCTTGGCGCCGCGGCGGCCGTCGCCTGACCCGATCCGCGATGGACGACCCGGCCACCGGCTCGCTGCCGCGGCCGGGTCGTTCGCGTTCGCCGCTCGGCGCGATGGATCGCCCGGCCGTCCGATGAGTCGGTCGAACGCCCGATGAGCCGGTCGGCGACCGATCCGTTCGCCGACCCCGCCGCCGAGGCGGAGTTGCGCGAGGAGACGGTCGCCTCGCGAGTGGTCCACCGGGGTCGGACGATGACCTTCCGGGTCGACACGGTCGAGCGTCCCGACGGCACCCGACACGGCCGCGAGATCGTCGGTCACCCGGGCGCCGTCGCGATCGTGGCCATCGACGCGCTGGACCGCGTCCTCCTCGTCCGGCAGTATCGGACCGCCGCGGCCCGGACCCTCCTCGAGATCCCGGCCGGGACCCTGGACGTGGACCCGGTGACCGGGGCCGTCGAGGATCCCGACCTCGCCGCGCCGCGTGAGCTCGAGGAGGAGACCGGGGTCCGGGCCGACACCTGGCGGAAGCTCGGCGTCTTCTGGACGGCGCCGGGGTTCGCGACCGAGCTCATGCATCTCTACCTGGCCACCGGGCTCCGGCCGGCCCGGGGCGACCGGCTCACGCCGGACGACGACGAGGCGCTCCAGCTGGTCCGGGTGTCCCTGGCGGAGGCCGTGGCCGCGGCGGAGGACGGGCGGATCGTCGACGCGAAGTCGATCGTGGGGCTCCTGCGGGTCGCCCGCCTCGCGGACCGGGCGTGACGGCGATCCGACCGGTCGACCGCTCCGTCCGGGATCTCCGGCCCGAGGACGTGGCCGCCGTCCTCGAGGTCCGGCTGGCCGCCTACGATCGCGACCCGCTCCCCGGCATGACCCGCGAGGACATCGGCCACGAGGTGGAGCGACTCGCCCTCCTCGAGGACGGCTCGGTGGTCGCGCTGGACGAGGGACGAGTGGTCGGGGTGTGCACGCCGCGCTTCGACCTCCTGGTGGTCCACCCCGACCATCGCCGCCGGGGGCACGGTCGGCGGCTCGTGGAGGCGGCCCGGGCCCTCGTCGGCAGGCAGGGCCTGGCCGAGCTCCAGCTCTGGGGTGAACCCGATCGCGATCCCGGCCGGGCGTTCATCCGGGCGCTCGGGTTCACCTATCGCTCGAGCCTCTGGCTCTTCCGACTGCCGCCCGGCAGGGCGGTGCCGGCGCCGGTCTTCCCTTCCGAGGTGACCGTCCGACCGATCGCCGTCGGGCTGGACGAAGGGCGGTACGTCGCCCTCATGACCGCCGCCTTCGCCGATCATCCGTCGCCGCTCCAGGTCTCCGAGTCGTACGTCCGGGGGGTCCACGCCCGCCCGGACTTCGACCCGGACGACGTCCTGGTCGTCAGCCCGGCCGACGATCCCGGGCGGCTCGTCGGGTTCTGCCGGAGCGTCGAGATGCCGCCCGCGGGCGGGCGTCGCCGAGGGGACATCGCCCTCGTCGGGCTGCTCCCCGAATGGCGCGGCCGGGGGCTCGGACGCCAGCTCGTCCGGTGGGGGGTCGGCCATCTCCGGGGCCGGGGCATCGCCGAGATCGAGCTGTCGGTCGAGGCCCGCAACGCCCGGGCGCTCGAGCTCTACCGGAGCGAAGGGTTCGAGCCGGACGTCGAGTGGCCGCACTGGGTCCTGCCGGCGACCTGACCGGCGAGAGAACCCGGCCGCCGCACGCGATCAAGCCGGCGGCGGTGGGCCCAGCCTCGCGAGCGCGTCGCGGTAGAGCCGGCTGTCCGGCGCCAGGGCGACCGCCAGCCGGAGATGAGTCCTCGCCTCGGCGGTCCGGCCGAGCCGCTTGAGGCTCTGACCCAGGGCGTAATGGCCGTAGGGGGACGACGGGTCGACCTCCAGGAGCCGCTCGAACGTCTCGACCGCCCCGGCCAGCTGGCCGCTCATGAACCGGGCCCGTCCGAGCGCCTCGAGGATGGACCCTTTGCCGGGTTCGAGGCGATCGGCCCGGGCGAGGACGATCGTGGCCTGGGCGTAGTGGCGCCCGGCGGCCAGGGCCGTGCCCCGCTGGAGGAGCTCGTAGGCGGTCTCGCGCTCGTTGCCCGGCGGGCCATCAGCCCGGGCCCGACCGGGAGCGTCCCCAGCGCGGTCGGCGTCGTCCGGCGGGCGGTCGAGGTCCATCGGAGCGGGGCCGACCTCTCTTCGATCAGCCGCCGGCGCGCCAGCGGTCGGGGTCGAAGGGACGCAGCCGCGGGCTGGCGGTCCGACCCGGGATGCGGCCCCGCTTGGCGATCGGTCGCCCGTCGATCTCCTTGATGTCGCCGGTGAAGTCGGTCGGTGCGGCACCGCTGATGTACGAACCGACGGCGAACGAGTCGACCGGCGCGTCGGCCTCCTTGAAGTAGCGGATCCGGTCGGGGGTGAGGCCCCCCGAGACGACGATCTTCACGTGGGCGAAGCCCTCGAGGTCGAGCCGGGCCCGGATCTCGGTGACCAGGTCGGCGGTGACCCGCCCGCGCTCCGCGGGGGTGTCGAGACGGATCCCCCAGAGCCGGTCGCCCAGGGCGTGGGCGACCCGGAGCGCCTCCTCGGCCTCGTCCTTGAACGTGTCGACGAGGACGATCCGGGGCACGTCCGGGCCCAGGTCGCGGTCGAAGGCGAGGGCCGCGTCGACGGTGTCCCCGAAGATGAGGACCAGCGAATGGGGCATGGTCCCGGTCGGGTTGAGCCCGGCCAGCCGCGCCCCGGCCGGGGTCGACGCGCCGACGCAGCCGCCGACGATCGCCGCGTAGTCCAGGACGTCGGTGATGTCCGGGTGGACGTGCCGAGCGCCGAAGGAGATCACCGGGACCGGGGCCGCGGCTTCGACGCACTCGCGGGCGGCGGTCGCCCAACCGGTCGACTGGGCGAGCATCCCGAGCATGGCGGTCTCATACAGGCCGAACCGGCGGTAGCGGGCCCGGATCCGGAGGACGATCTCCTTGGGCGCGAACAGGTCGCCATCGTCGAGGGTCTCGACGGTGACCTCGGTCGGGTCGGCGTCGCCCAGGACGTGGGCGATGAGGTTCTTCGCCTCGTCGATCCCGCACAGGACGCCCGACTCGCGGCTGAAGACCTCCATGACCACCATCGGGTCGATGCCCTCGCGCTCGAGGACGCTCTCGGCGCGGGCGAAGTAGACATCGGCCGATTCGCCCGACAGGATCTCGTTCGAGGGTCGGGTCCGCAGGATGCCCATCAGGCCGAGGCCGACGGGCGGTCCGTCGCGGGGCTCGATCACGGGCGGCTCCACTCCTGGGTTCGGGCCCACGATCTCGGGGCTCGACTGGCTGGCGAGTGTACCAGCCGACCGCCAGCCGGGAACGGCTCGAGGGTCCGCCGCCGGGGCCGGACCGACGGGTCGCCAACCCGGGATCGCGCCCGGGCCGGGGACGGTCGCCCGGGCGCGGTCGCGACGCCGCCGGACGGCGACGGTCACGAGCAGGACGACGACGAGCCAGGACGCCCCCGCCCCGCCGACCGCGGCCGCCGTCCGAAGACCGCGGTCGCCGGCGGTCCGGACGGTGCTCGCGGCCTCGTTGGCGAGGAAGACCGCCCGGACGAGATCGTCCTGGGCATAGGCCGTCTTGGCTGCCGCCAGCGATCGGTCCGGGACCTCACCAACCAGGCCGACGACCACCAGCGGGTCGCGCGGCGCCGCCAGCCGATCGGCCGCGTCCCGGATCGCGATCACCGCTCCGAGCTCGTCGGCCGCGATCGCCGAGGCGCTGCCCAGGTCGGACCGGGCGCTCTCGTAGGCGATCCGCAGGGCCGGCGGATCGGCCAGGCCCAGGGCGGCGCTCTCCCGCTCGATCCGGTCGCGGGTGGCCAGGACCGCCTCGCCGGCGACGATCGCCTGTTGAGCGGCCGGGAACCTCCAGTCCGACATCGGACCGCGGACGGCGTAAGGCGGCGACCAGCCGCGGCCCGCGGCGACCAGCCGCCCGTAGGCCCGGCGGGCCGCCGCCCGCAGGTCGAGGACCGTCCGGTCCTCGTCCGCGACGACGTTCATCCGGAACTCGACCTCGGCGTTCGGCGAGCCGGCCCGCTCCTGGAGATAGTCGAGGAAGGTATGCCAGTCGGGCGTGCCGGCGAGATGCTCGGTCGGGCCGGAGCCCCGGTAGGGCACCTCGCGCTGCGCCGCCGCGTCGAAGACCGCGCGCATCCCGGGGTCGCCGGCGGCGGTCACGATCCGCTGGACCACCGCGAACGACATCTGGTAGCCGTAGTCCTCGCGCCGTCGGGTGGTCTCGTCGGCGATCCGCCCGAGCGGCGGCCAGTCGTTGAGAGCGAACCCGTCGGGGTCGTTCCGACCGTACGGGTAGGGCGACTCCGAGAAGATCCCGATCCGGCCAAGGGCCATCGTCGCGTAGGTGTCGGCCAGGCCCTCCCCGATCCAGCGACCGGTGAACAGGCTGCCATTGAACCAGGCGTGGGAGGCCTCGTGGAGGACCGTCAGGTCGTCGAGGTCCTCGCTGATCTCGATCCCCTGCGAGTCGCTGTGATAGATCCCGGCGTAGCCCTCGAGCAGCGGAGTGTGGACCTCGTCCACCTCCAGCGTGCCGTCGACCGGCCAGGTCAGCCCGATGAGCTCGTCGAGGACGGGCAGCCCTCGGGCGAGGCGGTCGGAGACGCGTTCGAGCCAGATCGGGTCCTCGGGCCAGGCCCGGATCGAGATACGCTGGCCCGGGGCCACGGTGAGGTCGCGCCTGAGCAGCGCCGACCGACGGTCGGCGTCGACCCTGGCGTACCAGCCGGGTGTGTCGGTGATCCCCTCGACGCTCAGGATCGTCTTCCCGGCCGCGGTCCGAGTCGCCATCGAGGTGCCGGTCACCGACGGGTCGAAGGTCGACGGCATGACGATCCGGACATCGGCCCGATCGCCGTTGCCCCAGGCGACGAAGGTGGCGAACGCCCGCCCGGCCCGGATGCCCGACGCCGAGCGCGGCAGTCCCCCGGGCAGGTCGTAGGCGATCCGGACGGCCGTCGACCGGCCGAGGTAGAGCTTCGAGCGGAGGGCGACCTCGACCTCCTGGAAGCCGCTTCGTCGGGCGACCGTGGTGACCAGGCTCGCGCCGCCGGAGCTCGCCCGGATCGCGACGGCCTCGGGCTGGACCGCGACGTGGACCTGTCCGAAGTAGAAGCGGGTCGTGCCGCTCGGTGTTGTGACGTCGGGGGTCGTGTTGCGGGCGGTCAGGTCGATGACCACCCGGACCACGCCGCGATCGGGCACCAGGGTGTAGGTGCTGACCGTCCGGATGTCGATCCCGTCGTCCGCGACGGCCAGGGCGGCCGGGACCACGCCCGGTGCCGACGAGATGAGGGTGACCAGCAGGATCGCGATCGCCGCGGCCGCCGCCCGGCGGGCGAGCAGGACCCCGATCCGCCACCTCCCGAGAGCGGCCGGAGACGAGACCTCGGTCGTCATCGGATGGCGTCCCGGCGGGCCTCGCGACGGGTCGCCCGCGCCCGAGCGCGGACCCGCAGGTAGACGAGCCCGAGGGTCGCGAGGATGAGGACAGCCAGGACGGAGCGCAGGCGAAGCCCGCCCGCATCCGTTGCCCCGATCCAGGTCTCCCAGGCCTCGGTCGCCCGGGTCTGGGCGACCTCGAGGTCGCCGGCCTGCCAGGCGGAGCGGGCGTCGGCCAGCCGGGCGGCCGGGTCCTGCCCGAGGAGGCCCAGACGATCGAGCCAGGTGGAGGACGCGGTCCCTGCTTCCTGGGCCGCCGTGATCTGCTCGACGATCGTCCGGGCCCCGTCGATGACCGGGATCGATGCCTCGGGCCCGTTCCGGAGATACGTCTCGCGGAGCCTGGCCGGCGGCTCGAGGCCGGCGAGCGCGGCGGCCACCGCGAGGCGATCGCGCGCGTCGAGGGCGGCCCCGACGCGGGCCATCCGCGCCTCGGCCTGGTCGAACCGCCAGGTCGCGATCGCTCGTCGGATGTCGTCCGGGATCCCCCAGTCACCGGCCCGCGCCTCGAGCGCGGCGAGGTCGATCCGAGCGGCCTGGCGGGCGTCGAGCAGGGCGGCCTCCTCGGGTCGGACCACCCACTCCCTCCACAGATCCGTGGCGTCCACCCCGCCCTGATCCGCCACCAGGTCGAGCAGGCCCCGCCAGTCCACGGGACCGGTCTGGGTCGCCGTCGGGTCGGGCGTGGCGGCGCCGGCCGCGCCGGTCCCGGCCGCGGCCGCAGCCTGGAGGGTCGCCCGGAAGCGGGCCGACCCGGTCCGGCCGGCGAGGATCCTGAAGACCTCGCCTGACGCCGCGAGACCGTACCCCTCGGCGGCCCGCTCCCCCTCGGTCCGACCGGGATCGGCGGCCCAGGCGTTGAGCGGCAGAGCAGCCTTCGCCAGCGATGGCCCGAGAGCCAGCAGACCGGCCGGGACCTTCAGCTCGGCGGCCGCGCTCGCGGCGGCCCGATCGGCCAGGCCCTCCACGATCCACCGATCGGCGAAGGTCGAAGCGGGCAGCCAGAGGTGCGCCGCGGCCCGGATGAGGGCGGCCTGGGAGGCCGAGTAGGCGAGACGGATCGTGCCCGCCGCCGGGTCGTACACGGCGCCGTTGCCGTCGAGCGCGCGGGGCGTGACCTCCTCGATGACCACCCGACCCGTCGCCGGGTAGTCGAGGCCGAGCGCTCGCGACAGGGCGGGCACGACCCGGCGGAGGAGCTTCGCCGTGCGGGTCGTCCAGGCCTGATCGTCCTTCCAGGCACGCAGGGTGAAGGCTGCCGTCCGGTCCCCGACCTTCACGCTCAGGGGCGTCTCGACGTAGGCGCCGGGCCGCTCGGCCACGAGGTAGGCCGAGAGCGACCACGGGTCGGCCAGCGTCCCCGACGCCAGGCTGATCGAGCCGTCGGCGGCAGTGACCGGCCGCCCGAGACGACCGGCCGGCACCGAGACGCGGTAGCCGGCCGGGAAGCGGACGGTCGCCGACGACCCGCCGGTCCCCGGCGTGCCGTAGGCCCACACGGGAAACGCCACGATCGCTTCCCCCACCCGCACGGCGCGCGCCTTCGAACCGCCCCGATCGACGAGATCGAACGACAGGCTCACCGCCGCCGAGGCGCCGCTCGCGAGCCCGTGAGCGAGGCGGACCGAGACGAGGGTGGAGGCAGCGCTCGACGAGACGACGGCCGCCCGGGCCGCCGCCGTACCCTGCTTCGCCCGGAACCCGCTGGCCCCGGGCAGCACGGCCAGGTTGAAGGCGTCCACGATGTAGCGGGTCGTCAGGGTGGCCGTCGTTCGGTTCGTCACGGTCAGGTCGACGACGACGTGGACCCGGTGCTGACCCGGGCGGACCTCGTAGCGGGCCGGCCCGGCGACCGTCAGCCCGCCCGTTGGGTCGGCGGCCGCGACGATCGCGACCCCCGGCGACCCGGGGACGACCCCGAGGAGAACGGCCAGGGTGAGTGCCGCCCCGACGAGGGCGCCCGCCCGACGGGCGGCTGCCCCGGTCACGACCCCAGCAGCTCGGGGAGCCGCTCGGCGTACCGATCGAGGAGCGATCCGTTGCGACCGACCCGATCGCCCGGCTCGGGGACCCGGCCGCCGATCCACAGCCAGCCGGCCGATTCCTCGATGAGGGCGTCGCAGATGGCGACCGAACGGGCCAGGGCGAGACCCAGCTCGTCGGGCCCGGCGAACCGGGCGGGGATCTCGGCGCTCAGGGTCGGGCGGCCGTCCTCAGCCAGGCTGAACTTCACGAATGGGAACTCGTCGTTCCAGCGCAGCAGCAGCCGGTACGACTTGCGGAAGCCGTCGCCGATCGGCGGCGCGAAATGGACCCAGGAGATGAGTCCGAGCCCCGGGTCGAGGATGAGCGTGACCCGGATGTCGAACCGGCGGCGTCCGTCGAGGACCAGGTCCCAGGCGGCGATCCCGTCGCGATCGACCCGCTCGGTGGGTTCGAGCCCGAGGTCGGCCAGCCACGCCTCGATGTCGGCGGGTTGGAGGTGGCGAGCGTTCGACGGGACGGTCGACGTCGGGACGGTCGGCTCGGCGGGCACCCGCGAAGTCTAGCCGACGATGCCGCAGCCCCCCATCCGGGGGCCGGTCCACCTCAGTCGCGGGCGCGACCGCCCCCGGTGTCGCCGCTGCGGCCTGCGCCGCCGGCGGCCTCGAGCTTCTCGTCGGCGGTCGTCGCCCGTCCCGGACCGTGCCTGGCCGGGGCCGCCCGGTCGACCGAGCCGCCGCTCCGGATGACCCGGCTCGAGTAGTCCGTCGCCCGGACGTCGCCGCCGATCCGGACGTTCCGACCGATGCGCGCCCCGCGGGGGATCACCGAGCGCTTGCCGACGACGCTGATGCCCGTGTTCAGGCGGTTCGGCTCGCGCTTGTTCGGGGTGTCGTCGCCGCCGTCCCCGACGATGGCCCCCTGGCCGACCACGACCTCCTTGTCGAGGATCGAGCGGTCGACGATCGCCCCCCGCCGGACGATCGTGTCGAACATCAGGATCGAGTCGCGGACGACCGCCCCGACCTCGACTCGGACGCCGGGCGAGAGGACCGAGTTGACGACCGTGCCGTCGACGATGCAGCCGTGGCTGATGAGGCTCCGGTGGACCTGGGCGGTCTGGCCGATCCGGGCCGGGGCGCGCTCCTCGGAGCGCGTGTGGATGAGCCACTCCCGGTCGTACAGGTCCAGCTCGGGATGATCGTCCAGGAGGGCCATGTTCGCCTCCCAGTACGACTGGATCGTGCCCACGTCCTGCCAGTAGCCCTCGAACCGGTAGCCGAACACGCGGGACCCGCCGTCGATCATCGCCGGGACGACGTGCGCGCCGAAGTCCGTCCGCGCCTCGTCCAGCCAGCGCCGGAGGGCCTTCCGCGAGAAGACGTAGACGCCCATGCTCGCGAGGTCGCTCTTGGGCTGCTTGGGCTTCTCCTGCCATTCGACGACCCGGTTCGTATCGTCCATGGCCAGGATCCCCATCCGGGTGGCGTCGGACAGGGGGACCTGCCGGACGGCGATGGTCACGTCGGCCCGGCGCCGCCGATGAGCCGTCAGGAAGGGCGTGTAGTCCATCTTGTAGATGTGATCGCCGGCCAGGATCAGGACCTCGTCCGACTGACCGTGCTCGATGACGTTGAAGTTCTGGAGGACCGCGTCGGCCGTCCCGCGATACCACTCGGCGACCCGGCCCCGGGCGATGTAGGGCTGGAGCATCTTCACGCCGCCGGTGTTCCGGTCGAGGTCCCACGGCCGCCCCAGGCCGATGTGGTCGTTGAGCGAGCGCGGGTTGTACTGGGTCAGGACGACGACGTCGGTGATCCCGGAGTTCACGCAGTTGCTCAGGGTGAAGTCGATGATCCGGTACTTGCCGCCGAACGGCACCGCCGGCTTGGCCCGGACCGACGAGAGGATCGAGAGTCGCTCACCCTCGCCCCCGGCGAGGATCACCGCCATCGTCGGACGCATCGCGTGGTCCCTTCGAGCTCGAGCCCCGGGAGGGTCCCTCCGGCCGATGCTAGCACGCGCGCCGCGGCCCATCCCGACGCTCCGGTGAACGTCCGGTGAACGCTACAGGAAGAGGCGCGGGTTGACCCAGCGGTCGTTGAGCTTGACCCCCCAGTGGAGATGCGGCCCGGTCGTGTGGCCGGTCATCCCGACGTAGGCGATGAGCTGGCCGGCGACGACATGCTGGCCGGCATGGACCGGGATCCGGGTCTTCACGTGGCCGTACAGGGTGAGGAGGTCCTGGCTGTGGGCGATGATCACCACCCAGGCCCCGTCGGAGAGCGGCCCCGCGTAGATGACCTTGCCCGGTCCCGCAGCGTGGATCGGCGTGCCGAGCGGGCCCGCGATGTCGATCCCGTTGTGGTAGTGGCTGCAGCCGCCGAAGGGCGGTTCCCAGCTGAACCCGGTACAGCCGAACTCCTGGGTCACGGTCCCCGAAAGGGGCCACACGAGCGTCCCGTTGTAGACCGACGGGACGCCGCCGCCCTGGCTCTGGCGAGCCATGATCTGGCGGATCTTGCGGTCGATCGCGGCGTTCTCGCGGGCCTCCTGGGCCAGCACCCGGCGAGCGGCACTGGCGTTCGTCGCGAGCTTCTTGAAGGCCGACTGCTGGATCGCGAGCTGGCGCCGGGTCCGGGCCTGGAGGACGGCCAGCCGGGACTTGGCGGCTTTGAGGTCGGCCAGGCTCCCGTCGAGGACCTTCTTCTGGGCAGCCGTCGCCGCCCGCAGCTGGCCGGTCTGGAAGCGCGTGTCGAGGACGGTCTGGCTCAGGGCGAAGAGCGTCTTCTGGTCGTTGGCGATCTGCTGGGCGAGGGCCTTGTCCTGGTCCCCGATGTCGATCAGGTAGCCGACGTCGGCGATCGCGTCGGAGAAGGAGTCCGCCGACAGGATCGTCTCGAGCATCGAGGTCCGGTCGCTGTCGTAGGCGGCCCGGACGCGCTCGGCCAGGAGGGCCTTGCGCTGCTTGAGCTGGACGTCCTTGGCGTCCTGCTCGGCCTGGATCGTCGCGAGCTGGCCGTCGAGGTCGGCGAGCTGGGCGACCTGCGAGGTGTACAGGGCCTGGACCGCCTTGACCTTGGCGGCCGCCCGGACCACCTGGGCCTTGACCACGGTCAGGTCCGCGTTGATGCCGGCCAACGCCTGGCTCGTGGACTGGATCGACGAGCGAAGGTCGGCCTGGAGGCTGTTGAGCTGGGCGACCTGTCGCTTCTGGGCGGCGATCCTGGCCTGGATCGCCCGCTGCTGGGCCTGGGCGTCGCTCAGATCGTCGCCGGTCGCGGCGGGCGGCGCGAAGCCGCCCCCGAGCAGGGGGACGAGGATGAGCGCGAGGGCGACGATCCGGAGGGGACCCGGCAGGCGGCGGTTCATCGGGGCGACGTCACGATGCGAGCAGACTCCGTTGGCGCGTCGGGGCCGACGCGATTGCGGCATTGCCCGCCGGTACGCGCCGTCCCACCGGGGCACACCGCAGGACGACTCCGGCTGGTGGGCATGATACGCCCCCCTCGCCAGTCCGCCGCCCGGGCGTCAGGTCGTCCGCAGGAGGACGGCCCAGAGCGCCCCGATGATCAGGAAGGGCCCGAACGGGATGAACGACTTCAGGCTGATCCGGCGGGTCGCCAGGAGGGCCACGATGACGACCCCCGAGAGGAGGATGCCGACCATCGTGCCGGCGATCGCCCGGTAAGCACCGACGACCAGCCCGACGCTGACCAGGAGCTTGACGTCACCCAGCCCGAAGGCCCCCGGCCCGAAGGCGAGCGACGGCAGGTAGAGGACCGCCGGGATGAGGATCGAGGCCAGCATCGCCGGGATGAGCTGGTCCCCGACCAGCGGGTTCTGGCCGCTCAGCGCGAAGAGGAAGGCGAGCGGGATCGCCGGCAGGGTGAGCAGGTCCGGCAGGAGACGCTGGTCGAGATCCGTGGCCAGGAGCACGACCAGGGCCAGGACGTAGGCGCCGAACAGGACCAGATCGAGCGGATCCTCGAAGCGCGTCGGCAGGAGACCCAGCCCGACCGCCCCGAAGGCCCCCACGACCACGGTCCGCCAGCCCGGCCGACGGCCGGGCAGGAAGCCCTCCGCTTCGTCGTGGTACGGCCAGCGGGTGGCCAGCCGGTCGGCCGCGAGCCCCCAGCCCGCCCCGAGCACGGCGAGGACGACGACCTGGGGGGACAGCACCGCGAGCGCTCCCTGGACGTCCATCGCGACGGCCTCGGGACCGGGCCGGAGCCTGGCCCGGTCCTACCGGGCTCCGGCCAGGGCGAGCTCCACCAGGGTGGCGTGGGTCACCCCGTTCGAGCCGCGGGCCGCGTACGGCTGCGCCTTGCGGAAGTAGCCGGTCCCGCCGATGTCCAGGTGGACCCACGGCTTCGTGACGAACTCGCGCAGGAAGAGCCCGCTCTTGACCAGCGAGCCGTCGGCCGAGCCGGAGTTCTGGAGGTCGCCGTACCAGCTGTCCATGTCCGGCACGTAGTCGTCGACGAGGGGGATCTGCCAGTACCGCTCGCCGGCCCGGGCGCCCGCGGCGATGACCTCGTCGAACCAAGGCTGGGGCGTGCCGAAGGCGCCGGTGACCAGGCTGCCGAGGGCACGCTGGACGGCGCCGGTGAGGGTGGCGACGTCGACCAGGTGGGTCGCCCCCAGCTGCTCGGCGTAGGTCATCGCGTCGCCCAGGATCAGCCGACCTTCGGCATCGGTGTTGGTGATGTCGACCATCTTGCCGTTGAGCGCCCGGACCACGTCGCCGGGGCGGGTCGAATGCGGACCGGGCATGTTCTCGACCGCCGGGGCGACCGCCAGGAGGGGCGTGCCCGGGGCCAGCCGGGCGACGGTCGCGATCGCGGCGATGACCGTGGCCGCACCGGTCTTGTCCATCTTCATCTCTTCCATCCGGTCGGCCGGCTTGATCGAGATGCCCCCGGAATCGAAGCAGACGCCCTTGCCCACGATCGCCAGATGCCTGCCCAGGGCGTCTTTCTCCCCCGGACCGCCCGAGCGCATGACGATGAGCTTCTGGGGGTTGTCGCTGCCCCGACCGACCGCGGTGAACATGCCCATCCCGAGGGCCTCCGCCTGGGCGGCGTCGAGGACCTCGATCGACAGGCCGTGCGTCTCGGCGATCGCCCGGGCCTCATCGGCCAGCACCGCCGGGCTGACGTCGTTGGAGGCGCGGTTGGCCAGGGTCCGGGCGGTGTTGGCCCCCTCGCCGATGATCCGGCCGCGCTCGGCGGCCCGGGCCAGCACCGTGGCGTCGCCGCCGGGCACGATCACGATCAGCTCGTCGAGGATCGGGGGTGCGGTCGGGACCGACTCGAGATAGATCGACTTGGGCTCGTAGCTCCCCTCGACGATCCCGCGGACGAGCAGCTCGACCGCCGCGGCGGCCCCGCCGTCGACCCGCTCGGCCAGGTCGCCGATCCAGACCGCCAGTCGGGCGACCGTCCGGCCGCCCAGCCGTCGCTCGATGGCGGCGCCGAGTCGGTGGATCGTCTCGCGGTCGATCGTCTCGGGATCACCGGCCGAGACCGCCAGGATCCGCCGCACCGGCAGCTCACCGGCCGCCCCCAGGGCCGCGGCGAAGCGCTTGTCGCGGAGCTCCCCGAAGTCGGCCAGGGCCTTCAGCTCGCCGCCGGCCCGCCGGTCCAGCTCGCCCAGCGGCCCATCGAAGACCGGGCTGCCGACGGTCGGGATGGCCAGGACGTCGGCGGCGACATCCCAGGGTTGATCGGTCGCGATTCGCAGGTGCATCGGGCGCTTGACCTCCCGGCGGGCGTGCCGCCGCAAGTGGGGTGACGACGAGTGGGGTGTGGGGGCCAGTGTAGCGGGCTACCCTCCGCCGAGAGCCGCTCCCGCCGCGTCGAGCCGGCCCCGGGCCTCCTCGATCCCGATGACCGCCTGGTTCAGCCCGCCCCTGGCGACGTCGGACATGATGACCACGAGGGCCCGCCCATCGGGTGGCAGGTTCGCCTCGGCCGTCCGTAGCTCCGCGAAGGCAGCCCGAACCACGGCGGTCACCTTCCCCTTCGAGCGGGCGAGCTCGGTCCACGCCTTACGAACGGCGGCATCGAACGCAGCGTTGCGGTCGATCCACTGGCTCAGGATCGCGACGTCGGTGGTGTTGGCCAGCCGATCCCGCAGCCGCTTCGAGGTGGCGAGGGCCGCATCGGCCCGGTCGAGGACCTCGAGGGCCTTCTGGTAGCGGCCGGCCCGACCGAGCGTTCCGGCCTCGGCCGCCCGTGCGTCGTGCTCGGCGAGACTGGTCGAGAGGTCGATCGCGGCCAGGCTTCCCTGGGTCAGTGCCGTCCACGATCCGGTGAGACCGTCGGTCGCCGAGATCGCCAGGGCCAGCCGGTCGTACCGGCCGCGCAGGTCCGCGCCGGTGAGGGCCGCGTCATCGGGCCCGATCCCCGGCACCGCCGCCAGCCGGGTGCGCAGCGCAGCGGAGGCCTCGCGGATCCTGGCCAGCTGGGCATCGCCTTCCTCGCTCGCCGCCCGGACCGCCTCGACGTCGCGGTCGATGAGCGAGACGAGGGCCTTCCGGCCGATGGCCCCGAGGGCGTCGACCTGGTCGGTCAGCGCGGCGAGGTCGCCGGTCGCAGCGGCCAGCTCCGGGGCGAGTCGCCGGTCGTTCGCCCAGGTCAGCTCGGCCCGCGTGCCGATCGCCGGCGGGACGTTCGTGGCGGCCACCAGTCCGGCCGCGGCCAGGGCGATGAGCAGGGCGGCCGCCAGCCAGGCGATCGCGATGGCGGCGCGGCGCGGTCCCTCCGGCAGGCGGTCCATCAGGCGGGCCGGGTCTCCTGGTCGCGCTTCTTGCGGCGCAGGTACCCCAGGTTGCCGGCCATCTCCGTGGGCGTCGACCCGAAGGCCCGCTCGAACCCGTCGTCAGCGGTGATGTTGTCGAGGCGGAGCTGGCGGAGCTGGTCGGTGGCGACCGGGAACGGGATCCCCAGTCGTTCCGACGTGCCGGCCACCAGCCGGATCAGGGCCACCGGGATCGGCACGATCGCCCGTCGCCTGTGCATCGCCGTGCACACCTCGGCGGTGATCTCACGGTAGGTCCACTGGCGCGGCCCGCCGAGCTCATAGGCGCGCCCCATGTGACGAGCGTCCTCGAGGCTGAGTCGGACCGCCCGGGAGAGGTCGTCGGCGGCGAGCGGCTGGAATCGGCTCCGTCCGTCGCCCGGGACCGGGACGATCCCCGGCGACAGGCGGACGAGGTCGGCCACGATGTTGAAGAAGCCGTCGCGCTCGCCCCACAGGAGGGATGGCTTGAGGATGGTCCAGTCGAGGTCCGACATCGCTACGAGCGCTTCGGCCCTGGCCTTCGAGCTGGCGTAGTGGAGCTCAGGGTCGTCGGTCACGCCGAGCGCGCCGAGGTGGATCAGCCGGCGCACCCCGGCGGCCGCCATCGCCTCCACGACGTTCCTCGTGCCCTCTGTGTTCACCCGGAGGAGGGCGCGGCCGTCACCCCGATCCCGGGGCAGGGCCACGAGATGGACGACGGCGTCGACGGCCACGAGCGCCGCGGGCAGGGTGGCCGGGTCGGTGACGTCACCCGCGCGGAACTCCACGCCTTCTCGGTGGGTCGATGAGAGCCGGGCGAGGACGCGCTCGGACGAGGCCGCCGAGTGAGTGAGGGCGACGACGCGATGACCGGCCGCGAGGAGCTCGGGCAGGATGTGGCTCCCGACGAACCCGCTGGCGCCGGTCACGAGGACGGTGGTCATGGAGGAGAGGGTAGCATCGGGGCCGTGAGCGACCCCCTCGACCCGACAGCCCTGCGACGCCTGGTGACGGCGCTGCCGAAGGCGGAGCTCCACCTTCACCTCGACGGCTCGCTCCGGGTCGAGACGGCCCTTGAGCTGGCCCGGACGCGGGGCGTCGAGGCGCCGCGGACCAACGCGGCGATGTTCGAGGCGCTGGTCGCGCCCGAGCGGACGGCCTCGCAGGCCGAGCTCCTCGAGCGGTTCGACCTGCCGATCGCCCTGCTCCAGGACGCCGAGGCGCTCGAGCAGGTCACCGCCGAGCTGGTCGAGGCGAAGGCCGCCGACCACGTCCGCTACGTCGAGATCCGCTGGGGTCCGGCCCTCCACACCCGACGCGGGCTGACCCTGGCCGACGGGATCCAGGCCGTCTGCCGGGGTGCCGCGAGTGCCGCCGCCGCGACGGGGACCGTGGTCCGGCTCATCTGCACCGCCCTCCGCTCGCACGATCCGGGATTGAACGTGGAGCTCGCGGAGACGGCCGCCCGGTTCCGCGATCGCGGGCTGGTCGGCTGGGACCTGGCCGGCGGTGAGGAGCGGTTCCCCGATCCGCTGACGTTCGCCCGGGCGTTCGAGGCGGCCCGGGCGGGCGGTCTGCGGATCACCCTCCACGCCGGCGAGTGGGGCGGCGCGGCGCAGATCCGCCGGGCGCTGGCCCTCGAGCCGGAGCGGATCGCCCATGGCCCGGGCGCCGCCGACGATCCGGAGCTCATCGCCGAGCTCATCGCCCGCGGCGTGACCTTGGACCTCTGTCCGACGAGCAACGTCCAGGCCGGGATCGTCGAGTCGGTGGCGGCTCATCCCCTTGCCCGGCTCCACCGGGCCGGCGTCTCGGTCACCCTCTCGACCGACGACGCGACCGTCTCCGACGTCACCCTCTCCGAGGAGTACGCCCGGGCGGTCGAGCAGAACGGGCTCAGCCTGCCGGAGCTGTTCGCGATCGACCGGCGAGCCCTCGACGTGGCCTTCGCGGAGCCGGCGATCCTCGCGCGGCTGCGGGCCGACCTCGACGCCTGGGCCGCGAACGTGCCGGAGCTCGCGGGCGCCTAGTCCCCGTCGAGACGGTCGAGCGCGGCAGACAGCTCGGTGGCGTCGGCGACCACGGCGGTCGGCCGCTCGTCCGGTGCCAGCGCCTCGACCTGGCCTCGGGTCGTCACCCCGGTCAGCATGAGGACGCAGCGGGCGCCGACTGCCCGGGCGGCGGCCAGGTCGGTCGCGATCCCGTCGCCGATCATCACCGCGTCGCGCGGATCGGCGCCCGCGACGCGGCAGGCCTCCTCGAGGAGAAGCGGCTCGGGCTTGCCGATCGAGACCGGGGTCACGCCGCTGGCGGCCTCGACCGCGCTGACCACCGAGCCGGAGCCCGGCATCAGACCGTGCTCGGCTGGGTAGACCGGGTCGCGGTTCGTGGCGACGAACCGGGCGCCGTGGCGGACCGCATCGGTCGTCACCGCCAGGCGGGCGTAGGTCAGCTCCATGTCCAACCCCACGACGACCGCATCGGGCCGACCGGCCGCCTCCCAGCCGCCGCTGCCGTCGGGTCGCGGCCAGCGCCACGGCCTCGCCCGCGGTCACGACCTCGAAGCCGCAGTCCTCCAGCTCGCGTCGGAGCCCGAGTCCGCCGAGGGCGAGGACCCGCCGGGGCCGCGGCTCCTGCTCGGCCAGCCAGAGGGCCGTCGCTCGCGGTGAGCTGACGACCCGGTCGGCCGCGACCGGGGCGCCCATCCCGGCGAGTCGCGTCGACGTAGTCGGCCCGGTAGTGCATCGAGTTGTTCGTGACGTAGACGACCGTGTCGCCGCGGGCAGCGCGGTCGGCCAGCACCGCGGCCACGCCGGGGACGGGCGCAGCACCGCGATAGACGACGCCGTCGAGGTCGACGAGGAGGAGCACCGGGGCATCGTAACGGCCGGAGCCGGTCGGGATCCGGCAGCGGCCCGGTCGCGGGAATCGGTATCGACCCGGCGACGGGCCGCGAGTACCATCGCGCCCAACCCGCGGGCTGCGGGATCGCCACCATCATCGGCGCCACGGGCCGTCGGCAGGTTGAGAGGGGATGATCGTGGCCGGAGCCCAGTCCGCCGGCACCAAGGGCTTCCTGTTCTGCGACCTGCGCGGCTACACCGCCTTCATCGAGCGCAGCGGCGACCAGGCCGCGGCCGAGCTCCTTGCGATCTATCGCGAGCTCGTCCGGGCGGTGATCGCCGCGCCACGAGGGAGCCGAGATCCGGACCGAGGGCGACAGCGTCTACGTCGTCTTCCCGGCGGCCTCGGGTGCGGTCGAGGCCGGCCTGGGGATCGTGGCCGGAGCGACGGAGCGAAGTACCAAGGAGCGCCCGATCGCGGTCGGGGTCGGGGTCCATGCCGGGGAGACGGTGGCCACGACCGAGGGCCTCGTCGGCGGCGCGGTCAACATCGCCGCAAGGGTCTGTGCCAAGGCCCAGGCCGGCGAGGTCCTGGTCACCGACACCGTGAGAGCCCTGACCCGGACGTACCTGCCCTATCGCTACACCTCGCCTCGGGACCCAGAGCCTCAAGGGCATCGCCGGGGGGATCCCGCTCTACCGGGTCGAGGCCGTCCCGTCCAGCGGTCGGGCCCGGCTCCGCCGTCAGCTCGGGGCCCGCCGGGGCCGGCTCGTCCTGGTCGGCGGAGTCCTCGTCGTCGTCCTCGTCGCCGCTCGCCGGGGCCTGGGCGCTGAACCGGCCGGCCGACTGCCTCAGCCTGCCGGCCGACACCAAGGACGTCGTCGCCCGGATCGATCCGGCCCGGAACTGCGTCGTGGCGGTCTACGACGTAGGAAGGCATCCGTCCGCCATCGCCTGGACAGCTGATGCCGCGTGGGTGGGCAACGTCGACGATCACTCGATTTCACGAGTTGAGGTGGCGGTGTATGAGGTGGGCCAGGAACCTGGGCCGATCGTGGTCGCCGATGACCGGATCTGGGTCGCGAACGTGAAGGATCAGACCGTCCAGTGGATCGAGCCGGCCTCCGGTCGCACCCACACCACGTCGGCACGTGGGCTCATCACGGAGATGGTCGCCGCCGAGGACGGGATCTGGACGCTCGATGGCCATGCCGGGCGACTGTCCAAGGTGCCGTTCGCCCCCAGCAAGCCGTTCGATGGTCTCATTCTTCCCACCACGCCTCCAGACACATCGCTCGCGCGGACCGGCGGTAGCTTCGGCGGAACGGAGGGACTCTACAACGCCCGGTATGGCGACCTCGTGGCCGGTGGCGGACGTCTCTATGTCACCAGTCCGAAGGAGGGCGTGGTGCTTCGGATCGACCCACGCCATGAAGATGTCACCAATGCACGAAGTACCCGCTGGAGCGCATCTCGGTCGTTCAGCCGCCGGAGCCGAGCAAAGACACCGACGGGTCGCTCCGCTGGGCCGGGACGGGGATCGGGACACTGGGTTTCGGCGACGGCGCGCTCTGGCTCGCGGACGTCAGTGAGCCGAAGCTCTGGCGGAGCGAAGCCGGCAGCCCGCGGCTCCGCTCCCTCGCGACCGCAGCGACCACCGGCGCGGTCGACCTTCTGCCCGCGTTCGGAGCGGTCTGGACATCGGGCTCGGACGGGTCGCTGACCCGCACCGACATCGCATCTGCCCAGAGCCGCGAGCTCAAACCCGGCCGAAGGATCACCTACCTGGCGGCCGGGGTCGACTCCGTCTGGGCGATCGACGCCGACGCGAACGCCGTCGTCCGGATGGACCAGGATGGTTCTGTCGCCAGGACCATCCCGCTCTCCGGTAGCCCGAGCCACGTCGCCGTGGGGCCCGATGGCTCGGTCTGGGTCACACTGCAGGCGCCATGAGCCGACCCGAACGCGCCGACCCGCTCGTCGGGACCGAACGACTGATCGTCGATGGCTCGAACCTGCTCCACGTCATCGGGCGGGGCAAGGGCGCGCCGGCACCGGCGGCGACCCTGATCGGGCGGCTGCGCGGGGTCATCCCGGGGCCGGTCCGGGTCGAGCTCGTCTTCGACGGGCCGCCCGATCACGGCCTTCGTGGGGAGCGGATCGCCGCCGGACTGACCGTCCGGCACTCTGGCCGGTACACCGCGGACAGCCTCATCGACCGGCTCGTGGCCGACGCGATCGGCACCGGCGGGACGGCCGAGGCGGCCCACGCGGCCGGATCCGCGATGCTCATCGTCACCGACGACCTCGACCTGGGCCAGCGGGTCCGTCGACGTGGGGCGCGGACCGCGAGCGCCCGCTGGCTGGTCGGCCGCCTCGATCGGGGAGTCCTCTCCGCTCCCAGCGCCGGAGCCCGACGCTCCCCGGCAGCGCCCAAGACGACGGGCGGCGGGCGGTCCGCGGTGCCCGGTCCGGTCGGGGCCGACGACGACGATCGCCCGCGCTGGAACCCCGGCCGTGGCGCAACGAAGAAGACCGGCAACCCGAAGCGCGGCCATTGAGGCGGGCGCGACATAGGTGAGGACGCGCGGGTCCGGAGCACGCCGCGGGGCCAGGGCGCGCGACGAGCGAACCCGCAGCGCGTCGCCGACGGCCCCGGCTAGAATGCGCCGGTGAACCTCGTCGACCAGCTCAACCAGATCTGGAACTCGATCCTCGACCTCACGTCGAAGCTGGTCATCCCGGACTGGGGTGCGCTCATCGGGCTGCTGCCGCTGGCCCTGCTGGCCCTCCTCCTCGGCCCGATCCTCTCCCTGCTCGCGCTCGCCTGGGTCATCTACTACGTGCGCAAGCCGCGGGCCAGGCTCAAGCTGGTCGAGGGTCCGTACGCAGCTCCGCTCGACGCGGTCGGCACACCCGTCTATCCCGTCGGCGAGCCGTACTGCGCCCGGGACGGCCTCGTCTTCGCCTCCGGCGAGACGACCTGCGATCGCTGCCGCGACGAGCTCGTGGTGGACTGTCCGAAGTGCGCGATCGGGCGGCAGGCTCGGATCGAGACCTGCGCGAACTGCGGGCTGGTCCTGAAGATCGACCGCAACGCCGAGACCCGGGCCCTCCGACCGGCGGGTCCGCCGCCCGGCGGCGCGGCGATCGCTTGAGCCGGCCCCCAGCCAGTGCCCCGACGGCGTCCCTGATGTCCCGACAGCGTCCCTGAGCACGAGATGGCCGGCGCCGGACAGCTCTTCTTCGTCGTCGGCGTCATCGCCGTGGCGCTCGCGTTCGCAGCTCACGTCGGGCATGCCGTCCTCCTCGCGAACGGCCGGCGGAGCCTCCCGCAGCTCGTCCCGACCGCCCGCCCGGCCTACGCCGGGATCGTGACCGGCTCGTTCGCCGAGCACCGGACGAGCGGCGTCCCGACCGGCCCCGCGGCGGACCCGGTCAGCCCGATCTCCCGCGGAGCCCAGGCCCTCGGACTCATCGCCGTGACGCTGCTCGGGCTGTCGCTCGTGGCCAGGGCCGTTGCCGTGGGTCGTGGGCCGTGGGGCAACATGTTCGAGTTCACGGTCGCCTTCGGGTTCACGATCCTGGCGGCCTACCTGGTCCTGGAGCGGCGCTACCCGATCCGGGCCCTCGGCTTCGTCCCGTTCGGGGTCGCCCTTGCCCTCCTCCTCTACGCCAGCAGCCTGCCGAGCGACGTCCGGCCGCTCGTGCCGGCTCTCCAGAACGCTCCGCTCCTGACGATCCACGTCGGGATGGCCACGATCTCCTACGGCATCTTCGCGGCCAGCTTCGCGGCCGGGGTGGGCTACCTCATCCAGGGCCGGACCGACCGCTTCGCCTGGCTGCCGTCGCACAAGGTCCTCGACGAGGTCGCCTACCGGGCGGTCATCATCGGCTTCCCGATCTTCGCGACGATGATCATCCTCGGTTCCTGGTGGGCCTCGATCGCCTGGTCGCGCTACTGGGGCTGGGACCCCAAGGAGACCGCGGCCCTCGTCACCTGGCTGACCTACGCGGTCTACCTCCACGCCCGCAATCGGCGCTCGTGGGCCGGCCGGCCGGCCGCCCTGCTCCTGGTCGTCGGGTTCGGGATGGTCCTGGTGACCTACTCGGGGAGCCTCTGGTTCTCCGGGCTGCACGCCTACAGCGGCCTGTAGCCGCTCCCGGCGGGCGACCCAGCGATGCGACCCGACTGGTGGCGGCGCGGGGTCGTCTACCAGATCTACCCGCGGAGCTTCGCCGACAGCGACGGCGATGGGGTCGGCGACCTGCCCGGGATCACCGCCCACCTCGACCACATCGCCAGCCTCGGGGTCGACGCGATCTGGCTCTCGCCGATCTACCCCTCCCCCGGCCTCGACCTCGGCTACGACGTGGCCGACCACGGGGCGATCGATCCGCTCTTCGGGTCGATGGACGACTTCGACCGGCTGGTGGCCGGCGCCCACGAGCGCGGCCTGGGGATCGTCCTCGACCTGGTCCTCAACCACACCAGCGATCGCCATCGCTGGTTCGAGGACTCCCGATCGAGCCGGACGAGCGAGCACGCCGACTGGTATCTCTGGCGCGACCCGGTCGGCCGGACCCGGACCGGCCGCCCGAAGCCGCCGAACAACTGGCTCTCGTTCTTCGGCGGGTCCGGCTGGGAGTGGGAGCCGCGACGGGGCCAGTTCTACTACCACACGTTCCTGCCCGAGCAGCCCGACCTCGACTGGCGCACGCCGGCGGTCCGGGCGGCCCAGCTGGCGATGATCCGGGGCTGGCTGGACCGGGGCGTCGATGGGTTCCGTCTCGACGTCTTCAACGTCTTCTACAAGGCGGCCGACCTTGCCTCGAACCCGCCGGCCCGGCCCGGGCCGCGGGGCTGGGGACGGATGCGGGCGTGGAACCACCAGGACCACATCAACGACAAGGACCAGCCTGAGCTGGGCGACCTCCTCCGCGAGCTCCGGGCGATCGTCGACGAGCGACCCGGCCGGATGACCGTCGGCGAGCTGTTCGCCGGGCCGCCGGCCCTGGCCGCGAGGTACGCCGAGCCGGGCCACCTGATCTTCGACTTCCGGCTCCTCGAGCGACCCTGGCGGGCCGAGGCGCTGGCCGAGGCGATCGACGAGCGAGAGGCGGCCTTCGGACCGGATCGCTGGCCCGCGGTCGTCCTCTCGAACCACGACCAGCCGCGGGCGGCGACCCGGCTGTCGAGCGAGCGACCCGCGGACCGTGACGCGATCGCCAGGGCGGCCGCGGTCCTCCTCCTGACCCTGCGCGGCACCCCGTTCCTGTACTACGGCGAGGAGATCGGGCTCGGCGACATCCGGGTGCCGCGACGCGAGATCGTCGACCCGCCGGCCCGCCGGTACTGGCCGCTCCCGCTCTGGTGGAACCGCGACGGCTGCCGGGCGCCGATGCCCTGGACGCCCGGCCCGAACGGCGGCTTCTCCACGGGCCGACCCTGGCTCCGGACGGCGTCCGACGTGGCGACCCGCAACGTGTCGACCCAGGACGCCGACCCGTCGTCGGTCCTCGCGACGTACCGACGGATCCTCGAGGTCCGGAACGCCCTGCCGGCGCTCCAGACCGGCGGCTTCCGCTGGGTGGTCCGGGGTCGCAAGGGGGTCCTGGCCTACCGCCGCGACGCCGACGGCGCCGATGGCGAGGCCAACCCCATCCTCGTCGCGATCAACCTCACCGGGTTGCCCGTCCACGTACCGGTCGACGACCCGGACACCGCGACCACGGCGTGGACGCCCCGCCTGTCCACCGCCGGCCCGCTCCGCCCGGTCATCCGCGACGGCCTGCTGGGCCTCCGCCCCGACGAGGCGGTCATCCTCGAAGGCTGAGGCGCCCGGTCGGGATCAGCGTCGCACGGCGATCCGTGCGGCGAGCGACGTGGCCAGGGCCGAGGCGATCGCGGACGCGACGGCCGACCGGACCGCCGGCGCAACGGAGCCGAGTCGGGCCCCGTCGAGGGTCGGGAGATGGGTCGCCCGAAGCTCCGCCAGATCGGGGACGTGGATCTCCGCGAGGTCGGGAACGTGAAGCTCGACCGCCGGCAGGGTGACCGACGGGATCGCCGTCGGCCGGATCCTCGCGAGCGAGAGGCCCGACATGAGCTCCGGCCGGGCCCGCCGGATCGCGAGGTAGCCAAGGCCGAACCCGACGAGGGCGGCCACCCCGGCGATCGCGATCGCCCGGACGCGACGACTCCCGAGGGCTCCGACCGCCTCCTCATCAAACTCGTCGTCCGCGATCAGGTCCTCGACGTCCGCCAGCGGCTCACCCACCGCCGCCGCCGAGGTCTCGTCGAGCTCGGCGTCCGCGGAGCCACGAGGCGCGGCGTCGGCCTCGGTCTCCGGCGCGGGCGGCTCGGCCATCACCGCGACGAGGCCCGCCGCGTCCTCGTCGCCGGGATCGAGCACCTCGTCGACGGGCGCGTCGGCCGGTTCTTGGGCCGCACCTGCCTCCCGGTCCCTCGTGAGCTGGGCGAGAGCGAGACCGCCGAGCAGACCCGTGATCATGAGCAGGAACCGGAACATGGCCGTTACCTCCAGGTGGGACGCGCCGAGGTCTGGGTCAGTATCCACCCGATGGCCCGAACCCGGCCAGAGCCGATCCGCCCCTGTTCGGATCAGGCCCGTGGATGAGCCATCGGTCCGGGTCATATCGGGCCGACCGAACCGGGACGGATACCCGCCGGTCCTGCAACCATGGGCGCATACCAGGACGGATCCGGCGGAGGGTGGATGAGCCTCGTCCTCGAATCGCTCAGCAAGCGCTTCGGTACCGTCCAGGCCCTCGACGGGATCAGCTTCACCGTCGAGCCTGGCGAGGTATTCGCCTTCCTCGGGGCGAACGGGGCGGGCAAGACGACCACGATGCGGATCGTCATGGAGATCCTCCGGGCCGACTCGGGGACGGTCACCTGGCGTGGTCGGCCGGTCCACGAGCTCTCGCGCCGGACCTGGGGGTATCTCCCGGAGGACCGCGGGCTCTACCCGCGGATGAAGGTCCTCGACCAGCTCGTCTTCTATGCCGCGCTCTACGGCGTCTCCCGACGCGATGCCGCCTGGCGTGCCCGCGAGTGGCTGGAGCGGTTCCGGATCCCCGAGTACGCCGACCGGCGGGCCGAGGAGCTGAGCAAGGGTAACCAGCAGAAGGTCCAGTTCATCGCGGCGATCCTGCACGACCCGGAAGTCCTCCTGATGGACGAGCCCTTCGTCGGACTCGACCCGGTGAACGTGGCCCTCCTCAAGGAAGCCTTCCTGGCCATGCGCGACCAGGGCAAGACGCTCCTCCTCTCGACCCACCAGATGGAGATGGTCGAGGAGCTGTGCGAGTCGATGGTCATCGTGGACAAGGGTCGGATCGTCGTCGGCGGTCCCATCCGCGACGTCCGGCGGATGAGCGGCCGCCGGGTCATCCGGATGGCGGTCGCCGGTGACGGCGACCTCGACTGGGTCGCCGGCGACGGGGTCCGGCTCGATCGGCCGGCGCGAGGACTACGCCGAGCTGGAGGTCGGACCGGGCCGCGATCCCCAGACGAGATCCTCCGGGAGGCCGTGCGGCGCGGCAGGAGGTCACCCGGTTCGAGATCGCCGACCCGACGATCGAGGAGATCTTCATCCAGCATGTCGGGGCGGCCCCGACGACGAGCGGAAGCTGGCCGTGGCGGGCGCCACCATGACGGCTCCCGTCGGTTCCGCCGGGGCCGGCTCGATCCCGGTGCACCCGGCGCGCCAGGCGACCCGATGGGCGGCCAGCCGTGAGCCGCCAAGCCCCGCGCGGCGACCATTCGGAACGTCGTCACGATCGCCCGGCGCGAGTACACCTGGCGCGGGCGGAGCCGGTCGTTCGCGATCTCGACCATCATCCTGGTCGTCCTCGCCACGGCGTCGCCCTGGCTCCGGTCATCATGCGGGTCGTCGACGAACCAGACCGCCGACCGGATCGCCGTCTACCGGGCGACACCAACCCGTCGGTCGACGTCGCCACCGCCCTCGAGGCGCTGCTCAACGCGAACACGATCCCAGCCACCGGGATCGCCGGCGGCCAGTCGATCACCTCGCCGAGTTCGCCGTCTCCGCCGTGACCGATCTCGCGGCCGCCCGCGCCGACGTCGAGTCCGGCGAGCTCAAGGCCGCTGATCGCCTGTCGAGGTCGACGACCGGCGACCTCGACTTCAGCCTCTACTCGAAGCTGGTCCGCCTACGAGCGGACGACCCAGATCATCCAGCGGCGAGTCACCTCGATCGCGATCACGGACCGGCTGTCCCGGGCCGGGATCCCGCCGGGCGACCAGGCCGCGCTCTTCGCGCCGCCCACCTTCGAGTACGAGTCCGCGGCACCGACCACGGCCACCGGCGGCGTCACCACCCTGGAGCAGCTGGTCGGCGGCTCGATCGTCGGGTTCGCCCTGACCATCGCGATCTTCATCGCCATCATGGTCTACGGCCAGTGGGTCGCGATGAGTGTCGTCGAGGAGAAGAGCAGCCGGGTCATGGAGATCATCCTCGGGGCGGCCCGGCCCGTGGAGCTGATGACGGGCAAGGTGCTCGGGGTCGGTGCGCTCGCGCTGACCCAGTACGCGATCGTCTTCGTCCCGGTCGCCCTGGTGATCCTCTTCGAAGGCCCCATCGCCGCCCTCTTCCTGGGCGGCTACGCCTCGGTCGACCTTCCGAAGGGCCTCTCGGTCTCCCTCCTGGTCGGGTTCGGCGTCTTCTTCGTCCTCGGCTTCCTCCTCTACGCCTGCCTCTACGCCGGGGTCGCCTCGCTGGTCAGCCGCCAGGAGGACGTCAACCAGATCGTCGGTCCGCTGACCCTCGTCTCGACCCTCGGCTACCTCGTCGCCGTCTGGATGAGCTCCGGCCTCATCGAGCTCGAATCCCCCGTCATCCAGATCCTCTCGTTCATCCCGTTCGTCAGCCCGTACATCATGCTGTCCCGGATGGCGATCGGGCAGGTCGAGCCCTGGGAGACCGGATCTGGCCGCTCGTCCTGCTCGATCTCGATCGGGATCGCCCTGGGGCCCGGCCGGGTGTACGCGGCCGGCGTCCTCATGTACGGTCAGAAGCCCGGCGTGCGGGTCTTCATCGAAGCCTTCCGGAACGGCTGAAGCCGACCCGCGGCCGGTCGCAGGCGTAGCATCGGCCTGCCCCGAGCTCGCCTTCGAAGCCACCGTCTCCCGGCGACCGGCCCGACCGTCGACCGGCGAGGAGTCCGCGTGACCCGACCGCTCGATCCGCCGCATCCGACGCCCAGCACGGCTGCGCCCGGGGAGACGGCTCCGACGCGACCGCCCGCGGCGACGGCTGCACCGCGCGCGACGTGGCGCACCGACGCCCGCATCCGGCTCGGCTCGACCTACCGGCGGGTCCGCGACATCGGCCTCCGGCCGGTCTACGCTCTTCTACACCGCCGCGGCTCAAGGCCGCGGTCCTCGCCCACCCGCGTCCGCGTCCACGTCGCGGTGATCATGGACGGCAACCGGCGCTGGGCCAGCGCCGAGGGCTTCGCCGACCCGGGCGATCGGTCACCGGCGCGGTGCCGAGAAGGCGCTCGAGCTCATCGACTGGTGCGCCGAGCTGGGGATCCGCGAGGTCACCCTGTGGGCGCTCTCGATCGAGAACCTCGAGCGCCCGGCGGACGAGGTCGGGACGATCACCGAGGTCGCCGCCGACGCGATCGCGGCGATCGCCGACGGGCCGGCGCAGGACCCGCGTCCCGATCCATCTCCGGGTCATCGGCCGGCGCGATCTCCTCCCGGACGGGCTGGCCTCGGTCGTCGACCGGTCGGCCGCGCTGTCCCGGGACGACGGCGCGATCGTCGGTCACCATCGCCCTCGCCTACTCCGGTCGGGACGAGCTCCTCGAGGCGTTCCGGGCGACCGTCCGCGAGGCCGTGGAGGCGGGCGTTCCGGCCGACGAGCTGGCCGACCCGCTGACCGCCGAGGACCTGGCCGCCCATCTCTACACCCAGGGCTCGAGCGACCCCGACCTCATCATCCGGACCTCCGGCGAGGTCCGCCTGTCGGGCTTCCTGCCCTGGCAGAGCGTCTACAGCGAGTACCACTTCTGCGAGGCGTACTGGCCGGCCTTCCGCGAGATCGACTTCCTCCGGGCGATCCGCACCTACCAGCAGCGGGCCCGCCGCTTCGGTCGATAGCCCGGGTCGGAACGCGACCCGGAACGCGACATCCGGCCCGCTCGCGCGTCGGGTGTCGGGACTACGCTCTGCGTCGGCACCGGTCACGGGGCGAGTTCCGGTCGGGAGGACGACGGATGCCGCAGGGAGACCGGCCCACGGCGGGCGGACAGGGACTCTACCGGCTGAAGCCGGCCTCGCAGCGCCTCGTCGAGCCGCTGGCCGACGGCCTGGCGAGACACGGGGTCTCGCCCGATGCGATCTCGGCGGCGGCGGTGGTCACAGCCGCCATCGGCGGCGCCTGCCTGGCCGGCTCGACCGGGATCCCGGCCCTCCTCCTGGTCGTGCCGTTCCTGGCCGCCGCCCGGCTGATCCTCAACCTCCTCGACGGGATGGTCGCCCGACGGACCGGCACGTCGCGGCCGATGGGCGAGGTCTGGAACGAGGTCGGCGACCGCCTCGGGGACGTCCTGTTCATCGGCGCGCTCGCGTTCGTCCCGGCGGTCGGGCCCGCGCTCGCGCTCGGGGCCGCACTCGCCGCGGTCCTCGCCAGCTTCGTCGGGCTGGCCGCCCGGGCCGCCGGCGGGCGTCGTCTCTACGGCGGAGTGCTGTCGAAGCCCGGTCGGATGAGCGTCCTGGCCGTCGCGGCCCCGCTGGCGTTCCTGGCCGGCGACCCGCGGATCCTCGCCGTCGGTGCCGCGATCCTCCTGGCCGGCGGGGTCGTCACCCTGCTCCAGCGATTGCGTACGGCCGTCCGGGAGCTCGGCGATGCCGGCTGACCTGGTCGTCGACCCACGGACCGTCCCCGGCGCCGAGTACGCCGCGGCTGCCATGCTCGTCCTGCTCGGCCTTTCCCTGGTCAGCGTCCTCCTGGCAGCCGGCTTGCACCGCGGCGGAGCGAGCCCGAATACGCTCCTCAAGCGGTGGGCCACCTGGGCCGTCCTGGCGCCGCTGTGGTGGCTGGCCGTCTTCTGCGGTCCGCTGCCCGTGGCGATCGTCGTGACGATCTTCGCGGTGGTCGGCCTGCTGGAGTTCGCCCGACTGACCGATCTGCCGGACGCCCATCGCCGGCTCCTGCTCGGGGCGGCGCTCCTGTCCGGGGTCCTGAGCCTGTTCGGCTCGGCGGCCCTCCTCGCGGCGATCCCCATCCTTCTCCTGGCCGGGATGCTCCAGCCGGTCCTCTTCCCCGACATCCGGTCGGCGGTCCGTCACCTCGCCTTCGGGGCCCTGGCCTTCGGGTACCTTCCGCTCCTCCTGGGTCACGCCGTCCTCATCGTCGAGGACCTGGCCGGCGGCGCGGGCATCCTCTTCGCGACCGGGGTGGCGGTCGCCTTCTCCGACATCGGGGCGTACGTCGCGGGGCGGACCTTCGGCCGACACCCGCTGGCGCCGACGATCAGCCCGAACAAGACCGTCGAGGGGCTGGCCGGCAACCTGGTCGGAGCGGTGATCGGCTACGCCATCTTCCTGCCGGTCCTGCCGACCCTGTCGCCCGTCCTGCTGGCCGCCCTGCCGATCGTCGTCGCGCTCGGCGCGGTCTGGGGCGACCTCTTCGAGTCGGCCCTGAAGCGCGAGTTCGGCACGAAGGACACCGGCACCTGGCTGCCCGGCTTCGGCGGCCTCCTCGACCGGATCGATTCGCTCATCCTCGTCGTCCCGCTCATCTACTACCTGTTCCGGGCAGCGGGAGTGCTCAAGCCATGAACGAGGGACGGATCCTGGTGGGGCCGCCGGTCCCCGAGCGCCTCAGGGCCATGACCGGCGAGACGCTGATCGAGCTCCTCGAGCGGGCGGTCGAGCGGGACCCGGACGCGTCCGTCTTCGTGATGCCCCGGGGTCTCCGACTGGAGCGCTGGACCTACCGCGACCTGGAGTCGAGCAGCCGGCAGGTGGCGGACACGCTGTCCGCCCGGGGGGTGGGACCCGGCGCCCGGGTCGCGACCTGGGCCGCCAACGACCCCTGGCTGGTGGCCGCCTACTTCGCGATCTGGTGGCTCGGCGCGTCGGTGGTCCCGCTCGACCTGCGGATGGCGCCCGACGTCGCGATCCGGATCGGGCGGACCGTCCGACCCGTCCTGACCCTGGCCGGCGGTGCCGTGAGCGACCGGGATGCGGCGGCCCTCGGCGCCCCCGTCCTGCGGGTCGACGCCGAGACCCTCCTCGCCGGGACGGGGCCAGGCGACGCGACGAACGTCGGTGGCGACTCGAGCCCGGGTGCCACGGCCCGGCCGGCCCCGGTCGCCGTCGCGGTGGCGCCGGACACGCTCGCCGAGGTCCTGTTCACGAGCGGCACCACCAGCGATCCGAAGGGCGTGATGCTGACCCACGGCCAGATGATCCACAACGCCCGGACGATCGCCCTCACGGCCGGGATCCATCGCGAGCGGGCCCTCGCGCTCATCCCACTCTCGCACATGTACGGCCAGATCGTGCCCCTCCTGTACGGCCTCCTCACCGGCTCCCAGCTGACCTTCCTGCCGGCCCTCACCTCCTCCGCCCTGATGGCGGCGATGCGGCGCGACCGGGTGACGGTCATCACGGCGGTACCCCAGCTGCTCAAGCTCCTGATGGACGGGATCGAGGCCGAGGCGACCCGAGAGGGACGGCTGGACCGATTCCACCGGGTCCGCCGGATCGCCCTCCGCCTGCCGATCCCCGTCCGGCGCCTCCTCTTCCGCTCGGTCCTGGAGCGCTTCGGCGGTGAGCTCCGGACGATCACCTGTGGCGGGGCGGCCCTGTCGGCCGACCTCCAGCTCGCCTGGGAGGCCCTGGGGATCGTCATCGTCCAGGGCTACGGCGCGACCGAGTGCGCCACGATCGCCGGGCATACCCGGAGCGCCCGCCGACCCGGCACCGTCGGGCCGCCGCTGGCCGGGATGGAGGTCCGGATCGGGTCGGACGGCGAGCTGATCGCCCGGGGGCCCAACGTCATGCTCGGCTACTGGGACAAGCCCGAGCAGACCGCCGAGGTCATCGTCGACGGCTGGGCCCACTCCGGCGACGCCGCCGAGATCGACCGCCACGGCGAGCTCGTCGTGCACGGCCGGACCCGGGACCGGATCGCCCTGCCGAACGGGCTCAAGGTCTACCCCGAGGACGTCGAGGCGGCGATCGTCGAGGCGGGCACGGTCCGGGCCGCGGTGGTCTTCGAGGCGAGCCCCGGCCGGCTCGCCGCGGTCCTCCTGCCGGCCGGCGCCGCGACGACCGATGTCGACCTCGACGCCGCGGTGGAACGTGCCAACCACGTCCTGTCACCGCACCAGCGCGTCCGACGCTGGGTCCGCTGGACGGATCCCGATCTGCCCCGGACCCACACCCTCAAGGTCCGTCGAGCGGAGGTGCTGGCCTGGTATGCCGGGACGACCGACGGGCCCGGCCGGTCCGGCGAGACCGACCCGGCGACGGCGCCGGAGACGGACCCGGACGATGAGCCGGCGAGACCCGGACCGGCGAGCGGGGCTGGGGCTTCCCCCGGTGGCGGGACGCGTCCCCCGCGGGCCGGCGGTGCAACGAAGATCGTCCCGACCTCGTCGGAGGCGGTCCTCCCGGCGCTCGTCGACCTGGTCGCGCGGGTCCTCGCCGAGTCCGACGGGCAACCGGCCGGGCCGATCGGGCCGTCGACAAGCCTCGAGGCCCTCGGCTTCGACTCGCTGGGGCGGGTCGGGCTGGCGATCCAGATCGAGGATCTCTTCGGGTCCTCGCTCGACGACTCGGACATCGCCGGCGCCGAGGACCTCGCCGCGCTGGCCCGGGTCGTGGTCGCCCGACGCGATGCCGCGCCGCCGCCCGAGCCGCCCCGCTGGGCCCATACGAGGCCGGCCAGGACGATCCGTCGCTGGCTCGACCGGCTCGTGACGGGACCGGTCGTCGCGATGATCGGTCGCCCCGAAGTCGAGGGGCTGGAGCACCTGGCCGGGCTCGACGGTCCGTTCCTGCTCTGCCCGAACCACGCCAGCCACCTCGACGCGCCGACCCTCCGCTGCATCCTGCCGGCGGAGGTGCGCGAGCGGACCGCGATCGCGGCCGCGGCCGACTACTTCTTCGCCGGCGGTCTGCTGGGGCCCATCGTGGCGCTGGCGACCGGGGCCTTCCCGTTCGGTCGGACCGAGCACGTCCGGGCGTCGCTCGAGCGGGTCGGGTCGTATCTCGACGCGGGCTGGAACGTCATCGTCTTTCCCGAGGGGACCCGCTCCACGACCGGCCGGCTCGGCCCGTTCAAGTCGGGGATCGGCCTGCTGGCCACCCAGCTCGGGGTGGCGGTCGTGCCGGTCGGGATCCGGGGCGCGGACCGGATCCTGCCCAAGGGCGCCACGCTGCCACGACGGCGCGGTCGGGTCCGGGTCCGGATCGGATCGCCCCTGACCTTCGAGCCCGGCTGCACGGTGCTCGAGGCGACGGCCCGGATCGAGACCGCGATCCGGGACCTGGTCGAGCCCTGAGATGCCCCTCCGGGCGCTCACCAACGCCGAGTACGCGGTGGACGTCGCCGGCGCCGTCGCCGCCTACCCGGCCTGGCGCCGACGGGAGGGCTGGTCGACCGACCGGCTCCGGGCCTGGCAGCTCGGTCGGGTCCGGTCCCTGGTCGAGCGGGCGTATGCCTCGGTCCCCGTCTACCGGGAGCGCTACGCTGCCGCGGGCTTCCACTCGGGCGACCTCCGGACGTGGGATGACTTCGCCCGCCTGCCGACGATCACCAAGGCGGACCTCGTGGCGGGCTATCCCGAGCGGTCGATGGCGGCCGATACGCCGGCGGCTCGCTGCCTGATCTCGACCAGCTCCGGGTCGACCGGTCGGATGATGGAGATCCCCCATCGGGCCGACCGGCTGTGGCCGTACGTCCTGGCCACGGAGCGCCTGTTCCGGCTCCTGGCCGGGCGCTATCTGCCGAGCTGGCGTCAGGCCTACATCTACACCTCGCCCTATCCGGTCCGGGGCTCGCTCGGGCTCTACCCCACCACATTCATCCCGACCGCGGACGACCCGGGCCCGATGCTCGCCGCGCTGCGAAGCTGCCGACCCCAGCTCCTGGCCGTCTACCCGACCGTCCTGCGCGATCTCCTGGCCGCCGATGCGGCGACGATGCGGATGCTCGACCTGCGGGCCGTCGCCGTCTCGAGCGAGCACTCGACCGCCGAGGAGCGCCGCGGCTGGGCGGAGCTCCTGGGCTGCCCGGTCGGCGACCAGTACAGCAGCGAGGAGCTGGCCTTCATCGCCGCCGAGTGCGCCGCCGGGACCTACCACCTCGTCGAGGACCTGACCCTCGTCGAGATCGTCGACCCGGCTGCCGATCGGACCGTCGACGGGGTCGGGGAAGTGGTGGGTACCGAGCTCCACAACCGGACCATGCCGTTCATCCGCTACCGCCAGGGCGACCTGGCCCGGGTCGAGACGAAGGCCTGCCCCTGCCGCCCGGCAGCCGGTCCGGTCCGCCGACTGACCGACCTCGCCGGCCGGGCCAACGATGGCTTCGTCGTGGCCGGCGGACGGACCCTGTCAGCGGGGTTCCTCCTCGATGCCTGCTACCGGGCGATCCTGCCCCGACCGGCCGAGGTGGCAGCCTACCGGCTCGTCCAGGTGGCGCCGGATCGGGCGGTCCTGGAGGTCGTCCCCGGGGCGACCTGGGCCGCGACGAGCGCCGGGGCGCTTCGCGACGCGCTGGCCGTCGAGCTGCCGAGCGACCTCCGAGCCGAGGTCCGGGTCGTCCAGCGTCTCGAGCGCGCCGAGGCCGGCAAGCGGGCGACCATCGTCCGCGAACCGTCGCTCAGCGCAGCGTGAAGTAGGCCCCGTAGATGACGACCGTCAGCCCGACGTACCCGACGAGGACCATCCCCGGATGGCGCGCGATCGGCCTCCTGAAGATGGTTCCCACGAACCAGGCCACGGCGGCCGACAGACCGACCCGTTCGAGCCGGTTCAGGGCGACCATCAGCAGGACGCCCGCGAGCGGCTGGCCGAGGAGCGCGGCTCCGTGGATGTAGACCTTGACCGGGAGCCCCTGGAGGGGGCCGTTCAGGAACGCCCCGAGGCCCTGACCGCCCAGCTCGCCCGACGCGGTCGCGAGGTCGACGGGCCGGATCCCCGGGAGGGCGGCGATGGTGTCGCCGACGGCGGGCCAGGCCGGAGCCAGCCACCACAGGAGCGTCGCGCCGACGAGGGCGCCGGCGATCGTCGCCAGGAGGGCCTTGAGGGTCCGCCCGGGGGCGAACAGGGCCACGAACATGACCCACAGGTCGGGGACCAGGAAGAAGAGGGACGCCTCGGCGGCTCCCCAGACAGCCGCGACCCAGAGCGCCCCGGTCGAGGCAGCGATCCGGTGGATGGCCGAGGGCGGACGGGAATCGGCGCCCGCCTCACGGCTTTGCGATCGGGCATCGTCTACAGCCGCGTCTGGGAGGACGACCGGGTCGACCGGCTGGGCCTCGCGATCTCGCCCGGCGATCGGGTCCTGGTCGTCGCCTCGGCCGGCGACGTCGCCTTCCACGCCGCGCTCGACGGCGCCGGAGCGGTCATCGCCGTCGACCGGAACCCCGCCCAACTCCACCTCCTGGAGCTCAAGCTCGCCGCGCTCCGGACGCTCGACGCGGATGCGTTCTGGACGCTGTTCGGAGAGGGCCGCTCGCCGGCCGACCCCGCCTGGTATCACCGGTCGCGCCCGGCGCTCCCGGCTCGGAGCCGGCACTACTGGGACCGGCATGCCGGGCTGTTCGACCTCGGTCTGCTCCGCCAGTCGCGGGTCGAGCTCGGCCTCCTCCTCCTCGGACCACTCGTCCGTGGGATCGTGGGCCGGCGGGACTTCGCCCGATTGCTCGAGGCGCCCGATGCCCGGACCCAGGGACAACTCTACGCCCGCCGCTCGGCGCGACGGCTGTGGAATCCCGTCACTCGCCGGGCGATCCGCTGGAGTGGCCTGCTGGCCCTCCTCACGATGAATCGCGAGCAGTGGCACCTCGTCGTCGCCGATCGCTTCCTCGATGGCTTCGAGGAGCGGGTCGCCGTTCTGCTCGACCGCGAGCTCATTCGCGAGAACCCGTTCTGGTGCCGCGTCCTGACCGGTCGGCCGTGCCGGCCGGTCGACGAGGTCGCCTACCTGGCGCCCGGGGCGTTCGAACAGCTCCGGGCATCGACCACGGTGATCCGGCCGCGGCTCGGCCCGCTCGTGACGATCCTGCGGGCCGAACCCGACGCGAGCCTCGACGCGATCGATCTCCTCGACGTCCCCGACTGGCTGCCGCCGGGGGCCCGGCGCCAGCTCTGGGACGAGGCCGGTCGGGTCCTGCGGCCGGGCGGTCGGTGCCTCGCCCGGTCGATCTCGCGGCGACCGCAGCTCCCCGGGCCGGACAGCGGCCTGGTCCTCGACGAACGGATGTCGCGACACGTCACCGCGATCGAGCGGACGGCCGTCTATGGCTCCGTGACCGTCCTCCGGAAGGTGCCGGTCAGCGCCGGGCCGGTCGCCACAGCGTGGTGATCGTCGAGCCCGGGACGAAGCCCTCGAACGAGCCCACCGGCTCGAACCCCAGCCGTCCGTAGCGGGCGTCATTGGCCGGGTTCGTCGACTCGAGATAGGCCGCCATCCCCTGGCGGTCGATCATCGCGAGGTTGTCGGCCAGGAGACCCAACCCGTGACCTGCACCTCGGTGGTCCGGGTGCGTCCCGAGCAGGCTGAGGTAGAAGTGTGGCTCGTCGCCCGGATGGGCCGCCTCGAACCGCCCGCGGAGGGCGTCGACCCGCTCGGCGTCGCGGCCGAGGCGTTCGTGGTAGGCCCGCTCGAACGCCTCGGCGCCCCCGTCGGTGTGCTCCGCCTCGCCCGGAGGGATCCAGACCGAGGTCGCCTCGCACCCGGCCGACAGCCAGGTCCCGGGGAGGCGCATCACGTCCTGGAGATAGGCGCGCCAGATCGCGAGTCGATCCGGGAGCTTCCCGTCGAAGGCCGGACCCCAGACCGGATCCTCGGCGAACGCGAGCGCGATGATCCGGGTGACCGTCTCGAGATCGCTCCGACCCGCCAGGCGTGGCCTCGGCCGGTCAGTGTCGTCGGTCAATCCTCGTCCTCCAGCAATGGTCGGAGCCTAGCGCGGTGCCGTCGCTGAGCGTCGCGGGTCCCGCGCTCGACATCGCGACGCGACCGCGCTATCGTACGGACGTTCGATTTCAGCAGCCCACCGACCCCCTTCGGGCGCCTTGCCGACCGGGCTCTGCGGCACCCGCCCACGGCCTCCGCGCAGCCAGTCGTCCACACCCCGTCCACCGTCGCCGGCGACTCGTCCACAGCCCGCACAAGGCTGTCCACCGCGGATGCCCGATTCGTCCACAGCCACAGCATGTAGCGGTACGATGGTGCCGTGCACCACTACATCTTGTGTTTCGGGGGTTGACTGGCGTGGGGACGGGAGGTATCGTAGGAGGGTCGCTCGCCCGCGAGGGAACGCGCCGGAACGACCGCTCGGACCGCATCGGATGGCGGCTCCAGGGTCGGCCCGGAACCCCGCCCGGAACGACGATCAGGGAGGTCCGGTCGCAGCTACGACACCCGACGGGCACCACCAGAGCGAGTGGACCCACATCGGGCACGGACGAGCCTCCGAAACCCGGTCCAGCGACCCACCGACACCGTGGGTCCCAGCCGCCGCATCAAGCCCCCGTCAGCCCCCACCGACCCCGACGGATCCCGGGGACCCGCACCAGCCCAGCGCGTTGGAGGAGAGAGCAACGATGGCCCGAGCCGCCGTCCAGGGAGTCCCGGTGATGGAACAGCCCAAGTCCACCGGTCGCAAGACGTCGCATCGCCACCACGGCCCCTACGGGGTCAGCTTCAACGGCCAGAACCCGGACGGCAGCCCCGCCCGCGGCCTGACCTTCGAGCGGCGCTGGACCCGGCCCGGCGTCCACCCCTACGACGAGCTCCGCTGGGAGACCCGGACCGCGGCCATCGGCAACGAGTCCGGCAAGCTCGTCTTCGAGCAGAAGGACGTCGAGGTCCCGGAGACCTGGAGCCAGCTGGCCACGAACGTCGTCGTGAGCAAGTACTTCCGCGGCCACCTCGGGACCCCGGAGCGCGAGACCAGCGTCCGCCAACTCATCGACCGGGTCGTCCTGACGATCGCGGCCTGGGCGGAGACCCAGCGCTACTTCGCCAGCGACGCCGACCTCGAGACGTTCAAGGCGGAGCTGACCCACCTCCTGGTCCACCAGAAGATGAGCTTCAATTCGCCGGTCTGGTTCAACGTGGGGATCGAGCAGAAGCCGCAGTGCTCGGCCTGCTTCATCAACTCGGTCCAGGACTCGATGTCCTCGATCATGGACCTGGCCAAGACCGAGGCGATGCTCTTCAAGTTCGGCTCCGGCGCCGGCTCCAACCTCTCGCCCATCCGCTCCAGCCGGGAGAAGATGTCGGGCGGCGGCACGGCCAGCGGCCCGGTCAGCTTCATGAAGGGCTACGACGCCTTCGCCGGCGTGGTCAAGTCGGGTGGCAAGACCCGGCGCGCGGCGAAGATGGTCATCCTCGACGTGGACCATCCCGACGTCCTCGACTTCATCGACTCGAAGAAGCACGAGGAAGAGAAGGCCTGGGCGCTCATCGAGATGGGCTACGACCCCAGCTTCACCGGTGAGGCCTACGGCTCGGTCTTCTTCCAGAACGCGAACCACAGCGTCCGGGTGACCGACGCCTTCATGCAGGCCGTCGTGGACGATCGCGACTGGACCACCCATGCCGTCGTCGACGGCCATCCCATGGATACCTACAAGGCCCGCGACATCTTTCGCCGGATGTCGGACGCGGCCCACCTGTGCGGGGATCCCGGGATCCAGTACGACACGACGATCAACGACTGGAACCCGGTCTCGAACACGGACCGGCAGTACGCCACGAACCCCTGCAGCGAGTTCAGCTTCCTGAATGACACGAGCTGCAACCTGGCCAGCCTCAACCTGATGAAGTTCGTGCGCGAGGACGGCGAGTTCGACGTCGAGGCCTTCCGCTACGCCGCCGCCCTGACGATCACCGCCCAGGAGGTCCTGGTCGACAACGCCGGATACCCGACGCCGAAGATCGAGGAGAACTCCCACCGCTTCCGGCCGCTCGGGCTGGGCTACGCCAACCTCGGCGCCCTGCTCATGAGCCGGGGCCTGGCCTACGACAGCGACGAGGGCCGAGACTACGCCGCCGCCTTGACCGCGATCATGCACGGCGAGGCGTATCGCCAGAGCGCGATCATCGCCCGCGACCACGGCGGCCCGTTCAACGACTACAAGGTCAATGAGAAGCCGTTCCTGCGGGTCATCGGCAAGCACCGCGACGCGGCCTACCGGATCCCCGCCGACCAGGCGATCCCGGCCGACATGCTGGCGGCCGCCCGGGTGGTCTACGACGAGGCGCTCGAGCTGGGGACCGCCAACGGCTACCGCAACGCCCAGGTCACCGTGCTGGCCCCGACCGGCACGATCGCCTTCATGATGGATTGCGATACCACCGGCATCGAGCCGGACATCGCCCTCATCAAGTACAAGAAGCTGGTCGGCGAGGGCTTCCTCAAGATCGTCAACCAGACCGTCCCGGCCGCCCTCAAGAAGCTGGGCTACGCGCCCGACCAGGTCGAGGAGATCCTCGCCTACGTCAACGAGCGCGAGACGATCGAGGGCGCGCCGCACGTCAAGCCCGAGCACCTGGCGGTCTTCGACTGCGCCTTCAAGCCGGTCAACGGCGAGCGGTCGATCCACTACATGGGCCACGTCCGGATGATGGCCGCCGTCCAGCCGTTCCTGTCCGGGGCGATCAGCAAGACCGTGAACATGCCCGAGGCGGCCACCACCGAGGAGATCGAGCAGGTCTACCTCGAGGGCTGGAAGCTCGGTCTCAAGGCGATCGCGATCTACCGCGACGGCTCGAAGCGGAGCCAGCCGCTGAGCACGGGCAAGAAGAAGGACGACGATGCCGCCGACGCCGGTGTGGTCGCCGAGCTCCGGGCCCAGCTGGCCGCCGCCCAGGCCGAGGCGAAGAAGCCCCACCGGCATCGCCTGCCGACCGAGCGGACCGCGGTCACCCACAAGTTCGACATCGCAGGTCACGAGGGCTACATCACGGTCGGGCTCTATCCCGATGGCCAGCCCGGCGAGATCTTCCTCAAGATGGCCAAGGAAGGGTCCACAGTCTCCGGGTTGATGGACACCTTCGCGACCTCGGTCAGCCTGGCCCTGCAGTACGGGGTGCCGCTGCGCGACCTCGTCAACAAGTTCGCCCACGTCCGGTTCGAGCCGAGCGGCTTCACCGGCAATCAGGAGATCCCGATCGCGAAGTCGATCGTGGACTACATCTTCCGCTGGATGGGTAGCCGCTTCCTGCCGGCCGACGAGAAGGCCCAGATCGGGCTCATCGACCGGGCGGCGGTGACGGACGCACCGGCCGGCGGCGGGTTCGGTGGCTTCGGGGGGTTCGCCTCACCGGCCGTCACCCCGGCGGCCGAGGAGGGTCCATCGGCCATCGACGAGGCCGTCTCGGGTCCGTCGTCCGGATCACCGGACGCGGCCGGGCCGTCGGACGACGCGCCACGGGCCACCGCGATCGCCGCCGAGCCGGCGCCGAAGGCCGCCCTCCCGGTGGTCGAGTCGACCGCCACGAACGGTCACGCGAACGGCAACGGAAACGGCAAGGCCAACGGGAACGGCGGCGGCGGGCATGCCCTGAGTGCGATCACGGCCTCGCTCGGGACGACGAAGGTCTCCTTCACCGTCCAGGAGGACGCCCCCAGCTGCGCCGAATGCGGCTCGATCATGGTCCGCAACGGCAGCTGCTACAAGTGCCTCAACTGCGGCAGCACCAGCGGCTGCAGCTGAGAGCCACGGGTCCACGTATCGAAGGCCGGGCGACGAGCCCGGCCTTCTCCGTTGTCCAGCCTCGGCGAGATCCGAGGATCAGGCGCCGGGCCGCGATCCGCTGTCCATCATCAGCGCCAACCGCTCCTCGCGCGACATCGCGGCGATCCGGGCGGCCTCCCGAGTGAGCACCTCGAGCTGCGCCTCAGGGATCGGTTCTCCCTCGCGGTAGGTGACGAAGCGGACCTTGCGCAGACCGAGATGAGCGCCCTCGAGCAGCCGATCCCGGTCGGTCAGGAAGGTACCGAGCTCGAACCCGAGATGGACGTGGATCGGCTCGGGGGCGACGTACGCGAAGTAGGCGGTCCGACGCCCGACGGGCAGGTCGTAGCCGATGAGCCGCCAGCCCGGTCGAACCCGCTCGATCGCCTCGGGGACGGCTCGGCGGACGATCGCCCGGAGCCGATCCGCGGCCGTGCGGATCCCGTCCGGGTAGGAGGCCAGGAAGAGGTCGGGCGGGATCGGGTCCATCGCTTCGTCATGATGCACCCGTCCCGTTCCGGCAGAATCGGCCGGTGAGCGCCGACGTCCTGAGCCTGCGAGCGCTGAACCGGGCGACCCTGGCGCGCCAGCTGCTGCTCCGGCGGTCCGCGATGGCGCCCCTCGCGGCGGTCGAGCACCTCGTCGGGATGCAGGCCCAGCTGCCGCTGAACCCGTACCTCGGTCTTTGGTCTCGGCTGGAGGCCTTCGACCCGGAGACGCTCGGCAACCTGGTCCTCGATCGGTCCGTGGTCCGGGTGCCGGTCATGCGTTCGACGATCCACCTGGTCACGGCGGTCGACTGCCTGTCCTTGCGCGCGCTCGCCCAGCCGGTCCTCGACCGCGAGCTCGAGCGCCATCGCGAATACGCGCCCAAGCTCCGTGGTGTCGACGTCGACGCGGTCATCGACTTCGCGGGACCGCTGCTCGGGCTGCCGCACACGCTCGCCCAGCTCCGGGCGGCCCTCAAGGCGCGCTTCCCGGACCACGACCCGGCGGCGCTCGCCTTCCTCTGCCGCAACCGGCTGACCCTGGTCCAGGTCCCGCCGCGCGGCGTCTGGGGCAGGACCGCCCCCATCACCGTTGCGACGGCGGAGTCGTGGACCGGCCGAGCGAGACCGCTCGACCCGTCGATCGACGAGGTCGCCCTGCGCTACCTCGCCGCCTTCGGTCCGGCCGCGGTCGTCGACGTCGCGGCCTGGTCCGGGCTGACCGGGCTGCGCGAGGTGCTCGAGCGGCTTCGACCGCGCCTCCGCACGTTCCGCGACCCGAAGGGCCGTGAGCTCTTCGACCTCCCGGATGCGCCACGCCCGGATCCGGACACGCCGGCCCCGGTCCGATTCCTGCCCGAGTACGACAACGGCCTGCTCTCCCACGCCGACCGCTCCCGGTTCGGGTTCGAGGCCGTGGCCGCGGCCTGGATCTCGCCGCCGGTCCAGGGGACGTCGCTCCACGACGGCCGGATCTTCGGGACCTGGTCGATCGAGCGTGAGCGCGACGCGGGGCGGTCGACCCTGGTCGTCCGACCCGTCGAGCAGCCGACGAAGGCCGCCACGGCCGAGGTCGAAGCCGAAGGCCTGGCGCTCCTCGGCCTGCTCGAGCCGGCGGCCGAGACGCGCGACGTCCGGTTCCTCGGGCCGACCTGACCGGGAGCCGCCCGCCGGGACCGCGGAGGCTGAGAACGCGACAGGGACGCCGCGGTCCGCCCGGCACGGATGGCCGGCATCGCGATACTGGTGGGCGACACCGACGACGGCCAGGGAGCGTGAGTGGACCAACTGATCGGGAACGGGTGGCGCGCGATCGGCGTGCTCCTCGTGGCCGCCCTGCCGGCGGTGGCCGTGTGGGCCGTCCTGACCGCGATCCGGGCTCGGCGGCTCGATCGCGCGACGGCGATGCGCTCGTCGGCGCTCGACGTCGGGGTGGGTTGGTCGCTCGTGGTGATCGCGGTCGTCGGGCTCCGACCGGGGTTCGGCGAGACGCCCGACTGGGGCCAGTGGAACCTCGTGCCTTTCGTCGACCTGCTGCGCAGCCTGCGCCAGGCGGACTGGGTACGCGAACTCGCGGTCGCCAACCTCGTCGGTAACGTCCTCTTCTTCGTGCCCTGGGGGATGGCCGCCGGTCTGCGCTTCCCGGCGATGCGCTGGCGGCTCCTGATCGCGTTGACCGCCGCGATCTCGCTGGCGGTCGAGATCGGTCAGGCGATCGAGGCGAGCGGCCGGATCTCGGACATCACCGATGTCCTGATGAACACCCTCGGTGGCGCGATCGGGTTCGGTGCCGTCCGGCTGGTCCAGCTGCTCCAGCGTCGCCGGGTCGCGGCCCGGCAGGCGGCTACAGGAACAACCCCGCCAGGGCGATGAGCGGGGGAACGGCCTGGATGAGCCCGGACCGGACGAAGCGACGGTCGGAGGCCATCAGCACGATCCCGGCCGCGGCCATCGAGCCGCAGGCCAGCAGGACGAGCGCCCGACCCGCCTCGACGTAGCCGGTGTTGGCGGCGACCACCCCGCCGATCGCCCCGACGGCCAGGAACAGGTTGTAGAAGCCCTGGTTGAAGGCCATCGGCCGGAGGAGTTCCGCGTCGGCCTGCGACCCGACGAAGAAGCGGCGCCAGGTGGCCGGCCGGGTGAAGGTCACGCTCTCGAGATAGAAGAAGAAGACGTGGACGAGCGCCGCGACGACGGCGAAGACCTCGGTGATGGGACTCATCGCGGCATCGTAGCGGTCGGGGCGGCCGCGACGGGGCCGGCTCGGATCGCTCCGACCGCGCCTTCTTACCACCGACATGAGTAGCGGGCGGGCAGGTCGCCGCCGGAGCGGCCGAAATAGGGCTCGACGGACCCCCTGACGTCCGGGATACGAGCGGCATGAGTGATCCGCGGGCCGGAGACTCACCGGACCGCCGTGATCCGCGCTGGAGGCCGGATCCCACTTATGCCCGTAGTAGGCGGACCCGGCAGGAGGGCGGCCTCGGCCGCCGTCGCGGCGTCTCAGCCCCAGTCGCCGAGCCCTGAGACCTTCTCGACGTCGACCCGGATGACGAAGCCCGGCGGCGGATCGGGCATCGCCGGGAACTGGACCTCCGGACCCAGGTAGACGTGGGCCAACCGCTGGAGCAGCTCCGGCGCTCCGCCCTCGGTGACCCGGGCCCGACCACGCAGGACGAGGTAATGGTCGAGGCCGTATCCGTTCCGTCCGGGCGCCTGGAACGACAGGGCGATCCTCGGGTCCGCCCGCAGGTTGCGGAGCTTGCGCTGGTCGCCGAGGGTCCCGATGACGATCTCGTCGTCCTCGACCCCCACCCAGGCCATCGAGACGTCAGGGTCGCCGTGCCCGTTGAGGGTCACGACGTGGGCGAGCGGGCCGGTGGCGAGGAAGGCGCGGACGGAGCCGGGAAGGGCGAGCATGGCGCAATGGTAGCCGCAGTCCGACCCGCTCTTCGCCGGGTAGCCTCTCGGGTCAGCCAGGCGGGTCCGTCTCCGGGGCGGTCACGTCGGCGACCGTGGCGTCGAGCGCACGGATCAGGTCGGCCGGCGCGAAGTGGACGTTGAGACCCCTCGCCCCACCACCGATCGCGACGACCGACCGGTCGAGGATCGAGGCGTCGGCGACGACCGGCCAGGCTCGAGTCGAACCGAACGGTGTGATCGTGTAGCGAACGTAGCCGGTCGCGGCCAGGGCCTCGTCGGCGTCGGGCAGCGAGAGCCGGCTCACGCCCAGGTCGGCCCTCAGCTTCGGCCAGTCGAACCGCCGGCCCGCCGGCACGAGCACGAAGACATAGTCGTCCTCGCCCCGTCGGACGACGATCGTGCGCAGGAGCGAGCCGAGCTCGATGCCCTGCATCGCGGCGCTCTCCTCGGCGCTGCCGGCGGGCTCGGTCCGGACGATCCGGTACGGGACGTCGACGCCGGCCAGGGCCGGCAGCTCGCTCGGTTCGTCGGTCATCGGGGGATGGTACCCGGACGTCGCGCCGGCGAGCGCCCCCGCCGGCCGGTGCCGCCGGGTCAGCGCTGGGCGTCGCGCACGGTCGATCGGAGCCCGGGTGAGGCCGGACTCCGATCCCTCTGACTTCTCAGGCGGTCAGCTCCGGTGCCACCGGCAGATCGCGTCGAACGGCGTCCAGCCCGAGCAGGATCCAGCCGGCCCCCAGCACGACGCTGCCCAGCAGGAGCAGGTACGGACCGCCCGGACCGCCGAAGATCTCGGTCCCGATCGAAGCCAGCGCGATGAGTGCGCCGATGGTCAGCACGAGCGCACCGGTCCGGGACAGGGCCGCCGTCAGGTACGTCACGGCACCGAACAGAGCCGCCCCGACGATCGTCGCCATCATGCCCAGCGCCCAGATGGACCAGCCGCTGAGACCGGCGACGAGCACCTCGTCGGGCCGCAGGGCCATCCCGACGGCCCCGAGCACGGAGGCGACCGCCCCGGCGGCCGGTACGAGGAAGGCGAACCAGATCAGCGCGGGGTGTCGATCCGCCTGGAACGCACTCAGCCCGACGAGCGCCACGAGGAGCACGATCTGGGCGGCGAGGATCATCGCGAAGAGCACCGCTCCGTCGCCCGTCTCGGCGTTTGCCGAGGACAGCCAGGCAAGGACGGCGATCATCGCGATCCAGAGCCCGCCGCCGGCGATGGCGGCGCCCCCGGCGAGACGAAGCGTCATGGGGATCCCCTTTCGATCATCGGTATGGCGGCCGAGGCCACGCAGGTGGAGATGGGCGTCGATGGCGCCGAGGAGCAGGTCGAGGGTGTCGAACGGGCTCGGCGGGTCGTCCTCGAGAAGGGCCTCGAGCTCGTCCCCGTAGCGCGCCCGCCAGGCGGCCGGGTAGAGCCGGACGAGCCGGCTCACCGGGGCGTTCCCGCGAGCCGCCGCAGACCGAGCTGGGCGAAGGCCGAGAGCTCGCTGAGCTGCGCCTCGAGGACCGATGCCCCGACACCGGTCAGGCGATAGGGACGCCGGCGCTCGACCGGCGGGAGAGACTCGATGAGCCCGCGCTCCTCGAGGCGGGCCAGGGCGGCGTAGAGGGTCCCCGGGCCGAGTGGACGCCCGGTGCCTGCCTCGACGTCGGTCATGATCGCGTAGCCGTGCTTGGGACCCTCGCTCAGGCTGACGAGGATGAGCAGCGCCGGCTCCGCGAACCGACCGAACTCGGGAAGGCTTGGCTTGGTCATGGCCCGATGGCTCCCTGTCCTACGGCTCACGATATATCGTGGGGCGATATATAGACGATGCCGCTCGGGGTTGTCAAGCCCCGATGCGACTGCCTCCGCCGACCGGCGACCGCCGACCACCAGGACCGCCTGCGTTGTCAGGTGCCCACCAGGCGGTCATTCGCCGCGAGGTCTGGGTGCCTGAGGGCGTGGCACGACCAGCTTCATCCAGGAGTCCGCGCAGGGTCCGGGGCCGGCGGCGCCGCCACGGGGCCCCTGCTTACCTCCCCGTGCCGGCCCGCTCCCGGTCCTTGAGGATCTGACCGGCGGCGAGCTTGCCCGGCGCGCCGACGACGCAGCCGCCGGGATGCGTCCCCGAGCCGCACTGGTAGTAGCCGTCGATCGGGGTCCGGTACTGCGACCAGCCGGGTGCGGGTCGGAACATGAACATCTGCGGGGCGAGCAGTTCGCCGTGGAAGATGTTGCCCTCCGAGAGCCCCGCCACCCGTTCGATGTCGAGCGGCGTCACGACCTCCCGCTGGAGGACGAGGTCGCCGAAGCCCGGGAAGAACGACTCCAGCGTCCGCTGGACGGTGTCGCCGAGGTTCTGCCGCTCCGCGTCCCAGTCGCTCTCGCGCAGCTTGTACGGGGTGTACTGGACGAAGCAGCTCATGACCGCCTTGCCGGCCGGGGCCATGTCCGGGTCGACCATCGACTGGACGGCGCAGTCGAGGTAGGGTCGCTCCGAGTACCAGCCGTACTTCGCGGCGTCGTAGGCCCGCTCGAGGTAGGTCATCGACGGGCCGATGTTGGTGAAGCCGCGGTACTGGTCGGTCCGGTCGCCGAGGGCCGGGTAGCGGGGCACCCCGTCGAGGGCGAAGTTGACCTTCGAGGACGTCCCCTGGAAGCGGTACCGCTCGATCGTCTCGACCAGGTCGGCCGGCAGCTCCCGCGGCTCGACCAGCTCGAGGAAGGTCCGCCTTGGGTCGAGCGCCGAGACCACGACCTTCGCCCGGATCTCTCGCCCGTCGGCAAGGGCCACCCCGGTCGCCCGACCGCCCTTCGTGATGACGTGGTCGACCGGCGACTCGAGGGCGATCTCCGCCCCGAACGAGCGGGCGGCCCGGGCCAGCACCTGGGTGAACCCACCGTTGCCGCCCTTGTGGAACGACCACGCCCCGAACTCGCCGTCGTGCTCACCGAGGAGGTGGTAGAGGAGGACGAGCCCGGACCCCTGCGAGTACGGCCCGACCTTCGTCCCGATGATGCTCGACGAGGCCATGTAGCCCTTGAGGACGTCCGACTCGAAATAGTCGTCGAGGAAGTCGGCCGCCGAGCCGGTCAGCAGCCGGACCGCGTCGTGGAGGACCTTCTTGTCGAGCCGACGGAACCGTTGGCCGAGGGCCGCCAGGGCGAGCCACTCCTCGGGATCGTCGCTGAAGATGTCGGGCGGGACCTGGTCCATCAGCGGCTTGAAGACCTGGAGAACCTTGGTGATGTCGTGGTTGAAGGCGTCGTAGGCGTCGGCGTCGTGGCGGCTGTGCCGGGCGATCTCCTGATGGTTCTCGCCGTGGTCCTGGCCGAGGAGCAGGTAGTCGCCGTCCTCCATCGGGCAGAACGTCGTGGGCATGAGGATCGGCATGAAGCCGTGCTTCGTGAGCTCCAGGTCCTGGACGATGTCCGGTCGGAGGAGGCTCAGGGCGTACGAGAACGTGGTGAACCAGTAGCCGGGCCGGAGCTCCTCGGTGATCGCCGCCCCGCCGACCAGGTGGCGTCGCTCCAGGATGAGGGTCCTGAGACCGGCCTTTGCCAGGTAGGCCCCGTTGGTCAGCCCGTTGTGCCCGCCGCCGATGACGATCGCGTCGTACTCGCGGTCGGCCGGACCGGACGCGGGCGCGCCATCGGACCGCGTGCCGGGTCGGTGGGCGTGGCCTGCCCTCGAGCCGTGGCCCGCGGTCTTCGCCCCGGACCGGGTCGTCTTCGGGGCGTCCGTCTTCGTCTTCGGCATGTCAGGCGGTCCTTCGCTCGGGGTTGAAGAGGGGGGTCCGGGTCACGACGGCGTCGAAGTACTCGTAGCGATGGGCGACCGCCAGCTCCAGCTTCACCCGCGACCCCGGCGTGCTCCGGTCGAGCGGGACCCGGGCCAGGGCGATGTGCCGCTGGAGCATCGGCGAGTACATCTGGCTGGTCGCGTAGCCGAGCTGGTTGAGCTCGTCGTCGTAGACGTAGTACTCGTCCTGGACGGGGGTGTGGTCCTTGGGCGGGATGAGCCCCGCGGCGTCCCAGATCCGGTCGTACTCGCGCCAGTCGAGGACGAGCCCGCTGAGCTTCCAGCGCGACGTCTTCCCGGCCAGCTCCCGGCGGATCGCGTCGCGGCCGATGAACGGCCGGTCGTCGGTCGCGACGTCACGGAGCATCCAGCCGAGGCCCAGCTCGACCGGGGTCGAGCGGTCGGCGTCGGTCCAGGCGAAGCGGCTCGAGTGGAAGTCGACATCGAGGAGCAGGAGGCCCGCCTCGATCCGGGCCATGTACAGGGCGGTCATCCCGATCGGGACGATGCCCTGACCACGGCTCGCCGCCCAGACGGCGTCCCAGACGGCGAGGGCATCCTCGGATCGGACCCAGACCTCGTAACCGAGATCGCCGGTGAAGCCGGTCCGCGAGAGGTGGACCGGGACACCCGCGATCGAGGTGGCCACGAGCCCGAAGTAGGGCAGAGTCGCCACGTCCGGAGTCAGGCCGGCCAGGAGCGCCCGGGAGCGCGGTCCCTGGATCGCGAGGACCGCCCAGTCGTCCGAGACGTCGTCGATGGCCACCTCGAGCCCGCCGACGAGCCCCTCGAGGTAGGCCAGGTTCGGCTCCGCGGCGGTCAGCACGAACTCATCGGGGCCGTGGCGGAGGATCACGCCGTCCTCGATGACGTAGCCGCGGTCGTCGCACCAGATCGTGTACTGGGCCCCGCCCGGCGGGCAGGTCCGGATGTCCCGGGCCAGCACGCCGGCCAGGAACCGCTCGGCGTCGGGGCCGTGGATCCGGTACTTGTAGAGCGGCGACGAGTCGAACAGCCCGGCGGCGTTGCGGATCGCGAAGTACTCCGCCTTCTCGGACAGCTGGTACTTCGTGGCGGTCAGGCAGCCCGACCAGTGCTCCCACAGGCCGGTCTCGTTCAGCGGGCCGATCCGCTCGTGGAACGGCGTCGTGCGGATCATGAAGAGCGCCTCTCCTTCTCGACGCGGCAGCGGCCCCAGGACGGCGCCACCGCCACCGGACCGACGGGCGAGACCGCCAGGCCCGACCCGTGGCCGGGAACGGTACGAGGTCGCCGCGGTCGCAGGCGGAGGCGTTCGGGCTGGTGGGACAGGCGGTGGCGACGGGCCGGGGTCCGCGAGTCCCGTTGGGCCCTCGACGCTATCCTTGGGGGGCGAAGGGCCAGGCCGCAGGAGGCCGCACATGCCAACGAGCAGGAGCTCGATCCCTCCAGCCTCAACGGCGGGAAGCTCGTCGAGCAGATGCCCAACGACCGGTACCCCATGATCGAGGACACCACCCACCGCCGGTCCGGCGGACGGGCCGCCCGCCAGGCGGCCCGGGCCAGCCTGGCCGCCCGGCACATCCCGTTCCTCACCCGCAAGCTCGCCCCGTTCGAGGTCCTCGACGAGGAGGGTCTCAGCCTCATCGAGCACAACGCCGACACGATCCTCGGGGAGGTGGGCCTCGAGTTCCGGGGCGACCCCGACGCCCTCCGGCTCTTTCGTGAGGCCGGCGCCGACGTGGCGGGCGAGCGGGTCCGCTTCCCCCGCGGGATGGCTCGCCAGATCGTCCAGGCGAGCGCCCCGCACGAGTTCATCCAGTACGCCCGGAACCCCGAGCGGAGCGTCCGGATCGGGGGGCCCAACACGGTCTTCGCCCCGGCCTACGGCTCGCCCTTCGTGCGCGACCTCGACCGGGGCCGACGCTACGGGACGATCGAGGACTTCCGCAACTTCGTCAAGCTCGCCTATCAGAGTCCCTACCTCCACCACAGCGGCGGGACGGTCTGCGAGCCGGTCGACCTGCCGGTCAACAAGCGCCACCTCGACATGGTCGAGGCCCACATCCGCTACAGCGACAAGCCGTTCATGGGCTCGGTCACCCACCCCGAGCGGGCCCGCGACACGGTGGAGATGGCGAGGATCGTCTTCGGCGCCGAGTACCTCGAAGACCACCCGGTCGTACTCGGGCTCGTGAACGCGAACTCGCCGTTGGTGTGGGACGGCACGATGCTCGGCTCCGCCCGGGCCTACGCCGAGGCGAACCAGGCCGTGCTGGTGACGCCGTTCATCCTGGCCGGGGCGATGGCTCCGGCGACGACGGCCGGCGCCTGTGCCCAGACCCTGGCCGAGGCCCTCGGCGGGATGGCCTTCGTCCAGCTCGTCCGGCCGGGTGCGCCGGTGATCCTCGGCTCGTTCGCCAGCTCGATGTCGCTCCAGTCCGGCGCCCCGACCTTCGGGACCCCCGAACCCGCGCTCATCCTGTACATGATGGCGGCCCTCGCCCGCCGCGTCGGAGTGCCGTTCCGCTCCGGGGGGAGCCTGTGCGCGTCCAAGCTCCCCGACGCCCAGGCGGCCTACGAGTCGGCGGCCACCCTCCAGCCGACCGTCCTGGCCGGCGTCAACTTCGTCCTTCACGCCGCGGGCTGGCTCGAGGGCGGGCTGACGATGGGCTACGAGAAGTTCATCCTCGACGCCGACCAGTGCGGGATGATGGGCGTCTTCGTGGGCGGCCCCGATCTGAGCCCCAACGGGCAGGCCATCGACGCCATCGTCGCCAACGGCCCCGGCCAGCACTTCCTTGGCCACCCCCACACCCTGGCCAACATGGAGACCGCCTTCTATCGATCGGCGATCGCCGACAACAACAGCTACGAGCAGTGGCTCGAGGAGGGCTCGCGCGACGCCGCCCAGCGGGCCAACGCGATCTGGAAGCGGATGCTCGCCGAGTACGAGGCGCCGCCGCTCGACCCCGGCGTTGACGAGGCGCTTCGCGAGTTCGTCGCGAGGCGTAAGGCCGCATCCCCGGACTCGGAGGTCTGACGATGGAGCGCAGCGAGCTCCTGGCCCGCCTGGCCGCGGCGCCGGCGCGGGTCGCGACCGCGGCCCGACGCACCGCCGAGGCCGACGAGCGGGCCGGCGGGCCCCCCACCGGAGAATGGTCGGCGCGGGAAGTGGTCGGCCACCTCGTCAACGTCGAGACCCTCGTGTGGCAGGCACGGCTGGACAGCCTCGATGCGGGCGGCACCCCGTCCTGGCCGTGGACGGAGCCCGGGCCGGACGGCGACCCCGCCGCGGCGACGCTCGAGGGGGCCCTGGCTCGGTTCGCGACCCTCCGGGCCGAGACGGTCGCCCGCGTCGCCGGCCTCGACGACGCGGGCTGGGCGCGGGCGGGCATCCACGCGACCTATGGACGACTCGACATGGCCGGGCTGCTCCTCGTGGCGGTCGAGCACGACGACGCGCACCGGGACGGCTTGGAGACGCGCGGGGGCGGTTGACCGGCGGCCGACGGCCGACTGGCGGCCGAGGTGGGTCTGACGGCCGAGGCGGGGTGGTCCCCGCTCGTCACACGGAGGGCTCGGCCTTCTCCCCGAGCCGCGCCTCCTGGTCGAGCCGCGCCTCCTGGCGCCGGTCGAGCCAGTGGCCCACCCTCCGGACCCCGCCCGCCACGCCGCCCGGCCGGTAGATCATCACGACGATCAGCAGCAGGCCGTACAGCACGAGGTGCAGCCCCGGCAGGTTCGAGAACTGCGTCCGCAGGAGCTCGACCCCGATCGTCAGCGGGAAGGCGATGATCGCCGGTCCCCACAGGCTCCCGCGTCCGCCGATGTAGGCGACGGCCAGGACCTCGACCGTGTGCGACGTGAGCATGATGTCCGGCGTGAGGATGCCGTAGTAATGGGCATAGAAGCCGCCCAGCCAGCCGGCGAACGCGCACGAGAGCGTGAAGTTGATGACCAGGAAGCGGGTGGGGTTGATGCCCGACGCACGGGCCGCCTGGAGGTTCTGGCCGATCGCCCGGAACGCGAGTCCGAGGCTGCGAGCGGATGACGAGCGTGAGGACCGCGATCGTGACGAGCAGCATCCCCAGGATGACGTAGTAGTAGGGCAGGTTGTCCGAGGTGTCGAGGAGCAGCGGCACGTTGAGGCCGAGCGACCCGCGGGTGATCTCGGTCATGTTGCGGGCGAGGCCCATGAGCGCGAGGCCCACGAACCAGGTCATGACCGCCGCGTAGATGCCCGCGCAGCCGGAGCGTGAGCATGCCCGTGAGCAGGCCGACGAACCCGGCGGTGGCGGCACCGACGAACATGCCGATCCAGGGCGAGATCCCGAAGTTCGACCGCCAGCAGGCCGGAGGTGTAGGCGCCGACGCCGACGAAGGCGGCGAAGCCGAAGTTGACGATGTTGATGTAGCCGGCGGTGAAGTCGAAGGCGATCGCCATGGCGGCCATGAACGCGGCGCTGACGAGGTAGCGCGGTGTAGTCCTGGCCGTTGAACGGCGGGATGAGCGGGAGCACGATGGCGATGGCGACGACCGCGAGCGTCGCGAACGCGCGACGTCCGGCGTGACCGCGCGCGCGAACCTGGTCCGGACGGCCACCGTGGTGGCGGCTTCGGTGGCCACTACTGCTCCCAGACGCCCTTTCACCTCGCTGCCGAACAGGCCCGAGGGCTTGAACAGCAGGATCAGGATGATGAACGCGGTCGGGAGGACGTCGACCCAGCCGAGCCCGACGAAGTTCACGGCCAACGTCTGGAGGAGCGCCACGATGAACGCCCCGATGATCGCGCCCTGGACGTTGCCGAGGCCGGCGAGGATCACGACGTACCAGGCGAGGTACAGCGGCTGCATGCCGACGTCGGGGAACGACGGGTACATGGACAGCAGCGCCGCGCCGGCGAGGGCCGCCAGGCCGCAGCTCAGGCCCATCGTCAGCACGAAGATGCGGTTGAGGCCGATGCCCGCCATCTGGGCGCCGGTCTCGTCCTGGGAGACCGCCCGCATCGCCCGACCGGTCCGCGTCCGCTGGAGGAACACGCGCGAACACCGCGATCATGACCATGGCGATCACGAACACCATCGCCCGATCGACGGAGACCGAGACCCCGAGGATCTGGAGCGGCTGCACGTCCCAGTAGCGGGTGATGCCGCGGAAGTCGTTGCCGAACACCAGCCGGTCGCCGTTCACCAGGAGGACGGAGACGCCCGCGGTGAGCAGGAACGTGTTCATCACCCACTGCTCGCGGCTCCGCTTGCGCAGGGGCCGGAACAGGAGCACCTCGAGGAGCACGCCGCAGACGAACCCGACCGCGCGCCGCGACGATCATCCCGGGGAACGGGCCGGCCACCTTGAGGATCACGGAGTCCGGGTTCGTCGAGGAGCGCGTCCTGGATCGGCACGAAGACCGTGAAGGCGACGAGCGAGCCGATCATGAAGAACTCGCCGTGGGCGAAGTTGGGGATGTTCATCACCCCGAACACCAGCGCGAGGCCGCCGGCCATCAGGGCCCACATCCCGCCCGTGACCAGGGTGTCCACGAGGATCGAGGGCTGGATGAACGCGAACACGATCAGCACGATCACGACGAAGCCGATCACGGCCCACGTGAAGGTCATGAAGCGCCTGGCGAACGGAACGGTGCGGAGGTTGGTTGCGGTCGTCATGGGTTGGCTCAGATCCCCAGGTAGGCTTCCTGGACGTGGCTGTTCCCGAGCAGCTCCTCGCCCCGTCCCCTCGAGGACGATCTTGCCCTGCTCGAGGACGTAGGCCCGGTCGACGAGGTGGAGCGTCGTGTTCACGTTCTGCTCGACCAGCAGGATCGTCACGCCGCGCTTGTGCAGCTGCTTGAGCGCCTCGAAGGCGGTGAGCGTCGCCATCGGGGCGAGGCCCGAGCGACGGCTCGTCCACCAGGAGCAGCGAGGGTGAGGGCATCAGCCCGCGGCCGATGGCGAGCATCTTCCGCTCGCCGCCGCTGAGGGTCCCGGCCAGCTGGTCCCGCCGCTCCTGGAGCCTCGGGAACAGCTCGAACACGAGGTCCATCTGGGCCGAGATCCGCGCCTTGTCCCGGACGGTGTAGGCGCCCACCAGCAGGTTCTCGTAGATCGACATCGAGGGGAACAGGTTGAGGCTCTCCGAGACATACCCGATCCCGATGCGTGCTCACCTTGTGGGGGGGCACGTCGTCGAGCGGCTGGCCGCGGAACGTGATCGATCCCCGGATGGGAGGCAGGAAGCCCGCGATGGTGCGCAGCGTGGTCGTCTTGCCCGCGCCGTTCGGCCCGAGCAACGCGACGAACTCGCCCTCGTCCACGTGCAGGTCGACCCCCCACAGCACCTGCAGGAGATCGTAGCCAGCTTCGACGCCGGTGAGTTGGAGCACCCGTCCCTCCGGACTCAGAGAATGTAGTTGGTGCCGAGATAGGCCTCGCGGACCCGCTCGTCCTGGGCGACGGTCGCGGCGTCCCCGTGGGCGATCAGCTCGCCGTACTGGAGCACGGAGAGGCGGCCGCACAGGTCGAGGATCAGCCGCATCACGTGCTCGACCATGACGATCGTGGTGCCGTCGGCACGGATCCGGCGCAGCAGCGTTGCGATGTCCACGAGCTCGCTGGGCGTGAGACCCGCGGCGAACTCGTCGAGCAGCAGGAGCTTGGGGCGGCTGGCCAGCGCGCGCGCGAGGTCCAGTCGCTTGAGCTGGGACGCGTTGAGGTGCGAGGCGAGCGTCCCGACCGGCCGCGGGAACTCGACGTACTCGAGCATCGCGAGGGCCCGGGTCGCAATCTCGGAGCCGTGGCAGGTTCGGGTCGCCGAACGTGGCCGCCACGACGACGTTCTCGAAGACGCTCATGCCCGGGAACGGCCGCGGGATCTGGAACGTCCGGCCGACGCCCAGGCGGCACATCCGCTCGGGCGACGAGCCGGTGGTGTCGCGGCCGTCGAACCGGATCGTGCCGCCGTTGGGGCGCGTGGCCCCCGCGAGGCAGTTGAGCAGGGTGGACTTGCCCGCCCCGTTGGGGCCGATCAGCCCGAAGATCTCGCCCTCTTCGACGGAGAAGGTGACGTTGTTGACGGCGGTCAGACCGCCGAAGCGCTTGGTGACGCCGGAGAGCTCTAGGAGAGCCATACGCCTCTTCGCCAGGACACCCGGGGGGCCGGTGTGAGCCGACCCCCCGGATCTACCGTGTCAGGACCTGGATGGATCGGTCAGGGCTTCTGCTGGAGCGTGCCCGTCGCCACGTCCGCCGGCCAGACCACGGTGGCGTTGCCGCCCATGTACTGGAGGGCGGGGAAGATGTAGTGGCCCTTGCCGATGATGGGGTCCGGGATCGTGTCGGGCGAGTAGTCGTAGTTCGACATGATGATCCCGTCGGTGTACGTCAGCTTGCCGGTCCAGACCTAGGTCCTGGGCGGTCTTGTAGAGCGTCTCGCTCGTGATCTCGCACTGGTCGGCGAGCGTCTGGTTCATGATCTTGATGAAGTAGTTGGTGAAGTCGTAGGACAGGCCGGACGGCCGACGGGCTCGGCTTGCTGCCGTACTTGGCCTCGTAGTCGGCCGCGAACTTCTTGGCGGCTTCGGACGCGAACTGCGGGATCTGGTCGACCACGTAGTCCGACGCCGATCCGCTGAGCTTGTACCAGTCGCCGATCCAGCCGAGGCCGTCGGCCACGACGAGTGACTTGATCCCGGAGTCGTCGACGGCCTTGAGGAACGAGGCGATCGAGGCGGGGATCGTCGTCGTGCCCGGCGATCAGCGGGACGTTGTCGTTGCTGTAGCGCGAGACGATGGCCGAGAAGTCCGTCTGCGTGGTCGGGAAGTAGTCCTCGCTGACGACGGTCCAGCCGACGGCGCCGAGCTGGTCCTTGAGGCCCTTGCCGAACGAGCGGCCCCAGTCGGTGTCCTCGCCGTAGATGGCGACCTTCTTCTCGGCGGGCTTGAAGCTGCCGGCCGCGATCGCGTCCTCGATCGCCTGGACGTAGCCGATGGTGAGCTTGGCCGGATCCGGCCAGCCCTTGGTGGTCCAGTAGCCGTACTTGGCCTGGTCGCTCTTGAACTTCTCGTTCACGACGCCCGTGGCGCCCATGGCGAAGAAGTGCGGGATCTTGTACTTCGCGGTGACCTCCATCTGGGCGACGGCCACGGAGCTGTGCCAGCCGAGGATGCCGGCGATGATCTTCTGGCCGACCGCGGCCTGCTCATAGGCCGCCGCGCCCTTGGCGGGGTCGGACTGGTCGTCGATGTAGACCGGCGTCGATCGTGTACGGGCCGACCTTCCAGTTGATGGCGTCGAACGCCATCGACGAGGCGTTCTTCATCTCCGTCGCCGGTCAGGGCGTTGGGTCCGGTGAACGGGCCCTCGATGCCGATGTTGATCGTCGACGGCGCGGGCGCGGTGCAGTCCGCCGCGCCGGGACGCGGCGGGCTCGCCCGATGCGGCGGCGGGTGTCGCGGCGGCCGGGTCGCGGCCGCAGGTGTCGCGGGGGCCGGGTGTCGCGGCCGTGCCGCTGCACGCGGCGACCACGAGGGCGACCGCAGCCGCGAACCCGAGTCGTCGTCGGATGTCGCTGATCATGAGCGTCTCCTCCTCCTAGCCGACGCGGCAGGTTCGCGCCGCGCACGGACGCAACCTCCCCCAGTCACTCGGAGCCACGCACGCGCTGCTCGACGTGGTCAGCCCTCGGGTTGTAGGGCACCGTGTCATGCCCATCATCGTCCCCGCTGAGCCGAATGTCACGATGAAACGTGACGATCGGCCTGCACCATCGACCCGGGCAGGGCGTCGCCCACGCTCTATGATTCGGACGCCGGACGCCGGAGGCTGCAAGCCGGCAGGTGGCCGGGGGCCCGAGGAGGGGTCGACCGCGATGGAGCACGGTGTGCCCGCACCCGCCGCAGCGACCGCGACGGGCGCTGACTTCCCGACGCGGGCCAGGGTCGCCGTCATCGGCGGCGGCATCGTCGGGGCGAGCGTCGCCTACCACCTCACGGAACGTGGCTGGACCGATGTCGTCCTGCTCGAGCGCAAGCGGCTGACGTCGGGCACGACCTGGCACGCCGCCGGGCTGGTCGGGCAGATCCGGGCCACCTACAACATGACCATGCTGGCGAGGTACGCGCTCGAGCTGTTCACCGAGGTCGAGCGGCGGACCGGGATGGGCACCGGGTTCCGGCGTACCGGGTCGATCCTGCTGGCCGCCACCGAGGGCCGTCTGGACGAGGTCCGGCGCAACGTCTCGATGGCGCGGCTGTGCGGCGTCGACGCCGAGATGATCGACGGCGCCCGGGCGGCCGAGATGTTCCCGCTGCTGGACCCGGCGGGTGTGCTGGGTGCCGCCTGGATCCCGGGCGACGGCGTGGCGAACCCGACCGACGTGACCCAGGCCGTCGCCAAGGCGGCCCGCCTGGCCGGGGCGCGGATCATCGAGCACACGAAGGTCACCGCAGTCCACGAGCGCGACGGCCACGTCACCGGCGTCTCGACCGACCGCGGCGACATCGCCTGTGAGTACGTCGTCGAACTGCACCGGCATGTGGGCCCGCGAGCTGGCCGGCCGGAACGACGTGGTGATCCCGAACCACGCCGCCGAGCACTTCTACCTGATCACCGAGGAGATCCCGGGCCTCGACCCGGACCTGCCCGTGCTCCGCTCGCCCGACGACGCGGCCTACCTCCGCGTCGACACGAGCAAGCTCATGGTCGGGTTCTTCGAGCCCGGCGCCAAGCCCTGGGCGACCCACGGCATCCCCGAGGACGCGGAGTTCGTCACCCTGCCCGAGGACTGGGACCACATCACCCCGTTCCTCGAGCGGGCCGCGCGGCGCGTGCCCATCCTCGGCGAGGTCGGCTACCAGCTGCACTTCAACGGGCCGGAGAGCTTCACCCCCGACGACCGCTACGTCCTGGGCGAGGCGCCCGGCCATCGCGGCTACTTCGTCGCGGCCGGGTTCAACTCGGTCGGGTTCGCCGAGCGGCGGCGGCGCCGGCCGGGCGGTCGCCGACTGGCTGGTCGACGACCGCGCCCCGATGGACCTCTGGGAGGTCGACATCCGGCGGTTCATGCCGTTCCAGCGCAACCGCCGCTACCTCTACGAGCGGACCACCGAGACGCTCGGCCTGCTCTACGACATGCACTGGCCGTTCCGCCAGTACGAGACCTCGCGCGGCGTCCGTCGCTCGCCGCTCCACGACCGGCTCGCGGCGCCCGGGGCGCCTGCTTCGGCGAGGTCGCCGGCTGGGAGCGGGCGAACTGGTACGCGCCCGCCGGCGTCGAGCCGCGCTACGAGTACAGCTACGGCCGCCAGAACTGGTTCCCCTACAGCGCCGAGGAGCACCGGGCCGTCCGCGAGGACGTGGCCTTGTTCGACCAGACCTCGTTCGGCAAGCTCCTGGTCCAGGGCCGCGACGCACGCCGGATCCTCGACACCGTGAGCTGCCTGCCGACATCGACGTCGAGCCGGGCCGGCATCGTCTACACCCAGTGGCTGAACGATCGCGGCGGCGTCGAGGCGGACCTGACCGTCACGCCGCCTGGCCGAGGACCGGTTCATGGTCGTCACGACCGGCACGCCAGACCGTCCGCGACGCTCGACTGGCTGCGCCGCGAGCATCCCGGCCGATGCCCACGTCACGGTCACCGACGTGACCTCGGCCGAGGCCGTGATCGGCATCATGGGCCCGCGTTCACGGGACTTGCTGGCGTCGCTGACCGACGCCGACCTGTCCGGACGATGCCTTCCCGTTCGGCGCCGTGCGCGAGATCGACCTCGGCCTCGCCTTCGCCCGGGCCGCCCGGACGACCTACGTGGGCGAGCTCGGCTGGGAGCTCTACGTCCCGAGCGAGTTCGCCACCCATGTCTACGACGAGATCGTCGCAGCCGGCGAGGCCGTTCGGCCTTCGCCACGCCGGTTACCACGCCCTCAACTCGCTCCGGATCGAGAAGGCGTACCGCCACTGGGGCCACGACGTGAGCGACGAGGACACCGTCCTCGAGGCCGGCCTCGGGTTCACGGTCGCCTGGGACAAGCCGGGCGGGTTCACCGGTCGCGAGGCGCTGCTCCGCCAGCGCGAGGCCGGTCTCAGCCGCAGGCTCGCGGTCTTCGTGCTCGACGACCCCGAGCCGCTCATGTACCACAACGAGCCGGTCTGGCGAGACGGCGAGCTGGTCGGCCGGATCACCTCGGCGATGTTCGGGCACACGATCGGGCGCTCGATCGGGCTCGGCTACGTCCGACGATCCGACGGGCCGGTCACGCCCGAGTGGCTCGCCGAAGGGCGCTACGAGGTCGAGGTCGCCCTGACCGCTTCTCCGCGACCGCCTCATTCCGGGCGCCCTACGACCCGACCAATTCCCGGATCAGGGCCTGAACCGTCAGTCCTCGTACAGCCGTCGAAGCCACGGGTCGCGACGAGGGTCGCTGGTAGTCGAGCGTCGAAGGAGACACCGTGAGATCGTTGGCACGCGTCGTCATCGTCGGCGGGGGCGTCATGGGGATCGGCCTGCTCTACGGCCTCGCCTTGGAGGGCTGGACCGACACGATCCTGGTCGAGAAGGGCGAACTGACCTCCGGCTCCACCTGGCACGCGGCCGGCCAGTGCCCGAGCTTCATCGCCGACTACAACCTGGCCAAGGTCCATGCCTACAGCAACGACCTGTACGCCCGGCTCGAGGCGGAGACCGGCGAGGCCACCGGCTGGCATGCGACGGGCGGCATCCGGTTCGCCACCAGCCAGCTCGAGATCGACCACTTCAAGCGGGTCGAGGGCGTGGCCGCCAACATCGGCTTCCGGATGCAGATCATCAGCCCGGAGGAGATCCGGCGTATCAACCCGTTCGTGACGACGACGGCGTGCTGGCCGGCGCCTGGACGCTCGACGACGGCTACGTGGACCCGTCGAGCGCCTGCAGCGCGATGGTGACGGTCGCCGCGAAGCTCGGCGCGCACGATCGTGCGCCACAACCGGGTGCTGGGAATCGAGCAGCTCCCGAGCTGGCGAATTCCGCGTCTCGACCGAGCAGGGCGACATCACCTGCGAGCACGTCGTCAACGCCGCGGGCTGCTACGCCGACCGGGTGAGCGCCTGGCTCGGCGTCACCACGCGGTTCGCCAACATGAAGCACCAGTACGTGGTCACCGGGCCGGTCACAGGCGTTCCTCGAGCGAGACGGCGAGATGCCGGTGATGCGCGACCCGTACTGCTCCGCGTACTACCGGCAGGAGCAGAAGTCGGGCCTGATCGGCATCTACGAGGGCAGCGGCACCCGAGGAGGCGTGGAGCGGAGCAGGGAGGCCCGGCCTGGGACTCGTCCAACGAGCTGTTCGAGCCGCGAGTTCGACCGGATCACACCCTACCTCGAGCGGGTCATGGAGCGGATGCCGATCTTCGCCGACGCCGGCATCAAGCGGGTGGTCAACGGCGCGATCTCGCACACCCCGGACAGCAACCCGCTCGTCGGGCCGGCCCCGGGCGTCCGCAACTTCTGGCTGGCCACGGGCAGCGGTATCGGCATCGCCCAGGGGCCGGGCTGCGGCCGGTACCTCGCCCAGTGGATGGTCCACGGCGACGCCGAGATCAACATGCTGGGCATGGATCCCCGTCGCTACGGTGACTTCTGCGACCAGGACTACGCATCGGCCAAGGCGCACCGCGAGTACTGGGACATGTACCGGCTGATCCCGCCCGGCGAGGAACGGCCGGAGGGGCGGCCCGCGAAAAGGACCCCGCTGTACGACGACGCTCCTGGCCAAGGGCTGCGTCTTCACCGAGGGGTTCGGCTGGGAGCGCCCGAAGTGGTTCTCGCCCGACGGGCGCGGAGGAGGACGGCACCTTCCGCCGCAGCAACGCCTTCCCGGTCGTGGCGGCCGAGTGCGCGGCGGTGCGCGAGCGGGTCGGCGTGATGGAGCTGCCGAGCTTCGCGAAGTTCGAGGTGTCCGGTCCCGGCGCCGAGGCCTTCCTCGACCGACTCTGCGCCAACCGCATGCCGCGTCGCGAGGGTGGCATCGTGCTCGCCCATGTCCTGAGCGACGAGGGGCGGTACGCGACCGAGATCACCATCACCCGCCTGCCCGGGAACCGGTACCTCCTGCTCTCCGGCGCCGTCGCCTACCAGCGCGACCTCGACCTGCTGCGCTTCTCGCTCCGGCCCGGCGAGGAGGTCGTCGATCACCGACGTGACGATGGACTACAGCGCGCTGATCGTGGCCGGCCCCCGCTCTCGGGACCTGCTCGCGAAGCTCACGACGGCCGACCTCGGCAACGACGCCTTCCCGTGGCTCACGGGCAGGGAGATCGACGTCGCCGGGATCGGCGTCCGGGCGCTCCGGGTGAACTATGTCGGCGAGCTCGGCTGGGAGCTCCACGTCCGGATGGCCGACGTCGTCGCCCTGTACGACGCCGTGTGGGCGGCCGGCCGAGGAGCTCGGCATCGCCGACTTCGGGCTGTACGCGATGAACAGCCTCCGGATGGAGAAGGCGCTATCCGGGCTGGGGCGCCGAGCTCACCAACGAGATCACGCCGGTCGAGGCGAACATGATGCGGTTCGTCAAGCTCGACCACGAGTTCGTCGGCCGGGCCGCCATCGTGGCCGCCCTGGACCGGGGGGCGACGACGCACCTGGTCTACCCTCGAGGTCGCCGCCGTCGACTTCGACGCCGCCGGCGGCGAGCCCGTCTTCGCCGCCGACCGGGCGATCGGCGTCACGACGTCCGGCGGGTACGGCCACGCCACGGGCAGGAGCCTGGCCTTCGCCTACGTCGACAGCGGCTTCGACGCGCCGGGCACGAGCCTGGAAGTGGCGCTGCTCGGTGAGCGGCGACCGGCCACCGTGCTCGCACACCCGGTCCACGACCCGCAGAACCTCCGCCCCAGGGCCTGAACGTCACGCCGACCCGGTCGCGGGGTGCGGCCGACGCTGCGCACCGGACCGTCGTGCCCACCCGGGCGCGGGCCGGCGACAGGCGTCCTTTGCTCAGGCCCCGCGCCGGCGGCGGATCTCGGCGCTGATCGCCGGGACCACCTCGTGCAGGTCCCCGATGACCGCGTAGTCGGCGGCCGCCATGATCGGTGCCTCGGGATCCGTGTTGATTGCCAGGATCCGCTTGGCGCCCTTGCACCCGGCCAGTGCTGGGTCGCACCGCTGACGCCGGCCACGATGTACAGGTCGGGGGCGATCTTCGTCCCCGTCTGGCCCACCTGCTCGGTGTGCGGGCGCCAGCCCGAGATGGTGACGGCCCGGGAACAGCCGACGGCCGCGCCCAGGAGCCCGGCGAGCTCGACGATCGGCGCGAAGCCCTCCGCGGAGCCGACCCCGCGACCGCCGGTCACGACGACCTTCGCCTCGGCGAGCGAGACGCCGCCGGCGGCGGCCGGGATGCGGCCGACGACGCGGACCGCGAGATCGGCGTCGTCGAGCTGCGGCGTGAACGGCCTCCACCGGCGCGGTCCCATCGGTCGGCGCGGCCGTCACGGCGTGCGGCGCGACGGTCAGCATCGCCCGGTCGGCGTGGATCGCCGCCTCCTCGAGGAGGCTGCCGCCCCAGCGGAGCCGGGTGACCGTCACCGGGCTGCCCGGCGTGACCGGCGGTGCAGTTCGCGGCGAACGGGAGCCCGGCCCGGGCCGCAGCGCGGGCCATCGACCGTGTTGCCGGCCTCGGTCCCGGCCCCGACGACCACGTCGGCGCCGAGGCTCGTCGGCCAGGTCGTCGACGACCCGGGCCATGGCGTCGGGCGCGAACGCCGTCGAGCGCCGGGTGGCTGGGCGACGTGGACCTTCGAGTGGCGCCCCACGCGCCGAGCTCGCGCGGCCACCGCTCGTCGCCGATGAGCAGCGCGTGCACCGGGCCGCCGGCGGCGAGCGTGGGCACCGAGGGTGAGCGCCTGGAGCGAGACCTTGTCGACGCCGCCGTCGGCGGTCGTCACGAGGACGAGCACGGTCGCCATCAGAGCACCCCGACGCTGTCGAGCAGGTCGACCACGGCGGACGCCGCCGAGGCGCCGGTGCCGAGGATCGTGGCCTGCTTGGCCGCGCCCTCGGGCACGACGAGACGGAGCATCTCGAGTCGCTGGCCGGGCCGGGCCGGGCTCGACGCCGCGACCGGCTTGTTCTTCGCCCGGATGCGCCCCGGCACGACGGGTAGCGCGGGCAGGTTGATGCCCTCGAGGACGGCGACGACCGCCGGCAGGGGGACCTCGTAGACGTCGCGCCCGCCGGCGGCCTCCTGCTCGCAGCGCACGGGCCGTCCGCGACCGTCATGCCCTTGATGCCGGTCACGACCGGGCGGCCGAGCGCGCGACCGACCCGGACCGCGACCTGGTAGCCGCCGCGTGTCGCCGGTCTCGTTGCCGAGCAGCAGCACGTCGAACGGGCCGCTCTCGGCCTCGTCGGCGCGGATGGCGTCGACGATCGACGAGGCGGTCGACTCCGGGTCCCACTCCTCCCCGTCGGTGACGAGGTGGATCGCGCGCGAGATACCGATGGCCATCGCTCGCGCAGCTGCTCGACGGCCTCGGCCGGGCCGAGGGTGAGGACGACGGACTCGCCGCCGTGCTCCTCGACGAGGCGCACGGCCTGCTCGACGGCGCACTCCTCGTGCGGGCCGATGGCGAAGCCGAGGTACTTGATGTCGATCGCCCGGCCGTCCTCGGTGAGGGTGATCCGCCCGGCGACCGCCGGGACGCGCTTGATGCAGACGAGGACCTTCATCGCTCACGCCCGGATGCGCGAGGTTCTCGGGGTCGAACAGCGGCCGCGCCCCGACGACCGCGACGGTCACCGGGTAGCAGCTCCTGCGAAGTACTGGACGAAGAGCTTGTTCCCCTCGACCGCATGCTCCGGCGGCAGGTAGGCCAGGAGGACGTGCTTGCCGATGCGACGGGCTGGCCCCGGCGGACGTCGCGTACGACCGGCGGCCCTTGGCGTCGGTGATCGGCGTAGCCGTCGGCGCGGACGATCGGCTGGCGGCCCAGCATGTACCGCCGCTCGCCGCTCGCCGAGGTGTGGTCGTCCACCGTCAGCGTGCAGCAGCCTGGCCGCCGGCGCCTCGGCCATCGCCGCCAGCACGGCCGCCTTGCCGACGAAGTCCTGGTCCTTGACCCTCGCGGCGCCATGTCGGCCTCGACCGTGTCGTAGTCGTTGTCGAGCTCGGCGCCGTACGCGCGGTACGCCTTCTCGAGCCGGCCCGTGGTGCCGTAGACGCCCATGCCGCAGGCGGTCAGGCCGATGCGGCTGGCCGGCCGCCCAGAGCTCGTCCCAGAGCCGCTGGCCCTGCTCCATCGGTACGTAGAGCTCCCAGCCCAGGTCGCCGACGTAGCTGATCCGCGACGCGAGCATCGAGCTGCGAGCCGATCTCGACGGTGCTGGCAGGTGCCGAACCTGAATGCCTCGTCGGACATGTCCGCGCGGGTGATCGACTGGACGATGTCTCGCGGGCGTTGGGGCCCCAGACGCCGATCGTCGTGAAGGCGGTCGTCTGGTCCACGAGCGCCGCGTCGTCCTCGAGGTGGTCCTTGAACCACTTGAGGTCGGCCATGCCGTGGGCGCCGCCGGTGACCACCCGGAAGACGTTCTTCTCGAGCCGCATGATCGTCAGGTCGGTCTTGAAGCCGCCCGTCTCGGACAGGACCGGCGTGTAGACGACGCGGCCGACCTTGACGTCCATCTGGCGCATCGCGACCTTCTGGACGCTGACGCCAGCGCGCCCGGGCCGACGATGTCGAAGATCGCGAACGCCGAGAGGTCGAAGATGCCGGCCGACTCGCGCATCGCGAGGTGCTCGGCGTTGATGATCGGGCTCCACCAGCGAGCGTCCCACTCGTTCGGCCGCGTCTGCACGCCGTACTTCTCGACGCAGCGGCGCGTTGGAGTCGTACCACTGCGTCCGCTCCCAGCCGGCCACCTCGAAGAACTCGGCGTCGTGCGCGACGCTGCCACTCGTGCATCGGCGACAGCGGAGGTGGCGGTCGGACAGGTACTGCTCGGCCGGGTGGACGATGCCGTAGGTCTTGGGGAACGCCTCGAAGGCGCGGGCCTTGGTGTGCTGGCGTGTCTTCTGGTGGGCGTGGAAGCGGCTGATGTCGCTCTGGTTGCAGTCGATCGACGGGCTCGCCGTGGACCATCCACTCGGCGATGCACCTGCCGACCGCCGGGCCCTCCTTGACCCAGACCGCGGCGGCGGACCAGAGGCCCTTGACCTCGGGCGTCTCGCCGAGGCAGCGGCATGCCGTCGGGCGTCAGGGCGATCAGGCCGTTGATCGCGTACTTCACGCCGACCTTCTCGTCGCCGAGGATCTCGGGCAACAGCTCGAGGGCGTCCTCCATCTGCGGGTCGAAGTCCGTCCGGCGTGAACGGGAACTCCGTCGGCGAGAGCGTCGCCTCCTCGATGGACGGGATGGTCTCCGGGTCGTGCAGGATCGAGCGGTGGGCGTACGAGCCGACCTCGAGGCCGATGCCGTCCTGGCGCTCGTACATCAGGACGTCCATGTCGCGGACGATCGGGAACTCGATCGCCTTCGACGACTCCTCGAAGAGCGGGACGGGACCCACGTCGATCATCTGGTGGACGACCGGCGTGAGCGGGATGTGCGAGCCGGCCATCTCGGCCAGCAGCGGGGCCCAGACGCCGCAGGCGATGACGACGTACTCGGCCTCGACGGTGCCGCGGCTCGTGGTCACGCTCCGGATCCGGCCGTCCTCGACGCCCATCGCGGTGACCTCGGTGTTCGCGAACACCGTGAGGGCGCCCATCGCCTCGGCCTTCTCGCGGCACATCGTCCCGAAGCGCAGCGAGTCGCAGACGCCGACCTCGGGCACGTAGAACCCGCCGACGAGGATGCCCTCGTTGATGAACGGGACCAGCTCCTTGATCTCGGCCGGTGTGAGCAGCCGCGCGCTATCGATGCGCCAGTTCTTGGACGAGTCCATCCGCCGGCGGAGCTCGTTCATCCGGACCTCGGTCCGGGCGACCTCGATGCCGCCACACTCGGTATAGACGCCCCATTCGCGGTACTGGCGGGCACTCTCGAGCGTGAGCTCGGCCATCTCCTTGTTATGGTCGGTCAGGTAGATGAAGTTGCTGGCGTGGCCGGTCGAGCCGCCCGGGTTCGGCATCGGCCCCTTGTCGATGAGGACGATGTCCTTCCAGCCGAGGTCGGCGAGGTGGTAGGCGACGCTGTTGCCGACGATGCCGGCGCCGATGATGACGACCTTGGCCTGGGTCGGGAAGGTGGCCATTGGGCACTGCTCCTGTGATCGTGACGCCGGTCTGGGTCAGGGCCTCGGCGCCCCAGGGAGCGGGGCTCCGGGCCAGGTCGAAGGTGCCGTCCGAGCGTTGCCGACGCGGGCACCCGGTCGGCCGCGCGTCGTGGTGGCTGCGCACTAGACTAGCGGCGTCGTCGACGGGCGGCGTGCTGCGTCCGCATGCGCCCGCCTGAACCCTGGGCAATGCTGGATCGAAGGGGTGTCTCGATGAGCGCACTGCCGTCCCAGGCACGGGTCGTCGTCGTGGGTGCCGGCATCGCCGGCAATGCGCTGGTCTGGCACCTGGCCCGCCTCGGCTGGCGGGACATCGTGCAGGTCGACAAGGGACCGCTACCCAATCCCGGGGGCTCCACCGGCCACGCCTCGAGCTTCACGTTCCCCGTCGAGTACTCGCGACAGATGACCGAGTGGTGCATGGACGGGATCGGCCAGTTCACCGAGCTCGGGGTGTTCACCCGGTGCGGCGGGATCGAGGTCGCCCGGACCGAGGTCCGGATGCATGAGCTGCGCCGTCGGCTGAGCGCGGCCCACGCCTACGGCGTCGACGCGGAGCTGCTCACCCCCCGCCAGGTCCGCGATCTGATGCCGTTCATCGACGAGTCCAAGCTGCTGGGCGGCTTCCACACGCCCGCCGTCGGGGTGGTCGACCCGGTCTACGGCGGCACCCTCATGCGCGACAAGGCGATGGAGCTGGGCGCGCTCACCGTGTCGGCGTCCACGGAGGTCATGGGCGTCGACGTGAAGGACGGCCGGATCGCCGGCATCCGCACGACCAGGGGGGACATCGGCACGGACACGATCGTGGTGTGCGGGGGCGTGTGGAGCGCCAAGGTCGCGAAGATGGCCGGTGCTCGCATCCCGCTGACGCCCGCGGTCCACCAGATGGTCGACGTCGGCCCGGTGCCGGAGTTCGAGCGCCTGACGAACGCCCTCGCCTTTCCCGTCATCCGGGACATGGACGCGCTCATGTACGAGCGCCAGAGCGGCGGGGACCTCGAGATCGGGTCGTACGCCCACCGGGCGATCCTCGTCGACGTCCACGACATCCCGTCGAACGAGGACGCGGCCCTCTCGCCGACGGAGATGCCGTTCACGCCTGAGGACTTCGACCCGCACATGGAGAAGGCCCTGGAGCTGTACCCGGCCATCGTCGGCAACGAGAAGGTCGGCATCAAGCACGCCATCAACGGCCTGATCTCGCTGACCGCCGACGGTATGCCCCTCCTCGGCGAGACCCCCGAGGTCAAGGGCCTCTGGGCATGCTCCGCGATGTGGATCAAGGAGGCTCCGAGCCTCGCCCGGATGCTCGCCGAGTGGATGACCGACGGGAAGCCCGAGATGGATCCCGCCACGGCCAACATCGCCCGCTTCTACGAGACCCAGAAGACGCCGTTCCACGTCGAGTCCCGCGGGGGCGAGTGGTTCCCCAAGTTCTACGGGATCGTCCACCCGGCCGAGCAGTGGGCCACCGACCGGAACGTCAGGCTCGGCGCCGCCCATGCCCGCCACGTCGCCCTGGGCGCGGAGCTCGTGGAGATCGCCGGCTGGGAGCGGCCCAACTGGTACCGGAGCAACGAGCGCCTCCTCGCCGAGTACGGCGACCGGGTGATGGACCGCGTGGCCGAGTGGGACCGGCGCTGGTGGTCGCCGATCGTCAACGCGGAGCACCTGGCCCTCCGCGACCGGGTCGGGCTCATCGAGAACCCGGCCTTCGCGGTGTTCGACGTGACCGGCCCGGGGGCGCTGGCCTGGCTCCAGCGGATGGCGGTCGGCCAGGTCGACGTGCCGGTGGGCCGGCTCGTCTATACCCAGATGCTCAACGAGGCCGGCGGCATCAAGGCCGACATCACGGTGCTCCGCCTCGGCTGGGGCCACTTCCGGGTCGTCGACGCGGGTTTCGCCGGGATGGCCGACCGGAAGTGGCTCACCGACCACCTCCCGGCCGACGGTTCGGTGGACTTCGCCGACATCACGTCGGCCTGGACGATGATCGCGATCTGGGGGCCGCGCGCTCGTGACGTCGTGACCTCCCTGACCGAGGACGACGTCTCGAACGAGGGCTTCCCGTACGGCGCCTGCCGCACCGTCGACATCCGCTCGGTGCCGGCGATCGCGGCGCGGATCAGCTATGCCGGCGAGCTCGGCTGGGAGCTCCACGCCCCCATGGAGGAGGGCGCCCACCTGTGGGACCTCCTCTGGGAGGCCGGGCAGCCGCACGGGATCGTGGCCGTCGGGCTCGGAGCCTACGGCGGCGGCCTGCGCGTGGAGAAGGCCTACCGCCTGATGGGCAGGGAGCTCGAGCTCGACCGCAACCTCGTCGAAGCCGGCATGACCCGGCCCAGGGTCAAGGAGGCGGACTTCATCGGCAAGGCGGCCTACCTCGAGCAGCGGTCCCGGCCGCCCGCCAACCTGCTGTGCACACTCAGCGTGGACGACCACACCTCGTCCAGTGGAGTGAAGCGCTACATGCTGGGTGGCGAGCCGATCGTGACGCCCGACGGCGGCCCGCTGCTCGATCGGGACGGTCGCCGGTCGTTCGTGACCACGGCCGCGTCGGGGCCCTCAGTGGGCAGACACCTCCTCATGGCCTACCTGCCGACGGAGGTGGCCGTCGTCGGGAAGCAGCTCGCGGTCGAGTACGTCGGCGACCGTTACCCGGTCACGGTGGCCGCCGTCGGGGCGACCGCGGTATTCGACCCGGACAACGAGCGCCTCCGCTCCTGATCATCGCCGGGAGTCTTGATCATGAAGATCACGGGCGTCCGCCTGACGCCGGTCAACATCCCACTCGACATGCCTTTCCTGTGGACGGGTGGCCTCTATCCCGGCACGACGAAGGTCGTCGTCGAGGTCGACACCGACGAGGGCCTCACGGGACTCGGCGAAGCGCCGTCCGACGAGTTCCTGCCAGCCCTGCGGGGCATGGTCGACCGTGTCGTCGGCCATGATCCGCTCGACATCGCCGACCTCGAGGCCCGCTGCGTCCCGCCCTGGCAGATCGTCCAGAACACCGACGGGAGCTCGGTCGTCGGGGCCTTCGGGGCGCTCGAGATCGCCCTCTGGGACCTGCGCGGCAAGGCGTGGGGCCAGCCGCTCTACACCCTGCTCGGCGGCGCGGTCCGCACCGAGATCCCGTTCACCGAGTACTTCGCGTTCCGGGCCAGCGCCGATGGCCGCGAAACGCGGCTCACGGCCGAGTCCGTCGTCGACTACTGCCTCCAGATGCGCGAGGATCACGGGTCGACCTACTTCGAGGGCAAGCTCATCCGGGGTGATCCGGACCTCGAGATCGAGACCGTCCGCCGACTGCGGGAGGCGCTGGGTCCCAAGGCGATGATCCGCCTCGACTCGAACATGCAGTGGTCGCTCGCGACGGCGCGCCGCATCCTGCGCGAGATCGAGCCGTATGACGTGCGCAATTACGAGGACCCGGTCGGGACCTTCGAGGAGATGGCGGAGCTCCGGCGCCACTCGACCATCCCCTTCTCCACCCACGTGCCCGACCTCCGGCGGATCGTCGCCCTGGGTGCCCCGGACACGATCGTCGTCAATTTCGCCGTGATCGGGGGCATCGCCCGGGCGATCCGATTCATCGGAGCATGCGAGGCGATGGGGGTCGGCTTCTGGTGCTACAGCGGCGACGCCGGCATCTGCACGGCTGCCTATCTGCACGTCTCGGCGGCCATGCCCCACATCACCGAGCCGAGCCAGTCGCTGTTCCGTTGGCAGGTCGGCGACGTGATCGCCGGTGGGCCGTTCCGCCAGCGGGACAACGTGATCCGCGTCCCGGACGGGCCGGGCCTCGGCGTGGAGCTGGATCGTGAGGCTATGGCGCGCTGGCATGCGCACTACGTCGACAACGGCCCGATGAACCACTTCCTCGACCCGTGGGGCGACGGTCACTACCGTCGCCTTCCGTTGGGCTAGGTCGCCTGAGCCGGAGCTCGGCTCGCACGCCCCTGCGTGCCCGTGGGTCCCCGACGCGATCCTGGCGGGATCGGTTCAGCCCACGCCGACCGCGTCGAGCGCAGACGCGAAGCTGCGCAGGCCGGTCTCGACCATCTCGTCCGAGGCGGTCAGGCTGATCCGGAACCAGCCCGGCAGCTCGACGATGCTGCCCGGCAGGACCAGCGCCCCGTGTTCGGCGAGCAGCTCGGCGAACCGCTGGTCGTCGGCGATCGGGGAGCGAGCCATCACGTAGAACGTGCCCTCGGGAAGGCTCGTCTCGTAGCCAATCGCACGAAGGGCCGGAACGAGCCGATCGCGCCGGCGCTCGAGGGCGCCGATGTCGACCGAGAGGGCCTCGAGGTCGTCGATGGCGTGCTGGAGCAGCGCGTTCGGGAAGGCGAAGCCGGTCGCGAGCTGGGACAGGAATATCGCCCGGCGGAGGGTCTCGCGGTCGGGCATCGTCGGGGGCATCGTCACGTAGCCGATGCGCATCCCCGGCGCGAGCAGGGTCTTGCCGTACGAGTACGTGACGATCGTGTTCGGGTAGTCCTCGGCGGGGCTGTGGAAGGTCCTCCCATCGAAGACGATCCGGTTGTACGGCTCGTCGCAGACCAGCAGGATCGGTCGGTCCCGCCCCGCCGAGCGACGCTCCAGCATCGCCCCGAGCGCGCTCAGCGCCTCGATCGGGTAGACCCGCCCGGTCGGGTTGTGGGGCGTGTTGATGAGGACGGCCCGGGTCCTCGGCGTGATCGCCGCCTCGATCGACGCCGGGTCCAGGTCGAAATCCGGCGGCTCGAGGCGGACCCGGACGGGCACGCCGTCGGCGGCGACGATCAGGAGCTCGTAGAAGAACCACGGCGGCGACAGGAAGACGACCTCGTCGCCCGGCTCCAGGATCGCCCGCATCGTCACGGCCAGGGCCGCGAACCCGCCGTTCGTCATCGCAACATCGGCGGGATCCCAGGGCAGGCCGGTCCGCGTCGTGAGCGTCCGGGCGACGGCGGCCCGGGCCTTCGGCTCGCTCAGCTTGTAGGCGAACCAGTCGGGATCCTGCGGCTCGAGATGGTGCTTGAGGGCATCGACGTAGCCCGGCAGCGGCATCTCGTGGGGGTTGCCGACCGCGAAGTCCGCGAGCCCGGGCGTACCCGCCCAACGGGCGTACACCCCCTCGAAGAACGTGACGAATGGCACGACGGTCGCGCCGTATCGATCGAGCCGGCGCAGCGAAGTCGCCATGGGACGCACCTCCAGCCCCGAGGATACCCTCCGGCCGTCGCCCGGGCCTACCCTCCCGATGACAGGCGATGGGCGCGGGTCGGCGAGGGGCGAGGGTCCGCGTGCCCGCGGGCCCCCGACGCTATCCTTGGTGGGTGACCCTCTATCGCCTCGACGAGACGCCAGTGCTGAGCGCACCCGTGCTCGTCTCCGCCTTCGACGGCTGGGTGGACGCCGGGTCGGCGGCCACCACCGCGGCCGACCGGCTGACCGAGGGCGGCGGCGTGATCGCCACCTTCGACGGCGACGTCCTGTTCGACTACCGGGCCCGTCGACCGACCCTCGACATCCTCGACGGCCGGCTGACCGAGCTGACCTGGCCCCAGATCCGTCTCCACCGGGCGCGGATCGACGAGCGGGACCTCCTCATCCTCTGCGGCGCCGAGCCGGACTTCCGCTGGAACGCCTTCTCGGCCGCCGTCGTCGAGCTCGCCCAACGGCTCGGGGTGGTCCAGTCGATCAGCCTCGGGGCGATCCCGGCCGCCGTGCCCCACACCCGGGCCGTCCCGATCATCGGCACGGCCTCCGAGCCGGGGCTCCTGCGCGGCTCCGTCCAGCCCGGTCCGGCCGGTCACCTGCGGGTGCCGGCGGCGACGATCTCGGTCCTGGAGATGGCCCTGGCCGAGGCCGGGATCCCGACCGTCGGTTACTTCGCCCAGGTCCCTCACTACGTCTCGGGTCCCTATCCGGTGGCGGCCCTGGCCCTGATCCAGACGCTCGAGCGCCACCTGGAGGTCGACATCCCCTCGCTCCCCCTGACCGAGGAGGCCAGCCAGATGCGGGCGAACCTCGACGCGGCGGCGGCGGCCGACGGCTCCACCAAGGCGTACGTCGAGCGGCTCGAGACGATGGTCGACGAACAGCGCCTGCCGGCGGGTGACGAGCTCATCTCCGAGATCGAGCGTTTCCTGCGGGCCCGTGGCACCGGCGGCCCGAGCGGTCCCGGCGAGACCGGCGGCCTCCCGAACTGAGGTCTGATCGGAGGCAGGTCATGAGGATCGGGGTCATCGCACCGCAGGGCTGGCAGGGCGAGTACGACGGCTGGGAGGTGTCCCGGGCCTGGCGGCGGACCGTGGCCGTCGCGCAGCAGGCCGAGCGGCTCGGCTTCGAGTCGGTCTGGCTGTTCGACCACTTCCACACCACTCCTGAGCCGACCGACGAGATCACCTTCGAGTCGTTCACCTCGCTCTCGGCCCTGGCCGCCCTGACCAGCCGGATCAGGCTGGGCCACATCGTCATCTGCACGGCGTTCCGCAACCCGGCCCTGACCGCCAAGATGATCTCGACGATGGACGCGATCAGCGGCGGACGGATGGAGCTGGGCATCGGCGCCGGCTGGAAGCGCGACGAATGGCTGGCCTACGGCTACGGTTTCCCACCCACCCGGGAGCGGCTCGAGCGGCTCGACGACGACCTCGAGGTCATCACCCGGATGCTCGAGGGGGACCGTCATCGCCACGCGACCTACGAGGGCGACCACTCCCAGGTCCACGACGCGATCAACGTCCCCAAGCCGATCCAGCGACCGCGGATCCCGATCATGGTCGGGGGCAACGGACCGAACGTGACCTGGCGGCTGGCCGCCCGGTTCGCCGACGAGCTGAACCTCGACGGGATGCAGCCCGACGAGGTCGCCTCCTCGCTGGCGATCATCCGGGAGCGCTGCGAGGAGATCGGGCGCGACCCGGCCAGCCTGCCGATCTCGGTCCACATCTGGTCCGAGGACGCCGCCGGCGGCGGCCCGACCCGGGTCGCCCGACTGGCCGCCTATCGGGAGCTCGGGCTGAGCCGGGTCATGGTCCTGGTCCGGGCATCCACGACCGACGACACGGCCCTCGAGTCGCTCGCCGACGATGCCCGAGCGGCCGGGCTCGAGCTGGCGCCCGCCGGCTGAGATGGGCGACGGAGCCGTCGCGACCCCGGCCCGACACCTGCGCCTGCCGGGGACCCGGAACCTGCGCGACGTCGGGGGCTACCCGGCGGGGCCGGGCCGGCGCACCCGCTGGCGGACACTCCTCCGGACCGACGCCCTCGATCGCCTCCCGGCCGGGTCGCAGGAGACCCTCCTCGCGACCGGGATCCGCTGCGTCATCGACCTGCGCTGGCCGCACGAGCTGACCGCGACGCCGAGTGTCTTCGAGCGCTCCGACCGCGTCGCCTACCGGAGCATCCCGCTCCTGGAGGACGATCCGACGCCCCACCTCGGGCTCGCCGGGATGTACCGCCACATCCTCGACGAGCGGCCGGGCCAGCTCGTCGAGATCGTCCGGGCCCTCCTCGAGCCGGGTGGTCTCCCGGCCGTCATCGGCTGCGCCGCCGGCAAGGATCGGACCGGGGTCGCGGTCGCGCTCCTGCTATCGGCGGTCGGCGTCCCGGCCGACGTGGTCGTCGACGACTACACGCTCTCCGGGGCCGCCTTCGCGGCCGGGGTCGAGGATGGTCATCTCGACGACTGGCGCCTCCGGCCGCTCTGGGTCGAGTGTCCGCCCGAGTACATGCAGGCCATGCTCGCGCACCTGGAGCATCGTCACGGCGGCGCCTCCTCGCTCCTCCTCCGGCACGGGATCGCGCCGGACGAGCTGGCCCACCTCGTCGAGCTCCTGACCGAGCGGGCCGTCTGAGGGCCCGGCAGGCCCGACCGGGCGTCCGGCGCCGGCGACGGGATCTCTTGACAAGTCCTGTCATCAATCGCCATCCTCGCTCCGATGCGAGCCTCACGCCTGGTGACCCTCCTGCTCCTCCTGCAGACGCGCGGCCGGCTGACCGCCGCCGAGCTCGCCGCGGAGCTCGAGGTCTCGATCCGGACCGTCCACCGGGACGTCGAGGCCCTCGGCCAGGCGGGCGTCCCGATCTACGCCGAGCGCGGACCCCACGGCGGGATCCGCCTCGTCGACGGCTACCGGACCCGACTGACCGGGATGACCCCGGAGGAGGCTGAGGCCCTCTTCCTCTCGGGGATCCCAGGCCCCGCGGCGGAGCTCGGGCTGGGGACCGTGGTAACCGCGGCGAAGCTCAAGGTGCTGGCCTCCCTGCCGCCGGAGCTGCGCACCCGGGCCTCTCGCCTGGTCGAGCGCTTCCATCTCGACGCGTCCGGCTGGTTCCAGGCCGGCGAGCCCGTGCCCCACCTGGGGACCCTGTCCGAAGCGGTCTGGGAGACCCGACGGGTCGAGGTCGACTACGAGCGCGGGGATCGCCGGGTCACCCGCGTCCTGGAGCCGCTCGGGCTCGTCCTGAAGGCCGGCGTCTGGTACCTCGTCGCCGCGACCGACGACCAGGTCCGGACCTACCGCGTCTCGCGTGTCTCCGCGGCCCGGCCGCTCACCGAGCGCTTCGAGCGGCCGGCCACCTTCGACCTGGCCGCGTTCTGGACCGAGGCAAGCGCCGCCTACGAGCGAGAGGCTTCACGGGTGGCGGTCTCGGTCCGGGTGCGCCCGGACCGGATGGACGCGCTGCGCCAGGCGGTCGGCGACCGTGCCGTCGACGCGGCGACACGGCTGAGCGAGCCCGACCCGGAGGGCTGGACCCGTCTGCGCCTCACGATGGACTGGCCCGAGGAGGTGCCCGGTCGCCTCCTCGGGATGGGTGCCGATCTCGAGGTCCTGGACCCGGCCGAGATCCGCACGAGGCTGCTCGAGACCGCCAGGGCGACGCTCGAGCGATACGGAGACCGGGACACCGCCTGAGGCCCCGATCGAGCGGGGCGTCGGCGGTGCCGGGTCGGCGGTCAGCGGTCGTTGCCGCTGGTCGCCGGTCGAAGCGGATGGGTGATCCGGGTCGGACGCTCGTTCGGCACGAAGGTCTCCTCCGCGCCGACCGAGTTGGCCTCGCGGGCCGCCCGGGCGCGTCGGTCGCGAGCCATCTCGCGCTCCCGATCCAGGTGGATGAGTCGGGCCAGTTCCAGGTCGTGCATCGGGACGACTCCTCGATCCTGACGATCATCGCGATCGCCTCTTGGTGATGACCAGACGATACCGCGGGAACATGCCAATAGCTGTCAACATCAGGTCACGGCAACCCGTCCGGGTCGACCTGTGGAGCAGGTGGGACCGCTCCGACGGCCCCACCGCCCGGTCTACTCGACGACGATGCGGACCCCGTCGCCGTCGTCGCCCATCGCCTCGAAGACCGGCCCCCGGGTCCCGTCGGCGATCGCCGCCCGGATCCGGTCCATCGCCTGGCGAGTGAGGCCCGGGATCTCCCCCAGGCCGAGCTCCCCGAGCGAGGCGGGCACCCGGACCCGGACCCGGACCTGGCCGCCCTCGGTCACCTCCAGGCGGACGGATCGCCCGGCTGACGTGCTCTCGTCCGACGCGGCCCGAGCGATCGGCTCGGTGGCCGTCTCGGCCGCAGGTGCCTGGTCGAGCGCTGCGAGGATCGGGCCGGCCTCCTCGGCGGTCAGTCGGCCCTCGGCGACGAGCCGGAGGACCTGCTCCAGGGCGTCAGTCATCGCTCGGCGTCCCTTCGTCGATCGCCGCCAGGCGGCGTCCGGCTTCATCCACGTCGATCCGACCCGCCTCGAGCTCGCGCAGGACGGCCAGGCGGTCGGCCGCGACCGCGGAGGGCGCGACGACCATGAGTCCCCCGGAGATCGACCGGAACTCGACGCGCGGTCCTCCATCCCCGACCCGGATGGTCCGGCGGCCGGGTCCGCCGTCCGAGCGATGGGGCAGCCTGGTGTGGAGGTCGCCGGAGACGGTCCGGCCCTCGACGACGATCGGGCCGGTCGCCGCGATCGAGGTGTCCCCGGAGACGGTCTCGATGGAGTGATCGGCACCCTCGGCGAGCGAGCCCTCGAGACGCAGGTCACCGCTCGTCGTCCTGATCCGGACGACCCCGAACTCGGGCGCCACGGCCTCGAGGTCGGCCGACACGACTCGGGCCTCGAGATCGAGCCTGGCGTCCGCCCGTACCGAGACGTCCCCGGAGACTCCGTCGATGACGACGTGACCGCCGACGCCGGTCAGGCGCACGGCGCCGGAGACGGTCCGATAGCCCTGGTCGCCCTGGAGCTCGCTCCCGTGGATCGAGCCGCTGGCGGTCTCGACCCGGACCGTCGCCCAGCGGGGCACCTCCAGCTCGAGGTCCTGGGTCCGATCGAGACGGAACCAGCGGTGCCCGATCCCGTCGATGGCGACGGCCTCGACCCGCAGCTCGCCCGCTCCGGTGACGATCCGGTAGTCGTCGTCGAGGTCGCGTCGGCCCGTCCCGCGCAACCGGACCGTGGGGCCGTCGACGGCCCGGATCTCGATCGACCCGTCGATGCCGTGGACCGAGACCGAACCGCGTGGTCCGATCTCATGCTCGATCACGGCGAGGGTCCGGGTCGTGGTCATCGGGGTTCCCTCCGAAGCTCTCGGATCGCGGCGGCGGCTTCGTCGGCGTCGATCTCGTGCCGGGCCAGCCGCTCGAGGATGGTCTGCCGGGCGACCGCCTGGTCGTCCTCGAGACCGCCTGGCGTCGGCCCGTCGCCGAGACCGAGGGCGCGGACGAGGGCGTCGATCCGGGCTCGGACGGTCGGGTAGCTGATACCCAGCTCGCGCTCGACGTCGCGCAGGTTCCCCCTCGAGCGCAGGAAGCTCTCGAGCAGGGTCATCTGCTCGCGACCGAGCCGGCCGAAGCGCCCGACGCTGAACTCGCCCTCCAGGGCGGTGCCGCAGGTCCGGCAGGCCAGCCGGGTCACGGTCAGGTCGGCGGAGCAGACGGGGCAGGTGGAGATCACGTCATGGATCATCGTGTCGCTCACTGATGTGGTTGTTATGACTCACTTTATGACATTCACCTTTCGTTTTGTCAAGAGCAGATGCACTGTCGTGATTCTACCTCGACACGCCACCGCTGCCGTACCCTTTGCCCGATGGAGCTCGAGCGGTTCGATGAGGTGAGCGGGTTCGTCCACGCGGCCGGGGCGTTCCTCGAGGCCCGGGAGGCCGAGCACTGCCTGCTCCTCGGGACCGCCTCGATCCTCGCCGCCACGCCCGCCCGCTATCCGGGCCCGAACTACCTCGCGACCGTCAGGGGCGATGGAACGGTGGTCGCGGCCGCGGTCCGGACGCCGCCGTTCGGTCTGTTCCTCTCGGAGATCGATCGGGTCGGAGCGCTCGACCTCCTGCTCGACGACCTCGGGACCGTCGACCTGCCGAGCGTCCTCGGACCCGCCGAGTACGTCGGTGCCTTCGCCCGCCGGCTGGCCGATCGCCTGAGGTTGGCTGCCGTCCTCGAGTCGTCGCAGCGGATCTTCCGGACGACCGCGATCCGACGACCACCCCCGGCGCGAGGGGGACTCAGGCAGGCCGGGCCGGCAGACCGCGACCTGCTCGTCGAGTGGTTCACCGCGTTCGAGCGGGAGGCTCTCGGCGAGGACGACCCGAGCGGGGTCGGGGACGTCGTCGACGAGCGCCTGGAGCGCGGCTGGATCCACCTCTGGGACGACGACGGACCGGTCTCGTTCGTGGCGATCGGCGGTCTGACCCCGCACGGCGTCCTGCTCGAGGGCGGCTACACTCCGCCGGCACTTCGAGGTCGGGGCTATGGAGGCAACACCGTCGCCGCGTTGAGCCGCGCCTTGCTCGATGGGGGCCGGCGGCACGTCTTCCTGTTCACCGACCTGGACAACCCGACGTCGAACCGCGTCTATTCGGCGTTGGGCTACGAGCCCGTCCGCGACGTCGAGGTCTGGCGGTTCGAGCTGAGGTAGGCGACGATCGCTGCCGCGACGGCGTCCGGGGTCAGGTCGTCCACCTCGACGACGAGGTCGGCCAGCCGGGCCAGGATCGGACCGCGCCGGGCACCGGACCTCGCGGCCCGTTACGCTCTCGGGGTGCCGCCCACCGTCGCGCCCGCGATCCCGATCCGAACGGTCACGGCGACCCGCTACGTCACGCCGTTCCGCGAGGGAGGCTCGCTGCCCGGCCTCTCGAGGCCGACGACGACGGGCTCTACGTCGTGAAGTATCCGCGGCGCCGGCCAGGGACCGAAGGCGCTCATCGCCGAGCTCGTCGCCGGCGAGGTCGGGCGGGCGCTCGGGCTGCCGGTCCCGGAGATCGTCCTCGTCGAGCTCGATCCGGCCCTCGGCAAGGCCGAGCCCGACCAGGAGATCCAGGAGCTGCTCGACCGGAGCGCCGGTCTCAACCTCGGGTCTCGACTTCCTGCCGGGCGCCCTGCCCTTCGAACCGGGCACGGCCGCCTCGGCGAACGCCCCGGTCGGCGACCGCCCCGATCCCGAGCTGGCCGCCGACATCGTCTGGTTCGACGGGCTCGTCACCAACGTCGACCGGACCGCGAAGAACGTCAACCTGCTGGTCTGGCACCGCCGCCTGTGGCTCATCGACCACGGCGCCGCGCTCTACGTCCAGCACGCCTGGAGCGACCCGGCCGCCCACGCCCGACGCTCGTTCCCGCCGATCGCCGACCACGTCCTGCTGCCCTATGCGGGCTCGATCGCGGCGGCGGACGAGCGCCTCGTCTCGCGACTCGTGCCCGAGCTCCTCGGGGAGATCGTCGGGGCGATCCCGCCGGCCTGGTTGGCCGAGGGCGCCCGGCCACCGGGCGACGGCTCGATCGAGGCCCACCGGGCGGCCTACGTCGCGTACCTGCTGCGCCGGCTCGAGGGGCCGCGGCCGTTCGTCGAGGAGGCGGACCGTGCCCGGCGCGCGGCGTAGCCCCTTCGAGTACGCCATCGTCCGGGTCGTCCCGCGGGTCGACCGTGGTGAGTCGATCAACGCCGGGATCGTCCTCCACTCGCCGGCCGCGACGGTACCTCGACGCGGTCATGGAGCTCGACGAGGATCTCCTCCGCGCCGTCGCGCCGGAGTGCGACCCGGCGGCCGTCCGGGCCCATCTCGAGGCGATCCCGCGGATCTGCCGCGGCGACACCACCGGCGGGCCGATCGCCGGGCTGAGCCAGGCCGAGCGGTTCCATTGGCTGGTGTCTCCCTCGAGCACGATCGTCCAGCCGTCCCCGGTCCACACCGGGCTCACCGCCGACCCGGCGGCGACCCTCGATCACCTCTTCGGGACGCTCGTGCGCGGACGCTGGTAGGGAGCCGACGATGACGTCCGACGCGCTCCTCCTGGTCCGGGCCGGCCGGCTCGTCGACCCGATCGCCGGCGAGATCCTGATCGACCGGACGATCGTCGTGCGGGGTGATCGGGTCGAGTCCGTGCTGGCGCCCGGTTCCCTTCCGGTCGAGGCCGGTGACGTCCGACGCCTCGACCTGGGCGATCGCACCGTGACCCCGGGGCTCATCGACCTCCACACCCACCTCGTCGGCGACCTCCAGTACGAAGACGTCCCGTCGATCGGGGTGACCGCCGCGAACGAGCTGTTGATCGGCGTCAGGAACGCCCGGGAGACGCTCCGGGCAGGGTTCACGACGGTTCGCGACGTCGGGACGTTCCGGGCCTTCCTCGATCTCGAGCTGCGTGACGCGATCGACGCCGGCTGGGTCGACGGTCCGCGGATGCAGGCGGCCGGCGCGTTCGTGACCGTACCAGGGGGCGGCGGCGAGGTGACCGGCGACCCCAGCGTGGACGTGCCGGCGGAGATGCGGATCGGGCTGGTTCGGACGCCCGACGACGTGCGCCGGGTGGTGAACCTTCTGTGCGACCGGGGCGTCGACCTCATCAAGGTCATCGCCACCGGAGCGGTCCTGACCGTCGGCACCGAGCCGGGCGTCGTGGAGCTCGACGAGGCGATGCTCCGGGCGGCGGTCGAGACGGCCGGAGCCCGGGGTCGGTTCGTGGCGGCTCACGCCCACGGCGCCGAGGGGATCCGGCTGGCCGCCCGGGCCGGCGTTCGGACGATCGAGCACGGCTCGCTCCTCGACGACGAGGGGATCGAGCTCCTCGCCCGGCTCGGGACCTACCTCGTGGCCGACGTCTACAACGGCGACTGGATCGCGACCGAGGGCGCCCGGGCGGGCTGGCCGGCCGAGACGATGCGCAAGAACGACGAGACGACCGAGGCCCAGCGGACGGCCTTCGGGAAGGCGGTCCGGGCCGGGGTGCGGGTCGCCTTCGGGACGGACTCCGGTGTCTACCCCCACGGGATGAACGCGATCCAGCTCGGTTACATGGTCCGCTTCGGGATGACCCCTCTCGGGGCGATCCGGGCGGCGACCGCGGTGGCGGCCGAGGCGATGGGCTGGGACGACCGGGTCGGCGCGCTGGCGCCCGGCCGCTTCGCCGACCTGGTCGCGGTCCCCGGTGACCCGCTCTCCAGGCTCGACGGCTCTGGCATGGCGGCGTTCCTGTCGCCGGCGCTGGTCATGAGGGGTGGCGTGGTCGTCCGCGACGACCGGGCGGACGGGTCGACGGTCAGCCGGGCGCGACCGGGATGACGAGGACGTACTGTCCGTCCTTCCCGGGATACTTCCCGGTGGGTCGCTTCCAGGGCAGGTAGTCCTCGTGGAGGAGCCCGACCGGGACGAGCGTGTCCGGCAGCCGTGACGGTCCCCAGATCGTGCTGATCCGGGGGTACCAGACGTCCTCGATGCGCAGCGCCGTCACCGTGAAGTCGTCGCCCAGGGCGGGGTCGTTGGTCGCCTTGAAGCCGGACACGACCCAGTTGTGGGCGCCGCGCCAGACGAGCAGGTCGGCCGGTCGACCGGTCAGCCGGACCGCCTTCACGGCGGCCTTGACCGCGGCGGTCCGGGTCGGCAGCGCGACGACCTGCCACGAGCCGTAGCCAAGCGAGGCGAGGGTCCGAGCGATCCCCTCCGGTTCTGGCCCTCCGTCCGGGGCCGGACCCAGACGTCGAGAGATCCCGTGAAGGATCTTCTGCGTCGCCGCCGTCGTGTCCGCGCCCCGGGCCATCACGTTGATCATCGTCTGCATCGCCGCCGAAGCACACCACGTCTTGCGCTTCTCGCTCACAAAGTCGCCCTTCCGGTAGAGATCCATGGCGAAGGGCCCGGGACGCGGTGCCGGCTTCAGCCCGCCCGTGGCCGTCTGGCTCGCGGCCGGCGTCGGGGACGGCCTCGCGCCCGGGGCGACGCTCGGTGAAGCGGACGACACCGGGACGATGGACGGCGAGCCGCCGGAGCCGCTCGGCGCTGATGCGGCCGCCCCGGGTCCGGGGTTCGTCGGCGGATCGGTCGGACCGAGGCTCGGCTCCGACGTCGCATCCGCGATGGCGCCCGGCGACGACCCGGCGGCACCGACCGATCCGCTCGCCGGGTCGCAGGCGGCAGCCACCGTGATCGCGGCGAGCAGGAACAGCGACGCGACCCGACGGTCCATGAGCCGTCCATCGTGGGCCGGACCGGTGGACCGGTCAACTCGTCCGTCGCGGCGGTCAGCGGCCCTCGTCGGTCCGCATGGCGGCCTGGCCGGCCTCCTGCTCCGTGGCTCCGGCCTTGATCGCGGCCTTGTAGGCGCGCTTGCCGGCCTGGTAGGTCGCCAGGGCCTCGGGCGAATCGACGTCACCCAGGGTGGGGCGGGTCGGCGCGACCACCTCCCAGCCGGGCGGCCGGATCCCGAACCGGTGGACCAGGACGGCGATGATCGTCTTCGCCTTCATCTCGCCGATCCCGGGCAGGGCCAGCAGCCGACGCTCGAGGTCGCGGCCATCCTTCGCCTCGGTCCAGATCCGGCCGGCATCGTCGCCGTACGCGGAGGCGATCGCATCGCACAGGTCGCGGACCTTGCCGGCCATCGCGGCCGGGAAGCGGTGGAGGGCCGGCCGCTGCCGGAAGACCTCGACGAGCGCGTCGGGGTCCATCGCCGCGATCCGCCCGGCGTCGAGGCCACCCAGCCGACGCTTCAGCTCGAGCGGACCGCTGAACGCCTTCTGGACCGTCACCTGCTGGTCCAGGGCGAAGCCGATGAGGAGGGCCAGCGGCTCGCTCACGAGGAGCCGGTCGGCGTCGTCGTCGCCGGTGAAGTAGAGACGATCGGGGACCTTCGTGGTAGCCATCGGGTCATGGTAGCGACTCCCCGGGCGAGTGGCGACCGGCCTTCCGGCATACTCGTGGCGATGGACGCGACGATCGACTGGCTGGGCCACGCCACGCTGCTCATCGAGATGGACGGGGTGCGGATCATGACCGATCCGACGATCCGCGAGCGGATCGGGCCCCTCGACCGGAAGGTGCCGCCGGTCTCCCGGCATGCCCTCGAGCGGATCGACGCCGTCCTGCTCAGCCACCTCCACCAGGACCATCTCGACCTGGCCTCGATCCGCCGGCTGGGCCAGCCGCGGCTCATCGTGCCGGCCGGATCCGGCGACATCTTCCGGGCCGCCGGACACCGCGACATCGACGAGGTGTCCCCCGGCGCGACGACCACCCACGGCCCCCTCACGATCGAGACCGTCCGAGCCGATCACAGCGGCTTCCGGCCGCCGTTCGGACCGACCGGGCCCGCTCTCGGCTTCATCGTCTCGAACGAGCGGCGGCGGATCTACTTCGCCGGCGACACGGCCCTCTATCCCGAGATGGCGGACCTCGTCGACCTCGACGCGGCCTTCCTTCCGGTCTGGGGCTGGGGACCGAACCTCCGGGGCGGCCACATGGACCCGGTGATGGCCGCCCAGGCCGCCGACCTCATCCGACCCGGGGTGGCGGTGCCGATCCACTGGGGGACCTTCTGGCCGAAGGCCATGGGCAAGGTCCGCCCGGACCGCTTCGTCGGGCCCGGCAGCGAGTTCTCGGTCGCCGCCGGCGAGCTGGCCGCGGGCGTGAAGGTGACCCTCCTGAGCCCGGGCGAGCGGATCTCACTCGGTCGCTGAGCGTAGAGTCGGGCCCATGCAGGCGCTCGTCCTCGATGCTCCCGGCCCAGTCGCCGACCGGCCGCTCCGCCTCGCCCAGGTCGTGGATCCGGTGCCCGGACCCGGCGAGCTCCTCGTTCGGGTCGGCGCCTGCGCCGTCTGTCGGACGGACCTCCAGCTGGCCGAGGGCGAGATCGAGGCCCACCGGTCGCCACTCGTCCTCGGTCACCAGGCCGTGGGGCGGGTCGCGTCGGTCGGGCCGGAGGTCGATCCGGCGTCCGGCTGGGCGATCGGCGAGCGGGCTGCGGTGACCTGGCTCGCGGGCTCGTGCGGGAGCTGCCGGGCCTGCCGCTCGGGTCGCGAGAACCTCTGTCCCGCCGCCACCTTCACCGGCTGGGACCGGGACGGCGGGTTCGCCGAGCTGCATGACCGTCCGGGCCGACGTCGCGGTCCCCGTCCCGGAGGTCTTCGCGGACGTCGACGCGGCGCCGCTCCTGTGCGGCGGCGTGATCGGCTATCGGGCGCTTCGGATCTCGGGCATCGAGCCGGGCGGTCGGCTGGGCTTGTTCGGGTTCGGGGCGTCGGCGCGGCTGGCGATCCAGATCGCCCGACACTGGGGCTGCGAGGTCTACGCCTGGGCCCGGAACCCGCGCGACCGGGAGCGGGCGCTCGCGCTCGGGGCGGCCTGGGCCGGGAGCCACGGCGATCCGAGTCCGGTTCCGCTCGACGCGGCTGTCACCTTCGCTCCGGTCGGCGCGGTCGTCATCGAGGCGCTCCGGGCCCTCGACCGTGGCAGGGCGGTCGCGATCAACGCGATCCATCTCGACGGCATCCCCGCCTTCCCCTACGAGGACCTCTGGTGGGAGCGCTCGATCCGGAGCGTCGCCAATGTCACTCGTCGCGACGCGGCCGAGTTCCTCACCCTCGCCGCCGCGATCGGCATCGTGACCGAGCCCCAGCCGATGCCGCTGGCCGAGGGGAACGCAGCGCTCCAGGCCATCGCCCGCGGGGAGATCGCCGGGGCGGCCGTCCTCGTCCCGGGCTGAAGACGACAGGTAACGACGGCCTCGGCGGACACCGACGATGCCCCTCTCGACACCGGTTCCGCGGGGGAGTAGAATTCGACCCGCGAGAGGTCCGTGGTCGACCGATCGGCGGTCGTCCCGACGGGCCTGGTGAGGCCTCCAGGCCGATGCGTTACGACCGCAGCAGACCGGGCAGAACCGGACGGAGCGACGACCCGCGAACGAGCGGGCGCTCGCTGCCGATGACGGCGGATGCGTCGCACGGTGCCGCGAACCTCGCCACGATCCCCCGCGCGGGGAACATCTCGAGCGACACGCGAGCGGGCCTCTGATCCAACGCCACGGTGGCCGGAGCACGGCCCGTGACGTACTGACAACCGAAGTGAGACCCACGTCTGACCGGGCGTGGGCCTCCGATTCTCCGGCCCTTCGGCTATGCTCCGCGAGACGACCCGCCCCGCCCACCAGGGCGCGGGCGAGCGGGCCGACCGGCCCGACGTCGGATGACCCGCCCGCGTGGCCTCGGCCCGACGGGCCACAGGAGCCCTGCTTGACCTTCGACACCCTCGGCCTCTCGGCCGACATCCTCCGCGCGGTCGCGGAAGAGGGCTACACCGAGCCCACCCCCATCCAGGAGCGGTCCATCCCGCTCGTCCTCCAGGGCCGCGACCTCCTGGCCGCCGCCCAGACCGGGACCGGCAAGACGGCCGCCTTCACCCTGCCGATCCTTGAACGCCTGCGGGTCCACGCCAACACGAGCTTCTCGCCGGCCCGCCATCCCGTCCGCGCGCTCATGGTCACACCCACCCGCGAGCTGGCGATGCAGATCGCCGAGAGCGTCGGCGCCTACGGCCGCCACGTCCCGCTCCGCTCGGCGGTCGTCTACGGCGGCATCCCGATCGACCCCCAGATCAAGGAGCTCCGCTCGGGCGTGGAGATCCTGGTGGCCACCCCGGGTCGGCTCATGGACCATGTCGGGCAGCGGACGGTCAACCTCTCGCAGGTCGAGATCCTCGTCCTCGACGAGGCCGACCGGATGCTCGACATGGGCTTCATCCCGGACATCCGCAAGATCGTCGCGCTCCTCCCGGCGAAGCGCCAGAACCTGCTCTTCAGCGCGACCTTCTCGGATGAGATCCGGCGGCTGGCCCAGGAGTTCCTGAACGACCCCGAGACGGTCGAGGTCGCCGCCCGGAACATCGCGGCGGAGGGCGTCTCGCATATCGTCTACCCGGTCGATCGCGACCGGAAGGAGGACCTCCTCATCCACCTCGTCCGGCGCGACAGGATGGAGCAGGTCCTCGTCTTCACCCGGACGAAGCTCGCCGCCAGCCGGCTCGCCTCATACCTCGACCGGCGGGGCGTCAACGCCGTGGCGATCCACAGCGATCGCAGCCAGCCCGAGCGGACCCGCGCCCTCGAGGATTTCAAGCGCGGCGAGGTCACCTGCCTCGTGGCGACCGACGTGGCCTCGCGCGGGCTGGACATCGAGGAGCTCCCCTACGTCGTGAACTTCGAGCTCCCGTTCGAGGCCCAGGACTACATCCACCGGGTCGGGCGAACCGGTCGGGCCGGTCTCAGCGGGGCCGCGATCTCGCTGGTCTGCACCGACGAGGCGGAGCTGCTCCGGGCGATCCAGCGTCTCCTGAAGATGCCCCTCCCCTTCCAGGTGGTCCAGGGCTTCGAGCCGGACCGGAGCATCGTCGCCCGGCCCATCCGCGGCTTCGGCCGGGACGGCGGCGGGGACCGCGGCCACCACGCCCATCACAAGCCGATCCGGGTCCGATCGGGTGGAGACCAGGCCCGGGGACGCTGACCGGAAAGGTCCGCGGCGGGCCCGCGGCATCGCGAACGCGAAGCGCACCTCGGCCGCCAGGGTTCAGGGCGAGGGCGAGGGCGTGCTCGCCGGCGGGAGGGCGATCTTCAGCAGCGAAGCGGTCAGCGGTCGAAGGTCGACCCCGTTCTGGTTCGCGAGGACGGCGATCGCGACGCCGGCGGCGGGGAGATAGCGCAACTCACCCCGGGTCCCGAGGAGCCGACCGCTGTGACCCAGCGCGGTTCGTCCGCCGATCTTCGTGACCTGGACCCCGAGGCCGTAGGGGACGATCGGGTGGAACCGGGCGGTCTTGCGGGCGTCGGCGACGGCCGCGGCCAGGGTCGCCGGCTGGAGCACCGTGCCCCCGTAGATCGCCCGGGCCCAGGCCGCCAGGTCGGACGTGGTCGCGGCGAGGTCGCCCGCCGAGCCGGCCGCGGTGACCACCGAGGTGAACGGCGCGACCTTCCCCGCCTTGTCGGCGAGCGGGATCGGCCGGGCCGCCGCCGCCGAGCTGTTGAAGTAGTAGCCGACCGATAGCGGGCCCCGCGGCCGCTCGTCCGGCTGGACGAACGCGCGGCGCAGATGAAGCGGGTCGAGCAGCTTTGACCGCACCTGGTCGGCGAACGACGCGGGACCTACCCACTCGGCGACGAGACCCAGGAGCAGGTAGTTCGTGTTCGAGTAGTGCCAGCCCTTGCCCGGCGGGAACAGCTGCGGCCCGACGAATGACAGGGCCCGGGCCGCCGTCCAGGTCGCTCCGCGGTCGGCGAGGAGCGCCTTGTCGACGCCCTTGCCGAAGAAGAAGTCGGCCAGCCCGCTGGTGTGGTCGAGGAGCATCCGGATGGTGATCGCCTTGGGGATCCGACGACCCGGCGTGCCGATCCGGACGTCCGGCAGGAGGTTCGCCACCGGCGTGTCGAGCTGGACCCTGCCCTCCTCGACGAGCTTCAGGACGAGAGCCGCCGTGAACGTCTTGCTCATGCTGGCGATCGAGAACGCTGTGTCGGCGGTGACGGCCCGGCGGGCGGCGACGTCGGCGAACCCGGTGCTGCCCGTCCAGTGACGCCCGTCCGGCCAGGTGATCGTCACGCTCGCCCCGGGGAGGCGGTAGCGCTTGGCATAGCGGTCGAGCGAACGCTGGAGCCGGCCCGCCATCGCCGGATCGAGGGCGGTCGACGAACCGGCGGGCGACGACGCGGGCGTCGGGCTCGCGGTGGGCTTCGCGGTCCCGGGCGCGGCAGGCGAGCCGCCGGCGCTCACCGGGGCCGTCGGCGTGGCCGCCGTGGGCGAGCTGGTGGCTTCGGGCGTGACGGTCGAACCGCCCCCCGAGGTCGTCCCGGCCTGACCGCTCGAGGAAGGTGCCGGCGAGGTGACCGCGACCGGACCCCCGATCGAGGATCCGAGCAGCACCGCGATGCCGACCGCCGCCAGGACGAGGGCGAGGATCGGCGCGACGATCGACCGGCGGAGCACACGCGGACTATACGGCCAGCGACCGCAACGGCCCTGGTAGCGACCCGTCCCGGGTTGCCGTCGCGATCCCCGGCGCCTACGATCGGGGTCGGGAGGAGACCGCGGTGTCGTACTGGATCATCAGTCTCGCGCTTGTCGTATTCGGCTTCCTCACCGGGTTCAGCATCGGCCAGCCGTTCCTCCTGGTCGGCCTCGCGCTCATCGTCCTTGGCCCCTTCCGTCGACGTCCCCGGATCTTCTGGCCGGCCCTCCTGGCAGTCGTCGCGTACGACGTCGGGTATTGGGCCGTCGTGCCGTTCAGCTGCACGGCCACCGCCGGGATCGAAGCCAACGGCGGGATCGGGGCCAGCGCGACCACCGTGTGCTCGAGTCTGATCGGGCTTCGCTACGGCGGCGAGGGCCTCTACGATCCGTCGCGGCTGCCCGCCCTTGCGGCCGGTCTCCTGCTCGCCGGGCTGGTCGGGTCGGCGGCCTTCGCCTTCCTGACGTGGCAGCGTCGTGCTCGCCCGTCGGGTCCGACGGGCTAGACCTCGTCCCTGACGTCAGCCGATGCGGGCGATCCGCGCGATCCGAGCCCCGGTGAGCCGGACCAGGTCGTCTCCACGGAGCTCGATATCGAGACCGCGCCGACCGCCGCTGACCAGGATCGTGTCGGCGGCCAGGGCGCTCTCGTCGACGACGGTCGGCAGACGCCGCCGCTGGCCGAGCGGGCTGATCCCGCCGACCACGTAGCCGGTCGCCCGTTCGGCCTCGGCCGGATCGGCCATCGTCGCCCGCCGGCCGTCGAGGGCCGCGGCGAGCGCCTTGAGGTCGAGCTCGCGGTCGACCGCGACGCACTCCGACCGCCAGGCGGGCGTCGTCGATCCGGGCCAGGAGGGTCTTGAAGACCCGCGCCGGCTCCACGCCGAGCGCCTCGGCCGCCTCGGGGCCCCACGACCCGCGCCCGGCGCCGGCGGCCCGATCCCCCGGGACGTATTCGTGGACGACGAAGGCGACGTCGGCCCGGCGCAGGGCATCGACCGCCGGCGTGCCACGACCACTCATCGGACGATCATGCCAGTCGCGAGGGTCGACCGCTCCGCAGGGTGAACCACTTGACAGGTCATCGTATGTTGTAACTTGTTACAACATACGAGAGGACTGGGGAACTGGAGGGCGCGGGCGAGTGGCGAAGCGGAGCGTGGACACGATCGTCGAGGTCCTCAGGATCGACGACCTCGAGACGATCCGGATGGTCTCCGACCCGACCCGGATGGCGATCCTCCAGGTCTTCTCGGCCGACCCCGACGAGGCCCTGACGGTCAAGCGGCTCGGCCAGGTCCTGGGGATGCCCGCGGTCAAGCTCTACTACCACGTGGGGCTGCTCGAGGAGCACGGCCTCATCCGGGTGGTCGGGACGCGGATGGTCTCGGGCATCGTCGAGAAGCGTTACGGCCCGACCGCCCGGCGGCTGGAGATCGACCGCTCGGTCTTCGGGGCCGCCTCGCCGGCCGTCGACGAGGCCTTCGAGCAGGTCGTCGGCAACCTCGTCGACGGGCTCCGCCGCGAGATCGCCGACGGGGTCCGCTCCGGCTCGATCGTCCTCGGCGAGAGCGGTGACCGGAGCCGGCGCCTCAGCCTGACGAAGTCGATCGCCCGTCTCTCGCCGGCCCGGGCCGAGGAGCTGCGCGAGCGGCTGAACGACCTTGTCGCGGAGTTCGAGGGCGACCGGCCCGGGCCGGATGCCATCGAGATGGCCTGGTTCGCCGCCGCCTATCCCCTGCCCGAGCGGCCCCGTTCGACCCGGCGGCGGACGGCTGCCGCCGGCCCCCGGACGGCCGACGCCCCGGGGCTCGGAGCCCGCCCGGTGAACGCTCGCGAGGTCCTCCGGATCCCCGACTACCGACGGATCTGGGTCGCCCAGACGATCTCCGACTTCGGCGACGGGCTGACGAACCTGGCCCTGCTCATCGTGGTCAACGCCCTGACCGGCTCGACGGCGGCGATCGCCCTGATGGCGATCGCGATCGCCCTCCCGCCGATGACGATCGGGCTGGTCGCCGGGGTGTACGTCGACCGGCTCGACCGGCGCCGGGTGATGCTCGCCTCGGACCTGCTGCGGGCCGCGGTGGTCCTCGGGCTCGTCCTCGTCCGCTCGGCCGACCAGCTGCCGCTGCTCTACGCCCTGGCCTTCCTCGAGGCCTCGGTCGGGACGTTCTTCCACCCGGCCCGCTCGGCCCTGGTCCCGGCGATCGTCCCGGAGGACGGCCTGCTCGCGGCGAACGGCGTGAGCCAGGCCAGTCGGGTCATCGCCTCGACCGCCGGGGCGGCGACCGCCGGCGTCCTCCTAGGGGTCGCCGGGACGGCGGCACCGGCGTTCGTCGTGGATTCGGCGACCTTCCTCCTCTCGTTCGCGATCATCCTCGGGGTCCGGACCCGACCCGCGGCGATCCTGCCTCCCTCGGGAAGCCACGCCGGGGTCGGGCTCGCCTTCCGAGAGGGGATCGTCACGGTCGCCCGTTCCAGGGTCCTGGTCGGGGTGCTCGTCGCCGCCGGCGTCCTGATGCTCGGCCTGGGAGCGGTCAACGTCCTGTTCATCCCCCTCCTGCGCAACGACCTGGGCGTCCCGGTCACCTGGCTCGGCGCGGTCGACATCGCCCAGACGAGCTCGATGGTCCTGAGCGCGGGCCTGGTCGGGATCCTGGCGGCCCGGCTCCGGCCGACCTCGATCGTGACCGCGGCCCTGGCCGGGCTGGCCGTCCTGGTCGCCCTCGTCGCGTTCGTGACCCAGGTCTGGCAGGTGATCCTCCTGCTCTTCCTCGCCGGCTGGCTCATCACCCCGCTCAACGCGGCGATCATGACCGTCGTCCAGACCGAGTCGCCGCCCGACCGGATCGGCCGCGTCTCGGCCACCCTCAACGCCGTCCTGTCCGGGGCGAGCATCGCCTCGATGGCGGCCGCCGGGGTGCTCGGCGCGCTCATCGGGATCCGCGAGACGTTCCTCCTCGCGGGCGTCATCGCCGGGGTCTCGGCGATCGTCGCGCTCGTCCTCTTCCGTGGCGCGGCCACCGTGGCGGCACCATCTCCGGCGGCCCCGGACCGCGGTCGGACCGCCTCGACGGTCGACCTGGAGCCGGTCACGGTGCCGGTCGACCCGTCCGACCGCTACACTGCGACGCAGGGAGAGGCGCCGCGCGCCTGAGTGGGAGCGATCGGAGGTTGACGACCATGGACACGAAGAAGCTGCTCGCCGAGCTCGTCGGGACATTCACGTTCTTCCTCATCGGGTTCATGGCGATCCTGTCGAACCTGGCCTTCGCCGACGTGCCCAACCTCGTCGTCATCGCCTTCGGGTTCGGGCTCGGGCTCTTCGCGGCGATCCAGATCTTCGGAGCCGTCTCGGGCGGTCACTTCAACCCGGCGGTCACCATCGCCGCGGTCATCGACAAGCGGCTCGATCCGGCGACCGGCGTCGGCTACATCGCATCCCAGCTCATCGGCGGCATCGCTGCGGCGGCGGTCGTCCTCGTCCTCTTCAACCAGCAGGCGGTGGCCGACACGCGGACGCTGCCGGGGAACGGTATCGACGACCTGAAGGCCGTCGTGATCGAGGCGATCTTCACCGCCATCTTCCTCCTGGTCATCCTCGTCTCGACGAAGAAGGCGCCGAGCCAGGCGGCGTTCGCGATCCCGCTGACCCTGATGGTCATCCACTTCGCCATCGTCCCGTTCACCGGCTCGTCGGTGAACCCCGCCCGGTCGATCGCCTCGGCGGTGGTCGGCGGCGACATCACCTCACTGTGGGTCTATATCGTCGGGCCGGTCATCGGCGCGGTCGTCGGCTGGGCGGTCTACAAGTACGCCACGGGTGAGGCCTCCGCTGCCTGACGAGGAACCGAAGCCGGGCGGGCCGGGCCCCGGCGCCGCGGCCCTCCTCCGCTCGGTCGGCCTGCTGGCCGACGGTCCGGCGGTCTGGGGTTCCCCGGTCCGCTCGAACCGTGGCGGTGTCTACCTCGTCGAGCGGCCCGAGCCGGCCGCCTCGGCGCCGATCGACTTCAACGCGGTCGGCCGCTGGATCGAGCGCGTCCCCACCCTGACCCTCGACGGCAGCCAGCCGACCGGACGCGAGCTGGCCGCCCGTCTGCGCTCGTTCTGGCTGCCCGACCAGCCGATCCTCTACATCGGCACCTCCGGCGTCTCGATCGGAGCCCGCCTCTCCGCGTCGCTCCGGACGCCGCTGGGCGACCGCCGCCCGTATGCGGGCGGGCACTGGCTGCGGACCCTGAGCGGTCTCGAGCGGCTGCGCATCTGGTGGGCCGAGACCGAGGCGGTCGAGGAGTACGAGGACGCCCTTCTCGAGGCGTTCGCGGCCACCGTTCCGAGCTCGGTCGCGGCCGCTCTCCACGATCGGGCGGTGGTCCTGCCCTACGCCAACCTCCAGGCCGCCGACGGCACGCGCAAGGCCCACGGCATCGCCGGCTCGCTGCTGGCCGATGAAGCGGCCGGGCCGGTGACCGACGCCGAGCGCCGAGCGGCCGCCGGTCGTGCCCAGGCCGCCCGGGTCTCGGGCAAGCCGGCCGGGCGGGCCGCCACCGACGGACGGTCCGATCCGACCCGCAACACGGGAGTCCTCCGGTCCCGCTCGGTCCTCAGCGCCGGTGGCCGGCCGGCCGCGCCCCGGAGCGCGCGACCGACGACGGGCGCCGGCTCGGCCTCGAACCGGGAGGACGGTGGCGCCGGACGACAGGCGGTCAGCCGGACGGCCGCACCGACGACGGGCTCCAAGGCGCCCAAGGCCCCGACCCGGCTCTCCGAAGAGGGTCTCGCCGCGCTCCGCGCCGAGCTCGACGAGCTGACCACGGTGACCCGGCCGGCGATCGTCGCCCGGATCGCCGCGGCCCGCGAGCTGGGCGACCTCAAGGAGAACTCCGACTACCACGAGGCCCGCCGCGAGCAGTCGTTCGCCGAGGGTCGGGTCCGCGCGATCGAGGAGCTCCTGCGCAACGTCGAGATCATCGAGGAGGGTGCCGACGGGGGTCGGGCGCGGCTCGGCTCGACGGTCGCGGTCGTCGGGCCCGGACGGCGACGAGGAGACCTACACCCTGGTCGGGTCGAGCGAGGCGAACGCCGCGGCCGGCCGGATCTCGGCCGAGTCCCCGATCGGCGCGGCGCTCATGAACGCGGCCGGCGGCGACGAGGTCGAGGTCGTCATCCCGGCCGGCCGCCTGCGCTACCGGGTCGTCGAGGTCCGCTGACGCCGCTCAGCTGGGGGCGGCCAGGTCCCGTCGCGGGAAGACGCACCAGCGCTCGCCGCCACGGCGACCACGATGATCGTCGTCGGGACGATCCAGTCGGCCGCCGACATCGTCCCGGCCAGCGCGCCGCGCGGATCGAGGTAGTGGAACAGCGACCACGGCTGGAGACCCTTGGCATCGGCCCACAGCGACCCGAGGATCTCCAGGAAGTACCACAGCAGGATGATCGCGAGGCTGGTCGTCAGGGCCGGTGAGAGGCGGTCGAACGAGACCGAGGCGAGGAGCGACACGGCCCCGATCGCGACGAAGACGAGCGCGGCGTTCAGCCACATCAGGGCCAGTCGGTCGGCGGCCAGACCGCCGAGCTCGCCGCTCAGGGCCGAGCCGACGACGATGCCCGCCACCTGGGCTGCCACTGCGACGCCGATGAACAGGATGCTCGCCCCGAGCAGGGTCAGGTAGATCCGCCGGCGCGAGATCGGTCGGGCGAGCAGGACCTCCAGCGTCCCTCGCTGCCGCTCGCCGGCGACCGCGTTCACGGTGAAGCCGAGGGCGAAGACGAGGACCATCGCCACGGCCAGCGGGTGGATGAAGCCGATGGCCACGACCCCGGCCAGGCTGAGCATGTCCCCGCCGCCGAAGCTCAGCAGCTGCTTGGGGATCATCCCCGAGTCGATGATGAACGAGATCTGCGACCGGAACGCCTTGAAGACGACCGGCATGAGCGAGCCCCAGACGGCCAGGGCCAGCGCGACCACCAGCAGCTTGAGCCACTGCGCCTGCCAGGTCCGGAGGAAGAGCGCCCGGTTCATCGTGGGTCGCCCGGACGGACGGCTGGGTCGGCCTCCCGGTCGGCGTCGGTCCCGTGGTCCGCGTGGGCTCCGTGATCCGCGTCGGTCGGGACGCCGACGGTGACCGTGTCGTCGTCGGCCTCGTCGGTGTCCTCACCCTCGTAGAACTCGAGGAAGGCCTCCTCGAGATGGGCCGGCTCGATCGTCAGGTCGGCCACCGCGACCCCGTCGAGCGCCCTCAGGAACGGGGCGATGTCGCCGTCGAGGCGGCAGGTGAGCAGGCCGTCGTGGACCAGCAGGCCGCTCACCCCCGGCACCGTCGAGAGGTCCGGCGGCGTGCCCCGGACGCGCAGCTCGACGTGGCGCTTGCGGCGTTCCAGGAGCGCCCCGATGTCCTCGAGGGCGACGAGCCGGCCACGCCGGATGATCGCCACCCGGTCGCACACCCGCTCGACCTCGGACAGGATGTGGGACGACAGGAAGATCGTCCGGCCGGCGGATCGGAGGTCGTCCAGGATCTCGTAGAACGCCCGCTGCATGAGCGGGTCGAGGCCCTCGGTCGGCTCGTCGAGGATGGCCAGCTCAGGGTCGTGCTGGAGCGCCTGGACGATGCCGATCTTCTGGCGCATGCCCCGCGAGTAATCGCGGACCGGGCGACCGAGGGTCCGGGCCGAGAGCTCGAGCCGGTCGACCAGACCGGCCCGGGCGGTCGGCGGTCGGTCGTAGAGGCGGCCGAGATAGTCGAGCAGGTCGGACCCGGTCAGACCGTCGTAGAGGGCGATCCCGCCGGGCAGGTACCCGACCCGACCGCGGATCGCCACCGAATCCGCGCCACTGTCGAGGCCCAGGACCTCGGCCCGGCCGGCGGTGGGGTGAAGGAAGCCGAGGAGGAGCCGGATCGCCGTGCTCTTGCCGGCGCCGTTCGGCCCGAGGAAGCCGAAGATCTCGCCGGGCCGGACGGCGATCGAGACGTCGCGTAGCGCGACGACCTCGTGGGATCCCGGCAGCGGTCCGCGACGGGGACGGCCGTAGCGCTTCGAGAGACCGTCGGTCCGGATCGCATCAACCACCTCGCAAGGCTACAACGGGCGGCCGGCCCCGAGACCGGGCCGCTATCCTCCCGTCTCATGGATCCTCTGAGCGCCGAGCTCCCTTTCGACCCGTCCCTCGCGCGTTGCGCCTGGGCCGGCGCCGACGGTCCTCGACCGGATCCGCTGATGGTCGCCTACCACGACACCGAGTGGGGCCTGCCGGTCGCCGACGACGGCGAGCTCTTCGAACGGCTCTCCCTCGAGGGCTTCCAGGCCGGCCTGTCGTGGTCGACGATCCTGCGCAAACGGGAGACGTTCCGGATCGCCTTCCGGGGCTTCGATCCGGCCGTCGTGGCCAACTTCGGACCGCTCGATCGGGAACGCCTGCTGGCCGATCCCGGGATCGTCCGGAACCGGGCCAAGGTGGACGCCACGATCTCCAACGCCGGCTTGTTCCTGGAGCTGGCCAGCGAGGCGGGCTCGTTCGCGGCCTACCTCGCCGTGCTGGTCCCCGAACCCGTCCGCGCGGTCGCGCCGGGCACGACCCTCCACGACCTCCCGCCCCGGACAGAGGCCTCCGACCGCCTGTCGAAGGACCTTCAGCGACGCGGCTTCGGTTTCGTCGGCTCGACGATCGTGTATGCCTTCATGCAGAGTGTGGGCCTTGTCGACGACCACCTGCCGGGGTGCTTCCGGTACCGGGGCTGACGCGGCGATCCGGCAGCGATCCCAGTCTGGCCGCCTGGGGGGCTGGGAGCGCCGACTCACGCCCCCGGCAGCCGCGAAGCGAACATCCGCCGTGGCTCGATCCGGTAGTAGGTCGCCGCGTCGGTCGCCCAGTCGATCCAGGTCGGGCCGTAGCGTGGTGCATACACCTCGTCGAGCGTCTCGCGGAACCCGCGCTCCGCGGGATCGGTCAGGTCCACCCGGACGGCGCGACCATGGATCATCACGACGAGCCGATCCCCTTCGAGGTACGTCGCGCTCACCGCCGGCCGCGCGGCCAGGTTGCGAGCGCGAATCGAGTCGGGCGACGTCGCGAAGTGGAACCGGCCACGATGGACGATGCCGTCGGCCGGGGCGCTCAGTGGGTCGCCGGCAGCCGTCACGGTCGCGACCACGAGGACGCGCACCCCAGTGAGCAGCCGCACGACCTCCTCCGCGGACAGGCGCAGCGTGTCGGTGAGGATCTCGCGGAGATGGCCGCCGGCCCCCGCTCGACTCGCGTCGAGCATGGCCTGCAGGGCCTCGACGTCCGCTCGCGTCTCGTGCACGGCGGGCCAGCTCAGGCGAGGGTGCGCGGCGACGCCGGCAGCGCGGGACCGTGGCACGGACGGTCACGGCCGGCGCGGACGATCATTGGACGCAGAACTCGTTGCCCTCCGGGTCGTTCATCCGGACCCAGTACTCGCCCCGCTGGTCGATCGGCCCGCGCTCGTCAGTCGCGCCGAGGGCCTTGAGCCGGGCGACCTCGGCGCCGACCCTGGTCTTGCGTTCTTCGAGCGCGACCTCGGGCCCGCCACTGATGTTCAGGTCGAGGTGCATCCGGTTCTTGGCGACCTTGCCCTCGGGGACCTTCTGGAAGAAGACCCGAGGCCCGACGCCGGCGGGGTCCTCGATCGCCCGGGCGTCGTTCCAGTGCTCCTCGGGGATCCCCTCGGCCCGAGCCCAGGCGTCCCAGTCGGCGTGCCCGGGCGGCGGGTCCGGCACCCGGTAGCCGAGCGCGGAGGTCCAGAAGTCGGCCTCGCGGGCCGGGTCGGCACAGTCGAACACGATCTGGACACGGGTGGACATCCGGCTCTCCTCGCTGCGGTCGTGAACCGCAGTGTGCCGCGATCGGGCTCGCGCCGTCAGCCGCTCTAGCGGAGGGGCATCGAGGAGACGGTCGAGTTGCGACCGCGGGACCGGTCTGTGCCGCTCACCGTGAGGATCATCCGGCCGCCGTGGCCGCCGCGGCGGAGGGTCCAGGTCGCCCGGTAGATGGAGCCGGACACGTGCTTGAGCTTCAGGCCATAGGCGGCCAGGCCGGGCTGCCGGACCGTCAGCCGCGGGTTGCCCTTCAGCGGCTCGGCCGAGATGACGGTCACCGTCAGCCGGGCTCCCCGTCGGGCGGTCGTCGGCGACGGCCGGAACTCGAACGCCGCCGCCCGGACCGCGGTCAGGTGGGTCTCGCTCGCGCCACCGGCGGTGGCCCGGACCTCGATCCGGTAGAGGCCCTGCGGGACGAAGGTCCCGCCGTCGGTCCGACCGTCCCAGGCGATCGCCACCGAACCGGCCGGCTGCGGGCCGGCGATCGAGCGGACGGTCGCGCCCGAGGCGTCGAGAACCCGGAGCGCGACATCGGCCGGCGCCCGGAGGATGAACGTGGCCGTGGTCCGTGGCGCCTTCGCGTCGCCGTCCTGCGGGAAGAAGCGGGTGGGCGTCGCCGAGAGCCCAACGAACGCGCCGAAGACGGAGACGTCCGCCGCGACCGGCCGGACCGGCGTTCCGGGCCCGGTCGAGCGGGGTAAGGGTCAGGACGTAGTCGCCGTCGGGGACCACGGCCCCGGCGTCGTCCCGACCGTCCCAGGTGACCGATCCGGCACCTGCCGTCGCGGCGGCCGCGGTGAGGGTGCGGACCGCTGCTCCACCCGCCTCGGGGGTCACCGTCAGACGCACCGCGCCGGGCTCGCTGATGGCGTGGCTCACGGCCACGGTGTCGGCGACCCCGTCGCCGTTCGGCGAGAACGTGCTCGGCGAGGCGGCCACGGAGCCGTCGGGGCCGAGGGACGGCGCCGTCCGGTCGATCGTGAAGCGAGCCGTCCTCACGGTCTCGGCCCGACCGGTCACGTCGATCGAACGGAAGGCGACGTTGTGGACACCGGCCTCGCTGACCACGATCGGGCCGGTGTACGGCGCGAGTGGGGCCCCATCGAGGCCGATGAGCGTCGACGCGACACCACTCTGGGCATCGGTCGCGACGAGGCCCACGGTGACGTCGTCGCGGAAGAAGCCCGCCTCGCCGACCGGGCCACCGAGGTCCGCCGTGGTCACCGGCGCCGTCACGTCGACCCTGACGGGCACGGTCCTGGTGGTCTCGACGTTGCCGGCCCGGTCGGTCGACCAGTAGCGCAGCCGATGGTCGCCCGAGCTGCGGACGACGACCGGACCCGTGTAGCGCGTCGCCGCTCCGCCGTCGAGGCTCCAGGTGGTGACCCGGAGGCCGCTGAAGGCATCGCGTCCGGCGAGGGTGACGGTCGCCGCGGTCGTGTACCAGCCGCTGGGGTGGAGCGTGCCGGCGAGGCTCGAGGTGGTCACCGGGTCGGTCGCATCGAGGGCGAACCGCCCCGACAGGGCGAACGGCGTGGGGTTGTTGCCGGCCGGCTCGCGACCCGTGTACGACCAGGTGTAGTTCCCGTCCGGGATGACCGTCCCGCCGCCGTCCCGGAGGTCCCAGTCGAAGACGGACCAGGCGTCCGCCGCGCTCAGCGTGCGGACCGCGGTCCCACCGCTGTCCCGGATCTCGATCGTGCCGTCGAGCGGCTCCGAGGCGCGGACGATCACGTGGAAGGTGTCGTGGACGTAGTCGCCGTTCGGCCCGATGAGGGCGCCCGGCGGGTCGTGGTCGTACAGCTTGGCCGGTGTCCCGTCCACCGGCGTGAGGACGTCCGCCCGGAGGTAGCCGACGAGGTCGGGGGCGTCGAACGGATGGACCTGGACCACCCGGGCGCCGTCCGGCAGGGTGGCCGCCTCGGCGACGATCCGGAGCCGGCGACCCGCGCCGAGCGGAGCCAGCGCGGTCGTGAGCGCAGGATCGGCGTACAGGTCGCCGGCGGTCGCGACGTCGCCGGCGCCCCCGACCGTGATCGCCGCCGGGACGACGTCGGTCGGGCGGTAGACCGTCCGGGTGACCATCCCCGAGGTCAGGCCCGGGTCGAAGACCGCCGAGTGGTACCACGGCCCGCGGCTGACGCTGGTCGGATCCATGATCACCCGGGCCCCGGTGGTCCGGAACGAATCCCAGGCGATGTCGTGGCCGTGATACGTCGGCGCGGCGTGGAACAGGGCGTTCATCCCGAGCGACGAGGTGAACAGCCGGCGCAGGTAGGTCGTCTGGGGATGGTAGGCGTCGGCGATCACGGCCCGAGCGCCGGCGGCGAAGAACCCGGCGCCGTAGTTCTCGACCCGGGCCTTCTTGTCTGACAGCGTCCCGGTCGCCAGCCCCGGCTCGGTGTTGCCCGATGCATAGCAGAGGTGGAAGAGGAGGACCACCGCGTTCGGCGCGAGGCGGATCTCAGCGGCGATCTGCGCCTCACCATAGTAGACGTGGGTCGTCCCGTTCGCGCCGGTCGGCGGGTCGAGGCCGAAGCCGTTCTGGGTGAACGGCCAGAGCGAATCCCGGTAGCGCGACGGCCAGCCGTTGCCGTGGCCGAGGTAGACCAGGATCGAGGCGCCCTGGGCGGCAGCCCGAACCGCGGTCCAGGTCGCCCGCGGCGTCTTGATCACGACGACGTTGCGGGTGTACTTCCGGGCGACCGCCGCCAGGGCGTCGGCGTCGGCCTTGTAGTGCCTGTTGTAGGAGCCGACCGGGCCGACGACGATCACGACCTTCGGGTTCACCGAGACGGCCGCGGCGGCCGGCGGGCGTGACCCGGCCACCGGCAGGAGCAGGCCGAGGGCGAGGAGGATGGCGGCGATCGGTCGGATCATGGGCACCGTCGATCCTGACGGCCACTCCCGCGATCGGCCATAGGGCAGACGGGCCAGTCGGGCCCCGGACGTCCGAGCCCGGGCCGTCGCTTCACCGGGGCAACAGGTAGAGGGCCATCACCAGCGGCGTCCGGGCAGCGATGCCGTGCCGCAGATCGGGGGCCATCCGGAGCCAGGCCCCGGCACCGAGCCGATGGGTCTCCCCGCCGACGGTCACGTCGGCCTCGCCGGACAGGACGTGGACGATCGTCGGCCTCGCCGAGGTGTGCTCCTTCAGCTCTTCGCCCTCGGCGAAGGCGAACAGGACCAGCTCCACGCCGTCGCCCTCGGAGATCGTCTGGCTGTGGATGCCCCGAGGCGGGACGGGCGCCTCCGCGAGCAGGTCCGGGAAGAGCTCGTAGGCCGTGGCGCTCATCGCGCCACGATAGCTCGCCGGGCTAGAGTTCGCGACGGCGGAACGACAGGATCGCCAGGCCGAGCACGCCCACCACCCAGACCAGGCACCAGGCGAGGAAGAGCTGGCCCGGCCCGGTCAGGGCGAAGAACGGGTTGGCCTGGAGCACCCGGAGCGATCGGCCATCGGTCATCAGGGCGATGACCGCGCTCGGCTCGAGCGCGAAGATCGTGGCCCGCCACAGCCCGTCCGACGGGAACGCGAACCGGACGATCCGGCCGACGGTCTCGAGCGAGTCGACACCGAGCGCGCTGCCGACCCCGCCCAGGACACCGAGACCCCAGGCCAGCCCGAAGAGGACCACCGCCACGGCCGCGCTGGCGATCGCCGGCAGCCGGGTCCCGAGGAGGACGGTCACGGTCATGACCACGACGGCCTGCGCGGCCAGCGCCCCGGCGGCCCCCAGCGGATCGGGCGGTCCGTAGCCCGAGACGACCCGCAGGGCGGCGATCTCGCCCAGACCGGCCGCCAGGCCGTAGCCGGCGACCACGATCGCCAGGCCCGCCCAGCGGCCGACCAGCCAGGCGCCTCGGCCGATCGGTCGGGCGAGGATCGCCAGGAGGACGCCGGACTCGATGTCGGCGGCGATGGCCGGGGCGCCGATGAAGGCGGCCGTGGCCGCCAGGATGAAGCTGAACATGAAGGCGCACAGGACGAGGACCTGGCTCACCCCCAGCTGGAGCTCGAGCTCGGCGGTGCCCCGGGCACGGGTCTCGCCGACCAGGAACTGGAAGCCGAGCCCGCTGAGGATGACGACGATGGCCGTCAAGGCCACCAGCGCCCACAGGGTCCGCCGCCGGAGGGTCTCGAGGAGGGTGACCCGGATCCCGATCGCGATCGTGCGCAGGGCCGTCATCGGACGCGGCCATCGCCGACGAGACCCAGGAAGCGCTCCTCGAGCGAAGCCCGCTCGGGTTCGACCGCGTGGATCCGGCCCCCCGCAGCGACGACCGCCGCGACCAGCTCCGGGATCCGGTCCTGCGCGAAGGGGCGGAAGGCCAGCCAGTCCCCTTCGTCGCGATGTGGGCCGAAGACGTCGAGCCCGGCCCGCGCCGCGGCGTCGAGCCCGGTCGCCCGGAGCCGGACGCCGTCCCCGCCGAGCAGCTCGTCGAGGGTCCCGGCTGCCACCACCCGACCGGCGTCGACCACGGCCACCCGGTCGCAGACCAGCTCGACCTCGCCCAGGAGGTGGGAGTTGAGGAAGACCGTCGCGCCCCGGTCGCGGGCCGCCCGGATGATCCGGCGGACCTCGGTCCGGCCGAGCGGATCGAGCGCCGAGGTGGGCTCGTCGAGGAGGATGAGCTCGGGCCGGCCGAGCAGTGCCGCGGCCAGACCCAGGCGCTGCTGCATCCCCTTCGAGTAGGTCCCGACGAGGTCGTCCGAGCGATCGGCCAGCCCGACGATCCCGAGCGCCTCCGCGACGGCCGCCGGACGCTCGGTCCGATCGAGATCGATGAGCGCCGCGTGGAACGCGAGGACCTCCCGGGCACGCATCCAGGGCTGGTAGCGGAACATCTCGGGCAGGTAGCCCACGCGGCGTCGGGCCTGGCGGTCGCCGAGCGGTCGGCCCAGGACGGCGCCACCACCACCGGTCGGCGGGGTCAGGCCGAGGAGGAGCTTGACCGAGGTGGTCTTGCCCGCGCCGTTGGGCCCGAGGAAGCCGAAGACCTCACCGCGCTCGACCCGCATCGTCAGCCCGGCCAGGGCGGTCGTCCGGCCGTAGCGCTTGGCGAGATCGTGGGTCTCGATCGCCGGCCCGCGGTCGATCGCTGACGACGGGGTCATCTCGGGCATCGTCCCACAGACTCGCGAGCCCGAACGGCTGTGACACGCGAGCTGTCACGGCGGGCCGGCATGATCGGTCCATGAACCAGCCCACGAACGCCAGCAATGCCACGGTCGCCCTGGATTGCCCGTGGTGCGCCGAGCCGCTTCGGTCGAGCCTCGACGAGCTCGCCGACGGGTTCGCCTGCCCGGCCTGCCGGGTCGAGGTGTCCCTCGTCGACGACGAGACGCCCGCGACTCACCGGCGGACCGAGCGCTCGGCCGCCAGGGCCCTCGCCGCCTGACGGTCGCCCTAGGCGATCCGGACGGAGGCCGCGCCTCCTGAGAAGCGGACCAGGACGCGGTCCGTCGCGCCGGCGAAGCCCGGCGACTCGGTCCGGCCGTCCACCGAGGTCAGGCCGCCGCTCGTCTCGAGCCGGTACTCGACCCCGGGCGGGACCCGAAGGTCGAAATGGGCCGCGCCACCGGTCAGCCGGATCTCGACCGCCCCTCGCGGCCTGGGCAGGGTGAGCGATGTCCGGGCCGCCCCGATCTGGAGCCTGGCGCCGGCCACGGAGAGCCCCGAGAGGTCGACCTTGAACTCGCCCGCCCCGGCGTTCATCGTCAGCATGGTCGGGACCCCGGGCGCGAGGCGCACGATCCAGTCGGCTCCGCCTCGCCAGGCGTCGGGCCACCAGGCCATGTCCTGACGAAGGCGGACGACCGCCCGATCGCCGACGCGCTCGATCCGGGTGGCGATGTCGTCGTAGGTCGAGGCGACCTCGACCAGCCGGCCGGACGTGGCGCCGCCCTCGAGTCGGAATCGGCCGGCGCCAACGCTCAGGTCCAGCTCGAGGCGTCCGGAGCCCTCCACGAGGACCTCGGCGGTCGTCGCGACCCGCCGTCCCGGACGGACCGCCCCGAGCAGGAGGATGGCGCCGACGGCGATGACGAGGATCGGCCAGATCACGCCCCAGGCGACCCGCACGATCCCGAGCTCGCCGAGCAGGTAGACGACCCCGAGGGCGATGAGGACGATCCCGATGAGCTCCGCGCCGCGCCAGCCCCTCCGGCGGCGTCGCGCATCCCGGTCGCGGGCCATGCACACTCCTCCCATGACATCGATCGTCACCAGCCTAGCGACCCACCGGCCGGCCGGCCACTGCCGGGCGGCCCGAGGCGCCGGCCGAAGGGACCTCCGCGGATGAGCCGCGGTACCCGATGAACCCGCGCGGGCTGGCGGCGAGCGCCGAGGCGATCGTGGTCGCCGGGCGACGGCTGGGCGCGCGGGGCCTGATCGCGGCCGGCGAGGGCAACCTCTCGGTCCGGCTGGGCGAGCGCATCCTCGTCACTCCCTCGGGCCGACGCAAGGACGAGCTGACCCCGGACGACCTGCTCCTCGTGCCGGCGGACCCCGCGGCGGACCCGGTCGACCCGGATCGGCCGGACCTTCGTCCGACCTCGGACCTCAGGATCCACCGGGCGATCTACGCCGCCCGTCCGGACGTCCGGGCGATCGTCCACGCCCACCTGCCGGCATCGCTCGCCCTTACCCTCGCCGGCGAGGTCCCCGACCCGGCGGCGCTGCCCGAGACCAGCCTGTTCCTCCCCCGCCTGCCGCTCCTCCGCCTCATGGATCCCGGCAGCCCGGAGCTCGCCGGGGCGATCGCGGCCGCGTTCGCCGACGGGCTGGAGCCGCCGGTCCACGCCGTCCTGCTGGAGCGTCACGGCGCCGTCGCGATCGGTTCGAGCCCGGACGCGGCGGTCGATCGGCTGGAGCTCGTCGACCTCCTCTGTCGCGTCTGGCGCGATGCTCGTCTCCTGGAGCTGGCCCGTCGGCTCGGGTCCGACGCCGAAGGAGCGAGGCCGCCGAGGGGCTGATGATGCCGGCCGCCACGCGGCGCGACCCCAGCCGGTCATTCCGGGTCGGCGACCGCCGGCTCCACGGCTGCACCCGAACGCCGCAGGACGAGCCCGGCGGTGGTGCCCTGGACCAGGAGGGTGAACAGGACGATCCCGAAGGTGACCTCCTGCAGGAGCGCCCGCTGGGGGACGTCGATCGGCAGCGACAGGGCGGCGGCGACCGCGACGGCCCCGCGCAGCCCCGCCCAGAACATCACGTGCGACCAGCCGCGGGGCAGGCCACGCGTGTCACCCTCGATCGGCCGGACGCGGACCGCGACCCCCAGGAGCCCGTAGACGACGAACGCCCGACCGACGAGTGCGCCGGCGATCCCCCAGCCGATCCAGGGCAGCGAATCGACAAGCCGGGCCGGCGGGATGGCCAGCCCGACGACGAGGAAGACGAGCGCCGTCAGGAGGTAGGCCAGGAACTCCCAGACCGTGTCGAGGGCGTCGACCCCGCCCTGGCTCATCGTCCGTGGGCGACCGTAGTTACCCAGGACCACGGCGGCCACCACCGTGGCGATGATCCCCGAGTCGCGCAGGGCGTCGGCGGCCAGGTAGGTCCCGTAGGCCAGGACCACCGAGATCGTCAGCTCGGTCAGGTGGTCGTCGGTCAGGGACATCAGGCGGGCCGCAATGAACCCGCCCGCGATGCCGATCGCCGAGCTGACCACGACCGCGCCGACGAACATGACGACCGCCCCATCCGGGCTCAGGGGTGCCTGCAAGGCGAGCAGGGCGATCGCGAAGACGACCAGACCGGTCCCGTCGTTGAACAGGCTCTCGCTCTCGACGAGGGTGGCCAGGGTCGGCGGCATGGTGAGCCGCTTGAACGTCGCGACCACCGCGGCCGGATCGGTCGCCGAGACCATCGCCCCGACGATGAAGGCCAGGTCGAGTCTCAGCCCGGTGCCGAGGTTCAGGGCCAGGGCCACGACCGCCGCCGAGATGAGCACGCCGGGGACGGTCAGGAGGGCGAGATGACCCACCATCCGGCGGAGCCGGTCGAGCTCGAGGCGATAGGCAGCCTCGAAGACGAGCCCGGGCAGGAGGACGGCCAGGACGATCTCGGGTGGCACGACGATCTCGGTGCCGGGACCGATCGCGGTTCCGACGATCCCGGCGAAGAGCCCGACGAGGACGAGCGCGACCGAATACGGCAGTCGGAGCGGTCGGCTGACGATGGCGACGAGGGCGGCCACACCGAGCAGCGCGACGAAGACGCGCATCGCCTGGAGGATCGTGGCGCCGTCCACCGCGGGTCTCGTCGCTACGCGTTCGCGTCGCTGGACGACGTCAGGGCACCGTTCATCGGGCGACCTCGGGTTCTGGGGTCGCCGGTCCGGGGGACGGACCGGCCGCGGCTCGGCGGCGCGGCTGGAAGGCCGGCAGGTCGCGCCCGCCCTCGGCCAGCCAGCAGGCGGCCTGCTGCCCGTCCCCGATGTCGAACAGGGGCGGCTCGTCGGTCCGGCAGCGCTCGAAGGCCAGCGGGCAGCGCGGGTGGAAGCGACAGCCCGACGGGATCGCCGCCGCATCGGGCGTCTCGCCGACCAGGATGTAGCGCGTGTTGCGCGCCGCATCGTCCATCGGATCGGGTGTCGGCGACACCCCGACGAGGGCCTTCGTGTAGGGGTGATGCGGCCGCTTGATCACCGCCTCGGCCGGGCCGATCTCCATGATCTTGCCCAGGTACATGACCGCGATCCGATCCGAGATCACCCAGGCCAGCGAGAGGTCGTGGGTGATGAACAGGTAGGTGAGGTTGCGCTCCTGGCGGAGGTCCAGCATCAGCCGGAGGAGCTCGGTCCGGATCGAGACGTCGAGCATCGAGACGGGCTCGTCGGCCACGACCAGCTCGGGGCCCATGACCATCGCTCCGGCGATGACGACCCGCTGGCGCTGACCCCCGGACAACTCGTGGGGATAGCGGAAGGCGAACTCCGCCGCCGGCCGGAGACCCGCGGCATCGATCGCCGCGAGGACCCGCTCCTCGCGCTCGGCCGTGGACTTCGCGAGATGGTTGACGTCGAGCGGCTCGGCCACGAAGTCGTGGATCGTCTGCTTGGGGTTCAGCGTCTCGTAGGGGTCCTGGAAGATGAGCTGGACCCGGCGTCGGTAGGCTCGCAGCTCGGAGCCGCCCCACACGTCGGTCACGTCGCGACCGTCGAAGGTGACCGTGCCGGCGGTCTGGCGGGTGAGCTTGACGATGACCCGCCCGGTCGTAGTCTTGCCCGAGCCCGACTCCCCGACGAGGGCGAGCACCTCGCCCCGCTCGATGGTCAGGTCGATCCCGTCGACCGCCCGGACTGACATCCGCGGTCGGCGGGCCATCGTGTCCACCAGCCCGGCCCGGATCGGGAAATGGACCTGGAGACCCTGGACCCGGACGAGCTCGCTCAACGGACGGCCGTCATCACGGGTCCACCACCGGGAGGAGGCGCCCCTCGCCCGGCGCCCGACCCACGACGTCGCCGGAGGTGACCGCCACGGCGCCGTCCCGACCGGCGGCGAAGAGATGGCAGGCGACCCGGACGCCGTCGCCGAAGACCACCTCGGGTGGCTCGACTTCGCGACAGACGTCCATCGCGGCCGGGCAGCGCGGGTTGAACCGGCAACCCTTCGGCGGGTCGAGCAGGTCGGGCGGCGACCCCGGGATCGTCTCGAGGCTGCGTCGGTCGGCGTGGATGTTGGGGAACGCCCCGAGCAGCTTCTGGGTATAGGGATGACGCGGCGCCCTGAAGATCCGCGACACCGGACCCTCCTCGGCCACCCTGCCGGCGTACATGATCAGGGTCCGGTCACAGGTCTCGGCGATGACCGACAGGTCGTGGGTGATGAGGATGAGGCTGAGCCCCAGCTCGCGCCGGAGCCGCTCGAGGAGCTCCAGGATCTGAGCCTGGACCATGACGTCGAGGGCGGTCGTCGGCTCGTCGCCGATGACGATGGCAGGGTCGCAGGCCAGGGCCATCGCGATCATCGCCCGCTGGCGCATCCCGCCCGACAGCTCGTGGGGGTAGGCGCTCGCCCGTTTGCGCGGGATCCCGACCAGCTCGAGGAGCTCGCCGGCCCGCTTCCGGGCGTGCTCGCGGCTCTCACCCAGGCGGACCTCGATCGGCTCGCCGATCTGCTCGCCGATCCGACGGACCGGGTTCAGGGCGTTCATCGCGCCCTGGAACACGATCGAGACCTCCCGCCAGCGGTAGCGCCGGAGCTGATTCTCGGTCTTGGGCACGAGATCGATCCCGAACAGCTCGATCTTCCCGGAGCGGATCGAGGCGTTCGCCGGCAGGAGCCGGACGAGCGACAGGGCCGTCGTCGTCTTGCCGCAGCCCGACTCACCGGCCAGCCCCAGCGCCTCGCCGTCGTTGAGTCGGAAGCTGACCCCGTCGACGGCCTTGACCCAGCCTGACTTGAGCTGGAAGTGGGTCTTCAGGTCCTGGACGGCGAGCAACGGCGCGGCCGGATCCGCCTGTTTCGGCAGCGGGTACTGGCGACGACCGCGGATGAGCGCGGCGGCCGCGGCCGGGTCGGTCGCCAGGAGGTCCGCGGGGACGAGCTCCGCCGCAGGCTCGCCCGGGACGCCGCCCTCGGCCAGCTCGCGGGCGAGCTCGATCTCGGCGTCCCGGGCGGCCGCCTCGTGTTCGACATCCTCCATGACCTTCCCGGTGTCACCCGGGCCGGTCGGCATCCGCATCATCGGCGGCCGGCCGCCTTCGGATTGAGGACGTCGTCCAGGGCGTTGCCGACCAGGGTGAAGGCGAGGATCACCAGGACCACGCAGGCGGCCGGCGGGACGATGTACCACCACGCCCCGAGACCGGGCGCACCCGACGTCTGGGCCGCGTTGAGAAGCTCGCCCCAGGACGGCGCGAAGGGATCGCCCAGGCCGATGAAGGCCAGGGTGGTCTCGGTGAAGATCGCGGCGGCGAAGATGAGCACGGTGTTGGCGACGATCAGGTTCGTCACGTTGGGCAGGATGTGCCGACGCATGATGTGGGCCCGGCTGCTCCCGATGACCCGGGCCCGGTCGACGAACATCCGCTCCTTCACCGACAACGTCTGGGAGCGGATGATCCTGGCCGTGCTCGCCCAGCTGGTCAGCCCGATGACCACGACGATGACGATGAGCGTCGCCTTCACCCCGGCGACCTCGGCGTTGTCGCCGATGACATCCAGGATGATCGGGGCGAGCAGGATGGCGAGGACGAAGGTCGGCAGGACCAGGAAGAAGTCGGTCAGCCGCATCAGCCCGGTGTCCACCCAGCCCGCCACGAACCCCGAGACGATCCCGATGACCGCGCCGAGCAGGATCGTGATGATCGTGGCGAGGAAGCCGATCGTCATCGAGATGCGGGCGCCGTGGACGGTCAGGTTGAGCATGTCCCGGCCGAGGTCGTCGGTCCCCAGGAGGTGGGCCATGCTGGGCGGCTCGAGGCTCGTCCCGGTGGCGGTCGTCGCCGTCTGGAGGGGTCCTACGAAGAGGGTCGGGGCGATAGCCAGGCAGGTGAAGACGAGCAGGATCGCCAGACCGACGACGCCGTCGGTCCGGCTCGCGAACCGGCCGGCGAAGTCGCGGGTGTTCTTGACGCGCAGGCGCCAGCGCTCACCGCGGACGTCGACCTTGACGGTCGCCGCGCTCACGCCCGGACCCTCGGGTCGAGCCGGCCGTAGATCAGGTCGGCCGCAAGGTTGGCGAAGATGACCGCGATCGAGATGAGCAGGAAGATGCCCTGCAGGACCGGGTAGTCGCGAGCCTGGAGCGCCTCCACGGTCAGGGTCCCCAGACCGGGCCAGTTGAAGACGATCTCGGCCGTGATGGCCCCCGCGACGACGTAGCCCAGGTTGATCGCGATGACGGTCACGGTCGGCAGGAGGGCGTTCGGGAAGGCGTGCTGGCGAAGGATCGACTGGTCGGTCAGGCCCTTCGCGCGGGCCGTCATCACGTAGTCCTCGCCACGGGTCTCGATGATCGACGAGCGCATGAGGATCGAGTAACCGCCGATCAGCCCCAGGCTGACGGTGGCCAGCGGCAGGACCAGGTGGCGCAGGAAGTCCAGGAGCTGCTCGATCGGCGACGCGAACCGGGCGCCCGGCGAGAGCATCCCGGAGGTCGGGAACCAGCCGAGCTCCACGGCGAAGATGATGATCAGGGGCATCCCGATGACGAAGTAGGGCATCGAGTAGAGGATCAGGCTCATCCCGTTGCCGACCCGGTCGAGCTTCCCGCCGCGGCGCCACCCGGCCGCCGACCCCAGGGTCAGACCGACGAAGATCGCGATGATCTCGGCCAGGCCGATGAGGATGATCGTCGGCCAGAACCTGGCCCCGATCACCTCGGTGACCTGGCGGTCTCGGTAGGCGAACGACAGACCGAGATCGCCCTGCAGGGTCGAGCTGACGTAGGCGAACAGCTGGTTGCCCGGGTTCACCTGGAACGACGGCGGGTCGATCGAGACGTCAAGCGGCAGGAGCGGCTTGTCGAGGCCCCAGCGGGCGACGATCGCCTCGCGCGTCGCCGGGGTCATCTTCGGATTGCGATAGAGGATCCGGTCCGGGGAGCCGGGCATCATCCGGAACAGGAGGAAGTTCAGGAGCAGGACGAACCCGATCGTGATGATCGCCTGGATGACCTTGCGACCGACGTAGCGCGGGCCCACCGGTCCGGACGAGTCCTAGCCGCCCGGGGTGGCCGCGGGCCGGGTCTCGGCCGTCCCGATCACTCGTCCTCCTTCGGACCGGCCGATCGCCGCCGGGCCAGGAACAGACCTCCGGCCGCGATGACCACCACGGCGACGACCACCAGGAGGATCGTCGACGTGCTGTCCGAGGCCGGCGTGGTGGAGCCGCCGGTCGCCGGCGCGCTCGATGCCCCGGCCGCGATGCTTCCGCTCGGTCCGGCCGGGGCCGCCGTCGGGCTGGGCTGGAGGGTCGCGTCGGTCAGGAGCGGATAGTCCATCACCCCGTAGGCGAAGAGGGGCGTCCCGTTCGGGGGCTGGTTCTGCCAGCCCCCGAACTTGTCGGTCCGGTAGGCGTGGAGGTTGTCGTCGTAGTAGAGGATGTGATACGGCGCCTGGTCGTACCAGAGCTGCTGCATCTGGTCGAGGATCGCGTGGCGTTCCTCGTCCGTCTTGGCGACGTTCTGGGCGGCGTAGAGCTTGTCGTACTCCGGGTTGCACCAGTTGCTGTCCGACGAGCTGCCGATCTGGTCGCACATGAAGACCTGGTCGAGGGTGTTCGGGTCCGGGCTGCCCGACCAGGTCCAGATGAACAGGTCGTAGTCGGCCTTGTTGCTCGCCCCGCCGGCCTCCGGCGGGAGCATCAGGTCCACCAGGGCGCCCGTGTCGTAGACCTTGGGCGCGACCTTGATCCCGAGCTGGCCGAACCAGTCCTGGATGAACTGGCCCTCCTTGGGGTGGTTCGGGTTGTCGTCCGGCATGACCAGCCGGAGGTTGATCGGCTTGCCCTCCTTGTCGAGCCGGTTCCCCGACCCGTCGAGCTTGTATCCCGCGGCCTCGAGCTTCTGCTTGGCCAGCTCGATGTCGAAGGTGCGCGGTGTCTTGGGATCGACATGCCACTTGGTGAGGACCGGCGGGACCTGGGTCGAGCCGATCGTGCCGTAGCCGCCGATGACGTTGTCGATCAGCTTCTGCTTGTCGATCGCGTAGCCCAGGGCGTCGCGAAAGGCCGGATCGAGGAGCGCCTTGGTCGACGGTCCGCCGCCCTTGATCGTCTTGCCGGTGCCGGTCCCGTAGGTGTTGAAGCCGAGCTCGGTCCAGCCGTTCGCGGCGCCGTTCACGCCGACGATGTTCGGCTCGGTCTTGAGCGCCTTGAGCTGGTCGGGGCTGACGTTCCGGGCGTAGTCGATCTCGCCCTTCTTGAGGGCCTGGACCATCGTGTCGTTGGTGCCGAAGATCTGAAGGATGACCTCGTCCGCGGCGCCCTTGGGTCCCCAGTAGTTGGGATTGCGGATGAATCGGGCGAACTGGTCCTGCTTGTACTCGGCGAGCAGGTACGGACCGGTCCCGACCTGGCCGCTGCCGTCGGCCGGCGGCTCGAACTTGGCGTCGCCGATGGCCTTGTAGTCCATCTTGCCCCAGATGTGCTTGGGCAGGATCGGGATGTACGTCTGGTAGACACGGTCGGACTGGTCCTCGGTGGAGACGATCATCGTCTCGGCGTCCGGACACTCGACCTTGGTGACCCCGGCGTCGGTGAGCGAGGGATCGAGGTACCCCAGACCCACGTTCTCGCCGGCCTTGATCGCGTCGAGGTTGACCTGCCAGGAGAAGCAGGCGTCCTCCGAGGTGGCCGGCTGGCCGTCCGACCACTTGAGGTCCGGCCGGAACTTGAAGATGACCGACTTGCCGTCGGCCGAGCGCGACCACGACGACGCGAAGGCCGGGACCGGCTCCAGGTTCGGGCCGAACCCGACCAGCTGGTCGTAGGTCAGCTCGTAGGCCTCGTACCCGGAGACGAGGGCCGTCCCATACGGGTTCAGGGAATCGATCTTCTGGAGCATCCCCACCTTGAGGATGAGCGGGTCGGCGGCGACGGCCGGCCCGGCGGCGGGCGCCAGGACGGCGAGCGCCAATCCGACGGCGGACAGGAGACGAGCGGCGCGGGCGGCCACGGACAGGCGCATCCATTCCTCCTCTGGGCGATCCGGGGCGAGGCTGCACCCGCGATCCACCCACCGACCCTGCGGCTGTCGGGCACTGTCGCACAGCGCCCCGGGGCGGTCAACCGAACGGCGAACGCGCCGCACACCGTCGCGGCACGCGGTCCGAGCGAGCACGTGCCGATCCGACGTTGACATGCGCATTGATGTGTGCCATCTTCATGCGCATGAGTCGGCGCACGAACCTCCTGCTCCCGGAGGCGCTGGTCGAGGAGGTCGACCAGGTTGCCGGACCCCGTGGGCGCAGCCGCTACATCGCCGCTGCGGTCGAGGCGCGCCTGAAGCGAGACCGGCTGCGGGCGGTCGTCGAGCGGACAGCCGGTGCGTGGACCACCGTCGACTATCCGGAATGGAATTCCCCCGAGGCGGTCGTCGAATGGGTCCGGGCACGCCGCGCCGAAGTCACCGATCCCGGGCCGGAGAGCTAGCGTGCGTTACCTGCTGGACACCACCTTCATCATCGACCACCTCCGTGACGACCCGGGAGTGCGACGTGCCTTCGCCAGGATCCTTGAGGCGGGCGACGAAGCGTTCGTGAACGAAGTCGTCGTCTGCGAGGCCTGGACCGGTGCGCGGACCCCGGATGACCCGGACCTGACGGCGGTCCTCCGCGTCCTGGAGTTCGTCCAGCCGGGTCCCCAGCACGCCTGGCAGGCCGGTCGCTGGCGGGCCGAGGCCCGAGCGCGCGGTCGGACGCTCAGCCTGCCCGACTCGCTCATCGCCGCGGCGGCCGATTCGCTCGGCGCGGCCGTCCTGACCCGGAACGGGCGCGCCTTCGCCCTTACGCCGGTCCGGGTCGAGACCTACTGACGCTCAGCCGAGTGCCCGGAGTCGGGCGACCCGCTCGAGGGCGAGCTGGCTCATCGCGTCGCGGATCTCGCCCCGATCGACCATCGCCAGCGCCTCGTCGAAGGGGACCCGCCGGAGGCTGAGAACCTCGGTCCCGTCCGGCTCGGCCGGGCCGTCGGTCAGGTCGGTCGCGAGGTAGAGGAGGCCGACCTCGTCGGTGACCGAGTTGGAGAGCTCGAACCGGGTGAGCTCGCGCCACGTCGCGGCCTCGATGCCGGTCTCCTCGCGGAGCTCGCGCCGGGCGCCCTCGAGGGGATCCTCGTCGAGGGGCACGCCGCCCTCGGGGATCTCCCACGAGTAGCGATCCATCGTGTAGCGGTACTGGCCGACAAGGACCACCCGGTCCTCGGCATCGATGGCCACGACACCCACGGCCCGGCTGAGGAGGTGGACCACGCCGTAGACCCCGGGTCGACCGTCGGGGCGGACCACCTCGTCGTGGTTGACCTGGAGCCAGGCGTTCTCGTAGACGAGCCGACGCGACTCGCGGCGCCACGGGCTGACATCGGGATCGCTCGGCCGGGATCGCGACGCGGGGTCCATGAGCCGATGGTAGCCCGACGCCGCCGTCGCGGGTCCGCCGACCGCCGCTACACTCCGGCGATGGAGCGGATCTCGAAGAAGGCGGCCAGCTTCACCGAGTCGGTCATCCGGGAGATGAACCGGCTCGCGGTCGAGGCCGGCGCGGTGAGCCTGGCCCAGGGCTTCCCCGACTTCGAGAGCCCGTTCGAGCTCCGCCGGGCCGCCGTGGAGGCCCTCGAAGCGGACGTCAGTCAATACGCCATCACCTGGGGGGCGAAACCACTCCGGGCTGCGATCGCGGACCGGACCGCCCGCTCCCATCCGGGTTGGGTCGTGGATCCCGAGACCCAGGTGACGGTCACCTGCGGGGCGACCGAGGCGATGGTCGCGGCGATGCTGGCGATCGTGGACCCCGGCGACGAGGTGGTCGTCTTCGAGCCGTTCTACGAGAACTACGGACCCGACGCGATCCTGGCCGGGGCCACGACCCGCTACGTGACCCTCCACGAGCCGGACTGGTCGATCGACCCCGACGAGCTCCGTGCGGCCTTCACCTCGCGGACGCGGGCGATCGTCGTGAACTCGCCCCACAACCCGACCGGCAAGGTCTTCTCGCGGGCGGAGCTGGAGCTCATCGCCGACCTCTGCCGGGAGCACGACGTCGTCGCCATCACCGACGATATCTACCAGCACATCGTCTACGAAGGGGAGCACATCCCGCTGGCCACCCTGCCCGGGATGGCCGAGCGAACGATCTCGATCGACTCGATGTCGAAGACCTACTCGGTCACCGGCTGGCGGGTCGGCTGGGCGATCGCCAGTCCCGAGCTGTCGCTCGGCATCCGGCGGGTCCACGACTTCCTGACGGTCGGTGCAGCCGCCCCGCTCCAGCAGGCGGCCGTGGTGGCGCTCCACTTTCCGGATGCCTATTACGCGAAGCTCCTCCACGACTACCGGGCGCGACGCGAGCTGATCCTGCCCGCCCTCGAGGCGGCCGGTTTCGCCGTCCATCGGCCCGCCGGGGCGTACTACGTCATGGTCGACATCCGGGATCTGACCGACGAGGACGACGTGACCTTCGCTCGACGGCTCATCCGCGATCCGGGCGTGGCGGCCGTCCCGGCTTCGTCCTTCTACTCCCGGCCGGAGCTCGGTCGCCACGCCCTGCGTTTCGCCTTTCCGAAGAAGCACGCGACGCTGGAGGCCGCGGCGGAGCGGCTCGCCCGGCTCCGTCCCGGGGCGACCGGCTAGAGGTCGAAACGCTCGAGGGCCGTCACGGCGAGGACCCGCCCGATGGCCAGCGACGATGTGGCCGCCGGCGACGGCGCGTTCCGGACGTGGAGGACGCGGTCCCGGCCGCCGAGATCGAAGTCGTCGATGAGCGACCCGTCCCGGGTCAGGGCCTGGGCGCGGACGCCCGACGGCCCGAAGGTGAGCTGGTCCCGGCGGAGCTCGGGGAGGTAGCGGACGAGCCCGGCGTGGAAGGCGCCGGTCGACCAGTCGCGCCACATCTCGGCCATCCCCGTCCGCCAGAAGCGTCGGGCCAGCCTGAGGAAGCCGGGGTCGGCGAGGATCCCGGCGAGATCGCGGACCGACACGTCGCGTCTCCGGTAGCCCTCACGGGCGAAGGCCAGGACCGCGTTCGGGCCCGCCCAGACCTCGCCGTCGATCCGTCGGGTGAGGTGGATCCCGAGGAAGGGGAAGCGCGGATCGGGGACCGGGTAGATGAGCCCGCGCACCAGGTGGCGGGAGTCGGCGGTCAGGGTGTGATAGTCACCCCGGAACGGAACGATCCGGGGTGACCGGTCCGGGACGGCCCGCTGCGCCGTGCCGCTCGAGACCGGCGGCTCCTCGGTCATCGCGGCGACCCGATCGCTCCACAGGCCGGCACAGGCCACCACGGCTCCGACGCTGACCGCCTCGCCGCCGGCGACGGACAGGATCAGGTCCGTCCCCGAACGACGGATCGCGGTGACCGGCGAGGAGAGCCTGATCTCACCGCCGTGCGCGACCACCGCGTCGCCGAAGGCGAGGGCGACCCGCCGGAAGTCGACGATGCTCGTGGTCGGGCTCCACAGGGCACGGACTCCGGCGGCGTGCGGCTCGATCTCGCGGAGCCGCTCCGGCCCGACCACCTCGATCTCCGGCACCGCGTTCGCCCTCGCCCGCTCGACCAACGCCGTCAGCCCGGGCAGCTCCGCTTCGCGCAGGGCCACCACCAGCTTGCCGACCGGCTCGAGCGGGATGGCCCGCTCCGAGCAGAACGTCTCGAGCTCCGTCTTGCCCTCGCGGCAGAGCCGGGCCTTGAGCGAGCCGGGTGGGTAGTAGAGCCCGGCATGGACCACGCCGCTGTTGTGCCCGCTCTGGTGGGCGGCGAGCGCCGGCTCCTTCTCGAGGACCACGAGTCGGAGGCCCGGTCGGATCCCGAGCAGGCGGAACGCCGTGGCGAGGCCGACGATGCCGCCGCCGACGATCGCGACGTCGTAGCGGCTCCGGTCGACCATCAGCCGACCAGGATGCTGCGGGCGATGTTCGCCGCGATGAGCAGGACGAGGCCGTAGCCGACGAAGCTGAGGATCGCCATCGGGCGGGGCGAGACCCGTTGGTGGAGGAGCGAGCCGACGGTCCCCAGGAGGAGCTGCCAGGCCAGCGAGGCGAGCGCCGCGCCGGCCACGAAGACGAGCTTCTCCCCCATCCCGGCACCGGCGGCCGGCAGGCCCAGGATGAGGGCGGCGAAGTAGATGACCGTTGCGGGGTTGATGATCGTCAAGCCGACGAACTGGAGGTACGTCCGGCGGGGCGTCGATTCGTCGAGCCGCTCGAGGTGCGGATCGCCGGGGGCCGCCCGGGCCCGCCCGATCGCCGCCTGGACGCCGCGGGCCGCGATGACCACCAGGACCGCCACCGAGACCCAGCGGAGCGGGGTCTGGACCGGTCCGATCAGGGCCGCCAGGGTGGCCCCGAAAAGGGCGGCGAGGGTCGCATAGACGAGGTCGGCGGTGGCCGCCCCGGCCCCGGCCGCCCAGGCGTAGGTGCGGCCCCGACGCATCCCCGTCTCGACGATCAGAACGGCGATCGCCCCGAACGGGATCGCGACGCCGAGACCCGCGACGATCCCGGCGACGAAGGATGCGGTCAGCGGACGCCGGCGCCGAACCGCCCCAGGACCGCGTCGACCGCCGTCCTGGCCGTCTCCGTCTCGTAGTCGAGGAGCGGATCGGCGTCGAGGCGATGTTCCTCCAGCCGGCCGTCGAGCCTGGTGTAGAGGACCGGGTAGAGGTCGCCCGAGCCGTCGGTCTCGAGGGTGATCGCCAGGGCGTCGGGCCCGCTCGCGTCGACGAACCAGGCCAGCGGCAGGATCCCGTGGTCGACGATCCCCGTGCCCGGCTCGAAGCTGACGATCCGGGCCAGGTAGGCGCGCTGGTGCCAGATCTCGGGTCCGCGGGTGAGCTCGCCGGTCACGAACGCAGCGATGTCCGCCGGGCGGATCAGGGGACGCGCCGGAGCGGCTCCGAACCGCGTCTCGGCGATGTGGCGAGCGAGGACGCGGGCGTTGTAGCGGGCGCCCTGGACGGCGCCCGAGTTGGCCGGGATGCCGTGCTTCATCAGGCCCTTCGAGCCCTGCCCGATCGTCCCGGCGAAGAAGACCCCGGGGGTCGTGGCGCTCTCCCAGAACGGGGTCTGGGCCGGGAGCCGGCTCTGGCCGAAGGTGGCCACCCCGAGGTCCGGGAGGTCCTGAAGGGGGGTCACGAAGCCGGTCGCCGCGATGACCTCGTCCACCTCGAAGACCATCTCGCCGGCCCCGTCCGAGCGGCGGGTCCGGACCACGAACCCGCTGCCGTCCGGGCCCCGCTCGACGGCCTCGATCGCGGCGTCGAGGACGGCCACCCCGCCACCCAGGACGTGGTCCTCGTAGGGTTGCACGTAGCGTGCCCGGATCCCGACCAGGGAATGGGTCTGGACCGAGAGCTTGGCCGGGCTGGGCGAGGCGACGATGATCCGGCGGGCCCAGGGCAGGAAGCCCGAGGCCAGCTCGAAGCCGCTGTTCTGCTTGCCGATGATGAAGACGCGCCGGTCGGCGTAGGTCTCCACCGGTCGGGTGTCGGCGTAGTGGGCGACCAGCTCCATCCCGGGCGTCGCGGGCCGCCACGGCTCGGCCACGCCGACCGCCAGGATGACGGCCCCGGCCGTGTAGACCCCGTCGCTCGTGGTGAGCTCGAACCGGCCGTCCTCGAGCCGGCGGGTGGACTCCCAGCGACAGCCGTAGCGGACCCGGGTCGCGGTCCGCTCGGCGAACGCCGCCAGTGAGGCCTCCATCTCGGGCCGGCTCGGGAAGTACGAGCTGCCGTCCATCAGCGTCGGCTGGATCGCCCGATGCTCGTCGTCCTCGGGGATGAGGCTGTTCCAGTCGAATCGCTCGTAGGCCCGCGAGCCGATCGGGAACGGCGCGTACGGCTTGGTCCACGAGAGGAGACGCTGGAAGAACGGCCAGCGTCGGAACATCCCGCCGGGGGCCTCGTCGGCCGACACGATCGCGTGGTCGACGCCCAGCCGACGCAGCGCGTAGGAGACCTGGAGCCCGCCCGGGCCGCTGCCGACGACGACGACCGGCCAGTCGCCCGGCGGGAACGGCCGCTCGGTCAGCTCCGCCATCGGTTCGCGTTCCGCAGGCGGCGCGCCGACGCCTGGAGCATCCGGTACATCACCCGGGGATGGCCGACCAGGAAGGGCTCCACCGCCGGGCCGCCCAGGACGATGCAGCGGAGCGGGGCGATGGCCACCACGTCGGCCACCGGCGGCTCTCCGAGGAGGATCGAGACCTCGCCGAAGAACTCGCCTCGCCCCAGCCGGGCGCGCTCCTCGCCGTCGACCCGGATCGAGCAGGCGCCGTCGAGGATGACGTGGAAGCCCGAACCGCTCAGGCCCTGGCGGAGGACCCGCTCGCCCTCGGGGAACCAGCGCTCCTCGAAGGTGTGAGCCACCCCCTGGAGCTCTGGCGTGGTGAGGTCCGCGAAGAGCGCGAACCCTGCGATCGCGTCGACGATCTCGTCGGTCCCGGCCATGGATCCGTTCGCCTCGTCCGGTGACCGCGGTCACGGCCGTCCCCAGGTTGGGACTCCCGTTCCGGGTCGTGTTCTGCCATCGTATACGCACGACGTCCCACGATCCGGCCTCATCCCGGGCCCCGGCCCCGGATCCAGCGGAGCGAGACGTCCCCGAGCGACGCGAGGCGACGATGAGCCTGACGACCGACCGGAAGGTCGAGCTCCTGCGGACCGTGACCCTGTTCGGCGATCTCGACCCGGCGACGCTCGGTCCCGTCGCCGAGCGGGCGATCGAGGTGGACTTCGGGGCCGGCCGGGCGATCGTCCGGCAGGGCGAGGTCGGGACCGGCTTCTTCCTCATCGTCGACGGTCGGGCCCGGGTCATCCGCGACGGCGAGACCGTGGCCGAGCTGGGACCCGGCGACTTCTTCGGGGAGCTGGCCCTGCTCGATGGCGAGCCGCGGATGGCGGCCGTGACCGCGGAGACGGCGGTGACCTGCCTGGCCATCGCCTCCTGGGAGTTCGAGGCGCTCCTCGAGTCCCAGCCCGGCCTGGCGATCGCGATCCTGCGCGGGGTGGCCCGCCGGCTGCGGGCCGTGTCCGAAGCGCACCATCACTGACGAGGACCGCGGGACGGACGGACAGCCATGACCAGGGAACGGATGGGTCCGAGCGGGACGGTCACCTTCCTGTTCAGCGACATGGAGGGCTCGAGCCGGCTCGAGCGTGAGATCGGCACCGAGCGCTACTCGGTGGCCCTGTCCCTCCACCGCTCCATCCTCCGGGCGGCCTTCGAGGCACACGGCGGTCTGGAGCAGGGCACCGAGGGCGACTCGTTCTTCGTCGTCTTCCCGAGCGCCGCAGAGGCGGTCCGGGCGGCGGTCGACGGTCAGCGCGGCCTGGCCGGGGCCGCCTGGCCAGAGAGCCGGGTCGTTCGGGTCCGGATGGGGATCCACACCGGCGAGGCCACCCTCAGCGACCAGGGTTATGTCGGCATCGACATCAACCACGCCGCCCGGATCTCCGCCGCCGGGCACGGTGGCCAGGTGGTCGTCTCGGCGGCGACCCGCGGCCTGGTCGGCGATGGGCTGCCCGCCGGGGTGACCTGGCGCGACCTCGGCGCGTTCCGGCTCAAGGACTTCCCGGAGCCCGAGCGGCTGAGCCAGCTCGACATCGACGGGCTGCCCGCCGACTTCCCGCCGCTCCGGACGCTCGACGCCCGACCCGGCAACCTGCCGATACCGGTGACCAGCTTCGTCGGCCGGGAGCGGGAGCTGGCCGAGGCGCACCGGCTCCTCGGCGCGGCCAGATTGCTGACGATCACCGGTCCCGGCGGGATCGGCAAGACCCGCTTCGCGATCGCCGTTGCCGGCGCGGCGGCCGGGGATTTCGTCGACGGGACGTTCTTCGTCCCGTTCGAGCCGGTCGACGACCCGATGCTCGTCCCGGCCACGATCGCCCGGACGGTGGGGATCGTCGAGAGCGGCAGCCGGCCACCCCTGGAGGCGCTGGTCGAGCTCCTGGCCGGCCAGAAAGTGCTCTTCGTGCTCGACAACTTCGAGCGGCTGACCGCGGCGGCGCCGGTCGTGGCCGACCTCCTCCGGGCCGCGCCGGGGGTCCGCTTCGTGGTGACCAGCCGGGCGATCCTCCACCTCTCCGGCGAGCACGAGTTCCCGCTCGACGGGCTGGCGGTGCCACCCGATCCGAGCCGGATGACGCCGGAGCAGCGGACCGGCCGGTCGGGCGCCCTGGCCGCGGCGCCAGATCCCGAGCGGTTCCTCGCCTTCGACGCCGTCCACCTCTTCGTCGAGCGGGCGACGGCCGCCCGGCCCAGCTTCGCCCTCGACCGGTCGAACGCGGGGGCGGTGGCGCTCATCTGCACGCGGCTGGATGGCATGCCGCTGGCCATCGAGCTGGCGGCCGCCCGGATCCGGATCCTGCCACCCGATGCGATCCTCGCCCGACTGGAGCGCCAGTTCGAGCTGCTCGCGACGGCCGCCCGGGACGTCCCCGAGCGACAGCGCACGCTGCGCGGGGCGATCGCCTGGAGCTACGACCTGCTCGAGCCGCCGGCCCGGCACCTCCTGGACCGGCTGGCCTGCTTCGCCGGGGGCTGCGACCTGGAGATCGCAGAGCAGGTCTGCGGGCCGTCCGACGAGCTGGGTTTGGACGTCTTCGACGGGATCGCCGAGCTGGCCGAGCAGAGCCTCGTCCGACAGTCCGAGGCGGGCGGCGAGGTCCGGTTCACGATGCCCGACACGATCCGGGCCTTCGCCGCGGAGCGGCTCGAGGCCCGTGGCGAGGCCGAGGAGATCCGGCGCCGCCACGCCGGGGCGTACCTGGCCCTGGTCGAGGCCGCCGCGCCCGAGCTGACCGGTGACGACCAGCGGCGCTGGCTGGAGCGGCTGGAGCGCGATCACGACAACCTGCGGGCGGCGATGACCTGGGCGGTCGAGAAGCCCGAGCCGGCCCTGGCCGAGGGCCTCGCCTATCGCCTCTGGCGCTTCTGGCAGAAGCGCGGGCACCTGTCGGAGGCCCGCCGACGGCTCGAGGACCTCGCCTCGCGACCGTGGCTCCCGGACGACCCGGTGGGTCAGGCCCACGTGCTCGAGGCCCTCGGAGGGGTCGCCTACTGGCAGGGGGACCTTGTGGCGGCCGTGCCTGCCTACGAGGGCGCGCTCCGCCTGTGGCGAGAGGAGGGCGACCGGCCGGAGATCGCGAACGCCCTCTACAACCTGGCCTTCACCCAGAACATGGGCGCCAATTCGAACACTCTCCAGCCGGTCTTCGACATGAGCCTCGCCCGACCGCTCCTCGAGGAGAGTGCGGCGATCTACCGCGAGATCGGCGACGAGCACGGGGTCGGCAACGTGCTGTGGGCCCTCGGCAGCGCCGACATGTTCGCGCGGCGCGACGACATCGCACTGGCGTCGTTCCAGGAGGCGGGCGCGGCGTTCAAGGCCAGCGGCGACCGGACCATGGAGGCCTGGGCCCTCCACATGCTCGGCGTGGTCTACGTCCACCTCGAGGACTACGCGGCCGCCGAGGAGTCGTTCCGTCACGCCCTCCGTCACTTCCGGGCGGCCGGCGACATCACGGGTCAGGCGCTCGGCGTCGAGGACTTCGCGACGCTCGCCCTGTCGAGCGGCGACAAGGAGCGCGGGATCCGCCTGTGGGCGGCGTCCCGGCGCATCCAGGAGACCCTCGGGACCGGGTTGGTCCAGGCCCAGATCAACTCGACCGGGCAGCAGGCGTGGGTCGATCCGGGTCCGGAGGACGCGACCCCCGAGCGGCGCGCCGAGCTCGAGGCCGTGGGCCGCTCGATGACCCTTGACGAGGCCCTGACCTACGCGCTCGAGGGCACGCTCCCGGCGTAGGATTGGCGGCATGGGAACCGCCGACGCGGAGCCGCTCGGACCCATCGCGCCGATCGAGTTGACCGCCTACACCAGGGCCGGACCGGCGTCGGCCTGGGCCGCCCTGACCGACCCGGCCGTCGTGGCCGAGTGGTTCACCGACGCCAGCCCGGTGGGGCACGTCGGTTCGCCCTACCGCCTCGACTTCGGTGACGGCAGCGTCGTCGAGGGAACGATCGTGGCGCTGGATCCGGGCGCCCGGTTCTCCCACACCTGGTCCTGGGCGGGCGACGCGGACACCGGGTCGACCCTGGTCAGCTGGGCAGTCGACGCCGAGCCGGGTGGCGGCTCGCGGATCACCCTCGTCCACGCGGGCTGGAGCGAGGCCGGCGCCGACCTCGCGACCCGGGAGGATCACCGGGGCTACTGGGAGATGTACCTCAGCGACCTCGTGACCCTCCTCGACGGGGAGTGACCCGGCTCACCGCGTACATCGCGCGGTTCACCGGCTTCGAGCGCGACGCCCGGGTCTTCCTCATCGCCGCCCTCGTCTCGGGCGCCGCGATCAGCCTGTACTGGATCGACTTCAACCTCTACCTGGCCGCCCTGGGGCTGTCGCCGGCGACGATCGGCCTGATCGCGACGGCCGGAGCGCTCGCCTCGGCACTCGCGTCGTTCCCGGCCAGCCTCCTGTCCGACCGGGTAGGTCGGCGGCTCGTCCTGGCCGGCGGGCTCGTCCTGATGCTCGTCGCCACGGTCGGATTCCTGATCGCGAGCGGACCGCTCGCCCTGGCCTGCCTGGCGGCCGCCTACGGCGCCGGCCAGCAGACCTTCTTCGTCGTCCAGAACCCATTCCTCGCGGAGCGCAGCCGCCCGGACCAGCGGAGCGAGCTCTTCGCCCTGGCGTTCGCCATCGAGAACGTGACGAACATCGTGGCCGCGGTCCTGGGCGGAGCGATCGCCGGCGCGGTGGCCAGCGCCGGCGGGTTCGGCGACCAGAGCCCGGAGGCCTATCGGGTCATCCTCGTGCTCATGGCCGGGCTGATGACGGCGGCGGTCGCGGCGGTCTTCCTCATCGGCGATGATCGGCCCGGGAGGCGAGCGGCTCGGCCGGTGCGGTCGGCCGGGGACCCGGCGGCCTCGATCGAGGGGGCTACGGGCGACGGGCCGGCCGACCCCGGGGAGTCGCCGCTCGTCGGTGGATCGGCGCTCGTCGCCTCGTCGCTGGGCGAGCCGGCGGCCCTGCCGACAGCCGCCTATCGCGTTCGGTCACCGGGACGCCGACCCTGGCTCCACATCGGCGATCGCCGGACGTTCTTCCGACTGCTCCTGCCGGGGTTCCTCATCTCGCTGGGGGCGGGCCAGGTCATCCCGTTCCTCAACCTGTTCATCCGCGGGAGGTTCGGACTGGACCTGACCTCGCTCAACCTCGTCTTCGCGATCACCTCGCTCGGGACGGTGCTGGCGATCCTCCTCCAGCCGGCCCTGGCCCATCGCTTCGGCAAGATCGGCTCGGTGGTCCTGGTCCAGGGAGCGAGCATCCCGTTCCTGGTCGTCCTCGGGTTCTCCCCCACCCTCTGGACGGTGGTCGCGGCGATGGCCGTCCGGAACTCGCTGATGAACGCCGGCAACCCGATCTTCAACGCCTTCGCGATGGAGCGGGTGGGCGCCGCCGAGCGGGCGACGCTGTCCGCCTCGATGAGCCTGCTCTGGTCGGTCGGCTGGGTCATCGCCGGGCCGTGGTACAGCCTCCTCCAGGCGGGTCTCGGGTTCGACGCGGCCTACGCCGTGAACTTCGTGACGATCATCGTCCTCTACTCGGTCGCCACCATCCTCTACTGGGTCTGGTTCGGGCGTGACGAGCGGGCCGCCCGGGCGGCTGTGGCCGCCGGCTCGACGGGCTAGACTCTGCCCGATGGCCGCCGAGACGTCCCCCGCCCGAGAGAAGACCGCGATCCCGAAGAACCCGGGTCGGCGGGACCTCGGGATGAAGGCCACCCTGCTCTTCCCCGATCGCGAGATCGTCGAGCGGTTCTACGTCCCCCTCATCTATACCGCCTGCCGGACCTGCTACTCGGAGCTCGAGCCGGACGAGATCTTCCGTCGGGCCGTCGCGGGCGAGATCGACCCGGCCCGGCAGCAGAAGCTCATCCAGGGCGTCATCGAGTCCGGCCACGGCTCCACGATCGAGCACATCGTCTTCACCTTCGGGATCAGCGGCGTCTCGCGGACCCTGTCGCACCAGCTCGTGCGTCACCGGGCCGGCGTTGCCTTCGACCAGCAGAGCCAGCGCTACGTCACGTTCAAGGACGCCTCGACGATGCTGCCGACCTCGCTCGCTGAGGCGGACCCGGCCCTGCGCGAGCGCTACGAGGACCAGATCGAGGGCTCGCTCGAGCTCTACGGCGACCTGATCGCGGCCGGGATCCCGGGCGAGGACGCCCGGTTCGTCTTCCCCAACGCCACCCGCACGAACCTGGTCATGACCACGAATCTGCGCGCCCTCATCCACATGAGCGGGCTGCGCCTGTGCACGATGGCCCAGTGGGAGATCCGCCGGCTCTTCCAGCTCATCCGTCACGAAGTGTTCACCGTCTCGCCGTTCCTCGGCTCGTTCCTCGCCCCGAAGTGCGTGGCCCTGGGCTACTGCGACGAGATGGGCAACCGCGACGAGCACTGCCCGATCCGACCGCACAGGGACACCGTCCTGGCCGCCTGGTCCGAGAAGGCGAAGGCCGCCCGGGCCGCCGGACGCGACCTGCCGGTCGCCTGAGCGGTCAGTCCGCGGCGAGTCCAGCGACGAACCGCCGGATGACCCGGGCGAGCCGCGGGCCAGCCTCCGCCCCCGCCTCGAGCACCTCCTGGTGGCTGAGCGGCTGCCCGGAATAGCCGGCCCCGGCGTTCGTCACCAGCGAGACGCCGCAGACCTCGATCCCCGCCCAGCGCGCGGCGACCGCCTCGAGGACCGTCGACATCCCGACCGCGTCGGCGCCGAGGGTGCGGAGCATCCGGACCTCGGCCGGAGTCTCGTAGGTCGGACCGAGCAGCCCGGCGTAGACCCCCTCCTCGAGGGTCACCGCCTCGGCGGTCGCGGCCCTCCGGAGACGCTCCCGGAGCCGGGGGCTCCAGACATCGGTCAGGTCCGTGAACCGGGGCCCGATCGCGTCCGCGTTCGGTCCGAGCAGGGGCGTCCGCCCGGTCAGGTTGAGATGGTCCGAGATGAGCATGAGGGTGCCCGGGCCGTAGTCGGGGTTGACCCCGCCGGCGGCGTTGGTCAGGACGACCGCCTTCGCCCCGAGTCGGCCCATGAGCAGGACCGGCTGGACGACGAGCCCGGCGTCGTTGCCTTCGTACATGTGGAGACGACCCTGGAGCATCGCGACCGGGACGCCGTCCAGGCGGCCGAGGAGCAGCCGGCCGACGTGCCCCGGCGCGCTGGCGGCGGGCCAGCCGGGCAGCTCGGCGAAGGGGATCGCGACCGGGTCGGCCAGGTCGTCGGCCAGTCCCCCGAGGCCCGAGCCGAGGACGATCCCGACCTCGGGGACGATCTCGGTCCGGGCCCGGACGGCCGCCACGAGGGCGGCCAGCAGGGCGGGCTGCTCGGACGGAGGGATCGGTCGGGAGCGATCGAGATCGGCCATGGGCCCGAGTCTACGGCTCCGGGGACCTCGCCCGCCCGGTGGGAGTACCGACACCGGGATGCCGGTCACGTCCCGCCGGGCGACCCTGGTTCGGCGACGGTGAGATCGACGACCCCGGGAAGCGAAGCGCCCGAAGCGACCGGCTGAGGAGGAACACCCTTGATGTGATCGCAAGCGCCCCGGTCCCTGAACGGCCCCTTCGGGCAGGCCCTACGGTACGGGCCACCGCGGGAGGCGGTCAACGCGCTTATCCACGAACTTCGCCGGATGATCCGGTGACCCGTCCACGCGATCCATCCACCTGTGGACGAGCTGTGGAAAACCCCTCCGACTAGCCACCCATCGCGAACATCTCGACCCGCGGCAGGTCGGCCGTCGCCTCCGAGCGGAGCTCGGAGTAGCGGTCGGCCCGGACGGACCAGACCGCCCGGATCGCCTCGACCAGCTCCAGGTCCGTCGCCCCGCCGCGCAGGGGACCGCGGAGGTCGGTGCCCTTGAGTGCGAACAGGCAGGTGTAGAGCTGGCCCTCCGCCGAGATCCGGGCCCGGGTGCAGGTCCCGCAGAACGGCTGGGTCACCGAGGCGATGACACCCAGCTCGCCGGTCCCGTCGACGTAGCGCCAGCGATCGGCGACCTCGCCCGGGTAGTTCGGGGGGACGGCCTCGAGGGGCATCTCGGCCGAGATCGCGGTGACGACCTCGCGAGCCGGCACCACCTCGTCGAGACGCCAGCCGTTCGAGTGACCGACATCCATGTACTCGATGAAGCGCAGGATGTGGCCCTCCGACCGCGCCCAGCGGGCCATCGGGACGACCGAGTCCTCGTTCAGCCCGCGCCGGACGACCATGTTCACCTTGATCGGCCCGAAGCCGGCCTCGCGCGCGGCGGCGATCCCGTCGAGGACCTTGCCCACCGGGTAGTCGACCCCGTTCATGGCCCGGAAGGTCGCCTCGTCGAGGGAGTCGAGGCTGACCGTGACCCGCCCGAGACCGGCCGCCCGGAGCTGGCCGGCCAGGACCCGGAGTGCCGACCCGTTCGTGGTCAGGGTCAGGTCCACCGGTCCGCCGTCCGGCCGACGAAGGGTCGCCAGCATCGCGATGAGGTCGGCCAGGTCGCGCCGGACGAGCGGCTCGCCACCGGTGATCCGGAGCTTCTCCACACCCTCGGCCACGAACAGACCGGCCAGCCTGGCGATCTCCTCGAAGGTCAGGACCTGGTCCTTCGGCAGGAAGGCGAAATCGCGCGCGAAGACCTCGCGCGGCATGCAATAGGTGCACCGGAAGTTGCACCGATCGGTCACCGAGATGCGCAGGTCATGGAGACGTCGTCCCGATCGGTCGCGGACCGGGTCGAGGACGGGTCGAGGGGACGGGGCCGACTCCATCGGCCCATGGTACAGGCGCCTCCCGTCCCTCACCATCGTCGGGGCCCGACGTCGAAGGGGGGCGGTGGACATGGGCACCGCCGGCGGTGGGCGGCCGCACCGGGGGGCGGTCCCCGGCCGCATGGGCGGTACCCGGGCGGGCGATGGGCCCGGTACCACCGGGTCGGGCGGTTGGTACCTCTAGCGCACTCCACCGCACCCATCCGCGCTCCTACGATGCGACCACGCCCAGATCGGGCTGGGATCCATCCTGGAGGGGATCGAACCGACATGGCGACCACCGAATCGCGGACCGGCTTCCGGCTCCCGTGGAGCAGCGAGGACCGGTCCGGCGGCCGGCCGGCCGACGAGCCGCAGGACGACCAGGCGCAGGACCGGGCCGAGACGTCCGAGACGCCGGCCGTCGTCCAGGACGCGGCCGGGCCCGAGGCACCGGTCGCCGTCGAAGCGCCCGCCGGACCGACCTCGGACCAGACGTCCGAGCCCGCCCCGTCCATCGACGCCCAGGTCACTGAGGGAACTCCCGTGCTTCCGAGCGCAAGCCCCGACGCCCCGAGCCGGCCGGCAGCCGCCACGACCAGGAAGCCGACGAAGTTCCTGGCCGACCTCACGAAGGCGATGCAGGCCGCCGCCGAGACCTCGCGAGCCGGCACCCTCGAGCAGTTCCAGGCCGACGCCAAGAACCACATCGAGCAGGTCCATGCCCGCTCCGCCGACGAGATCGCCGAGATCCGGCGCGAGGCCGATGACGACATCGTCGGCATCCGCGAGTGGTCCAAGGCGGAGCTCGCCCGGATCCGCGAGGAGACCGAGCGCAAGATCGGCACCCGTCGGAAGGACCTCGAGGGCGAGCTCGAAGCCCACGCCGCCAGGGTCGAGCGACGGATCGAGGCGGTCCAGACGCGTGTGGCCGGGTTCGAGGCCGAGATGGACCGCTTCTTCGAGCGGCTCCTCCACGAAGAGGATCCGGCCGAGTTCGCGGCCATGGCCGAGAACCTGCCCGAGCCGCCCTCCTTCGACGATGTCGACGGACCCGTCTACGCGACCGCCGAGAGCGACGCGGTCTACGAGGCCACGGTCGCCGTCCCCGTCGTCGACGCGGTCGAAGCGACCCCGGTCGACGATCCGGTCTACGACGCCACCACCGCGATCACCGACGAGACACCCACGACGGGCGACGTCGCGGCCGAGGCCGGCGACGCCTCCTCGGTCATGACCCAGGACCCGACGAGCGAGGCTGCGACCCAGGACGACCGAGCCGCGATCGAGGCGGCCATGGCCGCCATCGAAGCGGCGAACCGGGCCACCGACGAGCCCGTCGCCGAGGCCCCGGCCGAGGCCGAGAGGCCTGAGACGGTCGAGACGGTCGAGGCGACCCAGGATGAGCCGGCGACCGATGCCGACCCGCGCCTGGCGATGCTCGGCCTCACCCCCGACCTCGGCGACGCCGAGGCCGAGGCAGCCGCCCTGGCCGCCGATCACGGCGACGAGGACGAGATCCCGACGATCGCCGACGACGCGCTGGCGGCCCGGCTGGCCGGCCTCGTCCCGGCCTCGGACCAGATCGGCCCGATGAGCCGGACCCAGACCCCGTCCGGGGGCGTGACCAGCAAGGTCGTGGTCACCGGGCTCATCAGCGTGGCCAGCATCGCCAGCTTCAAGCGACATCTCGGTCGGATCGCCGGCGTCCAGTCGGTGGGTGTCTCCTCCGGCCCCGACGGAGAGTTCGTCTTCGCCGTCGTCCATTCGCCGGAGGTGGTCCTCGGGGACGTCGTGCCGACCCTGTCGGGCTTCGAGGCCCGCGTCACCGGCAGCGGTGACGGCATGCTCACGGTCTCGGCGCGGGATCCCGAGTCCGAGGCCTGACCCGGGCCCGGGTCAGGAGACCGTCCGAATGCCCCGCCAGACCATCGTCATCGCGCTGCCCGACGGGGAGTCGTCGCGGGTCGAGCACGAGCTCGACGCCGCGGGTTACGACACCGCAGTGGTCAGCTCGCCGGTAGAGCTCGAGACGCTCCTCGAGTCCCAGCGGACGGTCGCCCTGGGGATCCTCGACGGCGAGAGCGACTTCGACACATCGCTGGAGTATTACTCGCTCCTCAACGAGGGCGGGCGGGCGATCCCGGCCCTCATGGTCGTCTCGCCGCGGATCCTGGAGACGCTCACCGGTCCCGCCCAGAAGGCGACCATCAACGACGAGTACTTCACCCGGCCCTACTCGGCCGACGCCCTGCGCTGGCGGGTCGAGGCGATGCTCATCCGCTCGCAGACGGTCGACGACGGGAGCGGCCCGGTCATCGAGTCCGGGCGCGGGATCGATTCGGGTGCGTTCACCAAGCGAGCGACCGTCGTCGGGGTCTTCAACCCCAAGGGCGGCGTCGGCAAGACGACCATCTCGATCAACCTGGCCGCGGCCCTCCAGGTCCGACGCGGCCAGCGGGTCCTGCTCATCGACGCCGACACCGTGACCGGCCACATCGCGAACTCGCTGGGCCTCGACCAGATCCAGACCGTGGTCGATGCCTGGGCCGACGATCGCGACGAGGGGGCTGCGCCGCGGACGATCGCCGAGCTGGCGACCCATCATCCGAACGGCCTCGCAGTCGCCGCGCTGACCTCCAGCCCACTCGACACGGACGGCCTCGACCCGGCCGAGATCGGCGATGCCCTGGACTACTCGCGGCGCGGTTTCGACTTCATCATCGTCGACATGCACCCTTCGTACGGGGCGGTCAACAAGGTCATCTTCGAACGGGCGGACCGGATCCTCGTCCCGATCACCCCCGACGTCCCGGCCCTCCGGGCGGGCGTCCAGCTGTACGGCCTGGCCGACGAGCTCGACATCCGGGACAAGCTCGCGATGGTCGTCAACCGGGCCAACAGCGGGGTCTCCGTGGCGGACATGGAGCGCACGGTCGGGATGCCGGCGATGGCCCTCATCCGCTCCGGCGGGCTCCTCTTCGTCCGGGCCGCGAACGAGGGTCGGACCGTGGTGGAGCAGTTCCCCAAGGAGAAGGTCACCGAGGACTTCGAGGCCCTGGCCGACCGCCTCCTCGGGATCGAGCGGACCGTCGAGAAGGCCGAGCCTTCGGGTCGCCCGTCGTTCCGCTTCCTGGGACGGACCCGCGAGACCAGCCGCGTCTGACCGGCCGCCGGCGGGGACGACCGGCCCCGGGTCCGAGCCTAGCCCGACCGCTCCTGCCAGCTGACCCCGCCGAGGGGCGTCCCGGGCATCCGCTGGTGCGGCTCACCGGTCCGCTTGTCGACCTGTTGGACACCCCGCAGATAGAACCGGTTGACCAGGACGGTGTCGACCTCCTCGGCGCTGATCCGGCGATCGCCCAGGTAGGCGATCGCGTCGGTCACCGGCAGGAACATCTCGGTGGCCCGGTCGAGCAACCGCTCCGGCTCCGAGCCCGGATAGAGGTAGACCGTCCCGATGACCCGGAACGGCGGGACCTCGAGGGCGACGTCGTAGCTGATCTTGTGGATCTTGTGGGCGACCTTCTCCTCGTCGGTGAGCGGCGGCAGGCTGCCGGCCCCGGCCAGGACCACGATGAGGTCGTACGGGTCGATGCTCTTGAGCCCGGGGACCTCGGTGAAGGGCTCCGAGCCGTCCACCGGGGCCCAGGAGACGTCGCTGATCGGGATCGCCTCGCGCCGGTTGAGGGCGTCCGAGAGCCGACCCTCGAGGCGCATCGCGCCGATGAGGCGCCACTCCTCGGTCAGCCCGTCGAAGGCGATCCCCGGGCCGGGTGGTGGGACGGCCGCCGCGGAATCCGACGGCGGGGCGGCCTGCCCCGTCTTGTCCTTCCGCTTCAGGAAATCGAACGGCACATCAGTCCTCTTCGGCGGATCCCGACTTCTCCCGGATGGTATCGACGACGGCGGCGTCGGCCAGCGTGGTGGTGTCCCCCAGCACCCGGCCCTCGGCCAGGTCGCGGAGCAGCCGGCGCATGATCTTCCCGGAGCGGGTCTTGGGCAGGTCCGGTGTGAACATCAGGAACTTCGGCCGGGCGATCGGGCCGATGACATAGGCGACGTGCTCGCGAAGCTGGACCCCCAGGGCGTCGGACGGCTCCTGGCCGGCCCGGAGGATGACATAGGCGAAGATCGCCTGGCCGCTCACCTCGTCGGTCTTGCCCACGACCGCGGCCTCCGCCACCGAGGGGTGGTCGACGAGGGCCGACTCGACCTCGATCGTGGAGATCCGGTGGCCGGCCACGTTCATCACGTCGTCGACCCGGCCGAGCAGCCAGAAGTAGCCGTCCTCGTCGCGTTTCGCCCCGTCGCCGGCGAAGTACATCCCGGGGAACCGGCTCCAGTAGGTCTGGCGGTACCGCTCCGGGTCACCGTAGATGCCCCGGAGCATCGCCGGCCACGGCCGCTTCAGGACGAGGTAGCCGCCGCCGCCCCGGGGGACGCTCTGGCCGGCCGCGTCGACGACATCCGCCGCGATCCCGGGCAGCGGGAAGGTGGCCGAGCCGGGCTTGGTCGTGGTCGCCCCCGGCAGCGGGCTGATGAGGATGGCGCCCGTCTCGGTCTGCCACCAGGTGTCGACGATCGGCGCCTTCGTCCGCCCGATGTTGGTGTGGTACCAGAGCCAGGCTTCCGGGTTGATCGGCTCGCCGACCGAACCGAGCAGCCGGAGCGAGCTGAGGTCGTGCTTCGCCGGGTAGGCCTCACCCTGCTTCATGAAGGCCCGGATGGCGGTCGGTGCGCAGTACAGGATCGAGACCTTGTAGTCCTCGACGATCTGCCACCAGCGATCCCAGTCGGGGGTGTCCGGCGCGCCCTCGTACATGATCCCGGTCGTGGCGTTGGCCAGCGGGCCGTAGACGATGTAGCTGTGGCCGGTCACCCAGCCGATGTCGGCCGCGCACCAGTAGACGTCCTCGGGCTTCACGTCGAAGACGATCTCGTGGGTGTAGCTGGTCTGGAGCAGGTAGCCCGCCGTGGTGTGGACGATCCCCTTGGGCTTGGCGGTCGTGCCCGAGGTGTAGAGCAGGTAAAGGAGCTGCTCCGACTCGACCGGGACCGGGTCGCAGCGATCGCTCTGGCGGCCGACGATCTCGCCCCACCAGTGATCCCGACCCTCGACCATGTGACAGCCGTCGCGGAGCCGGTTGACGACGATGACGTGCTGGATCGACGGGGTCCCGGCGACGGCCTCGTCGGCATGGTGCTTGAGGCCGACCTTCTTGCCCCGTCGCCAGCCACCGTCGGCGGTGATCAGGACCTTGGCCTCGGCGTCGTTGATCCGGTCGCTGAGGGCCTCGGCCGAGAAACCCCCGAAGACCACTGTGTGGGCCGCCCCGAGACGGGCGCAGGCCAGCATCGCGACCGGCAGCTCGGGGATCATCGGCAGGTAGATGGCGACCCGGTCGCCTTTGACCACGCCGAGCTCCTTGAGCGCGTTGGCGGCCCGGTTGACCTCGCCCTGGAGGTCGGCGTAGGTGATCGTCCGGGTGTCGCCCGGCTCGCCGATCCAGTGGTAGGCGACCTTCTCCCCGAGACCCCGCTCGACGTGCCGGTCGACACAGTTGTAGGCCACGTTGAGCTCGCCGCCGGTGAACCACTTCGCGAAGGGCAGGTCCCACTCGAGGGTGGTGGCGAAGGGTGTGAACCAGCTGATCCGCTCCCGTGCCCGCTTCGCCCAGAACGCCTCGAAGTCGGCCTCGGCCTCGGCGTAGAGCTCCGTCCCGGCGTTCGCCCGTGCCGTGAACGCGGCCGGCGGCGGGAACGTCCGAGCCTCGGCGAGGAGGTTCTCGATCTCCGGCTGCGACGGCTCGACGCTCACCTGGCCACCTCCACGAGCTGACGACGGGAGGCCATTCTACGCGGCCCGGAGCCGCCCGCGACCGTCGAACGTCGCTGGATCAGACCTCGCCGGCGCTGCCGCTCTCCGGCCCTTCTGTCCCGGTGCCGCTGTCCGGCGCCCCGGGCTCGCGGGCCAGGACCACCCGACCGCGGACGGGGATCTCGATCCCGTTTGCCTGAAACGCGTCGATGAGTCGCTTGCGCAGTTCCCCGGGCGCGACCCAGCGATCGGCCGCCCGGACCTTGCCCGCCACCCGCAGGGTCATCCCGAGCTCACCCAGGGCATCCACCCGCAGGAGCTGCGGCGTCTCGAGGAGGCGTCCGCTCCACGCCTCGTCGGCGGCCATGGCGGCCCCGACCTCGTTGACGATCCCGGTCGCCCGATCGAGGTCGGTCCCGTAGGCGACCGTGACGTCGACCTGCATCCGGGCGTAGATCCGGGTCAGGTTCGAGGCCGTCCGGGCGCTCGAATTCGAGACGCTATGGACGGTGCCCGATGCGTCGCGCAGGACCGTCCGGCGCAGGCCCACGTCCTCCACCTCGCCCTCGACCCCGCCGATCTGGACCCAGTCGCCCTTGTAGTACGGACCTTCGAAGACGATGACGACGCCCATCAGCACGTCGAGGACGATGCTCTGGCCGGCCAGGGTCAGGGCGGCTGCCAGGATCCCCAGCCCGGCGATGACCGGCAGGAGGTCGAGCATCGTCAACAGGACGAGCACCGCCACGGTCGCCACGGTGACCTTCAGGAATGTCGCGAACAGGTCCTCGAGGGTGGTCACCCGCTTGCGGCTCTCCTCGAGGGACAGGGCGGCGACCTCGGGGTCGGCGTCGTCGGGGGTCCGACGCTCGAGGAGGCGGATGATCAGCCGGTGAGCGAGCGGGCGGACCGCCCGGAACGCGATCAGGGTCAGGACCAGGAGGATGAGCAGTGGGAATCCGCGCGCCTGGAAGAAGGCGGTCAGCTGGCCGGTGTCGGGAATCTGGGTCATGAACCTAGGGTAGCGCCTGGGACGGCGGGCTCGGCCGGTCGGGCGGGTCGCCGGCCGACGTGGATCGTCACGATCCCGCCCGAGAGCGGCGTCCAGCGCACGTCCACCAGCCCGGCCTCGGCCATGATCCCGGCGATCCGCTCGGGGGCGGGATACGCCCTGGTGCTCCGGACGAGGTAGCCGTAGGCGTCGCCCTGGCCGACCAGGCGACCGATGACCGGGACGACCCGGTCGAACCAGGCCTGGATCGCCCGGCCGAGCCGACTCCGGGGCCGGGCGATCTCGAGGCAGACGACCCGGCCACCGGGGCGCACCGCCCGCCGCAGCTCGGCGAACCCCAGCCGGTAGTCGGCCAGGTTGCGCATCCCGAAGGCGATCGTGGCGGCGTCGAACGAGGCGTCGTCGACGGGCAGCGCCAGCGCGTCGCCGACCACGAACGCCAGTCCCGGCCGGTCGCCGAAGACGTGGTCTGCGCGCTCGATCATCGCGACCGAGAAGTCGACACCGAGGACGGTCCCGCCCGGTGCGCTCGCGTCGAAGAGGGCGGCGGCGACCTTGCCCGTCCCGCAGCACACGTCGAGGGCGCGCATCCCCGGCCCGAGGTCGGCGGCCCGGACCGCGAGCCGTCGCCAGCGCGGCTCCTGGAAGCCGCTGATCGCGGCGTTCATCCCGTCATAGACCGGGGCGATCCGGTCGAACATCGACCGGACCTCGTCGGGTGGAGCCGCGTTGCCGGTCACCCCAGCAGACCCTCACGCAGCGCCAGTCGGAGGACCTTGCCGGTCGGCGACCGGGGGATCGCGACGACGCGCACGAACGCCGCCGGGACCTTGTAGCCGGCGAGGGAGGCACGACAGTGGGCCTGAAGCTCGGCGTCGGACGGATCGACCCCGAGCCGGACCACGATCGCGGCCAGCGGCACCGATCCCCAGGTCGGATCGGGCCGGCCCACCACCGCCGCATCGAGGATCGCCGGGTGGTCCCGGAGGACCGCCTCGACCTCGACCGGGTAGACGTTCTCGCCCCCGGAGATGACCAGGTCCTCGCGCCGGTCCGCGATCGTCAGCCGACCGGCCGCATCGACCGCGCCGAGGTCGCCGGTCCGCAGCCAGCCGTCGTCGAGGACGGCGGCGGTCGCGTCCGGCTCGCCGAGATACCCCGCGAAGACCATCCCGCCGCGCACCTCGACGTCCCCGACCACGCCGGCCCCCACCGATCGTCCCTCGTCCCGGATCCGGAGGTCGACGCCCGGCAGGGGCAGACCGGCGGCACCGGGGTGCGTGAGCACGTCGGCGGGCATCTGGGCGACGATGCCCGACGCCGTCTCGGTCAGGCCGTACGTCGTGACGATGGGCAGACCGGCCGCCCCGGCGGCGCCGAGCGCTTCGGGTCGGGTCCGCTCGCCACCGACCAGGACCGCCCTCAGGGAACCCGGCACGGCCCGGCCGGCCAGGACCTCGACGAGCCGGCCGAGGGTCGAACCGACGAGCGACAGATGGCTGATCCCGTCGCGCTCGATCGCATCGGCCACCGCGGCTGGATCGAAGCCGGGCTGGACGACCAGCGGCACGCCCCAGCGCGCGGCCCGGTCGATCATCCCGAGACCGGCCACGTGGTGGAACGGCAGGCAGGCCAGCCAGCGGTCGGTCGGGACGGGCTCGAGGAAGGCGGCCCAGGCGGCCGCGCTCGCGGCGTGGTTCGCGTGGGTCAGGATCGCCGCCTTCGGACGGCCGGTCGTGCCCGACGTGAAGACCAGGGTGGCCGGCGCGGCCGGATCGGCCATGACGGCCCGGGCGGGCTCATCGGGGGGCGGCTCCCCGGATCGTGGCGGCCGGGAGATGTCGACGACGCCGGGGTCGACCCGCCCGGGCTCGAGCGCCGACCGGACGAGATCGGCGGTGACATCGTCGTGGAGCAGGAGCGCAGGTCGGACGACGCCGAGCAGGGTCTCGATCTCCGGTGCCGCCGCCCGGCGGTTCACCATGACCAGCGTCGCGCCGAGGCGCCGCACCGCGTGGATCGCGGCGACGGCCGACGCCGATTCACCGGCCAGGATCGCCACCCGGCCGGCCGGGCCGGGCCCGGCCCCCGATGCGCTCAGCCGTCGGGCGATCTCCCCGACCTGCCGGTCGAGCTCCGCCCAGGTCCACCGGACGCCGGCGTCTACGACCGCCTCGGCATCCGGGCGCACCGTCGCCGCGGCGGCGACCGGGTCGGGAGCGACCGTCGGCGGGTCTCGGTCAGGGGACACGGAAGACCTCGAGGGCCGCCTGATCGAGGACGACGCCCAGGCCGGGTCCGCCCGGCGCCGCGAGACGCCCGCCCCGGACCGACAGGGGGTCGGTGACGAGGTCGTCGGCCAGGAGGTCGGCCGTTGCCAGCCCGTGGGCCCGGGCGGGACCGGGCACGACCAGCGCGACCTGGAGCGCCGCGGCGATCCCGACCCCGGTCTCGAACAGGGTCGAGACCACCGTCGCGACCCCTCGATCGGCCGCGGAGCGGGCCAATCGGGCGGCCGTCAGCGGGCCGCCGACCCGGGACGGCTTCACGACGAGGACGTCGACCGCGTGGGCGTCGAGCAGGCGACCGGCGGCCGCCCGGTCGCTCACCGACTCGTCGGCGGCGACCGGGACGGACGAGCCCCGACGGACCCGGGCCAGCGCCGACGATCCAAGCCGGGCCGGGATCGGCTGCTCGACGTACTCGAGATCGAGTCCGGAGAGGGCGCGCAGCCGGTCGATCGCGTCGTCCACCGTCCAGCCACCGTTCGCGTCGAGACGCAGCCGGACCTCCGAACCCACGGCGTCGCGGACCGCGCCGACCCGCTCGACGAGGGCGCGGCACGACTCGTCCGGCGCCGTCTTCAGCTTGAGGGTGCCGAACCCCGCGGCCACCGCGGCCACCGCCGCCCGGGTGGCCGCCTCGATCGACCGCCCGAGGACGAGGGCGTTGACGGCCACCGTCGGCGGATCGGCCGCCGCGGGAGCGCCATCCGGACCGGGACGACCGAGCATCGTGGGATCCGCTCCAGCGGCCCGGTCGACCAGCTCGAACCACAGCGGCCGGCCCGCCGCACGGGCCAGCAGGTCCAGGGCCGCGGACTGGATCGCGCCGGAGACGACGTGGTCGACCGCGCCGCCCGACCCGGTCCGACCCGGTCCGACCGGCTCGTCGGTCGAGCCGGTCTGCAGGCCCCCTTCGAGCGCCTCGACCGCTTCCTGGCCGGCCAGGTGGCTCAGCCGGTCCAGGGCGAGGGCGGCGGCCGACGACCCGTCGTCGCGGTCGAGGGCCAGCTCCCCGAGACCCGTGCTGCCGGCCTCGTCGACGAGCACGACGATCCCCAGGCGACGCTCGCGCCAGGTCCGCTCGGTCGTCACGACCGGCGCCCGGAAGGGCACGACGACCCGCTCCAGACGCGTCTCGACGATCCGGCTCACGGGATCCGGCCGCCGATTGCCAGGCCGACCGCGAAGAGGACCCCGAACGCCAGCGACACACGGGCCGTCCCGCGCAGCACGGCGTTGAGCCGGCGTGGATCGCCGCCCGCCCGGACCGTCCGGACGAGCGGGACGGCCAGGGGCAGGCTGAGCAGGGGCAGGACGACGACGGGTCCGGCCGCGCCGGCCAGGGCGAGGGCGACCGGCACGGCGTAGGCGACCGCCAGGAGCGTCACGAACTCGAGCTCCGTCGCCGGACCACCGATCCGGGTCGCCAGGGTGTGCTTGCCGGCAGCCCGGTCCGTGGCCAGGTCACGCAGGTTGTTGACGACCAGGATCCCGGTGATGATCGCCCCGAGGGGGATCGCCGCCGCGAAGGCGAGGAGCGTCCAGGTGCCGGTCTGGAGGTAGGCGGTGCCGGCCACCGCGACCAGGCCGAAGAAGATGAAGACGAAGACCTCGCCCAGCCCGTGGTACCCGTACGGCCAGGGTCCGCCGGTATAGGCCAGCGCGCTCACGACGGCGAGGATGCCGAGCACCAGGATGATCGGGCCGCCGACCAGGACCAGCCCCAGGCCGACCAGCCCGGCGAGACCGAGCACCACCGTCACGCCCACGACCAGGTCGCGCTCGGTGAGCAGCCCCGTCGCCGCGGCCCGGGGCGGCCCGAGCCGGTCCGCGCTGTCGGCCCCCGAGCGGAAGTCGAACAGGTCGTTGGCCAGGTTCGCCGCGATCTGGAGCAGGAGCGCCACGGCGACGCAGCCCAGGGCCGGGCCCGGCTCGAAGGTCCCCTCCCCGATCGCCACACCGAGCCCGACGAGCACCGGCGACAGGGCGGCCGGCAGCGTCGGCGGCCGAGCGGCCATGCGCCACGCCCGGAGACGCGACGGGGTCGGAGGCGGGGCGACGAGTCGGGCCGAGGGGACGGTCATCGGGCGGTCGACCGACGGGCTCAGGGTCGACGCGGGAAGCGGCGGAAGTCTGCCGGGCGCTTCTCGAGGAAGGCCCGGCTGCCCTCGTGGGCCTCGTCGGTGGTGTAGTACAGCATCGTCGCGTCGCCGGCCAGCTCCTGGAGGCCGGTCGATGCCCCGTCGTCGGCGTTGAAGGCCCGCTTGAGGAACCGGATCGCGGTCGGGCTCTTGTCCAGGATCTCGTCGGCCCAGCGCAGCCCCTCGGCTTCCAGCTCGGCCAGCGGGACGACGGCGTTGACCAGACCCATCGCCAGGGCCTGGGCCGCGCTGTACTGGCGGCACAGGTACCAGATCTCCCGGGCGCGCTTCTGACCGACGCTGCGGGTCAGGAGCGAGACCCCGAACCCGGCATCGAAGCTGCCGACCCGGGGACCGGTCTGTCCGAAGACGGCGTTCTCCGAGGCGATCGACAGGTCGCACACCAGCTGGAGGACCTGGCCGCCGCCGATGGCGTAGCCGTTGACCAGGGCGATGACCGGGATCGGCAGCGAGCGGATGTCGCGCTGGAGGTCGAGGACGTTGAGCCGGGCGATCCCGTCCGACCCGACATAGCCGCCCTCGGCCTTGTAGCGCTGGTCACCACCCGAGCAGAACGCGCGATCGCCGGCCCCGGTCAGCAGGACGACCCCGATGGTGGCGTCGTCTCGGACGCGGCGGAAGGCGTCGATGAGCTCGGTCACGGTCTCCGGTCGGAAGGCGTTGAGGACCTCCGGTCGGTCGATGGTGATCCGGGCGACCCCGGTGCCGGAGTGCTCGAGCCGGATGTCGGTGTAGGCATGGACGGACGTCCAGGCGGTGGTCATGCGCGACTCCCTCGATCGATGGCGGCCGGTCTGGAGACGCCCGGACGGTCCGCGGGCCAGGCGGCGTCGGGTTCGAGGAAGGTCGAGACGAGGCGGCGGAACGACCCGGGTTGCTCCAGGTGGGGGGCGTGACCCGCCCCGTCGACGATCTCGAGACGGCTGCCCGGGATCGAGCCGGCGACGATCATGGCGCGGTCGCACCCGACCGGATCGAGCCGGCCTGCCACGATCAGTGTCCGCGCCGCGATCGACCTCAGCCGGTCATGGACCGGCTCGGCGGTACCCTGTCCGGCGCCGCGCAGGCTGGTCGCCAGGCCGACGGCCCGGTTGCGGAGACGGTCGGCCCGGAGTCGGCGCCGGGTCGCCGCGGGCAGCCCGGCCTGGGCGGCCAGGATCGGCAACGCCTCCCAGCCGTCGACGAAGGCTTCGACGCCGTCGCGCTCGAGGCTCATCGCCGTGGCCTCGTCCTGCGCTCGGCGGTCGCGGCGGAGGCCCGGGTCCGCGATCCCGGGCGAGGGGCTCTCCAGGACCAGGCGGCGGACCGCGTCGGGGCGGTCGATGGCGACCCGCAAGGCGATCCGGGCGCCCATCGAGTAGCCGACCAGGTCGGCCGGTCGGGCATCCAGCCGGTCGAGCAGCGTCACCAGGTCGGCGGCCTGGCGATCGACCGCGTAGCGGGCCGGATCCGCCGGCGCGTCGGACCGGCCGTGACCGAGCAGGTCCACCACGATCGTTCGATGACCTCTGTCGCGGAGCGCGGCGGGCAGCCGTCCCCAGCTCGTCCCGCGTCCGGTAAAGCCGTGGAGGAAGAGGACCGGCGGCCCACCACCCAGGACGCGTGTTTCGAGGCCGACGCCGTCCACCACCAGCCGGGTCACGAGCCGGCGCCCGAAGGACCGTCGAGCGCCTCGATCGCGCCGACGGCCGCGGCGACCGCCTCGCGATGGAGCTCCACGTTGCGCGCCCGGTCCGTCCGGAGCTCGAGGACGCGGACCCCCGGCCGTCCCAGCGATGCCGCCACCGCCGGCCCGAGCTCCCCGGTCCCAGGCGCAGGTGCTCGCCACCCAGGGCGCCCACGATCGGGCCGACGTCGATCCCGTGGGGCGTGCCGAAGAGGGCCTCGTACCGGTCGGGCAGACCGACCTCGGGCCGATCCGTCGTCGCCTGGGGCAGGAACGAGAAGATCCCGCCCCCGTCGTTGTTGACCAGGACGATCGTGGCCGCAAGGGCGTGGATCCGGGCTGCGACGAGGGCGTTGAGGTCGTGCAGGAACGAGATGTCGCCGACGACGAGGACGACCGGACCGTCGCCCGCCGCGGCCGCCCCGAGGGCCGACGAGACGACGCCGTCGATCCCGTTCGCGCCGCGGTTCCCCAGGCAGCGGATCGCCCCGGCCCCGCCGGGCAGGTAAGCGTCGAGGTCGCGGACCGGCATGCTGTTGCCGACGTACAGGATGGCGCCGTCGGCCAGGACCGGGGCGACCTCGGCGATCGCCGCGCCCTCGAACGGCTCGGCACAGGCGACGAGCCAGGCGCGCAGCGCGGTATCGGCGGCCCGGTCTGCGGCGAGCCAGCCCGCCAGCCAGGACGAGGGCGAGGACCGGGGTCGCGATCCCGCGAACAGCCGCTCGGCCAGGACCCGGCGCCAGTCTGCACCGGATCGGCATGGACGATCGTCGCGGGCCGGTTCGTCGGCTCGTTCCAGCCGCCGTCGTCGACGACGAGCTGGACCGCCTCGAGCTCGGCCAGCCAGCCCAGGAGCGGCTTCGAGGTCGGCGTGCCGCCGAAGCGGATGACGAGGTCCGGCCGGTGGGCCGCCCGGAAGCGCTCGGACCGAAGGACCGTGTCGTGCCGGGCGACGACCCCCGAGCGGTCGTGGGGCCCGGTCCGGACGTTGGCCAGGCCGTCGGCCAGGATCGGGTACCCGGTCGCCGCGGAGAGCGCGGCGACCGCCGGGGCGAACCCCACGCGGTCCAGCGGCCCGCAGACGATCAGGCCCCGCTCGACGGCCCGCAGTCGAGCGACGAGGTCGGCCAGGTCGGCCCCGGCCGGCAGGCGGACCCCACCGATCAGGCGGACCGTGGGTCCGGGTTCCACGGCCCGGTCGTGGTCGTCCGGTCGCGGGCGCAGGTCGCCGTCCGGGACGAGGGGCTCGCGGAACGGCAGGTTGAGCTGGACCGCGCCGGCCGGGGGCTCGGCGGCCATCGCCACCGCCCGACCGACGACGCCGCGCAGGTGCCTCACCTGGTCCGGGACGTCGGCGGGGACGGGCAGGTCGGCGAACCACTTGGCATGACGACCGAAGAGATGGTCCTGGTCGATCGTCTGCGGCGCACCCCGGTCGCGCAGCTCGGGCGGACGGTCGGCGGTCAGGACGACGAGCGGCACCCGCCCCTCGTGAGCCTCCACGACGGCCGGATGGATGTTCACGACCGCCGTACCGGATGTCGCCAGGATCGCGACCGGACGGCGGCTCGCCTTGGCCAGGCCGAGCGCGAAGAAGCCGCCGGCTCGCTCGTCGAGGTGGAGCCAGGTGCGGAGCGCCGGATCGGCGGCGAGGGCGAGGGCAAGCGGCGTGGAGCGCGAGCCCGGGCAGACCACGACGTCGCGGACGGCGGCCCGGACGAGCTCGTCCACGATGGCCCGGACCGGCCCGGCCGGGGTCGCCGGCGCGATCGGGGGGCGGTCGGAGGGCCCGGGGCCGGCCCGGTTCACGATCCGAGCCGGCCCAGGGCCGAGGCGAGGACGCGAAGCTTGAGCCGCGACTCATCCCACTCGCGGTCGGGGTCGGAGTCGGCCACGATCCCGCACCCCGCGAAGAGGCGAGGCCGTCGCGCCGTCGACCACGCCCGAGCGGATGGCGACCACGAACTCGCCGTCGCCGCGCCGGTCGAGCCAGCCGAACGGCCCCGCGTACCAGCCCCGATCCAGCCGCTCCTGCTCGGCGATGAGCTCGAGCGCGACGTCCCGCGGCTGACCGCCGACGGCCGGGGTGGGGTGGAGACGCTCGACGAGGGCCAGGATCCCCGCCCGCTCCCGGAGACGGCCGTTCACCTGCGTGGCCAGGTGCTGGACGTGACGCAGCCGCACGACCGACGGGGCGCGCTCGATCTCGAGCCGGGCCGCGATGGGCGTGAGCGTCTCGCGGAGCATCTCCACCACGACCCGGTGCTCCTCGCGGTCCTTCTCGCTGGCCAGGAGCTCGGCCGCCAGCCGATCGTCGTCGGCGGCGTCGGAGCCCCGTCCGATCGAGCCGGCCAGGGCGATCGTCCGGAACTCGCGACCCTCCGTCCGGGCCAGGCGTTCGGGCGTCGCCCCGAGGAACGTCCGGCCGTCCCGGGTCATCGCGAAGACGGTCGACTCGGGCGCGCTCGCCTCGAAGCGGCGCAGGGCGGCCGGCACGTCGAGCGGGACGTCGGCCGCGAGGTCGACCCGGCGGGCCAGGACGACCTTGTCCAGCCGGCCCCGGCCCACGGCCCCGGCGAACCGGACGACGGTCGAGCGCCAATCCGAGCGGGGCGCCTCGGCCACGACTCGGAGCAGCTCGTCGGACGGCGTCAGGGCGACATCGACGGATCGCGTTCGGAGACGCTCCCAGAGTTCGGCGATCTCGGTCGCCCTGGTGGTCGCGACCTCGTCGGGGTCGTCCGTGTCGCCCTCCGCGACGAGGCTGGCGGTGAGCCAGGCACCGTCCGGGGCGAGGGTCAGGAGCAGCGCCGGGAGGACGAGGGCCGACCGCTCGAACCCACGCCAGGCGGGGTCATGCCGCTCGGTGCCGGGCGAGAACGGGAACCCGCCGAGGAGCAGCGGGCCGGTCCCCCGCCGGCCCCCGCCGTCGTCGTTCTGGAAGGCGCCACCGACCAGGTCGGCCCAGCCCCGGGCCACGGTCCCGAACCGATCGCGCCCGCCGGTCTGGATCGTCCAGGCGGCGCCGATCGCCACCAGACCGAACCCCTCGGCCGGGCTGAGCCACAGGGCCGGCGCCTCGCCGGCCGCCAGCGCGGCCGCGTAGAGCGAGATCGGGTCGCGCCACGGGACCGCGACCGTCGCCGTGACCAGGGTCCGGAGCCCGCGACCGCCCGCCCGTTCGGCCAGCGGTCCGAGACGGGCCGCGAGATCCCCGCCCGTCGGTTCGGTCGGGCCGGGGCTCGGCGGCGCCGGGGTCAGGGTCGTCATCGGGCGGCGAACTCGGCGATGGCGTCGATCCGGGCCTCGTCCACGCCGACGCTCCGGAGGAGGAGCCGCCGAAGGGTCGGGTAGGCATCCTCGAGCGAAGTCGGTCGTTCGGCGACGAGCCAGCGCACGACGATCTCGTCGAGCGCCCCGAACCAGGCCTGGCTGGCCAGGACGGTGTCGATCGGCGGGATGGAGCCGGCCGCCACGGCGTCGTCGAGGTGACCCTGGATGAGCCCGGCGAAGCGGACGTGAAGACGCTCGATCTCGAGGCGGAAGACGGGTCCTGCACCGAGCGCGTCGACGAGGAGGAGCTTGGCCATCGTGCGATGGCCGGCGAAGGTCGTGATCACGGTCCGGAGGGCCGCGTCGGCCTGGCGGATGGGGTCGGTCTCGCGGGCGACCTCGCGCTCGACCCGCCCGATGAGCTTGTCGGCGGTGGTCCGCATCAGCTCGACGAAGATCGACTCCTTGGTCGGGAAGTGGAAGTAGACCCCGCCCTTCGAGGTCGCGGCCTTCCGGGCGATCTCGTCGACCGCGGCGTCGCGGTAGCCCGACCGGGCGAAGACGTGGAAGGCGGCGTCGAGGATCGTCTCGCGCCGCTTCCGGCTCCGCTCGTCGTTGAGGTTGGCGCCGTCGGCCATCGTGTCCCCGCTTGACCCATCGCCACAAACCGACCGGTCGGTCGGTTTTTTCGGGGACAGGGTACACCGACCGACGAGCGGTCGCGGATCAGGCGGCGGCGCCGCCGAGTCGGACGGAGATCGCGGCGGCCGTCTCGCGGGCGAGCGCGATCAGCTCGGGCATCCGCCGCGGCGGGATCCGGAACGCCGGACCCCAGATGTCGACGGCCGCGACGATCGCGCCACGGGCGTCGTGGACCGGCGCGGCCACCGCGTTGAGACCGGGCTCGTATTCGCCGATCGCGGTGGCGTATCCCCGGCGACGGATCCGGGCGAGCTCCTCGAGGAGCGGCTCGAGCTCGGTGATCGTCCGGTCCGTATGGGCCACGAGACCGGATCGAGCGATCCGCAGGACCTCGCGCTCGGCCAGGGCGGCCAGCAGGACCTTGCCCGAGGCGACGCAGTGGAGCGGCGAGGTCCGGCCCGTCCAGTCGCCGACGGCGATGAGGTTCGGTCCGTCGGCCTGGGCCACCGTCAGCAGGCAGTCGTGCTCGAGCACGCCCAGACCGGTCGTCTCGCGGGTCAGCCGGGCCAGCCGTTCCAGCTCGGGCATGGCGATCCCCCGGAGGTCGAGGGTCCGCTCGGCGCGCTCGGCCAGCCGGATGACCACCAGGCCGAGGCGATATTTGCCGGTCTCGCCGTCCTGCTCCACGAGGCCCCGCCGCTGGAGCGTCGCGAGCAGACGGGATGCGGTCGACTTGTGGAGGCCCAGCCGGCGGGCCAGCTCGGTCACCCCCGCCTCACCCTGGCTGTCGCCGAGGGCGAGGAGCAGCGCGGCCGCCCGGTCGACCGACCGGACGGCGTTGCCGTCGAGGCCAAGGGCGGGAGTGACCTCGACGGTCACCCGTGCTGGACCCCCGCCGCGCCGACGTGGGCGCTGGCCGCATGGTGGGCGCGTGCCTCGAGAGCCGCGTCGAGCGAGCCGCTGAACGCCTCGAGGATCCTGGCCTCGTCGGCGTCGTCGTGGGCCGCGCACAGGAACCACGGCTCGCGGGAATCCGGCTCCGGCATCGCGCCCCGGATCTGCATCCCGACGGCGATCGCGTCGTAGAGGTCGTGGTCGGTGTTCGCCCAGTCGCGATACTCGCGCATCTCGTGCTCGGCGAAGACGATCCCGAACATCGCCGGAACCCCGGTGAAGGTGTGAGCCAGTCCCTTGGCGTCGAGGAGCCCGCTGATCCCGCGCTGGATCGACAGACCGCGCTGGCGGATGCCCTCGAGCACGGTCCCGTCGCGGAGGATCCCCAGGGTGGCCACGGCCGCCGCCGCGGCGACCCGGTTCCCGGCGTAGGTCCCGCCGTGGCTGACGTGGTCAGGCAGGACGTCCATGACCTCGGCCCGGCCCCCGAAGGCGGCGGCCGGATAGCCGTTGCCCATCGCCTTGGCGTAGGTCGCCAGGTCCGGGGTGACCCCGAAGAACTCCGCGGCCCCGCCGCGAGCCAGCCGGAAGCCCGTCTTCACCTCGTCGAAGATGAGCAGAGCGCCGAACTCCTTGGTCATCGCCCGGACGCCCTGGTGGAAGCCCTCACGCGGGAGGATCGCCTGGGCGTTGCCGAGGATCGGCTCGATGATCACGGCGGCGATGTCGTCGCCCTCGCGCTCGAAGACGCGGCGCAACGTCTCGAGGTCGTTGAACGGGACGGGGATGACCGTCTCGGTGATCTGCTTGGGGATCCCCCGACCCCAGGCCAGCCGGACCGGGTTGTCCCGGTCGCCCAGCTCGGACATGTCGTTCGGGCCGACGCTGATCAGGGCGTAGTCGTGGACGCCGTGGTACTGGCCCTCGAACTTGACGATCTTCGTCCGGCCGGTGAACCCCCGGGCGACCCGCATCGCGTGCATCGTGCACTCGGTGCCCGAGACCGTCATCCGGACCTTCTCGACCCAACCGGTCAGCTCCTTGATGAGCTCGCCGGTCCGGACCTCGTCCTCGCTGGTCAAGCTGAAGCTGACCCCCCGGCGCATCCGCTCGTTGACGTAGTCGTCGACCCGCTCGTCGGCGTGACCCAGGATGACCGGGCCGTAGCCCATCCGGAGGTCGACGAACTCGTTGCCGTCGAGGTCCCAGACGTGACCGCGCTTGCCCCGATCGACGTAGATCGTGTCCTCGCCCCAGGCCCGGAAGTTCGAGTCGGTGCCGCCGGGCAGGGTCTTCAGGGCGCGCCGGTACATCTCCAGCTGGCGCGTGCGGGTGAGCGTCGGGGCGGGAGTTGCGGCGGGCTCGGTCGTCATGATGCCTCCGGTGGTCGGACGGCCACGCGACCGCGGGGTCCCCCCGCGCGGGTGTCGTCTCGGTCGGTTCGTGGGACGGACCGCTGCTCGTTGCGTCCAGCGGGACGTCGTTCGCGGCATCTTCGCATGGCCCCGCGGACGTCGTCAATGCGATATGCGTCGCATCGAGGTCGTTCGTCCACGATATCCGTTCGAAGTCGGGCTCCGGGGCCGCGTGATACGCGGACAGCGGCGACCAGGTCACACGGCCCGCCAGGTCCTGTGGCACGATCGCCCGATGATCGAACCGCCCCGTGACCCCGGCGCCGCGGTCGGCTACTGGCTGGCCGGAGCCAGACCCGAGCCGGGTCCACCCCTGGCCGGTCACGAGCAGGTCGACGTCGCGATCGTCGGTGGCGGGTTCACGGGGCTCTGGACGGCGATCCGTCTGACCGAGACGGACCCGAACCTCCGGGTGGCCGTCGTGGAGCAGGCGTACGTCGGGTTCGGGGCGAGCGGCCGGAACGGCGGCTTCTGCGCGGCCAGCCTGGTCCACGGGCGTGCGAACGGCGAGCAGCACTTCCCCGACGAGGCCGACCTCCTCGAGCGGCTCGGCCGCGAGAACCTCCAGGAGCTGGTCGAGTTCGTCCGCGACGAGGGCATCGAGTGCGACCTCGAGCCGACCGGCGAGCTGACCGTGGCCGACCAGCCCCACCAGGTCGACGAGCTTCGGGCCTGGGCCGAGGTGGCGAACAGCCGTGGCGCCGGTCTGACCTTCCTCGACCGGGACGCGGTCCGGGCCGAGGTCCACTCGCCGGTCTGGGAGGCTGGTGTCCTGGCCGGACCCGAGCACAACGTGCTGGTCGATCCGGCGAAGCTGTGCCTGGGGCTGGCCAGGGTCGCCCGCCGGCGCGGCGTGGTCATCCACGAGTCGACCCGGGTGACCGGGCTCGAGCGGGTCGCCGGGGGCGTCGTCGTGCGGACCGTAGGCTGGTCGCCCGATCGGGACGAGCCGTTCGGTTGGGGCCGGCGGCTGGGTCTGCCGCTGCCGTCGCCCGCGGGCGGAGGCGGTGGGCCCGCCGGGGCGCCGTTCGGCTCGATCCGGGCCGACCACGTCGTCATCGCGACCTCGGCCTATTCCGGCTGGTATCCCAGCCTCGCCGCCACCTTCGTGCCGGTCTACGACTACGTCCTCGCCTCCGATCCACTGACCCCCGCGCAGCGCGAGTCGATCGGCTGGGCCGGTCGCCAGGGGCTCGGCGACGCCAACAACCAGTTCCACTACTTCCGGCTGACCGCCGACGATCGGATCCTGTGGGGCGGCTACGACGCCGTCTATCACGCCGGGAACGGGGTCGGGCCGCGCTACGACCTCCGGCCGGCGACGTTCGAGCGGCTCGAGGACCACTTCTTCCGGGCCTTCCCCCAGCTCGCCGGGCTCGGCTTCCCGTATCGCTGGGGCGGGGCCATCGACACGACCAGTCGCTTCTGCGTGACCTTCGGCCAGACCATGGGCGGTCGGGTGACCCACGCCCTGGGCTACACAGGTCTCGGCGTGGGCGCGTCGCGCTGGGCGGGTGGGGTCGTCCGGGACTTCATCCTTCGGCCGGACTCGGACCTGCTCAGGCTCGAGATGGTCCGGAGCAGTCCACTCCCGTTCCCGCCCGAGCCGGTCCGGTCGGTCGTGGTGAACCTCGTCCGGCGGGAGCTCGACCGGGCGGACCGGAACGAGGGGCGACGCGGGCTTCTCCTGCGCGCGCTCGACGCGATCGGGGTGGGGTTCGACAGCTGAGGAGCGTCCTGGTGTCCGACGAGCTGTTCGAGGCGATCCGGACAGGCGACGACGCCGCCGTGGAGCGGATCCTGGCCGCCAGACCAGCCGCCGCCGGGGCGAGCGACGCGGCCGGGCTGTCGGCCCTGACCGTGGCCGCCTATCACGGGCGCTGGCAGCTCGTCGAGCGGATCCGGGCCGCTGGAGCCGACCTTGACCTGTTCGAGGCGGCGATCGTGGGCGACGTGGAGACGGTCCGGGCCCGCCTGGACGAGGCCGAGCGGGAGCGGACGGTCGAGGCGGAGGCGAGCAGCCGACGCGGGGTCGTGGCGCCGCTCGAGCGTGCGGAGGTGGAGTCGGGCGACGACGCGGACGATGGTGCCGGTGGCACGGGGGACCGGGCAGGTTCCGCGGGCGCGGACCCGACCGAGCCGGATCCCGTCGACGGTCGAGCCGCCGACGGCTTCACGGCACTCCACCTGGCGGCCTTCTTCGGGCGACCGTCGGTGGCCCGTCTCCTGCTCGACCGCGGTGCCGACCCGAACGCCCGGGCGACCGGCCCACTGCGCGTCCAGCCGCTCCACAGTGCGGTCGCCGGCGGCCACGAGGCGGTGGCGGCGATGCTCATCGAGGCCGGCGCCGAGGTGAACGCGGCCCAGGACGGCGGCTACACGCCGCTCATGGGCGCGGCCCAGAACGGGCTGGCGGCGACCGTCGCCCTGCTCCTGGCCGAGGGCGCCGACCCGGACGCGCTCAACGAGGACGTCCTGACGGCGGCCGACCTGGCCGACCGCGCCGGCCACGCCGAGATCGCCGCGTCGCTCCGCTCCGCCGGCGGCTGAGGCGCCGCCGGGCTCGAGCGCCCGTCCCGGATTCAGGCCGGGGTCGCCACCCAGTTCGGGAGCTCGCGGGCCAGGGTCGCCAGGGGCAGCGAGCCGTGGCCCAGGACCGCGTCGTGGAAGGCGCGCAGGTCGAAGGCCGAGCCGTCGCGGGCGGCGAGCTGCGTCCGGAGACGCTCGATCTCGCGCTGGCCCAGCTTGTAGGTCAGGGCCTGACCCGGCCAGCAGATGTAGCGGTCGGTCTCGATGACCGCGTCCGTCTCGGACAGGCCGGCGGCGAGCAGGGTCTCGATCGAGCGCTGGCGCGGCCAGCGCAGGGCATGCATCCCGCTGTCGACGACGAGGCGGGCGGCCCGCCAGGCCTGGGCGTCGAGCATCCCGAAGCGCTCGCCCTCGGAGCGGAAGAGGCCCATCTCGTCGGCCAGTCGCTCGGAGTAGAGGCCCCAGCCCTCGACGTACGCCCCGCCGACCATCCGCGAGCCGAGCCGGCGGAAGACGTTGAGGTTCTCGTTCTCCATCTCGAGGGCGATCTGGAAGTGATGCCCCGGGATCGCCTCGTGGTAGGTCGTGGTCCCAAGGGTGGTGTAGAACCGGCTCGAGAGCTGGTACGTGTTCGCGTAGTAGATCCCCGGCCGCGAGCCGTCGGTCGTCGGCGGGTAGTAGTAGGCGAACGGGCTGTCCTTCTCCTTGAATTCCTCGACCGCCCGAACCTCGCAGCCCGCCCGAGGCAGGCGACCGAAGTAGCGCGGGGCGACCTCCATCGCCCGGCCGATGTCCTCGCGGGCCCGGGCGAGCAACTCCTCGGCCGTGGCCGGGATGTTCGTCGGGTCGGCCCGGAGCGCGGCCCGGTAGGCGTGGGTGTCGTCGCCGTAGCCCTGCGACCGGGCGATGGCCCGTCGTTCGCCCTCGATCGACTCGAGCTCCTCGAGACCGATCCGGTGGACCTCCTCGGGGTCGATGTCGAGGGTGGTCCAGGCCAGGATCTGGGTCCGGTAGAGAGCGTCGCCGTCTGGCGCCGACCAGAGACCGGGCTCCTCGCGGCTGGCGGCGAGATACTCGCCACGGAGGCCCTCGAGGAAGGCGGTGTCGGCCGGGATGATCACCTCGCGGACGAGTCGCTCGATCCGCGCCCGGTCGGCCTCCGAGGCGACCCGGGCGCCGGTCACGATGACCGACTCCTCGGCGGGGATCTCGAGGATGCGCTCCAGCTGCTCGATGGTCCGGGTCGTGACGATCCGTGGCGCGGTGAGCCCCGAGACCATGCCGTTCATCAGCAGCTCGCGGTTCGCCGCCATGAAGCCGTCGTAGGCGCGGAGACGGGCCTCGAAGCGCTCGAGTCGCTCGGGCGTGTCGGCCGGCTGGAACATGGCGACCTGGGGAAGGAGCGTCTGGGGGCCGGCCATCTGGTCGACGACCCGGAGCAGGTCGGTCCGCTGGTCCTCCTGGACGATCCCGAGCTCACAGACCACCCGGATCATGTCGAGGGTGATCCGGTCTTCGAGCGGCTGATCTGCCGCATCGATCGCGTCGGCCTCGGCCAGGGTCGAGACCATGAGCGCCCGGCGGCGAGCTCGACCCTCCGGGCTGGGGTCCTCGAGCCGGTCGTCGTAGCGCTCGTCGCCGTACATCGTGGCCGTGGTCGGATTGTCCTCGAGGATCGCCTCCCAGAACCGATCGGCGAGGCGATTGACCGGCGAATTGGGATCGAGCTGGGTCACCGTGGGATCTCCTGCTGCACGGACGGCCGGTACCGCGGCCGAAGGTTCGAGGAGGACAGGGTACAGGGCCGCGCCGGGGTCCGGGCGGGCGCAGGGTCAGGTCGGCGGCCGGGTCATCACTCGGAGCGATCGGTTCCGCCGGTCGGGCGGCCGGCGACCCGGTTGGCGGGCCCGAGACGGCCCTGGTGATCGGTGGGACCGATCGGTTCCGACGGTTACGTGGCCATCAGTCCGGTTCGAGGGTCGCAGCCGGGCCGGATGATCGGTGGGAGCGATAGATTCCGCCAGCTACGTGCCCGTCGACCCGGGTCGGGGGTGGCAACCGCCCCGGACGATCGGTGGGAGCGATCGGAACGACGGCACGACGCGATCCGCGTGGTTCGTCGCGGCCAGAACCGTCCAAATCCATCGACCAGGGCGATCATCGCGACGTCGGCAAGCCGGCGCGGTCCGTCACGCAGCCACCGGACGTCGATCCGGCTCAGCCTCCGAAGAGCGGCATCTGCTCGGCGCCGCGGTGCTCCACCGGCGGATCGAGGCCGATGAACGGCTCGAGGTCGCCGAGGCTGAGCGTCTCGCGGCTCGCGAAGGCGTGGAGATGGTTCGTCTTGATGATGTGCCAGTTGCCGTCCTCGAGGGCAGCCCGGAGGAGGGGCGACCGCTCCAGCTTGTAGCGCAGGAGCTCGGTCCGCTCGGGGACCACCACCAGGAAGCGGACGATGTCGTCGGCCGGTGGGATGAGCGCCCCGCGACGGAGGAGCGGCTCGCCGAGCATCGCCGTCCACTCGACCTCGAACAGGAAGCTGGCCCGGCCGCGGACCTGCCAGACCACGTCGATCTCATCCACGTCGTCGGGTCGGCCGCGACCCACCCGGGGCGGACCCCGGCGGCGCTCGTCGTCCTCCAGCCACTCGCCGAGCGACTGGCCGTGGACGGTCCGGACCTGCTCGCGCGAGGCGATCCAGGCTCGCATCCCCAGGCGGTGCCCGGTGTCCACCAGCTCCGCCACCACCTCGCTGTGCTCGTGCGAGCGACGGAGCAGGTCGTCCGCGGTGACGATCCGGTCGGGGGTGCTGGCCAGACCCCGGTAGCTGTCCAGACAGGCGGCCACGAGTGCCTCGTCGGGCAGGTCGTGCCCGGTGAAGAGCGCGGCGATCCGCTCGTTGAAGGCGGCCTCGGAGAGCCGGCCCGCAGTGGACAGCAGGCTGTAGACCGACCACTCCACCCGGTCCGCGAGGGGGAGCGCCGCGGCGGCGATGTCGACCGGGTCGGACAGCCACCAGCGGCCGGGCTCGATCTCGCGCAGCCGACGATGGTTCGGGCGGGCGAGCTCGTCGCGGATGATCGCCAGGAGCCGCTCCACCTGGTCGGCGGCGGCGACCACGGCCGGTTCCCGGGCCGCCGGGCCGCTCCGCTCGACCCGCGGGGCGGCCGCCGGACGACGCGCCTCACCCCCCTCGGACGCGTCTCCGGTCGACGGCTCGTCCGGCCGGTCCGGGCCCGGGCGGGCCGCGTCGCCGGCATGCGATTCGGGGCCCGTTTCCGATCCGGCGACGTCGTCGCGGGACCCGCGGCTGCCGGCACCACGCCGGGGCGCCTCGTCGGCCTCGGGCCAGGCCGCCGCCTGCTCACCGCTGAGCTCGTCGGCGCCGTCGGCCAGACCACCGGGACGAGCCACGAGCCGCCGGAGCTGGCCCGCCCGGTCGAGCCCGACGAGGATCTCGCCGAGGATCCGTTCGTAGCGAGCCGGCTCGCCGCGAGCCTGGAGGATCTCGACGGCGGTCTCGGTCACGGTTCGAGCGACGTCGGCCTCGGAGAAGCGGACCCGGTCGAACCGCTCGGGCGGCGCGAACAGCCCGCGACCCGGCACCGAGTCCGGGTCCCCCGCCCCACCCGGCGTCGAGGGCAGGTGGACGTTGGCCCGGGTCCGGGGACGCATCGGCACCGGCGCCCCGGGCGGGACGAACTCGACGACCCCGCCGGTCTCCTCGCCCGGCTCGTCCAGCCTGGCTCCGATGAGCCGGTAGCCGGCCCCCACCCCGCCGAGCGCGGCAGCCACGAGCCCCTCGGGGCCGCCGGGCTCGAGGAGCAGGACGGCCCGCCCGTCGCGGGCCAGGAGCGGCGCCGCGGCGTCGAAGGCGCGCCGGATCGCCGTCGACTGCCAGCCCCAGGGCGCCCGACCGGCGCCGCCGAAGACGGCGTCGAGCGGGAGCAGGGAGGCGGCCTCGCGGCCGAGGATCCAGCCGGTGGTGAAGTAGGCCGTCGAGAGACGCTCGACGTTCGGTCGCATCGGCGGTTGACCCAGGACCAGGCGGACCCGCGGTCGGTCCGGCAGACGGGCGAGGGCGTCGGCCTCGGCGGCCAGCGAATGGAACGCGGACGGCGTCCCGAGTCGGACGACGACGTTGGCCATCCCCTCGGCCAGGCTCTGGAGATCCTCGCCGAAGCGAGCGGTCATCAGCCCGAGCGGCGCTGCCTCGAGGCGCTGGATGAACCCGCGGACCACCCGGAAGCCGTCCTCGAAGGCGAGCCACGGGTTCCGCTCACGCCACTGACCGCCGGCCGGCAGGCGGATCTTCCCGCCGCTGATCTTCAGGTTCGCGATCCGCCCGGGGTAGCCGTTCAGCCGGGAGGCCGGGGCCAGCGCGTGCAGCAGGGCCAGGCGCATGGCCGCCTCCACGGGCGCCGAGCGGAGGTCGGTCTCGATCCGCTCGAGGATCGCCTGGAGACCGGCCAGCTGGCGGGGCGTGTGGAGGTCGAGGAGCTGCTCGACGAGCGAATCGTCGCCGTCGAGGGTCGGGAAGCGCTCGTGGATCTCGCGCCAGGCATCGCCCCGCGGGTCGGTCGCGGCGATCTTGGCCAGGTCGGTGTCGTCGATCGCGCCGTGGCGCTGGTCGCCGCCGCCCACCTGGTCGCGGCAGGCGGTACAGCGGTAGTGCTTGTGGACCGGCCGTGGCGGGCCGTCCGGGCTGCTCTCCCAGACGACCTCGTCGAGGACGACCGTTCGCCCGCAGGTGGCGCAGCGACTGCCGAACTTCTCACCCAGCCAGACCTTGAGGGCCGACTGCTCGCGGGGCGCCGCCGCGATCGCCTGGAAGGCGGCGTCGAGATGACGCACATCGGGCGGGCGGAGGACCACCTCCGCCAGCAACCGCGTGAGCGGGCTCGTCTCCAGGCTGGCCGCCCGGCGCTGCCGGTCGACCGCCGCCCGGGCGATCCAGCCGCCCCGGGCGTGGAGGTCGAGGACAACATCGCCCGGCTTCGAGTGGGCATCGATCCAGGCCGCCACCAGCTCCGGCGGCGGCGGCGGCGCGAGGCGCCCGAGCGCGGGCAGGCTGAAGCCCGGCTCGCCACGGATGGGAAGGTCGCGTCCCGCCATCGCTGCATCCTGCCACAGTCGCGCCAGTGGAGGGCCGGCCGAAGCCCGGGTGGCACCGTGGACGACGATCCCTCAAGGGGCGTCCAGCCCGTTCGGTCTGCGGCGACGCGACACGAAGGGTGATGACGTCCTGGCGGTCGACCGAGCACGCTCGAAGAGCACGTTAGCCAGTCTCATCTACGCCGGCGAACTTCACTTAGGGCTGCGCGCTCATCCCGATCCGATCACGGCGCCTCGCCGATAACCTTCCGTCCGTCGTCCCATTCCTGGTACGAGGAGCCGGGCACGTGCGAGAACTCGACGACGCCGGCCTCGCCCGGTCGCGCAAAGCAGATCATCCGTCCCCACCAGCGGTACTTCCCGCTCGAATCCTCGACCCAATTGCCCAAGGGGACCGCGTCTTGCGTCACCATCGCGTAGACGTCCTCGGGCAGGGCGTAATCGATGCCCAACACCGCCGACCTGACCCACCCCTGGATGCTATATGGCTTCGAGCCAGCGCAGTCGGCGGCGCCGAACGCCGCTGGCCCCGGGACGAACGCCGTGGGCAGCGGCGTGGCCATCGGCTGCGCAGCGGTCGCCGCATCAAAGGACACGATCTCATCCACGACGAGCCGGTCGCGGCAGTCCTTTACCGCAGCCGGTCGGCAGGCCTTGGCGCGAGGGTCGTCGAAGTGGCCTCTGACTGTGACCGACGCCGGGGTCCCGTCGGGCGGCGTCAAGAGCTTGGCGGCCAGCTCGTTCGAGAGCCAGGGCGTGAGGTGAGGGCCGGCGGCCGGGACCAACCGCTGGTCGGACGTCAGCGTCGCGATCGGCTCCGCCCGCTCGGTGATCCCCCATTCGCCATCGTGGCAGGCGACCTCCAGCTCCCCGGGTGGATCGGCCGGTACCGCGCACGAGTGCGCGAGGAAGCGCTCGGACCAGAAGCCCCCGACGAGGACCGAGCCGGGACCGAGCTTCCCGGTCGCCCGCGCGTCGAGCAGTTCAGACACGGTATAGACCCGTCCGCTCTCACTCGACGTCGCTGACAGTCCTGGGCTGCCCGGTTGGGTAAGGGCCCCTAGGGGCGGCTGCCCGAGCCGCCCAACGGCCAGGAGGCCGACCAGGGCGACAACGACAGCTAACAGCAGCGGCGAGGCCCAAGCGGTCCGCGATCTGACTCTGACTCGATGTTCGGTCATCGGTCGCTCGCCGGCATCCATTCCAGCCCCAATCTTCTCAATTCCCGAATGTCCATACCTTCATGGTGTTGCCGGTCGCGGTGCAGGCCGAGTCCCCTGGGTCCGCGCCGCACCCCGATATGCTTATGTTGTGGTAGCCGGTGTTGTACTTGACCTGCATGGCGGTGAATCTCGTGGCGGGACTGGGATTGCCGAGGCCATCTGCGCCATCCCAGCGCTCCCCGAAGTAGGGCCAGTCCTGGTTGCCGTTCTGCCAGCAACCAATCGCGCTGTGCCTAAGTCCGATGGTCAGCTTCTGTACGCCATCTACGTACGCCTTGTAACTCCCGGAAACAAGGACAACCTCGTAGTGATGGAGCAGCCCGTTGGCTGCGCCTCCGTCACGAGGCGCTGGCGTGAATCCATTGCATCCCCCGTATGCGTAGAAATACCGAACGGTATTGTCCAGCGGGGCGCTGCACGGTCCGGCATTGAAGAGGTTGTGGCACATAATCAAGCCAACCTGAACGATCGAGTCGCCGTTGTTCGACCCTTCTTCAAGGGCCACCCAGGCGCTCGATCCTCCGGATGCGAACGGGTCGAAAATCGTCGCGCCGACACAATTGTGGAATCCGCTCAAGTCGGGCGTGATGTCCGCCTTGATGCCGATGAATGGGAATCCGCCGGACGACCCACCGAGTGAGCGACCGGCGAAGTGATTCACCGGGTTCGCGTCTGCGCAGCCCCCGTATGGCGCGGCCATCGAGACGGGATTGCCAGATGCCGGGACCCTCACAGAGGCCAATGCCCCCATGGCGGCGCCGGAGCTTCCCAAGGCCATAAGAACCAGGCCCGTCACGAGAGTCGTCACCCTTCGACGCATCTTCCCCTCCGAACAGTGACGGCGGAATTGGTCCAAGCGCTCCTATGGCTTCGGGGAGCCAGAGATGCTGGAACTCGAGATCGGGGCGGCGGTACCCGGGTACAGACTGGACGGCGCCGCGTGCTGGACCGAGCAGCCGGCCACGAGCATCACGACCATCGCGAGCATCATCAGACGACGCATTTGCCCCCAAATCCCCCGGGCGACTGACCAAGTTCGTCCACGACCCGATCTGTTGGGCCGGGCCTACGCCATCTTGACCGTGGCCGTCCGCCCGCCGACGGCGAGCGCGACGAGACGCGACGGCACCGACGACCGAGCGGTCACGGGATCCCCTCCCAACCCCGCGATCAACGGTGGACGTCGACCGTGTCGTTGATGAGAACGGCATGCCCTCGGGCCCCCCGTGTCGATAGGAGAGGTGACGGATGGTTGGTCCGGGGAGGCGCGAGTCTTGGGGACCTGGGCGAACCCGCGACACCTCTCGGCGGTACCCTGTCATGGCCGAGTCCGCCCGACCGCCGATTCATGCCCGAATCCGCCGAACCATGCCTGGAGCCTGACGTGCCCGATGAGATCGATCCGGGATCGCGCTCCGCGCACGGAGCCGATTCTCCGTCCCAGGCGACCGCGGCCGACGCCGCCCGCGCCTGGCACGCCCTCCGGGACGCCGTGGCCGTCGCCGTGGTCGACCTCGATGGGCCGCTGCGTCTGCTGGCAGTGGCCCTGCTGGCCGAAGGCCACGCCCTCATCGAAGACGTCCCGGGTGTGGGCAAGACCCTCCTCGCCCGGGCCTTCGCGCGGGCCCTGGGGCTGGACTTCGGCCGGATCCAGGGGACGCCGGATCTGCTGCCGGGCGACGTCACCGGGGCGAGCATCCTCGAGGGCCGGCCGGCCGACGGGATGGCCCTCCGGTTCGTGTCCGGACCGGTCTTCACCAACGTCCTCCTCGTCGACGAGATCAATCGGGCCACGCCCCGGACCCAGAGCGCCCTGCTCGAGGCGATGCAGGAGCACCAGGTCTCGGTCGAAGGGCGGACCCGGGCCCTGCCCGACCCGTTCCTGGTCCTGGCCACCCAGAACCCGATCGAGTACGAGGGGACCTTCTCGCTGCCCGAGGCCCAGCTGGACCGGTTCCTCGTCCGGCTCCGGATCGGCTACCCGGAGTCCGATGCGGAGCGGCGGATCGCCTCCCGGCACGCCGCGGCGCTGGCCGAGCCGCTCGACGCGGTGCCCGTCGTCCTCGCGCCCGAGCGCATCGCGGCCCTGCGCGAGGGCGCCCGGCGGGTCCACGTCGCCGACGACCTCGCGGCGTATCTCGTGGCGATCGTGGCCGGGACCCGCGGCCGGCCGGAGATCGAGCTGGGGGCGAGCCCACGGGCCAGCGTGAGCCTCTACCGGGCCGCCCAGGCCTCGGCCTACCTCGACGGCCGCGACTTCGTCCTGCCCGACGACATCCGGGCGATCGCCCCGGCGGTCTTGGCCCACCGGATCCGGGTGGACCTCGACAGCGCCCTCCACGGGGCGACGGCCGAGGCCCTCCTGGCCGGCGTGATCGGGGAGGTGCCGGTCCCGGTCGACGCCGGTCGCGAGCGGGCCGGGTGAGCTTCCGGACGGGGCGCGCCCTCCCGGGCGACGTCACGACCGACGCCGACGACGGCCCCGACGAGCCCGAGGATCCCGCCGTCGCGGCCATGTACGGCGCCGGCGAGCTCGACCTCCGACCGCTCCTCGGCGGGCTCCTCGTGATCCTCGGGGGCCTCCTCGGGATCGCCGTCATGATCGGGCTGGGCCTGGTGGTCCTGGGCGTCGTGGCCCTGCGCGCCATCTGGGCGGGTCGGGCGCTGCGGCGCCTCCGGGTCGAGCGTCGGTTCGAGCCCGACCGGGTGATGTGCGGCGACGACGCCCACCTCGTCCTGGCGGTCTCCAACCGCAAGCTCCTGCCGCTGCCCTGGCTGCGGACCCAGGAGTCGCTGCCGGCGGAGCTGCGCCGCGATCGCCCCGGGCGACGGGGCGGTCGGGACGCCGGGTCGCTCGGAGCTGGTCAACGACTGGACCCTCGGACCGCGCCAGAAGGTCACCCGGCGGATCGACCTGCGGGCCGATCGGCGCGGCGTCTACCGGTTCGAAGGGTTCAGCCTGACGGCCGGCGACCTGTTCGGCGAGACCGTCGCCGAGGAGAGTCGGACCCAGCCGACGACCCTGATCGTCCGACCGAGGACCGTGGCCGTCCGCCGGTTCGAGGCGTCCCGCGAGCGGGCGGGCACGCTCCGGACCGTGCGCGGGTTGACCGAGGATCCCAGCCGCTTCGCCGGCGTCCGGCCGTACACGCCGGGCGACCCGGTCCGCCACCTCCACTGGCGGGCGACGGCCCGGCTCGGCGACGCCGGTCGTCAAGCGCTTCGATCCGTCCCGGGACCGGGACGTGGTCATCGCCCTTGACATCCAGACGACCGACGGGACGTGGGCCGGCCGTCACGACGACGACCTGGCCGAGACGCTCTGCGTGGTGGCCGCCTCGCTGGCCCGAGGGCTCGAGGCCGACGGGGCGGCCTGCGGCCTGGCGGTCGCCGCCTTCACCGGGACCACGGACCGGATCGCCTTCATCGGTCCCGGCGCCTCGGAACGCCAGGCCGGCCGGATCGGCGATCTCCTGGCCCGGATCAGCCCGTATCCGTCGGCCCCGTTCGAGCATCTCCTCGGCCGACTCGGGCGGCTCGTCCGGCCCGGGACCCTGGTGATCGTCGTCTCGGCCCGCGACCCGGGTCCCTGGCTGGCGGTGGCCCGACGGCTCATGCGCAGCGGCCACGGAGTGCTCCACATCGCGGTCGGGCCGGATGCCCCGGCGCACGCGGGTCGCTCCCGTTCGGCCGGCCTGCCGGCCCGCTCCAGCCGGCTCGACGGGGACTGGCGGACGGCGAGGACCCTCGATGTCGCCGGCTGACCTCATCTTCCCGCTCGGCGTCGGGCTGGCCGAGGGCGGCTGGGTCGCCGTCCTCTACCTCCTGGTCGACGCGGTCGCCCGGGTCCCAGCGCCGCTGGGGCCGCTCGTCTTCATCGCCACGGCCGCGGTGGCCTGCCTGGCGGCCGGCCGGCTCGATCGGCTCGGGCTGCCCCGGATCCTCCTGATCGTCGGCCTCCTGCTCGGCGGGGCGATGGTCGGGCTCCTCGCGACCGGGCCGGCTCGCGACCCGCTGGCCCGCGGCGCACTGGCCGACGCCTTCGCGGTCGACCCCGGCGGCGCCCTCCTCGGGCTGGCGGCCCTGCGCGGCTTCGTCCGGGCCGGCGCGATGGGCGAACCCGGGCAGGCCGGTCGCCCGTTCGCCTTCGGGATCGTGGGCCTGACGGCCGCCTGGGTCTTCGCCGGCGCCCTGGCCGACCCGATGCGCTCGAGCTTCCGCGAGGCGGCCCTCCTCCCGACGGTCGCCTTCGTCTTCGGGTCGCTGATCACGGCCGGGATCGCCCGGACGAGGCTGGCCGCCGGCGAGCGGGTCGATCCGCTCGGGAACCGGGCCTGGCTGGCCGCGCTCCTGGGCGGCACGGCGATCCTGGCGATCTCGGCGATCCCGCTCGGGGTGGGGGTCGAGCGGATGTTCGGCTGGGTCATCGCCTGGCCGCTGACGGTGCCGGTCGTGGTCGTCGCGCTGGTGGCGGCGCGGCTCGTCGTCCCGTCACGCGGCCAGGTGCTCCGGCGAGCCGGGGCCTATACCGTCGGACCGCTGCTCATCCTCGTCGGGCTGGCGATCATCGCCCTCGTGCTGCCCCACGGCGCGCAGCGGTCCGCGGCCGACGAGGCGGCCGGCGCGGGCGGGGCGTCGATCGAGCCCACCACGCCCGTCTTCGACTATCTCTTCGCCGGTCTGGTGATCGTGGCGATCGTCGCCGGTCTCCTGCTCCTCGCCCGGGCCTGGCGCCGGGCCGACGGCGATGGGGCCCGGCGGCTGGTCGGCGACCGTCGCGAGCGGGTGACCGACCTCGATGGCGGGACCCCCTCGGCGGGCGGCCTGCGCGAGCGCTGGCGGCGCCTGCGCACTCGAGGCCGGCCGACCGACGCCGTGTCGGCCTACCTGGCGACCCTGCGCGCCTTGGAGGGATCGGACGACCTGCGCCGGACCGTCGACGAGACGCCGGCCGCCCACGCCCGACGGCTGCGCCGGAGCGTCGGCCACCTGGAGCTCGACCTCCTGGCCGCGGACTTCGCGCTGGCACGCTGGGGACGCCGCCGGATCAGCCCGAGCGAGGACCGCCGGGCGATCGGGCGCTGGGGTCGGCTGCGCGACCGGCTGGCCGACCGCTCCCGGGCCGGGACGGTCGGCTAGTCTGGCCGGCGGGCCCGACGCTTACGGCTCGTCGAGCTCGTCGGGCTCCTCGACGAAGGCCTCGTCGGTGGTGACGTCAGCCGGCAGGACGCGATCGAGGTCCTCGATCTCCTCGTCCTCCTCGTCGTCCTCGAGATCCTCCTCGAGCTCCATCTCCTCGCGCACGAGGGTGCCCTTCGTGTACGGCCGCAGGTCGGTCGACTTGGCCGCCGTGGGGAACGAGACCTTGCCGTAGTTGCGGGGGTCCTGGAAGACCTCCCGGATGATGATCCGGACGTCCTTGTCGCCGAGCGAGGTGACCCCGGCGAGGTACTTGTTGCCCTCGGCCATCAGCTTGAGCAGGCGGGCCGCGACCCGCGGCTCCACGACGCCGATCCGCATCCCGTTGCTCATCGCGATGAGCCGGTTGCCCTCAGGGATCATCTCGACCGCGTCGCCCGGGTTGACCTGGGCGAGCTTGCGCGGGTCGGGCAGGTCGGTCAGGAAGGCGAAGCCGGTCTTGCCGGTCTCCTCCACGAAGATGGAGACGGGCGCCTTGCTGCCCGCCTGGGCCGGAACGGTCTTCTCGCCGGCCTCCACCAGGAGGACCCGAAGCCGGTCGATGTTGCGCTCGGCGATCCGGTTCGTCGGGTCGAGGGCCAGGGCCGTCTGATAGTGCTCGCGGGCGAGGGAGAGCTCGCCGAGCTCCCAGTGTGCCTTGGCGAGGCGGTTCTCCGCTTCGGCGTCGGCGCCCATCTCCAGGATCTTGCGGTTCGTCTCGGCCGCGTCCGCCCACTGGGCCGCCGAGGCCTGGGCGATCGCCTGGTCCACGAGGCCGCGCTTCAGGCGGACGGAGCTCGCGGCAGTGGCGGCCTGGTTGTCGAGGTCCTGGAAGGTCACGGGCGGGGTCGTCCTTTCACGGCGCCGGGGAGGCGCGTCGGTGGCACTCGGCCGCGGCAGCCGGACGGGTCCGGGCCGCATCGGGGGGCAATGGTTTGTACCACCGACCAGCGCTCGCGTCAACGACGCCATGCGGCCGGGCACGCGGGCCGGCGGCGGATCGTCCGGTCGGGCCCGGATCAGCCGCGGAGGGCCAGGTTCCAGGCGACGACCGCGATCCCCAGGGCGACGAGCAGGACCGTCTGCCATATCCAGCGCGGATCGCGACGCTGGGCCGGGGGCGCCCCGTGGACACCGTCCCAGACGAAGAAGACGAGGGCCAGCAGCGCGGGTGCCAGGAGCCGGGGCAGGGCCACGGCCCGGACCGAGGCCGCGGCGATGGCCACCACCGCCGCGTACGTCGCCGCCGACCAGAGGGCGCCGCTCAGGGTCCGCTCGCGCAGGACCGAGACCCGCAACCCGAGCAGCCCGGCGACGAGCGCATCGGCGACGACCAAGAGCAGGAACGCCTGCTCGTCGAGGGGTGCCGGGCCCGGCAGGTCGGGACCGGGGGCCGGCTCGACGAGTCCGCCCTGGATGAACGTGGCGATGCCCACGAAGGCGAGGAAGGCGATGACGACCGCGTAGCCGAGGGCCGTCGCGCGGTCGTCCGGCCGCGCCTCGCCTTCCCGCTCGGCCAGCCGGTCCTCGAGACGGAGGGTCCGGTCGATGAGCACCGCGACGGCGAGCACAGCCGGGACGAGCAGGAGGTTCGTCGGGACCACCCGGATCGCCCCGAAGCACGCCGCGGCCGCGACACCGGGCAGGATCACCCCCTCGAGCGGCGCCTCCCGGATCCGACCGTCACCGAGGTAGGCGGCCGCCCCGACCGCGACCGCCAGGCCGATGAGGACGGCGGCCGGCCAGAGGAGCGGACCGTCGAGCAGGCGCGACAGGGCGATGACCGCGGTCGCGAGGATGACGAGCTCGCGCCGCTGGGCGCGCCGGGGGTCCATCGCCCCGGATGGTACGCGACGGCGGCAGCGTCAGGGCGCGACTGAGAGACCGTCCCGGACGGGCTCAGCCGACCCGATCGGGCTTGCCGGCGACCCAGGCCAGGAGCTCGGCTCGTGAGCGGGTGTTGAGCACGAGGTCCGGGGTGACCCAGGCCCGCCTCGCCTGCGAGACGGCCCAATCGAGGTTGTGGAACTCCTCCGTCCGATGGGCGTCCGAGTCGAGGGCCAGCAGACAGCCCGCAGCGAGGGCCGTCCGGGCCCGCTCGACGGACAGGTCGAGCCGGTGGTCCGAGCCGTTCATCTCGAGGACCGTCCCGGTCCGTGCCGCCTCGGAGTAGACGAGGTACCAGTCGAGGTCGAGGTCGTCGCGGCCCTGGATCATCCGGCCGGCTGGGTGGGCGATGACGTCGACATGGGGACTTCGGATCGCCGCCAGGACCCGGGCCGTGAGCTGCTCCAGGGGCTGTCGCCGGCCGACGTGGAGAGAGGCGACGACGAGGTCGAACCGGGCCAGGAGCTCGTCGTCGAAGTCGAGGGTCGCGTCGGACCGGATCTCGAGCTCGCAGCCATGAAGGAGCCGGAACCCCTCCGGCGAGGCCCCGGGCGGGGCCGTCCCGGCCTTCTCCTCGGCCGCGAACCGCCCGTTCAGGGCGGCGACCACCGCCCGCTGGAGCTCGACCCGCTCGGGGGTCAGGCCGCGGGCGATCGCCAGGGAACGGCTGTGGTCGGTCAGGACCTGGTAGGCGTGGCCGCGGGCCCGGGCCGCCTCGGCCATCGTCTCGATCGGGTGGACGCCGTCCGACCAGTCCGAGTGGGAGTGGAGGTCGCCCCGGAGGTCCTCGATCCGGATCAGCGTCGGGAGGGTTCCCGAGGCGGCGGCCTCGATCTCGCCACGGTCCTCGCGCAGCTCCGGCGCGATGAAGGCGAGGTCGAGGAAGCGATACGCCTCCGCCTCGGTCGCGAACGTCTGCAGCTCGAGCGAGTCGCTCCGATCCTCGTCGACCGTCTCGTCGGGCGCCTCGGCCATCTCGGTCGCGTCGGGTGCCTCGTCGGCGCGTGCCGGATCGCCGGGCGGCCCTGCTCCCTCGCGAGCCGGGTCGATCCTGAGGAACCCCTTCTCCGACAGGCTCCAGCCCCGGTCGCGGGCCAGGCCGCGGAGATGGACGTTGTGGTCCTTGGCGCCGGTGAAGTGGATGAGATACGTCCCGGCCGTCCCCGGCGACATCGTCATGAGGTCGACCTGGGGACCGCCGGCGATCCGGACCGCGGCCTTGTGCGGGCCGCCGGCCAGGACCGCCTCGACCGACGGAAGGGTCGTGAACCGCTCGACGAGGGCCGCCGGATCGGTCGTCTCGGCCAGGAGGTCCAGGTCGCCGATCGTCTCGCGCCGGCGTCGGAACGAGCCGGCCGGGGTGATCGAGACCACGCCCGGGACGTCGCGGAGGGCGGCCACCAGCGTCTCGACCAGCGTCTCGGCGGTCCCGAGGAGCATCCGCGCCTCGCGCGCCTCGAGGGTCGCGATCCCCTCGGCGATCGAACGCTCGGTCCTCTCGGATAGACCCTTCACGGTCCGGATCCGACCCGCTTCGGCCGCCTGGCGAAGGTCCTCGAGGCTTTCGATGGCCAGCGTCTCGTGGAGGATCCGGACGGTCTTCGGCCCGACCCCGGGAACCCGGAGAAGCTCGACCAGGCCCGGCGGGACCTCGGCCGCCAGCCGGTCGTAGAAGCGGAGGTGACCGGTCGCGGCCAGCTCGGCGATCTTGTCGCTGATCGCCTGGCCGACCCCGGGGATCCGCGGCGGGTCCCCGGACCGGTACGCGGCGGCGACCTGGACCGGGCTGTGGCCGATCGCGTCGGCCGCCCGGTGGTAGGCGACGGTCTTGAAGACGAGCTCGCCCTTGACCTCGAGCATGTCGCCGATCTCGTGGAACATCCGGGCCAGCTCGTCGTTCGAGAGGAGGGGGACCTCGCCGGGCTCGGTGGCGGACATGGCCCGAGCGTACAGGAGACGCGGTACACGTCGTGACCGGACGCGCGGGCAGTGATCGGCGACGACCCCTGCGCGCTGCCTACGCGGCGACGACCCGGTCGCGGCCGGCCCGCTTGGCCCGGTAGAGCGCCTTGTCGGCGTCGGCCACGACCTCGGCGATCGGCGCCTCGGGGTCGTGCTCGATGGCCACTCCCACCGAGACGCTGACCGGGGGCACGCCCATCGGTCGCAGGTCGAGCGCGCCCACGGCGACCCGGATCCGCTCACCCACCTCCATCGCCACCCGCTCGGACGGGTTGCGGAGGAGCACGGCGAACTCCTCCCCACCGAATCGGGCCGGGACGTCGCCGTCCCGGACGGCGCCACCGATCGCCATGGCGACCGCCCGGAGGACCTCGTCGCCGGCGTCGTGGCCGTAGCGGTCGTTGACCCGCTTGAAGTGGTCGATGTCGACCATCAGGACGCCGACCGCGTCGTCGGCCCGCCGGCGATGGGCCAGGAGGCCGCAGAACTCGTCGAAGTAGCGTCGGTTGGGCAGGCCGGTCAGGGCGTCGGTGGAGGCCCGCGTCTCGGCATCCCGATGCGAGGCGACCCGGCCGAGCGCCGCGGCCGCCTCGATGGCCGCCACCTGGAGGATGCGGCGCGAGGCGGCCGACCACGGCTCGTCGGTCCGCCGGTCCAGGACGATCGCCCCGAAGATCCCCAGTCCGCTGCGGAGCGGGGCCGCCATCGTGTTCGACAGCCCGAAGGCCGTCCGCACTCGCGCCTCCAGGTCGGCGTCGGGGTCGAGATCGGAGAGGGGCAGCCGGGTGATGCTCGTCGGGTCCTCCGGGCGCGCCCCGGCGAGCCGCGCCTCGAGGATGCCGTCGTCTGCGCGGAGACGGACCACGACGGTGTGATCGGCGCCCGTCCCGACGGCCAGGTCGCCGACGATCGCGTCGACGATCTCGTCCGGGGAGCCGGACCGGGACAGCCCCTGGAGGATCCGGGCGACGTGCTCCGCCTCGAGCCGTCGCTCGGCCTCGCGACCGGAGACGGCGCGGTGATGAGCGATCGCCGCGAGGGCGGTCAACCCGATGAGGACGAGGATGACGAGGTCGAGGACGCGGACCGGACCCAGGGCCAGCGCGAGCGTCGCGGCAGCGGCGAGGAGAGCGAACGAGCCGAGGAGGAGTCGCCAGGTCGTCCGAAGCCTGCGGGCGCTGGGTTCGGACCCGACCGGATCGTGGCTGGGGAGCGGGGTCGACGCCACGTCCTGAGGATGCGCTTGCGAACACCCGTTCGTCCAGTCCGCGGACGTGGTACCTCCGTTCGGCCCCGGGATGGTACGAAGGTACTACCGCAGGAGGATCGGTCAGTCGGCGACGGCGCTCACCTGCTCGCCCCGCGCCCGCAGAGCCCTGGTCGGTCGGCCGGTCGGCCGGTCGGTCGCGTGGCCGGTCTCCACCTTGACCCGGTACATCTCGCCGTCGGCCACGGCGATGAGCTCGCTGCCGGTGCGGCCGTCGGCCGGGAAGGCGGCGACCCCGATCGAGGCGCCGACCGGGACCGTCCCGCGGTCCTCGCTCTCGAACCCGCGGGCCCGGAGCGCGTCGACGATCCGGGCGGCGGCCCGCTGGGCAGCGGCCCGGTCCGTGTCGGGCAGGATGACCGCGAACTCGTCCCCGCCGTAACGTGCCCCGATGTCACTAGCCCGCAGGGTCGCCCGGATCTGCTCCGCCGTCCAGGCCAGGACCCGGTCGCCGAAGAGATGGCCGAAGGTGTCGTTGACCAGCTTGAAGTCGTCGAGATCGATCATGAGGATCGCCAGGGGCGATCGGGCGCGCTGAGCCCGGACGATCTCCTCGCCCAGTCGCTGGTGCAGATAGCGGTGGTTGTGGAAGCCGGTCAGCTGGTCGCGGTCGGCCAGCTCGCGGGCGTCCTGGTAGAGCCGTGCGTTCTCGAGGGCCATGGCCGCCTCGTTGGCCATCGTCCGGGCCAGCTCGAGCGAAGAGCTGTCGAGGACGACCGGTGAGCGACTCATCAGCTCGGCCAGGCCGATCGAGCGACCCTTCGCCACGAGCGGCAGCATCGCCGAGACGCTGTTGCCCTGGGAGATGAGGTATTCGACCTCGGCCCGGTCGGCCGCCGGGTCGTCGACCCGGATGATCGAAGCGTCCTGCGCCTCGAGGACCCGGGTCGTCTCGGGGAAGCCGGCCAGCTCGAAGATGGGCTGGATCTCCTCGGGCGGGACCGGCGGCCAGTAACCGAGGGTCAGGAGGTGGTCCGCCGGGCGATCCCACCAGCTGATCGCGCATTCGTCGACTCCCAGGGCGTCGACCATGTGGCGGGCGATGAGGTCGCCCACCTCGCGTGGGTCGAGGCTCTGGGCCAGGCCGCTGCTCATCTCCAGGAGCCGGCCGAGCTCCGAGGCGAGACGCTCGCTCCGGTTGAGCAGGCGGGCCGACTCCACGGCGGTCGCCGCCTGGTCGGCCAGGATCGAGAGGAGCCGAAGGTCGTCTTCGTCGAACTGGTTCAGCCCGAGCTTCGAGAGGGTGATCACCCCGCTGACGCGTTCGTCATAGCGCATCGGGACGCAGAGCATCGACTCGTCCACGTCGTCGGTGCCGGGGATCGTGGCGCCTCGTGGGTCGGCATTCGCGTCGGGGACCAGGAGCGGCTGCCCGCTGCCGGCGACCCAGCCGGTGAAGCCCTCCCCGATCTTCGTCCGGAGCAGGGCGAGGTCCACCTTCTCGTACTCGCCGACCCGCCCCTCGAAGGCGATCGGCACGACGTCGTCGGGCTCCTCCAGGAGATAGACCCGGCAGTTGTGGTAGTCGATGATCCGGCCGACCTCCTCGACGATCGCCCGACCGACCGACTCGACGGTGTTCTGCCGGCTCATCCGGGCCGACGCCGCCTGGAGGACGGCGAGCTGGGCGGCCCAGCCCTCGGTCCGGGTGAACAGGTCGGCGTTTTGGATCGCCAGTGCGGCGTGGGTCGCCACGGCGACCACGAACGCGACGTCGGCCGGCGGCCAGGTCAGATGCTCGTGGGTGAAGACCGAGAGCGCCCCGATGACCCGGTCCTCGAGGATGAGCGGGACCGCGATCGACGACCCGAGGTCGATGACACCCTCGTAGAGACCCAATTCGCGAGCGGCGCTGCGCTCGGTTCCGGCCCCCGGGTCGACGGTGCCCCCTGCTCGGGGAGCCGCCGGGACATCGGGCCCGTTGTCGACGATCGGTCGCCGGGTCCGCACGAGCTCACCGAACCAGGCGTCCTCGAGCCCCAGGACCGGCAGCCGGTCGGCCACCTCGGGGCTGATCCCGGCCCAGGCCCTGAGGACCGCCCGGTCGTCTTCGACGATCCTGATCGTGGCCCCGTCGGTCCCGAGCACGCGGTTGACCTCGGTAACGATGGTCCGGAAGACGGCGTCACGATCGAGCGCGGTCGTGAGCGACCGGGCGATCCCCAGCACGGCTTCGAGACGCTGGCCGAGGAGGGCCTCCGTGGCCGCCTCGGCCGCCGACGACAGGGCCGCCCGGAGCATCGCGGCGCGGACCGCCAGGGAGGCGACCACCAGGATGACCAGCTCGGCGATCATCGCCGCGTCGAGGAATCCCCAGGCGTCGCCGTCGAGGACCATCGGCAGGACGGTGATGCCGATCGTCGCGAGGCCGACCGCGATCGCCCGACGACGGGGCAGGAAGGCCGCCGCGAAGAAGAGCGGTACGGCCGCCAGCCCGATACCGAGCGGCTGATCCTCGCCAACGGTGGCCCGGATCGCCGCGTACGACAGGAGGGCGACGATCGCGATGGCCCCGGTCGGCAGGGTGCTCGCGAGCGGCGCGTCGACGCTCGCGGAGCCGGCCGCGGGCACGACCGATGACCCGGACCGACCGCTCCGCCGGCGCACGCCCAGATCGGTCCCCACCGGATCGGCCGGCAGGGAGGCAGGATCTGCTCGACGCGCGCTCGACGTCGCCCGGCCCGACCCCACGATTCGACGGACGGTCGGCAGGTGCATCGCCCGTGCATCGTGGCAGCGTCGCGCTCGGCGAACGCCTCATCCTTGGTACGGGGCGGTCGGTCCCGTCGTACCACCCCCGGGGGCGGCGTCGTGAGCGTGGACGGGACCTTCGGGGCGGTTGACCGTCCCCTCGCGGCGCGGCTACACTCGGTCCGAGGCCCATCGCGACCGCGGTGCTTCGCTGCGCCCGAACCCGTGAGCCCCGTCCAAGCAGCACCGGAGGATGACTCCCTCGTGGAGCCAGGACCAAGTCGTCGCGGCGCGTCGAGCGCCGCTGGAATGAACCCCGTCCGTCCCACCCTCTGACGGTCCGCGCCCGCTCGGGCGCGCGCCACCGGCGAGCGGGACGGTCCCCGCCGCGAGGTGGCAGATGCTCTACCTGAGCCAGGCGATCGGCCGGCCCGTGCGCGACCGGAACGGTGAGCCGATCGGCAAGGTCGCCGACCTCATCGTCGCCGTGGGCGACCGCTATCCGCCGGTCACCGGGCTGGTCGTCGAGACCGACCGGCGCCGGATCTTCCTGCCCTGGTCGTCGGTCGAGAGCCTCGACGCGACCGGGGCGCGCCTGCGTACGGCGACGATCGACATCGACAAGTTCCATCCAGCGCCCGGACGAGATCCTCCTGCGGGCCGACCTGCTCGACAAGCAGATCGTCGACATCGACGGGCGCAAGGTGGTCCGGGTCAACGACCTCCGTCTCGACGAGGTCGAGGGGGCGCTCCACCTCGTGGCCGTCGACGTCGGGGCCGCCGGGCTCCTCCGCCGGTTCGGGGTGGAGCGCGGCTACCGGGTGCTCGCCCGGAACCTCCGCCTGCCGGTCTCCGAGCGCTACATCGACTGGGAGGACGTCGACCCGGTCGAGTCCTCGATCGCCTCGATCAAGCTCCGGGTCCCGCACGAGGGCCTGGCCGAGCTCCACCCGGCCGACCTCGCCTCGATCCTCGACCAGCTCGCGCCGCGCGACCGGGCCGGCGTCCTCGCCTCCCTCGACGACGAGGCGGTGGCCGACGCCATGGAGGAGATGGAGCCGGAGACCCAGGTCGAGGTCCTCGAGGACCTGGCGCCGGAGCGGGCGGCCGACATCCTCGAGGAGATGAGCCCGGACGACGCGGCCGACCTGGTCGCCGACCTCGACCAGGAGACCCGCGACGAGATCCTCGCCCACATGGAGCAGGACGAGGTCGAGGAGGTCCAGGAGCTCCTCGGCTATCCCGAGGAGTCGGCCGGCGGGATCATGACCACCGAGTACATCGCCCTCGACGAGCACCTGACCGCGGCCGAGGCGATCGACCGGCTGCGCGAGCTCGAGCCCGACGCCGAGACGATCTACTACGTCTACGTGACCGACGAGGACGACCGCCTCGTCGGCGTCCTCTCGCTGCGCGACCTCATCGTGGCCCGCCCGACACCCTGATCCGCGACGTGATGATCCGCGAGCCGGTCGCCGTCGCGGTCCTGGCCGACCAGGACGAGGTGGCCGAGGTGGTCGCCCACTACAACCTGCTCGCGGTCCCGGTCGTCGACGACGACGGCCGGCTGGTCGGGATCGTGACCGTCGACGACGCCATCGACACGGTCATCCCGACCGCCTGGAAGAAGCGCCTGCCGCGCGTCTTCAGCCGGTAGCAGCCGACGATGCCGGGGACCCGCAGGGAGCCGCCGTCGGGCGGGCCGGTCAAGCCGGTCCGGCCGGGTCCGCGCACCCGGCTGGTCGAGGCGGCCGGCACCGTGACCGCGGTCGCGATCGCCCGCCGCCGTCGACCCCGGCCACGTTCCCTGTCGCCCCTCCCGCGCCTCCCGATCTGGCGGGTCCGGCTGCTGGCGACCCTGGCCGTCCTCGGTCCCGGCCTCGTCAGCGGCTTCGCCGACAACGACGCCGGCGGGATCACGACCTACTCGATCGTCGGCGCGAAGTTCGGCTACGAGCTGCTGTGGGTGATCCTGGCCAGCCAGGTCGTCCTGTTCTTCACCCAGGAGGTGGGTGCCCGGCTGGGCCTGGCCACCGGCAAGGGACTGATGGGCCTCATCCGGGAGCGCTGGGGCGTCCGCTGGGGCGCATTCGCGGCCGCGCTTATGCTCATCGCCAACCTGGGCTCGACGGTCGCCGAGTTCGCCGGCATCGGGGCGGCCCTGGGGATCTTCGGGATCCCGCCCCAGATCAGCGCGGCGGTCGCGGCGGTCGTGGTGGTGACGTTCATCGCCCTGGGCAACTACAGCCGGGTCCAGTACATCTTCGTGGGGGTCGGGCTGTTCGTCTCGCTCGCCTACGTGATCTCGGCGTTCCTGGCCGGTCCCGACTGGAGCGAGGCGTTCCACAGCATGTTCGTGCCCCAGCTCTCGTCGTCGCCGGTCTACTGGCTGGCCGTGGTCGGCACCGTCGGGACGACGATCACCCCGTGGGGCCAGGCATTCATCCAGTCGTACGTCGCCGACAAGGGGCTCCGGCCGGACGACCTGCCGGCGAGCCGGGTGGACGTCTTCCTCGGCGCCCTGCTGACGAACGTCATCGCCGCCTTCATCGTCATCGCCTGCGCCGCCACCCTCTACGCCACCGGCCAGACGACGATCACCAGCGCCTCCGAGGCCGCCCAGGCCCTCGAGCCGATCGCCGGCCAGGCGGCCAGCGTCCTCTTCGCGGTGGGGCTCCTGGGTGCGTCGTTCCTGGGCCTCGGGGTGGTGCCCCTGACGAGCGCCTACACCACCTGCGAGGCGTTCGGCTGGGAGACCGGGGTGGACTGGAACTGGCGCGAGGCGCCCGCGTTCTACGGCCTGCTCGCCTTCTTCATCGGCTTCGCCGCCCTGTTCGTCATGATCCCCGGCCTGCCCCTCATCCAGGTCATGTTCCTGGCCCAGGTCCTCAACGCCCTGCTCCTGCCGTTCATCCTGGTCTTCGTCATGCGCCTGGCCACGGACCGCAACCTGATGGGGCCGCTCGCCAGCGGCCGGCTCCTCGGGTCGATCGGCTGGATCGCGACCGCCGTCCTGATCGGCATGTCGCTGATCCTCATCGTGACCAGCGTCAGCGCGACGTAGCGGGCTCGCCGTACTCGAGCGGGTAGCCCTGGGCGGCCCAGGTCGGAACGCCCCCGGCGACCCAGGTGACGTCCTCGAACCCGGCCGACCGAAGGAGCGAGGCGGCGACGCTGGCCCGGTAGCCGCTGGCGCAGATCGTGAAGATCGGTTGATCGCGAGGCACGCCGCTGAGCTTGTCCGGCAGGTCACCGGCACCGATCGGCGACGCGCCGGGCACGTGCCCGGACTCGAATTCGGCCGGTTGGCGGACATCGATGACCAGGGGCGCAGCGGCGCCGCCGGCAGAGACCGCCCGGGCGAGCTCATGGATGTCCGCCCGGCCCCCGGCCCGGGTCGGCAGACCCGCCTCCGCCCAGGCCCCGACGCCGCCCTGGAGGTGGCCGATGAGCGCCTCGTCGAAACCGATCCGGCGGGCCTGGCGGATGGCGTCGTCCCAGTCGTCCGGTCGCCCCAGGACGAGCACGATCGGGCGGTCGGGATCGGGGACCACCCAGCCGAGCCAGGTCCCGAACGAGCTGCCGGCCGGAATCGACAGCGAGCCCGGCAGGTGGGCCGCGGCGTGGGCCTCCGGCGGTCGCAGGTCGACGACGAGGGCGCCGGACCCGACCGCGTCCCGGACCTCCGCCGGCGCCATCGGCCGGGCCGGCGGGACCGGACCGAGGACCCGTGGACCAGCCTGGTTCGTCGGCCGCATCCGGGCGAAGTAGCGCGGGAAGGCGGGCTGCCCGGCGAGAAGCGCCCGGGCGAACGCATCGGCATCCCGGATCGCGAGGAGCGGGTCGTGCCGGCGCTCGAAGCCGATCGTCGACTCGGGCATGGACGAGATCCCGGTGGAGCAGAGCGAGCCCGCGCCGTGGGTCGGGTAGACCCCCACGAAGTCCTCGTGGCGGAGGACGACCGCGTGGAGCGAGCGATGCATCGCCCGGCCGTACTCGTTGGCATGCTCCGCCCCGAGGAGGTCCGTCCGGCCGACGGCCCCGACGAGGAGCGACCCGCCGGTGAACATCAGGATCGGCTCCTGGGCCCGGCTCGTGTCGGCGACCGCATAGGCGACGTGCTCGGGAGTGTGGCCGGGTGTCTCGAGGACGTCGAAACGGAGCGCGCCGACCGCCAGCGCGTCTCCGTGGCGGACCGGATGGAAGGCGTGACGGAGCTCCGCGCCGGCCCCGATCACCTGCTCGGCGCCGGTCGCCGCGACGAGCTCCCGGCCGCCCGAGACGTAGTCGTTGTGGAGATGGGTCTCGAGGACGTGGCTGATCCGGACGTCGAGCTCGGCGGCCGCGGCGAGGTAGCCGTCGACGTCACGGCGAGGGTCGACGACGACCGCCAGCCCGGCGTCCTCGTCCACGACCAGAGCGGAGAGATGCCCGAGACCCTCGAGGCTGAACCGCCGGATGAGCATGGTCGGAGCCTAGCACCGGGCGGGCGTCCCCCGTGGCCGACCTCTCAGCTGCCCGCGCGCGCCGCGGTCTCCGCCAGCCGGATCGCGACGATCCTGGTCACGAGCACGAGCGGGATGGGCCGGTCGACCGGGAAGCGCATCGTCCCCTTGCCGGCCAGCCAGGGCGTCAGTTCCTCGCCGAGCGCCTCGACGACCGCCCCGCTTGCCGGGAAGAGGCTGGTGTGGCGCTTGAACGCGGCATACGACACGAGGAACCGGTCACCGTGGCTCCGGAACGCCGGCATCCCGTAGGCGATCGTCTCAGTCGCCCCGGGCGCGGCGGTCCGGATCGTCGCCCGCAGCTCCTCGAGGACGATGCGACGGTCGTCCGGCAGGGCGGCCAGGTATGCCTCGACCGTGCTCGGGTCGGTCATCGGCGCTACATCATCACCAGGCCGCCGTCGACCGCCAGGACCTGGCCGGTGATGTAGGCGGCCTCGTCCGAGGCGAGGAAGGCGACGGCGCTGGCGACCTCCTCGGTCGTCCCGAAGCGGCCGAGCGGGGTGGCCGCCCTGATCTGCTCCTGGAGCGGCTCGGGCAGGTCCTGGGTCAGCTCGGTCAGGACGAAGCCCGGGGCGACCGCGTTGGCGGTGATCCCCCGGCTGGCCAGCTCGCGGGCGGTCGCCTTGGTCAGCCCGATGAGCCCGGCCTTGGCCGAGGAGTAGTTGGCCTGGCCGGTCTGGCCGGCCTGGCCGGACACGCTGGTGATGTTGACGATCCGACCGGCCCTCGCCTTGAGCATCGGCCGGGTCACCGCCTTGGTCATGTAGAAGGCCCCGAACAGGTTCGTCTCGAGGACCTCCCGCCAGGCCTCCAGGCTCATCCGCATGATCAGGTCGTCGCGGGTGATCCCGGCGTTGTTGACCAGGATGTCGACCTTGCCGAACGCCTCGAGCGTCGCCTTGACGATGGCCTCGGCCGCCTCGGGGTCCTTGACGTCGCCCTGGATCGCCAGGCAGCGCCGGCCGAGCGCCTCGACCGCCGCCCGGGTCTCGGCCGCGGCGTCGGCGTTGCCGCGGTAGCTGAAGGCGACGTCGGCGCCCTGGGTCGCCAGGCGGAGGACGATCGCCCGACCGATCCCGCGGGCGCCGCCGGTCACGAGGGCGGCCCTGCCGTTCAGGTCGATCATGCGTGGACCTCCGTGCGCTGCGGGGCGTGGGCGGGCTCGCCCGGGACGACGTCGTCGAGGTCGAGCTCCATGCCCGGGTCGACCGGGCGGGCGAGGACCTCCAGGAGGGCGGCCGGGATGGGGTCGACCGAGTCCCAGTCGATGGGCACGCGGACCGTCACGTCCTCCGGCCGGACGGCCTCGGATCGCGCGCCGAGCGCCGGGTCGGCGGTCCACTCGATGGCGACCGCCCCGGAAGTGAAGCCGGCCCCGAAGGCGACGATGACGATCCGGTCGCCGACCTTGACCCGACCCGAGTCGACGGCCTCGGCGAGGGCGATCGGGATCGAGGCGGCCGAAGTATTGCCGTACTTGTCGAGGTTCACGAACATCCGGTCCATCGGCAGGCCGAGGCCGTCGGCCACCGACTTGATGATCCGGATGTTCGCCTGGTGAGGGATGAACAGGTCGATGTCCGACGGCTCGAGCCCGGCCTTGCGGACCGCCGCGAGTGCGGTGCTGGCGAGCGTCCGGGTGGCGAACCGGTAGGTCTCCCGGCCCTCCATCCGGATGTAGTGCTCGCCGCGCTCCACCGTGGCCGCCGAGGGCGGGCTCTTCGCCCCGCCCGCCGGGAGCCAGATCATGTAGGCGCCCTGGGGCTCGGTCGTCAGCTCGATGCCGAGTCCGCCACCGCGCTCCTCGGCCGCCGACAGGACGACCGCCCCGGCGCCGTCGCCGAACAGGATGCAGGTGTTCCGGTCGGAGTAGTCCAGGAACCGGGTCAGCAGCTCGGCCCCGATGACCAGGACGTTCCGGGCCATCCCGCTGGCGATGTAGGCCTGACCGGCCGACCAGGCATAGACGAAGCCGGAGCAGGCGGCCGCCACGTCCATCGCGAAGGCCCGGGTGTTGCCGATCGCCTCCTTGACCAGGGCGGCCGTCGAGGGCATCCAGTAGTCCGGCGTGAGGGTGGCCAGGAGGATGATGTCGATGTCGTCCGGAGCGATCCCGGCCACGGCGATCGCCCGGAGCGCCGCCACCGCGGCCATCGAGGCCGTCGTCTCGTGGGCGGCCGCGACCCGGCGCTCGCGGATGCCGGTCCGGCTGACGATCCACTCGTCGCTCGTGTCGACCATCCGCTCGAGGTCGGCGTTGGTAAGGACGCCCGAGGGGGCGTACCGCCCCCAGCCGGTCACGTGGGCGTAGCGCCCGGGCTCGGTGCTCACAGCGGCTCCACCTCGATGAGCGGTTGCTTCGCCTTCACCAGCTGGCCGCTCTCCGCCACGACCCGGACGACGCGACCGGCCAGATCGCTCTTGATCTCGTTGAACAGCTTCATCGCCTCGATCAGGCCGATGACCTGGCCGACCGCGACCTCGCCGCCGACCTGGACGTAGGCCGCGGCACCGGGGCCGGGCGCCGTGTAGAAGATCCCGGTCAGTGGTGCCTTGACCGATGGCCGGCTCAGCGCGGCTCCGGCGTCCCCGACCGTCGGGCCCGCAACCGTCGGCTCGGCCGGTGGGGTCGAGACGACCGACCCGCCGGGCGGTGCGATCGCCGACGGCTTGCGCAGGATGAGCCCGGTGCCGCCGGCCTCGACCTCGAGCTCGGACAGGTCGCTCCGCTCGAGGAGTCCGGTGAGCCGGTCGAGGAGGGCCAGCAGCGAGGCGTCGCCCGCCCGCGCCTCGGACGCGACGACGTCGGGCACGACGACGTCCGCTCCGGTCCGGGGCTCGGCGTCGTCGGTCATGGCTCGTACCGGGTGAACAGGAGGGCGGCGTTCTGGCCGCCGAACCCGAACGCGTTGGTGATCGCGGCCCGGACCTCCCGTCGAGTCGCCAGGCCGGGGCTCAGGTCGAGTCCGGCGGCGGCCTCGTCCGGATCGTCCAGGTTGATGGTCGGCGGGATGAGCCCGGTCCGGATCGCCTGGATCGTGGAGACGGCGGCGATCGCCCCGGCGGCGCCGAGGGTATGACCGATCATCGACTTGTTGGCCGAGACGGTGACCCGCTCGGCATGGTCGCCGAAGATCGTCCGGATGGCCGCCAGCTCGGCCTTGTCCCCTTCCGGGGTCGAGGTCGCGTGGGCGTTGACGTGGTCGACGGCCTCCGGCGGCAGGCCGGCCTTGACCAGCGCCAGGCGGGCCGCCCGGACCGCGCCGATGCCACCCGGGGCCGGCAGGGTGATGTGCGAGGCGTCGGCCGTGGCCCCGTAGCCGACGAGCTCGGCCAGCGGGGTCGCGCCCCGCTCGAGGGCGTGGTCGAGAGCCTCCAGGACGAGCACCGCGCCGCCCTCGCCGATGACGAACCCGTCGCGACCCCGGTCGAACGGTCGCGAGGCCCCGGCCGGATCGTCGTTCCGGGTGGAGAGCGCCTTCATCGAGCTGAAGCCGCCGACCGCCGCCTCGTGGATGGCCGCCTCGACCCCGCCGGCGATCATCGTGTCGGCGTCGCCCCGCCGGATCGTCTCCCAGGCCTCGCCGATGGCGTGACCGCCGGTGGCGCAGGCCGAGACGATGGCCATGTTGGGGCCGGTGCGGCCCGAAGGTGATCGCGACCTGTCCGGCGCAGACGTTGCCGATCGACATCGGGATGAAGAACGGGCTGATCCGGTCCGGTCCCCGTTCGCCCATCAGGAGGACGTTGTCGAACATCGTGTTCGTCCCGCCGAGCCCCGAGCCGATGATACACCCCGGTCCGCGCCGCGGGCTCGCCCTCGAGCCGGTCGGGCAGCCCGGCCTGGTCGAGCGCCTCACGGGCGACGACCAGCCCGAGCTGGATGTAGCGGTCGGTCCGGCGGAGGTCCTTGCGGTCGAGGATGTGGCTCGCGTCGAAGTCGACGACCTCGCCGGCCATCCGCGAGTCGACTCGCGAGGGGTCGAAGGCCGTGATCGTCCGGATCCCGGAGCGGCCGGCCGTGAGCCCGTCCCAGGTGGTCGCGACGTCGTTGCCGAGCGCGGTGACGGCGCCCATCCCGGTGACGACGACCCGCCGCGGCGAGGCCGGCCAGCGGTGACCGTCGGTCATCGGACGAGCTTCCCGGTCCGGACCGTCGCGGCCCGGTAGACGTCGCCCGGGAGGCCGCGCTCGGAGATCGCGTTCGAGACGGCCATCGCGTCGAACGAGGCTCGCTGGATCTCGGCCCGGACCTCGTCGGCCTCGATGTCGATGAGCGCCCACGAGGCGGTGGGGTCGCCGTCGAAGACGTAGCCGGCGCTGCCCGAGTTGACGATGACCCGCCAGCCGAGATCGCGCACCTCGGGCAGGTGGGTGTGCCCGCAGGCGATGATCCGGGCGTCGGTCCCCGAAGCCCGCTCGAGCGAGACGTTCGCGTCGAGGGCCGGATCGAAGCCCTCCGTCTGCGATCCCGGTGAGGCATGGCAGACCAGGGCGAGGGTCTCGTCGAGCCGGATCCGCCGCTCCGCCGGAAGCCGGCGCAGCCAGTCGACCCGCTCCGGCCCGATCGCCTCGTGGGCCCACTCGGCGGCCGCCCGGATCGCGTCGGGGATGTCGTCGGCCATCCAGGGGAATGCCGCGCCGTAATCGAAGTCGGCCACGGCGATGTCGGTGTTGCCCTGGATCACCAGCGCGCCGTCGGCCTCCAGCTCGCGGACCGCGTCGATCGCCGCGGCCGGCTCGGGGCCGTTGAGGACGAGATCGCCGGCGACCATCACGGCATCCGGCCGGGCGGCCCTGAGCGCGACCCGCACCGCCTCGAGGGCGAGGGCGTTGCCGTGGACGTCGCCGAGCAGGGCGATCCGGGCCATCAGCGGAGCACCGAGGCGTCCGGGATGATGAAGCTGAGCGTCGCCTCGCAGGCGACCTCGCCGTCGACCGAGGCGACGCCCCGCCCGCGACCGAAGCGCCGGCCGAGCTTGTCCATCGTGATCTCGAGTCGGAGCGTGTCGCCGGGCGTCACGACCCGCTTGAAGCGGCAGTCGTCGATCCCGCCGAAGAGACCGATCCGGTCCCCGAACCCGGGCTGCCTGGCGACGTAGACCGCCATCGTCTGGGCCAGCGCCTCCACCTGGAGCACGCCGGGCATCACGGGCAGGCCCGGGAAGTGGCCCTGGAAGAACCACTCGGTCGCCGTCACGCCCTTGATCCCGACGATCCGCTGGGCCGCCGGGTCGTACTCGACGATCCGGTCGACCAGCAGGAACGGCCAGCGATGGGGGATGAGCGCCTCGATCTCGCGGGTCGTGTGGACGAGCCCGGGCCGTTCGGGTCCGGGGTCGGATGCGTCGGCGGGGACGGCCTGTTCGGTCACGGGCGACTCCAGCTGGGGGATCGGGGGTGGCACCCAGTCTGACGGCTCGGCGGCCGTCCGTGCGAACGCTCGTTGCAGGTCTGCATCGAGCGCCGGTCGATCGGGGGAGGCTCGGGGGTCGGGCTCACCGGCGCTCGGCGGCCGCGAGGAAGGCCGCGCTGCCCACCCGATCGAGGAGGTTCGTCGTCATCCGGCCCTCGAGGAACAGCTCGTTGGTGAGGAGCGCCCGGTGGATCGGCACGTTCGTGACGAGGCCCTCGATGATGAGCTCGTCGAGGGCCGCCGCGGCCCGGCCGATGGCGGCGTCGCGATCGCGGCCCCAGACCACGAGCTTGCCGAGGAGCGAGTCGTAGAACGGGGGAACCTCGTAGCCGGCGTACAGGTGGGAGTCCATCCGGACGCCCGGCCCGCCGGGCGCCTGGTAGCGCTCGACGATCCCGGCGCTGGGCCGGAAGTCGTGGTCGACATCCTCGGCGTTGATCCGCAGCTCGATGGCGTGACCGCGGATGTCGATGTCGGCCTGGGTCAGCCCGAGCGGCTCGCCCGCGGCGATCCGGATCTGGGTCGAGACCAGGTCGATGCCGGTGAGCATCTCGGTCACCGGGTGCTCCACCTGGATCCGGCAGTTGATCTCGATGAAGAAGGCCTCGCCATTGCCATCGACCAGGAACTCGAGCGTGCCGAGGTTCTCGTAGCCGGCCGCGACCACCGCCCGGATCGCCCGGTCGGCGAGGCTGGCCCGGGCCGCCGCGCTGAGGGCCGGGGTGGGGGCCTCCTCGAGGATCTTCTGGTGCCGGCGCTGGACCGAGCAGTCCCGCTCGCCCATGTGGACGCCGTTCCCGAAGCGGTCGACGGCCACCTGGATCTCGACATGGCGGGTCTCCTCGAGCCACTTCTCGAGGTAGAGCGAATCGTCGCCGAAGGCCGCCTTCGCCTCGGATCGACAGATCTTCAGGGCGCCCTCGAGCTCGCGGGCGGAGCGGACCATCCGCATCCCCTTGCCGCCGCCGCCGGCGCTCGGCTTGATCAGCACCGGGTAGCCGATCCGCTCGGCTTCCTCGAGCCCGTGGAGGTCGTCGCGGAGCATCCCGTTCGAGCCGGGGATCGTCGGCAGACCGAAGCCGCCGAGCAGGCGACGGGTCCCCTCCTTGCTGGCGAAGCGCTCGAGGACCTGGGGCGGCGGGCCGATGAAGGTGAGGTCGTGGGCCCGGACCACCTCGGCGAAGTCGGCGTCCTCGGACAGGAAGCCATAGCCCGGATGGACGGCGTCGCAGCCGGTCACGACGGCGGCGCTGATGAGGGCCGGCGCCGAGAGGTAGCTCCGCTTGGCATCGGCCGGTCCGATGCAGATCGCCTCGTCGGCCAGGCGGACCGCCAGGCTGTCCACGTCCGCTTCGCTGTAGGCGACGACCGCCTCCACTCCGAGGGCCCGGCAGGCGCGCAGGATCCGCAGGGCGATCTCGCCCCGATTGGCGATGAGGATCTTCTGGAACATCAGGCCGCCTTCATCGCTCAGCTCTCGTCCGAGGCGCCGTCGAGCGCTGTCGGCGTCGTCGACAGGAGCTCCACCCAGACCAGCTCCTGGCCGTATTCCACGGCCTCACCCGGCTCGACCAGGCTCGCCCCGACGATCCCGTCGGCCGGCGCCAGGACCTCGGTCGGGACGCCCAGGACATCGATCGAGCCGACCGGATCGCCGGCCCGGACTCGTGACCCGGCGACCGTCCCGGCCTTCGGGTGGAAGAACCCGACCGCAGGCGAGGTGGCCACGGCCCGGTATGGGTCGCGTGCGCGGCCTGAACGCTCGGCCGGGGAGCCGTCGCCCGAAGTGGCATCGGGGACCGGGTGATCCTCTCCCCGGCCGGGACCCACCGGGGTCAGCTCCGGTCGGACGGAGCCGGTCTCGGTAGTGGCGGTGGTCCGGTTGCCGGGCCGCCCGGCGCGACCCTCGACGCGGCGACCGCCGACCGGCCCGGACCCCTCGGGTCGGCGGAGCCGGATCCGCCAGTCGCCCTCGCGGACCTCGATCTCGCCCAGCCCGCTCGCGCCGAGCTTGGCGATGAGCGCCGGGACGAGCTCCTCGGCCAGCCCGTCGATCGCCCGATGGTCGGCCAGCCGGTCGCCCGGGTCGCGGACCCCGTCGCTGGCGCCCTCGCCGGTCCGTCGGCTCACCGGTCACCCTCCTCGAGCTCGTCCGGCTCGTCCCGCGACCAGCCGGGGATCGGGACGCTGGCCGCGCCACGCCCGGCGATGAGGTTGCGCAGCCGGTCGGCGATCCCGGGTCGCTCGGGGATCGGCAGCTCGACGCTGGCCGCGGTCGCGAACGGACCCATCGAGCGATAGCGCCGGTAGCGTGCCTCGACCAGCTCGGTGGGGTCCAGCTGCTCGAGGATCTCGAGCTGGTCCACGATCGCGGTCCGCAACCGGGCGGCGGTCTCGGCATGATCCGTGTGGGCGCCGCCGGTCGGCTCCGGGACGACGATGTCGACCACGCCCAGGGCGGCCTGCTCGGCGGCGGTCATCCGCATCGCGACGGCCGCGTCGGCCGCCCGGTCCGGGGTGCGCCACAGGATCGAGGCGCAGCCCTCCGGCGAGATGACCGAGTAGACGGCGTTCTCCAGGGCGATGACGACGTCGCCCACCGCCACGGCCAGCGCCCCGCCGGACCCGCCCTCGCCGGTGATGACGGCGACGATCGGGGTCCGCAGCCGGCTCATCAGGGCGATCGACCGGGCGATCGCCTCGGCGATCCCGCGCTCCTCCGACTCCGGGCCGGGGTGAGCGCCGGGGACGTCGATGAGGGTCACCACCGGGATCCGCAGCCGCTCGGCGAGCTCCATGAGCCGCATCGCCTTGCGATACCCCTCGGGATGGGGCATCCCGAAGTTGCGCCGGATGTTCTCGTCGGTCTCGGTGCCCTTCTGCTGGCCGAGGACGACGACCCGGTGACCGCCGAGGCGGGCGAAGCCGGCGACCATGGCCGGATCGTCCCCGAAGAGGCGATCGCCGTGGAGCTCGACGAAGTCCTCGGTCATGAGCCTGATGAGCTCGAGGGTCCGCGGCCGGCGAAGGTTCCGGGCGAGCTGGACGCGCGCCCAGACCTCGGCGGCGCGCTCGGCCGGATCGACGACCGTCGCCGACGCGGTCGGGGCCACGGTCGACTCAGCCACGGGTCCGACCCTCGGCCACGCCGGCCGTCGGACCCGAGCCGTTGGCGCCCGGCTGACCGGCTTCGCCCTCGGGGATGACCCGGTCGGCCAGCGCGCTCAGGAACGAGAGCGGGCGGAAGCCGGGCAGCGACCCCGTGTCGCCGTTCGCATCCTCGTCGAGGCCGGCCGGCTGGAGGAAGCCGACCAGGGCCGCGACCTCGGTCCTGAGCTCGCTCCGATGGACGACCCGATCGACGAAGCCGTGGCGAAACAGGAACTCGGCCCGCTGGAACCCGTCGGGCAGCTCGCCGCCGATCGTCCCGGCGTTGACCCGGGCCCCGGCGAACCCGATGAGCGCGTTGGGCTCGGCCAGGTTGACGTCGCCGAGGGCCGCGAAGGACGCGAACACGCCTCCGGTGGTCGGGTCGCTCATGATCGAGATGAACGGGATCCCGGCCGTGCGCAGGCGCTCGGTGGCCGCCACGGTCTTGGCCAGCTGCATCAGGGCGAGGGTCCCCTCCTGCATCCGGGCGCCGCCGGAGGCCGAGACGACGACGAGCGGGAGCCGCGCCTCGAGGGCGGCCTCGGCGGCCCGGGTGACCTTCTCGCCGACGACCGCACCCATCGAACCGCCCATGAACCCGAAGTCCATCACGCAGATCGCGACCCGGTGACCGCCGATCGAGCCGAAGCCCCAGACGGCGGCATCGCGCATCCCGGTCGCGACCTGGGCCGCCGCGACCCGATCCGGGTAGGCCTTCTGGTCGACGAACCCGAGCGGGTCCACCGACTGGAGACCGGGGTCCTGCTCGCGGAACGTGCCCTCGTCGAGGAGCTGGCCCAGCCGGGCCGAGGCCGATAGTCGGAAGTGATGCCCGCAGGTGGGGCAGACCCGCATCGTCTTGTCGAGCTGGCGATTGAAGAGCTGCTCACCGCAGGACGGGCACTTCGTCCAGAGGTCGGCCGGGAAGGCGTCCTTGCGGGCCCGGAACGAGGGCAGCTTGATCGGCATCAGGCCAGCCTCACCCCGTCGACCCGGTCGCGCGCTGCACGGATCGCTCGGGACGTCGGCGCGGGGCCGGGCCGGCTCAGCCGCCAGGCCACGATCGCGGCGCCGGCGATCGAGATCGCGGCCGAGGCGAGCGTCCCGCCGATGATCAGCGGACGGCGGTCCTGGGCCGCGGCCACGTCGGGTCGCGCCGGGTCGAGGAGGTCGAGCGGGTCGACCCGACCGAGCCTGCGCGACGCGAGGTCGTCGAGACCGGGCGTCGGACCGGCGTCGGCGGGCGCCCCGGCCTCCCGGGCGAGCGACATCCGGGCAGCGACGTCGGCCAGCCGGCCGGCGAGTCGCTCCTCGAAGCGGAACGACGGATGGACCCGAGTCAGGTCGACGGCCAGTCGGAGTGCCGTGGCGCGGACCCGGGGGTCGAGCTCGGCGGTGCTCGGCGCGTCGGTGGCGCCCCGATCGCCGGCGGAGAGGAGCGCCTCCAGGTAGCGGTCGGTGACGAGGGCGTCGACCTCCGGTCCCTCGCGCCCGATCAGGGTCATCCTCGGTCGCCCAGGTCGCGGGCGACCGCCCGGAGGCCGCGGTGGATGAGGACCCGGACCGCACCTTCGGAGCGACCGAGCACGCCGGCGATCTCGGCGGTGGACATCTCCTCCACGAAGCGCAGGACCAGCGCGCGACGGCGGTCGTCGGGCAGACGGCCGACCGCGGCCCAGGCCTCGACCGCCTCGTCGCCGCGACTCACGGCGCCTTCCAGGTCGTGCGGGACGGGCAGCCCGGCCGCCGCCTCGAGCCGGGACTCGGGATGACGCCGGCGGTCCCGCCGGGCGTTGGCCACGACGTTCCGGGCGATCTGGAAGAGCCAGACCCGGAAGGTCGAGGCGCCCTCGCCGTCGGCCGGTCGGGCCCGCTCCTCGAACCGCGACAGGGCGCCGAGAGCGAGCAGGAACGTCCGCTCGGTGGCGTCCTCGGCGTCGTGGTGATCGCCGAGCTCGTAGTACGCGTAGCTGTACACCTGGGCGAGGTACTTCCGATACAGGGCGTCGAACCGGGCCGGGTCGCGCAGGGCGGCCTCGACGAGGGGTCGGTCGCGGTCGAGATGAACGACGCGGCGGCCCTCCTCCGCCGTCACCTTCCTGAACACCGCTCGGGCCATCGCGTTACACCCCGCCCGCGAGCGGGACCGGGTCGAGGGCCAGGCGGAGGTGGACCACCTCGCCGCTGAGGATCGTCCGCTCGCCACCCACCGCCGACGGATCCTCGACCACGAGCCCGCCGCTCGCCGCATCCACGCCGAGCGCCGTCACCGTGACGGCCGTGCCGTCCGGGAGCGCCAGCCGGACCGTTCGGCCGGTGGTCAGCTGACGAGCCGTCCAGTCGGCCACGTCGAAGCGGCCGCCGCGAAGGGCGATCGTGCGCGCCTCGAGCCGGGTCGTGAACGCCTCGAGCAGCCGATCGTGGTCGATCGGTCGCCCGCCCGACGCCTCGCGCAGGCTGGTCATCGACTCGGCCAGCCCGGCGGGAAGTCGGCCGCCGACCAGTCCCCGTTGACCCCGATCCCGACGATCGCCCGCGGATCGGCCCCCCCGAGACCGACCGTCTCGCCGAGCACCCCGCCCACCTTCCGGACCGAGCCGTCGGCGGGCTCGACGACCAGGTCGTTGGGCCACTTCAGGCGGATCGCCCGGTCGGCCAGACCGGCCACCTCCTCGGCCGCGTCGGCCATCGCCAGGGCCACGATCGCGGCCAGGCGCCAGGCGCCCTCGGGCGCGAGCCAGGACGGGCGGAAGCCCACCGAGCACAGCAGCCCGACGCCGGGCGGCGCGGTCCACGACCGACCCTCCCGGCCGCGACCGGCGGTCTGCTCGTCGGCCACCGCGAGGCAGACCTCGGGCGTGCCCTCGTCGAGCCAGGCCCGGACGACGTCGTTCGTCGAGCCGACCGCGGCGAAGCGCTCCTGGCGGGAGAGGATCGAGCCGTCGGTCACGGCCGCTCAGCTCGCCCGACCACGGTCGGCGCCGGACCGCCGGTGCCGGTCGCGGACGAGGTCGATCCCCGGCGAGGACCTCGGGCCGCTCCAGCTCGAAGGCGGCGTGGAGCGCCCGGACGGCCGTCTCGACCTGGTCCTCGGCGATGATGCAGGTGATCCGGACCTCCGAGGTGGAGATCATCTCGATGTTCACCCCGGCCTCGGCCAGGGTGCCGAACATCCGGGCCGCGTAGCCCGGCGCGTTGTGGATGCCGGCCCCGACGATCGAGACCTTGGCGACCGACGCGTCGGTGGTCATCTCCCGGAAGCCGAGCTCGCGGACGATCGGCTCGAGGATCCGCTTGGCCTTCGCCAGCTCGGCCCGGGCGACCGTGAAGCTCATGTCGGTGGCCCCGCCGTGACCCACGTTCTGGACGATCATGTCGACGTTGATCCCGGCCTCGGCCAGCGGCTCGAAGATGTCGTGGGCGACGCCCGGCCGGTCGGGGACCTCGACCAGGGTGATCTTGGCCACGTTCCGGTCGTGGGCCAGGCCGCGGACCTTGTTGCGCTGCTCCACGAGCGGGTCCTCCTTGATGAGCGTGCCCGGGCGCGTCCTCGAACGAGCTCAGGACCTCGATGACGACGTCGTTGACCCAGCCGAGCTCGACCGCCCGGACCTGCATGACCTGGGCGCCCTGGTGGGCCAGCTCGAGCATCTCCTCGTAGCCGATGACCGCGAGCTGGCGGGCGTCGGGGACGATCCGGGGATCGGCCGTGTAGATCCCCCGGACGTCGGTGAAGATCTGGCAGCGATCGGCGCCGAGCCGGGCCGCCAGGGCGACCGCGGTGGTGTCGGAGCCGCCCCGACCCAGGGTCGTCGTCTCCGCCTTGTCGGCCTCGGTGGCGCTCTGGCCCTGGAAGCCGGCCACGATCACGACCTTGCCGGCCGACAGCTCGTCGCGCACCCGGGCGGGATCGAGGGCGGCGATCCGGGCCCGGCCGTGACGACCGTCGGTCTGGATGCCCGCCTGGGCGCCGGTCAGGCTGATCGCCGCGACCCCCAGGGCGTGGAGGGCCATCGACAGGAGGGTCGCGCTCTGGTGCTCCCCGGTCGCGAGGAGGACGTCGAGCTCGCGCGAGTCCGGCTCGTCGGTGATCGCGGCGGCCAGGGCCAGGAGCTCGTCGGTCGTGTCGCCCATCGCGCTGACGACCACGACGAGGTCGGATCCGGCCGTCCGCTCGCGGGCGATCCGCCGCGCGACGCGCTTGATCCGGTCCGCCCCGGCGACCGACGAGCCGCCGAACTTCTGGACGACGAGGGGGGCTGGCATCGGCGGGATTGTAGCAGCGGGCTCCCGGAGCCCCCGATGCGGCCACTGGCCGGCGACCTCAGCGGGGGATCTCCAGTGACGACAGGACGGTCTTGGCGTCTCGACTGAACGCATCGAGCTTCGCGTCCGAGGCGCCGATGAGGGCGACGACCGTCCTGCCGCCGATGTCCATGACGAAGATGGGTGATGCGCGACCCTGCGTGATCGACCAGCGGTCGTTCTGGTCGAGGAAGTTCTGGCCCAGCTTCCGGATCAGGAAGAGTGGCTGGACGGCCATCCCGTGACATCCATCCCCGAGACCCACCTGGAGCTCGACGGCCTCGACCCCACCCAGGGTGACCGTCCCGGCGACGGCGACCTCGAGCCCCGGGTTCGTCCTGATCCACTCGACGAGGTCCTCGCGCCGCTCGGGCAGGGGTGTGTACTCCGTCGTCGAGCACGGGACGAAGCCGATGCTCGGAGTCATGAAGGCCAGCCCCTCGTTGTCGACGCCGAACGGGCTCAGCTCCAGGTAGTTGGGGATCTCGACGTTCCCGCTCCAGCCGTCCGGCACGGTGAAGTCGATCGTCGGCTCGAAGACCGTCGTCATGTAGGACCCTGCGGCGAGCCGGCCGGTGTGGAATGCCGTCGGCCCCGACGGCGTAGGAGACGAGGTCGAAGTGGAGGTCGCGGCATCCGATGCGGACGATGCGGCAGCCAGACCCAGCGACCCCCCAGAGGTCGTGGCGCCATCGCCGACACGACCCGGTCCCGGAGCAAAGATCACGATCGCTCCGACGCCCAGGGCTGCGACTCCGGCGAGGACCACGACGAGCGCGGCCCGTCCTCGGGCCGGACGGCCCGGCGCGGATGGATCGGGCCCGAGCGGCTGTGCCGTGGCATCCTCGGCGGCGAAGATGGCGATCGGCTCGGCGATGCCCTTGAGCGCGGGACGGCCTCGCGCCACGAAGCGATAGCGACCACTCGTCCGGGTCAGCGACCGCACCGTCTCCGTGACCAGGACCTCCCCGGGTCGGGCGAGCCCACACACCCGGGCCGCGATGTTGACCGCTGTCCCGACGTAGCCCTCTGCCCGCTCCTCGGTCTCCCCGGCGTGGATCCCGACGCCGACCCGGATCGGCTCTCCCGATTGGACCGCGTTCGCCTCGGCGGCACGGGCGGCGATCGCCAGACCCGCGGCAACCGCCCGGCTGGCGGAGGGGAAGACGACGTAGAAGCTGTCACCTTCGGTCTTGATCTCGGCGCCGTCCATGTCCGCCGACCACCGCTCGGACGAGCGCCCGATAGCGGTCGAGCAGGTCCGCGGCCGCGGCGTCGCCGCGCGACTCCGCGAAGGCCGAGTAGCCTCGCAGGTCGGCGAACAGGAAGCCGTGGGTCAGGGGCCCGCGGGACGACGGCTCCAAGATCACCCTCCCTGCGGCCAGGTTGGCGTCATCATACGGGTCGCGGCCCAGCCGGAGCCGACATCCTCGCGACCAGGAGGACACGCCGCCATGTGCTTCGATCTCGACAGCCGGCCGCCGATCGAGCCGATCGCGGGCGGGTCGCTCGACCACGAGGACCTCGTCCTGACGGCGGCCGACGGCAACCGGTTCGCCGCGTTCCGGGCCCGGGCGGCGCGCCGATCCGGGGCCGGGATCGTGATCCTGCCCGACGTCCGCGGGCTCCATCCCTATTACGAGGAGCTCGCCCTCCGGTTCGCCGAGACCGGCACGGATGCGATCGCGATCGACTACTTCGGGCGGACGGCCGGCGCGGCGAAGCGGGACGGTGACTTCGAGTACATGCCCCATGTCGGTCAGACCCGGATCGAGGGCCTCCAGGCCGACGTGGCCGCGGCCGTCGAGACGCTCCGCGCCGACGGCCGGGTCCGTGCGCTCTTCGCGACCGGGTTCTGCTTCGGCGGACGGCTCGCGTTCCTCGACTCCGACCTTCGGTCTCGACCTGGCCGGAGCGATCGGCTTCTACGGCTGGCCGGTCGGCTGCGCGACCGACCTCGCCCGCGCCGGTCGACCTCGCGGACCGGATGCGGCGCCGATCCTGGGCATCTTCGGCGGCGCCGACGACGGGATCGGTCCGGACGTGCGTGGCCGAGTTCGAGACCGCCCTGACGGCCGCCGGCACGCCCCACGAGCTGGTGACCTACCCGGACGCTCCCCATTCGTTCTTCGACCGCAAGGCCGCCGACTTCGCCGAGGCTTCGGCCGACGCCTGGCGTCGGACCCTCGAGTTCATCCGGGCGAACGTCCCGGCCTGATGGGCGCGGCCTACGAGTCGCGGGCCTGGCAGACTCCGGCCGACAGCCGGCTGATGCAGGCGCTCGTCGCGCGCTGCTGGGTGGCCGACTGGCCGGCGATGCACCTCCACGCCGGCGACGTCGACTGGTGGACCGTCCACGCCCTCGGACGGTCTCCCGGTCTGGAGGAGCGGATCCGCCTGTGGTACGCCGCTGAGCCGGACGCGACCGAGCTCGTCGGGTTCGGCTGGTACGGACCGCCCGGCGATGCCGATCTCGTGGTCGATCCCGCCCACCGCACGGTCGCCCTCCTCGGCCCGATGGTCGACTGGGTGGACGAGCGCGCGTCGCGCTACGGCGCCACCGCCCCGAGCCGGCTCGGCGGGCTTGACGGGGATGCCGTCGTCGGTCCGGCCGGGGCGGAGCCGGTCCGGATCTGGGCAGTCGAGACCGCCGCCCCGATCGTCGACGCCCTGGTCGCGCTGGGCTGCACCCGGGGATCCGAGCCGGGCTTCGTCCACTTCACCGCGACGATCGCCGGAGCTCGACCTGACCGGCCCGCCCATCCCGCCCGGCTACACCCTCGCGACGGTCCGGACCGAGGCCGACATCGCCGGCCGGGTGGACGCCGGGCACGCCGCCTTCCCGGGCTCGACGATGACCGTCGAGAAGTACCGCTTCTGTCGGACGACGCCGCTCTACCGACCGGCCCTCGACCTCGTCGCCCGGGCGCCCGACGGATCGGTCGCGGCGTTCGCCCTGGGCTGGCTGGACCCGCTGACCCTCGGCGTGGAGCTGGAGCCGGTCGGGGTCGTCCCGGATCACCAGCGCCGGGGACTCGGGAGCGGCCGTCTGCCGAGCGGCCCTGCGCGCGGCGACCGGGATGGGCGCGACCCGGGCCATCATCGCCGCGGAGGCCGCCAACCCGGCGGCGAACGCCCTCTATGCCTCGCTGGGGTTGCAGGTGGAGGCGCGGGTCGTCGCCTGGCTCCGCCCGGAGCGAGCCTGAGGAGTCAGCGTCGGAGGGTGGCGAGGCCGACCAGCACGGCGATCGCGCACAGGACCACGAACACCGGGATGCCCCCCGGGACCACCCGCCCGATCGTCGAGAGCAGGCCCGAGATCGCGTTCCCGATGGCCGCGATCGCGTCGCCGAACAGGTTCGAGATCGAGCCGCCGAGCGTCTGGATGTACTCGCCCATGTGGTGAGTCTCCGTCCTCCGTCAAGCCGGTCGGCTGACGACCTTCGCCCCGCCGTTGCGCGGCTTGACCACGGCGACCCGGCCGGTCAGGTCGGTGTCGGCCGCCGCGGCCGAGAAGGCGGCCTCGATCCGGGCGATCCCGTCGAGCCGGTCGATGAAGGCGATGACCGAGGAGCCGGCACCCGACAGGCAGGCACCCAGGGCTCCGGCCTCCCGGGCGGCCTCGACCAGCCGGGGCAGCTGTGGGTACGGCGCGGCCCGATACGGCTCGTGGATCCGATCGATCGTGAGGAATCGAAGCACGTCGATCCGCCGGCCGGCGATCCCGGCGACCCCGAGGGCGACGCGCCCGAGGTTGGCGACCGCGTCGGCCAGCGGAACGGTCTCGGGCAGGGCCGCCCGCATCGCCTCGGTCGAGAGGCGCAGGTCGGGGATGAAGACCACGCAGCGGAGGTCGCGCGGGACGTCGAACCGGGCGCTCTCCACCGAGCCGTCGATGGCCGCGCTCACGACGAGCCCGCCGAGGAGGGCCGCCGCGGCATTGTCAGGGTGCCCCTCGATCTCGGTCGCCAGCTCGAGCATCCGGCGCTGGCTGAGACCCTCGCCGGCGAGGACGTCCCCGGCCAGGACGCCGGCCACGGTGGCCGCGGCGGACGATCCGAGGCCACGGCCCAGGGGGATCCGGTTGCGCATCGCGACCCGCCAGCCGACGCCCTCGGGGAGCGGTCCCCGGAGTGCCACCAGGGCAGCCTCGAGACCGCGGACGAAGCGGTTGTCGCGGTTCTCGCTGAGCTCGCCGACGCCTTCGCCGTCGACCTCGAGCTCGATCCGACCGCCGCTCCAGCTGCGGACCTCGAGCTCGATCCGGTCGGTCAGGTCCAGGGCCAGGCCCAGGCAGTCGTAGCCGGCGCCGAGGTTCGCCGTGGTGGCCGGGACCTCCACCACCATCCGGCGCCCGTCGAGCTCGGCCAGCCAGTTCCTGGTCGCCATCGGGCTACCAGCCCAGGGCGGTCACGACCGCCCCCGTCGTCGCTGCCGCGTCGATGAAGCCGCCGGCCTGCGTCTCGGCGGTCGTCGGGTCCTTGAGGCCGTTGCCGGTCAGGACGCAGACGATCGTGGCCTCCGGCGGCAGGCCGAGCCGGCCCTCGACTGCCAGGCGCCGGACGCCGGCCAGCCCTGCCGCCGACGACGGCTCGCAGAAGATGCCCTCGTACCGGGCGACGTCGCGATAGGCCTCGAGGATCTCGTCGTCGGTGACCGCCTCGATCCGGCCTCCCGATTCGTCCCGGGCGGCGACCGCCTTCGACCAGCTGGCCGGGTCGCCGATGCGGATGGCCGTGGCGATCGTCTCCGGCTCGGCCACCGGGTGGCCCAGCACGATCGGCGCCGCTCCGGCCGCCTGGAAGCCATACATCCGGGGCAGCCGGTCGATCTTCCCGACCGCCCGGTAGTCCCGGAAGCCGGCCCAGTAGGCGCTGATGTTGCCGGCGTTCCCGACCGGGATGGCCAGGACGTCGGGCGGTCCGCCCAGGTCGTCGCAGACCTCGAAGGCGGCGGTCTTCTGACCTTCGAGCCGGTGGGGGTTCACGGAGTTGACCAGGGTGACCGGGTGCTCGGTCCGCTCGGCCAGCTCTCGGACGATCCGGAGGGCGGCGTCGAAGTTGCCGTCGATCGCCACGACCCTGGCGCCGGCCACCAGGGCCTGGAGGAGCTTGCCGATGGCGATCCGGCCCTTGGGCAGGACGACGACCACCTCGAGCCCGGCGGCCGCGCCGTAGGCAGCCGCCGAGGCGCTGGTGTTGCCCGTCGAGGCGCAGACGATCGACCGGGCGCCGGCCTCGAGGGCCTTGCCCACGGCCACGACCATCCCTCGGTCCTTGAAGCTGCCGGTCGGGTTGGCGCCCTCCACCTTCAGGTAGAGGTTCGGCAGACCGTAGCGCCGGCCGAGGTTGCGGGCATGGACGAGTGGGGTGAAGCCCTCGCCCAGGCTCAGGGCCGGCGTCGCATCGGTGATCGGCAGGAATCGCCGGTAGCGCTCGACGAGGATCGGCCGGCGGGCCGGCACGGTCGACGCGCTCACCGGTCGTCCACCGGGTAGAGGGTGGCATCGACCCCGGCCGCAGCGAGACCGGCCCGGAGCTCGTCGAGGGGGCGGGCGGGAGCGATGAACCCGCCGCCCCTGGCGGCCTCGATCTCGACCTGGTCCCGGACGAGCTGCTCGGGGAGGGTCGAGGCGAAGAAGCGCCGACAGGGCGCCTCGTCGGGTGACGACGCAGCCAGCGCGGGTCCGACGGCCGGAGCCAGCCCCGCCCAGGTGCTGGCGTCGTGGCGGGCGACCGCGATGAGGTCGCCGAGGACGGCGCTGCTGGTGGCAGCACCCCCGGCGCCCGGTCCTGAGAAGGCGACCCGGCCGATCGGCTCGCCCTCGACCTCGATCCGGTTCAGGACGCCGGCCGTCCGCCCGAGCGCACCATCGGCGGGCACGGCCGTGGGGATCACGCCGGCGACGATCGTCCCGTCGACGCCGCGCTCGGCCGTAGCGAGGAGCTTGAGGGTCAGGCCGTGGATCGCCGCCGCGGCGATCTCGTCGGCGGTCACCCCGGTGATCCCCGGCCGGCCGATCCCGGTCACGGTCGGGGGTCGGCGCTCGATCGAGGCCGGGTCGAGCCAGGCGCCGAACGCGAGCCGGGCCAGGATGACGAGCTTGTTGACCGCATCGTCGCCCTCGACGTCGTCCCGCGGGTCGGCCTCGGCGTAGCCGGCGGCCTGGGCCGAGGCGAGCACGTCGGCGTAGGCCCGACGCTCGCCGGTCATCGCCGTGAGGATGAAGTTCGTCGTTCCGTTGACGATCCCCCGGACCCGGTCGATCCGGTCGGCCGCCAGGTCCTCGGCGATCGGCCGCAGGACCGGGATCCCGCCGCCGACCGCGGCCTCGAACCGGAACGGGACGCCCGTCCGGCGGGCGACCGCCTCAAGCTCCGGGCCGTGGTGGGCCACGACGTGCTTGTTCGCGGTCACGACCGGCTTGCCCGCCGCCAGGGCCGCGCTCACCAGGGTCCGGGCCGGCTCGTCGCCGCCCATCAGCTCGACGACGACGTCGACCTCCGGCGAGGCGACCAGGTGGGCCGGGGCGTCGGTCAGTCGGTCGGCGTCGACGAGGGGATCGCGCGGGCGCCCCAGGTCGCGGACCGCGACACCGACCAGGACGAGCGGGGCACCATCGGCCGGCACCAGCCGCTCCGGTGTCCGGCTGAAGGCCCGGATCACCTCGCGGCCGACGGTCCCGGCGCCGAGCACGGCCACCCGCAGAGGGGCTCGGCTCATCGTCGCGAGGGGGCGGGGTGGGGCATGCCCGGATGGTAGCGGACCGGGCCCCCGGCGCATGCGGCCGGCCCGGGTGGGGTGCCGGTCCGAGCGGAGACGCCCGGGTGGGTCCGCTACACTCGACCACCATGACCGTCGACCTCGCCCCGGCGCCGGCGCCGATCGCCGCGCCGGCCGCCCGACCGCGGATCTTCAGCGGGATCCAGCCGTCCGGGATCGTCCACCTGGGCAACGACCTGGGGGCCATCCGGAACTACGTCCGGCTCCAGTACGAGTACGAGGCGATCTACTGCATCGTCGACTACCACGCCCTCACGAGCACCCACGACCCGGAGCTCCTGCGGGCCCGGACCCGCGAGATGGCCGCCTCTCTGCTGGCCCTCGGTCTCGATCCAGAGCGCTGCACCCTGTTCGTCCAGAGCCATCGTCCCGAGCATACCGAGCTGGCCTGGCTGCTCTGCACGGTCACCCCGGTCAGCTGGCTGGAGCGGACCCCGACCTACAAGGAGAAGAAGCTCAACCAGCCCGACGACATCAACCACGGACTGTTGACCTACCCGGTCCTCCAGGCCGCCGACATCGTCATCTACAAGGCCTCGCTGGTGCCGGTCGGACGGGACCAGGCGGCCCACCTCGAGCTGTCGCGGGAGATCGTCCGGGCCTTCAACGGCCGCTACGGCGAGACGTTCCCGGAGCCCCAGGCGGTCTTCACCGAGGCGCCCGTCGTGCTGGGCACCGACGGGGTGAGGAAGATGAGCAAGTCGCTCGGGAACACGATCGACATCTTCGCCCCGCCCGAGATCGTCCGGAAGCAGGTCATGTCGATGGTCACCGACACGAAGCGGATCCTGCGGACCGACCCGGGCCGACCGGAGGTCTGCAACGTCTGCCAGCTCCACCGCTCGTTCGGTGACGACTACGAGGAGATCTGGGAGGGCGAGCGGACCGCCCGGACCGGCTGCGTCGACACGAAGAAGCTGCTCGCCGAGCGGATCATCGCCCGTTACGCCGAGGCGCGGGAGCGCTACCGTGAGCTGATGGAGCGACCGGACCGGGTCGACGAGATCCTGGCCGCCGGCGCTGAGCGGCTCCGGCCCCGGGCCGAGGCGACGATGATCGAGGTGACGATCCCGGATGGGCCTGCGATGAGCGAGCGGCCGGGCAGGGACCACGACGACGGCGACGTCGGCGGCCGCTCGGCCGGCATCCCGGTCCTGTCCCGGCGCCAGGTCCAGCTCGTCGACCTCATCCTGGTCCTCGGGGCGGTCGCCCTGACGATCGTGGTGACCGGGATGGTGGGCAAGATCTTCTTCGACTTCGGCGACGTCATCCTGACCTTCTTCCTGGCCTGGCTCATCGCCTTCATCCTGAGCCCGCTGGTGCGCTGGATGATCCGGATCATCCCGGGCCTGCCGCGGGCCGTCGCGGCGGCCATCGTCTACGTCCTCCTGCTGGCCGTGGTGATCGGCGCGATCGTCTTCCTGGCCGGCACCCTGGCCCGGTCGGTGGCCGACTTCATCGCCTACGTCCCGAAGCTCGTCGAGGACCTGCCGAGCATCCTCAAGCCGCTCGAGGACTGGCTCCAGACGCTCGGCTTCAGCCAGGTCGACGTGGTCGACGCCGCCCAGCAGGCCCTCGGCTTCCTGCGCGACTACGCGTCGGCGATCGTCGGGCCGCTCCAGTCGATCGCGGTCGCCAGCCTGAGCGCGATGGGCACGGTCCTCATCGTCGTCATCCTGTCGATCTACATCGTCATCGACCAGGACGGCATCCGCTCGTTCGTGAACCGGCTGGTCCCGCCCGGTCGGCGCGAGGAGTTCGCCCTGCTCGAGACGTCGGTCTCGAGGTCATTCGGCGGCTTCCTCCGGGGCCAGGCGGTGATCGGTCTGGCCTACGGGCTGGTCGCCTTCGGCGCGAGCGCGATCCTGGGTCTGCCCCTCATCGGTGTGACGACGGCCGCGGCCGGGATCCTGATGGCCATCCCCTTCTTCGGTCCGTTCGTGTCCTGGGCGCCGCCGGTCGTCGTGGCCGTCTTCACCAACCCGGAGCTCATCCTGCCGACCCTGGCGATCATGGGCGTCGGCTGGTTCGTGGTGATGAACATCCTCCAGCCCCGACTCATGGCCGGGGCCGTCGGCCTCCACCCGATCGTGGTCCTGGCCGCGGTGATCATCGGCTCCAAGGTCGCCGGCGTGGCCGGGGCGATCTTCGGGATCCCGATCGCCGCCGTGCTCTCCTCGATCTTCCTCCACTATCTCGAGATCTTCGGGACCGATCGCGACGTGGCCAGCCGCGCGGCGAAGCGGCTGGAGGACCGGGAGGGCCGCCCGGTCCGGGTCCCGCGTGAACCCCAGCCTGGCATCGACGCCGACGTCGAGTAGGCCCATCCGCGGGCGTCGACGAGGTCCACACCCGCTCCAGAGGTGGCACGATGATCGAACCCGATGTCCCGGCGGACGCAGCTCCGACCGACGAGGTCCCCGCCGACACGCCGGCCGGCCCCTCGGCGCTCGAGGGCGTGCGGCGGCGCTGGTCGACCCTGGCCCTGCCGCTCCGCATCCTGATCGTCGTCGGCGCGGTCGTCGGGCTTGGCGTCGTGGCCCAGCTGCTTGGCAGCGCCCTGCTCGACACCTACACCCGCCGCCTGGAACGGGTCGATCCCCTCGACACCGCCTTCGAGGGCGTGGACCGCTGATCGACCGACGCTCAGCCGGCGGGGCCCAGCGACCTCCCAGCGCCTATCGGCGCCAGCGCTTCCGGTCGGCCAGGATCTCCCGGGCGGCGTTCTGACCCGGCTGCCCGGTGATCCCGCCGCCGGGGTGCGCCCCGGAGCCGGCCAGGTAGAGCCCGTCCACCGGCAGGCGATAGCGGGCGTGCCCGAAGAGGGGCCGCCAGACGAAGAAGCTGTCGAGCGACGGCTCGGCATGGTACGGATGACCGCCGGTCAGGCCGTAGTCACGCTCGAGGTCGAGCGGGGTCAGCACCTGCCGGGCGGTGACCAGGTCGCCGAGCCCGGGGGCGTACGCCTCGAGAGTCCGCACGGCCAGATCGCCCAGCTCGTCGCGGCGCTCGTCCCAGGTCCCCTCGCGGAGCGTATACGGGGCCCACTGGAGGTGGATGCTCACGACCTGGCTGCCGTCCGCTGCGCCGGCCACCAGGTCCGGGTCCACCAGCGACGGGATCGTCGCCTCGAGATAGGGCGACTCGCTCAGCCGACCGTACTTCGAGGCGTCGAAGGCCCGTTCCACGTGGTCGATCCCCGGGGCGATGACGATCCGCCCACGGAGGCGACCGAGGGCCTCGGCGCCATCACCGGCGGCGGGGAATCGGGGCATCCCGCGGAGGGCGAGGTTGACCTTGGCGACCGTCCCCGGCGTCCGGATGTTGCCGGCCCGCCAGCGCATCCCCGGTCCGACGACGACCGGGTCGAGGAGCGTGGTGAGGACCCGCTTCGGATCGGCCCCGGCGACCACGATCCGCGAGCCGATCTCCTCGCCGTCGGCCAGGACCACGCCGGTCGCCCGTCCGTCGGCCGTCCTGATCGCGGCGACCTCCGCCCCGGTCCGGATCTCCCCGCCGGCGGCCCGGACGGCCGCCGCGAGCGCCTCGGACAGCGCCCCGGGACCGCCCCTGGCATAGACCGTCTGACCGGCTGCGCCGCCGTCGTTGCCCGCCGAATCGGCCAGGAAGACGTTCGTGGTGCCGGCCGACCAGGGCCCCATCGCGGTGTGTTGGAAGCCCCGGGTCGCGATCGCCGCGCGGAGGGGGTCGGTCTCGAAGGCCTCGGCCACGAAGTCGGCGATGGCCATCGGCAGGACCCGCAGGATCGAGCGGGAATCGCCCTTGCCCAACCCGCGGAAGGCGCGCCCCAGCCGGAGCCCGGCCAGGGCGTCGCCCAGCCCGGGGGTCTTCACGTCCGGCGGGGTCTCGGCCGCGAGCCCGGCGATGAACCGCCCGAGCGAGCGGACCAGCCGGTCGAACCCGGCATAACCGTCCGCGTCGTGCTCGGACCAGGCGCGCAGCCCGTGGGCGGTCCGGGCGGGGTCGGTGTACAGGGTGACCGCCCGGCCGTCGGGCTGGGGAGCGAAGACCCGCACGTCCGGGGCCACCAGCGACAGGCCGTGCCGGCGCAGCTCCAGCTCGCGCACGACCGAGGGCCGCAGCCGACCGACCGTGTGGAGGACCGCCGGGACCTTCATCCCGGGAGCGATCTCGACCGTGTCGGCGATCCCGCCCACCCGCTCGCGTCGCTCGACGACGAGGACGCTGACCCCGGCCCTCGCCAGGTAGGCGGCGGCGACGAGACCGTTGTGCCCGGCGCCGACGACGATCGCGTCGTAGGTGGTCTTCGAGGTCGTCGTCATCGTCAGGCCGCCTTCCGCCCGAAGGCCTTGAGGACCTCCATCGCCGCGATCCGGCCGTTGGCGCCCATGATCCCGCCGCCCGGATGGGTCGCCGAGCCGCACAGCCACAGGTCGCGGACGGGCGTCCTGAACCGGGCGTAGCCCGGGACGGGGCGATTGAAGAAGAGCTGCTCGAGGCTCAGCTCGCCCTGGAAGATGTTGCCCTCGGTCAGCCCGAACCGGCGCTCGATGTCGAGCGGGGTGAGGACCTGGCGGTGAAGGATGATGTCCCGGATGTTCGGGGCGACCTCGGCGATCCGGTCGATCACCGCGTCACCGAACGCCTCCCGGTTGTCGTCCCAGGACCCCAGGCTCGGGTCGAGTCGGTAGGGGGCGTACTGGACGAAGCAGCTGATGACGTGCTTGCCCGGGGGCGCCATGGTCGGATCGACCAGGGTCGGGATGATCATGTCCATGTACGGCCGGCGGGACCAGTGCCCGTACTTGGCGTCGTCGTAGGCGCGTTCCATGTCGTCGACGCTGGCGCTGAAGCTGATCGCCCCGCGGAGATGGTCGCCCTCGCCGGGCAGGCAGCTGAAGTCGGGCAGGCGGTCGACGGCCAGGTTGACCTTGCCGGACGAGCCGCGGAACTTGAACCGGCCGACCTCCTCCACGAAGGCAGGGTCAAGGGTCCCGGGTTCGATCAGGCCGAGGAAGGTCAGCCGCGAGTCGACCGAGCTGAGGACCGCCTTCGCGGCGATCTCCTCGCCGGACTCGAGCGCCACCCCGACCGCCCGGCCGTCCCGGACGATGATGTTGGCGACCGGGGCCTCCATCCGGATCTCGGCACCGAGGGCACGGGCGGAGCTGCCGATCGCCTCCGAGACGCCGCCGGTCCCGCCGCGGGGGATCCCCCAGGCCCGGAAGGCGCCGTCGATCTCGCCCATGTAGTGATGGAGCAGGACATAGGCCGTGCCCGGGCTCTGGACACCCTGGTATGTCCCGATGATCCCCGAGGCCGACATCGTGGCGATGAGCGGGTCGGTCTCGAACCACTGGCGCAGGAAGCCGGTGGCACTCATCGTCATGAGCTGGACGAAGACCGCCTGCTGCTTCTCGGGCAGCTGCTGGAACGACCGGAGGAGCCCGGTCAACGGGCTGAAGTGACGCGGGTCGAGCCCGGTCATGTCGGGCGGTACGAGGCTCAGGATCGGCTTGATGAACTTCGCCATCTCGACCATGAGCTGGCCGTATTCCTCGTAGGCCTCGGCGTCGCTCAGACTCCAGCGACGGAGCTCGCGGATCGTCCGGCCGTGGTCGTTGACCCGCCAGAGGTAATCATCCTGGAGCGGGGTGAACGTGCCGTCGAGGGGCAGGATGTCGAGACCGTGCCTGGGCAGCTCCAGCTCCCGGATGATCTCCGGACGGAGCAGGCTGACGACGTAGCTGGCGACCGAGAACCGGAAGCCCGGGAAGATCTCCTCGGTGACCGCCGCCCCGCCGAGGACGTCGCGCTTCTCGAGGACCACGGTCCTCAGCCCGGCCCGGGCGAGGTAGGCCGCACTGACAAGACCGTTGTGGCCGCCGCCGATGATGACCGCGTCGTACGTCTCGGCCACGGGGTCCTCCGTCGGGTCCTGCGTCGGTCAGGGCGTCAGCCGGCGGCGCGGGACGTTCGCCCTCATGCAGGCTGCATAGGTTTCATGCACAACTCTACCCGAGGGCCCGGGTCGGCTGCTCGCCCGCTCGCACTCCACCATCGGGCGAGGACCCGGCCGGCGGGCGAATGTGTGATAGACTGTGTGTCGAGTCGTGCACACGCGGAGGCAAACGATGGCTCTCGTCCGGACCAACATCACCCTTCCGGAGGAGACCCTGGCCCTGGTCGATGCGGTGGCCGGGCCGCGCGGGCGAAGCCGCTACATCGCCGAGATCGTCGCGAAGCAGGTCCGCCGCGACAACGCCCGGCTCGTCTTCGCGAAGTACGCCGGCGCCCTGAAGGACTCCGGCGGGTGGGGCCGGACCCCCGAGGAGACCGACCGGTTGCTCCGTGAGGCACGCGAGTCCTGGGATCGCCCATGGATCTGGGAGGACGACGTTGCGCTATCTGCTGGACACGACCGTCCTGATCGACCACGCCAAGGACCTTCACGGCGCGCCGGAGCTCGTCGCGTCCCTGTTCAACGAGCCGAATGACCTGTACACCTGCGACATCGTCGTGGCCGAAGCCCTATCGGGTGGGCACGACATGGAACGCGGCGTGATCGCCGGCCTGATCCGGGTCCTGGAGTATGTCTCGACGCACCCCGACGCTGCCGCCTGGGCCGGGGACGCTCGGCGGGCGCGGCGGGCGACCGACGCGCGGTCGCTCTCCGACGCGATCATCGCCGGTGTCGCGTGGTCGCTCGAGGCGACGGTGGTGACCCGCAACCCGAGGGACTTCGAGCGGCTCGGCGTCCCTGTCCTCGCCTACGGCTGAACCCGACCGGGCATCCAGACTGCATAGGAACCATGCATACTGGCCGTGACGCGGCGCCGGCCGCGGGCGGGGGACGCGCCGTCCCAGTGGAGGAGCAGACCTTGAGCGTCGGGACCGCGTTCCACCCACGGACCGAGGCGCACAACCGGAAGATGCAGTGGCGCGAATGGTCGGGCTACTTCGCGGCCAGCGTCTACGCCGACTTCCACGACATCGAGTACAACGCGATCCGCGAGCAGGCCGCGCTCATCGACGTGAGCCCGCTCTACAAGTACGAGGTCCGCGGTCGCGACGCCCAGAAGCTTGTCGACCGGGTCATCACCCGCGACGCGACGAAGCTCAAGGTCGGCGCCGTCTACTACACCCCGTGGTGCGACGAGGACGGCAAGGTCGTCGACGACGGGACCGTCCATCGCCTGGCCGAGGACCGCTTCCGCTGGACCGCCGCCGACCCGCAGTACCGCTGGCTGACGATGAACGCGGGCGGGCTCGAGGTCGAGGTCGAGGACGTCAGCGAGAAGCTCGCCGCGATCGCCCTGCAGGGACCGTGGAGCCGAGCCGTCCTCGAGACCGCCGCCGGGGAGTCGTTCGAGGATCTGCGCTACTTCCGTCGACGGGAGGCCAGCGTCGCGGGGACGACCGTGGACGTCAGCCGGACGGGCTACACCGGCGACCTGGGCTACGAGCTGTGGATCCCGGTCGAGCGCGCGGTCGACGTCTTCGACGCGCTGCTGGCGGCGGGCAAGCCCTACGGGATCCGGCCGGCCGGGATGATCGCCCTCGACGTCGTCCGGCTCGAGGCCGGGCTCATCCTCCTCGAGGTCGACTACACCAGCGCCCGTCACGCGATGAACGCCGACCAGGCCTACTCGCCGTACGAGATCGGGCTGGGTCGACTCGTCGACCCGGCCAAAGGCGGACTTCGTCGGGAAGCGCGCCCTCGCCGCCGAGCAGGCGGCCGGCGGCCCGGCCCGGCGGCTCGTGGGACTCGAGCTGTCGTGGGATGACATCGTGGCGCTGTACGACGCCCGGGGGCTCCCACCCACGGCCCCGGCGGTCGTCTCGCGCGCGCACGTCCCGCTCTTCGACACGACCGGCACGAAGCAGCTCGGCCGGGTGACCAGCCTCGGCTGGAGCCCGATCCTCAAGAAGCCGATCGCCCTGGCCTCGGTCCCACCCAGCCACGAGCGGGTCGGCTCGACGGTCTCGGTCGAGTGGACCGTCGAAGCGCGCCGCGGTCGGGTCGGCGCAACGGTCGTCGAGCTGCCCTTCCTGGACCTCCCCCGCAAGCGGGCGTAAGTCGCACGCCGTCGCGCCCGCAGAGCGCAGGGCGGCGCCAGAGGTATCCTCGCGGGGTGACCTCCCTGGTGGGCATGCCGGGACCCCGGATCCTGGCGATCGCCGCGGTCACCGCCCTGCTGGTCGGACTCCTGCCCGGTGCCGACCCCGGACGGGCCGTCGCGCGCGCCGCCGAGCCGACCGGAACGATCGTGCCGGGCGCGGTCGGTCGGACGAGCCTCGACCTCGAGGCGACCTACGACGTGCGCCTGAGACTGTCCTACCGCTCCCGTTCGATCTCGGTGGTCTCGCTGATGGAGGTCCGCAACCGGTCGGGCGGGCCGATCGACCGGATCGAGCTGAACACCGTCGCCGCCCGACTGGGTCGGCTCCGGATCACGGGCCTCACCGTGGACGGCCGGGCCATCAGTCCGACGATCCGGGATCAGACGATCGTCGTGCCCCTCGGCGGCATCCTGCCCGACGACGCGACGACGACCGTCCGGATCGCATTCACGGCGACCGCCCGACGAACGACCGCGGGGTCTGACTGGCTGTTCGCCCGGGCCAACGGCGTCATCCAGCTCTATCGCTGGCTCCCCTGGGTCAGCCGGGTCCATCCCTTCGCCCGACCCGGTCACGGTGATCCCTTCGTCACACCGACCAGCCCGTCCGTCCGTGTCCGGATCACCACGGACCGGGCGATGCGCCTCGCGACGAGCGGCCGGCGGATCGCGACGAGCGGCCTCAGCTCGACCTGGCTGGCCCACGATGTCCGGGACTTCGTCATCGCCGCCAGTCCGCTCTGGACGGCGCGCACCGCGAGGCTCGGCTCGATCGTCGTCCGGGTCTACGCGTTCCCGTCCGGCAACGGCTCGAGACTCATGGCGCTCGCCCTCCGGGCCCTCCGTCGGTACCAGGCCCTGATGGGGCCCTACCCGTACCCGACCTTCGTCGTGGCCGAAAGCGGCGGCGGCTACGGCATGGAGGCGCCGGGTCTCATCTGGATCCCGCGCGGCCTGGCCACCGGTCGGCTCCCCTGGCTGGTCAGCCACGAGGTGGCCCACCAATGGTTCTACGCCCTCGTCGGCAACGACCAGGCACTCGAACCGTTCGCCGACGAGGCGATGGCCGACTTCCTCGCTCGCTTCATCACCGGGACCGGGCGGAGCAGCCGGTGCGCGACCGATACCCTCGATCGCTCGATCTACCGCTACTCGGCGAGCTGCTACTTCGAGGTGGTCTACGTGCAGGGCGGCCGGGTCCTCGACGGTCTCCGCCGGCGGATGGGCTCGACCGCCTTCTGGGTCGGGATCCGCGACTACCTCACCGCGAACCGGTTCGGGATCGGCGGGACGAGGCTGCTGCTCGAGACGCTCGATGCCCACACGCCGCTCGACCTGCGGGGACCCCTGCGACCCAGGTTCCCGACGATCCTGTAGGGGGCGACTGCCACCTTCGATGGCGCCGGTCGGCGGCGCTCCTTGTCCGGCCACTATCCTCGTGACCGAGCGCCGCCGATGGAGATACCGAAATGACCGACTACGCCGCCCTCGACCGGTACATCGACGAGCACATGCCGAGCTGGACAGAGGAGCTCGCGGCGTTCTGCCGGTTCCGCTCCGAGCAGGGCGATCGCGAGGGCCTTCGCGATGCGGCGGACTGGACTGCCGCACGCCTGCGCAGGCTCGGCGCGACGGTGGACGTAGTCGAGCTGCCCGATCGTCCCGACGTCCCGCCGCTGGTGGTCGGGGAGATCGGCGGGGGGCCACGGACGCTGAACGCGGTCCAGCACTACGACGTCCAGCCGGCGGTCCCGCTCGAGCTGTGGACGACGCCGCCGTACGAGCCGGCCGTCCGCGACGGTCGTCTCTACGCCCGCGGCGCGACCGACAACAAGGGCGAGCTCCTGCCCCGGATCTGGGCGGTGGAGGCCTACCTGGCGACGATCGGCCCACTCCCCTGCCGGGTCCGCTTCCTGGTCGAGGGCGAGGAGGAGTACGGCAGCGAGCACCTCGACGCGCTGCTCGACCAGCGACCCGGGATCCGCGCAGTCGACGGCGCCCTCATCGAGGGAGGCGGAGTCGATCCCCAGGGTCGGCCGGAGATCATCGGCGGCGTCCGCGGCATGGCCGTCGTCGAACTCGTCTGCCGGACGATCGCCTACGACGCCCATTCGAGCGCCGCCACGATCCTGCCGAGCGCCCCGGTCCGGCTGGCCCAGGCCCTCGCCGGGATGTACGACCCGGACGGCTTCCCGGCGGTCGCCGGTCTCGAGGCGGGGATCGTCCCGCCGTCGGCGGCGCAGCTGGCGATCGTCGATGCGACCCCGGTCGAGGTGGTCGACGAGTATCGTCGCGAGTTCGCGGTCGATCGGCTCCTCGGCGGACTCGACGGGATCGCCGCCATCCGGGCGATGACGTTCGCCCCCACGTTGAACATCCAGGGTCTCTGGTCGGGCTTCATCGGACCGGGCGACAAGACGATCACCCCGGCGGAGGCGCACGCCCGACTGGACATCCGGATCGTCCCGGACCAGCAGCCCGAGACGATCGTCGCGGCCATCCGGAGGCATCTCGAGGAGCGTGGGTTCCATGACATCGAGGTCATCGCCGAGCAGGGCGAGCGAGCCTACTGGACGGAGGCGGAGGACCCGATCCTCGACGCGGCGGCACGGGCCTCGGAAGCGGTCTTCGGCGCCCCGTCCGTGCGCTACGTGTCGATGCCCGGTACCGCGCCGATGTGGCAGGTCTGTGGTCGCGACCGGGTGCCCTCGACGAGCCTCGGCGGCGGGACCTGGGACTGCCACGCCCACGCCCCCGACGAGAACGTCCGGTTGGACTACGCGGCCGACGCGGCCCGGATCACCGCCCGCTTCCTCGACGAGTTCGCCGCCCTCGAGGGCTGAGCGTCGCCCGGGAGCCCGCTCAGCCCGTCACCCGGCGGGCAGCACCCGGCCGGCGTAGGCCTCCAGACCGGCGACGGCCTCGGGCAGATCCGTCCGGCCGAGACCGATCCGGAAGTGATCGCCCGGGAAGCCGAAGCGGGACCCGGGGAGGAGGAGCACGCCCTCCGCTTCGACGAGCCCGGCGGCGAAGTCGTCGATGCTCAGCCCGGGGACCGTGAGCCGGGGGAAGGCCACCGAGCCGGCTCGTGGGCGGACCCAGCGGAAGGCGTCCCCGTGCTCGGCGAAGAAGCGGTCCAGGATCGGCAGGTTCGCCTCGACGATCCCGCGCGACCGGGCGAGGACCGCCTCGCGGGCGCGGAGGGCCATGATCGAGAGGATCTCGGCAGGCGCCGACGCGCAGATCGTGGTGTAGTCCTTGAACGCGGCCACCCGGGCAAGCAGGTCCCGGTCCCGACTGGCCAGCCAGCCGATCCGGAGCCCGGCCATCGCGAACGACTTCGACATCACCCCCAGGCTGACCCCCCGCTCGAGCGCGTCGGCCCCGGCCGTCAATCGGTCGCCATCGTCGAACTCGAGGAAGCGGTAGACCTCGTCGGCGAAGAGGTGGACCCCGGCCTCGGCGCACAGGTCGGTCAGCGCCTCCCACTCGGCGGCCGTCGGGAGCATCCCCGTCGGGTTGTGCGGCGCGTTCACCACGATCAGGCGGGTCGTGGGACGCAGGCTGGCCGCGAGCCGGGGGACGTCCAGGGCCCAGCCGTCCGACTCACGCAGGTCGTGGAGGGTGACCTCGGCGCCGGCGGCCCGGGCCACCTCGTAGAGACTCTGGTAGCCCGGCCAGGTGACGATCGCGTGGTCGCCCGGCTGGAGGGCCACGTTGGCGAAACAGAAGATCGCCTCCTCGGCGCCGGCGAAGACGAGGACTTCGTCGGGGGCGATCCGCTGGTAGAGCCGGGCGATCTCGGCCCGGAGCAGCGGGTGGCCCGTCGACTCGGTGTAGCCGAGCCGGAGCCCGTCCCAGAGCGCCCGCGTCTCGTCGTCGGCCAGGGCCAGCAGATCGGCCATCGGGTAGCCCTCGACGTCCGACGCGGCGAGCACGTGGCGGACCGCGAACTCCCAGCGGGCGAAGTAACGCTCGAGCTCGAAGTCGGGGATCCGCATCGGCCCATGATGCCGTCTTGGACGGGGTCCGTGGGGCGACGCGCCGCCGTATCCTCGGCGGATGAACGAGACGATCGTCATCGCCGGCTCGCCGACCGCGCTCGGCGGCCACTTCGACGGGATGGAGCGGACGCCCGGCGAGCTGCGCCGTCTCGGGATCGTCGACCGCCTGGCGGCCCGCCCGGCCTTCGCCGGGGTCCGGTTCCGCGACGCCGGCGACGCCCCGAACGACCCGGGCTGGGCGCCCGACGACGACCCCAGGGCGAAGAACCGTGCCCGCATCGCCGACTACCTGCCGCGGCTCGCCGACCACGTGGAGCGGGCCCTGGGCGAGGCCGCCGGGACCGAGGGCGGGGGATCCCACGCCCGGCTCCTCCTGCTCGGCGGCGACTGCACGAGTCACGCCGGGGCGCTGGCCGGTCTCCGTCGCGCCCGGCCGGGGATGAGGCTGGGGCTCGCCTGGTTCGACGCCCACGGCGACTTCAACACGCCCGACACCACGCCCTCGGGCAACGTCTGGGGGATGCCCTTCGCGATGGTCGTCGGGCGGGGCGATCCGGACCTCGTCGACGCCTGCGACGGCCCGACCGTCCGGGAGGAGGACGCCGCCCTCCTCGGCGGCCAGGTCCTGGACCAGGCCGAGTCGCGGATGCTGGCCGCCTCCCGGGTCGCCCACTTCGGGGCCGGGATGCTCGGCAGGCCGGCCGGGCTGGCGGCCCTGGGCGCCTGGGCGACGACGGTCGCCGGGGACGTGGACGGGTTCTACGTGGCGTTCGACCTCGACGCCCTCGATGCTTCCGGCGGCTGGGCCCTGGCGATGCCGGAGCCCGGCGGGATGAGCCTGGCGACCGCCGTCGCCGCGATCGGGGCCGTCCGGGGAGCCGGCCCGATCGCCGGGTTCGGGGCCACGGCGGTGCTCCTCGGGCGGGGCGGCGACCCCGAGCGAACGGCCGAAGCGGTCGTCGCCCTGGCCGAGGCGGCCCTCAGCGGCTGAGCCGGCCTACTGGTCGATGAGGGCGAGCTTCCGGGCGATCGCGCTGAAGGCCGCCTGGTCGATCCCGGTGCCGGTCAGGACCCAGGCCGGGTTCTCGGGCTGGTCGACGGCGGCTACCAGCCCGGCTGTGCCGGCATCGACGAGATCGGCCTGACGGTCCCCGAAGTCGACCTGGCCGAGGCTCGAGCCGGCCGGCACGCACGGCTTGGTCTCCTGGCAGACCGCGCCCTCGGCGAAGACGATCCGCGCCCCGTCGGCCCGTCGGTGGTAGCTGATCGTCAGCAGCCCGCCGTCTTTGAGCCGGTAGGTGCCCTTCTCCACGGACCAGCCCGCGGGCAGGACCGCGCAGTAGACCGGCCAGGGGACCTCCTGGGCGAACGAGCTGAAGAAGTCCTTCGTCTCGTTCGAGCCGGAGCACCGGCCGGCCGCCCCGGCGGATGGGCTGCCCGAGGTGCCCGCGGTCTCCGAGGGGGTGGACTCGGGACTCGCTGTGGGGACCACCGTCGGTTCCTCGGTCGGAGCCTCCGTCGGCTCGACGCTCGGCGCCTCGCTCAGGGAGGCCGTGACGTCGGGGGATGCCCCACCACTCGGCCCGATCGTCGCGGCGCTCGGACCGGCGGATCCGGGCGAGACGGTGGGCCCCGGCCCGGCCGGTGAACACGCCGCCACCAGGACCAGGAGGATCAGGATCGGGAGCCGATCGACGGATCCCGGCCGCGCGCGGCCCGGGCCGGCGATCGCAGGCGTCCCGGCGCGCGCTCGCATCACCCGACCAGACTAGACGCGAGGGGTGCGTCGGGTCAACGCGCCTCGACGACCGCGCGTCGGACGAAGCCGGGGTCGACGCCGAAGACATCGCGGATCCGGTCGTCGGCCAGGACCCGTTCCGGCGGCCCGTCGGCCACGATCCGGCCAGCGTCGATGAGCACCAGTCGCGGGAAGAAGTGGCTCGCCAGGCCCAGGTCGTGGAGGACGGCCAGGATCGTCGCGCCGTCGCGCTCGTTGAGATCGACCAGGAGCTCCATCGCCTCGACCTGGTGCCGCAGGTCGAGATGGACCGTCGGCTCGTCGAGGACGAGAATCGGCGCGGCCTGGGCCACGGCCAGGGCGAGCAGGACGAGCTGACGCTCGCCGAGCGAGAGCTCGCGGACGTCCCGGCCGAGGAGGTCTCCGATGCCGACCCGCTCGATCGCCGCGGCGACGGCCGCCCGGTCGGCCGGTCGATGGCCCCGGAACGGGTCCTCGTGGGGCAGCCGGCCGAGACCGACGACCTCCTCCACCCGGGCCGAGAACGGCAGGCTGGCCGCCTGCGGGACCACCGCCAGGCGGCGGGCGATCGCCTGGCGGTCGAGCCGCTCGATCGGATCGCCGGCCAGGAGGACCCGGCCGGCCGTCGGCCGGAGGGTGCCGCCGACCACCCTGAGCAGGCTCGACTTCCCGGCCCCGTTCGGGCCGACGACGGCGACCCGCTCACCCCGCTCGACGACGAGATCGATCCCGCGCAGGACGGGCCGCTCCCGGTAGGCGGCCGTGACGCCGCGGAGCTCGAGGATCCCTTCGGCGGCGGGGCCGGGCACGGGTCGGGCCGGCGCGACCCACGGCGCGATCACAGCTCGTAGCCGGTCCTGGCCCGGCGGAGCAGGAGCAGGAAGAACGGGGCGCCGATGACCGCGGTGACCACCCCGACCGGGATGTTGCCGACGAGTCGGGCCACCAGGTCGGCCGAGGCGAGCAGACAGGCGCCGATGACGGCCGAGAGCGGCAGGACCAGGCGCGCGTTCGGACCGACCACGAGCCGGACGACATGGGGCACCACCAGCCCGACGAACCCGATGAGCCCGGCGATCGAGACGGCCGCCGCTGTGATGAGGCTGGCCAGGCCGAGCAGGATCGCCCGCTCCCGGCGCACGTCGACCCCGAGGTGGGCGGCGGCCTCCTCGCCGAGCAGGAACCCGTTGAGCGAGCGGGCCCGGGCGAGGATCGAGATCGTGGCCAGCAGGATGACCGGGGTCGTCAGCGCGAGCTGGAGCCACGAGGCGCCCTCGAAGCCGCCGAGCAGGTAGAAGAAGATCTGGCGGAGGTTCGTCCCCGAGAGGTACATCGTCATCGCCAGCCCGGCGGCCAGGAGCGACCCGACGGCGTAGCCGGTGAGGAGCAGGCTCGTCAGCGGGGCGAGCGGTCCGGTCCGGCTGAAGCGGTAGACCGCGACGACCGCGATCAGCGCCCCGACGAAGGCGAACAGCTGGACGAGCCCGAACTCGAAGACGACGATCCGGATCGGGATGAGGACCGCGATCGCCGCGCCGAGGGCGGCTCCCGAGGCGGTCCCCAGCACGTACGGGTCCGCCAGCGGGTTGCGCAGGATCCCCTGGAAGGTGACCCCGGCCACCGCCAGTCCGAGCCCGACGACCATGGCCGAGAGGACCCGCGGCAGGCGGAGGTCCATGACGATCGTCTCGGCCGCCGGTGTCCAGGCGCCGCCGAGCTCGATCCCGAGCAGCCGGTGGGCGAGGATCGCGACCGTCTCCGATGGGGCGACCGAGACGGAACCCAGGCCGACGCCCAGGACGAGCACCACGACGAGGGTGGCCAGGCTGCCGCCGAGGAGCAGCCACGGGCGGGCCCGGGCGCGCTCGAGCCAGCCCGAACCGACGAAGGGCCTGCCCAGGACCTCGCCGCGAGTGGCCACGTCAGGGCGCCGCCGAGCCGGACGGCGCCGGCGACGGCGCCGGGAAGATCGCGGCGAGCTCGGGGTGGATGGCGACCGCCAGGTCGCGCAGGCCCTCGACGAGCCGTGGACCCGGTCGGGTGATGAGGGTGTCGTTGGCCGGTCGGATCGCGCCCGCCGTGACCGCGCTGATCTTCTCCCAGCCCGGTCGGGCCCTGACGATGTCTGCGGTCGTGCCGTAGGCGCCGTCACCCAGGACGACGACCTCGGGATCGGCCGCCACGAGCGTCTCGAGGGGGATGCTGAAGACATTCGGGTCGCCGGTGGTGATCGGCGTACCGCCGGCCAGCTCGATCATCTGGGCCACGAACGAGTCCTTGGCCGGCCCATAGATCTCCTTCGTCGCGTCGAGCTCGTAGAAGGTCCGTGGCTGGGTGAGGTTCTTCGTGGCGGCCGCCACCTGGGCGAAGCCGGCTCGCATCGAGGCGGTCAGGTCGCGGGCAGCGGGCCCGGCACCGACGGCGTCGCCGACGAGCTCGATGTCGTGGAGGACACCATCCACGTCCTTGGCGTAGACCACCAGGACCGGGATCCCCGCCCGTCGGATCTGGGCGATCGCGTTCGGCGAGTTGAAGCCGTTCCCCCCGGCCACGACGATGTCCGGGGCGAGGGCCACGATCTTCTCGACGTCTACGCCCTGGTAGGACGCCACGTGGGGCAGCTTGGCGACCTCCGGAGGGTAGTCGTCGAAGTCGGTGGTCGCGACTACCCGCGGACCGGCGCCGAGGGCGAACAGGGTCTCGGTGGTGGCCGGGGTGAGCGAGACGATCCTGGCCGGGGCGGCCTTGAGGGCGACCGAACCGCCCTCGTCGTCGACGAGGGTCAGCGGGAAGGTGGCCGCGGCGACCGGCGAGGCGCTCGGCGATGACCCAGGGCCGGAAGCGCTCGCGGCAGGGGCCACGGAACCGCCGGCGTCCGGTGGGATCGAGACCGGGGTCGCGGTCGCCGGCGCCGAGCACGCGGCGACGACGAGTGCGAGCGCCGCGATCGCGGTCGCGACACCCCCGAGACGGTGACGGGACCGCGAGGGGAGGGACCTGGCCGGGCGGGGGCCGGACATGACGAACCCCTCGCCGCTGGTCGGTCGAGGGGAGGAAGTCGGATCCACGGATGCCTACCCTTTCTCTCGAAGGTTCGAGCATGACCGAGGGGCCGGCGACCGGACTCGCGCGGTCGGCCCGGGCCCTGGGGACCCGAGACGCCGCGACCACCGTAGCGGGACTGTGCCGGGATCTCACCGGCTTCGCGACCCAGCGGTCTGGCGTATGCGAATGACCCCCGCAGGGTACCACGGAGGTCGGGCCGCCCGGGCCGTCCAGGTGAGTCCGAGGTGAGCGGGCTCGGGCAGACTCCCGACCTCGCCCTCCTCCCGCCTCCCCAACCGACCCCGCCGGAGGAGGTCATCGTGGACACCCGGAACCGCGCGCGTCGGTGGCGGTCGCTCGGACCGCCGCTCATCGCGATCCTCGCGGTCCTGACGTCGTCGCTCGGACCGACGACCGCGCCGGTCGCGGCCGGTTACCAGGCCACCGCGGATTCCAACGAGTCCGCCTTCGAGCCGCCCTGCATCGGCTGGGACGACCCGCACCCGGAGCGGATGCTCAGCCTGGCCGTCAGCGGGATGACCGCCCTCGGCTACAGCGTCGGTGGGTACAAGGGCGCGTCCTTCACGAGGGCCCATACCCTGGCCCGGACCATCGGGGACTGGGCCTACTACGTCCACTCCCACGGCGACTACTACTGGTACGCGCCCGAGCAGCGACGCTACTCGGGCTTCCGCGAGGACTCCGGGGACTGCAGCCAGGCGGTCGTCTTCTCCAAGGAGATCAAGGACAAGCGGGCCGGTCGGGCCACCAACCTGGTGGTCATCTCGACCTGCTTCAACGGCGACTCGTACACCACCCTCCCGGGCGCCTTCGGGATCGGCAAGACCAAGGCCGGCGAGCTCCACTGGAACGGGCCCGAGTTCTACCTGGGCTATCTCGGCCAGGCCTACGACAACGACGAGGAGACCTTCGAGGTCGCCTTCTGGGATGCCCTCAAGAAGGGCAAGGGCGTCGGACCGGCGTTCGACCTGGCGATGCTCGGGCGATTCACCCACGCGGACTTCGACGCCGACTGGTGGGGCAGCTACGTCTGGTCCGGCCGGGCAGGCCCGGGCGGGACCTGCGCGACGTGTCAGTAGAGGTGCTGCGATGCGACTCTTCTTGCGACCGAGCCACCGCCCCGGGCGGCGGCTCGGATCCCTGGCCCTCCTGGCCGGTCTCGCGGGTCTGCTCGTGAGCGGGCCGACCCGACCCGTCACCGGCGCCGATCCCTATGTCGCGGGGGCCGAGTTGACCCAGGCGAGCACGCTCGAGGCGAGCCAGGCCGCGACGGTCGTCGCACGGGCGATGGGCCACGAAGGCGTTCTGGGCCTGGCCACACCGGCACGACGGACCGTCCAGCGGATCGTCGACCGACGTGAGGCCCGGACCTACCTCGAGGTGACCGACCTCGACGGCCGGGGTCGACCCACCGCGGTCTTCCGCTACGGGACCGATGGGCGGCTCGGTGCCGCCGTCCGGCTCGGCTGGGTCGCGGGCGGGGGCACGCCGCTTGGGTCCGAGGCCGATGCCGCAGCCGCCGGCCGGCGGCTCGCCAGGTCCGTCGGGGTCGAGCCGGCCGGGACCCCGCGAGCGACTCGTCGGGGCGGCGGCGGTTGGACGGTGGCCTGGCCGAGGGTCGCCGACGGCGTGCCCGTCCCGGGTGACGGTCTGCGGGTCCAGCTCTGGGCGGACGGGTCGTTCCATGCCCTCGCCTCGTCCGAGCGACCCCTCGCCGCCCGACCGACGATCATGCGCACCCGCGCCGAGGCCGAGACGATCGTGGGGCGGCTGCTCGACCGCTGGATCCCCGGTGGATCGCGGGCCGGGACGCGGATCGTCGATGCCGCGCTCGCCTGGGTCGCCCCGAACGACACCTTCGACGCGACCCGACCGGATGCGCCGGGCGACGTCCTCCGGCTGGCCTGGGTCGTCCGGGTCCAGACCGGCGGGTCACTGGCCGAGGCCCTCCGCGGTCTCGAGGTGGCCATCGATGCCGGTGACGGCTCGCTGCTGGGCGGCGACGTCCTCCGGTGAGTGCGCACAGGCGCCCGCCTCGGTCGAGCGGCCGAAGCCGTCCGGCGTCGACCCTCCTCCGATCGGGCGCCCGCGTCCTCGCCCTTTTGACGGCGCTCGTGATCCCGGTCGGTTGTCTCGACCGGGATCCGACGCCCACGCCTACGGCGCTCCCGACTGCGTCGACGACGACGGGGCCCGCTCCCACCGACCCGAGCGCGGGTCTCCTCGTCCTGACCGGTCGAGTCGGCGCCATGAGCCTCGTCCACCACGGACCCGACGGCCGGCCGGCCGCGATCGATCTCCCGGATCCCGGGGTCGCCTGGGTCTCGGCCGGGCCCGGCGGCTTGATCCTCGGCACGACCCTCGACGGCCGGGCCCTGCTCGGCCGTTCCGATGGCTCGGACGGGTGGCTCGCGTGGCGCCCGCTGACACCGTCGACCCTCCGGGGATCGGCGATGAGCCACCTCACGTTCGGCACGCTCTCGGCGGACGGGGCCGTCGCGGCGTTCCTTGACACCGACGCCTCGTCCGGCCCGGCCCTGCTGCGGATCGAGATCGCGACCGGGCGGACGACCGCCCTCCCGCTCGCGGGCGAGCCGACGGGCTGGCCACCGGTCTGGCTCGGGACGCGTCTGATCGTGCTCCGGCGTGTCGCCGGCGATCGGGTCGCCCTGGCGGTCGCCGAAGATGCCGGGCTCGGCCCCTGGTCGGCGGCCCCGCTCGACTGGGCCGGGGCGGGCTCCCACCCAGACGGGTTCGGCGGGATCGGCGGCTCGGCCGACGGCCGCGCGGGCGCCGTCCTCGACCGCGGGTTCGGTTCGATCACGATCCTCGCCTCGGCGGAGGACCCCTTGGGATCCGGCGCCGGTCCGGTCGGCGTCCCACTCGAGCCGCTGGCCGACGGCTCGATCCTCGTGTCGTGGATCGCGCTCTCGCCCACGGGGGATCGCCTGGCCGTCGTCCGGGCCGATGCGCTCGGCGACGCGGCACGCGTCGAGATCCACGCGGCGACGGCCGGCTGGCGTGAGGTCGCCGGGTGGCCGCTGCCCGCCGAGGTGGACCGGGCGGTCGTAGCCTGGGCGCCCTGACTCGCCGCCGGGGCCGCGCGCCACGGGGCTCGAGACGCGACGAGGCCCGGCTCGACGGCCGGGCCCCGGATGCTGGTGGGCGGCCGCGCGGGCCGCCTCGGTCAGGCGCTGACGGCCTCGGCGGGGACCTCCGGGGCGCTGAAGATCGAGACCTGGGCCTCCTCGGGCAGCATGACCCCGAAGATCTTCTGGAGGGCGAGCAGGTGGACACAGGAGTTCCAGCTCTCGAAGTAGTGGCAGGTGCAATGCCAACTACCGGCGTCGAGGCTCACGTGATGGGTGTCGTTGTCACCGCGGAACGTGAGGCTGAGGCGATCGATCGTGATCCGATCGAGCTCGCGTGCGTAGCGGTTCGCCTTCTCGACCTTGCCGATGAGAGAGCTGTGCATCGTCGAGGTTCCTCCGTCGCCCAGGGGCGCTCATGAGGCCGCCGTCCGGTCACTGCACCGTCGACCGGTGGTAGCGGTCGCTGGACCAACCATACACCCGGTCCGGCGCCGTTGGGGAGCCCCGAATCGGCCGCTCAACCGCCCCGGACGAGACGCTCGCCGGCGACGATCATCGCTTCGCGGACGTCGGCGTTCGTGGCCTCCGTGTAGACCCGGACGAGCGGCTCGGTCCCGCTGAAGCGGACCAGCAGCCACGACCCGTCGGTCACGTAGAACTTGAAGCCGTCGTTCGTCTCGAGGGTGTCGGTCCGGACCACCGGCTCGCCGGCCAGCTCGGCCGGGGCGTGGGTCCGCAGGTCGACCAGGAGCCGGTCCTTGAGCGCCGGGTACGCCGCCCGGTCGACGTGGACGTCCACCCGGCGGTAGAACGAAGGTCCGGCCAGCTGGTGGAAGGCCTCGATCGCCTTCGAGACCGGCCAGCGCCCGGCGGCCCGCTCGCGGATGAACAGGTCCAGGAGGAGCAGGTCGGCGTAGACCCCGTCCCGCTCGGGCAGATGCATCCCGAAGCCGAAGCCGCCCGACTCCTCCGCGCCCATCATCGCCCCGGTCTCGATCATCTTCGGGCCGATGTACTTGAAGCCGACCGACGTCTCGTGGACGGCGATCCCGTAGTGCCTGCCCAGCCGCTCGGCCATCGCCGTGTTGTTCACGCTGATGACCACCGGGTCGCGCCAGCCGCGGTGCTCAGCCAGGTAGTACATCAGGAGGCCGGTGACCTCGAGCTGGTGGATGAAGGTGCCCCGCTCGTCGGCCGCGCCGGCCCGGTCGGCGTCGCCGTCGAGGAGGAGCCCCAGGTCGTAGCCGCCGGCCGCGATCAGGCCCAGGGCCTCGTCGACGTTGGGCCGGATCGGCTCGGGGTTCACCCCGCCGAAGTAGGGATTGCGCTCCTGGTGGATCTCGTTGACCCGGATCCGCCCGCCGGCAAGGAGCCGGGAGATCCAGCCGGCGCCGGCGCCCCACATCGGCTCGACGAGGATCGAAGCGTCGGCCGCCTTGAGGGCGTCGACGTCGACCGTCCGGCGGACGAAGCGCTCGTAGCCCTCGAAGGGGTCGAACCACTCGACGAGACCCGCCGCCTCGGCGTCGGCGAACGGCCGGCGCTCGATCGCCGTCCCGCCGTTGCGGGCGATCTCGGCCTCGATGACCCCCAGGATGTCCGCCCCGGCCGCCGAGCCGGTCGGCGCCTTGACCTTGAAGCCGTTGTCGGTCCACGGGTTGTGGGAGGCGGTGATGACGACCCCGGCCGCCGAGCCCCGCTCCACCACCTCGTAGCTCGACATCTGGGTGGGCACGGCACCCCGGGCGAAGGCGACCGGGATGTCGTGAGCGAGGAGGACCTCGGCGGCGGCGGCGGCGAAGTGCTCGCTGGCGAACCGGCGGTCGTAGGCCACGACGACACCGCGGGCCTGCTCGCCCCGATCGACCACGTAGCGGGCCACGCCGGCGGCGCACCGTCTGACGCTCTCGAAGGTGTACTCGTCGGCGACCTTCGCCCGCCAGCCGTCCGTCCCGAAGACGATCCTCGTCGGTGTGGGGACCTCGGCGATATTCGTCACGGTGTCGTCTCCTGTCGACTGACTCGCTCGAGGAGGGCCTCGAGCCGGGCGCGGCTGGGGCGGGCGCCCTCGAGCAGTGCGCTCGGCGTGAGGCCGAGGATAGCGCGTGGCCCGTCGAGCAGGACGAGCCGACCGGGCGGGTCGGCCTGGCGACCGATCACCAGGTCGTCCGGACCGGCGGTCGCCCCCTCGCCGGCCTGGATCACCCGACCGGTACCGGCCGCGCCGATCGCGCCGAGCAGGGCGGTCCAGCTCCCGAGATCGCTCCAGCCGACGTCCATCGCGCCCATCGCGACGAGGCCGGCCCGGGCGGCCGGCTCCATGACCGCGTAGTCGATGGAGGTCGACCGGACCGCGTCGTAGGCGTCCCCGAGCCGGCCACCGGCCAGGCCGGCCTCGATCGTGACCAGGATGTCCGGCGCGAACCGTTCGAGCGCAGCCCGGATCGCGCCGCGTCGCCACAGGAACATCCCGGCGTTCCAGGCGACACCAGGCTGGGCCTGGAGGGCGATCGCCCGGTCCGGGTCGGGCTTCTCCTCGAAGCGCTCGAGCGGGAAGGCGCGCAGCCCGTCGACGACCTGCCCGGCGGCGAGGTCGGGGATGAGATAGCCGAACTCGGTCGCCGGCCGGTCCACCTGGACGCCCAGGGTGACCAAGGGAGCCGCGATCCCGAAGGCCCCCCGGGCGAGACCCGACGCGGCCGCTCGGACGACCTCCCGGAAGCGTGCCTCGTCGACGATCAGGTGGTCGGCCGGCAGGACGACCATCACCTCGTCGTCCGGTCGGTCCATGGCCAGCGTCGCGAGGGCGATCGCCGCGGCCGTGTTCCGCCCTTGCGGCTCCTCGAGCAGCCCGACGCCGGGCGCCTGCTCGCGAGCCAGGGCGGCGTACGCGCCGGCCGCCACCACGGTGACGTCCGCCGGTCCCAGGCCGAGTCCCGGGCCGACCACCCGCCCGACGGAGCGCTGGAAGAGGGTGCCCTCCTCGAACAGCCGGAGGAACGGCTTCGGCCGTTCCGGGCTGGACAGGGGCCACAGCCGGGTCCCGCCCCCGCCGGCCATGATCACGACGTACATCGCCCGGCATTGTCCCATTCCGGAACAGGCTTTGACGCGCTCGAGGATCGCCCGTACCATGCCGGAACCTGCCGTCCGTTTCCGTGGGGGAGACGCAGGGCCCGGACGCGCCAGAACGCCTAGCCCCTGAGGTCGCCGTTGACCGCTCCCGTGCCCGGCCAGGACTCGTTCATCCCGCCTGCCGCGACCCTCGACCGTGCGCCCGGGCCCTCCGGCGCCAACGGCGCGCCGCTCGAGGGGATGGCGGCCTCGGTCGCCGGGCTGACCCCGGACGTCGAGATCATCGAGGTCACCAAGCGCTTCGGCGACGTCGTCGCCGTCGACCAGATGACCCTCCGGATCGCCCGGGGCGAGTTCTACAGCTTCCTGGGCCCGTCCGGATGCGGCAAGACCACCACCCTGCGGATGATCGCCGGGTTCGAGCAGCCGACCGCCGGCGAGATCCTCCTCGAGGGCCAGCCGATCGCCGGCGTGCCGCCCTACCGGCGCAACGTCAACACCGTCTTCCAGCACTACGCCCTCTTCCCCCACATGGACGTCGCCCAGAACGTGGGTTACGGCTTGCGCCAGAAGAAGGTCAGCCGCGACGAGGAGAAGCGTCGGGTGACCGAGGCGCTCGGGCTCGTCCGGCTGGCCGGTTACGAGAAGCGCCGGACCTGGGAGATGTCGGGCGGGCAGCAGCAACGGGTGGCCCTCGCCCGGGCCCTGGTCAACCATCCGACGGTGCTCCTCCTCGACGAGCCGCTGGGAGCCCTCGACCTGAAGCTGCGCAAGGAGATGCAGCTCGAGCTCAAGGCCCTCCAGCGCGAGGTCGGGATCACCTTCGTCTATGTGACCCACGACCAGGAAGAGGCCCTCACGATGAGCGACGTCATCGTCGTGATGAGGGACGGCCGGATCCAGCAGCAGGGTGGACCGATCGAGCTCTACGAACGCCCGGTGAACCGTTTCGTGGCGGACTTCATCGGTGTCTCCAACCCGATCGACGGCATCATCGGCGACGTGGATGCCGCCACCCGTCGGGCGGTGGTCCAGGCCGACAGTGGGCTCCGGCTCGTCGGGTCGATCACCGATCCGGCGGCCAGTCCGGCGATGGGCGACCGGGTGACGGTCGCGATCCGACCGGAGCGCTTCACGATGGCCGCCTCCGACGGCGGCGAACCGCAGGCCGCCGACGGCTGGACGGCGATCCGCGGGCGGATCCGCCAGGGGACCTATCTCGGCGACCAGACGGAGTACCGGATCGACACGGATGTGGCCGACGAAGTGGTCGTCCGGCGGCAGAACGCACTCGGAGCGGCGGCCGGCCAGGGACTGGGTCCCGGTGACCCGGTCGTCCTGACCTGGCATGAGGAGGCGAACCTCATCCTCGTGGGCTGAGGTTCGGTATCGGCCCGATCGATCGGGCATGAGGAGGAGCGACCGGTGGCAGACCAGGATCTCGATAGCTACCTGAGGCGGATCGCCCAGACCAAGGTGAACCGGCGAGGCTTCCTCGCCGCCGGCGGCCTCACGGCTTCGGCCGCCTTCCTCGCCGCCTGCGGAGGCACGTCTGCGTCGGCGGCACCGTCGGCCGTCGAGAGCTCCGCCCCGAGTTCCGCCCCGAGCGAGGCCGGTTCGGCGGCGCCGTCGGCCGCGGCGTCGGAGGGGGTCTCGCCATCGCCGGCGGCCGCGATCGAGAAGGAGTTCTTCCTCTACAACTGGAGCTCCTACGTAGCGCCCGAGAACATCGAGGCGTTCAAGAAGGCGTTCGGGGTGGACAAGTTCACCTACGACACCTACGCCTCGAACGACGAGATGATGACCAAGCTCCAGGGCGGGGCGAAGGGCCAGTGGGACGTCGCCGCGCCGACCGCCGAGTTCGTCCCGGCGATGCGCGACCAGGGCTTCCTGACGAAGCTCGAGAAGTCCTGGATCCCCAACCTCAAGAACATCGGCGATGCCTTCAAGGGCCTGTGGTGGGATCCGACCGACGAGTACCAGGTCCCCAAGGACTGGGGCACCACCGGGATCACCCTCCGCAAGAAGTTCGTCACCGAGGAGGTCAAGACCTGGAAGGAGTTCTTCGACGTCGCCCCGAAGTACTCGGGCAAGATCGTCATCGTGGACTCCCCGGGCGACGTCTTCGTCGCGCCGCTCAAGGCCCTCGGCTACAGCCTGAACTCGGTCGATCCGGGTGAGCTCGAGCAGGCGCGCGGGCTCCTGATGGGTCTCGCTCCGCACGTCCTGGCCCTCGACTCGGACCAGTACCAGGAGAAGATCCGGACGGGCGAGGCCGTCCTGGGCCTGACCTGGACGGGCGGCATCCTGGACCTTCGGGCCAAACCGGAGACCGCCGACGTCGTCTACGAGATCCCCGAGGACGGCACGTTGTTCTGGATGGACACCTGGGTCATCCTGGCCGATCCGCCGCACCCCAACGGCGCCTATGCCTTCCTGAACTTCATCCAGGACCCCCAGATCGCGGCCAAGGAGACCTCGGCGAACCTGTACGCCTCGGCCAACGACGCTTCCAAGCCGTATACCGACCCGAAGCTCCTCAACGACCCGGCGCTCTACCCGCCGGCCGACGTCATGGCCAAGCTCGAGGGCGCCAAGGACACCTCGACCGACCCGACCCGGGTCGCGATCTGGGAGGAGTTCAAGTCGAAGATCGGTCAGCACTGACCGACCGCACCCGGCGGAGCCGACGATGGCCCTGAGCAGCGCAGCCGCGCCGACCGCCTCGGCGGCGCGGCTGCGGGCCGCCCGCTTCCGATCGGCCGCCCTGACGACGTTCCTTCTCCTCCCGGCGGGCCTGTGGTACCTGATCCTGCTCGTCGTCCCGCTGGCGATCGTCGTGATCTTCAGCTTCGGTCTGCGGGGCAAGAACGGCGGCTACGCCCCCGGCTTCGTGTTCTCGAACTACCAGCGGGTGATCGACGGCGCCACTCCCTTCGTCACGAGCCTCCAGATGGCGTTCGCGGGGACGATCCTGTGCCTGCTGGCCGCCCTCCCGATGGCCTACTTCATCGCGACCCGGGGCGGGCCCCGGAAGGGGCTCTTCGTCATCCTCCTGATCATCCCCTTCTGGACGAGCTTCCTCATCCGGACCTACGCCTGGCTGACGATCCTCGGGCCCGAGGGGCTGGCCGGCTTCATCGGAGACCGGATCGGGGACGATTCGTTCCGGATCCTCGGGACCCAGGCGGCGGTCCTCCTCGGGGTGGTCTACGGCTACCTGCCCCTGATGATCTTCCCGATCTACGTGACCATGGAGCGGATGGACCGGACCCTGGTCGAGGCGTCCAAGGACCTCGGCGCCGGCCGCTGGGCCACCTTCCGCCAGATCACCCTGCCGATCACCCTGCCCGGGCTCGTCACCGGGAGCATCCTCGTCTTCATCCCGCTCATGGGCGAGTACGTCATCCCGGCGATCCTGGGGTACGGCCGGGTCTTCCTCATCGGCAACCAGCTGGTGGACAACTTCCTGCAGGCCCGGGACTGGCCGATCGGCTCGGCGCGGGCCGTCCTGCTCATCGTCATCATGCTGATCAGCATCACGTTCTACCTGTGGTTCTCGAGCCGCGGCCGGCGGACTCGGGATGAGAGCCTCCTGTGACCGCCGCGACAGGGCCCCTGGCGACGGTGGGAACCGCCAAGGGTCGCGGTGCGCCGGACAAGGACCGGACGGGTCCGCTGGTCGAGTTCTGGCTGCGCGGCCAGACGCTCCTGCTCTACATGTTCCTGTACTTCCCGATCATCATCGTCGTCGTCTTCAGCTTCAACGGAACGAACCAGCGGGTGACCGACTGGCAGGGATTCAGCCTGAAGTGGTACCAGAGCGTCCTCGGCGACACCGTGATCCAGAGCGCGCTCCAGAACAGCCTCATCGTGGCCAGCTTCACGTCCGTCATCGCGACGATCTTCGGAACGATGGCCGCCCTGGGGCTGCAGCGGGCACCGCGCTGGTTCCGGGCGCCGTTCACTGCCCTCACCTATGTCAGCATCATCGTCCCCGAGATCGTCATCGCCCTGGCGACGCTGGTCTTCTTCGCCTCGTCCTTCGACATCCTCAACCCGCTCCTCGGGGTCAAGTTCAGACTCGGGTTCCCGACGATCATCATGGCCCAGGCCCTGTTCAACATCAGCCTGGTCATCCTGCTGGTCCAGGCCCGCCTGAACGGGATGGACCGGACCCACGTCGAGGCGAGCTTCGACCTCTACGGGACACCATGGCGGACGTTCTGGCAGATCACCTTCCCGCAGCTTCTGCCGGCGATCGTGGCCGGCTTCCTCCTGTCGTTCACCTTCAGCTTCGACGACTACCTCATCACGACGTTCGTGTCGGGGGCCGGGACGACGACCCTGCCCCTGTACATCTTCGGATCGATCCGGAAGGGGGTCACTCCGGCCACGAACGCGGTCGCGGCGGTGATGCTCCTGATCACCCTGTCGATCCTGCTGGGGGGCCAGTTCATGGTCGGCCGGAACTCGCGACGGCGCGGTTCCGGGGACTCGGTCGCCTCGATGATCACGGAGCAGAACTAGGGCCCCCGGCGGCCCCGCGGCCGGGGGCGCCAGGCGCCGGCCGGTCAGCGCACGGGGAGCAGGCTGTCGTCCACGATCTGGGCGGCGGTCACCGGGTTCGGCACGAGCCCGCCGGGCAGCTTCGAGAGGAAGTCGATCGAGGACGTCCAGCCGGCCTTGTCGATCGCGCCCAGCCCCTGTTTGTCGGTCAGGGCGTTGTGCCAGCCGTCGATCGTCGCCTCAAGCACGGCCAGCTGGGTGTTGCGGTCGGAGGCCAGCTCGGGGACGGCCACGATCGCCGCGTCGAGCCCCTTCTGGGGGTCGGCGATGATCTCATCCATCGCCCGGAGGGTGGCCGAGATGAAGAGGGCCACCGCGTCGCGCTTCGTCTCGAGCGTCTTCGTCCCGGTGATGAGCCCGTTGCCCGGCAGCGGGACGATGTCGTCGACGTGGAGGACGACCGGATCGAGGCCGGTCGCCTTCTTGAGCTGGATCGGCTCGTTGTTCGCGAAGCCGGTGGCGGCGTCGACCTGGCCCTGCTCCACGCCGGCCAGCTGGCCGTAGGTCGGGTAGATCGTCACCTTGATGTCGCTGGTGGTCAGGCCGGCCGAGCCGAGGAGGGCCTGGAGCATGATCCAGCCCGAGCCGTACTGGCCGGGCGTCCCGATCTTCTTGCCCTTGAGGTCGGCCGCGGTCGTGATCCCGGCGGTCGGCTTGGCGAAGACGATATTCGGGAACTTCTCGTAGATCGTGGCCACGTACTTGACCGTGATCCCCTGGCTGACCGCCGGGATGAGGCTCGTCCCGTCGGCGATGGCCACGTCCACGGCGCCCTGCCCGACTAGGGTGATGAGCTCGGGGTCGATCTTGTTCTCGAAGGTCACGTCCAGCCCCGCGTCGCGGTAGTAGCCCGCCTGCTGGGCGAGGTAGAACGGAGCGAACTGGACGCTATCGATGTAGCCCAGCCCCACCGTGAGCTTGGTCGTCGCCGCGCTCCCCGACGGAGCCGACGACGATCCGGCCGATGGGATGGTCGATGCCGCCGGGGTCGGGGCGGTCGCCAGGGCCGAGATCGAGCCGGACGAGCCCGCCGCGCAGGCCTCGAAGAGGACGACCGCGACCAGCAGCAGGGCGAGGGGCACGGAGCGAGCGAAGCGGGGGGACGAGTCCACGAGAGCCTCCAGACGAGCCGATGAACCGTGTCGCGGCCAGCGGGGCGTCGGGAAGTCAGGCCGGCGAGCGCGGACGCACGTCGACCCGGTCTCCTTCCATCCGGACTGTCACCGTCGGCTCCGGCCCGGTCGCGCTCATCGCGCGACCGTCGGATCTGCTGACACCCGGCGGACGTCACCGCCGCCGGGCCGCTCGTGGGCTCGCCCCCGGACCCTCGTCCGTGGCCCTACCACCGGTCGGGTATCGCACCCTGCCCCGAAGACCAGCCCCGATCGTAGCACGGCTCGCCGGCCCGACCTCCCGAAGCGACGACGTCACCGATCGCGGCGACGGCGCCGCCGGGCGTAACCCGATCCCGACCCGGCGCTGAACGCCTTACGGCAGGACGGCGATGATCTTGCCGGCCTCCGACTCGCTCGGCGCGCTCACGAAGAGGACGGCGTCGCCCTTGAAATACGCGTACTGGAGCGAGTCCGAGGCCGGGTCGACGTAGACGTCCTTGCCACCGAGCGACTTCACCTCGTACTTGGTGCCCTGCTTGGCGGCCTCGGCCAGGAAGGCGGCCTTGAGGGCGCCGCCGTCGGCCCCCTTGATCCGGAAGATGCCGGCCGTGCAGTCGCCGGCCGCGGTGAGCGGGGCGGCGATCGCGAAGGAGACGTCCGAGGGCGTCTTGCCGAGAGACTGGAGGACGGCCACGAACTCGGGATCGGCTCCGGCCGCGAACGTCTCGCCGCCCATGCTCAGCTTCTGGACCTTCTTGCCGCAGATGGTGTCCGGGAGGAGCGCCTCGAGGGCCTTGTCGGTGCTCGGGAAGGCGAAGCTGGGGATGGGGATGCTCGACGGGGCCTCGCTGGCGGGCGCCTCGCTGGCAGCCGCCGCGCTCGGAGCCGCCGCGCTGGCGGCCGGGGTGACGGCGCTCGTCGGTGCCTCGGAGGCCGCGGCAGCGGTCGAGGCGCCTGCGCCGGCGCTCGCGGTCGCTCCGGTGGAGCTGCTGCAACCTGCGAGCGCGAGCACGGCGATGGCCAGTACCGCTGGCCCACTGATCCGGTATCGCATCGGGATATCCCTCCCCAGTCATGGACGGCCGGCGGTGCCGGGCCGAGGTACGCAGGATAGCCCCAAGGCGTCGATCGGACCGCGGCCGACCACCAGCGACCGGATCCGCGTCTCAGCCGCGGTCGCCCACGAGACGTCGCTCGATGAGGACCGTCAGGCCGTAGAACCCGACGCCGAGCAGAGCCGTGGTCAGGAGCGTCGCGAACATCAGCGGGATGTCGAAGAGGCTGCCCCGCGCGAGGTTGATGAGGTAGCCGAGCCCGCGGTCCGCGCCGGCCCACTCGCCGATGATCGCCCCGACCGTGGCCAGGGTCACCCCCACCCGGATCCCGCCCATGATCGACGGCAGGGCGGCGGGCACCTCGAGAGTGACGAGGACCTGGCGTCGGGTCGCCCGCAGGCTCCGGGCCAGCTCCATCAGCCCGGCGTCCACGTTGCGCAACCCGACGAGGGTCGAGACCGCGACCGGGAAGAAGACGATCAGGGCGCAGATGATGACGACGGTCAGGAGCCCGCTCCCGAACCACAGGGCGAAGAGCGGGGCGAGGGCCAGGATCGGCGTCGACTGGGCGGCCACGAGGTATGGCGAGAGGACCAGGTTCGCCATCCGCGACCGGGCGAGGACGTAGCCGGCGACGAGCCCGGCGGCGACCCCGACCACGAAGCCGAGGACGATCTCCTGGAGGGTGGCCAGGACGTGCGGCCACATCGTCCCCTCGGTCCAGGCCTTGATGAAGCGACTGAAGACGGTCGGCGGGTCGGGCAGGATGAACGGCTGGTAGCCGCCGATCAGCACGATCAGCTCCCAGATGAGCAGGAAGACGATCCCGCCGGCGAGGACCGCCAGGATCCTGCCGAGCCGACCGGGGCGGCCCGAACGGCGACCGCGCTCCGGCGTGGTCGTCGGCGTGGCCGACGTCGCGTCGGTCGCCAGCTCGGTCGTCGCCCGGCTGGTGGGCCCGCTCATCGATGCGCACCCGAGAGGACGGCGGCCGGATCCGGGTCGGGGTCGCCGAGCTGACCGAGGGCCGAGCGGATCTCGGCGGCGGCCGCGGCGAGGGCCGGCGAGCCGAGGTCCTCGAGCCGGCGCGGCCGACCGAGCGGCGACCGGACCACGGTCACGATCCGACCCGGGCGCCGCGACAGGACCACGGTCCGATCCGAGAGCAGGACCGCCTCGGTGATGCTGTGGGTGACGATGATCACCGTCGTCTCGGTCCGCTCCCAGAGGCGGAGGAGCTCGATGTCGAAGCGCTCGCGGGTCAGGGCGTCCAGGGCGCTGAACGGCTCGTCGAGGAGAAGGACCGACGGGTCGAGGGCCAGCGCCCGGGCGAGCGCGACCCGCTGGCGCATCCCGCCCGAGAGGTGATGGGGCCGGGCACCGGCGAACCCGTCGAGACCCACCAGCTTGAGCAGCTCGTGGCCGCGCGTCTCGCGCGCCTCGCGGGCTCGTCCGGCGAGCTCCATCGGGTAGGCGACGTTGTCGAGGCTGTCCCGCCAGGGCAGCAGCCGTGGCTCCTGGAAGACGAAGCCGACCGCGGGATCCGGGCCAGCCACCGGGCGGCCCTCGACCTCGACGGTTCCCGTGTCGGCGCGGAGCAGTCCACCGACGATCCGGAGGAGGGTGCTCTTGCCGCTGCCGTTCGGCCCGATGATCGCCACGACCTCGCGGCGCCCGACCTCGAGGTCGAGCCCGTCGAGGGCGACCAGGCGCTCGCCATCGGCCGCGGCGAAGGTCCGACGGACGCCCGACAGGCGGATCGCGGGCGAGGTCATCGGACGCAGCTGGGCGCGGCCCGACCCGACCCGGCCGAGCCGACCCCGGTCAAATCGCGGCGGCGACGGGCTCGGGCGCCGGGAGCCCGGCCTCGGACGCGAGCAGGGCGGCCTTGTCCGTCCGCTCCCAGGGCAGGTCCAGGTCCGGCCGGCCGAAGTGGCCGTAGGCGGCGGTCTGGCGGTAGATCGGCCGGCGCAGGTCGAGGGCGGAGATGATGCTCGCAGGGCGGAGGTCGAAATGCCGCTCGACGAGCGCCTGGATCGCCTCGTCGGGGATCCGACCGGTCCCGAACGACTCGACGGTCAGGCTGATCGGGTGGGCGATCCCGATGCCGTAGGCGACCTCCACCTCGAAGCGGTCGGCCAGACCGGCGGCCACGACGTTCTTGGCCACCCAGCGCGCCGCGTAGGCCGCCGAGCGGTCGACCTTGGTCGGATCCTTGCCGCTGAACGCGCCACCGCCGTGACGGGCCATCCCGCCGTAGCTGTCGACGATGATCTTCCGGCCGGTGAGACCGGCGTCGCCCATCGGCCCGCCGGTCACGAACCGACCGGTCGGGTTGACGTGCATGACCGGGTCGATCGCCCGCAGCTCGTGGGGGATCGAGGGCAGGATGACCGTTTCGGCGATGTCCGCCCGGATCCGCTCGGTGCGGACATCCGGATCGTGCTGGCTGGAGACGACGACGGTCCGGACCCGCTTCGGGACCCCGAACTCGTACTCGACCGTGACCTGGGTCTTGCCGTCGGGTCGGAGGTAGGGGAGCTGGCCGTTCTTGCGGACCTCGGCCAGGCGACGGGCCATCCGGTGGGCGAGGGCGATCGGCAGGGGCATCAGCTCCGGGGTCTCGCGGCAGGCGAACCCGAACATCATCCCCTGGTCGCCGGCCCCGAGCTCGTGGACCGGCGCCGCGTCATCGCGGACCTCGAGCGCTTCGTCGACGCCCATCGCGATGTCCGGCGACTGCTCCTTGACGCTGACCAGCGTACCGCAGGTCAGGTAGTCGAAGCCGTAGTCGGCCTTCGTGTAGCCGATCTCGCGGACGGTCTCGCGGACGACCGCCTGGAAGTCGATGTAGGTGCTCGTCGAGATCTCGCCCAGGACCATGACCAGCCCGGTGGTGGTCGCGGTCTCACAGGCTACCCGGGCGTCCGGGTCGTCGGTGATGATCGCGTCCAGGATCGCGTCGCTGATCTGGTCGCACATCTTGTCGGGGTGACCCTCGGTCACCGACTCCGACGTGAACAGGTAGTGGGCGGCGTCGACGATGCTCATCGGTCCCTCATTGCGAACCGAGGGAGCGTACCACCGGGCCGCCGGGACCTGCCATCGGCCCTCCGGTACCGGTCAGCCGCGGACGACGTCCGGGTCGGTCGACCAGCCGAAGACCGTCCTTGGGGCATCCGGCGGTGGCCGCAGGACGGTCACCACGAGGAGCGCCCCGATGACCGCCCCGGTCAGGGACAGTGCCAGGTCCTGGATCGTGTTGTCGTAGGTCAGCTGGAGGCCCGACGAGCCCGAACGCTGGAGGAGGTACTCGCCGATCTCCCACAGGATGTCGATGATCGCTCCGAAGCCGACGGCCATGCCGAAGGTGACCCACTGGGACCGCAGGATCGGGGCGACCGCCAGCCCGAACGCCACCGTCAGGCTTGCCCAGCCGATGGCGTGGGGCAGTGCATCGAAGCCGCTGATCGCGAACAGCCCGAAGACGTTCGCCCCGGCGTCGAGGGCGAAGGGCAGGACCAGGGCGATGTCGGCCAGGTAGGGGTACGGCCGGGGGCGGCCCCTCGTCCACCAGGCGAGCGGGATGACGACCGTCGAGATGGGGTAGATGAGGGCCCGGACGCCCATCGCCTTGCCCTGGAAGTGGGACGACCCCGGGTCGAGCAGAGGGTAGAGCGCCAGGCCGATGGCCAGGGCCTTGATCGCGAGATCGAGGACGCCGATCGGCCGGATGCGCAAGGTCCCTCCCTTCGGTCAGGTCCCGTGCTGCCAGGACGAGACGTAGGCGGCCTGCTCCGCGGTCATCGGCTCGAGCTCGATGCCCAGGGCGGCCAGCTTGAGCCGGGCGACCTCCGCGTCGATCGCCTCTGGGACGACGTAGACCTTCGGCTCCAGCTCGGCATGGTGCGCCGCGACGTACTCGGCCGAGAGCGCCTGGTTCGCGAAGCTCATGTCCATGACCGCCGCCGGGTGGCCCTCGGCGGCGCCGAGGTTGACCAGCCGGCCCTCGGCGATGAGGTTGACTCGCTTTCCGCCGAGGTCGAACTCCTCGACGTTCTCGCGGACCTCGCGGACGTGACCCTCGGCCATCTCGCGCAGGGCGGCCAGGTCCAGCTCGGCGTCGAAGTGGCCGCTGTTGGCCATGATCGCCCCGTCGCGCATCGCGGCGAAGTGCTCGCGGCGGAAGACGTTGAGGTTGCCGGTGGCGGTGACGAACAGCTCGCCCCACGAAGCGGCCTGGGTGTGGGTCATCACGAGGAAGCCGTCCATGAGGGCCTCGAGGGCGCGGACCGGGTCCACCTCGACGATCGCCACGTGGGCGCCGTGCCCGGCCATCCGCGAGGCGATCCCCTTGCCCACCCAGCCGTAGCCGGCGATCACCACGTTCCGTCCCGCGATGAGGATGTTCGTGGCCCGCAGGATCCCGTCGAGGGTGGACTGGCCGGTCCCGTAGCGGTTGTCGAAGAGATGCTTGGTCTGGGCCTCGTTGACCGCCACGACCGGGAAGCGGAGGGCGCCGTCGGCGGCCATCGCCTTGAGCCGGATGACCCCGGTCGTCGTCTCCTCGGTACCGGCCAGGACCTCGGCCACCTGGCCGGGGCGCTCGGCGTGGAGGAGCGAGACGAGGTCGCAGCCGTCGTCCATCGTCAGCTGGGGATGGGTGTCGGCCACCGAGTTGAGGTGGGCGTAGTAGGTGTCCCGGTCCTCGCCCCGGCGGGCGAAGCACGAGATCCCGTACGAGGCCACCAGCGCGGCGGCGACGTCGTCCTTCGTCGAGAGCGGGTTCGAGGCAGCCAGGACGACCTCGGCGCCGCCGGCCTTGAGGGTCCGCATCAGGTTCGCCGTCTCGGTCGTGACGTGGAGGCAGGCCCCGATGCGCAGCCCCTCGAGCGGGCGCTCGCGCTCGAACCGCTCGCGGATGAGCCGCAGCACGGGCATCTCCCGCTCGGCCCACTCGATCCGGCGAACGCCCTCGGTCGCGAGCCCGAGGTCCGTGACGTCGTGGGCGGGGAGATCGGCGATCGCGGTCATCGTGAGTTGTTCTCCTTGCTGAGCGAGATGAGACGCCGGAGCGGTCCGGGCAGCCCGGGCCAGGGCGACCCGAGACGATGGATGAGCCGCTCCTCGAAGCGGACGTGCTCGCGGTAGCCGAGCCGGCGGTAGGCCTGGAGCGCCGGCGGGTTGTCCGACCGGACGTTGAGGACCACCTGGTCGCAGGTCCGCAGGAGCTCGGCGGTGACGGCTCCGGTGGTGGCGGTCGCGAACCCCCGACCCCGGTAGTCGGCATGGGTCAGGACGTTGCCGACGACCGCCAGCCGGGCGTCCTGGCTGATCACGTGGGTGCCGGCGGCGGCCACCAGGCGGCCACCGACCCGGATCCCGTAGTAGACGCCCTCGTTGATCGCCGTCGACGGCAGCCACGAGGCGAAGCCGAGCTGATAGAGCCGGTTGAGATCGCCGATCTCCACCGGGAGGAGGCGACGGGTGTCGAACGGGTACGGCCGGAAGGTCGATCGATCGACCCACATCCGGACCATCTGGGTCCCGGGGTCCACCCGGTACGAGGCCTCGACCGCGGGCAGCGTCTCGGTCAGGGCGGCGACGTAGGCGGCCCGCGGCCGGATGACGTCGCGGAGGATCGCCCCGATGCCGTCGGTCTCGCCCATGACGAAGAGCGGTTGGGGCGAGAGACCGGCGTACTCGAGGGCCACGGCCACCAGCTCGTCTCCGCGACGAGCCACCCCCCAGCGGGTCCGGGCGAACTCGCGATCGTCCAGGTCGCACAGGGCGTAGGCGGCGAAGAGCCGGTCCCGCTCGAGGTACGAGCGCAGGAGGGCACGATCCGTGCTCGTGGTCGCCTCGACGGCGTCGCGACGGCCCTGGATGGCGACGGTCGCCATCAGTCGGCGACCGCGACTGCGACTGGGACAGAGGTGCTGGCCGCGCTGGCGGGGACCGTGCCAGCCTCGGCGTCGGCCCGGCGCCGATCGGTCACCGCTTGTTCGAGGGCCGGCCCGAACGGCGGCCGGAGCGCGCCCGCCTCGGTGACGATCGCCGAGATGAGGTCGGCCGGCGTGACGTCGAAAGCCGGGTTCCAGGCGGTCGCCCCGGGCGGCGCGATCCGGGTCCCGGCGAAGTCGAGGACCTCGCTGGCCGCGCGCTCCTCGATCGTGATCCCGCTCCCGTCGGGCGTGGCGAGGTCCACCGAGTTGAGCGGGGCGCAGACGTAGAACGGGACGCCGTGATGAGCGGCCAGGACGGCCAGCGGGTAGGTCCCGATCTTGTTGGCCGTGTCGCCGTTCGCGGCGATCCGATCGGCGCCCACGAGGACGGCATCGATCCGTCCGCTGGCGAGCATCGAGCCGGCGGCCGCGTCGGGGGCCAGGGTGTACGGCACCCCGGCCTGCTCCAGCTCCCAGGCGGTGAGCCGGGCGCCCTGGAGGTAGGGTCGGGTCTCGTCGACGTGGACGTGGATCTCCCGGCCCGCGTGGACGGCCGCCTGGACGACCCCGAGGGCCGTCCCGAACTGGCCGCAGGCCAGCGGCCCGGTGTTGCAGTGGGTCAGGACCCGGACCGGCCGGTCGAGGGGTCGGGGCAGGAGGGCGAGCCCGTGTTCGGCGAGGAGCCCGTGGTCACGAGTGGCCTCGGCGCAGATGGCATCCGCCTCGGCTCGCATCGCCGCGGCGATGGCCGCTCCGTCCTCCGTGGTCGCGTCGACCACCTCGAGCCGGGCCAGCATCCGGTCCACGGCCCATGCCAGGTTGACCGCCGTCGGACGAGCGAGGCGGAGCGCGCTGCCGGCGGCCCGGATCGTGGCGGCCCGGGCGTAGGGCTTGAGGTCGGCGACCCGGGTGGCGGTGAGCGACAGGCCGTAGGCCGCCGACTGGCCGATCGCCGGGGCGCCCCGGACGACCATCTCGCGGATCGCCCAGGCGACGTCGGCGCCGGTCCGGCACTCGATCTCGTGGAGCTCGCCCGGGAGGCGGCGCTGGTCGACCAGGATGAGCGAGTCCTCGCCGAGCCGGAAGGCGGTCCGGAACCCGGTCGGTGCGGGGCGGGCCGCGCTGCCCGACGCCGAGCCGGTCGCTGCGCCGGGGCCCGATCCGCCCGCTGCGATGCCGCCCCCGGCCCCGGCGGTCCCGGCGAACGCGGCGTCCGGGTCGAGGATCGCGCTGGCGGCCTGCATCGAGGTCTGCTGGAGGACGTTGGCGGCGCCGACGACCGTGGCGGTCGCCTGGAACACGTCCGAGGCGAGCTGGCGGAAGAAGCGCCGCCGACCGATGTCCACCTCGTCGGGCGGAGCGGCACGGGCCTCGGGTCCCGGGGCGGGCGCCGCGACCTCGTCGACGGGCCGGGACACCGTCGCCGGAGTCGCGCCCGGGCCGGCGGTCGCGGCGGGCACCACGATCTCGACGGCGGGAGCCGTCGCTGCGGCGGCCTCGACGGGCGCCGACCGGTCCTCGGGTGCGCCGTCGGCCATGGTCCGGCTCAGTACCGGATGACGCTCTCGACCCGCTGGCCGGGGAGACGGTCGCGGCCCTTGAGGAAGTCGAGCTCGACGAGGAACCCGAGACCCACGACCTCGCCCTGGAGCCGCTCGACCAGGTCGATCGTCCCGCGGACCGTGCCGCCGGTGGCGAGGAGGTCGTCGACGATGAGCACGCGCTGCCCGGGGTTGATCGAGTCGCGGTGGATCTCCAGCGTGTTCGACCCGTACTCGAGGGCGTACTCCACGGTGATCGTCTCGGCCGGCAGCTTGCCCAGCTTGCGGACGGGCACCAGCCCGGCGCCCAGCTGGTAGGCCATCGGGGCACTGAAGATGAACCCGCGCGACTCCATCCCCACGACGATGTCGATCTTCTCGTCGCGATAGGGCGCGAGCATCAGGTCGATCGACGTCCGGTAGGCCTGGGGGTCCTTGAGGAGCGTCGTGATGTCGTAGAAGAGGATGCCCGGCTTCGGGAAGTCGGGGATCTCGCGGATCCTGCCGCGCAGGTCCTCGGCGGTCAGCGTCATGCGTCAGGGGCTCCTGGGGTCGCCCGCATCCGGGGCAGGCCCAGAGTCTACCGCAGTCGATGCCCGATTCCGCGACGGTCGCCGTCTCAGGCGACGGCCCGGTCCGTGGGGCTCGATGCCGGTTCGCCCGAGCGGTGCCGAGGGGGGTCGACGGGGATCGGGCGCCGCGACCCCCGTGCTCGGCGGTCCGTTGACCGACCCCATCGATCGAATCCGGCGGGTCGCTCCCGCAGGAGCAACACCACCCTCGCCCAGGTCGCCGATCGATCGACCCGTTCGATCAGATGGGTCTGTGGCGACCGTCGGAGTCGGCCGATCTCGCACCAACCGGCGAAACCGATCAACGGCGTCGACCACCGGTGACCCGGGCCACGTCCCTGCCCGCGACCGACTCGCACCATCGCCCGGGGCGATAGGTTGCGACGGTTCGGCCGCGGTCGGAGGCGCCGAGCGCCCAGCGAGGGCGGAACCGGGCCCGAAACCGCGCCCACCATCGCTGCGGGCGATCGTTTCGATGACAACGGCGCCGTTCTGCTAGCGATGAGTCTGCAACCGCCCGAACCTATCGCCCTCGCCGATACCACCCGACGAAGCTGCGGCCACCCGACGAAGCTGCGGCGCCCAGGCCCACGACCCAACGGCACGACCTCAGACCGGGGCGGCCCGCTCGGTGGGGCTGTCGGGTTCGCCGGGTCGTCGCAATCGGCCCGCGAGGGCGGCTCCGCCGAGGCCGGCGATCGCGCCCACGGCGAATGCGGCGAGGAGGCCGGCCCAGGGCTCGGCCCCGTTTCGGACGCCGAGGGCGATGAGCGCGCCACCGACGCCGGTCCCGAGCGCCGTGCCCAGGACGTCGCTCAGCTGGAGCCCGGAGGTCGCCGCGCCCTCACCGCCCGGCGGGGCATCGCGCAGGACGGTCAGCGAGAGCGGCGAATAGGCGAGACCCATCCCCAACCCGGCCAGCGTCCAGGCGGCCAGCCCGACCGCGACCGGCACGTCGGGCGACAGCACGAGGGCGAACGACGCCACGCCGGCGACGACGACGAGGAACCCGCTCTGGACCAGCCGGCTCGCCCCAAGCCGACCGATCTGACGAGCCTGGATCCACGCCCCGGCCGTCCACGACAGGGTCGCCCCAGTGAGCGCGATCCCGGCCACGCTCGGGCTCAGGCCACGCCCGGCCACGAGAGCGAGTGGGACGTAGGCGTCGGCACAGAAGAAGGCGAAGGTCAGGACGCCCCGCAGGAGGACCGCGGCCGGCAGCCCGCGCTCGGCCCGGAGCGTGCCCGCGGGGGTGAGCGCGCGGAAGGCCGGGATGACGAGCGCCAGCCCGATCACGATGAGCGGGCCGCCCGGGAACGGCCGGCCGTCGGTGAGACCGGCCACCAGGAGACCGGCGCCCAGCGTCAGCAGGAGGGCAAGCGACAGCCGTCGCCGGAACGCCGGGCTCGCCCCGGCCGCCCCGGCCGATCCGGTCGCCCCGTCCCTCGCCGCGACGTCCGCCGCCGACGGGACCGCGCTCCGGATGGCGGGCAGGGTGATCGCCGCGGCCACGGCGATGAGCGGCAGGAGCCCGAGGAAGACGACCCGCCAGCTCGACAGCTGGGCGATCGCTCCGGCGAGTGCCGGCCCGATGACCCCGGGCAGGACCCAGGCCGTGGACAGGACCGCGAACATCCGCGGCCGGAGGTGGTCCGGCAGCGCCCGGCCGATCGAGACGTAGGCCACCGGCGGGATCGCCCCGGCGCCGAGGCCCTGGAGGAACCGGGCGAACACCAGGATCTCCATCGACGGGGCCAGCCCGCCGATGAGCAGCCCCACCGAGAAGAGCCCGAGCCCGGTCGCCAGCGGCGCGCCGAGGCCGCCCCGGTCGATCCAGCCGCCGGTCACCACGATCCCGATGAGGCTCGCCAGGAAGAACGCTGAGAAGACCCAGCCGTAGAGGCTGAAGTCGCCGAGGTCCTTGGCCACGACCGGCATGACCGCCCCGATCGCCAGCGACTCGAAGGCGACCAGGGTGACCGTCATCACCAGGCCGATCGTCAGCGCCCGACGACCCGGCGAGAAGAGGCCGTCGTCGCGGTCGACCCTCTCCGTCTGGTGGGCGACGAGGGCCGACAGGTCGTGAGGATCGTCGGGCCTGGTCGCGGACGAGGACGACTCGCCTGCGGGAGGCGGTTCGAGGATGGCGTCGCTCACCCGGCAAGGATGCCCGGACGGCGGCCGTCGCGCCGGGCCGACGATGAGCCTCGCCCGGGCTGCGGCCGGTCACGCCGCCTACGTTCCGGCGAGACGCTCCACGACCGGCGCCAGCTCGTCGATCTCGCCGACCATGATCGAGCTGATCCCGAGCCGCTCGCGGAGCATCCGCAACTTCTCGGACAGGCCCTCGATCGAGCCGATGAAGATGTGCGGCGACTCCAACAGCTCGTGCGGGTCCACGTCCAGCCCGGTCCGCGCCCGGAGCCGGTCGGCGACCTTCGCCGCCTCGGCGTGGGCGTGGTCGGTGACCGTGATGCCGGTGACCGAGGGGTAGACGTTCAGCTCGATCTCGTCGAACCGGGCCCCGGCCGCCTCGCGCACCCAGCCGATCTTCTCCTCGGTCGCCGCGACCGTGAGGCTCCGCGGGTCGGCCCGGGGGTTGCCGTCGACGTCGGCCAGGATCCGCGGCGCGAGCCCGGCGATCTGCGCCTCACGACCGGCCAGGCTGAGCGTTCGGCGGCCCCCGCCGCCGATGAACAAGGGCGGATGCGGGCGCTGGACCGGCTTCGGGTAGGCGTCGAGGTCGGTGATCGTGTAGTGCACGCCCCGGAAGCTGAACGAGCCTTCGGCGAAGCAGCCCTTGAGGACCGCGATCGCCTCCTCGAGCCGGGCGGCCCGGATCGCCTGGGGCTCGAACGGCAGACCGATCGCGTCGTATTCAGGGCGGTTCCAGCCGGCGCCCATCGCGATCTCGAGACGTCCCTCGCTCAGGACGTCGAGCGAGGCGAGGTCCTGGGCCAGGACCGCCGGATGGCGCAGGTCGTTGTTGAAGACGAAGGCCGAGATCCGGAGACGCTCGGTGGCGGCCGCGATCGTGGCCATGGTCGGGATCGGCGCGAGCTGCTCGATGAGATGGTCGGGGACGACGAGGACGGCGTAGCCCATCGCCTCGGCCCGCCGCGCGTCGGCGGCGAGGGTCTTCCCGTCGACGATGGCACGGGCCTCGGCCAGGAACCGGAACGGCTTCACCGGACCGATCGTAGACCAACGGACCGCGGCCGCGGGACCGTGCGATGGTCAGAGGCTGCCCAGGACGTCGGGAGCCACGGCGATCCCAGGTCGAAGCCACCGTCGGTCGGGCCCTGACTTATGCTGGAGTAGTGGAAGGTCGTCGGAGTCCCACCGTGCACGTCCGCGCGGAGATCGACACCGCGCTCGCCTTTCTCGCCGACAGCCGTGACCCGCGGGCCGCGATGATCTCGTCCATCGCCGTCGCCACCAGATGAAGTCGGACGCCCCCGAGGGGGACGACCAGCCGAAGTCGGGCCGGAAGCCCGCCGACCGGCGGGTCGTCGTCAAGCGACCGGAAGCCCCCTACTTCCGGTATGGCCGAGAAGGGACGGTGGTCGCCAAGGCTGCCGCCATCCGGCCGACGACCCTCGTCGGACGAATCGGCTTCGGCGTCCGGCGGCTCCTTTTCGGACGGGTCCTCTCGACCCACGAGGAGCTCGAGCAGCGGCTGCCGAAGTGGAAGGCGCTGGCCGTCTTCTCGAGCGACGTGATGTCCTCGGTCGCCTACGCGACCGAGGCGAGCATGTTCACCCTCCTCGCGGTCGGCACGGTCGCGTTCGTCTACCTGATGCCGATCTCGTTCCTCATCGTCGGCCTGCTCTTCCTCGTGACGTTCTCCTATCGCCAGACGATCCGGGCCTACCCCGGAGGCGGCGGGAGCTACATCGTCGCCCATTCGAACCTGGGGGTGATCCCCGGCCTCGTCGCGGCGGCCGCCCTGCTCGTGGACTACGTCCTGACGGTGGCGGTCAGCGTCTCGTCCGGTGTCTTCAACTTCGCCTCAGCGTTCCCGGTCCTCCAAGACGTCACGGTCCCGATCATCGTCGGGCTGATCCTGATGGTGATGGCCGTGAACCTGCGCGGGCTGCGCGAGAGCGGGAGCGCGTTCGCCCTGCCGACCTACATCTTCGTCGCCAGCGTCCTGCTCCTGGTCGGTGTCGGGATCTACCGGACCGCGATCGGCGAGCCGCCGCACGTCACCGGGATGACCCCGATCGCGGTGCCCGTCGAGAGCCTCAGCCTGCTCCTGCTCATGCGGGCCTTCGCCGACGGCTGCAGCGCGATGACCGGGACCGAGGCGATCTCGAACGGGACCCCGGCCTTCAAGCCGCCGGAGTGGAAGAACGCCCAGATCACGATGGTCACGATGGCCGCCATCCTCGGGGTCGTCTTCCTCGGGATCTCGTACCTGGCCACGGTCAGCGGCGCCGTCCCGACCGAGCACGTCTCGGTCCTCTCGCAGATCGGCGAGGCGGTCTTCGGCGAGGGCCCGATCTACTACGTCCTCATCTTCTCGACGATGGGCATCCTCGTCCTCGCCGCCCAGACCTCGTTCGCCGACTTCCCCCGGCTCGCCTCGATCCTGGCCCGGGACGGGTTCATGCCCCGCCAGTTCGCCTTCCGCGGCGAGCGGCTGGCGTTCAACTCGGGGATCGTGGCGCTGGCCCTCATCTCCTGCGTCGTGGTCATCGCCTTCCGGGGACGGGTCGAGGCGCTCATCCCGCTCTATGCGATCGGCGTGTTCACCGCGTTCACCCTCTCCCAGACCGGGATGGTCCGCCACTGGCTCTCGACGAAGGAAGAGGGCTGGCGCCGGAGCGCGATCATCAACGGCTGCGGCGCCGTGGCGACCGGGATCGTGGCGGTCGTCTTCGCGATCGCGAAGTTCGGGCTGGGGGCCTGGGTCGTGATCATCATCGTGCCGATCATCGTCGTGGCGATGCTCTTCATCCATCGCGAATACCGCGACGCGGAGGAGGAGCTCCACGTCCGACCGGAGGCGCTGATCGAGCGCCCCAGCCGGGGGCAGCGGGTGGTGGTTCCCCTCCAGGACATGCGCCGCGACGTGATCCAGGCACTCAAGTTCGGGCTGACGATGTCCGAAGAGGTCGTGGCCGTCCACGTGACCGACGACCTGGTGGCCGCGGAGCGTCTCCGCGAGCGGTTCGAGCGCCAGGTGCCGGGCGTCCAGCTGGTCATCGTCGAGTCGCCCTACCGCGAGCTCGTCCAGCCGCTCATCCGCTACCTCGAGGTGACGGCCGACCGGGACACCTCGATGGTCACCATCGTCCTGCTCCCCGAGCGGATCATCGAGCACTGGTGGGAGCGGTTCCTCTACAACCAGAACGCTCACCGGATCCGCGACGCCCTGACCGGCCACCCCGGCATCCTCGTTGCCGACGTCCCGTTCCGCCGGGCCGCCTGAGGGTCGCGGGGCGGGCGATATCACCAGCATTGCTCAGAACGCGTCATCGCATCCCCGATCGAGCTCTGACGGCGATCCGGAGGCCACCGAGGAGCCACTACGCTCCCGGATACCACCGCGACCCGCAAGACGCGCGTCAGGGACAGCAGGGACGGACCCTGACGTGGAGGGTTGATCCCTCATAGCATTGCCCGTGATGCCGGGTGCGATGCCCATCCGTCGTCCTACTACCACCATGAGTGGCCGGCAGGCAGACGCTGGCCGGGGTCCACGATCCGAGCTGTTGGCGGTCCCTTCCAACCCGGAATACCAGCCGCATGCGTAGAACGTGCGGTCAGCCAAGGCAGACGACGCGCCCCGGCGTCCTCGATGCCTTTGCGGGGCTGCCTGTACTCATGCTGGTGGTGCGCGGACGTCCCGAGAGCGTGCAGACCGGGCTGATGACCCGCATGAACAATAGGAACGAGGCTTGAACGCGCGGCGATCGGATGGCCGGCGACGATCCGCGATCACACCAGCCATCGTCGCTGTGATCACTCTCGCCGGGTGCTCGCCGGCGCTCCCGGCCCAGACGACGCTCTCGCCCGCATCGGTCCCGGCGTCCACGCCGACCGTCACTTCGAGCCCGTCCCCGACGCCGTCCGGAGACGGGCGGCGGAGCCGGTCCTCAAGGCCGACGTGAGTCCGTACGGCGATCCCGGCTATCCAGAGGCCCTGCCGACTGGACGGTGCGCCAGACGGTCGATCGGATCTCATGACCCCGCGCCCGCCGGACGCTAGGAGCGGGCCGCGGTCGTCAGCGGCTGATCAGTGCCCGAGGGCCCGCTGCGCGGCCTCGAACTCGGCCGGCGTGATCTCACCGTGGGCGAGCCGCTCTCGGAGGATCTTCGCCGAGTCGTCACGTCGGAACCCGGCGAGCCGAAGGCCGAGGGCGACGATCAGCGCGCCGATCGCCACGGGGACCGCGATGAGCGCCGCCACGCTCCCGAGCCAGAAGACAACGTCGGCCAAGCCGAATTCGTGCATCCCCGCCTCCTTCGGTGCAGTGGGGGCATCGTGCTCGCGACCTGCTCATGGGGTCAAGAGGCCTCGGTCAGGACAAGGGCCGTCGCCATGCCGCGCGCTGGACGCGGGCGATCGCCAGCGGCAGCGTGAGGACGAGCGTCGCCATCGTGACGAGGACGAACAGCGCTGTGGCACGGCCAGCAAACCGAAGCCACCCGACGGGCTCGGCGACATCGAGGAGGAACGCTCACGGTGACCAGGATCCGGGCACGTCAGCCGGACGGCGTCCCCAGATGGCGACCGAGGAAGGCGACGGTGCGCTCGAAGGCGAGGTCGGCGGCGGCGGTGCGGTAGGCGTCGCGCGACGGCTCTGCGAACCAGTGCCCGGTCCCCTGGTAGCGATCGATGACGACGTCGCGGCCGGCCGATCGAAGGGCGCTCTCGAACTCGGCGATGCCCTCGTCGGACTCGAACGGGTCCGTCTCGGCGAAATGGCCGAGGACGGGGACGGCAGCTCGAGTAAGGATCGAACCCCCGGGGGCGCCGTAATACACGACGGACGCGGCGACACGGTCGCGCTGGGCCGGGCTCCAGATGGCCCAGTACGCGCCGAACGAGAACCCGAGAGCCGCCAGCTTCACGGCCGGGCCGAGGCGGTCCGCCAGGTGATCGACCGATGCGAGGACGACCGCGTTGACGGCCGCCTCATCGGCCGAACCGGCGAGCCGCCCCGCTTCTTCGACCGTCACTGCCACCTGACCGCCGAACAGGTCCGGGGCGAGGACCGCGAACCCGGCCCCGGCCAACCGGTCGACGTACGCCAGGACGTCGTCGTTGAGCCCCCACCAGGCGTGCAGGACGACGACGCCCGGTGCCCCGGACCCGACGTCGCCGGCCGCGTAGGCGCGCGACGGGGCTCCGCCTGCCTCGATCATCTCGAACGTGCCCATGACCCTCCTCGGCTCCTGGTCTACCGGCTCAGTGTACGGGCCAAGGTGGTCAGGAAACGTCATGAACCCAGGCGGGTACGGAACCCAGATCGCCGCCTGGATCGCGCCGCCGCCGTCCGGGCGCGGCTCGTCCATCCGCTCGGGTTCGTCGACCAGGAGGCCCACCCGGACCGGGTCGCGGCCCAGGCCGCGGCGGTGGGCTCCGCAGCGGCCGGCCGCTCCCCGTGGACCTCGCGTCAGCCGTTCATGCTCGCGATCTGGATCAGGTTGCCGCACGTGTCGTCGAAGACCGCGGTCGTGACGGGCCCCATCGCCACGGGCGGCTGGGTGAAGACGACGCCGCGCGCCATGAGCCGCTCGTACATGGCCGCGCAGTCGTCCACCGCGAACGAGGTGAACGGGATCCCATCGGCGACCAGCGCCCGCTTGAACGGCCCGGCCGCCGGATGCTCATCCGGCTCGAGCACCAGTTCGGTGCCGTCGGGCGCTTCGGGCGAAACGACGGTCAGCCAGCGCGGACCGCCCATGTCGACGTCGGCCTTCGGCAGGAAGCCGAGGACGTCCGTGTAGAACGCGAGCGCCTTCGCCTGGTCATCGACCAGGATGCTCGCCAGGTGGATTCGCATCATCGGCCTCCGGGTTGGTTCGGACCGCTGTCGGAAGGCGCCGCCAGCGGTCCAGCATGGTCTCGAGCGGCGCCGGGTTGAGCGTGTGGAGCTTCCAGCGCCCGTCGCGGCGCGTGTCGATCAGGCCCGCGGCCTCCAGCACGTCGAGGTGCTGCGAGATCGCCTGCCGGCTGGACGCCACGCCGTGGCGGTTGGCCAGGCGAGCGCAGATCTCGAAGAGGGTCTGGCCGTCACGCTCGGCCAACTCGTCGAGGATCAGGCGACGGGTCGGGTCGGCGAGTGCGCGGAATGGGTCTCCCATGGGTTCGGTGCCGATGATATGCAAGGCCCCACTTGCATGTCAAACCGAGCTTACCCCGCGGCGCGGCATCCCGCTTGACAGGTGACCAATCAGTCACGTATTGTCCCCGGCATGGACGCGGTGTTCAGGGCGCTGGCCGATCCGACCCGGCGGAGCCTGCTCGACGAGCTCTTCCGCGAGGACGGGCAATCGCTGGGCGCGCTCGCCGAGCGGTTCTCGATGACCCGCTTCGGGGTCATGAAGCACCTCAGGGTGCTCGAGGAGGCCGGCCTCGTCGTCACCCGGCGGAGGGGTCGCCAGAAGCTCCACTTCCTGAACCCGGTCCCGATCAGGCTCGTCCACGACCGGTGGGTGAGCAAGTACGCCGAGCCCTGGGCGGCTGCGCTCAGCGAGATCAAGACGAGATTGGAGAGTCCGATGGAGAAGGTGTTCGAGATCTACATCAAGACGACCCCGGAGCGCCTGTGGCAGGCGATCACCGACCCCGAGATCCGGAGCAAGTACAACTTCGGCGCTCGCCAGACGACCGACTGGACACCCGGCTCGCGCTACGAGATGGGCGCCCCCGGCGCGCCCGGACCCCTCGGTGAGGGCGTCAACCTGGAGGTCGACCCGCCCCGGAAGCTCGTCCAGACGATGGTCGCCCTGTGGGGTGAGGACGTGAAGGCCGAGGGCACCTCGCGGGTCACCTGGGAGATCGTGCCGGTCGGCGACTCGTGCCACCTGACCGTCACCCACGACCAGCTCCGCGAGGGCGCCAACGAGCAGCTCTACGGCGGCTGGCCGATGATCCTCTCGGGTCTCAAGACGTGGCTCGAGACCGGGCAGCTCCTGACGACCCCGGGATCGCTGATGTACACGGGGGCCTGACTCCGCGCCGAACGCGAAGAGGCCGCCCGCCGATGCGAGCGGCCTCTCTCGGTGCGAGCCGAAGGGTGCGGAGCGGGGCGCCGGCCCCAGGGGTCAGGCCGGGACGGCCACCGGGCCGGAATCCACGACAAGCTCGGACGGGTGACCCCCCGTCGTCGGCGCGGAGACGTCGACCCCATGGACCGCCTTGGCCCGCTCGATGAACCAGGCCGTGAACGCGTCGTCGGCGCCCATCATCTGACCGAATGCGCGACCCGGATCGTCGCCTTCGAGGGTCACGATCACCAGGTCGCCCATCGGGGTCGACTGGAGGAACGTCCGCTCGTGGACGCCCGCTCGACGGCGGGACTCGACGAACTCATCGCGCCGCGAGGTGTTCAGCTCCGACATCCAGGTGCGCCACTCGTCGGTCTTACCGGGCAGGATCGGGAACGCGACAGCCAACATCGGCATGGAGACCTCCACGGGCACATGCGTGCCCGGCGACGAAGAGCCGGACTCGCCATTGGCCCTGCGCGACGGTCTTGGCGACCGTATGGGGACGTCGCGCCGGTGGGAACCCGCAGGCTCCCATGCCTCCCTCCGATGGATGGAGTGTGCGCGCTCTGGCGCCGAATGGATAGCAGCCGGTCGGCGCCGCATCCGCTACCCGCTCAGCCGCCCCCGCCCGACCGGCGGAGCCGGACCTCATGATCGCCGTGGAAGGTGACCTCAGACGAGGACGCGTAGCTCCAGCGATCGGTCGTGGCGAGGGCCTCGAGCAGGGGGACATCGTGCTCGGCCAGCGCGGCGTCGCAGCCACCACCCGCGGGCGACTTCGGGAGGTCGATGAAGAGGGTGGCCCGGTCGGTGTCCATGCCGAAGGATCCCCGGAGCGTGCCGCAATCGGTCGTAAGGGCCACCGATCTCCCGAGTGAGTCGAACTCGAGCACTGCCGGGGTGCCGACCGGTGCCACCCCGTCGACGGAGACGACCGTCCACGCGCTCCCTGCGAGCTCGGCGCGGCCGGCCCCGGGGACCATCGAACAGGCGGCCAGAAGGAGCGAGGCGAGGCCGACCACCGACGCCAACCAGATCCGTCTCGCGTGCCTCACGGTTCTACCGGCCGAGCAGCGCGGCGAGACGAGGATCTGGCTCCGGCACCAGCGGGATCCCAAGCGCGCGCGAGACGTCGTCGTCCAGGGTCCGGTAGTTGCCGAGTCCCGCCACCCCGACCAGCCTGCCCCTGGGTGGTCGTCCGACGGACTCCCCATCCTCATCGACGTACCGCCGTCGGCCCCACCGTCCACGTTCGTCGGCCAGCTCGAAGTAGTGGACGGGCCATCGCTCGCCCTCCTCGAATGGGCGCCGTTCGACGGTCATGAGGTACCCGCGCGACCAGCCGAGTCGGTTGATCGTCACCGGAGGGATGAGAAGGTCCTCGACCTGTAGACGTCGGGGCGGCACCGGCTCTGCTGACAGGTACCGGAAGACGTACACCAGGATGCAGTTCGGCCCGAAGCACTTCGCGCCCGTCTTCACGACCCGACCGAAGAGGAAGCGTCCGTCGGGGATCCGCATCGTGAAGATGTCGCCCGACATCACCCTGGCACGGGACGGTCGCTGACGCTGGAAGTTGACCGGCGGATACGCGGACGAGTCGGAAGTGGACATCCGCCGCTCATCCAGCCGAGCTGGCCGTCTCGTACTGGAGGTAGGCCACGCGCGAGCCGAAGGTCCGAGTCTCGAGCAGCTTCAGCCCGATGCGATCCTCAAGGGCCGGGCACATCCGTCGCCCGTGCAGGAAGCCACTCATGGCACGCGCCGACCCACCTCGATCAGCCCTCGTCCGTCAGGTGTTCGGTCCTGATCGTCGGCATGGCGCGAAGCGTACCCGCGCGTTCCAGGTCGTGCGAGAGGTCCTGGAGCGCGACGATCGCGAGTCGGTCCGGCTCAACGTGCCAGCAGGACCTGGACGGGGAGGCCCTCCTTGACCTCGAGAACGGCGCGCTCGCCGAGCGGGGCGGCCAGCTCGACCGTGGCCGTTCGAGGGGCGCCGACGAGGGAGCAGGCTTCGAAGAGGCCGTGGATGTGGGGCGTCACGATGACCACGACCGCAGTCGCGGACTCGACCGCCTCGGCGGTGTAATCGGCACCGCAGGGCTTGCTCATCGGCTCCGGCGCACCGGTGAAGCCGACGGTCAGCTGCCGACCGCCGACCGTGCCGCTCGCCGAGTCGACCGAGATGCCGACCGGCGCATCGTACGGATCCCAGGGCGGTGGCACCACCGTGAGCGGTGCGGCGATCGCGACGCGGGTCGCCTCGACCTTCGTGCCCATCAGGGTGAACGCCCAGACCGGCGCCGTCGCCGGGCCACGGGTCGTCTCGACCGGTCCGGTCGTCAGTCGGGCCCCGGTGATCTGCAGCGGGACGCATCCGGGACACGAGGCCTCGGCCCCGTCGGTCCTCATCGCGGTGAGGGCGTCCTGGGCGGACATCACCCGGACGTCGGCCGTGGTTCCGTCCTGCCATCGGAGCGTCCCGTCCGGCGGTGCCTCCGCGGGCAGGGCGATGTCGGCCTGGACGCGCCCCGCCATCAGCGCGGGCTTGTTGTTGTCGCCGACCTCCGCCTCCCAGTCGCCGATCTGGCCGGTCAGCTCCCCCACGGGCACGAAGCCGGGTCGGCCACTCGCCGCGGCGACCGCGTCCGCCCATCGGGCGAGCGCCGCCTGGGCCTGACGCTGGAGCCTCGCCGCGTCGGGGTCGGCCGAATTGGCAGGTGCGCCGACGACGCAGCCGGTCAGGCAGATCGTGAGCGCGATCGCGGCGACGATGCCCCACACGCGGGATCGCGCAGACATCAGCGATCCTCGGGCCGACGCCCGGACCCCGTCACCGGTGTCCCGCGTGGCCCTTCGACACGCACCGACGTCGTCACGATGTGGGCGGGGGAACCTCGACGAGCCGGTCGTCCTTCCAGGCGAACGCCCAGACGTCGATCTCCGGGGGCTCGATGCCCAGGTTCGTGAGGGCGGTGCAGATCTGGCTCCGATGATCGGTCCCATGGTGGATCGCCTGGGCGATCCGGATGCCCAGCGGGGCGTGGCTCTCCGACCCGTCGACGCGGTGCCGGACGATGACGCGGTCCGGGTCGAGGTCCTGCTCCAGGAGCGAGGCCCAAGCCGGTCCGTAGCTCTCCATCGCCGCCCGCAGCTCCGGGAGGGTGATCCTGGCTTCATGCTCCTCGTCGAGCTGGGGGACGCGCCCGTCGGTCAGGACGGACAAGTAGGCGGCGTCGGCCCCCACGATGTGACGCATCGTGTCGAGGATCGAGCCGTACGTCCCCGGGACGCTCGAGTCCAGCTGTTCCGGGGTGAGCGGGAGGCAGGCATCGATCAGCCGCACGGTCGCCCAGACGTGGTGCCCGAACGCGTCGGAAAGCAGGGATCTACTCATGTGAGCACCGTACCATGCGGCGTCCCGCGCTTCGTGCTAGGGGCCCTGGATCGTCACCCACGCTGATCCGTCGGGGGCGATCGCGATGCCCGCGGGATGACCCCCGACCCTGACCGACGCCACGCGCTCGCCCGAAGCTGGGTCGACCGAGGCCACCGTGGCGTGAAGTACGTCGACCACCCAGACAGATTGGTCGGTGGCCGCGACCGTGGATGCGGCATCCAGGACCTTCGAGCTGCGAATCCCGCCGACTGACGTGTCCATGCGTGTGAGGTAGCCATCGTCGTGGAGCAGCCACACCGCGTTCGGGGTCGCGGCGATCGCGTTCGCTCCCCCGTGAGCGAGATCCGTGGTGATCGATGTTGGGCGACCGCTGATCGCATCGACCCGGAAGACCTGCGCTGTCGCGGTGTCGGCCATCCACACCACGCCGCCTTCGGCGGCGATCGGACCCAGCGGCGCCTCACCCGAGCCGTTGGAAAGGGGTGGAGCCGGGTCGGTTACGTGGATCCCGGTCATTCCGCCAGGGATCCGGAGTCGCTCTACGTCCCCGCTCAGAGTGTTGGTGACCCAGACGTGATCCGAGCCGAACGCGAGACCGCTGTAGCCGGTGGGGAGGGCCCCCGCCTTCGTATACGGCAGGCCAACCTCCGGCGGCCGCGACAGGGGGAGCGAATCCTGGATCCGCTCGACCTGCGTCGGGATCTTGCTCACGCCGTTCGTCGTCGTGAGGATATACACGGCCCCGGGTCCGCTCGTGAGCCCGTCCGGTGTCCCCCCGGCTCCGGTCGTCCGGGTCCGGCCCGTCTTCGGATCGATGATGGAGATCGTCTGGTCGTCGACGTTGCCGACCCAGACCTTGCCGTCCGCGACCGCGATCGGGCCAGGACGGAATCCCACCGGATACACCGCCACGACGCAGTTCCGGGCCGGATCGATCCGGGCGACGACGTCCTTCGTGTCCACCGGCAGGATGAGGCAGTCGGCCGGCCGGTTCGCGGCCCAGGCCCCGGCGAGCCCGACGAGCAGAACGACGACCGCTCCGCCGAGCAGGACGAGCCGACCCCGACGGGCTCCGAGCTGACGGCGGAGCCGGGCCCGGCCACTGGTGGGGACGGCCTCGACCCGGTAGAGCGGGATCCCCCCGGCGATGCCTTTAAGGCTCTGGGTGCCGAGCGAGGTGAAGCGATAGGGCAGGTAGGTCCGGGTCAGGGCTCTCACCGTGTCGGTGACGAGGACCTCGCCGGCCTGGGCCTTGGCACAGACCCTTGCGGCGATGTTGACCGCGCCGCCGACGAGACCCTCGGTCGTGGCCACCGTCTCCCCGGCATGGACCCCGACCCCGACCGCGATCGGGCGCTCCTTGGTACTTCGCTCCGCCGCTCCGGCGACGATCCCCAGGCCGGCCTCGACCGCACCCGAGGCCGCCGGGAAGACGACGTAGACGCTGTCGCCCTCGGTCCGGATCTCGGCTCCCTCGTGGCGGGCGATGACCTCCCGGACGAGCTCGCGATAGACCGCAAGGAGCTCGGCCGCCGCCTGGTCCCCGCTGCGCTCGATGAACGCGGTGTAGCCGCGCAGGTCGCAGAACAGGAAGCCCTTGGTGCCGGCGGAGACCTGGCTCATCGGAGGCGCATGGGACGACATCACCGGGCGGGGCGCGCTCCATGGCGAGCGCTGGGCCGGATGGTACTCGCGGCCCGTCGCGCGGTCGAGTAGCGTCTCTGCCGAGCCGCACCCAACGGGGTCCTCGTGACCTGGTGGTACCGGCGGATCCTGGCTCGTCTGCCGACAAGCGGCGAGGTCATCCGGATGCCCGGCGGGGACGCACGGCTTCAGGTCGAGCGACCCGGCGTCTGCGAGGCGGTCGGAGCCGATGAGACGATCAGCGTCCTGGTTCCCATGGGCCCGGCGTCAGCCCTCTCGAACCTCGAGGTCGTGGCCTGCCTGCGAGGGCCCGATCTGGCACGGGAGCGGTCGCAGGTACGGGCGATGCTGGCGTCGGCGACGCTCGGGCCGTAGGTTGCCCGAGTCGTGGCTAGGTCCGCTAGCCCCGCGTCTGTGAGCGTTCGAGGACTCACTCGGTAGTCGTCAGCGTCGGCTGGGTCGGCGTTCATGTCATATGTCCGTGGTGGGAACGCTCGACGGATCGCCCGGCCCAAACTGGGTCCGTTGGGACTCGACGGGCAACGAGTTTGTCCCGCGACGAGCGTGGGAGGGCATATGTTGCGGGAGCAAGGACGGGTGGGGTCCCGGCGAACGTTCGCGACGCGACCACATGGCAGGAAGGAGCCGACGCTAGTTGCTGCCGCCAGTCGCCGCGGTCAGCCGGGCCACGATCGCCTGGGTGAGCTGCCACGACTTCCCCGGGTCGCGGGGCAGCCGGATCCGGACCTGGTTGCTCGCGAAGGTCAGGTCGCCCGGCCGGACGCCCGGCAGCCCGATCGCGGCTGCACGCTCGCCCCCGCCCAACGGTGCGAGGAGGCGCATCGCGGTCGCCCGGGTGAGCCCCGCCCCGAAGCGGACGACGAGCTGGCCGTCCTCGCGGGAGATCGACGAGACACCGGCGCTCTCGGCGGACAGCCGCAGCTCGGCGACCTCGACGAGGCGGACGACCGGCGGCGGGAGCGGGCCGAACCGGTCGATGACCTCCTGGCGGAAGGCGGCCAGGTCGCCCGGCGTTCGGGCCCGGGCGAGCCGCCGGTAGAGCTCGAGCTTCTGGGCCTCGTCGGGGACGTACTCGTCGGGCAGGTGGGCCTCGATCGGCAGGTCGAGCACGGCGCCGGGCTTCTCGAGGACCGGCTCGCGATCCTCGCGCCGGGCCTTGCCCTCCTCGACGGCGTCGGCCAGGAGGCGCGAGTAGAGGTCGAAGCCGACCGCGGCCATGTGCCCGGACTGCTCGCCGCCGAGGATGTTGCCGGCGCCCCGGATCTCGAGGTCGGACAGGGCGATCTGGAAGCCGGCGCCGAGCTCCGACGCGTTGAAGATCGCCTGGAGCCGCTTGCGGGCCTCGTCGCTCAGCCGCTCGCGGCGGCGATAGAGCAGGTAGGCGTAGGCGCGCCGGCTCGACCGGCCGACCCGACCGCGGAGCTGGTAGAGCTGGGCCAGGCCCGAGGGTATCGGCCCGGTCGATGACGATCGTGTTCGCGTTCGGGATGTCCAGCCCGGACTCGATGATCGTGGTGCAGACGAGGACGTCGGCCGCGCCATCGGAGAAGGCGATCATCACCTTCTCCAGCGCGCCCTCGGGCATCTGCCCGTGGCCCACGACGAACCGGGCGCCCGGCAGCATCCGGCGGAGCTGCTCGGCCTGGGCCTCGATCGTCTCGACCCGGTTGTGGACGTAGAAGACCTGGCCGCCGCGGTCGAGCTCGCGCAGGATCGCGTCGCGGACGAGCCCGGCCGACGCCTCGGCGACCCGGGTCTGGATCGGCAGGCGATCCTCGGGCGGCGTCTCGATGACGCTCATGTCGCGGATCCCGGCCAGGGCCAGGTTGAGCGTCCGGGGGATCGGCGTGGCCGACAGGGTCAGGACGTCGACCTCGTTGCGAAGCCGCTTCAGGCGCTCCTTGGCGGCCACCCCGAAGCGCTGCTCCTCGTCGACGACGACCAGGCCCGAGGTCGCGGAACCGGACGTCCTTGGAGAGGAGCCGGTGGGTCCCGATGACGAGGTCGACCGAGCCGCCGGCCAGGCCCTCGACCGTCGCCTCCTGCTCCCGGGCCGGGACGAACCGCGACAGGATCCGGACGCTGAGCGGGAAGGCGGCGAAGCGCTGCCCGAACGTCTGGTAGTGCTGGGCGGCGAGGACCGTGGTCGGCACGAGGACGGCGACCTGCGTGCCGTCCTGGATCGCCTTGAAGGCGGCCCGGATCGCGACCTCGGTCTTGCCGTAGCCGACGTCGCCGACGACCAGCCGGTCCATCGGCCGGCCGGCCTCCATGTCCATCTTCGTCTCGGCCACGGCCCGGAGCTGGTCGACCGTCTCCTCGTACGGGAAGCTCGCCTCCATCTCCGACTGCCACGGGGTGTCCGGGGCGAAGGCGTGACCCTCGGCCGAGGTCCGGGCGGCGTAGAGCGCCAGGAGCTCCTCGGCCAGGTCGTCGACGGCCCGCTTGACCCGCTGCTTCGTCCGCAGCCAGTCGGTGCCGCCGAGCTGGCTGAGCCCCGGCCGCTCGCCGCCGGAGTAGCGGCTGACCCGCTGGATCTGCTCGACCGGGACGAAGATCCGGTCGCCGCCGGCGAAGCTCAGCTCGAGGTAGTCGCGCTCCTCCCCCGCCCCGCCGCGTCGGAGCATCTGCTCGTAGCGGGCGATCCCGTGGTCGATGTGGACGACGAGGTCGCCGGGGGTCAGCCGCTCGAGGATGTCCCGCGGGACGACCCGACGCATCGCCTTCGGGCGGCGGACGCGGACGGTGCCGAACAGCTCGCGGTCGGTGACGAAGGCGAGCCCGTCCGGCCCGCCGACGAACCCGCCGTTCAGGCTCCGGTCGACGAGGGCGACCGCGCCGGGCGGCGGCGGAACGTCGAGCCGGCTCACCGCGGCGACCGGCCGACCGGCCTCGCCGAGCAGCTCGGAGAGGCGCGCCGCCTGGTCCGAGGCGAGGACGATCCGCTGGCCCTCCGCCGCCCATGAGCCGACCGCGTCCGTCAGGCGCCCGGATCGGAGACCCGGGCACGCTCGGCTCGCGCCAGCCGAAGAGGTCGCCCGAGCTCAGCCCGCCGCCGGCGATCGCCTCGGACGCCTCCGACTCCCAGGTCAGCTCGAGGGTCCGGGCGCCGAGCAGGCGGGCCTTCCAGTCGCGCGGCGGGAGGTAGGTGACCGGCCAGTCCTTCGGCAGGTCGCCCGCGGCCACGAGCTCCGCCCGCCGCTCGTCGGCCTGGCGCCACAGGAACGTCGCCGACTCGGCGAGGTCGCCCGGCTCGTCGAGGACGAGGAGCGTGCCGGGGGCGACGTGGTCCAGCCCGGTGGCCGGGCAGAGGACCCCGGCCCAGACCTCGGCCGCGTCGCCGGCGTCGAGGGCCCGGGTGGCGGCAGAGGCATGTGCGGGATCGGCCTGGCGTGCAGCCGTGTGCGCGGTCACGGCGTCCCTTGCCGCCGCGGCCGAACCTGGGACCGCCGCGTGACGGGTCGTCGCCGCCTCGCCAGCCGAGCCATCCCCCTCGAAGCGGGCGAGGTCGGCGGCGAGCCGCTCGGGGAGCCGGGCCGCCACCCGGCCGAGACCGCTCGCGGAGGGCCCCGGAGCCGGCCCTCGGGACGAGGAACTCGCTGGCCGGCAGGAGGGTGGCCGTCTTCGCCGGGCCGACGGTCCGCTGGTCGGTCGGGTCGAACCGGCGGAGCGAGTCGATCTCGTCGCCGAAGAACTCGACCCGGACCGGCAGCGACTCGCCGGGCGGGAAGACGTCGACGATCCCGCCGCGCCGGGCGAACTCGCCCCGCCCGGCGACCTCCATCGCCGGCTGGTAGCCGAGGTCGAGCAGCTCGTGGAGGAGCGCGTCGAGACCGACCCGGGCGCCGGTCTTGAGGACCCGCGGCTCGGCCGGCAGGTCGTCGGGGTCGAGCGTCCGCTGGAGGAGCGCCTGGACGCTCGCGACGAGGATCCGGGCCCGACCGGTCCGCCAGGCCGAGAGCGCCGCGACCCGGGCGGCCGTCTCGTCGGCGACGAGCTCGCTCCGCTCGTAGGCCAGCGCGGTCCGCGGCTCGAGGACGACGACCGCGTCCGGGTCGCCGAGCCAGGCCCCGAGCTCCTCGGCGACGCGGTCGCCGATCTCGGCGTCGCGGGCGACCCAGACGAGCCGCTCGCCGGTCTCGCCGAGGGCGAGGGCCGCGGCGAGGAACCTCTTCGCGCCGTGGGGCACGGACGTCAGTCCGGCGTGGCGCCCGATCCGGGCCGGGGCGGTCCCGGCCGTCCCGAGTCGCTCCCGGAGCGAGGCGAAGGACCCCGTGGCCGCCAGGAGCGGCGGCAGGACCGACAGGTCGGGCAGGCGCCGGCCGCCCTTCGGGGCACCCGCTCCGGTCGTCGCCGCCCCCTTCGCACTCGCGGCTGTGCCCGCGCCCGTGCCGGCTCGTTCGGCTCGTGCCCGCGCGCCGGCCTCCGAGCGTCGGGCGTCCTCGACCTCCCGATCGACCTCGGCGACATCGAAGTCGACCTCCTCGGCCACCCCCGTGCCGCGACCGTGTCGTCGGGCGAACTCCTCGGCGACCTGCTCACCGACCCGGCGCTCGGCGCCGCGCTTGCCCCGGAGCGGCGGAGTGGTCACGGCTTGTCGTCCTTCTCGTCCTTCGCCGGCCGGATCCGGCGCCAGCCCGTCTTCGTCCGGCGGACGCCGTCGGGACCGGGTGGCCCGTCGACCTCGCCCGGGGCCGCCAGGAGATCCGTGTCGGCCGGCTCGGAGCTGGAAGCTGTTGAAGCGGTTCGCCGCCTTGTTCGTGCCGTCGCGGGCCCAGGCCTCGATCGCGTCGGCGGCTGCGTCGAGCAGCTCGTCGAGCCGCTGGCGCTCGTCCGGCGCGAAGGTGCTCAGGACGTGGTCGACCGCGTTCCGCTGCGGGTCGCCGATCCCGACCCGGAGCCGGCTGAACTTCTCGGTCTGGAGCTCGTCGATGATCGAGCCGAGGCCGTTGTGGCCGCCGGCGCCGCCGCCCTCGCGGAAGCGCAGCTTGCCGAACGGCAGGGCGAAGTCGTCGGCGACGACGAGCAGGTCGACGAGCGGGGCGTGCTCGCGGGCGAGGACCTTGCGCACGGCGAGCCCCGACTCGTTCATGAACGTCAGCGGCTTGACCAGCGTGAGGTCGAGCGCGCGGAAGCGACCCTGGACGATCCGCGAGGCGTCGCGCTCGCGACCGCGGCCGTCCCAGCCGGCCCGGTCGGCCAGTCGGTCCACGACCATCCAGCCGACGTTGTGGCGGGTCTTCGCGTAGCGCTCCCCGGGGTTCCCGAGGCCGACGACGATCTTCACGAGTCCTCCGAGGCTCGGTCGGTGGCTCGGGCCGTCCCCCGGACCGCCGTCGACACGCCGAACGGGCCCGATCCCGTCCGGGAGGGCCCGCGGGGATGGTACCAGCCGCGCGTCAGCGCGGCGGCTCGATCCCCAGGAGCCGCGCCTCGAGAGCCCGCATCGCGGTGCGCTCGACCGGCTCGGCATGGTCCCAGCCGCAGACGTGGAGGGTCCCGTGGGCGACGAGCAGGCGCAGCTCGTCGGCCGGTGACCAGCGCACGTCGCCCGTCCAGCCACCTCGACCCGCCTCGGCCTGGGCGATCGCCCGCTCGACCGACACGACGACGTCGCCGAGATGGAGTCGCGCGCCGGGTGGCAGGGCGAAGTCGGCGCTCGGTGTCGCCCGGCGGCGTCGCGGCGCGGCCTTCGATGCGACGGGAACGCCTCGGGCGGCAGGAGCGGGAACGACAGGACGTCGGTCGGGCCGTGCTTGCCCATGTGCCGCTCGTTGAGCTCGGCGAGCTCGCGATCGTCGGTCAGGATCAGCCCGAGGGACGCGGCGCGGAACGGCCGGTCCGCGGAGAGGCCGGGGGATGCCCGGTCGCGGCCGGAGTCGGGGTCGCGGCCGGAGTCGAGGTCGCGGCCGCGTCGAGCGCGGCTGCGGCGATCCGCGTCAGCTCGACGACCGCGACGAGACGCGGCACGCCCGCTCGGACGGTGACGTCGATCCGCCACGGCGCCCGGTAGATCCGTCGCTCGCTCACGGACGGCAGGGTCGCGGCTCCCCTCACCCGGCTCCCGGCTCACCACCCGGTCCCGGCACGTCGCCGCCACCGCCCACGGCGGCCCGACGCGCCTCGAGCTCGACGATCTTGCTCTGCGGGTAGGCGATCCGCTGGTGGTACATGCCCAGGAGCTGGGCCACGAACGCCTCGCGGATCCGCTCGACGTCGCGCAGGGTCAGGTCGCACTCGTCGAACTGGCCGTCGGTCAGGCGCTCCTCGATGATCCGCGAGACCATCGCCCGGATCGCCGTCTCGTCGCGGGAGGAGAGCGACCGGACGGACGCCTCGACGCCGTCGGCGAGCATGATCAGGGCCGCCTCGCGCGACTGCGGCTTCGGGCCGGCGTGGCGGTAGCGGGCCTCGTCGACGGCGTTCGCGGCCTTCTCGCCCTCCGAGGTCGCTCAGCCCGCCGTACGGCGCGGCGGCCTCCTCGCGGGCCTTGGCGTAGAAGTAGCTGATGAGCGCCGTCCCGTGGTGCTGCGGGATGAACGCGATGAGCGGCTTCGGCAGGTGGGCCCGGTAGGCGATCTCGATCCCGTCGACGACGTGGGCCTTGAGGATCTGGGCCGAGGTCTCCGGGTCGAGGTCGTCGTGGATGTTGTCGCCGCCGGCCTGGTTCTCGATGAACGAGGCCGGGTTGGCCAGCTTGCCGACGTCGTGGTAGATAGGCCGCCACGCGGGTCAGGAGCGGATCGGCCCCGATCGTCTCGGCGGCCCGCTCGGCCAGGTTGGCGACCATGATCGAGTGGTGGTACGTGCCCGGCGTCTCCATCGAGAGCCGGCGCAGGAGCGGCTGGGACGGGTTGGCCAGCTCGAGGAGCTGGAACGTCGTGAGGATCCCGAAGACGTTGCCGAGGACCGCGAACATCCCGACCGCGACGACGGCCGACCCGGCCCCGTTGGCCGCGACTGGCGCCCCACAGCTGGAGGATGCCGGTGAGGTCGCGCTGGCCGAGGAGCGAGAACGTCGTCACGACGGCGGCCGAGGCGATCGCCACCGCGATCCCGGCCTGGACGAACGCGTTGAGCCGGTCGCCCCGGCGGATCGCCACGATCCCGGCGATCCCGCCGAAGAAGACGTAGGCCGTCAGCTCGAGCGAGCTGCCGTTCACGGCGCCGGCGATGACCGCGATGACCGCCGTGAGGACGATCGCCGTCCCGGCGTCGAGCAGCAGGGCGACGAGGATCCCGGCGGCGGCCGTCGGCACGAAGAACGGCAGGATCGAGCGCCCGGCGGTCAGCTCGAGGGCGAACGTCGCGAAGACGAGCAGGAGCCCGACCAGGACCAGCACGTTGGTGCGATGCCAGAGCTCGGGTCGGAAGCGCCAGACCCAGGCGAGCAGGACCGCCACGAGGAGAGTCGAGAAGAGGGCCCAGCCGGCCAGCCGGACATAGTCGAAGCGCGAGGTCGTCAGCCCGAACGCATCGACCTGCTCGAGGGCCAGGGCGGTGACCGGGTCGCCCTTGTCGGACGAGGACCTGGCCCTGGCTGAGCGAGACCCGGGTCGGGGCCACCAGCTCGGCGGCCCGCTCACGGGCCTGGTCGGTGGCGACGCTGTCGAAGCTCGAGTTCGAGACGAGGAGCGGACCGACGATCTCCGCCGCCAGGACCCGCTCCGCCTCGTCGAGGCCACCCAGGATGCGGCCGGCGAGCCTGGTCCGGACGACCGCCAGGTCGGAGTCGCGCAGCTCGCCCGACTCGATCTGGTCGAGGATCCGCGCACTCTCGGCCCGAACCGCGGTCCAGCGCTCGGGCGTCAGGGCCAGCAGGGTGGTCCGCGATGCGTCGGTCAGCTCCGGCATGGCGGTCTTGAGAAGGGCCAGGCGGTCCTTCTCGGGCACCGTCGTCTCGAAGGCCGCGTCGACGCCCTCCACCTGCGTGTCGAATCCAAGGGCCTGCTGGCGGGCTACCGCCGACGCCTTGTCCGGGGTGAAGTCGTACTGGGGGTCGACACCCTTCCGAGCCACCGCGCGGGCCTGTTCGGTCAGGATCGCGCTGGTGAAGGTGATCGCCCGCGGGGCGACGACGTCGGCCCGGGCGACGTCGCCGACGCTGACGTGGACCGGGGCCGGGAGGATGTCGACCGCGAAGATCGTGGTCAACGCGAGGACGAGCAGGACCGAGGCCACGAGGAACCGGCCGAGGTCGCGCCGGGAGAACGGAGTCGCGCGGTCGACCCGCTGGGCGAGCATCGGGGTCAGTGGCTCCCGGCCGTGTCGTGGCCGGCCAGGTCCGCCCGGGCGAGACGCTGGGCCACCAGCCCGCTGACGCGCTTGCCGTCGGCCCGGCCGCGGGTCCGCGGCGAGAGCCAGCCCATGACCTTGCCGAGGTCGCGGGCCGAGCTCGCCCCGGTGGCCGCGACGGCCTCCTCGACGAGGGCCTCGAGCTCGGCGTCGGTCAGGGCCTGGGGCAGGTACTCGGCTGAGGATGGCGATCTCCGCCTCCTCCTTGGCGACGAGGTCCTCGCGACCGCCCGCCCGGAAGGCGTCGACCGACTCGCGGCGGGTCTTGACCTCGCGGCTGAGGACCGGGAGCTCCTCGTCGGGGGTCAGCGGGGCGCCCTGCTTCTTCTCGACGTTGTAGAGGGCGTTGATCGCCATCCGCAGGACGTCGCGGCGCAGCGGCGTCACCCGACCGCATGGCGGCGGTCGGTCTCGGCCTGGAGGCGTTCCTTGAGCGTCACCGGATCTGGCACCTCGGGCGGGGTTGGCACCGCCCTGCGGGCTCCCCGGGCCGGGTCGCCGGACCCCGGGGGATCCGGCCGGCTTCGGGAGGGGTCGCGGTCGCGACCTAGCCCTGCTGCGTGCGGGCGGCCTTCTTGCGCTTCGCTTCCTTGCGCTTGCGCTTCACGCTCGGCTTCTCGTAGTGCTCGCGGCGGCGAGCCTCGGCGAGGATCCCGCTCTGCTGGATCTTCTTGTTGAAGCGGCGCAGCGCGCTCTCGAAGGTCTCGTTCTCACCCACTCGGACTTCTGCCAATCCCGGTTCACCTCCCACGGCCTGGTCTCGGATCGATCGTTCGCTGCTCGTCGGCCGGTCGGCGCGAACCGCCTCGACGAACGCGCGGATGAGCGCTCGCCGACAGGCTGGCGGAGTGTAGACGAGGGTCCGGACGCGGTCAAACGCCATTCGGCCCATGGCGAGGCGGTACGAGCGGCGTGCCGGGGCCGCGCTGAGACGCCCCTGAAAGCCCTGCGTCAGCCGCCCGTCGCGCCTCCGCCGGCGGCCGCCGCGCCCTCGATCCCCGGGACCTGGGCCAGGACGGATTGGATGGCCTGCACCGCACCGAGCAGGGCGGCGGACTCGGCCGGGATGACGATCTTCGTGTTCGGGCTGAGGGCGAACTTCGAGAGGGTGTCGAGCTGGAGGATCGCGACCAGGGTGGGGTCCGGGGCGGCCGCAGTGATCGCGCCGTAGACCGTGGTGATCGCCTGGGCCCGGCCTTCGGCCTCGAGGATGGCGGCCTGGCGGTTGCCCTCGGCCCGGAGGATCGCCGACTGACGCTCGCCCTCGGCGTTCTTGATCGCGGCCTGGCGGTTGCCGTCGGCCACGTTGACCGCCGACTGCTGGAGGCCCTCCGACTGGAGGATCTTCGCCCGCTTCTCCTGGTCGGCTTGCTTCTGGAGGGCCAGGGCCTGGAGGATCTGGGGCGGCGGGGTGATCTCGACGATCTCGATCCGGTTGATCCGGATCCCCCACTTGTCGGTCACCGCTTCCATCTGTTGCTGGACGTCGACGTTGATCCGCTCGCGCTCCGAGAGCGCCTCGTCGAGCGATAGGGTGCCGATGACCGAGCGGAGCGCCGTCCGGGCCAGCGCGTCGATGGCCACGTCGAAGTTGGAGATGCTGAAGAGGGCCTGCTTGGCGTCGACGACCTGGGTGAAGATCGTTGCGTTGACCGCCACCACCACGTTGTCCCGGGTGATGACCTCCTGCCGGTCGCCGGGACGCGGGATCTCGCGCATGTCGACGAAGACGATGGAGTCGACGAATGGGGCGATGATCACCATCCCGGGATCGTGGATCGCCCGGAACTCGCCGAGCCGCTTGACCACGCCGACCGAGCCCTGCTGGACGAGGTTGACCGTGTTCCGCAGCAGGTAGAAGGCGAACAGGACGAACAGGATCGCGATGATGAACGCGACCGTCAGGGCGAGCAGACCGGTATCCATCGTCAAGCCTCCGGGGCGGCCGGCCCGTCCGCGGGCCGGACCACGAGCGTCGTCCCTCGGACGGCGGTCACGATGACGGGAGCGCCCGTCGCGATCGGGTCAGGTCCGTCGGTGAACGCCATCCACACCTCGCCGGCGAGTCGCACGTGGCCGGGATGGAGCTCCTCGCCGAGCTCGTCGAGGGCGAGCGCCCGCTGGCCGACGAACCCGCCGTGGACGCCCGGGGTCATCGCCGGCTGCGCACCCTCGCGCAGGCGCCGGCTCAGGAACGGCCGGCCGACGACGACACCGACGCCCGCCACGGCGATCGCCACGATCGCCTGGAACCACCACGCGCTGTCGGGCCAGAGGAAGGCGAGGATCCCGGCCACGAACGCCCCGAGAGCCAGGAAGATCGCGAAGAAGGTCGTACTGGCCAGCTCCAGCACGAGGAGCGCCAGGGCGGCCCCGAACCAGAAGACGTAGATCGGCATGCCGCGAGTGTAGGCCGTTTCATGGGCGGGTCGAGGCGTCCTTCGGTCGTCCGGGCGGCCCGATCGGCAGGCTGAACCGGATCGTGGTCCCACCTTCGGGTCCGCGCTCGGCGGCGATCCGTCCGCCGTGGGCCTCCACGAGGTCCCGGGCGATCGCCAGGCCGAGCCCGGAGCCCGGCGAGTCCGGGTCCTTCACGAAGCGGTCGAAGACGTGGGGCAGCAGGTCCGACGGGATCCCCGTGCCGGTGTCCGTCACGGCAACCTCGACGGCGTCACCCGATGCCCGGGCCGAGACCGTCACCCGGCCGTCCGGCGGCGTGTGCCGGATCGCGTTGGCCACGAGGTTCGCGATGACGGACCGGATGCGGACCGGATCGATCTCGATGACCGGCAGGTCCGGGGCGAGGTCGGCTCCGAGGTGTACGCCGGCGGCGCTCGCGGCCGCCTGGAACCCCGCGACCGTGGCGTTGACGAGGACCGCGAGATCGACCGGCTCACGAGCGAGGACCAGCGCCCCGGCATCGGTCAGGGCCACCGTCCGGAGGTCCTCGCTCAGCAGCTCCAGCGTCCGTGTCGCCTCGAGGATCGGGGCGAGGTGCTTGGCGTCAGCCGGGTGGATGCCGTCGGCGATCGCCTCGGCCTCCGCCCGGATCACCGCCAACGGCGTCCGCAGCTCGTGGGTGACATCGGCGAGGAAGGTGCGCCGCTGCCCCTCGGTCGCCTCGAGCCGGGCGCTCATCCCGTTGAACGCCCGGGCCAGGGTCCGGACCTCGCGGGGGCCGCGTTCGGGGACCCGGGCGGTGTAGTCGCCCTCCTCGATCCGACCGGCCGCCTCGACGAGCGCGTCGACCGGCTTCGAGAGGCGGCGCAGGCTTCGGGCCGCCATCATCGCGGCGAGGACGAGGATCGCCAGGGCGCCGAGGGCGGCGAGCTGTCCGGCCGCCGACGCGCCGAACAGCCCCAGGGCGCTCCCGACGAGCAGCGCCGCAAGCGCACCGGCCAGTGCGAACACGACGACGACCGCAGCCAGGGCACAGCCGATCCGCCAGAAGAAGCCGCCCCGGTGGCGCCGCGGGAGCGACCCCTCGCCCCAGGGACCGCGCTCCGGGGGCCACGCCTCACCCTCCGGCCACCACGGCGGGCGGGGTCTCCGGGGGTGCCTGGGGCCGCGCTCCGGCGGGGAGCCGCCGTCGGACGTCACCGGTCCGGCTCGGCGAAGCGGTAACCGACACCGAAGACCGTCAGGAGGTAGCGCGGCGCCCGAGGGTCCGGTTCGATCTTCCGACGGATGTTCTTCACGTGGGCGTCGATGGCCCGCTCGTACGACTCGAAGGCGACCCCGTGGACGGCGTCGAGGAGCTGGCCCCGGGTGAAGACGCGGCCCGGCTGGCGGGCCATGGTGGCGACGAGCTGGAACTCGGTCGGGGTGAGCTCGACCCGATGCCCGCCGAAGGTGGCGGCCATCCGGAGCGGATCGAGCTCGACGTCGCCCACTCGGATCGGCCCGCCGGCGTCCGGTCCCGCCGCGACGTCCGAGCGGCGAAGGACCGCCCGGACCCGGGCGACGAGCTCCTTCGGACTGAACGGCTTGGTCAGGTAGTCGTCGGCGCCGAGCTCGAGGCCGACGAGCTTGTCCGACTCGTCCGCTCGGGCGGTCAGCGCGATGATCGGCAGCCGCGAGTCCCGGCGGATGGCCCGGATGACGTCGAGGCCGTCGAGACCCGGTAGGCCCAGGTCGAGGACGACGAGGTCGGGGTGGCGGGTCCGCGCCTCGCGCACGGCAGCCGGCCCGTCGCGGGCCACGATCACCGCGAAGCCGCCGTGCTCGAGATAGTCGCGTACCAGCCCGGCGATTCGCGGCTCGTCGTCGACGACCAGGATCGTCTTCACGGGCGTCATCGTAGCCTCGGGCGTGGACCGACCGAAGGCGATGTGGGGCGCCTCCGGTCGGGTGGTCGTGGTCGTGGTCTCGTCCCGCCCGCGGCCGGTCGGCCCCGTCCGTGATGCCAATGGCTGCCTCAAGGGCAGGCTGGCGCGGCGGGTCGGTTCGGACCGGCCGCGTGCGTGATGACAATGGCTGCATCAGGGACGATGAGCGCCACCTGGGTCAGGGGGTCGTCGTGCCCGGTCCCGAGGCGTCGGGGGTAGCGCCCGGTCCCGCGGCTGAGGCGCTCGGCATCGAGCTGGCTCCCTCGGTCGTGCCGGGATCCGCATGGGCTCGCCGATGCCAGTCCGCGAGCATCGGTTCGACGAACGGCGGCAGCCGATCGGGGCCGCCGTTCGGCCCGCCGGGACCGCCCGGTCCGAAACTACGACCGTTGCCGTGTCGGTAGCCGTGACCGCCCCACCCGTGGCGGGCGTGGCGCCCCGCACCGGCGATCGCGGCGAAGACGAAGAAGAGGAAGAGGATCGGCAGGATCCAGAAGAAGCCGAAGCCTCCACCGGCGACGACGACCGTGGTCGCCGTGTTCGAACCGGTCGTCAGGCCGGCCGAGACCCCGGCGTTGTAGGCGAAGACGGCGACGATGCCGGCGAACGCCAGCGTTGCCAGGACCCCCAGGATCCCGAACCCCCGTCGTGGATTCATCGAATGCGCTCCTTCAGCGGTGATGACTGACTTCAGTGCGCTCATCGTCGCCTCGGGTCGTGAACCGGATGTGAAGGCCCGACGGAGGGGGTACGGAGCCGGATCCAGCCGTGCCGCACGACGCCGGACCGTGCCGTCCCCGGCCCGGGGGGCGGTGGAGCCGGGGCCGGTGCTACCTCGACCGACGGGTCGTCTCCGCGGCGAACCGCCCGAGCGCGGCGCTGAAGGCCGACGGCCGATCCAGGTTCACCAGGTGGGTCGCGCCCCGGATCGTGACGATCCGCCCGTGGGTCGCGGCGTCGGCGAATCCGCCGGCGCCCAGCCGGAACGGCGGGTCGAACTGGCCGTTCAGGATGAGCGTCGGTCCCGGGTACGCGCCCAGCCGCCCGCGGAACTCGCGCCCGACGAGCTGGCGCAGGGCGTCGGCGCCGCCGCGGAACCCGAAGCCGCCGGCCAGGACGGCGTTCGCCATCGCGGCCGGGTAGCGTCGCCGGAACCACTCGCGGTTCAACTGCTCGAGACGTGCCGGAGAGACGGCATCCATCACCCAGGCGAGCGAGCGGATCGCCGTTGGCAGGAGCAGCCCGCGGGGCTCCGCCGACGCGCCCGAGACGACCAGCCCGGCCACGAGCTCGGGCCGACGGATCGCGAGGTCCATCGCGAGGTAGCCGCCGAGGCTCAGCCCGGCCACGACCGCCCGACCGCCGGCCGCCTCCTCGACCACACCCGCGATGGTCTCGACCGCCTCGTCCCAGGCGAAGGGTCGGTCGCGCAGCGCGCCGTGGCCGGGCAGGTCCAGGGCGACCACCCGGAAGGCGCCCGACAGCCCCTGGAGCTGGGCGTGCCACATCCCGCGGGACAGGCGGACCCCGTGGACGAGGACGATGGCCGGGGCGTCGATGGGGCCGAGGACCGAGTACGTCGGGGGCACGGCCCCAGCGTAACGGGTCGGCCGACCGTCATGGATCGCGGCGTCGAGCGTCTCCCGGGTGACGTGCGGATCCGCCGGAGCCGGGTCGCGAGCGGGCGTCCACGACCCGAACGGGAAGGTAGGCTACGCGCCATGGAGACCCTCCTCGACATCCTCGACGAGGCCGTGGCCCGCTACGGTGACCGGCCGGCTCTGTCGCTCCGGCGCGACGACGGCTCGAGCGAGAGCTGGAGCTTCCGCGACCTTGATGCGCGCAGCCGGGCGGTCGCCTGGCGGCTCCGGGAGGCGGGTCTCGTCGCTGGCGACCGGATGCTGACCTGGTCCCCCTCGACCCCGGCCCTCCCGGCGGTCTACTTCGGGGCGATGCGGGCCGGCGTGGTGGTCGTCCCGCTCGACCTCCGGATGGCCCCCGACGCGGTCGAGCGGATCGCCGCGAAGGCCGACGCCCGGCGATTGGCCATCGGGACCGGACGCGACTCGCCCGACCCGCGCGAGGCCGGTCTCGATCACTTCCCGACCTCGACCGTGGAGGACCTCTCCGACGGACCGGACTCCGCCTGGCCGGGCGACTGGGCCGAGCAGGTCGGCCGGCTGGTCCCGACCGACCCCGACCGACCTGTTCGAGATCATCTTCACGAGCGGGACGACGGGCACCCCGAAGGGCGTCATGCTGACCCACGCTAACGTGGTGGCCACGGTCGAGACGGCCCACAACGCGATCCCGCCGCAGGAGCATCGGCTCGTCTCGCTGCTCCCGCTCTCCCACCTCATGGAGCAGGCGATCGCCCTGTTCTACGCCCTCACCGTGGGCGCCGACATCCTGTACGTCCGGAGCCGGAACCCGCGGGTCATCTTCGAGGCGATCCGCGACCACCACGTCACGACGATGCTGGTCGTGCCCCAGATCCTGGACCTGTTCTGGTCGGCGATCGGGCGGGAAGTCGAGAAGTCGGGCCGGGCCGGTCTCTTCGAGCGTCTTCGGGCGGATCGCCCGCCGGCTTCCCTACCCTGCCCGGCGAGTCCTCTTCCGGAGCGTCCACGCCCAGCTCGGCGGCGGGCTCAACCTGTTCGTCTGCGCGGCGGCGTTCCTGCCGCCGGCGCTCCAGCAGGCAGTGGGAGGACCTCGGCGTCGTCGTCCTGCAGGGCTACGGCGCCACCGAGTGCGGACCGGCCAGCGCGACCTCGCGCCAGGACCACGGGCTGGGCACCGTCGGACGGACGATCCCACCGGTCGAGGTCCGGCTCGCCGAGGACGGCGAGATCCTCGTCAGCGGACCCACCGTCTTCCAGGGCTACTGGCGCGACCCGACCGCCACGGCCGAGGCGTTCACCGCCGACGGCTGGTACCGGACGGGCGACATCGCTCGGCACGACGATGCGGGCCACCTCGTCCTGATGGGCCGCAAGAAGGACATCATCGTCCTGCCCAACGGGCTCAACGTCTATCCCGAGGACATCGAGAACGCGCTCCGGACCGCGGGGATCCGCGACTCCGTGGTGGTCGAGACCCGGCCGGGCCGGATCGAGGCGGTCGTCCTGCCGCCGGGACCGGGAGTCGTGCCCCGGGGCGGGGATGTCCCGGGTCAGGGGGCCGAGGCGCTCCACATGGACCCGGTCGCCCTGCGCGACCAGATCGAGGCGAGGCGTCAGGGCGGCGAACCAGACCCTTTCGTCCCAGCAGAAAGTCTCCGCCTGGCGGCTCTGGCCGGACGTCGACTTCCCGCGGACCCACACCCTCAAGGTGAAGCGCGACCGGATCCGCGCCTGGGCGGCGGTGGAGCAGCCGCTGCCGGTCAGCGAGGCGGAGGCGACCGCCGGGCCACCACCCTCCTAGCGGCGGATCTGGATCCCGGTCCCCAGCGTCTCGAGCGCCGCGGCCACGTCGTCGATCCGCGGGTCGGTGACCGTCGAGGGCGACCAGCTCAGGAAGATGACCGTGGAGCCGAGCTGGCGCAGGACGTGCCGGGCGTCGGGCGGGAACTGGATCCGGCCCTGCCCGCTCTCGAGATAGGCGCCCATTTGGAGCGCGGCCGTGTAGGCGTCACCGGCGGTCGGGAGGTCGTAGACGACGATGTAGCCGCCCGTCGGGGTCTCCGGCAGGACGGCCTGGAGGACGAGCCGGGGCGCCGCGGCCAGGGCGGGCGACTCACCCGGTCGATAGGGATCGGTGGGCTCGATGACGGCCAGCTCGCGCAGCTTGAGGGCCGACTCGATCTGGATCCTGACCAGCCCCACGGCGTCGGACAGGCGGATCGAGGCGGTCGGGCTGGAGCTCGGCGGCGGCGGCGCACTCCGCGCCCCGATGCCACAGCCGGCGAGCAGCACCACGACGACGAGGAGGAACGCCGGCCGAGGACGGCCGTGGCACGGGACGGTCGTCGTCATCCGGGCGGCCAGGTCATCGAGCGACCACCGAGGAGATGGACGTGGAGGTGGTCCACCGTCTGTCCGCCCCACGACCCGACGTTGACCACCAGCCGGTAGCCGCGCTCGGCGATCCCCTCGGTCCGGGCGAAGGCCGCCGCGCTCGTGAAGAGGCGGCCGAGGAGGCCGCCGTCCTCCGCGGTCAGGTCGTTGGCCGACGGGATGTGGGTCCGGGGCATGAACAGGACGTGGGTCGGCGCCCGCGGGGCGATGTCGCGGATGCCCACGACCTGGTCGTCCTCGTGGATCTTCGTCGCCGGGATCTCACCGGCGACGATCCGGCAGAAGAGACAGGCGGGGTCGGTCGTCCGATCGGCGCTCACGGGTTCACCTCCGGGTCAGAGCTGGGGCTTCGTGCTCATGAGGAATGCGATCAGGCCGATCAGCCCGGCCATCGCGTACGAGACGTAGCGCAGCCGGCGCGCCTGCGCCTGCCAGGCCCGATCGTCCCACGCCGCGCGGACGCCGACCAGCGTCCGGAGCTCGGGCCGCTGGATGAAGAAGGCGAGGGCCAGGTCCAGAGCGTAGATCGCCAGGGCCAGGATGAGCCAGGGCTGCTCGGCGACCTGGAGACCCAGCCCTACAACCAGGAGGATCCCCGTCGCCGCGACGCCGCCGGCGATGAGCGCGCCACCCCGTCCCTCGAGCCGGAGGAGCGACCGGACGAGCCGGTTCCGCGACTCGTCCACGGGGCGGCCGGAGCGCAGCGCGAACGGGAGCAGGAGGGCGGGCAGGAAGAGGGCGATGGCCAGACCGATGTGGATCGGCAGGACGATCGGCAGGATCGGCACCGCGAGATTGTAGGGGCGACGGCCCCAAGGACCCGGCGCCGGGCCGCGGTGACCTGGGTCAGGCCGGCCGGGCGCACTCCAGGGCGACCCACTCACCCTCGTCCGCCCGCCCGACCACGACCAGGCCGGCGGCCTCGAGCGCCGCCCGGACGTCGGTCTCGCGGTCGATGAAGATCCCCGAGCAGAGGAGGCGGCCGCCGGGTCGCAGCTCGGCCGCCAGGTCGTGGGCGAGGACCACCAGGATCGAGGCGACCAGGTTGGCCAGGACCAGGTCGAAGGCCGGCTCGCCGCTCGGCAGCGACCCGACCCGGGCCGTCAGCCGCGACCCGAGCCGGTTCCGGTCGGCATTGGCGACCGTGGCCTCGATCGCGATGGGATCCGTGTCGAGCCCGGCGAGCTCGGTCGCGCCGAAGAGACCGGCGGCGATCGCCAGGACGCCCGAGCCGCAACCGACGTCGAGGACCCGGACCCCGCCGTCGCGGCCCGATCCGGCGCCCGGAGCGATCCGGCCCTCGTCGGCCCAGCGCTCGATCCCGGCCAGACAGAGGCGCGTGGTCGGGTGGAGCCCGGTCCCGAAGGCCATCCCGGGGTCGAGCGCCAGCACGACGTCATCGGGCGCCCGTCGGTGCCGGCGCCAGGTCGGTCGGATGACCAACCGCCGACCGACCCTGAGGACCGGGAAGTGGGTCTTCCAGGCGTGTGCCCAGTCCTCCTCGTGGACGACCCGCGTCTCGAGCTCGCCGATCGGACGCAGGCCGAACGCCTGGAGATGACCCAGCGCGATCCGGACATCCTCGATCGCCCGTCGGGCGGCGCCGGTATCCCGGGATGGCAGGTAGGACCGGACGATGGCCGGGCGGCTCGGGTCCAGCCGGGCCCCGAGCCCCTCGTCGACGAGCTCGAAGGCGGGCTCCACGGTGGTCCCGCCGGGGGCCCAGCGGGAGAGGATCTCGCCGACCGCCTCGACCGCCTCGGGGTCGGCGCTCACCGACAGCTCCAGCCAGGCCCCGCCGGCCGACGTCCCCTCGCCCGACGCCGGGATGCCGACCTCACCGGATGCACCCGGGACGCGTTCGCCGCCGGGCTCCGTGCCCCCGGCGGGGTCCGTCACGACAGGGCGTCCTTCACCCGGCCCAGGATCCCGCCGTCGCCGTCGCCCACCGTCTCGCCGGCTTCGGCGGCGTAGGCCGCGAGGTGCTCGCGCTGCTTCTTCGAGAGCCTGGTGGGGACCGCCACCTTCACGAAGACGTGGAGGTCGCCGCGCTGACCGCCGCGCCGGAGATGGGGCACGCCCTTGCCTCGCAGCCTGATCTCGGCCCCGGGCTGGACCCCGGGCTTGATCTCGAGGGTCTCCTCGCCGTCGACGGTCGGGATCGTGATCGTCGTCCCGAGGGCCGCCTGGGCGATCGAGATCTCGGACTCGAGATAGAGCTCGGTGCCCTCGCGCTTGAGGACCGCGTGGGGAGCGACGTGCACGGCGACGTAGAGGCTGCCCGCCGGCCCGCCCCGGGGTCCCGCCTCGCCCTCGCCGGAGAGCCGGATCTGGTGGCCCTCGTCGATGCCCGCCGGGATCGCCACCCGGAGCGTCCGGCGACGCTCGGTCCGGCCGTCGCCGCGACAGGTCGCGCACGGGCTGTCGACGGTCTTGCCCTCACCCCGACAGCGCGGGCAGGTGGTCACGTTGACCATCTGGCCGAGAAGCGTGCTGCGAACCGAGCGGATCTCGCCCCGACCGTCGCACTGGGGGCAGGTGGTGGTCGAGGTGCCGGGCGCCGCCCCGCTCCCCTCGCAGGTCGCACAGCGATCGAGGACCGCGAACTCGATCTCCTTCTCGGTGCCCTTGATCGCCTCGACGAAGGTGATCCGGAGGTCGTAGCGCAGGTCGCTCCCGGCGTTCGGTCGCGAGCGGCGGGCACCGCCCCCGGCAGCCCCCCCGAAGAGCGTGTCGAAGATGTCGCCGAACCCTCCGAACCCGGCGAAATCGCCCGCCCCCGGGCCGCCCGCGCCGGCGACGCCGGCCCGTCCGAACAGGTCGTAGGCCTGCTTCTTCTGGGGGTCGGACAGGACCTGGTAGGCCTCGTTGATCTCCTTGAACCGACTGTCGGCCGCGGCCTCCGTGTTGACGTCGGGGTGCCACTGCTGGGCCAGCCTGCGGAAGGCGCGCTTGATCTCCGCGTCGCTCGCCCCGCGCTCGACGCCGAGGACATCGTAGTAGTCGCGCTCGGTCACCATGGCCGGGAGAAGGATACGAGAGGACCGTCAGGGACGGCCCTCAGGACGCCGGCTCCGAGCTGGCGTCCGGTCGCCCGCCGTTGGTGATCCAGTCGAGCGGGCGGCCGAGGTTCCAACCTCGCCGGCCGAGGAACGGGAGGCTCGCCGCGAGGATCGTCAGGCTGCCGTACCAGAGGACCGGCATCGCCAGGAAGCAGCCGATCGGCAGGGCCCAGCGGCGATCCCCGCGGGCCGCCCAGACGATGACCACGACCGCGACCGGCAGCCGGACCAGGAGCGGGATCGGGATCGCGGCCCACGTCCCGGTGCTCGACACGTTGCCGACGAGCACGGCGACCCAGGCCGACCATTCACGCGTCCCGAGGATGTACGAGAGCGCGACGAAGCCGACGGTCGCCCCGAGCGCGATAGCCAGGTGACTCCACTCGCGCCGGACCGCGAACCAGAGCAGGCCGACGCCGGGGCTGACCTTGGTGAGCAGCACGAACGCCCAGGCCGCCGGCCAGCGGAAGCCGACGACGATGGCCACGGCCAGGAGCAGCGAGATGTTGCCGCCCCAGATCTCGGAGGCAGCCAGCAGGACGACGATGGCCAGCAGCTCGGGCCCGGCGAGATAGGCGGTCGCCACGAGCAGGACCAGGGACCAGGCGGCGACGAAACCCGGCCATGACATCGCCCGGAGCGGGCCGATGAGCTGGAGGAACGCCGGTGAGTAGAGGTATGCACCTGGGACGCCGACCGTCGCGCCGGCGTACGGGTCCGAGTTCCAGGCCAGCCAGTAGGCCCGCGCGTCCTGGTCGGAGCCGTAGGGATAGGCGCCGAACGGCTGGCAGAAGACGACGATCCCGAGCCAGAGCAGGGCACAGACCGCGACGCCCAGGTAGAGCCCCCGCGGGCCGCTCTGCCGGTCCGTCCATCGCATCAGGCCGGTTCGCAGGCGATCACCCGACCGGTCGAGATCCAGCTGCACTCGCCGCTCCGTAGCCTCGGTCGTCCCCCCGCGCCAGGCACCTCCGGCTTCGCGTCGTGGGTCGTCACGACGGTGGGACGGCCTAATGGTAGTCGAGGCGTCCCGGAAGTGCCGTCGCGGATCTCAACCGGCGGACCCGTCGGAGCCGATCCCCGCGAGCACGCGGACCCGGTCGAGCACCTCCCGGAGCATCGGCGTTGTCAGCCGTCCCGTGAACGTGTTCTGCTGCGATGGGTGGAACGATCCGACGATCCACCAGGGCCCGATCCGGACCTCCGCGCCGTGTCCGAACCGGGGGCGCGGGCTGGGCACCGGCGCCCCGAGCGTCACCATCGAGCGGAGGACCCCATCCCAGGCGAACGCCCCGAGTGCCAGCAGCACCCGCAGGTCGGTGAGCAGCCGGAGCTCGCGCTCGAGGAACGGGAGGCAGGTGTCGCGCTCGGCGGGGGTCGGGCGGTTCGCCGGTGGGGCGCAGTGGACGACCGCGCTGATCCGCGTCCTACTGAGGGTCAGCCCGTCGTCACGCCGTCGCGAGATCGGCGAGCTGGCGAGCTCGGCCTCGAAGAGGGCGCGGTACAGAAAGTCGCCCGAGCGGTCGCCGGTGAAGACCCGCCCGGTGCGGTTGCCGCCGTGGGCGGCCGGGGCCAGCCCAAGGACGAGGATCCGCGCGTCTGCATCGCCGAACCCGGGGACCGGTCGGGCCCAGTAGGTCTCGTCGCGATGGCGGGCGACCTTCTCGTCTGCGACCTGCTCGCGCCAGGCCACCAGGCGCGGACAGCGACGACAGTCGGCGACCTCATCGTCGAGGGCCGCGAGCCCGTCAGGGGCCGCCGCGCCCCCGCGATCCCCGTCGTCGGGCGATGGCGTCGTCACTTCAGGAGCACGCGGTCCAGGCGGCGCCAGGCGATCGACAACCCGATCAGGCCCATGACCGCGAGGTAAACCACGTGAACCAGGGTCCCCGGGCCGACCAGCCCCAACGAGAGGGAGCGGAGCAGCGCCACGCCCTGGTAGAGCGGGGTGAGCTGGACGATGAGCTGGAGCCCCGCCGGGTAGGCGGTGATCGGATAGAACGTGCCCGAGAAAAGGAACATCGGCAGGGTCGCCACGAAGATGAGATCGAAGTCGGTCCAGCGCCGGACGAACGTCGTCCCGGCCATCCCCACCGCGGCGAAGGCGAACCCGATCAACATCGCCGCCGGCAGGGCGAAGATGATCCAGGGCGAGCGGACCAGCCCCAGCAGGAGCATCACCGCCAGGAACCCCATCGCGTAGAGCGTGCCCCGGATGAGGGCCCACGTGATCTCTCCGATGGCCACATCACCCACTCCGAGCGGGGTGGAGAGCATCGCGTCGTACGTCTTGGCGTAGCGCAGCTTGAAGAAGATGTTGAACGTGGAGTCGTAGATCGCCCCGTTCATCGCCGACGATGCGAGGAGCCCGGGTGCGAGGAACATCGCGTAGGTGATCGGCGCGCCGTCGGGAGCGGTGACCCCGCCGACCAGCGCTCCGATCCCGAAGCCGATCCCGAGCAGGTAGAAGAGCGGCTCGAAGAACCCGGAGACGATGACGATCCAGGTCCGCCGGTAGACCATCAGGTTCCGCTCGATGAGCCGGCCGGCCCGACTGCCGCCCATCGGCGCCGGGGCCACCCTCGTCAGGGTCGTCATCGCCGGCTCACTTCACGAGGACCCGGCGGAAGGTGATGAGGCAAGCTGCGGTGCCCCCCGCGATGCAGCCGACCAGGAAGGCGATGTTCACGACCATCAGGACCGGGTCGACGATCCCCAGCGAGAGGGTCCGGGCCAGGTTGACCCCGTGCCAGGTCGGCGTGAGATAGGCGATCCAGCGCAGGAACGGCGGCAGCTGGGTGATCGGGAAGAACGTGCCCGAGAAGATGAAGAGCGGGGTGATCAGGAACCGGAAGATCGCGCTGAACGCGGTGTCGTTCCGCTGGGTCGCCGCGAAGGCCATGATCGGCGCGGCGAAGGCCAGCCCGGTCAGGACGGCCGCCCCGATCCCCAGGACCCCGAGCGGCGAGTCGACGACCCCGAAGACGACCATCACCAGGAAGAAGGCGCAGGCCACGATCGTCAGCCGGACGGTCATCCAGGCGAGCTGGCCCAGGATGATCCCGCGCACGGTGATCGGGGTCGCCAGCATCCCGTGGTAGACCCGGTCCCAGACGAGGTTGCCCATGATCGGGTAGGTCGACTCGAAGCTGCCGGTCTGCATCGCCTGCGCGACGAGCAGCCCCGGCGCCAGGAAGACGGCGTAGGGCACCCCGCCGAGCGCAGCCGATCCCGACTGGTCGATGAATCCGCCCAGGCCGATCCCCATCGAGGCGAGGAACAGGATCGGGGCGAAGAACGTGGAGAAGAGCGATCCGTGCCAGACCTTCCGGTAGACGCGCAGGTTGTACTCGAGGACGCGCGCGGTCGCGGTCATCGTCGCCAGCCGGTCACGATCGCCGCCCGGTCACTCGATGAGCGACCGACCGGTCAGCCGGAGGAAGACGTCCTCCAGGCTCGACCGGCGGACGAGGACCGTCTCGGGAAGCAGACCGCGCTCGTGGACGGCCACCGCCGTCGCCTCGCCGTCTGCCGTGTACATCAGGACCCGATCGGGGAGCTGCTCGATCCGCTCGGCCAACCCGTCGAGCTGACCGTCCAGCGTCTCCTGCACCCCGGAGGGGAAGCGCAGCTCCAGGACCTCCTTCGTGGCGTGCTCCTCGATGAGCTCACGGGGCGACCCTTCGGCCACGATCCGGGCCTTGTCCATGATCACCAGCCGGTCGCACAGCTGCTCGGCCTCGTCCATGAAATGGGTGGTCAGGACGAGGGTCACCCCGCGCTGCTTGAGCCGGTAGAGCCGGTCCCAGAGGAGGTGCCGGGCCTGGGGGTCGAGCCCTGTCGTGGGCTCGTCGAGGAGGAGCAGGCTCGGCTCGTTGATGAGCGACCGGGCGATCGTCAGCCGGCGCTTCATGCCGCCCGAGAGGGGCTCGACCTGGCTCTTCGCGCGGTCGGTCAGCTGGACGAATTCGAGGAGCTCGTCGGCCCGTCGGCCGGCCTCCCGACGGGAGAGGTCGAAGTATCGCCCGAAGATGATCAGGTTCTCGCGGACGGTCAGCTCCATGTCCAGGGTGTCCTGCTGGGGGACCACCCCGATCCGGGACTTGATCCGGGGCCCGTCCACCCGCGGGTCCAGGCCCAGGACGCTGAGCGTCCCGCCCGAGGCCGGCGAGACACAGCCGATCATCCGCATCGTCGAGGTCTTGCCCGCCCCGTTCGGGCCCAGGAACCCGAACGACTCGCCGGGCGCCACGTCGAAGTCGATGGCGTCGACGGCGGTCGTCTCGCCGAACCGTTTGGTCAGGCCGCGGGCGCTGATAAGGGGAGGCGTGGTGGAGGACGTCATGGGACCGCCCATCCTACCCGGGTCGCCACGGGTCGAGCGGCGAGGCGGGGCGAGCTCGCCCCGCCCCTCGTCGCGGCGCGGGTCAGCCCCCTGGGGCCGGGCCGTCCGGACCGGCCGCGAGCAGCTCGACATGGGTCCCCGGCTCGAAGGCCTCGAACGCCTGGCGCCATCGGAAGCCCGGCCAGCGGTACTCGACGACACCGTCGACCGGGCGGAGGACCGCCGTGTAGAGCGTCCCGAAGTGGCCGGCTCCGGCCGAATTGAAGATCGGTGGGACGAGGAACGCGTCGGCGAACGCCTCTGGCGTGACCGCCGGATCGGCCAGCAGCCGAGTGATCAGGGTCTCGCGCTCGTGCGATCGGGTGAGCGCCGTGTACTCCGGCCAATCCACCACGTCCTGGTGGTTGGTGGCCACCGCGACCGGAGCGATCACGGGTTCGCGATCCGGGGCAAGGTAGGCCGTCGAGAACCGGCCGGCGCGATCGAGCAGGGTCAGGTTGTGGGCCAGGTGGACGGGCAGTCGGCGCAGGGCCATCTCGGCCTCCGGGACCGAGGCACACGTCTCCAGGAGATAACGGACGACGAGGGGGATCCCGAAACCGTGGCCGGCCAGGCGCCGCCCGCCGAACGTCAGCGAGACCGCCAGGCCGTCCTCGTTCAGTCCGTCGAGCAGGCCCCACAGGCTGTCGCCGGTCCCGATGACCCCTCGACCCGTCCAGGCCGTGTGCCAGATCTCGCCATCGACCCGGTCGGCCAGGTAGTCGTAGTTCCGGACGAGGAAGGGGTCGCCGTCCGTCCAGGCACCCTGCGAGCACGCCGCGAGGTATGGTGGCGGATCGACCAGCGAGAGGACCCTGGCGGCGAGGTCGCCGCCGCCGGCCAGCTCCACCAGGCGTTCGTAGGTTGGGACGAGCTCGGGCATGTGGCTCCGGAGCATGCGGACCGAGTCGAGGTAGGACGGGCGCTCGCGCTCACCGTCCTGGAGGAACCAGGCGAGATGATCGGGCCACTGGGCGACGAAGACGGCGGCCCAGGTGGGACCGGGCTGGAGCTCCTCGATCGCCCGGAAGGCGACCGGGATCCGCCTCAACTCGGACTGGCGTCGTCAGGCGTCGGGGCGGGCCGCCGGGTGCGCTTCGGCTTGGCTGCGGCGGCGGTCTCGGCCGCGCCGCCCGCGGCGTCGGCGACCGCGTCGGCGGCGCCGGTCATCGTGTCGGCTGCGGCATCGGCGGCCGTCTCGGCTGCGCCGCCCGTGGCGTCGGCGGCGGCACCCGCGGCCGAAGCGGCGGCGGCACCCGCGTCGGCGACCGCATCGGCTGCCTCGCCCTCGGTCTCGGCGATCTCGTCCGTCGACGAGCCCGTCCGGCGGGCCGCGGCCTTGGCCGTATCGGCGGCCTTGACCGCGGCACCGGTCGCCACCGCCCCTGCGCTCTTGGCCGCCGCGAGCGCCGCGTCGCCGACGCCGCGGACCGAACCGGCCGCGGCCTTCACGACGTCGCCGACACCTTTGCTGCCCGAGTCGGCGGCGTCCTCAACGGCGTCCCCGACCTCGGATACCGCTTCCGCCCCCTGGGAGGCGGCGTCTGAGGCGGCGTCGCCGGCCGCCTCAGGCGCCGGCAGCGCGTCGAGCGACAGGACCTCGTCCTGGCGACCTCGCCGTCGCAACCCGACGACCCCCGCGACCGCGAGCACACCCGCGCTGATCGCCCCGATCCCGATCGCCACCCGTCGCATCACGAGCCTCCATTCCTTCGTCCATCCGCGTCGTCCGAGCCTAACACCGGGCGACCCCGACCGGGTACGGCCGTGGCACCGGCGCTGAGTCGCAGGATCGTCGAGCCCGGCGCACGAACCGCCCGACGCTACGGGACGACCTCGCTCACCAGCCAGAACCGTGTTGGGCGCCTGTCACAACGGGCGCCGCGGTCACGAGGGACCGCGCCGCGTCGCAGCCCTCAGACCTCCTTGAACTCGCCCTCGACCGTCTCTTCGCCGGCGGGAGCACCGGCCTCATCGGCCGCCGCGCCCGCCCCGTCGCCGTCACCGCCACCGGACCCGTCGCCGGAGCTGTCACCCGCGGCGGTCGACGCGGCCTGATAGGCCGCGGTGCCGACCTTCTGGAGGGCCTCGGCGAGCTCGGCCGCGCGGTTCTTGACCGCCTCGACGTCGCTCCCCTTCAGGGCCTCGCGGACGGCCTCGATCGACCGCTCGGTGGCCGCTCGATCCTCGGCCGAGACCTTCTCGCCGAGGTCCTTGAGGGTCCGCTCGGCCTGGTAGGTGAGCTGCTCCGCCTGGTTGCGGGTCTCGACCTCCTCGCGCCGCTTGCGATCCTCGTCGGCGTGCTCCTGGGCGTCGCGGACCATCGAGTCGACGTCGTTCTTCGAGAGCATCGACGACGCGGTGATCCGGACCTGCTGCTCCTTGCTCGTCGCCCGGTCCTTGGCCCGGACGTCGAGGATCCCGTTCGCGTCGATGTCGAAGGTGACCTCGATCTGGGGGATGCCCCGAGGCGCCGGCGGGATCCCGTCGAGGATGAACCGGCCGAGGGTCTTGTTGTCCGCCGCGAAGTCGCGCTCGCCCTGGAGGACGTGGATCTCCACCTGGTTCTGGTTGTCCGAGGCGGTCGAGAAGACCTGCGACTTCGAGGTCGGGATCGTGGTGTTCCGCTCGATGAGCTTGGTCATCACCCCGCCCAGGGTCTCGATCCCGAGCGAGAGCGGCGTGACGTCGAGGAGCAGGACGTCCTTGACGTCACCGGCCAGGACGCCGGCCTGGATCGCGGCGCCGATCGCAACGACCTCGTCCGGGTTGACCCCCTTGTGGGGCTCCTTGCCGCCGAACATCGCCTTGACCGCCTCGACGACGGCGGGCATCCGGGTCTGGCCGCCGACGAGGATGACCTCGTCGATCTCCTTGGCGCTGAGCCCGGCGTCCTTGAGAGCTGCCATGACCGGGGCCTTCGTCCGCCCGACCAGGTCGCGCACGAGCTCCTCGAGCTTCGCCCGGCTGAGCGAGGTCACGAGATGCTTCGGCCCGGAGGCGTCGGCCGTGATGTAGGGCAGGTTGATCTCGGTCTGGGTCGTCGACGACAGCTCGATCTTGGCCTTCTCGGCCGCTTCCTTGAGCCGCTGGAGGGCCTGCTGGTCCTTGGCCAGGTCGATCCCCTGGTCCTTCTTGAACTCGGCCAGCAGCCAGTCGATGACCTGCTGGTCGAAGTCGTCGCCGCCGAGGTGGGTGTCGCCGTTGGTCGCCTTGACCTCGAAGACGCCGTCGCCCAGCTCGAGGATCGAGATGTCGAAGGTGCCGCCGCCCAGGTCGTAGACGGCGATCTTCTCGTCGTGCTTCTTGTCCAGGCCGTAGGCCAGGGCCGAGGCCGTCGGCTCGTTGATGATCCGCTTGACCTCGAGCCCGGCGATCCGCCCGGCGTCCTTGGTCGCCTGGCGCTGGGTGTCGTCGAAGTAGGCCGGGACGGTGATCACCGCCTCGGTGATCTTCTCGCCGAGATAGGCCTCCGCGTCGGTCTTGAGCTTCTGGAGGATCATCGCGCTGATCTCGGGCGGCGTGTACGACTTGCCGTCGCTGACCGCGACCTGGATGCCGTCGCTCTTGGGGTCCTTCTCGACCTTGTACGGGACGAGGTCCTTCGAGCGCTTGACCTCCGGGTCGTCCCAGCGCCGGCCCATGAAGCGCTTGATCGAGAAGACGGTGTTCGTGGGATTGGTGACCGCCTGGCGCTTGGCCAGCTGGCCGACGAGCCGCTCGCCGGTCTTCGTGAAGGCCACGACCGACGGCACCGTCCGGCCGCCTTCGGCCGAGGCGATGACGGTCGGCTCGCCGCCCTCCATGACGGCCACGACCGAGTTCGTCGTGCCGAGGTCGATGCCGATGATCTTGCCCATCTTGTGCGTACTCCTGGTCGTTGATCGAGAAGGTCGGGTGGTGGTTCGGTGTCAGTGGATCGGGCCGGAGCCGTCGAAATCGTCCCCCTCGGGAAGTCCGCCCACCGGCGCGTCGTCGTCGCCGGGGGCGATCCCGAGCTCAGCGGACGGCTCGTCGCCCGGCTCGTGCGCCGCGACGGCAACCAGGGCCGGCCGCAGGACCCGGTCGCGGATCCGGTAGCCGCGCTGGAGCTCGCCCACGATCGACCCGCCGGGCATGCCCGAACCGGGCACGTTGACGATGGCCTCGTGCTCGCGCGGGTCGAACGGCGCGCCGGGCGTCACGGCGATCGGGCTGACCCCCTCGCTCTCGAGGAGCAGGCGGAGCTTGCGGTCGATCGCGGTGACCCCGTCGACCCACGGATCGCCGGCCAGCGCCTCCGGTCGGGCCTCGATCGCCCGGTCGAAGTCGTCGGCCAGGGCGAGGACCTTGCGGAGCAGCCCGTCGGCGGCCAGCCCGGCGTCCCGCTCGCGCTCCTCGGCGGTCCGCCGCCGGAAGTTCTGGAACTCGGCGCGCTCGCGCTGGAGGCCGGCGAGGTACTCGGAGGCCTCGGCCTGGGTCGCCTCGAGCTCGGTCCGGAGACGCTCCGATCTCGGCGAGCAGCGTGGTCGGCGAGACGTCGATCTCGTCGGTGCGTTGCTGGGCTCGGGTGCGGCGGGGCATGCGGCTGGTCTCGCTCGTGGCTTCAGGCGTAGAGGTGGTCGACGAGCTCGTTCATCAGCCCGGACACGAAGCCGACGGTGCCGATCGCGTGCGAGTAGGCCATCCGGGTCGGGCCCAGGACGCCGACCACGCCGACCGCCCGACCGGGCCGACCGTACGGGGCCAGGACGAGCGACACCTCGCGCATCTCGGCGGGGACGTTCTCCTGGCCGATGAAGACGTGGATGCGACCGCTCCCGGCGACGAGCCGGAGGAGCTCGCCGAGGTACGACCGGTTCTCGAGCGCCGAGAAGACCCGGCGCAGCTTCTCGCTCTGGGCGAACTCGGGCGCGTCCATCACGTTGAGCAGGCCGTCGCTGTAGACCTCCTCGACGGTGGCCGCGTCGGACTCGCGCATCGGCCGGGCGATCCGCTCGGCGACCCGATGGGCGAGAAGCGCCTCGCCGGGGCTGGCCAGGAACGGACCCGGGTCGGCCGACCCGCGGCTCGGGCGAGGGACGCCAGGCGGGCCTCGATCTCGACCGCCGTGCGCTCGCCGAGCTCGGCGTTGAGCCGGTCGGCGACTCGATCGAGGATCGCCTGGTCGGCGGGCTCGTCGAGCTGGAGGAGCCCCTGCTTGATCGTGCCCTCGCGGAGGACGAGGATGAGGCTGGCCATCCGTTCTGGCCAGGACGACGAGGTCGACCCGACGGACCCGGGCGGCGCCTGGCTTGGCCGCCGTGGCCAGGCCGGCCGAGCCGGTGACGCTGGCCAGGGTCGTCGCGGCGAGCCGGAACCAGTGCTCGCTGGCGTACTCGACCTGGCCGAACTGGTGCCGGATCATCAGCTGCTCGACGGCCGGGATCGGGTGGAGCTCGACCAGCGTCTCGACGTAGAGCCGGTAGCCGCGATCGGTCGGGATCCGGCCGGCGCTCGTGTGCGGATGGGTCAGCAGCCCGGCCGCCTCGAGGTCGGCGAGGACGGCGCGGACCGTCGCGGAGCTCACCCCGAGCCGGTAACGCTCGACCAGGGCCTGCGACCCGACCGGCGTGGCCGAGGCGACGTATTCCTCGATGACGGCCCGCAGGATCGCCTGCGATCGAGCGTCCAGGGGTCCGGCGGCGGGGCGACCTGCGTCGCGCCAAGGTCGTGACTCCTTCCTGTTAGCACTCTCACCGTGAGAGTGCTAACTTCGTTGTCGGCATCGTAGCAGTCGACGACCGGGGGTGTCAACGGGACGCCTGCGCCGCGCCCGGCGGCGGGCGTCCTCAGATGAGCCGGGCGAACAGCTCGTTCGAGAGCAGCCGCCCGCGGATCGTCAGGCGGACCCGTCCGACCTCCGTCTGCTCGACCAGGTCCGCCTCGTCGGCCCAGGCGAGCGCCTCCGCCAGCGAGGCGTCGAGGAAGGCCGTGAGCGGGACGCCGTCGTCGAGCCGGAGGCCGAGGATGAGCGCCTCGACCGCGGCCGCGACGCGTCGAGCGGCGGCTCCTCGCCACCCGGCGGCAGACTCGGCCGAAGGGTGGTCGTTCCCGGCGAGCCGTCCACCGCGGGCCGCGTCGCCGGGTCCGCGCCGGACGAAGCGCCCGGAGGTAGCCGTCGAGTCGGGCGGCGTTCCAGCGACGGACGACGCCGTCGAAGGCGTGGGCGCCCGGACCGACCGCCTCGACCGGGCGGCGCTCCCAGTAGGCCAGGTTGTGCCGGCTCTCGTGGCCGGGTCGCGCCCAGTTCGACAGCTCGTACCCGCGGAAGCCGGCCTCGGCCAGCCGGTGGAAGGCGACGTGGTACATCGCGGCGGCCCGATCCTCGTCCTGGCCGCGACGGGCCCGGTCGCGCCAGCGGCGGGCGCCGATGCTGGTCGCGCAGGTGGTCGCCCAGGGGTCCGGTCAGACCCTCGGCGTCGGGGTCGTCGAGGCTCAGGGCGTAGAGCGAGAGGTGGTCCGGCTCGAGCGCCAGGGCGGACTCCAGGCTGTCGTCCAGGTCGCCAGCGTCTGGCCCGGGACGTCGTAGAGCAGGTCGAGGCTGATCGAGCCGATCCCGGCTTCGCGGGCGGCTGCCACGCGTCTCGCCCACGTCGACCCGGGGTGTGGCGCCGACCGAGCCTGGAGAGCTCCGACGGGATGAAGCTCTGGGCGCCGATCGAGAGTCGGGTGACACCGGCGTCCTGCTGGCCGACCGCGTCGCCCCGCTCGTCCGGTCCGGGATTGGCCTCGAGGGTGACCTCCGCATCCGGGGTCAGGCCGAACCGGACCCGGATCCGGTCGACGATGGCCGCCAGCTCGTCGGTCGGCAGGAGCGACGGCGTGCCGCCGCCGAGGTAGACGGAGCGGAGCGGCGGGCGGCGGCCGGTCCCGGTCCCTGGAGCGCCGAAGCGACGATCGAGGTCGTCGGCCCGGAGGTCGAGCTCGGCGAGGAGCGCGTCGACGAACGAGGCGATCCGGTTGGGCGGCCCGCGGGTCTCCGATCCAGCCACCACGACGAAGTCGCAGTACGGGCAGATCGAGACGCAGAACGGGACGTGGACGTAGAGGCCCACCGGTGGCGCGGGCAGCACCGGACCGCGGTCGTGATCGGCGCCGGCGGGCTGGCTCACCCGTTGATGATGCCTCAGACGGCGATCGGACCGTGTCGTCGAAGTTCGGTGTGGTGAGTTCCTGTGAGCTCCGGTCGGGTCGTGGCGGCGTGGCTCCGGTCAGCGGCCCTGGTCGACCGGCTCGCCGTTCGTCCCGACCGTCGCCCAACCCTCGGGTGTCCGACGCTTCCTGGCGATCTCCTCGTCCTCGCGGCCGATCGGCGCGGGCTGACCGGCATGCCCGGTCGCCACGAACGTCGCGAACCGGGTGATCGCGTGACCGAGGAAGGCCGCCCCGATCCCGTCGGTCTTGAGGGTCACCCAGCCCGAGACCAGCCCGATGCCGAGCGAAAGCCCCAGCATGTAGACGTTCCGCCCGGGCGCGCCCAGCCGGGTCGCCAGGGCGTAGCCGATGGCCTGGATCGCGATCGCCGGCAGCGGCTCGAATCCGATCAGGATGAGGAAGCCGAGGACGCCGCCGCGGAAGCAGGCTTCGTCGATGAAGGCCGTCCCGACCGAGTTGAGCAGGGCCACCGGGTAGGAGGCGACCGCGGGCAATCGGAGGTGGCGGTAGCGGAGGCAGGCGAAGGCGATCGCCTGGCCGACCCCGATGGCGCCGTAGGCAAGCCCGAAGGCCAGCGCCGCGCCCCGGTCGCCGAGACGCAGGTAGAGCTGGGTCTGGGGATCCGGCAGGGCGAACCAGGTGGCCACCACCAGGAGGATCCCGACGAGGTACCAGCCGAGTCGGCGGCGGAGCGGGTGCCGCTGGCCGTAGCGGTCGGTCTCGGCGTACTCGGCCGCCCCGAAGCGGTCCGCCTCGAGCCGGAGCATCACGAGCAGCCCGGTGAGGCCGAGGGCGGCCAGCATCCGGATCGGCTCGACCCAGTCGCTCATCGTGGGTCAGGCCGGGGTGGCGGCAGGACGTCGGGGATCCATCAGTCGTCCATCCGGAGGACGGCGAGGAAGGCATCCTGGGGGATCTCGACGGAGCCGATCCGCTTCATCCGCTGCTTGCCCTCCTTCTGCTTCTCGAGCAGCTTCCGCTTGCGCGTGATGTCGCCACCGTAGCACTTGGCGAGGACGTTCTTGCGCATCGCTCGCACGGTCTCGCGGGCGACGACGTTCGAGCCGATGGCGGCCTGGATCGGCACCTCGAACATCTGGCGCGGGATAAGCTCCTTGAGCTTCTCGGTCAGCCGTCGGCCGATCGACTGGGCCGCTGTCGCGGTGGACGATCAGGCTCAGCGCGTCGACCGGGTCGCCGGCGACCATGACGTCGAGCTTGACCAGGTTGGCCGCCCGGTAGCCGGCCTCCTCGTAGTCCATCGAGGCGTAGCCCTGGCTCCGGCTCTTGAGCTGGTCGTAGTAGTCGACGATGAGCTCGGCCAGCGGCATCTCGAAGGTCATGAGGACCCGCTGGGGGTCGAGGTACTCCATGTCCGCGAACGACCCGCGATGGGTCGTCGACAGGTCCATCAGGGACCGATGTACTGGCTCGGGGTGACGACGCCGACCTTGACCCAGGGCTCCTCGATCGCCTCGATCTCGCCGGCGTTCGGCATCAGGGCCGGGTTGTCGACGTTGACCGTGCCCCGCAGGTTCGTGAGGACGACCCGGTACTCGACCGACGGCGCCGAGGCGATGAGCTCGAGGTCGAACTCGCGCTCCAGGCGCTCCTGGACGATCTCCATGTGGAGCAGGCCGAGGAAGCCGCAGCGGAAGCCGAAGCCGAGGGCGATCGAGCTCTCCGGCTCGTAGGTGAAGCTCGCGTCGTTGAGGTGGAGCTTCTCGAGGGCGTCGCGCAGGAGCGGGTAGTCCTCGCCGCTGATCGGGTAGATCCCGGCGAAGACCAGGCTCTTGGCGTCCTGGTAGCCGGGCAGGGGCACGGCGGCCGGCGCGGCGGCGTTCGTGAGCGTGTCGCCGACCTGGGCGTCGCGGACGCTCTTCAGGCCGGTCGCGACGTAGCCGACCTCGCCGGCGGTCAGCTCCTTGACCGGCACGAGCTGGGGCCGGAAGACGCCCATCTCGAGGAGCTCCGACTCGACCCCGGAAGCCATCAGCCGGATCGTGTCGTGGTCGTGGAGCGTGCCCTGCGCCAGCCGGACGTAGACGACGACGCCCTTGTACGGGTCGTAGTGCGAGTCGAAGATCAGGCCCTGGAGGGGCTTGGCCGGGTCGCCCTTGGGGGCCGGGATCCGGGCCACGATCGCCTCGAGGATCGCCTCGATCCCGATGCCCTCCTTGGCGCTGGCCAGGATGACCTCCTCGCGCGGGATCGCCAGGACGCTCTCGAGCTCCTCCATGACGAGCTCGGGCTGGGCGGACGGCAGGTCGATCTTGTTGATGACCGGCACGATCGTCAGGTTCTCGCGCAGGGCGAGGTGGACGTTGGCCAGGGTCTGGGCCTCGATCCCCTGGGCGGCGTCGACCACGAGGATCGCCCCCTCGCAGGCCTGCAGGCTGCGGCTGACCTCGTAGGCGAAGTCGACGTGGCCGGGCGTGTCGATGAGGTTGAGCCCGTAGGTCAGGCCGTCCTTCGCCGGGTAGTCCAGGCGGACCGCCCGGGCCTTGATCGTGATCCCCTTCTCGCGCTCGAGGTCCATCGAGTCGAGGACCTGGCTGTGCATCTGCCGGGCGTCGATCGTGTGGGTGAACTCGAGCAGGCGGTCGGCCAGGGTCGACTTGCCGTGGTCGATGTGGGCGATGATGCTGAAGTTGCGCAGGCGTTGCTGCGGGATCACCGGGTCCTCGGGCTCGTGGGAAGGAGCGGGTGAAGGGCTGGGGCGCCGGGGAGTCTAGCACGGGCCTCGGCCCCGACCGGCCTCACGACTGGAGCAGCCCGAGGGCCGTCACGCCGACGACGACGAGGACGATCCCGGCGACCTGGCGCCGTCCGAGGCGCTCCCGGAAGAGGACGAAGGCGGCGATCGTCGCGAGCGGCGCGAACATCGAGGTGAGGACGGCGGTGATGGCGATGCTCTCGCGCGCGCCGAGCACGTAGGCGACGTAGCCGACGAGCTCGGCGAGGGCCACCCCGATCACGTACGGCCATGCCCGCCGGGTGATCCGGATCCGGCGGAACGAGGCCAGCGGGATCGCCACGACGGCCACCCCGACCACCCGGGCCGGCAGGATCGCCCAGGCGACGGGCAGGAGCTCGCTCACCCGGCCCGAGGCGTACAGCCCCACCCCGAAGCTCAGGGCGGCGCCGACCGCCAGGGCCGCCGCCCGGATCGACCGGTCGCGCGAGATGACGACCCCCTCCTCCACCTCGTTGCCGCCGCCGGTCGCGGCGAGCACGACCCCGACGGCGATCAGGCCGAGGACCGGCCCGGATCCGGGAGCCAGGACCTCCCCGGCGAGGACGGCGATGACCGCCGCGATCGCGCCCTCGGTCGAGGCGATCGTCGAGACGACCCCGACCGTCCCGAGCCGGTAGGCCGTGTAGATCAGGAAGAGACCGAGCACGTTGCCCAGCCCGGACAGCCATGCCCACGCCAGGGTCGCCGGCGGGAGGTCCGGCGCGGGCGTCGTGACGAGGGCGATCGGCAGGGCGATCGCCAGTCCGACGGTCATCGCCCCGGCCAGGGTCGAGGGCGCGCCGATGAGCCGACTCGCCCGGGCCGAGAAGAGGATCGAGAAGGTGAACGCCAGCGCGGCGCCAAGACCGCCGAGGATGGGGACCATGGCCCTAGTGTGAACGACCGCTGCCGATCGTCGCTGGTGACCGCCCGGGCGCCATCTGCTACCATCGTCGTTCCGTGTCGGGCCGTACCGTCCGCGCGCCATCTCCTCACTTCATACCCGAGGTTCGAACTTGGCCACGAAGCCCCGAGGCTGGACCGGCGCCAGGACGCCGTCCGCCCTGAAGCGGGTCCGCACCGCAGAGCGTCGCGCGGAGATCAACCAGCCCCGCCGGAGCGCCGCGAAGACGCTCACCACCAAGGCCGTCAGGGTCGCCGCCGGCACGACGGAGGGCGATCCCGAGACCGCTCTGCGCGAGGCGCTGAGCTCGCTCGACCGGGCGGCCAAGGCCGGCGCCCTCCACCCGAACGCGGTCGCTCGACGGAAGTCCCGGCTCACCCGCAAGGTGAACGCGGCCCTCGGCGGCGCCCACGTCCAGACGGGCGCCAAGGTCACCAAGACGCACCGGCAAGGCCGCCGCGGTCAAGGCCGCCAAGAAGCGCATCGCCCTCGGCAAGGCGGACAAGGCCAAGGGCGCCCAGACGGCCGCCGGCAAGGCCCGCGCCGCCCTCAGCAAGACCGCTCGGGCGGAAGCCGCCAGCACGGCCGCCGCAAAGGCGGCCGCCGAAGCTGTCGCCAAGACGACGACCACGAAGGCCGCCGCCAAGCCGAAGGCGACCGCGACGAAGACCGCCGCCCCCAAGGCGACGGCGAAGGCCCCGCCGCCAAGCCCAAGGCGACCGCGAAGCCGACGGCCACCGCCAAGGCACCGGCGAAGAAGCCCGCCGCCAAGTAGCCCGCACGCCCGCCGGCGGGCCGATCCGGTCGACAGGGAAACGCCCCCGGGGTGCCGGGGGCGTTCCGATTCTCGGAGAGTCCGCGTCGGGGCTACTTGCCGTGCGATCGCTCCGGAGAGGTGTCCGAGGCGCCGCCGGACCCGGCGCCGATCTCACCGATCCGCTGGTCCCGGTAGCCCTGGTCGGCCAGCGGCGTCGTGGCGACGGTCAGCTGGGCCGGCATGTGGTGGGCCTTGGCGAACCGAACGGCCGAGTTCGGGGCGGGCACGGAGCCCAGCGCGATCTCCCCGGTGCGGAAGGCCCGCAGACCTTCTGCGCTCGAGATCGCGACCGAGCCGGCGCCGATCTCGCCGGCGCGGAAGGCCCGAAGACCCTCGGCGCTCGAGATCGCGACCGAGCCGGCGCCGATCTCGCCGACCCGCTGGTCGCTGAGGGTGGTCGGTCCGGCGGCAGGCGCGCTGCCGACCTTGAGGTCGACCATCGGGGCCACCGTCACGATCAGGGCTCCGACCAGGAGCAGTCCGGCGAACAGGCCGGCCGTCAGCATCGCCCACTGGGAGCGATGGGTGGTCCCCGCGGACGGGGCGCTGAGACCGAGGGCGTGTCCCTGGGTGTCCGCGAATGTCGTGGTCATCGTCCATTCCTCCGATCCCTTGCCTGATGGCTGTTGGATGGGACCGTAGGACCCGGCCGGGCGTAGGACCGATCTACCCGTTGACCGTCGGATCGCCGGAAGGGCGACCCGCCGAGCGATGCCTCGGGGACGGCCGGGGCGTCACCGGTCTGACCTCGATTCTGTCGCCTGCGCGGCCCCAAGCGTGGGACGGCCTCGCGCGCGGGCGGTCAGGCGTCCTTCGGTCGGGTCACCCCGTAAACGAAGCCGCCGAAGGCCGACCCGACGACCGCCAGGACCAGGACAAGCCCGGCCGTCGCGAACTGCTGCTGCCAGTAGAGGTTGGTGAACGTGGCGACGTCGGTCACCCCGGCCGCCTCGAGCTGGGGCCCGCGCCCGTCGGCGAGGTATCGGGCGTAGACGCAGCCCGGTCCGCTCACGCAGTAGGGCGGGGTCGGCTGACCCTCCGCATCCACCCGGTTGAAGCTCGGGTAGCCGCTGTCGGCATAGAAGAAGAGCGCCTTCACCACGAGCAGGAAGAGGACCAGGGTCACCCCGGTGACGACCCCGGCGTACAGCGCATCCACTTGGATCCGGAGCCAGGCTCCGCGCGGCGTCAGCGAGCGCTGGTTCGCGTAGTAGCCGATGAGGAGACCGGCCAGCGGCGCGAACAACCAGTAGATCGGCTCGATCGGGATGACCAGCAGGAAGCTGATCGCGATGGTCGAGGCCATCCCGACGCCGACCCAGCCGGCGACGATCGCCCCACGATCGATGAACCGGCGGCCTGCCGGTGCGGCCGCGACCGAAGCCGCGGGAATCATCGGCGCCGGCGGCGCGGAGTCCCCCGGGCTCGGCGACCCCTCCCCGGTAGCTTCGGTCACCTCACCCCCGCGAGGGCGGCCCGACCGAGGTAGCGGGCGGTCTCGCCGAGCTCGCCCTCGATCCGGAGGAGCCGGTTGTACTTGGCCACCCGCTCCGAGCGCGACGGCGCGCCGGTCTTGATCTGGGCCGTGCCCATCGCGACCACGAAGTCGGCGATCGTGGTGTCCTCGGTCTCGCCCGAGCGGTGGCTGACCATCGCGGTCCAGCCGGCCCGCCGGGCCATCTCGATCGCCTCGATCGTCTCGGTCATCGTCCCGATCTGGTTGAGCTTGATGAGGACGGAGTTGGCCGCCTTCTCCTCGATCCCTCGGGCGATGAACGAGGGGTTCGTCACGAACAGGTCGTCACCGACCAGCTGGACCTTCGAGCCGAGCCGGGCGGTCAGCTCGCGCCAGCCGGCCCAGTCGTCCTCGGCGAGGCCGTCCTCGAGCGAGACGATCGGGTACTTGTCGACCCAGCTCGCCCACAGGTCGACCATCTCGCCGGAGTCGAGGGTCCGGCCCTCGCGCTCCAGGTGGTAGCGACCGGGCACGCCGACGACGCCGGTCCCCTCCTCGAGGATCGAGCTGGTGGCCGGGTCGAGCGCGATCGCGACCTCCTCGCCGGGTCGGTAGCCGGCCTTCTCGATCGCCCGGAGGATGACCTCGACGGCCGCCTCGTTCGACGGCAGCGACGGGGCGAACCCACCCTCGTCGCCCTGACCGACCGAGAAGCCGCCGTCGTGGAGGATCCCCCGGAGCGCGGCGAACACCTCGGCCCCGGCGCGGAGCGCGTCCGCGTAGGTGTCGAGCCCCGACCGGGGCGACCATGAACTCCTGGAAGTCGGTCGAGTCCACGGCGTGCTTGCCGCCGTTGAGGATGTTGAAGAACGGGACCGGCAGGGTGGTCGCCCCGACGCCGCCGAGGTAGCGGTAGAGCGGCAGGTCGTAGGCCGAGGAGGCCGCGTGGGCGCAGGCCAGCGACACGCCGAGGATCGCGTTGGCGCCGAGGTTGCCCTTGTTCGGCGTCCCGTCGAGGGCGATGAGGGCGGCGTCGATCGGCCGCCTGGTCGGCGGCGTCCTCGCCCTCGAGGGCCGGAGCGATCGTCTCGATGACGTTGGCGACCGCCCTGAGCACGCCCTTGCCGCCGAAGCGGGCCTGGTCGCCGTCGCGCAGCTCGACGGCCTCGTTGACCCCGGTCGAGGCGCCCGACGGGACGGCGGCCCGACCGACCGAGCCGTCCTCGAGGACGACGTCGACCTCGACCGTGGGGTTGCCCCGCGAGTCGAGGATCTCGCGGGCGTCGATGTAGTCGATGAAGGTGCTGCTCACGAGGCCTCCGTCCCGGCCGGGCGATCCTGCAGGACGGCGATCCCGGGCAGCTCGCGCCCCTCGAGGAACTCGAGGCTGGCCCCGCCGCCGGTGCTGATGTGGGTCATCTTGTCGGCCAGGCCCTGCTGGGTGACCGCCGCGACCGAGTCGCCGCCGCCGACCACGACGGTCGCGCCGGCCTCGGCCTTGGCGGCCAGGAACCGGGCGATGGCCCGGGTGCCGTGGGCGAACGACGGGATCTCGAAGACGCCGAGCGGGCCGTTCCAGAAGACCGTCCTCGCGGGCCCGAGCGCCTCCTCCATGAGGACCAGGCTCTGCTTGCCCATGTCCACGATGTGCCACGAGGCCGGGATCTTGTCGGCCGGCAGGGTCTTGTACTCGGTGCCCTGGGTGACCTCCTTGGCCACGATGACGTCGACCGGGAGGACGATCCGGACGCCCTTCGCCTCGGCCATCGAGAGGATCCGCCTGGCGTCGTCGACCCGGTCGTACTCGGCCAGGCTCTTGCCGACCGACTTGCCCTGGGCCACGAGGAACGTGTTGGCCATCCCGCCGCCGACGACGAACAGGTCCACCTTGTCCATGAGGTGGGTCAGGACCTCGATCTTGCCCGACACCTTGGCCCCGCCGACGACGGCCGCGAACGGATGCTCGGGCGCCTCGAGCAGACCCGACAGGGCCTTGATCTCGGCCTCCATGAGCAACCCGGCGTAGGCCGGCAGGACCCTGGCGATCCCGACCGTCGAGGCGTGGGCCCGATGGGCCGTCCCGAAGGCGTCGTTGACGTAGACGTCGGCGTAGGCGGCCAGGGCGGCCGCGAAGCCCGGGTCGTTCTTCTCCTCCTCGGCGTGGAAGCGGAGGTTCTCGAGGAGGAGCACCTCGCCGGGGCGGAGCCGCCTGATGGCGTCCTCGGTCCCGAGGCCGAGCGCGTCCCCGGTGCACGGGACGTTCATCCGCAGGAGCTGGCTCAGGCGCTCGGCGACCGGCCGCAGCCGGAGGCTGTCCTGGACCTTGCCGTCGGGCCGGCCGAGGTGGCTGGCGAGGATCACCCGGGCGCCCTGGTCCAGGAGGGCCCGGATCGTCGGGATCGACGCCCGGATGCGCGAGTCGTCGGTGACCTTGCCGTCCTGGAGCGGCACGTTGAAGTCGACCCGGACGAAGACGCGTTGGTCCGCCGCGTCGAAGTCACGGATGGTGAGCTTGTCCATGGTCCGCCTTCCGTCGGTGAGCGAGCTGCGTCCCGGCCCGTGCCGGCAGGCCGTCAGGCGATCGCGCTCAGGCGACCGCCGCCGGCAGACGCTCGGCGACGTAGCGGATGAGGTCCGCGACGCGGCAGCTGTAGCCCCACTCGTTGTCGTACCAGGCGATGACCTTGACCATCGTCCCGCCGATGACCATCGTCGAGGCCGCGTCGATGATCGAGGAGCGGGCGTCGCCCCGGAAGTCGCTCGACACGAGCGGCTCGTCGGACACGCCCAGGATGCCCTTGAGCGGGCCGGCGGCGGCCTCCCGGAAGGCCGCGTTGACCTCCTCCGCCGTCGTCGGGCGCGCCAGGTCGGCGGTGAAGTCGACGACGCTCACGGTCGGCGTCGGGACGCGCAGGCTGAAGCCGTCGAACTTGCCCTTGAGGTCGGGGATGACCAGGGCCAGGGCCTTGGCCGCGCCGGTCGTCGTCGGGATGATGTTCAGGCCGGCGGCCCGAGCCCGGCGCGGGTCCTTGTGGGCCACGTCGAGGATGCGCTGGTCGTTCGTGTACGAGTGGATCGTGTTCATCAGTCCGCGCTCGATGATCCAGTTGTCGTGGACCACCTTGGCGGCCGGGGCCAGGCAGTTCGTGGTGCAGCTGGCGTTGCTGATGATGTGATGGACGGCCGGGTCGTACTTCGCCTCGTTGACCCCGAGGACGATCGTGATGTCCTCGTTCTTGGCCGGCGCGCTGATCAGGACCTTCTTCGCCCCGGCGTCGAGGTGGGCCCGCGCCTTCGTGGCGTCGGTGAAGATGCCGGTCGACTCCAGGACGATGTCGACGCCCAGGTCGCCCCAGGGCAGGGCCGCCGGATCCTTCTCCTTGAGGACCTTGATCTGGCGGCCGTCGATGATCAGCGAGTCCTCGGTGTGGTCGACCGTCCCGGGGTAGGCGCCGTAGGTCGAGTCGTGCTCGAACAGCAGGGCGTTGAGGCTGGTGTCGACCAGGTCGTTGACGGCGACGACCTCGATATCCGGGGCGCGCTCGATGAGCGCCTTGAGCGACTGGCGGCCGATCCGGCCGAAGCCGTTGATGCCGACGCGAACGGTCATCGTGGTCCCTCCTGGTACGGGGCGACCCGCCACGCAGGCCCCTCGAGCGGTCAGATGCGGTAGGGCCGCCGGCCTCGGTCCGGGCGGAGGCTGGGCTCCACGCCGGCCGGTCCGGTCCCGGCGCCGCAATCGTACGACGCTGGACGCGGCTCGGCCACCCGACGGGCGGCCCCGAGCGAGCGGGTCGCTCGGCCCGCATCGACGGGGACCGACGACGGACAGGACCGGGCCGAACGGCACGACCCGGCGACCGACCCGGGAATCGACGACCCCCGCCGTCACCGGCGGGGGTCGGATCGCGTCAGGAGAGGACGGTCAGGCGCCGATCCGGAAGACCTTGCCGCCGCACTTCGGGCAGGTGCCCTGGATGGCCGGCTTGCCGTTCTTCATCGTGATCTTCTGCGGGTTCTTGATCTCGACCTTCGTCTTGTCCTTGACGCAATAGGCTTCGGCCATGGCTGGGTGCCTCCTCGACTCAGCGTGGCGTCGCGGGACGCACGCCCCGCATCCGCTTGTTCACGATCCGTTCCAGAGGGACGGCCGCCAGCGGTCCGTCCCTGCTCCCCGCTTCTGTGCCTCCATCGCCGCGAGGATCCGCAGCGATTCGAGGCCGGTCTCGAAGCAGGCCACCTCCGCTCGATCCCGGACGTCGCCGGTAGGGAAGTCGCCGGTGGTCCGCTGCGCATAGACCGCGCACACGACCCCCGCCCGACACCCCGCCAGCCCGGCCAGGACGAGCAGCGCCGACGCCTCCATCTCGAAGTTGAGGACGCGCTGGCGCGCCATCTCCTCGGCGAGGTCAGGGTAGCGGATGGGAAGCTGCGGGATCGGGCGCCCCTGCGCCCCGTAGAACCCCGGAGCCGTGGCCGTCACCCCGACGTGCGCCCGATGCCCGAGCCTCGCCGCGGCCTCGACGAGCGCCGCGACCGCCTCGTAGTCGGCGACCGCGGGGTATCCGTCGTGGACGAAGAAGCTCGTGGTCGCCTCGAGACGGACCGCGCCGCTCGTGATGACCAGGTCCCCGCTGGCAACCTCTGGCTGGAGGGCACCGCAGGAACCGACCCGGATGAAGGTCGGATGTTCCGTGATCGCCAGGATCTCCGCCACCACGATCTCGACGTTGTCCGTGCCGATGCCGGTCGAGACGACCGACACCCGCTGGCCTCGATACGTGCCGGTCACCGACGCGAACTCCCGGTGGCGCCGCTCGAGCTCGATCGAGTCGAAATGGGCGGCGATCCGCGAGGTCCGGTCTGGGTCACCGGGGAGGAGGATGTACTCGGCCAACTCCCCGGGGCCGAGTGAGATGTGGTACTGCCGTTCCCCTACGGGAATGGCGATGCGGCGGTCCGCATTCGCGTCGACGCGGTGGTCCGCGTTCGGCAAGACCGGTCCCTCGCTCCTCTGAACGCTTCGCTGGCGCGAAACTCGGGCGAGCATAGCCCCGCCCTCTCGTGAGCGTCAAGTCGTTCTGAGCGTGGGCCACGCTCAGCGCGGACCTCCCGGACGCGCCAGTTCGGCGAGCCGGACCGCGAGCCGGGCCGCCAGCCGACGCTGCAGGCGGCGACGCCGGACGACCGTCACCGCGATCGAGAGGCTGAGGACGACGACGATCCAGCCGATCCCGACGAGCGACGGATCGGGCAGGCCCCCCAGCCCGGCGGTCCGGGCCGCCGGCTCGTCCGCGGGGTCGGGCGGACCCGTCGAGAGGTCCGCGGTGCTTCCGCCGGCCGTCCCGGGGTCGTCGCTCGGGTCCGCGCCGCCAGGCGTCGTCCCGGCACCGGGATCACCCAGACGGGTCACGTCGGCGGCCAGTTCCACGATGAGACGTGGCGCGACGATGTCGGCGGTGCCGTCGCCCGCCTCGACCCGACCGATCACCTCGATGGCGTCGCCCGGCTCGATGAGTCCGAGATAGGAGGCTGCGTCGCCGGTCAGGACGATCGGGCTCGTCGAGCTCCCGTCGTCGAGGGTGAAGCCGCGCTCGACGAGCGCATCGACGAGCCCGCTCACCCGGACCCTGCGCCCGATCGAGCCGGCCAGGTCCACCAGCCGGATGTCGATCACCTCGGTGCCGGGCGAGGTTGGGGCACCGTCGCCGTCCGGTCCGCCCTCACGACCCCCGGTGGACGACGAGCTGCCGGGGCTCGGTGTCGTGCCGCCGGATGCCTCGCTGCCGCCCACGGTGCCGCCGGGCGCGGACCCGAGGGCGAGGTCGGCCGTCGACCGCGGCTGGACGGCGAACCGATGGTCGCTCGCCCCGGGGTACGGGCGGCGGACGATGCCGACGACGGTCGCCCGACGGCCCTCGACGAGCGCCGTCGCGGGGATCCGCGCGCCGGGCGCCCCGAGGACGACGATCCGAGTCGGGCCGACCTGGAGCTCGGCGCGCCACCGGTCGCCGAGCCGCCGGACAGCGACGACGGCCCCGGCGGCCTCGACGAGACGCCACTCGAGCGACGCACCGGGCGCCTTGGCCAGCCGGGTGACGCGCGGCATCGGAGCTGGGCCGCGGTCGACGATCGAGGCGGCCCGGATCCGCGGGGCGCCGTACGCCCGGGCGACCTCGCCGGTCACCCGGATCCGCCGACCCGGTCCCGGCGCCGTCGTATCGGCCGGCAGCCAGACCTCGACCGCCCCGGTGAGGTCCTGGATCACGATCCGGCGACCGGACGCGTCGAGCAGGCTCGATGGGATCGTCACGACGCCTTCCGCGGTGACCTTCGCGCCGATCCGTCCGAGGATCCTCGAGATCGGCTGCACGTCGGGCGCGGTCGAGGGAGGTGGGGTTCCGGTCGGTCGGGGCGTGCCCGACGGGCCGGGCGTCGGTGTCGGACCCGGCGAGGTGAATAGGACGACATCGGCCAGGTCGCGGATCCAGAGCCGGTAGCCGTCGAGGGCGCCCTTCCGGGTCGCCCGCTGCCCGACGATGCCGGTCAGTCGGTAGCGACGCCCCGCGACCAGATCCGTCCGCGTCACCCGGCTCGAGGCGTCGAAGAGGATCCGCGCCCGTCCGCCGCTGTCGTCGACCAGCGTTCCCATCAGGACGGCCGCCGTCGACTTCACGAGCGTCTTGTCGAGGGTCCCCGCGATGCGGACGAGACGACCCTCGGTCCGCTCGTCGAGACCGGCTGCGGTCACCTCGAGGGCATCGGGCGCCGCCGGCAGGCCGGCCACCGGGACGATACCCCCGAGCGCGGTCCGGACCTCCAGCTGACCGTACGGCGCGGCCAGGCGACCGGTGATCATGAGACCCGTGCCCCGGCCCGGAGATCGGACGCCACCCGGGAGCCGGACCACGATGCCGCTGCTCGCATCGCCGACGGCCAGAAGGGCGGGGTGACCCAGTCGACCGGCCTCCGCGGTCACGATCCCGCTCAGGGTGACCGACGTGCCGAGGTCGAACCCGCGGTCAGCCCCGATGTCACCGGTCGAAGGCGTCGGCGAGGCGGTCGGAGTCGGGGCGGGCGTCGGAGTCGGGGCGGGCGTCGGAGTCGGGGCGGGCGTCGGAGTCGGGGCGGGCGTCGGGGCGGGGCGGGTCGGGGCGGGCGTCGGCGGTCGGGGTCGGGGTCGGCGTCGGGGTCAGATGGAAGTCGTCCGGCTCGGTCGCGAGCACGCGATAGCCGCTCGTGCCGGTCCCGCTGGAGTCGCGCTGCCCGAGGATCCCGACGACGATGACGACGTCGCCACGGGCCGGCGCGGCGGCCCCGAGGGCCGTCGGGCCCGACGATCGCGCGGAGCGGTCCGCTGCCGTCGTCGACGAGGATGCCGAGCCCGTCGGCGAAGGCGGTCGGCGCCTCGACGACGGTCCCGGCGATCGCCACGCGGAGCGCCCTCGTCACCCTCGCCGCGCGCCTCCGGTCACGATCGCCCGTGCCGGCGGCAGCGGGGCCGGTCCCGAGGGTCACGAGGTCGGCGAGCGCGACCCGGAGCGTGCGCTGGGCGTACCGATCGTCGAGCGTGCCGGTCACCCGGATCTCGGTGCCGACCGGGAGCCCAGCCACCGCGGCGGCGTCGAGATAGAGGGCGATCCCGCCGCTGGCGTCCTGGACGAACCCGGTCCGACCCGCCTCGAGGCCGCCGAGCGTCGTCGGTGAGCGATGCCCTCGATCGTCGCGGTCTCGCCGTCGGCGAGCGCCCGAGCGTCGGCGATCGCGACCGGCCCCGGCGGCCGGGTCGGCGTGGGCGCGAGGGTCGGCAGGGGCGTGGGCGACGACGTCGGGGCGATTGTCGGCGTTGGGACGATTGTCGAAGTCGGCGCGGGCGAGGGCTCGATCGTCGGTGTTGGCGTGGGCGACGGCGTCGCGGTCGGCTCGGCGGTCGGCGTGGGCGCGATCGTCGGCGAGGGAGTCGGTACCAGGGTCGGGGTTGGCGTGGGCGACGGCGTCGGCGCCATCGTCGGAGTCGGGCTCGGCGTCGGGACGCCGGAACCCGCCAGGTTCTCCGGGACCGGTGCCGGGTCGATCGTCCAGTCGGCCGCGTTGTCGTTCGTATCGACGACGCTGCCGGGCGAGCTCCCGACGCGACGGGCGATGCTCGATCCGGCCGGTGGCGCCGGCGCGGCGGAGCCCTCGACGAACGCGTTCGCCGCATCGCCCCAGCCGACCGCGTCGACGCCGTCCCGCCGACCGGCCGGATCACGAACGCCCCACCGGTCGCCGCGAAGCCGCCGCTATAGGTCGCGTCGGCCATCGCGGCATACGACGCCTGCGGCGTTGGCCACGAGGAAGTGCTGCCCGGACACGAGGGGCCGGGTGCTCGGCCCAGGTCGCCTTGCGGGTCACGGTGGACCCGCTCGAGGTCACGTAGACGAGCTCGAGCCCGACGAGATCCACGGTGGCCCCCGACGCGTTGGTCGATCTCGACGTACTCGTCGGACGCGGAGGCGGCGCCGGTCACGACCTCCGCCAGGACGATCCCGCTCGACGGGCGGCCAGCCGACCGCGGCGAGCGGTCGGACCACATCGTCGACGACCGCGAACGGCGTCGTTCGGGACCGGCGCCCGTGGCGGACGCCGATCGTCACCATGACCAGGACGAGGGCGGCCAGCCGCCGCCCGTCGGACGCGAGCCATCGACGACCTCCCGGCGGGACACGGGTGGCGGGCCCCGGGGTAGCCGGTTGACACTCAACGCCGGGTCGCTCCGGGCGCATCGGCGGATCACCGAACGCTTAGCGGGCGCTCAACGGTCACTTGGGCCCGCCGATCGCCGCCGGGTCGCTCCGCTTCGTCTACGATGGCCACCGACGACTCCATCCGCCGGCGATCGCCCTCCGCGCGCGTGATCGCCCAAAGACGCCGCGACGCCGGCGTCCCTCGAGCTCCCAGGAGGCACCGTGGCCCGCGCCAAGAAGACCGACCGCGCCGAGGCGCGCCGCCGATGCCCGCGCCGCCGCCCGGAGGCCGCCGGCGCCGACGCCACCGCGGCCGGAGTGGCCGGGCGGCACCTCGAAGGCGGCGACCTCCGACCTCGGCCCGGGTGGGTGCCCCCCGGGCCGCCCGACCGAGCATCATGGACCAGTTCCGCACGTCGATCCGCCCGGTCGACCTTCGCGAGGACCTCCGGGACCTGCCCGTGGCTGGTCACCCGGACGCCGGCCGTCGTGGTCCCGAGCCGTGCTCGTCGCTCGCCTCGGCGATCTGGTTCGGCGTCGAGCCGGCGGGTCGCCTGCGCGACCTCCCCGGGATGGCCTTCAACCTGTTCGTCTTCCCGCCGCCGATCGCGGCCGGCGTTCCTGGCCGGGATCCTGACGACCCGGATGAGCTACCTGGCTGGGCGGCATCGTCGGGGTCGTCTCCGCCCTCGTGTTCTCGATCTATCTGCTCGTCGGGCCGTCCGATCCGCGACGCCGCTGACCGTCCGAACAGCTGCGAGTACCTCGCCTGTGCGCGCTCGTGGATCTCGCCGCTGGCCGGGCGTCGCGATCGGCGGCGTTCGCCGGCTTCTACCGCCGGTTCCTGCGTCGGGTCACCCGACCGGATCGAGGAACAGCAAGCAGCGCGCGGCAAGAACGGCCAAGGCCCCGCGCTCCGTCGGCTAGGGCGAGCGGCTCGAGCCGGCCAAGCTAGCCCATCCGGCGCATCCCGGCCCAGCCGAGCTGTCGGACGCCGGGCGGTCGTGCCGGGCCGCCGACCTCGGCGGCCGCCTCGGGCAGCGGCCGGATCTCCCGGGCGACCACGTTGACCACGCTCCCCTCGCGCTGGAGCGTCCCGTCCACGAGGAGCAGGGCGTGGCGCCGGACGACCCCGCGCAGCCGCGCCCAGGCGTCCGGCCAGAGGGTGACGTTGACCATCCCGGTCTCGTCCTCGAGTGCCAGGAAGACGGTCCCCTTCGCGGTCATCGGGTGCTGCCGGGTCACCACCAGGCCGCCGATCCGGACCCGACCCGGAGGCATGCTCGGTGAGCGCCGAGTTCGGGATCGCCCCGAGCCGGTCGAGCGACTCCCGGAACAGCCCGATGACCTGGCGCCGGGCGTCGAGCGAGATGACCGCGTAGGCGTCGCCCAGGCGCTCGATCTCGCCGATCGGCGGCAGGTCGGGCGCCGCGGTCGCCGGGAGCCGGAGGTCGATCGGCCGTCCGGCGGCCCGCTTCGAGGCCCGGGCCGCCGTCCTCGTCGTCCGGCCGTCGATCCGGCCGCCGCTCGCGCCCATGACCTCGCGGAGCTGCCAGAGGAGCTCGCGCCGCGGTCGTCCGAGCGAGTCGAGCGCACCGGCCCGGATGAGCCGCTCGACGACCTCCTCGGGCAGGCCCATCCGCTCGACGACGTCGGCCAGGCTACGGTAGGGACCCCGGTCGAGCTCGGCGTCGAGTCGCTCGGCGTGCTCCTCGCCGATCCCCTTGACGAGACGGAGCCCGAGCCGGACGCCGCACCCGATGGCGCTCTCGGCCGCCCAGCGCCCGCGAGCCTCAGCCGACGGGATGACGCAGGCCGGCGAGCGGACCGGCTCCGGACGATGGTCGATCCCGGCGTCCGGCGGCAGCGGCTCGGGGTCCAGCCCGACCCATTCCGTGGTCGTCAGATAGCGACTCGCGTTGACGTCGACCGGGAGGACGGCGACACCGTGACGCTTCGCGTCGTTGACCAGGACCTCGACCGGGTAGAAGCCCATCGGCTGGGCGTTGACCAGCCCGACGAGGAACTGGGCCGGGTAGAACAGCTTGAGGAAGGCCGACTCGTAGGCCGTCCGGGCGAACGCCGCCGCGTGGCTCTTGGCGAACCCGAAGCTGGCGAACGCGGCGACCTGGCGGAAGAGCTCCTCGGCGGTCTCGTGGGCCATCCCCGGCTGGCGCAGGCAGCCGTCGACGAACCGGGCGTGGAGCTTCTCCATCTCGCGACTGGACCGCCACGTCCCCATCGCCCGGCGGAAGCCGTCCGACTCGCCCGGCGAGAAGCCGGCCACCTCGATCGCCACCCGCATGACCTGCTCCTGGTAGAGGATGACCCCGAGGCTGTCGCGGAGGACCGGCTCGAGGCTGGGATGGAGGTAGGTCACCGGCTCGAGGCCCTGCTTGCGGCGCAGGTACGGGTGGACGGCGTTGCCCTGGATCGGGCCCGGTCGGATGATCGCGACCTCGACCACGAGGTCGTCGAGGCTGGCCGGCCGGCTCTTCGGCAGGGTCTGCATCTGGGCCCGGCTCTCGACCTGGAAGACTCCCACCGTGTCGGCCGCCTGGAGCATCGCGAAGACCTCCGGGATCTCCTCGGGCAGCCGGTCGAGGTCGACGCAGGTCGCGCAGTCCCGCTCGATCCGCTGGAGGGTCTCGTCGATCGCGGCGAGCATCCCCAGGCCGAGCAGGTCGAGCTTGATGAGCTTGAGCGTCTCGACGTCGCGCTTGTCGTACTGGACCACGACCCGGTCCTTCATCGTGGCTCGCTCGAGCGGGGCGATGTCGATGAGCGGAGCGGCGGTGATGAGCATCCCGCCGCTGTGGATGCTGAGGTGACGCGGGAAGCCGTCCATCCGGGCGCACAGCTCCAGCCAGCGCTCCCAGTCCGACAGGGCGACGACGCTCCCGCCTCGAGGCTGTGGCCGGAGCTCGGGCTCGATCCGGGCGACGCTCGAGTATCGTGCCGGGCCTCCGGGACGTGCCGGGTCTCCGTTCCATGCCGGGTCGCCGGGACGTGCCACGTCTCCGGTCCGTGCGGGTTCTCCGGGACGTGCCAGCTCCGCGGCTCGGTTGGCAGCGCTGGGGCTCCCGGTATCCCAGTGGAGCGGCCGACCGAGCCGATCCGTCCGCCGTTCCGGTGGCAGGAGGACACCCGATTCCGGGTCGATCGTCCGCCCGTCGATCGTGCCGGGCGGCCCGTCGTTCCTTCGGGGACGACCGGCACCCGGGCCGAAGGCCGTGCCACGCGCCGTGGCGTCGCCCGCTCCCCGACCCGAGGCCGGCACGAAGCCCCCTCCGCGGCCGGACGTCGGTGAGTAGCCCGTGCCGCGGCCGGAACGGAGCCAGGCCACGCTCGCCGGCGAATCGCCGGGGCCGCCCTCGTCATCGCCCGGCCCACCGGCCCGGATCGACGGCTTCGAGCCGGCGGCGGTCGGCCAGGTTCCGGAGCCCGGGTCGGCCCGACTCCCGGGTTCAATATCACCGGCATTGCTAGCAGGCCGGTCGGACGACGGCGATCGAAGGGTGGAGGCAGCCTGCGACCCCTCCAGGGCGATCGTTCCGTGCTCAGCAAGCACGATCGGCTGGGGAATGTCCGCGCGAATGACGTCGGAATCGTGCGGATGCGTGTCAGCTAAGAATGGAGGTGATATTCGGGGCGCCTGCCCCGGGCTCGGCCGCAGATCCGGACCCTGACCCTTGCGGTTGCCGATATCGATCGCAGCAGTAGTGGAGGCGCCGTCGGACCAGGGTTGCTGCGTCGAGGCGCGCGCCGGCACCACCGCCGAGCCGATCTCTGCACGAACCTCGGTCTCCACCGATGGCCCAGGTCCCGCTTGATTGCCGGGGTCCACCTCTACCGGGCCAGGTACTGGTGGGGTCGATATCCAGATCGCCATGGGATCGGCGCGGGGGGTGGTGGCCGACGGCGCGGGGGGTGCTGAAGGACCGGGCGCAGCGACCGCCGGACCGGGCACGGCCGCCGGACCGGGCACGGCCGCCGGACCGGGCACGACTGGCTGCGCCGACCTCCTGGCATCCTCCTGCCGCGGCAGCCTGCCGTCGCCGCGCTCGCCCGCGCCGCCGGTCCGGATCCGGCCGCCGTGAGCGTGGTTGAGCTGGCCCATCCGGTCGGTGAAGCCACGGCCCCGGGTCAGGACCGAGACCGCGCCGGGGTCCGCCTCCACGACGTCTGCCGAGCTCGCACCATCCCCTGCGCCCGGTCGCCGGAAGAACTCGGCGAAGCCGCCGGCCGCCTCGAGGTCCCGCCGGACCATCACCGAGTCGTAGGTCTCGAGCGCCTTCGCCACGCGATCGACCAGCGGCCGCGGGAACCCGAGCGCCACTCCCACCTCGCGCACGACAGATCGGGCTCGGTACGTGACGACGTTGCAGACCATCCCGGTGTGCTCGGGTCCGTAGCGCTGGTAGACGTACTGGATGACCTCCTCCCGTCGCTCGGATGAGAAGTCGATGTCGACGTCCGGATAGGTCGTCCGGCCCTCGTTGATGAACCGCTCGAACAGGAGGTTGTGGCGGATCGGATCGACCCTCGTGATCCCCAGGACATAGGCCACGATCGAGTCGGCCGCGCTCCCTCGACCCTGGGCCGGGATGCCGCGGGACTTGGCGAAGCGCATCAGGTCCCAGCAGATCAGGAAGAACTCGGCCAGGCCGGTCCGCTCGATGACCTCGAGCTCGTGGGCGAGCTGGCGGACGACCGCCGGGGTCATCGGATGGTAGCGCCGCCGGGCGCCCTCGTGACACAGCTCGGCGAGATAGGAGAACGGCGTTTCCCCGCCCGGCACCGCAAAGCCAGGAAAGCGGTACGCCTCGAACCCGAGGTCGACCTCGCAGGCCGCGGCGAGCTCACCGGCCGCCGCGATCCCCTCCGCCCAGGCCCGGGCGGTCCGCGGATCGTCGCTGGCCGTCCGAGTGTCGCCCGGGGGCAGGGCCATCAGCTCCGAGGCGGACTTCAGGTAGGACTCGCCGTCGGTCCGCCGGAGGTCGGCCAGCGACCCGACCGACCGTCCGTGGCGGATCGCCGTGAGGACGTCCTGAAGCTCGCGACCATCGGGCGTCGCGTAGTGGACGTCGTTCGTGACGACGACCGGGAGGCCGAGTTCTTCGGCCAGTCGGGCGGTCTCGGCCACCAGCCAGTCGTCGTCGGGCAGGAGGTGGTGCTCGAGCTCGAGGACGAAGCCGGCTGCCGCGATTCCCGTCGGCCGCCGCACGCCTCCCGTCGGCCGCCGCACGCCCGAGTTGCCGGGGCGACCTGCGCCACGAGCCGCGCCGAGGCGGTCTGAACCGCCGGACACCTCGCTCCCCGGGCCGGCGCCGAACAACCGGGCGTAGCCCTCGGCGACCGCCCGTGCCCCCTCCCGGTCGCCGACCCGGAGGCGTCGGGCGATCTCCCCGTCGCGGCAGCCCGACAGCGCCACGAGCCCCTCGGCATGCTCGGCGAGAAGCGCCTGGCTGAACCGCGGTACCCCCTTCGTCCCGGCCAGGTTCGCCCGGCTGACCAGACGGCACAGGCTGCGATACCCGATCCGGTCGCGGGCGAGCAGGACGAGATGGGGGCCACGCTGGCCGGTGCCGACGCCCCTCAGATCCTCCTTGACTGGATCCCGGTGACCGGGCAACCGAGTCCGCCCGGGTCGTGGCCGGACCGGGATTCCACCCTCGACCGGGTCGACGGCCGGTGGATCGATCCCGACGCCCGGTGCCGACCCCGACGCCCGACGCCCGCCTCGCCGGACCGGCCGGCGCCCGGGGACCACGATCCGGGACGGGTCCGGCGCGAACGCGTCGAGCAGCTCCAGCTCGAGCCCGATGACCGGGTGGAGCCCGGCCTCGCGGGCGGCGGTCGAGAACCGAACGACCCCGTAGAGGCCCTGGTGGTCGGTGACCGCGAGCGCCGACAGCCCGAGCTCGACTGCCCGGTCGACGAGCTCGTCGGCTGCCGAGGCACCGTCCAGGAACGAGAAGTTCGTGTGGCAGTGGAGCTCGGCGAAGGACTGCGGATGGGTCGCTCGACCAGGCATCTCGGGTTCCCGAAGGGCGGTTGGGGGGCCGGGTCGATCGATCATAGAACAGATGTTCTATTCATGGAACCCCGAAACCGCCCGCGATAGCGGAGCCTGGCCCCGTCGACGAGCTCGTCGGGTGACGAACCAGCGACCGCGGCCCGCGCGCGCTCCTGCTGGACGAGGTGGCGGCGGATCCACGGCTCGCGCTCGCGCAGGAACGGCTCGACGTGGGCGGCCGCATCGCGTGCGCCGGGTCGTCCGGCCGGGATCGTGACGATCACCCCGCGGGCCGGATCGATCACGAGCCGGAGCCGACGCGCTCGACGCGACCGCCGAAGGGTGTACGTCAGCGGGCCACCGGCGAGCTCGATTCGCTCGCCGGTCTCGACCGTCCCATTCACCAAGGGTTACCCGGATGCCAGCGATCCTCGAGCCGGTCGGACGCCTTCACCGGCCGATCGTGACATACGGAGACCGATGTCGGCCCGCCTTGATCGCGTCCGTCCCGACGGCCGTCAGCGGCTCTGGATCGTCACCCAGACCGAACCATCCGCCGCGATGGCAACCCCGGCAGGGCGGCCGCCGACGACGATTGGAACGACCTTGTTGGTCGACGGGTCAAGGCGAAGGACGACAGCGCCCTCGTAATCGGCCGCCCAGATCGCCTCGGGCCCTGCGGCAAGAGCCTTCACCCGAACGCCGAGATCGAACGCCTGTCTCGCCCGGGTTACCGGATCGAGGCGGGTCAGGCTGCCGTCCGCTCGCCCAAGCCACACGGCCGCGCCCGTGACGTCCATGGAAGTGACCCCGCCGTGGTCGTCGGAGAGGGGGATCTTCTCAGCCGTCGGATTCGATCCGTTCAATCGGTAGACGAACGGGTCGAGCGCGTCGCCAATCCATACGGAGCCACCACCGGCGTCGATCGGCCCGATCCCTCTCTCGGCTCCGAGCTCGATACGCTCGAGGAGACCCGAGGAGTGGAAGCGCACGGGGCGGACGGAGCCCTCGTAGCCGTCGGAGATCCACGCCAATCCGTCCGAGAAGGCAATCGACTCGTATCCTGCCGTGCCTCGTGGGGCGGTCCTGGGCAGTGCCCGGGTCTCCCGAACGCCGTGTCCGACGTCGACCCATGTCACACGGTCCGCAATGTCATCCGGAAGAAGGCCGAGGGTGTCGTCGTCTCGAAGCAACACATACGCAGCACCCGCTCCGCCAGCAGCAATCGCCACGGGCGAGCCAAAGACCGCAGTCGAGAACATCCGACCCGAACCGGGATCAATCGCGGTAACCGTTGCGTCTTCGCGGTTCGCGATCCATAGAGCGTCGGGCGACGAGGCGATCGCCTCCGGCCTCAACCCGATCCGGTAGGTGGCCACGACACAGTTGCGGGCCGGGTCGATCTTGGCTACGACGTCCCGCAACGTCAGGGACGGGGTCTGGCAGTCGGGACCCCGGTTCGCGACATAGAGGCCGGCGCCGAGACCCATGATGACGACGGCGAGCCCCACCACCGCGATTCTCCCCAGCCGACCACGTCGGGCGGTGAGCTGGCGGCGCAGGCGAGCTCGGCGGGACGACGGCCCAGCCTCGACCCGGTAGAGCGGCATTCCGCCGGCAATGCCTTTGAGCTGCTGGGTGCCAAGACTGGTGAAACGATAGGGGAGGAATGTTCTCGTCAAGGCCCGGACGGTTTCGGTAACCAACACCTCGCCGGTCTGCGCCTTCGAGCACACACGGGCGGCGATGTTCACGGCTCCGCCGACTAGACCCTCAGTGGTCGCGACGGTCTCCCCGGCGTGGATCCCGATCCCGATCCGAATCTGCCGGTCGAGCGCTGATGCCTCCCGGGCGCCCGACACGATCGCGAGGCCGGCCTCGACGGCCGACGATGCGCTGGGAAAGACGACGTAGAACGAATCGCCCTCCGTCTTGATCTCGGCTCCGTCATGCGAAGCGATGATCGCTCGAACGAGGTCACGGTACGTCGCCAAAAGGTCGGCCCCAGCCCGATCACCGGCCCGCTCGACGAACGCCGTGTAGCCCCGAAGGTCGGAGAAGAGGAAGCTCTTCGTGCCCGCCGAGCTATTCGCCACCGATGCCAACTCCTCCGGGACATCGACCAACCCGTCGATCGCCGGCCGGGCCCGGACCGGCGTCGATGGGCGAGGGACCGGGTGGTTCGCCGCTATTGTTGGAGCCACCAGTCCTGGACATTCCACATGTCGCTGGCGAGTGATGGGTTCTTCAGGAAGTTGTTGAGCCTGGCGCTCACCCCCACCGAGGTGCTCGGGTAGTAGAGAACGACCTCCGGGACCTCATGGATGTAGAGCTGTTGGACCGTGTAGACGGCCTGCAGTTGCTCCTCTGGCGTTATCGCAGCCTTGAGGGCATTGAGGGCAGCGTCCATCTCGTCGTTGGCAAGGCGCAGGTAGTTGTATCCCTGGCCATTGTTTGCGTCGGTCGGGATCTGCTCTGAAGCGTAGGAGTACTGGTAGTTGTCATAGGGATCGATCGCAAGGGCATAGAGGAACTCCGCCGTGTCGTAGTTGCCACGGGCAAGGCTGCACTTCGTGTCGGCCTTTACGTCCGACCAGTTGGCGAAGAGGATCGATGTGGAGTCGACGAAGTTCCGGTTGAGCTTGATCCCGATGGCCTCTAGCGACTTTGCGATGTGCTCAAATCCGAGCTCGCGAAAACTGACGGTCATCGTGCAGTGCTCAAAGACGAGCGGCGTGCCGCTCCGCGGATCCACGCGGATGCCGTCGGCGCCTCTCGCGTAGCCGGCCAAGTCGAGCGCGGCGTTGGCGGCGTTCACATCGAAGGGTAGGCACTGTGCGTCTGGCAGACGCCAATAGTTGGTCGGCGTCGCTACCGTGCACGGGTTGTTGTTCGGGTGGGCAGCACCAGGGAACACGGCTTCCCACATCGCCTTCTTGTCAATCGCCTGGGCGATCGCCCTGCGGACGACGACGTCCCTGAGGGCCGGATGTCCCCTGCCCTGGCCGAGACCGGCCTGGTTGAAGTCGAGGTGCTCGTATCGCCATTCAGGCGGCTCGGAGATCACCCGGCCGATCGCAGGATCGACCTCGGTGATCGCCGCGTCGTCGACGCCCTGCGTGAGGCCCTGGGCGAGGTCGATCTCGCCGTGCAGAAAGGCTGTGATCTCGCCTTCCTTGTTGTCGGCGAAGGACCTGTAGGTGATGCCGTCGAGGCACGCCTTGCCAGCGCAGGCCACGGCCGGGCCGGCCCAGTTGTCGTCCCGGACGAGGTTGATCGTGTCGGGAGTCACGACCGCGTATTTGAACGGACCGAGCGTGACCGCATCGACCAGCCTAGCGGAGGCTGGATATGACTCCGACCATTTCGGGATATCCGACATGTAGTGCTCGGGCAGGATCACGTTGGCGCCGACCACGCTGAGCCAGCCAGCGTAGGCGTCCTTGAAGTGGACGTCAGCGTCCATGCCGTCGGCGGAGACGTCGATCCGGTCGACCGCGTCCCACCCACTCATGTTGATCCCAGTCTCGAGACCGGCCCGAGCCACATCGAGGACGGCCTTCCACGTGTACGCCATGTCGTTCAAGCTGAATGGCTCGCTGTCGGACCACTTGAGGTTGGGCCTGATCCTGACGTGGACGGCGAATCCCGCGGACGGACCTACGTCTCTCTTGACACTGCTCGAGTAAGTGATCGGTCCGTCGGACAGCCACGGCATCCAGTGGCCGTCTGCGGACACGGTCAGCAAGGTCGGCATCGTGGCCACGATCACCTGGCTGTCCGCGAAGTGGTCCGTGAAGTAGGGGTTCAGTTGGCTGGAATTGATCGGACGGCCGATCGTCACGGTGCCACCCGACCTGCCGGCCGATGGGGCGTACGTGAAACCGTAGAGCACCTGCTCGTAATCGATAGGACTCGGGACGGTTGACTCGCTCGATGGGCTCGCGGCCGGTGCGCTCGCGGCCGGTGCGCTCCGGCCGGGTGTCGGCACGGGCGAGGGAGCGCTCTCGCATGCGGTGACGACAATCACGACTGACACGACCAGGGCGACGGATCGGCGCCACGTCATCCCACAGGGCCCGCCCGATTGACCATCGTTCGATCCGCATCGCGTCTCGACGCCGGATCGAGCCATCGGCTGCGCGATTGTACTCGCCACCCGTTTGACGCTCGTCAGGGAGGCAGGCGGGCTCGGGACCGCTGATATACTGCCCGTCCCGTGGGGCTATAGCCCAGTTGGAAGAGCACCTGCATGGCATGCAGGGGGTCCGGGGTTCGAGTCCCCGTAGCTCCACCACCGATGCGAGGTGCCCGCCGACCGACCGGGCCCTACGGCCGGCGCCAGCGGACCGCGAACGACGTCCCGTCGGCCGAGGTTGACGTGACCTCCGCCCGAACTGCACCGGTCCCGGTCACCATCGTCTCCAGGATCGGATCCACCCGGGTGATCCCCAGGACATAGGCCACGATCGAGTCGGCCGCGCTCCCTCGACCCTGGGCCGGGATGCCGCGCGACTTGGCGAAGCGCATGAGATCCCAGCAGTCGTGGGACGGACGGAACGGGCATGACGACGGACATCGCGGACCTGGGCGCTGCATGGCGGGGGCCTCTTCGATGATAGAACATCTGTTCGGTATATGGAAGACTCGGGTGGGTGTCGGGATGCGGTCGGGGAGGTTCATCCGGGACCCGCGCCGGGCCCCTCGAGCCATCGCGGGATCGATGAAACATCGGGCGCGGCTGGCACGTCTGGAGAGCAAACCCGACGGCGCGTGCCTGGGGGCGCGAACCGCTGGGCAGTGGCGTCGGTCGACCGACCCGGTCGGCCCGACGACCCGGTCGCCGGCCTGGTGAGCGGGCCGACGGCCCAGGGGCCCCGTCGCGCGAGCGGCGGGGCCCCGGCATGCTCCATGATGGCCTCGGACGACGTCACCATCGGAGGACACCGACCCGTGTTGAGGCCTGCGGCGTGCCTCGCCGTCACCGTCCTGGCGTGATCGCCGATCGGCTGCACGCGACGGCCGCTGCCGGGCTCGAGCGCGCCGACGTCGATCCGGCCGACGCATCGCGCCACGTCCTCGACCGCCGTCCGCCACGACCGGCGCGACCGCCACGGCCGCGCCCGCCCCGACCGCAGAGCCGGTGACCACCACGATGACCGATTGGGGCGAGATCTGGGATCGGCTGCCGCCCAGCTTCCCGGTCTTCCCCGGGGCTCAGCCTGTCCTGGCCGCAGAGGGCCCGGCCTCGGGGGTCTTCTCGGTCGGCCAAGGAGCCGGGCATCGTCGCGAGGGCCTTCCAGATGACGCTCCAGACGAGGGGTACGATACCGACGCGCTGGTCGACCCGACGGAAGATGGCAGCCAGACGATCGACGCCGTCGGCGCGGAACCGGGTTGCCAGGTCCAGATCACGGTCGTCCCGCGGGCGGCGGCCGGACGCTCGTCACGATCATGTACGGCGCCGCCTGCCCGTTCCGCTGACCTGGGTCCGTCGCTCTCGCTGGAGCCGCCTCATGTCGCTTCGACTGCGCGATCTCGTCGGACCCGTCCTGATGGTGGTCATCCTGGTCGGGCTGATCGTCGTCTTCCTCGTCGCGGCGCTGCCGACCACGGCGTAGGCCCAGCCGGCCGGTCCGATCGGGCCGCGGTGGGTGGCCGCCGGCCGCTGGCTGCCGGATCCTCAGTCGTAGACCCGCTCGAGATGCCAGGTGCCGTCCACCCGGTCGTAGTAGACGAGCGCCAGCCAGCGCGGGCCGACCACCTTGAAGTAGTCGCGGGCGATCGGGTCGCGCCACCATCCTTCGTCGATCCGCCAGCGATTGCAGACCTCGACGGGCTCCCGGCGACCCGCCCAGTGGATGGCGACCATCCGGCCGTCGGGCCCCAGCTCCACGTCGATCGGCGGGTGCTCGCGGAGCAGCCGGGTCATCGGACCGACCGCCCGGTCACGACTGGTCGCGAGCCGCCCGCTCCGGCGCCCGGCGCCACCACCGCTCCGGCGCCCTTCCTCGTCTCGCCCGCACCGCCCGCCCCCGTGGCCTCGCCCGCCGGGACGAGCGGTCGGAAGCCGCCGGCCGATCCGGAGCCGATCGGCAGCCGCCGCCAGCGCCTCTCGGGCAGGATCGCCTCCGGGTCGACGAGCTCCACCCGGCCGAGCCGATCCTCCCCGAAGGCGAGGGCCAGCCTGGCCAGCTGCCAGCCGAGCCGAGCGGCCCGGGCCGTCTGGGGAACGAACAGGGCAAGCTGCTGACCTCCGGCCGGCCCGACCTCGGCGAGCTCGAGCTCGATCCGGGCGACGGCGGCGACCGGCGGCTCGCGCTCGAGCCTGGCGAGGAGGAGACGCTCGATCGCCTCGCCCTCGCTGGTGGGCTCCGGGAAGCGCTGGTCCACGGCCATCGCCGGCTGCGTGCCCCGGGGAGCGAAGGCGAGGTCGAACACGAGACGCAGCTCGACCCGACCGGCGGCGGCGCCGCGGGCCACCAGCTGGTCGCCGAGCGCCCCGGCCAGTCGGTGGAGGACGAAGCGGAGCGGCTCCAGCTCCTCGATCGGCGGCTCGAGACCGAGCCCCAGGACCAGCCGTTCCGGCGCGCGGCGCGGTCGGAAGGCCACGATCTCCTCGCCGTTCGCCCGGGCGTGGATCCGCTCTCCCTCCGCTCCGAAGCGAGCCACCAGGGCCGAGCGGGGCAACCGGGCGACCGCCTCGATCCGACGCAGGCCGAACCGGGTCAGTCGGGCGCGAACGTCCGGATCCGGGGTGAGGAGCGCCGCCGGGAGCGGCCCGAGGAACGCCGCCTCGCCGCCGGGCTCGACGATGAACGGCTGCCCGGGAGCCTCGGCCGCGCCCGCCGCGGTCGTCGCCGCGAAGCGGGTCCCGGCGATCCCGATCCGGGGCGGACCGGGCAGGACCGACCCGAGCGCGGCGACGAGCCGCCCGACGAGGATCGGCTCCGGTCCCCACAGCCGGTCGAGGCCGTCGACCTGGACCTCGACCAGTCCGAACGCCGGGTCGCGCGGGTCGGTGACGCCGGCGATCCCGGGGCTGAAGGCGGACAGCGTCTCGAGCGCCCGCTCCAGGGCGGCCGCGTCCGCCTCGGGGTCCGGGTCGAGGAAGGTGGCCTCAGGGACGAGCCGGTGCGCCGACCCCAGGGGCATCCCCCGCCGGACGCCGAGCTCGCGGGCCGCCGGGCTCGCGTCGAGGACCGTCCCGTCCGTCCAGGGCTGGCCGCCGAGGACGAGCGGTCCGGTCGGGGACGATCCGGAGCCCGGATCGGCCGTCGCTCGCGCCCGGACGAGACGGAGGGGAAGGTGGGGCCAGAGGAGGTGGAGGAGTCGCACGATCGTGGATCCCTGACGGGGGGCCGGTGGGGGCGTCGGTGAGGAGCGGCTCGCGGAGGAGGCAGGCATCGCGCCCGCCGCCCTCCGCATAGAGGATCCGGAGCTCCGCCCGTCTCCCCAGCGGGCCGGCACGGTTGCGGGCGACGACCACCTCCGTCCGCTGGCCCACGATGTCCCGGCCGAGCCGGATCCACGACCGTCGGGCGAGCTCGAGTCGGAGACCGGTCGACTCGGCGATGGCGGTCGAGACCGGACCGGGCAGCCCCGGCGGCTCGAGGACCACGAGGAGGATCTCGGAGCGCCGGGCGAGGGCGGCCAGACGACCCAGTCGATCGGCGACCGAGGGTGGACGCCGGCCGTCCCGGGACCGAGCGACCGGAGCGCGCGCGGCGGGACGAGCGGCTGCTGCCGGGACCCCGTTCGCGCCCGCGCCGGGGATCCGGCTCGTGACCGCGACCCGGTCGACCGGCGGTAGGTCCAGGAGGAGGAGGTCCACCGCCCGGCTCGAGACGAGCGCGCCGGCCATCGCCAGGGCCTCGTCCAGGGAGGCCGGCTCGAGGACGACGAGCCACTCGAGGCTGACCCCGCGGGCCACCGCCTCCACCGGGTCCAGGCTCCGGGCGAGGTCCACGTAGGCCACGATCGACCCGGCGGCCTGGGCCTCGGCCGCGAGCCGCAGGGCGAGGGTGGTCTTGCCGCTCGACGCGTCCCCGCGGACCGCCAGACCGGCCGAGCGAGGGACGCCGCCCGGACCCAGGATCGCGTCGAGCGCGGCGAAGCCCGTCCGGACGACCCGCTCCCCGTCGAACGATGGGTGGCCGGCGGGGAGGTGGGGCGACCGGGGCTCGGGAGTGGCCGGATCCGCCGGCAGCGGGACCGTGGCCAGCGCGCCGACGACCTCGCCGACCCCGTCGAGCGGTCCCTCGTCCGCGCCGCTGCCCTCCCCCGGAAGGGTCGTGCCCAGCCGCGGCGCGACCGTCCCCCAGCGCGTCCGGAGGGTCGCCAGGGCTGCCGTCACGTCCGGGGAGAGGGTGCTCATCGGACGTCTCACGATAGAACAGATGTTCGATACCGTCAAGACCCGACGGGGCGTTCCGGAGCTGGTCCCGGCGGCGTCCCGGCGCGTCCCGGGTCCCGTCCAAGCTCGTTCCCGGCGGCGTCCCCGGCGACGTCCCCGGTGGCGTCCCCGGCGGCGTCCCCGGCGGCGTTCGACGACCGCTCCCGGCATCATGGCCGCGTTCGTCCGGGTTACCAGCGTGGTGAGTGGTCCGCTCGGGATGACTGCCGGATCCACCCGATCCGAGGTGGTCCTCCGCCGGGGAACGTGCCGCGCCACGCTCATGACGTGCGGATCCACCGGTCGACGGACCCGCACGACTCCGGCGCCGGCACGGAGCACCCGCCTGACTGGTATCCCGGCGATCCGCGACTGGCGATCCGGGGTCGGCCACGGCACGGGACCCACGGCAGCCTCGAGGCCGCGGAACCGAGACCGCGGAACCGTGGCCGGCGGGTTCCGCCCCCGCCGCCGATCCGCGGCCGACATTCGATGACCCCTTGCCGGGACACCCCGCCGGGGTCACGATGCGGGGGCCCGGGCCGTGCGACGCCCGAGGGTCTCGACCGCGGGAGGAGGACGACCTGGCGCTCTACATGGACCGTCACGATCTGCCCGGCGCGACCGCGGAAGACGTCGCGAAGGCCCACCTGAGCGACCTCGCGATGGAGGCCCGCTATGACGTCCGCTTCCTGGCCTACTGGTTCGATGTCGGCAACGGGCAGGCGTTCTGTCTCGCCCAGGCCGCCCGACCCGAGGACATGCAGGCCGTCCACCGCGAGGCGCACGGCCTGATCCCGAACGAGATCATCGCCGTGGCCGAGGACGACGTCGTCCGCTTCCTGGGCCGGATCAACGACCCGACCGGCACCGGCCCGGCCACGAGCGCCTTCCGGACCATCCTCTTCACCGACCTCGAGAGCTCGACCTCGCTCCTCCAGGAGGTCGGCGAATCCGCCTACATGGTCCTGCTGGCCGAGCACGACCTTGTCATCCGACGAGCCCTGATGCAGTCCCACGGACGCGAGGTCAAGCACACCGGCGACGGCATCATGGCCTCGTTCGAGGATGTCGCCGACGCCCTGCGCGGCGCCGGGGCGATCCAGGACGGATTCGATGCCCGGACCGCCGGCGGCGGGACGCCCGAGCTGCGGGTGCGGATCGGGCTGGCGGCCGGCGAGCCGGTCGACCACAACGACGACCTGTTCGGGTCGACCGTGCATCTCGCCCGGCGGATCTGCGACGCCGCCGAACCGGGGCACGTCCTCGTCTCCGAGCTCGTGCACGATCTCGGCCTCGAGCGAGGGTTCCGGTTCGACGAGGCCGGGCAGCTCGTCCTGAAGGGGTTCGCCGGCCGAACGCGCGTCTTCGAGCTGGTGCGCGACGGCGGATCCTAGAGCGGCGCCGCCACGAGGAGCAGCCCGGCCGCGATCACGGCCAGACCCAGCCACTGGATCGTCCGCGGTCGCTCCCCGAGGAAGAGGACCGCGACGAGGACCGCGACGGCCGGCGCGAACGAGCTGGCCAGACCCACCAGCCAGGCCAGCGAGACCTCCAGCCCGATGTTGAACGCGACCAGCCCGGTCACGTCGACCAGCCCGGCCGCGATCGCGAGGACGAGGCCGAAATCGGCTCGCCGGCTCGGGGTGGTCGAGGAGCGTGTCGCTCCCCCACGGCCGGGCGAGCCGCATGACGAGGAGGAGACTGCCCACGAAGAAGGCGTTGGCGACCCGCTCGACCAGGGTGAACGGCAGCCAGCCGACCTGGCGGATCGGGCCGGCCGAACCGATGATCAGGAACGAGAATCCGACGAGGGCCACGACCGCCAGGAGGACGCCCCGGCTGACGAGGCGGGCGTTCCGGAGCGAGCCGTCGAAGCGGACACCGGCCAGGACGATCCCGACCGTGGCCAGGGCGGCCCCGAGCCACTGGACGGGTCGGATCACCTCGCCCAGGAGGAGCACCGCGAGGATGACCGTCAGCCCGCCGTAGGCCGCGACCGTAGGGCTCACGACCGAGAGCGGGCCGATCCGGAGCGAGGCGAAGAAGGCCACGTAACCGACGACAGCGAGCGCCCCCATCGCGACGGCCGGCGCCCAGGCCGCCGAGAGATCCGGGATTCCGCCCTCGATGACGAAGGCGACGACCACGAGCACGACGACGCTCGTGGCCTGGGCGATCGCCAGGGTCAGGAGGCTGCCGAGGCGTCGCCCGCCGAGGGCCGCCGTCACGTCGGTCAGGCCCCAGCAGGCGGCCGCGACGAGCCCGAGGACGAGACCGCTGGTCATCGTGGGATGGTAGGGGTCCGCGGCCTGCCGACGAGCGGCCGAGCCGGCGGATGGGACGGGACCTCGTGCTACACTCTGGCCCCGGTCCCGGGTGCCGCGATCGATCGCCGCCCGGCGCGACCCCTCGTGGGGATGTAGCTCAGCTGGAAGAGCGCCGCGTTCGCATCGCGGAGGCCAGGGGTTCGAGTCCCCTCATCTCCACCACTCCCCGTCCCGTTTCGGCCGCACCCCACGCGTGGCAGTTTCCCGCGTCACCGGCCGTGCCCGCGTGGCCGTTTCCCGCGTCGCCGGCCGTGCCCGGGTCGCAGGCCGTCGCGCCGGCCGTGCCCGCCGCTGCGGGCCTGCTCGTCCATCCCCGTCCCACCTTGACTCCTCACGTCCTGGATACCAAGATGATCCAGGATCTGTGAGTATCGCGGGAGCGAGATGGCCGGCCTGAAGCGAACGTTCCCGACGGGCGGCTCGGTCGCCCCGGACGACCTCGTCGACCGCGAGGCCGTGCTCGGGGAGCTGTTCGAGCGGACCTACGAGCATCTCAACTCGGTCCTCCTGAGCGCGCCCCGGCAGACCGGCAAGACGAGCGTCGCCGACGAGCTGATCCGGCGGATCCGCAAGGCCGGGGGCTGGGCGATCTACATCGACTGCTCGGCCGCCACCGACGAGCGCAGCCTGGCCGAGCTGATCGCCCGCTCGACGTACGACCAGGCGAGCGGCAGCCGGGGCGCCTTCCTCCGCCTCAAGGAGGCGATCCAGGGCGCCCCCAAGCCGATCATCTTCCAGAACGACCTCGACATCTCGGTCGCCTTCTTCGGGGAGCGCAGCGAGCGACCGGACCGGCTCCTCGAGCGGGCGTTCGGGCTGGCCGACGAGCTGGCCGAGCAGAAGGACAAGCGCTGCGTCGTGGTCTACGACGAGTTCCAGCAGCTGATCCGGATCTCGCCCGACCTGTTCGCCCGGGCGCGCTCGGCTCTCCAGCACCGGATGACCCACACGGCCTACGTGTTCATGGGCTCCGAGGTCGGGATGCTCGAGGAGCTCTTCCGGAATCCCCGGCAGATGCCCTTCCGCCTGGCGACCCCGCTGACCCTGCCGCTCCCCTCGGCGGATGCCTGGCAGGCGTACATCGAGCGGCGCTTCCGCGCCCTGCGCGTCCCGATCACTGGCGTCGAGATCGACCGTCTCATCGCCTTCGCCGGTCGTCATCCGCGCGACCTGATGGAGCTGTGCGAGCACCTCCTCGTCATCCGGTCGGTGAACCCGACGGCCGCCGGCGCCGTCGAGCTCGCCGAGGCGAAGACGATGGAAGGGCTGCGCGCCCAGTTCGAGGAGATCTGGAAGCGGCTCGAGCGGCCGAGGGGAACCCGCACGACGGCCGCCCGGATCGCCCACGGCCGACCGGTCTACGGCGACGGCCGGGCCGGCGAGTCGACCAGCCGGACGATCGATCGGCTCCAGGACGAGGGCGTGATCCGACGGGTTGGCCGCGGCGCCTACGAGTTCACCGAGCCGCTCTTCGGCGTCTTCGTCCGGGACCTTACGGCAGCGTCCTGACCGAGCGCCGTTCGCGACGGATCCTGCGGATCAGCCCTGCCCGGCCGCTACCCGGACAAGACGGAGCGCCTCGGTGACCCCGCCGCCCCAGGCCTGGCCGTGACCGGGCAGGACGAAGCGGGCCTCGACCTCCTCGAGGCGGTCTAGGGAGGCCAGGGCGGTCGCCCGGTCGGCGCCGAAGGCGGCGATCTGGGGGCCTTCGACGCCTGTGGTGACGCTCAGCGTGGCGATGGCATCGCCGACGAAGAGCGTGTCATGACGGGCGAAGTGGATCGCGGCGCTACCGGGCGTGTGACCCGGGACGAGGATGACCCGGGGCGAGCCGGGGACGTCGAGGGTCGCACCGTCGCCGAACGTCGAGACCTCGCGGATCCGGGGGATCCGGATCATCCCGTGCCCCAGGGCGAAGGCCAGGAAGCGCAGGATCGGCATCGGGCGGATCGGACCGAGGCCGCTCGACGGGTTGGGTACCTCGCCCCGGGCCAGCGCGGCGTCGAGCTCGTGGATCCGGATCGGAACGCCCCGCTCGGTCCGGATCCGCTCGGCGAACCCGATGTGGTCGCTGTGACCGTGGGTCAGCACGACCGAGCGCACGTCATCGAGCGTCCGGCCCATCGCGCCGAGCTCCGCGACAAGGTCGCCGAAGTAGGCCGGCGCACCGGCGTCGACGATCGTGACCGACCCACCGTCGTCGACGAGATAGCTGTTGACGAGCCCGCCGCCGATCCGGCGGACCCCGGCTCGGATCTCCATCGCTGGCTCCTTCCTAAGAGGGTCGCCGGCGGGATCGCCGGCCACTGGTGGCCGTGACGCTCGTCCCAGGGCCCTCGGGAACGCCGGCGATGGCGTCGATGCCGACGGCCCAGGCGGCGTCGAGGTCGGCCCCGGGCGGGAACCGGCCGGCCAGCTCGAGGCTGGTCATCCCATGGGCGAACGCCCAGCCCGCCCGGGCCCGGTCGACCTCGCCGCCGAACGCGCGCAGCACCGGCGCGGCCGCCCGGGCCTCGAGGCCGGTCGGAAGCTCTTCGCGGGGCAGCGGCCGTTCGGTCATCAGACGATAGAGGTGCGGATGAGCGAGGGCCCAGGCGCGGTAGACGCCGGCGATCGCCTGGGCGGCTGGCTCGTTCGTCGCGGTGGCCTCCTCGAACGCCCCTGCCTGCTCATCGAACCCGACGCCGATGAGGGCGATCTCGATCGCCCGCTTGTCGGGGAACTGGCGGTAGAGCGAGGGCGCCCGGATCCCGAGCCGATCCGCGATCGCCCGCATGGTGACGGCCTCGAGCCCCGACTCCTCGAGGATCGCCAGGGCGGCGCCGACGACCTCCGTCCGCCGCCGGTCAGACACGCGCGAGCCGGAAGTCGTGCCTCGAGACCTCGAACGGGGCGAAGCCGGCGACGGCTATACCGAGCACCAGCCAGCCCGCTCGTCGGGCGACCTGGCCGGTCGCGCCGGCCCTCGCCGGGGTGATCGTCCGGGTGGCGGTCATCGTGCTCTCCTCGGTAGGTAACGTCGTTAACCCTGATGGGCTGCGACCATACGCTAACGACGTTAGCTTGTCAACCCTACCCGCGGAGGGCGAGGGCGACGATCCGGGGCAGCTTGAGGATCGATGGGGAGGCCTCGAAGCGGACGAGCCGGCGGGCCAGCCGGCGGGCGGTCCGGTGGCTGGCGAACCAGATCGGCTTCGGTCGTGCTCGGAACGGCCCGCGGATCACGGTCTTCTCGACCCGCGAGAACATCAGGGCGTCGTGGACCCAGCCGGTGCCCGACTGGATGTCGGTCCGGTGGCTGCCCGGGAAGGCTCCCCACGGCGTGACCCCCAAGCCGAAACTGATCGCCGACCACTGGTTGATCGAGACGGTGCCGTAGCGCAGCCCGGCGATCGCCCGCTCGAGCGCTGCCGCGGCCGCGGGGTCCCCGAGCGTCGCGGGGTGGACGACGATGGTCGCGTTCAGGGTCCCCCACAACCGTTCGTTGGCAAACCCGACGGCCCGATCGAGATACTCCGCTACCGACGAGGCGGGGAGCGACGTCTCGCCGAAGATCCCGCAGAAGGCCTCGGTGGTGAAGCAGGGTTCGTCGGCCGCCTCGGGGTCGAGCCCCGGGATGAGCGCCCAGGGCAGGCGCTCGGCATGATGGCCACCGAATCGCTCGGCCTCGGGGTGGGCGCTCATGAACGTCGCGAAGCGGTCGGCCGCGCCGGGGTAGTAGGCGACCTTCGGCTCGGTCGCCGCCAGACGGGCGCGGATAGCGTCGAGCAGCGGCTCCCGACCCTCCCAGCCGGCCATGGTCACGAGAACCCTCGCGGTCCCGCAGTTGAAGCCCGCGTTGTTCGTGAGCATCGTGGCGATGTTGTCGGCCTGGTGGGCCAGGTCGGCCGGGCTCCACGGCCCGGGCACGACGATGACCGGGGTGACGTTGCCGAGCTCGGCGCTGAACGGCTTGTCGAGGACAGGTTCGTCGCGCAGCCGGCGGGCCACGCCCTCCGGTCCCGGGCCGAAGACGATCGCCTCGTACGTCCGGTCGGAGCCGGTGATGTGGAGCTCGTCGACTCCGGGATGACCCGCCAGGTGGCCGCCTTCGGCCGCGCCGCCATAGACGATCCGGAGCCAGCCGCCCCGGACGAGGGCGCGCAGGGCGGTCTCGAGGGTAGGTCCGAGGTACTCCATCACCGGGTGGATCTTCAGGACCACGACCCGGTTCTCCACGAAGAGCTTGTAGATCACATCGAGCGGGGCGATCGATGAGACGTTCCCCGCCCCCAGGACGAGGCAGAGCCCCCCGCCGCCGGGCCGCCGATAGGCCACCGCCTGGGTCGCGGCCAGGTGTGCCGGGGTCACCCCCGGCTGCATCCAGACGTCGGCGACCGAGCCCGGGGTCAGGAGCGCATCCCAGCGGTCGAGCGGAAGGATCCGGGCCACCGCCCGCCCGTCGGGGAGGGCGGCCACCCGACCGGGGATGCGCGGAGCCCGGCCTCGCTCGAGGTCGCGGAGGGAGCGCCGAAGCAGCCGGAGGTAGCGCAGCGTGGCGAACGGCCCGACGAGGGTCTCCTCGGCCGACTGGGGGTCCCCCGGATCGAGGCCCTCGGCCCTCGCGCACAGATCCGACCAGGTGTCGGCGACCGCGAGGACGTCCCGGACGAGCTCGTCGACGAGGGCGATCCGATCGGCCGGCGTCACGGCGACCCAGGCCGACCGGACGGCGCCCAGCTCGCCGACGGCGCGGTCGAGCTCCTCGGGTGGGGTGGGCCGCATCGGCTCAGGCGGCCAAGACGGCGACGCTGCGCATCAGGCCGGGAGGCTATCAGACGGGGCGAGCGTCGCGTGCAGCTCCACGGAATGGGTCCGGAGCCAGCGTCGCCAGACCGTGTGCTCGGGGATCCGGCCGGCGACCAGCGCCCAGAAGGCGGGGCCGTGCCCGAAGACCCGGAGGTGGGCGAGCTCGTGGACGACGACGGTCTCGAGCGCCTCCGGCGGGGCGAGGACGAGGCGCCACGAGAGGGCGATCCTGCCCGTCCGCCCGGCGCTCCCCCAGCGGGTCCGAGGGTCGCGCAGGGCGACGTGGCTGGGAGTCACGCCGAGGGCGGAGCCGTGCCGGGCGACGGCGGCCTCGACGTCGATCGCCGCCCGGTCGCGCAGCCAGGCCTCGAGGACCCGGGCGAGCGGCCGCCGGTCGGCCCGGGCCAGCCGGACCACGAGCTCGCGACCACCCGGCTCGTTCGTCGGCGACGGGCCGCCGGCCGACCAGCCGACGAGGACCGACGAACGGCGGGCCCCCGCCGGCGCGGTCTCGATCCGGAGCCGATGGAGCTCGCCCCGGAAGCGCAGCGCGGCGCCGTCCACGAGCTCGTCGGCCGCCGACCCGGCAACGGCCGAACGCTGTCGCGCCTGGCTGGCCAAGTGACCGCGGATCCAGCGCTCACGATCGCGCAGGAACGGCTCCACGTGGTCCGCCGCCTCACGGGCGCCGGGCCGTCCGCCGGGGATCGTGACGACGACCCCGCGCCGGGCGTCGATGACGACCCGCAGCCGGCGAGCGCGGCGGGAGCGGCGGAGGGTGTAGTCGAGCGATCCGCCCGGCAGCTCGATCCGCTCGCTCGTCTCGGTCGCGACCGGTCGGGCCGACCCGCCGCCGGGCACGCTCAGGCGACCCGCCGGAGGAGTCGGCCGGCCCGCCGGCCCGTCTCGACGCCGTCGCGGATCGCCGCGACCCCGTTGACGACGACGGTCCCGATCCCCGTCGGGTAGCGGTGGGGCTCCAGGACGGTGGCCTCGTCGAGGACCGTCTCCGGATCGAAGACCACGAGGTCGGCGAAGGCGCCGCGCCGGATCACCCCGCGATCGGCCAGGCCGATCCGCGCGGCCGGCACCGCGGTGAGCTTGGCGATCGCCGTCTCGAGCGAGAGGACCTCCCGTTCGCGGACGTACCGGCCGAGGACGCGAGGGGCGCTACCGTAGGCCCGCGGGTGGGGGATCCCGCCGCCGAGGATCGGGTGGCCCGGTCGGTGGCCGCCGGCGTCGGTGCAGACGGCGATCCAGGGGACGGCCATGATCGCCGCGACGTCCGGCTCGGACATGCACTCGATGACGATCCGCGACTCCAGCCGGTCGTCGGCCAGCAGGTCGAAGGCGACGTCGGCCGGGTCGCGCTCGAGCTCGGTCCCCAGCTCGGCCAGCGTGTGCCCGACCCAGTCGCCGTGGGTCGGCGAGTCGGAGACCCGCAGCCCGTCCCAGCCCGGGTCCATCCCGGCGTTCTCCCAGCCCGGCTCGCCGACCGCGATCTCCAGCTTGATCCGGTCGCGCACGGCGCGGTCCGCGAGCGCATCCACGATCGCGTCGATCGGCAGGGCCAGCATGGCCGGCGGGAGGACGACCTCGAGGGTCGTGGCGGCGGCGGTGTACGGGTACTGGTCGGCGGCGACGTCGAGTCCCTCCGCCCGGGCCTCCTCGAGCCGCTCCACCGCGTCCGGACCACGGCCCCAGGTCGAACGCGAGCCGGCCTTGAGATGCGAGACCTGGAGCCGGGCCCCGGGTCCGGCGGCGCGGATCGTCGCGACCGCCTCGTCGAGCGCATCGAACAGCCCATCCGACTCGTTCCGGATGTGGCTCGCGTAGAGCGCCGCCTCGCTTCGCGCAGACGGTCGCGAGGCGGATCAGCTCGTCGGTCGGGGCGTTGATCCCGGGGGGATAGATCAGCCCGGAGCTCAGACCCATCGCCCCGGCCTCGAGCGCCTCCCTGAGATGGCGGACCATCGCCTTGAGCTCGAGATCCGTCGCCGGGCGGGCGACCGGCCCCACGACGGCGCTGCGGATCGTGCCGTGGCCGACCAGGAAGGCGTGGTTCGGACCGAGCGCCTCCCCCGCCACCGCCTCCAGGTAGCCGGCGAAGGTCCGCCAGCCCGGCGCGCGCTCCGTCCCGGCCAGCATCAGCTCGACCGACTCGCGGCTCAGCTTCGTCAGCGGGGCGAGGGTGTCGCCGCAGTTTCCCGGAGAGCTGGGTGGTGTAGCCCTGGTGGAGGTGGCTGGCCACCGTCGGATCGACCAGGAGCGACGCGTCGGAGTGCCCGTGCGGGTCCACGAAGCCCGGGCAGACGACCAGGCCCGCCGCCTCGATGACGTGGGCGATGCCGAGCGGGTCGGCCGCCGAAAGGTCGCCGACGGCCGCGATCCGGTCGCCGCTGACCCCGACGTCCCCGCGCACGCCGGGCCGCCCGGTGCCGTCGACCACGGTGCCGCCGCGGATGAGCAGGTCGAACGCCGTCACCCGGCGATGGTGACACAGCCGAAGAAGCGCCACCGGCACCGACCCGCCCGGCCGACCCGGAGGCCTCCCCTGCTATACTGCGCCTCCGCGCGGGGCTATAGCTCAGCTGGAAGAGCGCCTGCATGGCATGCAGGAGGTCCGGGGTTCGAGTCCCCGTAGCTCCACCAACCACGTGACGCCGACATCCTGGACCCCTCGCCGGATCGGCGGGGGGTTCGGCACATCCGAGGCATCTGCCCGAGCCGGGCGGCCATCGCAGGGGACGAGCCAGCCGTGACGACCAGCGACCGGACCCGCATCGAGCGCTACGAACCCACCGCGATCGAGCCGCGCTGGCAGGCCCGCTGGGACGCGCTCGGCCTCCACGACACGGACCTGGCCGACGAGTCGCGACCGAAGTACTACCTCCTCACGATGTACCCCTACCCGTCGGGCGATCTGCACATCGGCCACTGGTACATCGTGACGCCGACCGACGCGCTGGCCCGCTTCAGGCGGATGCACGGCTTCAACGTCTTCTTCCCGATCGGGTTCGACGCCTTCGGGCTGCCGGCCGAGAACGCCGCGATCAAGAACAACATCAATCCGCGCGATTGGACGATGCAGAACATCGAGCACGAGCGGACCCAGTTCCGGTCGATGGGCGCGGTGTTCGACTGGCGCTACGAGCTGGTCACCTGCGAGCCCGAGTTCTATCGCTGGAACCAGTGGATGTTCCTGCGCTTCCTCGAGGCGGGCCTGGCGTACCGCCGGAAGTCGCCGGTCGACTGGTGCCCGAACGACGGGACGCTGGCGCGCGAGCAGGTCGAAGGCGCCGACCGCCACTGCTGGCGCTGCGGCGCCCAGGTCGAGAAGCGCGACCTCGAGCAGTGGTACCTCCGGACGACGAAGTACGCCGACGAGCTGCTCGACTTCAGCGGCATCGACTGGCCGGAGCCGATCCGCCTCCAGCAGACGAACTGGATCGGGAGGAGCGAGGGGGCGGAGATCGTCTTCACGACGGCCCCGGACGACCACCAGCCCGGTGGCGATGAGCTGCGCGTCTTCACGACCAGGCCGGACACCCTGTTCGGCGCGACGTTCATGGTCCTCGCCCCGGAGCACGCCCTCGTCGAGAAGCTGACCGCACCCGAGCGACGGGCCGAGGTCCAGGCCTACATCGCGCGGGCGCAGGCGGAGACCGAGATCGAGCGGCTCTCGACCGAGCGCGAGAAGACCGGGGTCTACATCGGTGCCGATGCGATCAACCCGGTCAACGGAGAGCGCATCCCGATCTGGATCGCCGACTACGTGCTGTCCGGCTACGGGACGGGCGCGATCATGGCTGTGCCCGCCCACGACGAGCGCGACTTCGCGTTCGCTCGCCAGTTCGGACTGCCGATCCGGCGGGTCATCGCTCCGGCCGGAGTCGCCGACGACGAGCAGCTCGACGACGCCTACGTCGCCCACACGCCCGACGAAGGGCTGGTCAACTCCGGTCGGTTCAGCGGCATGCCCGCACCCGACGGGATGAAGGCGATCGTCGAGTGGCTGGCCGAGGATGGCCGGGCCGAGGCAACCGTCACGTATCGGCTCCGCGACTGGACGTTCAGCCGGCAGCGCTACTGGGGCACGCCGATCCCGGTCATCTACTGCGAGCGCGACGGCATCGTGCCCGTCCCCGACGAGGACCTGCCGGTCCGGCTGCCCGACTCGGTCGACTACCACGGCCGCGGCGAGAATCCGCTCAACCACGACGAGTCCTTCCTCCACGTCGAATGCCCGCGCTGCGGAGGGCCCGCCCGCCGCGAGACCGACACGATGGACACGTTCGTGGACTCGTCGTGGTACTGGTTCCGCTACCTGTCGCCGCACGACACCGACGCGCCGATCGACCGGGCCATGGTCGATCGCTGGACGCCCGTCAGGCAGTACACCGGCGGCGCCGAGCACGCCGTCATGCACCTGATGTACAGCCGCTTCTGGACCAAGGCGATGCGCGACGTCGGCCTGCTCGCCCAGGACGAACCGTTCAAGCGGCTCTTCAACCAGGGTCAGATCCTGGGCGCCGACGGCGAGCGGATGAGCAAGTCGCGCGGGAACGTCCAGGACCCCGACGAGCTGGTGTCCCGGTACGGCGCCGACACGGTCCGGCTGTTTCTGATGTTCATGGGCCCGTGGGACCAGGGCGGGCCGTGGAGCCCCACCGGGATCGGCGGCGTCCACCGCTTCCTCAACCGGGTCTGGACGCTCGCCCTCGATGCGACCGGCCTCGAAGCCGGTGACCCCGAGGCCGGCAAGCTGCCGGGCGGCGAGGACGCGACGACGGCCGAGGCGACGATCCGGATGGCCGCCCACCGGACCCTGCGGGTCGTCGGCGATGAGTACGACGGCCTCCGCTTCAACACGATGGTCGCCCACCTCATGGAGCTGGCCAACACCCTCTTCCGCTACCGCGGGACCGAGGTCGCCGGCGGGGCCGCCTGGAACGAGGCGATGGGCCTGCTCCTGCTGATGCTCGCGCCGGCTGCCCCACACCTGAGCGAGGAGCTCTGGTCGAGGCGTCTGGCCGCGACCGGCGTCCCGTGGTCGTCGATCCATGCCGAGCCCTGGCCGGAGGTCGACGCCTCGGCGATCCTCGAGGAGACCCGGGAGATCCCGGTCCAGGTCAACGGCAAGCTCCGCGACCGGGTCGTGGTCCCGACCGGGACGTCCGAAGCCGATCTCGAGGCGATCGTCCTGGCCCGGCCGCGGGTCGTGGAGCTGCTTGCCGGACGGGCCCCGGACCGGGTCGTCCACGCCGGCGGTCGCCTGGTGAACATCGTCATCCGGGGCTGATCGCCGCCGGGTCCGATCAGGCGAGCTCGCCCTTCGCCCGGGCCCGATGGCGGGCGGCCTTGGCCCGGTTGCCGCAGCTGGACATGTCGCACCAGCGTCGCTTGCCCGTCCGCGAGTCGTCGTAGAAGACCCAGCGGCAGGTCTCGTCGGCGCAGGCGCGGAGCCGCTCCGGCCGCCCGCCCACGATCTCGCGGACGATCTGCTGGGCCAGGTTGGCGAGGGCGTCGTCGACCGGGTCGCCCACGTGACGATGACCCAGCCGGACGCCGTCGGCGCTCGGCACGAGCTGCAGGATCGAGCGCGCGTGGAGGGCCCGGTTCACCTCGGTGACGGCCCCCGGGGTCGGCGGGCGTCCTTCGTAGGCCGCGTCGACGAGCTCGCGCAGGGCGGCCCGGGCACGCCGGACGCGCCGGATCGTCCGCTCATCCGGGGCGCCGTCGGCGGTCGCCCCGGCGGCCTCGGCGTGGACGAGACCGTGGTCCTGCAACCAATCGAGGGCGTCCCGGGTTGTACCAAGGAGCTCGATCGGCTCGTGACCGTCGTACTTGAGGGTGTTCACGAAGTCGAGTGCGGTCTCGAGCGTCGCGGCGTGGTCGTGTGGTAGGGGTTCCATGTCGGTAACCACATTAAACCCCTTGACAGGTTACGCGCAAGGGGCGATACTCCCAGTAACCACTGAAGCCACTCAAAGCAGTTACGAAAGGAGCCTCCGATGGCCCTCCTCGCCGTCATCGTCCTCTTGGTCGCCGTCTTCGGAGCCCTGGCCCTGGCCGCCGATCGCTGGGGCGTGGACACCCGCCCGTCGATCGGTGACGACCACCGCGCCTGACAAGGAGTCTCCGGATCATGTGGCAGCTCTTCTACATCCAGGCCCAGCAGATCGCCACCGAGCGGCAGCGCGAAGCCGAGCGTCTCCGGATGACGCGACACCGGGTCAAGGTCGACCGCGGGCGACCATGGCTCCAGGACGTCCGTCGTGCCGGAGCCCTCGCCGTCGGTCGGATCCGGGGTCGCAGGGCCGCCCCGGCCGCCTGACGCCCGTTCCCCGCCGACATCTCCCGGCCCGAGGCCGGCCCGGTCCCCCCGCCGGGCCGGCCTCGTCGCGTCCGGCGTGGTGGCGGCGGTGGCGCTGACCTGAAGGGCTGGCCCGACGCCGCGATCCGGGGTACCGTCAACGCACCGCCGGGGCCTCCGGCGAGCAAGGACGAGGGAACGATGACCCGGCCGATCACCGAGCGGACCTTGCCCCGGGTGGACCGATCGTGAGCGGCCGCGGGGTCGCCGCGGCCTCGTGGGGTCCGGGCAGGATCGATCGCTTCGAGGTCGGCGACGACGGTCGCCTTGGCCACGCCGCGTTCGCGGACGGACGATGGACGCCCGTCGAGGATCTCGGCGGATCGGCGGCCTCGGGCCCCGCGGTCACCGCCTGGGCGGTCGATCGGATGGAGGTCTTCGCGGTCTTCCCGGACGGCGAGCTGTGGGATCGCTACTGGGACGGCACCAGCTGGCACTCCTGGGAGTCGCTCGGCGGTGAGCTCGACCCGGCGCAGACACCGGCCGCCACGTCATGGGGCGACGATCGGCTCGACGTCTTCGCTCGCGGTCGCGACGGACGGACGTGGCACCGCTGGTGGGACGGCTCCCGCTGGGTCGATTGGGAAGCGACCTGACGTCCGGCCGGAGCCACCGGGGCTTGCGCACCCGACGATACTCAGCGAACGAGGTGACCGAATGGGCGACAAGACACCGAAGCGACCTCCGAAGCCGAAGAAGCCGAAAGCCGAAGCCCGGTGCAGGCTAGGTCCGGGTCGGGTCCGATGCGTGGGCGTCCCGTGTCTCAGATCCGCCGGATCGGCCGGGTCCCGGTGGCGGGTGGCCTCGGCCTCGGATCGGCCGGCCTGCTCGTCATCGTCCACGGCGTCCATGCCGCCGTGATGGTCGCCGCTGGACCAGCCGCCGCGACCGCCATCGCCTTCGTCTGCCGCATCCACTGATCCCGCCGCTCGAGCGCCGATCCGTCGGCCGGGGGTCCGGGCTTCAGGTCGGTGGGATACTCGGTCGGTGGCGACCCAGGAGACGCGATCCCGCGACGTCCTCGAGACCGGCTCGGTCTTCGCCGGTCATCGTATCGAGGGTGTCATCGGCCGGGGTGGCATGGGCGTCGTCTATCGGGCCCGACAGCTGTCACCCGGGCGCCAGGTCGCCCTGAAGATCGTCGCGCCGGAGCTCGCCGCCGACCCGGCGATCCGGACCCGGTTCCTGGCCGAGACCGAGCTCCTGGCGGCCGTCGAGCATCCCCACGTGGTGCCGATCCACGCGGCCGGCGAATGGGACGGGCGGCTCTTCCTGACGATGCGGCTCCTCGAGGGCCCGTCACTCCAGCGGCTCGTCGCGGCCGACGGCCGACTCGAGCCGGCGCGATCCCTCGAGCTCCTCGGCCCGATCGCCTCGGCACTCGACGCGATCCACGGTGCCGGTCTCATCCACGGCGACGTCAGCCCTTCGAACATCCTCCTCGACGCCCGTGGCGAGCCCTATCTCGCTGACTTCGGCATCGCCCGGCGGCTCTCGGCGCCGGGCGAGCCGCGGGCGACGCTGGCCTACCTCGCCCCGGAGCGGATCCGCCACCCGGAGGGCGGCACCGCGCTCGACTCGCGCGCCGACCTGTACGCGTTCGCCGGCACGCTCGTCTACGCGCTGACCGGTCGCCCGCCCTTCCCGGGCGCGACCGGTGACGCCCTGCTGACGGCGCACCTCGAGGCAGATCCTCCCCGGCCGAGCGCCATGGGCGCGGACCTGCCGCCGGCCCTGGACGACGTCGTGGCCCGGGCGATGGCCAAGGAGCCGGCGGCCCGGTTCGCGACCGCCGGGGCGATCGTCGCGGCGACGGCGAACGCCCTGTCCCCGCGGCCGGGTCCGGTGGCGACGACGGTCGTCCCGCCGGGGGCCCGACCGCCCGGCCCGGTCACACCGGCGAGCGGTCGCTCGCGCTCGAGCTCGCGACGCTTCGGGATCGGCACGGCGGCGACGGTCAGCCTGGTGGCGGTCCTCATCGTCACCGGGGTCGCCTTCGGCGTCGGCCTCGTCCCGCGGGTGGGCTGGCCGGGCGGCGACCCCCGGGCCTCGTCCGGAGCGGGGATCGCGGCGCGAACGCCCCGACCGACGCCGACGTCTCGCCCCACCCCGAAGCCGACCCCGACCCCGACGCCCACGCCGAAGCCGAAACCGACGCCCAAGCCGACCGCCAGCCCGCGGTCGGGCAAGCCGACCGACCTCGCGAAGCTGCGCTCCTGGCTCCCGGGCGGCCTCGGCGAGCGTTGCCGGAGCGTGCCTCTCCAGGGCGGCGTGGTGACGGCGGCCGCCGAGCTGCCCAGCGCCCGGGGCATCGCGGCGGTCAGCTGCACCCTCGACGGCGTCCTGAGCACCACCGTCCGATTCGTCCTGTACAAGAGCGAGGCGTCCCTCAGGACCGAATGGGACGCCACCGTCGGCAAGAAGACCAAGGGCCGCAAGGGTCCCTGCGCCAGCGGCAAGGCGTACGGCGGCACCTGGCGCGACGCCGGGTTCCTCGGGATCGTGCCGGAGCGGAAGGGACGGATCGCCTGCTGGCTCGGCGTGGACGGCGCCGCCCGGCTCGACTGGACGGTGACCGGGACCCCGGTCCGGGCGACCCTCCGACGCGACGACGCCGACATCGCCGCGGTCTACCGGACCTGGTCCCGGGGGGACCTTTCGCCGCGGGCGCCCGGAGGCTGACGATCCGGGGCGACGGCCGTCAGGCGATCTCCGCGTCGTCGACGACCGGCTCCTCGGGCTCTTCGGGTTCCTCCGTGAACTGCATCCGGTGGAGACGGGCGTAGAGACCGTCCCGGGCAAGCAGGTCCGCCTGGGTCCCGAGCTCGACGAGCCAGCCGTCGTCGAGGACCGCGATCCGGTCGGCCGCCCGGATCGTCGAGAGGCGGTGGGCGACGATGATCGTCGTCCGGCCGACCTTGAGTCGGTCCAGGGCTTCCTGGACCAGCCGCTCGGACTCGTTGTCCAGCGCACTCGTGGCCTCGTCGAGCAGGAGGATCCGGGGGTCCTTGAGGATCGCCCGGGCGATCGCCACACGCTGGCGCTGGCCGCCCGACAGCCGGGTCCCCCGGTCCCCGACCGGGGTGTCGTAGCCGGACGGAAGCGCGGCGATGAACTCGTGGGCGTTCGCCGCCCGGGCGGCCTCGACGAGCTCGGCCTCGGTCGCGTCGAGCCGTCCGTAGAGGATGTTCTCGCGGATCGTGCCCCCGAACAGCGTCGCCTCCTGGGGCACCAGGCCGATCTGACCCCGGAGGCTGGCGACCGTGACCCCCCGGATATCGCGACCGTCGATCCGGATGGCACCCCCGGTCACGTCCCAGAGTCGGGGGATGAGCCCGACCAGGGTCGTCTTGCCGGAACCGGATGGACCGACGAGCGCGAGGACCTCACCCGGCGCGACGTCGAGCTCGATCTCGCGCAGGACCGGGCGGTCGGGCGCATAGCCGAAGGTGAGCCGATCGATCTCGATCCGCCCGCTGGCCGGGGGCATCGGCGCCGCGTCGGGTCGGTCGACGATCGTGGGCCGGGTGTCGATGATCTCGAAGACCCGCTGGATCGCACCGGTGCCCTCCCGGAACTGGCCGTAGAGCCCGGCCAGGCTGCCCAGGCTCGCCCCGATCGCCACGCCGTAGAGCAGGAAGGCCGTCAGCGTCTCGACCCCGAGCGATCCGGCGATGACCTGGCGGCCGGTGTACCAGAGGAGCAGGGCGATCGCTCCGAAGCCCAGGAACGACATGACCGCCCCGAAGGCCGCTCGCCAGAGGGCGAGTCGCGAGCCTGTGGCGACCACGCTCCGAAGGTCGGTGTCGTACCGCTCGAGCTCCCACTCCTCACGGACGTAGCTCTTGACCACCCGGATCCCGGAGATCGCCTCCTCGGCGGTCGTGGTGCTCCGGGCGATCGTGTCCTGGACCTGGGTGCTCACCCGCTGGAGCGGCCGGCCGAAGACGATCGCCACCACGATGAGGGCGGGGGCGAGGAGCAGGATGATCGCGAGAAGGGTCGGGCTCAGGGTGAACAGGATGATCACGGAGCCCACCAACCCGATCGTGGAGGAGAGCAGGCCGGTGACCGTCTGGGTGAGCATCGTCCGGACGAGGGTCACGTCGCTCGACAGTCGGGAGATGAGCTCGCCGACCCGGTGGTGGCCGTAGAAGTCGAGCGAGAGCGTCACCAGCCGACCGAAGAGATCGCCCCGGAGCTGGGCCACGACCCGCTCGCCGACGACGCCCAGGAGCCAGGTCTGGAGGAAGCTGCCCGCGGCCTGCAGGCAGAAGACCAGGACGAGGACCACGATGAGCCGGTCGAGCCCGGCCGGATCGCCACCGACCACCACCTGCCCGGCGATCCCGGCGATGAGCAGCGGGAAGAGCAGGCTCAGACCCGACGAGATGACCAGCCCGACGAGGGCGAGGGAGAACGGCCGCCACTGCGGTCGGAGATAGCCGAACAGGCGCCGCCATGGGACGCCACCGAGGCCACGGACCTGACGGACGACCTCGCCGGCATCGGTCGGCACGCGTGCGAACTGCTGGGTCATCGTCCCTCAGATCACGGGCTGGAGCGAGGGACGAGGATAGCCCGACCGGGCCGACGGGGTGACGATGCCGCCGCCGCCCGACGACCCACGTGGCCGGCCACCGGGGTCTGGCCGTGGTCGGACCGGTCGGATCGGTGTTTCCCGTAGAGTTGCCGACGATGCGCAGCGCTCCGGGCCTCGCGGCGATCGCCTCCTTCGTCATCGCGACCGCCGTGCCGGTCCTGATCGTGGGCCTGGTCGTGTTCGTCCTGCGCGCCCGTCGAGGCGAGACCGGCCGGGCCTCGCGTGATACCGCCCTCGACGTCGCCATGGCCCTCTGGGTCGTCGTGATCCTGGCCTTCACGGTCGTGCCCCTCCAGGCGTCGGGCAATCGCCCGCCGATCGGCCTGATCCCGTTCGCCGATGCCCTGGAGCGGATCACCTCGGGTTCGAGCTCGATCCCCGAGGAGGTCTTCGACTGGGTGATCAACATCGTCCTGTTCCTCCCGCTCGGGATCCTGGCCGGGGTGCGCTGGGGCCGGGGGTGGTGGCTCGTCTTCGTCCTCCTGGCCGTCTGCCTGTCGACGGCCATCGAGCTCACCCAGGCGCTCCAGGACGCCGGCCGGTTCGCCAGCACCACCGACGTCGTCACGAACGCCGCAGGTGCCGCGCTCGGGTTCGGCATCGGTCTGCGGATCCGGCGTCGAGGGGGCCCGGATACGTCGCAGCTAAGCGACCGGACGTAAGGTCCGTCCGACGCCCGCTGCGTCGGACGTGCCCCCCGACGCAGCGGGCGGCGAGCTCTCGATGCAGGCGGTCGGCCGGCGGGCCGCCGACCCGCACGCGTCGCCCGTGCACCGCTCATGGTCCGATCGTCCCTGCCCGCCCCGAGACCCGCCGGGGAGCCACCCGTGGATCGACCCGACCTCCCATGGCGGGTCCTCGAGGACCCCGATCGCTCGGCCGGGGCGAGCTCGCCCGACGCGCCGACGACGACACCCGAGGGATCGACAAGGATCGACCCGGACAGCTTGCGCAGGGTATCGGCCGGCCTGAGCCGGCTGCCGGTCGCGATCGTCGGCGCGGCCGGTGTCGCCGTCGCCCTCGTCCTCGCGGCCGTCGTCCTCGTCGTCGGCGGCCCGTCGCCGAGCATCGCCGTCCCGGCGGGGATCGGTTCGGACGACCCGCTGCCCTCAGCGGACGGACCCCGACCGACGACCGGGGCGGAGCTCGTCGTCGAGGTCGCCGGGGCGGTGGCCCGCCCGGGTGTCTACCGGCTCAGCGCGGGCGTCCGGGTCGCCGACGCGATCGCCGCGGCCGGCGGCTACAGCCCACGGGTCGACATCGGACGGGCGACCGCCGGACTGAACCTGGCGGCACGTCTGGCCGACGGAGACCGGATCGTCGTGCCGTCCCGTGACGACCCGGAGACGGGTTCGGGCGAGGCGGCGGGGGTCGCGACGACCGGCGGGAGTCCCGGTGCAGGCGCGACCGGCCCCGGGCCTTCGCACGACTCGGGACGGCCGGGCCCGATCGACCTCAACCATGCATCCGCGTCGGAGCTCGACACGCTGCCGGGGATCGGCCCGGTCACCGCTGCAAAGATCGTCGCCGCGCGTGAGGAGGCGCCGTTCACCTCGGTCGACGAGCTCCGATCGCGCAAGCTTGTCGGGGCCGCCACGTTCGAGAAGCTGCGCGACCTCGTGGTGGCCCGTTGAGCGAGCCGAGATCGGGTGGGCTGCCGAGGAGCGCCTGGCTGGCCCTCGGGGCGACCGCGGCCGCGCTGGCCGGGCATCAGGCTTCCGGACCGGGGTTCGCCGCGGTCCTGGTGGTGACATCGGTCCTGGTGATCGTCGCCGGCGAGTGGCTGCGCCGACGGGATCCCCGGCTGCACCGGAGCATCGGGGCGGCCGCGTTCGGGGCGCTCGTGATCGGGTTGCGGCTGACCATCGCGGCGCCGGCCGGACCGATGGGCGTCCCGGCCGCGGGCGAGGGGCACTGGAGCGCGATCGTCCTCGATGTCGGCTCCCCGCGAGACGGACACCAGACCGCGACCCTCGAGCTGGAGCCATCGCAGGCTCGCGTGGCCGCCAGCCTGCCGCGCTACCCGGCGGTCGCGCCGGGGGACCGGGTGGCCGTGGCCGGCGGGCTTCGACCCCTGCCGGACGACGACGGCGGGTACGGGACGTACCTCCGCCGGATCGGGGCCGTCGGCACGGTGACTGCCCGGACGCTCGAGGTGGTCGGGTCGATGGGCGGTCCCCTGGATGCGATCGAGCGGCTGCGCCGGGCGAGTGGAGAGGCGCTCACCAGGGCCCTCCCGGAGCCCGAGGCCGGGCTCGCGGCGGGGATCCTCATCGGCCTCCGCGACCGGGTCGACCGGGACATCGCCGCTGCGTTCACGACCGCCGGGGTGAGCCACATCGTGGCGATCTCGGGCTGGAACATCGCAATCGTCGCCGCAGTCGTCGCGGCACTCCTCCGCCGGCGGGTCGGCCGACGCTCGAGGACGACCCTGACCCTGACCGCCATCGTCGCCTACACGCTCTTCGCGGGCGGATCACCGTCGGTCGTCCGGGCCGCCGTCATGGCGGCCGTCGTCCTGGGCGCTCGCGAGTCGGGGCGAGCCGGCGCAGCCGCCGCTGCGCTCGGCTGGGCCGTGGCCCTGCTGCTCCTGCTCGATCCGGCGACCGTGAGCGATGCCGGCTTCCAGCTCTCGGTCCTGGCGACGGCGGGGCTCATCGCCTGGGCCACCCGGCTCACCGAGCGGCTGCGTTCCGGGCCTGGGCGACGCCTTCCCGGTTGGCTCACCGAGAGTCTCGGGGTCTCGCTCGCGGCAGAGGCGGCGACCCTGCCGGTCGTCCTGGTCGGGTTCGGCCGGCTGCCCGTGATCGCGCCGCTCGTCAACCTCGCGGTCGTTCCCCTGGTCCCACCGGCGATGGCCGCCGGAACGCTGGCCGGGGTGGCTGGATCGCTGGCCGGACTGGGTCTGCCGCCGGTCGTTTCGACGATCCTGGGACTGCCCGGCTGGTTCGTCCTGGCCCTCATCGTCTGGGTCGTCCGGCTCGCCGCGGCGCTCCCGTTCGCGAGCGTGACCGTGACCCCGCCGTGGAACGGGCTGCTCGCGGGAGCGATCGCGCTCGGCGTGCTCGCAGCCGCCACGGGTCGGCTCGACCGTCCCCGCCTGGGCCGGCTCGGTCCGGCGGTGCGATCAGCCATCCGACGGGCGGCGACCGCACCGCGGCGGCCCGGATCCGGGGGCGGGTGCGGCCGACCGGCCAGCCGTGGATCCGGCTCCCCGATCGAGTCCCGACTCACCCGCGTCGTCGCCGTCATCCTCGCCCTGAGCCTGGTCGCGGTCGTGGTCGCCGCGGCGAACCGACCCGACGGCCGGGTCCGAGTCACCATCCTCGACGTCGGGCAGGGCGACGCGATCCTGGTCGAGGGCGGTCGCGGCGGACGGCTCCTCGTCGACGGCGGGCCGGACCCGGACCGGCTCCTCCTCGCGCTCGACGCCCGTCTTCCGCCCTGGGACCGGCGGATCGACCTGCTGGTCCTGACCCATCCGCACGAGGACCACGTGGCGGGCCTCGCCCTCCTCCTCGATCGGTACCGGGTCGGGAGGACGTTCGAGCCGGGGATGGTCGGACCGGGTCCGGGTTATCGGGCCTGGCGGGCCGCCCTCGATCGGCTGGGGATCCGGCCGGCGACGCTCGCCGCCGGCGACCGGTTCACCCTCGACGACGTCCGCTTCCGGGTCCTCTGGCCCGACCCGGGCCGGGTGCCCCGTGAGCCGGCCGACGGCGGGACGGCGATCAACAACGTCTCGATCGTCCTGCTTGGCGAGGTGGGTCGCCAGCGCTTCCTGCTGGCCGGCGACATCGAGGAGGGGATCGATCCGATCCTCGTGGCCCGCGGCCTGCCGCGGGTCGACCTCCTCAAGGTCGCCCATCACGGCAGCCGGACGGCGTCCACGGGCGCCTTCCTCGACGCCGTCCGGCCGAGGGTCGCGGTCGTCTCGGCCGGGGCCGGCAATCCGTACGGGCATCCGGCCCCGGCGACGCTGGCCCGGATCGCCGACCGGGGTGCGCGGGTCCTCCGGACCGACCGGGACGGGAGCGTCGAGGTGACCCTCGACGGCGTCGGGCAGCTGGCCGTGGCCGTCGCGGGCGACCGGCGTGGGGCCGCCATCGGGTCGAGGACGCCGGGCGCGAGCGGCGTGTCGGCTCGTGCCGTGGTCGGCGCCGGGATCCCGGTCGCGATCCCGGTCGCCGCGGGCCTGCGCTTCACCTGCGGGATCCCGCCGCCGACCGGCTGAACGATGGTGGTCGGGGTCGCGCCCGTATCATCGGCCGGTGACCGTGCCCGACCGGCGGACCGCCGCCGCCCTGCTCATCGCGACCGCGCCGCCGGACTGGCTCGTCCGGCACGCCCGGGCCGTGGCCGAGGTCGCGGCCTGGCTGGCGGGCCGGGTCGCCGCTCGCGGGATCGTCGTCGACCGGCGGCTGGTCGAGGCCGCCGCCCTCCTCCACGACGTCGACAAGGCGCTCCCCACCGACCACCCCGCCCGATCCCTGCCCCACGGCGAAGGGTCGGCGGCCTGGCTGACCGAGCGCGACTGTCCGGAGCTCGGACCGGCCGTCGCGGGGCACCCGGTGACCCGACTTTCGGACGGCGCAGGGTTCGCACGCTGGCTCGCGTCCTCGAGCCTCGAGGAGCGGATCGTCGCCTACGCCGACAAGCGCGCCGGGGCGCGGCTGGAGCCGATGGACGCGCGGTTCGCGTCCTGGCAGCGTCGCTACCCGGGCGGCTGGGACGAGGCCACGGCGAGGGCGGTGCGCGGGCGGGCGGCGCGCCTCGAGGACGCGGTCTGTGACGCGGCCGGGATCCACCCCCATGAGGTCCGTCGGCTCCGCTGGACCGGCCCGTCGTTCGCCGCCGCTCGTGACCGACCGGCGGCCGGAGGCCGACGGGCGGGCGGAGGCCGACGGGCGGGCGGAGGCCCACGGTGACCCTACCGGCTGGCACCGGTCCCCGATCGGACCGCGACCGGCACGCCGGACCACCGGCCGCCCCGATCGGCTACTACTGGGGCGACGACGTCTACTCGGTCGAGCAGGACGCGGAGGGGCTCCTCAGGAGGATCGCCGGATCGGACGGCGAGCGGCTCCAGCGCTGGCGGGTGACCGGCGCGACGACGACGCCGGCCCAGGTCGGCGAGCGGGTGGCGACGGGCGCCCTGTTCGGCGGCGGGACCGCGGCGATCGTGAGCGATCCCGGCCCCCTCCTCCGGGCGAAGGCGAACCGCGAGGAGCTTCTCGGTCTGCTGGAGACCGTCGCGCCCGGCAACGCGCTGGTCTTCCTCGAGGCGGTGGACCGCTGGCCGAAGGACGGGCGGCTGGCCGGCGATCGCGCAACCCTTGCCGCGGCCGTCGAGGCGGCGGGTGGCGAGGTCCGCGGCTCCCAGGCCCCGACCGCGGGCGGGATGGCCCGCTGGATCGAGGATCGCGCGGTCGAGCGGGGGATGCGCCTCGCCCCGGGCGCCGCCAGAACCCTCGCCGAACGAGTCGGGGCGTTCGTCCGGGAGGGCGACGTGGACCGGCGTCGGCAGGGCCAGCTGGCGGTGGCCGAGCTCGACAAGCTCGCTCTCTATCGGCCCGACTCGCCCGTCACCCCGGACGATGTCCGTGAGATCTCAGCCGAGGCGGTGCCCGCGTCGGCCTGGGCGCTCCTCGACGCGGTGGCCTGGCGTCGGACCCAGGATGCCGCCGAGCTCCTCGACCGGGTGATGGAGACGACCGCGGAGCCGGTCGTGATCGTCCAGCTCCATCGGCGGCTGCGCGAGCTCATCGAGGTCGGCGACCTGGTCGTCTCCGGGACCCCCCGGCGCGACCTGCCGCGCCTCCTCAAGCTCCACCCTTTCCGGGCGGAGACGCTCGCCAAGCAGGCGACCGGCTGGACGGTCGAGGAGCTCGTCCACGCCCTCGAGGGCCTCATGGAGCTCGACGCGCTGGTGAAGGGCGCGGGACGCTCGACGGGTCGGGGGCCGGCGATCCGGCTGGCCTTCACCCTGTGGCTGGCCGAACGGGTGGCGCCGCCGGTCGGCTAGGGCCGGAGGTCGTGCGGCGCGTCGGGGATGCCTGACGGAGCGTCAGCGGCCCGAGGACCAGGCCTGCTCCTGGAGGACGAGGTCGCTCTCGATCGCGAACGTGCAGACCGCGCTGTCGAGGTCGAGCAGGTCGAGCAGGTCGGGGTCGACGAAGAGTTGGACGCAGGCCTGGCAGAGGCTGCCCGGGATACCGAAGCACAACCGCTCCGAGGCGTCGTCCAGGCGGAACGCCGTGTCGAAGCGGCTCACCACCAGCTTTCCGGTGCAGCGCGGGCAGCGCTCGCGGGTGCGGGCCATCCGGGTCGTCGACCTCTCAGCGGGACACCCTCTGGCGTCCGGGCCCGGATTCAACGCCCGACCAAACCACTCCCGTCATGACCCGACGGTACTACCCCACCCCAGTACCCCGGACCGCCCCTTACTGCACCCGAATGACGGTCCGGGCCTCCGACCAGTGCTTCTCGAGCTGGTAGAAGTCGCGCTCGGGTGGGGTGAAGATGTGAACGACCACGCCGCCGAAGTCGAGCAGGACCCAGTGCGACGCGGCCACGCCCTCGCGCCCGATCGGCCGGACACCCTCGGGCCGGAGCCCGTCCACGATGCCGTCGGCGATCGCGTCGAGCTGGCGCTCGGAGCCGCCCGAGCAGACGACGAAGGCATCTGCCAGGGTCGTCAGCTCGCGCAGGTCGAGCAGGACGATGTCGGCCGCCTTCTTGTCCTCGGCCAGCTCGACCACCCGGCGGGCGATGTCGAGCGAATCCCGCCCGTCCGGGTTGGCCGGCTTGTCACGGGTGGGCAGCCCGAAGGCAGCCTTGGCCTTGGTGGTCCGGTCGGTCGGCGGCGGGGCGGCGGGGTCGGTCACGGCTGGGTGGTCCTCCTCGAGGCGTCGGTGGCAGCGTAGAGCCCATGGTCGCCGATGTAGGCCGCGACCGCATCCGGGACGAGGTACCGGATCGAGCGACCGGCGGCGACCCGGGCCCGGATGACCGAGCCCGAAACGGCCAGCAGCGGGCCGTCCAGGACCAGGGTCCGGGCCTCGGCGCCGGGGACCTGCCGGCCCATCTCTGCAGGATCGGCGACCGGAGCGCCGGGACGCGGCATCACGGCCAACCGGCAGAGCTCCAGGATCCGCCCGGGTCGATGCCAGGTCGGCAGGCCGGCGTAGGCCTCGGCCGAGAGGATGAAGGTCAGGTCAGGCTCGCGGCCGGCGGCCCGTGCCCTGGCCGCGAGCGTCTCGAGCGTATCGACCGCGTAGGACGGGCCGTCGCGGTCGACCTCCAGGCGACTCAGGACGAACCCCGGGTTGCCCGCGATGGCGGCGGTCACCATCGCCACGCGATCCTCGGGCGGGCTGACCGGGCGACCCGGCTTGTGGACCGGGGCGCGGGTCGGGACGAAGAGGACCAGCTCCAGGCCGAGGGCCTCGCGGACCTCCTCGCCGATCGCGAGGTGACCGAGATGGATCGGGTCGAAGGTCCCGCCCAGGACCCCGACCGAGCCGGGGACGACGGGCGCCGGGGGTCGAGCGGTCACCGTCCCTCCCAGGCCTCGCGGTCCCACTCGAGCTCCACCGACCCGATCCGCACGGTGTCGCCGGGGACGATGCCGGCCCGACGCAGCTCCGTGTCGATGCCGAGTCGAGCGAGATCGCGCTGGAAACGGTCGGCCGACTCCTCGACCTCGAAGTCCGTCTGGGCCGCGATCCGCTCGATCCGGCGGCCCCGGATCCGGAAGGCGCCATCCTCGTCGCGGTCCACGACGAAGCCGTCGCTCATCGAGTCGATCCGGTGGACGACCACGCCGGCCGGCTCCGGCGGCTCGTCGAGATCCTCGGGGCCAGGCAGCCGGTCGGCGATCAGGGCGCGCAGCTCGGCGATGCCCGCTCCGGTCGTCGCGGCGATCGCGACGCAGGTCAGGCCCTCGGCGGCGCGGGCGGCGTGGAACGTCGGCCATGCCGCCTGGGCCGCCGGCCGGTCCATCTTGTTGAAGGCCACGACCAGCGGCTTCTCGAGGAGGACCGGGTCGTGGGCCTCAAGCTCGTCGCGGATGACCGTGTGGGCCCACTCGGGATCGCGCTCCGAGCCGTCGACGACGTGGACGAGGATCCGGGTCCGCTCGACGTGACGGAGGAAGGCATGACCCAGGCCGGCGCCCTGGCTGGCTCCCTCGATGAGTCCGGGGACGTCGGCGATCGTCGGCCGGCGCTCGTCCTCGTCGCCGAGGTCGAGGACGCCGAGGTTCGGCTCGAGCGTGGTGAACGGGTAGTCGGCGATCTTCGGGCGGGCCGCCGTCATCGCCGCGAGGAGGGTCGACTTCCCGGCGTTCGGCAGCCCGACCAGCCCGACGTCGGCGATGAGCCGGAGCTCCAGGCGGACCCAGCGCTCCTCGCCCGGCTCCCCCTTCTGAGCGTGCTTCGGCGCCTGGTGGGTCGAGGTGGCGAAGTGGGTGTTGCCCAGTCCGCCCCGACCGCCGCGGGCGATCATGGCGATCTGCTCCACCGAGACGAGATCGGCCAGCAGCTCGCCGGACTCGTCGTCGTAGACGGCAGTGCCCGGGGGGACCACCAGAACCATATCCGTGCCGGCCTTGCCGTGACGCCGTGAGCCCGTGCCCCGGCCACCGGACTCGGCCCGGAAGTGATGGTGGTGGCGGAAGTCCCGGAGGGTGGTCTGGCCGGGATCCACCCGGAGATGGATCGAACCGCCGCGGCCGCCGTCGCCCCCGTCGGGTCCGCCCCGCGGGACGTGGGCCTCACGCCGGAAGGTGGCCGCTCCGTCGCCCCCGGCCCCGGCCTTGACGTTGATCTTCACCCGGTCGAGGAACATCAGCGGGATCGTCCCACAGTCGGTCCCCGATCGCGCGAACCGGTGGGGTCGGACCCGCCGACCGCCCGGGAGCCGCCGCCCCCGATGCTACAGATAGATGAGCGGGTTGACCCGATACCCGCTGCCCCAGACCTCGCCCCGCCACACCTCGAAGTGGCAATGCGGCCCCGTGGCGTTGCCGGTCATCCCGACCCGGCCGACCTGCTCGCCCCGACTGACATGCTCGCCGACCCGGACGGTGATCGCCGACATGTGGTTATACGCCGTGAACAGGCCCGAGCCGTGGGCCACGTACACCTGGTAGCCGCCGCCGTTGCTCTTCCAACCGGCGAAGATCACCGTGCCCGACGCCGCCGAGACGATCCGGCTGCCGTACGGCGCCGCGATGTCGATGGCCGGGTGGCCGTAGTGGAAGTACTGGCTGATATAGCCGCCCGGGACCGGCCAGGCGAACATGCCGCCGCCGTACGACCGCGGCGTGCTGACTCGGCCGCCGCTCCCGCCGCTGCTTCGCGAGGCATAGACCGGACGGGGCTTGGGCTTCGGCGTGGGGATCGGGGCGCCGTGCGAGCCCGGCAGGATCAGCGTCTGGCCGACGACCACCGTCTGGTCGCTCAGACCGTTGAAGGTGACGATGTCGGCGGCTGAGACGTCCGCCTTCTTGGCGATGGCGTCCAGCGTCTCCCCGGCGGCGACGACGTGGACCGTGCCGTCGACCGGCGGGATCACCAGCTTCTGGCCGACGTGGAGGGCGTCCTTCGACTTGAGGTGGTTCGCCCACCACAAGGTCATCATCGAGAGCCCGAAGTGGCGGGCGATCCCGGTGAGCGTGTCGCCGGACCGGACCTTGTATTCGCGCAGCGTGCTCGCGCCGTCGTCCACGGTCGTGTCCACGGCGATCGGCTTGAGCAGCGTTCCATCGGCGAGGTAGGGCCCGTCGGGCGCACTGGCCGCCGACAGGTCCCCGTCGCCCGCGGGGTCCAGCCTGGCCGCGCCGGGGTCGTAGCCGTCGACGCCCACGCCCGAGTCGTAGCCGACGGTGTCGCTCTCCAGCCCGCCGATCGCCAGTCGCGGCTGATCGCCGCTGGTCGTGCCGCCGACGGCGCCGGTGGGCGCCGGCTGGGCGATCGACGAGAGCGAGCCGACGAGCACGAGGAGCGCGACGACGATCGGCACGAGCCGCTCGCGGTCGCCGAGACGTGGCCTGGGACGTGAACGCAGCGTGGCGAGGGCGCTCCGGCCGAGTCGTCCGACGGTCGCGCCGACCCGCTTACCCAGGTCAGCCGGGTCGACGCGGCGGGAGCGGGTCGGTCGCGCGGCGACGGGGGCGATCGGGCGGGCATGGGCGGGTCGACCACTCCGGGTGGTGCCCTCCTCGGACGACCCGGTAGGCACGCTCCGGTAGCGGAGTGTGCTCGCGGTCCCGTTCGGCGTCGTTCGGTCAGGCCGCAGTCGCCGCAGGGCGTCGCGGGCTCTGACCGCTGCGTTCAGCAATACGGTCTCCAGGTTGGAACGGACGGTTTCGCGGGGTCGCGGCGCGGGGTTGGCCGTCCGGTCGGGGCGCGTATCGAGCTGGGGGTCTCTTGGCGCGCGGGCCCCGACGTCCGTCGAGGCGGCCGATGTCCGGATCACCGTACCAGAGGTGCGCCGGACCGCGCAAACCGCCGTTCGGCCCGATCCGTCGGGACCCTACGTCTGGTCCAGGCTCTTCGTCAGGCCGGCCAGGAACTGGGCGTTGCTGTCGGTCTTCGAGAGACGGTTGAGGAGCAGCTCGATGCCCTCGTTGGTGCCGACCGCGGAGAGCATCCGACGCATCGTCCAGACCATCTTGAGGGTGCCTTCCTCGAGGAGCAGCTCCTCGCGTCGGGTGCCCGAACGCTGGACGTCGATGGCCGGGAAGATCCGCTTCTCGGCAAGCCGGCGGTCGAGGATGAGCTCGGAGTTGCCGGTGCCCTTGAACTCCTCGTAGATGACGTCGTCCATCCGCGAGCCGGTGTCGACCAGGCAGGTGCCGATGATCGTCAGGCTGCCGCCCTCCTCGATGTTCCGGGCCGCCCCGAAGAACCGCTTGGGCGGGTAGAGGGCGATCGGGTCGAGGCCACCGGTCAGGGTCCGGCCGCTCGGCGGCAGGGCCAGGTTGTAGGCCCGGGCGAGCCGGGTGATCGAGTCGAGCAGGATGACGACGTCGCGGCCGGTCTCGACCTGGCGCTTGGCGATCTCGAGCGCCATCTCGGCGACGTGGGTGTGGTTCTCGGTCGGCTCGTCGAAGGTCGAGCTGATGACCTCGCCCTTGACGCTCCGGCGCATGTCGGTGACCTCCTCGGGACGCTCGCCGATGAGCGCGACCATGAGGAGGATCTCCGGGTAGTTGGTGGTGATCCCGTTGGCGATGTGCTTGAGGAGCATCGTCTTGCCGGCCTTCGGCGGGCTGACGATGAGGGCGCGCTGGCCCTTGCCGATCGGGTTGACCAGGTTGATCAGGCGCTGGCTGAGGTTCTTCGGGTCGGACTCGAGGTTGAGCAGCACGTCCGGGTGGATCGGGGTCTGGTCGCCGAAGTGCGGCCGACGCGCGGCCGTGGCCGGGTCCACGCCGTTGACCGAGTCGACCCGCAGGAGGCCCCAGTACTTCTCCGCCTCGCGCGGCGCGCGGACCGCCCCGGAGACGCGGTCGCCGATCCGGAGCCCGAACCGGCGGACCTGGCTGGAGCTGACATAGACGTCGTCCGGGCTGGGCAGCAGGCCGTGCCGGCGCATGAACCCGAAGCCCTCGTCGACGATGTCGAGGATGCCCGAGGCGTAGGCATGACCGGCCCGCTCGGTCTGTCGCTGGAGGATCCGGTCGACGATGTCCTCGCGGCGCTCCCCGGCGTCGGCATCGACCTCGAGATCCCGACCGACCGCCCGGAGCTCCTTCTCGGACATCGCCCGCAGGTCGGTGATGTCCAGGTCGTTCCGCTCGCGGGCGGCCTCGAGCTCCTGGAGCTCCTCGAACTCCGTCACCGGCGGACGGGCCCCACCGCCGGGTGTGCGACGGCGAGGACGACGGTTGCGGGAGCGCTGATCGCGCTGGTCGGGGCCGGAGGAAGGCATCTGGACAGGGTCACCAAGGGATCGGGAGGGGCCGTTGGTTCGCGCGGAATCAGTCCGCAGCGCAGGCCTCGTGGGAACGCCATGAGCATAGTCGCCCGGGGCGGACCTCGTCAATGGGCAGCCGCGTGCTCGCTGCTGCCGTCGTGCGCGCCCAGCGTGGCAGAGCGGCGGATCAGCTCTTCGCGGTCGCGGCCTCGGCGCTGGCCTTCGCCCAGTCGGCCTTGAACTGGGCGATCCCCTTGTCGGTCAGGGGGTGGTGGATCATCTGCTGGAGGACCTTGAACGGCAGCGTCGCGATGTGGGCCCCGGCCAGCGCCGACTGGGTCACATGGAGCGGGTTGCGGATCGAGGCCGACAGGATCTCGGCCGGGATCTCGTGGAGGGCGAAGATCTCGGCCAGTTCGCGGATGACGATCATCCCGTCCTGGTTGATGTCGTCGAGCCGACCGACGAACGGCGAGATGAGGCTGGCCCCGGCCTTCGCCGCGAGGAGGCCCTGGTTGGCCGTGAAGATGAGCGTGCAGTTCGTCCGGATGCCTTCCTCGGCGAACCGGCTGATCGCCTCGAGCCCGTTCTCGCTCATCGCCACCTTGACGTAGATGTTCGGGGCGATCCGGGCGAACTTGCGACCCTCCACGAGCATCCCCTCGACGTCGTCGGCGATGACCTCGGCGCTGACCGGCCCGGAGGTGATCGTGCAGACCTCGGCCAGGATCGCCTCGTACGAGCCGCCGACCTTGGCGTAGAGGCTGGGGTTCGTGGTCACGCCGTCGAGGACGCCCCAGCGGGCCGCGATGCGGATCTCGTCGATGTCCGCCGTGTCGAGGAAGATCTTCATCGGGTCGCGCTCCGGCTGGCGTTCGTGGGGATGAGTCCGGATTCTAGACCCGTCGCCGGCCTTACGCGGTCACGAACCCGATGGGGCGGGATCCGGGGCCTGGGTCTCGATCGGGATGGCGACCACCGGGACGGGGCCGGCGCCGGCGGGCGTGACGACACGCGCCCCGAGGACGGGCTCCCGTCCATCGGCCACGGCGATCGCGCTGGCCACGAAGCCGTCGAAGAGCGGATGCGGCCGGTCCGGCCGGCTCTTGAACTCGGGATGGAACTGGCTGGCCACGAACCAGGGGTGGTCGCGCAGCTCGACGATCTCGACGAGGCGTCCGTCGGGCGACTGACCGGACAGCTCCATGCCCGCCGCCTCGAGGGTCTGGCGGTAGCGGTTGTTCACCTCGAAGCGATGACGGTGGCGCTCGTAGATGACCTCCTGGCCGTAGACCGCGGCGGCCTTCGAGCCGGGGGTCAGCCGGGCCGGGTAGATGCCCAGCCGCATCGTCCCGCCCTTGTCCTCCATGTCCCGCTGGTCGGGCATGAAGTCGATGACCGGGTTCGTGGTGAACATGTCGAACTCGGTCGAGTTCGCGTCGCTCGTCTCGAGGACGTCCCGGGCGAACTCGATGACCGCGCACTGGAGCCCCAGGCACAGCCCGAGATAGGGGATCCGCCGGTCGCGGGCGAAGTGCGCGGCGAGGACCTTGCCCTCGATCCCCCGGTGACCGAAGCCGCCCGGGACGAGGACCGCGGCCACGCCGTCGAGGGCCTCGGCCGTGTTCTCCGGGGTGAGCGTCTCGGAGTTGACCCAGCGGACCCTGGCGTCGACCCCGTTCGCCCAGGCCGCGTGGCGGAGCGCCTCGGTGACGCTCAGGTAGGCGTCCGGCAGCTCGATGTACTTGCCGACCAGGCCGACCTCGAGGGTCGGCTTCGGACGCTTGATGAGCTCCACGAGCTCGGTCCAGGCGGTCAGGTCGGGCGGGCTGGTCGTGTCGGCGAGGGCGAGATCGCGGACGATCAGGTCGCCCAGGCCGGCCGCCTCGAAGAGGAGCGGGACCTCGTAGATCGTGTCGGCGGTGACGGCCGGGATGACCGCCTCGGCCGGGACGTCGGTGAACAGGGCGATCTTGTCGCGGATGTCGTCGCTGACCGGGTGGTCCGAGCGCAGGACGATGACGTCCGGCTGGATGCCGATCCCGCGGAGCTCCTTGACCGAGTGCTGGGTGGGCTTCGTCTTGAGCTCGCCGGTCGCGGCCAGCTCGGGCAGGAGGGTCACGTGGACGTAGAGCACGTTGTGCCGGCCCGACGTCCTTGCGCATCTGGCGGATCGCCTCGAGGAAGGGCAGGCTCTCGATGTCGCCGACGGTCCCGCCGACCTCGACGATGACCACGTCGGCGCGGCCGTCGCGGGTCAGCCGCTGGATCCGCTCCTTGATCTCGTTGGTGATGTGGGGGATGACCTGGACGGTGCCGCCGAGGTAGTCGCCGCGACGCTCCTTGGCGATGACCGCCTGGTAGATCCGGCCGGTCGTGACGTTGCTGAGCTGGCTCAGGTTCTCGTCGATGAACCGCTCGTAGTGGCCCAGGTCGAGGTCGGTCTCGGCGCCGTCGTCGGTCACGAAGACCTCGCCGTGCTGGTACGGCGACATCGTGCCGGGGTCCACGTTGATGTACGGGTCGAGCTTGAGGATGGAGACGTGGAGGCCGCGCGCCTTGAGGAGCCGGCCGATGCTGGCGGCGGTGATGCCCTTGCCCAGAGAGGAGGTGACGCCTCCGGTCACAAAGACATACTTCGCCATGGGAACGGTCCTCCGGGGGTTTTTCGAATGCTACCGGAAAGCCACCCTCGGGGCAACCCGACGGGCCGGCCGAAGACGGCGGGTATGTCGGGTGGCGGACCCGAGTCGTGTTGAGTCGTCAACGGATCCAGCGGATCGGGAACACCGAGACGTTGCCGTCGATCCTCCATCTCCGGAGGCCTGCCCCGTCGGCGTAGGCGACACCGATGCCGGCGAACTGTGGATCCCGCACGCGAAACGCGACATACCGTTCGGTGGGCGACCACGACGGGCCCTCCGCACCGTCGATCCTCGCGATCGCCGTGCCATCGGCAGACACGAGATCGATCGCGGGATCGGTGTCGCTCCCGACGTCGATCGCGAGACGTCCGCCACTCGGTGACCAGCTGAGTGAGCCCCTCGCCAGATCGGCCCCGAGGTCGAGCGCGTGACGAGTCCCATAGAGGTTCACCACCCAGGCGAACCGGCCCTGGATCACGGCGATGGACCCGCCGTCGGGGGACCAGGCTACGGCTGAAGCGCCCCCCGACTCGAACCGCGTCAGGTTCGTCGGCTCCGTCCCGTCGGCCCTCGCGATCCAGAGGTCGCCACCCTGGAGGTAGGCGAATCGATCGCCGTTCGGGGCCCACGTCAGCGACCCCAGGTGGCCGACCGGCTTGAGCTCGATCCCGTCCCCGCGGCCGACCAACGTCCCGTTCGCCGTCGAGATCGCGACACGGCTTCCGTCGGGCGACCAGGAGGGCCAATCCCAGGCGTCGTCGGGCGCAGGCAGCCGGACCCGGTGCGAGCCATCGGCAGACACGATGCCGGCCTCGGCAGGGCGACCGGTCGCGGGATCGAATGACCCCAGCCAGGCAAGCCATCGGCCGTCCGGGGACCACGCCTCCGGAGCGGCATCGACGGGGTCATCGAGCCGAACCGCCGCACTCCCGCTCGAATCGATCAGGACCAACCCGTGCGCGTCGTTCGTCGCGATGAGGAGCCCGTCCGGCGAGACCTCATCGCGGCACCCAGCAATGGATGTGGAGGTGCCGGTCGCGAGGTCGAGACGATAGGAGTCCCGGCAGCCGAGACGGAACTTGGAGTACGCCAGCGCGGAATACCGCCCGGTCACCTCGAGCATGGTGAAGGTCGGGCTGGCGGTCGGCGTAGGCTGCGGGCGGCTCGGCTGCGAACTCGGCGTCGACCCACCCGACAGCGAAGTCGGTGGCACTGATCGGACGGCTGCGAGCGAGGCGACGACGAGGGAGCTCGGCGACTCCTGGGCCGAGCAGCCGGCACCGAGGAGGGCCAGGGCCAGGGCCACGACTCCAAGTCGGCCCGCGGCCGCGGAACGTCGGTCCGCGATCGGTCGGCCCGCGCTCACGGCTGATACACCTCCGCGGCGGCCAGGGGCATCCCGTTGTTGCTGGAGCTCCCGCCCATCACGAGGACGCTGCCGTCGGGCAGCAGGACCGCTCGGCCCTCGAGGCGAGCCGTGGTCAGCGCCGTGGTGGCGGTCCAGGATCCCGTGAGCGGGTCGTACAGCTGAGCCGAGGCCAGCGCGGCGGTCCCGCTGCCGAGCCCGCCGGCAACGAGCACCCGGCCGTCGGGCAGCAGCGTCGCGGTGTGTCCGCCGCGGCCCGCGATCATGCCGGCCGTGGGCGCCCAGGTCCCGCTCCGCGGGTCGTACAGCTCGGCCGAGGACCGGTCGCCGCCGGCGACGAGCACCCGACCGTCGGGGAGAAGGGTCGCTGAGTTGCCGTCGACGCGACTCTCGTTCATCGACCCGGTAGCGGTCCACGTCCCGGTCTTCGGGTCGTACAGCTCGGCCGAGGCCGACGCGGCGCCTTGACCGATCGCGAAGCCGCCGGCCACGAGCACCCGGCCGTCGGACAGGAGCGTGAGGGTGGGCGAGGCACGCCACTCCGCCATCGACCCGGTGGGGCTCCACGTCCCGGTGGCCGGGTCGTACAGCTCGGCCGACGGGGCGGGCGGATCGCCGGCACTGCCGCCGACGACCAGCACCTTGCCGGTCTGCAGGCGGACCGCCGCGTGCTGGGAGCGAGGCTCGGTCATCCGCCCGGTGTCGGTCCACCGCCCGGTGAGCGGGTCATAGAGCTCCGTCGTGGCCAGCCCCTGGCCGTCGAGGGCCCCGCCCGCCATGAGCACCTTGCCGTCGGACAGGAGCGTCGCGGTCGGGAAGGAGCGGGCATTCCGCATCACGCCGGTCGCCGTCCAGGTCCGGGTTCGAGGGTCGTAGAGCTCGGCGGCGGCCAGCGCCGGGTTGCCGGTGTTACCGGCCACGAGCACGCGGCCGTCGACGAGGAGCGTCGCAGTGGGGTTGGTCCGGGCGTCGATCATCGTGCCGGTCACCGCCCATCCCGGTGGCCGGGTCTCGCCGCGAAGCGCCCGACCGCCGACGACGACAGCCGCCGCGACGAGGGCCAGGGTGAGCAGCATCACGAGGCCGATCAGCGGCGAGACGGGCCGTCCCGGGGTTCGCCGTGGACAGGCGCGGCGCCGGCCAGGCTCGCCGATCGAGCGGCCGCACGAGCGGGCGACGCTGATGGGAGCCGCGGGCCTCGGTCAGGGCCGCCTCGACCACGGTCGGGCGGAGACTCTGCGGGCCGCCCGTCTCGAGGACGGACTCGAGCAACCGGTCGAAGTCGAAGGTCGCGGTCATGCCGGCTGCCCTCCCGCGAGCGCCGGCCGGTCACCGGCCTCGATCGCAGCCCGCATCGCGCGGGTGGCGTGGTGGAGTCGCGAGCCGACCGTCCCGTAGGGCACGCCGAGGACGTCGGCGACCTCACCGAGGGGCAGGCCCGCGTAGTGGTGAAGGACGACCACGGCCCGATGCTCGGGCGAGAGTTCGCCGAGCGCCCGGTCGAGCTGGTCGCGGAGATCGGATGCGGCGAAGGCGTCGGAGCGGGTCGGCTCCGTCTCGTCGATGCTGATCTCGCGGACACCGGCCCGCCGGGCCCTTCGCGTCTCGAGCAGGCAGAACCGGACGACCAGCCGGTACGTCCAGGCCTCGAACCGATCGGGGTCGCGCAGGCTGGGGAGCTCGCGCCAGATCGCCACGAGGGTCAGCTGGACAGCGTCCTCGGCCGCATCGGTGTCCCGGACGATCCGATACGCCGTGAGGAAGAGCCGGCGGGCGGACGCCCGGGCCAACGCCTCGTAGGCGTCGCGGTCCCCTCCTTGCGCCCGTTCGACGAGTGCTCGATCCACCAGAGCCGACCCCGGAGCTGCGCCCCGAAGTGGGGCGCCTCACCGTATCAGAGGCCCGCCGCGGCTCGGTCTTTCAAACTCGCCGTGGAGCGAGCTCCGATCCAGGGCCGTCAGGCCAGGATCACCTCGATCCCCCGGCGACGCAGGCGCTCGACCTCGGCCGGTGCCGCGGCGTCGTCGGTGATGAGCACCTGGACGGCGGCGAGGGGCACGATCGGGGTGAAGCCCTGGCGACCGAGCTTGCTGGAATCGGCCACCGCCACGACCTTCCGGCTGCGCGAGGCCATCGTCGCCCCGACCTCCGCGACGAGCATGTGCGGGGTCGTCAGACCGGCCTCGACCGAGAGCCCGTCGCAGCCGAGGAAGACGATGTCGGCCGACAGCTCGCGCAGCGCGGCCACGGTCTGCGGCCCGACCAGGGCCTGGTAGTCGGGCAGGTAGAGCCCGCCCAGGCAGATGAGGTGAGGCGACTCCCAGTCGCCGATCTCGTCGATGACCGGGAGCGAGTGGGTGACCACGGTCAGGGCGCTCACCCGCCGGAGCGGGCTCGGGACATGGGCCGCCACCTGGGCGACCGTCGTGCCGGAGTCGAAGAATGCGACGTCACCGGCCCCGATGAGCCCGGCGGCGACCGCCCCGATGCGGGCCTTCTGCTCGCGGTGGTCGCGCAGCTTCGTGGCGAAGGTGCCCCGGGCCCGGGCATCGAGCCGGGCGACGGCCCCGCCGTGGATCCGGCGCAGCCGACCCGCGTCCTCGAGGATCATGAGGTCCCGCCGGATCGAGGCGTCGGTCACCCGGAAGCGATCGGTCAGGTCGCCGACGGAGACGCGTTCGTCCTCCTCGACCAGCCGGGCGATCTCGTCGCGCCGGGCGCGGGCGCTGAGCCCGTTGGGGCCGTCCGTCGTGCTGACCGTCATTTGTTCACTCCCATCGTCAGGCCGGCGACCAGGTTCCGCTGGAAGATGAGGTAGACCACGATCGCCGGCAGGGCGCTGATGATCGAGCCGGCCATGAGCGCGGGCACGTCGACCATCCGCGACGACTGGAGCGTCGCCAGGCCCACCGTGATCGTCCGGACGTCGGGCCGGTTGAGGAAGAGCAAACCGATGAGCAGGTCGTCCCAGACCTGGATCACCTGGAGGACGCCGACGGTCACCAGGGCGGGCACGCTCATCGGCAGCATGATCCGCAGGAAGATCTGCCAGAAGGAGGCCCCGTCCATGAGCGAGGCCTCGACCAGCTCGTTCGGGATGCTCCGGTAGTACGCCGTCATCAGGAACGTCGCGAACGGGACCCCGAGGGCGGCGTAGACGAGGATCGCCCCGAGGTACTGGTTGATCAGCCCGACCTGGCTGATGTTCACGAACTCCGGGATGATGATCGACTGCATCGGGACGGTCATCCCGGCCAGGACCGCGATGAAGACGTAGGCCGAGCCGCGGAACCCCAGCTTGGCCAGGGCGTAGCCGGCCGACGAGCTGACGGCCAGGATGAGCAGGACCGCGCCGGCGGTCACGACCGTCGAGTTGATCAGCTGCTGGATGACCGGGATGCTGTCGAAGAGGACCTTCCAGCTGTCCAGCGAGAAGCCCGAACCCGCGATGTACTGGTCGTGCGACCGGAACGCGGTCACGGTCATGAAGTAGAAGGGGAAGAGCATCACCACACCGACGATGCACAGGACGACGAAGATCGCCGCCCGTGAGATGCGCCGTCGGGTCCGGTCCATCGTCGCCGCCGCCTAGTCGAGCCGGCTGCGGAAGATCCGCGTCTGGCCGAGGCTGATGGCGAAGACGATGAGCGAGAGGACCACCCCGATCGCCGCGCCGTAGCCGAAGACGCCGACCGAGAAGGCCTGCTGGTAGACGTAGAACTCGAGCGTCGTGGTGCCGTAGCCGGGTCCGCCGCCGGTCATCACGAAGATGAGACTGAAGAGCGCGGTGAACGCGGTGATCAGGGTCACGATGAAGGCGAACTGGACGAAGCGCATGAGCATCGGGATCGTGATCCGCCAGAACGTGGCGAAGGAGCCGGCGCCGTCGACCTTCGCCGCGTCGTAGATCTCGCGGTCCAGGGTGGCCATCCCGGTGATGAAGATGATCGTGTTCGTCCCGAAGGTGGACCAGATGAAGGTGATGATCACCGCCAGCATCGCGGTCAGCTCGGCGCCCAGCAGGTTCAGGTGGACCGGCAGATGGACCACGTCGAACAGGCCGTTGAGGATCCCCTGCGAGGCGAAGACCCGAACGGCGACCATCCCGATGACCACCCACGAGATGGCCGTCGGCAGGAAGTAGATCGAGCGGAAGAAGCGCCAGCCCCGGACGTGCTCGTTGAGCAGGAACGCGACACCCAGGGGGATGAGGATCGCGACCGGGATGGACAGGAGCAGCAGCACGTTGTTGGCGACGACCCGCCAGAACGTGCTGTCGGTGAAGAGGCGCTCGTAGTTCTGGAGGCCCAGCCACTTCCAGGTCAACCCGTTCCAGTCGGTGAAGCTGTAGAAGACCGTCTGGGCGATCGGCAGGACGAGGAGGGTCAGCTCCAGGACGACGAGCGGGAGGATGAAGACCAGCCCGGCCCGACGCTGGGATCGCTTGAGCCGCCCGCCGAGCAGGCGCGGCGCCAGCGACGTGGCCGCGGCCGGTCGCGCGGCTGGGGCCGTCATCGGGAGGTCATCGCGGGATCAGCGGGCCGGGATCGTCGGCGAGCGACGGTCCCGGCCCATGCTCGGTCCGACTACTGGTAGGTGTCGCCGCGCCGATCGGCCGGCAGGGCCATCAGCGTGTCCTGCATCTTCTGGGCAGCTTCCTGGGGCGTCGTCGTCCCGGCGAGGACCGCGTCGAGCAGCTTGGTCGCGACGTCCGTGACCTCCGGCTGCATGACGTTGTCGATCATCGGATAGCGGGTGAAGCCCTGGTTGGCCGCGTAGTCGAGCATCGCCAGCGCCAGCGGGTTGGTCGGCGAGGTCCCGGCGACCGTCGGGATGAGGCCGCCGTCGGCGATGATCTTCTGGGCCTCGGGTGTCGCCATCCAGGCCAGGAAGTTCGCCGCGTCCTGCTTGTGCTGGGAGTAGCTGGTGACCCCGAACCCGTTGCCCGGGAACTCGACCACGCCCTTGGCCTGGCTGTCGTTGAAGGGCGGGGTGAAGACCCCGACCTTGTCACCGAGCTTGTCCTGGAACTCCTTGAAGCCCCATGAGCCCTCGAGGGTCATGGCGGCCTTGCCGGTCTCGAACTGGGAGACGGACTCGTTGTTGGCCAGGACGTCGTCGTTGGTGCAGCCCTTCGTCTTGAGGGCGGCCCACTTCGTGAGCTGGTCGACGATCTTGGGATCGGTCCACGGGATCTGCCCGTTGTAGAGCTTCTTCCAGTCGTCGACCGAGAACATCATCATCATGTAGCTGAGGTCGTAGTACGGGTAGAAGCCGGCGTTCAGGGCCTGCAGGCCGGTGCCGTAGGTCAGCGGCGTGACGCCGATGGCCTTGAGCTTGTCACAGGCGGCATAGAGCTCATCCCAGTTCGTCGGGAACGCGCTGATACCGGCCTTGGTGAAGAGCTCCTTGTTGTAGAAGCCGTTGTAGTACTGGAGGTCGAGCGGCACGCAGATCGCGCCGGTCTCGACCTTGAGGTCCTTCGAGCACCAGTTGATCCCGTCGAACTGCTTGAGCGCGTCGAGCGGGATGTACTGGTTCAGCGGCTCGAGGAAGCCCTGGTTCTGGAGGGCGAACAGCCCGGTCCACATGGTCATCAGGTCGGGCCCGCTCTTCGAGATCGCCGCCGTCTTGAGCAGCGCGAAGTAGTCGGGGGCCGGCTGTGCGACCAGCTCGAACGTGACATTCGGGTTCTTGGCCGTGTAGGCGTCGGTCAGCGCCTTGGTCACCTTGGCGTTCGACTCGACGCCGTAGTTGTGCCAGAGGGTCAGCTTGACCGGCGCCGGCGCCGCCGACGGCGAGGCCGCCGCGGCCTGCGAGGCTGCGCTGCTCGGGGCAGCGGAGGGGGCCGTGCTGGTGGCCGCCGACGAGCAGGCCTGCACGACGATCGTCCCGACCATGACGGCCGTGAGGACCAGGAAGGACTTCCGATTCAACGCCCACGTCTCCTTTCGAGCGATCCCGCCGCGGCTCGAGCGCGGCGCCGAAGATCCAGAGAAGGGCGCGGAGGCTGTACCGGCACCGTGCTGATCGAGCGTTCCACGGCCTCGACCGGCCTCCTCTCCGAGTCCAGGGGGCATCCTACGCCCAAACGGAAATGAATCGCAACATCAACCTCGATGTTTCGACACGCGACCCGTCACTCCTCTGTACGTCACTCGCGTCGCCCGCACGAGACTTCATCGCCGTTCGCAAGGGTCCGCGACTTGACATCCGCAACGTCGTCGATAGCATTGTGTGCGTCATTCAATACATTTTCCGACACCCAACCGGACTGTTCGTTGCCGGCGACCGGGTGCCGGCCCGAGCGGAGGCGGTGGCGGTGTCGACCGGCGAGGAGATCCGTCTGGCACGGTTGTTCGACAGCGGCAATGCCGTCGTCGCGGCGATCGATCACGGCCTGTACAACGGGCCCCGACCGGGTTTCGAGGATCTGGCCACGATCGTCGACTCGCTCGCCGGTGCCGATGCGATCCTCATCAGCCCGGGCACGGCCGGCCACGTCGCGTCGGTCTTCCGCCACCGCGGCGCGCCGGCGATGATGGTCCGGCTCAACTGGGGCACCCAGTACGCCACCCAGTGGGGCTACCACGAGAGCCGCAGCGTGCCGATGATCAGCGCCGCCGGAGCCGCGGCCCTCGGGGCCGACGTCGTGCTCGTCGGGATGTCGATCAAGACCGGCTCGGAGGCGATCGACGCCGAGAACGTCGAAATGGTCGCCCGGTGCGTGGCCGAGAAGCGCACGGCCGGACTGCCCATCGTCGGCGAGGTCTACCCGGCCGGTCACGAGGACATCTCGCCGGAGGAGCGCCACGAGGTCATCTCGATCGGCTGTCGGATCGTGGCCGAGCTCGGGGTGGACCTGGTCAAGACGTTCTACACCGGTGATCGCTTCGCCGAGATCGTCCGCTCGACGCCGGTGCCGATCCTGGCCCTCGGCGCCAAGAAGCTCCCCCACGAGCGTGACGCGCTGGCCCTCGCCGCGAGCGCGGTCCGGTCCGGGGCCCGCGGCGTCGTCTTCGGCCGGAACCTGATCCAGGCCGGTGACACCGAGGCCTTCATGCAGGCCTTGCGCGACGTCGTGAAGGCCGGGTCGGACCCGGTCGAGGCGGCCAAGAGGTACGGGATCGGCTAGCGCCGCCCGGCCATGGCGACGCTCCTCGGGCTCGACATCGGCACGACATCGGTCAAGGCCGGCCTCTTCTCTGACGATGGGCGGCTGCTGGCTTCGGCCGGCGAGGAGTACCGCCTCCTGACGCCCGCCCCCGATCGGACGGAGCTGGACCCGGAGCGCTACTGGGCGGCGACCCGCGTGGCGGTCGGCCGGGCCGATTGCGGCGGCGGGCGTCGACCGCGCCTCGGTCGGTGCGGTCGCGGTCTCGAGCCAGGGCGAGACGGTGATCCCGGTCGACGCCGACGGCCGGCCGGTCGGCCCGGCCATCGTCTGGCTCGACAACCGGGCGACGGACGAAGCGCGCACCCTGGCTGAGCGCTTCGGCGCGGCGCGCACCTACGACGTCACCGGCATCCCCACGATCGTCCCGACCTGGACGGCCTGCAAGCTCCTCTGGTGGCGGGTGAACGAGCCGGCCGTCTTCGCCGCGGCCGATCGCTTCCTCCTGGTCGAGGACTTCCTGCTCCACCGGCTGACCGGTCGCTTCGTCACCGACGGTGGCATCCAGTGCACCAGCCTGCTGTTCGACATCGTGCGCCGACGATGGTGGGACGAGATGCTCGACGCGGTCGGGATCGACGAGCGACGGCTGGCCGAGCCGGTCGAGCCGGGCGCGGTCGTCGGCCGTTTGACGACGTCGGCCGCCGCGGCCCTCGGTCTGGCGCCCGGGTCGATCGTCGTCGCCGGCGGGATGGACCAGGCGGCCGGTGCGGTCGGGATCGGCAACACGGGCCCCGGGATCGTGTCCGAGAGCACGGGCGGGGCGCTGACCCTCCAGGCCTCGGTCGATCGTCACGGCCGGGATCCCAGCCGCCAGACCCCGGTCTACATCCACTCCGCCCCGGGTCGCTACCTCTACTGCCCGGTCTGCCCGACCGGCGGGATGGCCCTTACCTGGTTCCGCGATGCCCTGGGACGCGAGGAGGTGGAGCGTGCCGCTCGCGAGGGCCGTGACGCCTACGATCTGCTGACCGAGCTCGCCGCGACGGTCCCTCCGGGCTCCGAGGGTCTGGTGATGCTGCCCCACCTCGCCGGCGCGTTCAGCCCGGAGTACGACCCGGCTGCCCGGGGCGTCTTCTACGGGTTCGGCCTGGGCCACGCCAAGGGCCACTTCGTCCGGGCGATCCTGGAGGCCGTCGCGTTCATGCTCCGACGCAACGTCGAGCTCCTGGCCAGCGCCGGGGCGCCGGCCGCCGAGATCCACTCCCACGGCGGCGGGGCGCGCAGCCGGCTCTGGAACCAGGTCAAGGCCGACGTCTGCGGCTTGCCCGTGATCACCCTCCGGGGCGAGGACGCGGCGATCCGCGGCGATGCCATGCTGGCCGGGGTCGCGGCCGGGGTCTTCCGCGACCTCGACGAGGCGGCTCGGGCGATGGTCTCGGTCGGAGAGCGCTACCAGCCGGACCCCACGACCCGGGCGGCGTATGAGGCGGCCTACAGCACGTATCGCGACCTGTTCGAGGCGCTCAGACCGGTCTTCACCGCGTCGAGCGAGCGGACAGCCCGGATCGAACGGACCACGGCATGAACCACGATCGGCTAGCTCAGGGAGGCTCGAGGTGACGGTCAAGGCGAAGATCGGCGTCCTGGTCATGGCGCTGCTCGAGGACGACTACAACAAGACCGGCCACATGCGTCCGGCGGCCACGGCCGCGGCCCAGGAGATCGCCGACCTCCTGTCGGCCTACGGCGAGGTCGTCCACGCCGGGCTCGTCGAGGAGGAGCACCAGGCGGCGGCGGCGGCCCGGCGATTCAACGCCGAGGACGTCGACATCATCGTGGCCATGGAGCTGGCCTACACCAAGGGCGTCGTCCCGGCCCGCTGCTTCATCGACACCACTGCCCCGGTCCTCGTCTGGAACGCCCAGCGGATCAGCCGGCTGGGCGAGTCGGACGGCTTCGACGTGGTGATGCTCAACTCCGGGATGGCCGGGATGCCCGAGCTCACCGCGGTCCTCCTCCGGACCGGCCGCGACTTCTCGATGGTGACCTCGCGGCTGGACGACCCGGAGGGTCGCCGGAAGGTCGCCGACACGATCGCCGCGGCGGCGGTCCGGCGCCGTCTGCGGACCGCCCGGATCGCCCTCGTCGGGCACCCCTTCGAGGGGATGACCGACCTGATGTTCGACGGGCTCTCCCTGCGCCAGGACATCGGGCCGGTGGTCTGGCCGCTCGAGCCCGAGAAGGTCGCGGTCCGCTTCGGGGAGATCGCCCAGGCCGAGCTCGACGCGACCGCCGCCGCCGAGCGGGCGAAGTACACGGTCGAGATGGAGCCGGCCCTGTTCGAGCGGTCGGTCCGGCTGGCCCTGGCCCTCGAGTCGGTGGTCAAGGAGCACGGCTTCGACGCCTTCACCGCGTTCGACCAGGTCTGGCTGACCGACCCGACGGGTCGGGATCATCCCGTCCTACGGAACCGGGCGGCTGTGCGAGATCGGCATCCCCGCCTCACCGGAGGGCGACGTCAACTGCGCGGTGGCCCAGCTCATCCTCCAGGAGCTGGCCGGGCAGGCCACGACGGTCGAGAACTACGTCATCGACTTCGAGAACAACGCGGTGATGTTCTCCCACGACGGGCACGGCAACCCGGCCCTGGCCACCCCGGGCGAGGCCAAGGTCAAGCACTCGATCTACTACCAGGGCGTCCACGGCTTCGGGGCCGGCTTCGAGTTCGCCTACCAGCCCGGCCCGGTGACGAACCTGGCCCTGGTGACGATGGGCGAGAACCAGTGGCGCTTCGTGATCTCCGAGGGCGAGTTCATCCCGTTCCCACCCCGCCCGATCTCCGCCCCGCAGACCCTCTTCCGCCACGACGACCTGCCGATCGCCGAGTGGTGCGACGAGTGGTGTCAGGCCGGCGCGCCGCACCACATGGCCGCAGCCCAGGGCCGCTGGACCGAGCAGCTCCTGGTCCTCGCCCGGATGCTCGGGATCGAGGCGGTGGTGGTCTGACCGTGGACGCCCGGGGCCCGATCCGGGCGCCCGTCTTCGAGATCGGGCTGAAGGGCTACGCCTGGGGGGCCGAGGCCGTCCGCCTGGCCCGGGCGGCCGACGCCCTGGCCGGCGAGCTCGACCTGAGCATCGTGTTCGACCCCCAGGCGGTGGACATCGCCGACGTCGCCCGAGCGACCCGGCGCATCCAGGTCTTCGCCCAGCACCTGGACCCGGCCCCACCCGGACGCGGCGTCGGGGGCATGCTGGCCGAGGCCGTCCGGGCGGCCGGCGCGACGGGCGCGATGCTCAACCACTCCGAGCGACGGATGACCCGCGACGAGATCGCCCGGTCCCTCGGCCGGGCCCGGGCGGTGGGGCTGGCCACGATGGTCTACGCCGACTCCCCCGAGGAAGCGGCCGAGATCGCCACGCTCGGCCCGGACATCGTCCTGGCCGAGCCACCCGAGCTCATCGCCACGAGCCGCTCGGCGGCCACCGAGATGGGCGGGTTCGTCGAGCGGGCCGTCGAGCTCGTCGGCCGGGTCGACCCGGCGATCATCGTCATGTGCGGGGCGGGGATCCAGACACCGGACGACGTGGAACGGATGATGGCCCTGGGGGTCGGTGGGACCGGCTCCTCGAGCGGGATCCTGCGCGCCGCCGACCCGGTCGCCACGATGGAAGGGATGGTCCGGGCGATGCACCGGGCCTGGAGCATGCGGCACGGCGGCAGGGCCGATCCGGCCGGCACGAGAGGATGAGCCGATGACCGTCCACCACGAGACCGTCGAGGTCCACAGCCCGCTCCACAAGCCGATGTTCCACGACGTCACGGCCCAGGCCGAGGCGGCCGTCGAGCGTTCGGGGATCCGGATGGGCACGATCACGGTCTACTCCCAGCACACGACCTGCAGCGTGATCATCCAGGAGGAATCGCACGACCGGCTCTTCGACGGCACCGAGCACCTCCTCCAGGACATGCTCGACCGGCTCGAGACGCTGGTCCCGACCTGCCGGCACGAGGGCCAGTACCTGCACCCCGGCCCGCTCCACATCCGGCACGCGGTCGACGACCTCGGCGAGCAGGCGGTCTGGAGCCTGAACACCGACGCCCACATCCGCTCGGGCCTGGTCGGGCGCTCGGAGACGATCCCGATCGTCGACGGTCGGATGGAGCTCGGCGAGTTCGGACGGATCTACTTCGTCGACTTCGACGGGATGCGTCCCCGCGACCGGCGGGTCCACCTCCAGCTGATGGGCGAGTGACCGCGGCCCGATGACCGCGTCGCCGGCCCTTCCCCCGCTCACCTTCCTGGTCGACTATGACGGGACCATCTGCCGGACCCAGGTCGTCGACGAGCTGATGGTCGACTTCGCCCCGAGCGACGAGTGGTTGCGCCTCGACGCCATGTACGACCGCGGCGAGATCGGGTCCCGGAGCGAGCTGGCCCAGCTCGTCGCCTGGTTGCCGACGGACCGCGAGCGGGTGGCGGCCGCGGCGGCCGATCAGCCCCACGACGAGACCTTCATCGGCTTCGTGGCCCTGGCCCGGTCGGTCGGGGCCGAGATCGAGATCGTCAGCGACGGCTACGGGTTCTACGTGGAGCCGGCCCTCGCCCGGCTCGGGCTGACCGGGCTGCCGATCGCCACGGCGGAGACCAGCTGGGCGACCGGTCGGGCCGAGATCCGCTTCCCGTTCGGCCACCCGGACTGCCTCCTGTGCGGCACCTGCAAGCGGAACCGGGTCCTCCACCATCGGGGCCGCGGACGCCACGTCATCCTGGTCGGGGACGGCACCAGCGACCGGTACGCGGCCGCCCACGCCGACACGATCTTCGCCAAGGCACCCCTCTCGGGCTGGTGCGACGAGGCCGGCTGGGCCTACCGGCCCTGGTCCAGCTTCGACGAGGTCACGGCCTGGCTCGCCGGCCTCCTCGAGGACCCTTCACGGCTCGATCCGCCGAACCATCGCGGGTTCATCTGCGGGCCCGAGGTCTGGGGCCCGGCTGAGGCGAAGCGCTCGTAGCGGACGATCTCCGTGACGAGACGATGACGCCCGGCGCGACGATCGCGTCGGGCGTCGGAGCGGGTCTGGTCGGGCCCCGTGGTGGGCCGACGGTCAGATGCCTTCCTGGTCCAGCTCGAGCGTCTCCTCGTCGCCTTCCTCGGTCAGCTTCAGCCAGACGAACAATCCGGCGAGGACCGCGAGCGGGATGACGATGAGCGCCCCGAGGGTGATCCCGAGGGCGACGGCGACGGTCTTGAGCGCCTTCATGAGCTGCCTCCTGTTCGGTCGCCCCGGCTGGGCGACGGTTGGCGGAGCGGCGGGTCCGTCCGGGCCGCGCCCTCCGGTGGGTCAGCCCCCGGCTGCCGGCTTGCCGCCGGGCGGGGGATCGGGTACGCGAAGGTTGGGTCCCTGGGCGATCATCGCCTCGATGTCCTCACGGGTGAACTCGGTGAGGACGTGACGCATGCCGGCCTGGGTGGCCTGCAGGAGCCGGATGACGAACGCCCCCTCCTGCTCGAAGAAGAAGGTGTCCCGCGGACGTTGCTCGTCCATGTACCGACCGAGCACCCGGAACGCCTTCTCGTAGTAGCCGGCCTTCTCCCAGTCTTCGGCCGGACGGGCGCGACGGGCGACGGCCTCGTCCATGAACCGCGAGATGTCGTCGTCGAGGAAGGTCAGGGTCTCCTTCGTCTGGGTCCCGACCGTGTCACCCCAGCCGCCGGGCGCGGCCTCGGTGGTCACCAGGCCCTGGACGATGAACCCGTCGGGCGCCTCGACGAGGAGGACCTCGTGCATCGCCCGCTGGTCGAGGAACGCCCCCATCGAGCGGAAGACCTCCTCGAAGTCCTGCCGAGGAGCCCCCTCGTAGATCCGCACCTCGCGCCCTCCTCGTGTCCGCCCGGGCCACTCGCCCGTGGCCCCCGCGCGACCGGCCGCCCGGCCGCGCTCAGGACCCGGTCGTCTGGTCGATCAGCCCGCGGTCCTTCGCTCGATGCTCGCTCCAGCGGAAGACGACGGCCGAGACGAGTGTAACGACGGCCCCGGTCACGAGCAAGGCGACGACGATGGTCGTCGACCCCGGGACGAGCTGCCCGGTGAGGTCGGTGTAGAGCGAGCCGGCACCCCCGATCGCGCTCGGCCCGGTCGGGAAGAGGGCCAGCCGAGTGCCCTCCATCCACCACGCCAGCGGGTCGATCAGACCGATCGCCTGGACCGCGAGCGGCAGGACCGACAGCGGGAAGACCGCCCCGGAGATGAGGAACAGCCCGCCGGCCACGGCCTCCGGGTAGTACCATGAATCCTGGCGGGTCTGGAGGCAGACCGAGGCCATCAGGACGCCGATCGCGACGATCGAGCCCAGACCGAGGACCGTCACCACGACGAGCAGGCCCCAGTCGACCAGGAACAGGTCGAACGGGACACCGAGGAGCAGCACCCCGACCGCCAGGGTGATCACCGCCCCCATGGCCCCGACGGCGATCCGGGCGGCTCCGCGGCCGAGCAGCACCGTCACGAAGTCGCTCGGGCTGACGTAGACGTACTTGAGCATCCGGTAGCGCTCCCGGTCGTCGAGGACGGACCAGGCCAGACCGGCGATGCCCGAGATCACGAACGACCAGAGCGCACTGCCGACGACGACGAAGCCGCGGTACTCGGGGCTCGACGCCCCGGCGATGACCTGGAGCATCGCGACCAGGATGAGCGCGGAGCTGACCGGCTTGGCCACCGAGTAGGTGAAGAACAGGACCGGGTCCGTCCAGTTCGCCTCCATCTTCCAGCCGAGCACGGCGGCGGTCCGGAAGCTGCGCAACCGGTCGATCGAGCCGTGGCCCTCGGCCCGGCGCGGGTCGAACGGGATCGGGACGGCGGAGGCGGTCATCGCCAGCGCATCGTCAGGCGGCCCTCGCGCCTGGCGCGCTCCTCGAGGTTGCGCAGCGCGATCCGGGCGACGACCAGGAAGAACGCCGTCATCAGGACGAGGAGCCCGGCCTCGGCCGCCGGGGACAGGATCGACTGGGTGGTGCCCTGACCGGCGAACGCGAGCTGGCGCATCGCATCGAGCCCGGTCGCGAGCGGGATCGTGGCCACGGCCAGGGCGCCGAGCCGCCCGAGGGCGGCGACCGGGAAGCTCAGCCCGGACACGAAGTAGACCGGCTCGTCCATCAGCTGGCTGAGGTGCCAGGCCTCGCGGCCCCAGGTCAGGAACAGGCTGGCCAGGACCATCCCGAGGCAGTACATCGCGGACAGGGTCAGCAGGAAGACGACGATGAGCAGCCCCCACTGCTCGACCGAGAAGACGACCCCGTACAGGAGCGAGGCGACGACCAGGACGGCCGCCGCCCGGGTCGAGCTCATGACGAGCCCGCCGAAGGCCATCCCGAACAGGACGCTCATGAAGGCCATCGGCGCCGCGAAGTAGAGCTCGAGGTTGCCCTGGTCCCGTTCCCAGTACAGCTGGGCGGCCATCATCCACACGACGTTGAGCCAGAAGGCGGTCATCGCCCCGCCCAGGACGACGAACCCGATGTACTCCGGGGGCGCCTTGAGCGCCCGATAGACGAAGACGAACGCCGACGTGGTCAGGAACGGCAGGAGGATCTCGAAGAGCACCCACGAGCGCTCGCGGGCGAGCCCGCGCACCCGCGGGTAAGCCCGGCCGAAGACGCTCCGGAGGTTGTTGGCGGCGACCCGACGCCGGCTCCAGTCGGCCGCCGAGCGCGGGTCGGTCGACGGCCGGCCGACCCACTGCCCGGCGCTCACTCGATCTCCCTGGGGTCCGGCTCGCCGGGCTCCCGCGGCGTCCGGCCGACCGCGCCGACGAATGCGGCCCTGGTCGGGTCGTTCTCCGCCCGAGCGGCGTCGTCCTCGTCGAAGCCCCGCCCGACGAGCTCGACGAACACCTCCTCGAGGGTCGGCTCGGACTTGCGCAGGGCCAGGATCCGAGAGCCCAATGGGGCCAGCGCACCGACCACCCCGCCGAGGGCGCCGTCGTCGGCGAGAACGAGATTGACCTCGACCGTCTGGCGATCGCCGGGGGCGGCCCCGTCGGTGGCCGCGGCCGTGGCGCTGACGACGCCGGGCACCCGGGCGAGCGCCGCCGTTCCGCCGTCGAGCCGGTCGAGCTCGATCCGGAAGATCGACTCGCGCTGGACCCGCTGCTTGAGCTCGGCCGGGGTGCCGATCGCGAGGACCCGGCCGCGGTCGACGATCGCGATCCGCTCGCACAGCTCGTCGGCCTCGGCCATGTAGTGGGTCGTCAGCAGGACCGTCCGGCCCGGGACCGACGCCTGCCAGCCCGTCACCAGCTCGCGGACCTGCCGCGCGGCGGCGACGTCGAGGCCGAGGGTCGGCTCGTCGAGGAACAGGATCCACGGGTCGTTGAGCAGGCCGCGGGCGAAGTTCATCTTCTGGCGCTGGCCGGTCGACAGGGCGCTGACCCGCTGGAGACGCTGCTCGCCGAGGCCGACCGCTTCGATGAGCTCGTCGACCCTCGCCCACGCCTCGCGGGTCCCGAGACCGTAGAACTGGCCGAACATCCAGAGCTGCTCGCGGACGGTCAGGATCCCGTAGCCCGACTGCTCGCCGCCGGCGACCATGTTCATGATCCGCCGGATCTTCTTGGTCTCCCGCTCGATGTCGAAGCCGAAGACCCGGGCCGTCCCGGCGCTCGGCAGGAGGAGCGTGGTCAGGATCTTGATGAGCGTGGTCTTGCCGGCGCCGTTCGGGCCGAGCAGCCCGAAGAACTCGCCCGGCCGGACCTCCAGGTCCACGCCGTCGAGCGCGGTGACGTCGTTCGGTTTAGCGCGGTAGACGCGCCGGATGCCTCGGGCATCGATGGCCGGGGCATCGATCACGGCGGACATGGAGACCCCTGCGGTCGGGACGGATGCGGGGTCCCGAGTCTAGCACCCGTGTCCGTCCCGGGGAAGCCCGCGGTCGTACCGATGGCAGATGACCGTCGAACACGAAGGCCTGGCGGTCCCTCAGCCGACCCCCTCGGACAGCGCGACGGCGAGCCGCCCGGCGACCCGGGCGTCGTTCTCGATGAGCGCGGTGTTCGCCCGGATGCTGGCCCCGTCGGTCAGCTCGGCGATCCGGGCCAGCAGCCACGGCGTCAGCGCCGGACCGTGGACCGCGGCCGCGTCGGCGTCGGCGATCGCCCGTTCCACGGCCTCGCGGACGACTCCGAGGGACATCGCCTCGGCAGCCGGGACCGGCGTGCAGACGAGGATCCCAGAGCCGAGCCCCAGCCCGAGGTGGATCCCGACCAGGCGCGCGGCGGCCGCCTCGTCGGGGACGGAGATCGGCGCCGGGATCCCGCTCTCCCGCGAGTAGAAGCCGGGCATCTCCGCCTGCCCGATCGCGACCACGGGCACGCCCCGCGTCTCGAGGTACTCGAGGGTGAGGGGCAGGTCGAGGATCGCCTTCGGTCCGGCGCAGACCACCGCCACCGGCGTCCGGGCCAGCTCCTCGAGGTCGGACGAGATGTCGAGGGTGGCGCCGCCGAGCGATAGCCCACGACCCGCGATGCCACCGGTCCCGAGGTTCGCCGTCACCGCCAGGACCTCGTACCCGGTGGAGTCGCCCAGTGCGCCGCGGTGGACCCCGCCGATGCCCCCGGTCGCGAAGACCCGGATCCGGGCCGCGACGGCGGCGATCATCGTGGCCGAGACCGTCGTCGCCGCCCACCCGTCGCGGGTCAGGGCGACCGCGATGTTGGGACGGGCCGCCTTGAGCACCGAGCCCGGCGCCGCTGTGCCCAGGGCCTCCAGGTCGTCCGACCCGAGCCCGACGAGCAACCGCCCGTCCCGGATCGCGATCGTCGCCGGGACCGCCCCGCTCTCCCGGACGGCGGCCTCGGAGGCGCGCGCCACGGCCACGTTCTGGGGATACGGCAGGCCGTGGCTGATGAGCGTCGACTCGAGGGCGACGACCGGACGGCCCCCCTCGAGCGCGGCGCGGACCTCGGGGTCCAGGACGATCCGGTCGGCGATGGTGCTCACCGTCGGAGGGTAACGCGACCGGAAGGGTGTCGCGTCCACGTTCGAGCCCCGGACGACGACGCGGCGACGATGTCCTCTCTCGCGGTGCCCGGCCCCTTCAGCCGATCCCGAGCTCCGGCCGCGGCGAACGGACCTGCCTCGCGGCGACCCGGTTCCCGGCGACCGCGGCTCGCCGGAGGGCCACCGCCGACGAGCGGCCCGCGGCCCGCGAGACGAGCCACTCGGCGACGAACCCGGCGTCGAACGCGTCACCGGCGCCGGTCGTGTCGACGGCCGCGATCGGTCGGGTCGCGACATCGAAACGGGTGTCCGGGCTCCCGGCCGCCAGCACCGTCGCTCCGGCCGCGCCCCGTTTCACGACGACGACATGGGCCAGCCCGAGGGCGCGGTCCCCCGTCCGACCGCCGGCGCCGACCAGGGCGTGGAGCTCATCGGCGGTGGCGAACAGGAGATCGGGGGCCACCTCGCGGACCAGCCCGACGGCCGCTTCCCGGCCATTCGCCAGGAGCGGCCCGACCGAGGCGAGGTCGAGGCTCACCAGGGCCCTGGCGGCCCGGGCGTGACGGACCGCCGCCCGGCCGGCCAGGCCCAGGGGCTCGCCGAGGAGCGAGTAGGCGGGCAGGTGGAGGAGGTCGACCCGGGCGAACCAGCGCGCCCGGAGATCGTCCGGGGCGAGCTCGTCGGCGGCGCCCCGGTCGGCCACGAACGAGCGCTCGCCGCCCGGCCCGACGAAGACGCCGATCCGGCCGGTGGGCCGACCGCGGTCGCGACGGACCCGGGTCACGATCCCATCCGAACGGACCGCGTCGACGAGCGCCCGCCCGGCGGGATCGCGGCCGACGGAGCAGATCAGGGTCGTTCGGATCCCCAGCCGGCCGAGCCAGCGGGCGGTGTTCGCGGCCGACCCGCCCTGGCACAGGGAGACGGTCCCGGGGACGTCCGTCCCGCGCTCAAGCGGTCGGGCCGGGGCCAGGACGACGTCGAGGGTCAGGTCGCCGAGGACGACCACCGTCCGCGTCCGGCGGCCGCCACGCGTCCCGCTCGGGTGGGTCGGCATGGGACGAGGATACCGATGCGCGGGTCCGGCCACCGGCCAGCCCGGGTCCTACAATGCAGGTCCCCGATCGAGCCACGCCGCAGGGAGCCCGGACCACTCATGACCACCGCCACCGACCGGCTCGACCGCCTCGCCATCGACACCATCCGGACGCTTGCCATCGACGCTGTCCAGGCGGCCGACTCGGGTCACCCCGGAGCCCCGATGGGGATGGCCCCGATGGCCTACACCCTGTGGACCCGGTTCCTGCGCCATGCGCCCACCCGCCCGGACTGGCCGGATCGCGACCGGTTCGTCCTGTCGGCCGGTCACGCCTCGATGCTCCTCTATGCCCTCCTCCACCTGACCGGCTACGAGGTCTCGCTGGAGGACCTGGAGCACTTCCGGCAGTGGGGCTCGAAGACCCCGGGTCACCCCGAGTACGGCCTCACCCCGGGCGTCGAGGCGACCACCGGACCGCTGGGCCAGGGCGTGGCGAACGGCGTCGGGATGGCGATCGCGGAGCGGCGGCTGGCGGGCGAGTTCAACCGGCCCGGGCACACCGTCGTGGACCACCGCACGTACGTCATCTGCTCCGACGGCGACCTCCAGGAGGGGATCGCGTCCGAGGCGGCCTCGCTCGCCGGCCACCTCCGGCTGGGCAAGCTGACCATGCTCTACGACGACAACCACATCCAGCTCGACGGCCCCACGGCGATGGCCTTCAGCGAGGACGTCCCGGCCCGCTTCGCCGCCTACGGCTGGCACGTCCAGCGGGTCGAGGACGGCAACGACGTCGAGGCGATCGCCGCCGCGATCGAGACCGCCAACGCCGACGACCGGCCGAGCCTCATCGCGGTGCGGACCCACATCGGGTTCGGCGCCCCCAACAAGCAGGACAGCCAGAGGGCCCACGGCGCGCCGCTCGGCCCGGACGAGGTCCGGCTCACCAAGGAAGCCTACGGCTGGGATCCCGACCGGACGTTCTACGTCCCGGACGAGGCCGGGGCGATGTTCTCGCGGGCGATCCCCCACGGCGAGGGGCTCGCCGAGGAGTGGGAGACGCGCCTCGGCCGCTATGCGGCCGCCTTCCCGGTCGAGGCGCGCGAGCTCAGCCGGCGGCTCGACGGCGATCCGCGGCCGGCTGCGACCGCCGGCCTGAAGACCTACGCCGTGGGCGAGGACGTCGCCACTCGCGCGGCGAGCCAGGCGGCGATCCAGGCCCTCGCCGAGACCGTCCCCGAGCTGTTCGGAGGCTCGGCCGACCTGTCCGAGTCGAACCTCACCGACGTGAAAGGCGGCGGCGACTTCAGCGCCGAGGAACCCGGCCGGAACCTCCGATTCGGGGTGCGCGAGCACGGCATGGGCGGGATCGTCAACGGGATCGCCTACCACGGGGGGTTCCTGCCCTATGCCGCCACGTTCCTGACCTTCAGCGACTACATGCGCGGGAGCGTCCGGATCGCGGCCCTGTCCGGTCTCCACGTCGTCTACGTCTGGACCCACGACTCGGTCGGGCTCGGCGAGGACGGCCCGACCCACCAGCCGGTCGAGCACTACGCCGCCCTCCGGGCCATCCCGAACCTGTGGTTCATCCGCCCGGGCGACGCCAACGAGACCTCCGCGGCCTGGGCGGTCGCCGTGGCCCGGCGCGACGGTCCGGTGGCCCTGGCCCTCACCCGCCAGAAGCTGACGACCCTGCCGGAGACGGCCGCCCTGGCCCGCGACGGCGTGGCCCACGGCGGCTATGTCCTGCGCGAGTCGAGCGGTGGGCCGGAGGTGATCGACCTCATCCTTGTGGCGACCGGATCGGAGCTCATGCTGGCCTCGACGGCCCGCGACGCGCTCGAGGCCGACGGGATCCGGACCCGGGTCGTCTCGCTCCCGTGTTGGGAGCTGTTCGAAGCCCAGTCCGCGGCCTATCGTGAGGCGGTCCTGCCGGCGGCGACCACCCGTCGGGTAACGGTCGAGATGGGAATCTCGATGGGCTGGGAGCGCTACGCCGGCGACGAGGGCGCCATCGTGGGGCTTGATCACTTCGGGGCGAGCGCCCCGGCCGGGACGATCCTCGAGCACTTCGGCTTCACCGCCGAGCGCGTCGCGGACGTGGGTCGGCGGGTCGTCCGGGACGGCCTTCGGGGGCGGATCCCGACCCTGGACCATGGCCACCAACCGATCGGGCTGGGGCTCGACGGTCGGGGGGTTGCGTCGCATCACGGCCAGGACTAAGCTTTACTCATGGTCGCCCGAGTAAAGCAAAGACGCCGCCGCGGCTTCACCCGCGTGAGCCCCAAGCACCAGGTCACGATCCCGGCCGACGCACTGGCCAAGGCCGGCGTCCGAGTGGGCGATCCGCTCAAGGTCGAGGCGCGGGCGAATGGCGAGATCGTGCTCACCAGGGAAGAGGATCCGATCGAGCGCTACGCGGGCATCTTCACGGGGATGTACCCGCCCGGGTACCTCGACGAGCTCCGCGACGAATGGGAGTGATCGTGGTCGACGCCGGCGTCCTCATCGCCCTGTTCGATGCCGAGGACGCGCATCACCTCGCCGCCAGGACCATCCTTAGGGCGGCCGAGCCCGCCGAGGTCATGGTCGTCCCTGCGTCGGCGTATGCGGAGCTGATGGTGCTCCCGTTCCGCCTCGGCTCTGAAGCTGTAAGCCAGGCCGATGCGTTCGTCGACTCGCTGCCGGCACGTGTCGAGCCGGCGTCGCGAGCGATCGCGGCCGCGGCGGCCGAGCTGCGTGCGCGGTTCGGTCGACGGTTGCGCCTGCCGGACGCCCTCGTCCTGGCCACCGCCGTCGTGCTCGACGCGGATCGGGTCATCACCACCGACGGACGTTGGCCCGACGCCGGCATCCCGGTCGACGTCATCGCGGGTCGGGCCTGATGCACGTCGCCTTCGCCGCGGATCATGCCGGGGCCGCCCTGAAGGCCGAGCTCATCCGCCGGATCGCGGCCGCCGGGGACGACCTCGAGCTCATCGACCTCGGCGGCGACGGCTCAGACCCGGACGACGACTACCCGGACTTCGCACTCAGGCTCGGCCTGGCGATCAGCGCCGGCGAGGCGGACCGGGGCATCCTCATCTGCGGGTCGGGTGTCGGGGCGTCGGTCGCGGCGAACAAGATCCGCGGCGTCCGGGCGGCCGTCTGCCACGACACCTACTCCTCCCACCAAGGCGTGGAGCACGACGACATGAACGTGCTGACCCTCGGCGCCCGGGTGATCGGAGCGGAGCTCGCCTTCGAGTGCGCCCAGGCGTTCCTGGCCGCCTCGTTCTCCGGCGAGCCCCGTCATCGGCGACGGCTGGGCAAGGTCCTGGCCATCGAGGCGGACCAAGGCTGACCCCGAGGGTCCGTCCGTGGACCCCGATGGCTTCGCGCCGGTACCATCGACGGGATCAGCCAACGCGGACAAGCCATCCCGCCACGCGAGGCGCCCAGACCGTGACCGACGAGACCGCCACCCCGCCCACCTACGACGACCTCCTTACCCGGGCCCGTGAGGAGCGCTGGGTCGAGCGCCTCCACGAGCGCGACGCGAGCCTCTGGTCGAGCGACCCCGACGTCCAGGTGACGATCGCCCAGCGGCTGGGCTGGCTCGACGCCCCGGTCCACTTCCACGAGGAGATCGGCCCGCTCGAGGCGTTCGGCGAAGCGGCTCGCGACGCCGGCTATCGATCGGCCGTGGTGGCCGGGATGGGCGGCAGCAGCCTGGCCCCGGACGTGCTCCGGCGGACCTTCGGCGACGGCGGCGACTGGCTGACCCTGCGCATCCTCGACTCCACCGACCCGGCGGCCGTGGCGGCGGTCGTGGACGACCTCTACCCCCTCGAGACCCTCTTCATCGTCGCCACGAAGTCGGGCACCACCGCCGAGCCGCTCGCCTTCCAGGCCGACGCCTGGGAGCGGATCGAGAAGGCCCTGGCGGCGACCCACCAGCACGAGGCCCGACCGGGCGACTTCATGATCCTGGTGACCGACCCTGAGCGCAGCCTCCAGGCGATCCCCCACCACGACGAGGTCCGCGAGGTCTTCCTCAACCCGCCCGACATCGGCGGGCGGTACTCGGCCCTGACCTACGTCGGGCTCCTGCCGGCCAGCCTGATCGGGCTCGACCTCGATCCGCTCCTCGGCAGCGCCCGCAAGATGCTCGACGCCTGCCATGCCAAGGACCCGGCCGCGAACCCCGGCTTCGAGCTGGGGCTGACCCTCGGGGTCCAGGCCCTGGCCGGCCGGGACAAGCTCACGTTCGTGGCCGACCCCGAGCTCGCCGCCTTCGGCGCCTGGGCGGAGCAGCTCGTCGCCGAGAGCACCGGCAAGCACGGCGTGGGCATCGTCCCGATCGACCTCGAACCGCTCGGCAACGCCGACCGCTACGGACCGGACCGCCTCTTCGTCCGGCTCGCCCTGGCCGACTCGTCCGGTCCGGCCCCGGCGCCCGACGGGTCCACGGCCGACGACCTGCTGACGGCCCTCGAGGCGGCCGGTCACCCGGTGATCCGGATCGCCCTCGACGACCCGATGGACCTCGGCGGCGAGTTCGTCCGCTGGGAGGTCGCCACGGCGGTGGCCGGGGTGGTCCTGGGGATCGACCCGTTCGACCAGCCCAACGTGGAGGAAGCCAAGGAGCACACCCGGCGCGCCCTCGCCCACCATGACGACGGCGGTTCGGTCGCCGCCGGGACACGCCTCGAGGGGGCCGTCCCGGCCGACGCGCCGGACCTGGCCGTGGCCCTGCGGTCCCATCTCGCCGCGCTCCGGCCGAACGGCTACGCGGCGCTGCAGGCGTTCATCGCGCCGAGCGAGGAACGGGACGGGGCGCTGGCCCGGATCCGCCTGCTGCTCCGCGACGCGACGGGCCGGGCGACGACCTCCGGCTACGGGCCGCGCTTCCTCCACTCGACCGGCCAGCTTCACAAGGGCGGCGCACCGATCGGCTGGTTCCTCCAGCTGACCGCCGATCATCCCCACGACCGGCCGATCCCGGGCAAGCCGTACACGTTCGGCGAGCTCATCGACGCCCAGGCCGCCGGCGACCTGGCGGCGCTTCGGGCCCACGACCTGCCGGTCCTGCGGATCCATCTCGGCGCCGACCCCGACGCCGGCCTCGCGGCGCTCGAGGCGGCCCTCGCCATCGCACTCCTGGAGGGGTAGGGATCATGCGCATCGGGTTCATCGGCCTCGGCCGGATGGGGGCCAACATGGTCCGCCGGCTCCTCCTCGACGGACACGAGGTCGTCGTCTACAACCGGACCGCCGAGAAGACCCGCGAGATCGCCGGCGAGGGTGCGATCCCGGCGTTCAGCCTCGAGGAGCTGGTCGCCAAGCTGGAGGCACCCCGGGCGGTCTGGGTGATGGTCCCGGCCGGCGACGCGACCCAGGCCCAGATCAATGCGCTCTCGACGCTCCTGGCCCCGGGCGACACGATCGTCGACGGCGGCAACACGAATTTCCACGACGACGTCCGTCGCCACGCCGAGCTGGCGACCGAGGGGCTCCACTACGTCGACGCCGGCACGAGCGGCGGGATCTGGGGGCTGGCCAACGGCTTCTGCCTGATGGTCGGCGGCGAGGCGGACGCAGTCGGCCCGCTCGAGCCGATCTTCCGCTCCCTGGCGCCCGAGGACGGCTATCTCCACGTCGGCGGACCGGGTTCCGGGCACTACGTGAAGATGGTCCACAACGGGATCGAGTACGGGCTGATGCAGGCTTACGCCGAGGGCTTCGAGATCATGCACGCGAGCGACTACACGCTCGACCTGGCGGCCGTCTCGAAGCTCTGGAACCACGGCTCCGTGGTCCGCTCCTGGCTCCTCGAGCTGGCCGAGCGGGCGTTCAGCGCCAACGGCCAGGAGCTCGACCACCTCAAGGGCTGGGTGGCCGATTCGGGTGAGGGACGCTGGACGGTCCAGGAGGCGATCGACCACGACGTCCCCGCCCCGGTCATCACCCTTTCGCTGCTCACCCGGTTCCGCTCGCGCCAGGACGATTCGTACGGCGCGAAAGTGCTGGCCGCCCTGCGCAACGAGTTCGGCGGCCATGCCGTGAAGAGCGAGTAGCGGGGCCGATGACGGCGACGAAGCCGACGCCCGTCCCGGGGCCGCCGGCCGTCGCCCCGGCGAAGCCGGCGAAGGACGCCCCGCGGACGATCCGCGAGCTCCGCCTGGCCCGGGACGGGAAGCGTCGGGCCGCAGCGCCCAAGCTCGACAATCCCCTGCGCGAAGGGCTTCGTCTGGAGCGCGTGCCAGATCCGGTCTGCCTCGTCCTCTTCGGAGCCACCGGCGACCTCGCCCACCGCAAGGTCATGCCCGCCCTCTACCAGCTCTGGCGGACGAACCTCCTGCCCCACGAGTTCATGCTCGTCGCCGTCGGCCGGCGGTCCTACGCCGATGACGTCTTCCGGGCCGAGATCGGCCAGGCCCTCGGGGTCTTCTCGCGCGTCCCGATCGAGGACCGCCCGCTCGCCGAGTTCCTCTCCCGGATCGTCTACCACCAGGGCGACTTCGCCGACCCGGACGCCTTCGACCGCCTGTCCGTCCGGCTCGAGGCGATCGACGAGGAGCGGGGCACCGGGGGCAACCGTCTCTTCTACCTGGCCACCCAGCCCTCGGCCTTCGCCGAGATCATCGGCCAGCTGGGTCGGGTGGGCCTGGACCACGAGACCCACGGCGGGGGCTGGCGTCGGCTGATCATCGAGAAGCCGTTCGGTCGGGACCTCGAGTCGGCGGTCCGGCTCAACCGCGAGGTGGGCAAGGTCTTCCGGGAGCGGCAGGTCTACCGGATCGACCACTACCTGGGCAAGGAGACGGTCCGCAACCTGCTCGTCTTCCGGTTCGGCAACGGGATCTTCGAGCCGCTCTGGAACCGGCGCTACGTGGACCACGTCCAGATCACCGTGGCCGAGTCGCTCGGGTGCGAGAACCGGGGCGCCTTCTACGAGGAGACGGGGGCGAGCCGGGACGTCCTCCAGAACCACCTCATGCAGCTCCTCAGCCTGGTGGCGATGGAGCCGCCGGCCACCTTCGAGGCGGAGGCCCTCCGGGACGAGAAGGTGAAGGTCCTGCGGGCCATCGCCCCGCTCGGCCCCGAGTCCGTCGCCCGGGACGTCGTCCGCGGCCAGTACGGCCCGGGCTGGGTCGCCGCCCAGCAGGTCGGCGGATACCGCTCGGAGCCCGAGGTGGACCCGGAGTCGGAGACCGAGACGTTCGTGGCCGCCCGGTTCGAGATCGACGACTGGCGCTGGGCCGGGGTCCCGTTCTACGTCCGGACCGGCAAGCGGCTGCCCAAGCGCTCGAGCGAGATCGCGATCCAGTTCAAGCCGGTCCCCCACCGGCTGTTCCGCGACAGCGCAGGCGACCCGGAGCCGAATCTGCTCGCCCTGCGGATCCAGCCGGACGAGGGCATCCTCCTCCGCTTCGGCGCCAAGGTCCCCGGGCTGGGCATCGACGTCCGGGCGGTGAACATGGACTTCACCTACGGGTCGGCCTTCAACGTCGACTCGCCCGACGCCTACGAGACCCTGATCCTCGACGCCCTGCTCGGCGACGCCTCGCTGTTCACCCGGGCGGACGAGGTCGAGGAGGCGTGGGGCATCGTGACCCCGATCATCGACGCCTGGATCGACCTGCCGGCACCCGCGTTCCCCGACTACGAGGCCGGCTCCTGGGGACCGGCGGCGGCCGACGAGCTGCTCGCTCGCGAGGGCCGGCGCTGGCGGCGGATCTGATGGACGGAACGGGTCCGATCGTCCTGGACGCGACCCCGGCCCGGCCCGGCGAGCCGTCCCTGCGCTGGACGTCGCGGGCGACGACGATCGACGGGATCGAGCGCGAGCTCTCGAAGATCTGGGCGATCCCGAGCTGACCACGGTCGTCGACGGCGAGCCGAGCCGCCACGTCGCCGCCCGGACCAGCGTCATGAACCTGGTGGTCATCGCCCGGCGGCCGGAGATCGGCGAGCACTGCGCGGCGAGCATCAACCAGCTCACCGGACGGCATCCGTCCCGGACGATCATCTGCTCGTCGGTCGACCCGGACGGCCCCGGGTCGCTCGACGCCCGGGTGACCGCCCACTGCATGCTGCCCCGGGAGGATGCCCCGGAGACCTGCGCCGAGACGATCTACGTCCTGGCCGGCGGCGACACCGGGCGGCATCTCGCGGCGATCGTCGAGCCGCTCGTCATCCACGACCTGCCGGTCTCGATCTGGTGGCCCGGCGAGCCGCAGCTCGGCTCCGAACCGGCGATCGACCTGCTCGAGTGCGCCGACCGGCTCTTCGTCGACGGCTCGGGTTGGAGCGGCGACGGGCTGGCCCGGCTGGGCGAGCTGGCGGCCATCGTCGCGGCCCGGCGGATCACCGTGATCGACTTCGCGCTCGCCCGCCAGGCCCGCTGGCGCGAGGCGATCGCCTCGACCTTCGACCACCCCGATTTCCTGCCCTTCCTCCGCTCGATGCGCCGGATCTCGGTGACCTACGCGACCCACGACGAGCTCGGCCGACCCGGGACGACGAACCTCGTCAAGCCGCTCTATCACGTGGCCTGGCTGGCGTCGCGTCTCGAGCTGTCGGTCTCGAAGCCGCTGACCGCGCTCGGACCGGGACCGGCCTCGCGGCCGACCCAGCCGGTGGGCGCGGCGGCGAAGCGCTCGGGCGTCACCGCGGTCGCCGGACGCGGGTACGCCGCCACCCTTCACCACGGTCATGGCCACGGTGGCGAGGTCGCCGTCGTGGTCCGGCCGATCGTCAGCGGGATGCCGGCAGGAACGACCCTCCGGGTCGAGCTGCTGGCCGAGCGGCGGGGCTCGGAGCTGCGCGTGGACGTGACGGCCGAGGCCGAGGGCGTCATCGTCCGGGCCTGGCAGGACGGCGTGCTCCTGCTCGATCGGGGCTTCACGGCCCCGCGCCGGACGGAGACCGACCTGCTGGCGGAGGCGATCGAATCGGCCGGTCGCGACCGGGTCTCCGATGGGGCGATCGTCACGGCCGCCCACCTGGCCGGCGTCCGATCGCAGGGGCACGGATGAGCGGATCGGCTGGGCTGGGTGAGCCGGGCGCATCGGACACGCTGACCGGATCGGGCGAGCCCGAGATCGTCGTCAGCCCGGACGCGGAGTCGCTGGCCGAGACCGCCGCGGAGCGGATCGCGACCCTCCTGGCCGCCGCGGTCGCCCGACGCGGCCGAGCGGACATCGCGCTGACCGGCGGATCGATGCCGCGCTCGATCTACCGGCACCTCGTGGAGCCGGCGCTGGCCGACCGGGTCGACTGGGGCAAGGTCCATCTCTGGTGGGGCGACGACCGGTTCGTCCGCCGGTCCGACCCACTCTCGAACGTCCACGCCGCGGACGCGGCGCTCCTCGCCGACGGCGGGGTGGCGGTCACGGGCGCGAACGTCCACCCGTTCCCGACCGACCGGGCGATCGACGACGGGCTCGGGCCCGACTGGTGCGCCGAGCGATACGCGGCCGAGGTCGCGGCGACGCTGCCGATCGTCGGCGGCCGGCCGTCCTTCGACGTCATCCTCGTCGGGATCGGCGGCGACGGGCATCTCTTCTCGGTCTTCCCGGGCAGCGACGCCCTGGACGAGCGACCGGCTCGGCCTGGCCATCCCCGCCCCGACCCACATCGAGCCGCACGTCGAGCGGGTGACCCTGAACCCGGCGATCCTGGGTTCGGCCGGCCGGGTCCTGGCGATCGTGGCCGGCGCCGCGAAGGCCGAGGTCGTCGCCCGGATCCTCCAGGGTCCCCGCGATCCGGCCGCCCTGCCCGGCGTCCTCGCTCGCCGGGCGAACGCGACCTGGCTGCTGGATACGGCCGCGGCAAGCTCGCTCGAACGCGGCGCGATCTAGCCGTTCCCGACGACAGCGACCTCGTGCCCTGCGCCGACCACCGCCGGGCCGCCGAACCGGACCGTCCGGAAGCGGGTCAGCCGGGTCTCGGGGTCCCGCCACGCATCCTGATGGAGGCCGGCCTTCGAGCAGACCGCCGCGAGCATCTCGGCGGCTCCCCAGCCGAGCTTCGTGGCAACCTCCGGCAGGAGAAGCGCTACCCTGCCGCCGCGCTCCACGATGACCCCGTCGACGCCGGGCCGGAACCGGGTCGGGTCGTCCAGTGGGATCGGCGCGCCGAGGACCGAGATCTCGACCTCGATGGCCGGCAGCTCGGCCGCCTCCACCGGGCGGAAGCGAGGATCGCGCCGGGCCGCCGAGACCGCGCCCGAGACCACGGCATCGGGGAGCGGCCGGTCCGGGTGGATCGCCCCGATGCAGCCGCGCAGCTCGCCGCCCTCGGTCAGGGTCACGAAGACCGCCGCGTCCTGGTCGAGATCGGCCGTCGCCCGGAGCGCAGCGTCGACCTCCGCCGCCGTGCCCGCGCCGGTCGCGGCGGCGAGGGCGGCCCGGGCGAGCCCGAGCAGTCGTTCGCGCGCCCCGGCGCCGAGGTCGAGGGCGACGGGCGGATCGGCCTGCTGTGTCACGGTCATCGGTTCGGGCCCTGCTCCAACGCCGGGAGCGTGCGCTCAGGGGTGCGCCGCCGGTAAGGGCGAGGCGGGCCGATCAACGGGCCGGGCGGCACTGTCCGCTCGGTCGCCCGGCGACGGATGATCGGCCCGAGGATCCATCGATGTCCACCACCGCCGCCAGGGCCACCGACGCGGTCCCGACCATCCTCGCAGAGGAGCTCCCGGACGGGAGCGTTCGCTGCGGCGTGTGCGCCCATCGCTGCCTGGTCCGGCCCGGTCGGCATGGCATCTGCGGCGTCCGCGAGAACCGGGGCGGCCACCTCGTCTGCTCCGCCTACGGCCGGGTCGCCGCGGTCGGGCTCGACCCGATCGAGAAGAAGCCACTCTTCCACGTGGCGCCGGGCTGCCGGGCCTACTCGATCGCCACGGTGGGCTGCCCGTTCCACTGCACGTTCTGCCAGAACTGGGAGATCGCCCAGGCGCCCCGGCTCGGGATCGACGATCCCCACCCGGGCGATGCCGCCCGAGCAGGTCGTCGCCGAGGCGCTCGCCCACGGCGCCGACGCGATCGCCTACACCTACGTCGAGCCGACGGTCTTCCTCGAGTACGCCCTCGACACGGCCCGGCTGGCCCGATCCGAGGGGCTGCTCAACCTGTTCATCAGCGACGGCTACGCGACCCCCGAGGCCGTCGACCTCCTGGCCCCGGTCCTCGACGCCGCGAACATCGACCTGAAGTCGTTCGACGACGCCTTCTACCGGAAGCTCTGCGGGGCGCGGCTGGCCCACGTCCTCGAGGCGATCGAGGCGATGCACCGGGCGGGGATCTGGCTCGAGCTGACGACCCTGATCATCCCCGGACGGAACGACGACGAGGCCCAGCTTCGCGCGCTGACCGGCTGGATCGTCGCGACCCTGGGCCGCGAGACCCCCTGGCACGTCAGCCGCTTCTTCCCCGCCCACCAGATGCTCGACGTCCCGCCGACCCCGCCGGCGACCCTGCGACGGGCGGCCGAGGTCGGTTGGGAGGCCGGCCTCGTCCACGTCTACGTCGGGAACGCCCCGGAGCTGGGCCTCGAGGACACCCGCTGCGCCGGCTGCGGCCGTCTCCTCATCGAGCGACGCGGCTACCGGGTCGTCGACCGGCTGTCGGACGACGGCGGCTGCTCGAGCTGCGGTCGGGCGCTGGCCGGACGTGAGCTGGCCCGGACCGGGTCGCGACGGCGAGCCGCGGCCCCCTGCGGGTGAGGTGACCGACCGATGATGGCCACCCTTCGTCGGGCGGCCCCGGCGACGGGGGTCCGGATGCCGGCCGTCGCCGGCACGTTCTACCCGGCCGACCCCCGACGCCTCGGGGACCTCGTCGACGACCTCCTCGCGGCCACCGCCGGAGCGGTCCCGTTCGACGGCACGCCGGCCGGCCTCCTCGTCCCCCACGCGGGGCTGGTCTACTCCGGCGCCGTCGCGGCGACCGCCTGGCGGCTGCTCGCGGCCGGGGAGGCCGGGCCGGGACCGGCACCGGGATCCGCGCCCGGGTCGGGGCAGGCACCGGGGCCGGCCCCAGGACCGCGGACGGCGGTCGTCCTGGGCACGAACCACGGCGCCTCGTGGCTGGACGGGGTGGGGGTCTGGCAGGCCGGGGCGTGGCGGACGCCGCTCGGCGATGTCCGGGTGGACGACGATCTCGCGGCGGCCATCCTGGCCCTCGGGCCGCCGTTCGTCGTGGACCGCGAGGCGCACGCCGGCGAGCACTCGATCGAGGTCCAGCTGCCGATCGTCCGGGCCGTCGCCCCCGATCTCCGGATCGTCCCGCTGGCCGTCTCGACGGGGATCGGCCCCGACGCGATCGCGGCCGGCGAGCGGCTTGGGACCCTGCTCGCCGGACGGCGGGCCGCGGGCGGGCGGGTCGTTCTCGCGATCAGCAGCGACATGGCCCACTACCCGGCGGCGACGGCCTGCGCCGAGGTCACGCGGCACCTGCTGCCCGCCATCCTGGACCTGGACGCCCCCGAGGTCGCTCGGCTCGAGCCGGCCATCCGGCACGCCGGCATCCGGGGGCTGGTCTGCGGGATGTGCGGGATCGAGCCGACCGTCGTTGGCCTGGCGGCGCTCACGGCGGCCGGCGCCGGGCGGGGGATCGCTCTCGCCTCGGCGACCTCGGCGGACGCCGGTGGGCCGGCGGATCGGACGGTCGGCTACCTGGCGGCCGCCTTCCCCTGGTGAGCGACGGACGCTAGAGTCCGCGGATGGGCGAAGGACCCGGGCAAGGCCATGCGACGCTCGACGCGGTCCCCGACGGTATCGTCATCCGCCGGGCGGTCGACCACGACGCGGCCGAGATCGCCGAGGTCTTCCTCGCCTCCTTCCGGGCGACCTACGCGTTCGTGGGCGTCCACACCGACGACGAGGTCCGCCGCTGGGTCCGGGGGACCGTGGTGGCGACGGAGGAGACCTGGGTGGCCGTGGACCCCGACGGGTCGATCGCCGGGATCATGGCTCTCGACGGGGACCTGCTCGACCAGCTCTACCTCCGGCCGGACCGGACCGGGCAGGGGATCGGCGCGCGCCTCCTCCACCTGGCGATGGCTCGCCGGCCGGACGGCCTGAGCCTCTACACCTTCCAGGTCAACGACGGCGCGCGACGCTTCTACGAGCGGCACGGCTTCGTGATCGCGGCCCTGGGCGACGGCTCGGGCAACGAGGAGGGCCAGCCCGACGTCCGCTACGAGTGGCGACCCGCAGACGTCGGGCTGGGGTTGTGAGCATGGACCCCGCGACCCCGAACGCCGGGCCGGCCGACGGCATCACCATCGCGCCGGACGGCACCGGGATCGCCTGGTTCCGTTCCGGGTCCGGGTCGCCGATCGTCCTCGTCCACGGCGCGGCCGCCGACCACACGGCCTGGCGGACGACCGGCCCGCTCCTGGCGGCAAACCACGAGCTCTACGCGATCGACCGGCGTGGGCGCGGGGCCAGCGGCGATACCCTCCCCTACGCCATCGCCCGCGAGTACGAGGACCTGGCCACGGTCGTCGACGCGGTCGCCCGGGCCGCCGGGATGCCGGTCGACGTCGTCGGCCATTCGTACGGCGGCCGGATCGCCCTCGGCGCGGCGCTCCTCACCCCGAACCTCCGTCGGCTCGTCTCCTACGAAGGGGCGCCCGCGCCGGGCGGTCGGTCGTTCCACGGCGACCGGGTTATGGACCGACTCGAGGCCTTCAGGTCAGCCGACGACCGGGAGGCGCTCCTCGTCTGCTTCATGACCGAGGTCGTCGGGATGACCCCGGCCGAGCTCGCAGCGTTCCGCGCCTCGCCGACGTGGCCGAGCCGGGTCGAGATCGCCCCGACCGTGGTCCGCGAGATGTGGGCCGAGGCCGGCGAAGGGGCCGGCCCGGAACGCTACGCGGCGATCCGGATCCCCGTCCTCCAGGTCCTGGGTGGGGACAGCTCGGCGCTCTTCACCGACGGGACCTGGGCCCTCGACCGGCTGCTGCCCGATTCCCGTGTCGTGGTCCTCGACGGCGCGAAGCACGCCGCCCACCACACTCACGCCGAGCGCTTCGCGGCCGAGGTCCGCCGCTTCCTGGAGGCCGACTCGCCGGCCTGAGCGCGGCCCCGGCGGCGGGGCTACCAACGGCCCATGAGCGACCGCCTGCGGCCGTCTCTCGGCCGCCCGTCCGGCGCTCGACCGACTGGCGGCGCAGCGGACCCTGACATACGACCAGCGGGTGAACGCTCGCCGACCCAGAGTCGTTTGGATGGGCTTGGATCTTGCCAGGCGGTCGGCCTATGGGCCTTCGACATGCCGGAGCGAGACCGGCGAACCCGCTGAGGGTCTTCTCACCCGGTGCGGCGTCGCCAGGCCTCGGCGAAGGTTCCCGTCATGGGCGTATGGCAGGAATGACATCGCGGTCATCGCTCCGATCGGCAGGAGCAGCCAGGATCGCATCGCGCGGCCGTCCGCTGGGAAGGCCGTTCGAAGCAAGGTCCGATGACCGGCGAGGTGGCGTCGGTTCGTCCTGCCCTCGGCGACAACCAGCCAGCCTGAGACGGTCGTCGGATCCCAGCCACGTTCCCGCGCGATCGCGCGAGCCAGCCGTCGCTTCCGATCGAGGGTTCCGATCAGCTCCTGGACATCGACGAGCTCGCTCTTGAGCTCGACCACCAGCACGGAGCGACATTCCGCGTGCCACGCGAGCAGGTCGATGACGCCGCGCTCCCCGTAGATCGAGAACGACGCCTCGGGCACGACCGACCACCCGGGGAGACCGACGAACGAGCGAGCGACTGCCTCGTGAAGAGCTGAGTGCCTGGCGTTGACAAGCCGGTCCAGCTCGCCGCCTCGCCACCGGGCTACGAGGTCGATCCGGATGTCAAGCGCGCCGGCAACCGCTCGCACGGAGTCGAGCGAGACACTGGTCAGGTGACCGCGCTCGATCCTTGAAACGGTCGTGCGACTCACGCCTGCCTGCAGACTCAGGTCCCGCTGTCTCCAGCCGCGCCGGATGCGAACCGCCCGCACCGCCGAACCGACTCGCTGGTCGCTCATCTCCGGAGCGTGACATCGAGCGATGCACTCGGACTCACAGGGTCGGGTCGTCGCAGGAGCGGCGGGCGATGCGATCAACCGGCGCATCGTCGCCGACGAGCTCGTCGTGCGGGCCGGCCCCGGGCTGAGCATGCGCCGCAGGTCCGCCGGCGATGTAGCATCGTGATGAGTGCCGCCGCGGCTTGACATAGGAGCAACCCATGAGCGACACCGCCAGCCCGGCCGCCGGACCCGCCCCGACCCCCGTCCAGCCCGGCCGACCCACGGACGACCGTCCCTTCTCACCGGGTCTGGAGGGCGTGATCGGGGCCGAGAGCTCGATCGGCCTGGTCGACGGGAAGAATGGTCGGCTCCTCTATCGCGGCTATCCGATCGGCCAGCTCGTCAGCCGGGGGACCTACGCCGAGGTCGCCGACCTGCTCTGGACCGGCGAGTGGCACCCGGGCGTCGAGTTCCACCCGGCGACGGTCCCCGAGGCGGTCCTTGTCGCCCTCCGCGCCCTGCCCCGGACCGCCCACCCGATGGACGCGCTGCGGACGGCCGTCTCGGTCTGGGGCGCGACGAAGGGGATCGCCTGGCCCCCGACGCCGGAGCAGGCCCGGGCGCTGACCGCCTTCTCGCCGTCCGCCCTGGCGGCCTTCGACCGGATCCGCCGCGGGCTCGAGCCGATCGCGCCGGACGAGACGCTCGACCTCGCGGGTGGGTTCCTCCAGCAGCTCACCGGCGAGGCGCCCGACCCCGGCGCGGCCCGGGCCCTCGAGGCCTACTTCATCGTCGGTGCCGAGCACGGGCTCAACGCCTCCACGTTCACCGCCCGGGTCATCACCGCGACCCGCTCGGACCTGGCATCGGCAGTCTGCGGGGCGATCGGCGCCCTGAAGGGCCCGCTTCACGGGGGCGCCCCGGCCGAGGTCGTGAACCAGCTCCACGAGATCGGCTCGCCCGAGCATGCCGAGGCGTGGGTCCGCGAGACGGTCGCGAGCGGCGGCCGGATCATGGGCTTCGGGCACCGCGTCTACCGGGCCTACGATCCCCGGGCGGCCGCCCTACGCGGCGTGGCCGAGGCGATGGACCAGCGCCCGGAGTGGCTCGACCTGGCTATCCAGGTCGAGGACGTCGTCCTGCGGGTCCTGGCCGAGCTCAAGCCCGGCCGCGTCCTCAAGACCAACGTCGAGTACTACGCGGCGGCGGTCCTCCAGGGTGTCGGCCTGACCCCGGACCTCTTCCCGGCCACCTTCGCCCTGGCCCGCCACGCCGGCTGGACCGCCCACGCCATCGAGCAGGTCGGTGCGAACAAGCTCATCCGCCCGGACATGCGCTACACGGGGCCGGCGGAGCGTGAACTGCCCGCCTGACGAGTCGAACCGGAGGGCGCCATGAGGCGCGCGATCTGCGTTGCCTCGCTTGCGGCTCTCCTCGGTCTCGCCGGATGCGCACCGGCCGAGTCACCGTCGGCCGCATCGCTCGGCAGCGAGCCGCCCGCGACCACCCCCACGTCCAAGCCCCCGATCGATGCCTCGATCACGGCCGTGTCCCTGTCCCACCCGTCGGCCGCTGCGCGCGAGGCCATCGATCTTTGCAACGCCGGGCAGTACGGTCTCGACAAGATCGCCGGGTGGGGTCAGCTCACGACGGCTCGGGATGCCGTTCACTACGCACCGCTCACGGGTCTCGAACCGGAGACCAAGGTCGACAGGCCAGCGTTCGTCATCCAGTTCAAGGGTCAGATCCCGCAGCCGTCGTACGACGGCGAGATCTGGGTCGACCCCATCTGCGTCGTCATCGACGGAGCCCCAGGCTTCTTCGCGACCGGCCCCCGGATCCTCGCTGGCGGGGCTGCCGTCACTCCGTTGCCGGCCCTCCTTCCCGATCGGTCGCTGCCAAGTCCGGCGCCTTGACCAGGGCAGGGCACCTACCCGATGGGGCGGGGTCCGGCCCACGCAGTGGTTGGAGCACGGCCCCCCGATGACGCCGGCGGCGTCCCGCGAGGTCAGCCCGCGACGACGGCCGGCGCGGGATGCGGTCGCCGGGTGGCCAGGACGATCGCGCCGCTGAAGTAGACGGCGGCCCCCAGCCAGAACGGGGCCCACAGGCCCGCGTTGACCACGATCGCGCCCAGGGTCGGGCCGACGATCCCGGCGGCATAGAGCGGCAGGTAGACCAGGTTGAGGGTCGCCGAGCGACGCTCCGCCGGGACGTCGATCGCCAGCAGTCCGAAGACCATCGCCGAGATCGCCGCGCTGAAGGCCGCCACCCCCACCGCCACGAGGGCGAGGACCGGCAGCGTGCTCACGACGGGCATGAGGAACGAGGCCACGCCGCCGCCGACGAGGGCAGCCACGAGGACCGGTCGGAAGCCGATCCGGTCGCCGATCCAGCCGCCGATGGGCGAGACGAGGGCCCCGACCAGGGCCGCCGTGCCCACCACCAGGGCGATCGCGCTGGCCAGGCCGTCGATGCCGTTGACCCGCTCCACGAGCACGGGGACGTACGGGCGACTCATCTGGGTGGCCAGGAAGGCCACCCCGAAGATCGCGAAGATCCGGCGGACGGCCGGGTCCGAGAGGACCGAGCGGATCGCCCCGAAAGCGAGCGGGACGACCCGGCCCTGGGGGACGACCGCCGGGCGGACCTCCCGCGAGCCGAAGGTGACCAGCAGGGCCGTCCCGATCGAGAGCGCCGCCGACGTCCAGAAGACCGCGGCCACCGGCAGGCCGAGGCCGTCGATGATGATCCCGCCGAGGACCGGCCCGACGGCGAACCCGATCGGGCTGCTCGCCCCGAAGATGGCGATGATCGTGCCCAGCCGGCGGAGGGGGGCGACGTCGCGGATCGCGGCCAGCATGACCCCGGTGTTGCCCAGCTGGAAGCCCACCAGGAGGATGCTCAGGGCAAGCTGCCACGGCTCCTGACTGAGGGCGACCCCGGTGAAGACCACGGCCTCGACGAGGGCGCTCCGGACCACGACGGCCTTGCGGCTGTACTTGTCCGCCCAGACGCCCCAGAGCGGGACGAGCGGCGCTCCGACCACGAAGATCAGCGACCCGAAGATGCCGATGAAGCGGAGCCGGTCGGGCTCGGCGACGCCCATCTCGCGGAGGTAGAGCGGCACGAAGGCGAAGATCTGGCTGACCCCCAGGCCCTCGACCATCGAGGTGAGCCAGAAGACGACGAAGATGATCCGCCAGTCGCCCGAGCCGTGGCGATCGAGCTCCTCGAGCTCCCTGGTGAGCGCGTCCGGCGGGCTGGCGGTCATGTCCGGGAAGGCTACCCGACTCGGCTGCGTGCATCATTGGCCGGTGCTCACCATCGTCCTGCCCGACGACGCCCTGGTCGTCCTGGTCGGCGCCTCGGGCTCGGGGAAGTCGACCTTCGCGGCGCGCCACTTCGGACCGACCGAGGTCGTCTCCTCCGACGCCCTCCGGGCGATGGTCGCCGACGACCCCGCCGACCAGTCGGCGACGCGGGCCGCCTTCGAGCTCCTGGCCCTGATCGCCCGGCGCCGGCTCCAGCGCGGCCGGCTGACCGTGGTCGACGCGACCAGCGTCCGGCGCCGCGACCGCACCCACCTGGTCGGGCTGGCCCGGTCGGCCGGGCGACCGGTCGTCGCGATCGTCCTCGATCCACCCCTGGCGACCTGTCTCGAGCACAACGCCTCACGCCCGGACCGGCAGGTCGAGCCGGCCGTCGTTGAGCGGCAGCGGACGGAGCTCGAGCGCTCCCTGGCGGCGCCGGGCGGTCTCGAGGGCGAGGGCTTCAGCGCCGTCCACCGCCTCGACGACGCGCTGGTCGTCGCAGGCGCCTCGGTGCGACGAGCCGGGTCGCCCGGCGGAAGCCCGGGTGGTCCCCCCTCAGCCGAGCTCTGAGGTCCGGCAGACCCGCCCGAACGGTCGGACCCGGATCTCCACCCAGACCCCGTTCCGGATGTAGACGTCGTCGCGGGCGATCGCCCGGGCTGCCTCGAGGTCCGGGGCCCGGATGATGAGGATCGAGGCGCTGACGTCGGCGAACGCGCCGGCCTCCACGATCACACCGGCGTCGCGCAGCTCGAGCAGCCGGGCCGCGTGCTCCGCCCGGAACGGGACGCGGGTCTCCGCCGCGTCGGGGGCACAGGTCGCCTCGACGAGGAAGACCGGTTCGATCGCGATGTCCCCGCCGAGCCCCGCCGTCACGGTACCGATCCCTGGGTCATCTGCAGACTCCTTCGTTCAACCGATCCGGACCAGGATGATCGCCCCGATCGCCGCCGCGACGCCGAGAGCGTGGACCCCCACGATCCGCTCCTTGAGGATCAGGGCGGCCAGGATGAGCGTGCTGACCGGGTAGAGCGACGAGAGGACGGCGGCGATGTCGAGCCGGCCGGCCTGAGCCGCCAGGATGAAGAAGCCGTTGCCGGCCATGTCCAGGCCTCCGACGACCAGGACCAGGGTCCAGACCGGCCGGGGCACCCGCCAGGCCCGGCGGCTCAGCAGGATGACCGAGGCGATGAGGACCGCCTCGCTCGCCCGGACGGCGACCAGGGGCCCATAGACCGCGCCGGGGCTGAACCGGCTGATCAGCAGGTTGAGGACGCCCAGGGCCGATCCGGCGACGAGGGCGATGGCCACGTCGGCGGGGACGCCGGCGATCCTCGGTCCGGCGGCGGTCGCGGCGTCGTGAGGGGCGACCGAGACGAGCACGACGGCGACGATCGCGAGACCGATCCCGAGGACGACCGCCGGGCCCGGCAGACCCTGCAGGAGGATGCCCGCACTGACCGGGACGACCGCGGCCAGGGCCCCGCTGATCGGCGCCACGACCCCCATCCGGCCGACCTGGAGCCCCCGGTAGAGGGCTCCGATCCCGATGGCCCCGATCGCCCCGGCGACGACCGCCAGGAGCAGGTCGCCGACGGCGGGAACGGGCTCCCCGCGGAGGACGGCCGGCAGGAGGGCCAGGGCACTCCCGGCGAGCTGGCTGAACAGCAGGACCCCGAGGAGCGGGGCGCGTCGGCCGGCCAGCCCACCACCGAAGTCGGCCGAGCCCCAGGCCGCCGCCGAGGCGAGCCCGAAGGCGACCACCGCGGTCTGCGGGTCCACGCCTCGTCGTCCGGGGACTCAGCCGAGCCCGGGTCGGCCCGGCCGGAACGGTTCCCACCGGCGGCGAACCGTCAGGCCGGTCCGTCCTTCGCGGGTTCGTCGCCGGCGTCCGGCCCGGCGTCGACGGCCGTCGGACCGGGCAGCTCCACGACAGCGTCGGCCAGACCGTCGTGGCGGTCGCTGCTCGTCAGGTAGACGACCTGGTGATCGACGGTGAGGTCACGCAGCAGGGCGAAGGCCCGGGCCGCCCGCTCGTCGTCGAAGGCGGCGAACGGATCGTCCAGGACGAGCGGCGGCCGGCGGTCGCCGGTCAGGTGCCGGACCAGCCCGAGCCGGGCGGCGAGGTAGACCTGGGCGACGGTCCCGTCGGAGAGCCGCCGGGCGTTCACCCAGTCGTCCTTCTCGGGCACGTGGACGGCGATCTCGAAGGTCTCGTCGTCCACTCGCACCCGGCGATACCGGCCGTCGGTGATCCGGCCGATCGAGCCCGTCATCCGGCGCTCGACATAGCGGGTCGCCCGCTCCATCGTCTGCTCGGTCGCCCGTTCCAGACCGCCGAGGGCGACCTCGTGGATCCGGGCCCGGCGCTGGAGGTCGGCCAGCTGGCCCCGCCAGGTCGCCAGCCGCTCGGCCTCGCCGGCCACCTGGTCCGGGTCCACGCTGTCGGCGGCCACCTGCGCCCGGGCGTTCGCCTCGGCGGTCCTGGCCGCCTCGCGGGCGGCCTCGGCCACCCCGACCTCGCCCTCGAACCGGGTCCGGGCATCGGGCGCCACGGTCTCCGGCGGGAGCGCTCCGAGCTGGGCGGCCTTGCGCTCCATCTCGACCCGCGCGGCGTCGCGGGTCGGGGCGAGCGTCTCGAGCGGCTCCTTGCCGACCAGACCGCCCAGCCTGGCCTCGAGCGCCGAGATCGCCGCCACGTGGGTCTCCTCGCGGCCGAGCATGTCCTCGGCCGCCGCGAGGTCGCTCAGGCCGAGCCCGCCGAGCTGGGCCGCCGTGTCGGCCTCGGCCTCGCGGAGCTCGGCCTCCATCTGCGATCGGCCGCGCAGCCGACGCTCGACCTCCGCGCCGGCAAGCTCCTTCTGGCGGCGGATGTCCTGGGCGGTCTTGCGCTGGCGGATCCCCACGATGGCGAGGATGGCGCCGACGACGACGACGACCAGGCCGACCGGCCCGAGGGTTCCGAGCCCCTCGACGATCCGGCTCCCGATGCCGAGGCCCAGACCCACCAGGATGACCACGATCGCGAGGATGGCCACCGGCCGCCAGGTCGGGGCCGGGGTCAAGACCTCGTAGCGGACCTGGATCTCGCCCGAGAGCAGCCCCTTGAGCTCGGTGATCTTCGCGTCGAGGACGCGCAGCCGGTCGACCGTCTGGCGGAGGACCGGGAGCGGGTGGGGCGACGGATGGGTGCCGTGGAGCTGACTGAGCTCGACCCCGGCCTTGGCAGCCTCGTCGTAGCGGGCGAATCGATCGGCGGCCGCCTTCTGCTCGACGACGAGGACCTCGGCGCTGCGCGCCTGGTCGAGGAGGGCGCGCCTGGCCTCGAGGTCCGCGGCGGCGGTCTCGCCGGCGACCTCGGCCTCGCCCAGGGCCACCCGAGCGGCGACCAGCCGGCTCAAGGCGGCCTCGCCCTGGTCGAGCCCGACCTGGGAGCTGGCCACGGCCTCCTCGGCGAGGCGCAGGCGACCGGGCGACCGATCGGCGTGGCCGGCCAGGTCGGCCAGGACCTCCTGGATCGCGGCGATCGCCGCGGCCGTGGTCCGGTCGGCGGCGCTGATCGAGGCGCCGAGTCGCTCGCCGAGCGTCGCGTCGTCGCGGTCGAGACCCTCGAGCTCGCCGTGACCGATGAGGGCGGTCGACCGGAAGAAGGCCGGGCCGGCGAGACCCGTGAGCTCGGCGAGCCGGTGATCCACGGCGGCCGACTCGTTGAGGGCGACCCCATCGACGGAGATCGTGGCGGTCCCACCGGTGGCGGCGAACGCCTTCTCGACGCTGACCTTGACCGGCTCGGAGGCGTCGCCCTCGGGCTCGGCCGCGAAGTCGACGCGGACGGTCGGTCTGGCCGAGGGATCCGCGTCCCAGGACCGCAGGTCGTCGATGGAGGCGGAGACCCCGGGATCCACCACCGATGTCGCGAGACCCAGCTCGATCGCCTTCGCCACGGTGGTCTTGCCCGACTCGTTCGGCCCGCGCACGATGGTCAGCCCGGAGGCCAGCGCCAGGTCGAGGTCCCGGAAGCGCATGAGGTCGTGCAGCTGGAGACGCTCGATCCTCATCGCTCGAGCCCCCTGCCGGCCAGCAGGCGTCGTCCCAGCCGGAGCGCCCGACGGAGCTCGGCCGCCGGGGCGCCGTCGGTGTCGCGATCGGCCGCCTCCGCCTCGGCCAGGGCGATCCGTCCCTCGAGGTCCCGGATGAAGGCGCCGGCGATCGTGTCGACCGCTGGCAGCGGCTCCGGGGTGAGCTCGGGGACCGCATCCTCGCGGACGATCAGGCGCAGGAACTCGTCGGCATGGGCCGTCTCGATGGCCGCCGGATCGAGGTCGAGATCGTCCGACCAGGAGCCCTCGAGACGGACCTCGAGGACGAGGTCCGGATCGGCCCTGGCCGCGATGGCGTCGTCGACCTTCGCGCGATCGGTGACGGCCGTCAGGTCGACGTCCATCCGCTCGAAGTGGCTGCGCCCGACCCGCATCCGGTCGACGATCGGCCGGGGGGCCGCGTCGTCGAGGGTGACCATGAGGACCTCGCCGACCGTCGTGGTCTCCTCGTCGAGGAGCTCGGGGACGCCGCTCGAGCCCCAGCTGACGTTGCCCGCCCGACCGATCTCGGCGCGATGCGGTCCGCCGATCGCGAGGTGATCCACGCCCGACGCGGCGATCTCGTCGTCTCGCGGGCGCACCTCGCGATGGATGAGCCCGATCCGCCAGCCGTCCTGGGGGGCGTCGGGGACCGGGAAGCGCGAGGTGACGAAGACCCCCAGCGGAGCGATCAGCGCGTCGGGCGCCGTCTCGGTGAGGATGGTCACCCACAGTCCGTCGGCGGGCGCACCGGCCATGGCGGCCAGGTCGTGGACGTGATAGAGCGAGGCGCGGCCCGGTGCGTCGTGGTCGCCGGGCAGGATCACCGTCCGGACGCCGGCCGCGATGAGCCGGCCGACCGCCTTCGCGACCCGCTCGACGGAGGCCAGTGAGGCCATGCTCGAATCGAACAGGTCGCCGGCCACCAGGAAGAGGTCGACCTTGCCCATGACGGCCAGCTCGATCGACTGCTCGAAGGCGGCGAACTGCCGCTCACGCTGATCGGCCGCCCGGTCGCCGAGCAGGAGATGCCGCGCGCCGAGGTGGACGTCCGAGGTCTGGAGGAGGCGAACCATCGCCGGGGTGATCCTCCTGGCTGGGATCCTGTCGGTCCGCTCGGAGGACGGAGTGGCGAGCGAGGAGCCCCCTAGATGCCCTCGCCCGCTGACCCGAGCCTCGGGCCGCATTGTGACAGGTTCGATGGCACGCCGGACGTACCCGATCCGTATCGCCGGCCGGATCCCGGGGTCGGTGCTATCCTGCCGTCACAACAGCGGGCGCCCCGAATCAGGCACCTCGAAGATCGAAACCTGGTCGCGCGGCCCCGCCCTCCCCGCCCGTCCTCGGACGATGCTTCGGCCTGTCCGGGTCGCTCCGCGCGAGCGATCATTCGGAGGACAGGTTGACGTACACGGATCGGACCCTCACCTGCGTCGACTGCGGCAGCGAGTTCATCCACTCGGCCGCGGACCAGGAGTTCTACGTGCAGAAGGCGTTCGTCTCGGACCCCAAGCGCTGCACCGCCTGCCGGGCCAGCCGACGCGCCGCCCGCGATACGGGCGACTACGACCTGCGGGAGATCGGCGGGCCGCGCGGCTACGAGCGGGGCGACCGCCCGGCTCGCGAGTACTTCGCGGTCCTCTGCTCCAGCTGCGGGAACCAGGCCCAGGTCCCGTTCAAGCCGCGCATGGACCGCCCGGTCTACTGCTCGGATTGCTTCCGGGCCCGCGCCGCGGACTGACGCCCCTGCGTCGCCGCCACAGCCTCGAGGCCGGTCCCCACCACGGGAGCCGGCCTCGCTGCATCGGTCTCATGAGATGCGATGGCCGGTCGCCTCGGGCCGCCCACCGGTGAGCGACGACGATCCGACCGGCCCTCGCCAACGAGCCGACCCGGTGCCGGCCGACTCGACTCGTTGGATGGTGATAGCCCTCGGTCGGGGCGGAGGTTCACCGGACGACCTGCCCGCGGACGCGGCGAGACCCCGACGCAGCATCGGGGTCTCGCGAGGGAGCCGATCCCGGGAGGAGGCCGGACCGGCGGAGGGCGGTGGTCGAGGTCGCGTTCGCCATGGTGGCGACGTCCCGTCATCGGCCGGTCGCCGGAACGTTAACGATGCCCCCGCCGCCGGCCGAGCGGGTCAGATGCGGAAGACGTCCCCGTCGCGCAGGCGCTCCCGATGGCGACCGCGCCAGACGGTGACCCGGCCCCGGCCGCGGACCTGCCAGGCGCCGTCCCGGCCGATCGCGGCGGTCCCCTCATCCAGCCCGAGGAAGATCGTCCCCCGCGGCGCGGGGAGCATCATCAGCGTCGCGATCGCCTCGGGCATCCGGTCGTAGTGCGGGAAGGCCGCCGCACCGGGCACCACCCCGAGGGCCGACTCATAGCGCATCGGCAGGTGCGGCGGTCGGCGGAAGCGAGCCTGGGTCCCACACATGACCATCGCCCCGGCCGAGCAGCCGGCGAGGACGCCGCCCCGCCCGTGGACCTCGAGCGCCGCGGACCAGACCGCGCTCCCCGCCAGCGAGCGAAGGAGATGACCGGGGTTGCCGCCGGAGAGATAGACCAGGTCCGCCTCGGCCACGGCCTGGACGTTCGAGGGGTCGTCGGCCTCGGCCCGGTCCCGGACGAGGACCGCCTCCACCTCGGCGCCGAGCCCTCCGAAATGCTCGGTGCCCATCGCCGCCCAGCGCTGGAACGTCTCTTCGCCGTCGGGCGCCGACGCCGTCGGCAGGATGACGACCCGCGGGCGGCGGCGCCCGGTCGCGGCCAGCAGCTCGGCGTCGACCGAGGCCATCGCGGGCAGGAACTCATCGGCGCCGACGAGCGCGACCGGTCCGTTCATCGCGGGGAGTCTAGCGGCGAATGGCCGGAAGGGCCGGGAAAGGCCGGCCGAAGCCGTCCGTGGGCTGGGTCAGCTCAGAACCATCCACGCGGTCGCGGATCCGATCGGCTAGCACCGCCGACCCGGTCTTGGCCGTGAACCTCGGTCGGACCGGCAGTGACGAACCATTGGACGGTCAGCCACTCGTCAGACCGACCGCGCGAGAGCAACCTCAGGGTTCGCCGGATCAACTTGAAATGGCGTCCCGGCACACCCCAGTGGAGCGGTGTCCAGCCTGTCGACATCAGCATTCGGCGGATGTCCGCGCGTGTGAAGAATCGCAGGTGGGTGACGTCGAAGATCCCCTCCGCCTCGTACCGAAAGCCTCGACCCACCGCGATCGACCACAGGCTGGTCACGAACCGGATGTTCGGGATCGAAGCCGCCAGGATGCCCCCTTGGGCGAGCTTCGGACGCAGCCCGTCGAGCACCGACCATGGGTCGACCAGATGCTCGAGAACGTCGAGACACAGGATCAGGTCATACGGCCCGTCGAGCTCATCGAGGACCATCTCGATAGGTCGGGCCTCGATCCTGTCGTAGCGGTCTGCGGCGATCGATGCGCTGGCTCCGTTGATCTCCACCCCAGTGATATGCGTCGCCCCATGGCTTCGGAGCCAGGTGGCGTTGGCGCCTCTGCCACACCCGATCTCGAGGACGCGTCGATGGGTCCCACCAAGCCAGTCGAGGAATACTGAGCGGTCGCGCTCGAAATAATCCCCGGCGTTGGGCACACCGGGTCTGATGACGCGATCGCGAGACCCGGACGTCAAGGGATCCACGCGCCAAGGTCAGTGGTGGAGAGACGCTGTATGACGCGCCGACGCCTCATGGCGCTCGGGACTTCGCGGATCAGCTGCAGACGCATCCTGACGGTTGCGATCGGATCGAGAACGAACCCGATGCCAAGCAATGCGAGCTCGTTGATCGCGATCTGGGTGCACCACCGACCCATCGATGTGGGCCTGTCATTGTTGATCATCATGAGCCACTGATTGCGCCAGGATTGCTCCCGCACCCATCGTGGCTTCTCGCGCTCTCGACGCCACCGCTCCCCCAATGTGCCGAAGCGACCGCCCGTCGGCGCCGTCCTGCCGACGGAACGACCATGGTAGCCGCTCGCCGTCCCATCTACGACCGCCCTATACCCAGCAGCACGGAGCCGCCAGGCAAGGTCGACGTCCTCCTTGTACATGAAGAAGCGTTCGTCAAAGACCTGTCCTTCGACAGCCACTGCGCTCAACGCCGACCTGCGATAGAGGGCGACCGCTGCGGATACGCCGAAGACTTCGCGAACGCTGTCATAGCGGCCGTCATCAGGCTCTCCCTGGCCGAGGTCGACGGCCCGGCGCCCCGCTCGCATGTCGATTCCGACGGTGTCGATGACCCTGCCCGGAGACTTCTCCGGTCCCAGGACACGCAGGAGCTTCCCCGAGGCCGCGCCGATCGAGGAATTCTGCCTCCATGAGGTCGACCAGTCGCCGGAGCGAGTGGGGTTCCAGACCGGCATCTTGGTTGAGACAGAGTACCAAGGGCGCCGATCCGACCGCGATGCCACGATTGCATGCCACGGCGAAGCCCGCGTTCCGACCCAGGACCACGCGGGTGATGCCGGGTGCCTGCACAACGGCGCCGACATCCGGGTCCGGTGACTCCGAGTTGTCGACCAGGATGATTCGCAGATCGACACCCTGCGACGCAGCGACCGACGCGACACACCTCTCGAGCCATCGGCCGGGCCGATACACAGGGACCACCACGTCCACCGTTGGTTTCGAGAGTTGGGTGCGGTCGAACATGATCGGCGTCGTCCGGCCTGCTCGGCCGGCGGCTCGCTAGACTACCTCCGGGCTATCGGGGACGAACTGCGCACTCGGGGAGGCTCCGTCATTCAATCGAGTCTACGGACACCGCCGGACCCACTCGTGACGATCAGCATCGTCCATTATGAGACCCCGGATCTGCTCCTCAACTGCCTCGAGGCGATCGCCGCCTCCGAAGCCTGCGAACGGTTCGAAGTCGTAGTCGTGGACAACGGATCGAGGTCCTTTGAGCCAGAGCAATACCGACGCGTCCTCGGGCAGATCACGATCATTCAGAATCCGGAGAATTGCGGGTTCGCGGTGGCGTCGAATCAGGGGCTCCGCGGAGGGCACGGCCGGTACCTGCTTCTCCTAAACCCCGACACGATGGTCGAGCGGGACGCGATCCTGCGAGTCGCCACGTACCTCGACGACCAGCCAGACGTGGGCTGCGCTACCGCCCGCGTAGTGCTCCCGAGCGGCCATCTGGATCTCGCGTGCCGTCGATCCTTTCCGACACCGGAGGTCGCGTTCTACCGGATGACGATGCTCTCGAAGCTCTTTCCTCGGAGTCATCGCTTCGGTCGATACAACCTGACATATCTATCGCCGGACATCGAGACCGACATCGATGCTCCATGCGGTGCGTTCATGATGGTTCGAGCGGAGATCGGACGCCAGGTGGGCCTGCTCGATGAGTCCTACTTCATGTATGGCGAGGACCTCGACTGGGCATTCCGTATCAAGTCCGCGGGTTGGCGGATCCGATATCTGCCGTCGGCCGTCGTTCACCATGTGAAGCGCGGCAGTTCGCGCCGCGACCGACAACGCACGATCCATTGGTTCTATGACGCGATGCGCCGGTTCTACCGGATCCACTACGCCCCGAGCCACTCCATCGCGCTGAACGTAACGATCCTCACTGCCATCAGCGCCAGAGAACGGATCGAGCTCCTTGGAGCTCGGCTGGCCCGGGGCCGCGGGCGCATCTCGCCGTGACGTTCGAACCCGAAGCGCTCCTTACGAGCGTCGAGGCTGAACACCCTGGAGACCGGGGACATGCGCGTCGTGTGACCCGTAACTTCCTCGCACTTTCGGTCGGCGATGTGGTCACTCGCCTTGGCTCGTTCTTGGTGCTGGCCCTTGTCGCTCGTCGGCTTGGGCCAGAAGCTCTGGGCTGGCTAGCGACCGGCCAGCTCGTGGCGATCCTTGCCCCCGCGATCGTCGACTTCGGCATCTCGGTCGTCTCGGTCAGAGCCGTGTCGCAGCACCTCGATACCCCCGGCCCAGCCTTTGCTCGAGCCGTTGGCGTCCGGACTGCAATTGCGACGGTATTCGCGGTTTCGGTCGTTGCGGCCGTGGTGTCTCTTCCGATGGACCCGGAGGTGGCCCTCGTGGCGGTCGCCTTCATCCCGTTCCTCTACTCGATCGCCTTCGACCCGGCTCTCATCTATCAATCCAACGAGGAGCTGCGACCCCTCGTCCTGATTCGCACCACGGGGGTGGTCGTGTATGCAGCTGTCGCGTTCGTCGCGGTTCTCGAGATCGGCGACGTCGTCGCCGTTGCCGTCGCGTTCACCCTGGCTCACGCGATCGGCACCGCCATCGCGCTCGTTGACGCACGCCGCCGGTTCCGGGTCGACCTGTCACGGCCAACGCTCAAAGGTGGCCGAGATCTATGTCGGGTGGCGGCGCCGGTCGGTATCGCATTCTTGTGTTCGACAGTAGCGCTGACCATCGGGGTCTTCTTTCTCGCGTTGACCCGAGATGCTGCGGCAGTCGGGCAATACAACGCGGCCCTCCGCGTCTTCATCCTGGCGCTCGCGCCGAGCTACTTCTTCGTCCAGTCGATGCTTCCGCGCCTATCGGCGACCTGGCTCGCGCGACCCGACCACTTCGTTGGGCTAGTCGTGGGCGCTTCTCGCGTCCTGGGAACCGCGGTCTGGCTGATGGTCGTTGTGGGGTTCTTGTTCGCTCCGTACCTGACGCAGGTGTTGTACGGGCCAGACTTCGGTCCGGCCGGTGCGATCCTTGCGGTGCTGTCGCTCGCTCTCGGCCCAGCGTACCTTGCGGCGATGCTTCAGCCGGCGATGATCGCTGCGGGCGGGGAGCGGCGGTACCTAGGTGCGATGGTCAGCTCCGTGATCCCGATGACGGTCTGCTCTGCCATCCTGGCGGTCGCCTACGGAGCGATCGGTGTCGCGTGGGCCGTGGTCGCCGGTTTCGTCATCCTGGCCGTGATCTCTGCTGCTCGACCGTCGAACATCCACCTCCGCCGCAGTGATTCATGCCTTCTTGTGGCGTCCGGCAGTGCCCTCTCTGGCCTCCGCCGCGGTCGGATTCGGACTCCTTCAAGTCTCGATATGGCCCGTCGCGCTCCTCGCCACCGTTGGGATCTACGTGGCCGTGGCGGCACTGGTCGGCGCCATCGGTCTGCGCGACCTCCGACTCATCCGACCTACCCCTTGACTGGTCTCGGTCGCACGTCCAGGGCGATCGTCGTCGTGGCCAGGACTGCGCCCAGGAGCGGCCAGTAGAGCTGCATCGGCCTCGAGGCGACCCACGTGTCGATCAGGACGCCAACGGCCGCCGTGAATGCGGTCCCAACGAACATGACGAGCGCTAGACGTCGGACCATCCCATCGGTCGTGTCGTAGGTGCGCCAGAGCGCCTGGAGGACGGCAAGGATCGCCAGCAGGAACACGATCGTTCCAGCGACACCGATCTCGACAAGGGAACGAACGTAGTACCCATCCGCGGCCTCTGTCGCCGCGGATGGTCCGCCGCCGAGGATCGGGTGAGCCCACGCGATCGCGAGCAGCCTGGGCCACTTGAGCTGCAGCCGGAGGGACAGGCTGACGTCCTGCGATAGATCGCCACCGATCCGTTCCCCGACGTCAACGGAGCCCGGCGCAGCCGTCGCCCCGGCGACAAGCGTCGGCACAGGAGCGCCTGCGGGCGCCAGAGGAGCGGGGCCTCGATCTGGAAGGAAGCTCGGCAGCGCCAAGAAGACAAGGAGCGCGGCGAGGAGTACAAGACTTTGAGGGCGCAGCGGAGCCCAGCGGAGAAGCACAATGCTGACAACGAGGAGGGCGATGAATTCCGAGCGGCCACCGGTGTGCACAAGCACATAGGACAAGGCGACTAGGAACACCACCCCAACTGCCCGCCAACCGAGCCCAGCGTCGGGCCAGACCGCGACTGTCACCAAAGCGATGAGCGCCAGGTACGTCGCCAACTGATGCGCGTCCCCGAATGTCGATGTAAGAACTCCGTACGTTGATCCCGGCACGTATGTGGGGGGTGCCGGTACCAGATTGGCGCTCTGCAACAGTCCGATCAGGACAACCACGCCCGCGGTGGCGAGTACGACGATCAGAAACCGCCGCAACCTCGAAGGTGTCGTGACAAGATCGAAGGCCATCCAGCCCAGGAGAAGGTACTCAATCGGCTTCGCCCAATACAGCAAAGCGGTCGACCACGGCACAGTGCCTTGGAGCCCAGCCCCAACAAGGACGGAGACCAGGCCGATCCCGACCCAAGCCGCAAGTGCGTAGCCGAGCCTCGGTGCGCGTGGCATCCGCTTCTCGCTGAACAGGCTCACGACCCAAGTCGCCACAGCAATGGCTGTGATGATGTCGTCGAGGCGAACGGGTATGTACGTCCCGCCCACCGATAGGAGTCCGATCTTCGGGTAGAGGGGGAAGACGAGCATCGCGCCGAGGAGAGCGCCAAACGCGGCGTGCCCGATCGTCGATCGGCCTGCTATCGCGAACGAGCCGGCGCTGTCTGCCGAGGTCGACACCGATCCTCTGCCTCGTATCGTGCTCAATCACACACTTCGCCGTGTGAAGCCGCGGGCGGACTGAGATCGGCGATCATGACCGATCATGGCCCGCTCGCACTGCCCTGGGCGAAGGATAGGGCTTGGGGTGGACCGCGTCGTAGCCAGTCGGGATCCCGCGGCGGTCTCACGGGCCGCGAGCAGAGCGCGTCCGTCCACTCCTGGCACTCAGGTCCGCGCGTACGCTCTGATGAACCCGTCGATATCGGGACTGCTGAGTGCCGCCGCGCGGTCCCGAATGACGTCCGGATGCCAATTCCACCACCCGATTTGGGTCAGTGCGTCTATCTGAGTGTCCGAGAATCTGCGCCGCACTTCCCGGGCTGGGTTCCCCACGACTACCGCGTAAGGACGCACCTCACGTGTGACCACGGCGCGTGCCCCCACGACCGCTCCGTCGCCGATCGTGACACCGGACAGGATGAGTGCTCCAGCTCCGATCCAGACATCATTCCCAACATGCACGTCACCCTTGGACGCAGGGTGGCCGTCATGGTCGGCACCCGGCAGATCGAACTTCTTCCGGATCGGGTACGTCGTGACCCAATCCGTCCGGTGGTTACCGCCTGTGAAGACCTCGACTCCGTCCGCGATCGACACGTAGGCGCCGATGATGACCCGCCCACCGAGAGCTCGCCCCCGGGCGTCACGCCAGACATGGATAGACGGCGTGCCGTAGGAACCGGCGCCCATCGCCACGATCCCCTCCCGTCGCATGTGTTCGAAGCGCCGACGGGCCAATGACGCCCGGATGGCCTGCCTCATCCTGCCCGCGGAACGCAAAGCCCTCCACCGACTCCGCCAGACGGCCATACCTCACACCACCCTGCGCTTGTGGCTCCGGGTCCCCATCATCGCCGGTCGGCGCGACACGCATGCGGCTTTCCCGAGATGGCAGGTGTCTGTGCGGCAATCATCGGGAAAGGTTACGGTTCGGCGCGATGACCGACGTGCGAGTGCTTGGCACCCGACCCATGAGCCGAGAATGGGCAAGATAGCTGTATGACGTCCGCAGGCACGGCGGGACGCTCGGCGTCCCTGGCGGTCCTCCTCTCGTTCCTCTGGCCCGGGCTCGGACAGGCCTACCAGCGCCGCTACCGGGCGGCGCTGATCTATGCCGTGCCCGTCGCGGTCGTTGGCCTCTGGGCGCTCTTCGAGATCGCCACCCGCGGGGTCGATGGCGTCGCCCTCGACATGTTCGACGCGAGCTATGCCCAGACCCTCCTCATCCTGGGTCTGATCATGGGCGCCTGGCGGCTCGTCGCCATGGCCGACGCCTGGCTCTTCGCGAGGCGGACCGGTGCCCGGGTCGTCCTGGCGGGTGGCCTGCTGGCCGTCCTGGGCCTCGTCGTCCTCGGCGGGCATGGCGCCCTGGGCTATCTGACCTGGTCGTTCTACGACGCCGGCACCAAGATCTTCGTGGGCGGCGGCGGGGGTGACGTGCCGCTTCCGACCACCGGCCCCGAGACCTCGCCGGGCATGTCCCCGGAGGACACCGCGGTGGATCCGATGGGCGCGGCGAGCCCGATCGCGACCCCGGCCACCGCGGACTCGCGGGTCACCGTCCTCCTGACCGGGATCGACTCCTCACCCACCAGGACCCATGCCCTGACCGACACGCTGCTCGTCGTCAGCGTCGACCCCGAGGCGAAGACCGGGGTGATGGCCAGCCTCCCCCGCGATCTGGCCCGGTTCCCGCTCTGGAACGGTCGCACGTTCACCGGCAAGATCAACAGCCTGCTCACCTACGCCCGGCAGCATCCCAAGGAGTTCCCCGACGGCCCCACGACCAGCCTGGTCAAGGAGGCGAGCTTCCTGCTGGGTGTCCCGGTCAACTACTACGCCGCGATCAACCTGGAGGGGTTCGTCAAGCTCATCGACCTCGTCGGCGGCGTGACCGTGGACAACCCGCGGACGATCAACGATCCCGTCTACGGCGGCTGGACCGACGGCCGCAGGATCGGGTTCTACCTGCCGGCCGGCAAGCAGAAGCCTCGACGGCCAGGAGGCGCTCGCCTTCGTCCGCTCGCGCAAGGGCGCCGGCGACAACGACTTCACCCGCGCCCGTCGCCAGCAGCAGCTCCTCCTTGCCCTCCAGAAGAAGATGACCAACCCGGCGATGCTTCCGAAGCTCCCCTCGATCCTGTCCGCGGCGGGCGACACCATCAAGACGAACTTCCCGGCCTCGCGGCTCACCGACATGCTCGAGCTCGCTCGCTCGATCCCCGACGACCAGGTCCAGAAGGTCGTCCTCGGGCCGCCGTACGCCACGAACCCCGGGAACGCCGGCGAGTACATCCTGGTTCCGAACATGAGCAAGTTCGCCGACGCGTCGGTCCGCCTCTTCGGCAAGGACAGCCGCTTCTACACCGGCGACGCGGGCTCAGCGTCCCCGGCGCCGACGCCCTAGGGACCCCGGCCGACTCGATCGCCCTCAGCGTCCCTGGAGCATCGCCGGCACCGTCCGGAGCATGATCCGGAGGTCGAGCCAGAGCGACCAGCGGTCGATGTAGTCGAGGTCGATCCGGACCCAGCGGTCGAAGTCCTCCTCGCGCCGCGCCGAGACCTGCCACAGGCCGGTCACCCCCGGCTTCATCGCCAGTCGGCGGCGATGCCAGACGTCGTAGGCGGCGACCTCCTCGGGGAGGGGCGGTCGGGGCCCCACCAGGCTCATCTCGCCGCGGACGACATTCCAGAACTGGGGGACCTCGTCGAGGCTCGTCCGGCGCAGGGACCGGCCGATCGGGGTGACGCGCGGGTCGTCGGTCACCTTGAAGGCATGGCCCCGGATCTCGTTGTGCCCCAGGAGCTCGTCTCGCCGGGACTCGGCATCGGGGACCATCGTCCGGAACTTCAGGACCCGGAAGCGCCGTCCCCGGATGCCCACCCGGACCTGGCGAAAGAAGATCGGCCCCCCGTCATCGGCGCGGATCGCGATCGCCGCGGCGAGGATGAACGGGGAGAAGACGACCAGTCCGACGATCCCGCCGACGACGTCCAGGACTCGCTTCGCGATCAGCCCGACGGTCCGATCCGGGCCGTAGACCAGCGACTGGAGACGGATCCCCTCGAACTGCTCCAGCCGTCCGCCCGGGATCGCCGTGGCGCCGTCGACCAGGGGGATGCGGACCACCAGCCCCTCCTCCTCGCACAGGCGGGCGACCGGCTCGACGAAGAGCCCGTGCTCGGGCGGGAGGCAGATCGCCACCTCGTCCACGACGATCGAGTGGAGGACCGTCTCGATCTGACCGATCCTGCCCAGCGTGCCGGTCGGGGCCGGTATCGCCTCGGCCGACGAGCCGTCGACCGCGGGCGCGGAACCCGGGCGCGGATCGTCCGGTCCGGGGTCGGCGAGGTAGCCGGCCACCCGGAGGCCCAGGTAGGCGTAGCGCTCGAGCATGCCCCCGAACTCGTGAGCGGCCGGGCCGTCACCCACGATCAGGACGTAGCGCGTGTTCCGCCCCGCCGCCCGGGCCCGGGCGAAGGAGAGCCGCATGAGGCCCCGCGAGGCCACCGCGACCGCCGCCTGGGCCGCGAACAGGCCCACCAGGAAGAGCCGGCTCACGTTCGGCAGCTTGGCCGCGAAGAGGAAGGCGAACGTCAGGAAGGCGATCAGCAGGATCGCCCGCAGCAGGTCGGTCCACTCCGATCGCCATGACCAGCGGGCACGGAGCCGGTACAGGCCCATCAGCCAGAGGATCGCGACCCAGCCCGCGCCGTAGAGGACGGCGAGGAGTACCGGGTCCGCCGCGGCCGCGTCCCAGGCGTCGTGCCAGCCGGGCCCGTAGCGGATCACGCTCATCCCGATGAAGACGGCGACCGCCGTGAGGAAGTCGACGGCGGCCAAGGTGAGCCGGAGCACGGTGGCGTGCCGGCGGATCATCCGAGGTCCCTGCTCATCGCCCGTGCCGATACCGATCGAACGATCATCCGTCTCCCCTCCCGACGCCCCCCGACCTTCGTCCCATGGTACCCGGACGGTCCATCGCCGGAGGTCCCGGCGTGGCGGGACTTCCGTCCGGGGGTGCGGTTCGGTGGGCTGTGCTACGGTCCCGGGAGATGAGTGACCTCCGCGAAACGTGGCGCGCGATGCGCCCGACGAGCCGCCTGCTCGCCATCGGCGGACTCGCCGTCGTCGCCGTCGCCGTCGTCGGTGGAGTGGGCCTCGCCCTCGCCGGAGGACTCCCCGGACCCGCCCCATCGCCGACCGCGGTCGCCGAGGCGGAGCCGACGGCCCAGAGCTTCCCGCCGGGCGAGACGCCGCCGCCCCTGCCGCCGACGCCGAGCCCGGACACCTCGATCGTCCCGGAGCCGACGCCGAGCCCGACCCCGGCCGGCGCCGACCCGCTCCTCGGCACCGACGGCCGCTTCACGGTCCTCCTGCTGGGCTCGGACTATCGACCCGCCCACCCCGGGAACCGGACCGATGCGATCATGGTGGTGTCGGTCGACCCGGTCAGCGGAGCGACCGCGGCGTTCTCGATCCCTCGCGACACGGTCGACTTCCCGCTGCCCTCCGGTGGGGTCTACGGCGCGAAGGTCAACGCCCTCTACCAGAGCCTCCTGTCGACCACCAAGAACGGCAGCGCGGCCATGGAGCGGGCGATCTCGAAGGCGTTCGGCATCGAGGTCGACGGCTTCGTCTTCATCGGGTTCGAGGGCGTCCAGCGGATGGTCAGCGCGGTCGGCGGCGTGACCGTCAACCTGCCCAAGGCGTACTACGACCCGGAGTACTGGGTGACCGCCCGTCATCGCGGATGGGGGCTGCCGGCCGGGGCGAGCCGGTTGAACGCCAGCAACGCCCTGATCTTCGCCCGCAGCCGCAAGGGCGACAACGACTTCGGCCGGGCCCGCCGTCAGCAGCTCCTGGTCATGGCCGCCCTGACCAAGGTCCGCGGCCTGGGGCCCGGCGTCCTGCCGAAGCTGCTGCGTATCGCCGGCGACACCGTCCGGACCGACCTGCCCTCGAACCGGGTCAAGGACATCTTCGACGTGGTCAGCAAGGCGAAGCTCGACGCGGCGAACCAGGTCGTCTTCGGGCCCCGCACCTACACCCGGGAGCTCGGCGGCTCGGCCTTCGCCCTCGACCTCAAGATCTGTCGGGCCTGGATCGCCAAGAACTTCCCGCCGGCGCGACTGAACGCGACGTGGCCCCCGTCACCGAGCGCCGTCCCGAGCGCGACCCCCACCGCGGCGCCGGCTCCCTAGCCGGCACCCCGGCCGGCGGGTCAGACGCGCCAGCGCGCCACCCGGCCTGCCTCGGCCAGCAGCGGACGTACACCCTCGGCCGCGAGGAGCCGCCAGGCCACGACCAGGACGAGCAGCAGCAGAGCCCCGTTCAGGCCCAGGGCGTGGAGGCGGGCCAGGATGAGCACGCCCAGGGCGCCCGCCGCGGCGTCTCCCGTTCCGGCCCGTCGGCCGGCCAGCAGGGCCCCGAATCGCTCCAGGGCCACCCCGAGCAGGAAGAAGAGGGCCAGCCCCAGCGCACCGAAGTTCGCCCAGGCCTCGCCGATGAGACCCGGCGCCGCGTAGCCCTGGATCCCCGGGTCCTGGCCGGGGAAGACCCGCGGGTAGATCCAGTAGCCAAGGTTGGGGACGTCGTCGCGACCGATCGCGGGTCCCAGCCGACGCAGCCAGGTGAGCCCACCGAAATGGGGCGTCTCGGCCGGGATGACCTCCATCAGCGCATCGAGGGTACGGGGCTGGACGAGGACCACCCGTGAGACCGTCCGCTCGGCCGCGAAGGCGAGCTCGCGACCGGCCGACAGCTCGGGAGCCCGGACGACCTGGACCGCCCCGAAGACGAGGACCGCGGCGACCCCGACGGCCGCGACGACCCGCACCGGGAGACGATGTCCGGCAAGGAGCCAGGCCACAGCGAGGGCGGCGGCGAGCTCCACCGCCAGGTAGCGACTGGCCAGCAGGATCGTGAAGGCCACGGCGAGCCCGACCCCCGCGACCGCCCCGATGACCCGTCCCCGCGACGGGCGCCGGGCGGCCGCCAGCATCGCCACGATGGCGGCGGCCGGCAGAGCGACCCGCAGCGGCTGGACGAGGACACCGGCGAGCTCCGTCCGGGCGCCGGTCGGGTCGTCGGCGAGGAGCGGCAGCCCGGCCGAGGCGAGGATCGGCGCGATCGCGGCCAGGGCCAGACCCAGCAGCAGGAGCACCACCCAGGGACGAACCGGCGCCGGGTCGGGCGTGCCGGCGTGGACCGGGAGCCGAGCGGTCGCGGACCCCGCGCCCCGGCGGACCGCAAGCCGGTCGGAGCCGGCGACCCCGATCGCCGTCACGACGGCGGTCCCGGCGGTGTACCAGGCCGCCCCCGGTGCGATCTCGCCGGACTCCGCGAGCAGGGCTGCGCCGACCCCGAAGAAGACCGCGTGGAGGGCCAGCCAGGCGAGCGACGGGTGGACGATCCCGAGCCCGGTGCGGCGGACCGCCGGGAGCACCAGCACCACGGCACAGGCCAGGGCGACCGGCACGGCCACCGCGGCCAGGAGCGCGTCCGGCGTCATCGGACCGCCGTCCCGGGGTCGTCCGACGTCGCGGCCCGGGCATCCGCCAGCGCCGCCGCGGCCTCGCCGGCCGGCAGCCGAGCGCTGAGCCAGGCGTAGGAGGCCGCGCCGAGCAGGCCGAGCGGAAGGGTCGAGACCATCCGGTAGCCGAAGGCGATGGCGCCCGCGGCCGGCGGCGCCACGCCGAGGGAGACCAGCAGCGCACTCAGCACGAGGTCGGCGGCGCCGAGCCCGAACGGGAGGAGCGACAGGACCCCGGCCACGATCGCCAGGCCGAGCGCGCCCCAGCAGGCGAGCGGGTCGATCGCGATCCCGACCGACGCCGCGACCAGCCACAGCTGTGCCGCATAGCAGGCGAAGACCAGGGCGCTGGTCGCCGCGAAGACCGCGAGGTGACGGGGGTGGGTGACCAGCTGGGCGATCGTCGCGTCCATCCGGACGAGCCCCCCACCGAGGTGGACCCAGCGCGCGGTCCCGACCAGCCGACCGATGGGCAGACGCGCGAGCTGGGCCGCCGGCCGGAGTCCGGAACCGTAGACGAGCGCCGGGAAGACCACCAGGCCGGCCAGCAGGACGAGCTCGACGGGACCCGGGATGTCCCGGGCCTGGGCGACCCAGAGGATCGCGGCGCTCGCCCCGAGATAGGCGATCGCGATGACCCGTTCGATGACGATCACCGCCGCGCCGGTCGCGTACGGCACGCCGTGTCGGGCGCGGAGCAGCCACGCCCGGACCACCTCGCCGGCGGATCCCGGGGTCAGGTTGTTGATCGTGTTCGCGAAGGCGGTCATCGGGACGAGCGGAGCGACGGCGACCGGATAGCCGGCCGCTCCCAGCAGGTCCCCCGACCGGACGGCCCAGAGGACGACGATCGCCCCGTTCAGGAGGACCGCGATCGCCAGGGGCAGGGCCTGCGGCGTGCCCAGGATGGTCCCCGCCTCCCAGATCCGGGAGCGCCAGGCGACGAGGCCCAGCAGGCCCAGCGAGATCGGCAGCCAGACGATCGGCCGGCGCAGCCAGCGGCTCACGGCGCCCGCTCGAGGACGACGGCTTCGGGGGTCTCGGTCGCCACGCGCCAGCCGGGCGGCGGCTCCGCCCGGGTCGTCCATCCGGTGACGGCCTGGACCCGCGCCGGCGTCAGTCGCCCTGAGGGCGAGTCGCTCGTCGGGTCGGACCTCGACAGCCAGGCTTCGCGCGCCGCCAGTCGGCATCGGTCGCGGGGACGACGATCGTCCCCAGCGCCCGGCCGGGTCCACTCCCGTCCTCGGCGACGGCGACGACGTCCAGACGCGTCTCGCCGATGTCGTCGGGCCCTACGCGGCCGACTCGAACGGCGAGCCCGACCGGTCCGGTCGGACCGGCGGGCAGGAGGAGCCGACCACCCGGCGGCAGGTCGAGCGCATCCCAGCCGTTGCCGCTGACCCCGGTCGCGCCCGGCGCCGCGGTCGGATCGGCGCCAGCCAGCCCGGCCGCCGCCTCGTCGAGGAGTGCCCACCGGGCGCCGTCCCGGGGCACGACGATCCGGGTCGCCCCGAACCGGTCCGCGACCTCGGCCAGGGCGGCCGGGTCGCCGGACCAGGCGGCCGCCATCGCCGCGCGACGCTCGGCCTGGGAGGCGACCGTGAACCGCGCCGGGTCGAAGGCCAGCTTGGCGTAGCCGGGCGGGACCAGCCCGACGACCGGCAGACCGGTCTCGAACCAGGCCGGCGCCGACCAGTCCTCGGGGGCGAGGACCGTCTCCCGTTGGCCGTCGCGTCCGAGCAGGGTGTCGAAGCGGGGGACGCGGTCGGCCGTCCGGTCGAGCATGGCGTAGGTGTCGGTGGTCCAGGTACGGGCGACGATGTCGGCGGTCGCCGCCGTGGCCGGGACCGAGGCCGCGAGGACGACTCCGACGATCGCGGGCGCCACCCAGCGCGGGTGACGACGCGCCAGGAGATGCTCGGCAAGGGTCGCCAGGCCGATCGCGGCCAGGATCGCCAGGGGCTGCGACGCGATGAGCCAGAGCCGTTGCGGCCGGAGGGCGTCCTCGAGCGGCCAGGCCGGGTCGTAGAGGATACCGAGGATGAACGGGACGACCCACCACGCCACGAGGAGGAGGCCGCCTTCGGGCAGGGACGGCCGCCAGGGGCCGGGCTCGCCGAGCGGACGTGGGCCGTCGGGGCGACGCAGGAAGAGCAGGCAGACGCCGGCGCCGAGAAGCCCGAGCGGGAGGAGCAGCCCGAACTCGCGGGGATAGTTCCAGAAGCCGTAGCGGGCCGGTTCCAGCTGGTCGGACGAGTCGAGGGCGACGCCCCCGTTGCGTCGGATCAGGTCCGCGGTCTCGATGAGCCACGGGGCGGCGATGAGCAGCGCCACGCCGCCCGTCACGAGGAGGGCGAGGATCGCCCGTGCCCGACGCTCGGGATGGCGGACCGCGACCGCGACCGCGGCCGCCGCGAAGGCGACCGGGATCGGCAGCAGGAGCTGGACCTGGACGAGGGCCGCTCCACCCAGGAGGAGCCCGGCGGCGACCCCCCAGGTGAGCCAGCGCCACGAACGTGGATCGGGCTCCAGGGACCGGACGAAGGCGTACGTCGCGAACGGGAGCACCGCGAAGACCACGTCGCGCGGGTACGACGTGTAGGCCGCCTGCCCGCTCATGAACAGGCTGTTCACCCATTGCCGGACCGGGTTCAGGTCGTAGGCGCCGCCGAAGAGGGTCAGGGCGACCGCCAGGACCGCGACCCAGCCGCGCCCGGTCAGGCGCTCGGCCAGGAGGAAGGTCCCGACCGGGAGGACGGGGAGGAAGAGGACGAAGAGGATCGCCGCGGCCGTGACCGGTGGGACCCCGAGGACGCCGATCACCCCGGCCAGCAGGACGTGGTAGCCGGGCGGGTAGTACGCCGGCAGCCCGGCGTACGCCCCTTCCATCGGGAAGCCGTCGCGATGGAGATCCAAAGCGAGGGCCCCGTGATAGAGGAGGTCGCCGCCGGGATGGACGGGGGCCAGCAGGCGGGACCCGAAGACGACCGCCGCGAGCGCGATGAGCCCGACCAGGGCGACCCACGGGCCGGGGATCCTCGTGCCGTGACGTACACTCGCCCGTGGCCGTTCGGCGGGCTGTGGCGCCTCGGCCGCCCCCGCCCGGTTCGACGTCATGGACCCCATCGGAGGATCGTCATCCTGTCCTCGGACCAGCTCGCCACCGCGGGACAACTCGTCCAGGCGGCGCTCGTCCTGGCCCTCCTGTTCGTCCTGCCGGGGCTCGCCTGGGGCCCCCTGCTGGCGCCGGGATCGGGACCTCCGATCGTCACCGCCGGACGGGCGGCCGGCGCCAGTCTACTGGTGACCGCCCTCGCCTGCACCTTCCTGGCCGCCCTCGGGCTGCTGACGCCGCTCGCCGTGGTCGTCGTCCTGGGCGCCCTGACCGCCGTTCCCTTCCTCCTCCCGTCGCGTCGCCGGGCGATCGCCCGGACCTTCCCGGCGAGCGCGAGGCGATCCGGTCGGCGGCGGATCCTGGTGGCCGGCGTCGCGCTCGCCGGGCTGGCCGTCGTCGTGGGGCTCGTCGTCCTTCCCTCCCGCGGCGCGGTCGGCGATTCGCTCCTGCCCTTCAGCTCCACGGTCTGGTACTACGCGAACCTGGCCCGCGAGACGGCCCTCCACGGCGGGTTCCCGGCGACCCTCCCGGAATGGGGCACGGCCCGCCCCTTCCAGACCGACTACCTGCCCGTGACCGCGCACACGGCGGCGGCCTTCGCACTGCTCCCCGGCCTCGACGTGCGGGTCCTCCTCGAGGCTTATCGGCTCGCCGTGCTCGGCGCGGCGCTGGCCACGGCGACCCTGTTGCTGCGCCGCTTCGTCTCGACCTGGATGGCCGTCCTTGGAGCCTGTCTCCTCCTGGCCACGGTCCGCCTGGAGGGTCGCTTCCTGGCCTATCGACCGGAAAGCTGGGCGCTCGTCCTCGTCCTGTTCACCCTGTGGCTCACCGACCGGGCGATGACCGAGCGCTCGCGGCGTCTGACCGCCGTGGCCGTCGTGGCGGCCGGGGTCACCTACCTCGCCCACGCCGAGGTCTTCCTCCTGCTCGGGCCGGGAGTCGTGGGGCTGGCGGCTCGGTCGGCTGTTCGCGTCGACGGGCCGGGTCGGGCTGCGTCTGCCCGGTCGGAGGACGGCGATCGGGGTGGTCGCGGTCGCGGGGCTGGTCTTCGGGGCGGGCCTCGCGGCCGGGGCGGCCGGCTCTGCTGCCCTCACCGGTGAGGTCCGGGTCCTCGGCTACATGGCCGGGCCGCGCCAGGCCGGCGAGATCGCCCGGCCGGCCGCCGCCGACATCCCTCCGGGCTGGACGTTCAGCGACGACCCGACATGGGACTTCTACGTCGCCTCCGTGGCGCCCGCCTCGCTGGGCACGGCGCCCCCGGATCGCTTCGTCGACTCGCGGCTCCTGCCGCGCGCCATCCTCCTGGTCTGGCCCGGACTCGACGGCCGGTCGCCCGAGCGGCTCCTCGTCCTGTTCGCGCTCGTCGCCGCTCCGCTCGTCCTCTGGCCGCTGCTCGACCGTCGGCGCCGCCGGCTCGTCCTGCTCATGGTGGGCTTCGGGCTGAGCCTCCTCGTCGGGTCCTACCTGCTGTTCGCCGTCTCGAACACCTATGTGCCGATCCGGACGGGCCCTCGCCGGCTCATGCCCTACGAGCTGGTGGTCCCGGTGCTGGCGGCCGTCGCCGTCATCTGGATCCTGGCCAGGGCCCTGCGGCCCGGCTGGCGGGCGCTCCTGCCGCGACGTGCCGCCTCGGCCATCGTCGGGGGCGTCTTCCTGCTCGTCCTCGTCACCGGCGCCGTCGCCTCGGCGCCGGCCGGGCTCAGCGACGGCGATCCCGACCCGGGACTTACGACGGCGGGCTACGACGCCTACCGCTGGATCGCGGCGAACCTGCCGGCCGACGCCCGGATCCTGACCAATGCCTACTCCGACGGCGCCGTGGCCGCGCTCGCCGAGCGGGTCGGGATCGTCGACGGCCGGGCCGTCTACCTCGAGGATCCGCGCTTCCTGGGGGAGTCCACTGCGCTCGTCCTGGGTGCCCGCGAGCTGTTCCGGGAGCCCGGCGGCGACGCCGCGGCGCGATATGTCGCCGCCGATCGGGTCGACTACCTCCTGGTCGCCGACACCGCCGCCGGCGCGACCGGGGCCGACCTGGGTGCCTACGACCCGTTCGTCACCGACGTCGCCGCCCTGCGCGCCTCCGACCGATACACTCTCGTTCGTTCGTTCGCCGACGGGCGCCTGCTCTTGTTCGCGGTTCGTCCGGTCGGTGGCTCGACCTCGTTCGAGGTGATGGTGGACCGGTGCCGACCGAGCTGAGCTTCCTGCGGGTCACCGGTCTGGTCCTCGGGGTCCTCTTCGTGATCCTGGGTTGGCGACGCCTCCGCGGCGCCCGGATGGGCAGCCGCGTCCCCGGGACCCTCCTGCTGGTCGGCGGGATCGTGTTGTTCGTCATCGCCGCGATCCCGGACCTGGTCCGACCCCTCCAGGAGGTCCTCGGGCTCGAGGGCGCCCCGCTCGGCCGGCTGGTCACGGTCCTCATCGTCGCGGTGGCGACCGCCTTCGTGCTGGCCGTCTACGCCCTGGGGCGAGCGGATCGGGCCAACCAGCGTCTGAGTCGGCTGGTCCGGGCCCTCTCGGTCGCCCAGGTCGAGGCCGGTCGCGAGGCGGCCCCCCTGGGCGGCGTGCTCGTGTGCGTCCCCGCATTCGACGAGGCCGAGAGCCTCCCGGGCGTCCTCTCCGAGATCCCGCCGACGGTGGCCGGCCTGGCCACCCACGTCCTGGTGATCGACGACGGGTCGCGTGACGGGACGGCGGCGGTGGCCCTGGCCCACGGCGCCCGAGTCGTCAGCCACCCGGTCAACTGCGGTCAGGGCGCCGCCCTCCAGACGGGCTACCTGGTGGCCGAGCGGCTCGGGGTCGACGTCGTCGTCACCCTCGACGCCGACGGGCAGCACGACCCGTCCGAGATGCCGGCGCTGGTCGAGCCGATCGTCGAGGACCGGGCCGACTTCGTCGTCGGCTCGCGTCGGATCGGCGATTACGAGCGCGAGTCGGCCACGCGGGACGCCGGCATCACCGTCTACACCCGGCTGATCAACCTCCTCGGCGGGACCGAGGTGACCGACATCGCCAACGGCTACCGGGCGATCCGGGCGTCCCGTCTCTCCGAGATCAGCTTCACCGAGGACCAGTTCCACAACCCGGAGCTCCTCCTCGGAGCGGCGCGGGCGGGCCTCCGCGTGCTCGACGTCCCGGTCACGATCCGCCGCCGGAGCGCCGGCGTGACGAAGAAGGGCACCAACCTGCGCTACGGGCTGGGCTTCCTCCGGGTGATGCTCAAGACGTGGCTCAGGTGACCGCCGACGACGCGCCGGACCCGGCCGCTCCGTCGGACGGGGTCCCCACGCCTGGCGCGGCCGCGTGCCTGACGCGGCGGCTGTACCGGACGCGGTCTCCTCGCCCGGCGAGGTGCTCGCACCCGACGAAGTCCCCGCGCCCGACGACGTCACCGCGGAGCAGGCGGTCCCGGTCCCCGGGGTCCTCGCCTTCTACCGGGCGCTCGGCGATGCCCTGACCGGCCCGTTCCGGAACCCGCGGGTGGCGATCCCGCTCGAGCTGGGCCTGCTCGCGGCCTGGCTGGTCATCCGGACCGCGACGCCGGCCGACGGTCCGCTCTATCTCGCCTGGGCCGTGGTCGTCGGGTTCGTGACGATCCTCTCGCCGGTCTCCGGCCTCGTCGTGCTCGCCGCGATCGCGCCCTTCGACGAGCCGTTCACGGTGACGAAGATCCTCGGCCTCAAGATGCTCCTCGTCTTCGTCCTGGCCGCGAGCGTCGCCGTGCGCGTCGCTGATCCGACCGCGCTCGATGCCGTGGTCGTGGCCCGTGGTCTTCGCCGGAGCGCTCGTCGTCGGCACCCTGCTCAGCCTGGCGCTCGGATACCGGCGCCTCGGACCTCCCTTCACCGCCGATTCGGTGCAGTTCTGGATCGCCGGCGTCGGCGGGGGCCTGCTCGTCCTGCTGGCGGCGACCTGGATCGCGCGGGCCGGCGAGCTCCGGCCGCTCGTCGCCGCCACGGCGGGCGCGGTGGCCGGCGCGGCGGTGACCCTCGGCGACTACCTGCGGCCGGGGCTCGTATCCGGTGGCCCGCTCGAGTGGATGGTCAACTCCAAGGACTTCGGCTTCCGGATCAGCGGGGTCATCCCGTCGCCGAACGCGCTGGCGGCGCTGCTCCTGGTCCCGGCGATGCTCCTCGCGGCGGCGGTCGTCTTCGCCCCGCGCCGGCGCCTTCGAGTGCTGGCCCTGGCCGGGCTCGTGCCCATCGTGCCGACCCTCTACGTCACCTACAGCCGGGTGGTGTTCGTGGCGGCCTTCGGGTTCGCCGTCATCGCCGCCTGGCGGATCCGACGCTGGCTCGGTGTGGTCGGTCCTCGTCGGCGGGCTCGTCGTCGGAGGCGATCGCCCTGCCGACGTACCTGCAGCTCCGGGCCGAGAGCGTGGTCGAAGGCGGCCTCAGTGAACCCGTCGGCGGTCGTGCTGGTCGCGAGCGACCAGCTCCGGTTCGCGGCCTGGGGCGCGGCCGTCGGGATGTGGCGCGACGAGCCGCTCACCGGCTACGGTTTCCGGAGCTACCGGGTCATCGGCGACCGCTACGGCGACACGGTGCTCAACTCGCCCCACAACGAGTGGCTCCGCTTCTTCGCCGAGCAGGGAACGCTGGGGGGACTCGTCGGTCTCGCCTTCGTCCTGGCCGGTCTGGGCCGGCTGGCTCGCGTGCCGGGCTGGCTCGGGACCGGGACATTGGCCGGCTTCCTGGCGTTCGTCCTGGCCGCATCCTTCAACAACCCGTTCCTGTTCATCCAGGTGTCGCTGGTCGCCTTCACGATCGTCGGGACGGGGCTGGCCTGGGGCCGCCGCTGGCCCGGAGCGTCGAAGCCGGCCGACGAGACGCCCGCAGCGGGATCGGACCCCGGTCCGCCGCTCGAGGCGCCCGCGTCCTAGCGGCCGGCCTCCCACTCCATCCGCCGCCACGTCTCGATGCGCCGACGCCGGACCACGTTGATCCAGGCGTACGCGAACGCGCCGTTGACGACCGCCAGGGCGCGGGCGAAGGCCAGGATCCGGGGCGGCCGTCGACCCACCCGTACGAGGAGATGACCGAGCCCGGCCGCGGCCAGCCAGGCGAGGGCGATCGCCGGCACCGCCCACCCGACGGTGGCCCCGCCGAGGGCCAGACCGGTCGCCGCCAGGACGGCCACGAGGATGAGGAGGGGGGTCGCCCAGCGCAGCAGCTTGTGCGACCAGATCGCCAGGGCGGCCGCCGGATGTCGCCACGGCGCCAGGCGGAAGGCCATCGAGAGGTTGGCCCGGATCCCGCGCGTCGCCGTGCGCGAACGGCTGCGGAACTGCTCGCGGAGACCGCTGATCGGACGGTCGGTCGCCACGGCCTCGGGCACGTAGACGACCACTCCACCCCGTTCCCGGACGTAGAGCGGGAGCAGGTGGTCCATAGAGGCGGTCGGTGGCACCGGGCGGTAGGCGGATCGACGCACCGCGAGGAAGGCGCCGGTCACCGCCGTCAGCCAGCCGGCCCGGCTCTCGAGCTCCCGCACCCGCCGCTCGTAGCGCCAGTACAGGCCCTCGTTCCGCGAGGTGGCGGTGGCACCCTCGTCACGCCACTCCAGGCGTCCCGTGGCGGCGCCGACCCGCGGGTCGGCGAAGGGCGCGCAGAGCCGTGCGACGGCGCCCGGCGCGAAGCGTGTCTCGGCATCGGTGAGGACGACCACGTCGCCCCGGGCGGCCTCGAAGAGCGCCTGCTGGGTAGGTGTCTGCCCGGCCCGGGGAAGCGCGAGGAGGTGCACCCGCGGGTCGCTCCGACCGATCGCCTCGACGGCGGCATCGGTCCCGTCGGTGGAGCCGTCGCTGCCGACCAGGATCTCCAGCAGGCGGCAGCCGGGGCCGTCCTGGGCGAGCGCGTCGGCGATCCGGTCGCCGATGTGAGCCACCTCGTCGTGGACCGCGATCGCGATGGACACCGAGCTCACCGGTCCATCGTCGGCGATCCGGATGGGTCGGAGTCGAGCCGCGACCGCGACGACCGCCGGGTAGCCGGCGTAGACCCAGCCCAGGAGCACGGTGGCGGCGGCAAGGGCCACGACGAGCAACAACACGACGGAGGAAGGGTAGCCGCCAACCGTCCTGCGCGTCGCGGGCGGGGCGGATCGCGGGTCAAGGTGCCGAATGGCACGGGGGTCGTCGATGGCTGCGACGGTAAAATCCCTCGCGATGCCCGCCGGGGCCGGTCCAGGATGGAGGGAGCGATGACCGACGAGCGCCACGAAGCGGACGCCGCCACGAACGGCGATGACGCCATCGAGACGGCAGGGGGCGTCGCTGCTGCGGGACGCCGAGCCATCAACGAGGACTGGGCCGCGACGGTCCTGGGACTCGTGCTCGTGATCCTGGCCCTGGCCGGCGTCATCGGCAAGGGCCTGGTGCCCTGATGGCCACCCTCGAGCCGACGATGACGCGCTCGGAGGCCCGGCCCCTGGCCCCTGCGCTGTGGACCGCTGCCGGGCTCGTCGTCCTGCTGGTCCTGGCAGCGATGACCCGCTTCCTGGACATCAACGTGCCGGTCTGGCTCAAGGGCACCGACGCCGCCGGCGCCGCGAAGGCCGTCGAGTTCCCGGTCTACGCGATCATCCTGGGCCTGCTCGCCAACGGCATCCTGGCCGGGCTGGGCGTCCGGGAGCGGATGCGCGGCGCCTTCCGGACCGAGTTCTTCATCAAGACCGGCCTCGTCCTGCTCGGCGCCACGATCAACCTGTCGCTGATCATCTCGGCCGCCGGCCCGGCGATCCTCCAGGCCGTCCTCCTGATCTCGACGATCTTCCTGTTCACCTGGTGGCTGGGCGGGCTCTTCGGGCTCGATTCCCGGCTGCGGGCGCTCCTCGCTGCGGCGGTCTCGATCTGCGGCGTGAGCGCGGCGATCGCAGCGGCCGGGGCCGTTCACGCGAAGAAGGAGCAGCTGGCGTACGCGGCCAGCCTGGTCATCCTCTTCGCCATCCCGATGATCTTCATCCAGCCGTGGCTGGCCACCCAGCTGGGCCTGCCCGAGGTGGTGGCCGGGGCGTGGATCGGCGGCAACATCGACACCACAGCGGCAGTCACGGCCGCCGGCACGATCGTCGGCCCGGACGCGCTCAAGGTCGCCACGATCGTCAAGCTGACCCAGAACGCCCTGATGGGCCTCGTCGCGGTCCTGCTGACCCTCTACTTCGTGATGCGGGTCGAGGGTTCGGCGGGTGAGGCGCGCCCCGGCCTGGGCGAGCTGTGGCGGCGCTTCCCCAAGTTCGTCCTCGGGTTCATCGCGGCCTCGGTGATCGCCACCTGGTGGATCGGCACGGTGCCCAAGGATCAGAGCGCGGCGACGATCGCGGTCATCGACACGATGCGGAAGTGGTTCTTCATCCTTGCCTTCGTGAGCATCGGGCTGGAGCTCCGGGTCGTCTCGGTCCGGGAGGCCGGCTGGCGTCCGGTGGCCGTCTTCGGGACAGCGACGGTCGCCAACCTCGCGATCGCCCTGGTCCTGGCCTCGATCATCTTCGCCGGGTTCAAGCCCGCCTGACCCGAGCCGTTCAGTCCGGGAGGGCGCCGGCGGCTGCCCGACGGAGGACCGCCGCGAGACGGCTCGCCTCGGCCGAGCGCGTGTGCTCCCGCACGAACGCGAGAGCTGCGGCGCGCAGTCGATGAGCCCGGACGGGATCCCGCGAGAGGGCAGTCAGGCAGGCGGCCAGGGCGGCCGGGTCGGCCGCCGGGACGGGCAGGATCGGCGGTCCGGCCGGTGTCACGTCCGGGTCGCTCAGTCCGGCCAGCCCTCCGGCCGGGACGGCGACGACCGGCACGCCGACCGCCATCGCGTCGAGCACGACCTTCGGGAAGCCTTCGGCGGGCGACGCCGAGACGAACACGTCGGCGAGCCCGAGCACCGTCAGGTACGGTCCGCGACCGGCGATGTGGCCCACGAACGTCACCCGGTCGCCGATCCCGAGCGCGGCCGCGCGCTCCGCCAGGGCCGCCCGGATGGGGCCCTCACCGACGAGGTCCAGGCGCGGCGCGGGTCCGCCGGTGGTCGCCCCGAGCTCGGCCACGGCGTCGAGGAGCGTCTCGAGACCCTTGCCCGCCGCGAGCCGTCCGGCATAGACGAGACGCAGCGTCCCGTCCCCGGCCGGCCACCGCTCCCGGCTTCGATCGCGGATCTCCTCGGGCGCCACCAGGCTGCTCAGGATCCCGCCGCCGGACGGGTCGGGCCCCACGACGATCCGCGGGGCGCCCAGGGTGGCGAGGCGGGTCGCCCCGTCGTACCCCGCCGCCGCGAGGCGGGCCGCCAGCCCGGCCGGCCCGGGCCGGGCCTGGCCGGCGACCACGTCGCCGACGCTGCCCACGACATAGCCCACCCGCGGCACGCCGAGCCCGAGGGCGATCGTCGCCGCAAGGAGCCCGTTCGAGGAGGGCAGGCGGAGCAGGACGACGTCCGCACCCCGGATGGCCCGGCGGAGCCGAGGGGCGTTGCGAGTCACGAGCCGCGGACCGTGCCGCAGGTACCCGGCGATCCCGTCGAACGGGGTGGTCGCGATCACCCGGAAGCGGGCGTCCACGGGGAGCGTGCCCGGAGCCGCCCACGCCGGTCGGACCGGGGCGGCCAGGGTGATCGAGGCGACCACCGCGGCCCCATCGGCATCGCGGACGTCGAGGAGGGCCGCGGCGAAGCGGTGGAAGGTCGCGTTCGCCGCGTAGGTGTGGCCCTCCCAGGCGAGATACGGCGTGTCGTCGACGATGGTGACCCGCAGACCGCTCACGGGACCTCCCCGGGGCCGGGTTCGGCCGCCCCCTCGTCACCGCCCATCGCCACGACCGCCCCGGCGCCGGCGGCCGCCCGGACCCGGAGAGCGGCGATCCCGGCCCGGAGATCCCGGGGCCGGATGACGAGCGTCTCGGCCAGGCCCCGCCCGGAGAGCCGACGGAAGACGACGACGATCAGGATCGCCGTCAGCCCGTACGAGATCGACGACGCCAGGGCGGCGCCGGAGATCCCCATCGCCGGGATCAGGATGACGTTGGCGAGGACGTTCACGGTCAGACCGGCCAGCATGACCACTGTCGCCAGCCCGGGATTCCCGCGGCCCGTGATGTATCGCGACAGGATCGCGACGACGCTGTAGGCGACGATCCCGGGCAGGATCCAGCGCAGGGCTACCCCCGCCTCGACGAAGCTCGAGCCGTAGACGAGCTCGACCAGGGTCGGGCCCAGCACGAAGGCCGGGACGGCGAGGGCGATGGTGATCGCCAGGGTCGTCCGGGCGAGGACCACCGCGGTCCCGGCGGCGTCCTCGCCGGGGTCGACCGCCCGGCTGAGCATGACGGTCCCGAGCGCGTTCGGGATGTACCAGAGCGTCTCGGCCAGACCGGCCGTCACCGAGTAGACGCCGGTCGCCCGGACACCGACCAGCAGGTTGACCAGGAAGGCGTCGGACCGGAGCTGGAGCCGCTCGGCGATCGCCCCCGGCAGGACCCGGGTCCCGAACGCGAGCTCCTCGGCGAGGAGCGGGGCGGAGGGGCGCAGCGAGGCGGTCCCGTCGCGCTGGGCGGCGAGGGTGATGGCCGCCGCCGTCAGCGCCAGGGCGACCAGGTTGCACACGATCGCGACGTCGAGCGACAGGCGGGCGATCGCCGCGGCGCTCACGACCATGGTGAGCAGGGTCGCCCGACGGAGCAGGCGGATCGAGTTGTAGGCGGCCACTCGACGCCGCCCGAGGAGGGCGAACAGCCCGATCGAGAAGAAGAGCTCCCCGGGGATCGCCAGGGCACCGTACAGGAACTGGGTGGCCGACAGGTTCGGGATCAGGGCGGTCAGTGGCCCTCGCGGTCGGACCTCGGTCGGCAGCCCGTAGAGATAGCACGCGACGACGACGGTCAGCCCGCCGACGACCGCCGACCAGGCCACGGCGTTGGCGAAGCCGCGTCGGGCATCGGCCGTGCTCCGACCGGCGACCACCGCGAGCGCGGCGTCCATGCCCCAGCCGACGATGACCGCCGCGAGCTGGGAGAGCAGCAGGATGAGCGTGAAACGGCCCTTGGCGTCCGGCCCCAGGAGGCGCGCGAGCACGACGTCGGTGCCCAGGATGAGGACGGCCAGTCCGAAGCGGGTCGCCACGGTTGTGACTGCGTCCCGGGCGAGCCCGCCCCCACCCCGCCGGGCCGGTGTGGCGGAGCTCCCCTGCCTCACCGTGGCCGTGTCGCCGGTCATTCGGATCCGGAGCGGGCGTCCGGGGCGATACCGGCCATGGCGGGATCGGCGAGCGCGGTCTCGAACCAGGCGCAGGTCTCCCGGAGACCGTCGGCCAGGGCGACCGTGGCGCGCCAGCCCAGGCGTTCCGCGGCCAGGTCGACGCGACTGGCGTTGCGCAGCACGTCGCCGGCGCGCGGGGCGGAGTGACGGATGACCAGCGGTCGGTCGATGACCGTCCCGAGAGCGGCGGCGAGCTCGTTCACCGTGGTCTCGCGGCCGGTGCCGACCTGGAAGACCCCGCCCGCGACGGCTTCCTCCGGAACGACAAGGGTCGCCAGCAGCGCGCCGGCCAGGTCGTCCACGTGGACGAAGTCGCGTGTCTGCTCGCCGTCGCCGTGGATCGTCAGCGGCGCTCCGGTCAGAGCGGCTCGCAGCCAGGCGGCCACGACGCTCTTCTTGTGGAGCGATCGCGGGCCGTAGGCGTTCGAGAAGCGCAGGGCGCAGGCGGCCATCCCGTAGGTGGCCGCATAAGCCCCGACGTAGGCCTCGCCGGCCAGCTTGGACGCACCGTAGGGCGAGGTCGGACGCGGCAGGACGGCCTCGTCGGCCGGCGGATCGTGCCGCCCAAGGACCGCGTTCGAGCTGGCCAGGACGAACCGACGGACCCCCGCCTGCCGGGCGGCGTCGAGGAGCCCGATGGTATGGGTCACGTTGGCCTCGAACGTTCCCAGCGGGTCGGCCACCGAATCGGGGATGCCGGCGCGTGCGGCGAGGTGGATGACCGCCGCGCAGTCGGTGACGGCCGCCCGGACGGCGGCGAGATCGCCGAGGGAGGCGACGACCAGCTCGCACGACTGCCCCTCGAGATACTCGCGCCGTCCGATCGAGAGGTCGTCCAGGACTCGCACCGGAACGCCGGCGGCCGCCAGCCGGCGGACCAGGGCCGAGCCGATGAAGCCGGCCCCGCCGGCGACAAGGACCCGGCCGGCGATCACCGCGCGGTCGACGTCGCGGTGGACGGCTCGCGGGCCGCGAGGTGGTCGGGGACCCACTTCACCCCCTGCAGGATGACGTGCCGGTCGACCCGTTCCTTGTGCCGATCGATGGTGCCGATCATCGTGTCGATCAGCTCCTCCGAGAGATGCCGGGGCTCCATGCCGAGGTCGAGCAGCTTGGTGTGCTTCGCGTTGTAGTAGTGGCGCTCCGCTTCCTTGCGCGGGTTCGCGACGTGGTCGATCACGACCTCGATCCCGAGGTGGGCGGCGGCGTCGCGGACACGCTCGGCCAGCTCCAGCACGGAGAACTGCTCGGTGAACTGGTTGTAGACCCGGAGCTCACCCGGGTCGGCGGGGTTCGCGACGGCCAGGCCCACGCACTGGATCGTGTCGCGGATGTTCAGGTAGCCGCGCGTCTGTCCGCCTTCGCCGTAGACGGTCAGCGGGTGCCCGATCACCGCCTGGACGCAGAAGCGGTTCAACGCAGTCCCGAAGACTTCGTCGTAGTGGAAGCTGGTCGCGAGCCGGGGGTCGAGGCTGGTCTCGTCCGTCTCGATCCCGTACACGACGCCCTGGTTGAGGTCGGTCGCGCGCAGGCCCCAGACCCGGCAGGCGAAGTGGATGTTGTGGCTGTCGTGGACCTTGGTCAGGTGGTACAGCGAGCCGGGCGTCTTCGGATAGAGGAAGGTGTGCTCCCGGCCGTTGTGCGAGACGGTGAGGTAGCCCTCCTCGATGTCGATGTTCGGCGTCCCGTACTCGCCCATCGTGCCGAGCTTGATGAGATGCGTCTCCGGCGTGATGTCGCGGATCGCGAACAGGACGTTGAGCGTCCCGACCACGTTGTTCGACTGGGTATACGTCGCGGTCCGCACGTCGATCATCGAGTAGGGCGCCGACGGTTGCTCGCCGTAGTGGATCACCGCGTCCGGCCGGAACGCGGCGAAGACGGCTTCGACGAACGAGTAGTCGGTCAGGTCGCCGACGTTCAGCTCGATCTCCAGGCCGCTGACCTCGTGCCAGGTGCGGATCCGGTCGTGGAGGGTGGGGATCGGCAGGAGCGGCTGGACGCCGATCTCCAGCTCCCACCCGCGCTTGGCGAGATTGTCGAGCACGGCCACTCGATGACCCGCCCGCGACAACGCCATCGCCGTCGGCCACCCGAGGTAGCCGTCACCACCCAGGACCAGGATCCGCTGCTGCACTCGTGCTCCCCTCCGGACGAACCATCGCGGACATCGATGCCCGTTCGTCCCTTCGGTTCGTCCCTGCCTCGACCGTGCGAGTCTACCTTCGGGCCGTCAGTCGCGCCCGCCGGCCGGCGGGACGGACCGACGCCCCGGGTGGGCCGGGGCGTCGTGCGCCGGAACGAAGGCCGGCCCGAGCCGGCGACGGACTACTGGAAGGTGCCCGCCTTGACCTCGCTGAACAGGGTCGTCATCCAGGCCACCATCTGCGGGTCGCGCAGCTCGTCCTTGGTGTAGTTCGTGTTCCGCCAGGTGTGGAACGCGATGCCCTGCGCACCGAGGAGGCTGAAGCCGTCGCGGACCTGCCGCCAGAGCTGGGCCTGGGTGGGTCGCTGCTTCTTGTGGGTCGCCGGTCGCAGGTACTTGTGGGTCTGGACCATCAGCCAGATCGGCCGTCCCGGAGTGACCCGGTTGACGATCGACCTCGCCCGGGGGAACCACTTCGTCGCCCCGGTGAGGTAGATCGAGGGCACGCCCGTCTTGACCTCGACGGGGTACCAGTCGAACATCACGATGTTGGCCATGCCGGTGGAGTACGGGTTCCGGCTCGTCCCGAAGTGGGGCAGGTCACCGAACAGCGCGACGACCGGCTTCGACGGGTCGGCCACCCGGAAGGCGTGGTACAGCGCGCGGATCTCCTTGCCGCTGATCCGGCTCCACGACGGCTCCTTGACTGAGAGGTAGCCGGCCGTGGCGGGGTGGTTCTTGACCTTGCGGACCCAGGCCGCGACCCGGCTCGGATAGACCACGCCGGTCGCGTAGTTGACGGTGCTCGGGAAGGCGAAGATCACCTTCAGGCCGCAGGCCTGCGCCTTGTTCAGGTAGTTGATCGCGTTGAAGGTCCCGGCCGCGTTCTTGATGACGTGGGTCGCCCCGGACGTGCAGATCCCGTTCGTGTTGTGCTCGAGGTCGTAGACCGGGACCTCCTGGACGACCAGGGCGGCGGTGGTCGGGTACGGCGGCGCGACGACGGCACCCGCGCCGACGGGGCTGCCGAGGGTGCCGACGAGCAGGGCGCTGCCGAGGAGCAGCGCCCCCGCGAGCCGGGGCCTGGTGCGTGGGGTCCGCATGACCTTGGCTCCTTGATGATCGAGGAACGGATGATGACAGGTAGGATTCTTGGACGCCCGCGACGGCCCCGCGATCCCCAACTCGTCCCATGCCGGTCCTGTGCACACGCGCACCCGACGGGTCGCTCACGGTGTCCCGGCGCACCATCGGCGGATCACCGGGGCCGCAGCGGGATTCTGCCCGAATCGGGCGGCGGCTGCGTCGAGCACGCCTGGTTGCCGCTCGGAGGCTCCGGCGGCAGACTGCGCGGATGACCTCGCCCCAGCGTTGGACGATGATGGCGGCCGTCCTCGGCTCGTCGGCCGTCTTCCTCGACGGCACGATCGTCAACGTCGCCCTCAAGCGGATCGGGGAGGAGCTGCCGGCCGCCTTCCTCGGCGTGCTCGAAGGCCAGACCTACGTCAACAGCGGCTACCTGGCCGTGCTCGCCGCCCTCATCATCCTGGCCGGCGCGATCTCGGATCGATACGGCCGGAAGCGTGTCTTCACGATCGGCCTGGTCGGCTTCGGGGCGACCAGCGTGCTGTGCGGCCTGGCCCCCACGCTCGAGGCCCTGGTCGTCTTCCGGCTCCTCCAGGGCGCGGCGGCGGCCGTCCTCGTGCCGGGCTCGCTGGCCCTCATCACGTCGGCCTTCGAGGGCCCCGGGCTGGCCAGGGCCTTTGGGATCTGGGCGGCGGCGACCTCGGCGGCGACGGTCCTCGGGCCGGTCGTCGGGGGCCTCCTCGTCCAGTACCTGTCCTGGCGGCTGGCCTTCCTGATCAACGTCCCGATCGTCGTCCTGGCCGTCGTCGGGCTCCGCCGGGGGATGCCCGAGACGGTCCGCGAAGGGGCCAGCGGACGGTTCGACTGGCTCGGCGCGATCGACGTGATCCTGGCCATCGGCGGACTGTCGTTCGGGCTCATCCGCGGTCAGCAGAAGGCCTGGACGGATCCGGTCGCCTGGGCCGCGATCGCCGTCGGGGTCGGGGCGGTCGTCCTCTTCCCGGTGCTCATGTCGCGCCGACCCGATCCGCTGGTCCCCCTCGAGCTGTTCCGGAACCGCCGCTTCGCGGTCATCAACCTGTCGACCTTCCTCATCTACGGGGCGCTCTACGTCTTCCTCGGCTACAACGCGATCTTCGTCCAGGGGACCCTCGGCTACAGCGCCCTGGCCGCCTCGGTGGTCGGGCTGCCGGTGGGCATCCTGCTGAGCCTCCTCTCGACCCGGGTGGGCAGCCTCGCCGGGCGGGTCGGACCGCGCCGCTTCCTGGTGGCCGGGCCGCTGCTGATGTCCGGCGGGACGCTCTGGTACGCCCGGATCCCCGCCTCGAGCGCGGCCTGGGCGGCCGACCTCGGCGCGCCGGCCTCGCTCGTCCCGCCGAGCTCGGCGATCGTCGACGTAGTGATCCCGATCGTCCTGTTCGGGGTCGGCATCTCGCTCGTCGTCGCGCCGCTGACGAGCACCCTCATGAGCTCGATCCCGGTGGCCCGGGCCGGCCTCGGGTCGGCGATCAACAACGCGATCTCGAGGGTCGGCCAGCCGCTCATCGGGGCGATCGTCTTCATCGCCATCACGGCCAGCTTCTACAACGGGCTGGCCGATCGGGTGCCCGGCCTCGACCCGACCGACCCGGCGGTCCGGACGGCCATCGCCCCACTCAACGGACCCCCGAAGGGTGCCTCGGTCGAGCTCGCCCTGGCCACCAGGGAGTCGTCCACGGACGCCTTCCGGCTGGCCCTGCTGGTCAGCGCGGTCCTGCTGGCCTCGGGGGCGGCGGTGAACGGCTTCGGGCTGCGCGAGCCGACATGACCCGGGACTGGGATGCCGTCACCTACGATCGGATCGCCGAAGCCCGTCGACGACCGCCCGGCGGCCGGAGAGTGAAACCGGGTCACCGGCACCCGCGTATCCCCGGGCAGACGACCGGCACGTTCCGGGCGAGGGGTCGGCAGGCTGGAGGATCTTCGATGCGACGAGATCGGCTGCTCGGGGCGAGCCTCCTCGGAGCGCTCCTCGTCTCGGCCTGCACGTCGAGTGGCGGCGCCGCCGGCGGCGGCTATGGCGGGGGCGGCGCGTATGGCGGAGCCCCGGCGTCGACCGCCCCGAGTGCCGCCGCGCCGTCCCCGGCCGCGTCCGTGGCCGCTGCCCCGTCGAGCGCGACGTCCGGCGGCTACGGCGGTGGCAAGGGCGACTACGGCGCCGGCGCCGGGAGTCCCACGACGGCCGACGCCTCGGCGGCCCCCGGCACGATCCGGTTGAGCGGGTTCGCCTTCCAGCCCGCGACGATGACCGCGGCAGCCGGCACGACCGTGACGTTCGTCAACGACGACGGCGTGGCCCACGACATCGTGGAGGGCACCGACGGCACGGCCGCGTCGCCGTCCGCGGTCCACGTGAGGCTGGCCCCGGGTGCGACCGCGACCGCCGTCCTGCCCGAGGCCGGATCGCTGGCCCTGACCTGCACGATCCACCCGTCGATGAGCATGACGGTGACCGTCACGCCGTAGCCTGCCCCCGATCGACCGTCCCTCAGCCGATCCTGGTGCCGCTCCGGCCCTCCAGGACGTCGACGGCGAGCTCCAGGGCGCCGATCGCCGCGAACCCGCCACCGCCCCGGATGAAGGCCACGCACGCCTCCACCTTGGGACCCATCGAACCGGCCGGCCAGCGACCGTCCGCCAGGCCCGCCTCGGCCGCCTCGAGCGAAAGCCGGGTGATCCGGACCGGGTCCGGGCCACCGAAGCCGTCGTGGACCCCGTCCACGTCGGTCAGCAGGAGGAGCCCATCGGCCTCCACGGCCCGGGCCAGCACGACGGCGGCGAGGTCCTTGTCCACGACCGCCTCGAGACCCTCCAGTCGCCCGTCGTCCGAGGCCGCCACGGGCACTCCGCCGCCGCCGGCCGCGACCACCAGGGTCCCGGTCTCGACGAGCCGGTGGATCGCCCGGGCCTCGACGAGGGCCAGCGGTCGCGGCGATGGGACGACGCGCCGCCAGCGCTCGCCGTCGCGGGCGATGGACCAGCCCCGCTCGGCGGCGAGCCCGCGGGCCACCGTCTCGTCGTAGGTCGGTCCGACGAACTTCGTCGGGACGACTGAACGCCGGGTCGTCGCGGTCGACCACCGTCTGGGTGAGCACGACCGCGACGTCCCGAGCGTCGCCTCGCGCGCGGAGCGCCGGCAGGAGCGCCTGGGCGAGGAGGTAGCCGATCTGGCCCTGCGACTCGGCGCCGAGGACGTCGAGGGGCGGCGCCGGCACGACCGCGGCGGCGAACTCCGCCTCGATCGCCAGGAAGCCGACCTGGGGCCCGTTGCCGTGGGTCACGACGAGACCGCCGTCGCGCGCCGCGACCGCCGCCAGCGCCTCGGCCGCGCCGACCAGGTTGTGACGTTGGATCGCCATCGAGCCCGGCTCGCCGCGACGGAGCAGCGCGTTGCCCCCGAGGGCGACGACGAGACGGCCCATCAGCGTCGGCTGCGCGGTGCCCGCTGCCGGGGACCGGGCGTCCAGCCGACGACCGGTCGTCCGTCGCCGGTCAACCGGGCGCCCCGGAAGTCGTCGGCGATGAGCGCGTAGAGGAGGGCGAGCTCGGTGTGGAGGCGGTTCTCGGCCTGGTCCCAGACCCGCGAGGCCGGGCCGTCGATGACCGCGTCCACCACTTCCTCGCCGCGATGGGCGGGCAGGCAGTGGAGGAAGATCGCGTTCCGGGCGGCTCGCCCCATCAGCGCCTCGTCGACCCGGTACGGGCCGAAGACCCCGACCCGCGCTTCGTGCTCGACTTCGTGGCCCATCGAGGCCCAGACGTCGGTGTAGACGGCGGCCGCCCCGTCGACGGCCTCGGCCGGGTCGCGGGTCAGCTCGATGCTGCCCCCGGTCGTCGCCCCGACCGTCCGGGCCGCGTCGAGGATGACCGGATCGGGGTCGTAGCCCTCGGGGCAGCCGATCCGCAGCCGGAAGCCGGCCAGCGCCGCACCCTCGATGAGCGAGTGGCAGACGTTGTCCCCGTCGCCGACGTAGGCCAGGGTGATCCCCTCGAGCGACCCGAAGGCCTCCTCGAGGGTCATCAGGTCGGCCAGCGCCTGGCAGGGGTGGTGCTCGTCGGTCAGGGCGTTGACGATCGGGACGGTCGAGGCCTCCGGCGAGCTCCTCGACCCGGGTCTGGGCGAACGTCCGGACGGTCACCGCGTCGAGGTAGCGCGAGAGCACGGCCGCGGTGTCGGCGACCGTCTCACCGCGTCCCAGCTGGAGCTCGTCCGGCCGGAGGACCACGGGGAGCATGCCCAGGGCCCAGGCCGCCGCCTCGAGGCTGACCCGGGTCCGGGTCGAGGGCTTGTCGAAGATCATCCCGACCTTGCCCCCGGCGAGCGACCCCCGGAACGCCGCGGGATCCCGCTTCGCCCGGTGAGCCAGGTCGAGGAGCGAGCGGAGGCCGACCGGGTCGACCGAGGACAGGGTCAGGAAATGGCGGGTCCCCGGCTCGGCCGGTGCCGAGCCGGGAGCGCTGGCGAGCGACGTCACGGGCGCCTCCCGGGTCAGGCGGGGGTCGAGGTCAGGCCCGCGCGGGCGAGCCGGACGATCGGCTCGACGAGGGTGTCGAGCGACGGCCCGGCGACCTCCTCGAGCTCGTAGCGTACCCGGACGATCGGCTTGTTCAGGGTGAGCACCCTGGTCAGGTCGATCGGGGTGGCCGCCAGGACGACGTCGGCGGGCATCGCGTTGAGGGTCGCCTCGAGCTCGCGGACCTGGCCGTCGCCGTAGCCCATCGCGGGGATGAGCGGCTCGTGCATCGGGTAGGCCGCGATGACGTCGGCGATCGTGCCCACCGCGTACGGGGTCGGGTCGACGATCCTCAGGGCGCCGAAGCGGCGGGCCGCCACGACCCCGGCTCCGTAGGCCATCCCGCCGTGGGTGAGGGTCGGACCGTCCTCCACCACCGCGACCTGGAGCCCGGTGATGTCGGCCGACAGGGTGAGCGCCGAGCGGCACTTCACGACCTTGGCGGTCGGGTTCACCGCGGCGATCGAGCCGAGCACCCGCTCGATGGCGGCCGGCTCGGCCGAGTCGATCTTGTTGAGGACGACCACGTCGGCCATCCGGAGGTTCGTCTCGCCCGGGTGGTAGGTCAGCTCGTGACCGGGCCGGAGCGGATCGGCGACCACCACCGAGAGGTCCGGCCGGTAGAACGGCATGTCGTTGTTGCCGCCGTCCCAGAGGACCACGTCGGCCTCGGCCTCGGCCGCCCGCAGGATCGCCTCGTAGTCGACCCCGGCGAAGACGAGCCGCCCGGCGTCGAGGTGCGGCTCGTACTCCTCGCGCTCCTCGATCGTCGTCCGGTGGAGGTCGAGGTCGGCGTACGTCGCGTAGCGCTGGACACGCTGGGCCACGAGGTCGCCGTAGGGCATCGGATGACGGACCACCGCGACCTTGAGCCCGCGCGCCTCGAGCAGCCCGGCCAGGTAGCGGCTGGTCTGGCTCTTGCCCGAGCCGGTCCGGACCGCGCCCACCGAGAGCACCGGCCGGTCGCTCTTGAGCATCGTGCGGGTCGGGCTCAGGAGGCTGAAGTCGGCGCCCGCGGCCAGGGCCCGCGAAGCGACGTGCATCACGGTCTCGTGGCTGACGTCGCTGTAGGCGAAGACGACCTCGTCGACGTTCTCGGAGCGGATCAGCTCGTCGAGCTCGGCCTCCGGGACGATCCGGATCCCGTCCGGATAGCGCGGACCGGCCAGCTCCGGTGGATAGCGACGCCCGGCGATGCCCGGGATCTGGGTCGCCGTGAAGGCGACCACCCGGACCGTCGGGTCGTCCCGGTAGACCACGTTGAAGTCGTGGAAGTCGCGACCGGCGGCTCCGACGATGACGATCCGATGCTCCGACACGTTCGACCTGACCTTTCCGGGACGCAGCGCTGCGGACGAGCGAGGAACGCTCGGGCAGGGTCAGTCTCCGAGGGTCGCTCGGAGAGGCGCTAGGGCCGGACGGCCCCGGTGGGAGGGACGTTCGGTGGCCGGGCCGAGCTCGGCTGCCTAGTGCTTGTGCTTGTTGGGGACCTCGTAGAGATCCGCCTGGGTCTTCGTCCCGCCGTGCTGCGCGCCGGACTCATGGGTGGGCGCGGCGTCGCCGGTCGAGCCTCGGCCGGCCGATGCGCTCGTCGCCCCCGCCGGGGCGAGGTTGCCCTTCGGCATGAGGTAGAGGGCCGCGAACGCGATCGGGCCGAAGAAGATCCCGAGGATCAGCCAGGTGACCGGCCGGCGATGCTTCTTGCCCGCCGTGATGTAGCACAGGTAGGCGCAGAAGAACCAGAGGAAGGCGCCGAGGACGAGCGCGCCGCCAAAGTACAGGGAGGAGTCCATGGGCGGGATGGTATCCCATCGAAGGGCCGCTGCGTCCCTTCGATTCAGCGGACCCGGAACGGCGCTCCATGGCCCGGGATCACGACGTCGGCGACGCCGAGGACGCGCTCGCGCCCACGCACGATCGCCGCCTGGTCGTCACCGAGCGGGTCGACCTCCGGGGTCCGATCGGTGTGCCACCACAGGTGGGTCAGGGCGTAGACCCCGTCGTCGGCCTCGACGATGAGGCTGGCGTCCTCGCCGGTGTGGCCCGGGGTCAGCCAGAGGTGCGAGCGCGGGCCCAGGGCGTAGCCGTCGCCGTCGTGGTCGAGCCAGAGGTCGTCCTTGTAGCGCGCCCAGAAGTCGACCACCTCGGCGTTCGGGAAGAGCGCGATGTTCACCGTGTGATCGGGGTGGTGATGGCTCAGGAAGACGTGGGTCACCGCCTGCGGGGAGACCCCGAGCGCCTCGAGCGGGTCGAGGATGAGCGCCCGTCGGGCGACCATCCCGGGGTCGGCCACGATGAGCGCGTCGCCGTCGCGGACGAGGCTGATGCTGCTGCCGACCCGCTCGCCCGTGTAGCCGGCATGGAGGACGTGGACGCTGGTCATGACGCGATGGTACGCGGCCGGCCCCCGGCGCCGTCCCCGGCCGGCCCGCAGGGCGGGACGACCGACCCGGGTCGGCGACCTGTGGCATCCTCCGGGCATCCCCACCCCCGCCCGGAGATGACCGCCGTGCCGATCGAGCCAGCCGCCGACCTGGTCCTTCGCGGAGGCGCCGTCCACACGGTGGACGACGCGAGGCCGACCGCCGAAGCGGTGGCGGTGCGGGCCGGCCGCATCGCGGCGGTGGGCTCCGACGCCGATGTCGCGGGGCTCATCGGTTCACGGACGCGCGTCGTCGAGCTCGGCGGGCGGAGCGTCCTGCCCGGCTTCCAGGACGTCCACGTCCATCCCATCCACGGTGGCCTCTCGCTCCTCCGCTGCGACCTGCACGAGAGCCGCGGCGCCGACGGCTGCCTCGAGACGATCGCGGCGTACGCGACGAGCCACCCGGATGTGCCCTGGATCCTGGGCAGCGGCTGGTACATGGCCGACTTCCCCGGCGGAGCGCCGCGTCGCGAGGATCTCGACCGGATCGTCGCGGACCGGCCGGTCTTCCTCCAGAACCGCGACGGTCACGGGGCCTGGGTGAACTCGCGGGCGCTGGCGGTCGCCGGGATCACGGCCGAGACCGACGACCCCGATGACGGCCGCATCGAGCGCGACCCCGACGGGTCTCCGAGCGGGACCCTCCACGAAGGGGCGATGGCCCTGGTCGGCCGGCACGTCCCGAAGACGACCCAGGCCGAGACCGAGGCCGGGATCCGGCTCGGCCAGGCCTACCTCCACTCGCTCGGCCTGACGAGCTGGCAGGAGGCGATCGTCGAGCCCCGCGACCACCGGGCCTACCTGGCCATGGCCGGCCGCGACGAGATCAGCGGCCGCGTCGTCGGGGCGCTCTGGTGGGAGCGTGACCGCGGTCTCGAGCAGATCGAAGAGCGGATCGCCCAGCGGGCCGAGGGACCGCTCGGCCGCTATCGGCCGACGAGCGTGAAGATCATGCAGGACGGGGTCCTGGAGAACTTCACCGGCGCGCTCCTCGAGCCGTACCTCGGGCCCGACGGCGCCCCGACGGAGAACCGGGGGATCTCGTTCGTCGACCCGAAGGTGCTGGGGCCGGCCGTAACCCGGCTGGACGCCGAGGGCTTCCAGGTCCACTTCCACTGCATCGGCGACCGGGCGACCCGCGAGGCGCTGGACGCCATCGCCGCGGCCCGCGCCGCGAATGGGACGACCGACGGGCGGCACCACATCAGCCACATCCAGGTCATCCACCCGGACGACCTCGGCCGCTTCGCCGAGCTCGGGGTCACCGCCAACGCCCAGCCCTACTGGGCCTGCCACGAGGCCCAGATGGACGAACTGACGATCCCCTTCCTGGGACCGGAGCGGGCGACCTGGCAGTACCCGTACCGCTCGCTGCTCGATCGCGGGGCCCGTCTCGCGATGGGTTCCGACTGGAGCGTCTCGACCCCCGACCCGCTGCTCGAGATGGAGGTCGCGGTCAACCGGGTGAGCGACATCTCGCGGGGCGAGGGCTCGCCGTTCCTGCCCGATCAGCGGCTCACGCTGGCCGAGGCGATCCACGCCTTCACGATGGGTTCGGCCTACGTCCAGCACCACGACCAGGCGACCGGCTCGGTCACGGTCGGCAAGCTGGCCGACCTGGCCGTCCTGGATCGCGACCTCTTCGATCGTGGCGCCGGCGAGATCGGCGAGGCGAAGGTCGTGGCCACCTTCATCGGCGGCGAGGCCGTCTACGAGGAGGGCCTGGAGGCCTAGTCGGTCGCCCCGCTGGGGGCCACGGCTTCCCCGACGGCCTCAGCCGTCGGCGGGATCGACCAGGTCCCCGGGTACGTCGATGTCGGCGAGGGTCGCACCGGTCGGGTCGAGCGACGACCATGCCGCCCGATCGATGACGTCCGTTCCGAGGTCGTCGAGCAGGTCGCGGAGCCGGCGCTGGCCGGTGGCCAGGAGACGATCCGCGGCTTCGAGCCCGCTCCGGGCATCGAGCGCCATCGGGAGCGGACGGGCGTGACCATCGGCGTCGGCCAGGATCGCGGCTCGGGCACCGGTCGCGACCCGCCAGCCGAGCGACACCAGGAGGGCCGGTTCGAGCGTCGGCTGGTCGCCCGCGACGACGAAGGCCGTGACCGCGCCGGTCGGGATGGCGGCCGCGGAACCGTCCGAGACGATCGCCGCGAGCCCGGCCCGAAGACCGACGAGCGGGCCGCCGAACGGCTCGGGGTCGCGGGCGAACCCGACGGACGCCACGTCCGGGGGCAGTCCGGGCTCCGGTCCGGTCGGCCCGATGACGACGACGATCTCCGTGCAGCCGGCGGCCGCAAGCGCCCGGATCGGAAGCCAGAGCAGCGGCTCGCCGGCGATCGGCTCGGCCAGCTTGTCGCGCCCGAACCGGTTCGAACGTCCGCCGGCCAGGACGATCCCGACGGTCATCGCGGCGCCCGCGGTCCGGGGACGTGGCCGTCCGCGGTCCGGCGCAGGACGCCCCGCCGATCGAGGTCCTCGAGCAGGGCCATGACGTACTTCCGGCTCGTGCCGGTGGCGTCGCGCAGCGTCGCCGGGGTCAGTGGACCGGGCGTTGCCAGCCCGAGGGCCAGCGCCTCGAGGTCACGATAGGTCGAGCCCGCCCAGGCGAGGTCGGTCTCGACCCGGACGATCCGGCCGGCGGCTTCGAGGGCCCTGACGCCTTCGGCCGGACAGCCGGCTCGCCTGGCCGACTCCGACAGGGGCGGCGGCGCCGGGACCGCGAGCGACGCCTCGAGCCGGTCCATCGCCGCGAGGACCGGCGGCGGGAGCTCGCCGCTCGACCGGCGAGGATCGCGGACGAGGTCGCCCATCCTGGCCAGTCGGCCGCTCGCTACGAGGTCGTCGAGGATCGCCGCGACGATCCCGTCGGCGTTCCGCTCGTCGACGGTGACCCGGCGCCGAAGCCCCCGGGCCAAGGTTCGCCCGAGCTCGGCCCGGGGGAGCCCTGCGACCAGTGGCTCGCGGTCGTGATGGGCGTCAACCTCGGTCATCGCCTCGTCGGCGACGGCGTCGCCGATCGACTCGTCGAGGAAACCCCGGTCGAAGGCCCGGACGCCGGCGGGCACCCGCTGCCCGTCGATCGTCGGCACCGCCGACCGGGGGACCCAGCCGTGGAGCCGGGTGAGGGCGGCGAGCACGGCCGGCGCCTCACCGGACTCCCGAGCCGCGGCCAGCGCCGCGAGCCCTTCGCCGGAAGCCCGCCGACGCGACGCTCCGACCGGGGGCGCGACGTCGAGGACGGTCCCGCCGGCAGCGGTCGCGGCTGGAGATGGGACCCTGAGGACGAACCGGTCGCCGACCGCGACCGCGATCGATCGGGCGATCCGCAGGGTGGCGACCCGCCGCCCGTCGGGGAGGGTCACGCCGGCACGGGCTCCCCGTCGGATCGTGGCGTCGATGCTCTCCGTCCCGATGTGGAGCCGGTATGTCGCTCCTGGGGCAAGCGGCCATCGGTTCGTCGGGGCGCGCTCGACCAGGGGGGAGGGCGGCCGGAGAAGGACCAGCAGATGGTCGCCGGCGCGCACGGCCGGGTCGTTCGCGAGGATGTCCCCGCGCCCGACGTCCGCCACCTCAAGGCCCGCGAGGTTGAGGGCGACCCGTCCGCCGCCGGTCACGGCCTCCCGCGGCGTGCCGTGGACCTGGATCTCGCGGACCCGGATCGCGGTCCGGTCCGATGGCAGGAGGCGGAGCTCGTCGCCCCGCGAGAGCGATCCGCCGCGGAGCGAACCGGTGACCACGACCCCGCGACCCTTCACGCTGAAGACCCGGTCGATCGCCAGGCGCGGCCCGCCCGGCGTCCCCGACCCGCCCTCCTCGAGGACCCGATCGCGCAGCTCGAGGAGGGCGGAACGGAGCTCGGCGATCCCCTCCCCGCTCGGCGACGCGACGGCGAGGACCGGCGATCCGGCAAGGCTCGTCCGCTCGACCAGCGCCCGGACCGCGAGGATCACGGCGGCCGTCCGGGTCTCGCCGGCGACGTCCGCCTTCGTCACCGCGACGACCCCGTGACCGATCCCGAGCGCGTCGAGCAGCTCGAGGTGCTCGAAGGTCTGGGCCCGCGGACCGTCGTCCGCGGCCACGACCAGGAGCGCGGCGTCGATCTCCCCGGCCCCGACGAGCATGTTCCCGACCAGGCGGTCGTGACCCGGGACGTCGACGAAGTCGATCGTCGACCCGTCGGGCAGGTCGAGGTGGGCGTAGCCGACGTCGATCGTCATCCCGCGACGGCGTTCCTCTGGGAGTCGATCGGCATCGATCCCGGTCAGGGCGCGGAGCAGGGAGGTCTTGCCGTGATCGATGTGTCCGGCCGTCCCGATGACGACCGTCAACGCGGCGCCCGCCCCGGCCGACCCAGGGCGGCCTCGATCGCAGACGCAAGATCGAGGTCGGACGACGGGTCGACCGTCCGCAGGTCGAGCACGACGCGGTCCTCCTCGATCCGGCCGACGACCGCCGGATCGCCGGCCCGGAGGCGGCCGAGCAGCGTCTCGGCGGAGGGGCCATCGGACGCCGAGCCGCCACGCGACGCCGAGCCGCGGCCGCCGGAACGCGCCGGCACCCGATCGCCCAGGGCAACCCCCCACGAGGGGAGCGTCTCCCCGGGCAGCGCACCGCCGCCCACCGTCGAGGCGAGCGGCACGACCCGAACCCCGTCACCCGGGTCGTCGAGACGAGCGACCATCGCCTCTGCCCGGGCTCGCAGGTCGTCGGCCCGGGCGGTGATCGCCCGCCAGACGGGGATCTCCCGAACGGCGAGACCGGCCCGATAGAGCCCGAGGGTGGCCGCTACCGCGGCGAGGGTCACCTTGTCGGGCCGGGTCGCCCGGGCCAGTGGATCCCTGCGCAGCTTCGCGATGAGATCCGCCCGGCCGACGATGAGGCCGGCCTGCGGTCCGCCGACCAGCTTGTCCCCGCTGAAGGTCACGAGGTCCGCCGTGGCCAGGCGCTCGGTCGGTGTCGGCTCGTGGGTCAGGCCGTAGCGCTCCGTCGGCAGGAGGGCGCCGCTCCCGAGGTCGTCGACGAGCAAGGCTCCGTGGCGCCGGGCAAGCTCGAAGAGCGCGACCGGATCCGGCGCTTCGACGAACCCGGTCTGCCGGAAGTTCGACGGGTGGACCCGCAGCACGACCCGGGCCCGCCCTTCGGCGAGCGGCGGCTCGAAGTCGGCGGCCCGGGTCCGGTTCGTCGTGCCCACCTCGACGAGCCGGGCGCCCGCCCGGCGGACGATCTCGGGGATCCGGACACCACCGCCGATCTCGACCAGCTCGCCTCGCGAGACGACCACGCCGCCCCGCCCGGCCAGCCCCACCGCGAGGGCGAGGGCCGCCGCGTTGTTGTTCGTGACCAGCGCGTCGTCGGCGCCGGTGAGCGCGACCAGGTGCTCCTCGGCGAGACGGAAACGGGCGCCCCGACGGCCCGACGGCCGGTCCATCTCGAGGAGGAGGGGCGAGCCCGCCGCGACCCGCGCCGCCTCGATCGCCGCAGCCGGCCAGGTCGCCCGACCGAGGTTCGTGTGGACGATCACCCCGGTCGCGTTGACCACCGGCACGAGCCCCAGGGCGCCGGCGCGCTCGGCCGTGGCGCCGGCCAGCCGCTCGAGACGCTCGACCAGCTCCTCACCGAGCTCGTCGAGTGAGCGTCCCGGACCACCCTGGGTCAGCCGCGAGCGCTCCCCGGCGAGGACCGAACGGGCCTCGGCCAGGAGGGCGTCGTGCTCCCGATCGCCGAGCCCCGACCGGACGACCGCGAGCAGGCGCTCCACGCTCGGTGGTCGGGCGGTCGGTGGAGCTTCGTGGGGCATCGGGTTCGACCTCGGCGGAGGGCCCGTCGGACGCATCGGGGCGTCCGTTCGCCCATTGTGGGCGTCGGACGGCCCATGCTACCGTCCCGCAGGCACCGGAACGCGGCATGGGCCGGGACCGGGGGCCAGGAGGTGTGGAGTGAATTGACCCACTGGCGTCATGATCCTCTCGATCCTGGCCGGGATCGCCGGGGTGCTCCAGTTCATGGTCGGGATCTATGCCCTCGGCTACGTCCTCTTCGGTCCGGATCTCCACGGCCAGAACCTGTCGTTCGCCGCCTGGTCCTCGATCATCCTCGGGATCATCTGGCTGGCCGTCTCGGGCGCCCTGTGGTCCCTGAAGCCGTGGGCCTGGATGTTCGGGATGATCGTCACCTGCTTCGCGATCATCGACGGGGTCTGGATCATGATCGTGGGCGACAACACGGTCGCGGCAGGCATCGCCACGATCATCTTCCCGCTGATCGTCCTGTTCTACCTGAACCGCGAGAACGTCAAGAACGCCTTCGGGATGACCGACGCCTGATCAACGCCGTTGGCGGGAGCGCATGGGAGTCGAACCCACCGCGTCACGTCGTGCGTGGCGCCACCGGTTTTGAAGACCGGGAGACCCACCGGGACCCCTCCGCTCCCCCGCCCCGGATGGTAGCGCCCCGTATCATCCGGACATGGCCACGCTCGCGTCCCCTCAGCCTCTGCCCCTCACCCAGCTGACGACCTGCGGCGGCTGCGCCGCGAAGCTCGGCGCCGACCTGCTGGCCGACGCCCTGAGCGGCCTTGGTGCGGAGACGGCCCCGGACGAGCTCATCGCCGGCCTCCATCCGCCCGACGACGCCGCCGCCTACCGCGTCGCGCCCGACCTGGCGATCATCGGTACCCTCGACTTCTTCCCGCCCCTCGTCGACGACCCGCGGACCTACGGCGAGATCGCGGCGGCGAACGCCCTGTCCGACGTCTTCGCGATGGGCGGCCGGGTCCTCTTCGCGCTGTCGATCGCGGCCTTCCCCGAGGAGTTGCCGCGGGATACCCTGGCCGCCGTCTTCGAGGGGGCGTCGTCGAAGGTCCGCGAAGCCGGCGGGGTCCTCGCCGGCGGGCACACGATCCGCGACCCCGAGCCGAAGTACGGGCTGGCGGTCATCGGCGCCGGCCATCCCGACCGCCTGCTCCGGAAGGGCGGCGCCCGGGCGGGCGACGTGCTCATCCTGACGAAGCGACTCGGCACGGGGCTCCTGGTCAGCGGGGATCGTCAGGGGCGGACCGGGGCGAGCGACCTGGCGGCCGCGATCGACCAGATGCGGACCCTCAACCGGGCCGCGTCCGAGGTCCTCGTCGCCGGTGGGGTGCGGGCAGCGACCGACGTGACGGGCTTCGGTCTGCTCGGTCACGGTCTCGAGATGGCCCGGGCCTCGGGGACCCGCTTCGTCATCGACGCTGCGGAGATGCCCATCCTCGACGGCGCGCTCGAGCTGGCCCTGGCCGGGATCGAGACCGGTGGCGCCGCCCACAACCGACGATTCGTGGCGCCCGCCCTCGAGGTGGGAGCCGACGTCCCGGCCGAGCTCGTCACCCTCGCCCACGATCCGCAGACGAGCGGGGGCCTGCTCGCGGCGGTCGCGCCGGAGCGACTGGCGGGGGTCAGGACCGCGCTCGAAGGCGTCGGCGTTCGGTCGTGGATCGTCGGTCGGGTCGAGGCGGCCGGCCTAGGTGCGGTCGCCCTGGTCTAGTGCGCCGGATGCGGCCCCGGGCCGGCGGTCTGGCTCGGAAGCGCCGTCCCGCGGTCGGCGGCCGCCCGGCGGAGCGCCTCGAGACGACGCCGGGCGTCCTTCGCCGTGTCGAGCGCCCGCCACGAGACGCCCAGCCCGTGGCTCCGATCCTCCGTGATCTGCGCCTCGAGCGTCGCCGTGGCCTTCTCGAGGGCCGTCCAGGACGCCACGAAGCCGGGCCGCTCCGACTCCTCCATGAACGCCGGGCCACGCGGGAAGACGGCGTTCGCCACGTCGACGAGCTCGACGTCGCGGGCCAGGGTCGCCGAGATCGGCGGATCGATCGGGATGTCCTCCTCGCCGAGCCGGCTGCCGACGAGCCCGACGAGCAGGATCTCGCGGGCCCGGCCCCAGACGAAACGCCGGACGATCAGCGCGGCGATCCCCATGAGGATCGAGAAGAAGGCCAGGGCGCCCCAGTAGAGGAGGACCGACTCGACCCCGTGCATCTGGCCGGACGAGGCCGTCGGGTTGGTGATGACCTCGAGGGCGATCGGCGGCACGAACAGGAGGGCCAGGTACACCAGGAACATCAGGGGGCCGTGGGGTCTCGGCTCCAGCCCGCGCCGGACGCGCAGGACGCGCATCGTCCCGAACAGCAAGAGCACGGCCGCGGCCGTGAGGATCACCAGCTGCTGAAGCGTCATTCCGAGGCCGGCCTTTCGCGAGCTGCGATGCGGCCACGTCCGTCGGGTCCGGTCGGCATCGTCTGGACCGCTGCTCCACGACGACGTCGCTGGTCGCATCCGGTAAGGGTCACGGTAGACCTTCCCGGGGCCGTGTCAATCGCCATGACAGGGATCCCGGTCGGCCGCGACCCCGGACTCAGGCGAACTTGAACCCGAATGGGTCGCGCTTCGGGACGGGGGCCGCCTCGCGGGCGACCGGGATCCCGTCGTACTGGGCCCGGATGCCGGCGATCCACTGGCGGCAGCGATCGGTCAGGGTGAACTCGTCGGTCTGCATCCGCGACTTCGAGACGAGGACGCCGAGGTCGGCGCCCTTGTAGCGGTAGTCGCCCGGGGCGAGGACCCGCAGGAAGAACGCCTCGTCCTCGTCCACGATCGAGTGCCAGTCGTTGCCCCAGCGACCGAACCGGAGCGAGCCGTCCGGGCCGATCCGCCAGATCCCCGTCCGCGGGGTCGCGGTCAGCAGCTCGACCCGGTCCTCGGGCTCCTTGATGATGAGCTGGCTCCAGACGTCGATCGTCTCGGCCTGGGCCCAGCGCCCGTTGATGTCGTCGATGTCGATCTCGTAGTCGACGTCGAGGTACTCGAGCAGGTGGAACCCGAACAGGGGCAGGTCGGCGTACGCGCCGGCGGTCGCGTTCGTCATCGAGCTGGCCCCGCTGACCCGCGGGTTGATCTCGCCCAGGTAGAGCTCGCCGTCGTCGACGTCGGCCAGGACGTCGACCTCGAAGAACCCGAGATAGCCCTCTCTCGCGAGCCGGTCGCCGAGCCGCTCGACCAGCTTGCGCGCCTTGCGCCGGTGGCGCTCAGAGAGGACCCCAGGCCACATGTCGTTGCCGCACCAGCCGCCCTTGTACGGGGTGAGCTCCCTGTACCCGGTCAGGTCGGTCATGAGCGGGCCGACGATCGTGCCGTGCCGGGTGATCGTCGCCTCGATGGCGGCCGCCCGGCAGTTGAGCCGGCGCATGATCTTGACCTCGGATTCGGCCGCGATCGTCTTCGACGCCTTGTTCCAGTCGCGCTCGGTCTTGATGAAGAACGTCGTCCGACCGGAGTCGCCGTAGGGGGTCTGGACCACGAGATCGGCCCCAAGGCCGGCTTTCTCGGCCCGGTCGAGGAGCTCGCCGTAGGTCTTGGCTGGCGCCAGCACGTTCGGCGCCGATGGGATCCCGGCTTCGTTGCCCAACCGGGTGGTTGTCGTCTTCGAGTCGATGTGGCGGCGGAGCGCGGCCGGAGGATGGATGATCGTCAGCCCGAGGTCGGGGGCGATCCGCTCGGCCTCCTCGTCGAACATCACGAAGGTGGCCAGGCCACGGTCACCCTTCGAGCGGATGAAGTCGACCACCTCCTTGTGGCCCATGAGGTAGACATTGATCTCCTCGATCGACTTGAACTCCCGGTACGGGCGCTCCTGGGGCACGAAGACCCGTGGATGGCTGCCCTCGAACGAGTCGTAGTAGCTGATGTAGTAGAAGTTCCGGACCCAGCGATCGATGCCCAGGAGGTTGAAGGGCGTCGGGCTGATGAAGTGGATCGGGGTGCGGTTCGTCCGAAGGAAGGCCCGGATCTCGGAGATCCCGTTCAGGCGCGGTCGCCGCGGCCCGTGGTGGTGCCCCGAGGCCTTCGCGACCTTGGCGGCCTTCGCGACCTTGGCGAGCTTCCCCGCCTTCGCGAGCTTCCCCGCCTTCGCGAGCTTCCCCGCCTTCGCGAGCTTCTCGGCCTTCGCCGACCTGACGTCCTTCTCCGCCTTCGCGAGCTTCTCGGCTTTGGCCGGCTTCCGGTGGCCCTTGCCGCCGTGTCGATGACGTCGCTTCGCCTCGTCGCGGTCGCGGTCGCGTCGCTTCGCCATCGCGCTCTCCCTGGGCTCGGACGTCAGCCGACCGGCGGCTCCGGCGGCCACGCCCGCCATCCTACGATGCGCTCGATCGTCTCGGCGGCCGCCAGGATGCTCCCGTCCCGCCCGGGCAGCGACTGGACCTGGAGACCGACGGGCAGACCGTCGTCACCGGTCCCGATCGGCAACGAGAGGGCCGGGAAGCCGCCGAGGTTCGCGTCGTAGAGGAACGGCGCCCAGTCCATCCAGAGCGGGCTGATCGGCTCGTCGCCGATGATCGCCGGGTGGGTGGTCCCGTGCTCGAACGCCTCGCAGCCGAGGGCCGGCGTGAGCAGCACCGAGGCGCCGGTCCGCTCGTACATCGCCGCGTAGGCCCGACCGATCCCCACCCGCTCGGCCTGGGCCGCCTCGTACTCCTCGGCCGTGACCCGACCGCCGAACTCCAGGAAGTGAGCCGCCCGGTCGGTCAGCTGGGCGCGGTGATAGAGGTAGGCGTTGTCCTCTTCGCGGCGCGCCTCGGCCGCGGCGATCGTCGCCCAGGTCCGGATGCTGCTGTGGAGCCCCGGCCGGTCGTCGACGACCTCGACCCCGGCGGCCGCGAGAGCCGCGGCCGTCCGTCGGAAGACACGTCGGACGTCGTCGTCGACCGCGGCGAACCCGAGATCCTCGGAGACGACGACGCGAAGGCGGTCAGGTTCGGGCGCGGGCTCGTCCAGGCCGTCGATGTCCCGGCTGAACTCGTCGCGCGGATCCGCCCCGACCACCGTCCCGAGCATCAGCCGGACATCCGCCACGGTGCGCGCCATCGGGCCCACCGAGACGAGCGTCCGCCAGGCCTCAGCGCACGGGACCCGCGGGACGGCCCCGAAGGTCGGCTTGAACCCGACGATCCCGCAGAACGCCGAAGGGATGCGGATCGAGCCGCCGCCGTCCCCGCCGAGTGAGAGCGGACCGAGCCCGGCGGCGACCGCCGCGCCGGCGCCGCCGCTCGACCCGCCCGGCGTCCGGGCCAGGTCCCAGGGGTTCGAGGTCCGACCGTGGACGGGGCTCTCGCAGATGCCGCTGTAGCAGAACTCCGGGACCGCGGTCTTGGCGAAGATGACCGCGCCGGCGGCCTCGAGCCGCTCGAGCGCCACCGCGGTCTCGACCGGCACGTGGCCGAGCATCGTCAGGCTGCCGTGAGCGCTCTCGATCCCGGCCAGCCACTGCGAGTCCTTGACCGTGATCGGGACGCCGGTGAGGGGTCCGCCCTCGCCCCGCGCAAGGATCCCGTCGGCGTGGGCCGCGGCGCGACGAGCGCGATCGTCGAGCCGGACCGAGAAAGGATTGATCGCCGGGGCCAACAGCTCGACCCTGGCGAGGACCGCCTCGAGCGCGTCGCCGGCACTCAGCTCGCCCCGCCGGAGCCGACCGGCCAGCTCGACCGCGCTCAGGCGCGGGATCCGGTCGGACGGGTGGGCCGAGGGGACGTCGACCGCGGCAGCGTCCGCTGGGCTGGCAAGATCCATCGCCGGGAGTGTATCGGCATCGTCGTTCGGCGGTCGGGCTCGCCGGCCGTCGGGCCCGCGCTACACTCGTCGGACCGTCCGGCGGCACCGACCGGCGGCGGAGACGGAGGCATGGCGCCCATGGCACGGGACTACGTCCGACTGACCCAGCCGCTCGTTCGGGATCGCCGCGACGGCGACCTCCGGCCGGCGACCTGGGACGAGGCGCTCGAGCGAACCGTCGCCGGCCTGCGGGCCGCCGGCGAGAAGCACGGACCCACGACGTTCGGACTGTTCAGCTGCTCGAAGGCGACGAACGAGGTGAACTTCGCCGCGCAGAAGTTCTCCCGGACCGTCCTCGGCAGCAACAACATCGACAGCTGCAACCGCACCTGACACGCTCCGAGCGTCGCCGGTCTGGCGACCGTCTTCGGTGCCGGAGGCGGCACAAGCTCATATCGTGAGATCGAGGAGACGGATCTCGTCCTCCTCTGGGGCAGCAATGCCCGCGAGACCCACCCGATCTTCTTCCACCACCTCCTGCGGGGGGTGAACCGGGGCGCCCGGCTGATCGCGGTCGACCCGCGGCGAACCTCGTCGGCCGAGTGGGCGGATCTGTGGCTGGGGCTCGACGTCGGTTCGGACATCGCCCTGGCCAACGCGATGGGCCGCGAGATCATCGCGGCCGGCCTGCACGACCGCGCGTTCATCGAGCGGGCGACCTCGGGCTTCGAGGCCTACCGGGCGAAGGTCGAGCCGTACACCCTCGACTACGCCGAGCGGGAGACCGGGGTCCCGGCGGCGGCCATCGGCGAGGCGGCCCATGCCTATGCCACGGCCGACCGGGCGATGATCTGCTGGACGCTGGGGATCACCGAGCACCACAACGCGGTCGACAACGTCCTCGCCCTCATCAGCCTGAGCCTGCTGACCGGCCACGTTGGGCGATACGGCAGCGGGCTGAACCCGCTCCGCGGCCAGAACAACGTCCAGGGCGGCGGCGACATGGGCGCCCTGCCGGACCGGCTGCCGGGCTTCCAGCACGTCGAGAACGCCGAGCTTCGGGCGCGCGTTCGACGCGGCCTGGGGCGTGCCGGTCCCGGCCAAGCGCGGCTGGCACCTGTCCGGGATGTTCGACGCCATGGAGCGGGGCGAGCTCCAGGCCCTCTACGTGATCGGTGAGAACCCCGTCCAGTCCGAGGCCGACCAGAAGCGGGCCAGGCATCTCCTCGGGACGCGCGACTTCATGGTCGTCCAGGACATCTTCCTGACGAAGACCGCGGAGCTGGCCGACGTGGTCCTGCCGGCCTCCGCAGCCTGGGCCGAGAGCGAAGGCACCGTGACCAACTCCGAGCGCCGCGTCCAGCGCGTGCGCAAGGCGCTCGAGCCGCCGGGCGACGCCCGCGACGACCTGTGGATCATCTTCGAGCTGGCCCGGCGGATGGGCGCAGACTGGGGCGAACCTTCGCCCGAGGCGGTCTGGAACGAGCTGCGGACGCTTTCACCGGTGCATGCCGGGATGAGCTACGCCCGGCTCGAGGCCGAGGACGGGCTCCAGTGGCCGTGCTACGACGAGACCCACCCCGGCGAGCTCTTCCTCCACTCCCGCCTCTGGGAGGATCCCGTGCCCGGCAACCGGGTGCCCTTCGTGCCGGTCGATCACGACCCGCCGGTCGACAAGCTCGACGACGACTACCCGATCCGCCTGACCACCGGTCGACGGCTCGACTCGTACAACACCGGGGTCCAGAGCAGTGGCTACACCTCGCCGCTCCGGCGAGGCGAGTCGCTCGACATCTCGACCGAGGACGCCGAGGCCTACGGGCTGGTCGAGGGCGAGCCGGTACGGGTGATCTCGCGGCGGGGTCGGATCGAGGTCCCGATCCGGATCGACCCGTCGCTCCGACCCGGCCTCACATTCATGACCCTCCACTTCCAGGACGACGTCGCCGTGAACCTCCTGACGATCGATGCGACCGACCCGAAGTCGGGCACCGCCGAGTTCAAGGCGACCGCGATCCGGATCGAGAAGCTGGGCGCGGCCGTCGAGGCGTGATGTTCGGTCCCCGGAGGGGCTCGAAGGCGCCGCGGATCAAGGACCCGCGGCGCCTCGTCGTCCCAGACCGGATCAGCCGCGACCCGGTCCGAGCATCTCCTGGTTCAGCAGGTCCTCGACGAGGATCTCCTGCTTGACGGCCTCGTCGCCGACATAGCGTCCCAGGCGAGGCCGGCATGGTCCCGGCCCGTCAGGCTGAGTCGGTCGCGGGCGCGTCGCTCGAGGCTCCGCCGCCGGATCGAGTCGGCCAGCACGTTGCGAGCGATCCCGAACAGCCAGCGCCGGGCACTCCCGTCGCCCGGGTCGATGAAGCGATCGCGCGAGATCCAGGCTCTGGCGAAGGTCTCGGCCGTGAGCTCGAACGCCACGGTCGGGTCGCTGGTCCGACGGCGGAGGAACGTATCCAGCGAGGGTGCGTGTCGGTCGTACACCACCCAGAACGCATGGGCGTCCCGGCGCGACCGTCGGAGCAGGTCGGCGTCATCGAGATCCTCGAACCGCTCGGTGCGCTCAGTCTGGGTCAAGGGCAGGTCCTCCTGGCGGGTTCGCCCGTACATGGGGATCCGACCCGCCGGCGTTACCGCCGCTCAAGCGTAGGCTGCGTTGGGGTCTTGCGGATCCCGACTCGGTCGCTAGACTCCCGGACCATGGCGACCGACGCCGTCCCCGCGGACCTGGTCGAGACCGCGTCGCCGGTCGAGCGTCCGTACGCGCCCAGCTGGATCAACATCCTGATCGACTGGATCGAACGCGCTCCCGGACCCTCCTGGGTGGCCTACCTCGTCCTCGGGTCCGTTGGGGTGGTCCTCAGCGTGGTCCAGGGATGGCTCGCGGGCCTCGCCGAGGTCGGCCAGGTCTCGCTCGTTCAGGTCGGTTGGGGCGTCGTCACCATCGGCTTCCTCGCCGCGGTGCACCTCTTCGAGCGCATCGCCGAGTGGGCGTTCGATACCGTGCGGCCCCAGACCGATCTGCCCGACGACGCGGCCGCCCGATTCCGGTATGAGCTGACCGTCTTCCCGGCGGTGCCCGGCCTGGTCATCCTGATCGCCTCCATCCCCCTGACGCTCTTCGGCTACGTGACCGATCCGGCGGCCTCGGGGATCGTCGGTTACTCGCCGATCGCGTTCGCCGTCCGGGCCGCCTACGAATCGCTGTTCACGGCGGTGCTGCTGATGCTCGTGGCCCAGGCGATCCGCCAGCTCCGGCTGGTGCGAGCGATCCTCGATCACATCCGGCAGGTCGACCTGTTCCACCCGCGACCGCTCTACGCCTTCTCGCGGCTCACCGGGGGGATCGGGGCCTCGCTGATCGCGGTGGTGGTGCTCGGCACGATCCTGGCGCCGTCGCCGACCCAGTCGGCCAACCTGTTCTACGCGGCGTGGTACGTGGGCTTCGTCGCCTTCGCGATCATCATCTTCGTCGTCCCGCTCCTCGGGCTCCACGGGCGGCTGGTCGACGAGAAGGAGCGACTTCAGGCGGACTCGGACGACCGGCTGCAGCTGGTCCTGGCGGAGCTCAACCACGACGCCGGCCGGCTCGAGCTGGGTCGCGCGGACGGCCTGAACAAGACCCTGGCCAGCCTCCTCCAGCAGCGCGAGATCCTGGCGAAGCTGCCGACCTGGCCGTGGTCGACCACCACCCTCCGCACCTTCGTCTCGGCGATCCTGCTCCCGCTCGCGCTCTTCCTCGTCCAGCGCGTCCTGGGTCAGGTCATCTGACCACCGGCTACTCCCGGGCGAGCATCGCGGCGGCCTCGCGCTCGAGGTCGATGAACGGCTCGCCGCTCACGTCGATCGCGACGCGCTTGATCGTGCCACCGGTGAATCGATACGGTGAGACGCCCGGATAATCGTCGGTGACCGGCTCGCTGCCGTCCCGCCCGACCGCCAGGCCCTCACCGGCCAGGGAGTAATAGCCGGGCTGGGTCTTGATCCGTCCCTCGCCCACCTTCCTGTCGCCGTGATAGAGCGACAGGATGCCGGTGGACACGTGGGGCGGATCCTCGCCGTCCTTCTCGAAGGACGCCGCCAGGATCAGGTCCTCGCCGGTCGGCAGGTCCTCGGTCGCGACGATCATCTGCTCGAACATCCCGACGAAGTTGTTCACGTAGTGGAGCCGGTTCTCCTTGACGTAGAGGGCGTGGCCGCCGAACCGGGCGCCGTGCGAGAACAGGACCCCTTCCGCGCCGGGAGCCGGGATGTCCACGAGCGCGCCGATCGAGAACGAACGGTTGCGGACGTTGACGGCCTGGGCCTCCGGAACTTCGGCGAGACCCGGGAAGTAGACGTAGCGGTTGCGAGGCTTGGCCAGCAGCGGCCGGGGGGTGAGCAGGATCTCGAGCGCGGATCGGTCGTCGAGCGGGAAGGCCTGGTTCGCCCCCGCCTCGGCGAACCAGAGGTTCACCAGCTCCCGCAGCTTGTCGGGCTGCTCCGCGGCAAGATCGTGGAGCTCCGAGCGGTCCGACTCGACGTGGTAGAGCTCCCAGGTGTCGTCGTTGAAGTGGCCCCAGCCGGCGATCGTCGGGTGGGTGGTGACGGCCTTCCAGCCGTCGTGCCAGATGCCGCGCGAGCCGAGCATCGAGTAGAACTGGGTCCGTCGGGCGGACGGCGCCTTCGGGTCGTCGAGGCTGGAGCGCATGCTCACGCCGTCGAACGGGACCTGGACGTGGCCCTTGATCCGGGCCGGCATCTCGACGCCGAGAAGGTCGAGGATGGTCGGGACGAGGTCCACCGCGTGGTGGTACTGCTCCCGGATCTGACCCGCGGCCGCCTTGTTAGCGGGCCAGCTGATGATGCACGGGTCGGCCGTGCCGCCGTTGAACTCGTAGCGCTTCCACATCTTGAACGGCGTGTTGAAGGCCATCGCCCAGCCGTTCGGGTAGTGGTTGTAGGTCTTCGGCCCGCCGAGCTCGTCGAGCATGGCCAGGTTGGCCTCGAGGTTGTCGGGGACGCCGTTGAACAGCAGGTTCTCGTTGACCGAGCCGTCCGGACCACCCTCGCCCGAGGCACCGTTGTCCGAGACCAGGATCACCAGCGTGTTCTCTCGCTGGCCGGTCGCCTCGAGGTAGTCGAGCAGCCGGCCGATCTGGTCGTCGGCGTGCGAGAGGAAGCCGGCGTAGACCTCGGCCATGCGGCAGAACAGGCGCCTCTCGTCGTCCGACAGCGTGTCCCAGGGCTTCGTGTACTCGAGCGGCGGGAACGGCTGCCCGTCCGGCCCCTGACGGGTCTGGGCGGTGCCGATCGGGTTCAGCGGCGGGAGCTGCGTCTCGGTCGGGATGAGGCCCAGTTCCTTCTGGCGGGCCAGCGTCTGCTCTCGCATCGCCTCGTAACCCATGTCGAAGCGACCCTTGTACCGGTCCGACCATTCCTTGGGAGCATGGTGAGGGGCGTGCGCCGCACCCGGTGCGTAGTACAGGAAGAACGGCTTGTCCGGCGCGATCGCCTTGGCGTCGCTGATGAACTCGATCGCCTTGTCCGTGATGTCGACGGACAGGTGGTAGCCCTCCTCAGGGGACTTCGGCTGGTCGACCGGGTGGTTGTCGTAGACGAGGTCCGGATACCACTGGTTCGACTCGGCGCCCAGGAAGCCGTACCAGCGCTCGAACCCGCGGCCACTCGGCCAGTTCCGCCGGGTCGCCGCGAGGTTCATCTCGTCGGTCGGGCAGAGGTGCCACTTGCCGACCATGTAGGTGTTCCAGCCGAGCTCGGCGAGGATCTCGGAGAGCATCCCGTTCTCGGGCGGGATGACGGCACTCCCGTTGGGGAAGCCGGAGGAGCCCTCGGTGATGCAGGCCATGCTGTTGCGGGTGTGGTTGCGCCCGGTCAGCAGGCAGGACCGGGTCGGCGAGCACAGGGCGGTCGTGTGCCACTGGGTGTACCGCACGCCATCCGCCGCGATGCGGTCGATGTTCGGCGTCTCGATCGGGCCGCCGTAGGCGTTCATCGCCGAGAAGCCCACGTCGTCGAGCACGATGTAGACGACGTTGGGCGCCCCCTCCGGAGCCCTCGGCGCTCCGAACGGCGTCCAGTCCGGGACGGAATCGCGGATGTCGACGTTGATCGTGCCCTTGAACGTTCCACTCATGTCGAGGTTCACTCCGTTCCTGGTCGGGTTCGGGCGAATGGTCCCGCTGGGGTCGAGGACTTCCATGCTACCCGCCGCGGCGACACCGATGGCGATCCGGTGGTTCGTCACCGGCCATCGTGCAGTCGTCGTGTTTCCCCCTCGTTCCCGGCCGGTGAGCAGGCCCCGCGGGACGTCGACGGGACGACCTGGTCGCGACCCTCCTACACTGACCCGCGATGGATCTCCACGTCGTCGCGCCGATCGCGTCCCCGGCCGAGCGGGCGGCCGTCGACGCGGTGCTGGACCCGATCGTGGGTCCGCGGAGCGGCTGGCGCGGAGGCTCCCGGGACATGGCCGCCGAGGGCCACATCGCGCGCGGCGGTCACGAGGCGCGCTCCCATCGCGACCTCCTCCTGCCAACCCTCCATGCGATCCAGGCACGGGTCGGCTTCATCAGCCAGCCGGCGCTCGGGTACGTCTGCCGCAGGTTGACGATCCCACCGGCCGAGGCGTACGGCGTCGCGACCTTCTATGCCCTGTTCGCGACCACGCCCCGACCTCCGGTCGCGGTCCATGTCTGCGACGACATCGCCTGCCGGCTGGCCGGCTCGGAGGACCTCTGCGGGGCGCTCGAGCGAGCCCTCGGGCCGGCCGGCGGACCCGGGCTCGGCGGACGTGCGACCTGGCTCCGAAGCCCCTGCCTGGGCCGGTGCGAGCGAGCGCCCGCGGCGCTGTTCACCGTCGCCGGGGAAGATCCCCGGTCGTTCGCCGTCGCGCCGGTCGACGCGGCCGGCATCCTGGGCAGGCTCGAGGAGGCGGCGACCGACGCGACGACCGACGCGACGACCGACGCCCACGAGCCGACGCCCACGAGCCGACGCCCGAGCGCGACGCCTGAGCCGCGCGACCCCGCCGCCCGCCTCGCCTCGGTCCGCGAGTCCGCGCCCCAGGCCGGCACCGACGGCCTGCGTCTCCTCACCCGGGTCGGCCGGGTCGACCCGACCAGCCTCGATGACTACCGCGCCCACGGCGGCTACCGGGCGCTGGCCCGCGCCATCGAGCTCGGTCCCGAGCGGGTGATCGAGGAGGTCACCGCGGCGAAGTTGATGGGTCGCGGCGGAGCCGCGTTCCCGACCGGACGGAAGTGGGCCGCGGTGGCCGCCCAACCGACGCGACCGCACTACCTCGTCTGCAATGCGGACGAGTCGGAGCCCGGGACGTTCAAGGACCGGGTCCTCCTGGAAGAGGATCCATTCGCCACGCTCGAGGCGATGACGATCGCCGGGTTCGCGACCGGCGCGGAGCTGGGCTTCCTCTACGTCCGCGGGGAGTACCCGCTGGCCGAGGCGCGTCTCGCCGGCGCGATCGCCGCCGCCCGGACGGCGGGCCTGCTCGGGACCGACATCCTCGGCTCCGGAGTGGCCTTCGACATCGAGCTCCGGCGCGGGGCCGGCGCCTACATCTGCGGCGAGGAGACCGCCCTCTTCGAGTCGATCGAGGGCAAGCGCGGCGAGCCCCGCAACAAGCCACCCTTCCCGGTGGAGGTGGGCCTGTTCGGCAAGCCGACGACGATCAACAACGTCGAGACCCTGGCCAACGTCCCGGCCATCGTCCTCGAGGGCGGGGCGGCCTTCGCCGCCATCGGGACCGAGGGCTCGACCGGGCCGAAGCTGTTCTGCCTGTCCGGTCACCTCACCCGGCCGGGCGTCTACGAGGTCCCCTTCGGGACGACCCTGGGTGAGCTCCTCGGGCTGGCCGGCGGTGTCCCCGGCGACCGCCCGATCCGGACGATCCTCCTCGGCGGGGCGGCCGGTTCGTTCGTCGGTCCCGACGCCCTGCAGACGCCGCTCACCTTCGAGGGGACCCGGGCGATCGGTGCGTCGCTCGGCTCGGGTGTCGTGATGGTCTTCGACGAGACCGCCGACATGGTCGGCACGCTCCGCCGGATCGCGGCCTTCTTCCGCGACGAGTCGTGCGGCCAGTGCGTCCCCTGCCGGGTGGGCACCGTCCGCCAGGAGGAGATCCTCGCCCGTCTCGAGGCCGGTCGGCCGAATGGATCGGCCGAGTCGGAGGCGGCCCTGCTCCGCGACCTCGGCCGGGCGATGCGGGACGCCTCGATCTGCGGACTCGGCCAGACGGCGAGCAGCGCGATCGAGAGTGCGCTCCGGCAGCCCGGTATGGTGACCGGGTGAGCATCGACCCGATCCTGTTCAGCCCGCCGGCGCGTCCGACCCGGACGCCCGAGCCACCGCCATCCCCCGAGCCCGAGGCGATCGAGCTGACCATCGACGGCCGAACGGTCACGGCTCCAGCCGGCTCGACGATCCTCGACACCTGCCGGGCCCAGGGCATCGACACCCCGACCCTGTGCTACGCCGAGAACCTGACCCCGGTCAACGTCTGCCGAGTCTGTGTGGTGGAGGTCGCCGGATCCCGGGTCCTGGCACCGGCCTGCTCGCGCAAGGTCGAGCCCGGGATGGACGTCCAGACCGACTCGGAGCGGGTCCGCCATTCGCGCAAGGTCGTCCTGGAGCTGCTCGGCTCGTCGGTCGACGTCTCGCTGGCCGGCCCGGCGCAGCCGGACGGCGCGATCGCCGGGTTCGCCCGGCGCTACGAGGCGGATCCCACGAGGTTCGGGCCGCCGGCCGGGCCGAGCGCAGCCGACGAACGCGATGCCCGAGAAGCCGGCCACCACCACCCGGCCGCCGGCGAGCCCACCGCGGCCACGGTGGCCCAGCCGGTGAAGATCGACAACGAGCTCTACGTCCGGGATTACAGCCGCTGCATCCTCTGCTACAAGTGCGTCGAGGCTTGCGGGGTGGATGCCCAGAACACGTTCGCGATCGCCGTTGCCGGTCGTGGCTTCGACGCCCGCATCTCGACCGAGTGGAACGTCGGACTGCCCGATTCCGCCTGCGTCTACTGTGGGAACTGCATCGGGGCCTGCCCGACCGGCGCCCTGATGTTCCGCTCGGAGCACGAGATGCGGCAGGCGGGCACCTGGGACGAGACGGCCCAGACGGTGACCGACACGATCTGCCCGTACTGCGGGGTCGGCTGCACGCTCAGCCTCCACGTCCAGGACAACGAGATCGTCAAGGTGACCTCGCCACTCGACGCCTCGGTGACCGAGGGCCACCTGTGCGTGAAGGGCCGCTTCGGGTTCCAGTTCGTCCAGCGGCGCGGGCCTTGATCGCGCCCGTGGCCGCCGCGCCGGGGATCGGCCGATGATGCCGACCCACTTCCGCTGGGTCTGGTACCTGGTGGGCCTGGCCGGGATGATCCTGACGATCGTCGGGGTCCTGGCCATCCTGGGCTCCGCCGCGGACCTTGGGATCCTCGTCCCGGTCGTCTTCGGCGGGGCCGTGGCGATCGGCTACGTGATCATGCGGTTCCGACGGTCGCTCGATGCGGCGGTCGCCGCCGCCCCGAGCCGCCAGGGCGAGACGACCTCCCCGACCGCGACCGAACCCGATGCTGCGGCCGAGTCCGAGGCTGCGGCCGAGTCCGAGGCTGCCGCCGAGCCCGGGCCCGCCCGGCCCGAGACCAGGCCACCCAGCGGCCCGCCCCGAACGAGCCGCCGCTGATCGCTCGGACAGCGTCGACCGGCGTCCTTCGCCGGCCCGGTGGCTACAGCCGGATCCGCTCGCGGTCGGTGTAGATGTTGAAACCGTCGGCGCGCAGGAACCCGACGAGGGTCTGGCCGAACCTGGTGGCGGCCTCGACGGCCAGGTCCGACGGGGCGGAGACCGCACAGACCACGGCGATCCCGGCGACAGCGGCCTTCTGGACGATCTCGAGGCTTACCCGTCCGCTGACCAGGAGCACCTGGTCGTGGAGCGGCATCCGGCCGTCGAGGACCGCCCAGCCGACGAGCTTGTCGAGGGCGTTGTGCCGACCCACGTCCTCGCGCAGGGCCACGAGCCGACCGTCGGGCCCGAACAGCCCGGCTGCGTGCAGGCCGCCGGTCGCCTCGAAGACCCGCTGCGCGGCCCGCATCGCGTCCGGCAGGCCGAGGATCACCGCCCGTTCCACCACCGGGCCGGGCGGCAGCGGCTCGGCTCGCACGGCGATCTCGTCGAGGGTCGCCTTGCCGCAGATCCCGCAGCTGGCCGTCGCGACGAAGTGGCGCTCCGCGACGAGCGACGGGTCGAACGGTCGACGGAGCCGGACGATGACGGTGTCGTCGGGTCTGGCCAGGGCGCCGGGATCGCCGAAGTCGACGCCCTCGACGTCGTCGTCGCCGATGAGCCCCTCCGTGCGCAGGAAGCCGACCGCGAGCTCCGCCTCGGAGCCAGGCGTCCGCATCGTCACGGCGACCGCGATCGGCGCCTGGCCCGGCCCGGCCGCCCGGATCTCGAGCGGTTCCTCGCCGGCCAGCGCATCGGCCCGCTCGACGATGGTCGCGCCCCGGACCGCGAGCACGCGGACCGAGGTGGACTGGCGGACGGGGAGGTCCGGATCGGGCAAGGGTCGGTTCACCCCGCGAGTGTAGGCGAGGACCCGGCGGCCCCGAGCGAGACGTGGTCCGTGCAGCCGGGCACCACCCCGGCGCGGACGCGCACCGGCCGAGCCTGACCACCCCACGGACGGGCCTTCGGCGCTCGCCGGCGCCACCGCGCACCGCCCCGGCGATCCGGACCTCAGTCGCGGGCGAGGAAGAGCGCCGGGGCGACCGGGCGGAGGCAGTGGGTCATGCTCATCGCCTGCTTGTACCCGCCGGCGTTGAGGAGGGCCACGATGTCGCCCTCGGCCACCGGAGCCATCGGGTAGTCCTCGGCGAAGATGTCGCCGGCTTCGTTGATGTGACCGGCCACCGTGACGATCTCGGTCCGGGACGCGTCGGCCGTCCGACAGACCACCAGCTCCTGGGCGAACCGGTAGATGAAGTACGAGCAGTCGATGTTCCAGCCGAGATCCAGCCCCACGAAGACGGTCCCGCGCCGCTCCTCGATCGTGACCACTTCGCCGAGCAGGATCGCCGTGTCCTTGGTCAGGTAGTCGCCCGGCTCGACGGCCGCGGCCACCCCGAGCGGCCCGAGGTGCCGGGCGATCACCCGGGCATAGGCATCCAGGTCGATCGCCCGCTCGTCGGCCCGTGCCGGGGCGCCCAGGCCGCCGCCGACGTTCACCTCATCGATCGGACACCCCGCGGCCATCAGCCGCTCGGTCATCCGAACCGCGGAGGCGAGGGCGCCCTCGAAGGCCGGCAGTCCGTCGGCGAGCCAGCCCGATCCGGCGTGGAAGTGGACCCGGTCGACGGTCAGGTCGTGGCGTCGGGCCGACTCGAGCGCATCGTCGAGCCGGTCCTCGTGGATCCCGAACTTCGTGGGCCGACCGCCGCTGTATTCGAGGCCCGCATGGTAGCCGGCCCCGGCGCCGGGGTCGACCCGCAGGCCGATCGCCCGGCCCGGGGCCCGGCGGCCCACCCGCTCGACCTGGCTGACGGCATCGAGGTTGAGATGGACTCCGGTCGGCAGGATGACGTCGAGGTCTCGCTCGGACAGGTTCGTCCCGGTGAAGCTGACCTCGTCGGCCGTCCAGCCGTGCTCGAGGGCGTGGACCACCTCCCCGGGGGAGCAGGCGTCGATCCCGACCGCCGTCGGGCTGCCGGGTGCGCCCAGCCCGCGCAGGACCGCCAGGACATCGGGTGCCGGGTTCGCCTTCAGGGCGAACCGGACCCGGTGGTGGACCCCCGTCCGGCCGAGCGCGGCGATGACGCTCCGGGCATTCTCGGCGACCCGCTCGAGGTCGTACACGAAGAGCGGCGTGCCGTGCTCGCGGGCGAGACCCTCGGCATCACGGCCGGCGATCTCGAGCCGGCCCTTCCGGACCGACAGGCCCGGCCGCTCCCACCACTCTCCGACGATCGCCTTCGGGCCCTGCCTCACCGCTGCGCGCCGACGGCCTCGAGCAGCCGCCGGGACGACCCGGCGATCTCCGCCACCGCCTGGTCGAACGCGTCGCGGTTCCGCTGGGACGGGACCCGGTAGCCGCTCACCTTCCGGACGAACTGGAGCGCGGCGGCGGCGATCTCCTCGTCGGTCGCCGGCTGATCCGCCCGGCGCAGCGTCTTGATGCTTCGGCACATGCCGCCAAGGGTAGCCGCTGACGGCCACGACGGCTGAACCCGGCCGGGCGCCGGGGCTATCCTCCTCCTGATGCCCGAGACCTTCCGCACGATCATCGAGCCGTTCCGGATCCACTCCGTGGAACCGATCCGGATCACCACCCGGGCCGAGCGCCGGACCGCCAGCGCCGAAGCCGGTTACAACCTGTTCAACCTCCACGCGGCCGACGTCCTCATCGACCTGCTGACCGACTCGGGGACGGGCGCGATGTCGCGCGACCAGTGGGCCGGCATCCAGCACGGCGACGAGTCGTATGCCGGCTCGCCGTCCTGGTTCGTCTTCCTCGAATCCGTCCAGGCGCTCTTCCCGTTCCGCCATGTCATCCCCACCCACCAGGGCCGGGCCGCCGAGAAGATCCTCTTCTCGGCGATCGGCGGTCCGGGCCTGGCGATCCCCAACAACACCCACTTCGACACGACCCGGGCGAACGTCGAGTTCACCGGCGCCGAGGCGGTCGACCTCGTCATCCCGGAGGGTCGCCAGCCGGCGCTCGAGCACCCGTTCAAGGGCAACATGGACCTGGCCGCCCTCGCCTCGTTCATCGAGTCGCGCGGCCCGGAGAACGTGCCCGCGGTCTTCGTGACGGTGACCAACAACTCGGGCGGCGGCCAGCCGGTCTCGCTGGAGAACCTGCGCGGCGTCCGGGCCGTGTGCGACCGGTTCGGCCTGCCCCTCTTCCTCGACGCCTGCCGCTTCGCCGAGAACGCCTGGTTCATCCATGAGCGCGAGCCGGGCCAGGCAGGCCGGCCGATCCCCGAGATCGTCCGTGAGATGGCCGGCCTGGCCGACGGGATGACGATGAGCGCCAAGAAGGACGGCCTCGCCAACATCGGCGGCTGGCTGGCCATGAACGACGACGACCTCGCCGAGCGCTGCCGCAACCTGCTCATCCTGACCGAGGGCTTCCCGACCTACGGCGGCCTGGCCGGTCGTGATCTCGAGGCGATCGCCCAGGGGCTCCGGGAGGTCGTGGACGAGGACTACCTGCGCTACCGGATCCGCTCCACCGCCTATCTCGGCGACGCGCTCCACGGCGCCGGGGTGCCGGTGGTCCGACCGATCGGCGGCCACGCCGTCTATCTCGATGCGCGGGCCCTGCTGCCCCACATCCCGCCCCTGTCGTATCCGGGTCAGGCCCTGGCGGTCGCCCTTTACGAGGTGGGCGGGATCCGCGGCTGCGAGATCGGGACGGTCATGTTCGGGCGGCATCCCGATGGCACCGAGACCCCGGCCGCGATGGACCTCGTCCGCCTGGCGATCCCCCGTCGTACCTATACGCAGAGCCACATCGACTACGCGATCGAGGTCGTCCTCGCGGTCGCCGAGCGGGCCGACGAACTGGGCGGCTACCGGATCGCCGACGAGCCGCCGGCCCTTCGCCACTTCACGGCCCGCTTCGAGCCCCTTCCGGCCTGAGGAGGAACAGATGTACGCACGGACCACCAGGATCCTCGCCGCCCGGGACCGGATCGACGCCGGCGTGCGCCAGTTCCGGGAGACGATGGCCGAGTTCCACGGGCTCGACGGCTTCCTCGGCGGGCAGTTCCTGGTCGATCGTCGGAGCGGTCGCGTCGTCGCCACCACCTTCTGGCGGACCGAGGCGACGATGAACGCCAGCGACACCCATGCCGAGGTGGCCCGCCTCCGAGCGGCCGAGACCTGGGGCGCCACGGTCAACCCGTCGGTCGAGCGGTACGAGGTGGCCTACAGCGAGCTCCGGCCGCCGGCGACCCCGGAGGCCTGACCGCGGACGCACCGGAGATCGAGACCCGTCTCGCCAGACCGGACCGCTACGAGCTGGTCCGCACCCTGGCGCCGCTCCGGCACGGGTCCGGCGACCCGACGATCCGCATCGAGCCCGGCCGGGTCCGCCGGGCGACCCGGACCCCCGACGGTCCGGCGACCCTCGAGGTCCTCGATGCCGGCGACGGGCTGCTCGTCCGCGGCTGGGGGCCCGGGGCCGGCTGGGCCCTCGAGCGGACCTCTGGCCTCCTCGGTCTCGACGACGACCCGGCGGCGCTCGACGCCCTCCGTCCGCCCCACCCCCTGGTGGTCGAGCTGGCCCGGCGGTTCGTCGGCATGCGGCTGCCCCGGACCGAGCGCGTCATGGAGGCCCTGGTCCCGGCCATCCTGGAGCAGAAGATCACCGGCGGCGAGGCGGGCCGGATCTACCGCGCCCTCGTCCTCGCTCACGGCGAGCCTGCCCCGGGTCCCTTCGGACTGCGTCTCCAGCCGACCCCGGAGCGGCTCGCTGCCCTGCCCTACTACGCGTTCCATCCGCTGGGACTCGAGCGACGACGGGCCGAGACCCTCCGCCGGGTCGGGGCGATGGCCGGCCGGCTCGAGGACCTGGCGGAGGCGCCCCTGCCCGAGGCCCGTTCTCGCCTGGCCGCCGTCGTCGGGGTGGGGCCGTGGACCGTCGGCGAGGTGACCCGGATGGCGTTCGGCGACCCGGATGCGGTGAGCGTCGGCGACTACCACCTGCCCAGCCTCGTCGCGTTCGCCCTGGCCGGCGAGCCGCGGGCCGACGACGCCCGGATGCTCGAGCTCCTCGAGCCCTATCGCGGTCAGCGAGGGCGAGTGGTCCGGCTCCTCGAGGCGAGCGGGATCGAGGCGCCGAAACGCGGACCGCGGATGCCCGCCCGCTCCATCGCCGGGATCTGAGGGCTCGGGGCGGCGACTCGACCGGTCGGAGCCGACCGGTCAGGGTCGCCCGAGCGACCCCTCCACCACCGAGAGTCGGGGGCGGCCGCTCTCGGCCTCTTCGGCGTCGCGGAGCCAGCTGGCGAGCTCGCGGTTGATGATCAGGGTCGCGACGTCGCGGACCTCGACGATCCCGGCGACGAGGTAGGCGATCGTGGCGTCGGTCAGCGGGACCATCAGGTCGCGGTCGGCGAGCGAGCGGATCGCCTCGGCGCCCGACGGGGCGTGCAGCCGGCCGAGCACGGTGTACGGCCCGATCTGGGCCTGGAGCCGGTGCGGGGTCGTCGCGATCCGGAGACGCCGCGAGCCCCGTGGTCCGGCGGCCACCACGGCGCACAGATCCTCGCGCCGGACGACGAATTCCGGGACGGCGACCCGGCGGCCGTCGACGAGGCCCTCGAGGACGACGTCGGTCAGCCGGACGGCCGGATCGGCGTGGAGCTGGTCGGTCAGCCGCTCGGACCTGAGGTCGAGGTGGCCGCGGATGAGGCAGTCGCCGGCGTAGCCGGTGAAGTCGACGAGCATCGGGTCCCTCGAAGGTCGGGTGGTGCCCCATCCTCCCCGGGGACGACCCGGGCCGGGTACGGCCCGAAGGTCAGGCGAGCCTCGCCCGTTGGTCCGCGCGGAGGGTTCCTGTCCGGGGCGGACGAGTGTGCTGGCGACCGCTCCGGGCCGTTGCCAGCGGTCGACACCGCCGGGCGGCGGCGCGGTTTGGAGCGGTCGAGACCTCCCGCTCCGAGCCCGTCGGTGTCCGTCCCGCCCCCGACTCGCTACAATGCCGTCCCGTTCGGTGCGTGCCGGGCACCACGATGACCTCAGCGTCCATCCCGTCAGGAGAGCACCCCGTGACCGATCCGACCAGCACGGCTCCGCGCCGGCGCCGACGAGCGCTCCTCGCCGGTCTCGCCCTGACGGCCGTGGCGCTCGTCCTCGCCGCCTGTGGCTCCGATTCCTCGCAGTTGACCGGCAAGACCTGGCAGCTCACGGCGATCACCGAGACGACGCCGGCGTTCCAGGGCGTCGTCCCGTCGGCGGACCAGACCAAGTACACGATCACGTTCAACACCGACGGCACGTTCAACGCGGTCGCCGACTGCAACCTCGTCTCCGGCACCTACAAGACGAACCGCTCGAACCTGACCCTCATCCTCGGCCCGTCCACCCTCGTCGCCTGCCCGGAGGGCTCCTACGGCGACCTGTTCGTCCATGCCCTCGATCGATCCGAGACCTACAAGGTCGACAACGACGTGCTGACGATCACCCTCAAGGGCGGCGGGTCGCTGAGCTTCACGATCTCACTGTCACCGTCACCGTCTGCGAGCGCGGCCGCGGTCGCCTCGCCGACCGCCACCCCGACCGCGAAGCCCACGCCGAGCCCGACGCCGAAGCCCACGCCCACCCCGACGGCCAAGCCGACCGCGAGCCCGACCGCCGCGCCGTCGAACGCGCCGACCCAGGCTCCGACGGCCAAGCCGACCGCCGCGCCCACGGCCTCCCCGGCGCCGACCCCCGCGCCCAGTCCCGGCTCCGACCTCACCGGCAAGACCTGGCAGCTGACGGCGATCACCCTGAAGGTCCCGGCATTCCAGGGCCAGGTCCCGCCGGCCGAGCAGGCCAACTACACCGTCGAGTTCAAGAACGACGGCACGTTCGCCGCGAAGGCCGACTGCAACCAGGTGATCGGCTCTTGGACCGCCACCGCGTCCGGCGGCCTGACCGTCACCCCCGGGCCGTCGACGATCGTCGCCTGCGCCGACGGCTCTCTGTCGGACCTCTACGTCCTGGGCCTGAGCAATGCCGCCAGCTACGCGGTCGCGAACGCCCAGCTAACGATCACCACCGCCGACCAGGGGACCCTCGTCTACAAGTAGGCGGATGCGGGTCCCGGCCGCCGACGAGGCGAGCGGGACCCGCCCCCCGCGACGACCGACCGGCGGACGAGCGATCGTCCGCCGGTCTTCGCGTCTCGCGCCGGCTCAGTGGCCGAAGTGCGGATCGAGCTGGGTCGGGCCGGTCGCCGGGGTCTTGTCCTCGACGACCTCCGGATGGCGGCGGAAGAACTCCGGTCGATGGGCCCGCTGGGCGACCATCAGCACGACCCCGATGAGGGCGAAGGCGATGGTGATCGCGAGCGGCGGGCCGAGCCCGAACCAGTCCACCCCGAACTCCGAGTTCGCCGGATCGGACAGATCGACGACGGACTGGACGAAGGCCCAGGTCAGGATCAGCCCACCCATGACCGGGAGGATCCCGATGAGCACCAGGTTCTTCGCGCTCCTGAAGAGCTGGTGGCGATAGAAGATCGCGCAGGCGAACCCGGTCAGGCCGTAGTAGAAGGCGATCATCAGGCCTAGCGCCGCGACCGCGTCCCAGAACAGGTTCTCGCTGACGACCTTCAGGCCCACGTACCAGACGATCGAGAGCGTGCCCATCCAGACCGTGGCGGGGCCCGGGGTCAGATGCGGGCTCATCCGGGCCCAGTAGCCGGGCAGCGCGCCCTTGGCCCCCATCGAGAGGGCCGTGCGGGCGGTAGGCAGGATCGTGGTCTGGGTCGAGGCGGCGGCCGACGTCAGGATCGCGAGCACGAGCAGCGTGTCGAGGGGTGATCCCAGGACGTCGGTGGCGAGCGTGCCGAAGATGTCCTCCTCACCCTGCGCGGCGAGGGCGTCCGGGCCATGGAACGCCTGGGCCGCGATCGTCACCAGGACGTACGTGCCGACGAGGATGACCGTCGCCGCCACGGAGGCCAGGCCGGGCGTCTCGGTCGGGTCGCGGGTCTCCTCGTTGACGGTCGCGGTCGTGTCCCAGCCCCAGTAGATGAACAGGGCCACGAGCATCCCCGCGGCGAGCGCGCTGGGATCGGGGATCGCGAAGGGGTTCAGCCATTCGAGCGACGGCTGGATCGCGCCCTCGGGCGGCGCGGTGTAGACCTGGACCAGGGCCGCGACCGAGAAGACGAGGAGGGCAACGAGCTCGGTGCCCAGGAGGACGACCTGGGTCCGCGCCGAGACCTCGATGCCCACGTAGCAGATCCAGGTCATCAGGGCGATGAAGACGACGCCCAGGGCGACCACGACCCACGGTCCCAGGCTCTCGCCGAAGACTTCGACCGGGTCGATCCCGAACAGTCGGAACGTGTAGATGGCCGCGATCTCGGCCAGGCTGGCCATGACCACGATGTCGGCCACGATGATCGCCCAGCCGGTCATCCAGCCGAGCCACGGACCGCCCGCTTTGGTCACCCAGGAGAAGCTCGTCCCGCAGTCGGGGTCGGCCCGGTTCAGGTAGTAGTAGCCGATGGCGATGAACAGCATCGGGATGAACGCGACGAGCATGATCGCCGGGCTCAGGATCCCGACGGCCGCCGCCACCAGGCCGAGCGAGACGGCCAGGCTGTAGGCCGGGGCGGTCGAGGCGACGCCGATGACGACCGCCGAGATCATCCCCAGGGCTCCGGTCTTGAGGCCCTTGTCGCCCGGGGCGCCCATCTCCCCGACCGGGCTGCCCGCCTGGGCCGTCATGGCGCACCTCCTCCGCGGGACGCACACCATCCGTGGGGTCCGATCTCAGCGCGATCCGGTCACGCTCGCCAGTGCCGCCCGGCCCGAAGGCACGGGACGAGCGGCGCAGCGGTCGGCGGCGGCGCCTCTCTCGCTCCGCGGCGCGGCCCTCGCTCGCGGCGCTACCATCGAACCGTGAACACGCTCGTCCAGCCCGGCTCGGTGCCCGCCCCTCGTGCCGCCTCGGCACGCCGACGCCCGCTCAAGGTCGGCATCCAGCTGCCCGAGGTGGAACGCGAGGTCCGCTGGCCGGAGTACGTCGCGATGGCCCGGCTGGCCGAAGACCTCGGCTACGACTCGATCTGGGTCGGCGACCACCTCCTCTACCGGCGCGAGGGCGATCCGGAGCCGCGCGGCCCGTGGGAGTGCTGGTCGATTCTGGCCGGGCTGGCCGCCGCGACGAACCGGGTGGAGCTGGGTCCGCTCGTCGCCTCGACCAGCTTCCACAACCCGGCGATGCTGGCGAAGAAGGCCGCGACGGTCGATGAGATCAGCGGCGGCCGGCTCATCCTGGGCCTGGGCGCCGGGTGGAACGAGACGGAGTACCGCGCCTACGGCTTCCCGTTCGACCACCGGATCGGTCGCTTCGAGGAGGCGTTCACGATCATCCGCACCCTGCTCGTCGAGGGTGCGATCGACTTCCAGGGGGCCTATTACACGGTCCGCGACTGCGAGCTCCGGCCACACGGCCCGCGACCGGGCGGACCGCCGATCCTCCTCGGTTCGAGCGGGGAGCGGATGCTCTCGATCGGCGCCCCCCACATCTCGGCCTGGAACGCCTGGTTCGCCGACTTCGACAACCGTCCTGAGGGGATCGCGCCCCTCCGCGAGCGGGTCGACGCCGCCGCGCTGGCCGCCGGCCGCGAGCCATCGGCCATCGAGCGCACCGTCGCGGTCCAGGTCAGGCTGACCGACGGTGTCGGCCGGATCCAGGGTGACTTCGCCCAGCACATCCCGACCCCGCTCGAGGGTCCGCCCGACGTCCTGGCCGAGGGGCTGCGCGCCTTCGCCCGCGAGGGTATCGGCCACGTCCAGCTCGTCCTCGACCCGATCAGCGTCGCCTCGATCGAGGAGTTCGCGCCGGTCCTCGCGGAGCTGGATCGTGGCTGACGACGGCAGCCCGACGACCGCCGCCGGCCCGAAGATGCCCGCCTGGGAGAAGGCGCCGGCCGAGCTGGTCGAGCGATTCCGGGCGGTCCTCGCCGGCTATCCCGAGGCGTCCATCCGGAAGATGTTCGGCTACCCCGCCGCGTTCGTGAGCGGGAACATGGCGACCGGGTTGTTCGCCGCCAGCTGGATGGTCCGCCTCCCGGACGCCACCGCGGCCGAGCTCCTGAGGCTGAAGGGGGCGCGGCCCTTCGAACCGATGCCGGGCCGGGCGATGCGCGGCTACTACACCCTCCCGCCGGGGATCGTCGACGACGACCCCGAGCTGGCGCGCTGGGTCGAGCGAGCTCTCGCCCACGCGGCCACCCTCCCGCCGAAGCCGCCCAAGGGCTGACCGGGCGGAGCGGCTCACCCGCTCGGCCGATCGGGCCCCCGCTGGTCGGATCGGCCGAAACCGGGTATCCTTGCCGTCCCGCCGGGCAGTCCGGTGGGCGTCTGCCTGGTCGATGGGTTCTTCTCGGAACCGGCCTCGCGCCGACCGACCCACCCCGAGAAGAGACGAAGGTTTGCCCACAATGGCGACAGGAACCATCAAGAAGATCGTGTCCGACCGCGGATTCGGCTTCATCACCGGCGAGGACGGGAAGGACTACTTCTTCCACCGCGACGGGCTCGACCGCTCCCTCGACTTCGATCGCCTCATGGGCGGCGAGTCGGTGACGTTCGAGATCGAGACCAGCCCGAAGGGCCCCCGCGCCGCGAAGATCGCGGCCGCCTGACCCCCGCGGATCGAACGGCGCTCAGGCGCCGAGGTCGATCGACAAGGACGAGCGTTCGGTCACCGACCGGGCGCTCGTTTCGAATTCCCGGGCGCCTCAGCGACCCGGCCGGGACCGGGCGATGTCGGCGACCGCCGAGGCGATCGTCGTATGGATCCGCTCCTCGCCCAGCTCCTCCATGAGCCCCGTCCGCTCCATCCGGTCGCGGACCTTGCCCTTGACCTGGGCGAGCAGGAGCTCGATCGACCGCTCCTGGAGGTCCACGAGCAGCTCCTTGAGCACGTCCGTGGACGTCACGTCGAGGTCCGAGGTCGCCCCGATGTCGATGACCACGGTCGTCGGCCTGAGGGCCATCCGGTCGACCATGGCCAGGATCTGCTCGCGGGCGACGTTGGCGTTGAAGAAGTAGAGCGGGGCGTCGATCCGGAGGAGGAGCAACCCCGGGATCCGCTCGGCGTCCGGGTGCCGCTCCATGTCGATGAAGCGCGTCCGCTCGTGGGCCCGGGTCCGCCCCAGGATCGCGATGTAGGGCCGGCTCGCCCGGTACAGGAGCGCGGTCAGGGAGAGCAGGACGGCGATCAGGAGCCCGACCAGGACGGTCGTCGTGATGACCCCGACGAGGGCGGTCACGGCCAGGGCGAAGTCCGTCCGGCTCCAACGCAGGTACCGTTGTAGCTCGGCGATGTCCACCAGGCCGATCGCCGAGGTGATGACGATGGCCGCGAGGACCGAGTAGGGCAGGGTCTGGAACAGCGGCGCCAGGACGACGAGGGTCGCCAGGACGAGCCCGGAGGTCACCAGCGACGAGACCTGGGACATCGTCCCGGCCGCTTCGGCAGTGGCCGACTGGGACAGGCTGGCGTCGACCGAGAAGCCGCCGAAGAGACCCGATGACAGGTTGGCCGCGCCGAGGGCGACGAGCTCCTGGTCCGAGCCGATCTCGTAGCGGTGACGGGAGGCGAACGCCCGGGCCGCCCCGAGCGACTCCCCCACGGCCAGGAAGACGATCCCGGCAGCTCCGGCCAGGAGGAACGGGATGTCCCGGAGACCGGCCTTCGGCAGCCCCGGCAGCGGGATCCCGGTGGTCACCGGGCCGACCACCGCGACGCCCTTCGCCTCGAGCCCGAGGATCGGGACGAGGACGATCCCCAGGACCAGCGCGACGAGCGGCCCGGGGATGCGCGGCGAGATCCGCCGGAGGACGAGGATGAGTACGATCGCCCCGGCCCCCAGGGCGAACGTCCACGGGTTGGCGTACTGGATCTCGCCGACCAGGTCGTAGAGCTCCGCGAACACGTTGTCGCCGCTGACCGAGACGCCCAACAGCTTGGGGAGCTGGCCGATGACGATCGTGACCGCCAGGCCCACGATGAAGCCGGTGACGACCGGTTTGGCCAGGAACTCGGAGATGAACCCGAGTCGGAGCAGCCCGGCCACCAGGAGCAGACCGCCGACCATGAGCGCGAGCGAGGCGCTCAGCCCGAGGTAGGTCGCCGGGTCGCCGCGGGCGAGGGGGGCTATGACCGCGGCCGACATGATCGCCATCGTCGAGCTCGTCGTCACCTTGAGATGACGGCTCGTCCCGAAGATGGCGTAGACCGCCATCGAGGCGAAGGCCGTCGTCAGGCCGACCTCCGGCGGCAGGCCGGCCAGCCCGGCGTAGGCCAGCGAGACCGGGACCATGACGCCCCACGAGGTGACCGCCGCGATGAGGTCCGGCCGGAGCCAGTCGCGGTCGTAGGCGGGCAGCCAGGCGGCGATCGGGACGTACCGGGCGACCACCGTCCGGAGAGCGGTCGAGGCGCGATCGCGCGGCGAGAGCACGGGCGGAGCGTACCGCCTCGCGACAGGCCGGCGCTGGGCCGCCGATCAGTGGACGGGTGGGGGCCCGACGACCGGGCCCCCTTCTCAGCCGGCCGCGCCCGCGGCTACCGCATGGAGCGCGCCGTGCTCATGGAGCGCCTGCTCCTCGGCGTGGGTCGCCGGCGCGATGTCGAAGACCACGGTCCGGACCGTGCCGGTGAACGCGTACGGGGCCCTGTCCTCGTAGGCGCGGTCGACGACGAGGCCGTTGTCGCGGCCGACGTCCATCCCCGAGTAGCTCGTGAACGTGACCGGGACGGTCCGCGGCATGTCGCCCTCGCCGACCTTCTCGTCGTTGATGAAGAGCGAGACGTGACCACCGGTCCCGGGCTTGTGCTCGGTCGCCTCGAACAGCATCCGGACGCTGACGTCGCCCGTGGGGACCGGCTTGGTCGACACCTGCTTGTACGTCTCCACCCCGAGCAGCGAGTAGGTGTGACACAGGCTGCCCTTGTCGTCGACCCAAAGGCCGAAGCCGCCGATGAAGTCGGCCATCGCGACGATGACGCCCTCGGCCCCGGAGTCCGGGACGACGAGGTCGGCCTCGATCGAGTACGAGCGCCCGAACACCCGCGGGATCATCCCCCACTGGATGTTGTCCACGTCGCCGGCGAAGGTGAAACGGGTCTGGGTCGGCAGCGGCGGGAGGATCCCGTAGAGCACGGAGAGACCCGCCATCAGCGGCAGGACCCGGTTCCGCTCGGCCTCCTTCCACCACAGCTCCTGGAGCTCGCTGACCTTCTCCGGGTGCTCGACCGCGACGTCGTGGGCCTGGGTGAAGTCCCGGGCAAGGTCGTAGAGCTCCCAGCCGACGTCGCGGTCCGCGTCCCAGTCAGTGTCGGGCCCGAACCCGGCCAGGGTCTTGGGCGAGAGGTCCCATGGCAGGCGGTCCGGCCGGGACGCCGCCCACCAACCGTCCTTGTACATGGCGCGGCTGGCGAACATCTCGAAGTACTGCGTCGTATGCCGCTCGGGCGTCGTCGCGTCGTCGAAGGAGTACAGGAAGCTGGTGCCGTCCATCGGCTCCTGGGCGATCCCGTCCACCGTCTTGGGCTCGGGGATCCCGGCCGCTTCGAGGATCGTCGGGCCGACGTCGATGACGTGGGTGAACTGCGCCCGGGGAGTGGCGTCGGGCTTGACCCGGCTGGGCCAGGACACGACCATCGGGTCGCGCGTCCCGCCGAGGTGGCTGGCGGACTGTTTGCCCCACTGGAAGGGGGTGTTGAAGGCGTGCGCCCAGGCGGCCGCGATGTGCGGCGCGGTGTGGTCGCCACCCAGGGCCTCGAGACCGCCGTACTCGTCGATGAGCTTGAGCTGCTGGTCGGGATCGAGGACCAGGCCGTTGAGGAAGGTCAGCTCGTTGAAGGACCCGGTGATCGTCCCCTCGAGGCTGGCGCCGTTGTCGCCCCAGATGTAGAGGATCAGCGTGTTGTCGAGGTCGCCCATCTCGTCGATGGCGTCGATGAGACGCCCGACGTTCCAGTCGGCGTTCTCCTGGAAGCCGGCGTAGACCTCGGCCTGGCGCGTGTAGAGCTTCTTGGCGGCATCGTCGAGCGAATCCCAGGCCGGGAAGGCATCCGGACGCTCGGTCAGCTCGGCGTCGGCGGGGACGATCCCCAGCTGCTTCTGGCGCTCGAACGTCCGCTCCCGAAGCTTGTCCCAGCCGTCGTCGAAGGTACCCTTGTACTTGTCGGCCCACTCCTTCGGGACGTGATGCGGAGCATGCGCGCAGCCCGTTGAGTAGAACATGAACCACGGCTTGGTCCGGTCCTGCGCCCTGACCCGGTGGATCCACTCGATGGACTTGTCGGTGATGTCGTCCGGGAAGTAGTACGGCTTGTCGGCCGTGCCCTCCGGGATCCCGATGACCCAGTCGTCCTGGGTGATGATCGGGTCGTACTGTCCGGCTGCGCCGGACAGGAAGCCCCACCAGTGGTCGAAGCCCCAGGACTTGGGCCAGTGATCGAACGGGCCTGCCGCACCCTGGACGTTGTTCGGGGTGAGGTGCCACTTGCCGAAGCCACCCGTGACGTAGCCGTTCTCCTTGAGGATCCGCGGCAACGCTGTGCAGCTCTTCGGCTTGTTCGCGGTGTAGCCGGGGAACGGACCCGGGAACTCCGCCACGGAACCGAAACCCACCCGGTGCTGGTTGCGACCGGTGAGCAGTGCGGCACGCGTCGGCGAGCAGACCGCCGTGACGTGGAAGCGGTTGTAGGTCAGGCCAGCCTCCTGCACGCGCGTGAAGGCAGGCGAGGCGACCGGGCCCCCGAAGGTCTCGATCGCACCGTAGCCCGCGTCGTCGATGATGACGAGGAGCACGTTCGGCGCGCCCTCGGGCGCCTTGGCGCCCGGGACCATCATCCAATCAGCGACGGAGTCCTTGAGCGTCCGGCCCGCGACCCCGCCGAAGGTGCGGTCGGGGATCGGCAGGGCGGAGCGGTCCTGGTTGAACTTGCCCATCGCCTCGGCGAGGGAGTCCTTGAGAGCGGTGCTCCCCTTCTTGTCGGTCTCGACCACCGACTTCGCCGGCGATCCGGGCAAGGCCTGCTCGACGGCCAGGCGCTCGTCGGCATCGAACATCGCGATGATCGCCGCCGTGCCCGGCTTCATCGCCTCGCCGAGCTTGTCGTGGAGGCCCTGCTCCATCTTGTGGTCGGCGATCCTCCCGAGGACCCCGCCAGCGGCCGCGCCGACCACTGCCGACGCGAGGAGCGGCGGCGCTGCGAGACCCACCAGGAAGCCGACGCCGCCGCCCCACTTCGCGCCGGTGCGACCCAGGTGGTCGCCGGTCTTCTGGACCGTGACCGTGCCGTCCTTGTCGTGGGCGACGAGGATCACCGCTTCGATCCTGATCTTCCTGTCCTTGACCGAGGCCACGAGCGCGTCGAAGTCGCGTGTGGCGATGTCGACGCCCTGATACCCGGCGACGAGGACGTCGGTGAGGCTACCGGTCATGACGTGCTCCTTGCTCGATGGTCTGATCGGACGCAGTGGAGTGGGGTGGCGCCGCGCGGACGCCGCGATCGCGCCCTCGCTGCGGGACGAACCGCTGTGGGGGCGTCGGCCGCGGGCAGTTCCGCGGCCAACCTGGAGAGCGCGGCGGACCCAGAGCTTCGCCGACGCCTCGACGGCCAGGAAGTGAACGTCGTGCAGATCCGTTAACGGTGGATGGACGCGCCATCCACGATTCTACGACGTGACGATGGCGCTCGACGCCCCGTGGCAGTGCTTGACCTTGCGGCCGCTGCCGCACGGGCACGGATCATTGCGCCCGGCCTTCGCGAGGGCCGTCCGGAGGTCGGCATCGTGCGCCGCGTAGGCGGCCATCAGCTCGGACGGCGCCCGACCCTGGCGGAGCAGCGCCGACATCGCCTTCATCGGCCCATCGACGTGGTGGAAGAACGACTTGTACCCGGCGCACAGGTAGTTGAGCCCCGGCTCGCCGTCCGGCGTCCGGATGAACCGGTCCTTCGGACAGGCGCCGTGGCAGGCGAACCGGACGTCGCAATCGAGGCAGTACTGGGGCAGCGTGTCGAGCTTGTCCTGCCCGAACTTCCGCTGCTGGGGCGAGGCCACCAACTCCGCGAGCGGCGTCTCCGTGATGTTCCCGAGGCGGTAGTCCTCTTCGACGAAGTGGTCGCACGAGTAGACGTCGCCGTTGTGCTCCATGGCCAGGGCGCCGCCACAGGTCGGCTGGAAAACGCACAGTCCCCCGGGCTCGCCGTGCCAGCTGCCCAGCGCGACGTCGAACATCTGGACGTAGACCGTCCCGATATCACGCCGGACCCATTCCTCGAAGACCTCGATGAGGAAGTGGCCGTACTGATCCGGGGTGACCGAGCGGTCGGTGACCAGCTCGCCGGCCTGGCGGTAGAGGGGGCGATCCCGCCACGACCGCCAGGGCGCTTCGCGGGCCAGACCGGGCGACAGGCCGAGCTGGTCGAGCGGGACGTCCACCTTGGGCGTCGGCAGCCGCTCGATGATCGGGATGAATTGGAGGTACCGGGACCCGAGCTCGTCCCGAAGGTAGCGGTAGACCTCGAGGGGGTGATCGGCGTTCGCCCGGTGGAGGGTCGTCAGGGTGTTGAACTCGACGCCATGTCGTTTCAGGGTCTCGAGGCCCCGCAGCACCCGCTCCGACGTCGGCGCGCCGCCACGGTCCACCCGGTAGGCATCGTGCATCGCCGGCGGCCCGTCGATGCTGATCCCGACGAGGTAGCCGTGCTCCTTGAGGAGCGCCGCCAGCTCGTCGTCGATGAGCGTCCCGTTCGTCTGGATCGTGTACTCGATCTCCATCCCCGGGCGGCGGTACTTCTCGACGTAGGAATGGGCCCGGCGGAAGAAGTCGACCCCCATGAGCGTCGGCTCGCCGCCCTGCCAGGCGACGGCCGCGTAGGGACCGGGTTGCGCCTCGATGAGCTGGCGGATGTACGTATCGAGCAGCTCGTCGGCCATCCGGAAGCGGCTGCCCGGGTAGAGCATCTCCTTGGACAGGAAGAAGCAGTAGGCGCAGTCGAGGTTGCAGGTCGCACCGGTCGGCTTGGCCAACAGGTGGAACGGGCGCGGGCCACCGGTCAGGCCGGCGGCCGGGAGGGACGTCTCGGCCGGGTTCATGCGGTCAGGGTACTCGGCGGGTGGGCGCGCTTCAGGAGGCATCGCCCGTCGACTCGCGATATTCCTGGTCGTCCCGTTCCTGGGCGTCGTGGCCGCCACCTGGCGGACGGTGCTCCGCGTCCTCGACACGGAGCCGGTCGCCCTCCCGGAATCGACACGACCCGAGGATGCCTCATAGGGCACGCTCGGGTCGGGGTCCGGCGCGATTCGGGTCCGACCCAAGGGCGGGGTCGGACCCATCGCGTGGCCGAACGGCCGGGTGACTAGCCCTCCAGGCTGAAGGCCGTCTTGACCTTCTCGGAGTTCAGGTAGAACAGGATGACGAGCGGCACGATCGTCGCCATGAACACGTCGCCGAACTGCCAGCCGTTGAGGCTCCCGAAGAACGCCTCGATGAGCGACAGGCCGACGATGATCACGGCGAACAGCCAGGCCCACGGCCGGAGCGACAGGAGCGCGCCGCCGACACTCAGCCAGATGAGACCCATGATCAGGGTCCACCAGCCGGTGAGCGACACATTGCTGAAGGCCTGGGCGGGCCCGAAGACGACGTAGCCCAGGATCCGCAGACCCTGGAGCAGGTAGATGATCCCGGCCGCGAGCGACAGGACCGCGATGATCGTGATCCCCGCCGGGCGCTTCATCATGCTATCCAAGACATCCACTCCCTCTTGCGCGTCGGTCGGTCCAGCACCTGGACCAGGACCGCGTCCGAGCATGCGCGCAAGCAGGGCGCCGCGCAAGACCCCGGCGTCCCCGCCCAGCCGCCGCTACTGGGTCGCCCGGTCGAGCCCGTCAAGCGCCGACGAGAGCTCCCCGAGCCGCTCCTCGATCGCCTGGTTCATGGCCGTCAGACGCGCGTCGTCGGGCTTCACCTTCTGAACGACCGCCTCGATCAGGAGGAGCCGCTGGAGGTCGTCGACGAGCCCCGTCGACTGGTTCAGGTGGTCCAGGGCCGACCCGTCGAGACGGTGGCGCGCCCGGGTGGCCTTGTCGAGGAATGCCTCGATCGCCAGGTCGACCGCGCCGGTTCCCGTGCCCGCCTTCCGGGCCTGGATCAGCGCGATGAGCCCGTGGCCATCGGTCGCGACTCCCTGGCCGGCCTGGCGGCGGCGATCGACGTGGTCGCGCAGGGCGAGGAACGTCGCGACCGCCGGTGAGACCGCCATCGAGAGCCAGAACGCCGGCGTGTTGACGAACTCGGGGTCCTGGTTGTCGGCCTGGATCTCGGCCAGGCTCCCGACCGCGATGAGGTCGCGCTTGATCCGGGTGTCGGTCCCGTTGGCTCCCGAGACGGTCAGGGTGACGGTGTAGAGGCCCGGGTTCGGGTAGATGTGGATGGGGTCGGGGTCGAACGAGATCTCGCCGTCACCGAATGTCCAGAGCTGGGTGGTCGCGGTCTCACTGGAGAGCGGGACGGCGGTCGTGACGCCGTCCACGGTCACCACGATCTGACCGCTGAACTTGACGGCGAGGGGCGGTGGGCCGGACAGGCTGCTCGCGATGAACCCGACGTCGACCCCGCCCGTGACCGTGACCTCGGTGGGAGTCGGGGTGGGAGTCGGCTTCGGCGTCGGCGTTGGCGTCGGCTTCGGCGTCGCGGTCGGCGTCGGCTTCGGTGACTCGGAGGCGGCCGGCTTGGCTGTCGGCTTCTCGGTCGGCTTCGCGCTGGCGGTGGCGGTCGGCTTCTCCGTCGGCTTCGTGGTCGCGGTGGCGACCGGCGTGTCCGTCGGCTTCGGTGTCGGCTCGGCGGTGGCCGCAGCAGGCGTCGTGGCCGTCGGCTTCTCGGTCGGTTTCGCCGTCGGCTTCTCGGTGGGCTTCTCGGTCGGCTTGGCCGTCGGCTTCTCGGTCGGCTTGGCAGGCACGCTCGGGAGAGCGGGCAGGGTCGGCGGCTCGAAGCTCGGCACGACAGCCGGGACCGACGGCAGAGCGGTGGGTAGCCCGCCCTGGCAGCCGACGACCACGGTCGCGAGGAGGACCACGGCGATGGCTCTCCGCGCGCGACCGAGCCGCCGCCCCGAGGCCGCGGACGCGGGTCCGGTCGCGGCCGCGGCGACGTTGCTGTAGTCCATCACGAGCTCCGCTCCTCGCCGTGGTCGGCATCTGAGCCCGGCACCCCTCGGGGCCGGTCCGGTCTTCGCCGATCGATATCCTGCCTGATTCTGGATCGGATGCGGAGTCGGCGATCGACCCCGCATCCGACGGCCGGTCGGTCAGGCGCTGACCGGTGCCGCCTCCTCCGGCGCCGCGGCCTCGGCGGCTTCGACCGCCGGGGCGACCGCAGCGGCTGCGGCGGCGTCCTCGTCGGTCAGCTCGATCGTCTCGGCGATCCCGCCGAGCTCGGTGAGCTTGTCGGCGATGGCGTTCGACTGGGCCACGTTGGCCAGCACGCCGACGGCCGCCTTGCCGTCGGTGAGCTCCTTCGCGATCCGATCGCGGTCCTCGGGCTTGAGACCGAGGCCCTTGTGATGAAGCGCGCCCAGGACCCCGCCGCCGATGATCCCGGCGAGGAGGGTCGGCGGCGCGATGACTGCCAGCAGGAGGCCGATCCCGGCACCCTTGCCGACGCTGCGCTTGCCGAGCTTGTGGGTCTTGATCTTGCCCTTGTCGTCGAGGACGAGGACGCCGATCGACTCGAGCTTGATGTCGACGTCGGCCTTGTCCCAGGCCTTGAGCGACTCGACCGCCGCGTCCGCGTCCTCCTCGCCCGCGAAGATGCCCAGGACCACTCGTTTGTCTGCCATGTCTCGCGTTCCTCCTGGAACTCTGTCGTGTCGGCGAGCATCTGCCCGCGGTGAACACCGATGTCCCCGGCCGCGCGGAGTCAATGCCCAGGGACCCTGTCGTTCGCGAACATGGGACGACATGGCCCCGGCGACGTGGGGTGGGCCGATCTCACCACGCTCGTGGCCGTCGGGCATCCACCGAATAGGATGAACCGTTCCGACCCCGCGTGCCGTACACTCGCGTCAGAGGGTCCCGGCACGGGCGGATCGGATCCCGACGCCCAGCCCACACCTCACCCACACCGGAGGCAGACCGTGACACTTGGACCGCTCGACTACACCGTGATCGGGTTCGCCCACAACAACTTCGACGGCAGCATCGCCCGGGAGATCGGCAAGGTCGTCGACGCCGGGATCGTCCGGATCGTCGACGTCGTCTTCGTGACCAAGGACGAGGGTGGCAAGGTCGATGTCGTCGAGCTCGACAACATCGCCGACACCCATTTCGCGGGCTTCGCCCCGCTCATCGCCGACCGGATGGGCCTCCTCACGCCGGAGGACATCGGCGCGATCGCGGACGGTCTCCCGACCGACACGTCGGCGCTGATCATCCTGTGGGAGAACAAGTGGGCCGAGAAGATCAAGGCAGCCATCCTCGACCACAACGGCTTCCTCGTGGCCCACGCCCGGATCCAGCCGGAGGCCCTCGAGATGCTGAACGCCGAGCTCGAGGCCGAAGGCGCCATCGCCTAAGCCACGGGTCCCATCGATAGCGCCAGGCGCGAGAAGGAGAACCTGATCATGATGCGGCGACGAAGAGGCGTTGGACTCATCGGGGTGGCTGCGGTCGCCGGAGTCGCTCACCATGCCGGCACCAAGTCGGCCCAAGCCCAGGCCAACGAGCAGGCCCAGAACCAGGCGCTCGCCGACCAGCAGGCGCAGATCGACGCGATGGCCCAGCAGCCGGCGGCCGCTCCAGCGGCCCCGGCGGCTCCCGCGGTGGACCCGGTGACGGCCCAGCTCCAGCAGCTCGCCCAGCTCCACAATGCCGGCGTGCTCTCCGACGAGGAGTTCGCGGCCGCCAAGGCCAAGGCCCTCGGGATCTGACCCCGCGCCGGCCTCCCGCGCCGGCGATGGACATCGACGACGGCGAAGACCCCGGACATCGGCCCGGGGTCTTCTCACGTCCGGCGCGGCGGCCGGATCGGCGCTTCCTCGCGGCGGTACTCTTCCCGATGGTCGGTCATCGGTCTCGGGAGGTCGTTTCGGATGTGCTGCCTGTTCTCGACGCTCGTGATCCTCGGGCCCAGGGCGGCGATCGTCCTGTGGTGGCTCATGGACCCGACGAAATGGAACCTCGCCTTCAACACCGTCGTCTGGCCGATCCTGGGCTTCATCTTCCTGCCCTGGACCACCCTGATGTGGGTGCTCGTGGCCTCCGATCCGGGCGGGGTCACCGGCCTCGACATCGTCTTCCTGATCATCGCGATCTTCATGGACTTCGCGAGCTGGGGCGGCGGGGCCTACAGCAACAAGAGCAAGATCGGCTACGCCGACTGACAGCCCGGCCGGACCTGCGCCGACCGGCCGTCCGGACACTGGCGACCCGATGACGGCGTCCCGTCCGGAGCCGACCGGCGATCGTCCCTCGGACGCGACCTCGCGGGTGCCCGCCCTCGGGCCCCGCGGCGAGGGCTGGGTCCTGCTCCAGGTCGCGCTCTTCGGGGTGATCGGCGTCGGCGGACTGACGTCACTGACGTCCGCTCCCCCATCCGGGACCGCCGACCTCGGACGCGTCGCGATCGGCGGGCTGGCCGTCGTCGCCGGTGCGATCGTCGCCGTGCTCGGCGTGCTCGGGCTGGGCTCCAGCCTGAGCCCGTTCCCGAAGCCGGTCGACGGCTCGGAGCTCGTCACCCACGGCGTCTACGGAGTCATCCGACATCCGATCTACAGCGGGATCGTCCTGGCGGCGATCGGCTGGTCCGTGGCCACCGCCTCGATCGTGGCCTTCGCCGCGGCGGTCCTGCTCTTCCTCCTGTTCGACGCCAAGTCCCGCCGCGAGGAGGTCTGGCTCGCCGAGCGCCACCCTGGGTACGCGGCGTATCGGACCCGGACGAAGCGACTGGTACCCGGGCTCTACTGAAGGGCGATCACGGCTCGGCCAGGACGCCGCCGATCTGATCGCGGTCTCTTGCTCCCCCGCCGACGCGGAGACGGCGCGGTAACGGCGCGCGGAGGCTCGACAGCGCCGTTACGCTTGGCCCGGTGCGTCCCACGCGCCGCCCACCGGCGATCCACCACGCCCAGGAGACGGATCCGCCATGTCGATCGCCCAGAACCTCATCGCCAACGAGAAGATCGAGTTCGAGTCGAAGAAGCACTGGATCTCGCCGGTCCGCGACTCGTGGATCGCCGTCCTGCTCCTCCTCGGGGCCTTCCTCGTCAACTGGATCTCGCCCGACGCCACCACCGGTATCGCCGGGACCGTCGGCAACCTGTTCGACCTCGTCCGGACCGGGCTGTTCGTCGTGGCCATCGCCTGGATCGGCTACAACGTCATCGTCTGGCGGACGGCCGAGTTCGCGGTCACGAACCTGCGGGTCGTCCGCGAGGAGGGCTTCATCTCGCGCCGCTCCTCGGCGACCTTGCTGGGCGCGATCAGCGACGTGCAGTCGAAGGTCGGCCTGCTGGGCAAGAGCCTCAAGTACGGGGACCTGGATATCTACACCCAGTCGGGCGCGGCCGGCGCCGACCGGTTCAAGTCGATCACCACGCCCGAGGCGTTCCGCAACGCCATCATGACCCGCAAGATGGCCGACACCGGTCAGGGCCCGGTGGTCGCGGCGGCTCCGGTCGCGGAGATTCCGGTCGCGCCGGCCGCCCCAGCCGCGTCGGCACAGACCGACCCGGCCGCCACGCTGGCCAGCCTGGCCGACCTGCGCGACCGCGGCGCGATCAGCCCCGAGGAGTACGAGGCGAAGAAGGTCGACCTGCTCGCCCGGATGTAGCGCGCACCGATCGGCCCGCGGGGCGGTCTCGGCCACCGCGCTGGCTGCTAGCATCCCGAGGTGCGACGCCTGCCGGTCCCGTCGGTCATCAAGGATGTCTTCGACGACCCGGTCGCCCGGACCGGCCTGTTCGTCGGCGCCATCGCCCTGGCGGCCGCCGCCCTTGACCCCAAGGTCTGGGGGCCGGCGCTCCCGAGCGTCCAGGCAGCGGTTCGCGAGCGACCGCAGGTCGAGGTGGTCACCCTTCTCGCCGCGGTCGTCAGCTCGGGGATCCTGCTTCTCGGCGGCGCGATCGGCGACACCGCCCGGGCTCGACCGATCGTCCTCTGGGGGCTCGTCGTGGAGCTCCTGGCGAGCGTCGTCTCACTCCTTGTGCCGAGCGGCCCGCTGTTCGTCGCCACACGGCTCCTCGGCTACGCCGCGTCGGCGTTCGTCATCCCGGTCTCGATCGCCCTCGTGGCGACGAGCTACCAGGGGATCGCCCGGGCCACCGCGATCGGCCTGGCCTACGGCGCGTACAGCGCGGCCGGGGCCGCCGCACCGATCCTGCTTCAGCTGATCCCGGACCAGCGGGCACCGGCCTTCATCGTCGCGATCGTCGTCTGTGGGGTGGCGATCTGGTTCGTCCGGAACCGCATCCCCGAGCTGACCCGGCCCACGACGGCCGAGCGACCGTACGTGGTCGGAACGGCGATCTGGGCGTTCGGGATCATCACCCTGACCGTCGGCATCACCTGGATCGGGGGCGGGCTGGACAACCCTGTCCGTTGGGCGCTGGTGATCGGCGGCTTTGCCGTCATCGGACTGGGCGTGGTCCACGACCGCAGGGGTCGACAGCCGACGGCGGGCCCGGTCCGGATCGACCGGCGCCCGGTGGCCGTCGCGATCTTCGTCGGGATCGTGATCGCGATCGCCCAGACCGTCCCGATGCTCGAGCTGCCGCTCTACTTCCGCTTCGTCATGGGCTTCGGACCGGTCGCGGCGGTCGTCGCCGTGGCTCCGCTGTTCGCCGCCCTGGTGCTGGCCGGGCCGGTGGCGGGGTATCTCCTCAGCCACTACTCCCCGCGGACCCTGGTCGGCGCCGGCGTCATCGCGGTCGGGCTGGCGAACCTGGCGCTCTTCCTGGCCTCGACGCCGTCGGTCAGCTACCTTGCGTTCGTGGTGCCCTGCCTGCTGATCGGTGCGGGGTTCGTGATCGCGACGACGGTCAGGACTGCGATCATCTTCGCCAGCGTGCCACGAGGGCTGCCGGCGACGGCGGCGGCCCTCAACGAGTCCTCGATCTCGGTCGGGAACCGGGTCGGAATCGTCCTGGTGACGGCGATCGTCGCCGATCGTGCCCTGGCGGCCTACACGGCGTCGGTCGCCGGTCTCCCCCAGGACGAGGCCCAGCGGGCGATCTCAGCCTTCCGGGACCTCCTCACCGCCGTCGGGACCCCCTCCTTCAGCCAGGTCGCATCGGCGGTGAACCCGGCCGACGTCCGGCCGTTCCTCGAGGCCTACGCCTCGGGCGTGCGCGCCGCGTTCGCCCTCGGCGGCCTGGCGGCCGTCCTCGGCGGCGCCGTGGCCTGGATCGCCCTCGGTCGGCGCGACCCGCTGACGTCCGTCTGGGAGCACAGCGACGAGCGCGAGCCGGCGGGGGGCTGACGGGCGGCCCGGGGAGCTCCGCCCGTATCCTGTCGAGATGACGACCGACCTCGACTTCTCGGCCTTCGACGCCCTGACCTTCGACTGCTACGGGACGCTCATCGACTGGGAGACGGGGATCGCCCGGGCCCTCTCGGTCGTGCTCGAGGCGCACGGCGTCGTCGTCGACGACGAGCGGCTCCTCGAGACCTACGCGGGCTTCGAGGCCGCCGCCGAGGCCGGCCCCTATCTGCGCTACCGGGACGTGCTCGCCTCGTGCGTTCGGGGCGTCTGCGCGGCCCTTGGTGCCGAGCCGACCGAGGCCGAGGTCGCCGGCTTCGGCGGGTCGGTCGGGGACTGGCCGGCCTTCCCGGACTCGGCGGCCGCCCTGGCTCGCCTGGCCGAGCGATTCCGGCTGGGGGTGATCACCAACTGCGACGACGACCTGTTCGCGCTGTCGAACCGCCGGCTCGGGATCGTCTTCGACTGGATCGTGACCGCCCAGCAGGTCGGCAGCTACAAGCCCGATCCGCGCAACTTCGAGGCCGCCTTCGCCCTCATCGAGATACCCCGGGAGCGGATCCTCCACGTGGCCCAGAGCCTCTTCCACGACCACGTGCCGGCGAAGGCCTTCGGCCTGACCACCGTCTGGGTCGACCGTCGCCACGACCGCGCGGGCTTCGGGGCGACGCCACCGGCCGCCGCCACCCCGGACCTCACGGTCCCCGACATGGCCACGCTGGCCCGGCTGGCGACCGCCTGAGATCCGTCGGCGAAGGGATGTCTCAGTCGCGCCGGAGCTGACCGGTCGCCCGGAGCCAGAAGAGGGCGATCACGCCCATGGCCAGCCCGACCGCGAAGAAGAGCGGCTGGAGGAACATCGTCTCGGGCATGACCAGCACCTGGACGGCGATCCAGATCATGAGCCCGATGCCCAGGGCGCCGGTGAGCCACGGCGCGACCGGGTGGCGGAGCACGGTGAGGCCGGCCAGGACGAGCATCCCCAGCCCGTTGACGAGGAGCAGATAGAGCCCTGGGATGACGTAGGACCCGAACACCGTGGCCTCGATCCAACCCTGCGGTACGCCGATCGCCTTACCCGTCGGGTCGCCCAGGAACATCAGCCCCACGGGGATCGCCAGGATGCCCGTGAACAGCTCCAGGACCACGGCCAGCCAGGCATAGCGTGGCATCGGGACGCCGGACGACATCGTGCGCATCGATCGACCTCGAAGGGCAGCCGGACCGCTCCGGCCATTCGAGTCGATCGTCGGAGACCGATCGGGCGGCCCGACAGGGGCCAACGGCCCGGATCGGGGCCCAGCCGGTCACCTTCCGGGCGCTCCGTTCGTCCCGTCGTCTCGGCGGTTCGATCGTCCGGCCGGCTCGGCCCGAGCCGAGCGGCAGGGGTCGACCCTTCGGTTCGGACGATGCGCCTGGTCGGGCCGACATGGTCCCATCGCACACGGGGGACCACGGGCAAGCACGGCTTGCGTGAGAGGTGTATGAAGTACCCCCGATGACGATCACCCTGCCGCCGCGAGAACCGGTCCCGACGCCCGACGGGGAGCGGCCCCGAGAGGGCGCCGCCCCGCCGATCGATCCCGGGCCGACGGACGCGACCGGTCTCGAGCCGGTCGAGGGATCGGCCGCGCCCACCCCGGCGCCGGTCGTCGTCGAGGTCGGCATCGTGGCCGTGGTGCCCGTCGCCGAGCCGCGGATCGACGGCCCTGAGCGGGCCTCGACGGCGGCCGCCGTCGTCGCCGCGACCGGGGCTGTCGAGCGGCTCGGCCTCGCGAAGACGGTGGACCTCTCGCCGGACGACAGCTGGGCCGAGGCAGGTCGGGCGGTCCTGCGCCTCCATCTGGCCAGGATGCTCGCCCGGGCGCCCGGCGCGATCGAGGGCGTGGATCCCGAGGAGGTCCACGCGATGCGGGTGGCCGGCCGCCGGATGCGGGCGGCCTGGCGGGTCTTCGGCGATGCCTACGAACCGACCACCGTCCGTCGGTTCCGGCGCGACCTGCGCGAGATCGGTAGCCGTCTCGGGGCGGTCCGCGACCTGGACGTCCTGATCGGCATCCTCGAGACCCACCTCGGCCGGCGACGCGAGCGCGAGCGAACGGCTCTCGCGCCGTTGCTGGCCGCCTGGCGCGGCGAGCGTGAGGCACGCCGGGTGGAGCTCATCGAGATCCTGGGGTCCCCGGCCTTCCTCGACTTCGTGGCCGAGTACGAGGCCTTCGTCACGACGGCCGGGTCCGCGGTCCGGACCCCGCCGGACGACCGCCCGGCGCTGGTCCGCCACCGGATGCCCGCCCGGATCTGGACCGACTACGCGGCCCTGTGGGCCTTCGACCCGGGCTTCAGCGGGGCCGATCTGGCGATCCTCCACCAGGCCAGGATCGCCGGCAAGTGGCTGCGCTACACCCTCGAGTTCGTGCGGGCTCCCCTCGAGCCGGAGTCATCCGGGCTGGTCAGCCGGATCGTGGCGGTCCAGGACCACCTCGGCGACCTCCACGACCTTCATGTCGCCGCCGAGCTTGCCCGCGCGTTCGCCGCCGATCCGGCGACCGACCTGAGTCGGTCCCAGCGGGCGGCGATCGGTCGGTTCGTCAAGCACCTCGACGGCCGGGTCGAGCGGCTCCGAGCGACGACCGGGTCCACCTGGCGCGAGGTGGCCGGGGCGAGCTACCGGCGGGCCCTTGGTCGCGCCCTGGCGAGGCTCTGAGGACGATCCCGGGGAGCGGTCACGTGTCGCGGGCGACCTTCCCGTAGCCGGCCAGCACCGAGTCCACGACCCGCCCGGCGAACACCGCGTCGAGCGCGCCGCCGAAGATCAGCCGGAAGTAGACCGGGCCGACGAGCAGCTCGGTCGCGACCTCGGGATCGGCGTCGGGTCGCAGGTCGCCGCGGGCGATCCCCCGCTCGATGACCCGCCCGATCTCATCGCGTCGCGCCCGGACGACCGTCGCCCGGAAGGGATCGCCCAGGGCCGGATTGCCGGCGATCTGGGCCAGCAAGGCCCGGATGACCGGCCCGAACGGCGTCTGGGTCAGCCCCTCGACCGCGTTCATCGTGGCGGCCAGGAGCTCGGTCCGGGTGTCGGCGACGTCTGCGATCGCGAGGTGGGGCGAGGCGAGCTCCATGAGCAGGTCGAGGCAGAGCGCCTCCTTCGTCGGCCAGCGCCGGTAGATCGTGGCCTTGCCGACCCCGGCCCGGGCCGCGACGTGCTCGAGACGGAGCCGGGTGAAACCTTCAGCCACGAGAAGCTCGTTCGTGGCGTCGAGGATCGCCCGATGGACCCGGTCGCTCCGGGGTCGGCCGCGCCGGGTGGCTGGCGCGGTCGCGACCGTCACAGGATTCCGAGACGGACCGTCTTGCATCTCGTCCAGCATGCTGATATGATACGGAACGGACCGTATCTTTACAACGGGTGTCCCGCCATGAACAACGCCTACCGAACCATCGACCGCATCGAGACCGCCATCCAGAACGAGCCGTTCTGCGTCTGCGGCGAGCCGACCACGATCGTCTCCCGCGACGGCGCGATCCGCCTCGAGTGCCCGACCCTGAGCGTCCCGCGCGGATCGATGGGTCGCCTGCTCAGCCTGGTCCTCGGCCCGGCTCATCTCTCCCAGGTCGTCATCGACGAGGAGCTCGCCCGGCTCGCCGCCTGAAGTCCGGGGCCCGGCTGGCCCGGCCGGGCCCCGACCCAGCGCGGTCCATCGAGCCGCACTCACGATGCCTCGTCGAAGGCCTCGACGAACTGGCTGTTGTACAGGTCGAAGTAGAAGCCCCGGGCGGCCAGGAGCTGCTCGTGGGTCCCCTGCTCGATGATCCGGCCGTGGTCCATCACCAGGATCGTGTCCGCGTCGCGGATCGTCGAGAGCCGGTGGGCGATGACGAACGACGTGCGGCCCTTCATCAGCCGGGCCATCGCTCGCTGGATGAGGACCTCGGTCCGGGTGTCGACCGAGCTGGTCGCCTCGTCGAGGATGAGGATCGGCGGATCGGCCAGGAACGCCCGGGCGATGGTCATGAGCTGCTTCTCGCCCTGGGACAGGCTGGTCGCGTCGTCGTCGACGTGAGCGTCGTAGCCGGCCGGAAGGGTTCGCACGAAGTGGTCGACGTGGGCCGCCTGGGCCGCCGCCACCATCTGCTCCTCGGTCGCCTCCTCGTCGCCGTAGGCGATGTTCTCGCGGATCGTCCCGCCGAACAGCCAGGCGTCCTGGAGGACCATCCCGAAGGTCCGCCGCAGATCGTCCCGGGTCAGCTCGCGGATATCGATCCCGTCGACCTTGATCGTCCCCGCGTCGATCTCGTAGAAGCGCATGAGCAGGTTGACCAGGGTCGTCTTGCCGGCACCGGTCGGTCCGACGATCGCCACGGTCTGGCCGGGTCGGACGTCGAGATGCAGATCCTCGATGAGCGGCACGTCGGGCTTGTAGCGGAACGAGACGCCCTCGAGGGTGATCCGGCCGGTCGCCGCGCGGAGACGTCGGGGGGTCGCCGTGTCCGGGATCTCCTCTGGCTCGTCGAGCAGCTCGAAGACCCGCTCGGCCGAGGCTACCGCCGACTGGAGGACGTTGGCGATGCTGGCGGTCTGGATGATCGGCATCGTGAACTGGCGCGAGTACTGGATGAAGGCCTGCACGTCGCCCAGGGACATCGTGCCGTTGGCCACCTGGACCCCGCCGATGACCGCGATCGCCACGTAGTTCAGGTTCCCGATGAAGTTGATCGTGGGCTGGATGATCCCGGAGATGAACTGGGCCCGGAAGCTGGCCTCGTAGAGACCCGCGTTCTCCTCGTCGAAGGTGGCGATCGCCTCGGCCTGATGACCGAAGATCTTGACCAGACCGTGCCCCGTGTGGACCTCCTCGACGAAGCCGTTGAGCGTCCCGGTCCTTGCCCATTGCGCCTCGAACTGCTTCTGCGACCGACGGGCGATGACCAGCGTCGCCCCGATCGAGGCGGGCACCACCAGGAGCGAGATCAGGGCGAGGAGCGGGCTGATCAGGATCATCATGATCAGCACACCGACGATCGTGAGGACCGCCGTGATGAGCTGGGTCAGGCTCTGCTGGAGGGTCTGGGCGATGTTGTCGATGTCGTTCGTCACCCGGCTCAGGGTGTCGCCTCGGGCGTGGTCGTCGAGGTAGGCGAGGGGCAGCCGTCCCAGCTTGAGATCGACCCGCTGGCGCAGCCGGTAGACCGTCCGCTGGGCGACTCCGGCCATGATGTAGGCCGACGCCCAGCTGAACACCGCGCTCACGAGATAGAGCACCGCGAGGACCAGGAGGACCTGGGCAAGCGCGGCGAAGTCCACCCCCTGGCCGGGGGTCACGGTCATCCCCGAGAGCATGTCGGCGAGCTGGCCCTGGCCGGTCGCCCGGAGGGCGGCCTCGGCCTGGGCCTGGGTCATCCCGGCCGGCAGCTGCTTGCCGACGACGCCCTCGAACAGGATGTTCGTGGCCTCCCCGAACAGCCGGGGCCCGAGGATGCTGAAGGTCACCCCGACGACCGCGAAGATGAGGACGACCACGATCCGCAGGCGCTCCGGCCGGAGCTCGCCGAGGAGCCGGGCGGAGGTGCCCCGGAAGTCGCGTGGCTTGCCGCCCATCCCGGGCCGCATCATGCCGAAGCCGGGGCCCCCGCCCGGTCGGCCGGCGCCGGGCCCGAAGGCGGGCGGGCCGCTCGGACGACCGGAGGCCGAGCCGCCGGGCAGGCCGACCGGCCGACCGGGCGCAGCGCCGGGACCGGTCGGGCCGCTCACGCGACCTCCTCCGCGGTCAGCTGCGAGTAGACGATCTCGCGGTAGGTGTCGCACCCGGCCATGAGCTCGGCATGCGTCCCGATGCCCACGATCGAGCCGCCGTCCATCACCACGATCCGGTCGGCATGCATGATCGTGCCCACCCGCTGGGCGACGATGATCACGGTGGCCTCGCGGGTCTCGTCGCGAAGGGCCGCCCGGAGCATCGAGTCGGTCTTGAAGTCGAGCGCCGAGAAGCTGTCGTCGAAGATGTAGACGAGCGGCCGCTTGACCAGCGCCCGGGCGATGGCCAGTCGCTGACGCTGTCCGCCCGAGACGTTCGAGCCGCCCTGGGTGATCGGCGCCTCGAGCCCGCCCTCCATCTCCGCCACGAACGTCCGCGCCTGGGCGATCGTCAGGGCCTGCCACAGCTCCTCGTCGGTCGCGTCGGGGGCGCCGTAGCGGAGGTTGCTCGCGACCGTCCCGGTGAACAGGAAGGCCCGCTGGGGGATGACCCCGATGCGCGCCCAGAGGTCCTCCTGGCGGAGGTCGCGGAGGTCGACCCCATCGAGGGTCACCGAGCCTCCGGTCACGTCATAGAAGCGCGGGATGAGGTTGACCAGGGTGGACTTGCCGCTGCCGGTGCTGCCCACGACGGCGGTCGTCTCGCCGGGCCCGGCGCTGAAGGCGATCGCCCGCAGGACGGCGTCCTCTGCGCCCGGGTAGCGGAACTCGACGTCCCGGAACTCGACCCGGCCGCGGGGGACGGCGATCGCGACCGGCGCCGCCGGGTCGTGGATCGCGACCTCTGTGTCGAGGACCTGCTGGATCCGCTCCGACGAGGCGGCCGCCCGGGGGACCATGACGAACATGATCGTGGCCATCATCACCGAGAAGAGGATCTGCATCACGTAGGCCAGGAACGCGGTCAGGTTCCCGATCGCCAGGGTCCCGTCGTCCACCGCGATGCTGCCGAACCACATGATCACGACGGTCGACAGGTTGAAGATCGCCATGACGGTCGGGATCATCAGGGCGAACAGGCGGTTCACCCGGAGGGTGGTCGCGAACAGGTCCAGGTTCGCCACGTCGAAGCGCTCTTCCTCGTGGCGCGTCCGGACGAAGGCGCGGATGACCCGGACCCCGCTGAGGGTCTCGCGGACGATCTGGTTGATCCGGTCCACCTTGAGCTGCATCGCCCGGAAGAGCGGCAGCGCCCGCGACAGCATCACGGCCAGGAAGACGGTCATGAGCGGGACGATGACGAGGAGGACGGCTGACAGGGTCACGTCCTCGCGCAGACACATGATCACCCCGCCGACGGCCATGATCGGGGCCAGGATCATCACGTTCAGGCCCATGACGACGAGCATCTGGACCTGCTGGACATCGTTCGTATTACGGGTGATCAGCGATGGCGGCCCGAACGTGTTCGTCTCGGTCTGGGAGAAGTCGAGGACCTTTCGGAAGATGGCGCCCCGGACGTCGCGACCGAAGGCCATCGCGGTCTTCGACGACCAGTAGACCGCGATGATCGAGGCGATCCCGAGGACGAGGCTGACCAGCAGCATCAGACCGCCGGTCCGCAGGATGTAGGGGATGTCGCCCTTGGCCACGCCGTTGTTGATGATGTCGGCATTGAGGCTGGGCAGGTAGAGGGTCCCGAGCGCCTGGACCGTGAGCAGGGCGACGATGAGCAGCAGCGCGCCTCGGTATGGCCGGAGGTAGGTCGTCAGCAGTCTGATCATGCTCGGGCGCTGGCTCCGTGGTCTCGTCGTGGGCTGACGTCGGGGGATCCGACCGGGCGCGCGATGGCCCGGCGGCACGGTTCGGGACGCTGACGATACGCCGTCACCGGTCGGTCCGCTGCCGGGCCGGGCAGGCGCTCCGTTGCGGCCCATGGTCGTGGCCGCCTGTGAAGCAGGTGTGCAGACGCCGTGACGAAGTCGGGTCCGGCCGCGATCCGATCGCCGGGTCTGGCGGTCAGCCCTTGATCCGGAGCCGGTCCGGGTCGTAGAGCGGTCGGAGCGAACCCCGGGCCGGGTAGCGGGCGCCGGCGACGTCGATCTCGAAGCGACCCGACTCGACCGCCTCGACCGGGATACCGGCTTCGTCCTCGATCATCCCCAGGCCGACGCCGCCGCCCAGGGTGTGACCGTACGCTCCGGCCCGGACGTAGCCGATCCAGCGGCCGTCGCGCAGGATCGGCTCGCCGCCGTGAAGGATCGGCTCGGGATCGAGGAGGAGGACCTGGATGAGGCGTCGCTTCGGCGGACGGACCTCGCGCTGGGCGAGAAGCGCCTCCTGCCCGACGAACCCCCCCGGCTTGTCCCAGGCCACCGCAAACCCGAGCCCGGCATCGAGCGGGGTGTCGGTGTTGTCGATGTCCACCCCCAGGTCGCGGTAGGCCTTCTCGAGCCGGAGGCTGCTCAGGGCGCCGAGCCCGACATTTCGGTAGCCGAGGTCGGCCCCGCCGGCCTCGAGCGCGTCGTAGACGGTCAGGGCCAGCTCGGCGGGCACGTGGAGCTCCCAGCCCAGCTCGCCGACGTAGGTCACCCGGAGCGCCAGGACCCGGGCGTAGTCGAGGTCGATCTCCCGAGCCGTCAGATACGGGAACGCTTCGTTCGACAGGTCGGCGCTGGTCAGCCGCGTGAGCAGCTCGCGTGACCGCGGGCCCTGGACCGTGAAGAGGGTCGTCCCGGAGGTGACGTCGGTGACCGCCAGGTGGGACCCGGCCGGGGCGTGCCGCTCGATCCAGGGCGCCATCCGGCGGTGGACCGTGTCGGTGACGACCAGCAGGAACGACTCCTCGGCGAGCCGGGTCACGGTCAGGTCGGCGACGATCCCGCCCCGCTCGTCGAGCCACTGGGTGTAGACGATCCGGCCGACCGGCACGGCGACGTCGTTGGCGCAGACCAGGTTCAGGACGCGTTCGGCGTCACGGCCCTGGACGATGAACTTGGCCATGAGCGACATGTCGAGCATCCCGACGGCTTCGCGGACCACCCGGTGCTCGGCCGCCTTGATCGCGAACGCATCGTCGCGCCCCCAGCCCGACCCGGGCCTCGGCGCCGGGCCGTCGGGCGGAGCGAACCATTCGGGGTACTCCCAGCCCGACGAGACCGCGAAGTGGGCTCCGGCGGCTGCCAGCCGGTCGTGGATGACCGAGCGGCGGACGCCGCGGGCGGTCTGGGGGTGCCACGACGGAAAGCCTCCGTCGGCGAAGAGCGCCCCGAGCAGCTCGACCGAGCGGTCCGCCCGGAACCGGCGACTCGTCTCGTAGACCTGGGTCCGGTCGAGGGTGAGCCCGCTGACGTCGACCGGCGGGACCCCGTCCACGATCCACTGGGCGATCAGGCTGCCGACCCCGCCGCTGAGCAGGATCCCCAGCGAGTTCATCCCGGCCGCGACGAAGAAGCCGGCCAGCTCGGGGGCCTCACCGAAGAGCGGGTGGTTGTCGGCGGTGAAGCTCTCCGGCCCGCAGAACATCGTCCGGACGCCGGACTCGCGGAGCGCCGGGAAGCGTCCCATCGCCGCGTCGAGGAAGGGACCCACCCGGTCCCAGTCGGGGGGCAGGCTGGCGAAGGCGACGTCGTCCGGGATCCGATCGAGCGACCACGGCGCGGCGACCGGCTCGAACAGCCCGACGAGGATCCCGCCACCCTCCTCGCGGTAGTAGCCGTAGCGATCGGGGTCTTCGACCACCGGCAGGTCGGGATGGGCCCAGGGCACCGTGTCGGTGATCAGGTAGTAGTGCTCGGTGGCCTGGAGCGGCACGGAGACGCCGGCCAGCTCACCGACCTGGCGACCCCACATCCCGGCGGCGTTGACCACGAACTCGGTCTCGATCGTGCCCCGGTCGGTGACCACTCCGGTGACCCGGCCCTTGGCCGAGGTGAAGCCGGTCACGGTGACCCCCTCGACGATCCGGGCGCCGCCCATCCGCGCTCCGCGGGCGTAGGCCATCGTCAGGTCGGCCGGATTCGCCCGGCCCTCGTCGGGGACATAGAACGCGGCGAGGACGTCGTCGGTCTTCGCCTCCGGCCAGAGCCGACCGAACTCGGCCCCGGAGAGCTCCTGGTCGTCCACCCCGAAACCCCGGACGAACGCCGCCTCGCGCCGGAGGGTCTCGAGCCGGTCGCGGCTCGTCGCGAGGTGGAGGTGGCCGATCGGCCGGAAGCCGGTCGCCTGTCCGGTCTCGGCCTCGAGGGAGACGCACAGGTCGCGGGTATAGCGCGACATCCAGAGGAGCGTCTCGGTGGCCATCCCGGCCGAGGTGATGAGCCCGGCGGCGTGCCAGGTGGTCCCGGCCGTGAGCTGGCGGCGCTCGAGCAGGACGATATCCCGCCAGCCGAGCTTCGTAAGGTGGTAGGCGATGCTCGCCCCGGATGCGCCGCCGCCGACGATCACGACCCGGGCCCGCTCGGGCAGATCACCAGGACCCGTCCGGCCGGGCAGCTCCATCGTCTCGTCGGTTCCGATCGTCACGGCCATGTCTCCACGCAGCGGCCCGGTCGGGACGAAGGAGCGGGCTCCGTCGATGCTAGTCCTCGACCGGGGTCGCCGACGGCTCGGCCTGAGCGGTGAGACGACCGCCGGGAACCGGACGTCGATGAACGTCGTCTACCGAGGGCACGATCGCCGCGCGAGGATCGCCCGCGCCGTCGCCCGAACCCGGAGGCCACACCGATGCGTCGTCCCGCCCGCCGTCTTCTCCGCGCGTCCGCCCTCGTCGTCGGCGGCCTCGCCGTCGTCGCCTGTACCACCGGGACCGGAGCCTCTCCCGGAGCGTCCGCCGGCGGCTCTCCGTCGCCGGCGTCGTCGAGCCCGAGTGCCTCCTCGGACCTCGTCCTGCGGGCGGCCTACGAGGGTGGGTTCATCGCACCGACGGCGCGCCGTTCGGCCCTGCCGATCGTGGCGGTCTACGCCGACGGCCGGGTCGTCACCGAGGGCGCGGTCCCGGCGATCTATCCCGGACCGCTCGTCCCGCCGCTCGTCTATCGGTCGGTCGGACCCGACGGGGCGAAGGCGATCCTGAAGGCCGCCGAGGACGCCGGACTGACCGGCGAGGACGCCGTCTACCCCGGCGGACCGGTGGCCGATGCGCCTCAGACGGTGATCACAGTGGTCCACGACGGGACCACGACGGTCTCGCGCTTCAACGCCCTGGGCATCGGGCCGAGCCCCGACCCCTCGAGCAGCGACCCGACGACCCGGACCCAGGCGGCCGCGATCGGCCTCCTCGACCGGCTGGCCGCCGGCGACACCTTCGGCGGGACGGCGTCGGACGGCGGCGTCCTGGTCCCCGACGGGTATCGCCTGTTCGTGACGCCCGGCGCCCCGGAGGCGAGCGACCCGAGCCTGACCCGAGCGGCGGTGGCCTGGCCGCTGGCGACCCCGCTCGCCGCGTTCGGGACGGCCGATCCCACGGGCGGGACCGGCGCCAGGATCGGGGAGGTCGTGGGCGCCGATGCGGCGACCCTTCGGCCGGTCCTCGAGGCGGCCAGCCAGATCACCCCGTTCACCTCCGGGGGTACGCCCTGGACGATCGTCGTCCGGCCGCTCCTGCCCGACGAGGCTGCCGCCGCTGGCGGCTGACCGCCCGTAGCGGCGGCCCGACCCTCAGCGGCCGCCCACCCGGACCTCGCTCGCGCCGCTCACCACCTCGATCTCGTAGCGGTCCGGGCTTGTATCGAACGCACCCGATACGAACCCTCGGTCGCCGCTCACCGATCCGAGCTGGCGCTCGTCGAGCCGGAGTTGGGAGACGCCGCCACGGACCCGGAGCGAGACCGGAACCGTCGAGGGGCGCCGGAGGCGGATGCTGCTGGCCACCCCGTCGATCCGCACGCTCGCGGTCCCGAACGGCACGGGCAGGTCGAGACGGACGTGGTTGGCGCCGCCCTGGAGGGAGAGCCCGCTGAGCGCGATGCCGTCGAGCGATCCACCGAGGTCGGTCAGGCCGCCAGCCACCTCCACCGTCCACGGGATCGAGCCGGCGAGCGCGATCCGGGCGGTCGTCGAACTGAAGTGGGCCCGTCGATACCGGATGGTGACCGAGCCGTCGACCACACGGACGTCGGGCAGCGGTCCCGTGAAGGTGGCGCGGATCAGGTCCCCGAGCGGGGCGCTGCCGGCGAAGGCCAGCCGCGAGGCGCTCGTCTCGACGATGATCCGGGCGCTCATCGACGGACCGAGCGGAGCGACGTTCCTCGACAACCTCGGTGCGCCGGAGTGGAGCACGAGTCGACCCCGGGTGGCCTCGCCGACGGGCGCGCTATAGGTATCGCCCACGAAACCCCCGTGCGAGGCGACCCGGAGGCGGGCGGTCTCCCGGGCCAGGACGTCGACCGAGCCGGCGAGGTAGCCCTGGATGGCGGCCCGCTCGTCGGGTCCGTAGCGGGACAGCAGATCGCCGGTCAGTCGATCGAGCGGTGCGAGCTGCGCCGCTAGCTCGCCGGCCCGTGCCGGGAGGAGACGGACGACGATCCGTCGGCGGTCGATCCGATCGGCCTCTCGCCGGGCGAAGCCGGCCTTCTCGAGTCGATCGAGGACGCCCGTGACCGCCCCGCTGGTGAGCCCGGTCGCCTCGGCCAGACGGCCGGGCGTGAGATCCGGTTCGATCATCACGAGCTCGAGACAACGCAGGTCGGTCGCGTTCAGCCCGAGGCGGTCCGCAAGCGCCTGGTCGAACGCCATGGCCTGTGCCCCGAGGACCCGGCCCAGGCGACGGGCGGCACGGGGATCGGGATCAGCGGTTGACATCGTCGATCCGTTTACTCATCATGCTAACATCTTAGCTGCTAAGATACTTATCTGACCAGCAGGTACTGCGCCCATGATAGCGCCTAAGGAGACGAAGACGATGGTGATGGCGTCACCCGACACCGGGATCGTGGCCCGCGATCTTGTGAAGACTTACCCGGGTGGGGTTCGAGCCCTCGACGGTCTGAGCCTGACCGTGGAGACGGGCACGGTCTTCGGGCTCCTCGGTCCCAACGGCGCCGGCAAGTCCACGACCGTGAAGATCCTCACCACCCTCTCGCGGCCCGATTCGGGATCGGCCACCGTCGCCGGCCACGACGTGCTTCGCGAGCCGGCCCTCACCCGCCGGGCGATCGGCTCGGTCAGCCAGCGCTCGGCGATCGACCCCGAGGCGACGGGGCGCGAGAACCTCGCCCTCCAGGCCCGGCTCTACGGGATGAGCGGGCAGGAGCTGACAGCGCGGATCGCGGAGTTGCTGGAGCGCTTCGGACTGGACGATGCCGCCGACCGGGTCGCGCGGACGTACTCCGGCGGGATGCAGCGCAAGCTCGACGTCGCCATGGGGCTGGTCCATCGGCCGTCCGTCCTGTTCCTCGACGAGCCGACGACCGGTCTCGATCCCGAGGCCCGGGCGGAGCTCTGGGACGAGATCGGGCGACTCACCCGCGACGACGGCCTGACGATCCTCATGACCACCCACTACCTCGAGGAGGCCGATCGACTCGCCCGGCGACTGGCGATCGTCGACCACGGCCGGATCGTGGCCGAGGGCACACCCGACGCCCTCAAGGCGGAGCTCCACGGCGATGCCGTGAACGTCGAGCTGGCGGCCGCGGGCGATGCAGGTCGGGCCGCGCCGCTGGTCGGCGGCCTGGCCGGGCTCGACGCGCCGACGGTCGACGGACCGGTCCTCCGCGCCCGCGCCCGGAACGGCGCCTCGGCCGTCCCGGCGGTCCTGTCCGCACTCGATGCGGCGGGCATCGCCGTGGCCGCGATCACCGTCGCCCGGCCGTCCCTCGACGACGTCTACTTGCGACATACCGGCCGGGCCTACCGCCCGCTCGCCGAGGAGGCCGTCCGATGACCGCGATGACCCAGACCTACTACATGACCGGCCGGCATGTCCGCGCCCTCCTCCGGCAGCCCTGGTACATCGCGGCCAGCCTCTCCCAGCCGGTCATCTGGCTGATCCTGTTCGGGGCCCTGTTCTCGGGCGTGACCGCGATCCCCGGCTTCGGGGGAGGCTCGTCCTACATCGACTACCTCGTCCCAGCGATCCTGGTCATGACCGCCCTCTTCTCTTGCGGCTGGAGCGGGATGGGCATCATCGAGGACCTCGACCGCGGGATCATGGACCGCTTCCTCGTCTCTCCGGTCCACCGCTCGGCGATCATCACCGGCCGGACGATCTACGAGATGGTGGCGCTGCTGGTCCAGGCCCTCATCATCGGCGGGCTCGCGCTCCTTCTGGGAGCCCGCTTCGCGGGTGGCCCGCTGGGGTTCGCCGTCCTCGTCGCCTGCGCGATGCTCGTCGGGGCCGCCTTCAGCTCGTTCTCGGACGCGATGGCCCTGCGCATCCGCCAGCGAGAGTCGGTCATCGGGGTGAACACGATGCTCGTCCTGCCCCTGACGTTCCTCTCCGCAGCGTTCATGCCCCTTGTCCTGGTGCCCGACTGGATCGCAACGGTGGCCCACCTCAATCCGGTGAACTGGGCCGTGGAGGCGGGCCGGGAGGCGATGGTGGCGGGGCCGGACTGGAGCTTCGTCCTGCCCCGGGTAGTCGGGTTGCTGGCGGTGACCGGGCTGGCGATGTGGTGGGCAACCGGGACGTTCCGCGCCTACCAGCGCTCGATCTGACCCGTCGGCCACGGCGCGGATCGTGAGCCGCCGGCGGGGACGGACGCGAATATCGGTCCGTGCGGCTCTGGTCGGGACGGACCGGTCGGGCGCACCATCGGCCCGACATCAGAGGCGTCCCGCGGTGGAAGGAGGACCGCGATGAGCCACAGGATCCGGGTCGTTGAGCGCGATGCGACCCTGGCCATCTCCAAGCGCATGCCGGTCATGCTGGCCGGGATCGGGCCGGCGCTCGGGGCGACGTTCGGCGAGCTGTACGGGCACCTCGCGATGAGCGGGGTCGAGCCGGCCGGTCCGCCGTTCGTGGTGTACCACAGCATGCCGACCCCGGACCAGCCGCTCGACATCGAGGTCTGCGCCCCGGTCTCGGCGATGACCGAGGCGCCCATCGGCTGCACGGTCGGGTGGATCCCCGGCGGGTCCTTCGCGACGCTCCTCCATGTCGGTCCGTACGAGGCGATCGGCGCCGCCTACGACCAGCTCACGACGTGGGTGGAACGACATCATCGAGAGCTCGTCGGCCCGCCCCGCGAGACGTATCTGAGCGAGCCGGAGACACCGCCTGCCGAGATCCGGACGATCCTCGAGTGGCCGGTCGGCGAGGCCAGGGTCCCGGTCGGCGCCAGGTCCTGATCGGCGCCTGCCTGCCCATCGGCTCGGCGGACCACGTCGTCGGGCCGAAACCGGTGGGCGGGGCGAAGACGTAGTCGCTGGTGTGATCGGTCCACCGACGGACCGAGGCGACCCAGCGATGACGAGGTGCGAACGTGGCGTCCCCCAGGATCCTCATCGGCGGTGCGGCGCTCGTCGTCGCCGTGGCCCTGACCGGTTGCAGCAGCGGCTCGACGACGCCCGCGCCGGCATCCGCGACCCCGCCGTCTGCGGCCCCGGCCACGGCGGCGGCCGGGTCGGCGGCGGCCGTCGAGGCCAAGTCGGTCGGCAGCATCGGCACGGTGCTCGTCGCGGGCACGAACGGGATGACCGTCTACACCTTCAGCAAGGACGTCGCCGACAGCGGCACGAGCGCCTGCACCGGCGGCTGCCTGACGAAGTGGCCGGCCCTGACCGTCCCGGCCGGCGCGACCGCGACCGGCGGGAGCGGGGTGACCGGCAAGCTCGCGACGATCACCCGGGCCGACGACGGCACCCTCCAGGTCACCTACAACGGCCTGCCCCTCTACTTCTTCTCGGGCGACTCGGCCCCGGGCGACGCCAACGGCGTCTACACCAACTGGGCGGCCGTCAAGCCCTGATCGGAGCCCCTCCCGTCCCGGCCCGGCGGCCGATCGCACGACGTCCCTTGTGCGGTCGGCCGCCGGGCGTCCAGCCTGTCGAGCGCTGACCCCAGCCGGTACGCTTCGAGCGTGCCGATCCTCGTCCTCAAGCTCGTCCTGACGCCGCTGCTCATCGGCGGTGCGACCCTGGTCGCCCGGCGCTGGGGCCCCGGGGTCGGCGGCTGGATCGTGGCCCTGCCGCTGACCTCCGGACCGGTCCTCGTCTTCCTTGCCCTGGACCACGGTCCGGCGTTCGCATCCGCCGCCGCCCTCGGCTCGCTCTCCGGTCTGGCGGCGATCGCCGCGTTCTGCGCCGCCTACGCCTTCGTCGCCCGTGGATCCGGACCGGCGGCCTGCTTCGCCGTCGCGAGCGCCGTGTTCGTGGCCGCCGGCGCGCTCCTCCAGCCGGTCATCGACCGTCCGACCTGGGTCCTCCTGGCGATCGTCCTGGTCGCGGTCAGCCTGGCCATCCGGTTCGTCCCCTCGAGCGGGACCGATCATCCGCCCATGTCCCATCCCTGGTGGGACATCCCGGCCCGGATGGTCGTCGCCACGACCCTGGTCCTGGGGATCACCGCCGTCGCCCCATACCTGGGTCCGCATTGGAGCGGTCTGCTGGCGACCTTCCCGGTCTACCTCTCGGTCCTGGCGGTCTTCACCCACCGCCAGACCGGCCCAGGCGCGGCTGACGACGTCCTGCGCGGGCTGCTCGTCGGCCTGTACGGGACGGCGGCCTTCTTCGTCGTGGTGGCCGTGGGTCTCGAGCCCATCGGGATCGCCGCGACCTTCGTCGGGGCGGTCGCCCTGACCCTTGCCATCGAGGCGGTCACGCTCCGGCGGGTCCGCTCCGGGCTGGAGCCCGAGCCGGCCTGACGGGGGCCGCGTCGCCCAGGAACCGGTCGGGGATCGCCTGGCCCGCGGGTCAGATCCCCATCTCCGCGGCGATCCTTCCGGCCTTCACCGCGGCGACGAGCGCGGTGTGGTCGCGCTCCGTCTGGTCGGCGTAGGCCACCGCGAACGTGGCCAGGGCCTCGTCGAAGATGTCGGCTCGCCCGAGATAGCCGGCGGTCTCGGCCGGGTCGCCCGAGCGGGCGTGGGCGCGGGCCAGGGCCCAGGCGCAGACCTGGGCGTAGAGCTCCATGCCCGGCGGGCGCAGCCCGGCGATGTCGACGCCGTACTTCATGTCGTGGAGCTGGCGGACGTAGTACTCGACACCCGTGTCCGGCGACTTCGTCCAGCCCAGGAAGCTGTCCGAGAGCGCCTGCATGATCCGCTGGCCGGTGACGACCCGTTCGCCCTGGTGACGCGGTCGACGACCACGGACGTAGGGGGCGATGACCGATTTGCGCGCCTCCTTGACCTGGAGGACGAGCGGTCCGCCGGCCGGTCCGGCGAACAGGGTGACGTAGCAGCGCGTACCCACGCTCCCGACACCGACCACCTTGAGTCCCACGTCGATGAACCGGTGCTTCTCGACCAGCAGCCGCCGGTCCGGCGCGAGCGAGCGGACGTATCGCCGATAGAGCTGCGGGAGGACCAGCCGCTCGGGGCCGTCGTCCGCCAGCCGGTAGAGCAGGGGCGGGCGGTCGCGGATGAGCCAGCCGCCGCCGGGGGCCGGTGTCGACAGCTTGCCCAGCGCGGACAGGTGGTCGCGTCGCCGGGCGCTCTCGACGTCGGACAGGATGTCCTGCCGCAGGCGGGCTCGCTCCACCTGCTCGAGGATGGTCTCGATCGGGATGGCCGCGTACCAGACCTGGAGGGCACGCATGCCGGCGTACCGGCGGATCCAGCGGCGGTACTCCCAGCCGACCGTCCGGGCGATCTCCCGAGCCGTCGCCTCCGGATAGCCGTTCTCGCGGGAGGCGACGACGAGGCTCGCGGCCAGCCGCTTGACATCCCACTCCCACGGGCCGCGGTACGTCTCGTCGAAGTCGTTGAGGTCGAAGACCAGCCGCCGCTCCGGGCTGGCGTAGACCCCGAAGTTCGACAGGTGGGCGTCGCCGCAGAGCTGGACCATCGAACCCGTCCGCACGGTCGTCGCCAGATCGCCGGCCATGACCGCCGCCGATCCCCGGAGGAACGCGAACGGGGAGGCGAGCATCCGACCGATCCGGATCGGCACGAGTTCGGGCAGCCGGCCGTCGTTCGAGGCGTGGAGCGTGTCGACGGGATCGATCCGATCCCGGGGCGGCATCCAGTCCGCCTGGTCCCGCCGGCCAGCGATCTTGCGGAGCCCACGACCGCGAGCCATCGACAGCGCGGCGGGGCTGTCGGGGGGGAGGGCGGCGGTCGGTTCGACGGTCACGGGTGGGCGCTCCATCTCGCGGGCTGGGCTCGAGCCATCATGATGCCCCGACCACGTTCGGCGCGACGAGCGTCCGATGGTGCGGCTCGCGCCGAGACTCGATCGGGCGGGCCGGGGTATCGTTCCTGTTGCGCTCCGACGCCGGGCGACCGCCGCGTCGCGTCGCGTCCCTGCTTCATGACCGCTCTGGAGGATCGCCCGTGCGCCGCATCATCATCGGACTGGCCATCGCGGCCATCGGCCTCTCGGTCGTGGCCTGCTCGACGGCCGGCGGGACCGGCGGGACCCTCGACGGGACCAGCTGGACGCTCAAGACGTACGACGTCTCCGGCACGGCGACGCCGGTCCCGTCGGGGATCGTGGTCGACGCCAAGTTCGCCGCCGGCAAGGTCTCCGGCTTCGCCGGCTGCAACGTCTACAACGCCCCGGCCACGATCTCCGGCGCGACCCTGAAGATCGGGCCGGCCGCCACGACGATGCGAGCCTGCGAGCCCGCCGTCACCACGGTCGAGACGGCCTACCTGGCCGATCTGGCCAAGGCCGCCACCTTCACGGCGAGCGCCGACACCCTGACGATCTTCGACAGCTCGGGCAAGCAGCTCCTCGTCTTCGGCGCCGCGTCGGCCAACCCGCTGGAGGGCGCCTGGAACGTGACCGGCTACAACAACGGCAAGCAGGCCGTGGTCTCGCCGATCGCCGGGACCACCCTGACCGCGACCTTCACCCCGGATGGCAACGTGGCCGGCAACGCTGGCTGCAACGACTACAGCGGCACGTACAAGCTCGACGGCACGAGCCTGACCGTCGGCCCGGTGGCCACGACCCGGAAGGCCTGCGAGCAGGCGGTCATGGACCAGGAGACCGCCTTCTTGACGGCCCTCCAGACCCCGACCACCGTGGAGACGTCGGGCCCGAACGTGACTCTGCGTGACGCGTCGGGCGCGATGCAGGTGACCCTCGCCCCGCAGTGAGTCTCGGGGCGTCGGCCCCCGATCCGAACGCGAAGAGCCGCGGCGACCGCCGCGGCTCTTCCTCGTCCCGTCAATGAGCCGAACGATCCCGCCCCGATGACAGCGCTCGGGACGTCCCGTGTCCCACCGAGCGCGACGGCGAACGGGCGGCGGCGCTCGACCGACGCCAACAGGCCGAGCGGTCACACTGTGAGCATGTCCGATGGATCAGCCGACCCTCATGACGCCGAACTCGCCACCGAAGGGTTCGCCGCGCTCGGGCTGGGCGAGCCCCTCCTGACCACGCTCGCCGACCTCGGCTACGAAGAGCCGACACCGATCCAGCGCGAGGCGATCCCGCTCCTCATGGCCGGACGCGACCTCCTCGCGGAGGCCCCCACCGGGACGGGCAAGACGGCGGCGTTCGCCCTGCCCGTGCTGGCCCGTCTCGAGGTCGGACGAGCGGGGTCGGGACGGGCGTCGACGCTCGTCGTGGTGCCCACCCGCGAGCTCGCGATGCAGGTGGCCGAGGCGTTCCATACCTACGGCAAGGCACTCGGCGTGCGGGTCGTCCCGGTCTACGGCGGCCAGCCGATCGGGCAGCAGCTGCGCGGGTTGAGCCGCGGGGTGGATGTCGTCGTGGCCACCCCCGGTCGCGCGGTGGATCACCTGAAGCGGGGCAGCCTCGACCTGGAGGGCGTCCAGGTGGTGGTCCTCGACGAGGCCGACGAGATGCTCGACATGGGCTTCGCCGAGGACCTGGACACCATCCTCTCGGCCACGCCGACCGACCGTCAGACGGCCCTCTTCTCGGCGACCATCTCACCGACGATCACGAAGATCGCCCGACGCCACCTGCGCGAGCCGGCCCGGGTCAGGGTCCATGCCGAGCGGGGCACCCGCGACGGGGTGGCCCGGGTCCGCCAGGTCGCCTATGTCGTGCGCCGGCCGGACAAGCTGGCCGCTCTGTGCCGGATCCTCGACGTGGAGGATCCGACGTCCGCCCTGGTCTTCGCCCGGACCCGAGGTGAGGTGGACGACCTGGCCGAGGCCCTGAGCGGCCGCGGACACGACGCCGCCGCGCTCCACGGCGGTCTTGCCCAGGAGGGCCGCGACCGGATCATGGGCCGCTTCCGGGACGGCGCGCTGGACGTGCTCGTGGCGACCGACGTGGCGGCCCGCGGCCTCGACATCGAGCACGTGAGTCACGTCGTGAACTACGACGTCCCGACCGATCCCGACCAGTACGTCCACCGGATCGGCCGGACGGGACGGGCGGGCCGCGAGGGCGTGGCCATCACCCTGGTCGAGCCCCGGGAGCACCGGCTCCTGCGCAACATCGAGGCGGCGACCCGGACGAAGCTGGCGATCGAGCGGCTGCCGACCGTGGCCGACCTGCGCGAGCGTCGGGTCGAGATCCTCCGGGGCAACCTCCGCGAGGCGCTCCTCGCCGGCGACCACGATGGTCTGCGGGGCGTTGTCGAGCCGCTGACCGACGAGTTCGACCTGGTCGACATCGCCCTGGCGGCCGTCTCGCTCATCGAGGGCGCGGGCGGTCGTGAGGACGACGAGGTCGAGCTGGCGCCGGCCTCGTTCCACGAGCCACCCGGCCGACCCGGACCTGGCGGACCGCGCGTCCCCGGGAACCGACCGCGGCCGGGGGCCGGTCCGGGACCGGCCTACCCACAGCGCGGTCCTGCCCCCCGCGGGGTCCGCGGCGGCCCACCGCCGCGCGGCCCTCGCCCGGCCGGCAGGCCGCACCCCTCGATCCCCGATGGCGGCTGGGTGCAGCTCCGGGTCAGCGGCGGCCGTCGCGCCGGGATCCGGCCGGGCGATCTGGTCGGGGCGATCGCCAACGAGGCGGGCGTCCCCGGTTCGGTGGTCGGTGCCATCCAGATCTCGGATGACTTCGCCCTGGTCGACGTCCAGGGGGTCGTCGCCGACCCCGTCGCGCATGCCCTCCGGGGCGCCCGGATCCGCGGTCAGCAGGTCACCGTCCAGCGCGAGCGACCGCGCTAGGAGCGCTGAGGTCGCGGGCAGGGCGCCTGCGTGCCCCCGCCGAGAGGTCGTACGACCTGCGTCCGATTCCCCGGCCGAGCCGACCCGGCGATGCTCCCGGAAGACAAGGCGCCCGATCCCACGGGCCCTCAGCCAAGGGAGAATCATCATGATCCGTCGCATCATCCTCGTCGGCCTCCTGGCCGTCGCCGCGCTCGGCGCGACCGGCTCCCCCGTGGAAGCCAAGTCCGGTGCCGTCGTCGTGCGCGGACACTGCTCGGGCGCCAGCGTCTACAAGCTGAAGCTCAGCCCCGAGGGCAGTCGCATCGAGGTCGAGTTCCAGGTCGACCAGAACCGGAACAACCGCCTCTGGAAGGTGGTCCTGACCCACAACGGTTCGACCGCCTGGCGCGGCTCTCGCTTCACCCGGGCACCGTCCGGATCGTTCACGGTCCGCCGCCTCCTCGCGAACCGGGCCGGCGCGGACCGGATCGTCGCCAGGGCGACCAACGTGCGGACCGGCGAAGTCTGCCGGGCGATCAAGACCGCCACCTTCTGAACCACGAGAACGACCGCCGGCTCACCTCGGAGCCGGCGGTCGTCGCCTGCCCGGCTCACCCGGGGTCAGGTCGAGGGTTGGTCGAGTCGGACGCCTGGGGAGATGGATGTGAGGCCGATTCCGAACACCGACCGGGGCGGTCGGATGGCGATCCGACAGGGGCGGTTCATCATCGGCGCACTGGCCGCGGTCGCCGTGCTGGTCGCGGCCTGTCAGGCAGGGGCCGACAGGACCGCGCCGGGGCGGGTCGCAGCGATCCCCGGCGCCGGCTCCGCGGGTGCCGTCCCGACGGCCTCTCCCGTGCTCCCGAGCCAGGCGGCCTCGCCCGCCGTGATCGTGGCTCCTCCGCCGGCGCCGGCAGAGGTCGACCCCCGAGCCGACGGGCTCGACATCGTCGTGAGCGACACGGCCATCACCGTCGAGACGCCGGTCGTCCGCCCGGGGCGAGTGACCCTCATCGTCCGCAACATCGGGCAGCGGGCCCATCGCCTCGAGATGAAGCCGCACGGTTCGGGCTCAGGCACGGGCGGCGACCGGAGGCGGATCGAGACGCGGACCTTCCGACCCGGCGAGGTCCTCCGGATCGAGGCCGTTCTCCGGGCGGGCAGCTACGAGATCGAGGAGTCCCTGGAAGACGGGCACTCGAGCCTGCGTGGCTCGCTCGAGGTTCGCGCGGACGCTCCGCTCGTCCGGGCCAGCCCGGGCGCAGCGGCTCCCGGGACCGTCCGCATCGTCCAGTTCGCCTTCGTGGCGGCCGTCGTCGAGGTCCCGGTCGGCAGTCGGGTCACCTGGACGAACGACGACCCCTCCCCTCACACGGTCACCGCGGACGATGGAGCGTTCGACTCCAGGCAGCTCGATCCGGGTGCGTCGTTCTCGGTGCTGTTCAGCGGGCCCGGGACGTTCACCTATCACTGCGACATCCACCCGACCATGGTCGGGACGGTCATCGTCGATTGAGCCGATCGCTGGCGGGGGGTAGATCGTTGGTCGGTCGACGATTGCGGACGAGCCGGGGAGAGGCCATCATCGCCGCCACCGTGACCAACCGCTCGCGTCGCGATCGCCGCCCGCCGTCCAGCCGCCGCGCCATCGCCCAGTTCGTGCTGACCGGGCTCGGCGCCCTCGCCCTCGTCGCCGTCGCCGGGATCATCGCGGTAGACCGTCTCGGGACCGCCGCCTCCCTGCGCGACGGCGGGAGGGTCGCCGAGCTGGTCGCCCACGGCGTCATCCAGCCGGCGATGAGCGGCAGTCTGGTGCGGGGTGATCCGGGCGCGATCGCCGCCCTCGACCGGGTCGTCCGCGACAAGGTCCTGCTCGGCTCGCTGGCCAGGGTCAAGATCTGGGCAGCCGACGGACGGATCGTCTATTCGGACGAACCGCTGCTCATCGGGAGCGTCTTCGAGCTGACGCCGGACCAGACCTCAGCCCTGGCGAGCGGGCGGCCCAGCGAGCCCCATGTCAGCGACCTGGCCGCTCCCGAGAATTGGCTCGAGAGTGCCGATGATCGCCTGATCGAGGTCTACGTGCCGATCACCGCCCTCGACGGCACGCCTCTCCTGGTCGAGTCCTACCTGCGCCTTGACTCCGTCCTCACCTCGGGCCGACTCATCGCCGAGCAGGTCCTGCCTCTCGTGCTCGCCGGCCTCGCCCTCCTGGTCGTCGTCCAGTGGCCCCTGGCCTGGCGCCTGACCCGAGACTTACGCGCCGGTCACGAGGCCCGCGAGCGCCTGCTCCGGCGAGCCGCCGACAGCTCCCAGGAGGAACGTCGGCGGATCGCCGGGGAGCTTCACGACGGGCTCGTCCAGTCGCTCGCCGGGGTAGCCCTGGACCTGGCCGGATCGGCCGAGCGGACCGAGGACCCGGCGGCGGTCGCGGCGATGGAGCGCGGGGCCGAAGGGGTCCGAGGTGCCATGCGGGAGGCCCGTTCGCTCCTCGTCGAACTGTACCCGCCGAACCTGCGCGCGGCCGGGCTGGCCAATGCCGTCACCGACCTCGGCGCGAAGGTGTCGGCCCGCGGGATCGCGGTGACCTCGGACATCGAGGACGATGGCAGCCTGTCCGACGCGGACCAGGCGGTCGTCTACCGCGTGGCCCAGGAGGCTCTGCGCAACGTGGTCACGCACAGCGGCGCGACACTGGTCACGATCCGCCTCGCGGTCGCCGATGGCGGCTGCGACCTCGAGATCCGCGACGACGGCGTCGGGTTCGACCCAGAGCCCGCCTGGGATCGGCCCGCGGACGGCCACCTCGGCCTCACGGTGCTCGGAGACCTGGCCCGGGACGCAGGTGCGTCGCTCGAGGTCCGGCGCGGCGACCCGCAGGGGACGATCGTGGCCCTCCAGCTCGAGGGGACCGGCCGATGACGACCTGGCGCGAAGGCCAGCCCATCCGGGTCGTCATCGCCGACGACCACCAGGTCGTGCGATCGGGGCTCGAGCGCCTGCTCGAGGGCTGGCCGAACGTGACGGTCGTCGGGACGGCGGCCGACGGAGTCGAGGCAGTCCGGCTGACGTCGCTCCACCAGCCCGACGTCGTGCTCATGGACATCTCGATGCCCAACATGAGCGGTCTCGAGGCCACCCGCCGGATCGCCGCCGCCTGGCCCGAGGTGCAGGTGGTGGTCCTCACCTCCTTCGACGACCGGCCGACCGTCGCCGAGGCGATCGACGCGGGCGCCATCGGCTACCTGCTCAAGGATTCCGATCCGGCCACCCTGCGCGAGGGCATCGAATTGGCCGCCCGCGGTGGCTCCCCCCTGAATCCCCGGGTCGCCCGGAGCATCCTCGCGGTCCGCCGAGAGGAGCGCTCCGAGCCATCCCTGACCGATCGAGAGCGGGAGATCCTCGAGTTGCTCAGGCTCGGCCTGGCGAACAAGGAGATCGCGGCCAGGTTGGGGATCACGGTCAAGACCGTCAAGGCTCACCTCTCGAGCCTGTTCCAGAAGATCGGGGTCCTGGACCGAACGCAGGCCGCGCTGTGGGCCGAGCGCTACGCCCCGGAGCGGCCTCGCATCGAGGAACGCTGAGGCAAGGTTGAGAGGATCCTGGGTCAGAGAACGGAGCGGCCCCTGATCATCCCGGGCTGGAGCTCCGTCGCGGCCACGATGTGGCGTCGGTTCACGAGCGCGAATTCGTAGCGCGAGATCACCCGCCGGTCCGCCAGGGAGCGGGTGCGGACGTCGGTCATCGGGATCCAGACCGGGTCCGGCGATTCGATGAACGCGGCCACGGTGGCCTCGAGGTTGAGGTGGACCTCGCCGGTGATGGTATGGCCCGGCGTCACCACGATGAGCTGGTGGGCTCGCTTGGGGGTGACGAAGGTCGAATCCGCTTCGCTCGCCTCCGAGTCGGATTCCTGGCCGATCAGGGTGACCTCAGCGGGGCTCACCCAGATGCTCGCCGCCGTGACCTTGGTGGGGTCGCCGTTGCGCCGGAGTACCCGGGCGTCGTGCAGCTTCATCAGGCCGTCGTGGTTGTTGATGAAGTCGGACAGGCGGCGGTGATAGCCGATCTGGACGCTCCCGGCAAGGCGGAGGTGCGGGCCCACCAGCTCGATGAGGAACCCCTCGGCCGCTTCGCCACGCTCCGCGGCGAGGTGCTCCTCGAAAACGAGCTCCTCGAGGTAGGACGCTGCATCCCCGTCGACGACCCCACTCTCGAAGTCGATGCCCGCGCCGGACGCCGGAGGTGGCTCCTTGATCATCCCGTTCTGTCCTACATGTCCCGACGGCCGATCTGGTCGAACGCCGCACGATCATGGCGACACTCGGGGCGGATGGACCATGACCCGGAGGTCCGCCTCGGTCCTATGACGCACGTTCGCCCGGTCGCCGCGCCCGCCGGGTCGCGATGTCAGCCGTCCGCGTCGCGCCGAGGCTGCCCAGCCGGCACGCGGGGTCGTCGCCTCCTTCAGTCCACGTCTCGGCGACGGATCCCCCAGGCGCCGAGCAGGATCCCGCCGACCGCGAGGACGAGGCAGGCGACGATCCCGACCGGGTCCCAGACGCCGACCATCGGCTGGCCGAGGTGGGCGGTCAGGGCGAGCTGGTGGACCCAGTCGGGCAGCTTGAGGGGCGGCGCGAGCAGGTCGATCAGGTACGTCGCGACGACGACGAGCGCAGCGATCTCGGCCGCGAGCGACGTCCGCCAGATCCCGCCGACGGCGAAGCCGATCCCGACGATCGCGGCGGCGAAGAGACCGAGTGCTGCCGAGCCGAGCATCGGCTCGCCGGCGGCCAGGCCCCCGGAAGCCGCACCGAGCCCGATCCCGGCCGCGAACATCACGGTCATCACGACGACCGCGAGGAGGGCGGCGATCCCGCCGGCGATCACCCATCGGGCGCGCGCAGTCGGGGTCGAGAGGACCATCTCGAGGCGGCCGTCGGTCTCGTCCGATGCCCACTTCGAGACGAACGTGGCCGCCGGCGAACCCGGCCGCGATGAAGAAGAGCTGCACGTACATCTGGAGGAAGCCACCGGCCGACCCGAGGTCGAAGTCCGGGAAGATCGTGCGGAAGATGCTGACCAGGTCCTGGCTGTTCTTGATCTGGTCGGCCATCGGCCCGACGAGCGAGGCGAGGAGCGCGCCCATCAGGCCCAGGCCGATCCCCCACGACAGGGCCCGGGGCAGCTGGTCGCCGAAGGCCCGGCTGGTCGGGCCGCGCACGCCGAGGACGTCCGCCGGCAACCCGGGCAGCGAGAGACCGGCCGTGACGCCGAGGTCGCGGCGCAGGAACAGCTCGACCCCGATCGCGAGGAAGGCCACCCCGACAACCCCCACGAGTGCCAGCCCCGCCCAGTCGTACTCGCCGACGAGCGCGATGTGGTCGGCGGTCCAGCGGAACGGGCTCAGGGCCGCGACCGGCCCGAGGACGTCGAGGCCGTTGGCGACCCACAGGACGACCATGGCCAGACCGGCCACGCCTGCCGCGCCGGAACGGCCGAGGAGCGGCGCCAGGGCGAAGGCCAGGCCGCCGAAGAACAGGGCGATGAAGCCGACCCACAGGGCGAAGCCCACCGAGGAGAGGGGCGGGATCGGGTCGCCCAGCGACGCCTCGCCGTACAGGTTCGAACTGACCGTGGTGGCCAACGCGAGGATGACAAGGGCGAGGGCGAGCATCGTCAGGTGCGCCGCCAGCTTCTCGAGCGCGATCCTGCGCTTGCCGAACGGCGCGGCGGCGACGAAGTCGAGGCTGCCCCGACGGGCCTCGCCGGCCAGCGTCGACGAGAGGGCCAGGATCGACCAGAGCGCGGTGCCGAGGGCGAAGATGGCCCCGTACTTCCAACTCATGTACCCGCCCAGCGTGCCGAGCTTCTCGGGCTTCCCGAACAGGTTGACCATCGACGCGGGCATGCTCCCGATGAGCTTGTCCACCTCGAGGCGCGTGGCCGGCGTCGGGAAGACGCTGGAGACGGCCACGCCCATGACGAGGGCCATCCCGCCGAGCAGGCCGGCGGCGATGATGAAGGCGAGGCGCGAGTCGCGGATCGTCTTGCCGTAGATGCTCCCGAAGCCGTAGAGGCGCCGATGGAGCGGGATCGGTGGGTAGACCGCCGCAGCGGAGCTCGGCGACCCGGCGCTAGCGGTCATGACCGTCCACCTCCACGGGCTGGCGGTCGTACTGGGCGAGGAACGTCTCCTCGAGCGACGGCTCGCGGGAGACGAAGTCCAGGAGCTCGTAGCCCGCCGCCGCCCGCACGACCGGGGTGATCGGCCCGCTGACCCGCATCCGCAGGACATGGTCGTCGGCGCTCACCTCGGACACGCCGGGCAGCGCCTCGAACTCGGACGTCGGGACCGGGCCCGCGAACCTGAGCTCGACCTGGTGGTGGGCGAGGTCGCGCAGGGCGTCGACCCGGTCGACCATCGCCAGGCGTCCCTCACGGATGATCGCGACCCGGTCGCACGTCTTCTCGGCCTCGGACAGGATGTGGCTCGAGAGGAAGACGGTGCTTCCCGCGGCGACCACGTCGCGCATGAGCTTGAAGAAGGTCTGCTGGACGAGCGGGTCGAGGCCGGCGGTCGGTTCGTCGAGGACGAGCAGCTCCGGGTGGTGCTGGAGCGCGATGACCAGCCCGACCTTCTGCTTGTTGCCCTTCGAGTACTCCTTGAACCGACGGGACGGGTCGAGATCGAACTGCTCGATGAGCGACGCCTGGTACGAGCGGTCGACGCCGCCCCGAAGATTCGCGAAGTAGTCGAGTGTCTGGCCACCGGTCAGCCGGTCGTAGAGGGTGAACTCGCCGGGCAGGTAGCCGACCCGGCGGTGGATCGCGACGGGATCGACCGAGGTCTCGATCCCGAAGACGGTGGCCCGACCGTTCGTCGGCCGGATCAGGTCGAGCAGGACCCGGATCGTGGTCGTCTTGCCGGCGCCGTTCGGCCCGAGGAAGCCGAAGACCTCGCCCTGTTCCACGGTCAGGTCCACGTCGATGATCCCGCGGTGCGAGCCGTAGGACTTGGTCAGCTTGTCGGTCTCGATGATGGCGGTCATTCCGTTTCCTTCCTGATGGATCGGACCGGGACGCGGGGCCGGGACCGACGCCCGGGACGCGGTTTCAGGCTGTGGCCCGTTTCGTGCGGACGGCGCGCGCCCGCAGGTACTCGTCGACCAGGTCCGGGAGGACGTCCCGGATGAACACGGTCGCGTCGTGGACCTCCTCGAGCCGGGCTCGCGAGCGTGGCGACCGATCCGAGGTGGCGACCAGACCCTCCTCGGTGATCTCGACGAGCCTCGCGTAGGCGGACCCCGCGCTTCGGAGGACCGAGTCGAACGTCCCGGGCGGTGCGCTGAAGTACTCGCGCCGATCGCCCCGGCGCCGGACGCGACGGATCATGCCGACGGTGGACAGGAATGCCGCCGCACCGCTGATCGCGCCGCGGCTCGCCTGGAGCGAATCGGCCAGCTCCGCGGCCGTCTGCTCGGCCGGCTCGCAGATGAGGAGCCACGCCCAGAGCCGCCCGGCCATCGGGGTCATCTTGTATGAGCCCATGTAGTGGCCCATCGCCTCGACGAAGGCCGCCTCCTGCTCGTTCACGGCCCGACGATAGGACTTCCTGTAGTTTCAGTCAATACAGAATCGGGCGAAATACAGGGGTCGGGCGAGATCCGGCATGCCCGGGGGCGGTCCTTGGGTCCCCGCCGGAGCGCCGGTCAGGGCAGGGCGGCCGCCACGGCCTTCGCGGCATCGCCGCAGATCGCCTTCGATGGCTTCTTCGCGCCACTGGTCGGGACCTGGGGCGACCAGCAGGTGATCTTGAAGTAGACCTCACCCTTGATCCCGGCCGCGCCGGCGACGCCGGCCGTCCCGAGGTCCGCCGAGGTGACGGCCGCCCGACTCGCCGCGGTGCCCGACAAGACGTCCATCGAGCCGGAGCCGATCGAGGCCTCGAGCTGCTCGGCGATCGCGTCGGTCCGAGCCGTCAGGAAGACCGCGATCGGCGGGGCGAAGTCGGTCTCGCCGGCGAGGAAGGCGCGATCGTTCCGCCACAGGCACTGGACATATGTCCCGTCCTCCTCGGGATCGCGGATCCCGGCCAGGACCGTACCGCCCGCGGCCTTCGCGGCGGCCTCCGTGGAGAGCAGCCCGCAAGGATCCACGAGCCCTGCCGGGATCGGACCCGCCGCGCCGGCCGACGAGGCGCCGGCGCCACCGGCCGTATCGCTGCTCGAAGGACCGCCAGGCGCGATCGTGGCACCGCCGGTCGGACCGCCACCGGCCGTGGCTGCCCCGCCCCCGGCACAGGCGACGACCATCACGGCGAAGCCGACGAGCAATGCGGGGAACGACCAGGATCCGCGCCGGGCGAGCCCGCCCCGACTCGAGACGTTGCGCCCGATGAACATCGATCCACTTCTCACATCGCACCGCCTCTCACTTCGACTTGGTCGCCTGCCCCGACCGCCGCCGCGGAGGATGGCGCGAGCGAGCTCGGGGCCGATCCGGTCGGGCCGGGACCCGAGGGCGTCGACCCTCCACTCGCGGCGGGTGTCGACGATCCGCACCCACCGAGGAGCGGCCCCAGGAGGAAGACCGTGACCATGACCGGGATCGGGCGGCGCGGCGTGGCCATGGCCCCGGACGGTAGCAGGCCGGTATCTGGCGGCACCCATGGAACCGGCCGATCCCCAAGATCGTCTCGGTCGGCGCGACGTCGGGCCGGATGGCGACCCCGGATCGACCCTGGCCTAGACGATACCGGGTGCCGCGGTCCCGGCTGCCCGATCGCCGGTGGCCGGCCTGGTCGTCCGTCGCGGTTCCACGACCTGGGTCAGGAGGAGCGACCCGAGGCCGTACGCGACGACCGCTGCCAGCATCGCCGATCGGGCGCCGATCGCCTGTCCGAGAAGAGCCCCGACCGCAAACATGAGGATCCCGCCGATCGACGTGGCGATCGGCCCGTTGGTGGCCTCGACCACGTTGCTCAGACCCATGTACCGCCCCGCCGACGCCTTCGGGATGATGTCGGTCATCAGGGCCCAGTCGACCGCCAGGAACGCGCCGCCGCCGAGCCCGACCAGGGCGATCCCGACCATCGCGAACTCGACGTTCGGCGCCAGCCCGACCATCGTCATGCCGATGGCGCCGAACAGGGCGCTGGCGTAGATGACCGGCTTGCGACCGACCCGGTCGGAGATACGCGCGCCGGGGATCGTCCCGAGGGCGGTGGCGCCGACCGAGACGGCCAGCCCCACGATGACCCAGAACCCCTGGTCGGTCCCGGTCAGGTGGAACGTCCGCTCGAGGTAGAGGATGTTCAGGTTCATGAAGAACCCGGTCGCCATCATCATGAAGAAGCGCGAGCCGAGCAGGAAGACGTAGCTCCGCTCCTTGAGGATGTCCGTGCCGAACGTCTCGAAGGCGATGCGCGGCCACGTCCGAGCGCCGCGGGGCTTGGCCGAGGGGCCCTTCGGGATCCACAGGAAGGAGCCGACGCCGGCAAGGCCGACGAAGGCGCCCAGCGCGAGCATCGGTAGGGTGAAGTCCTCGTCGAGCAGGTAGCCGGTGGACATCAGCAGGTATCCGCCGACGATCCCGAGCGTGATCATCAGGCCCATCAACCCGCTGGCGATCCCGACCTGGCGTTCCGGCACGAGATCCGGGACCAGCCCGGCGAACGGCCCGCGGGCGGCGTTCGTGGTGAGCTGGAGCAGGACGAAGAACAGGACCAGGACCGGGAACGACGGGGACAGGGCGAGCCCGAACATGGCCACTGCGGCGGCCAGCGAGCCGAACAGGATGAACGGCCGACGACGACCCCAGCGACTCACGGTGTAGTCCGAGATCGAGCCCATCACCGGCATCGTCAGGACCGCGATCGGCATCGCGATGAGCTCCATCACCGGCAGGGCGAGGGTCGCCCCGTCGCCGACGAGCTGGATGACCCGCTTCTGCTGGAAGACCTCGAAGCCGCCCCAGATCGCGTTCAAGGCGAACCAGAAGATCGAGATCTGGAAGAGGTGTCCGAGCGACAGGGCCGTCGTCGGGCGCATGTCGGCGTCGTCGCCGCCGTCCGCACCTTCGACCGCGGGTCCGTCAGGGATCCCCGATGTCGCCGCCATCCGATCGACTCCCGCGCCGCTCCGTTCGGGAAGATGGCCTCCGCCCCGTGGACGGGACGATCGTGGGCAGTGTCGGGCGGGCTCGCAAGAGCCGGAAGGCCCTCCGCGGCGCGGACGGTCGCGCTCACCGCGGCGGACGGGCCGGCGCGCGGGCCCGGCGTCCCGCTCGCCCGGGCGTGCGCCAGCGACTATCGTGTCCCGGATGACGGACGGACCGAGCAACGCGGACCTGCAGACGCAGCTGGCCGAGGCCGGCGAACGCCAGCGCGCGGTCCGCGAGATCCTGCGCACGATCAGCAGCTCGGGTTTCGATCTCCAGCAACTCCTCCAGACCGTGATCGAGAGCGCCGTCCGGCTCAGCCATGCCGAGTTCGGCAACATCGCCCGGCTCAACGAGGCCACCGGTCGCTACGACCAGGCCGTCGTCTTCGGCGACGTCCCGTCCGGCTACTGGACCGCCCTGAGCCGATTCGAGTTCGGTCCGGATCGACGGACCCTCATCGGGCGCACCCTCCTGGAGAGACGTCCCGTCCACATCCACGATGCCCTCGCCGACCCGGAGTACGACTTCCCGGAGATGCAGCAGATCGGCGGCTTCCGGACGATCCTGGGGGTGCCGCTCCTCCGCGACGGTTCGCCGATCGGGGTCATCGTGCTGAATCGTCGAGTGGTCGAGCCGTTCACTGATCGCGAGATCGAGCTCGTGAGCACGTTCGCCGACCAGGCAGTGCTGGCGGTCGCCAACGTCGCCCTGTTCCAGACCGTGGAGCGGCAGCGCGAGGAGCTCGCCCGGTTCGCGCCCCAGGTCGCCGACCTGCTGTCCAGCGATCAGGGCGAGCAGCTCCTGGCCGGTCATCGGCGTCAGATCACCGCGCTGTTCGCCGACCTGCGCCGGTTCACCGCCTTCGCCGAGGTCTCCGAACCGGAGGAGGTCCTGGGCGTCCTGCGCGCCTATCACTCGACGGTCGGCGAGATCGTCCAGTCGCGCGGCGGGACCATCGAGCACTTCGCCGGTGATGGCCTGATGGCCTTCTTCAACGACCCGGCCCTGCTCCCCCGGCACGAGCGGGTCGCCGTGGCCGCCGCCCTCGACCTGCGGGACCGCTTCGAGGCCCTCAACGCAGGCTGGCGGAAGCTCGGCTACGACCTCGGGCTCGGGATCGGCATCGCGACCGGCTACGCGACCCTCGGGCGGATCGGCTTCGAGGGCCGCTACGACTACGGAGCGGTGGGCAACGTGGTCATCCTCGCCTCGCGACTGAGCGACGCGGCCGAGGCCGACGACATCCTGATAAGCCAGCGGCTGCAGGCCGCGCTGGAGACCGAGATCGAGAGCGACCCGGTCGCCCCGCTCGCGCTGAAGGGATTCAGTCGGCCCGTGCCCGCCTTCCGGGTCATCCGTCTGCTCGGCTGACGGCCGACGAGCAGCTATCGTGACCGGCGCGTCCGAACCTGGCTGGTGCATCATCGCTACGGCGTCCCGGATAGACAGGAGCGAGGGCGATGGTGAAGGATGCATCTGGTCGCGAAGGCCTCAGCGCCGGCGGTCTGGCCAAGGAGCTGGGCGTCAGCCCAGTCGAGGTGAAGAAGGCACTCGCCGCGCTGAAAGTGTCGGGGACCGACTTCGTGAAGGCCGGTTGTGGCTACTACTACGCCGACCGCCTGCCTGCGTTGAAGAAGGCGCTCGACTAGGCCGCTCACGCCGGCCCGGACCGACCGCTCAGCGCCCGGCCGACCTGGATGCGGACGTATCCACGGTCGGACGTGCATACTCGCCGTCCGCGCAGTGGGTCGGCGTCCCCGCCATCAGGCGGATCGGGCGTGCGTCCCGAAGGAGTCGGCTTGCCGAAGATCGTCATCACCCACGCAGTCGTCGATGTCGAACGCTGGCTGTCGGGCAAGGCGGAGCGGGCCGCCGTCATCTCGGGATATGCGACAGGAGTGACCGACTACGTTGCGGCGGACGGGAGCAACACCATCGCCGTCAGCGCCGACGTGCACGACATGGCCGGTGCCCAAGCCATGATGGCCTCGCCGTCGCCCGAAGATGCGGCCGCGATGGAGCGGCACGGCGTCATCCCTCCGCTCACGGTCTACGTCGAGCGGTAGTCATCCCGGCAGGTCCCGCGAGAACGTGACCCGGCTCGCCGTCCCATCGCGCTCGAGCCGGGCCGATCTGCGTCGAGAACCGTCGTGACCAGTCGGACGCTCACCCTCCGAGGCACGAGCTACCCGCTGGTCCTGCCGACGATCCGCGATCCGCGTCTGCATGTCGCGGCGGTCATCATCACGATCCACGTGCTCGGCCAGGTCGGGCTCCACTTCCGGGTGAGCGTGCCGCAGATCCTGGCGGCGATCCTGACCACCGCGATCATCGAGATCGTCCTGACCTTCCGCCAGACCCGGTCCTTCGTCTGGCCGGCCAGCGCGATGCTGACCGGCAGCGGCGTCGCACTCATCCTTCGCGTGGTCGGGACGCCGCCCGATGACCCCTGGAGCACGTACGCCTGGTACGTCTTCGCCGGCGTCGCCGCCTTCTCGCTCCTGACGAAGTACGTCATCCGCTACCGCGGAGCGCACGTCTTCAACCCCTCGAACATCGGGTTGGTCGTGACCTTCGTGGTGCTCGGCAGCTCGGTGGTCGAGCCGCTCGACTTCTGGTGGGCTCCCCTGAACGTCTGGATGGCCGCGGCCTACCTGGTCATCATCGGCGGCGGGCTGCTGATCACCAGGCGGCTGCGTCTCCTGGGCCTGGCCGCGACGTTCTGGGTCAGCCTGGCGATCGGGATCGCGATCCTCGCCGGCTCGGGGCACTGCATGACCACCAACTGGGCGTTCGTGCCGGTCTGCGGCTTCGACTTCTGGCGGGTCATCGTCACGTCGCCCGAGGTGATGATCTTCCTCTTCTTCATGATCACCGACCCGAAGACCGTGCCGCGCGGGCGGGTCGGGCGGATCGTGTTCGGCCTCCTCGTGGCGGTCGGAAGCACGCTCCTGATGGCACCCCAGACCAACGAGTTCGGCACGAAGGTGGGGCTCCTCGCGGGCCTGGTCGTCGTTTGCGTGGCTCGCCCGTTGCTCGATCGGCTGCTGCCCGAACCGCGATCCGCTGCGGACGACCTCGGCCGGTTCGTGACCGGGCTCGCGATGGGCGAGGGCGCCGGTCCGGGGGCGGTCCGCGGAGCCGTTCGGGTCGGGCTGACCGTGGCCGCCGTCCTCGTCGTCGGCGTCGGCATCGTCGCCGCCGGCACCCCGGCGCGTGGGCTCATCGTGCCCGACACGACCGAGATGCTGAACGGTCTGCCGCACAACGTCGATCCGGCCACGTTCCCCGCGATCACCGTCGGGCAGGACGTCCTCGACTTCGACCACACGCTCGCGGGGCCCGGAGCCCAGCAGGTCCTGGTGACCCTCGCCCAGAACCTCGAGCTCGAGAACCAGGCCCTGCTGCGAGGGGACGGGAGCATCCTCACCGCGGTCGACCACGGTGACCGACTCAAGGAGATGCAGGGTCGCCTCGAGGATGCCAGGACAGCCGGCCGAACCGTCATCGCCCACTACCGGTTCGACACGGTCCATGTGAGGCTCATCGTGCCCTTCGGGGTCCAGAGCGGCGTCAGCCTCGGGTTCGACGCCCAGGGCACCGTCACCGTGGAGACCTACGACGCCCAAGGGGCACTCCAGGCGCGTCAGACATCTCCGTTCACATCGACGTTCGTCGTCCGCCGGGCGACCGGCGGACGCTGGCTCAACGTGGCCGTGCTGCCACCGGGAGCGGGCGGCTGAGCGACGACGCCGGGCGCGGTCGGCATCGTGCGTGGGCGAATGGACCGAGCCCGACCGGGTCGTGCCTCATACTGGGGTTGCCCACCGGTCGATCGACAGGAGAACCTGCAGATGGCACGCGACGAAGAGCGCCTCATCCGCTCGCAGGAAGAGCCGATCGTCGGCGGCCTGCCCGAAGCCCCGGGCATCCTCACGGCGATCCGGTTGACGCCCGGTCTCGGCGTCCATCTGCGCGGCCTCGCGGACGAGCTGCTCGTCAACGACTTCCCAGGTGCGACGCTCGAGCGCGCGCAGCGGGAGATGCTCGCCACGGCGGTCTCGGCGGCGAATGACTGCTTCTACTGCATGGACTCGCACGGCGCCTTCGCGAGCGCGCTGCTCGAGCGGAACGGGTCGACCGACCTCGTGCCGCTCGTCGACCAGATCAAGCTTGGATCCTCCGAAGGGCTTGACGACAAGATGCGCGGACTGCTGCACATCGCACGCACCGTCCGGCGCGAGCCACGCGACCTGGCAGCCGCCGACGTCGCCGCGGCGCAGGCGGCCGGTGCGAGCGATGCCGATGTCCAGCTCGCGGTGCTCATCGCCGCCGCGTTCTCGATGTACAACCGGATGGTCGAAGGGTTCCGGGCCAGGACCCTGCCGAGCGCCGACGCGTACCGTGCTCGCGCCGCCGAGATCGCGGAACACGGTTACAGCGATCAGCGCGTCACGTCCGTTCCTCGCTAGGCGGGAGCCCAAGCCGACCCCACCACGACGGTCCTTGCTCTGGCGGGCCTATCCGTCCCGCCCGGGCGGCCAGCTGCCCATGACCAGGCGAAGGATGGCGAACTCGCCGATGTGATAGGCGTTGTGGTCGCCGACCAGGCGCACCTCGCGCAGGATCGTGTGATCGGGTGTGTCGGGGATCACGGCCAGCAGGTCGGTGGCCGGGTCGGCCACGAGCGCCCGGAGCGCCGCGCGGTCGGACCGGTAGCCCTCGACCGTCCGCGCGAACTCGTCCGGGGTCGCCGTCGCGTCGCGCGCGGGCCAGTACTCCTCGGGCCAGTCGGGCGCGAGATAGGCGCGATCCCGGATGTAGTCGAGGATGTCGCGTTGGGCGATCCGGATGTGCTCGAGGAGGTGCCAGGGCGTGTAGGGGACGTTGGGAGGCCGCCGGTTGACGGCGACGGCGGGGAAGTCCGCAACCGCCGTATCGAAGGGCATGTGGGCACCCTCGCCGTCGATCAGCGCGAGGAGCTCCTCGCGCAGGATCCGCTGGGCGGCGACCTCGTTCCTCATCGCTCTGTGGGCCGGAGCTCCGGCCCCGGATCTCGGTTCAGGCGGCCTTCGGCGGCTCCGCCACGCCGAACGCGGCCTTGACCTCGGCCGTGCCCAGGTACCACAGGATCAGGGCCGGCATGATCGCCATCCCGAAGGCGACCCCGGTGCCGGGGAACTGGAAGAAGGCGAGGACGGCCTCGAACAGGGCGAAGCCGGCGATGATCATCGCGAAGAGACGAGCCCACGGCTGGAGGGCCCACATGCCCAACGCGGCGAGGAGCCAGATGATCCCCGTGGCGATGGCCAGCCAGCCCCACAGCCCGACGTGCTCGAAGACCGGCAGGTCGCCGAAGATCCCGAACCAGTCGAAGCCCAGGACCCGCAGGCCGAAGAACAGGTAGCCGAACCCGGCCAGCGCGGCGAAGAAGCCGATGATCGAGACCAGGATGGGCGGGTTCTTCATTGGTGCCTCCTCCAGCATCGCCTAGGCGCACGCCACGACGGGCGAACGAGCGCCGGCTTCAGAGTCGGCCAGCTCCGCCCGATACGACCCATACCGAGAAGCATATCGCGGCAGGCCATTCGTCACGTTCAGAACGGCGTCGGGATGTACTTCAAGGGCAGGTCGGCCTCGACGTAGGAGTCGTTCACCTTGCGCTTCGGCAGCTTGATGTCTCGAGGCTCGACCGGCTCGTACGGCACCTTGCTCAGCAGGTGGCTGATGATGTTGAGCCGTCCGCGCTTCTTGTCGTCCGTGCGAGCGAGGTACCAGGGCGCCCACGGCGTGTCGGTCGCCGCGAACATAGCGTCCCGGGCCCGGGAGTAGTCGTCCCAGCGGCTGTACGACTTGAGGTCCATCTCGGTCAGCTTCCAGATCTTCCGCGGGTCGTGGATGCGACCCTCCAGACGGCGGGTCTGTTCCTCGGGGCTGACCTCGAGCCAGTACTTGAGCAAGATGATCCCCGCGTCGACCATCGCCTTCTCGAAGGCCGGCACCTGCTCGAGGAACCTCTCGGACACCTCGGGCGTGCAGAAGCCCATCACGGGCTCGACGCCGGCCCGGTTGTACCAGCTGCGGTCGAAGATCACGACCTCGCCACCGGCCGGGAAGTGCGGAAGGTACCGCTGAACGTACATCTGCGACTTCTCGCGCTCCGTCGGAGCGGACAGGGCTACGACCTTGAAGACACGCGGGCTGACCCGTTCGACGATCCGCTTGATCGTTCCTCCCTTCCCGGCGGTATCCCGACCTTCGAAGACGATGCAGATCTTGGCGCCGGTCGCCTTCGTCCACTCCTGCATCGCCACGAGCTCTCCGTGGAGCCGGCGCATCTCGCGCTCGTACTCCTTGGTCTTCATCTGGGACGTGGGCTCGCCCGGCGTCGCCGCGGACGGGGCGTTCCCGTCCCCACCGTGCGCCTGACCCTTCTCGACCTGGTTTGCCTTCTTGTCCCTCTTCTTGGCCATGGGTCTGATCCTTTCCAGGCGCGGACGGGGCGCGACGGAGACGGGAGCCGCCCGTCTCGTAGCCGGCTCATCGCCTGTCCGGACCTTCGAGCTGTCCGAGATCCTGGACCACGATCATCGACGGAGCGACGACATGATCACAGAGGACACGATATCCCAAGCCTTGAGCCTCGCTGAAGCACCGGGACAGCGTGCCTGGGCCATGTCGCCGGCGAGGTTGAGATTCGGTCTCGACAATTCGCCCGGAGACTGAGTATCATTCTGGCCATGCCTGACACGACGCCCTGGACGACCGCCCTCGACGATGCGGGCTATTTCGTCACTGAGCCGCGGCGGGTAGTCGCGGAGATGGTCGCCGACCGCGACAGCCATTTCACGGCGAACGAGCTCGTCGGGGAGGCGAAGCGCGCACGACTGGGCGTCGGTCGGGCGACCGTGTTCCGGGCGCTCGAGCTGTTCGAGCAACTCGGCCTCGTCGAGCGGCTCGACCTGCCCAACGGCGAGCACGCCTTCGTCGTGTGCCAACCCGCGCACCATCACCACGTCATCTGTACGGGCTGCGGCCGCAGCGCCGAGGTGGGCGACCTCGGCATCAGCTCGATCGCCGGGGACGTCGAATCGCAAACGGGCTTCACCATCGACTCCCACCGCATCGAGCTGTACGGGCTCTGCCCGGCGTGCCGAACGTCCGGCGCCGGCCAGGCCCGGCAACCCAGCCGGGCTCGCTCGAGCCGCTCCGCCTCGTAGAGACCCCGCAGGTCGGCAAGGATGGGCAATCGTGCGTGATCGACTGAGACTGAATCTGCGACTGAGTCTGCCTTTGGCATGAGGCTCGTCGATCGTCACGCGTCTCGCCCATCCCGCATGGCGCACCGCTCGCCTGCGACGCAATCCACGGAAGGAGCACAGAGGAGATCGACATGCGCCATCTCATGACACTCGGTCGCACTAGAACGGCTCGAGGGGACGGCCCCGGCGTGCTGCAGCGGGGCGCCTGGATCGGTGCGACGGTCGCGCTCGTCGTGGCCGGCTGTGCGGGTGCCTCGTCGCCGTCGACCGGGGCCAAGTCCATCGTCGTCACTTACTCCGTCCTGGGCTCGGTGGTGAAGGACCTGGTCGGCGATGCCGCGACCGTCACCGTCCTTATGCCCAACGGCTCCGATCCGCACGAGTGGTCCCCGTCTGCGAAGGACATCGAGACGATGACCAAGGCGAACTTGCTGGTGGAGAACGGGTTGAACCTCGAAGGCGGCATGGGCGACGCGTTCAACGAGGCCGAGAAGGCCGGGGTCAAGCGCTTCATCGCCTCGGATCACATCACCGTTCGGCATGTGGCCGCGGGTCAGGGAATCGACACCAGCGATCCGGACCAGGCCGTGGGTGCAGAGGATCCGCACCTCTGGATGGACCCGCTGACGGTGAAGGCCGCGGTCGCGGCGCTCGCGACCCAGATGAAGACCGACCTGGGAATCGACGTCTCGGCGCGCGCGACCGACCTGGAGGCTCGGCTCACGACCCTGAACGACCAGGTGGCCGCCATCCTGAGCGCGGTCCCGACGGCGCAGCGCTCCCTGGTCACCGGCCACGAATCCCTCGGCTACTTCGCGGAGCGCTACGGCTACAACCTGGTGGGCGCGATCATCCCCAGCCTGACGACCCAGGCCGAGACGTCCTCCGCCGATCTGGCGGCACTCGAGGCGAAGATCAAGACGACCGGCGTCAAGGCGATCTTTACCGAGCTCGGGACGAATCCGTCCGTCGCCCTGGCGGTCGGCAAGGACACCGGAGCCAAGGTCGTCGAGCTCACCACCCACTCCCTTCCCGCCGACGGCTCCTACTTCACGTTCATGACCGACATCGCCCGTCTCGTGGCCGACAACCTGAAGTAGCCTTCGTCTGGACGCTCCGGGCCGGAGGACGGCCTCCGGCCCGGTACGCAGGCGTCCCCAGAAGAGAGGGTCCCCTGGGTCCGTTCATCGATCCGTTCATCAACAACGAGTTCATGATGCGGGCCCTGGCGGCCGGCATCCTGGTGTCCATCTCCTGCGCGATCGTCGGCACCTTCGTCGTCCTGCGCGGGATGGCCTTCATCGGCGACGCCCTCGCCCACGGCGTCCTGCCCGGCGTCGCGGCGGCCTTGCTGTTGGGTCTGCCGGGCATGGTCGGGGCGGCGCTCGGGGCCCTGGTCATGATCGGCGGGGTCGGCCTCGTGACCCAGCGGTCGAGGCTGTCATCGGACAGCGCGATCGGACTCCTCTTCGTGGGGATGCTCGCGCTCGGCGTGGTCATCGTCTCGCGATCCAGCAGCTTCTCAGGCGACCTGATCTCCATCCTGTTCGGTCAGATCCTCGGCGTCTCCATGGAGGATCTCGCGGTGCAGGCGGTCGTCACCTGCGCTGTCGCCGTCGTGACGTATGTCTGCGCGCGTCCATTCCTGCTGCTGTGCTTCGACCCCGAGCAGGCCCAGGTGTCCGGCTTCTCGGCCCGTCGGTACCACGCCCTGATGCTCCTGCTCGTGGCGACGGTCGTCGTGGTGTCGTTCCAGAGTGTCGGCACGCTGCTCGTGTTCGGGATGCTGCTCGCGCCCGCGGCGAGCGGCGCCCTGCTGGCGAGCCGCCTCGGGACGATGATGGCCATCGGCATCCTGATCGGGGCGATCTCGACCTACCTGGGACTGCTGATCAGCTACACGTTCAACACGGCGGGCGGGGCCACGATCGTCCTCGTGGCCACCGCGATCTTCTTCGGCGTGCTGACGGCCGTGAACATCAAGACCGGGCGTCAGCCGCGGACCGATGCCGGCAGGGAGCTCGGGGCATGACCGTCGCCCAGGCGACGACCGTCGAGCGGCCCTCGCCCGAGGCCGGGCCGCCGATCCGCGCGGCGAACCTGGCGGTGGGCTACGACCGCCGGCCGGTCGTCTCCGGGATCGACCTCGTCGTCGGGCGCCAGACCTCGCTCGCCCTGGTTGGAACCAATGGCTCGGGCAAGTCGACGGTCCTCAAGTCGATCATGGGTCTCATCCCGCCGGTCTCCGGCCGGCTCGACGTGTTCGACAGGGTGCCGGGCTCATCCGCGGCCCGCCTCGCGTATCTCAGCCAGGCGCACGCCGCGGGCTTTGTCCTGCCGCTCCGGGCCCTCGACGTGGTGCGCATGGCCCGCTTCCCGGCCCGAGGCCTGGTCAAGCCGTTCGTCCGCGAGGATCACGACCTGGTCGAGTCGGCGATGCGGACCATGGGCGTGGAGGGCCTGGCCAACCAACCGCTGCGATCGCTCTCGGGCGGCCAGCAGCAGCGCGTCTACCTGGCCCAGGTCCTGGCTCGGAGAGCCGACCTCATCGTGCTCGACGAACCGACGGCGGGGCTCGATGCCGGCGGCCGGGAGCGCTACCTGCAGGCCTTCGCCGCCGAGCTGGAGCGCGGAGCGACCCTCGTCACATCGACCCACGACATCGCGGAGGCCGTGGAATACGACCAGGTGCTGCTCCTTGCCGGACGAGTGGTCGCCCTCGGTCCGGGCCGCGAGGTGCTGACCGCCGACCGGCTGCTCGACACGTTCGGGATCCTCCTACGGGACCCGCACGCCGAGCATGCCCAGCGCTTCGTCGTCGCCGAGGTCGCCCACGGCCAACCCCAAGTGGTCGACATAGGCCCCGAGACGGTCCCCTAAGCCAGGCCGCGTCCCCTCAGGAGGCTCCCGGGCGGTCCCGCGGCGACTCGAAGGTCGGCCCCCGGTTCAATGCTCGTCGTAATGGACCTGGTGACCGACGTGGCGGTGGTCCCCGTGCACGTAGTCGACGTGGTCCCGGTGGGCGACGACCGCGTGGCCGCAGCCTGCCTCGTGCACATGCATGTGTCCCGCGTGCGCGACGTGCGCGGCGAGATCCGGGCGTTCCTCGTCCACGTGATCATCGTGAACGAGGTGGACGTCGCCGTCGTGTAGGAAGTCCACGTGATCCTCGTGCGGCACGGCCACGTGCCCGCAGAAGCGGTCGTGGACGTGCGGGTGCTGGTCGATCGAATGATGCTGGGCGGGGTCGGCCATCGATACCTCCGGCCGTCAACGGTAGCCCGAGCGATCTGCGCCTGCAACGCACCGTCTGCGGCGTGGCGACCAGCCGGCCGGGTGGCCGCTGAACCGAAAGCCTTGCGGCGCTTAGGACGAAGCGGCCATCCCCGCCCGGCGGACGAGCCGGCTATCTCACCACGCGGTAGCGGAGGTAGACGACTCTCGAGCTGAGGGTGCGGGTCTCGACGAGTTCGAGATCCACCCGGCGCTCGCGCCGGGGAAAGTACGGAATGCCACCGCCGACCAGCACCGGGTAGACCCTGGCCCGGTACTCGTCGATCAGACCCAACGCGGCCGCTTCGGCGGCGAGGGTCGCGCCGCCGATCGCGATGTCGCCCTCCCCCGGCTCGGCTCGCAACCGCTCGATCTCCTCCGCCAGGCCGCCCGAGGCCAGGCGGGCAGTGCCCTGCACCGCCGACAGCGTGGTGGAGAACACCACCTTCGGGAGCGGCTTCCACAGTGCGGCCCACTCGATCTCTGAGTCGTCGAGCGATGGATCCTGGTCGGCGGTCTCCCAGTACAGCATCGTCTCGTACAGCCGTCGTCCCATCAGGTGGACGCCGACCTCTCGTATCTCGTCGGTGACCAATCGCCAGACCTCCTCGTCGGGCGGCGGCGCAGTGATGTCGCCATCCGGCCCGACGATGTAGCCGTCAAGCGAGACGCCCATCGAGTAGACCACGCTGCGCATCAGAAGTCCTCCTCGCTTACAGCTTCGACGATACGACCGCCGGACGCCGCAGGACTGATCGTGGCTCGCGGGATGCCCGGGCTGGCCCCTGCGGCTGAGTCGCAGTCCTCCGGCAGCCGCCCTTCTTCGGGCTCACGCCCCCCTGACCTGGTCTGCCGGATCCGGGCCGCACGTCTCGAGCCCCGCCGGCCGCCTGCCGATCCGCCTCGGGGAGGACACCCGAATCATCCGTCAGGTGGATGGCGCATGGACGGGGAGGCGCGAGGCTCCGGGTGCCAACCACCCGCAGCGCGGAGGCCCCGCTGATGCCTCGACTCCCCAACTGGTTCCATCCCGCCGACGCCATCGGGGCGCACGTGCCGCGCGTCGTCCGCGCGGTCCCGCCCAAGGCGATAGTGCTGGGGTTTGCCGCCGCCCTGGTCGTCATCAACCTCGTCGTTCCGTCGCATGCGCCCGCGGCGATCGATCCCGTCGCTCCGACCGCTCTCGACGTGTGGTTCGACGACGCCGTCCGTGATGCCGGGATCCCGGGCGCCGCGATCGCAGTGGTCGAGGACGGTCGGATCGTCCACGAGCACGGCACGGGCGTTGCCGACGACTCGGGCCGGCCCGTGACCGCCCAGACGCCGTTCGTGATCGGCTCGCTGGCCAAGTCCCTCACGGCCCTCGCGGTGGGCCAGCTGGCCGAGCGCGGGCTCGTTGACCTCGACGCCCCGGTCCGGCGCTACGTGCCGGAGTTCGCGGTGGCCGACGCGTCGGCGAGCGCCACCATCACCGTTCGCCAGCTCCTCAACCAGACGAGCGGGATCCCCGGCGCGGCAGGGACGGCCCCGATGTCGGTCCCCGCAACCACGCTCGACGACCAGGTCCGCTCTCTGCGGAAGGTCGCCCTCTCCGCCTCGCCCGGCACGGCCTTCGCCTACTCCAACGCGAACTACGTCGTCCTCGGCCGGCTCGTTGAACTGGTGTCCGGCGAGTCGTACGAGGCATACCTCCAGGACCACGTCGCCCGCCCCCTCGGCATGGTCCACACCACGAGCGTGGCCGAGACGGCCCGGGCCGACGGACTCGGCCAGGCGCACCGGCTGTGGTTCGGAGTCGCGGACGCGCATACCCCGCTGTTCCGCGAGGATCTGGCGCCCGCCGGGTTCGTGGCGTCCAGCGTGGATGACCTGGCCCGCCTCCTCGTTGCGGAGCTCGACGGCGGCCGCCATGGCTCGGGGCGGATCGCTGCACCGGCGACCATCGACGCGCTCTGGACCGGCGTCGCCCCCGCTGGCCCATCCGGTCGATATGGGATGGGCTGGTATGACGGCACGCTCGACGGCGAACGCCTCGTCGCGCACGCGGGCAGCACGACCGACATGGCGTCGTTCCAGGCCGTCGTCCCTGCCCGCGGCCTCGGCGTGGTGGTGCTGTTCAATGCCCAGAGCGTCCTCTACGAGGAGCTCCACAAGCCCGATTCGATCGGCCTGGCGGCCATGGCGAGGCTGATGGGCCGCGAGGGTCCCGGAACCCTCGCGCTCTTCTACCCCGCCTTCGACCTCATCGTCGTGCTGATCCTCGGGCTCCTCGTCCGCAACCTCGTGCGACTTGTCCGCACGCCGGTCACCCCGCGGTTCTGGCCCTGGCCGGAGACGTGGCGCGGACGCGCGATGCTGCCGATCCGGCTGTACCTGGACATCGCGGTGCCGATCGCGATCCTCGTCGGGGCGCCAGCGGTGCTCGGGGCGGGCTGGACCGTCCTCGTCCGCATCGACCTCGGGCTGGTGCTCGGAGTCATCGCGGCGCTGCGCGTGCTCGACGGTCTGGTCCGCGTCGCCCGGACGGGCCGAGCCATGCGGTCGGTGCGCGCCACCGGCACCGGACGGGCGGCGGCGACAGGCGTCGGCGGCACGCTGGCCACGGAACGTTAGGCTACGACGATGCGAGTGGGAGCGGCATGGCGCGACCTGCGGTCGAACCGACCCGTCGCGTTCGAGATCGGGACCGGGATCGCAGGGGGCCTCCTCGTCCTCCTCGTCACCCTGACCCAGTGGGGCGTGAGCCCGGACGGCGTCGTGCGCGCGACGACCCTCGCCCTGTGGCTCGGCACGGGCCTCTGGCTCCTCGCCCGTCGCCGTCGGGTGGCGGAGCAGCGGGCCCAGCAGGCCCTCGGCGAGCAGCGACTCCAGCTCGCCCGCGAGCTCCACGACACGGTGGCCGCCCAGGTGGCGATCATCGGGATCCAGGCTGGTGCAGCGCGGCGCGTGCTCGCAACCCGCCCTGATGAGGCGGCGGCCGCGCTCGAACGCATCGAGACCGCCGGCCGCGCCGCGAACGCCGATCTCCGTCGCATGCTCATCGCCCTCCGCGGCGACATCGCCGCGAGCCCGGGCGCCGAGCCCGGGCTGGCAGAGCTGGAGGCGCTGGTAGGGGCCTTCGGCGACGCGGGGTCGGCGGTGACGCTCGACGTGGCGCCGGGAACGCTGCCCATCGCGGACAACGCGGTGGACCGCGCCGCCTACCGCATCGTCACCGAGGCGCTCGCCAACGCCCGGCGCCACGCGGAGGGCTCGCCTGTGGCGGTCGGCGTGCGCCGCGAAGGGCCGGCGCTGGTGGTCGAGGTCATCAACGGACCCTCGGCCGGGGGCACGAGCGCTGCGGGCGACACCGAGCAGGCGCGCTCGCGGTCCGAGGCGGGCCACGGCCTCGGCCTCGTCGGGGTCCGCGAGCGCGCGGCGATCCTCGGCGGCAGCGCTGAGGCCGGGCCCACGGCGGACGGCGGGTTCGCCGTCCGCGTCCGGCTCCCCGCGGGTGCCCGCTGATGGCCCACGCCGTTCGCGTCGCGCTCGTTGACGACCAAGCGATGGTCCGCGCGGGGCTTCGGCTGCTCCTGGAGGCGGAGCCGGACCTCGAGGTAGTCGGCGAGGCGGCGGACGGATCCGAGGCCTTGGAGCTCGTCCGTTGGCGGCGGCCCGACGTCGTGCTGATGGACGTCCAGATGCCCCACGTCGACGGGATCGAGGCGACCCGCGCCATCACCGCCGCAGGCATGGGCCGGGTGATCATCCTGACCACGTTCGACCTCGACGAGTACGTGTTCGCCGGGCTTCGGGCCGGAGCTTCCGGGTTCCTGCTGAAGAACGCCCCGGCGGACGACCTCGTGGCTGCCATCCGAACGGTCGCCGCAGGCGAGGCGCTGTTGGCCCCCGCCGTGACCCGACGCGTGATCGAGGCGTTCAGCCGCCGCCGGGCGCCGGCCGAGGCGGCTCGGGACCTGGCGCGCCTGTCTACCCGCGAGCGCGAGGTGCTCCTGCTGGTCGCACGCGGCCAGTCCAACGCAGAGGTCGCGGCGGCGTTGTTCGTCGGCGAGGCGACCGTGAAGACCCACCTGTCGAGCATCTTCGCGAAGCTCGGGCTCCGCGACCGCGTCGGGGCCGTCATCTACGCCTACGAGTCCGGCCTCGTCGAGCCCGGCCAGTCGTAGCGCCGAACTCTCCTCAGGCCGATCGCAGGTGACGCTCGAAGACGTCCGTGATGATCTCGGCGAGCGCATGCACAGCGGCCCGGTCCACACCCGGTCGATCACGGCAGAGAGGGACCCTTCGCCTCGCGGTCCGCGCGTTGCAGACATCCACCTGGCGAACGCCCGGTCGACAGGCAATCGAAAGACATCGACACTCGATAGATGACGAAGTTCGCTGGTCGGCTTCTCCGTGTCGCTCTGGTCGTTCTCCTGCTCGGATCCGTGCTCGCGCAGGTCCTCGTTCCCGTGTACGCATTCCAGGTAGGGACGACCTTCCCCGAAGTCGCGTACCTCGTCGTCCCGTACTCGGTGGCCGCCATCCTCTTCATCGGATGCGGTCAGGTGGCGCTCCTCGTCCTCTGGCAACTGCTGTCGCTGGTCGACGGTGGGGTCATCTTCACCCGCCGCGCTCTGCGCTGGGTCGACGTCATCACGGCCTGTGCGGTGGTCGCCACGGTTCTGAGCGCAGGCGTCCTGATCCACATGCTCGGCTTCGTCCCCGGCGGCGGCGGACCAATGATCTACTACCTGGCCGCCTGCGTCGCCGGCGGGCTGGCGTTCGTGCTCCTCATGGTCGTCATGCGAGGCTTGCTCGTGTCGGCGATCGCCGACCGCACCGAGCTCGACGAGGTGATCTGATGGCCCTCATCGTCGAGCTCGACGTCATGCTCGCCCGACGCAAGATGTCCGTGGGCGACTTTGCCAACGCCGTCGGCATCACCCCGGCGAACGTTGCCGTTCTGAAGAACGGGCGCGCCCGAGCCATCCGGTTCAGCACTCTGGACTCGATCTGCCGGGTGCTCGATTGCCAGCCCGGTGACATCCTCCGGTGGACTGCCGACCCGCCCGCCGCCGAGGGCATGGCCCGATCGGCGCCAGACGGCCAGGACCATCTCCTGCAGGAAGATGGGAAGTGCCAGCGGCACATACGAGGTCACGGCATCGCCGTCTTCCGTTTCGCTCCGAGGACCAGTCCGCCACGGAGCCTGCGATCCCCCGCGCTCGACGATCACGCGCCCGTCACGGCCTGAGAAGCCCGACCGTGAAGCACCGCCTTGCGAACGCGCGGTCGAAGGTCGGCGCGGCGACCACGGCGCAGCTGGTGTGGATCCAGGCCCCGCGGCTGCCTGAGCCCGATGGTGTGGCCAAGACGGACGAGAGAAGGCGGACTTGTCCCAGAGCGCCTCGAAGCCGCCGCTCCACAGGGCCACGTCGAGGGGCTCCGGCTCGCTGCCCGGCGCGATCTCCTCATACTGAAGCGAGTGCGCAAGCAGTCACTTCGGAGGATGTCGATGACCGTGCGTGTTGACCTGAACATCTCGCTGGACGGCTTCGCGACAACGACCGACCAGACGCGCGAGAACCCGTTCGGGCCAGACTGGGCGCGCCTGGTCGAGGCCTACATCGCGACCCGCACGTTCCGGGCCAGAGTGCTGCACGACACGTCCGGGGAGGGAACGACCGGCGTCGACGACGAGTACGCGCAGGCGTACTTCGCCGAGGTCGGCGCGGAGATCATGGGTGCTGGCATGTTCGGGCTGCACGCCGCTGCGGATGATCCGGACTGGCGCGGCTGGTGGGGCGACGAGCCTCCGTTCCGGGTCCCCGTGTTCGTGCTCACCCACAGCCCGCGCCCGGCGCTCGAGATGGCGGGTGGCACGACCTTCCACTTCCTCTCCGCCACGCCCCGCGAGGCGCTCGACCTCGCATCGGAGGCCGCGGGCGGCAAGGACGTGCGGATCGGCGGCGGCCCGACCGTGGTCCGCGAGTTCCTCAAGGCCGGACTCGTCGACCGGCTTCACGTCGCCATCGTCCCGATCCTGCTCGGCCGCGGCGTCCGGCTCTGGGACGACCTCCGTGGCTTCGAGAACGGCTACAGCGTGACGTCGGAAGTCGCCCCGAGCGGGATCACGCACCTGACCTTCTCGCGCTGAACGTCCGGGTCTTCCGGCTCAGAGCCCCGACCGACCCGCCCACCGCCGAGGGCATGGCCCAATCGGTGGCCGGGCGTGGCCGTGGGGCGATCCTACGCCGAGTGGGGCGGGGCAAAGGGCTGGCTGACGATCGGCATCGGTGTGTCCCAGCGCCCGGTCCCGATGGACGCCGCCACCAGAGCCGCAGCTAGTCGCCGGCGGAGCTCGCTCGCGACCGCCATCTGAGCGCCCGCTGGGACCCGCTGCTGAAGCCGGATCGTGGCCCCGTCCATGCCGATCTCGGTGACCCAGATGTCGGCCGGCACATCGGGGTTGATCCGGTCCAACCAGGCGGGATCCTCGCCCATCTCGCCGCCGATCCGGGCCGCTGTCGCGAGGGCCTCGTCGAGCTGGCCCGCACGGAGGATGTGGAGTTCCACGACCGCGACCGAGAAGAGCCGCGTGAGGTTGACCGGAAGCCGGACGAACCCGTTCGAGACCGCGGCGGAGGATCCCATCGCGTCGCGAAGCAGCGTCCGGCGTAGGCCGATCTCCTCGACGACTCCCTCGACCCCGGGGTGCCCATTCACCACGACGTAGTCGCCGTTGAAATACGGACCCTCGACCAGGATCAGGAACCCCATCACGTAGTCCAGGACGACGTCCCTGGTCGCGAACACGACGGCGACGATGAGCAGGATGATGCCGGCGAGGAGGTACCAGAGCTCGAAGACGCCCAAGGTGAGGATGATCAGCCCGGCAAGCACGCCCACGCGCAGGAGCTTGAGGAGGAGCTCCTCGATGGTCTTGATCCGCTTGCTCACCTCCTCTGCCGAGCCAGACCCGGACGGGAGGTGGGTCGCCTGGGCCTTGATGACGGCAGGCACGATGCGGTGGATCGCGCTGACCCCGACCCGGTAGATCGCCAGCAGGATCACCACGCCGATCAAGAGTGCCGCTCCCCTCCCGATGAGCCAGCCGAGCGTCCCGTTCAGTTCCATCTGGGCTTCCTCGCAATCTCTGAACCGGCCGTTCCCACACCAGGATCGTCCTGCTTTACGGGATCGACATCGCCGTCCGCAGGGCCAGTGTGGATCAAGGAGTCACGGACTCGCCCAAGAAACGGCGCCGGGTAGCCGCAAGGGGCCTCGGCCGAGCGCGAAATGCAGCCGACGGCAGGGCTTGTTCAATAGAACGAACGTTCATGGTCGGGGCGAGAGGAGTCGAACCGGCCAGAACCGACCTTCGGGTCCCGGCCCGACTACAGCTGGAGATCGAGATCGCAGGTCGGACCCAAGACCTCATCGCACATCGCAACGACGTCCGGTCCTCACCCGGACGTCCGCGTTCCGCCTGACCCGCGCTCGACGTCGGTTCCGACGCCGTGCCCCTTGAGCCGGTCGCGCTGGTCGAGGTCGTAGAGCAGGGCGAGAGACGGCGCGATGACCAGTGCCGCGACCACGAAGATGAGCAATAGCGCGTCGAGTGCGCCGGCGGGTGCGGCGGCGTCCGCAAAGGTCATCGACGGCGGCAGGATGTACGGGTACTGCGCGACGCCCCAGCCGGCGATCACCGCGACGACCGCTCCGACCGCGCACGCCCGGGTGCCGCGCGGCCGGTCACGCCACAGCAACATGAGCGCTGCCGCTCCGAGGAGACCCGACGCGATCACGAACGGCCAGCCGCGCGATGTCAGCTCGTCGGCAAGGATCGGCGCGTCCACGGCCAGGACCGGGATCGCGCCGATAGCGAGGCCTCCGGCGACCACGGCGGCAGCGATCGCCCGGCGCCTGAAGTAGCCGACCAGAACATCGTCTGAACGCCGCCGCGCATCGGCCACGAGGAAGACCGCGGCGAGATAGGCGCAGACCGCGACGGCCATGACGCCCAGGAGCATCGAGGTGGGGTTCAGCCACGTGAACCACGGATCGCTCGCAACGGCTGGGTCCTCAGCTGCGATGACGCGGCCACTCGCGATCGCCCCCACCACGGCTCCGAGCAGGAACGGGGTCAGGACCGACGAGATCGCGAAGACGGCGCCGGCTGCCTGTCGGCCGCCCAACCCCGTGGCGACCGGCCGGAACGCGAATGCCGCTCCTCGCAGCACCATGCCGAGGGCGACGAGGCTCAAGGGGACGAAGAGCGTCGTCATGATCGCCGCGAAGGCCGGGGGGAAGGCCGTCCACAGGATGACGAGATCGAAGACGAGCCACGTGTGGTTCGCCTCCCAGACCGGGCCGATGGCGTCGGCGATGAGCGCCCGCGGCTTGAGACCGTCGCTCGCACGTCCGGCGGCGAGGTCCCAGATACCGGCACCGAAGTCGGCGCCACCGAAGACGGCGTAGGCCGTGACCCCTGCCAGCAGGACGATCGCCGTCGCCTGGACGGCCGTCACCGCGGATCCTCGCCGGTCCGTCGGGTCGGCCCGTACGGTATGTCGTCCTCGGGCGCGAGACCATCGAAGGCGCGGCAGCCGGGGGCGCTCGCGTCCAGGGCCGCCCAGCGGCCCTTGAGCGCGACGAGGGCGGCCAGCGTCGCGATGCAGAGCGTCGCGTACAGCACGACGACGCCGATGAAGGTGACCGTGACCCCCGGGGCGTGCGTGACCGCGTCGGCGGTCCGCAGGTAGCCGTAGACGACCCAGGGCTGGCGCCCGACCTCGGTCACGATCCAGCCGGCTTCAAGCGCGACGATCGCCCCGACGCCCGACAGCGCCGCGGCGCGCAGGAACCAGCGGGAGGTCGCGTAGTCGCCACGCCGAAGTCGCAGGACCAGCCCCCATCCTGCGAGGACGACCAGGGCCGTCCCCGTCCCGACCATCACGTCCCAGGCCAGGTGCACGATGGTCGCCGGCGGCAGCTCGTCAAGCGGGACGCGGTCCAGCCCGGCGATCACGGTATCGGGCGAGAACCCGGCGATGATCGACGCCAGCGACGGGATGGCGATGCCCCCCACCACCTCGCGGCCGACCAGGACGCCGCCGATGATCTCCGGCTGACCGGGTCCGGTAGTGACGATGAGCTCCATCGCCGCGAACTTCGCGGGCTGATCCGCCATCACGCCGCGCGCGGCGACGTCGCCGACGACCACCTGGAGGGGCGCCGCGACCGCCGCGATCACGAACGGGATCGCGAACCCGAGGCGCACATACCTATCCGTGCGCCCCCGGAGAAGACCGACCGCGTAGACGGACGCGAGCAGGAAGCCCGTGACCATGTAGGCGGCCAGGAACATGTGCGGGACCTCGTACCAGGTCGCCGGGTTGAAGACGACCCCGATCGGATCGACCGCGACCACCTTGCCCGCGGCGTCGACCTCGAAGCCCGATGGCTGGTTCATCCAGCCGTTCGCCGCGACGACGGAGAACGTCCCCCCGATCCCAGCCAGCGCGACCGGCACGCCCGACAACAGGTGAAGCCCGGGCGACAGCCGTCGCCAGCCATAGATGTAGATCGCGATGAAGATCGCCTCGAGGAAGAAGAACAGCCCCTCGATCGCGAACGGGATCCCGAAGGCACCCCCGTATCGACCCATGAGGACCGGCCAGAGGAGGCCCATCTCGAATGACAGGACGGTCCCGGTCACGGCTCCGACGGCGAAGGTCACCGCCATCACCGTCGACCATCGCCGCGCGAGCAGGAGCGCCGCCGGATCCTTGCGCCACAAGCCGATGGCGTTCGCGATCAGGACGATCGTCGGCAACCCGACGCCGAGGCAGGCGAGGACGATATGGAACCCGAGGGTGAACGCCATCTGGGATCTGGCGGCCAGCAACGCCGCCGAGACCGATGGATCCATGTGCCCAGTCTATCCAGTCCGACCGGCGACGCCCCGCGCAGGGCCGAACCGCCCGCTCGTTCATATCTCGATGAGCTGCGCTCGCCCTGGGTCGGGCACCGCCAGGGCGGCCAGAGTCAGGGCGGCGATGACTTCGGTCGGCACCCGGGCCGTGACGATCGGCAGCACGCCTTCGAGGATCTGGAACGGCTTCCTGGTCTTCGCCGCGCGCGTGCCTGCCTTGGCCGTCATGGGGCGAGATCTCGGTCCGCCACTGTCGTCGACGGCGGCCGATGTCCGTACCGTGAAGCACCACCTGGCGAACGCCCGGTCCAAGGTCGGGGCGGCAACCACGGCGCAGCTCGTGTGGATCCTCGGCCCGCGGCTGCCAGAGCCGGGGGGCCACGCCGAAGCGGACGCGTATGCGGTCAGGCCTCGAACTCGATGAGTGCTTCGTGTTGCGCAGGATCCGCTGTCATGAACGACTGATCGAAGGCATTCACAGAGTCGGGTAGCTCGGTCCGGATCGTTGTTCGAGTGCCTAGGGCGTGGACGCCACGCCCTCGTCAGGCGCGGAGGCCTCCGGCGAGTCGGTACGACACCCAGCCTGCCGCCGCGCCGACCACGGCGATCCAGACGACCGGTACGAGGTACTCGACGGGGTCGCCGAGGTTCGCAAGCGTGATCGTCACGAACACGACCAGCCACACCGCCCCACTGGCGGCGCTCCACCTCGCGAGGCGGTCGCTCCGCTGGAGGAGACTGGCGGCGGCGATCACGATCCCGACAGCGGCGCCGATCGCGAACACAGCCAGCAGGAGCTGGTCCGTCATATATGGGACAAGGAACGCGCTGCTGAATCCCGCGACGAGCCACAGGACCGCGGCGGTCCGCCAGGACACCATCGTCGACCCTCCTCCATCTCGTCCATCAATCCCCCGCGAGCCCAGACGGGACCGGCACGAAGGACAGCGACGCCGTCAGTCCCCTCTCACCAGGGCTTGACCTCCATGAGCCAGACCATAAGGAAGCGTCCCGCCGAGTCCGACCGACGCGACCAAAGCCCGGATGGGATCTCGTGTCGATCATCCATGCCGCGTCACCGGACCTGCGCCGGTCGGCGACCCAGCAGCGCGTAGAACCCGGTCGTGCCGACAAGGGCCGAGACAAACCCGATGGCCGCCACCGGACTGCCCATACCGCCGGTCGCGATGCCGGCAGCGGTCGCGATGAGACCCGCCCCGCCCGTGATGCCCAGCACCGACGCGCGATCAGCAGGGCCGTGAAGACCGTCGTCGCGGCGACCCCGATCAGATCGGCGACGACGCCGAGGCCAAGCAGCGGGGACTCTGGGTGCCGCCGGACCAGGTCGACGGCGATCGGCACGGTCGCCCAGGCCAGGCCGATCGAAAGGGTATCGTTGAGCGTGCCCCACGGTTCGCCGACCGCGAAGAATGCCGCCAGGGCCGTCGCGCTCCCGATGGTCAGGCCGACCGCGGCCTGCGCGGCGGGGCGACCCACATCCCCGAGGTCAAGGGCCGATCGAGTTCCGCTCAGAGCCAGCGATCGCGTCGCCATGGTCATCCTCCTGCCGCGCATGGGCGGACTTCAGAACGGCTTGGATTCCATCAACAACGTGATCACGACGATGCCCGTGATCGCGAGCGCACTACCGGTGAGCGGATCACGATCGCGCAGGAGCAGGTCGAGGGTCGCATCGTCCACCGGCATCGGGACGGTGCCGGCCGCGTCGTCCACCCGGCTCGTGATGATCAACAGGACACCCCGGGATCTCCTCCCGGCGACGGCACGAAGCGCATGAGGGTCGGCTACCTGCGCGGGGCCCTCTCGCCCAAGGCAACGCAGCGCCAGACAGACGTCCTCGCCGCGTATGTCGCAGTTGGCGGGTCCGTCCTGGACGCGGCCGAACTCGTGGGCATTCGGCCGAGCACCGTGAAGCGCCACCTCGCCGACCTCCGTGCGCGGTCGGGTCTATCTACCGAGCAGCTGATCTACCGGGGCCGGGCGGAGAGCTGGCTGATCGTCCCGAGCCTGGAGCCTCACTGAACGCGGGCAGGTAACCGGCGGGTTCGACGGGAGGGCCGTTCGCGGCCCTACGTCACGGCGACGACCACGTTGCCCCGCTTGTGTCCGTTGTCGACGTACCGGTGCGCCTCGGGAAGGTCGTCCAGGGCATAGGTGCGGTCGATCACGGGCCTGATCTCACCCTTCGTGGCCAGCTCGCTGAGCAGCACAAGGTCCTCGCGGCGAAGCTTCGGCCTCCCGTCGTCGACCGAGACGCAGGCGCCGCCCGGAACCAGCACTTGCCGGCACCGCCGGAGCGCCGCCGCGCTCTTCCTCTTGCCCACGGCGTCGAGGATCAGGTCGTAGCGCTCGGCCCTGTCGGCGAAGTCCTCGACGGTGTAGTCGATCACCGAGGACGCGCCGAGGGATGCCACAAGGTCCACGTTCGCGGTACTGCAGACACCCGTGACCTGGGCGCCGAGGTGTCGCGCAAGCTGCACGGCGGACGTGCCCACTGCCCCAGAGGCGCCGTAGACGAGGACCTTTTGTTCCGCTCGAATGCCGGCCTCGCGCAGGAAGTGGAGCGCGAGCAACCCGCCGTATGGGATGGCCGCGGCCTCTACATCCGTGAGGTTCGCCGGTCGCGTCGCAAGAAGTCCGTCTTCGGGCCAGCACACGTACTGCGCATACGTCCCAAAGCGGTGTTGATTGAAGCCGAGTACCGGCTGGCCCACCTCGAATGTAGTGGCGTCCGGCCCGACCGAGTCCACCTTCCCTGAGAGCACCATGCCGAGCACAGGTTGCCTGGGCCCGTTCCAGCCGAGCGCGAGTCGCGCCATCACCCGGTAGGCGGGGCTCAGGTTGAGCCCCCGGACGTAGCAGTCGCTCGACGTCACGGCGGTTGCCAGGATGCGGATGCGCACCTCGTTCTTCCGGGGAACGGGAGTCGCGATCTCCTCGAGCCGGAGAACCTCCGGCGGACCGTAGCGCGTGCAGACGACGGCCTTCACGCCCGAGCGCCCTCGGCCTGCGGATCCGCGAGCCGCTTGTCGGCCGGCAGGCTTGCTCCGACGTCGATGATCTTTACGCCCTTGACGAGGAGCCACAGGGCCAGCCCGAGCTCGGCGACGAAGCTCAGGGCGAGGCCGGGGTAGTGGATCGCGTTGTAGTCGGGCAGCAGCAGGGCCTGGAGGAACCAGACCAGGACCGCGATTCCGTCGAGCACCAGGAGGACGCCCAGGAACCGGGGGAGGTACCCGGACCTGTAGACCAGGTAGCCGAGCGGGAACAGCCACGTGCCGAAGAACAGCTGCGCCGTGACCCAGCCCGCCTTGTAGACGTTGATGGACAGGTACGCCAGGCCCTCCAGCTGCGCCGCCGAGTAGGCCTGCATGTGGCTGGCCGCGTCTCCCTGCAGCAGCGCGGATACCAGCGACAACATGCTCGCGCCCTGGATGGCGACGCCGACAGCGTTGAGCAGCAGGAAGAGCAGCGCCAGGTTCCTGTCGACCCGTCGCAGGAGGACGTAGAGACCCCAGGCGACCAAGAGGAAGAGGAACCCTGTTGTCAGTGCGATGACGAGACCCAGGCGGAACGATCCCTCGTTCGTGGCGATCGCCTCGTAGACCTGTGGCGCTGCACCCAGCCCGATCTGGCCCAGCATGGTGGCGAGCACCGAAGCCACGATGTAGGCGAGGTAGATGCCGCCCGTGATCCGGGCGACCTTGTCCAGCGACCTATGATCGCCTGCCGTATTCATGCTCGATCTCCCTGGTGTGGTTGACGTTGACGTGGGGCACGGACTTCGATGGGGGAGGCACTGAGGCTCACGACCTCGTGACCGCGCAGAGCCTCGAGAAAGGGCTGGAAGCTGCCGCACACCAGGCAGCGCAAGATCGGACCGTCAACTTCGACCTCGCTCACTCCGGACGCCCGCTCGATCTGCTGGGCCGGAGGTGCGCCGACGAAGCTGACTTCCACTCGTTGTGTCGGTAGCTCTCTGGTCATGCTTGCCAGCGTAGGGAGGCAAACCGGAGCCGACATCGATGGGATTCGTGATCGGGTAGCTAGTCGACCGGCGCCGGAGTCCTTGCCGTTCGTGGCTTCCTGTTCACGATGGCCGAGCCCACCCGCTCAGGATCTGTCCTCGACCAGCTCGCCTTCGGCGTCCGCTACTCGCTCGGCGACGCCATCCAGGCGGCGATCTGGGCACGTGAGTTGCACCCGAGCTTGTTCAGGATGCTGCGGACGTGGCTGTCGACAGTGTGCTCGGAGATGAACAGGCGTGCCCCGATCTCCTTGTTGCTCAGGCCGTCGGCGACCAGCCGTGCGACCTCCGCCTCTCGCTTCGCGAGCAACCCCGCGCCCGCACTGGTCGATGCCGCAGCGGCAACATGGCCAGGTTCACCGAGTGCGAGCCGCACCGCGGCGTCCCGGCTCAAGCGGCCTCCGGCCTTGCATTCGGCCTCGAACCTGGATGCGCCAAGCGCGGCGATCGCCGACGCTTCGGCGCGGGCCATCGGTGGACCGAGGAATGGCATGATGCTGGCGCCGGCCCCCCTGCGGACGGTATCCGCGGCTCCGAGCAACTGCGCGGCGAGCCGTGCCTGCCCGGATCCGGCAGCATGGCAGCCCAATGCGTCGAGCAGGTACGCCAGCTGCACCCGGTCGTCGATCTGGTGGGCGATTCGCATAGCCTCGGTCAGCATGGGCTTCGCTTTGGCCAAGTCACCGGCGATCAAGGCGACCGTGCCCAGGTTCAGCAGCCAGACCTTGAGCGTGTAGAGGTCTCCCACCTCTCGACTGAGACGCACGCCCTCCGAGGACGCGGAGCTCGCGGCCTCGAGGTCGCCCTCGAAGAAGCCATGGAACGATCGAGCCAGCAGCAACGTGAGCGCAGCCGTGACGTCATCAACGCCCGCTGTCACGGCCTTGGCCTCACCGAGCAATCGCCTGGCGGAAGCTCGATCCCCGGCCATATTGGCAGCGATCGAGGCCAGGGACAGCGCTGACGCCAGCGGTGGGAGACGACCGGCCCCTCGATCGGCCGCCGCCGCTCGCTCGAGCGCCGGTGTGGCAGCGGTCGGATCGACCAGCAACACGGCCATGAACCCACGCAGGTACCAGGCCCGAGCCCGGGGCTCTGGATCACCGCCGCCGGTCGCGAGGAGCTCGTCCAGCCACCGCACGCCTTCAGTCGTCGCCCGCGTGGCCCAATACAGCTGGAGGGATGCGGCGAGGTCCATTCCGCGCGAGATATCGCCGTGAACGAGGCATCTCCGAAGGACCGACCGGATGTTGTCGATCTCCACGTCGATCCATTCGAGCCACTCGACCAGCCCGTACCGAGCTCCGACTGCAGGTGGCCGGCACCTCGAGACGTAGTACTCGGCGCACCGCAGCTCGACGAGCCTTCTCCTCGTCCGCCTCCCTCAGCCTGAGGGCGGCGAACTCGCGCATCGTCTCGTGCAGTCGATAGCAGGCGGGACCCGGTACGTCTTGCTTCATCACCAGCGACTTGTCGAGCAGTGAGTAGCGGCAGGTCCAGGGCGCGGGCTGCCGGCACGTCGTCGGACGTACACACCGACTCGACGTCCTCCAGCGTGAACCTGCCCGCAAACACGCACAGCCGCCGCAGGAGCGTCCCTCGCCCGACCCCAACAGGTCGTGGC